>NZ_CP042412.1:0-3886003 GCF_007954505.1 Microbacterium sp. CBA3102 | reverse complement strand
GATCACGTTCTGATGGACGTGTCAGCAGCAATCGTCGCGAAGTCTGATCAGCTCAACGCGATCGACCTCGTAGGCCGTGATGTCACGGTCACCATCGTTGACGTGAAACCGGGGCCAGCAGATCAACCCGTGCACATCATCACCGATGCGTACGGACCATCACGCCCCTGGAAGCCATCGAAGACAGCACTCAGGGACATCGTTCAGGTGTGGGGGACAGAGGCGACCGTGTGGGTTGGTCGCCGGCTCACACTGTTCAACGATCCCGAGGTGCTGTGGGCTGGGCAACCAGTCGGAGGGATCAGGATTCGCGCCATGAGTCACATCGAGAAAGCATTCGAAGCGAAACACGTCATCACCCGCGGCAAGACCAAAAAGGTGATGATCCAACCACTCGGAGACGCACCTGCGCCGACACCATCGAACGGTGACGACATCACGCGTGCTCTCAACGCCATCGATACCGCGGCCGATGTCACCAAGCTCGACGCGATCGAGAAGCACGCAGCATCACTCGGCATCGACCAGACACCCGAGATTCAGGGTGCGCTCATCACCAAGCGTGCCGAACTCGAAGGCCCACTATGAGAGGGGGATCGACGTGCCGAAAGAATACGGCCAGCTCAGACACGACATCTGGTCCGACGACGACTGGCTGAACCTCACCGTACCCGCACAACACCTCTACATGGTGTTGCTGTCCGACCCCACGCTGAACTACTGCGGGGTCGCATCCTGGCATGTCGGAAGGATGGCACAAAGGTCGGCGGAGAACACGCCACAAGCGACCCTCCTCGCTGCTTCCGAACTCTCAGACGCCCACTTCATTGTGATCGACGAGATGACCGAAGAGGTGATGATCCGCTCCTACCTGAAGCACGACCCGATCCTCAAAAACCCTCGACTGTCGGTGACGATGGCGAAGGAATACGGGGTAATCGGGTCGCGAAAGATCAGGGCGGCACTCGTCTACGAACTCCAACGACTGCAGAAGTCTAACGACGACTGGCCGGCATGGGAGAAGCCGCAAGTGAAGACGATCCTGAAGCAGAACGCGATCAGCGCGAAGACGATGGAAACCGATCTTCCAATGGCGGGACAGGCGTACTTCCTCACCGATTTACCCAGTGGTTTACCCAGCGATTAACCCAGCGGTTTCGCCGAACCTACCCCAGCGGTTTACCAGCCGCCTACAACTAGCAACGTGCAACAAGCAACACGCAACCCGCTACGAATCTAAAGATTCTCTGCTCTTCGGAGCAAAGAGTTATCCACAGGCCACTACCTCCAAGCAGAACGGGTAGTGGCCTTTCCCATTAACGGAGACACCCATGAACGGACAATCCATGTGCAGGGAGGCCATGCCCAACGGTCACCGTTGCGGACTCCTGCACGGACACCACGGCCCCCACCAGTGCTGCAGCATCCACACGCCCCGGGGCCAGCGATGAGCCTCGACGCGTACATCCAGGCGTGTGAAGAACGATTCGCGGCCGACACGAAGTACCGGCGCCGGCTTCAACGGGAACTGTTCAACACCGACGCCCACCAGTCCATCCAACGCACGCTCGAGGCCGCACGCTTCGACGCCGCAATCAGGAGAACGGCATGAACGCTGACATCATCACCGACACCACCTACCCGCACGGGACGATCGAGGGCTTCAAGGGCGGGTGCACAACGAACCACTGCCCATCCGAAGTGTCCTGCGCCACCGTCCACACCCGATATGTGGGCGACTACGCATTCAACCGGCAGATGAAAGCCGGGATGACACCACTCGAGATCGTCACCATCGAACAGGAACGGGCACGGGAAGCCCTGGAAGCCGCACAGGAGGCCGCGAAACAAGCCAAAGCGACACGTACCGCCCAGACCCGCGAAGAGGCCCGCAAACGCCACAACGCCGCCCGCCGTGGACGCCGCGAACGAGCACGGTCCACCATCCGCAAAGGCGACGGCACACCCACCACCACACTGCAGGTCGAAATCCACCGCCTCCACGGCCAAGGACTCACCGACTCGCAGATAGCCGAACACATGGGGAAGACACGCACCCAGATCAAAGGTGTCAGACACTACCTGAACCTCACCCCCAACCCAGCCCCCGCAACCACGGGGGCTTCTTCATGAACACCGTCGCTGTTGATCACTTCGCAGGCGTCGGCTGGGGAGTCGCGGCGCACCGTCTGGACATCCGAGAGTACGGAGTAGACAACGCGGGAAGCCTGATCCGCATCCGGTCCGCGAACAGCATGAGAACGATCTACCGCGACGTCTGGTCCGGACTATTCCATCCCTGGCTTGTTCCCAACCATCGGCTCTACATCGCGTCCCCGCCGTGCCAGACGTTCAGTATGGCCGGGCACGGTGAGGGCAGGGCAGCTCTGGATGACGTGCTTACCGCGATCGACGAGGAGCGGTGGAAGGACGCAGCAAGCCTCCACGGGCTCACAGAACACATGGACCCACGTACCGCGCTAGTGCTGACCCCCCTCGCGCACATCTGGGCTCACCGCCCTGAACTCGTCGCACTGGAGCAGGTGCCCGAGGTGCTGCCGGTATGGCATGCCATTGCGCGAGTCCTCCGCACGTTCGGCTACTCCGTGTGGGCGGGCATCCTCCGCGCCGAACAGTACGGGGTGCCGCAGACCCGGAAGAGAGCGATTCTCATGGCACGACTTGACGGGAAGGTCTCACCACCCGCCCCGACACACTCCCGCTACTATTCCACCGAACCGACGATTCTCGACCCTGGCGTCAAGAAGTGGGTGTCGATGGCGGAAGCGCTCGGGTTCGATGGCGCGGGGCGCGTGTTGCGTTCGAACTACTCAGATGGATCGACAGGCGAGCTGGGAGAGCGTGACGGCGATGAGCCTTCGCCGACCCTGACGAGCAAGGCCGACCGGATGAAGTGGGTCGCACGCAAGGCAATGGGATCAGGGATGGTGAAGCGCCACGGCGAGCGGCCGGGAAGATCGCTCGATCAGCCTGCGTTCACGATCCGGGGCAACGCTGGCGGCATGGAGCCGGGCAGTTTCGTGTTTCGTGAGGAGCTTCGAGACTGGGAGTGGCTCGACGCTCCGGCGACAACGGTGGCGGGCGATCCGCGCATCACCGCCCGCGAGCACCACGAGCACGGCGAGCAATCGGGAACGTCGCTGCGACTGACCTACCTGGAGGCAGCCGCACTGCAGTCATTTCCGAACGACATGGCGTGGCCCGGAAACCAGGGAGAGAGGTTCCTCGCGATCGGCAACGCCGTTCCTCCGCTGCTTGCCCAAGCGGTGCTGTCAGCGCTCCTTGCGCCCGCAGGTGAGCGCGATGCCTGGGATCACGTATTTGCGGAGGTGGCCGGATGACCTGGACTCTCGAGCTCCCGTACGAACGCCCGCCCAAGGGGCTCCACGCGAACGACCGATGCCACTGGCGGGTGAAAGCCCGATCGGCACAGGAGGTCCGTGAACGCGTCGCTGTGCTGTGCAGGGTGGCGAAGATCCCGAAACTGCAACGCGTCTCGATCCAGGTCGTGTGGGTGGTCCCGACGCGTCACAAGCGGGACGAGGACGGCCCAGACCCGTTCTGCAAGGTCATCTACGACGCCATCGGAAGTGACCGTGGAGTGTCCGCCCGCATCGTCCATGACGACACCAGGGAGTTCATGGACAAACCCCGGCTCGTCATCGAACACCAACCCGGTGAACTCGCCCACTTTCGTGTCGAAATCACCGACATCTCCAACCCGTTCCGATCCGACGAACTGGATCAACTCACGAAGGAAAGACTCACATGAGCACCCAGAACTACCACCACGTCGAACTGAAGATCGAGAGCGGAGAACTGCACCGCGGGTTCACCTGCACCGCACCCGAAGACGCACCGTGCCGGAGCCGCCCCAAGGACACGCTGCTTGAGTCTTGGAGCAGCGAAGAGGCAACCGAGACCGGGCACCAGTGCTGGGCGGTCGAGTGGGTCGAGGCGGTTGGCATCGAGGACTCCATCCGCAGCTACCCGGACCGGATCCTCGCCAGCGTCGCCGTCGACATCTCGTACGAAGAGGGCGTCAACATCGAACCCATCACCCCTGACCTCACCCCGTCCGAACTTGCCGTGGTTACCCGGTTCGGTATCCACGAAGACCAGGAGGACAAATCATGACCGACAACACCGACCGGGAGAAACTGATCTGGGAAGCCGCGAAAGCGATGCACGGCGACGACATCGACAAGGGGCGTGCGGGCGACGACTATACGTCCATGAATCTGGAGACGCTGGACTGGTATCGAGACAACGCTCGTGCCGCTCTGGCCGTGTTCGAGAAGGCGCACACCCCAACCGACGACGAGCGGGAAGCATGGCGGGATGAAGCTATTCGCCGGTACCCGCACGCTGAGGTCGCGAAGTACATGCGTCAGGCGTTGCAGAACGCGTTCATCGAGGGAGCGAAGTTCGCTACTGGCTTCCGTCGTACCGAGGTACCAGAGCCGAGCACCGAGCCGGACGCGCTGTGCGGTGACTGGCCAGCGCCATGCAACTGCGATGATCCCGTGACGCACGATGGTTCGGTTCCCGCGTCGATTGTTCAGAGCGAACGGGCCGAACCGTCCGACGCGCAGGTGCAGGCGGCTTGTCGAGCATGGTCGGCCAACGCACACCTCCGCGCCGGGGAGGCCATGCGTGCCGCTCTGTCTGCTGCATCCTCCGTCACCAAGGGAGAGAACCGACATGGCTGAGCCCACGCTCTTTCATGAGATCGAGTACGTCATGTGCGCGTGCGGGCACGTCGCCCTCGATCACGCAGGCGAAGACCGTTCGCCACGCAACGGTGGGTGCTTCGCCACAGGATCAGGGTTCCCCTGGAGCCCAGTACCGAAGTGTGGGTGTACGCGAAATGCCAGTGACGTGCTCGCCACCCCACGCGAGAACCGAGAGGAACAGAACCGATGAAGCTCAGCGAAGTCCCCGACGAGATCGACATCGTGCGATGGAAGTCGGATGACCGTGAGCCCTGGCGCTATCACTACGCCGTACGCGTCCGCGAAGGCGCAGGAGTCTACTGGCATTCCACTGTGGGCGCGCAGCTCTATCGCGACCCGGAAACGGCGCTCCGTGTCACGTCCTACATTCGCAACACCTCGCCAGGTCACTCCGACGAGGTTGAGCCGCTTGTGTTGCTCCACGAGCTCCCCGATACGTGCTGCGGGGCATGCCCACGCATCCTGAACGGCGGATACGACTGCACCTGCGAGCACAACCCTCGTTGCCCGAAGTACGTGGCACCAGCACTACGGAAGCGGATCGCCCGTGCGCTGGACCGCTGGTTCGGCCTAGTCGAGCAGGAAGAGGAAGTAAACCGATGAGCGAACAGACGATGGTGGAGCGAATCAATGCACTAGGAGAGTACGACGGCACCGCCGACCCACGCGAGATCATCCGGGACGTGTGGAAGGTCGCATCAACACTCCTACGAGGTGAAGGCGGTGAATACTGCGCTTGTCAGACGTACCCGTGTGAGTGCGTCATGCGGTTCATGGACGACCTGGCCGAGTGTGTCACTACGCGACACCCAGGAAGCCGAGCAGATGCCGAAACCCCGATCGAGAAAGGGCAGGTAGGAGCGGTGAGCAAGCTTCGCACATGGATCGCTGACGAGATCTCGTCTATTCAGGTCGGGTCCGGCTATGAGTCGACGACGATCGGTATCACTGCGGCACTCGAAGCCGCTGATGCCCTGATCGCTGCTGGTGTCGTAACCGAAGAACCCGACTGGGAGTACGGGATATACGATCCCGCCACGAACGATGTCGACACTTGCGGAACTGATCGTGTGACACATGAGAGCTTCACGGGTGTGCGATGGGAAGAGACCGGTGAGTACATCGTGCGCCGCCGAGTCGCTGGACCATGGCTCCCAGTACAGCAGGAAGGAGAAAAGTGATGGCCCTCTGGAACTACGGGCACAAGCACGGCTGGTTCGCGTGGCACCCCGTTCGGACGTGCTGCGGCTGGATCTGGCTGCGAAAGGTTAGTCGCTACCGCGTGTACCTCGGGGCGTCGATGCCTGGGGCTGCTGAGTGGTGGGGCTACGACCACCCCGACTGCCACATCGAAGAGCGAATGGCCCGTGCGCTGTCCGGCGTACAGCAGGAAGGAAGAGAGGAATGAGGATCTCGAACCGACTCCGAGCAATCCGATCCGCCGACAAGCGGTACATAGAGGACATGCGCTACGGCGACGGCAACTCGATCAGCGCACGCGTCACCCGTCGACTGGTGATTGGACGCGGACCCTATGCCGCATGGCTACCAAGGAGGAAGCGATGACCGAGCTCAACGACGCAGTGGATGACCTGACCCTCCCGAAACCCGTGAAGGTGCAGACCGACGACGGACACACATGGGCGACCGAAGACGCGCTACTCGTGCAACTCCGCGAAGCCGTATCCTCGTCACTCAACTCAGGTTCAGGGGCAGGCGGACTGCCATCAACCCGCAACGTCCTCGATAGTGACGCACTGCAGAAGGCGGCGATCATCACCTCTCAGATCGGAGACTGGTGTCGCATGGCCGGCATGACCGGGGACCAGATCACTCGTGACGCCGTGACCGACCTCAGAGCCTGGCATGTCGCCTTCCTCACCCGCGACGAACCCGAAGAGTTCTACCTCGGGCAACTCCGGGCATGGGCGGCACAGATCAGGGCAATGGTCAACCCGCCCAAGGTTGTGGAGATCACCGCACCCTGCCCCGTCTGCGGGGAAGGATCCTACGTCAACGACATGGGGGAGAGGATCACCAACCCCCTCGCCCTCGCCTACCGTCCTGACAGCGACCACATGTGGAAGAACTCCCGCGTGATGTGCCGCGCGTGCGATGCTGTCTGGGTTGGAGGAGACGCGATGGAAGAGCTGCGGGACGAACTCAACGAGAGGGACACGGCATGACACGCCAGAATCGGACTACACGCATGTAGTTTCATCCTGTACGATTGGAGATGCCTTCCACCACTGTGTGAAAAATCAGCCCCTGACGCCTCTCGTCGGGGGTTTTCTTGTGCTCCCGGCACGTCGGTGACCATCAACCCGGCCAGCTCGGTGAGAAGCCGCTAGGCAAAGCGGCGACAGGCCCGCGTTCAAGGGGCCACCAACTGGAAAAGTGCTCGTAGACCGGAGACGCATACGGTCAATGCCTTCGTAGCTCAGAGGAAGAGCGCCCGCCTGTCGAGCGGGAGGCCGGGATTTCGAAACTCCTCGGAGGCGCACAAGACACCTGCCCCCACTGGTCCACGGACTACGCCGCAGGTTTTCCTTTCCTTCGACTCCACCCCCCACTACCAAGGGAGAGTGATCGTGGATGCTGTCACTGTCGATCGAGACGAATGCGATGCGTGCCCCGCTGAGGCGCACGTAAAGGCTTACGTCTTCGCCAAGATGCCCTCCGGGAGCACGCTCGCGTACTGCGGATCGCATGGAACTCGGTACTTCATCGAGCTCGCGCGACAGGCTGACACGCTAATCGACTTGCGATACACGCTCAGCGAATGAAAGCCATGAGAATCCTCATCGCGTTCATCGCCGGCGTCACCCTCATGATCCTCTGGCACATCCTCGGCTGGCCCTGGATCGGCTGGATGTTCACCCGCATCGAACCCGAAGACCCCACCGACCTCGTACCCAAGGCCCGGACCTGGATCAAAGGAGTGCTGCAACCGTGAGCGACATCAAGGACGTGCACAACGCCGTGCGCACCGACCTGCAGCGTCGCCGTGAACTCGCGGCCATGACCAAGCCCCAGCTCATCGACTACATCATCAACGTCGAGAACAACCTCGCCGCACTCGCCGCACGCATCGACGCATGGGCGGACTGATGAGCGCCTACGTCTGCGAGCTCTGCGGAATTGACCGTCACACCTACGCCGCCATGATGGCGTGCGAGATGGAATGCGAAGCCGAGAACGTCGCCGCCCGCAAGAACCACGTCAGCCCCCGAGTCATGCGCCCCATGCGCAACTGGGAAGACGACTGAGCGCGAGGTGAGGGACATGCCCACCCAGTCAGCCAACGCCAACGGGCACCGGAGGCGTGAACTGCGGGCACGGGTGCTCGCGGAAGAGACCCGGTGTGCGCTTTGCGGGGGGCACGTCGACAAGACCCTCAGCATGCGGCCAGGTGCCCACGGGCCACGCTGCAAAGGCAACTGCGCCGGATGCATACCGGACGACAACCGGGGAGAGGTCGACGAAGACCTACCCCGCGCAAGAGGAGGGTCACCCTACGATCGGAACAACACCCACCTCATGCACAGAGCCTGCAACAGACGCAAAGGAACGCTCACCATCGCAGAGTTCCACGCAAAGAACGCGCAACAACAGGCACCCAAGGTGACCACGAACCTCATCAAGTGGTAGGCGGACCAAAACGGCACGGGGCACCACCCCTCCCCCTCCCGTCCGAGGCCACCCCGAAGGTATAGGGCCGATCTATCTACCACGTTTTTCCACAACCCCAGCGCCGATGCTGGTGTGGCCCTGGGGAGCGCTAGGAGCGCGCCTGCGTGCCGATCCGTTGTGTCGGTAAGCGTTTGGGGATCATTTCGGCGCAGGGGAGATGCTGGTAGGCGCCCTGGCGGGCTACGGAAGAATCCCTGAAAACACGCGGATTATCCGTAACAGGTGCGCTAGACTAGAGACATGGATCAGAGGTGTGAGCAGTGTGGGGCGAATAACAACCTCTCTCGCGCTGGCGCGCGGTTCTGCTCTCCGAAATGCCGGGTCTACTGGCATCGGTCCACGAAGCGTCTCCCATCACGGATGACGAGCATCCCATGCTGGGTCCGCGCTGACGGTAAGCGTCCGATTCGCTGCGACGGTCGCGCCGCGTCGTCTACCGACCCGTCTACGTGGGCCTCCTTCGATGCGGTTCGACGTTCAAGCGCGGGCGACGGCATGGGCGTGATGCTCGGTGGCGGGCTTGGTTGCTATGACCTTGATCACGTGTCCGACGCGGACTTGCGGGACTTTGTGGCTGGCGTGGTCGAGCCGGTCGTGTTTATCGAGCGTTCGATGTCGGGTAATGGATTTCATGTATTCATTGAGGCTCCCGAGGAGCGCGGTTGGAAGCGCGGCAATGTGGAGCGTTACACGCGGGAGCGGTTCATTCGGGTGACGGGTGATTCTGTCCTGATCTGATCGGAGGTTGCGATGCCTTCTGCGCGCAAGAACCTCCGAGCGGTTGGGGAAGATGAGACGCCGCCAGCGAAGCTCACTGTCGCGCAGGCCGCGGCGAGCGGTGACCACCGATCGCTTCTTGTTTCAATGCGTGAGCGAATCGCCCTTACGGTGACGAACCCGGATTGCCCGCCGCGTGATCTTGCGGCGCTGACCCGACGCCTTCAGGACATCTCGAAAGAGATCGAGGCGCTGGATCTTCGGGCGAAGGAGGACGGCGCTGATGCCAACGACGTCGTCGAAGATGAGAGCTGGGACGCCGCGACTATCTGAACAGGCGAAGCACCTCGCGGTGCCGGCTGATATCGCATCCACGATGTGGCCCTCGGTCCTGAAGACGTGCATCGAGAAGCTCGGTGCCCAGTTCGATCCGTGGCAGGACGGCGCTGGAAGGGTCATCTTTGCCAAACGCGAGGATGGCACGCTGGCGGCGATGATCGATGGCGTGGGGATGAGCCTTCCGCGTCAAGTTGGCAAGACTCATCTCGTCGGGTACACAGTTTTCGCTCTGTGTGTGAACATGCCGGGCTTGCTGGTGATTTGGACTGCGCACCATTCCGCGACCTCGAGCGAGACGTTCCTTGCAATGCAGGGGATGGCTCAGCGGACAAAGGTCGCTCCGCATGTAGCTCAGGTGTTCAAGGGCTCGGGCGATGAGGAGATCCGCTTCCACAATGGTTCGAGGATCTTGTTTGGTGCCCGTGAACGCGGGTTTGGTCGAGGCATTCCTGGTGTTGATGTCCTGATCTTCGATGAGGCGCAGATCCTCTCAGACAAGGCGATGTCGAACATGCTCGCCACGATGAACACCTCGAGCTTCGGCTTACAGTTGTACATCGGGACGCCACCCAAGCCAGAAGATAACTCCGAGACCTTCAAGCGGATGCGTCGCGAAGCCCTGGCCGGCACGTTGGTGGATGGTGCGTGGATCGAGTTCGGCGCTGACGCGGACGCTAAGGATGATGACCGCTCGCAGTGGCGGAAGATGAACCCGTCCTATCCGAAGCGGACGCCTCAGCAGTCGCTTCTTCGGCTAAAGAGGAAGTTGACGCACGCAGACTGGCGCCGCGAGGGGATGGGTATCTGGGATGACGATGCCGAGGGTTCTCGTCGTTGGTCCGCCGACTTCTGGAGTGGCGAGCGGGTAACCCGAGCATCGGCCGTCGACGGCGTCCGATCGTTCGCGATTGCGTACTCGCAGGATGGCGAGCGGGTGTCTGTCTCCGGTGCCGTGAAGCACGACGAAGGAATCCATGTCGAGCTGATCGCTGCGCATTCGGGGGATACGTCAGATGGTGTTGAGAGCCTCGCTGACTGGCTTTCTGACCGTTGGCGCGAAGCTTCGATGATCGCAATCGTCGGCGCGGCTGGTTCCGCCTTGAAACAGGCGCTTCACGATCGCGGCGTGCCCGAGAAAGTGGTCCGGACGATGACGACTACCGACTACTTCCAGGCGAACACTATGGCTGAGGATGCCTTGAAGTCTGGCTCAGTCACGCATCCAATCGGCGTTGAAGGCGATCTGCTGGATGCGTCAGTCGCCGTATGTGATGCGAAGAAGCGCGGTTCAAGCGGTCAGTGGGGCTGGGTCTCCACCGTTCCTGATGGCGACGAGACGCCCGTGGAGAGTTTCTGTGCGGCCTATTGGGCCGCGCGTACGAGTAAGCGTGTTCCGGGTCGAAAGCAGGTGCTGATATGACGGCTTTCGTCGGAGTGTGGAATGCACCTACGTTCGTCGCGGGTGTTGATGAGGCGCAGCTTGACGCCATCCGCGGGTTGTTCGCTGTGTGGCAGGCGAAGTATCCGCGGAACCTGTTGCGGTCTCAATACCGGGATATGCGCGTCCGCATCAAGCCTTCGGGCAACATCCCGGCTGAGGCGATTGCGCGCGTTGAGGCGGTGTCGGAGTGGCCGGATAAGGCCGTCTCTGCACTGGCCGAGCGGAGCGTGTTCGAGGGGTTCGTTTCCCCCGGTGGGATGCAAGACCCGTTTGAGCTTGCAGGGATTCTTGACGCGAACCGGTTCGACCTCGAGCTTCCGCAGGCGATCACGTCGGCGTACACGCACTCGTGTTCGTTCATCACGACCGCGCTGGGTGATGTCGCTTCCGGCGAGCCTGAAGTGCTGATCATGGCGCGTGATGCGCTGTGGTCTGTCGCCCGGTGGGATACGCGTCGCCGCGTCGTCCGTGATGCTCTGACGATCACCGACACAGACGACCATGGCCAGCCGACAGCGATGGACGCGTGGTTCCCTGATGTGATTCTGTCATTGACCCGCCGACCGTCCGGTTCTTGGGTTGCGGTTTCCCGCCCAAACACTCTGAACGAGGTTCTGGTTGAGCCGCTGATGTATGACCCGCAGTTGGGTCGCCCTTTTGGTCGGTCGCGGATTTCTCGTGCGGTGATGAACATCACTGATCGGGCGCTGTTGACGATTATTCGGTCTGAGCTCGCGTCTGATTTCTATGCGGCGCCGCGTATGTACGCACTGGGGGTCGCCGAGGATGCGTTCTCTCGCGGGAAGTGGCAGGCGGCGATTGATCGTTGGTTTGCGATCTCGAAGGACGAGGACGGTGACACTCCGACTGTGGGGCAGTTCCCGCAGATGACGATGCAGCCGTTGACGGACATGTATCGGACGATTGCCACTCAGTTCTCTGGGGCAACGGGCGTTCCGGTGTCGAACCTTGGCATTGTGACGGACAATCCGCCGTCTGCGGAGGCGCTGTACGCGGACGACAGGCGAATCGTGAACACAGCCCGCACGCAGAACCGGATTATGGGTGGTTCGTTGAAGCGGGTCGGGCAGAGGGTTGTTCGGCTTCGGGATGGTCGGGATGTGTCGGACGAGTTGTCTCGCCTCGATACGTCGTGGGCAAACCCGTCGTTCACTTCACCTTCGACCTCTGCCGACGCGTTGGTGAAGCTGTCGAGCGTGTTCCCATGGCTGTCTGAGTCTGAGGTGGCGTTGGAGTTCGCGGGCTTCTCGCATGCTGAGATCACTCGCCTGCTCTCTGATAAGCGTCGGGCGCAAGGGGGTTCCGTGCTGAACCAGGTTCTTGCGCGACAGACGCCAGCGGTTCAGTCGGCGGTGCCGGATGACGTCGCGGGATGACCTTGACAGGTTGACGGCGGCGCAGCGGGAACTGGTGCGGATGGCTCAGAACGAGTTGTCCGGGTTCTTCGCAACAGCGGATCTTGCGTCACCTGAGCGCGTTCGGGATGCCCTGATCGAGATAGTGCCGTTGCTGACTCGTGAGTATGGCGAGTTGGCCGCGACAGTCGCGGCTGAATGGTTCGAACAGGTTCATCCCGGCGCGTTCCTGGCGCAAACCGCCCCGGACACTTTCCCGACTGCGGGCGTTGTGGAGAACGTTCGGTATCACGCCGGGTCGTTGTTCACCGACGACCCTTATCGGACGCTGGCGGGCCTGTCAGGGTCGCTACAGCGGTTCATCCTGTACAGCGGGCGCGAGACCGTCGCGCGGAACGTTGCCCGCGATCGGACGAAGCCCCGTTTTGGCAGGGTTCCGACCGGCGCGAAGACGTGCGCATGGTGCTCGATGCTCGCTTCACGGGGCTTCGTGTACCTCACACGGGAGACGGCTGGGCTCGTGTCGAGCGACTATCACGATGACTGTGATTGCCAGATCGTCCCTGAGTGGGAGTCGGGCAGTTCGCATATCGCGGGATATGACCCGGATCGACTTTACGCACAGTACCTGTCCGCACGTGAGGCGTCCGGCAGTGGCGACCCGAAGGTGATTGCTGCGGAGATGCGCCGGCAGTTCCCGGACGACTTCACAGACGGCGTTCACGACCACTGATCTTGCATGGAGTTTCTTCCGTGCCCGCACGGTGACGGTTTCACCGGCCATGGGCGGACGGCCCCTAAACGGAATGAGGCTCAGCATGGCTGAGGAAACGGCCCCCACCACGGGCACGGAAGAAACCAACGGGCAGAGCACGGAGGCCAAGGAGTTCCAGGCGATCACATCGCAGGAGGACTTCGACAAGGCCATCCAAGCTCGCATTGCTCGGGAGCGCGCGAAGTTCGCGAACTACGACGAGGGTCAGGCGGCTATCGCCAAGCTCGCGGAGTTCGAGGAGTCGCAGAAGACCGAAGCGCAGAAGGCTCAGGAGCGTCTGGATGCCGCTGAGAAGCGTGCAGCCGAGCTTGAACTGAAGGCCACTCGTGCTGAGGTCGCCGCCGCCAAGGGCGTCCCTGTCGAACTGCTTTCGGGCAGCACGCAGGAAGAGCTCGAGTCGTCGGCAGATGCGCTCATCGCTTTTCGGGGTGAGCAGGCACGAGGCCCGGTCATCCCCGGCCAGGGCGAATCGCCCAAGGTCGCGCCTCACTCGAAAGCTGCGGCTTTCGGGCAGGCACTTGGAATTGACTGAAAGGACTAGCCATGGCTGGTATTGATGTGAACCGCACCACAAGCGGTGTTCAGCTTCCCGCGGAGATTTCGAACGAGATTTGGTCGAACATGCAGGAGGCGTCGGCTGTTCAGCAGCTCGCGACTCAGATCGCCCTCCCCGGGCCGGGCGTGACGATTCCCATCGTCACGGGCGACCCTGCGGCTGACTGGGTGGCTGAGACGGATGAGAAGCCCGTTTCGCGTCCCACGTTCGGGTCGAAGGACATCACTCCGTACACGCTCGCAGTGATCGTTCCGTTCTCCAACCAGTTCCGTCGCGACGCGGCGGCACTGTACAACGAGTGTGTTCGTCGTCTTCCGGGCGTCCTCGCGAAGAAGTTCGACTCGACGGTGTTCGCGTCGACCGGTGCCCCTGGCTCCAACTTCGGGCAGCTCGGCGGCGCTTCCGCTGTCGCTCTCGGGCCGCACGCGACGGACGTGAAGAAGAACACCTACGCCGGTCTGGTGCAGGCGTACACCGAGATCGCGAATGGTGGCGGCACCCTCGACGGGTGGGCGCTGTCCAGCCAGGCGAAGGGCCTCCTTCTCGGACAGGTGGACACCACGGGCCGTCCGCTTCTGCTCGAGTCGATCCAGGCTGGTTCGTCTGTTCCCACGATCCTGGGTGAGCCCGTGTACTACACGCAGGGCGTTCAGGCGGCGGGAACCCCGAACACGATCGGTTTCGCCGGTGACTGGGACTCCGCATTCTGGGGCTCGGTCGAGGGTGTCTCGATCAGCATCTCGGACCAGGCTTCGATCACGGATGGCACGATCACCGTGGGCGAGGACGAAGTGCCGAACATCATCAACCTGTGGCAGCGCAACATGTTCGCTGTCCGCGCCGAGATCGAGATCGGTTTCCAGTACCGCGATATCGCGCGGTTCCGGAAGCTGACTGACGCGACTCGCGCCTAAACGAAGGGGAGGGTGCGCCATGACGTATGCAGAGGTATCCGATCTGGAAGATCGTTGGCGCACCCTCTCTGGTTCGGAGTACCAGCGAGCCAGCGTGCTGCTGGGGGATGCAGCCGTCCGGCTGGACGCGCTGTGTCCGCCTTCTGAGCCTCCCACCGCGCAGGAGCTTGAAGCACGGTTGATCGTTTCTTGCGAGATGGTGAAGCGAGCCATGGCAACACCCGGTGGTGTTGATGGGATCGGCGTCAACTCCGTGCAGGCTGGTGCTGGTCCTTTCCAACAGACACAGCAGTTCTCGAACCCAACAGGTGATCTGTATCTGACCAAGTCTGATCGTGCCCTCCTCGGGTGCGGGCAACAGGTCGCTTTCACGGTTCCGATGACCGACTGGGGCTTCGGTTTTGGCCCGAATCCTTGGGAGCCGATGCCGTGAAGGGCGTAGATCAGGTCACCAGGCTCAGGCGCGAAAAGACCGGGGTCGATCGCTACGGCAATGCCGTCTACGGGACGGTAGAGACACCGATCGACGAGCTCGCTCTGTTCGCCCCCAAGGACGTCATCCCAGCGCTCGAGGTGGGGCGTTCGGCGACCATCGTTGAACCGTCGTTGTACTGGCTCAACGCATTCCCTGACATTCGCGAGGACGATCGTGTCCGCGTCCGAGGGATTGAGTACGAGGTCTATTCCATCCCAGCAGAATGGCGAGGCCCGGGCATCGGGGGGCTCGTAGTGACGCTTCGAGATTCGAACGAAGGAGTCCCGTGATGCGCGTGACAAAGTTCGTTCTGAACAGGAAGGCGTTCCGGGATCAGATCCTCAAGGGTGCCGAAACTCAAGCGCTCCTCAGCGGGATCGTGGGTTCGGATGGGGTCGCTGAGGAAGCGCCATCACGCGCCCGAGCTCGCGTCTATGGAGATCTCGCCGATGAGGCACAGAACGGCACCCTTAGCCGCGTGATCGGCGGGTGGCGACTGTGACGATCCCTACCACGTCTCCCGATATGGAAGCCCTGTTGATAGCGGGTCTTTCGTCAGTTGAAGACACGTTCAACGTCAAACCAGATCGTCCGAATCCTTACCGGATGCTGGTGATCCGCGCTGACCTGCAGCAGAAGGTGACCCCGATTTCGCGGTACTGCCGCGTGGGTGTGTCCGCATGGTCTGTGCGACCCGATGGCACCTCTGATATCGGCGACGCTTTCGACCTCGCATCAGAGGCCAACGCCTGGCTCGAGTCGAACACTTCGGGAGTAATTCTGTCCGCCGATGTCGAGTCGGGTCCGTCGCGAACGACTGACTCGATCACCAAGCTCGAGTTCCTCTATTCGACCGTCCTCCTTGAGGTTGCGGTCTGACATTCGTGGCCCCGGTCACTTTCCTCGCCCTTGTCGCCGTGGGCATCTACCTACAGAAGGAGAAACGCTATGGCTAAGCCTGCGTACATGGAGACCGGGGTTGACGCTGATCTTGCCCGGCTGATCAAGGATGGGGCTATCTTCATCCGCGAGGTGGGGACTTCCGACGTCCCCACTGGAACGAGCTGGACGCCATCTGATGCCAGCACTCAGCTCGGGTACTACTCCGACGACGGGTATGTTCTCACCCCGGTTCCGGGCGATGAGACCAACCTCACCGGTCACAACGGAGACCCGCTGATCTCCGAAGCCGCCCCGGGGTGGTGGACGGTCGGTTTCTCGGGTCTCGAGGGCAATGAGCTGGCCACGGCTACGTATTTCGACGTGGAGGTGGATCCCTCTGATGGGTCTGTCACGGTCACGAAGGCGTCCGCTTCGAAGCGGTACGACGTGGTGACTGCCGGCCTGGATCAGAAGGATCGTTTGATCCTGGTCCATTACCCCAACGTCCAGCTCGACAACTCGTCTCGTGAAGCGATCACCTTCAATCGGACGACGCTGCTCGCGTACGGCATCACCTTCAAGACGTTCAAGGGTGGGGCTTCGGCGCCATACCACTTCAAGTCCTGGGGCTTCGTGGCGGAGACGGGATCTCTGGAGTGGACGTCGGAGATCACTGGAACCCCGACTGGTGGCACCTACACGCTCTCCGTTGATGGTGTCGCATCCGCTGCGATCGCGTACGACGCGAACGCTACGGCCGTGCAGAGCGCACTGAACGCGATCGCAGGCGTTACGGGCGCAACTGTCACCGGGACGACCACCAAGACGATCACGTTCACGTCTGCTCGGATGCTCACGGCGGACGGTTCCAGCCTGACGGGCGGCTCCTCGCCGGCCGTGGTCGTGACCCCGGCGTGACCCCATCTCCGGGGATGAGTGAGTGGCGACCCGCTCATCCCCGGTCTTCTCTTTTCTGGTCGCCATCCCAAGGAGGTCGCCATGTTCGAACTGGATCTTGAAAACGAAAACACGCCGATGATCGACTTCGGTCACGATGGGAAGGTTCTCTTCCAGCTGCCCGTTCTGGGGGTGAAGGGCGTTCCGATGGGAATCACATCGGCGTTCACCATCTTCTGGGATAAGTTCCAGGCTGGTCGGAAGCTCACAGAGTCCGAGGCCGCTCAGGCGTGGGGATTCTTCATCCAGACTCTGGCGGACACGTACCCGGACGCCACGCGCCAGCTCGCTCGGCTCGACGAAGACAACCTTTCGCATGTGCTCAAGCACTGGGTGTCCGTCTCCGGCGAGTACGGGTTCGACGCGGGAAAAGCCTGACCCTCACCGTTGCCCACTTCGCCCACCGTGGCCCGCTCGAGTTCGAGATGTGGTCGCGGTTCGGGTGGGGCTTCGATGAGGTTGTCAATGGACGGCGGGCATGGAACCTGGTGGCGATGCTTGTTGCTCAGATTGCTCGCGACACGTACTCACACCTCTTCGCCGCGTTCCAGGGCTGGGGTTACGCGCCGAACCCTATGGACTCGTTCTTCCTCGACTGGCTCGATGCGCAAGCGGTCATGCACCATCGCCCGGGCAAGGTCATGCCGTCGCCGGCGAAGCGTCCGTGGGAGGTCGCAGGCAGGAAGGCTGCCGTCCCGACGCACGACCCTGGTCGGTCCGAGCGTCGGAGGGTTTTGCAGGAGCGTCTAGGACTTCGAGGCGTTGTAGATCCCGACGACCAACCAAACGGGCAACCATAGGCCGAACGTCACGATCGACATGATCAGGTGGAACCCGTGGCTGGTCTTGTAGACCTTCCGCTGCTGGACGATCACCTGTTGCGGTGCGTACGGCTGTTGTGCGGCCACCATCTGGGGTTGCTGCTGGTCTGCGTAGTGGTGCGTCCACATGCTGCCGTCCCACCAACGCTGCCGCCCGGCTCCGTCGTCGTACCAGCCGGGCGCTGCGCTCTGCGCCATAGAAGTCATGCCCGCATCTTAACGGTCTACTGCCGCGTGCGGAAGTCCAGGTTCGCCCCGCAAGGGCAGGAAGGGGGCGTTCGTGGCTCAGGAAATCGGCGTCGCATACGTTTCCCTCCTCCCGTCAGGCAAGGGGTTCTCCAGGGCAGTCCAGGGTGAAGCGGAATCCGCCTTCAAGGGTGCTGAGAAGTCATCCAATGGGTTCTTCTCTGGCGTCACGAAGTGGGCAAAGCGAGGTGCGCTTGTCGTCGGCGGCATGGTTGCCACGGTCGGAGCGCTGGCAGTCGGGGGCGGAATCTCCCGCGCCCTGAACATCGAAGACGCGACCGCGAAGCTCAAGGGTCTCGGTCACGACACCAAGGCTGTCGAAGCGATCATGAAGGACGCCCTGGCATCTGTGAAGGGGACCGCCTTCGGTCTCGACGCAGCCGCTACAACAGCGGCCTCGGCGGTTGCGGCTGGCATCAAACCAGGACAGGAGCTTGAGCGTTACCTGCGGTTGACAGCCGACGCGGCGACCATCGCAGGAACCTCGATGGAGGAGATGGGTTCCATCATCAACCAGGTGACCTCTAAGGGTTACGCGGGGATGGAGAACCTGAACCGGCTCACTGAGCGCGGTATCCCGATCATGCAGTGGCTCCAGGAGGAGTACGGCGTCACCGCAGACGAGCTCCAGAAGATGGTCTCTCGCGGAGAGGTTGACGCAGCCACCTTCAGGAAGGCTATCGCGGAGAACATTGGCGGAGCGGCCCTCGAGTCCGGGAACACGACTCGCGGTGCGTTCGCGAACATGCGTGCAGCGCTTTCGCGTCTGGGCCTCGCGTTCGTGGGCGACGGGCTGAGTGGCGCGAAGACGTTTTTCAACGAGATCACCATCATCCTCGACGGCCTTGAGGAGCGCATCGGTCCGTTCGTTCAGCGAATCCAGGACAAGTTCGGTGGACTGTTTCAGATCGACGGTTTCGGAGAGAAGTTCCTTGCCGGCCTCGACACGTTCACCGCTAACTTCAGCTCTACCCCGTTCGGGGCATTGCTTGAAGCTCTGAAGCCGCTTGTGCCCGTCATTCGCGAGATCGGAACCAAGGTTGGGCCGGCGCTGGCAGATGCTTTGCGGCAGATCTTCGAGGCTGTGGCACCTCTCCTGCCGCTCGTTGGGGAGGCGCTGGTCGATGCGATCGTTGAGCTCGCACCGCCTCTCACGGACCTGATTGTCGCTCTGTTGCCCCTGATTCCACCTTTGGTGTCGCTGGTGCAGGTTCTCCTTCCGCCGCTCGCTGATCTTCTGACGCTGCTCGTCCCGATCGTCGCTGCAGTGGCGGAGGGGCTCGCAACCTTCCTCGAGGCCGCGATGATTCTGAGCGACTGGTACTACGGGGACACGACCTTCAGCGACATGCTCGAGCAGATCGGAGCCCTGACAGGCCCGATCGGCGACCTGGTGCAGTCCGTCGTGGCGATGCACCTCCAGATTTCGAACGTGTTGAACAATCTCGGTGCTTTCTGGCAGTCGAAGTGGTTCGAGATCACAGGGGCTGTGACCGGGGCTGCACGCAATATCGGCTCAGCCGCGGCCGGGCTGTGGTCCACCTTGTCGTCTCTGTTCTCAAGTGGCGTCTCGAGGGTGATATCTATCTTCTCGAACCTGCCACGCAGTATTCAGGCGCTGTTCGCTGGAGTCGGGTCGTGGCTGGTGAATTCCGGGCGTGCTCTGATGCAGGGGTTCATCAATGGCATTACGTCGATGATCGGAAGCGTCGGCGATGCGATCGGCGGCGTCCTCGACTGGGCGGCTGGGTTCTTCCCGCATTCCCCGGCACTT
The DNA here is from genome assembly GCF_007954505.1 of Microbacterium sp. CBA3102. GTDB lineage: Bacteria > Actinomycetota > Actinomycetes > Actinomycetales > Microbacteriaceae > Microbacterium > Microbacterium aurugineum. Next base: position 3,866,280 of record NZ_CP042412.1, on the reverse strand, counting down.
CGTGGACCATTCTCGGGTGCCGGGTGGGTTTCGGTGGCGGACGGTGGCGCATCGCTGATGGAGCAGTTCTCTACAGGTGCAGAGAACTACAGACCACAGTTCTCTTTCCAGGGGCTTACGAACCTCGCGGGGGCCGCTTCGGTCCGCACCGGCGACACCTACGTGCAGAACCCATTCACCGGCGGCTACCTGCTCGCCGTTATGGACGAGCGAGCCGCAGTGCAAGCGGCTGAGCGTGGCGGCGCGGTTTCGACTGCGCTCAGAGGAAGAAGGAGGGCAGACGGTTGAGCACTCTCACGCCCTTCGCGGATATGGCACCGGTCCCGCGGGTGCTCATCGACGTTCCTGTCGATGAGTTCCCCGCGGGATCGGTAACCGTGAGCGTTCAAAGGACGTGCGAGGGTCGCGTCATGGATGTTCGCGGAGGTATCCGCAAGCCTGCATCTTCTCCGCTCGTGGTGATTGACCCGGAGCCTGGGTTTCAGGTTCCGAACGACTACACCGTTATTGGACACGACATAGATGGAGAGATCGTAGGTTCATGGCCTGTCGGATCAACCACAGTTGATTTCAGCGGTTCAGTCATCCAGCAGCCGCTTGACCCTCGCCTATCCGTAGAAGTGGTCAGGCTGGTCACAATGGCAGCGGATATCGAGAGGGAGACGCCTGGGGATCTGGTGTTCCCACAGGGTGCAACCCTTCCGGGCATGGTCGGTCTTGGTCCACGGCAAGGCATCCAAGGCATGGCTGTCGATGTTCTGCTTTCTTCCGCTTCCGATGCAGATGCGTTGCAGTCGACGTTGGGTGGATACGCGACATCGCAGTTGCCGGTTTGGCTCATTCGAACTCCTCCAGATCAGAGGATTCCTCGAATCTTCTTCTGCCACGTCCCGAGGCTTCGGGAGTCGCGAGTAATTGGCGGCGGCGGGCATATTCGGTTCTCCGCCACCGTCTCTGAGGTGCGGCCTCCTGCTGTGGGTATCACGGCGACCGCGCTCACCCATTCGGACATGAAGGTGTTCTTCTCCACTCACACGGAGGTGAAGGCACAGTACTCGACCCATTCCGACGTCAAGCGGGATACGTCTCTGATCGGAGCTGCGGATGCGTGAGGTGTCTGAGAAGTGTCGCGACCTGCTCGCATCGGGTGTGTATTCGGTGGAGTGGGCTGCCGACTTGCTGTACGACAATGATCCGAAGGTGCAGAATCTTCGTGTCCTGGAGCCCGCGTTCAAGTGGGATCGTGGTGCGCAGGTTCAAGGGTCAGGGTCGTGTCAGATCCTGTGGGATGACGTGTTCGGTGAATCGATTGTTCCGCGGGACATCGGTGACCTGTTTTCCCCGTTCGGCGCGGAGCTCCAGGTCGACGTGATCGTGTCTGCCGGCGCTTTCCGTGAACGGATCTCGATGGGGAGGTTTGTTCTCGATTCGGTGCCCGATGGTGTCGAGTATGCGATCGAACGGGTGCATGGTGGCCTGCCGTTGGTGGCGGAGTCGCGAGTGTCCCTGTCCCTAGCGGACTACTTCATGCGGATCGCCCGGGACTCGTTCGCATTCCCGGCTTCGCCGCAGTCGACGTCGATGTGGGAGGAAGCGCAACGGTTGACGGGGCTGCCAGTGTTCCGGTCAATCGTTGACCGAGTGCTTCCCGCGAATATCACTTACGAGGAGGACCGTCTTGATGCGCTCGAGAAGGTGTTCGCTCCGTCGAATGCGTGGCCCCACCTGACGCCGAGCGGTGCGTTGACGGCGTTGCCGAAGGCGTGGGCGGACCCTGTGGGTGTGCTTGACCGTGCGTTGAGTGTGTCGTCGGAGATGCGGTCTGAGAACGTCTACAACCGGGTGGTGACCGAGGGGAAGAACCCGGATCCGAATGGTCCGCCGCTGATTGCATGGGCGGAGATTCGGGACGGGTTCCTTCGCACCCGCAACGAGGATGGTTCGCGGTCGCCGTTCGCTGGGAACACCTTCCAGTACCGCTCGGATTTCCTCGTTACGCAGGCTCAGTGCCAGGCGTACGCGGACGAGCTACTGCCGAAGGTGGCACGGCTGAGGTCCGTCACTCGGAGAGTGAAAGAGCCGTTCAACCCTCTCCGCGAAGTCGGGGACGTCCTCACTCTGGTTGATCCGACCAGGCAGGGGGAGCTGTCCACCGTGCGAGTGATCGAGGTGGCGTACTCGGGCGGTGAAACCGTTCTGAACGTGGAGGTGGCGGAATGATCGAAGAAGCCGCCATCATCCTCGAGGGACTCGGTGAGCGTGCCCCCGTTCGGGTGCGACGGGCGACGTTTGTAGAGGTGACGGAACAGGGCAGCGCCCGCGTCGATATGGGAAGTAGCCGATTCATCGCGGAGTTCGGAGGCGGGTACATTCCTTCCGCAGGAGAGACGGTAAACATCGTCTCGGTGGGGGAACGCCACCTTCTTTTGCCTGGCCGACCGCTTCCCGGAACCGGAACCATCTTGACGGTTTCCGGCAACTTGGCGAATGTGCAGACCGTGATCGGGGCATACTCGATGCCCTATGTGGGCACCGCTCCGTCGTCCGGTGACCTCGTTGGTATTTCATGGTCTGAGGTGCCGTACGTAGTAGGGAAGCTATCGGTTCAACCTGACGCGCCGGCTCCGCCGCCCGATCCGGGCTCAGGTGCTGTCCGCTCGGCCACGTTCAAAGTCACTGACACCGGATCCACGGACCGCACGCAAGCACGATGGTGGACGGGCCGACCGCAGGCGGGCAACACCTCCTATGGCGCTTGGTTCTACGGCACCCAGATCCGTGACACGATCCCCTCCGGCGCGACGCTCGTGAAGCTCGAGTTCTTCGTGTCGTATATCCAAAGGCAGGGTAGTGCGCCGCGTTTCACGTTGCACGACCGTGCCTCGAAGGGTTCGCTGCCAACCTTTGGGGCGTACACCGAGTGGGCTCCGGGCGGTGGCTGGCAGTCGCCGCCAATGGCTTCCGCATGGTTCAACGCCCTCAAGTCTGGAGGCGGTCAGTACGGAATCGGCCTGAACCAGGGCGGTTGGAACATCTTTTCTTCGCGCACTGACAACTCAATGTCTGGTGCGCTTCGTATCTCTTGGAGGCCATGACATGGGAAACACGAAGGACTCATTCGGGAAGCCGGTATATGACGACCTGTATTCGTTCCCCGAGGATTCTCAGGACGCGGTGGACTTCGCATACGAGTTCGCCTGGATTCGTGGAGGCACGTCAGAAGAACGTCAGGCGCTTCCGGCTGGGAAGCAGCGTAACGGCATGCTCTGGACCGAGACGGATACTGGTCGACTGTTCCGCACGAATGGAGCGGGTTCATGGACGCCTATCGATGACACGGGGTGGATTGCTGTCACCTTTCAGAACTCTTGGGTGAACGCGGCGGCGGGCGAGGAGTGTGAGATCCGGCGCATCCGGGGTGTGGTCTACATGAAGGGTCGTCCTGCTCTCGGTTCTGCGGGGGCGGCATTCACGCTGCCGGTGGGGTGGCGTCCGAAGTCGATCATTCGTGCGCTTCCTCCGACTGGTGCCGGGACGACGACCACGCAGGTGACGATCAACACGGGCGGCACCGTCGTTCTCGTTTCAGGTGGGCAACCGTATCTCGGTGCTATTGCCCCGTTCCCCGCGGACGGTTGATCATGGGCGGCTCAGGGAACCTTCTCATGCCGGTGCCTGCGACGAGCTTCGCTTCGTTCTCATCGCATACGCGCCGCAATCCGCCGTCTACAGAGCCAGGAACGGACATGTTCGTTCCGATCGGCACGCCGGTAATCGCGCCGGCAGATGGTCGGATCTACGGGTACGGAGACACGATCGGGCCGATGACTGGCCGGTGGGTCGGTATCGATTTTGACAACGGGATGCGGTGGCGGTCGATGCACCATTCGCGGCTCACGCTTTCCCGTGCCTTCATGGGCAGCCGTGGGTTTGTCCGTGCCGGTTCAACGGTCGCACTGTCCGGGGCGTCCGGATACGGCTACGAGGACTGGTCACGGCTCTCGACGATGCCTGGTGCTCACACCCACGTGACACTGTGGCCGACCCATGTCACCCGGTTCGGATACGACCGCAACGGGAAGCCGTATTCGATCGATTTCATGAACCATGTCGCCAAGTCGGGCGGCGCTGCAACCCCGATAACGGAGGAAGAAACCATGAGTATGCAGATCGCGAAGAACCAGGACGACTCTTCGAAGGTGAGTTCACGGTTCATCTGGGGCGACGGGAAGCAGCCGCAGATCATCAACGACAGCACCGCAGACATCTTCAAGGATGCAGGGGTGAAGGAGTCCCCGATGTCCCGCGATAGGTGGCTGTGGCTTCTTGAGTGGGCAAAGAACCGCGCCCGCTCCAATCCGTAAGGGGGTGGTCGAGCTGATGCGTGCGCTGAAGCGGGCATGGGGGAAGGTGACGAAACCCCGCCACGTGAAGGTCATCTACCTGGTGATCTACGCCCTGTCCGCGTTGATCGGTCTGGTCACCCTGCTGAATCCGCCACAGACGATCGCCGGCGAGGTTGGTCCGGTGCTGACGAACATCTGGGCGGGCCTGTTCATCGTCGGTGGTGTCGTCGGGACGATCACGGTGTTGCCGGGGTGGTGGTGGGCTGAACGTCTCCTCGGCATCGCACCGATCATGATCGGCCTCTCCATCTACCTGTCTGTGGTGGCGGTGCTGCACTGGCAGGCGCTCGAGACGGGTGGCTCACGGGCGACCCAGGTGGGCATCATCTTGCTTGCCGCGTCCCCGTTCATTCTGAGGTTCTTCTTCATCAAGGAGTACAGCTACGAACCACGCGCTCGGGGGTAACGATGGACGGTGCACAGGTCGTCTCCCTTCTCATCGCTCTGGGCGCTGGCGGCATCCTCCTCGAGCTCGTGAAGCGTCTCGTCGATGCCCTGTCTGGGCGTGGACGTAAGCGCCGTGACGAGGTGAATCGGGCGTGGGATCACGCCGACGAGGAGGCCCGCAAACGGCGCATCTCTGAGGAACACACATCGCAGGTGCGGCGGCTTCTGATCGAAGCGCCCTGCGTGGACAACAACGACATTCCCCCTTACCCGAACTACAAGGAGTAACAGCATGAAGCCTCTATTCGATTCTCTCGTCCGAACGTTCACCCCGATCATCGTGGGTGCCGTGCTCGGATGGTTCACCACGTCGGGCATCACGCTCGACCCCGAATTCGAGACGGCGCTCACTCTCGTCATCGGCGCCCTGTTCGCGGGCCTCTACTACCTCGGCGTTCGCCTGTTCGAGCTGTACGTTTCCCCGAAGTTCGGGTGGCTTCTCGGACTCGCCAAGCAGCCCGACTACTACAAGCGAGTGAAGGTCACCGAGGACGGTCAGACCTTCCAGATCCGAACGGAGAACTGATCATGGCTGTTCGTATCTCGAATGCTGCCCGGTCGGCTGCGGCCGACGCGATCGTGGACCTGATCGATGCGGGGTCTGGTGCGGGGACGCTCAAGATCTACACGGGCTCGCAGCCTGCCGGCCCTGCCACGGCACCGTCCGGGACGCTCCTGGGCACCCTCACGATGTCTGACCCGGCCTATGGTGCCGCGTCGAACGGTGTCGCGGCGGCGTCCGCGATCACGGGTGACACGTCTGCGGATGCCACGGGCACTGCAGGGTGGGCGCGGATCTCCGACTCGGACGGGACGGCGATCATCGACATGTCGGTGACGGCGACCGGTGGTGGCGGTGACCTCACCCTGGACTCTGTGAGCATCGTCGCTGGTGGTGCGATCAACGTCACTTCCCTGCCTGTCACGATGCCCGCTAGCTGACAACTGCACGTAAGGGGCTGACATGACGAAGACCCTGCTCTCATCGTTCACGGGTGGGGCGATCGGCACGAACCCCACGACCGCAACCGAAACGTGGGCGTCGTCTGCGGGTGGCACCGAAGCGAACATGACCTACCAGGCTGGTATCGCCGGCACGTCGGGACAGTCCGTTGAGGTGGCCGGCGCACGTGATCTCGTGTGGACGCCTTCCGGTTCGCATTGGCGTCTGGGTATGTGGATCAACCGCGCATCTGGGGCGCAGACGCTTGGGCAGGCGTGCATCCTGCTGCGCTCGTCGACGACGAACCGGGCCGACCTGTTCCTCCGCAACCAGAACGGGGGACAGTTCGCCCTCCGCGCCGGGTCCGGTGGAACAACGTACGCGGGTCAGTCGGCCACCACGATCGCGAACGGTGACGTGTGGTGGGTTGAGCTCGAGTACGACAACACGGATGTGACCGTGTACTTGTGGGAACCGGGGAACACCACGGGAACCCCCGATGACACGTTCACATCCACCACTGCCGCGGCGGTGGACAACGTGCGCCTGTTCAACCCGACCGGTTCCACCGGCCTGACGATGCGGTTCGGTGAACTGTGGACGTCGGACGGGGAACAGATCCGGTCGGGGTCAGGTGGCAGCGGTGCTCTCACCCTGCCCGCACTGACTGTCTCGGGAGCAGGGACGTTCGTGGGTCCGCCGACGCTGCACTACAACCTGGGTGGCGGACCTACCGCGGACGGGTTCACGGTCACTGCGCGCACGTCAGGCGCGTCGTCGTGTCGGATCAAGGCCTCAACGACATCGGATCTGCTCACGTCGCCGGTTTTCTCGGGTGCCGTGTCGCCGGACGCAGACGGATATGTGCACATCTCGATCTCGGGCCTCAGCTCCGGCACTAAGTTCTACTGGGGACTCGAGGTTGACGGCGAACTCGACACGTCTATGAACGGTGCGGTCTGGACGTTGACGCCCTCCGGGACGCCCACCTCTATCGTCTTCACGTCGACGTCATGTCACGACTGGACCGGATCGACTGTATTCGGTCTAGCTCTCACCAGGTTCGAGGCCATCGAATCACGGATCCACGTGATGCTCGGCGACCTCGGATACCCGTGGATCACATCGTCGGGGACGCCGGTCGCCCCCTCCGATGTCGCCCAACTGCGAGCGGCAAGGCTGAACGAGTTCGAGGCCGCGAACGTCATGGCGTTCTACCGGTCGCGTGCACTCTCGTACACCTATTCCGATGGGGACGGTGCGGGGGCCAACTCGGACGGCACGTGGCCGGGGTTCACCTCGAACGCCGTCCAGACTGCCTACCGTCAGCAAGTCCCACTGCCGGACATGCCCCTCGCCGATGTTCAGGCGCGGTCATGGGTAGACGGAAACTGGCGCTTCATCCAGACAGACGAACTCACCGTGGCCTCCGCACGGGGCGCCACAGACAACTCGTCGAAGACGAAGCTGGGCGCCGCGCAGAAGGCGTGGTTCAAGGCGGAGCTGCTCGCAGCGAAGGCCGCGCGACAGTCAGTGATCTGGCTGGGTGACGGCCCGTGGGGCGGATCACCTTCGGTGGGTGGCACGCTGCAGGAGTGGCGGGCATACAACACTGAGCGTGTCGAGCTCGGCAACTTCATCGCATCGAACGGCATGACGGACTACCTGATCCGGGTTCACGGAGATACGCACGCTCTCGCCGCCGACGACGGCACAAACAACCCGTATGGCGGGTTCGCGTTCATCTCGGCGGCTCCGTTCGGGACGGTCGCTCAAGTGTGGGGCAGTACGACCACCAACGGTCGGTGGCCGGACGTCTCAGGCTCTGCTCGGCAACATGGGGAGTACACGCTCACTGACACGGGGACAACACGCACGCTCGTGTTCTCGGGGGCGCGCGTGGGATGCGGGCACATCTTCCTACGTGGAACGCGTCACCATGACATTGGACCTCACCCCGCCGCCCGCAGTCGTTGGGGCCGGGACGCTCGGTCTTCCGGCGCTGAGCGTCACAGGTGAGGGCGTCACGACCGTCCCCGTGTTCACCGGTGCAGGCGCCCTGGGCCTCCCGGCCCTCAGCGTCACCGGAGAGGGCACAACAGCGGTCCCGGTGTACACGGGGGCCGGATCGGTCGATCTGCCCGCATTCAGCGTCTCAGGGGCCGGGAACAGCACGATCCCGGTCTACACCGGAGAAGGCGTGCTGGGACTGCCCGCACTGACCGTCACCGGTGTAGGGACTGTGGAGAACCCGCCAGGCGTCACCGGGTCCGGGGTGATCACGCTCCCCGCGCTGGACGTAACCGGCACGGGAGTGACCACGGTGCCGGTGTTCTCCGGCAGTGGGGCGATCCTGTTCCCACCGCTCGAGGCCACCGGCGTGGGGTCGGTCACTGTTCCGGCCGTGACCGGTGCGGGTGCACTCATGTTCCCGGCACTGGTTGTCACCGGTACCGGTGGGGAAGGTGTGATCGTCATCCCTGACGTTCGCACCCTCACCCCCGTGGATGTGCACCACACCCTCACCCCGGTGAGCTTCACTCGAACGTTGGAGGACGCATGATCGTCAAGGAGAATGACACCCACCCAGTCGAGTTCAAAGCCAACGCGGACCTCACCGGGGCGACCGTGCGACTCACCGCGAGAACCAGGACCGGTGAACCCATCGAACTCCCCTGCACGATCGTCGACGCAGAGGAGGGCTTGGTGCGGCATATCCTCACCGGCACGCTCCCTGTCGGCACCTACCGTGTCGAGCTCGAAACGACGATCAGCGGAGAGATCATCACGTTCCCCAACTCCGGGTACGCGACACTCACCGTCGATCGAGACCTCGACTGAACTGACCCCCACCATGCTTCCCCCCGGAGCATGGTGGGGGTCGTTCGTCGTTGGAGCGGCCCCACCCACACCGGAAGAACCAGGTCGTCGGACAGCGGGACCACCCGAACCCGACCATACCCGAGTGTCCCCGGTCAGCCGCATCATGGGAGACATGACCCAGTGGCACCCGATCTTCTGGACCGACGAACCCCAACCGGGCGTGTGGGTGATGCGCTCACCGGGCGACGTGGAATCGTTCGGGCGTATCGAGATCCGTCGCGTGTCAGGCGTCATCCGCTATAAGGTCACCCTGTACAGCGATGTCATTGGCTGGTCGAACACCCTTTCTCACGCTTGCGAACGGCTCTACGCCGCGTACAAGAAGCAACGGGACGACGTGTACAAGGGGCCACCGAACGGGCGACGATGAGACGTGTCAGGCTTCGACGAGATCCGCGCGCTCTGCAAGCGTCTGAATCGTCTGCCAGTCCGGCGTGTGACCCTTTGCCGCGTGGATCGCGGTTCGGATCGTGGAATCAGCGATAGCGGCGGCCTCGTCGAAAGTCTCCGCCACTGCATACACGGAGATCTCGACGATCTCTTCGATCGCAGATGCTGAAACGTCAGCGTCGCGGACGGAATCGCTCTCGAGTGCGAGAAGCTGCTCCATCACCTCGTCGGTGTGTGCGTCGAGGTCGTCGCAACCGTGAACTCGGAAGGCGCGCGTCAGATGTACGGCGATCATCGTTCCTCCTTGCGATAGCACGGCTGGCGTTCCAGCCACTTCCTCTTATTGAAAGCGTACCGCGGATTACTTGGCGTCAGGTGGATGGTTGTCATGTGCAATCCGGGGCACGAGCAGAGAGCCTTGTAGTACGTCGGTGGATCCTTGATTCTCCACCCCCTGCTCATGAAACAGCATCAGGAGAGCTTGCAGCTCCTTGTCGGAGTGCGTCTTCCAGTAGCCGTTCCGTTTCCCCACGGCGCACAGCATAGCGGTCCACATGTCCGACCCCCAGCGCATCATGTCCCCATGACCCCCACCGAACTCCTCGCCTTCGAAGCCCAACACCCCCAGCAGACGCCCGAGAAGACCTCCCGCATCCGCCACCAGCTCGGCATCACCGAAGTCCGGTACTACGTCCTCCTCGCCAGGGCCGCACGATCCGTCGAAGGGATCACTGCCGACCCCGTGACGGCACGGATGGTCAGGGAACGGGCGGAGCGAGCTGCAGACGATCGAGAGCGTCGAGCAGCCTGACCCGAATGTGTGCACCTCTGTGTGTACTGCGCCGCCTTCGTCGAGGTATGATGGCTAGAAATCAAGGGTTTGCGGGCGCAATTCGATCTACACCATTTCACTCGTAATGAAAAGGTCGTCAGTTCGATTCTGACAAGCGGCTCCGAAGGCCCCGTGATGCGAAGAACATCACGGGGCCTTTCCCGTCCCCCACGGCGTAACCTCGAAGTATGAGCAGAGCGCTTCTCATCGTCGATGTGCAGAACGACTTCACCGAGGGCGGTGCGCTCGAGGTCGTGGGCGGTGATGCGGTGGCCTCCGCCGTCACGGGCTACCTCGCCGCGCACGCCACGGACTACGAGGTGATCATCGCCTCCCGCGACTGGCATGACGCCGAGGGGGACAACGGCGGTCACTTCGCCGAGACGCCGGACTTCATCGACTCCTGGCCGGTGCACTGCGTCGCCGGGACCCCGGGGGCCGACTACGATCCGCTCCTGCTGACCGATTCCGTGACCCACCACGTCCGCAAGGGTCAGGGCAAGCCCGCCTATTCGATGTTCGAGGGGGAGACCGAAGCACAGGAGACCGTCGGTGAGGTACTGGCGGCGGCCGGGGTGCTCAGCGCGGATGTCGTCGGGATCGCGACGGATCACTGTGTCCGTGCGTCAGCGCTCGACGCGATCGCCCACGGTGTCCATGTCCGCATCCTGACCGACCTCGTCGCGGGGGTCGCTCCGGAGGCGAGTGAGACCGCGTTGGCCGAGCTCGTGCATGCCGGCGCGGAACTGGTCGTGAGCGCGGACGCGTGAGTCGTAGCGTCCTCCTGCTGCGGGCCGTGAACGTCAGCGGGCGCAACAGGGTTCCGATGGGGCGGCTGCGCGACGTGCTGGCAGCCGAGACGGACCTCGCCGATATCTCCACCTACATCGCCAGCGGGAACATCCTCTGCGCGACGCCACCGGATCCCGAGACCGCACGCGCTGCTGTCCGTTCCGTGATCCACCGCGAGTTCGGGGTGGACACGCCCGTGATCCATCGGACCCATGAGCAGCTGGTCTCGTCGGAGTCCGCGCAGCCCTTTCCCGAAGGGGATGTGACTTTCGTGCACGCGATGTTCCTGGAGGGGCGTCCTGCGAGTGGTGCGCTCGCAGCGTTGGAGGAACGCCTGCTCCCTGCAGAGCGCCTCGCTCTCGTCGACGACGACCTGTGGATCGACTACGGCGAAGGCGGCGTGCATTCCACGAAGCTGACGAAGGCGGTGCTCGACCGTGCGCTCGGCGTGGCGGGCACGGCCCGCAACCTCCGCACGATCCGTGCGCTCATCGAGCTGACCGCGTGATCGTCGACGTCTGAGCCTCAGCGCCCAGCACCACCGAGTTCCGCGCTCACCCCGACGGGTGGTGTGTGAGGGTGCGCCTGCAGGTCGACACGTCGGGATCCGCAGTCCGCACAGCGCACGTAGAGCACGACGCCCTCGCTCGTCGGGTGTCGGGATTCCACCCGCCAGCCGTGTTCATGGGTCGCGGTCTCCGGTCGGAGGCGGGGGATGGGGAGAGTGTTCGGCGAGGTCATGCATCCAGCGTGATGTAATGGTCTTATGCATCTCAACCCTTACGGCGAGTATGCGGTTCTGCTGGCCGCGTCGTTGGCGAACGACTGGCCCGAGGATCGCGCCGGCATCGAGGAGCGCACCCTCGCCCTCGGGATGACGCAGACATTCCCGCCGGCGCCCGAGGACCATGCGGAAGTCCGAGCGGTCATCGACGACTGGCTCGCGATCGTCGATGAGCCCGATGCCGACGCGAGGGCGCTGCTGCTGAACGCACAGCTCGCCGCCGCCGCCGCGTACCCACGGCTGACCAACCACGACGGCGAGGGCTGGCACCTGCACTACCGCGATGACGTGCCGTCGCTGCCCTACGTGCTCCGGGCGATCATCAGCCTCGGCACGTCGCTGCATCTCGTCACCCGGGGAATGAGCAGGCTCGGGCGCTGCCAGGCCGCGCCGTGCACGAATGTCGTGGCGGACGTGACGCGCAACGGTCGCCAGCGGTTCTGCTCCGTGCGCTGCGCCAACCGTGCGGCCGTCCGTCGGCATCGGGCTCGCCTCTGAGGCCGAGGTCTCGGCCTCAGAGGCGCGGAATCAGGCCGTCTGGCCCGCGTGCTTCCCCTCGCCGATCTCCTCGACGAGCTTCGCGTTGAAGGCCGGGAGATCATCGGGTGTGCGGCTGGAGACGAGTCCTTCGTCCACGATGACCTCTTCGTCGACCCAGGTCGCTCCTGCATTGCGGAGGTCGGTGGTCAGGCTCGGGTAGCTCGTGAGCGTCCGGCCGTCCACGACGTCCGCCTCGATGAGGATCCAGGCGCCGTGGCAGATCACGCCGACGGGCTTGTGCTGCTCGAAGAAGGCGCGGGCGAGCGCGATCGACGGCTTGTCGAGGCGCAGGTGGTCGGCGTTGACGACACCGCCGGGAAGGACGAGGGCGTCGAAGCTGTCGGCCGCCGCCTCGGAGGCGAGCAGGTCGACGGCTTGCTCGTGACCGTTCTTCCCTGTGATCGCCGCTCCCGCCGGGGCGATCAGTGTCGCGCTCGCGCCCGCGGCGGTGACCGCCTCCCACGGGCTGGTGAGCTCGCTGTCCTCGAATCCGTCGGTCGCCAGGAACGCCACTCGGTTGCCGGTGAGGGTCATCGTTCATCCTTTCGTGGGGAGTCGCCCGCGGATGCGGACGAGTCGACCCTCTCCCGGAACGAGCGAGGAGTGAAGGGGGTGGCCGGGGAGCGGGGCAGGATGCTAGAGGCGGAGTCGGGTGGTCGCGGAGCGCTCCCGTCGGATCGGAGTGGGGAGGCAGTAGCATCCAGCCATGCGCTTCCGTTCTGCCCTCGTCCTCGTGCCGGTGCTCGTGCTGCTCGCCGGCTGCGCTCCTGAGCCGGCGCCGAGCCCCTCGCCGACCGCGTCGACCGCCTCGCCTTCGCCGACGTCATCTCCGACCGACACGGCGACACCCGAGCCGACCGAGTCTGCGACGGCATTCGCAACCGCCCAACTGGTGGAACTGTGCACGCAGAAGACCCGGAGTCTCGCGCCGGATGCGACCTATTTCGCCGACATGGCGACCACGGAATGGCTCGGCGGGCAGTCGCTCTGGTTCGTCGTGATCCCGAAGACCCTGGACGGGCAGGACAGCGTCGCGGTGTGCGCGATCGGCGGCACCCCGGACGCTCCGGAGTTCGACCTCGAAGGCGAGACGCTGCCGAGCGGCGTGGCCGAGATCCGTGACGAGCTGCTGGCCGGAGTGCACGACGGCGAATCCTGAACGGGTTCGGTGCGCTCGTGCTGCGGTGGGCCCCGTGGGGCTCGAACCCACGACCCGCGGATTAAAAGTCCGATGCTCTGCCGACTGAGCTAGAGGCCCCTGCGTCAAGTCTAGTGCGCAAGAAGAAGGGCCGTCAGCGACATGACTCCGCTGACGGCCCTTCTCTCCTTCTCAGGATCCTCCCCCTACTCCCGAGAAGGGCGTGCGTCGGGTGTCCTCCCACCCGACAGCGCCCGGCTTAGGATGCCGGGGGCATCAGGACCGTGTCGATGAGGTACACGGTCGCGTTCGCGGTCTGGACTCCACCGCAGATGACCTTCGCGTCGTTGACCATCAGGTCGTCTCCGCTGCCCGTGACCTCGAGCTCGGCGCCCTGCACGGTCTTGTGCATGCCGTCGATGTCGGCCGGCTCGATCTGGCCGGGGACCACGTGGTAGGTCAGGATCGAGCTCAGCGTGGCGCTGTCGGTCTTGAGGGCCTCGATCGTGGCCGGGTCGATCTTCGCGAAGGCGTCATCCACCGGTGCGAACACGGTGAACTCGCCGCCGTTCAGGGTGTCGACCAGGTCGACGTCGGGGTTGAGCTGTCCGCTCACCGCCGAGACCAGCGTGGTCAGCAGCGGGTTGTTCGAGGCCGCGACCGCGACCGGGTCCTGGGCCATGCCCTCGACGGAGCCTGCGCCGTCCGGCACTGCGTCGGCGTATGCCGCGCAGCCGGGACCGACCAGGTTCGCCGCCGGGTCCATCTCCATCGGCGTCGACTCCGACGTCTCCGGTGCCTTCGGCTCGGACGACTCGTCCGTGGTGCTGCCGCTGCCCATGGAACAGGCCGAGAGCAGGAATGCGCTCGCCAGGCCGAGGGTGATTGCCGCGGTGACCTTCTTCTTGGTGCTGAACATGTCGAGCTCCTTCAGAACTGAGCCACGGCCTCTCCGTGGCGTCGAGTGCTGTTCGGAGCCCCTGCGGCATCGGATGGGAAGAATCTCAGAAATCTTTGAAATCGCTCCGGCAGCGGCCTCGTCTGCGCGAGACCGGAGCGGAGATACGGCATGCTTATAGGGATGGTCATCGATGGGTTCGACGTTCCCGAGGACGGAGCGACGCAGGATGCTGTCGCCGACCTCATCGTCCGCGTCGCGTCAGGTGATCAAGCTGCCTTCGCGACTCTCTACGATCTGCTCTCCTCTCGCGTGTTCGGCCTCATCCTCCGTGTGCTGGTCAACCGCTCGCAGAGCGAAGAAGTGCTCCAAGAGGTCTTTCTGGAGATCTGGCAATCCGCTTCGCGCTTCGCTCCGAACAGAGGTCAGGGACGAGCATGGATCATGACGATCGCTCATCGCCGGGCCGTTGATCGGGTGCGTGCATCGCAGTCGAGCGCCGACCGAGACGTACGAGCAGGATTCAAGGACATCGGCGTCGCGCACGACAGTGTCGCGGAGCAGGTCGAATTGGGGATAGAGGGAGGGAAGGTCGTCCAAGCGCTCTCGGGGCTTCCGGAAGCGCAGCGCGAAGCACTCGTCCTCGCGTATTACGGCGGTTACAGTCAAAACGAGATCGCGGCCCTCGTGGGCGCGCCACTGGGGACGATCAAGACACGGATGCGAGACGGGCTGACCCGTCTGCGCACGGCGATGGGGGTGACGGCATGAACGAGAAGGACTTCGCAGAGCTCGCGGCAGGTGCCGCGCTGCACTCGCTGTCTGCAGACGACGAGCATCGGTACCTCGCTGCCCTCGCGGAGCACCCGGAATGGGAGGACACCGTGGATGAGGATGCTGCCACCGCTGCGTCACTCGCGGACCCCGTCGAACCGGTCACTGCTCCCGCGCACATCCGATCCGCGCTGCTCGCACAGATCGCGGACCTGCCCCAGGACGGCGGAACGCGGTCCGATCCGGATGCCGCCTCGGCGGTCACGGACGCCCCCGTCGCCACCCAGGGCGACGCCATCGACACTCGTGCCGAGCAGAAGCCGAAGCAGCGCCGCTGGACGCGGAGCGTGTTCGCCCTGGCGGCGTGCCTGGCCGTGCTGGTCGGCGTCGGAATCGGTGCGGTCGCCCTCAACCAGCAACTGAATCCTCCCGCCAGCGTGGTCGCGCTGCAGGAGATCGAGGCCGCGGGAGACGCCGAGCAGGCGACCGTCGCCCTCGATGACGGGGGATCGGCGACCGCGCACTGGTCCGCCTCGGTCGGCAAGGCCGTGCTGGTCGCCGACGGCATCCCCACCCCTGCAGAGGGGGAGACGTACGAGCTCTGGTTCGTCCGCGGTGATGCCCCGGTCTCGGCGGGTGTGTTCGATGTGGACGGCGGCGACGCCACGGCGCTCCTGGCGGGCGAGATGCAGGCGGGCGACGCGATCGCCGTGACCGTCGAGCAGGCCGGTGGATCTCCGACAGGCCAGCCGACCACGGACCCGGTCATCGTCATCCCCACGGCCTGACCGTCGTCGATCGCGCGTACCCTGGAGGGATGCCCGAGCAGCACCACCGCCCCGTGCGTCGCCCCACCACCGCCTTCGACAACATTGTCGGTTCGCACGATCCCGCCGAGGAGACCCGCGTTGCGCACGCCACGGCTTCCGCGCTGCTGACCCGTGTACGCGCGGATGAGAGCGGTGCGAGCGCCGAGCGACTCGTGGCCTTCACGGCCGAGCACGGCATCGACGAGATCGCCGAGCTCTGGTCGAAGGCGCCGTCGCGCACGCTTCCCGGAGCACTGTGGCGTCTCTACGTGCTGCAATTGGCGATCCACGCCGACGCTCGCACGGCCGCACTGCTCTACGACCGGGGCCGTGTCGAACTGTCGTCGGCGGACACCGTGATCGCGGGTGCTCCGGTGCCGGCGGGGCCGGAGGAACTCGTCGCCCTCATCGACACCATCCTGCGCGGGGCCTTCCGTGGCGACTTCGCCGTGGCACTCGATCGCGCCGCCGCTTTCTGTCGTGTACAGGCGTCCGGTGCGACCCATACCGCCGACGACTACGAGCCGACGGAGCCTGCGCGCGCCAGCGAGCTCACGACGCGGGCACTCCGCTTGAGCAGCTACGCGCAGGATCTGGCAGCTTCGGCCGTGCTGTGGCGCACAGGAGCCCTCAGCTGAGCGGATCCTCACCGGGGGAGCGCTGGTGCTTCCGCAGCGTTCGGCGCCTGGACAAGAAAAGACCGGGCCGCAAGAACGCCTCTCGGCGGAAGGCCGCTCGTAGCGGCAAAAAATGGAGCCCGGGGTTATGCGGCCCGGCCATTCAATTGTAACGCGATGCAGCCGTGGGTATTCCCGCCCTCTAGGCTCGGATCATGACCGGGCGCTTCGCATTCATGATCGATCCCGTGGACATCGAGGAGCAGCGCTCCGACTATGCCGACACGTTCACCCAGGTGGATGCGGCGGCGCCGGCGCTCAGCGTCGGTGAACTCAGTACCCAGCGGGGTGACGGCGTCTTCGAGTCGATCGGCGTCGTCGACGGGCACGCGCAGGAAGTGGTCCCGCATCTGGAGAGGCTCGCGCACTCCGCGCGCCTGTGCGATCTCCCCGCACCGAACCTCGCGCAGTGGCATCAGGCCATCGACGAGGCGGCGGCGCAGCTCGGATCCGGTGAGTCCGTCATCAAGCTCATCCTCAGTCGTGGCGTCGAGCACGGGCCCACTCCCACGGCCTGGGTCACGGCTGCACCGGCGGCCGACTTCTCCGCCGTGCGGGAGAACGGGGTGCGCGTCGTGACTCTGGACCGTGGCTACGACCTCGGTGCGGCCGAGCGGGCACCGTGGTTGCTGCTGGGCGCCAAGACCCTGTCGTATGCCGTGAACATGGCGGCCCTGCGTGAGTCTCACCGCCGCGGCGCGGACGATGCGATCTTCCTTTCGAGCGACGGCTTCGTGCTCGAGGCACCGACGGCTTCGCTGATCCTGCGGTTCGGGGACCGCTTCGTGACCCCGGCGCCGAACGGGGGCATCCTGCACGGGACGACCCAGCTCAGCGTGTACGAGCACCTTGCGGCGCAGGGCTTCGAGACCGCCTACGACCGTATCCCGGCAGCGGATCTCCCGCGAGCGGATGCGGCGTGGCTGGTGTCGAGCGTCCGCCTCGCCGCAGCCATCACCGCGATCGACGGTGTCTCTCTCCCGGCGGACCCGAGCCTGACAGCCGATCTGAACCGCTACCTGCTCTCTCCCCGCGACTGAAGCCTCTCCTCGGTCCGGTTCGCTGGGCCAAAACGGAGAGCATCCGTCCGCACTGCGGTGTGCCCCACCAGACACGCCGTGACGTGCGCGAGACGTCTCTGTTTTGGCACGCCACGCCCCGTGTCGGCGGAGCCACGCAGTCGTCAGAGGAGCGCCGGGGCGAGGTGTGCTCCGCGTGCGAGAGCACCCCGGATCGCGGCCTCCACGAGCGGCCAGTCGTCGATGATGAGCTCATAGGTGAACCGGAGAGTCGTGTACCCGGCGGCAGCTGCCTCGGCATCGCGCCGGAGGTCTTTGCTCCGTTCTCTCTCGCGTGCATGGTTCTCCCGGCCGTCGGCTTCGAGGATGAGACGCTCACCGATCACGAAGTCGACCTCTCCCACGCGGCGGATATGCACCTGGGTGCGCACGTGGACGCCGATCCGGTGCAGCCGAAGCCGGATCAGCGACTCGAGCCCGCTGTCGGCGTCCGCGCGAGCGAAGGCCACGAGCCAGCGCATCGACGTCGGGAGGTGCCGGCGGAGCCACGCGAGAGCTCCCGGGGAGAGCAGTGACCGGCGCAGCGCGGACTCGAGCGCGACGAAGAAGGCGTCCTCGCCGCAACAGCTCGCGACCTGGAGGAGGGCGTTCGACACCGGCGCGGCCTCGCCGACGCGGACGCGGCCCTCATCCCAGTGCATCACGCAGTCCTCGCACGCCGACCGGGGGGTTCCCGCGTTCCCCATCCAGACGTGGTGGACGGACGGGAGCGCGAGGACCCAGAGACCGTGGGCCGCAGCGGCTTGCGCGCATCCGATCGTGCCGCCGTGAGAGGCCGCGTGCACCCAGGCCTCCGGAGTGTCCGGCAGCGCGTAGACGCCCTGACGAGGGCGGGTCAGCTCACCGGTCCGCACGCCGCGCGCGAGCTCAGCTCGGGTCACACCCCGCCGGCGGAGCTCGGACGTCCGCGCCATCCGCCCGAGTACGTGCAGGACGGACGCAGCACGCACGAAGGACATCGCTCGATAGTGCCCCGGGTGTGTAGGGGTGGGACGCCGCTGCCACGGGACCTGTGAACGAAGTCGCTGTGTTCCCTCCCGGTGCAGTCGTCGCCCACGACCCTCGGATATGCGAAAACCCAGACCATCGGGACTCAGAGCGGCGTGTCGCTGGGGGACACGCCGTCACGAGCGCGAATGGTCTGGGTTTTCGAAGTCCCCGCGCGAGGGGTCAGCCGAAGCGGCCGGAGACGTAGTCCTCCGTGGCCTGCACAGAGGGGGTGGTGAAGATCGACATGGTGTCGTCGTACTCGATGAGCTTGCCGGGCTTGCCGGTGCCGGCGATGTTGAAGAACGCCGTCTTGTCCGACACGCGCGAGGCCTGCTGCATGTTGTGCGTGACGATGACGATCGTGAACTCGTTCTTGAGTTCGCTGATGAGCTCTTCGATCGCGTAGGTCGAAATGGGGTCCAGGGCCGAACACGGCTCGTCCATCAGCAGGACCTGCGGCGACACGGCGATCGCGCGGGCGATGCACAGTCGCTGCTGCTGGCCGCCGGAGAGCCCGGAACCCGGCTTGTCGAGCCGGTCCTTGACCTCGTTCCACAGGTTCGCACCCGTGAGGGACTTCTCGACGAGGGCATCCTGGTCGCTCTTCGACATGCGGCTGTTGTTGAGCTTGACCCCGGCGAGCACGTTCTCCTTGATCGACATGGTGGGGAACGGATTCGGCCGCTGGAACACCATGCCCACCTGGCGGCGCACGAGCACCGGGTCGACTCCGGGGCCGTAGAGGTCTTTGCCGTCGAGCAGGACCTCGCCCTCGACGCGTGCGCGGGGGATGACCTCATGCATGCGGTTGAGGGTGCGAAGGAACGTCGACTTGCCACAGCCCGAGGGGCCGATGAAGGCTGTGACGCTGCGCGGTTGGATGTCGAGGGAGACGCCTTCGACGGCGAGGAAGTCGCCGTAGTAGACGTTGAGGTCGTTGACTTCGATGCTCTTGGACACGTGTTTCCTATTCCGGGTGGGCCGCCGCTCAGCGGCCGGCGAGCTTGGGTGCGAACAGCTTCGCGATGAGTCGGGCGAGCAGATTCAGCAGCATGACGATGAGGATGAGGGTGAGGGCCGCCGCCCAGGCGCGGGCGATCGCCGCGTCCGGGTTCGTGCCCTGGTTCATGTACTGGTTGTAGGCGAACACCGGCAGCGTCATCATCTGCCCGTTGAAGATGTTCGTGTTCAGGCTCTGGGTGAAGCCGGCAGTGAGCAGAAGCGGCGCCGTCTCTCCGATCACCCGCGAGATGGCCAGCATGATCGACGTCATGATGCCCGCGATCGACGTCGGCAGCACGACCTTCAGGATGGTGAGCCACTTCGGCACTCCGAGGGCGTAGGACGCCTCTCGCAGCTCGTTGGGGACGATGCGCAGCAACTCTTCGCTGCCTCGCACGACCACGGGGGTCATCAACACGGCAAGCGCGAGAGCTCCCATGAATCCCATCGAGATGCCCGGGCGCACCAGCAGCGAGAACACTGCGTAGATGAACAGACCCGCCACGATCGAGGGGATGCCGGTCATCACGTCGACGAAGAAGGTGATCGCCTTCGCGATCTTCCCGCGGCCGTACTCGACGAGGTAGATCGAGGTCATCAGGCCGATGGGCACGGAGATGACGGTGGCTGTCAGCGTGATGAGCACAGTGCCCCAGATGGCGTGGACGATTCCACCGCCTTCGCCGACGACGTTGCGCATCGAGTAAGAGAAGAACTCCAGGTCGAAGCGCTCGATGCCGTTGGCGACGACCGTCCAGAGCAACGAGATGAGGGGCAGGAGCGCGATGAGGAAGGCTGTCGCGACCAGTGCGGTCATGAGCCTGTCGATCGCCTTGCGGCGACTCTCCGCGATGGATGAGATCACGGTGATGATCACCATGTAGATCAGGATCCCGCAGATCACGGTACCGACGATGTTGAAGTCGGCGAGGCTGGAACCGGCCGCGGCCACGGCGAAGATCGCGGCCGAGATGGCGAAAGATGCCGCGAGCAGCGCCCACGGAGCCCACTTGGGGAGCTTGCCCGAGGTGAGCGACGCGGTGCTCGCGGGAGCGGCGGTCAGGACGGTCATGTCAGTTGGCTCCCGAGAACTCGGCGCGGCGGGCGACGATCCATCGCGCCAGCGCATTGACGGCGAAGGTCACGACGAAGAGGATGAGGCCGGTGGCGATCAGCGTGTTCACTCCGGTGTCGTGTGCCTCGGGGAAGGCCAGGGCGATGTTGGCCGGGATCGGCGTGGGGTTCGTCGCGGTGAGTACCAGGAAGGTGACCACTGCGGACGGGGAGAGCACCATGGTCACAGCCATGGTCTCGCCGAGTGCCCGGCCGAGGGCGAGCATCGCCGCCGAGACCATGCCGCCGCGAGCGAAGGGCAGGACGGCCATGCGCACCATCTCCCATCGGGTGGAACCGAGGGCGAGGGCTGCCTCCTCGTGGAGCTTCGGGGTCTGCAGGAAGACCTCGCGGCAGATGGCGGTCATGATCGGGATGCACATCACTGCCAGCACGAGAGCCGCGGTGAGGATCGTCTTCCCGGTCGACGACACCTGGCCCCCGAAGAAGGGGACCCAGGAGGCGTTCTCATTCAGCCAGGCGTAGATCGGCTGCAGGAGCGGGGCGAGCACGAGGCCGCCCCAGAGCCCGAAGACGACGGAGGGGACGGCGGCGAGCAGATCGATGATGTAGCCGAGGACCGCGGCGAGACGCCGGTGGGCGTAGTGGGAGATGAACAGCGCGATGCCGATCGCGATGGGAGCGGCGATGAGGAGCGCGATGAATGAGGCCCAGAGCGTTCCGAAGATGAGCGGCCACACGTACGACCAGAAGGACTCACCCTTGAGGATGTGGTTGTCGCTGGTGTCGAGCTCGAAGGCGGGGAGGCTCTGAATGAAGAGGAAGGCGGCGACGAGCGCGAGGACGACGAGGATGACGATCCCCGCCCCGAGCGCGGTGCCGGAGAAGACCCGGTCGCCAAGTCGCTGCTTCGCCTTGATAGGCGCAGGTGGCGCCTTGGTCGGCGTCGGTGTCGGCGCCTGGGCTGTCGTGCTCATGATCTCCCTGTTTCGGGCCGGGTCGATATGGATCGGATACTGACCGGGAGGTGCCCCCGCGCCCCGTCGGGACGCGGGGGCACCGTGTCAGCGTGTCGGCGTGATCAGCCGACCTGGATCAGGTCGATCGCGGCGAGGACCTGATCGCGCAGGCCGTCCGAGATCGGTGCGCTGCCGGCGTTCTCGGCCGCAGCGTCCTGGCCCTCAGCGCTCGCGATGTAGGTGAAGTACTCCTTCACGAGCTCCGCGACGTTGCTGTCCTCGTACTGCTCGCAGCCGATCAGGTAGCTGACCAGGGCGATCGGGTAGGCGCCGTCCGAAGCGGTGGCGGGGTCGACGTCGAAGACGAGGTCCCCTGCGCCGCGGCCTTCGACCAGCGGCGAGTTCTCGACGAGCTTGGCGGCAGCCTCGGCCGAGTAGGCGACGAAGTCGCCGCCCACGCCGACAGCGACCTGTCCGAGGCCCTCGGCCTGCGAAGCGTCGAGGAAGCCGATGGCGCCGTTGCCTGCCGTGATGGCCTGCTTCACACCGGAGGTGCCCTGCGCTGCCTCGCCACCCTGGATCGGCCACACGTCGGCCGGCTCGTAGGTCCAGACGTCACCCGCCGTGGCGTTGAGGTACTTGGTGAACGTCTCCTGCGTCCCCGAGGGGTCGGAGCGGTGCACGGGCGAGATGGCCAGGTCAGGCAGCTCGACGCCGTCGTTCAGCGCGGCGATCTCCGGGGCGTTCCAGTTGGAGATGGTGCCGGCGAAGATGCCCGCGATGGTCGCGGCGTCCAGGTTGAGGGAGTCGACGCCCTCGAGGTTGAACGCGACGGCGACCGGCGAGATGTAGAGCGGGACCTCGACGATGTCGTCGGTCGTGCAGGCGCCGAAGCCGCCGGCGGCCACCTCTTCGTCGTTGAACGCGCGGTCGGAGCCGATGAAGTTGCTGCCGCCTTCGAGGAAGTTCTCGCGACCCGTACCGGATCCGGTGGGCTCGTAGTTGACGGTCACGTCGGGGTTCGCGGTCTGGAACGCGGCGACCCAGGCTTCCTGAGCGGCCGCCTGCGAGGACGCGCCGGTGGCGTCGATCGTTCCGGAGAGTGTGGAATCGGTGGGAGCTTCGGTGGAACCGGAGCCGCCTTCGTTCGCGGCGCAACCGGCGAGGGCGAGAGCGGCGACGGCGCCGATGGCGCCGATTCGTGCGATTCGGGAGATCTTCACTGTGGATCCTTCGATCTTGGATGGGTGGGGCCCGGTGCAGGGCACACAGTGACGCTATGGGCGACGGTTAACGAGACTCTCCCGAGCAGGTGAACGGCAGGTGAACGACGGGCGACTCTCTGGGGTGCTCCCGCGTGATTCCGGCTGTGGTGTCCGGAATCCGTCGACTCGTCAGACCTTCGGGATGTGCGTCTCGATCGCGATGATGCCGGAACCGGGGTTCGTGGACGACAGGTGCACGACCGAGAACGCGGCAGGCTCGAGGTCGGCGGCGCTGCCGAGATACGACCCGGTGACGGTGCCGGTCGCGAGGGCGATCTCCGACAGCAGCCCGGGGAGCACGGGACCGTGACTGCACAGCACGGCCGGCTTTCCGGACCGCACTCGTCGTCCGACCACGGATCGAAGATCGGCCGCGCCGTCTTCCCAGGCGTCCTGGCTGATCTTCTCCGTCTGCACAGGCTTCCGGCCGAGGGCCTTCGCGAGCGGGGTGACGGTCGCGACGCAACGCACGGCATCACTCGTGACGATCTTGCGCACACCGAAGGCGCGGAGCGGCCCGACGATGGACTTCGCCTGGGTGCGGCCACGTTCGGTGAGCGGGCGTGCGGCGTCCGAGCGGTCCCAGTCCGAGCGCGAGAGCGCCTTCGCGTGGCGCAGCACGATCACGGGGAAGGTGCGCAGCACGCCGTCATCGACCAGGTTGGAGAAGAAGTCGAGGATCTCCAGGTCGACCGGGTAGCTCAGTCGGTTGCGTGCCTTCTTCACGCTGACCCATTCGAGCGCCGCGATCTCCCGATTGGGCACGAACGTGGACTCGCGGATCGCGTCCTCCGTCGCCTCGGCCGCCCAGTAGTGCACGACCTTCTGCTTGCGGGAGGCGAGGTGGTAGCGGCTCACTCCGATGGGAACACCGAGGGAGACGCGGATGCCGGTCTCCTCGTGCACCTCGCGCACGGCAGTCTCGGCGAGCATCTCTCCCGGATCCACCTTCCCCTTGGGCAGCGTGACGTCCCGGTACTTGGTGCGATGGATCAGGAGGATCCGCAACTTGCCGTCGATGATCCGCCAGACCACGGCGCCTGCGGCGTATACCGCCTTGTCGGCCCACTTCGACCCCGTCTCGGAGTCGGGCGGGAGCTGCAGCTGCCGCCGGATCATCGAACCGCCCGTGCGCGGCGGCGCCGCTGGATCAACCCCATGGTCTTATCCTGCAGGTCGATCAGGGGCTTTCCGTCGGCATCCACGGCGTGGCGCTCCCAGACGCCGTCGGCGCCGAGGTGCCATGACGAGGTGCCGTCGTTCATCGCCAGGTCGAAGAAGGTCCGGAGCTCCTTGAGATGGGCGGGGTCGGTCACGCGCACCAGTGCCTCGACGCGACGGTCGAGGTTGCGGTGCATCATGTCCGCGCTGCCGATGTACACCTGCGGGTCACCGGCGTTCTCGAACGCGAAGATCCGCGAGTGCTCGAGATAGCGGCCGAGGATGCTGCGCACCGTGATGTTGTCGCTGATGCCGTCCAGGTCGGTGCGCAGGCTGCAGATGCCACGCACCCAGACGTCGACCTTCACGCCCGCGGCGCTCGCGCGGTACAGCGCGTCGATGATCTCCTCGTCGACCATCGAGTTCACCTTGATGCGGATGTGGGCGGGGATCCCGGCCTCCGCGTTCTTGCGCTCGGCGTCGATCTGGCGGATCAGTCCCTTGCGGAGGTGGAGCGGGGCGACGAGGAGTCGTTTGAACTTCTT
Organism: Microbacterium sp. CBA3102; assembly: GCF_007954505.1. Classification (GTDB taxonomy): domain Bacteria; phylum Actinomycetota; class Actinomycetes; order Actinomycetales; family Microbacteriaceae; genus Microbacterium; species Microbacterium aurugineum. The sequence continues at coordinate 3,841,892 of NZ_CP042412.1, read as the reverse complement.
CTCGATGGCGTACCCGCTCAACTCGTTGAACAGGCGCGTCAGGTCCTTGCCGACCTGTGCGTCGGCGGTGAAGAGCCCGAAGTCCTCGTAGATGCGGCTGGTCTTGGGGTTGTAGTTGCCGGTCCCGACGTGGGAGTAGTGCCGCAGCATCCCTTCTTCCTCGCGGATGACCAGGGCGAGTTTGCAGTGTGTCTTGAGTCCCACGAGGCCGTACACGACGTGCACGCCGGCCTTCTCGAGCTTGCGCGCCCAGACGATGTTGTTGGCCTCGTCGAACCGGGCCTTCACCTCGACCAGCGCGAGGACCTGCTTGCCGGCCTCAGCGGCGTCGATCAGGGCCTGCACGACGGGGCTGTCTCCGGAGGTGCGGTACAGCGTCTGCTTGATGGCGAGCACATGCGGGTCACGGGCGGCCTGCTCGAGGAAGGCCTGCACGCTCGTGGTGAACGACTCGTACGGGTGGTGGACGAGCACGTCCGACTTGCGGATCGCCTTGAAGATGTCGGCCCGTGCGCTCGATCCCGCGGGCTGGAAGGCCACCGCCGTGGTGGGCAGGTGCGGCGGGTAGCGCAGATCGGGCCGGTCGATGCGCGAGAGGTCGAAGAGTCCGCGGAGGTCGAGAGGCCCGGGGAGGCGGTAGACCTCGAGATCCGTGATGTCGAGCTCGCGGACCAGCAGATCCATCGTGACGTCATCCATGTCATCGGTGATCTCGAGCCGGATCGGCGGACCGAACCGGCGGCGCAGGAGCTCGGCCTCCAGCGCCTGGATGAGGTTCTCGCTCTCGTCCTCCTCGATCTCCACATCTTCATTGCGGGTGAGGCGGAACGCATGGTGGTCGAGCACCTCCATGCCCGGGAACAGGTCGCCCAGGTGGTTGGCGATGAGTTCCTCCAGGCGCAGGAAGCGCTTGATCTCGCCGGCGCCGGGAACCTCCACGAAGCGGGGGAGCATCGGCGGGACCTTGATGCGCGCGAACTCCTGGCGCCCGGTGCGGGCGTTGCGGATGCGGATCGCGAGGTTCAGCGAGAGTCCGGAGATGTATGGGAACGGGTGCGCCGGGTCGACCGCGAGGGGCATCAGCACCGGGAACACCTGCGCCTGGAAGTAGTCGGACAGCGCGGAGCGCTCACCGTCCGTGAGCTCGGACCAGTCCGTGATCTCGATACCGGATTCGGCGAGGGCGGGGCGCACGAGCGAGTTCCACGCGTCCGCGTGGCGCAGCTGCAGTGCGTGTGCCTCACGGGAGATGTCGGCCAGCGCGTCGACCGGGGAGCGACCGATGTTCGTCGGCACTGCGAGACCGGTCATGATGCGCCGCTTGAGGCCTGCGACGCGCACCATGAAGAACTCGTCCAGGTTGCTGGCGAAGATGGCCAGGAAGTTCGCCCGCTCGAGTTCGGGGAGCGACGGGTCTTCCGCGAGCTCCAACACGCGCTGATTGAACGCGAGCCAGCTCAGCTCGCGATCCAGGTAGCGGTGGTCGGGCAGCAACGAGTCCGGGGACTCGATGGCGTCGAAGTCGTCGTCTTCGGCGTCACCGAGACCGGCGTCGGCGAGTGCGGGATCGATCATGGGGTACATCTAAGCACCGCCAGGTGACGCTCGTGTGAACGGTGTCGATCCTCAGTGGCCCGCGGCGACGCTCTCTTCTTCGTTGACGTTGAAGCGATAGCCGACGTTGCGCACCGTGCCGATGATCTGTTCCTGGTCGCCGAGCTTCGCCCGGAGGCGCCGCACGTGCACGTCGACCGTGCGGGTTCCGCCGAAGTAGTCGTAGCCCCACACCTCGCTGAGCAGCTGCTCCCGCGTGAAGACACGCGAAGGATGGGTGGCCAGGAAGTGCAGCAGCTGGAACTCCTTGTAGGTGAGGTCCAACGGCCTGCCGCGCAGCTTCGCCGAGTACGACTGCTCGTCGATCGTCACTCCGGAAGCCTGCACGCTCGCGGGCTCGGCGACCTCATCGCGTCGGGCCAGCGCGAGGCGGAGGCGCGCGTCGATCTCCGCCGGGCCCGCGGTCGCGAGCAGTACGTCGTCGATGCCCCAGTCGCCCGAGAGAGCGCTCATGCCGCCCTCCGTGACGACGAGGAGGAGGGGAGCGTCCTGACCTGTGGCGCGCAGCAGCCGGCACAGCGACTTCGCGGCGACCAGATCATGACGTCCGTCGACGATCACGACGTCGTACTCCGGAGCGTTGACCAGCTGTGCGGGTTCCGCAGGGATCTGGCGCGCTCTATGGCTCAGCAGCTCAAGGGCGGGCAGGACCTGCTCCGAGAGCGGAGCATTGGTCAGAACCAGGACCAGGGCCACGCGCACTCCTCACCGACGGGGGATCGACGTCGTGCCGCCATGATACCGGGGCGGATGCGCAACAATGGTTGTCATGACGGAACCAGCACTCGCACCACGCAACGCGTTCGTCGGTGTGATCGTCGTGTGGGCGGCGGCATTCGTCGCGACCGTCGCGATCGGGATCTTCGTGCCGGAGGAGTGGCGTGTCCCCTGGATGCTGGTGGGCTTCGGAGGCGTCGTCCTGCTCTCCTTCGCCGTGCAGCTCTGGTACGGCCGCACCCAGGGATTCATCTTCCGGGTGGCGAGCAGCGTGATCGGCGCCCTGATGCTGATGGGGCTCATCTCGGTCGGTTTCGGTCTCGCGGCGCTGATCCCGTCCTGACGACGGCGGGGCGCGGTAAGGTGGGGGACATGGACCTCATGGCGCTCGAAATCTTCTTCATCGGCCTGCTGGGCCTCGCGAGCCTCGCTATCGTCTTCGTCTCGGCAGTGGTGCTGCGCAACCTCTTCCGCGGCCAGCGCTGACGCGATCGTGATCGAACTGCCCGTCGACCTTCCGGCCGATCTCGTCCCCTTCGCGTGGCTGATCGGCGTCTGGGAGGGCACCGGTGTCATCGACTACCCGGTCGGCGATGAACGCCTGCAGGGTGAGTTCACCCATCGGGTCAGTTTCAGCCATGACGGCGGCCCGTTCCTGAACTACTCCGGCTCAGCCACCTTCCTCACCGACGAGGGTGCGCCGGCGGCGGCACTGCTCGCCGAGACGGGATTCTGGCGACTCGCGCGACCGGCGACGGACTCGGATCCCGGTCCCGCGCTGCTCCCGCCCACCGCGCCCGCCGTCGCACGCACGGTCGACGACGTGGAGGAGCTACGCGCGCCGAGCGGCGGATTCCCCATCGAGGTGTCGCTCGCGCACGCAGACGGTGCCCTCGAGCTGTACATCGGCGAGATCAACGGACCGCGCATCGACATCGGCTCCGACGCCGTCGTGCGCAGCGCCGGCGCCAAGGTGCACACCGCATCATCGCGCATGTACGGCCTCGTCGACGGACACCTGCTGTGGGCGTGGGACATCGCCGCGCTCGGCACCCCGCTGCGCTCCCACGCCTCCGCCCGGCTGGCCAAGGTCTGAGATGTCCGGTTTCGACCAGGTCGACGGTGCCGTCGCCGAGGGCGACCTGATCGCCCACTTCGGCGATGTGTTCCGAGAGCAGCGACGCCTCGCCGACGGCGCGGCTCTCGCCCCGCTCGGCGATCGCGCCGTGATCGAGGTCGCGGGTCCGGAGCGGTTGAGCTGGCTCGATTCGATCACGTCACAGGCCGTGGGACGCCTCGCCCCCGGTGACAGCACCGAGCTTCTGGTGCTCGACCCGCAGGGCCGGGTGGAGCACGCGGCCGGTGTCATCGACGACGGCGAATCCACGTGGCTCATCGCCGACGACGGAGACGCCGAGGCGCTTGCCGGCTGGTTGACGCGGATGAAGTTCCGCACACAGGCGACCGTCGACCTCCGCTCCGACCTCGTGCTGGTCGGATACATCGACGGCGGCGTCATCTCCGCGACGGCGACCGCCGCGGCGTTCGCCCCGAACGGCGCCGCACTCGTGTGGTCCGACCCGTGGCAGCGGATCAGCGTCGGCGGACACCAGTATTCCGAGGTCATCGAGCATCCGGCGGCCGACTACGCCTGGCGGGTGGCGATCCTCACCGCGGAGCAGGCCGACGCTCTCGCCGCTTCTCTCGACCGGGAGGCGTTCGCCGGCGTTCTCGCCGCAGAGGCTCTGCGGGTCGCGGCGTGGCGCCCGCGCTGGACGACCGAGGTCGACGAGCGCTCGCTTCCTCATGAGTCTGACTGGATCCGCAGCGCGGTGCACCTGAGCAAGGGCTGCTACCGCGGACAGGAGACCGTCGCCAAGGTCCACAACCTCGGGCACCCGCCGCGTCGTCTGGCCGCGCTCCACCTGGACGGCAGCGATGCGGTCCTGCCCGAGCCCGGTGCCGCGGTCTTCGCCGGCGATGACGAGGTCGGGCACCTGACCTCGGTGGCGCGTCATCACGAAGACGGTCCGATCGCCCTCGCGATCCTCTCCCGGCGCGCGCCCATCGGCGACCTGGTGGTTCGCGCCGACGGCATCGACATCGCCGCGTCGCAGCAGGTCATCGTCCCGGCTGATGCGGGGGCCACGGCAGACGTCCCGCGCCTGACCCGGCTGTCTCGGAGACCCACGGCGCCGGACCCGCGTGACGCCGTCCCCGGAACCGGAAGCTGAACTCAGCCGGGCAGCGGCGCGACCGCGGCCCACGGCAGTGTGAGCTCGCCGAGACGCCAGCGGGTGCGCCCGCCGAGCACCGGCCAGCCCTGATCCCGTAGTCCGGTCACCGCGGCGAGGAAGCGCTGCGTGGCGCCGAACGTCGACAGGGGAGCCGCGCGGTCCCACTCCCGGTCGAGATCGATGAGCAGATCGTGCACGCGCTCTCCGGCGACGTTGCGGTGGATCAGGGCCTTCGGCAAACGCTCGGCGACGACGCTCGGACGTTCGAGATCGGCGAGACGGAGCGAGATCGTGAAGCGCAGCGGTGTGGCCTGCGAATCGACGTCGATCCAACTCGACACGCGCCCGATCTCGTCGCAGGTCCCTTCGAAGAGCAGGCCGCCGGGGGACAGGCGTGCGGTCATGCGTGCCCAGGCATCCGGCACGTCTTCCTCGTCGTACTGGCGCAGGACGTTCATGGCCCGGATCGCCGCAGCACTGCGTCCTCGGGGGAGGGGGACCTCGAAGCCACCCCGCGCGAACGACACGGGGAGATCAGCGGCGAAAGGAGTCCGTCCGGCCCGCACCTCCGCGAGCTGAGCCTCGGCCGTGGCGACGCGGGCGGGGTCGATCTCGAGCCCGAGCACCTCGACATCGTCGCGGACGCGCACGAGACGTGTAGCGAGTTCGAACGCGGTGACTCCGCTGGCACCGTAGCCGAGGTCGACGACCAGGGGATCGTGCGCGCGGCGCAGCGCGTCGCTCTGCGCGATCCAACGGTCGTTGCGTCGGAGTCGGTTCGTCCCCGTCGTGCCGCGGGTCGGCCGGCCGAGGGGAGATGACGCCATGTCACCATCCTCCCAGGATCCGACTCGGCGGGACGTCCCAGGTGGATAAACTGGCGGCATGACTGCGACGCGTACCCTCATCCTGCTCCGCCATGGCCGAAGCGAGTGGAACGAACTGAACCTCTTCACCGGTTGGGTGGACGTCCGCCTCAACGCTCAGGGCGAGAAGGAGGCGCGTCGCGGCGGCGAGCTGCTCGCCGAGTCCGGCATCCTGCCGGACGTGCTGCACACCTCGCTGCTGAGCCGGGCGATCCAGACGGCGAACATCGCTCTGGACGCCGCCGACCGTCTGTGGATCCCCGTGACGCGCTCCTGGCGTCTGAACGAGCGTCACTACGGTGCGCTCCAGGGCAAGGACAAGGCCCAGACGCTCGAGGAGTTCGGTCCCGAGCAGTTCCAGTTGTGGCGCCGCTCGTTCGACGTGCCCCCGCCCGTGCTCGACGACGAGAGCGAGTTCAGCCAGGTGCACGATGTCCGCTACCAGGGCATCGACGGCGAGGTGCCCCGCACGGAGTCGCTCAAGCTCGTCATCGACCGTCTGCTGCCGTACTGGGAGAGCGCGATCGTCCCCGACCTCGAAGCCGGCAAGACGGTCCTCGTCACCGCGCACGGCAACTCGCTGCGCGGCTTGGTGAAGCACCTCGAGGGCATCAGCGACGAAGACATCGCCGAGCTGAACATCCCGACCGGCATCCCGCTGGTGTACGAGCTCGATGAGAACAACGTCCCGACCGGTCCCGGCCGCTACCTCGACCCCGAGGCTGCGGCTGCCGGCGCGGCCGCCGTCGCCGCGCAGGGCAAGAAGTAGGTCGAGACCCCCTCACACCGTCGGCGCCCCTCCTGATTCACGCGAATCAGGAGGGGCGCCGACGTGCAGAGGGGGTCTCGACCGAAATGTCCGGAGGAACCGGAGGGGGGAGAGGCGGAGAGACGGGTCAGGCGTGGCCGTGTTCCTGCTGCTCCAGTTCCTGCTGTTCGACGGCGAGGGGGATGTCCTCCTCCTCGACCGCCCAGTCGCCGGTCGAGAGGTAGACGACCTTCTTCGCGACGGCCACCGCGTGGTCGGCGAAACGCTCGTGGTAGCGGCTGGCGAGCGTGGCATCGACGGTCGCCGTGGCCTCGCCCTTCCAGTTGTCGCTGAGCACCTTCTCGAAGACGGTGGCGTGCAGTTCGTCGACATCGTCGTCCGCGTTGCGGATGGCGTCGGCGAAACGCAGGTCCTGTGTGCGCAGCAGCTCCGAGAGCGTGCGCGCGACCTCGACGTCGAGCTCGCCCATCTTCACGAACGTGCCCTTGAGGCCCTTCGGGATGGCGCGCTCGGGGAAGCGGAGGCGGGCGAGCTGGGCGATGTGCTCCGACATGTCGCCCATGCGCTCGAGCGAGGCGCTCACGCGCAGAGCCGTGACGACGATGCGCAGGTCGCGTGCGACCGGCTGCTGGCGGGCGAGGATCTCGATCGCCTGCTCGTCGAGGGCGACGGCCAGTTCGTCGATCTTCGCGTCGTCGGCGATGACCTCCTCGGCCAGTGCCACGTCGCTCGTGGCGAATGCCCGGGTGGCCTTGTCGATGGAGACGGTGACGAGGTCGGCGATCTCGACCAGGCGGTTCTGAAGATCCTCGAGGGACTGGTGGAACACTTCGCGCATGTTGGGGCGCAACCTTTCATTCGGATCTCGGCTGTGTCAGCGCGAGACGGCGGGTCGTCCGCACGAGAGCAGGTCTGTGCTCCCGCACAAGCCCGAAGCGATTGTCCGCTTCGAAGGTTAACGAACGGTGCCCAGCACGTGAATAGTACTTCCCCTGTTCCCGCCAGGGCGCGGAAACCCGCCGGACGGACGGTGAACGCACTCTACGCTTGTGACATGACCTTGCCGCAGCTCGCGCTGTCCTCGCTCGCCATCGGACTGGTGATCGGTGTCGGCCTCTCCCTGCTCGTGGCCTGGGCATACCGGGCACGCGCACGTGTGCAGGAGGAGACGTCGCTGGCCGTCCCGGCCGGTATCACCGACGTTCTGCACAGCATGGACGATGCAGCGGCGATCGTGGACACCTCCGGCATGGTTCTCGCCTCCTCGCAGGCCGCGACCCGCTTCGGTATCGAGGTCGGGGCGACGCTCGACAACCCGGAGCTCCGTCAGCTCGTACGTGTCGTGCGGGACACAGGAGGCTCCGTCACCGAGTCGATGCGCATCACGCGGGGAGGATTGAGCCTCGATCCGCGACTCGTGTCGGCGCGCGCGAGCGTGATCGGCACGCGCCTGGTGCTGCTGATCATCCGCGACGTCACCGAGCAGGAACGCCTCGATCAGATGCGCCGGGATTTCGTCGCCAACACGAGTCACGAGCTGAAGACACCGGTGGGCGCAGTGAGCCTTCTCGCCGAGGCCATCGAGTCGGCGGCCGACGATCCCGCGCAGGTGCGCATCTTCGCCGCCCGCATCGCGGCGGAGGCCGGGCGACTCGGACAGCTCACGGGCCGGATCATGAGCCTGTCCCGCCTCCAGGCCGAGGACGGTCTGACCAAGGTCGGTCCCGTGGCGATCGACGAGGTCATCGCGTCCTCGATAGAGGGCCACGTGGTACAGGCCGATTCCGCCGGCGTCGAGCTCGCCAGAGGCGGGGACCGCGGCGTCTGGGTGCGCGGTGACGCGCAGATCCTCATCGAGGCGGTCGGCAACCTGATCGCCAACGCCATCGTCTACTCGCCCCGGGGGTCCCGGGTGGGCGTCGGCGTGCGCGCCGAGGACGGAGTGGTCGAGATCGCGGTGTCGGACCAGGGCATCGGTATCGCGGAAGCGGACCGTGAGCGCATCTTCGAGCGGTTCTACCGAGCGGATGAGGCCCGTTCCCGACGCACGGGCGGCACGGGACTGGGGCTGTCGATCGTCAAGCACGCCACGCAGCGCCACGGTGGGGAGGTGCGGCTGTGGTCCCGCCCCGGACGCGGCTCCACCTTCACGATCCGGCTTCCTCGGATCGACGCCCCGGAGCACGGCGACTCGGGCAAGAAGAGCAAGAAGAAGCGTGCGCGCAAGGCCGCCAAGGCTGCGGCATCCGCGCGCGTTCGAAACGGAGAGAGAACATGACCCGAATCCTTCTCGTCGAGGACGAGCCCGACCTCGCCGACCCGCTCGCGTATCTGCTTCGCCGTGAAGGCTACGAGGTGGAGATCGCGGAGGACGGCCCCGGCGCGCTCTCCGCGTTCCGGGAGCGGGGCGCGGACATCGTGCTGCTCGACCTGATGCTGCCCGGGATGCCGGGCACCGAGGTGTGCCGTCAGATCCGCTCGACGTCGGCCGTGCCGATCATCATGCTCACGGCGAAGGACTCCGAGGTCGACATCGTGGTCGGGCTCGAGCTGGGCGCCGACGACTACATCACCAAGCCGTACTCGTCGCGTGAACTGCTCGCGCGGATGCGCGCCGTGCTGCGCCGGGTCGTGCAGGCCGACGGCGAGCTCGACGAACGCGTGCTCGACGGCGGCAGGGTCTCACTCGACATCGACCGGCACACCGTGTCCGTCGCGGGTGAGCAGATCAACATGCCGCTGAAGGAGTTCGAGCTCCTCGAGGTCCTGATGCGCAACTCCGGGCGCGTGCTCACCCGCGGTCAGCTCATCGACCGGGTCTGGGGGAGCGATTACTTCGGCGACACCAAGACGCTCGACGTGCACATCAAGCGCATCCGTTCGCGCATCGAGGAGAACCCGAGCGAACCGGTGATGCTCGTCACGGTGCGCGGCCTGGGCTACCGCTTCGAGGGCTGAACACAGAGGAGGCCGGCACCCCGTAAGGTGCCGGCCTCCTCTGTGTTCGACGCGGGGTCACTCCGAGGGAGCAGGCGCCGCCGTGTCGGTCGGCATCGGCGTCGGTGCCGATGTGCGCACCGACTCCGAGGGGACGAGGTCCGAGTAGTAGGGGAGAGAGCCGTCGAGCACGGGAACGTCGGCCTTGACGCCGGTGGAGTCTCCGGACTGGAAGTGCATCTCGACGGTCGCACCCGGCTTGGTGTCGAGTCCGACGATGCGCAGCGGCTCTTCGTCGGCGCCCAGGCTCTTCGTCTCGCCCGCAGGGACCGTGACCTTGAAATCGTTGCCGTCTCCGAGGGAGATCGTGAGTGTGGCGCTCTCTTCGGTGGGGTTCACGACGGCGGCGATGAAGTTGCCGATCGATCCGTCCTCCGTCGCGATCACGAGGGCGTTGCGCACGTCGATCGGGCCGTCGGCGTCGGAGATGTTCACACCGTCGGACGCCGGATACTCGATCTTCGTCGACTGCGGGGTGATGAACGTGCACCCGGTCGCGCCGAGCAGAACGAGGGCGCTGAGGGCTGCAGACGCAACAAGGCGCGATTTCACGGGTCCTCCTGAGGTCCGGCGGGATATCCGCATCCATTCTATGGGTAAGTCGTGAGCGACTCTGCGGCCCTGGGGCGCGAACCTTAGCGCATCTGCCCTGTGGTATCCTTGAGGTTGCCGAAAGGACACGTTTTTATGCTTTTTGAGGTTGGCGAAACCGTCGTCTATCCCCACCATGGCGCTGCGACCATCATCGAGGTCAAGGAGCGCATCATCAAGGGTGAGGCGAAGAAATATCTGAAGCTCAACGTCACCCAGGGCGATCTCATCATCGAGGTTCCTGCTGAGAATGTCGACCTGGTCGGCGTTCGCGATGTGATCGGGAAAGAGGGCCTCGACCACGTGTTCGAGGTGCTGCGCGCACCCTTCACGGAGGAGCCCACGAACTGGTCCCGCCGGTACAAGGCGAACCTCGAGAAGCTCGCCTCCGGCGATGTCATCAAGGTGAGCGAGGTCGTCCGCGACCTGTGGCGTCGCGATCAGGACCGCGGGTTGTCGGCGGGCGAGAAGCGGATGCTGGCGAAGGCTCGTCAGATCCTCATCTCCGAGCTCGCGCTCGCGGAGAAGACCGACGAGGACAAGGCGGGCGCACTGCTCGACGAGGTCCTCGCTTCCTGAGTTCTCGACGAAGGGGCGGATGCTGCGGCATCCGCCCCTTCGTCGTCCCTGCCACGCGGTAGCGTGAGAGGGTGACCCTGCTTCCTGTCCCCGACATCGCGATCATCGTCGTCGCCGCCGGCTCCGGCACTCGGCTGGAGGCGGGGGCGCCGAAGGCTCTCGTGGGGATCGACGCGCATTCGATCCTCCGGCATGCCCTGGACGGCGTGTTCGCAGCCCTGCCTGCGCAGGTGATCGTCGTCGCACCTGCCGGCCACGAGGGCGACGCGTTGGCGGAACTCGAAGCCGCCGCAGGAGACCGGCGAGACCTCGGTCGCGTCGTGACGGGCGGCGCGACGCGGCAGCAGTCCGTCGCCGCGGGGCTCGACGCTCTCTGGGGGGACGTGAAGACCGTGCTCGTGCACGACGCGGCCCGCGCCCTCACGCCGCCCTCCCAGATCGATGCGGTCGCGCGTGCCGTCACCGCGCAGGAAGGAGTCGTGCCCGCGCTCCCCGTGGTCGACACGCTCAAGAAGGTGGCGGAAGGTGCCGTGGTGGCCGCGGTAGACCGTTCCGAGCTCGCTGCGGCGCAGACGCCGCAGGGCTTTCCCCGCGCTGCGCTCGAAGCGGCCTACGCGGCAGCCGTCTCCGCGGGGGTCGAGTACACCGACGACGCGGCGTTGTTCGCCGCGGCCGGGAACACGGTGCGGCACATCGACGGTTCCGCTCGAGCGTTCAAGATCACCACCCCCGATGACCTCGAGCGCGCCCGGCACCTGCTCGGTGCGTCTGCACCGCCGGCGCACGCACCGCAGGAGGCGCCGATCACTCGTCCCGTCATCCCTCGAATCGGCATCGGCACCGATGTGCATGCGTTCGGCGGCGAGGGGAACCTCTGGCTCGCCGGCGTGGAATGGCCGGGGGAGCAGCCCCTCTCCGGACACTCCGACGGGGATGCGGTCGCACACGCGATCGTCGATGCTCTCCTCGGCGCCGCCGGCCTCGGGGACATCGGCGAGCACTTCGGCACCTCGCACCCGGAGTACGCGGGCGCACATGCGGAGGTCTTCCTCGCGCGCACCCGTGAGCTGCTGGCAGACGCGGGCTTCGAGATCGGCAACGTCTCCGTGCAGCTGCAGGGGAACCGGCCGCGCTTCAGCGTGCGTCGCCGCGAGGCGGAAGGTGTCTTGTCCTCCGTGCTGGGCGCTCCCGTGTCCGTCACGGCGACCACGACCGACCGGCTGGGTTTTCCCGGGCGGGGCGAGGGCATTGCGGTGACGGCGGTCGCGGTCGTGGTGGCCGTCGATCCGCGCGACGGGTGACGGTCCACCACGCTCAGAACATCACACGCCGCATGAATCGTCATCGCGGGGCGGTCGCTCAGCAGTCGCCGAGTAGGCTTGAGCGGTGACTCTCCGCCTCTACGACACCCGCGCTGCGGTGTTGCGCGACTTCGTGCCTCTCGATCCCGAGAACATCACGATGTACGTGTGCGGACCCACGGTGCAATCCGGACCCCACATCGGGCACGTCCGAGCGGCCCTGAGCTTCGATCTGCTGCGTCGCTGGTTGGCCCACCGCTATGGTCGGGTCACCTTCGTGCGCAACGTCACCGACATCGACGACAAGGTGCTCGCCAATGCGACGGATGCGGAGCCCTGGTGGGCACTGGCCTACCGCATGGAGCAGGAGTTCACGGCCGCGTATGCCGGTGTCGGCATCCTTCCTCCGACCTACGAGCCTCGCGCCACGGCATCCGTTCCTCAGATGCAGGAACTGATCGCTGGTCTGATCACCCGCGGACACGCCTACCCGGCCCCCGACGACTCGGGAGACGTGTACTTCGACGTGCGCTCCTGGCCGGAGTACGGCTCTCTCACGCATCAGTCCATCGACGCCATGGAGCCCGCGGAGGACGCCGACCCCCGAGGCAAGCGGAACCCGCAGGACTTCGCGCTCTGGAAAGGCGCCAAGCCGGAGGAACCGGCGGACGCGACGTGGACCTCGCCGTGGGGCGCCGGTCGTCCCGGGTGGCACATCGAGTGCTCCGCCATGGCGAAGCGCTACCTCGGCGCGGAGTTCGACATCCACGGCGGCGGGCTCGACCTGCGATTCCCTCATCACGAGAACGAGCTCGCGCAGTCGACGGCGGCGGGCGACGGTTTCGCCCGCTACTGGGTGCACAACGGACTCGTGACCGTGGCCGGGCAGAAGATGTCCAAGTCGCTGGGCAACTTCACCTTGGCGGCGGACGTGCTGTCGGCGCATGACCCTCGGGTGGTGCGCTATGCGCTCGCCGCCGCGCACTACCGATCGAGCCTCGACCTCAGCGAATCGTCCTGGGCGGAGGCCGAGGCCGCGTTGGCGCGCATCGACACTTTCGCCGCTCGCGTCCGCCGCGCCGTTCCCGGCATGACGGATGACGCTGAGGGCGATGCTGCTGTTCCGGATGCGTTCGCGGACGCGATGGACGACGACCTGGGGGTCCCTCAGGCGCTGGCCGTGCTGCACGACACCGTGCGCCGCGGCAACTCGGCACTCGACGCCGGGTCGAAGGAGGAGGCCTGGACCGCTTTCGTCCAGGTGGACGCGATGGTCCGCCTCCTCGGATTCGACGAACTCCCGTCCGGTGGGGCAGACCTCGCCGAGCACCGCACTCTGGACGCCCTCGTCCAGACGATGATCACCCAGCGCGCGCAGGCTCGCGCTGACAAGGACTGGGCGGCGGCGGATCGCATCCGAGACGCGATCGCCGCCGCAGGAATCACGCTGGAGGACACTCCGGCCGGAACTCATTGGAGTATCGATGGCTAAGCCACAGCGCCCCGGCGCGAGCAACGGTAAGAAGAAGGGCCCGACCAAGGGCACGGGCGGACTCGGGCGCAAGGCACTCGAGGGCCGCGGTCCGACCCCGAAGGCGGAGGACCGCGCCTGGCACCCCGCGGGCAAGCGCAAGGCAGCAGCTGAGCGCTATGCCGCCTCCGGGGGCAAGGGCAAGCCCGGTGGACAGCGCCAGACCTCGGGCGGCAATCCCAACCGCTCCGCGAGGGCGAAGGACAACACCACCGACACCGAGACGGTCACCGGGCGCAACTCGGTGCTCGAGGCGCTGCGCGCGAAGATCCCCGCGGCGGCCTTCTACATCGCGCAGCGCGTGGAGATGGACGACCGCGTCAAGGAGATGCTGTCGATCGCGACCCATCGCGGAATCCCCGTGATGGAGGTCACCCGGCAGGAGCTCGACCGCATGGCCGGCTTCGACGGCGTGCACCAGGGCGTCGCGCTCAAGGTGCCCCCGTACGAGTACGCCCACCCGCAGGACCTCCTCGAGAAGGTCATCGACCAGGGCGAGGTGCCGCTGTTCGTGGCGCTGGACGGTGTCACCGATCCCCGCAACCTCGGAGCGATCATCCGATCCGCTGCCGCTTTCGGAGGTCACGGCATCATCCTGCCGCAGCGCCGTTCCGCCGGGGTGAACTCCGCGGCCTGGAAGACCAGTGCGGGCGCCGCTGCGAGGATCCCGGTGGCACTCGCGACGAACCTCACGACGCAGCTCAAGGAGTTCAAGAAGCAGGGCGTGTTCGTGCTCGGACTCGACGGTGGCGGCGATGTGTCGCTTCCCGACCTGCAGCTCGCCGATCGTCCCGTGGTGATCGTCGTGGGTTCGGAGGGCAAGGGGCTGTCGCGGCTCGTCACCGAGACGTGCGACCAGATCGTCTCGATCCCGATCTCCGCCGCGACGGAGTCGCTGAACGCCGGTATCGCGACGTCGGTCGCGCTGTATCAGGTGGCGACGGTCCGCGCCGCGAAGCAGTCCTAGCCGCACGCCCAGAGAGAGGTCCACCATGGCTCGCATCATCGTCCTCGGAGGAACCGGGTACGCCGGTCGTCATATCGTCGCCGAGGCGGTGAGTCGAGGACATGCCGTGATCGCGATCTCGCGCTCGGAGGCGACTGATCCGGTAGCGGGCGCAGCCTACGTGCAGGGCTCGGCGCTGGAGCCGGCGTCGCTCGCGGACGCCTTCGTCGGTGCGGACGCCGTCGTCTCGGCGCTCTCACCGCGCGGGGACATGGCCGATCGGGCGTTGGAGGCGTTGACCAATGTCGTCTCTCAGCTCGCCGGTACGCCGACGCGTCTCGGTGTGGTCGGAGGAGCAGGTGGCAGCCTCGTCGCTCCGGGCGGACCGCGTCTGTTCGATCAGGACTTCCCCGAGGAGTACAAGCACGAAGCGCAGGTCGGCATCGATTCCCTCGCGCTCCTGGAGAGCACGGATGAGGATCTCGACTGGTTCTTCATCCACCCCGCAGAGGTCTTCGGTCCCTGGGCCGATGGTGAGCGCACCGGACACTACCGCGACGGCGGTGACGTGATCGTCCGCGATGCCGAGGGGAAGTCGTTCATCTCCGGTGCGGACTTCGCGATGGCCGTGGTCGACGAGATCGAACAGGGGAATCACCACCGCGAGCGCTTCACGGTCGGCTACTGACCGCGCGTATCGGGCGCGACCACGTCTCGGGCGGTCGACGCCCCCCTGCCGTGTCGAAACCCCCGGGCTCCGGCACCGTTCACCGGAGGTATCGACGATGAAGAGGGGTTTCGGCGCTCAGACCAGGTCCGCCGCTCAGACCAGGTCCCGCCAGTCGATGTCCTCGTCGTCGTCGGTGACGGGAGTCACCCCGGTGATGACGGGCAGGCTCATCGTCTCGGTGGGTGGACCCATGATGGTGGCCTCGTCACGGCGGTGGCGCAACACCTCGTTGATGTAGCTCGTCAGGACCTCCGCGAGGGGCACGGAACGCCCCTGCGCCTGTGACAGGTACCACCGGTGCTCCAGTACCTGGTGGAACACCTCCGCGGGCTCGAGTTTGGCGCGCAGTTCGTACGGGATCGCGCGGACGACGGGCTCGAAGACCCGCGTGAGCCACTCGTGCGCGTACATCTCCTCGTCGGACCACTGCTTCGTCGAACGGGCGCGGAACTCGTCGAGGTCGTTGAGCAGGCGCCGGGCCTGGTTCTCTTCGACGTCGAGCCCCGTCAGGCGGATCAGGCGGCGCTGATGGTGACCGGCGTCCACCACCTTCGGTTGGATCTCGACGACCGTGCCATCCGCCGTCGTCGACATGGACATCTCGTCGATGTCGAAGCCCAGAGCGTTGAGCCGCTCGACGCGTTCCGTGATGCGCCACGTCTCTGCGGCCGAGAACGACTCCTGGGCGGTCAGCTCCGCCCACAGGGACCGATACGAGGACACGATGCCGTCGGCGATCGCGATGGCATCCACACCGTGCTCCAGGCGGCCCCCGGCGGCGAGGTCCATGATCTCCCCGGCGATGTTCGTGCGGGCGAGGTCGAGGTCGTAGGCACGTTGGCCGTCGGTCAGCCCCTCCTCGTGCAGTTCCCCGGTCTCGGCGTCGACCAGATACGCCGCGAAGGCTCCGGCGTCGCGACGGAACAGCGTGTTCGACAGGGAGACATCGCCCCAGTAGAAGCCGACGTTGTGCAGGCGCACCAGGAGGAGCGCCAAGGCGTCCACGAGCCGGGTGGCCGTATCCGGACGGAGGACGCGGGTGAACAGCGCGCGATAGGGCATGGAGAAGCGCAGATGCGCTGTCACGAGGGCTGCCGGCAGCGGCTCCCCGTCGGCATCCGTACGTCCGGCGATCACGGCGACGCGGTCGACGCAGGGGACATCGAGCCGAGCGAGGTTGCCCAGCATCTCGTATTCGCGTTGGGCCATCTCGGCCGTGGTCTCCTTCACCGCGATGACGCGGCCGGAGAGGTCGGCGAAGCGCACGAGATGGCGGGAAAGACCCTTCGGGAGCGACACGATGTACTCCGAGGGCCACTTCGCGAGCGTGGTGGACCAGGGGAGGGCCAGGAGACCCGGATCGATCTTGCTCGCGGTGATCCGCAGTGAATCGTGCATGGTGCTCCCTGAACGCGGGGTGACGACGGAGACAGAAAGAGACGCGGCGCAGGCGACCGAAGTCAGCCTGCGCCGCGTCTGTGGATCCGATCAGACGGAGACGACCGGCTTGTCGTTCAGGCGGTCGCCGGACTCGATGTCGAACGCGTGCACGTGGCCCGGGTTCGCCGCGAGCGTGACCGTCTCGCCGGCGTTCGGGTGGTTGCGGCCGTCGACACGGGCGACGATGTCGCTGCGCTTGCCGTTGATCTCGGTGTGGCCGTAGAGGTAGCCGTCGGCGCCGAGCTCTTCGACCAGGTCGACGACGACGGGAAGACCCTTGCCGTCGGCCGGTCCGACCGTGATGTCCTCGGGGCGCACACCGACCGTGACCTGGCTGCCGTTGGCGCGGCCGACCGTGTCGCGATCGAGCGGGACGATCTCCGACCCGAAGCGGATGCCGCCGTCGGCGAGGTCAGCAGCGAACAGGTTCATCGCGGGCGAACCGATGAAGCCGGCCACGAAGACGTTGTTCGGCTTCTCGTACAGGTCGCGCGGGGAGCCCACCTGCTGGAGGAGGCCGTCCTTGAGGACCGCGATGCGGTCGCCCATGGTCAGAGCCTCGGTCTGGTCGTGGGTGACGTAGACCGTGGTGACACCGAGACGGCGCTGCAGCGAGGCGATCTGCGTACGCGTCTGCACGCGGAGCTTGGCGTCGAGGTTCGACAGCGGCTCGTCCATGAGGAACACCTGGGGCTGACGCACGATGGCGCGTCCCATGGCGACACGCTGACGCTGACCACCCGAGAGGGCCTTCGGCTTGCGGGTCAGGTAGGGCTCGAGGTCGAGCAGCTTGGCGGCTTCGAGTACGCGGGCCGCACGCTCTTCCTTGCCGACGCCCGCGATCTTCAGGGCGAAGCCCATGTTCTCGGCGACCGTCATGTGCGGGTAGAGCGCGTAGTTCTGGAAGACCATCGCGATGTCGCGGTCCTTCGGCGGGACGTCGGTCACGTCGCGGTCGCCGATGAGGATGCGGCCGGCGTTGACCTCTTCGAGGCCGGCCAGCATGCGGAGGGAGGTCGACTTACCGCACCCGGAAGGACCGACGAGGACGAGGAATTCGCCGTCACCGACCTCGAGGTTCAGCTTGTCGACAGCGGGACGGGTTCCGCCGGGGTACAGGCGGGTGGCCTCGTCGAAAGTCACAGATGCCATCGTTGTTTCTCCTTCACCGGCAGGTACGTGCCGGACGATCCGTAGTGATGAAGCGGCGGAGTGAACCCGCCGTGACCCGACTCTGGGTCGGAATCAGTATGGCACGAACCGGGGTACCTGGGTATTTCTCAGCCTGAATCGCTAGCATCGAACTCGGCCGCGCGCTGCGGCGATCGTCGCCGAGCGGCGGTCGGGGCCAACCCGGACCCCCCTGGAGACTTACAAGAGGAACGATGTCGAGCGACGAAACGCCGAACGTCCCCACGCCACGCAATTCCCGCGAGGTCGTGCGGGAGAAGGCTCAGAGAGTGCACGCCCAGCAGTCGCGGGCGCGCCTCATGCGACGGATCATCATCAGCGCTGTGGCGCTGGTCGCGGTGGGCGCGATCGGCACGGCGGTGACGCTGGCGGTGTCGTCGCAGGTGTCCAAGCCGCGGCTCACGCCGACCGGCATGGAATCGGACGGCGTCGTCGTCACCGACGTCGAGGCCTTCGCCGGATCCGCTGCGGTACCCACGACCCCCACGCCCGAGCCGAGCGACGCGGGCGCTTCCGAATCTCCGACGCCGGAGCCGACGGCGTCCGAGAAGGTCGACATCCACGTCTACGTCGACTACCTCTCGCCCGACGCCGGAATGTTCGAGCGTGCCAACGCCCGCCAGCTCGCCGGATGGATCAAGGAAGGCGCGGTCACCGTCAGCTACCACCCGGTGGCCCTGCTCACCGCGAGCTCGAACGGCACCAAGTTCTCGCTGCGTTCGGCTGCGGCCGCGGCGTGCGTCGCCACGCATTCGCCCGAGCAGTTCTACGCGTTCAACCACGAGCTGCTCGACGATCAGCCCGAGGTCGGCAGCGATGGTCTCTCCGACGAAGATCTCGCGAATCTTGCTCTCGCCGTCGGCGTCGACAACGGCAAGGCCGTCCGCTCGTGCATCGAGGACGGCGACTTCGTCAGCTGGGCCAAGGAAGCCACGACCCGGGCACTGGACGGCCCGCTCGCCGGTTCCGATGACCTGGTGCTGACCGCGACCCCGATGATCGTGGCGAACGGCGAGGCCTACGTCGGCGCCATGGACGATCCCGCCGAATTCTCGCAGTTCGTCCTCAGCGTCGCCAGCGACGCGTCGCGCGAAACGCCGACCCCGACACCGACCTCCACACCCGCCCCCTGATTCGGAGGGGGTCGATGTCATCGCTAAGCTGATGGCATCCGCCGACTTGGCGCAATTGGTAGCGCACCGTACTTGTAATACGGGGGTTACGGGTTCGAGTCCCGTAGTCGGCTCAGCACACGCAGTGAAAAGCCCCGATGGGAGGCCCCTCGTCGACACGACGAGGTCTTGTCGCCGAGGGGGCGATGCGCTACTTTGAGCGCCATCCAGTGCGCGGTGCTCGGATCGATCCGACCTTCGTCTCTGGCGGGAGTTCGGAGAAGTCGATGGTTGCTGGATCCGAAGGAGTTCGGCCGATTCGTTCGGCACCGTTGCCGCCTGCGAGGGTGCTGCCCTTTCCGCCGCCGCCATCGGGAAGCGTCGCGGGGCGCATCATGCAGGAATCGACGTATTCCCCGAAGCCTGTCGAGTCGCATCTTCCCTCGGACGCGCCGAACATCCTGATCGTTCTGATCGATGATGCAGGCCCCGCATTGCCGACGTCGCTCGGCGGCGAGGTGAGCACGCCGACTTTCGACCGGCTGCGTGACGAGGGAGTCGGCTACAACAGGTTCCACACGACGGCGATGTGCTCGCCCACGAGGGCGGCGTTGTTGACAGGGCGAAACCACCATCGGGTGGGGAACGGCCAGATCGCCGAGCTGGCGAACGACTGGGACGGCTACTCCGGCCACATTCCGAAGAGCACGGCGACCGTCGCGGAGGTGCTTCGCAACTACGGCTACTCCACCGCGGCGTGGGGGAAATGGCACAACACTCCCGCGGAGGAGACCACCGCTGCCGGTCCGTTCGACAGGTGGCCCACCGGATACGGGTTCGAGTACTTCTACGGCTTCCTCGCGGGGGAGGCGTCGCAGTATGAACCGAACTTGGTGCGCAACACGACGGTCGTGCTGCCGCCGAAGACGCCGGAGGAGGGCTATCACCTGAGCGAGGACATCGCCGATGATGCCATCGGCTGGCTCCGCGCGCACAAGGCGCTCGCGCCCGAGAAGCCGTTCCTGATGTATTGGGCGAGCGGAGCGATCCACGGTCCCCATCACGTCACCAAGGACTGGGCCGACAAGTACAAGGGCAAGTTCGACGACGGGTGGGATGCGTACCGTGAGCGCGTCCATGAACGGGCCAAGAGCGCAGGGTGGATTCCCGCCGATGCCGAGCTCACTCCCCGCCATCCCGAAATGGCCGCATGGGATGACATTCCCGATGACGAGAAGCCATTCCAACGTCGTCTGATGGAGGTCGCAGCCGGTTTCGCCGAGCACGTCGACGTGCAGGCGGGCAGGGTCATCGACGAGGTGGAACGACTCGGCTACGGAGAGAACACCATCGTCCTCTACCTGTGGGGCGACAACGGCTCGTCCGGCGAGGGGCAGAACGGCACCATCAGTGAGCTGCTCGCGCAGAACGGCATCCCGAGCAACGTCTCCGAGCACATCGCCGCACTCGAAGAGCTCGGAGGACTGGACGCGATCGGCACGCCCGCGACCGACAACCAGTATCACGCAGGCTGGGCCTGGGCGGGTTCCACTCCCTACCAAGGGATGAAGCTTCTGGCATCGCACCTCGGGGGCACTCGGAACCCGCTCATCGTGAAGTGGCCCGCGCGGCTCCAGCCCGATGCGACTCCGCGTACTCAGTTCCACCACGTCATCGACGTCGTGCCGACGATCTACGACATCCTCGGAATCAGCGAACCCGACGTGGTGAACGGGATCCCCCAGGAGCCCCTCGACGGCGTCAGCTTCGCGTACTCGCTCGCCGATGCGGAGGCGGAAGGACGCCGGCACACGCAGTACTTCGAGATCATGGGGAGCAGATCCATCTACTCGGATGGGTGGATGGCCTCCGCGATCGGGCCGCGTCTGCCCTGGGTGCAAGGCCTGCCTGCGGGTATCCGGACCTGGACCCCGGATGAGGACCTGTGGGAGCTCTACGATCTCGAGAACGACTGGAGCCAGGCCCACGACGTGGCGTCGGAGCACCCGGAGAAGCTCGCACAGCTCAAAGAACTCTTCGCCATGGAAGCGGCCAAGAACAAGGTGCTGCCCGTCGGGGGCGGGCTGTGGGTCGTCGCCCTCCATCCGGAACAGCGCATCGCGCCGCCGTACACGGAGTGGAGTTTCACGGGCGACACGTTCCGCATTCCGGAGTTCTGCGCTCCCGCTCTCAGTAACAAGCCGAACGTGGTCCGGTTGGGCGTCACCCTTCCGGAGCGGGCGAACGGGGTTCTGTACAAGCTCGGGGGCTCGGGAGGCGGGCTGACGTGCTTCCTCGATGACGGTGTCCTCACCTATGAGTACAACCTCTTCCTCATCCAACGAACCACCATCGCGACAGAGTCGCCTCTCGCCCCAGGGGAGTCGGTGATCGAAGTGGTGACGGACTATGTGGAACGTCGACCAGGCGGTCCGCTGAAGGTCGTGCTCCGGGCCGACGGCGTCGAGGTGGCGTCCGGGGTGGTGCCGGTCAGCGCGCCCTTGCTGTTCAGTGCGAACGACTGCCTCGACATCGGGCGCGCATACGGCGGCCCCGTCTCACGTCGGTATGCGGATCGGATGCCGTTTCCTTTCGACGGCCTCATCGACGACGTGCACATCGCCTATCTCTGATGGCGGCGGCGGGGTTCTGGTCGGGGTGGCGTCCACCCGGGTCAGATCTTGATCGGGAACGTGATCAACAGGGCGAGTCCGCACAGCACGATGACGCCGCTCAGGCCGAGGAACACCCGGCGTCGCCAGGGGACCGCCTGGTGCTGAGAGATCGCGGCGAAGAACAGGACGAGCGCGAACAGCACGGTGAGCAGGGAGTAGTTGTCGCCGCGCTGATTGTTGGTGAGCGCTTCGTCGAACTTCGCATCCGCTCGCGCGCTCAACTGCTCGGCTTCCCGTGTGCCGGGCGGCACGTATTCCTCCATCACGAACGGCCCGCGCGCGGCGCGCCCCTCTGCGGTCCATGCGTCGAAAGCCAACGCGAACTCCTCGGTGAAGCGTTCCTCGACGAAGCTCACCAGATCGTCCCGCCCGTCGGCTTCCGCGAGAACCCATTCCGTGTACAGCGTGAGGTCGTACTGTCGCGCAGCTTGGGCGGTGGACTGGGCGGAAGCCGCTTGAACGCGAGCGCTGGAGGCCTGGCTGAACGCGATGGACATCTCGCCGCCCCACTTCGAGGCCTCGAAGCCGCACCACGCCGTCACGACCGCGGTCACCGAGAGCAGGACGACCGTGACGATGTCCAGAACACGTGTCGTGGGGGTGGGCTCATCCGAGGCGCCTCTGTGCATGAGCCGATTCTGCGGCCCTCGACGCGGGCGCTGCCGTTCTTCTCACCCGGACGGGGTGACCGGCGGCACACTCACCCGATGGCACTCAGAACAGGGTCACCGTGCGAGAGCTCGTCGTCCCGTCCGTCGGGTCGCCTGTGGCTCGGACCTCCACGGTGATGCCTGAATGCAGCGGGCTCGAGCCGAGGATGCCGAAGGTGACGTGGGTCACGCCCTGACCGGCCACCGACCCTGCGAAGACGAGTGTGTAGGACACTGTGCCGTCGCCGTTGTCGACCGCGCCTCCGGCCGTCCACGTCGGGTCGGTCGCCGGCAGCGCACCCACGACGGGGCTGCCGCCGCCGGCGTTCGCGATGATGGCGGGTGCCACGGCGCCGACATCGATCGAGGCGAACGTCACCACGACGACGCCGCTGGTGATCGGCTCGACAGGCAGCGAGACGGCCTGTGTGTCGTCGTTGCGCAGCTGGATCGATGCCCCGTAGTACTCGGGATCGATCCAGGTGCCGCCCAACATCGACTCGATCACGAACCGCCCACGCGCACCCCCCGATGCGGCGGCGAGCGGTGTCGCGACAGCCGCAGCGATCACGGGAACCGACCATGCCGCACCAGCCAGGAGCGAGCGCCGTCTCACCTCGCCGTGTCGCTCCCTGGTCGCAGGATCCCCCGTGGGGAGGCCGTCGACGTGCTCTTCGCGCGGTGCCACGGTGTCACGCCTCTTGCGGCACGTCGAGCACCTCGTCGACGAGGCTGATTCCGCCCGTCGAGCTCGCGGAGTGCATCAGGTTCTGGATCCAGGTCGGATTCAGCTGCGGTGCCTCGGGTGCCTCGAAGGTGAAACGCAGCGGAATGGACGGGTGCAGCCAGATCGTCGAGCGTCCGGCGGGTTCGCCATCGGGATGACGCCAGGACAGGGTGAAGCTCTCGTTGCGGCGGAGCTTGGTCGCGATGACCACCTTCAGATGGGCGAGCGCGCGGTCCTCGATGTGGATCTCTTCGCCGTTGCCGTACTGGATCGTTCCCATCCCCGCACGATAGTCGCGATTCGCGCCTTTCGCCGATTTCGCGGCGTGATCTCGTATCCTGACATATCACCTTAGTGGGTGATATGTTACCCACGCCGATCCTCCGGTGCCCGATGGAGTCGTACCGGGGGAGACGGCGCAGGTGGCCGCCTCCCCGGTCCGGCCACCTGCGCCGCGGTGAGGCGCGGTGCGCTCGGATCGGCCGGTCGGGAAGGGACGTACCTCATGGGCGCATCGGACGTGGCCGCGGTCGCGACGGAGGGGCAGCACGGCGATCCGCCCACCGAGAAGCTCTCCGCGGCGGCATACGAACGGGAAAAGCGACTGCTCCAGATCGAACTCCTCAAACTCCAATCCCATGTCAAGAGCGCTTCCGAACGTGTGCTCGTCCTGTTCGAAGGGCGGGACGCGGCAGGCAAGGGAGGGGCGATCACGCGCTTCATGGAACACCTCAATCCGCGCGGGGCGCGGGTCGTCGCTCTCGACAAGCCCACGGATGCCGAGCGTACCCAGTGGTACTTCCAGCGCTATGTCGCACACCTGCCGTCCGGTGGGGAGATCGTGCTGATGGACCGCTCCTGGTACAACCGTGCCGGTGTCGAGCGGGTGATGGGCTACTGCTCGTCCGCCGACTACGAGGAGTTCCTGCAGACGGCTCCCTCGTTCGAGCGGATGCTCGTGGGATCGGGCATCCGTCTCGTCAAGCTCTGGTTCTCCGTCGGTGAGACGGAGCAGAGGCGGCGGTTCCAGCGACGCAGCGCAGATCCGGTTGCACAGTGGAAGCTGAGTCCGACGGATCTCGCCGGCGTCGATCGGTGGGCGGACTACACGGCGGCAGAGGAGGCGATGTTCATCCACACCGACACATCGGCCGCCCCGTGGATCGTCATCGCCTCGGACGACAAGAAGCGAGCGCGGCTCGAGGCCATGAGATGCGTTCTCGCCCGATTCGACTACCCCGGCAAGGACCCCCTGATCGCTCATGCTCCCGATCCGCGTCTCGTCGGGCGCCCGTCGCAGGTCCGGCTCGAGGAGGAGGCGAGCGGGAATGCGCAAGGCACCGCGGGCGGTTATGACCGACATGACTCGTATCGGCAGTAGTGATCTTGACGTGCTCCCGCTCTCGCTCGGCGGCAATGTGTTCGGCTGGACGGCCGACCGCGACACCTCCTTCGCGGTGCTCGACGCCTTCGTGGACGGGGGCGGCGACTTCATCGACACCGCCGACTCCTACAGCTCCTGGGTGGCGGGCAACGAGGGCGGGGAGAGCGAGACCATCGTCGGCGAATGGTTGGCCTCCCGCAAGCCCGCCGGTATCGTCGTCGCGACCAAGGTCAGCCAGCACCCGCAGTTCCGAGGGCTGTCCGCGGGCAACATCCGCAAGGCGGCCGAGGCATCGCTGATGCGCCTGGGCGTCGACGAGCTCGATCTGTATTACGCGCACTTCGATGACGAGACCGTCCCGCTGGAGGAGACCGTCGCCGCGTTCGGCCAGCTCGTCGCGGATGGCCTGGTGCGGCACGTCGCCGTCTCGAACTACTCAGCCGATCGGATCCGGGAATGGATCGAGATCGCCCGACGCACCGGAGCGGCCGTGCCGGTCGCCGTGCAGCCGCACTACAACCTCGTGCACCGCAACGAGGTCGAGGAGGCGATCATCCCGGTCGCCGAGGAGTTCGGGCTCGGGCTCGTCCCCTACTACTCTCTCGCGAGCGGATTCCTCACCGGCAAATACCGTTCGACGGATGCCGCGGGCCAGGCCTCTCCGCGCGCACAGGGCGCCGCGAAGTACGCCACCGAGGCCGGCCTGCGGATCATCGACGCGCTGGAGGAGATCGGCGATGCCCACGGCGAGTCGATCGCGGCGACCTCGCTCGCCTGGTTGCGTGCGCAGCCCACCGTCGTCGCACCGATCGCCAGCGCCCGCTCGGTCGAGCAGGTGCCGGACCTGCTCGCGGGAGCACGCCTCGAACTCTCCCCGGAAGAGGTGGCCGTGCTCGATCAGGTCTCGGAGTGGAGTCCCGCCCAGGCGTGATGCGAGGCGGCTAGTCGCCGACGAGGCCGAGTCGGTGGGCCAGGATCACCGCGTGGATGCGGTCGCGGGCGGCGAGCTTGGTCAGTACCCGGCCCACATGCGTCTTCACGGTGGACTCGCCCACGTAGAGCGTCTGGGCGATCTCGGCATTGGTGAGGCCGCGTCCGATCGCCAGGAACACATCGCGCTCTCGTTCGGTCAAGGAGGCGAGCGCGGCGCTCTCCGCCGCGTCGGGCGCCGGGGTCGCGGAGGGGCCCAGGTGCGGCGTCACGTGCTCGAGCAGCATCCGTGTGACGCGCGGTGAGAGGGCGGCATCTCCGCGGTGCACGGCGCGCACGGCAGAGATCATCTCCTGTCGCTGCGCATCCTTCAGCAGGAAGCCGCTCGCGCCCGCGCGGATGGCGCCGAAGGCGTATTCGTCGAGGTCGAAGGTGGTCAGCACGAGCACTTTCGTCTGCGGATGTTCGCGCACGATCGTCTCGGTGGCCGCGATGCCATCCAGTTCCGGCATGCGGATGTCCATCAGCACGAGGTCGGGGGCGAGGCTCCTGCTCTGCATGATCGCGGCTCTCCCGTCGGCGGCCTCACCGACCACGACGATGTCGCCCTCGGCTTCGAGAACCATGCGGAACCCGACTCGGATGAGCTCCTGATCGTCCACCAGGAGCACTCTGATCGCGTCTGTCATCTGTCGCCCTCCATCGACTCGCTCCCGGCGCCGGGAGCGCTTCCTCCTGTCGGTAGCACGGCCTGCAGCACCCACCGTCCTTCACCGGCCGGCCCCGATTGCAGCGTGCCGTGCACGTGGGCCGCACGTTCGGACAGTCCGCGGACACCGAAACCGGCGGTTCCGACCTCGCCCGTGACGCCGTCGTTCACGATCTCGATCGTCGCCGTCTCCGGTGCGTAGTCCAGGCGTACGGTGATCGCCGACGCGGTCGGTGCATGGCGCATCGCGTTGGTCACGCCCTCCTGGACGATGCGACCGATCGCGTGTGCGACCGCGGGGGAGACATCGGGCTGCCCCACCACGGTGAGCGTGGCCGGAAAGCCGGCGCGTTGCGCGGCTTCGACGGTGTCCCGGGGCGGTACCGGATGCAGCGGCGCGAGAGGCAGCGGTGAATCGTCGCCACGCAGGACGCCCAACATCGACCGCATCTCGGTGAGCGCGGCACGAGCGGTGTCCGCCGTCGAGAGCGCGGCCTTGCGCGCCTGCTCGCGGTCCGACGTCGCCGCGCCGCCCTCGGAGAGCGCCACGATCACGGTCAGCGAATGCGACACGATGTCATGCATCTCGCGTGCGATGCGTGCGCGCTCGGAGGCGGCCGCCAACTTGGCCTGCTGGTCGCGTTCGACGAGGAGCTGTCGGGAGCGATCGATGACGGCGGAGAGGTAGCGCTTGCGTCCTCCGACGTTGACGCCGATGAGCGTGCCGATCAAGCCGAGCACGATGTAGCTGAGGGCGGTGTCGATCCCGCTCTGGAGCACGACCCCGCCCGAGAGCATGAGCAGAGTGGTGAGGCCGACGAACCACGCGGCGCCGATTCCGTACCAGGTCCAGGCGGCGCGGGAGGAGCGGTAGACCGCCAGACCGTAGCAGGCGACGAGCAGAAGGATCAGCCCGCCGGACAACCCCGTGAACAGGCCCACGGTGCCCAGGACCACCGACGCGACGAAGGGGGCCAGCGGCGCCCGGCGCCGCCAGAGCAGGGTGCTGCAGGCGAGGACCACCATCGACAGCGTGGCGATGTTGATCGCGATGGCGGTCGCCTCGGGGATCGAATCGTCCAGGAGTCGCCCGGCGGGGACGAGCGAGAGGAGGAGACAGAGAAGCGCGAGCAGCACATCGGCGAGCACCGGGTGCCGCGCCCAGAAGCGCCGGAAGAGCCCGGGCGCACGCGGAAGCCGCAGCTCCTCGTCCTCACGGACCGAGTCGCTGCGGCTTCGCGTTCTCCTCACGGACCCGACTCTACGCGTCGCGGGTGCGCAGAACCGCCCAGGCCACGAGGGCGCCGCCGGCGACCCAGCAGGCCAGCGTCAGGAAGGCCACAGGAGTATCGAGCGGGGCGCCATCACTGGGCAGGATGGCGCTCTGCGCGGCTGCCACCGGGAGGTAGTTCGCGGCATCGACGAGCCATGCCCAGGTCTCGCCGGCGAAGGTGAAGAAGCTCGCCACGATCGGCAGTACGAACAGCACACCGACGGTCGCGGCGATTGCACCCGCGCCGGAGCGCAGGATGAATCCGAACGACACACCGATCAGGGCGAAGACCGCCATCGAGAGCGAGGCCACGACGATCGGGAGCAGCGACATCGATGGGTCTGACCAATCGATGCTCTGGTCGCGCGGTGCCACGACGAGAGAGACCGCGGCGGCCGCGAGGGCGAAGATGATCAGCGACGACAGGAACAGGAATACGGCGAGCACGATCGACTTCGCCGCCAGCACGGATCCGCGGATCGGGTTGGCCGTCAGGGTCGAGCGGATCATGCCGGTGGAGTACTCCCCGGTGACCGAGATCGCGCCGATGATGCCGGCGAGCAGCATGGTGAACTGGATCGGCATGATGACGGCCTGGATCGGCTCGAAGCCCGGCATGTCGACCGCCTGTGCGATGAGCACGGCGATCCCGATGGTGAGAGCCGCGGCGATCCCGATGGACCACCAGGTGGAGCGCAGGGTGGCGAGCTTGATCCACTCGCCGCGCAGCGCGCGTACGAACGTCAGGCGCCGACCGGTGTCGACGCGCGGCCGCGTGGGAGCGGGTGCCTGTGTCGTGGTCATGAGATCTCCTTGGTGCGGTACTCGACGGAGTCGCCGGTGAGGGCGAGGTACGCGTCTTCGAGCGAACCGGTGGTGGGGGTGAGTTCATGCAGCGGGATGCCACGATCGGCGGCCAGGTCGCCGATGCGTGCGGCGGGCAGTCCCACGATGTCGAGCAGATCAGGAGCGGAGCTCACGATCTCCACATCCGGGCCGCCCACGGCCGCGGCCAGGTCAGCCGGTCGGGGCGTGCGAACCCGCACGGTGTTCCTGGTCCAGGAACGCACGAGGTCGGCGAGGGCCGCATCCGCGAGCACCCGACCGCGACCCATGACGATGACGTGATCCGCCGTCTGCGCCATCTCGCTCATCAAGTGACTCGAGAGCAGCACGGTGCGCCCTTCGGAAGCTGCATGCCGGACGAACTGGCGCACCCAGCGGACACCCTCCGGGTCGAGGCCGTTGACGGGCTCGTCGAGGATCAGCGTGTGCGGGTCGCCGAGCAGCGCCGAGGCGATGCCGAGGCGCTGTCCCATCCCGAGGGAGAACTTGCCCGCCCGCTTGCGGGCGACGGAGCCGATGCCCGCGAGGTCGATCACCTCGTCCACCCGCGAGGAGGAGATGCCGTGGGTCGCCGCCATCGCGCGAAGGTGATTGCGCGCGGTGCGGCCGGTGTGCACGGCCTTCGCGTCGAGCAGCACGCCGACCTCGGTGAGGGGAGCGCGCAGCTTGCGGTACTCACGACCGGCGACGGCTGCGCGGCCGGAGGTCGGGCGATCCAGCCCGACGATCATCCGCATGGTGGTGGACTTGCCCGCGCCGTTCGGTCCGAGGAACCCGGTGACACTGCCCGGCTTGACGGTGAACGACACGTCGTCGACGGCGGTCTTGTCTCCGAACCTCTTCGTGAGGCCTTCTGCTGTGATCATGTCATCCACGCTACGGAGCATCCTCCGGACTCCGCATCCGCCCCAGGTACCGTCTTCTGCTCCGGACGTCCTCCCCGCGGAGGACATCCCGGGCGCGGGCCTCGCCTAGACCAGTTCGTTCACCAGCTGCTCGATGCGCGCGCGGATGTCGTCGCGGATCGGACGGACAGCATCGATGCCCTGGCCCGCCGGGTCGTCGAGCTTCCAGTCCTCGTAGCGCTTGCCGGGGAAGAACGGGCAGGCGTCGCCGCACCCCATCGTGATCACGACGTCGGACGCCTGTACGGCCTCGGTCGTCAGTACCTTGGGCTGCTCGGCGGTGATGTCGATGCCGAGTTCCTGCATCGCCTCGACCGCGGTCGGGTTGATCTGGTCGGCGGGCATGGAGCCGGCGGAGCGGACCTCGATGCGGTCGCCGGCGATGTCGCGGAGGAACCCGGCGGCCATCTGCGAGCGTCCGGCGTTGTGCACGCAGACGAAGAGGACGGAGGGCTTGGCGGTGGTCGTGTCAGTCATGGTTGCTCCTGGTGCGAGAGTGTGGTCAAGAGAGAAGATCGTCGACGAGCGCGCGCACGCGGGCGGCGATGTCGTCGCGGATGGCTTCGACGCCCTCCCGCGACGCGAGGGCGGGATCACCGACGGCCCAGTCGTCGTAGCGCACACCGGGGATGATCGGGCAGACGTCGCCACAGCCCATCGTGATGACGACGTCGGCGGCGCGGACGGCGTCGTCGGTGAGCGGCTTCGGGAAGCGCTCGTCAGCCCGGTCGCCTTCGATCTCGGCGAGGATCGAGCGGACGTGCGGGTGGACGATGTCCGCGGGAGCGGATCCTGCCGAGCGTGCGACGACCTTGCCGGCGGCGAGCGTGTTGACGAGCGCGGCGGCGAGCTGCGAGCGTCCGGCGTTGGCGACGCAGACGAAGAGCACCTGGGGGACGGACGCATCGCGGTCACGAGTGAGGTCCGCGAGTCGCTGACGCGCGAAGCGCTCGGTCAGAGGAACGAGGGCGGAAGTGACCCTGGCGGTGCGCGCGAGCGCGGTGTACGACTCTCGGACGATGGTGAGCACCACGTCGGGGTCGAGGTCGGGGATTTCCGCCGCGAGCTCGTCCGCGAGACGGGTCACGCGGGCGTCGAAGTCCGGTCGCGGGTGATCGTGGTCGCCGGTGACACCCCCGGGTGCGAGCGTCGCGGGCGCGAACGACTCCAGCAGAGCTGTGACCGCGCTGCGGCGGTTCGGGGTGATCCGATACCAGACCCAGGTTCCTCGCCGCTCGGAGGTGAGGACATCGACGTCCTTGAGCACCTTGAGGTGGTGAGAAACCGTCGGTTGCGAGACCTCTGCGAGCTCGGCGAGATCGCAGACACACGACTCCCCGCGCGGGTCGGACGCGATGGCCGACAGCATCCGCAGCCGCAGCGGATCCGACAGAGCCTTCAACGTCGCGGCAACGGAAGAGGCTGTTTCCCGCCCGATGGCGTGGGTGGCGACGGGGCCTTCTTGAATCGACATGTGTCTATATTGACGCCTGTCGATATCATGCGCAACCGGTGCCGGAAGAGTTCACCTGTTCGTCACCGTGGTGTTCAGATCACGAGGATCGCCCGTCGGCCGGTTCCACACGGATCCGGTCATTGATCGGAGCGGCAGCCGCGACGGCCGCGTTGATCAACTCCCCGGGTGCGTTCGGCGTCGTGAGCCATTCTTCGGCGAAACCCGGATTGATGAGCAAGGGCATCCGGTCGTGGATGTGCGCCAGATGCCCCGCAGCGGGCTGCATCACGATGCTGTAGCAGGTGTAGTCGACACCGTCGGCGGTGCGTCCGGGCCGAGTGACCGCTGCCAGCCCGAGGAGACCGTCATCGGGCGCGGTGAAGTGGTGCCAGATGCGGGACGGCTTGGCCATCTCTCGCCAGAACGAGACCGGCACGATCGCGCGATCGGGGAGTGCTCCCTTGGCAGTGGCGAGTCGTTCCGATCGGGTGTTGATCGACGCGAAGCTCGCGGGCGCACCGTTGACCAGATACCCCCACCAGGCAAGCTGCACAGTGGAGGGGTCGGTGATGATCGGGTTCAGGTTGCGCAGGTTCTTTCCCGTGGGGCGCAGAATCTCGCCGTCGTTGCCCGCTGCCCACGAGCGGAGCCCTTCGAGGACGTCGGCATCGAGCGCATCCCGATAGGCGTCGTCGGTGAACCGGGGATCGAGGCCATAGCTTGCGCACATGCCGTCAGCGTAGACCCGGGCTCCGACATCGCGCTGGCGACCGGGCGAGGCGGGCGTGCTCGGGTAGGGTCGATGGGTGCCAGAACCCCGCCGCCTCCCCGCTCCGCTGGCACTCGGCGGAGCTGTCGCGATCGGGGTCATGACAGCCGTACAGGCGCGGATCAACGGTGTGCTCGGGGTGCGCGTCGATGACGGCATCGTCGCGGGACTGCTTTCGTTCTCGGTGGGCCTGCTGGCCCTCGTCGCGGTGATCTCCTGCATCCCGTCGGCCCGCCGTGGTGTCGGGCGTCTGTGGCGCGGGATCCGTGAGAACACCATCCCGTTCTGGATGCTGCTGGGCGGCGCGTGCGGAGCGCTCACGGTTTCGACGCAGGGGCTGACGGCCGGCGTGCTGGGGGTCTCCCTGTTCAGCGTCGGCGTCGTCGCGGGCCAGACACTGCACGGACTCGTGCTCGATCGGATCGGCTTCGGGCCGGCCGGTGTCGTGGCGATCACGCCGGGGCGCGTCGCCGGTGGGGTGCTCGCGCTCGCCGCCGTCGGAATCTCCCTGTCCGGGGACGTGCTCGCGGCCGCTCCGCTGTGGATGCTGCTGCTGCCGTTCGCCGCGGGCGTGGGCATCGCATGGCAGGCGGCCACCAACGGACGCCTCGCCCAGCGCGTGCGCTCGCCGCTCGCGGCGACCCTGATGAGTTTCATCACGGGAACGGTCGTGCTGATGCTCGCGGCCGGAGCCAGCATCGCGTTCCGGGGGCTGCCCGATGCCCTCCCCACGGAGCCGTGGCTGTATCTGGGCGGGTTCCTCGGCGCCGGCTACATCCTCCTCGGGGCGTTCATCGTCGGGCACACCGGAGTGCTCCTGATGGGGCTGGGGTCCGTGCTCGGGCAGCTTCTGACCTCGGTCGTCATCGACCTGATCTGGCCGGCTGCGGCAGGGCCCGCCCTCTGGCAGGTCATCGCGATGGTCACCGTCGCGGTCGCATCGGTGCTCGTCGCGGTCCCGCGGCTGTGGCGCCGCTGACGCGTTACTTCTTCTTCTCGGCCTTCTTCTTCTTCTTCTTGCTCGGCTTCTTCGGGGAAGCCGACCCGGGCGCGGGCATGCGCGTGAGCAGCTTCCGCGCATCGACCATCTTGCGGCGTCCCGCCTTCTTGCCCTCCGGCTTGCCACCGACGTAGAGCCAGCCCAGAAGTGCTTCGTCCTTGCCGAGGCCGTGAGCCTTCGCCACTGCTTTGGCGCGGGTGTAGTGACCCGTGCGCCAGATCACGCCCCACCCGGCCTCATCGAGCAGCAGACTCAGCATGTGCGCGACGCCGGAGGCGACGGCCTCCTGCTCCCAGCGCGGCACCTTCTCGCTCTTGCGGTAGCTCGCGACGACGGCGATCAGCAGCGGAGCTCTCAGCGGCTTGGTGGAGGGGGAGGAGTCGCCCTGGGCTTTCGCGATGGCGGCGCCGAGGACTTCGCGGTCCGCGCCCCGGAGCTCGATGAGCCGCCACGGGCGCAACGAGGAATGATCGGCCACGCGACCGGCGGCGGCCACGAAGGTCAGCAACTCCTCGCGGCCGGGGGCCGTGTCTTCCACCTTCGACCAAGATTGACGCGCGCGAACGGCGTCCAGGGCGCTCACGAGGCGTCGGGGGTGAAGTTCATCGCGATCGAGTTCATGCAGTAGCGGTCGCCGGTCGGCGTGCCGAACCCGTCCGGGAACACGTGGCCGAGGTGCGAGCCGCAGTTGGCGCAGCGGACTTCGGTGCGCACCATGCCCAGGCTGTCGTCCTCGAGGAGCTCCACCGCATCGGGGCGGATCGACTCGTAGAAGCTCGGCCAGCCGCAGCCGGAGTCGAACTTGGTCCCGCTCTTGAACAGCTCGGCGTTGCAGGCTCCGCAGGTGTAGAGACCCGCGCGTTCCTCATCGAGAAGCTCTCCCGTCCACGCGCGCTCGGTGGCGGCCTTCCTCAGCACGGCGTATCGCTCATCACCGAGCTCCTCGCGCCATTCGTCTTCGGTCTTGTCCACGCTGTACGACATGTGTCCTCCTGAGTCGCCTCCATTCTCCCTCCTGCAACGGCCTCTCGGGTGCTTCGCGTCAGAATGGACGGATGACGGATGCTGTCCAGGAGCGGTATGCGCGCTTCGCTCGTGACGAGGCGCCGGGTCGCAGCGCCCTCTACGTCGAATGGGCGAGCGGCGTCGCGTCGGACGATGCGGTGCGGGCGGTCCTCCGCCGGATCCCGGAGACGAGGAGGCAGCCGCCGCTGGTGTTCGCCGTCACCCGGATGCTCGGCGCACCGCTGGCCGCATACCCGCAGTGGCGGCGCTTCGTGCTGCAGCACGCGGACGACATCGTCGTCGAGTGCGCCCGCCGGTCGCTGCAGACCAACGAGCCGCTTCGACTCGCCGCCCTCCTTCCCGTGCTCTCCGAGATACCCGGCCCGGTGGCATTGCTCGAGGTCGGCGCGGCAGCCGGGCTCTGTCTCTATCCGGATCGGTATTCGTACCGCGTCGCCGATGAGCACGGGGAGGTGCGTGTCGCACTGGATCCGGTGGACGGACCGTCCTCGGTCGTGCTGGAGACCCGGGTGTCCGGACCCCTGCCGCCCCTGCGGATACCGGAGGTGGTCTGGCGTGCCGGAATCGACCTGGCTCCGCTCGACGCGGGGGACGAGCGTGACCGTCGCTGGCTGCGGGGGCTCGTGTGGCCGGGCGAGACGGGACGCGATGAGCGCATCGCCGCTGCCCTCGACATCGTCGCGGCCGATCCTCCGAGGCTCGTCGCCGGAGATGCGCTGGCGTCCATCGAGGCGCTCGCCGCGTCCGCCCCGAACGACGCCACCCTCGTCATCACGACGCCGGGGGTGCTCGTGCACATCCCGTGGGCGTCCCGGAACGCGCTCGTCGCGACCATCGACGGCCTGGACGCGCGCTGGATCACGATCGATCCGCCGGGTGTGCTCGACGTCTGGGAGCCGCCGGTCGATGCAGACGACTGGCCGGGTTTCGTGGTCGCGCTGGACGGTCGAGTGCGCGCTGCTGCGGATCCGCTCGGGCGCTGGTGGGAGTGGCGAGCGGCTCTGCCTGCGAACGCGTCCTAACCTGTACCCATGATCGGAGACCTCACGGAGCGCGATCGCGCGATCCTCGCCCTGGAAGGGACCTGGCCCCGGCATGACGGGGCGAAAGAAGAGGTCATCCGCACGCAGCTGGGGATGAGCGCCGCGCGCTACTACCAGCTCCTCGGACGTCTGATCGATTCGGAGGTCGCGCTGGAATACGACCCGATGCTGGTGCGCAGGCTCCGTCGACTCCGCGATTCGCGAGCGGCACGGCGTCGCGCACGCACCCCCGGTTTCGTCGGCTGAGCGGTCCTGCCCGAATCGCGGGGGCGTCGTCGCCTCGCCGCAGAACCGATTGACAGGAACCTGCCGCTAGCATCGAGGGGTGTCAAAGCCCTCCCGCGATCGTTTCGATGACGTTCCCCGTTCCTCCGGACGTGTGGGAGCGCACCGCGCCGAAGCTCCCGGCATGAACGGCTGGGTCGTGCTGCTGTGGTCTTTCGTCGCCGCGCTCATCCTCATCATCGCCGGCATCTTCGGCTCGCTCGTCGTGATGGGGCGGGTCTCGCTGTTCCCCGAGGCCGCGCCGTCCGTGGTCCCGTCGCCGGTCGACACGGGGATCGTCGACCCGACCATCTCCGTGATGGTCCTGAACGGGACGCCGGATGAGGGTCTCGACACGCAGATGCGCGACACTCTGATCAACAACGGCTGGGCGGCCGACGACGTCTTCGCCGGCGACAGCTCCAGCCAGGATTTCGCCGAGACGACCGTCTTCTACGTCAACGAAGAGGATGAGGAGGCCGCGATCGGATTGGCCAACCTCCTCGGTGGTGCACAGGTCCAGCAGAGCGACTACTACTCCGGTCAGACCGAAGACGGGGAGAAGCAGTTCACCGTGGTGATCGGTCTCGATCGGTCGCCCTCCGCGCCGGAGACACCCGCCGACGAGCCCGCCTCCTGACCTCCGGAGGCGACCCGCGCCCGGCGGCTTGCACTCGAAGGTGTCGAGTGCCAGAATGGCGTTAGCACTCTCTCACTCTGAGTGCTAAACCCAACGTCTACGTCCAGGAGGGACGAAAAAACTCATGGCAAAGATCATTGCTTTCGATGAGGAGGCCCGCCGCGGCCTCGAGCGCGGCCTGAACATCCTCGCCGACGCGGTCAAGGTGACCCTCGGCCCGCGCGGTCGCAACGTCGTCCTCGAGAAGAAGTGGGGCGCCCCCACGATCACGAACGACGGTGTCTCCATCGCCAAGGAGATCGAGCTGGACGACCCGTACGAGAAGATCGGCGCGGAGCTCGTCAAGGAGGTCGCCAAGAAGACCGACGACGTCGCGGGTGACGGCACCACCACCGCCACGGTCCTCGCTCAGGCTCTGGTCCGTGAAGGTCTGCGCAACGTCGCGGCCGGCGCCGACCCCATCTCGCTCAAGCGCGGCATCGAGAAGGCCGTCGCAGCGATCACCGAGGAGCTGCTCTCGACCGCCAAGGAGATCGACTCGAAGGAGCAGATCGCGGCCACGGCTTCCATCTCCGCTGCGGACCCCGCGATCGGCGAGCTCATCGCCGAGGCGATCGACAAGGTCGGCAAGGAAGGCGTCGTCACCGTCGAGGAGTCGCAGACGTTCGGCACCGAGCTCGAGCTCACCGAGGGCATGCGCTTCGACAAGGGATACCTGAACCCGTACTTCGTCACGGACCCGGAGCGCCAGGAGGCTGTCTTCGAGGACCCGTACATCCTCATCGCGAACCAGAAGGTCTCCAACATCAAGGACCTCCTGCCCATCGTCGACAAGGTGATCCAGGACGGCAAGGAGCTCGTCATCATCGCCGAGGACGTCGAGGGCGAGGCTCTCGCGACGCTCGTGCTGAACAAGCTCAAGGGCATCTTCAAGTCGGTCGCCGTCAAGGCTCCCGGCTTCGGCGACCGTCGCAAGGCGCAGCTGCAGGACATCGCGATCCTCACCGGTGGTCAGGTCATCACCGAAGAGGTCGGCCTCAAGCTGGAGAACGCCACGCTCGACCTGCTGGGCCGTGCGCGCAAGGTCATCGTCACCAAGGACGAGACCACGATCGTCGAGGGTGCCGGCGAGGCCGACCAGATCGAGGGTCGCGTCACGCAGATCCGTCGCGAGATCGAGAACACCGACAGCGACTACGACCGCGAGAAGCTCCAGGAGCGCCTGGCCAAGCTCGCCGGTGGCGTCGCCGTCATCAAGGCGGGTGCAGCGACCGAGGTCGAGCTCAAGGAGCGCAAGCACCGCATCGAAGACGCCGTCCGCAACGCGAAGGCGGCCGTCGAGGAGGGCATCGTCCCCGGTGGTGGCGTCGCGCTGATCCAGTCCGGCACGAAGGCGCTCGACGCCCTCTCGCTCACGGGCGACGAGTCGACCGGCGCGAACATCGTCCGCGTCGCCATCCAGGCTCCGCTGAAGCAGATCGCGCTGAACGCCGGTCTCGAGGCCGGTGTCGTCGCCAACAAGGTCGCCGAGCTCCCCGCGGGCCAGGGCCTGAACGCGGCGACGGGCGAGTATGTCGACATGTTCGGCGCCGGCATCATCGACCCGGCCAAGGTCACCCGCTCGGCGCTGCAGAACGCGGCATCGATCGCGGCTCTGTTCCTCACGACCGAGGTCGTCGTGGCCGACAAGCCCGAGAAGGCAGCTGCTCCGATGGCTGACCCGTCGGGTGGCATGGACTTCTGATCCATCCTTCCTGACAGAACGCCCCCGGCTTCGGCCGGGGGCGTTCTGCATTCTCGGGAACCAGTCTCAGCGGAACAGGCTCGCCGAATACTGGTCGGCATCGGCGTACTGGGAGGCGGCCGATCCGAGCGAGGTGCCGATCGAGTCGAGGACCTGCTCCACATGCAGCTGGGCTCCCTGCCACTGCTCTGCACAGCCCTGGAATGCGTTGGAGGCGCTTCCGACCCAGGATGTCTGCAGCTGACGGAGCTGGGCCATGAGCGTCGCCGATTCACTCTGCAGGCGCTCGATGGTGGCTCTGACGGCGCCGTGGGCAGCGTGGACGGCTTCGGTGTCGACGGTGAAGACAGACATGGGAACTCCTTCTCGTTGGAGCTCCGACGCTAGGTGCGAGGCGGCACCGAGAATCACGTCCGTCACGGGAGGACTCGGCACCTGGGGGAAGCCGATCGATCCCGTGAGCCGTGCAGAACTCTCGGCGTCACGGATCGTCCCCTCGTCCGTGGCGGCTACGGGTCAGGGGAGGTCGAGCCGTTCCAACGGCTGCGTGTCCTCGAGCAGGTGTGCGGGGGTCGCGCGGGCCGGTGCGAGGGGGAGGGTGACCGTGAAGGTCGCTCCGCCGCCCGGGGTCTCCGACACCTCGACGCCCCCGTGCAGCGCCTTCATGATCGACGCGACGATCGCGAGGCCGAGGCCCGATCCCCCTGTTTCCCTCGCCCGTGAGGTGTCGGCGCGCCAGAATCGCTCGAAGATCTGCTCACGGATCTGCGGCGGGATGCCTTCGCCATGATCCACGACCGCGATGCTCCCGGTGCCGCGGACGCGGTCGGAGTCGACGATGAGTTCGATCGGCCCGTCCTCGGGGGAGAAGCGGCGGGCATTTCCCAGCAGGTTGGTGACGACCTGGCGCACCTTGTTCTCCTCCCCGAGCACGATCGGAGGCGTCCGCACGGGGATGTCCGGGATCTCGGTGAAGTCGATGGCCGGAGCCGGCTCGGGAGCACGGGGACGGCGACGCAGACGGGAGAGTGCTGTCCGGGAGAGTCCGCGGGGAGCCGGGGACGCGGCATCCTGCGGTTGCGGGGAAGGAGTGATGCGCAAAGGGGTCGTGGCCGGGGCGCCGACGGTCCGGTCGATCACGGTGACCGTCCGGCCAGGAGCGGCGGCGCGCAGGTCGAGTGCAGCGTCGCGTGCGATCGGACGCAGATCGAGCGGGACGATCTCCGGTTCCCGCTCCTCGTCCAGGCGTGCCAGCGCGAGGAGGTCCTCCACGAGGACGCCCATCCGGATCGCTTCCTTCTCGATGCGCTCCATGGCTCTGGCGGTGTCCTCCTCGCCCTTGATCGCGCCCATCCGATAGAGCTCCGCATACCCGCGAACGCTCACGAGGGGTGTGCGCAACTCATGGCTGGCGTCGCCGATGAAACGTCGCATGTGCTGCACGGTCCGGTCGCGCTGCGCGAGCGAGCGGTCGACACGATCGAGCATCGTGTTGATCGCCGCGTTCAGACGGCCGACCTCCGTCGTCGGCTCGAGATCGGTGAGGCGCTGCCGGAAGTCGCCGGCGGCGATCGACATGGCGGTCGCCTCGACCTGGCCGAGTCTGCGGAAGGTCAGGGTGACGAGGCCGCGAGTGAGCAGCGCGGCGACGAGGATCGTGATCAGGGCGATTGTGATGTAGATACCGAAGTACTGGCTGACGATACGATCCGCCGGTGCGAGCGGCAGGGCGACCAGCTGGATGCGGAGCGCGCCCCCGCTTCCCTCCGAGCCCACCACGGCGACCGCGGCGTGGAAGACCTCGCCATCGGGTCCTGCGAGCTCGATCGGGGTGCGTTCGGAATCGGCGGTCGCCTTGGCGAGCGAATACTCGGAGGGGAAGAGGGGCGACGGGCCGGAGGTGCCGCGCGCGGTGGCCCGCAGCACCCCGGTCGCATCGTAGATGGCGAAGGAGAAGTCCCGCGGCTGCTCTTCGCGCGGTGTGTAGGTGGTGGTTCCGTCCACCGTCGCGGTCTCGAAGTACCGTTCCACGAGATCACCGGAGACCAGCGCGGGAAGCTGCGCATCGATGTTCGCGACGAGGGCGTTGCGCAGGATCGGCACCGTTCCGATGCCTGCCACCAGTAGCCCGAGCGCCAGGACGGCCACCGTGACTCCGGTCACCTTCGCCCGGAGGCTGATGCGGCGCCACCAGCTGGTGACCGCATCGGGCTTGTGCGCCATGCGGTCCTCCTCGGTGCGGCGAACACGCCGCTGTGCGGCGTCGAGTGGTGGTGGCCCGGGGGTCAGGCCGACTTGCCGACCTTCAACATGTATCCGAAGCCGCGCTTCGTCTGGATCAGCGACTCCTCGGTGTGGGGATCGATCTTGCGGCGAAGGTACGAGATGTAGCTCTCGACGATGCCCGCGTCACCGTTGAAGTCGTACTCCCACACGTGGTCGAGGATCTGCGCCTTCGACAGCACACGGTTCGGGTTGAGCATCAGGTAGCGCAGCAGCTTGAACTCGGTCGGGCTGAGCTCGATCGGCTCCTTGCCCACGTGGACGTCATGGGTGTCCTGGTCCATCGACAACTCGCCGGCACGGATGATCGACTCCTCGTCGGCCTGCATGGTGCGGCGGAGGATCGCCTGCGCTCTGGCCACGATCTCGTCGAGGCTGAACGGCTTGGTGACGTAGTCGTCACCGCCGGCATTGAGACCCTCGATCTTGTCGTCGGTGCCGTCTTTCGCCGTCAGGAAGAGGATCGGGGCGGTGAACCCGGCGCCGCGGAGGCGCTTGGTCACGCTGAACCCGTTCATGTCGGGGAGCATGACGTCCAGGATGATCAGGTCCGGTTCCTCTTCGAGGACGGCCGAGATCGTGGCGGCGCCGTTGGCGACCGTCTTCACCTGGAATCCGGCGAAGCTGAGACCCGTGGAGAGCAGGTCGCGGATGTTGGGTTCGTCATCGACGACCAGGATGCGCGGAGCAGTCATGTCCCCATTATGGTGACTCCGGCCATGCGGATGCTGACTATTGTGCGGAACGGCGTGGAGTCGCGCTCTCCCGGGAGGCCGCCGACGCGCTCGTCACCCGCGGGAAACGACATCATTCCGGGGTGGGAGGAGAGGCACAGGTGAACAGGCCAGGATTGAGACATGAGCTCGAACGAGGACGCGTCCGCCGCCCCCGCCCCGCCCACACTCTCGCCTGCCACGCAGATCCCGTACCACCGCCTGGCGCACCTGCGACCGCGATATCGCTGGTGGCGGCCGCTCCTGACCGGGCTCGTCGCCCTCGCGTTCTACATCGTCCTCCTCCTCGTCCTGACGGTGCCCCTGGTCGTCGCAGCGGTGGTCATCCCGGGGTGGGGCGACGAGATGATGGTGCTCCTCACCTCCGTGCGGTACTTCGACCTCGACCGTCCCTGGCTGCTGATCGCGCTGGTGCTCCCCTTGATCCTGATGATCCCCGCCCTGCTGCTGGCATCCCGGGTCGTGGAAGGCCGTGGCGTCGGGCTGCTGTCCTCGGTCACGGCACGACTGCGGATGGGGTGGCTCGGGAAGAGCCTCCTGCTGGCGCTCGCGGTGTTCGCCGTGTACTTCGCCGTCGTGCTGGGGTGGTCGGCGCTCGCCGGAGAGGCGGTGGTCGCTGACTTCTCGCACCCCGGACTGTGGATCATGGTCCTCCTCGTGCTGGTGCTGATCCCCTTCCAGGCAGCCGCAGAGGAGTACGTCTTCCGCGGCTACCTCATGCAGCTGGTCGGCAGCTGGCTCCGGCATCCGGCCTTCGCCATCCTGGTGCCCGTCCCCTTGTTCGTCCTCGGCCACGGCTACGACGTCTGGGGCGCTGCGAGCGTGGGGGCCTTCGCGATCGTCGCCGCCTGGCTGACCTGGCGGACCGGCGGCCTCGAGGCGGCGATCTCCCTGCACATCGTCAACAACGTGCTCATCTTCCTGCTCGGATCCGTCGCCCTCGTCGATGCGAACGCCACGTCGGGGACGGCGGCGGACCTCGTCGGCTCGATGATCGCGATGGTCGTGTACGCGGTGCTCGCCGACCGGTGGGCGCGACGCCTCGGTGTCACGCGCACGGCGACGGTGCCCGTGTCCGCACCGGCCCGGCACGAGGGGACCCACCATCTGCCGCGCGCCCTGCACGGCTGAGCGGCTCGACCTCCGGGGAGGTCGAACGGACGAGATCAGGCGGCGAGGGCGTCGGAGTCCATGATCGTGTAGCTGTAACCCTGCTCGGCGAGGAAGCGCTGCCGGTTCTGGGCGTAGTCCTGATCGATGGTGTCGCGGGCGACGAGGGTGTAGAAGCTCGCGGTGTGTCCGGACTGCTTCGGGCGCAGCAGGCGTCCGAGTCGCTGGGCCTCTTCCTGGCGCGATCCGAACGAGCCGGACACCTGGATGGCGACGGATGCCTCCGGCAGGTCGATCGAGAAGTTCGCGACCTTCGACACCACCAGGAGCGAGATCTCGCCCTCGCGGAAGGCCCGGTACAGCTCCTCGCGCTCGTCGACCGGCGTCGCCCCGGTGATCTGCGGAGCATCCAAGGCCGCCGACAGCGACTCGAGCTGATCGAGGTACTGGCCGATCACGAGGATGCGCTCGCCCTCATGCTTGGCGATGAGCTCGCGCACCGCCGTCACCTTAGCCGGCGCGGAAGCAGCGAGCCGATAGCGTTCGTCGTCGGTCGCCGCGGCGTACTCGAGACGGTCGCTCGGCGGGAGGTCGACGCGCACTTCGTAGCAGGCGGCGGGGGAGATGAACCCCTGCGCCTCGATCTGCTTCCACGGCGCGTCGAAGCGCTTGGGCCCGATCAGGCTGAACACGTCTCCCTCGCGCCCGTCCTCGCGGACCAGGGTCGCGGTCAGGCCGATACGGCGGCGGGCCTGCAGGTCGGCGGTGAGCTTGAACACGGGGGCCGGGAGCAAGTGGACCTCGTCATACACGATGAGGCCCCAGTCGAGGGCATCCAGCAATGCCAGGTGCGCGTACTGGCCCTTCCGCTTCGCGGTGAGGATCTGATACGTCGCAATGGTGACGGGCTTGACCTCTTTGGCCTGGCCGGAGTACTCGCCGATCTCCTCGGGGGTCAGACTCGTGCGCTTGAGCAGCTCGTCGCGCCACTGCCGGGCCGACACCGTGTTGGTGACGAGGATCAGCGTGGTGGTCTTCGTCGCGGCCATCGCCCCGGCGCCGACGATCGTCTTCCCCGCACCGCAGGGGAGCACCACGACGCCCGAACCGTCCTTCGAGAAAGCATCGACGGCATCCTGCTGGTACGGACGGATCTCCCAGCCGTCTTCGGCGAGGTCGATCTCGTGCGGAGTGCCGGGGGTGTAGCCGGCGAGGTCCTCGGCGGGCCAGCCGATCTTCAGCAGCTCCTGCTTGATCTGTCCGCGTGCCCAGGCGTCGACGACGTACGTCTCAGGGCTTGGGTGACCGATCAGCAGAGGCTGGATGCGCTTGTTGTTCGCGACCTGCGCGAGGACGGCAGGA
The DNA here is from genome assembly GCF_007954505.1 of Microbacterium sp. CBA3102. Lineage (GTDB taxonomy): Bacteria > Actinomycetota > Actinomycetes > Actinomycetales > Microbacteriaceae > Microbacterium > Microbacterium aurugineum. The sequence goes on along the minus strand of NZ_CP042412.1, from coordinate 3,799,741 downwards.
TCCGACGAACGCAGGATCAGGGTGCCTTCGTCGTCACGCTCGATGACCAGCCGGCCGTAGCGATTCACGGTCTCGCGCAGATCGACGGAGACGGAGGGCGGCACCGGGAATCGCGACCAGCGGTCCAGCGTCTCGAGCATGTCGTCCGCGGTGTGCCCGGCGGCACGGGCGTTCCACAGACCGAGCCGGGTGATGCGATAGGTGTGGATGTGTTCGGGAGCGCGTTCCAGCTCGGCGAAGATTGCGAGTTCGTGGCGGGCGCTCTCGGCGTCGGCATGGGCCACTTCGAGCAGCACGGTGCGATCGCTCTGGACGATCAGGGGGCCATCAGACATAGCTGACCAGTTTACCGGTCGCGCGAGGCACGGGGCCTACGGCGCGACGATCGTCGCAGCGCGGATGCTCGATACGGGAAGGGTGCGCTCCACGTCGGCGGCGCGATCGCGCCCGCGCAGCCGTCCGCCGCCCATCCCCGTCGCCTCCAGGAGAAGCTCTCGCGTCGAGCCGTCCGGCATGCCGACGGTCACCTGCAGCACGGACTTCGTCCGTACCGCGGCCTCGAGCTCGCGATCGAGCCAGGCGGCGTCGGCATCCGGTCCCTGGTGCGACCGCAATCGGTCGATGAGGGGGCTCAGGTCCGACGCGTCGGCGTGTGCGGCCTCGGACGCGGGGGCCGGGTGGCGCTCGCGGACGAGGAGGGCACCGTCAGACCCGACCAGGGTGGCCGGGTATCGCGCATCCGTGAGCGCCCAGTACACGGTGTCTCGGCCGACCCGGGTGGTGAGCGATCCGACGTGTGCGGTGAGAGCGAGCGGCCGCAGCGACTGGTCGACGGCCATCGTGTCGATGAGGTGTCCGTCTGTGCTCTCGATCCGGGTGCGGCCGGTCTCCTCGTCCGTGGAGACGCGGACCAGACCGTGCCGTTGCGCCGTCTGCGCGATCAGGTAGCTGAGCGGCTGCGGGATTCCCGTGAGCGAGAGGGTGCCGAGGAAGTCGAGGATCGACTGCTCCGTCTCTCCGGTCGCGAATGCGTGTGCGACGGACTCCGCAGTGAAACGGTAGGACGAAGCCTGCGCCGCGGACTCCCGGGCGGCGATCGTGCGCAGCCGCACGTCGAGAGCGGGTTCCAGCGGGCCGGGGGCGATGGCCGTGAGGTCGTTCTGCAGGAAGATCCGGTCGACTTCGGCGGGAAGGAGTCGCGCGAGTGCGTCCGTCTCCGCTGCATCGCCGCTGCGCAGTGCCGCGGCCCACTCGGGTTCGGTGCCGTCTTCGGCGATCAGGCCCAGCAGGCGGGCCGCGTCGTGCAGCGCTTCAGAGCGCTCCGGCCAGCCCTGGTCCCAGGGGTGAGCGTCGAGCCACGACTCCGGCGGGATCCATCCGCCGTCCGCGGACCGGATTCCGCGCGGAAGGGCATCGCGAAAAGAGCGTGCCAGCACGCTCCAGCGGTCGACGGCCGAGGAACGCAGCCATTCCTCTGCGGACCGGCTCGATCGAAGACGGCGGTCGGCGGAGACCGCGAGACCTGCCTGGAGGGCGATGGAGGCCAGCGTGTCGACCAGCTCCCCCGGTACACCTGCTTCGGTGAGCTGACGCTTCTCGCCCGCGTTCACACCGCCGCCGGTGAGCAGCGCGAAGGGACGTTCCCGCGCGATGAGGAGGAGGTCTGCGAGCACGGCCACCGTCGTGAAGGCGCGTTCGGCCGCGTGCGCCGAGGCGGCGTCGGAGGAGCGGGGCGGAACCGGTCGATCCGTCACGGGCTCGGGAGAAGGTCGTCCCGCGATCGCGGCGGTCACGGGTGGATACGGTGTGCCGTCGGGGCGCAGCAGAGCGAGCGCTGTCAGTCGTTCCTGCAGGGCACCGGCAGAAGCGCCCGAGGTCGTGTCGGTGAGGGCCCTCGCCTCGGCCGCGGTCAGTGAGGGGAGGACTTTCGCCAGCGACGCCGGGTCGAGCAGCGCCTCAGCCACGTCGAAGAAGTCCTGCCAGGCTGCGTCCGGCCGCACTCGACGCGCGGTGAAGAGCCGTCGGAGGTCGTCATCGCTCGCCGCTGCCAGCCAGTCCGCCAGCGGTCGTGCGTGAGTGCTCATGGCCGATTCCTCACGAACGCGTGGAAGCGCGTCCCTTTCGGACGAAGCTCATGATGAGGAGCGTGAGGATCATCAGGAAGGCGACGGGGAGGCCCCAGTAGGGGATCGCCGCGATGAACGGCCACGCTCCCTCGCCGAAGGCGCTCTGGTCCATGCCGACAGCGGTCCCGATGATGATGGCGAAGAAGCACACCACGGAGGCCGCGGCGATACCGAGCGCGGTGAACGCCAGGAAACGATCCAGCCGGCGGACGGGAACCTCCGGTTCGGAATTCTTCGTGCTCATCCGCCTCAGCCTACTCTCACCGACACCATCGGATCGGCGAAGCCCGCGACCGGTAGGCTGGGAGTACGCGCACGAGCGCGTCAATGGTTCTGCATATCGATCTCAGCGAGGTTCTCCCATGCCCACCGGCAAGGTCAGGTTCTACGACGAAGACAAGGGTTTCGGCTTCATCGCCAGCGATGACGGCCAGGACGTCTTCCTGCACGCCTCTGCGATGCCTGCGGGTGCCGCGGTGAAGGCGGGTGCGCGCGTGGAGTTCGGCGTGGCAGACGGCAAGCGCGGCCTCCAGGCGCTCTCGGTGCGGGTGCTCGAGGCGCCGCCCAGCCTGTCGAAGGCCAAGCGCAAGCCCGCCGACGACATGGCGATCATCGTCGAAGACCTTGTGAAGCTCCTCGACGGCATCGGCGGAGACCTGCGCCGCGGACGCTACCCCTCATCCGGACACGGCCGCAAGATCGCGGCCGTCCTGCGCAAGGTCGCCGATGACCTCGAAGCCTGACGCCGACGCCCGTCTCATCGGCGCCCACGATCTCGCGCTGGCGGCTCTGCGCGAGATCACCCCTGCGTCCTCCATTGGACCGGCTGCCGGCTACCTCCCCGAGGACGACGGCTCGGTCTCGCTGCGATTCGAGAACCGTCTCGCCGGCTACCCCGGGTGGTACTGGACGGTGACGATCGCCCGAGTGGACGACGAGGATCCGACGGTCCTCGAGGTCGAACTGCTCCCCGGTGAAGGTGCTCTCCTGGCGCCGGAGTGGGTGCCCTGGGCCGAGCGGCTGGCGGAGTATCGCGCACACCAGGCCGAGCTCGCCGAAGCGGCCGCGGCGGACGGTGACGGAGAATCGCCCGACGACGAGCTGGACGACGACGCGGACGACGATCTCGACGAGGACCTCGACGAAGACGAGGATGACCTCGATGAGGGCGACCACGTCTCGGACATCCTGCATGCGGGTGACGTCGACGGCGTCGACATCGATGAGCTCGACGATTCCGCCGCCGAAGCCGACGCGGACGCGACCGAGGACGACGACGAGGACGAAGACGAAGACGCCGAGGACGACGAAGCCGGCGCCCTCGATGAGGACGCCGGCGAGGTCGACGAAGAGGAGTGAGCCCGGGCGCTCAGGCGCCCAGGTTCTCCAGCACGTATTCGATGGAACGGGTGAGCTGGCGCACGTCGTCCGGCTCGATGGAGACGAACGTCGCCACGCGCAACTGGTTGCGACCGAGCTTGCGGTAGGGCTCCGTGTCGACGATCCCGTTGGCGCGGAGCGTCTTCGCGATGGCGGCGGCGTCGATGCTGTCGTCGAAGTCGATCGTCGCGACCACGGGTGACCGGTGCGCGGGATCCGCGACGAACGGAGTGGCGACCGACGACGCTTCCGCCCAGTCATAGAGCACCGAAGAGGACTCCGCCGTGCGGGCCGCGGCCCAGGCGAGTCCTCCGTTGTCGAGGATCCACCGCAACTGGCTGTCGAGCAGGTGCAGCGTCGTGAGGGCCGGGGTGTTGAGCGTCTGGTTGAGACGCGAGTTGTCGACCGCATTCTTCAGGCTGAGGAACTCGGGGATGTACCGGTCGGTCGCGGCGATGCGTTCGATGCGTTCGATCGCGGCGGGGGAGACGGCGGCGAACCAGAGGCCACCGTCCGAACCGAGGTTCTTCTGCGGTGCGAAGTAGTACACATCGGCCTGGGCGGCATCGAAGTCGATTCCGCCGGCAGCGCTCGTCGCGTCGATGACGGTGAGCGGCCCCTCGGCGTCGACGCGGGCGATGGGCGCCGCGACTCCGGTCGAGGTCTCGTTGTGGGGCCAGGCGTAGACGTCGACACCCGGCACGGCCTCGGCGACGGTCAGCGATCCCGGCTCGGCCTTGCGGACATCGGGAGCCTCGAGCCACGGAGCCCCCGCGGCGGCGGCGAACTTGCCGCCGAACTCACCGAACACGAGGTTCTGGCTGCGGCGCTCGATGAGTCCGAACGCGGCGGCATCCCAGAACGCGGTGGATCCGCCGTTGCCGACGATGATCTCGTATCCCTCGGGAACGCGCAGCAGTGCAGCGAGCTGTTCACGCACGCTTCCGACGAGGTTCTTCACCGGGGCCTGGCGGTGCGATGTCCCCAGGATCGAGGCTCCCGAGGCGGCCAGGGCCTCGAGTTGCGCGGGGCGCACCTTCGAGGGGCCGCAGCCGAAGCGGCCGTCAGTGGGCAGGAGGTCACGGGGAATCTCGATCGCCATGGCTTGATTCTAGAGGGCGAGCGGTGGGCTCCCGCACCGTGCACGGGTCCGATGTCCGTCCGGGAATGTAGGCTTGCCTAAGAACCCCGGAGGGCCTGCACATGACCGATCTGATCGACACCACGGAGATGTATCTCCGCACCATCCTCGAACTCGAGGAGGAGAACATCGTGCCGCTGCGCGCGCGCATCTCCGAGCGCCTGGGCCACTCGGGTCCCACGGTTTCGCAGACGGTGGGGCGTATGGAGCGCGACGGTCTCGTCATCGTCTCCGAAGATCGCACGCTCGAGCTCACCGACGCGGGGCGTCGCAAGGCCGTCGACGTGATGCGCAAGCACCGTCTCGCCGAGCGCCTGCTCTCGGATGTCATCGGGCTCGACTGGGCGTTCGTCCACGAAGAGGCCTGCCGGTGGGAGCACGTCATGAGCGAGCAGGTGGAGCGCCGCTTGGTCGAGCTCCTCGGCCACCCGACCGAGTCGCCCTACGGCAACCCGATCCCGGGCCTCGACCAGCTCGGCGACATCCCCGCTCGTACCTTCGACGAAGGCGTCATCGGTCTCGTGCAGCGTCTGAACGCGGCGGGGGAGCCCGTCGAAGGCACGGTCCGCCGTCTCGCCGAACCCGCGCAGGTCGACCCCGAACTGCTGGAGCAGCTCCGCGACGCCGGCGTGGTGCCCGGCGCGCACGGTGACTTCCGTTTCAGCGAGGGATACGTCCTCATCCAGATGGACGGCCAGACCGACGGACTCGAGCTTCCCGTCGAGCTGGCTTCGCACATCTTCCTGGTGGGTGAACCGGCCTGATCCTCCGCGGGATCCCAGCGCGGAGACGGCCACCGACCGGGCCTCTGCGATGATTGTCAGGTTCCTGGGGTGACACGATCGTTATCTTCCGGTAACCTCGGTCGAGTCGCCAGCGAAGAAGCCCGCTGGAGACGCACCGCGAAGATTCGCCTTCCAGGCTCGTCGTCTTCACGGCAGGAACGCACGAAGTACCCCGAGCTACATTCATGCCACGAGAGCAGAGTGCCGACGAGCCAGCGCTACCCGAAAGCGCGAGGGCCCAGGAGGACCACGTTTTGGCCGCAGACATCGAACCGACCGCGAAGAAGACATCTGAAGACCGAGTACCAGCCCGCCGGACCGGCGCGCGCGTGGGTGCTCGCAAGGCTCTGAAGCCACTTCGTTCCATCGCCATCTTCGGGGCCGTCGGTGCACTGGTCGCCGGGATCGCTCTTCCGGCCTTCGCCTCGCCGAAGCCGACCGAAGCCGCTGCGACCACGACCCTGCAGCAGCTCGCCGCGGTCGACGCGCAGTCACTCGTCGTCGCCTCGCAGGCCACCGCCGCGCCGCTGAGCCGCGGAACCTTCAGCGCCACGACTCCGGAGGAGATCGCGAAGAAGAAGGCGGAGGAGGCCGCAGCCGCTCGTGCCGCCGCCGCGACCACTGCGTCCGCTCAGTTCAACTCCGCGGGTTACGCCCTCACTTCGCCCGGGTCCGGCGAGGTCCGGTACCCGCTCCCGATGGGCTCCTGGAACGTCAGTCGCACGATCGGCGGCGGCCACAACGGTGCCGACATGCTCGCTCCCGCTGGAACCCCGATCTATGCGGCCGCGGCGGGTGTGGTCCGCGCCTCGGCAGAGAGCATCGGCGGCTACGGCGTGTGCATCATGCTCGACAGTGTCGTCGGTGGGCAGCGCGTGCAGACCACCTACGGGCACATGATCTACGGCTCGCGTCAGGTGCAGGTCGGCCAGACGGTCGCCGCGGGGCAGCTGATCGGCTACGTCGGCAGCACCGGACGATCGACCGCGAACCACCTCCACTTCGAGGTCTGGATCAACGGCGGCCTCGTCGAGCCCATGTCGTGGCTGTCGGTCAACGCCGGCTGATTCCCCGACACGTTCTCCGTCATTCACCCGCTGTTTCGCCCTGCATCCAGGGAGATGGGTTAGCCTGATCCCGTTGTCGAACAGCGGGGAGAGGCAGATGGAGCGAATACCGAACATCCGAACCATGGATGCCCTCGGTCGTCACGTCCTTCTGCATAGCCCGCAGGGATGCCACGGCGTTGCCGTGCGCGAAAGGCGCTGTCTTTAGACGGCGCCTTTTTTCGTCCCTGCGATCGCTCTGCCACCTGCGCGACCTCGTGTGAGTCGAGAGTGCCGGGAAGCCGTCCCGGCGGATCGAGAGGATGACGAATGCGCACACTGGTCCTGAATGCCGGATACGAGCCGCTCGCGATCGTGTCGTTCAAACGAGCCCTCGTGCTCGTCATGAACGACAAGGCGACCGTTGTCGAACGCGTGGAAGACGACCCCGTCTGGGGCACCCACGGTGTCTACGATCGTCCCGCGGTCATCATCCTCGCCCGGTACGTCCGGGTGCCGACGAGCAGACGAGTGCCGGTCACGCGGCGTGGCGTGCTCCGTCGCGACAATCACCGGTGCGGCTACTGCGGGAAAGCCGCATCCACGATCGACCACGTGCTGCCGCGTTCGCGTGGAGGCGCGGACTCCTGGGAGAACCTCGTCGCCTGCTGCCTGCGCTGCAACAACGTCAAGAGCGACCGCACCCCGCAGGAGATGCGCTGGCAGCTGCGATTCACGCCGCGGCCCCCGCACGGCACGGCCTGGACGGTGCGGGGAACCGAACGCAGCGACCCGCGATGGGAGCCGTACCTGGCTCTCGCCGCCTAGCCAGGGGCGCCGAGGGCGCGCTCTCGAGTCACGTAGACTTGACGCGCGCCCTCGTAGCTCAGGGGATAGAGCAGCCCTCTCCTAAAGGGCAGGTCGCAGGTTCGAATCCTGTCGAGGGCACCCAACGAGGTCGTCGCTTCCCGCTGTGGGGCGGGGCGTCTCAGTCCTCTCCGCGCCGCCAGAGCTTCGAAGGCCACCAGATCGCTTTGCCGATGTCGTAGGTCAGGGCCGGCACGAGCAGAGAGCGGACGACGAACGTGTCGAGCAGCACTCCGAAGGCGACGATGAACGACAGCTGGACGAGGAACAGGATCGGGATCACGGAGAGCGCGGCGAACGTCGCGGCCAGGACCAGACCGGCCGACGTGATCACGCCCCCCGTGATCGAGAGCCCGCGCAGGATCCCTTCGCGCGTGCCGTGCGCCTTCGACTCCTCGCGCACACGGGTCATCAGGAAGATGTTGTAGTCGATCCCCAGCGCGACCAGGAACACGAAGCCGAAGAGCGGGACGGCGGGGTCCGCACCGGAGAAGTCGAAGACCCCGTTGAACACGAGCGCCGAGACTCCCATCGCCGTGCCGAACGACAGCACCGTGGTCAGGATCAGCAGGACAGGGGCGAGGATCGAGCGCAGCAACAGCATCAGGATCACCATGATCACGACGAGGATCACCGGGATGATCAGGTTGCGGTCGTGGATCGACGCGTCGTTCGTGTCGATGGACGTGGCGGTGACTCCGCCGACGAGGGCGTTCGTGCCGTCGAGCTCGGTCCGCAGCTCACGCACCGTGGCCGCGGCGGCTTCGGAGTCCGCCGCGTCCGTGAGCGTTCCCTGGAGGAGCACCTCGCCGTCGACGGTCGTCGGCTCGGGGGCCGGCGTCCCGGGAGGACCGACGGCCGTGATGCCGTCGGCCGTCACGGGTGCGCTGCCGCTGGGGGAATCCGCGGCGGTGACCGAGACCGCATCGACGCCGTCGTTGGCGAGGAGCACGTCGGCGACGTCCTGCAGGCGGTCCTCGTCGACGACCACGTACACGGGGCTGCCGGATCCGCCGGGGAAGTGTTCACCGAGCGCGACCTGCCCGTCTCGGGCCTCCGAGGCGCCGAGTACCAGCTCGGACTGCGGAACACCGTTGGCATCGAGCTGGGTCACCCCGGCGGCTCCGGCCAGGAGGACGAGTGTGGTCACGATCCAGATCACCCGAGGGCGGCGCTTGATCACGCCGGCCAACCGAGCCCACAGGCCCGTCGTCCGCATGCCGTGCTCGGCGGCGACGACCTCGGGCTCGAAGTGCGGACGTCGCGGCCAGAACACCGCACGGCCGAAGAGCAGCAGGAGCGAGGGCAGCAGCGTCAGCGCGGAGAGCATCGCGAACACGATGCCGATCGCGGCCACGGGGCCGAGAGTGCTGTTCGATTTCAGGTCGCTCAGCAGCAGGCAGAGGAGCCCGGCGATCACGGTCCCACCCGAGGCGGCGATCGGCTCGACCGACCCCTTCCAGGCGGCGAGCAGCGCCACGCCCTTGTCCTGGGAGACCCGCAGCTCTTCCCGGAAGCGTGCCACGAGGAGAAGGGCGTAGTCGGTGGCGGCGCCGATCACGAGGATGAAGAGGATGCCCTGGGTCTGGCCACTGAGCAGCAGCACCTCGAACTTCGCGAGCCACCACACGACCAGGAGTGCCACGCAGAGCGCGAACAGGCTCGTGGACAGCACGACGAGGGGCAACAGGAACGATCGGTAGACGAGCACCAGGATGATCAGGACAGCGAGGAGCGCGACACCGAGCAGCAGGCCGTCGATGCCGGCGAAGCCCGCGACCAGATCGGCGCTGAAGCCGGCCGGACCGGTGATGTACACCCTGATGCCGTCGGGGACGGCGCCGCGCAGCTCGTCGCCGAGAGCCGCCGTCGCATCGGCGAGTTCCGCGTCGCTCTCGATCGGGATGAAGGCCTGGACGGCTTTCCCGTCCTCGGAGGGGAGCGCCGGAGAGACGTCGTCGCCGACGCCCTCCACGTTCGGTGCGTCCGCGACGGCGTCGGAGATGGCGTCCAGCTCGGAAGAGGTGAGCGCGTCGTCCGAGGTGAACACCGCGATGGCCGGGATCGAATCGCTGTCGTTGAACTCGCCGAGCAGTTGCTGGACCTCGGTGGCCTGCGCCGACTCCGGCAGATAGGTCGTCTGGTCGTTGGACGACACCTCGTCGACCTTGCCGAACAGCGGACCGCCGAGCGACGCACCCACCAACCAGACGAGGATCAGTGCCACCGGAAGGAACACGCGTACCCAGGAGTGGCGTCGTGAACGCTCCCTGATCGGTGGAGTCGGCGCGGAGTCGGGGCGGGACATCGTGTTCCTCTCGGAAGGGTTTCTGTTGTCGGGGAGGGTCAGGACACCCACGCGAGGATGAGGATCATCGTCGCGAGGAAACCGGCGAAATAGTTCAGCGCGATGAAGCGCCGCCAGGCCCGGTTCGTGGCTGCCGAGCCGGCGTCGTCGACGTTCCACCACGGTGCCGCGTTCACCACATAGGGCAGTGCGAGCACCGCGGCGAGCGGTCCCGGCCAGGGAGTCAGGAGCATCGCGGCTCCGGCGAGCACCCACAGCGACAGGGACAGTCGGACGGTCGCCCTCGCCCCGATCACGGTCGCGATCGAGGAGATCCCGGCTTCGCGGTCCGGTCCGACATCCTGGACGGCACCGAAGGCATGCGCTGCCATGCCCCACAGGAAGAACGCGACGAGGGTGAGCGTGGTGGCGGCCGTGACGGATGCGCCGGCCAGCGCGAGCCCGACGATCGCCGGGCTGACGAAGTGCGTGCTCGACGTCATCGAATCGAGGAACGGCCGCTCCTTGAAGCGCAGCACCGGTGCGGAGTAGGCGATCACCGCGAACATGCTCACGGCCAGCCAGAACCAGGACGCCGGGTTGCCGACGATCACGAGGTAGGCGAGGAACGGGATGTTCGTCCCTGCCGCTGCCCAGAGGGTGGCGCGATGGATGCGCGGTGCCAGGAGCGCGCCCTCGATCCCGCCCTTACGCGGATTCGCGAGGTCGGACGCGTAGTCGAAGACGTCATTGATGCCGTACATCGCCAGGTTGTACGGGATGAGGAAGTACAGCGTGCCGACCAGCAGGGTCACATCGAGCTCACGGGTGGTGAGCAGGTAGGCGGCTGCGAAAGGGAACGCGGTGTTGATCCAGCTGATGGGTCGCGACGACAGCAGGATCTGCGAGAGATCCCGTCCGAGCGTGCGGGATGGTGTGGCTCCGGCGCTCATCCGTGCTCCTCGTCGGTGTTGCGGTCCTCGCGTGCCCGCCGTCGCGCGCGCAGTTCGGCCCACACGGCGGGAAGGAGCAGGGCACCGGCCAGCGGGTAGGCGAAGTCCTCGACGGGGGCCAGCCCGATGTGGATGCCGAGCAGCGGACCTTGCGCGTAGTGGAACAATCCGCTCGCGATCATCACGGTGTCGAACACGGCGGTGAGGACGAAGAGCACCAGCACGGTGAGCAGCACAGCGGCCGGGAGCGGTCCGCGGCGTCGGCGGAGAAGCGGCAGGATGACACCGACCACGACGGCGACGAGCAGGAAGCAGGCGGCGAGTTGGATGTAGCTCATGACGCACCCGCCCCTGCACGACGGTTTTCACGCCAGCGCGTGATCAGGCGTTCGGCCCCGGTGTAGATCACCATCGTGCACACCACGAGGAACAGCAGGAACACGGGTTCTTCGATCGGCAGTTCCGGTGCGAGCACGATCCCGGTCGCGATCGCGCCGTCACCGCGGAAGAAGATCCCGTTGGCGATGCCCGCCACATCCCACAGGAGGAAGAAGACGAGCCCGACGACCGTCACGACCGTCGCCGACACGGCATCGCGCCAGAAGAAGAGGCGGAACCGCCAATCCAGCAGCAGCATGCAGCCCAGCGACAGGAGAAGGGCCGCCAGGTACACCATGCCCATCAGGACGCCTCCGTCCCGACAACGGTGGGCACGGGAACGGGGAGCGGGCCGGGGGAGTGATCACCGCGGATGCGCTTGAGGACGATCTCCGCACTGATGAGGCACATCGGGACGCCGACACCCGGCGCGGTGGTGGCCCCGGCGTAGAACAGGCCCTGCACACGCCGGGAGGCGTTCTGCGCGCGGAACATCGCACTCTGGGACAGGATGTGCGCCGGTCCCAGCATTCCTCCGCGCCAGGAGTGGTAGTCGTCCTGGAAGTCCGCGGGGCCGATCGTCTCGCGCACGACGATGCGTTCGCGCAGGTCCGGGATCCCGGCCCAGGTGGCGATCTGATCGATCGCGGCATCCGCCGCGCTCTCGACCGCGGGTGATCCCGTCCCGTCGGGTCCGCCGTGTCCGAGTTCGACGTCTGCCGGGACCGGGATCAGGACGAACAGGTTCTCATGGCCCTCCGGAGCGACATCGGGATCCGACGCGCTCGGTCGGCAGACGTAGGTCGACGCCGGATCGGGAACGGTCGGGGTCGCTCCGAAGATCGCGTCGAAGTTGGCGTCCCAGTCATCGGTGAAGAACAGGGAATGATGCGGAAGCTCAGGCAAAGAGCCCCGCACTCCCAGCATCACGAGCACTCCGCCGGGCCCGCTGGTACGCCGCGACCACCAGGACTCGGGGTAGGTCTGCAGGGAAGGCGGCAGCAGCACGGTCTCGGTGTGGTGCAGGTCCGCGGCCGAGACCACGATGTCGGCGTGCTCCACGTGTGCGACGCCCGCGTCGTCCGTCCAGCCGACCCCGGTCGTGTGCACGCCGTCGGGGCCGTCCTGCGTGTGGATGCCGGTGACATCGGCACCGGTCACGATCCGCGCGCCCGCCGCGCGAGCCAGCGCGTCGATCCGTTCGACGACGCGCCAGAAGCCGCCTTGGGGGTAGCGCACGCCCTGATCGAGGTCGAGTGCGCTCATGAGGTGGTACATCGCAGGAGCGGTGCGCGGGTCGGTGCCGAGGAAGACGGCGGGGTAGCCGAGGATCTGGCGCACGACCGGATGAAGGAATCGCTGCTCCGCGAACGACTGCAGTCGGGTGCCGAGGAGCGTGAACAGCCGGGGGAGCGCCCGCAGGACCTCCGGGGCGGCGAGCGTGCGCATGCGGGTGAACGGGTTGTACAGGAAGTACTTCTCCGCCATCGCCGCTGCGTCGCGCGCGGAGTCCAGGTACGCGTCGAGGGCGGGACCGGAGCCCGGCTCCAGCTCGTCGAAGAGCTCGGTGACCGCGTCACGTCCCGCGGGGACGCTCACCGACCCCGAGGACCGAGGCGAACGGAACACCCGATATCCCGGGTCGAGCGCGGTGAGGTCGAGCTGCTCCGACGTCGAGGTCCCCATCATCGCGAAGAAGTGATCGAACACCTCCGGCATCAGGTACCACGAGGGCCCTGAGTCGAAGCGGAACCCGTCCCGCTCGATGGATCCTGCGCGCCCGCCGACACGGTCGTTCTTCTCGAGGACGACGACCTCGTGCCCGTCCTTCGCCAGGAGGCCGGCCGTCGCGAGGCCGGCGACGCCCGCACCGATCACCACCACGCGGCTCATCGGTCCCGCTCCCACGTCGTCACGATCACGGCGCGACCCGCGAGCACGGCCTTGATCGGATCCGGCACACGAACGCGTCGGCGGTACAGCACCTCCACGGGCGTCTTCGCCACGCGTCGGGTGAGCGCGGCGAACAGGGCGAGGGCGCTCCGCACCGCGGCGCGGGAATCCTTCGGGAGGAGGGGGATGGCGGCTTCGGCATCCGCCAGCTGCCGGAACACCGTCGCCACCCAGGCATCGCGGTCCGCATCCGTCAGCCGTGCGGACCCCCCGAGGTACCCGCGGTGGAGCCGGTCCGTGTCGTCGGCGAGATCGCGGAGGAAGTTGACGTTCTGGAACGCGGCGCCCAGTTGGCGCGCACCGCGGCGGAGGGTGCGGAGCTCTTCGTCCGTCCGATCCGCCCCCCGAAGGAAGACCTGGAGGCACATGAGTCCGACCACCTCGGCGGAACCGTAGACGTAGTCGGCGTGGGCGTCGGCATCGTAGGCCGTGAAGTCGGCGTCGTCGGCGAGGTCGGCGCTCATCGAGGCGAAGAACGGCCCGGTCAGGTCCTCGCCGATACCGCACTCGCGTGCCGTCCGTGCGAAGGCGTGCAGGATGAGGTCGCTGCTGTACCCCGTCCGCATCGAGCGGTGCGTCTCTTCGATGTAGGAGGCGAGCGCCGCCGTCTGTGCGGTGCTGTCGAGTCCGGCCTCGGCGGCGACCCCGTCGACGATCTCATCGGCGATGCGCACCATGGCGTAGATGTTGCGGACGTGCTGACGATGACGTCGGCCGAGAAGCCGGGTGGCGAGGCCGAACGAGGTCGAGTACGTGCGGATCACATCGGTCGTGGCGATCTCCGCCGTGCGGTTGAAGCGCCGCAGCGCGGTGTCGTCCGTACGATCAGCCGGTTCCGCGGTCATCGGCGGCGCCCTTCGACGCGGGACGCGTGAGCGCGGATCGTCTGGGCAGCCGCGGCGGGGAGCGTGCCGTCGGACTCCGCGGCGGCAAGCGCGGTGGACACCGCATCCAGATGCTCGTGGATGAGTCCGAGGACGAAGCTCTCGGCACCGCACGCGCGCAATCGATCGCGGGCTTCGGACCCCTCCGAGACGGTGAGTTCGGATCTGCCGAAGTGCACCTCGATGCTCTCCCAGTGCGCCGTCATGCGGGCGTAGGCGATGATCGCCGTCTCCTTGCCCTCGCGCAGGTCGGAGTAGGCGTCCTTGCCGTGTTGTCCGGGGTCGCCGAACGCGGAGAGCAGATCATCCTGCAACTGGTAGGCGAGGCCGAGATGCCGACCGATCTCGCTGAGCTGTTCCTCGGCGGCGGGGGATGAGCCCGCGAGCACGGCGGCGGCGCGCAGGGGGAGCACGAAGGAGTAAGTCGCCGTCTTGTAAGTGCTCGTCGCGAGGATGGTCCGCAGATCGGGCGCGATCACGCCGTCGCTCAGTGCGACGTCGGCATGTTCTCCGGCCACGGTCTCGAAGATCGTCTGCTCGAGCAGTGAGAGCAGGCGCTCACGGGCGTCGGCGGAGACATCGGCTCGCGCGAATCCCAGCACGGCCGAGGAGAGAAGCATGTCCCCGAGGAGGATCGCACTCGAGCGCGCCCAGTGCAGTGCGGGCTCGACGTGAGTATCGGCGTGGGCCGCGACCAGAGCGCCGATCAGGTTCGGACCGCGCCGCCGGGTCAGGTCGCCGTCGATGACGTCGTCGTGCAGGAGGAAGGCGAAGTGGAGGAGCTCGACGTGTGCGGCCACATCGATCGCGCACGCGGTCTCCCGCTCCGACAAGGGGGAGGGGGAGAGTGATTGCAGAAGGTCGATGAGGAGGCGAGGACGGACGAGCTTTCCGCCGAGAGCGTGCTGCGCGGCGGCGCGCCAGAGTCCGACGAACTCCGCTCCGTATTTCTCGGCAGCCGCGCTGCGCTCCGAGAAGCGGTGGCGCAGAGCTTCTTCGATGCGCGTCCCGAGGTCCTCTTCCGTCACCGTGCCGCTCATCGGTCAGACCTCGCCGAGTCGTCGAAGAATCGGAAGCTGCTCGACGAGCCAGGGGCTGAAGGCGAACGGGGCGTGCGTGATGCCCTCGACGAGAGCGGCCACGTCGACCCAGATCCACTCGGACACCTCGTCGGGGTTCGCCGAGGGCCGGCCGTCGATGACGGCGACGTGCACGGGACAGATCTCGTTCTCGACGATCCCGCTCGCGTCCACGGCTCGGTAGCGGTAGTCGGGGAGGACGAGGCGCAGGTCGGTGAGATCGATCCCGAGCTCGTGGACACCGTGCCGCCGGACGGCGTCGAGCATGTCCTCCTCGGGGCGGGGGTGACCGCAGAAGCTGTTCGTCCACACACCCGGCCAGGTCTTCTTCGCCAGTGCGCGACGAGTGAGCAAGAGTCGACCGTGCGTGTCGAGGACGTAGCAGGAGAACGCCAGATGCAGCGGGGTGTCGCGGGTGTGGACGTCGCGCTTCGGCAGCGTGCCCACGGCGGTCCCGTCTTCGGCAAGGAGGGTCACGTCATCCATGGCATCTCCTTGATTCCGAGGCGTCCGGTGTTTCGCTAACTTGGTAAGTAGTCAACTTAGCATGAAACTGTTGGTGTGTAACATGATCGCATGGACACGGAGCCCGGCACCACCCCGCAGGAGAGCGCGGAGGAAGTGTTGTCGAACGGTGACCCCAGCGAGACTGGGCACGAGAAGACTCCCGACGGGCTCACGCACTCGGCGATCTACGACGTCGACGCCAGCGATCCGCGCAGCACGCTCGTGGACCGGCAGGGTGTGCCACCCGAGGAGCTGCGACAGATCGCCCGACTCATGGAGTCGCTCGCGAATCTTCGGGAGGCGGAGCAGAAACTCTCACAGGCGTCCCGGCGCTACATGCGGCTCAATGAGACCGACATGCGCGCGCTGCACTACTTGATCGTGTGCGCGAACCGGCAGCTGGTCGCGACCCCCGGGGGCATCGCGCACCACCTCGGTGTCTCCACGGCGGCGACGACGAAGCTCCTCGACCGGTTGGAGAAGGGTGGGCACATCACGCGGGCGCCGCACCCCACCGACCGACGGGCACTTCATATCGCCATCACGCCGGAGACGCGATTGGCTGCGATGGAGACGGTCGGCCGTCAGCAGGCCAAGCGCTTCTATTCCGCCGCGCGCCTCAGCCCTGCGGAAAGGGAAGTCGTCATCCGATTCCTCGCGGACATGACCGAGGAGATCACTTTGCGGGATGAGCCGTGGTTGAAGGAGACGGCCGAATAGTCTTCCCCGAAGGGATGACTCGGTACGAGATCAGTGTGCGGCGTTGTACGCGTCGACGATAGGCGCGGGAATTCGTCCGCGCTCGGAGAGGGCGTGGCCGTTCTCCTTGGCCCAGGCGCGGATCGCCGCGACCTCCGGATTGCGGGCAGGGCGCTTGCGCGAAGGCGACGTGCGGGTCGCGGCGGAAGAACCGGCGCGGCGTCCGGCGGAGATGTACGGCTCGAGAGCCGCGCGCAACTCCTCGGCGTGGGACGAATTCAGATCGATCTCGTAGGAGGCGCCATTCAACGAGAAGTGGACGGTCTCGCCTTCACCTACTTCGAGGACACTGCCGTCGATGTCGTCTACCAGCTGATGCACAATTCTTCTCGCCATGAATGCGAATATATGTCATCCGGCGAAACCGAGCAACCGGACAATAGCGAATTGACATTCATGCGGTGAATATGTTCACGGGAGGAGACCTGCACGCCGTGCGCGCGTGACGGCGGCATGTCGCGTGGAGGCGTCGAGTTTGGACATCGCCGTGCCGAGATACGCCTTGATGGTGCCCTCGCGCAGACCCAGTTGCGTCGCGATCTCCGCGTTGGTCGCACCCATCGCGGCGCAGGCGAGCACGTCGGTCTCCCGTGGAGAGAGGCGAACGGTGGGGATCGGACTGGTCGAGACGGTCGGATCGTCGCCTGCGAGGGTGACGAGGCGCTGCTCGACCCGCGCGATGCGCGCACGGAGTTCGGCGTCATCGAGGGAAGCCGCGATGCTGCGCAATTCGGCGAAGCTCTCCCGGAGTTCCTCACGCTGTGGCGGGGCTACGGCATCGCCCCCGCCGGTGTTCGCCTGGATCCGCCGCTGGACCTCGTCACGGATGCGCAGCTCGTCGGCCACCGACTGCGCCACTTGCATGGCAGGTGCGGTGGTCACGCCGCCGACCTGTTCCTCATCCCACCCGCCGGCATAGAGGACGCCGCGGGGGCGTCCCTGCACGATGATCGGCAGGGCGAGGAGCGTGCGCAGGCCCTCACCGAGGACGAACACGTCGTAGTCATGCGTGATCTGCTGGGACGAGCCGTAGTCGCTCGTCATCCGCGGGCGCAACTCCATCATCGCTCGTCCGCCCAGTCCGCGCTCCGGGCGGACGCGCAGTCCGTCCAGCGAGCGGGTGCGTGCGCCGACGATGCTGGTGACGCTCACGACGCCCTCTTCGATGAGACCGCCGAAAGCGACGGGGAAACGAGTTCGTCTGGCGAGTTCGCGCACGGCATTGGCGACGAGTTCGGTCTCGGATTCGAGGGTGGCGGGAGCGCTCACGATTACCTGCTTCCGGGTGACGACTGCGTGCCCCGTTTCGTAGCGTCGACTTTATCACCCGGCCTTCTTCTCTCCTGGCGTCAGACGTGGACCCGGCGGCCTACTCGCCGGGTCCACGTCTCGCGCCACGCCGGGTCAGCCGGCTTCGAGGTCGAGCAGGAACCGCTTCCGTTCGGGGTGTGCGCCGTAGTGCCCAGGGCTTCCATCCGAGCGCACCACCCGATGCACGGGGACGATGATCGAGAACGGTGTGAGCCGACACGCGGTGCCGACGGCGCGAGCGGCGCCGGGGTGTCCTGCCATCACGGCGACGTCGCCGTAGCTCATCGTCTCTCCCCAGGCGATGCCGCTGATGGTCTGCAGCGCGGTGCGCGCGAAGCCGTCGGTCAGGCGCCAATCGAGCCGGAGGTGCTCCTGGAAGGCGACCGGTGTGCCGTCGAAGTACTCGGCGAGCAGGTGCGCGAGCTCGTCGGCGGCGCCGGGATCGGGTTCCGGGACGGCGTGCAGTTGGCGGGCGACCCCTTCGAGGAGCCAGGGGACGTGCGGGTCTTCGGACTCGGAGAGGTCGAATCGTACGATGCCCTCGTCGGAGAACACCGCGAGGGCGTCGCCGAACGGAGTCGGAGCGAAGTCGTAGCGGAAGGTCATGGCACCATCCTGACCGGCGACAGTGGTCGCGAACCATCCTCCGCCCGGCTCAGGTGGATAAGACGAAACGGTGGAGCGCGGGGCAGGAGGAGTGCTGGTCGCCCGTCTCCGGCGGAAATTCGGCGGAAACCCGCCTGGGATACTCTCGCTCTCCGCGTGTCGCGCCTAGGGTGTCAATGTGTGGCGACGTGAAGACAGGTCTGCGGAGGACGCAGCGGCGGAAGCCGCTGTGTCGATCGGTGACCTGCGTGAGACCGCGACCGGTGTCGACATCGCGCATGCCGCCGAGGCCGAACGGACCCGGTTGAGGGCCGAGGCCGCTGATCTGGGAGGCCCGTCGCCGCTGGTCAGCTTCCGCGACACCGTCGAGTCCGGCATCGACATCTCCAAAGCGCATCCGGGCAGCCTGCCGCAGTTCATCACCGGCAAGTCGACCCTCCTGTCGAATCTGTTCCGCGATGAGGTGGGCCTGCGCACCGCGCGGCTCGCGGCGGAGCGCATCACCGCGAAGAACACCGAACTCCGCACGGTCCGAGGGATCGAGGCCGTGCACCTCGCCGTCGGCGTCGCGGGGTGGCGCATCGGAGGGGCAGGCTTCGCCGCACCCGTGCTGCTGCGCCCGCTGGCGATCCGTCGCCATCACTCGGACTTCGAGCTGAAGCTGCAGGGCGCCTTCGAGGTGAATCCCGCGCTCGTTCGGATCGCACGCGAACACTTCGGCCTCTCGATCGACGCCGCGGCGCTCGCCGCCCTCGCTTATGACGGCGGCATCTTCAAGCCGCAGCCCGTGATCGACAGCCTGCGAGCGATGACGCGCTCCATCGATACGTTCTCGGTCGAACCGCGGCTCGTCGTCTCGACGTTCGCGGACGTGTCCGGTGCGATGTCGCGTGATGGGGGAAGCCTCGACCACGTGGTCCTCAACGCGCTGGGCGGCCACGTCGGCGACCGCGAGCGTGTCACGGCACCGCGGGCCACGCCGCACCACACCGGCCCCGACGATCGTGCTCCCGCGTCCGACAACCTGCTCCTCGATGCCGACGCCGAGCAGGAAGCCGTGCTCGCACGCATCGCCGCGGGGCACTCCCTGACCGTCGCGACACTTCCCGGCACGGGCGGAACGCAGACCGTGATCAACGCGCTCGGCGAACTGGTGCGGGGCGGCAAGCGGGTGCTCGTGGTCTCCGCCCGTCGGTCGACGCTGGACGGTGTGCGGCATCGGCTCGCGGGCATCGGTCTGGACAGTCTTGCGATCTCGCCCGCCAGCGTGCGCCGCGACCTCGTGAGGGCCATCGGTCGCAACGAGAAGGCCACGGCTCCGAAGGTCAGCGAGGTCGACGATGCGCTGGTGCGCCTGCGCACGGTGCTTCGCGACTATCGACAGGCGCTCACGGCGCCGATCGCCGGCATGGATGCATCGGTGCTCGACGCGACCCGCCAACTCACCCGGCTCGCCTCCCTGCCGGTTCCTCCCTCCACGACCGCGCGGCTCGGATCGGACGCACTGCGTCGTCTGGCGTCCGACCGCAGCGAAGCCGCCGAAGCGCTCGCCCAGGCGGCACGTCTCGGCGAGTT
Source organism: Microbacterium sp. CBA3102 (assembly GCF_007954505.1). GTDB lineage: Bacteria > Actinomycetota > Actinomycetes > Actinomycetales > Microbacteriaceae > Microbacterium > Microbacterium aurugineum. The sequence goes on along the minus strand of NZ_CP042412.1, from coordinate 3,780,104 downwards.
CCGCTTCGGTCCGAACGACTCTCCCTGGTACGGCGTCACCTTCGCCAGCACCGAGGCCGCACGCGCCGCCCACGAACTGGCCGGGAGGCTGCACTCCAGCAGCGTGCCCGCGCTCCTGGAACGCGGCTACGAACTCATCGCGCAGACGCACATGCGTCCGTTCTCGACCATCGACGAACTCGGCGAGTACCTGCGGCTGCTGCAGGGCATCCGCGACTCCCTGGACCGCTTCAGTCCCACCGTGTTCGAGCGCCCGCTCGGCGAGCTCATCCAGGCGCACGGCTCGCGTCGCGATGCGCCCGGGCTCTCCGGGGCGAACAGGCGGCGGCTGCGTCGTCTCGCCAAGGAGTATGTGCGTCCGGGCGTCCACGTCACCGAGATGCACGAGGCCCTGCTGCGGATCCAGGCCCAGCGCACGCAGTGGCAGCGCTATGTCGAAGCCGGTGCCGCTCCGGAGATCCCGCTCGGTCTCGCCGACGTCTACGCCGCCTGGCAGCGGGCGGAGGCCGAGCTCGCGGAGCTCGATGCCGCGCTCGGGCGCCGCGAGCCTCTGGCCTCGCTGCCCGTGGCACGACTCGTGCGGACCCTGGCCGGGCTCGCCGCCAAGTCCGACGTCTTCGAGAACCTCGTGGAGCGCGCACAGCTGCGTGATCGTCTGGCGCTCCTCGGGCTCGAGCCGCTGCTCACGGAACTCTCGGTGCGACACGTCTCCGAGTCGCAGGTGGGGGAGGAGCTCGAGTTCGCCTGGTGGCAGTCACTCCTCGAGCGAGCATTGCAGGACAACCGTGCCCTCCTCGGCGCGAACACCGCCGTGGTCGACCGTCTCGAGCGGGACTTCCGGTTGGTGGATGAAGCGCATGCCGCGATGGCGGGTCCTCTTCTCGCCTGGCAGCTCGCGAACCAGTGGCGGATCGCGATCGTCGACGAGCCTCAGCAATCGCAGCACCTCCGCCGCGCGCTGACGCAGCAGTCGGCGACCACCGCGCAGATCGTCAGTGCCGCGCCCACGCTCGTCGACGTGCTCGCTCCCGTCTGGATCTCCTCGCCGTATCAGGTGCCGGAGATCCCGGAGTCCGTGGAGTTCGACACCGTCCTCCTCGTCGACGCGGCGGCGATCAACCTCGCCGAGGCAGCGCCGACGATCCGTCGTGCTCGTCAGATCGTGGCGTTCGGGGACCCGGTCACACAGCGTCCGACGCCCTTCCACATCGCGGTCGATCCGGAGGATTCGTGGGAGCCCGAGGTCCCGTTCGACGACGTCTCGGCGTTCGAGCGGCTGTCCGAGCTGCTGCCTGTGATGACGCTGACCCGGAGCTACCGAGCCGGTGGCGAAGACCTCGCGGAACTCATCAACGACGCGTTCTACGGCGGCGAGATCGTGTCGCTGCCCTGGGCCGGCTCGTACCTCGGTCGCGGCAGTCTCACGGTCGACTACGTCGAGGGCGGCACCGGCACTCCCGATCCGATCTCGGGCGCGGTCGAGAGCCCGGATGCCGAGGTCGCCCGAGTGGTCACACTCGTCGTCGAGCATGCCGTGCACCGCCCGTCGGAGTCGCTCATGGTCGTCACGGCCAGCGCTCGCCACGCGGAGCGGGTGCGCGCGGCCGTCACCTCCGCCTTCGCCGGCCGATCGGATGTGGCCGATTTCGTCGGACGGGACACGGTCGAGCCCTTCGCGGTGCTGACCCTCGAGGAATCGGTCGCCGAGAGCCGGGACCGCGTCATCTTCTCGCTCGGCTTCGGACTCACCAAGCACGGTCGTGTCCTGAGCGACTTCGGCGACCTCTCCACCCCTGACGGCGAGCGGCTCCTGACCGTCGGGATGACCCGTGCCCGCCGTTCGATGGTCCTGGTCTCCTCGATCCGGCCCTCGTCGTTCGACGATGGGCGTCTCGAGCACGGCGCGGCCACATTGATGTCGATCCTCGGGGGACTCGCCACGCGCAGTCGGGATGCGCGGCTCGAGGACCTCGCAGACCCCCTCACCCTCGCTCTCGCCCGGGAGCTCCGGCGGCTCGGTGCCTCTGTCGACGTCGACTACCGCGGGCTGCTGCCGCTCGTCGCGCAGCACGCGGGCAAGGCCGTCGTCATCGAGTCCGATCCGGAATCCCGGGGTGAATCGTTGCGGGAGACCCTGCGTCTGCGGCCGCACGTGCTGCGTCGTCTCGGCTGGCACTACGTGCGCGTGCACGCCTTCGATCTGTACAGCGATCCGGTGACGGTGGCGACGCGCATCGCCGCCGTGCTCGGCATCTCCGACTCCGCCCCGCGTGCGGAGAACGACACGCAGCCGATCGACATCATCGACACCCAGAATGACTGACGAGAACGACGACCGGATTCCGCGCCAGAGCGTGGTGCGGGTCCCCGGCTCTCGTCGTGCTCGCCTGACGCCGGTTCCCGGCAGTGATCCGGCACCGGAGTCCGCACCCGGTGAGTCGACGCCGCCACCGGCGCGATCGAAGGGGCCGAAAGGTCCGAACGACGACCAGCTCATCCAGGACGTGCCCCCGCACTACTGAGGGACCGGGCGGCCGATCGTGCGGTCGGCGGACGAGAAACGCACGGTCCTCCGAGGAGGAGTCGTGCGTCTCTGGTGACGGGGGGAGCGGTCAGGCCCCGCGCTGTGCCTTGAGCAGGTCGCGGATCTCGACGAGCAGCTCGGCCTCGCTCGCTGCGGCGGGCTCTTCCTCAGGCTCTTCCGCCGGCGTGCCCTTTCGTGCTTCGACCCGGGCCTTGAAGGTGTTCATCGGCAGGACGAAGACGAAGTAGACCACCGCGGCGACAGCCAGGAAGCTGATGATCGCCGAGATCAGGTCGCCGATCGGGAACAGGACCTCTTCGCCGTAGATGTTCGTCACGGGGATCCCGAAATCTCCCGCGGCGTCGGCCTTGAGGAAGAGGGAGATCAGTGGGTTGATGATGCTGTTGACGACCGCGGTGACGATCGCGGTGAACGCCGTGCCGATGACGACGGCGACGGCGAGGTCGATGACGTTGCCGCGGAGCAGGAAGTCCTTGAAGCCTTTGAGCATGGGATCTCCGAACAGGTCAGGGCCTCAGGAAGAGGCCGGTGTCGACGCAGCGGCCGGCTTGGCGCTCGTCGTCGATTCCGACTTCGATGATGCCGAAGTGTCTGTCGAACCACCGGATTTGGCGCGCGAGTCCGTGCGATAGAAGCCGGAGCCGTTGAACGTCACCCCGATCGAGCCGTACTGCTTGCGCAGGGCGCCGCCGCACTCCGGGCACACCGAGAGCGCATCATCGGCGAAGCTCTGCACGGCATCGAACTGGTGTCCGCACGAGGTGCAGGCATAGGCGTAGGTGGGCATGGGCGTCCTTGCGGGTCAGCGTCGCGGAGGCGACAGGGTGAGCGTCTGCGAGGGGGTGACGACGCCGTTCACCGGCTGGTCGTGCACCTCGCTCGGAAGTTCGTCGAGTACCTCGGAATCATAGACGACCGCATAGACCGGAGGGCATCTCTCCATCGAGCCGATCGTCTTGTCGAAGTATCCGCGCCCCCAGCCCATCCGCATCCCGCTGCGGTCGACGGCGGAGGCGGGGACGATCATCAGCTCCACGTCGTTGACGGCGATCGGGCCGAGGACCTCTCCGGTCGGCTCCGGAAGTCCGTAGAGCCCCTCGGCGATCTCATCGTCCTCCGTGGCGACGGCCCAGTCGAGAAGCCCGTCGGCGCGGGTGACGGGAAGGAGGACGCGGATGCCGCGGCGCACCGCCCGTGTCACGAATTCGCGAGTGCCCGGTTCTGTGGTGGTGGAGAGGAAGCACGAGATCGAGCGGGCGCCGAGATCGTCGATGAGCGCGTCGAGTCGTTCACCGATGGCGGTGGCGGCGGCTTCGCGCTGCGCGTCCGAGAGGAGCTGACGCCGCTCGCGCAGATCGGCGCGGAGCGCGCGTTTGGCGTGTTCGACGTCGTTCGACATGGCTTCGAGTCTACGGCGATGCTCACCGCTAGGCTGTGGGGATGGGTGCACAGAAGATCAAGGCCGTCATTCCCGCAGCAGGACTGGGGACACGATTCCTGCCTGCGACGAAGGCGATGCCGAAGGAGATGCTTCCGGTCGTCGACAAGCCGGCCATCCAGTACGTGGTCGAAGAGGCGGCGGACGCAGGGATCGATGACATCCTCGTCATCATCGGCCGCAACAAGAACGCCATCTCCAACCACTTCGACTCGGTTCCCGAGCTCGAGGTGAAGCTCATGGAGAAGGGCGACACGGGGCGGCTGGAGCGGGTGATGAAGTCGAGCGACCTCGCCGACATCCACTTCGTGCGTCAGGGAGAGCCGAAGGGCCTCGGGCACGCCGTCCTGCGGGCACGGACCCACGTGGGGGACAGCTCCTTCGCGGTGCTCCTCGGAGACGATCTCATCGACGAGCGCGACCCCCTGCTGACGGACATGATCGCCGAGCACGAGCGCACCGGTGCCGCGGTGATCGCGCTCATGGAGGTCGACCCCGCGAACATCCACATGTACGGCGCGGCCGCGGTCGAGGACATCGAGGGGTCGGACGCCGTTCGCGTCACCGGGCTCGTCGAGAAGCCCGCGCAGGAGGATGCTCCCTCGAACCTCGCCATCATCGGCCGCTACGTCCTGCCGGCATCGGTCTTCGAGATCCTCGAGCGCACCGAGCCGGGTAAGGGCGGCGAGATCCAGCTCACGGATGCGCTGCAGGAGCTCGCGACCGATCCGCAGGGTCCCGGCGTCGTCGGCGTCATCTTCGGCGGACGCCGCTACGACACGGGCGACCGCGTCGACTACATCAAGGCGATCGTCCAGCTCGCAGCGGACCGTGATGACCTCGGACCCGAACTGCGCCCGTGGCTCAAGGAGTTCGCGGAACGCCTCTAGGCGACTCTGCGGGGTCGGTGCGGCATGGAACTGGCGGCGGGGATGCGACACGGACCCATCGAACTGCGGCTCATCCGCGCGAAGGATGCCCGCCCGCTGCAGCACGAACTGCTCGCGAACCGTTCCTGGTTGCAGCCGTGGGAGGCGACGGTCCCCTACGGCTCGGTGTCCTTCGACATGCGACTCAGCATCAGGAGGCTGCTGCAGCAGTACCGTGACGGTTCGGGCTACCCCTTCGTCATGGAGTACGACGGTGAGGTGGCGGGACAGCTCAACGTGTGGGGTGTCGCCCGCGGCTCCCTGTGCTCGGCGACGATCGGTTACTGGGTGAGCGAGCGGTTCGCCGGGCGGGGCATCACCCCGACCGCCGTCGCGCTCGCCACGGACGCATGCTTCACGGAGTACGGGCTGCACCGGATGGAGATCTGCATCCGTCCCGAGAACGCCGCGAGCATCCGCGTCGTGCAGAAGCTCGGGTTCCGCTACGAAGGTCTGCGCCGCCGGTACATCCACATCGATGGCGACTGGCGTGATCACTACGCGTTCGCGCTGACGCAGGAGGATGTGCCGCAGGGAGTGCTGGCGCGGTGGCTGAGCGGTCAGGTGCCGCCGGATGCCTCGACCGTGCCGCCCTCCGACCGCATCTCGTTCTGACGAGACCCCGAACCGGGCGGATCCGGAAGGACTCGCCGCGACACGCGCCCTTCTGTACGGCCACGCCGCCCCTGTGCCCGTAGCGTTATCACCATGGACGGGCCGGTGCTGAGTGGAGGGGTGATCGTACTCGTCGCCGTGCTCCTCTGGATGCTCTATCTGCTCCCGTCGTGGCGTGGTCGTTTTCAGTACAACGCCGCGGAGCGCAACGCCGTCCGCCTGAATCAGGCCCTGAGGGTTCTCGCCGAGACGAGCGAGACGCCGCAAGAGGTGCGTTTCGAACTGAATGCACGCACCGCACTGGCGCAGCAGAAGCTCGCCAAGCGCGTGCAGTCGGAACGTGAGGCCGCAGAGCTCGAGTCGCTGCGGGAGCAGCTCGCCGCGACCAGGGCCGACCCGGTGATCCGTCGTGCCCGCGCGCGTCGTCGCGTGCGCATGGTGTCGACCGTCTCGCTCCTGCTCGGTCTCGCCGCCGTCGGCTTCGGGATCTGGCAGCTCGTCGTCGCCGGCTCCTCGCTGCTGCTGTGGCTCGGTGGCGCTCTGATCGTTCCCGCCGGAATCGCGCTTCAGCGGATGGCAGCTGTCGCCGCTCGGGCCGCACGCGCCACGCACGTCGTGTCCACTCCGGTGGTCGAACGCGTCGCAGCTCCCGAACTGCATGACCAGGGCCGGGCGACCTGGACGCCACGGCCGTTGCCGGAGCCCTTGGTCTCCGTCGCCGGGTCGCGTGCACAGGCCGCTCAGGATCAGATCGAGGCGCAGGAAGAACGTCGGAAGGCGGCGCGGGTGGCCGCGCTCCGCGAGCGTGCCGAGCAGATGGCGCCCGCCGCTCCCACACCGCTTCCCGCCGCATCCTCGCCCTACGCGAAGATGGGCTTCGTCGACGACGCCGAGATCGAGGCGCACGTGCGTGAACTCCTCTCCCGCCGTGCCGCCGGATGATCCGACGGAAGCGAGCAGCCCGCTCGCCGTGATAGCGTAGATGTTGTTCACGGGCCTATGGCGCAGTTGGTAGCGCGCCTCGTTCGCATCGAGGAGGTCAGGGGTTCGAATCCCCTTAGGTCCACCGAGAAGACGGCCGATCAGACATGAGAGATCATGACTGGTCGGCCGTTCTTGTTTCGGTGTGCGTACGTGTCGGCGCACACCCGGCAGATGCCGCGTCCGATTCCCGCCGGAGTCCGCCGCGGACGATCAATACCGTGAGGATGTGTCTTCGGTAACGAGCAAGCTTCCCCGATCCTTCGTCCGCGTCGGCTGGTCGGGTGTCCTCGTCCAATTCGCCGAGCAGGTGTCCCTCGCCGCCGCGCCGCTGGTCGCTGTGCTGGTCTTCTCAGCCTCTCCGGCTCAGACAGCAGTTCTGCAGGTGGCTCACACGCTCCCGTTCCTGCTCTTTGCAATCCCCGTCGGCTTGCTGGTGGACAGGCTGAACCGCAGAACCGTGCTGATCGTCTCCGAGTCGCTGCGTGCCGTGACCTTGGCGCTGACCATCGTCCTCCTGGTCACCGAGGTGCTCACGTTCCAACAGCTCGTGCTCATCGGCTTCCTCGGTGCCGTCGGAACCGTGGCGTTCAGCGTCGCGATGCCCGCTGTCGTACCGCAGCTCGTCGATCGGGATCAACTCATCCAGGCGAACCGCTGGGTGGAGCTCGGCCGGAGCGCGGCGCTCATCGCCGGGCCCGCGTCTGCCGGCATGCTCGCGTCGTGGCTCGGCGCATCGAGTGCCTTCGTCGTGGCGACCACACTGTGCGTGCTGGGCATACTGTTGCTTCTCCGCCTCGACATCCCACCGCAGAGCGGCGCACCTCGCCGACCCATCCTGCGTGACCTGCGCGAGGCCGCCCGATTCGGATGGTCGATCCCGGTGCTGCGCACCATCATCCTGACCTCGTTCGTCTTCAACATCGGCTGGTTCATCATCCAGGCGATCTTCGTCGTCTACGCCGTCGACATCCTTCTCATGACGCCGGTGCACGTGGGGTACGCGATCGCCGCGAGCGGAGTGGGCATGGCCGTGGGCGCAGCCGTCTCGCCCGCGATCACCAGGCGGCTCAGCCTGGGAGGCGCGGCGCTGCTCGGTCCTCTCGGAGGTTTCGGAGCCGCGCTCGCCCTGGCGGCCACGCTTGTCGCACCGACGTCCGTGCTCGCCGCGCTGAGTTATTTCCTCTTCGGATTCGGCCCGGTGATCTGGGCGATCACGACGACGTCCATCCGTCAGGCGATCACGCCGGTCGAGATGCTGGGGCGCGTCTCCTCACTTCTCGTCGTGGCGACCTACGGTGCCCGACCGGTCGGCGCGGCACTGGCCGCGCTGGTGAGCGTGTTCTGGGGCACGACAGGATGCCTGCTTCTCGCCACGGCACTGTTCGCTGCGCAGCTGCTCTACGTCGCCCTCTCGCCGTTGGCGAAGCTGCGCTCGCTCCAGGGTGCTGCGACCACGAACGCGGACCCGTCGGGCGGTTGAGCTCAAGCCCCGCGGGAGCGCGCGGGGCTCGAGCTCGGATCAGCCGGCGGCGACCTCGTCGGTGACGGTCAGCGCGCTGTCGATCGCGTCCAGACCGCGCACCAGCTCCTCTTCGTCGATCACCAGCGGGGGAGCGACATGCACCCGGTTGAAGTGCGTGAACGGCCAGACGCCGGCCTTCTTGGCGGCCGCGGCGAAAGCACCCATCGGGGCGGCATCCGCTCCGGTCGCGTTGAACGGCACCAGCGGCTCGCGGGTCTCCTGATCGCGCACAAGCTCGATCGCCCAGAACAGCCCGCGCCCGCGGACCTCTCCGACGCTCGGGTGCGTCTGCTCCCATCGACGCAGGGTCGGCTCGACCACACGCGCGCCCAGGTCGCGCACGCGCTCCAGGATGCCGTCGCGGCGGAACACCTCGAACGTCGCGACCCCGGCCGCGCACGCGAGCGGGTGCCCGGAGTAGGTCAGCCCGCCGGCGAACGGCATCGTGTCGAAGGCACTCGCGATCCGGTCCGAGATCACGACCCCGCCCAGCGGCACGTAGCCGGAGTTCACACCCTTCGCGAAGGTGACGAGGTCGGGGCGCCCGTCGAACGCGTCGATGCCGAACCACTCGCCGAGCCGACCGAATCCGACCATGACCTCGTCGGCGATGTACACGATCCCGTAGCGATCGCACAGATCGCGCACGCCCTGCAAGTAGCCGGGCGGTGGCACGAGCACGCCGTTCGTGCCCACGACGGTCTCGATGATGATCGCCGCGATCGTCTGCGGCCCCTCCAGCTGGATCGTCTGTTCGAGGTGCGCGAGCGCGCGCTCGGACTCCTGCTCCGGCGTCTCGGCGTGGAACGGCGAACGGTACAGATAGGGGCCGAAGAAGCGCACCGCGCCGGAGTCGACCGTGTCATTGGCCCAGCGACGCGGGTCGCCCGTGAGCGAGATCGCCGTCGACGTCGAGCCGTGGTAACTGCGATACATCGAGAGCACCTTGCGCCGGCCGGTGAACTGCCGTGCCATGCGCACCGCGTACTCGTTGGCCTCGGCGCCGCCGTTGGTGAAGAAGACCTTCTCCAAGCCGTCGGGTGCGACCTCTGCGATCAGACGCGCCAGCTCACCGCGCACGTCGTTCGCCATCGAGGGCTGGATGGTCGCGAGGCGCCCCGCCTGCTGCTGGATCGCGGCGACCAGGTCGGGGTGCTGGTGCCCGAGGTTCAGGTTCACCAGCTGGCTCGAGAAGTCGAGGTAGGCGTTCCCCTGGTAGTCCCAGAACGTCGAGCCCTGACCCGTGGCGACGGGCAGCGGGTCGATCAGTGCCTGCGCGCTCCAGGAGTGGAACACATGGCCGCGGTCGTCCGCGCGCACCTGCGCCTCGGCCTCGGGAGCGGGGAGCGGGTGGGCGGCCCCGTGGCGGTCGGTGAAGTTCGTCATCGTGGTCGCTCCAGTCAGTGGTTGCTCGGGAAGCCGAGGTCGATCTGCGACGGGGTGTGGTCCGGCCAGCGGGTCGTGACGACCTTGGAGCGGGTGTAGAAGTGCACCGACTCGGGGCCGTAGATGTGCGAGTCGCCGAACAGCGAGTCCTTCCATCCGCCGAACGAGTAGGCACCGATCGGCACCGGGATCGGGACGTTCACGCCGACCATGCCGACCTCGATGTCGAACTCGTACTGGCGTGCGGTGCCGCCGTCGCGGGTGAAGATCGCGGTCCCGTTGCCGTAGGCGTTCGCGTTGACGAGCTCGACGGCTTCGGCGTAGGTCTCCACGCGCACCACGGACAGCACCGGCCCGAAGATCTCATCGTCGTAGACCTTCATGCCCGGCACGACCCGGTCGATCAGGCTGACGCCGAGGAAGAACCCCTCGGAATCGAAGGACTTCTGCGTGCCGTCCACGACGACCGTCGCGCCCTCGGCGTCGGCTCCCGTCACGTAGGAGGCGACCTTGTCGCGGTGCTCGCGCGTGATGAGGGGACCCATCTCGCTCCCGGCATCGGTACCGGGGCCGATCTTCAGGCCGTCGATGCGCGAGGCGATCGCAGAGACCAGGTCGTCGGCGATGTCACCCACGGCGACGAGCACGGAGACGGCCATGCAGCGTTCCCCGGCAGAACCGTAGGCGGCGGAGACCGCGGCATCGGCGGCGGCGTCGATATCGGCATCCGGCATCACCACCATGTGGTTCTTCGCGCCGCCGAGCGCCTGCACCCGCTTCCCTGCGGCCGAGGCGCGCTGGTAGATCGAGCGGGCGATCGGGGTCGACCCCACGAAGCTGACGGCGTTCACCCGAGGCGACTCCAGGAGTGCGTCGACCGCCTCCTTGTCGCCGTTGACGACGTTGAGCACGCCGTCAGGAAGCCCGGCCTCGGCGAACAGCTTCGCGATCCACACGGCGGCGGAGGGATCCTTCTCGCTGGGCTTGAGGACGACCGTGTTGCCGCAGGCGATCGCAGAGGCGATCATCCACAGCGGCACCATCACGGGGAAGTTGAAGGGCGTGATCGCCGCCACTACACCGACGGGCTGCTTGACGGAGTGGACATCGACGCCGCGGGCGACCTGCTCACAGCGCTCGCCCTTGAGGAGGTGCACGAGGCCGGCGGCGAACTCGACGTTCTCGATACCGCGCGACACCTCGCCCGCGGCATCCGAGAGCACCTTGCCGTGCTCGGACGTGACGATCGCGGCGAGTTCGGGGGTGCGCTCCTTGAGGAGCTGCCGCAGACGGAAGAAGACGTCGGCGCGCTTGATCAGGCTCGTCTCGCGCCATGCGGGCAGGGCGGCCGCTGCGGCGGAGATGGCGGATTCGACCTCGGCGGACGAGGCGAGGGCGACGTGCGTGGAGACCTCGCCGGTGGCGGGATCGAAGACCTGGCCGGTGCGAGCCGCCTCGGCGGTCTCCACTCCGTTGATGACGTGACGGACGATGTCCACGGTGTTCCTCCGAGTGTTGAAGAAGTGATCTCGAACACTCTGACCGAGGTTCGCTACGCTGGTGTTTCTCAATGTTCACAAAGTCTGGGGGGCAATAGCGATGTCAGACCGTCAGGACTTCGCGTCGGATCAGACAGATCGTCCGATCCGTGCCACCGCCCTGCTCACGGTCGCCGAGGTCCTCGCGGAGCCGGTGGTGCAGGCCGGGGCGCCGGAAGTCCTCGTCGGTGGGACCGCACTCGACGCCGAAGTGCGCTGGGCTCACGTCTCCGACAGCGCCGGTGTCGCCCGGCTGCTCGACGGCGGGGAACTGCTGCTGAGCACGGGCGCAGGGTGGCCGGAGGAGGCGGAGGAGCAGAGGGCTTTCGTCCGAGGACTGCATCGCGCGGGCATTGCGGGGATCGTCCTGGAACTCGGCGCGTCGCATGCCCGGGTGCCGGATGCGGTGGCCGATGAGTGCGCCGAGACCGGACTCGCGCTGATCGTGCTGACGAGCGAGGTCAAGTTCGTGGCCGTGACCGAGGCCGTGCATCGAGCGCTGATCTCCGCGCAGACCGACGCCCTCTCCGAGCGTCAGCGCCTGCACGAACTCTTCACGGCGCTCAGCCTCCAGGGCGCTCCGGCGGACGTGGTGGTCGCGGAGACCGCGCGGGCACTGGGGTCTCCGGTGGTGCTGCAGAATCTCGCGCACGAGGTGATCGCCGTCGAACCTCTTCGCGTACCCGTCGTCGAGGTGCTCGCGCGGCTCGCCGACGACGGGGAGTCGGTGCCCGTGCAGGCGCGAGGGGTGCGTTGGGGGACCCTGTCAGCGCTGCAGGGGCCCGCGCATCCGGCCGGGCGACTCACGGTGCTCGAACAGGGGGCGACGGCGCTGGCCTTCGGGTGCCTCGCCGACGGGGGCAACGCCGAATGGTCGATCCTGGCGCAGAGCGGACTCATCGACGACCTGCTCGGAGCGCGGTTCGCGAGCCCCGCCGACATCGCCGCCCGTCTCGCCGCCGGTGGTTTCGTGTTCGACGGGCATCACTGCCACGGCATCGTCGCGCACGGGGCGGTGTCGGCGAGCGAGCTCGCCTATCGGGCGCGTCAGGTGGGGTGCGCGGTGGTCGCGGCCCGCGTGGACTCCCACGATGTCGCGCTGCTCTCGGTGCCGGCATCCGTGCCCTTCACCGATGCCATGCTCTCGCGCATCGTGGGTCCCGACCGCACCGTGTTCGTCGGTCCGTCCGCGGAGGACGTCCTCGGACTCCTGGCCTCCCTGCGCATCGCCCGAGACCTCGCGGCGGGGGATCATCCGGGTGCCGGTCCTCGTGTGCGCAGGGTCGAGGATCGCCCCCTCGAACGGCTCGTCGCTTCGTTGCGGGACGATCATCGGCTTCACGAGCACAGCGAACGGATGCTCGCGCCGCTCGTCGAGCATGACCGGGAGCGCCGCGGCGACCTCGTGGATGTGCTGGCGGCGCTCGTCGCACACCCCGGCAACCGGTCAGCAGCGGCGGCAGCGAGCCATCTGTCCCGGTCCGTCTTCTACCAGCGCCTCACCCTGATCGCCGAGCTTCTGGGTGCCGACCTCGACGACGGGGAGACCCTCGCGGCGCTGCACCTCGCCCTCACCGCACGGCGGAGCGCTGCGCACGGTTGAACGCGCCGTCTCTCTCACTGATGCCGAGACCCCCTCTCCGCGTCGAGGCCCCCGCCAGGTCGCGTGAACCACCGGGGGTCTCGACGACAGGACGGGGTTTCGACGACAGGACGGGGTCTCGAGGACGGGACGGGGCCTACAGTGCGGACTGCGCGCGGGTCAGCACGTCCCGGAGGATCTGCTCGATCTCACGGAACTCCGAAGGGCCCACCGTGAGCGGAGGGGCGAGCTGGATGACGGGGTCGCCGCGGTCGTCGGCGCGGCAGTACAGACCGGCCTCGAACAATGCGGGGGAGAGGAAGCCGCGCAGCAGGCGCTCGGACTCGGCATCGTCGAAGGTCTCCTTCGTGCCCCTGTCCTTGACGAGTTCGATGCCGAAGAAGTAGCCGTCCCCGCGGACGTCGCCGACCAGCGGCAGGTCGAGCAGCTTCTCGAGCTCGGCGCGGAAGAGCGGCGAGTTCTCACGCACGTGGGCGTTGAGTCCCTCCTCGTCGAAGATCGCGAGGTTCTCCAGCGCGACCGCAGCCGACACGGGGTGCCCGCCGAACGTGTAACCGTGCGGGAACGACACGTCGCCGTGCGAGAACGGCTCGTAGATCCGGTCGCTGATGATCGTCGCGCCGATCGGGGAGTATCCGCTCGTCATCCCCTTGGCGCAGGTGATCATGTCGGGCACATACCCGAGCCCCGTGCAGGCGAACGTGTGGCCGAGGCGACCGAACGCGCAGATGACCTCGTCCGAGACGAGCAGGACATCGTGGCGGTCGCAGATCTCGCGCACCCGGGCGAAGTAGCCGGGAGGGGGAGGGAAGCACCCACCCGAGTTCTGCACCGGCTCCAGGAAGACCGCGGCGACCGTGTCGGCTCCCTCGAACAGGATCATCTCCTCGATGCGATCGGCCGCCCACCGGCCGAAGGCTTCGAGGTCGTCGGCGGGTCCTCCCATCTCGGCCGCGCGGTAGAAGTTCGTGTTGGGTACGCGGAAGCCTCCGGGCGTGACCGGCTCGAACATCGACTTCATCGCCGGGATGCCGGTGATCGCCAGCGCTCCCTGCGGAGTGCCGTGGTAGGCGACCGCGCGCGAGATGACCTTGTGCTTGGTGGGCTTCCCCCGCAGCTTCCAGTAGTGCTTGGCCAGCTTGAACGCGGTCTCGACCGCCTCGCCGCCACCGGTCGAGAAGAAGACGCGGTTGAGGTCACCGGGCGCCTCGTCGGCGAGACGGTCGGCCAGCTCGATCGCCGCCGGGTGGGCATAGGACCACAGCGGGAAGAACGACAACTCGGATGCCTGTGCGGCAGCGGCCTCGGCAAGCCGACGTCGACCGTGTCCGGCGTTCACGACGAACAGGCCGGCGAGGCCGTCGAAGTACTCCTTGCCCTTCGCGTCCCAGATCCGGTGCCCTTCGCCTTTCACGATGATCGGCACACCGGACTCGGCCATCGTCGACTGGCGCGTGAAGTGCATCCACAGATGGTCCTTCGCCATCGTCTGCAGTGCGGACTCCGAGGGAGTGGTGCGGGCGGTGTTCATCTGGTCCCCCAGTTGTAGAGCTGCTTCTGCAGCTTCGCGTAGATGAAGGTCTCGGTGGAGAGGACTCCGTCGATCGGCCGGATGGTGTCGTTGATCAGTGCCAGCAGGTCGTCGTCGTCCTCGCAGACGACCTCGGCGAGCACGTCGAAGGAGCCGACCGTGATGACCACGTAGTCGACCGCATCGATCGCCGCGACGGCCTCGGCGACGTGGCGCGTGTCGCCGGAGACGCGGATGCCGATCAGGGCCTGGCGCGGGAAGCCGAGCTGCATGGGGTCGGTCACGGCGACGATCTGCATCACGCCGGACTCGGTGAGCCGCTGCACCCGCTGACGTACGGCAGCCTCGCTCAACCCGACGACACGTCCGATGTCGGAGTAGGAGCGACGGCCGTCTTCTTGGAGCAACTCGATGATCGTCTTGGAGATCGCATCGAGAGGGGGATGCTTCTTCACCGAACCCATGGTGCGATCTTCGCACTCGAGTGCGCCTCTGGCAACCGATTCCGCCGTATTGAGGGCGAATGTCGGCGGAATCGGCTGTCCGGGCTCAGCTGTCGATCGGTCCCAGCAACGCGCTCGCCGCGGTGGAGTGCGCGGATTCCGGGTCGGAGGGGTGGAACGCGCCGGCCAGGACGTCCCGGTAGAGCCGCGACAGCTCGTTCGCCGAGAAGTAGGAGCCGCCGCCCGCGACCAGCATCGCCTCGTCCACGACCTGCTTCGCCATCGTGATCGCGCGGTGCTTGACGCCGGACAGCAGGGGGAACCAGCGCGCCCCGTGATCGGCGCGGTCGTCGACGTCACGGGCGAGTGCGGCGATCTGGGGAGGGAGCGCGTCGTAGGCGATCGACATGTCGGCGATGCGCCAGCGGATGTCGGGATCCTGGCTGTATGCCGCGCCGGTCTTCTTGGAGTGCCGCTTCTGCGCGGTCGCGACCGCGAGCTCGAGGGCACGGCGCGCGATGCCGGTGTAGACCGAGGCCAGCAGGATCTCGAACACCGAGAAGATGCCGAACACGATGGGGTCGGGGCTGGGTCCGGGCGGAATGCGGCGCACCACGTGATCGGCCTCCGCCACGGCGCCGTCCAGTCGTGTGGTGCGGCTCTGCGTGGCCCGCATGCCCAGCGTGTCCCAGTCGTCGGACGTCGTCACCGCATCCGTCCGGTCGATGAAGGCGAACACGAGCTGCGGGGCATCGGCGCTCGTGGTGTCGAGTCCGTGCAGGCCGAGTCGCGTCCACACCGGAGCGAGGGAGGTGAAGATCTTGGTTCCGGTGAACGCATAGCCCCCGTCGCCGTCCGGCACCGCGTCGGTGTCGCTGCCGAACAGGACCAGGTCGTTGCCTCCTTCGCTGATGCCGAAGGCGAAGACCTCGCCCGCGACCGCGCCGTCCTGCACGAACTCCAGGCCGGGGACCCCGCGATCGGAGAACACCTTCGCGACGCCGGTCCACACCAGGTGCATGTTGATCGCGAGGGCCGTCGCCGGTGCGGCGCCCGCGAGGCGCTGCTGCAGGATCGCGGCCTCGGCGAGACCGAGCCCCCCGCCGCCGCGTTCCGCCGGCACCAGGATCGACAGGTAGCCCGCGTCGCGCAGTTCCTCGAGGTCCTGTTGGGGGAAGGTGTTCTCGCGGTCGTGGATCGGAGCGCGTTCGCGGATGCGGTCGAGGAGGTCGTCGGGCAGGAAGGTCGTGGGATCGAAGTCGTTCATGCCAGTGCCTCCAGAAGCTGCCGGATGGATTCGTCGGGGCGGTCGCGGTGCAGGGAGTGTCCGGCACCCTCGACGATGGACAGGGTGATCAGGGGGTTCGCCGCGAGGACCTCCTTCGCGAGGGCACCCGTGAAGATGCTGTAGACGGCGGGGTCTGCGCCGATCACATGGGTCGGCACCGTGAGGCGCGCGGCGTCGGCTCGCACGTCCCACGGCTGATTCTGGGCGCTGGTCTGCTCCACCGCCCATGCGCTTGCGCGCCGTACCGCGTCGATCTTGAGCTCGTGATCCTGCGGATGCCAGTGCGGATGCTCCTCCTGCACGACCTCGAGTCGTGTGTCCGCGAACGCGCGCTCCTGGCTCTTCCTGACGATGGCGGCATCGCGCCCGTCGACGTGGATCGCGGGATCGATCAGGACCAGGCGCCGCGTCCACTCCGGAGCGGCTGCCGCGGCGACTGTGCTGGCGGCACCTCCGAGCGAATGACCGATGACCGCGTCCCAGGGGCCGCCGTCATCGGGCTGTGTCGCCGCGAGATCGGCACCATACGCGGCGACGCTGTAGTCGAGGGACCGCGGGGCGTCGCCGTGTCCGCGGAGGTCGACGGCCGTCGCATGCCAGCCCGCCGTGGCGAGAGCATTGCCGAGGCGCCACATCAGAGCGCCGGAGGAACCGAGACCGTGGACCAGGAGGGCCCGCCGAGAGGCCGTGGGGGAGCCCCAGGCGATACGAGGCAGGGTGAGCGGTGCGGGCATGGCACCAGCCTACGACCGGTGGGGGCGCGGTCAGTCGAGCGGCACCAGAGGCGGCAGGTCGGCCGCGATCGTCAGGACGCGCTCGGCTGCGGCGTGACCCGCGGAGAGGCGCGTGGCGAGGTCGTCGCCGTCGAGGGTCGCACTCAGGAAGCCGGAGGCGAAGGCGTCTCCGGCCCCGACCGGCTCGACGACCTCGACCACCGGGGCGGGGACGAACACCGGCTCGGATTCGCCCTCGAAGGCGGTCGCCCCCACGTCGCCGTCCTTGACGACCAGCAGGCCGCAGTTCGGCAGGAACGCACGGATCTCGGCAGGTGAGACCGTCCCCCAGATGCGCTCCGCCTCGTCGCGCCCGACGAAAGCGATGTCGGCGGCGTCGGCCAGGCGGGCGAGGGTCTCGGCCGCGTCTTCCCTGCTCCACAGCTGACGGCGGTCGTTCACGTCGAAGGACACGAGAGCGCCCGCCGTGCGGGCATCGATGAAGAGCCGATCGGTCATCTCCCGGCAGGACGCGGAGAGGGCGGGGGTGATCCCGGTCGTGTGCACGATGCGCACACCCACGAGCCGTGACGGGGCCAGGAAACCGGGTTCCATGAGGGAGGCGGCCGATCCTCGGCGGTAGTAGTAGACGGTCGACGTCTCGACGCCGGGGTTCTTGAACATGACTCCGGTCGGGGAGTTCTCGTCCCGTTCGACCCACAGCTCCACGCCACGACGTTCGAGCTCCGAGGTGATCCGGTCGCCCATCGGGTCCGCGCCGAGTCGCGAGGCCCAGGCGGCGCGGTGTCCGCTGGCGGCGACGCCGACGGACACATTCGCCTCCGCGCCGGCGAGACCGAGCGTCGCCTGCCCGGCATCGGCGAGACCGGCGTCGGTCGGGGTGATCAACACCATGGACTCGCCGACGCAGACGATCTCGGGGGCGGAGCTCGGAGTGGAAGGGGAGTTCATGAAGGAGTGACCGCCAAGGGTTCGGTGTCGGGATGCGGGCTTGCGTCGCGATGACGCAGATCAGGGAAGGAACGGACGAAGACGACGGAGACGATCAGCCCGACCGCCGCGAAGATCGTGGCGGCGAGGTACGCGCCTCGCCAGTCGCTGACATCGACGAGGAAGCCGGCGACGGCGGAACCGGCGGCCGCGCCGATCAGCTGGCCGGTGCCGGCCCAGCCGAACGCCTCCGCGGTCTCGCTGAACTTCACACTCGCGGTGGTGATGGCGAAGAGGACGGCGAGGGCGGGGGCGATGCCGATGCCCGCGAGGATCAGGGTGCCGCCGAGCCAGAACACGTTGAGCATGACCATCGTCAGGCCGAGTCCGATCGTGACGATCAGCAGACGGCGAGCCATGGCCCAGGGGCCGATGGGGATGTGCCCGAACGCCAGGCCGCCCGCCAGGCTCCCGGCCGAGAACACCGCGAGGATGAGTCCGGCCGCCAGGCTTCCGTGTTCGAAGGTGGCCACCACGCCCACCTCCACGGCGGCACAGGCGCCGATCAGCAGGAAGCCGATCACCGTCGCCAGCAGGACCGGCGGCTTGAGGACGACCTTGCCCAGTGCATGGCGGCTGCGCGGGATGCGCACGCGTCCGACTTCGGGGGAGAGGATGAACCAGGCTCCACCGACGACGAGGACGATCGCGACGAGCAGAAGGCCCTCCGTGGTCCCGACCTGGGTGGACACGAGCGTGATGACGACCGGCGCCAGCACCCAGATGATCTCCTGCAGCGACGCGTCGAGGGAGAACAGCGGAGTGAGGTGGGAGGAGTTGACGAGCTTCGGGTAGATCGTGCGGACTGCAGCCTGGACCGGCGGGGTGGACAGCCCGGCGACCATCCCGAGGGCCATGTAGCCGGGCACATCGAGGGGAAGGACCGCGAGGCCGAGCACCGCGACGACGCACACGGCGAGCGTCAGGGTGAGCACCCGCCGCATCCCCCAGGCGCCCATCCACCGACTCGTGACGGGACCTGCGACGGCCTGACCGACGCTGGTCGCCGCGAGGACGAGTCCGGCCGATCCGTACGACCCGGTCTGCTGCTCGACGTGCAGCAGGATCGCCAGCGACATCATGCCGTTGGGGAAGCGCGCGGTCAGCTGAGCCGCGATCATGCGCGCCACACCAGGCGTGCGAAGAAGATCCCGATATCCCGCCACGAGACAACGGTACCGGGCCTCGGAGGCGGTCGTGGAAGCGCTCGTGCGGCGACACGCCGCGACACGCCGAACGACGAATTCCACAGGAATCCGAATGTCCGAGGACCGGCGTACGGTGCCCCCTGTGGATGGATCGTTCACAGGGGCTTCCCAGCCGCGATTTCACGCGGTTCGCGCCCCTCAGGACGGGGCCTTCGCCTGTGGAGGAAACGGTGGAGAACCTGTGTTGAGGCCGTGGAGAACGGTGGATAACTACACGGATGTAACTACTACCCCTTGTGGTCGCCCCCAATGTCGGTCCCCATATGTAGTATTGAAGTCCCGGCAGGGGGTCTACCGGGAAACAGCCTGATGAGAAGCAGGCCAGAGATTTGAGGGGTTACGAAAAGATGTCGATCACGGTCTACACCAAGCCTTCCTGCGTTCAGTGCAACGCGACCTACCGTGCCCTGGATGCCAAGGGCATCGAGTACGAGGTTCTCGACCTCTCCGAGGACCCGACGGCCCTCGAGCAGGTCAAGGCGCTCGGCTACCTGCAGGCGCCTGTCGTCGTCACCGACGAGGGCCACTGGTCGGGCTTCCGTCCCGACAAGATCGACGAGCTCGCCTCTCGTCTGGCGTGACCTCCCATGAGCGCCGTCGCGACCGCAGCGCCGCTCCTGATCTACTTCTCGAGCGTGTCGGGTAACACCGCGCGGTTCGTCGAGAAGCTCGGGCTCCCCGCCCGACGAATCCCCCTCCACCGGAACGAAGAAGACCTCGTCATCGACGAGCCCTTCGTGCTGGTCACCCCCACCTATGGCGGGGGCGCGGGACGAGGCGTCGAGAAGGGCGCCGTTCCCAAGCAGGTGATCCGGTTCCTCAACGACGAGCGCAACCGGCGTCACCTCCGCGGTGTGATCTCCGCGGGCAACACCAACTTCGGCGATGCCTTCTGCCTCGCCGGTGACATCATCAGCCGCAAGTGCCACGTGCCTCACTTGTATCGGCTCGAGATCTTCGGCACACAGGACGATGTGGATCGCGTGAGCGACGGATTGGAACGACGGTGGCAGCTTCAGTGACCGAGACAGTGGCATTCAAGGCGAACCCCTCCTACGAGGGACTCGACTATCACGCCCTCAACGCGATGCTCAACCTGTACGACGCGAACGGGAAGATCCAGTTCGACGCCGATAAGCGGGCCGCGCGGGAGTACTTCCTGCAGCACGTGAACCAGAACACGGTGTTCTTCCACTCGCTCAAGGAGCGCCTGGACTACCTCGTGGAGAAGGAGTACTACGAGGGCGCCGTCATCGAGAAGTACTCGATGGAGTTCATCCAGAAGCTCAACGACCTCGCCTACGGCAAGAAGTTCCGCTTCGAGACGTTCCTGGGTGCGTTCAAGTACTACACGAGCTACACGCTCAAGACCTTCGACGGCAAGCGCTACCTCGAGCGCTTCGAGGACCGCGTCGTGATGACCGCCCTCGGCCTCGCGGACGGCGACGAGAAGCTCGCCGTCGCCCTCGTCGAGGAGATCATCTCCGGTCGCTTCCAGCCGGCCACCCCGACGTTCCTCAACGCGGGCAAGGCACAGCGCGGTGAGCTCGTCAGCTGCTTCCTGCTGCGCATCGAGGACAACATGGAGTCCATCGCCCGCGGCATCAACTCCGCGCTGCAGCTGTCCAAGCGCGGTGGCGGCGTGGCACTGCTGCTGTCGAACATCCGCGAGTCGGGTGCGCCGATCAAGCAGATCGAGAACCAGTCGTCCGGAATCATCCCCGTGATGAAGCTGCTCGAAGACAGCTTCAGCTACGCCAACCAGCTCGGTGCCCGTCAGGGTGCGGGAGCGGTGTACCTCAACGCGCACCACCCCGACATCATGCGATTCCTCGACACGAAGCGTGAGAACGCCGACGAGAAGATCCGCATCAAGACCCTGTCGCTGGGCGTCGTCGTCCCCGACATCACGTTCGAGCTCGCGAAGAACGACGAAGACATGTACCTGTTCTCGCCGTACGACGTCGAGAAGGTCTACGGCGTGCCCTTCGGCGACATTTCGGTCACCGAGAAGTACCGCGAGATGGTCGACGACCCGCGCATCAAGAAGACCAAGATCAACGCGCGCGAGTTCTTCCAGACCGTCGCCGAGATCCAGTTCGAGTCCGGCTACCCGTACGTCATGTTCGAGGACACGGTGAACAAGGCCAACCCGATCAAGGGTCGGATCAACATGTCCAACCTCTGCAGCGAGATCCTGCAGGTGAACACGCCGACCACCTACAACGATGACTTGTCGTACGACAACATCGGCAAGGACATCTCCTGCAACCTCGGCTCGATGAACATCGCGCTGTCGATGGATGCCGACGACCTCGGCCAGACCGTCGAGACGGCGATCCGCGCGCTCACCGCGGTCAGCGACCAGAGCCACATCGGCTCGGTGCGCTCGATCGAGGACGGCAACGACCGTTCGCACGCGATCGGCCTCGGCCAGATGAACCTGCACGGCTACCTCGCTCGCGAGCACGTGCACTACGGGTCGGAAGAGGGCATCGACTTCACGAACATCTACTTCTACACGGTGCTGTTCCACGCGTTGCGTGCCTCGAACAACCTCGCGATCGAGCGCGGTACGACGTTCGACGGGTTCGAGGACTCGAAGTACGCGTCGGGGGAGTTCTTCGACAAGTACATCGATCAGGCGTGGGTGCCCGCGACCGAGAAGGTCAAGGAGCTCTTCGCCGGCAAGCACATCCCGACGCAGGAGGACTGGGTCGAGCTGAAGGCCTCGATCCAGAAGCACGGCATCTACAACCAGAACCTGCAGGCGGTCCCGCCCACGGGCTCGATCTCGTACATCAACAACTCCACGTCGTCGATCCACCCGATCGCGTCGAAGATCGAGATCCGCAAGGAAGGCAAGCTCGGTCGCGTGTACTACCCGGCGGCGTTCATGACGAACGACAACCTGGAGTACTACCAGGACGCATACGAGATCGGCTACGAGAAGGTCATCGACACGTACGCGGCGGCCACCCAGCACGTCGATCAGGGTCTGTCGCTGACGCTGTTCTTCAAGGACACCGCCACCACGCGCGACATCAACAAGGCGCAGATCTACGCGTGGCGCAAGGGCATCAAGACGATCTACTACATCCGTCTGCGTCAGCTGGCGCTCGAGGGCACCGACATGGCCGAGTGCGTCTCGTGCATGCTCTGACCTGAGAACCTGTCGACCCGAGAACGCGGCTGAAAACCGAGAAACGACGAAGAACATGACCCCTGAAAGACTCAAGCTGGTCTCCAGCGTGCAGGCGATCAACTGGAACCGCATCCAGGACGACAAGGACCTCGAGGTCTGGAACCGTCTGGTGAACAACTTCTGGCTGCCGGAGAAGGTGCCGCTGTCGAACGACGTGCAGTCGTGGAACACGCTCACCCCCGACGAGCAGCTGCTCACCATGCGGGTGTTCACTGGTCTGACGCTGCTCGACACGATCCAGGGCACCGTGGGTGCGGTGTCGCTGATCCCCGACGCGATCACGCCTCACGAAGAGGCCGTGTACACGAACATCGCGTTCATGGAGTCGGTGCACGCGAAGAGCTACTCCTCGATCTTCTCGACTCTCGCGTCGACGAAGGAGATCGACGAGGCGTTCCGGTGGTCGACCGAGAATCCGAACCTTCAGAAGAAGGCTCAGATCATCATGGACTACTACCAGGGCGATGACCCGCTCAAGCGCAAGGTGGCCTCCACCCTGCTGGAGTCGTTCCTCTTCTATTCGGGCTTCTACCTGCCGATCTACTGGTCGTCCAAGGCGAAGCTGACGAACACGGCCGACCTGATCCGCCTCATCATCCGTGACGAGGCCGTGCACGGGTATTACATCGGCTACAAGTTCCAGAAGGGCCTCGAGAACGAGACCCAGGAGCGTCGTGACGAGCTCAAGGACTACACGTTCTCGCTGATGTACGAGCTCTACGACAACGAGGTGCAGTACACGCAGGACCTCTACGACGGCGTCGGTCTGACCGAGGACGTGAAGAAGTTCCTGCACTACAACGCCAACAAGGCCCTCATGAACCTGGGCTACGAGGCGATGTTCCCCTCCAGCGTCACGAACGTGAACCCGGCGATCCTGTCCGCGCTCTCGCCGAACGCCGACGAGAACCACGACTTCTTCTCGGGGTCGGGCTCGTCGTACGTCATCGGCAAGGCCGAGGCCACGGAAGACGACGACTGGGACTTCTGAGAATGCCTGTGCGGCGTCACGCATTGTGGCGCCGCCACACGTTGAAGTTGGCGCCCGTCACAGGAACCGTCACAGACTCGGTAGTTGGCGTAAGAAACCGTTGAGAGTGGGGTGCGAGGCCGATGCCCAGCAAGCCGCACCCCACTCCCCAGAGCATCACCAGTTCGTGGCCTGACGTCCCCTTTGAGGATCCCGCTGGTGAGGCTGCACGCCGATTCGTCGTGAAGTTGCGTTATAAGTCATGGCTGAATAGCGTCAGTCGGCGCCTCGACCAGGCTTTGACGAAGGCTGCTTTCGACGCGGGCGCCTAGGTGACATACGAGAGTCCGCAGTATCGTTCAGTGGGCACAACGTATGCGCGGAAAACCCGGTGCTCCGCCGGTTGGTGCTGACGACCACCCCGGGCGACGCCGGAACATGGATCCATCCACCCAATGCTGCCGGGTTCGGTATATCGGCGCAGAGGTCAGTCCCGAATCAGTTCGGGACTGACCTCTACGCGCAAGCGGCCAACAATGCCGTCGCAACGGAACGGGTTCCGCTGTCTGCCCCACTCTGGCCGCGGGCGCACCGACGACTTGCTACGCCACCTTGCGATGGATGGAGGGGCCGACAGCAATGAGTGTCCGCTCCTTCAGTAGCTGCGGACAGGGGCGCCGTCTGGGGCTACGCTCCGGCGCTGCGGGCACGCAGACGAGCAACTCCTTGTCTCGGACCAGCGCGCATGACAAGCAGAACTTCCGCCATGCGCCAGACTCGTTGAATACACCAGACCTACCGGGAAACACGTACGCGATGGACGCTCGGCTCACGACAGCGTGCCTGGGAGGAGGGAACGAAACATGGACCGGAGACCTTTACCGTTAGCGCGAACGGTCGCGACAGCGGCTGGACTGTTGCTCATCGCCGGGCTTGCCGGGTGCGACAGCGGCCAGCGCATCTACGAGGAAGCTGTGACTGCGGCGGAGCAGGGGGTGGCTCTGTCACTAGAGAACACGACGGCTCAGATCAGCGATCTTCTCGCGGAGCGCTCTGCGGCGAGTGAGATCTCGACAGAAGATATCTCCGCGATCTTCCTGGCGGATGCGAGGGGCTACGAGACCGAACCGCTGGACGCGATTCAGACACGTGCGCTTTTCGGTATGACGGAGAACAGCGACGGATCTTTGACCTTCTCGATTTTCATCGTGGACAGTGTGTACCGCGCGAGTGGACTGACCACCACTAGCCAGTCGCGGTATAGCTGCGGGGAGATCACGGGCCGCTTCGGAGGTGGCGCGCTGTCGGTGGAGGATCTGGACTGCCCGCCGGTGTTCGAACAGCGGGCTGGGGACGAATCGGTGTACCTATCCATGACCGAGAACGCGGGGAAGTACGGAGTGAGTGTGGGTACGTCGCCATGACGCGCCCGAGAAGAGCGCCCTGGAAAGTCGTGGCGGCGTGCTTGCTGATCCCCGCAGCGACATACCTCAGCTCGTGCACCGGAGACGACGCTGCGCAGAGGACGGTCGTCGAGGTTGAGACCTGGGTCCTCGTGATCGGACCGGCGCTCAGCGTGGCTGATATCAGCGGTCTGGTGAGCCTGTGGACTTTGTGACCCGCGCGGAATCATCGACGCGAGAAGGTCGCCGACTCGGCGCGGCTTGCTCCGGTCGAGCGGGCGATGAACGAGTCCTAAGCCCCCATGCGCGAACTCCTCGAAGACGAATCAAAGTGTGCCGCGCGTCGCCGTTGCCGGTAACGGCGCGGTCGCTCCGGCCGGTCCCTGGAGTGCCCGGCGGATCGAGGGTTCGGCAGTGTACGGGTACGGGCTACGCGGAATCACCACCGCCGATGGACGTCATCGGTGCGCATCTGGTGGTGCTGAAGTTCAGACGGGGCTTGAGCCAACTGCGACAGATCTGCGCCAGGCTGGTCGACGCCGCACACCGTTGCAGTCTCGGCTGACGTCTTTCACAACCCAGGTTTGATCCTGCAAGGGTCGCGGAATTCTCTGATTCCGCGACCCTTCTTGCAATTTCTCTGACGCGCGCCATTCAGTCGGACGAGCTCAGCGGGTCGTGGCTGCCGGAGTTCGTCGGCTTTCCGTCAGGCGGGGATGTTGAGGTACTTGGAGACGGCTTCGCGCACGACAGCGCCGATTGACGCCACGTCGGAGGGTTCGCCGGCAGCGGTTCGGCGGGCTACTTCAGTCTTCACTGCCGTATACATGGCTTCGGATACTTGCGCTCCCAGAAGGCGCGGGTACAGGCCGCCGGTCCCGCGTCGTCGCGGTGCATCAGGCAAGGCCGAGGTAACGTCTGCGGCGGGAGCTGCCGGGGTCGCCTGAACCGGTGCGGTCGGCTTGGTCGAGGGGGCCATGGGATGCCGCCTTTCGGTTCTTCGGTGATCAGGCCGCAGGGGGGCAGGATCGTTGTGGGCCTGGGCGACCGACGGGACGAACCTGTCGGTGTGCCGTGCGTCAAGGTGGCTTCGACGAGTCCGCACGAATGCCGTGGCAGTTACAGCAACGGCGTTGATCGCGTCGACGCTTCCGGGAGGCGCGTCGATCACGGTGCATCAATCGCACCGAAAGCATACACCTTAGGCCTTAGGCCTAAGGCCTAAGGCCTAAGGCCTAAGGCCATGTTATGCTTCGACTTCTGCGGCGCCGTGGCCGGAGTTTTCACGCCACTACCGAAGAAGCCGCACCGGGGGGGCTTATGAAAAGGCAAAGAACCAGAGTCTGGGCAGGGGTGACCGCAGCCGCGCTCGGGGTGATGCTGTTGGTGGCGGTCCCGAGCGTGACGGCATCCGCTGTGGGGAGCAATGACCTGCTGGTACGGTCCGTCGGTTCGTTCAGCAGTCCCTCCCGCCCCGACGGAACGACAGCGCCGCTGTGCGTGAACTACGGTACCGGCGATCCAGCGACCTTCTCGCCGACGAACAACCAGTCGACGGCGTGGGGGGCATCCAATCAGGTGCGTTCAGGTACGCAGCTCAGCGTTCTGAGCAGTCCGACCCCGCCGTGCTGGCCGTCGCCTGAGCAGAGCAGCGGCTTGGGCTTCGAAGGCATCACTGCCGCGTCCCCGGTGGGCGAATATTTCGAGATCGGGCGCTTCACGCACTTCAACAACACGATCCAGAACGGTCTGCACTGGGTCAACCTCGACGCGTCGATGACCATCACGAACCCGTACACACTCGCACAGGAGCAGCTTGATGCGTCGTACCGGATTCGGCTGCAGGAGAGCCCTGAGCAGTTCCAGCTGCCTGGCGACCCCGTACCGACAACGGCTGACTGTCAGTTCCAACCCGGCGAGACGAACTCGTTCGCGGGCGGGACCACCGTCCCGGCATACGTCAACGGATACAACACGGGTCCGGCATCGTTTACGTTCAACGACCCGAACCTTCCGAGTTCCTTGAACCCGGTGACGACGCAGCGGGTGGCCTGCGCGGACAGCTTGTATGTCGTGCCCGTGGATCCGACCGATCCGTCAGAAACGCTCACCTGGGGCGAGACGTCAGTGCGAGTGGGTATCGGAGGCTGGGCACCGGTCGTCGGCGGAACCTGCGATTCCACGAATGTGCTGGCTGGTCCCGTGGTGTACACCCCGGAATCCGAGACGACGATGCTCTGCATGCTGGGGAGGATCATTCCGGCGACGATCTCGGTGGAGAAGCTCGTTGAGGACATGCCGGATGGAGAGTTCGGCTTCGAGCTGGTTGAACAGGACCAAGGGCAGGATCCGCCCGTCGATGACCCGAGCCGCAGTACTGAATTCTCGATCACGACAAGCGGTGGCACCGGGACCCTCGATCTCGGTGAGATCGAGCCCGGGCTCTACCGGATGACCGAAACGAACGTCCCAGATGGCTACGAGCTCAACGATCTGAGCTGCGTGAATGCCGACGATGAATCCATCATCACGACCGACGGCTTCCTGGATCTCGACTCGGGAGTCGCGGCGACCTGCAGGTTCGTGAACGGGCCCGTCACCACGGCGGGTCTGACACTCTCGAAGCAGGTCGATCTGGGTGCCGCAGAGCCGACGGCGTGGACGCTGTCGGCAAGCGGGCCCTCCACGATCAGCGGTGCGGCGGGTGCCGCCTCGGTGACCGATGCGAGGGTCGCCCCGGGAGAGTACTCGCTCACGGAGTCGGGCGGGCCGGCGGGGTACGAGCAGACCGGCCTCGTGTGCCTGGACGACGAGCAGACTGAGGTTCCTCTCACCGATGGGAACCGGATCACGCTTGCCGTGGGCCAGGAAGTGACCTGTACCTTCACGAACACAACCACGATGGGCACGCTCACCTTGGTGAAGGAGGTGGCTTCGGGAAGCGCTGCACCGTCTGCGTGGACGCTGACTGCGGATGGTCCGACCCCGATCACAGGGAGGAGCGGCGCGGCATCGGTCACGGCCGCGTCGGTGGCTGCTGGCGTTTACACGCTCACAGAGTCGGAGGGGCCGGCAGGGTACCAACAGCAGAGCCTTGCGTGTGCGAACGGTGCAAATGCGGTGGCGATCGAAGGCGCACAGCTGCGGATCGCTCCAGGCGCAGATGTGACGTGCACCTTCACGAACAGCGAGCAGTCGACTGCTGGCGGCGCTTCGGGACCGGCCGGACTTGCGAATACGGGCTCTTCGTTTCCGGTGTGGCCGGCGCTCGGCGGAGTTCTGGCGATGCTTCTCCTCGGCGGTGGCGCAATGTGGGCCGGAACACGTCGGAAAGAAGACCTCACGGAGAGGTCGCCCCGCTAGCAGTATCCCGCAGTCCGCCCATCGGAAAATCCGCAGGTTCCCCGCCTGATGGCGCGGCGTCATCCCTCGTCGGTCACCACGAAGACCCCAGCCCGCAGCTCCCCTCGAGCGGCGGGCCGGGGGCTTTCGCGTGATCAGCCCAACGGCAGCGACGTGAAGGAAGCGGAGAAGTCCGGCACGTTCGCCGGCAGGAACGGAGCAGACCCGACGTCGACGAGCGGGTCGTCCTTCGTGTGCGTGTTCCAGAGCTCCGGGAGGGCGCGAAGGAGGAACTTCTCGATCTTGACGATCGCTCCGGCCTCGGGATTGACGGTCAGGCGGAACCGGGCGTCGTCGGTCTCGTAGCCGAGCACCTTGTTCGCTGAGGAGCCCTCCTCGACCGTGATCCCCCCGGCGAGAGCGAGGGCTTCGAGGAAGGTCGCCCGGTACTCCGCTGACGCGGTCAGGATGACGACGGAGTGTCCGAGCGCGTTGAGCATGTGCTCGGCGGCAGGTACCGCGAACTCCTCCTCGATGCTCTCGTACAGGCCGTTGGTCTCGGGCTCGCCGTCCTGGGGCATCTTGGCCGCTTCTGCCTTCTCTGCGACCAACTTCGCTTCCAGTCCTTCCTCCCATGCGGCGAGGAAGGCTACGGGATCGGCGGGGAAATCAGACGGGGAAACGGGGAGGAACTCGAGCGCTGCTTCGTATTCGAGGACTTCGGTGGAAGTCGCGGGCGCCGCACCGATCGGATACTGCGAGCCGTAGTAGGAAGTCCATGCTCGTTCGACCGCCGACTCGTCGCCGTACTGCGCCGCGGCGTGGAGATCGGTGTGCGACGTCTGCGAGTACGTGTGGTCCGTGTTACTCACGTACGTGTCGCTCGCCTCCGTGACGACAGCGGCGGTCGCTCCCGTTCGGAAACTCCCGAAGGGCAGGAACTTCTCGTTCGGGCCACCGATCATCCCCAGGTGATGCGTGGTGATGGTCACCTGCATCGGCTGGACGACGGCGCCACGGATCGAGGCTGCGGTCTCGTTCAGGTACGTCGAAGCGGAGGCGGTTCGCGGCTCGCCGACGACCCCTGGTGGGATCAAGAGGGAGGCCGTGACGGCAACGGCGGCCACCGCAGTGCCACCGACCGATACCGCCACGACGCGTCCGATGGGGCGACGTCGGGTGCGACCGATCTCCCGGTGGAGCGCACGTCGCGGAGCCTGCGAGGAGGTGGCGTAGGTGGGCTTCATCTCGCGCACCGTGTCAAGGATGTCCATGGATGATCTCTTTCTCAGCGAGTCGGATGTGTGTGGTCGCGGGACGAGGCGCATGGTCAGCCTCCGGCGACGGTGGGGGTGCCGCGAGCTTCGCCCGGATACGGCTCAATCGCGATCGGACCGTGCCGACGGGGATGCGCAACGCGGTCGCGATCTGCTCGTAGGTGAGGTCGCCCCAGGCATGCAGGAACAGGACTTCGCGGTCACGAGCCGACAGCGCGGCAATCCGTGGATAGAGGCGTTCGATTGCCTCCGCCGCGTCGAGTTGAGCGGATGACCGGTCGTGATCGTCCGGAGCGATCGGGTCGCTGTGGGCGAAGGCCGCCTGCAGCACACGCCAGTGTTGAGCCTGGGCTCGGCGGTGTTGGCTGAGCACTTTCGTCGCGATGCCCATCAACCAGGGGAGCGCGGACGTGCGATCCAGATCGAAGTGCCTGCGCTTGCGGAACGCGATGAGGAAGGTCTCGCTCACGATGTCGTCGCTGGCGGCTGGGCCGACGCGGCGGGCCACATAGGCCGAGACCGCCTCGATATGTCGTTCGAATATCTCGGAGAACCTCTCCGCAGCCCGGATCGATTCGCGGATGATGTCGTTGTCGTTGGTCACACTGGATATCCGTCACTCGGCGCGATTCGGTTCCATCGGTGGCCCCTCGCCTACGCGACTCACGCTAGCGCGCGGACGAGGCGCTGATGTCGGAGGCGCCTGCGATCATCCAAGGATGGATCCCCTGCGACTCCGGCTCTGGTCGGAACACGACCACGATCTGCTGCACGCCGCGAACACCCCGGCGATGACCGATCATCTGGGCGGCCCCGAGACCGAAGACCAGATTGCGGAGCGCCACGCCCGCTATCTTCGTCTGATCGAGGCCGGCGAGGCGCGGATGTTCGTGATCGAGGATGCCCGGGGCTCGGCGCTCGGATCGATCGGCCACTGGCACGTCGAGTGGCGGAAGGAGCCGGCACTGGAGAGTGGATGGTTCGTCCTGCCCGAAGCGCAAGGACGAGGGGTGGCGTCGAACGCCTTGGCGCTCGTCGTCGACGACGCTCGTGCGCATCGAGCGGGCCGGCGCTTCCTGACTGCCTTCCCCGAGGTAGGGAATGCTGCGTCGAACGGGGTCTGCCGACGCAACGGCTTCACCTTGGCGGGGACCGTCACCGAGCGGTTCCGCGGCGCGGAGCTGACCGTGAACGAGTGGGTGCTGCCGCTCACCAGCACGTCAGAGGTCAGCCCGCCGGATACTCCTGGGCCTTGAGCGCCCTCGCGAGGTGGGCGGCGTTGCGCGCGGCCGTGCTGATCGCCGACGCGACCTTTTCCGGAGTCTCCTCCAGGTCTTTGTAGTCGGTCGTGTGCATGGCCTCGCCGTTCCAGTAGACCGAGCCCTGGGCCGGAATCGTGTAACCCACGTCGTTCAGGGACTGGAACAGGGTCGCCGCGATGTGGTGAGCCCCGTCCTCGTTCCCCACGATGCCGGCCACGGCGACCTTGTCGAACAGGGTCGGCCTGCCGCGGGCATCGGTCTCGCCGAGCTCAGCGTCGAGCCGCTCGAGCACGCGCTGTGCGATGCTCGAGTGCTGTCCCATCCAGGTGGGGGTGACGAAGACGAGGATGTCGGCGTCCAGCACACGCCGTCGGATGCTCGGCCACTCGTCGTCGCCGCCCATGTCCTTCTCCACGCCAGGACTCAGGGTGAGGTCGACCGCGCGGACGAGGTCGCCGGTGACGCCGTGCGCGGCGAGGGCGTCGAGCACCTGGGTCGCGAGGAGGTCGGAACTGGAGGCAGCGGGCGACGGCTTCAGCGTGCAGGAGACGGCGACCGCGGAGAGTGGTGTCTTCATGCTCCGAGCAGACCAGAATCCACGGCGGGTGCACAGGGGCTTCCCGTGTCCGGGCTATCCTGGTAAACGGCACCGACGACAGGAGATCCCGTGATCCTCAGCTTCCTCTTCTTCATGATCCTCTTCATCGGGGGAATCCTGCTGCTGGGCATCTCGTTCGGGCTACCGGCGTTCCAGGCGCTCGCGTTCTGCGGCGGCCTCCTGCTGGTGACTCTGGCCATGGCGTTCATGCTCCGCGAGGGCGGTTCGGCTACTCGCCGCTCGAAGAACTGGTCGGGCAACCCCACCGAGTGATCCTCACCGCCGCTTGGCGAGTCTCGCTTCGAGGTTCGCCCTGACGGCGGGCCACTCCGGCTCGATGATCGAGTACTCCACGCTGTCCCGCAACGCGCCGTTGCGATAGCGGCTCATCGCGCGCATCACGCCGTCCTGTTTGGCCCCGAGTCGTTCGATGGCCGCGCGGGACTGGAAGTTCACCCACTGTGTGGTGAGCCCGACACGGAACGCCCCGAGTGACTCGAACGCGTGGCGGAGCAGCAGCAGCTTCGACTCCGCGTTCGTGCCGGTCCCGTGCGCGGATGGCCGGTTCCAGGTGTAGCCGATGTGCAGCCGCGGGACATCCGCGACGATGTCGTAGTACGAGGTGAGCCCGAGGACGCGGCCGGCGGCGTCGAAGGCGGTGAAGGGCACCATCTCGCCCTTGTCGATGAGCCCCATCCGCCGCTCGACCTCGGCGGCGACCCCATCCGGCGCGGGAACCGAGGTGTACCACGCCGTCTTCCACAGGTCGCCTTCCTGCACCGCGTCGATGAGGCCGTCGACGTGCGAGCGTGCGAGCGGACGAAGCTCGACGAGTTCTCCGGTGAGGGTGACGGGGGCGGGAGCGACGAGGAAGGCCATGAGGATATTCAATCAGCGCGTCAGGAGACTGCGAGCGGGACGGCGCCCTCGCTCAGCAAACGCTGGAACGCGGCGACCAGCTCGACCGTGACGCCCAGCTCGAACGCGAGGCTGGCGAGGTGCGGGCCGCGGACAGCTTCGGCCTCGGCGTAGGCGCGCGAGGTGATGAGCTGGCGCGCCGCCCACTCATCGGCGCGACGTTCCTGCTGTGCGCGGAGCACGGGAGCCGAAGTGGGACGGTGCCCCAGGTGGGCGTGGCCGAGTTCGTGCGCGAGGACGCTGCGCATCGTTCGGCTGCTCATCCCCGGCGCGAGGCGGATCGTGCGTGTCTCGGGGTCGAAGCCACCCCGGGTGCGGCCAGGACGTTCGACGATGCGCAACCGCCGCTCCTCGGCGAGGCGGACGAGGTGCTGCATGATGCTCCTCCTCGTCGCGGTCCGTGCCGGCCCCTGATGGCCGGATCAGTCGTAGAGGTCGTCCGAGTCGGCGTCGTGGTGGACGCGGGATTCGAAGGCGACTTCGCGGCTATCTTCGCGTGGACCGGTGACATCGGGTGTGCGGCGGAGCGGCGTGATGCGGGCGGTGGGTTCGCCGTCCGCGCGGAGTCGCTCCTCCGCACGGGCGAGCAGCACGTGCGGATCGACACCGAGCGTGGCGCAGACGGAGTAGACCACCGGAACGGGGATCGCGCGCTTGCCGGTGACGTAGTTGTCGAGGGCGCTGCGTGCGATCCCGATCCCGCGAGCCATCGCGGCGATGCTGCTCCGGGAGGCGGCGATCTCCGCGCGCATCTGGCGGCCCACGGCTTCGTTGAACTCCTCAGCAGCTGTCTTCACCCGGCTCACGATAGCAGCGCTCCGAAGCCAGAATGCTGCCATTCTGGTTCACTCGGCGGCGGTGAGTGTCCGTGCGGAGCGGTAGCGTAGGCGTATGGGGACAGATCTGCGTCATTTGTTGGCATACGAAGTGGAAGGAGCGCGTCTGCACGCCGGTGTGGCCTTCGCAGACCTCGCACACCGCTCGGGGATCGGCACGAGCAGGTTGGCGAATCTCCTCGACGCGAAGGTGGACTTCACCGTGGTCGATCTGGCGGCCATCGCCGAGGTGCTGGAGGTGACGGTGACCGCGCTTCTGCCGGCGTCGGCCGCCGACGATGGGTGAAGTCGGTCGTGCGGAGTAGCGTGGTCCGCATGAAGACCGTGCCTTTCGGATCCACCACCGCTCCCGCCGTCATCGCCGGCATGATGCGCATCCACGACAAAGACGATGCGCACGTCCGGACGCTGTACGCGGCGGCGCGAGACGCGGGCATCGACTTCTTCGATCACGCGGACATCTACGGCGGGAGCATGCACCACTGCGAGGCGCGCTTCGCAGACGCGTTGAAGCTGAGCGCATCCGAGCGCGACGAGATCGTGCTGCAGACCAAGTGCGGCATCGTGCCGGCGCAGGGCATGTTCGACTTCTCCTACGAGCACATCGTGGGTCAGGTCGAGGGGTCGCTGGCGGCGCTGCGCACCGATCGTCTCGACGTGCTGCTGCTCCACCGCCCCGACATCCTGGTCGAACCCGACGAGGTCGCTCGCGCGTTCGACGACCTCGAAGCCGCGGGCAAGGTGAAGGCGTTCGGCGTCTCGAACCACACGCCGCGGCAGATCGACCTTCTCCGCACGGCAGTCCGGCAACCGCTGGTCGCGAACCAGTTGCAGCTGTCGCTCACCCATGCGCCCCTGCTCGCGCAACCGGTGGCGGCGAACATGGCCGGCCACGAGCAGAGCGTCGTCCGCGACGGCGGAGGTCTCGTGGAGTACTGCCGGATCAACGGCATCACGATCCAGGCGTGGTCGCCGTTCCAGGACGGATTCTCGCACGGTGTCTTCCTCGGCAACCCCGAGTACCCCGAGCTGAACGCCGTGATCGATCGTCTCGCGGCAGCGCACGGCGTGACGCCGATCGCGATCGCGACCGCGTGGATCACCCGGCATCCGGCCGGGATGCAGGTCGTGCTCGGGACCACGACGCCGCAGCGGGTGCAGGAGGCGGCGGCCGGTGCCGATGTCGTGCTCACGCGACCCGAGTGGTACGAACTGTTCCGCGCGGCCGGGCACCTGCTGCCGTAGCCGTTCGAGGCAGGGGATCCGGGCGGTAGCCGGCGAGGCGAGACGGCCCGGCGTCGTCTACCCTGAGTTCATGCCGTTCCTGTTCTCGCTCCTCGTCATCGCCCTGATGATCGGTGCGCTGATCGACATCATCACCCGCGATAACTCTCAGGTGAAGCACCTGCCGAAGATGGTGTGGATCATCATCGTCATCCTGCTGCCGCTCATCGGAAGCGCACTGTGGTTCGCGATCGGCCGCGAGTACGGCGATGCGGGCATTCCGATCCCGCGGATGCGGCGAGCAGAAAGGTCCTCGCCGCAGACCGATGTGCGACCGGCCCCGCCGGTGGATCGGCGGACGACGGAGGAGCAGATCGCCGATCTCGACCGTGAGATCGAGGAATGGCGTCTTCGGCAAGAGATCGAGAAGCGCCGACGCGACGGCGAAGCCCCGTCAGGATCCGTCGGCTCGACCTCCTAGGCGGCGTGCGGGAGGTCGAACGATTCGCGGATCGCTTCCTCCAGCTGCGGGTGACGGAACTCGAACCCGGCGGCGGTGAGCTTCTCGGGGAGCACCCATCGGCTCTTCAGGACCAGCTCGGTCTCGGTCCGGATGCCGATGGCGCCGAGCTCCAGCATCCAGCGGGGCATCGGCGGACCGATCCGAGCGCCCAGCACGCGGCGCACGGTCGCCATGAACTCGACGTTGTCGACGGGATGCGGAGCGGCCGCGTTGACCGGTCCCTCCAGTGCCGGCGTCCGCTCGAGGAAGTCGATGATGCGGGCGACGTCTTCGATGTGCACCCAGCTGAAGCGCTGACGACCTCGGCGGGCCCCGGGGAAATGCCCGGTTCCTGCCGCGCGGCGAGCGGCGCTCACCGGCCAGCGCCCGTCGTACTGCGGACCGCCGAGGCCGAGGCGTGTCAGCGTCTTCAACGGCTCGAGCACGCCGCCGTGGCCGAGGACGATCGTGCTTCGCAGAGCGACCCGACGTGTGGCCGGAAGCTCTTCGGCGAACAGCGCCTGTTCCCACGCCTTCGCGACCTCGACGGAGAAGCCGGTGCCGATCTCGCCCGCGGACTCGGTCATCGGGCGGTCCTCGGCGTGCCGGTAGATCGTGGCGGTCGAGGAGTTCACCCACAGCAGGGGAGGCGTCGTGGCCCGCGCGATCGCGGTGCGCAAAGAGGCCGTGGTGTCGAGTCGTGAACGGAAGATCTCCGCGCGGTTCTCGGGGGTGTAGCGGCAGTTGACGCTCTTGCCGGCGAGGCCGATCACCAGGGTCGCGCCGTCGACCGCGCGATCGATCTCGACCTGGTCGCCCCACCGGATGTCTGCTCCCGAGCGCGAGATCGTCACCACCTCGCGACCCGCAGCGCGGAGGCGCGGAGCCAGATAGGTCCCCATGAACCCCGTGGACCCGCCGATGACGACCCGTCCCGCGCCGATGTCGTCTGTGCTCATGCGTTCTGCTCCTTCGTGGTGGCCGGCTCGACGCGATAGTGGAAGTGGCCCCGGTACTCGTACACGCGGCCGATCAGGGGAACGTGGACGGTGAGGCTCACACGCTGGCGGTCGAGGGCGTCGTCGAAGCGCTCGGTCAGTCGGACGGTCGGCGAGATCAGGCGCGGGATGCGAAGCCGGAGCCGTCCGAGACGCACCCCGACCGCGGTGCTGGTGAGCCGGAGGGCGCCGTCCTTCGTCTCGACGTCGAAGCATGCGGCGATGAGGCCCGGTTCTCCGAGTTCGTCGACCACGCGTCCGCGCTGCGTGAGGGCCACGGCATCGCGCATCACCCACGTTCCTCGGGCGAAACGGAAGGTGCGTTCCCCGATGGCGCGTGAGGCGACCGTGCGGTTCTCGATGTGGAAAGGCACATCGTGCTCCCACCCGGAAGCGACCACGCCGCGGTGTTCGAGGGGGCGCAGCAGGGGCCAGAGCCAGCGACGGGGAGTGCCGACCCGCTGGAACACGCCCTCGCCGATGCCGACCGCGCCGTCGGGGATCGCGGCGAAGTAGGAGCGCAGGCGGGGGTGCAGCTCGTCGATCCGTTCACCGAGCGCCCGGGCGTACGGGGACTGCGGCACGAACGTCACCCCTCGAGCCTAACTCGATGGTCGGCGGGTCCCGTCCGACGGCTCCGGGCGTTCAGTCTGTCGGACGCAGCAGGCGGTCGAGGAGCGCGAGCGCTTCGTGCTGTGGGGCGGACTCGTCCAGCAACCACTGCGTCTGCAGGCCGTCGGACGCGGCGACGACGAGTGCGGCGACGGCGTCCGCGTCGACATCCGCGCGAATCCGCCCTTCCGCCTGCTGCTGTCGGACGGTCTCAGCGAGCCGTGTGCGGAGCCGCGCGAAACGCCCCGTGGCGAACGTGCGAGCAGCGGGGTGTCCTTCTTCGAGCGCCGAGGCGACGAGCGTCGAGTACAGCTGCACGAGTCCCGGGATGGCGCGGTTGATGCGCGCCGACTCGATCATCATCTCGACCGGTGTCGCGTCTTCCGGCGGGGAGCCGGCTTGCCGACCCGGCGCGTTGCTCTCTTCGTAGACGGCGACGAGGAGCTCCTCCAGCGACCCGAAATAGTGCGTGAGGGCGGCGTGCGTGACCCCGACTTCACGGGCTATGGCGCGCAGGCTCGTGCGGTCGGCGCCGCGTTCGGCGAAGACCTCGATGGCGCGATCGAGAATCTCCTGTCGTCGAGCGATCCCCTTGGCGTAGGCGCCGCGAGGGCGGGGAGGCGCAGAGCGCTCGGGCGTATCGGCGGCCATGAGAGGAGTCTAGCGAACCAAAACTTCCGAGTGGAGGTATTTGGTGATAGCGTGCCTGCCAGGGGTTGCGACCCCTCCGTCGCCGAAAACCGAAGGAGCACGACGATGACGATCCAGACCTCCCTCCAGCTGTTCACCATCAAGGACGAGCTGGAGGCCGACCTCGACGGTTCGCTCACGGCCGTCGCCGCTCGCGGCTTCACCGCCGTCGAGCCGTACGACTTCGTCCGGCGTGCCGAGCCCCTCGCCGCGGCGCTCTCGGCCGCGGGCCTGACCGCGCCGTCGGGGCACGCGTTCCTCGCCTCGGAGTCGTTCGTGAATCCGGATGGCAGCGGCACCACGGTGCCGGTCCCGACTCCCGCCGAGGTCTTCGAGGCTGCGAAGGTGCTCGGCATGGGCACGGTCATCGATCCCTACACCGAGCCCGCGCGCTGGGAGTCGGTCGAGCAGATCGAGGAGACCGCACGGCTGCTGAACGCGGCCGCCGAGATCGGTGCAGGTGTCGGCGTCCGCGTCGGATACCACAACCACGCTCACGAGCTGGAGGCGGTCTTCGACGGCGTCACCGGGCTCGAGGTCCTCGCCGGACTCCTCGATGAGCGCGTGGTCCTCGAAGTCGACCTCTACTGGGTTGCGCGCGGTGGCGTCGACCCGGTCGCGCTGCTCGAGCGTCTGGGGGACCGGGTGATCGCGGTGCATGCGAAGGACGGCACCCTCGACCCGGCGCTCGCCGGTGCGTACCCTCCCGCCGACCAGGTGGCTGCGGGGGACGGCGCCGTGCCGCTGGTCGAGGCCATCGCTGCGGCCCCGGCGCTTGAGCTCGCCATCGTCGAGTTCGACCACTACGAGGGGGAACTCTTCGACGCGATCGAGCGCAGCCGGGTCTACCTCGATGAGAAGGTCGCCGGCTGATGGCGGGCCCCGTGGGTGTCGGCATCATCGGTGCCGGCAACATCAGCGATCAGTACCTGTCGAACCTCACCATGTTCCCGGACGTCCGCGTCCTCGCGGTCGCGGATCTCCTCGAGGAGCGGGCGAAGGCGCAGGCCGAGAAGTACGGGGTCCCGCGCTTCGGTGGGGTCGACGTGGTGCTCGACGACCCCGACATCGACATCGTGGTCAATCTCACGATCCCCGCGTCGCACGTCGAGGTCTCCGAGGCGATCATCGCCGCGGGCAAGCACGTCTGGACCGAGAAGCCGATCGGGGTCAGTCGGGAGGAGTCCCGTCGGCTGCTCGAGAGGGCGCAGGCCGCGGGCCTTCGCGTCGGCGTGGCTCCGGACACCGTGCTCGGCCCGGGGGTGCAGACGGCGAAACGGGCGATCGCGCGCGGTGACATCGGGCGGCCGTTGTTCGGTCAGACCACGTTCCAGTGGCAGGGGCCGGAGATCTTCCACCCGAATCCGGCGTTCCTCTATGCCAAGGGCGGCGGGCCCCTGCTCGACATGGGGCCGTACTACGTCTCGACGCTCGTGCATGTCTTCGGCTCGGTGGCCGCGGTCGCGGCTCTCGGGTTGCAGGGATCGCCGACGCGTCGCGTTCAGGTCGGCGAGCTCGCCGGTCAGGAGTTCCCGGTCGAGATCCCCTCGACGCTCAGCGTCCTGATGGACTTCGAGCAGGGCGGTCAGGCGCAGAGCCTGTACAGCACCGATTCGCCGCTGCTGCGGCAGGGGATCGTCGAGATCACCGGCACCGAGGGCACGATCGTGATCCCCGATCCCAATACGTTCGGTGGCGCGATCACGATCACCCGACCGCTCACCCGCCTGTTCGTCCCCCCGGAGCCGGTCCAGCAAGAGGTCATCGACGTCGCGCAGGAAGGCGTGCTCTCCGGGCGCGGCCTCGGGCTGCTCGACATGGCGCGTTCAATCGCCGCTGGTCGCCCGCACGTCGCCACGGGGGAGTTCGGCTACCACGTGCTGGACACGCTCCTGTCGATCGAGGAGGCCGCGGCATCGCGCAGCTTCGTTTCCGTGGAGAGCTCAGCCGGTCAGGTCGGTGCGCTCGCCGCGGACTTCGATCCGTTCGAAGCCACGCTCTGACGGGCACCGCCCGTGGCGGCGACGGTGCGAGTCACCGCGCCTTCGCCGCCACGTAGCGGTCGACGCTCGCCGGCGAGAGGACGTCCCGAGCGACCATGATCGCGGCGCCCAACACAGCCGCGCGATCACCCGCCTGCGATTGCACGATGGCCAGATGCTGGGTCGCGAGGGGGATCGACCGACGATAGACGATCTCTCGGACGCCGGCGAGGAGATGCTCTCCAGCGCGTGCGATGCTGCCACCCAGCACGATGATCGACGGGTTCAGGAGGTTGACGACGGTGGCGAGGACTTCGCCCACATGACGGCCGGCCTGACGCGTCGCCTCGATCGCTGAGGTGTTCCCCGATCGCACGAGGGCGACGACATCCGCGGGGCTGTGGGCATCGAGTCCTTCCGCACGGAGGGCGATCGCCAGGGCGGACCCGCTGGCGAGGGCCTCGAGATCGCGGTCGTCATCCGGCTCGCGGGTCGATCCGGCACCGCTCGGGACCTGGACGTGCCCCATGTCGCCCGCGGAGCCCTGCGCGCCGCGCTGCAGCTGACCACCCGCGATGATGCCGGCGCCGATACCGGTGGACACCTTCACGAAGATCAGATCGTCGACCTGTGGCCAGCTCGTCGCCTGCTCGCCGAGAGCGAGGATGTTCACATCGTTGTCGACCAGCACCGGCACGTCGAAAGTCCGCTGCACGTAGGCCGGAACGTCGAATCGGTCCCATCCGGGCATGATCGGCGGATTGGTCGGTCGACCGGTGGAGTGCTCCACCGGTCCGGGCACCCCGATGCCGACGCCGACCAGGGGGAGTCCCTCGTCGCTCGTGGCCCTGAGGAGCTCGCCGCCATCGGTGAGAATGGTGTCGAGCAACCTCTCGGGCCCGTCGCCGATGTCGATCGTGCGCGTGCGGGAGTCGAGGATGACCCCGGCCAGATCTGCCACGGCCACCGTGGCGTGCGTCGCGCCGAGGTCCACGGCCAGGACGAGACCGGCACGGGGGTTGAATGCGACTCGGGCGGGCGGGCGTCCTCCGGTCGATGCCGCCTCGCCGGCGGGACGCAGGAGCCCGGCAGCGAGGAGCGCATCCACGCGCAGGGCGACCGTGGAGCGGGCGAGTCCGGTGAGCGCGGCGAGTTCGGCTTTGGTTCTGGCATGGCCGTCCCGAAGGATCTGGAAGATCTCGCCCGCACCGGAGGAGATCGCCGGAGCCGGCCTCAGAACGTCAACCATGGCGTCAGTAAACCACAGCACTTCGGCCTTTCGACGATCGGCTTCTGATGTGGGGTTCACGACTTTTGCCGATGAGGTAGCAAAAGTTGGAAGCTCTGTGTCAGAATCGGCGACATGACAACGGATGTCACTGACACCGGTCTCGGGACGATCCGAACCGGGATCCTCGGCGGAGGGTTCATGGCCCGCGTGCATCGCACCGCGGCCCGCGACGCCGGAGGAGAACTGCGCGCGGTCGCCACCCGATCCGCGGCCGGAGGGCGCGATGCGGCGAACGCCCTCGGCGCGGAGAGGGCGGAGAGCGATGCGGCCGGCGTGCTCGAGGCCACAGACATCGACGTCGTCCACATCTGCACCCCGAACGCCACACATGCCGACCTCGCGCTCCGGGCACTCCGCGCTGGGAAGCACGTCGTGTGCGAGAAGCCGCTCGCCACGACCGCGCAGGACGCCAGGATTCTCGCCGAGACCGCCCAGGCTCGGGGTCGAGTGGCCGCTGTGCCCTTCATCTACCGCTACCACCCGATGGTGCGCGAGGCGAGAGCGCGGATCGCCCGCGGTGACGCCGGTGACCTGCTCACCCTCGACTGCTCGTATCTTCAAGACTGGATGCTCCTGCCGAGCGACGACGACTGGCGGGTGCGCTCCGAGTCCGGGGGTGCGTCCCGAGCCTTCGCAGACATCGGCTCGCACCTGTGT
Organism: Microbacterium sp. CBA3102; assembly: GCF_007954505.1. GTDB lineage: Bacteria > Actinomycetota > Actinomycetes > Actinomycetales > Microbacteriaceae > Microbacterium > Microbacterium aurugineum. The sequence goes on along the minus strand of NZ_CP042412.1, from coordinate 3,739,583 downwards.
GATCTCGTCGAGTTCGTGGCCGGCGAGCGAATCCGCACGCTGAGCGCCCGCACCCGACGCGTGTTCTCCGAGCGATCGGGGCAGACGGTCGACACCGAGGACATCGTCGCCCTTCTCGTCGAGACCGAGTCCGGTGCCCTGGGCACGCTCCTCATCTCGCAGATGGCGGCGGGCCGCAAGAACGCCCTCACCCTCGAACTCCACGGCTCGCAGCAGACCCTCCGCTTCGAGCAGGAAAGACCCGAGGAGCTCTGGATCGGCATGCGTGAGGAATCCCGGTCGCTGTTGCGCGACCCCGCGTCATCCGTCGCCGACTCGGCGCGACTCCAGCGGGTCCCCGCCGGCCATGCGATGGGCTATCAGGACGCCTTCAACGGTTTCGTCGCCGACGTCTATGCGGCCATCGCCGGTGCACAGCCCGATGGACTCCCCACATTCGCTGACGGATTCCGGTCGGCGGTGCTGACGGAAGCGGTGCTCGACTCGGCGGCGCAGGGCGGACGATGGGTGGAGGTGACGGCATGATCGCGACCACGACCGACCCCGTGCTGCGGGTGGAGGGTATCCGCAAGTCGTTCTACGGCGTCGAAGTGCTCAGCGGTATCGACTTCGATGTGCGGCCCGGAGAGGTACACGGCCTCGTCGGTGAGAACGGCGCGGGGAAGTCGACCCTCATGAAGATCATCGCGGGGGTGCAGCCGGCCGACGGGGGGACGATCTCGTATCGCGGAGAAGAGGTGCACCACGCACACCCCCGACAGGCGATGGATGCCGGCATCGTGACGGTCTTCCAGGAGTTCACGCTCCTGCCCGAGCGCACCGTCGCGCAGAACGTCTACCTCGGGCGTGAGCCCCGCCGCGGCGGCTTCGTCGACCAGCGGGAGATGCACACGCGGACCGAGGCCTTGCTGACCGACCTGGGCGTCTCGTTCATCGAGCCGACCGCGCGCGTCGGTTCCCTCACCGTCGCCGAACAGCAGATCGTCGAGATCGTCAAGGCGCTCTCCTTCGACGCCCGGGTCATCTCGATGGATGAACCGACCGCCGCGCTGAGCGACCGCGAAGTCGAGCTGTTGTACGCGATCATCCGCCGGCTCACCTCTCGCGGGGTCGCCGTGATCTACGTGTCGCACCGGCTCAAGGAGATCTTCGATCTCTGCGACCGCATCACGATCCTCAAGGACGGTGCTCTCGTCTCGACCGACGACACCGCGGCGCTCACGACCGATGAACTGGTCCGGCGCATGGTCGGGAGGTCGATCCAGTCGTACTTCCCCGATGCGCTCGAGGGAACGGTCGTGGGCCGGCCACGGCTCGAGTTGGACGGCTGCGGCAACGCCTACGTCGACGGGGTGTCGCTCACGCTGCGTGCCGGGGAGATCGTCGGCATCGCCGGTCTCCAGGGATCCGGTCGCACCGAACTCGTGGAAGGGATCTTCGGCATCCAGGCGTTCACCCGGGGCTCGATGCGGATCGACGGGGAACCTGCACGCATCACCGGTGCGCGGGCTGCGGTCCGCGCCGGACTCGCCCTCGTGTCCGAGGATCGCAAGGCGCAGGGGCTCGCGCTCGGCCAATCGGTCCTCGACAACGCCCTTCTGGTCGTGCGCAGCGTCTTCGCGGGCCGGACGACGGCATCCCGTCGCGAGGTGCCCGGTGTCCTCACCTCGCTCGAAGTCAGTTCTCGGGGCGTCGATCAGGAAGTGCGCTTCCTGTCGGGCGGCAACCAGCAGAAGGTCGTGCTGGCGAAGTGGCTGCTCACCCAACCGCAGATCGTCCTCTTCGACGAACCGACCCGCGGCATCGATGTGGGGGCGAAATACGCCGTGTACCAGCTCATGCGCGAACTCGCAGCGCAGGGGAAGGCCGTGCTGATGGTGTCGAGCGAACTGCCGGAGGTCATCGGGATGAGCGATCGGATCCTCGTGATGCACGACGGCGAGCTCGTCGCCGAACTCCCTGCGGGCTCTGCGGAGCACGAGATCCTCGGGGCGGCGACGGGTGCGAGTGATTCCGACAGCGCAGGGGACGGGGGTACGCGATGAAGCGTCTCCGGGTCGACTCGACCGTCATCGTCCTCGCCATCCTCCTGCTCGTGCTCATCGTCGGTGCGATCCTCGTCGCGACGGTGGGGCGAAACTTCTTCAGTCCCGGCAACATCCGGGACATCCTGACCGGGATGAGCGTCCTCGGGCTCGTGGCCATCGGGCAGACGCTGGTCGTGATCGGTGCATCGCTCGATCTCTCCGTCACCTACGTGATCAGCCTGTCGAGCCTGCTGGCGGCCACGACGATGAACGGCAACCCGGGGAACATCCCTCTCGCTGTGGTCGTCACGCTCCTCGTGTGCGCCGGCATCGGGCTCGCGAACGGTCTCATCGTCACCGTCCTCAAGGTGAACGGCTTCATCGCCACTCTCGGCGTCGGTCTCATCCTGCAGGGCATCCTGAACACGAACTTCGAGGGCTCGGCAGGCGACGTCCCGTGGGCCTTCCAGCTCATCGGCGCCACCGGACTCGGCCCGATCCCGGTTTCGACGCTCATCATGATCGCGTTGGCCGTGGTGGTGTGGATCCTGCTCAATCGCACCCGCACCGGCGCCCACCTCTTCGCCGTCGGCGGCGACCCCGAGATCGCCCGACTTTCGGGAGTCCGCACGCGGATGCCGCTCATCTGGGCCCACGTCCTGTGCTCGGTCTTCGCGGGGCTCGCGGGTCTGCTCCTCGCCAGCCGGCTCGGCGTCGGCAGCCCCACGGTGGGCCAGCAGGGTGGCTACGCGCTCCTCTCGATCGCGGCGGTCGTCCTCGGCGGCACGCTCCTGCTCGGCGGGCGCGGCTCGGTCTGGGGCACGATCGGCGGCGTCGCGATCCTGGCAGTCGTCGACAACGTGATGAGCGTGATGCAGGTCAATCCGTTCTTCAAGGATGTCGTCCGCGGCATCGTGATCGTGGCCGCCGTCGCCGTGTACAGCCGTCGTTCGATCATCCGACGGCGCCCGCGATTCGGCGCCGGTGGTACACGGACCGGCGGTGATGACGCCGCGAAGGCTGCGGACGCGGAGATGGCCGCGGCCGCATCGCAGCTCGTCGAGACCACTCCCGATGCCGGCTCCGCGTCGCAAGGAGGGCGCGCATGAACACGCTGCGCACACTCGTCAGCCCTCGTGGGGCGGTGTTCCTGCTGCTGGCGATCCTGCTCGTGGCGGTCACGGTCCTCAACCCGAGCTTCGCCGAACCGGGGCAGTTCATGCGGTTCCTCCAGCGGGTCGCACCGATCGCCATCGTCGCGATCGGCCAGTACTTCGTGATCATCGCCGGCGAGTTCGATCTGTCGCAGGGATCGCTCATCACGGCACAGGTCATCATCGCCGGGAATCTGGTCGGGCAGGACGACGCCCGCACGATTCCGGTGCTGCTGCTCATGATCGTGTTCGCCGTGGCCGTCGGGATCGTCAACGGGCTGATCACCACCCGGCTCAAGGTGCCTTCGTTCATCGTCACCCTCGGAATGATGCTCGCCCTCCTCGGCGGGGTCATGTGGTGGACGGGAGGCGCGGCCACGGGCAATCCCGCCGACAGCTTCCGGGAGATCGGTCGTGGCGGGATCCGCGACGTGCCGTTCCTCGATTTCATCCCGTGGGCGGTGCTGCTGCTGATCGTCTGGTTGGCGCTGGGCATCTGGATCACGAAGCGTCCGCTGGGAAAGACGCTCATCGCCGTCGGCGACAACGCGGTCGCGGTCGACTACGCCGGAGCGCGTCGGGCCTGGGCGACGACGCGTGCCTTCATCATCTCGTCGCTGTCGGCATCGCTGTCGGCGGTACTCCTCGTCGGCTACGCCGGTGTGCACCCGTCGGTCGGTCGCGGCTACGAATTCACGGCGATCACGGCGGTCGTGCTCGGCGGAGTGGTCCTCGGCGGCGGTCGCGGCTGGATCGTCGGTGCCGTCGCCGGAGCTTTCGCCCTCGAGGCCCTGTTCATGCTGCTCAACATCGCAGGGGTCCCGTCCACGCTCCGAGACGCTGTCCAGGGCGTCATCATCATCGCCGCCGTCGCCTACTCCGCCGTCGCGTTCCGTGCCCGCCGGCGACGAAGTCCGCAGTCTTCCGATGTCCCTCCCGCAGACCCCCTTTCCACCAGCACCATCCACACAGAAACCAGAGGAGATTAGCAATGCGACGATCAATGAAGATCGCCACCGCAGGGGTGGCTCTCTTCGGCCTCATCGCGCTCGCCGGGTGCACGACCGACCCGTCCGTGGCGCCGGCCGACTCGGAGAACCCTGATGCGGCAGCGGAGACGACGGAGTGGTTCGATCAGGAGCTCTTCGACAAGCAGGACGAGGAGCGCGGCGTCGATCCGCAGGGACCCGCCGACGAACCCTATCTGCAGTACATCAACGCCGAGATGGTCGACACCTCCGAGTTCGCCGCCGAGGGGGCCAAGAAGGCCTGCTTCGCCAACGCGTCGATCTCGAACCCGTGGCGCCAGACCGGCTGGATCACGATGAACGAACAGCTGAAGGCGCTGCAGGCCGACGGAGCGATCAGCGAGATGGAGACGCGCGACGCGCAGGACTCCGATGACACGCAGATCGCCGACATCGACTACTTCATCTCCGAGGGCAACTGCGACGTGTTCCTGATCTCGCCCAACAGCACGGCGGCCATGACCCCGGCCGTGGAGCGGGCGTGTGAGACGGGCAAGCCGGTCGTGGTCTTCGACCGCGGCGTCAACACCGACTGCCCTGTCACCTTCATCCACCCGATCGGCGGCTTCGCCTGGGGTATCGACACCGCCGAGTTCCTGATCGATAACCTCGAAGAGGGCGACAAGGTCGTGGCACTGCGCATCCTCCCGGGTGTGGACGTGCTCGAGCACCGCTGGGCTGGTGCGAAGAAGCTCTTCGACGAGGCGGGGATCGAGGCCGTGGACCACTTCACGGGCGCGGACCCGGCCGAGATCAAGAGCATCATCAGTGACGAGCTGGCCAAGGGAGACGTCGACGGCATCTGGATGGACGCCGGTGACGGAGCGGTCGCGGCCATCGAGGCGTTCGAAGATGCCGGTGCGGACTACCCCGTCATGACGGGTGAGGACGAGATGAGCTTCCTGCGCAAGTGGAAGGACACGGGTCTCACGGGCTTGGCCCCGGTGTACTCGAACTTCCAGTGGCGTACCCCGCTCCTCGCCGCGCAGATGATCTTCGCCGGCGAAGAGGTCCCGAAGGAGTGGGTGCTCCCGCAGAAGCCGATCACGGCGCCCGAGCTCGACGACTACCTCGAAGCCAACGAGGGCATGCCCGACGGCCACTACGCCAAGTTCGGCGGGGAGAACCTTCCCGGCTACCCCACCGTCTGGCAGGAACGGCAGATCCCGTAACCGATGTGCTCTCCCGCCCTTCCGCTCCGCACCCGCGGAATGGGAGGGTGGGAGAGCACGGTCATGAGCAAGAGGACAACGATGCCCCGCACGATCGCCGTCAACACCTGGGTGTGGACGTCTCCGCTGACGGATGCGACTCTCGAACCACTCGCCCGCAAAGCCGCGAACCTCGGCTATGACGCTCTGGAGCTGCCGCTCGAGAACGTCGGCGATTGGGACCCTGAGCGGACTCGCGATGTGCTCGACGCGGGGGGACTCGGTGCGATCGTGGTCGGCGCAATGGGGCCCGGTCGCTCGCTGGTCGCCCGCGTCGGCGATGTCGGGGCCACTCAGGACTATCTTCGTGCGTGTATCGCGGCGGCGACGACGGTCGGCGCCGACGTGGTGGCCGGACCGTTCTACGCGCCGACCGGAGTCGCCTGGCGGATGGACGCCGATGAGCGCCGCGCGGTGGTCGCCGAGGTGCGCGAGAACCTCGCGGTGGTCGCTGACGAGGCATCCGACAGGGGAGTGACGCTGGCCGTCGAACCTCTGAACCGCTACGAGACGAGTGTGCTCAACACGGTCGAGCAGAGCCTCGACGCGCTCAGCCCGCTCCTCGGCGCCGGTGTCGGTCTCGCGCTCGACACCTACCATCTCCACATCGAGGAGAAGCAGCCGGCCGATGCGATCCGCGCTGCGGGGTCGGCGATCGCGCACGTGCAGGTCTGCGGCACCGACCGCGGCGCCGTCGGTGACGACCACGCCGACTGGCCGGGCATTCTTCAGGCGCTCGACGACGCCGACTATCGAGGTCCGCTCGGACTGGAGAGCTTCACCGGCGAGAACGCCACGATCGCGGTCGCCGCCTCCGTCTGGCGCCCACTCGCCCCGAGCCAGGACGAACTCGCGTCCCGCAGTATCGCCGCGCTCCGAGCCTTCGGAGCCTGACCACCGACACGCGACACGCCCGCAACGATACGAAGGAGTATCCATGACGAGCCACCCGGTCACCCTGTTCACCGGCCAATGGGCTGATCTGCCCTTCGAGGAGGTCGTGCGTCTCGCGGCGGGTGGGGCTACGACGGTCTCGAGGTCGCCGCCTCCGGGGACCACCTCGATCTGCGCCGAGCCGACGAGGACGACGCCTACCTGGCCTCGCGCAAGGAGATCCTCGATCGCCACGGACTCGAGGTCTTCGCGATCTCGAATCATCTCGCCGGACAGGCGGTGTGCGATGCGCCGATCGACTTCCGTCACCAGGCGATCCTGCGCGATCACGTGTGGGGCGACGGTGATGCGGAGGGGGTGCGGCAACGCGCGGCCGAGGACATGAAGCGCGCGGCCCGGGTCGCACGCAAGCTCGGCGTCGATACGGTGGTCGGGTTCACCGGCTCATCGATCTGGCCCTACGTGGCGATGTTCCCGCCGGTGCCGGCCTCCGTGATCGAGAGCGGATTCGAGGATTTCGCGCAACGGTGGAATCCGATCCTCGACGTCTTCGACGGTGAGGGCGTGCGGTTCGCGCACGAGGTGCACCCCGGGGAGATCGCCTACGACTACTGGTCGAGTGTGCGTGCTCTCGAGGCGATCGATCACCGTGAGGCGTTCGGATTCAACTGGGATCCGTCGCACATGATGTGGCAGAACATCGATCCGGTCGGGTTCATCGTCGACTTCGCGGACCGCATCTACCACGTGGACTGCAAGGACACCCGGATGAGACCGCACAACGGTCGGGCCGGGGTGCTCGGCTCGCATCTCCCGTGGGGAGACCCGCGACGGGGATGGGACTTCGTCTCCACCGGGCACGGGGATGTGCCCTGGGAGGACGCCTTCCGCGCCCTCGACGCCATCGGTTACGGCGGTCCGATCTCGATCGAGTGGGAGGACGCCGGGATGGATCGTCTGCACGGAGCGGCCGAAGCGCTCGGCTTCGTGCGCTCCCTGCTGTGGCCGCCTCCTGCGGCGTCTTTCGACGCGGCGTTTCGCAACCAGTGACGAACCCGGCGGAGCCCGCGCGCTGTCAGACGGCGGGCTCGCGGAGGCGGACCAGACGCTCGTGTCCGGTCTCCTCCAGCTCGGCGATGTCGTCGCGCGACTTCAGGAAGTCGGAGAACGACCGGTAGCCGAGCGCCTTCTCGCTGAACGACGGGTCCATGCGGCGCATATGCGTCTTCACTGCGGAGCTGTGCAGCCATTCGTCGGCGTCCGCCTTGTCGTGACCGAGTCGGAGGGCGCGCTCGAGCAGTTGCGTCGCCTCGCCCTGCTCATCGATCTTCGTCGGAGCAGGGGCCGCCGCCTTGGACTTGGCTCGGCGCGGGGTCTTGGCCTTGGCCGTATCGGTGCTCGCCTCGGCGGTGTCGGCGGCATCGGCGGTGGCCTCGACCACGGCTTCTGCCTTCGCCGCGACAGGCGGGGGAGTGGTCTTGACGGGGCGCACGACTCCGGGCAGCGAGTCGTAGGACTCGAACTCGTCGCAGGCCGCCGCGAGCGACTTCGCGGTCGAGCCAGACACGCCGACCCCGATCACGTAGCGACCGAGCCGCTTGCAGCGCTGCGCGAGCGGCACGTAGTCGCTGTCACCCGCCACGATCACGACGTGCGTGAGGTCGGGCAGCCGGAACATGTCTTCGACCGCATCGACGGCGAGCCGGATGTCGGCGCCGTTCTTGGCGTAGGCGGCGGCAGGGAAGAGCTGTACGAGGTCGACCGCGCGGGCCACGAGCTGAGAGCGGTATTCGGCGTTCACCGGCGACGACCAGTCGGCGTATGCCCGCGTCAACACCAGGGTGCCGAAAGACGCGGCGTAGTCGATGATCGCCCCGACCTCGATCATCGCGCGGCCGAGACGGTCGGCGACCTCCGGATCGTTCGGGTTCTCGGTGATGCGCTGCCGGTCCTTGCCGTAGGCGTTGCGCCCGTGCACGCGGTCGTACCAGGAGATGACGATGTTGTCGAAGTCGAGATAGACGGCGACGCGGGCATCGGTGGTCTCGGCCATGATCAGGCCTCCTCACGGGGGTAGCGGACGCCGATCTGCGCACGGATCTCGTCGAGCGCGCCCATGATCGCGACGCTCTCGGCGATCGGTAGGATGTCGCCTTCGAGGATCCCGTCGCGCACCAGTCGCTCGGCGGCATGAGCCTGATACTGCATGCCGCGGCCCGTGACCGAGGAGACGTACTCTTCCTGCACGGTGCCGTCCGGGAGGATCACGCGGAACGTGGTAGGGCTGTACCAGACCGTGTCGATGTCGATGCGGGCCGCGGTGCCGAGGATGCTCGCGACGTTGGGGCCCGCCGCCCGGGACGACGAGAGGCTGGTGGAGACCGCGCCGCCCTCATGTGTCATCACGGTCGCGACCTCGGAATCGGCGCCGGTGTCGATGAGCCTGCCCACGGCGCGGATGCTGGTCGGAGCGCCGAGGATGTCCCAGATGAAGGAGATCGGATAGATGCCGAGATCGAGCAGGGCACCGCCGCCGAGCTCGAGGGCGTTGAGCCGGTGCGCCGGGTCGGTGGGCAGCAGCTGGGTGTGATCCGCGCTGACCGCGCGGATGTCGCCCAGGGCGCCCTCGGCGATGAGCTCGCGGATGCGCACCATGTGCGGCAGATAGCGCGTCCACATGGCCTCCATGACGAGCAGTCCCCGCTCGGCCGCGAGCGCCTGCAGATCCTCGGCCTCGGCGCGGTTCAGGGTGAACGCCTTCTCGACCAGCACGTGCTTGCCGGCCTCGAGTGCGAGCCGGGCGTTCTCGTGGTGCATCGGGTGCGGCGTCGAGACGTAGATGATGTCGACGTCGGGGTCGGCGACGAGAGCGTCGTACGAGGGGTGGGCGTGGGGGATGTCGAAGCGCGAGGCGAAGGCGTCAGCCGACTCCTGCGAGCGGGATCCGACGGCCACGAGGTCGAGCCCCGCGGTTCGCAGATCGGACGCGAATGCGCCGGCGATACCGCCGGTCGCGAGGATTCCCCACCGAAGACCTGTCATGGTCTCAGCGTACGGGGTGCCGCGGACGCGACGCCGCATTCTTCACCGGCATGCGCCCCGATCGACAGAGGCCCGCCTACGGCACCAGGATGATCTTTCCGGAGGCGGCGCCGGACTCCAGGAGCTCATGGGCCCGCACCGCCTCGGCAAGCGGCAACTGTTGTCCGAGCTCGGCCGTGAAGTCCCCGGTCTCCAGGAGCGCGATCGTCTGAGGCAGCGCTTCGGCGCGCCATGCGAGCTCCTGGTCGGTGAGCGGCACCGGTGAGCCCCCGGAGAAGGCGCGGATGCCGAACGACGCGGCATCCGGTCCTCGAACGATCGTCGCGATACGGTCGCGGTCGGACACCAGCGCGAGGGACGTCTCGATCGCCTCGTCGGTGCCGGCACAGTCGAGCACCACCGTGACGGCGGAGGGAGCGGCGTCGCGGATCCGGTCGATCAGCCCGTCGCCGTATGCCACGGGGAGGGCGCCGAGTTCGCGCAGCTGGTCGTGGCGGGCAGGGCTTCCGGTTGCGATCACGGTCGCGCCCCAGGCGACGGCGAACTGCACGGCGGCCTGCCCGACCGCCCCTGAGCCTCCGTGCACGAGAAGCACGTCGCCGTCGACGACATCGAGAGAGCGAAGGGCCTGGTAGGCGGTTCCTGCCGGAATGCCGATCGCGGCGCCCTCGGCCATCGTGACCGCGTCCGGAAGAGGTGCGAGGTGCTCCGCGGGGACGGCGAGCGCGGAGGCGTACGTGCCGTGCCCGTCTCGGATCGCCACCCGGTCGCCGACCCGGAGATCGTCGACGCCCTCGCCGAGCACCTCGATCACCCCGGCGCCGTCGAAGCCGACCGGACGCGGCTCGGTGATCGGCGGAGAGGGCCGCTTGCCGCCGCGGAGCTTCGCGTCGATCGGATTCACACCCGCCGCCTCGATCCGCACGACGACCTCACCGCGGGCCGCGACCGGGTCGGGGATCTCGATCAGGTGCAGGACGTCCGGGGAGCCGATTTCGGTGTACACGATCGCGCGAGCCATGTCCCCAGGCTATGCCCGTTTCCAAGTTCCCGGCGTGCGCCAAAGATGGGCTTGTGCCCGGTCGATGCCCTGGGCATCCTGACATTACGGGGGTTGGGCCGGGAGGCTCACGATGGCTCACAGACACAGCGCAGGTAGGCCAGAATCTCAACGACGGAGATTCCGCCTGCGAGCGATGGTGGTCGTCGGTGCGCTTCTGACGGTGATCGTCGCCGCAGTCGTGGGCCCCACGCAACCCGCCGTCGCCGCTGACAGAGTCTTCCTCATCGACTCGCTCAGCCATCAGGGCGACGACCTGAGCCCGGGCGACGGGGTGTGTCTGACCTCCACCGGAGTGTGCACGCTCCGCGCGGCGCTGCAGGAGTCCAACGCCAGCGCCGTCGACGACACCATCGTGATCGCACCGGCAGAAGACGTCGATGCCTCCACACCCGGTGTGCAGCCCAGCGGCACGATCGTGGTCTCGGGATCCGGCGCGGCAAACTGGATGCACGTCGGAGCATTGTCGCCCTTCGGAGACGGCGGAGCGGCGTTCCTGGCGACCCGAAGCGTGGTCATCGACTTCCAGAGCCGGTTGGGAGTGGCGTCGCTCAATGACGGCAACGGCGTGGCCGCGTTCTACCTCAACGGTCCCGGTGTGACCGTGCGCAACTTCGAGAACGTCCGCTCCAATGAGACCGCCTTCGTGTTCGGCCCCAGCGGTGACGATGTCACCGTGGAGAACGGCAGCTGCGTCGATTCCGGCAGCATCGCCCTCGAACGGTGCTTCTGGTTCGCCGGCGGCTCGGATCGAGTGACCCTGCGCAACGTGGAGGTCGGCTCCCCGTGGGGTGGCGGTGGAGGAGCGATCGGCATCGCGAACGGTGCGACCCTCAACGATCTGACCCTCGACGCGATGCGGTTCATCAACCCCGACACGGATGCCTATGACGCTGTGGTCGTCCAAGGCGCGGCTGCGCTCACCCGTCTGACGATCACGGGGTCGATCTTCGACGGATTCCAACCCGGTCGTTTCCCGCTCGATCTGCGGGGGGCGACCCTCACCGAGGCTCGGATCGTCGGCAATCGGTTCATCAACATCAACAACACCTCCGGATACACGTCGGTCTGGATCAACCGGGCAGGCAGCGACAACCTGATCTCCCGCAACTCCTTCGAGCACACGCCCGGAAGGACGACCGGATTCGGCGTCTTCTTCAGCGATATGGGGCGCACCGCGTTGCAACCGAGCGGGTGGACGGTCGACTCGAACTCCTTCGACGGTCGGGTGCAGAACTCCGTGTACGTGGGCCCGGGGTCGGGGATCCTCACCGTGCAGCGCAACACCTTCGGTCCGGCATCGTTCGGAGGGGGGACGGCGACGAACGAGACGAATTCGATCGCGCTCGTCCACAACGCGTCGCTGACGGCCAATCAAGGGATCACGACCTGGTTCCCCACCTCCGTGAGTTATGACACGCTGCAGTGCACTCTCGATGTCGTCGTCGCGCCGCCGACCGTGGGCTCGATCCCGCTCGTTCCGGTCGACCTCGACCTCTACTACACGGCCGCCACGCAGGCGGAGGTCTACCTCGGTCGAGCAGAAGCCGTGTCGACGCCGACGACCGTGACCGTTCCCTACACACTCGGCCCCGGCAACATCCGGATCCAGACGATAGCGGCCACCGGGGCGAGCTCGCAGTACTCGCGCATCGTGGCTCAGACCGAGCCGGATGGCTGCGGGCCGCGCGTCACCGTCGACCAGGCGGCCAGTCAAGCCGACCCCACCTCCGAACGTGACATCCGCTTCTCGGTCCAGTTCTCGGAGCCGATCGCCGGTGCGCTCGAAGCCGGCGCGATCGACGTGTCGAACTCGACGGCGCCGGGTGCCCGCGTGGTCGATGTCGTCGCGATCACATCGACGACGTTCGAAGTCGTCGTGCGCGCCGATGCCTCCGGGTCGGTGGAAGCAGGCTTGGCGGCGGGCGCCGTGGTCGATCTCGACGGCAACCCGTCCGTCGCTTCCACGTCCACCGACAACGTCGTCACGTATGTGTCTCCCCTCTCGCTCGCACCGACCTCGCTCACGGTGACCGAGGGGGAGGCGGGCGAAGACTATGTCGTCACCACGAGCCTCGCCGCCACCGCCCCGATCACCATCGACCAGGTGATCGCCGATCCGTCGTGGGTGTCCGTCACACCGACGCCGCTGGTCATCGGCACCACCGCGGTTTCGGGGTCGGTGACGATCGAGGCCGTCGATGACTTGCTGGTCAACGGCGATCGACCGACCTCGATCGAACATGCCGTCAGTTCCCCCGACCCCAACTTCGACGGCCTGCTCCTCGACCCGGTCGCGGTGACAGTGCTCGATGATGACGAACCGAGCGCGACCGAGTCGCTGTTGGAGACGACCGCAGGATCACGCATCGCCGATGGAACCGACGAGCACTCGGCCATCGTCACCGTCCGCAACGCCGCGGGTGAAGACCTCGCCGGCATCCTCGTCACCTTCCAGGTCTCCGACGACGCCGACCTCGGCGCGACCTCGTGTGTGACCGATGGAGCGGGCATGTGCTCGGTTCCTGTGACCTCGGTGGTCTCCGGCTTCTTCTCGGTTCAAGCATTCATCGGTGGCGCGATCGAGATCGTCGGGCCTCCGGCGACAGTCGAATTCGTCGCCGGACCGGTCTCCCTGACCACCTCGACGATCGTGTCCTCTGTTCTCTCCTTGCCGGCCGACGGCGAATCCGGCGCGGTCGTCACCGTGACGTTGCGCGATGCGCTCGGCAACCTCGTATCGACGGGCGGGGCGGTCGATATCCTCACCGACGCAGGCCAGATCGTCGGGGTGACCGACAACGGTGACGGAACCTGGACCGGGACGCTCGTGGCGCCCACGACGACGGGCATCGCGACGATCGGCTTCACCTACGAGGGCCAGCCAGGAGAGCAGACGGTGGCGGTCAACTTCACCGCCGGTGAACCGTCCGCATCGACGACGACGATAGCCGTGGACCCGGACTCTCTGGTGGCAGATGGTGTCTCGTCGTCCACCGTCACCGTCACGGTGGTCGATGGCTACGGCAATCTTGTCGGCGTCGGCGGAGCGGACATCAGCATCGCGATCGACACCGGCTCAGTCTCGACCGCGACCGACAACGGTGACGGCACGTACACGGCGACCTTCGTCGCTCCGACCACGGCAGGCGCGGCCACGCTGCGACCTGTCATCGACAGCACGATCGGCACGAATTCCGCACAGATCCAGCTCGTGCCTGGCGCGGCATCGGTGTCGGAATCCACCATCAGCGCCTCGCCGTCGGCAGTCACGGCCGACGGCGTGAGCCAATCGGCGATCACCGTGACGCTGATCGACGCCAACGGCAACCCCCTCGGCGTCGGGGGCGCTGACGTCGAGATCACCAGTGACCTCGGTAGCCTTTCCACGCCCGTGGACTACGGCGACGGCACGTACACCGCGATACTCACCGCGCCTCCCTCACCGGGCATCGCGACACTGGGCTTCGTCGTCGACGGTGCGACGGGCGACAACACCACGCAGGTGCAGTTCCTCGCGGGCGCACCCGATGCGGTGACCTCCGGCATCGTCGCCGATCCGACGGTGATCGTCGCCGACGGTGTCTCGACGGCGACGGTCACCGTCTCTGTGCGCGACGCGCAGGGCACGCTTCTGGTCGAAGGCGGTGCGGACGTCGACATCTTCACGGACGCCGGTGCAGTCACCACCACGACCGACAACGGCGACGGGACCTACGCGGCCATACTCACCGCGTCGACCACCGCCTCGGTGGCAACACTGGGCTTCCGCGTGGGCGGAGTGCTGAGTCCGAACACGACGACAGTAGAGTTCGTCGCAGGCGAGGCGGACCCGGGCAACGCTGTCATCGTGGCAGCCCCCACGACGGTGACGGCTGACGGCGTTTCGGCATCGACCGTGGAAGTGACCCTCTTCGACTCGTTCGGCAACGCGGTCGTCCCGTCCCCAGGGCAGGCGGAGTTCTCGATCACGGTGGGGACGATCACTGCCCCGACCATCTCTGCCGGCGCGGTCGTCGCCTACGCCACGTCGACGGTCAGCGGTACCGCCGAGGTGTCCTTCACGGTCGACGGGGTTCCCGCATCGGCGACGGCGGAGATCGAGTTCGTCGCCGGCAGCGCCAGTCCAGACGACTCGACGATCACGGCTGTCCCGGACACGGTTGTCGCCGACGGTGTCGCCGCCGCGGAGGTGACCGTGTCGGTCCGCGATGAGTTCGACAATCCAGTGACCACGGGCGTCGTCGTCACCCTCGAGACCACGTCGGGCTCGCTCTCGGTGCCGGTCGATCAGGGCGACGGCACCTGGACGGCGCAGGTGACCTCCGCCGTCGCCGGTGAGGCGGGCGTGTCCTTCCGGGTGGATGGGGTGCTCTCCACGCAGACGGCGTCGGTGGAGTTCGTGGCGGGTGCCCCGGATCTGGATTCGTCGACGATCGAGGCTGACCCGGTGTCGATCGAGGCGGATGGTGTGTCGAGTTCGGCTGTGACGGTGCGGCTGGTCGATGGGCAGGGGAATCCGTTGGCGGTCGGCGGTGCTGTCGTCGAGATTCTGAGTGATGTCGGTTCGGTGTCGGCGACGGTGGACAACGGTGAGGGGACGTATGGGGCGACTTTGACGTCGGACACGACGGCGGGGACGGCGACGGTGTCGTTCACGATCGATGGTGCGGCTGCTGCTGCGACGGTTGAGGTGGACTTCACGCCGGGTGCTGCTGATCTGACGCAGTCGTTGATCGACGCTGCTCCTACCGAGCTTGTTGCGGATGGTGTGTCGTCGTCGCAGGTCACGGTGACGTTGGTCGATGCCAACGGCAATCCGCTGGGCGTCGGCGGGGACGATGTGGAGATCGTGACCGACGCGGGGATGGTTTCCGGGACGGTCGACAACGGGGACGGCACGTATACGGCGACGTTGCAGGCACCGACGGCGGTGGGGGCGGCCACGGTGGGCTTCACTATCGGCGGGGTGGCTGCGGTGGCGACGGTCGAGGTCGCGTTCGTCGCCGGTGATGCGTCGGCGGACACGTCCACGATCGAGGCGGATCCGACGTCGATCACTGCGGATGGTGTGTCGACGTCGACGGTCACGGTGACGCTGAGGGATGCCGAGGGCAACCCGCTGACGTCGGGTGGTGTCGCGGTGACGATGGATACGACTGCCGGTTCGCTCAGTGCTCCCGTGGACAACGCGGATGGCACGTATACGTCGACGTTGACGTCGTCGACGGCGGCGGGGCAGGCGACTGTGACTTTCGCGATCGGCGGCGCGGTGGGCACTGATGATGCGGTGGTGACGTTCGTGGCCGGGGTGGCGGATCCGGCGACCTCGTCGATCGCGGCAGCTCCGGGTGTCATCGTCGCCGACGGCGTCTCGACGGCGCAGATCACGGTGACGCTTCGTGATGCGCAGTCGAACCCGGTCACCGATGCCGGCGACATCGTGGAGATCCTCTCCGACATCGGCACCGTCGGGGCGGTGACGGACAATGCCGACGGCACCTATACGGCGGCGTTGACGTCGACCACGCAGGCGGCGACCGCGGTGGTGAGCTTCACGGTCGATGGCGTCGATGGTGTCGCGACGACGGTGGTGCAGTTCGTGGCGGGGCAGGCGGATGCCTCCACTTCGCAGATCGACGCGCAACCGGCGGTCCTCACCGCGGATGGTGGGTCGGAGTCGATCGTCACGGTCACGCTGTATGACGCGTTCGACAACGTCCTGAACGTCTCGGGAGGGGCGGTGGTGATCGAGACGACCGCGGGAACGGTGAGTGTGACCTCCGACAACGGCGACGGGACCTATGACGCCGTGCTGACCTCGGACACGATGACCGGCACGGCCATCCTGACCTTCACCCTCGAAGGAGTCGCCGGGACGCAGACGGCGTCGGTGGAGTTCGTGGCGGGTGCTCCTGATCCCGGCACGTCCACGATCGAGGCCGACCCCGGATTCCTCGAAGCCGACGGCGTCAGCACGTCGACAATCACCGTGCGTCTGCTCGATGCTTCGGGCAACCCCGTAGGGGGAGGCGGGGACGACGTGGAGATGGCGACGACCGCGGGCAGCATCACGACCGCGGTGGACAACGGCGACGGTACCTACACCTCGATCCTCACCGCGCCCACGAGTACGGAGCCCCCGTCGGCGTCGGTGACCTTCACCGTGGATGGAGCGCCCGCGACGCGCTCGGTGGTCGTGGCGTTCGTGGCGGGGGTGCCGGATGCGGGATCGTCGACGATCTCCGTGTCCGAGGACTCGATCGTCGCGGATGGGGTGTCGACGTCGACGGTGAGCGTGGTGGTGCGGGATGCACTCGGCAACCCCGTTCCGGGACTCGGGGATGTCGTGGGGATCAGCTCGTCTGCGGGAGTGGTCGGGTCCGTCGCTGATGAGGGCGACGGGACGTATCGTGCGGTGTTGACGTCGTCGACCACGGCGGGCACCGCGACCGTGTCGTTCACCGTCGAGGATGTGCCGGGCACGGACACCGCCACAGTGGCGTTCGTGGCAGGTTCACCGGATGCGAACTCCTCGACGATTTCCGTGTCCGAGGACTCGATCGTCGCGGATGGGGTGTCGACGTCGACGGTGACCGTGGTGGTGCGGGACGCATTCGGCAACCCCGTTCCAGGGCTCGGGGATGTCGTGGGTATCAGCTCGTCCGCGGGAACGATCGGGTCGGTGTCGGATGAGGGCGATGGCACGTATCGTGCGGTGTTGACGTCGTCGACATCGGCGGGCAGCGCGACGATCACATTCACCGTCGACGGTGTGGCCGGTACGGACACGGCGACCGTGGCATTCGTGGCGGGTCCGCCGGATGCGGGGTCATCGACGATCTCCGCATCGCCTCCGCAGTTCGAAGCGGGAGCAGGCAGCTCGACGATCACCGTTCATCTCGCGGATCGCTACGGCAATCCCACGGTTGAGTCTGTCGGAGTGTCGATGATGACGACTCTCGGAAGCCTCTCCACGCCCGTCGACAACGGCGACGGTACTCACACAGCCACTCTCACGTCGGATGAGCCGGGAACGGCGATCGTCTCCTTTGCGATCAGCGGCGTGTCCGGGACCGATGTCGCGGAGGTGGAAGTGCTCGACACCACGCCTCCCGATCCGGTGGTCATCGACACCCCCGTCGACGGTTCGACGGTGGGAGCGCGTCCGGCGATAGAGGGTGACGGAGAGCCGGGTGCGACCGTGACGGTGGCTGCCAACGGTACCGACACCTGCACGACCATCGTCGGTACGGACGGACGGTGGCAGTGCTTCCCCGCGACGCCATTCGAGTCCGGCTCCGTGACACTGGTCGCCGTGCAGACGGACGCGGGAGGGAACACCTCTCCGGACTCCGACCCCGTCACCGTGACGGTCGTGGCTTCGCCGCCGCCCGCGCCGGTGCTCGACCCCACGAACGGAAGCCGTGTTTCCGGCACCTCTCTCCCCGGTCTCACCGTGACGGTGCGGGACAGTGGCGGGACCGTGATCTGTGTCAGCACCGTGGGCGCGGACTCCCGATTCGAGTGCGTACCGGACGAACCGCTCGCGCTGGGCGCGCTCGTGTCGGCGACCGCCGCCGATGAGTTCGGGAACGTCTCCGACGCGACGCTCGTTCGCGTGGGCGGCGCTCGCGTCTCTCTCGCCTTCGACTCGCGCATCGCCGGCGAAATACAAGGAGTCGTGGGGCTGGGGTTCCTCCCCGGGGAGAGCATCATCGCGACTCTGGAATCGACGCCGATCGAGCTCGGTCGTTTCACCGCTTCGGTCGGCGGGGACATCGCGTTCGAGTTCACGGTGCCGCTGGACCTCGAACCGGGAACTCACAGCGTCATCCTCGAGGGCGAGGACAGCGGTGCCGTGCGTGCGACGTTCGAGGTACGGCCACCGGCAGCGGGCGGTGGCGGCACACTTCCCACGACGGGCGGCACCGCGGTCCAGCCGTTGCTTCCGCTGGGAGTCGTCCTGTTGCTCGTCGGCCTGCTGCTGGTGGCGGGAAGAGGACCTGCGGGACCCGACCGGTTCTCGCCGCGGGTCAGCGACCCGAGAGCGCCTTCATGATGCGCTGCGGCGACACCGGCTGGGCGGTACCCAGGCGCTGCGCGAACACACTCACGCGGTACTCCTCCAGCAGCCAGCGCACCTCGACGAGCGAAGGCGTCGCGTCGCGGCGGAGGGGAATCGTGCCCCCGGCGTCCTCGAACGCGTTCGCCATGCGCTCGTACTCGGTCATGCGGGCGCGGTCCTTGCCCGGCTCGCTGGCGAGGGTCTTCAGGCGGTCGAGCATCCCCTCCAGGTAGCGGGGGAACTGTGCGAGACGGTCGACACCGGCGGCGGAGACGAAGCCGGCATGCAGAAGGCCGCTCAGCTGGGTGCGGATGTCGTTGAGCGGTCCGAGCAGCGCGAGCGAATTCTGGGACTTGATGCCGCGTTCGACGTCGCGGGATCGGGTGAGGATGCGTGCGACCAGCGAGACGCACGCGAAGAGATCATCGACGAGCGTGGCCGAGACCGCGTCGCGCACCGTCGCGAAGTCCGCCTCGTTGCGCACGATCCCTTCCGGCACGACACGCTCGATGGCCTTGCGGGCGACGGCCGCCCGGCAGTCCTCGATGAGAGCGGCGGCGGACGGGTACGGCGAGGCGGCGAGTGCCAGCTTCTCCTGACTCGTGAGGTGCTCCTGCACATACGAGGAGGGGGAGGGCACACCGAGCAGCACCAGGCGCAGCACGCCGTCGCGGGTGGAGGCGGCAGCGGCCTCCGGGGTCGACTCGACCCGCACCGACACGCTCTTGCCCTGGTCCACGATGGCGGGATAGCCGCGCACGACACCGCCGGCGACCCGGGTGTCGAGCACCTCGGGCAGGTCTCCGAAGGTCCACCCCGTGAGGCCGGTCTGCTCGACCGGAGCCGCGGCGACGCGTTCGGGCCCGCGACCTCCACCGGAGCTCCCGGATCGGGGAGGGGCGGCGATCGAGCGGGCGACGCTGCTGCGCGCACGGTCGGAGAGTCGCGTCTGCAGCGCCCGCAGATCGCGGCCGGAGCCGACGATCCTGCCGCGCTCGTCCACGGCGCGGAAGTTCATGCGCAGGTGCGGAGGGACCCGCTCGTCGTCGAAGTCGGTCGCGGACACGAGCTGGTTCGCGAGCGGCTGGATCCGTCGGGCGAGCGCTTCCTTGAGCGTGCGCGGAGGGAGTCCGCCGTGCGACTCCGGGCCTTCCTCGATGAGCTCGGCGCCGAACTTCTCGGCCCAGTCGGCGGCGGGGACGACATGGCGCCGGATCGCCTTGGGGAGCGCGCGCAGCAGCCCCGTCACGAGTTCGGCGCGCAGCCCCGGAACCTGCCAGTCGAAACCGCGGTCCTCGATCTGCGCGAGCAGCGGCAGCGGCACGACCACGCTGACGCCGTCGTCGTCGGCGCCGGGCTCGAACCGGTACGCGAGACCGAGCACCTGGTCGCCCTGCGTCCACCGCGTCGGGAACTCGCGCTGATCCGCGCGTTCCTCGTCGTCGATCAGGTCGCTCTCGCGCATCACGAGCAGCTTCGGCGTGGTGGCCATGGCTTCGCGCCACCGGCTCTCGAAGGAGCGCACATCGAACACCTCGGCGGGGATGCGTTCGTCGTAGAACCGGAACACGGCCTCGTCGCCGGCGAGGATGTCGCGACGGCGCTCACGCTCCTCGAGCTTCTCGAGGCGTTTGCGCAGTTCGGCGTTGCTGCGCCAGAACGCACTCACCCGCTTGTCGATGCGCGCCGGATCCCACTCGCCCTCGACGAGCGCATGCCGTACGAAGAGTTCGCGCGACGCCGCCCGGTCGATGCGCGCGAACTGCACGCGCCGTCGCGGGATGATCTCGAGCCCGAACAGCGTCACCTTCTCGAAGGCGACCGCGGCCCCGGCATCCTTCGACCAGTGGGGCTCGGTGACCTGCCGCTTGGCGAGGTCGCCCGCCAGGGGTTCGGCCCAGGCCGGGTCGATCGCGGCGACCGTGCGGGCGAACGTGCGCGAGGTCTCGACGATCTCGGCGGCGATCACCGCGCGAGGACTCTTCTTGCGCAGCCCTGACCCGGGGAAGATCGAGAAGCGGATGCCGCGGGCGCCCCGATACTCCGCGATGCGGCGGCCTTTCGGCTCCTTCGCGGGGGAGTGCGACTTGCCGGCGGGTGCCGTGCGTTCGTCCAGGATGCCGATCTGCGAGAGCAGGCCGGACAGCAGGGCGCGATGGATGGCGTCGGGGTCGCTCGTCCCGGTCTCGTCGCGCGGGCGGTCGGGGGTCTTCACGAGGGTGCGGAGTTGACGGTGCACGTCGAACCACTCCCGCACCCGCACGTAGTTGAGGTGCTCGGAGCGGCAGAGTCGGCGGAACGCACTCGAGCCGAGCTCGCGCTGCTGCTCGCGCAGGTGATTCCAGAGGTTCAGCAAGGTCAGGAAGTCGCTCGTCGGGTCGACGAAGCGTGCGTGCTGCCGGTCGGCCTCCTCGCGGCGCTCCTCCGGCCGCTCGCGCACGTCCTGGATCGTCATTCCCGAGACGATCGCGAGCACGTCGCGAGTGACCGAGCCGCCCGATCCCGTGCGTCCCGCCTCGATGAGCATCCGTGCGAACCGCGGGTCGATCGGCATGCGCGAGATCTCACGCCCCGTGCGCGTGAGGTGCGGGGAGCCGTCACGGCGGGAGGGCTCGACCGCGCCGAGCTCGGTGAGCAGGTCGAATGCCGCCTTCACGCCGCGGGAGTCGGGCGGGGTCAGGAACGGGAAGGCGCTGATGTCGCCGAAGCCGAGCGAGAGCATCTGCAGGATGACCGATGCGAGTGACGTCCGCAGGATCTCGGGCTCGGTGAATTCCGGCCTCCGGTCGAAGTCCTCCTCCGAGTAGAGGCGGATCGCGATGCCGTCGCTGGTGCGGCCCGCGCGGCCCGAGCGCTGGTTCGCCGAGGCCTGCGAGATCGCCTCGATCGGCAGGCGCTGCACCTTGGATCGGTTGCTGTAGCGCGAGATCCGGGCGGTACCGGTGTCGATCACGTACTTGATGCCGGGAACGGTGAGACTCGTCTCGGCGACGTTGGTCGCGAGGATCACCCGGCGGCGCACGCCAGGCACCCGACTGCGCTCGAACACCCGGTGCTGATCTGCGGCGGAGAGGCGTCCGAACAGCGGAAGCACCTCGGTAGGGGCACGGTCGTTCGCGTAGGCGCCGCGCACAGCGTCGGCCGCGTCGCGGATCTCGGCTTCGCCGGGCAGGAACACCAGCACATCGCCCGGCGCCTCCCGGTCGAGCTCGCGCAGCGCGGAGACGATCGCCGAGACCTCGTCCTCCGGGTCGCCGGCCTGATCGTCCTCTTCGGGGTCCTCCGACGGTCCGCGGTAGCGGATCTCCACGGGATAGGTGCGCCCGGACACCTCGATGATCGGAGCCGGGGTGCCGTCGGCCGCCGCGAAGTGCTTCGCGAAGCTCTCCGGATCGATCGTCGCCGAGGTGATGACGACCTTGAGGTCGGGGCGCTCGGGCAGGATGCGTGAGAGGTAGCCGAGGAGGAAATCGACGTTGAGGGAGCGCTCGTGCGCCTCGTCGATGATGATCGTGTCGTAGCGCGTGAGCAGTCGGTCGCGGTGGATCTCGTTGAGGAGGATGCCGTCGGTCATCAGCGCGATGCGGGTGGCATCGGAGACCTTGTCGGTGAAACGCACCTTGTAGCCGACCAGGGTGCCGAGCTCGACCTGGAGCTCTTCGGCGACACGCTCTGCGATGGTGCGGGCCGCGAGGCGGCGTGGCTGCGTGTGGGCGATGCGCTCCCGCCCGAGTTCGAGGGCGATCTTCGGCAGCTGTGTCGTCTTGCCGGATCCGGTGGCCCCCGCGACGATCACGACCTGGTGGTCGCGGATGGCGTCGGCGATCTCGGCCCTGGCTGCGCTGACGGGCAGCTCCGGCGGATAGGAGATCACAGGGGAGGACATAGCCCTCCATCGTATGACGGGTTCGGCCCCCTACGATCAACGGGTGATCAACGCACTGCCTCCCGTCCGGTGGTTCCGCGAATTCGGGCGACCTCCGCGCATCCTCGGCCTCGATGTCGCCCGGGCCCTGGCCATCCTCGGCATGGTCGGAGCGCACATCGGCGAGACCGAGTCGTTCGACTGGTTCGAACCGTCGACGTGGACCTCTCTGGTGAACGGGCGTTCGTCGATCCTGTTCGCGGTGCTCGCCGGAGTCTCGATCGCGCTGATGACCGGGCGCAGCACGCTGCCTGAGCGCGAGCGCATCCCCGGCCTCCGACTGAATCTCATCGGCCGTGGTGCGGTGATCTTCGTGATCGGCCTGGCGCTCGAGATGCTGAACACCCCGATCGCGATCATCCTCACCCTTTACGGGCTCCTGTACGTCGCGGTGATCCCGTTCCTGCGCTGGCGGCCCTGGCAGTTGCTGCTCGCCGCCGCCGTGCTCGCGCTGCTCGGGCCCGCGCTGCTCGCGTTCCTGAACGCGGTGATGCTGCACCCCTTCGGGTCGGGCATCGGCTTCGTCCTGTACGGCACCTATCCGATCACGGTCTGGCTGGCGCTCGTCCTCGGCGGTATGGCCCTGGGGCGGATGCACGTGGAGCAGGTGCGCACCGCCGTGGTCGCGCTCGGCGTCGGTTTCGTATTGGCGGTCGCCGGGTACGGCCTCGGTGCCCTCGGACAGGCCGCGGGGATCACCGGCGCCGTCAGCGGGAGCTCGTCGTTCAGCGGGAGCTCGTCGTTCGAGGGGAGCTCGTCCGGGTGGGCGGAGTACCCGCAGGCGCTCGCCGAAGCGGATCCCGGGGGAGCGGTGCTCCTGGCCGTCTTCTCGGTCGATCCGCACAGCGGGGGAACGGCCGAGGTACTCGGCTCCGGGGGCTTCGCACTCGTCGTGATCGCGCTGTGTCTGCTGGCGAGTCGACCCTTGCGGGGGGTGCTGCTGCCGTTGGGAGCACTCGGATCCATGCCGTTGACGGCATACAGCGCGCATGTGCTCTCGATCGTCCTGGTGAGCGGACCCGGTGGGTTCTTCTCGAGCAACGATTTCTGGGCGGCGACCACGCTGGGGCTGCTGGTGCTCACGACGCTCTGGTCGATGTTCTTCGGGCGCGGTCCGCTGGAACGCCTGGTCGGGCGCGGCGCCGCGGCGATGGCGGCTGTCCCACACCGGTCCTAGGCTGGGGCGATGAGCATTCCTGCACTCGAACTGAACGACGGCAACTCCATCCCGCAACTCGGCTACGGCGTCTTCAAGGTGCCGCCGGCAGACACCGAGCGTGCGGTGAGCGAGGCGCTCGAAATCGGCTACCGCCACATCGACACCGCGGCGATCT
This sequence comes from Microbacterium sp. CBA3102, assembly GCF_007954505.1. Lineage (GTDB taxonomy): Bacteria > Actinomycetota > Actinomycetes > Actinomycetales > Microbacteriaceae > Microbacterium > Microbacterium aurugineum. The sequence continues at coordinate 3,715,840 of NZ_CP042412.1, read as the reverse complement.
ACGGCAATGAAGAGGGCGTGGGCGCCGCCATCGCCTCCTCGGGCATCGCACGCGACGACCTGTTCATCACGACCAAGCTCTGGAACGACCGCCACCACGACGAGGAGCCGCGCGCGGCCATCGCCGAGAGTCTCGAGAAGCTCGGTCTGGAGAAGGTCGATCTGTACCTCGTGCACTGGCCCACGCCGGCCAAGGACGACTATGTGCACGCGTTCGCGAAGCTGGTCGAGCTGCGCGACGCAGGCCTCACCCGCAGCATCGGCGTCTCGAACTTCCTCGTGCCCCACCTGGAGCGCACGGTGAAGGAGACGGGCGTGGTTCCCGCAGTGAACCAGATCGAGCTGCACCCGGCCTACCAGCAGCGCGACGTGGTCGCCTGGGCCGACGCGAACGGCGTGCGCATCGAGGCATGGGGTCCGCTCGGGCAGGGCAAGTACGACTTGTTCGGGACGCCCGCGGTCGCGGATGCCGCCGCGGCGCACGGTGTCACCCCGGCACAGGCCGTGCTGCGCTGGCACCTGCAGAAGGGCATCATCGTGTTCCCGAAGTCGGTGCGCGCCGAGCGTCTGCGCGAGAACCTCGATGTGTTCGGCTTCGAACTGACCGACGCCGAGGTCGCGGCGATCGACGCCCTCGACCCGCTCGACGGCTCGGGCCGCGTGGGGTCGCACCCGGACGAGGTCAACTGACCCCGTGATACCGGGGCTCTCGGGCCCAGATGACGCCCCGTGTCGCCGTGCGCGACAGGGGGCGTCGTCGTGAGTACCGTCGAGGCATGACAGCTCCGTTCCGCGTCGTCGCCGTGTCGGGATCCCTGCACGAGCCCAGCAAGACCACCGCCCTGGTCCGCGCGATCACGGCCGCCGTTGCCGAGCGCGCCGACGTCGAGGCGCAGCTCATCGAGCTGACGCAGATCGGTCCCGGGCTGGCGGGTGCGCTGCACCGTGACCAGCTGGCGCCGGAGGTCGAAGCGCAGTTGCAGGCGATCGAATCCGCCGACCTGCTCATCGTGGGCAGCCCCGTCTACCGAGCCTCGTTCACCGGGCTCTTCAAGCACCTGTTCGACTTCGTCGGTCAATACGACCTCGTGGGAAAGCCCGTGCTGCTCGCCGCGACCGGCGGCGGGGAGAAGCACGCCCTGATCATCGAGCACCAGCTGCGGCCGTTGTTCGCGTTCTTCCAGGCGCTCACCCTTCCGCTCGGGGTGTACGCGAGCAACACGGACTTCGACGGCTACGAGATCGCTTCCGACGTGCTGCGCGCCCGCATCGCGCTGGCCGCGGATCGTGCCCTGCCTCTGGTCGGCTACGCGGCCTCCCGTCCGGTGGAGCTGCTGGTCGGCTGAGCGCGTCACCGTCGCGCGGCGTAGCGTGAAGGCATGACCAACCGGCTCGCCGACACCCTCAGTCCGTACCTCCGTGCGCATGCCGACAACCCCGTCGACTGGTATCCGTGGGGCGAGGAAGCGTTCGCGGAGGCGAGGCGACGCGATGTGCCGCTGTTGATCTCGATCGGCTACTCGACCTGTCACTGGTGTCACGTGATGGCACGCGAATCGTTCGCGGACCCGGAGACCGCCGCGCGGATCAACGAGGGCTTCGTCGCGGTCAAGGTCGATCGCGAGGAGCATCCGCAGGTCGACGGTGCCTACATGGCCGCGGCTTCGGCGTTCACCCAGAACCTCGGTTGGCCGCTCACGGTCTTCGCCACCCCGCGCGGGCGCACCTTCTTCGCCGGCACCTACTGGCCGCCGGAGGCTCGGCCGCCGATGCCGGCGTTCCGTGACGTCCTCGCCGCGGTCGGGGAGGCGTGGACGCTACGGCGGGTGCAGGCAGAGGAGTCGGCGGATGCCGTGACCGATGCGCTCACCCGTGCGGCGGAGGCCACGCCGTCCGAACTCCCGGACGTGGTCGCGATCGCGACGGCTGCGGAGTCGATCGCCCAGCGGGAAGATCAGCAGTTCGGTGGCTTCGGCGGCGCCCCGAAGTTCCCCGTCGCCACCACCTTGCGATTCCTGCAGCATCCGCTCGTGCGGGAGGGTGCTCCGGAGGCGGGGGCGTCAGCGGGGCGCGCGCTCGCCGCGATGACCCGATCGGACCTGCGCGATGCCGACGGCGGGTTCTTCCGCTACGCCACCCAGCGCGACTGGACGGTGCCGCACTACGAGCGGATGCTGACCGACAACGCGCAGATGCTCGACGTCGCGCGCGACGCGGGGGAGGAGGACCTCGTCCGCGGGATCGTGTCATTCCTGACCGGGGTCCTGCAGCGAGACGGCGGCGGGTTCGGTGCCGCCCAGGATTCGGAGTCGTGGGTCGAGGGCGCTCGCAGCGAGGGCGGGTACTACCGGCGTGCGCTGCCCGAACGTGCGGGCCTTGCGCCGCCCGCTGTCGACGGCAAGGTGATCACCGGGTGGAACGGCCTCGCGATCGGTGCGCTCGCCCGGGCCGGGGCGACCTTCGGAGAGCGGAGCTGGATCGATGCCGCCGCGTCCGCCGCCGACGAGGTGCTGCGGGTCAACCGCGATGCCGACGGCGCTCTCGTGCGCGCGTCCTTCGAGGGGCGGGCCTCTGCCGCGGTCGCGACCGCGGCAGATCGTGGCCTTCTCGCCGACGGTCTGTTCGCTCTGGCCCTGGCCACCGGCGAGGCGACCTGGGCGGTGGCGGCCCGCGGGATCCTCGACGACGCACTGGAGGGCACAGCGGGTGAGGATCCGTTGCTGTCGGCCCAAGGGATCGCGACCTCGCCCGACCAGACCGACGGCGACCTGCCCTCGGATGCCGCGGCCGTCGCCGGCGCCGCACTGACTGCCTGGTGGCTGGGAGCGGGGGACCGGTATCGCGCCGCTGCCGTGTCGACGGTGAGCATGCTGGCCGCGCGGGCGCTGGAGCAGCCCTTCGCCCACGGCACCCTGCTGCGGGTGGCTGCGGGCCTCGCGATCCCGCCGCGCCAACTCGTCGTGGTCACCGGCGCGCGCGACAGTGCGCTCGGCCTCGCGGGCAGGGGTGCGGATGCCGAAGTCGTCGCCGTGGTCGCGCCCGATCAGGCGCGGGCGTTCACGGATGCCGGATTCAGCCTGTTCGAGGGCAAGGACGCGGTGGCGGAACGCGCCTATGACTGCCGCGCGTTCGTGTGCCGGTTGCCCGTGAGTGACCCGGCCGAGGTGTCGATCGGGCGGTGACGGTCAGTTCTGGTTGCGCGGATGCCGGCGGGCGGTGCGCTCGTTGCCGCGGCGGTAGTTCCCGGTCACGCGCGCCATCAGCAGCTGCGCGTCGCCGCTCGCGGCCTGCGCGAGGAACTCCTGGGCCCGTGCGCCGCGCAGCACGGTCGCGGTGACGCCGCGATGGCGGATGACGACGTCGTCACCGCGCACCGCGAACTCGAATCCGGAGGGGCTGCCCATGCGGCGAGCCTAGCGCCCGGTGATTCGGTGGCTCGACGGCGCGGTGCTCACACCCAGCCGGGCAGCCAGTTGTGCAGCAGCCAGAACTGGTACGGCACGCTCATCCCGGTCCACAGCGGCAGGAAGAACACCGACACGAGAACGACGAACGCGAGGAAGATCAGCACCGTGCGCTCGCCGGACTGCCGACGGTACAAGGGGTCTTCGCGTCGTCCGGCGATGATCCGCAGCGTCATGGCGAGCGCGAGCACGAGGAACGGCATCATCACCACCGTGTAGAACTGGAAGATCGTGCGCTCGGGGAACATCAGCCACGGGAGGTAGGTCACCGCCAAGCCGACCAGGGGGACGGTCAGCGCGGGCGCGATCGGCTGCCGGGTGATCCAGCTCCGCACCAGCCGGTAGAGCAGGTACACCGCTGCCGCCACCCCGCCGTACCAGATGAGCGGATTCGGGACGGCGGAGATCACGCCGATGCAATGGTCCGTGCCGCAGCCGGTGGGATCGGAATCCACCCAGACCGCCGTCGGGCGCAGCAGGAACGGCCACTCCCAGGCGGGACTCGCGTAGGGGTGTCCGCGGCTCAGGCCGACGTGGAAGCCGAGCATCGACTCGTGGTACTTCCACAGCGCGAGCAGCGGGTTCGGGTCGCTCTGCCGGTCGTAGCCCCCCGAGGTCAGGAGCCACCCCGTCCAGCTGACCAGGTACACGGCCAGCGCGGGGAAGACGAAAAGGACGAACGAGACCGGCCCCTGCCGGAACGCGGCGGCGGTCGGCCACAGCACCACGCCGGCCCGACGCCTCGCCAACGCGTCGGTCACCACGACGTAGAGGCCGAAACCGGCGAGGACGTACAAGCCCGACCACTTCACGGCAGAAGCCGCACCCAGGGCGGCACCGGCGGCGATCAGCCACGGCCGGCGCCACAGCACCGGCCCCCAGAACGGGTCGGGCGCCTCGGGATCGCGTCGCTCGAGCTGCGGGATCGTGCGCTGCCGATCGATGAGGACGAACAGCACGCCGAGCAGGACGAAGAACGTCAGGATGCCGTCGAGCAGCGCGATCCGGCTCATCACGATGCTCAGGCCGTCGATCGCCAGCAGCGTTCCGGCGACGGATGCCACGACCACAGATCCGCTCAGACGCCGGGCGATCAGATACACCAGGAGGACCGAGCCCGCTCCGAGGATCGCGGTGGCCAGACGCCATCCGCCGCTGTTCTCGGGCCCGCCGACCGCCATGCCCAGCGCGATGAGCCACTTGCCGAGCGGGGGATGCACGATGAACGAGCCCGCATCCGAGAGCGGGAGGCTCTGCCCGGTCGCGAACGCCTCGTTCGCCTCGCCACCCCAGGTGCCCTCGTAGCCGAGCGTCCACAGGGACCAGGCGTCCTTGACGTAGTAGGTCTCATCGAAGGCGAGCTCATGCGGGTGGGACACGCCGACCAGGCGCAGCACCGCGGCCACTGCGGTGATCACCAGCGGCGCGAGCCACCGGATCGCGCGGCCCCAGTCCGGGTCCTGCAGCAGCCGGTCCCGCAACCGTCCGTAGTGCGTCAGCCGCGCCTCGGGGGCGGGCAGGAGCGGGTCAGGCGCGGTCACCGCTCCAGCCTAGACAACGCCCCTTCCGGGGGAGCTGCATCCGGCGCGCCTAAGCTGGGCGGGTGATCATCCTCGCCGCCACCCCGATCGGAAACCTGGGCGACGCGTCGCGACGCCTCGTGGAGGTGCTGGAGAACGCGGAGGTCGTCGTCGCGGAAGACACCCGCACCACGCAGCGTCTGCTCAAGGCACTGCAGATCGACAACCGTCCTCGTCTGATCGCACTGCACGACCACAACGAGAAGCAGAAGGCCGCCGAACTGGCTGCGCTCGCGGCGGAGACCGACATCGTGGTGATGAGCGACGCAGGAATGCCGACCGTCAGCGACCCCGGCTACGGGCTGGTGGCGGAGGCCGTGGCGCAGGGGGTCACCGTCACCGCGATCCCCGGTCCGAGCGCTGTGCTGATGGCGCTCGCGATCTCGGGACTTCCGACCGATCGCTTCACGTTCGAGGGGTTTCTCCCGCGCAAGCCGGGGGAGCGGCGATCGAGCCTTCGCGCCCTGGCCGCCGAGCCGCGCACCATGGTCTTCTTCGAGTCTCCGGCCCGGCTCGCGAGCGCTCTCGCCGACATGGGCGCTGCGTTCGGCGACGAGCGGCGGATCGCGGTGTGCCGTGAGCTCACGAAGCTGTACGAGGAGGTCCGCCGTGGCACCGCGGCCGAGCTCCAGGAGTGGGCCGAGAACGGCGTGAAGGGCGAGATCGTCGTCGTCGTCGAAGGAGCCGCGCACCGGGATGCCTCCCCGAAAGATGCTCTGGCGCAGGTGCAGAGGCTGGTCGCGGAAGGCGTCCGCTTGAAGGACGCGTCCTCCGAGGTCGCCGCGCTGACCGGTCTCTCCTCCCGCGACCTCTACCAGGCCGCCCTCGCCGCCCGCTCCGGGGCCGGTGCCTGAGATCGCCACGACTGCGGTTCGTAAGAATTGCGGGGAATCCGGGAACGTCCGCCGCGTTACCCTCAGGTCATGACGAACCCGACGCGTGCGACGAGGGAGGACACGTTCCGCGCCGCCGCAGCGGGGTTGAGCGCATCGTTCCTCGCCGTCGGCCTGGCGGAACTCGTCGCCGCGGTGGTGGAGCCGAGCGCGAGCCCGTTCGCCGTGATCGGGAGCGGGCTCATCGACCTCGCTCCGAGCTGGGCGAAGGACACCGCCATCGCGCTGTTCGGCACCGGTGACAAGGCGGCCCTGATCGGGGGCATCGCCGTGGTGCTCGTGGTCGTCGCCGCTGTCGCGGGAATCCTGGAGCGACGACGGTCCGGTGTCGGTGCCGTGGTCCTGGGAGCGCTCGGCGCTCTCGCCGTCGTCGCGGCGATGGTTCGCCCCGGCGCGGGGCCGTTCGCCTGGCTGCCCGGGCTGGTCGCCGGTCTCGTCGCCGTGGTCGTCCTGCGCCTCCTGATCGCCCGACTGCGTCCGGTCGCAGGGCTCGGACCCGACGACGAGGACCGGAGACGATTCCTGCGGTGGACCGCGGGTGTCGCCGCGGCGGGTGCCGTCGCGCTCATCGTCGGCAACGTCGCGCGCGGCGCGAGCCGATCGATCGAAGCGGTCCGCGACGCGCTGCGGCTGCCCTCGGCGGCACGCGCAGCAGCGGCGGTTCCCGCCGGTGCCGAGCTGGGTATCCCCGGCCTCGCCCCTGTCGTCACTCCGAACGCGGACTTCTACCGCATCGACACCGCGCTCATCGTGCCGCGGGTGGACCCGGCCGACTGGTCGCTGCGCATCCACGGGATGGTCGAGCGCGAGATGGAGATCACCTGGGGCGAGTTGCTCGCGATGCCGATGCAGGAGTCCGACGTCACGCTCGCGTGCGTGTCGAACGAGGTCGGCGGATCCCTGATCGGCAATGCGCGCTGGCTCGGGCTCCCCGTGCGGGATCTGCTCGCGCGCGCGGGCGTCGACGCCGATGCGGACATGGTGCTCTCGACCTCGGCCGACGGGTTCACGGCGTCCACACCGATCGAGGCCCTCACCGACGACCGCGATGCGCTGCTCGCGATCGGGATGAACGGCGAGCCGCTGCCGATCGAACACGGCTTCCCGGTGCGGATGGTGGTGCCGGGGCTCTACGGCTACGTGTCCGCCACGAAGTGGGTCACGCAACTGGAGGTGACGCGGTTCGACCGCGCCACCGCCTATTGGACGACACGCGGATGGTCCGAGCGCGGACCCATCAAGCTGCAGTCGCGCATCGACGTCCCTCGCCGGGGGCAGCAGGTCACCGCGGGGGATGCGGTCATCGCGGGGATGGCCTGGCAGCAGCACGTCGGCATCGCGGGAGTGGAGGTGCGTATCGACGACGGGCCGTGGCGCGCGGCCGAGCTCGCGACCGCGATCTCGGCCGACACGTGGGTGCAGTGGAGCCTCGACTGGGTCGCGGAGAGCGGCACGCACACCATCGAGTGCCGGGCGCTCAACGTCGACGGCGAGACGCAGACATCCGATCCTGCGGCTCCCGCCCCCGACGGCGCACAGGGTTGGCATCGCATCGACGTCTCGGTGGCCTGAGCGCGGGATGCGACCGCCGCCCACACGGCGTAACCACGCCCCGCATCCCACCTAGAATTGCTCCATGCCCGCAGGCGAATCGTTCTACATCACCACACCCATCTACTACCCGTCCGACGTGCCCCACATCGGCCACGGGTACACGACGGTGGCCGTCGACACGCTCGCACGGTGGCACCGCCAGGCGGGCGACGACACCTGGATGCTCACGGGCACCGACGAGCACGGCCAGAAGATGCTGCGGGCGGCCGCGGCGAACAACGTCACGCCGCAGGAGTGGGTCGACAAGCTCGTCAGCGAGAGCTGGTTCCCGCTGCTGACGACGCTCGACGTCGCCAACGACGACTTCATCCGCACCACCCAGGAGCGCCACGAGACGAACGTGCAGACGTTCTTCCAGCGCCTGTACGACCGCGGCTACATCTATGCGGGCGAGTACGAGGCTCTCTACTGCGTGGGCTGCGAGGAGTTCAAGCCCGAGTCGGAGATCGTCGACGGCACCGGTCCCTTCGAGGGCCTGAAGGTGTGCGCCATCCACTCGAAGCCGCTGGAGCTGCTGCAGGAGAAGAACTACTTCTTCAAGCTCAGCGAGTTCCAGGACCGGCTGCTCGAGCTCTACAAGACGCGACCCGACTTCGTGCGCCCGGACTCGGCGCGCAACGAGGTGGTGTCGTTCGTGAGCCAGGGCCTCAAAGACCTGTCGATCTCGCGGTCGACCTTCGACTGGGGCATCCCGCTCCCGTGGGACGAGTCGCACGTCATCTACGTGTGGGTCGATGCGCTCCTGAACTACGCCACGGCCGTCGGCTACGGCTCCGATGAAGAGACCTTCGAGCGTCGCTGGCCCGCCTACCACGTGGTCGGCAAGGACATCCTGCGCTTCCACGCCGTCATCTGGCCGGCTCTGCTGATGGCGGCCGGTCTCGAGGTGCCGCAGGGCGTCTTCGCGCACGGCTGGCTGCTGGTCGGCGGCGAGAAGATGTCGAAGTCGAAGCTGACCGGCATCGCGCCGACCGAGATCACCGATGTCTTCGGGTCCGACGCCTACCGCTTCTACTTCCTCTCCGCGATCGCCTTCGGACAGGACGGGTCCTTCTCGTGGGAAGACCTGTCCGCCCGCTACCAGGCTGAGCTCGCCAACGGCTTCGGCAACCTGGCTTCGCGTACGACGGCGATGATCGAGAAGTACTTCGAGGGCATCGTGCCGCCGGCGGCCGACTACACCGAGAAGGACCTCGCCATCCAGAAGATCGTCGCGGAGGCGGCGGCGAACGCGGATGCGGCGGTCACGCAGTTCCGCATCGACGAGGCCATCGCCGCGATCTGGACGATCGTCGACGCCCTCAACGGCTACATCACCGAGAACGAGCCGTGGGCGCTGGCCCGCGACGAGGACCAGCGCGCGCGCCTGGGCACGGTGCTCTACACCTGCGCGGAGGGGCTGCGCGCACTCGCCGTGCTGCTGTCGCCCGTGATGCCGCAGTCGACCGAGAAGCTCTGGATCGCGCTCGGTGCTGCGGAGACCCTGGGCCGTCTGCAGGATCAGCCGATCCGCGAGGCCGGAGCCTGGGGCGTGCTGCGCCCCGGGACCAGCGTCAACGGCCTCGCACCGCTGTTCCCGCGGGTGGAGTCCACGGCCTGAGCCGGTCGGACGAGATGGCGGACACCTATGTGCGCGAGCGCTCGGGCGACGGACGCAAGGATCTGAAGTACCCGGCCGCCCCCGAGCCGCTGACGGTTCCGGTGTACGACAACCATGCGCACCTGGAGATTGTCGACGGCGACGAGCCGCTGTCGCTGACCGAGCAGCTCGATCGGGCGGCGGCGGTGGGCATCGCCGGTGTCGTGCAGGCCTCCGGCGACATCGAGTCCTCGCGGTGGGCCGTCGAGGCCGCGGCCGCCGATCCGCGAGTCCTGGCTGCGGTCGCGATCCATCCGAACGACGCGCCGACGTATGCGGAGGAGGGGCGTCTCGACGAGGCGATCGCGGTGATCGACGAACTCGCCGCGCATCCGCGCACCCGCGCGATCGGCGAGACCGGGCTCGATTTCTTCCGCACGGAGCCGGAGCGACGGGCTCCGCAGTTCGAGTCGTTCGAGGCGCACATCGATCTCGCGAAGAAGCACGGCATCGCCATGCAGATCCACGATCGGGATGCGCACGACGCGGTGCTGGAGACCCTCGCCCGTGTCGGTGCTCCGGAGCGGACGGTCTTCCACTGCTTCTCGGGAGATGACGCGATGGCGCGCATCTGCGCGGACGCCGGCTACCACCTGTCGTTCGCGGGCAACGTCACGTTCAAGAACGCCCAGAACCTGCGCGACGCGCTGAAGGTCACGCCCCTCGATCGCCTCCTGGTCGAGACGGATGCGCCGTTCCTCACCCCCGTGCCACTGCGGGGCCGACCGAACGCGCCCTACCTCGTCCCGATCACGGTGCGTTTCATGGCGGCCGAGCTCGGTGTGGACGTGGATGAGCTGTGTGCCCAGCTCGCCGAGAACACGCTCAGGATCTACGGTTCGTTCGTCTGAAGCTGTTCCACCGGCTTCGCAGTACACGTGTCGGGAGTTTGCTCATATGTCGGAGCAAAAGGGCGATTCCTCCCGACAAGCGCCCATCCTCCCGACAAGTGCGCAGCGGATACCCGGTCGGCGAGGGGCGGAAGGATCAGGCGGCGTCGATCGGATCGGGATCGGCAACCGGCTTCGCGCTCACGATGTGCGAGATCGGCTTCCACACCAGCAGCAGTGTGAGTGCCGCGCCGCCGAACGCGAACCACCACGGGGCGGTCAGGCCCCAGACCTGGGCGATCACGCCGCCGAGCGCCTGCCCGACGATCATGCCGCCGAAGACTCCGACCATGTTCACGGAGGCCACGCGACCCTGAAGCTCAGCCGGGACCAGCCGCTGCCGGACGGTGGTCGAGATCGTCGCCCACACGAACGCGTACGCGCCGAAGAAGAACATGATGACCAGCGCGACCCAGCCGGTGGTGGTCAGCGCGAACGACAGATGCATGAGCACTTCGAGCGAGAGCACGATGCGCATCAGGGTGGCGAAGGACACGTGCCGTTCGAGCCACCCGAAGCTGAGGGTCGCGAGGATCCCGCCCGCCGCCGATGCGGTCGTGAGTGCCCCGTACCCGACCGCGCCCATCTGCAGGTGTTCCGTCGCGTAGAGCACGAGCACACCCCAGGGGGCTGCCCACGTGATGTTGAAAACGAGGATGATCAGCACGAGCATCCGCACCGGGGGATTGCGCCACAGCCACCGCAGCCCCTCGGCGATGTCGGTGTGCACGGGCGAGTGGGCCTCGGCGTCTCGGGGCGGCACGGGCGTCTTCGCCATGCGGGAGATGAGGACGACCGCGAGTGCCACGCACACCGCTTCGAGCAGGAACGGCCAGGCCATGCCCGCGGCGAACAGGAACGCGCCCAGCGGGGGACCGGCGAACTGATTCGCGACCAGATAGCCGGCCTGCAGGCGGGCATTGCCGATGCCGAGGTCGGCGGGCTTCACGAGCATCGGCAGGAGGGTGCTCCCCGTCGTGTCGACGAACACCTCGGCGGTGCCGTACAGGAAGGCGACGGCGAGCACGATCCAGATGTTCGCGACGCCCGTGACGAGGAACACGCACAGCGCGACGAGGACCACCGCGCGTGCGGCGTTCGCGAGCATGACCAGGCGGCGACGGTCGAAGCGGTCGGCGATCGCCCCCGCGTGCAGGCCGAAGAGCAGCCACGGGAGGAACTGCAGGATCGCCCCCGTCGCCACCAGCATGGGCGATGACGTCATGGATGCGATCAGCAGGGGAGCGGCGGCGAGGGCCACTCCGTCACCGACGTTGCTGGTCCACGACGACGCGAGCAGCCAGCGGAAATCCCGGCCCATGCGACGTGGGGCGACGATCTCTCCGAGTGATGGCACCAGAGAAGACTACTGACGGCGGGGGACATCTGCCGCGTGGGGGACAATGGGAGGATGACCGTCACCCTGCTCGGCGCCACCGAGATCCGCCGCCTCGCCGCTGAGCTCGATGTCACTCCGACGAAGAAGCTCGGCCAGAACTTCGTCACGGACGCCAACACCGTCCGCAAGATCGTGCAGGCGGCCCGCGTGCAGCCGAGCGAGCGCGTGGTCGAGGTCGGCCCCGGACTCGGCTCGCTCACGCTGGCGATCCTGGAGACCGGGGCTTCGGTCACCGCAGTCGAGATCGATCATCGCCTCGCCGCGCGACTCGCCGAGACCGCCGCCGCGCACGGCGTGGAGGCCGAGCGGCTCACGGTCGTGGACGCCGACGCCCTGCGCATCACCGAACTGCCCGGAGAGCCGACCGTGCTGGTCGCGAACCTCCCGTACAACGTGTCGGTGCCGGTGCTGCTGCACTTCCTCGAGAGTTTCCCCTACCTGCAACGCGGCGTGGTGATGGTCCAGGCCGAGGTCGCCGAGAGGCTCGCCGCCGAGCCGGGCTCCAAGATCTACGGGTCGCCCAGCGTCAAGGCCGCCTGGTACGGCGAGTGGAAGCTCTCCGGCACCGTCTCCCGCCAGGTGTTCTGGCCGGTGCCGAACGTCGACAGTCTGCTCGTCGGCTTCGACCGTTCCGAAGGGGAGCGGGGGACCGAGGAGGAGCGTCGCCGCACGTTCCGGATCGTCGATGCGGCATTCAATCAGCGCCGCAAGATGCTCCGCCAGGCTCTGTCGGGGATCTTCGGCAGCTCCGCAGCGGCGTCCGACGTGTTGATCGCCGCCGGTGTCGCACCGACGGCGCGGGGCGAAGACCTCACCGTCGAGGACTACCACCGGATCGCGCAGCAGGCGGCGTCCGATGTCCTCGACGACGACGTCGCCTCACCCAGTAATCTGGCACCGTGACCGACTCCCCCCGCTTCCGCCCCGATGTCCCCGAGCTGCACCGTCCGTATGCCGCGGACGAGAGCCGCTATCAGCAGTTCGCCTACCGCCAGGTCGGCACGTCCGGCCTGTATCTGCCCCCGATCTCGCTCGGGCTGTGGTGGAACTTCGGTGACAACATCCCGCTCGACAACCAACGCGCACTGCTGCGCCACGCGTTCGACCGCGGCATCACGCACTTCGATCTGGCGAACAACTACGGCCCGCCCTACGGCTCGGCCGAGAAGAACTTCGGTCGCATCTTCGCGGAGGACTTCCGTCCGTACCGCGACGAGCTGATCATCTCGTCGAAGGCCGGCTGGGATATGTGGCCCGGCCCCTACGGCGACTTCGCGAGCCGCAAGTACATCCTCGCCAGCGCCGAGCAGTCGCTGACCCGCATGGGCCTCGACTACGTCGACATCTTCTACTCGCACCGGGTCGACCCGGTCACCCCGATCGCCGAGACGATCGGGGCGCTCGACACCCTCGTGCGTCAGGGCAAGGCGCTCTACGTGGGCATTTCGTCCTACAGTGCTGAGCGCACGGCCGAGGCCGTCGCGGTCGCGAAGGACCTCGGCACGCCGCTGGTCATCCACCAGCCCGCGTACTCGATCCTCAACCGCTGGGTGGAAGACGGCCTGACCGACACCCTCGAGCAGTCGGGCCTGGGTGCGATCGCCTTCACGCCGCTGGCACAGGGGCTGTTGACCGACAAGTACCTGGGGGACGGCACGGCGGAGCGTGCGCAGAAGCGCGGTTCGCTGCCGGACGGGCACCTCACCGACGAGGCCGTGCAGACGCTGCGAGCGCTGAACGAGGTCGCGCAGGGGCGTGGTCAGTCCCTCGCCCAGCTCGCGCTGCAGTGGACGCTGCGCAACCCCGTCGTGGCTTCCGCCCTGATCGGCGCCTCGCGTCCCGAACAGCTCGACGAGAACATCGCCGCGGTGAACGGACCCGCCTTCCAGACGGAGGAGCTCGCCCGCATCGACGAGCTGGCCGGCGCGATCGACGTGAATCTGTGGGCGAAGTCCTCGGAACTGTGATCCGCTCATGAGCCTCGCCGCGTCCACCGACTCCGTGCACGTACGCGCACCGGGCAAGATCAATGTCTTCCTCGGGGTCGGCGGTCGGCACGACGACGGGTATCACGCGCTGGCGACGGTCTTCCAGGCGGTGTCCCTCTACGAAGACGTCATCGCGCGCCCCGCTGACGAGTTCTCGGTCACCGTCTCCGGGGTGGAGGATGTCGACTCGGTTCCGCTGGACGACCGCAACTTGGCGATGCGCGCGGCCAAGCTCCTCGCCGTCGCCGTGGATCATCGAGGCGGCGTCGCCCTCGAGATCCGCAAGAGCGTGCCGGTCGCCGGCGGCATGGGCGGAGGCTCGGCGGATGCCGCTGCCGCCCTAGTCGCCTGCGATGCGCTGTGGGGAACGGGGTTGTCACAGGCACGGCTGCACGACCTCGCCGCCCGTCTCGGCGCGGATGTGCCGTTCGCCCTGCACGGCGGCACCGCGGTCGGAACCGGGCGCGGCGACCAGTTGAACCCGGCACTCGCCCGCGGACGCTTCGACTGGATCCTGGTGCCCAGTGAGGAGGGCTTGTCGACGCCCGTCGTCTACGGGCGCCTCGACCAGTTGCGCGAGGAGGAGGGCGCGCTCGCCGATGATCCGCCGCTGTCGCTCGACGTGCCGATCCCGGTCCTGCAGGCGCTCCGGTCGGGCGACCCGGGGCAGCTCGCCGCCTGTCTCGAGAACGATCTGCAGCCCGCAGCCCTCTCCGAGCGTCCCGATCTCGCCGACACGATCGCGCAGGGGGTCGCCGCCGGAGCATTGCAAGGCATCGTGTCCGGCTCGGGGCCGACCGTGGCGCTCCTGTGCCCCGATCCGGAGACGGCCCAAGACGTGCAGTCCGCTCTGCGGGCGTCCGGATTCGATCCCCTGCACGTGCACGGCCCGGTTCCGGGCGCCCGCATCATCGGCTGACCGACGGTGCCCGCGGACGACCGTCCTGCGCAGCGACCGTGCTCGAAAGATGCACCTGCGCGCCCCGGCAGACATAATGAAGTGACGATGTGACCGTGCACACGCGAGGAGGCACCTGATGTCCAGTGCAGCCGAGCGTGCGCGGCAGCCGAGCATCCGCGATGTCGCCCGCCTCGCCGGGGTGTCTCATCAGACGGTCTCCCGCGTCCTGAACGACCACCCGAGCATCCGCCCCGAGACGAAGGCCAAGGTCCTCGACGCGATCTCCGTGCTCGACTATCGGCCGAACCTCGCCGCCCGCGCTTTGGTGACCAGCAAGTCGAATGTGCTCGGGATCCTGTCCGCGACGATCGGGGAGTTCGGGCCGACCTCCTCGATCGCGGGCATCGAGGATGCGGCGCGCGAGGAAGGCTACGCGGTCTCGACCCTCAACCTCCCGGCGACGACGCCGGAGGCGATCGGCAATGCGGTGCGCCAGCTGGCGCGCGAGCAGGTGGACGGCATCGTGGTGCTCGCCCCGCAGGTGCGTGTGTTCCATGTCCTCCGCGGTATGTCGGTGGACATGCCTTTCGTCACGCTGCAGACCGCGTCGGGATCCGACGGGGTGAGCCTGTCGGCGGATCAGGTGGCGGGGGCCCGGGCGGCCACGGAGCATCTGATCTCCCTCGGCCACAGCGACATCCTGCACCTCGCGGGCCCGCAGGACTGGATCGAGGCGGAGTCGCGCATGCGCGGCTACCTCGACGGTCTGCGTGAGGCGGATCTGCCGACGTTCCCGCCGATCCGTGGGGACTGGACCGCCGACTTCGGGTACTTCGCGGGCAAGGAGCTCTCGCGACGGCGGGACTTCACGGCGGTGTTCGCTGCCAACGACCTGATGGCGATCGGGCTCATGCACGGCTTCCGCGACGCCGGACTCCGTGTGCCGCACGACGTGAGCGTGATCGGGTTCGACGACATCCCGGTCGCCGCGCATGTGGCTCCCACACTGAGCACGGTTCATCAGGACTTCCCCGAGCTGGGCCGGCGCGCCGTGCGGATCCTCCTCGCACAGATCCGCGGCGAGGAAGCCCCGGCGTTCGGCCCCTTGCAGACGGTCCTGCGCGCGCGCGAGTCCGCCGCCGCTCGCTGACGGGTTCGTACCGCGCTCCGCGCGACGTTCGAGATCATCGAATCCTTTCGATCCCTGGCCTCGCCTGGAGACGTGGGATCGCGTGGGTCGCGGTGGGGTCACGGTCGGTATCCGAAATGCCGGAGCGGACTTGACAGCGCTTCGTCGTGAGTGGACGATGTATTTCAATGTGAACGGTCACATCGAAGGTGACCGCACGTCGCAAGGAAGATCCGTGAGCACCACAGCAACGTTGCCTACCGTGTCAGGCCCCATCCTGGAGATGCGCAGCATCACCAAGGAGTTCCCGGGCGTCAAGGCGCTCGCCGACGTCTCGATCACCGTCCGCGCCGGCGAGATCCACGCCATCTGCGGCGAGAACGGCGCGGGGAAGTCGACTCTGATGAAGGTCCTCTCCGGGGTCTACCCCTACGGGACCTACGAGGGGGAGATCCTGCTCTACGGCCAGGAGCAGAGGTTCAAGGACATCGTCGCCAGCGAGCAGGCGGGCATCGCGATCATCCACCAGGAACTCGCGCTGATCCCCGAGCTGTCCGTCACCGAGAACATCTTCCTCGGCAACGAGATCCAGCGCGGCGGACGCATCGACTGGCAGGCCCAGAAAGAGCGCACGATCGAGCTGCTCGCCCGCGTGGGCCTGAATGAGGACCCGGATGCGCAGATCAAGACGCTCGGTGTCGGCAAGCAGCAGCTGATCGAGATCGCGAAGGCGCTCAACAAGGACGTCAAGCTGCTGATCCTCGACGAGCCGACCGCCGCCCTGAACGAGAACGACTCGCAGCACCTGCTCGACCTGATCCTCGGGCTCAAGGCCAAGGGCATCGCGTCGATCATGATCAGCCACAAGCTCAATGAGATCGAGCAGATCGCCGACGAGATCACGATCATCCGCGACGGTCGCACGGTCGAGACGCTCGACATCTCCCGTGGCGAGATCAACGAGGACCGGATCATCCGCGGCATGGTCGGTCGGTCGTTGGAGAGCCGCTACCCGGATCGCACGCCCGAGATCGGCGAGGTGTTCTTCGAGGTCAAGGACTGGTGGGTGCAGCACCCGACCGTCCCGGAGCGCATGGTCGTGAAGGGGTCGAACATCACCGTCCGGCGCGGCGAGGTCGTCGGCATCGCGGGACTCATGGGCGCGGGGCGCACCGAGTTCGCGATGAGCCTGTTCGGCCGCTCCTACGGCACGTTCCTCTCGGGCACACTGATCAAGGACGGCCAGGAAGTCGTGCTGCCCGACGTGGCGTCGGCGATCAAGCACGGCCTCGCCTACGTGAGCGAGGACCGCAAGGTGCTCGGGCTCAACCTGCTCGACACGATCAAGAGGTCGGTGGTCGCCGCGAAGCTCTCGAAGATCGCCAAGCGCGGCGTCGTCGATGCGCGCGCCGAGTTCGCCGTGGCCGAGGACTATCGCAAGGCCCTTCGCATCAAGACCCCGTCGGTCGAAGAGGGCGTCGGCAAACTCTCCGGCGGCAATCAGCAGAAGGTCGTCCTGGCGAAGTGGATGTTCACCGACCCCGACCTGCTGATCCTCGACGAGCCCACCCGCGGTATCGACGTCGGTGCGAAGTACGAGATCTACGCGATCATCAACGAGCTCGCGGCGCAGGGCAAGGGCGTCATCGTCATCTCGAGCGAGCTTCCTGAGCTCCTGGGCATCTCCGACCGCATCTACACCGTCTTCGAAGGTCGGGTCACCGACTGCATCCCGGCCGATCAGGCGACACCTGAGGACCTCATGCGCAGCATGACCTCCGCGACCCAGAAAGCAACCGCATGACCACCGACACCACCGCAACGAAGCGCGGCTTCCACTTCAAGGACATCACGAAGATGTTCGGAGGCGGTCAGTCGACCCTCCGCCAGTTCGGCATCCTCGGCAGCCTCGTCGTCATCCTCGTCGTCTTCCAGGTGCTGACCTGGATCGTCAAGGGCACGGGTCTCACGCTGTCCT
This sequence comes from Microbacterium sp. CBA3102, assembly GCF_007954505.1. Taxonomy (GTDB): domain Bacteria; phylum Actinomycetota; class Actinomycetes; order Actinomycetales; family Microbacteriaceae; genus Microbacterium; species Microbacterium aurugineum. Next base: position 3,698,366 of record NZ_CP042412.1, on the reverse strand, counting down.
CGGGCAACCTGATCAACGTCGTCAACCAGTACTCGTACATCCTGATCCTCGCGATCGGCATGGTGATGGTCATCATCATGGGCCACATCGACCTCTCGGTGGGGTCGGTGGCCGCGTTCACCGGCATCGTGGTCGCGAAGGCCATGGCCGACTGGAACCTCCCCTGGCCGCTCGGTGTGCTGCTGGGCCTCGGGGTCGGCGTGCTGGTCGGTGCGTGGCAGGGGTTCTGGGTCGCCTATGTCGGGGTGCCGGCGTTCATCGTGACGCTGGCGGGCATGCTGTTCTTCCGCGGTGCGAACCAGTGGGTCGGTGACTCGCAGTCCGTTCCCGTGCCGCAGGGCTTCAAGGTCATCGGTGCCGGGTACCTCCCCGAGCTGCCGTTCATCCCCGTGCCGTTCAACGTGTTCACCATGCTGCTCGCGCTGCTGGGCGTCGCATGGATCGTGTTCTGGGAGATCCGCACCCGGCGCGTGCAGCACAAGATGGGGGCCGAGACGGCGCCGCTGTGGGTGAGTGTCACCAAGGTCGTGCTCATCTCGGCCGTGATCCTGATCGCGGGCTGGCTGTTCGCCACCGGGCGTGAGGGGACCAGCTTCCCGATCTCGGGCATCATCCTGCTCGCCCTGGTGATCCTCTACTCGTTCATCACGAACAACACGGTCTTCGGTCGTCACATCTACGCGGTCGGTGGCAACCGGCAGGCCGCGCGCCTGTCGGGTGTGAAGGACCGCTGGGTCGACTTCTTCGTGATGATGAACATGTCGGTGCTCGCGTCGCTGGCCGGCATGATCTACGTCGCCAGGGCGACGGCCTCCGGCCCGCAGGACGGCAACGGCTGGGAGCTGGATGCGATCGCCTCGGTCTTCATCGGTGGCGCGGCCGTCTCGGGCGGTATCGGAACCGTGATCGGGTCGATCATCGGTGGTCTCGTCATGGCGTTCCTGAACAACGGCCTCGCCCTGCTCGGCGCCGGCGCCGACGTGGTGTCGATGATCAAGGGTCTGGTGCTCCTGTTCGCCGTCGGTGTCGACGTGTGGAACAAGCAGCAGGGTCGCCCGTCGATCATCGGCTTCCTGACGCGTCGATTCGGACGCAAGCAGGATCCGGCCACCGACACGTTCGATCCGACCAAGACGAACTATCCCACCAGCCAGAAGTACGAAGCCCCCGCCGTCGACGAGACGCGCGGTTAGGAGAGGTCGCTTCGCGCGCGCTCGCGTGACACGACCTTCACACACCAGAGAAAGAGATCACATGAAGAAGATTCTTCTGTCGGCGACAGCGCTTGTCGTCGCGGGCGCCTTCGCCCTCACCGGCTGCTCCTCGGAGCGCGGCGGTGGCACGGACTCGGGATCGGGGGACGAGGCCAAGGGTTTCGCCGCTGACGCCACGATCGGTGTCGCCCTTCCGGACAAGACCTCGGAGAACTGGGTCCTCGCCGGTCAGCTGTTCACGGACGGTCTCAAGAAGGCCGGCTTCAAGGCGGACGTGCAGTACGCGCCCGCCAGCAACACGGTCGCGGAGCAGCAGAACCAGATCCAGGCGATGGTCACCGGTGGCGCCAAGGTCATCATCATCGGTGCGAAGGACGGCAAGCAGCTCGCCACGCAGGTCGAGGCCGCTCGTGACGCGGGCGTGACCGTCATCGCCTATGACCGTCTGATCGAGAACACGGAGGCCGTCGACTACTACGTCGCGTTCGACAACTTCAAGGTCGGTCAGCTGCAGGGCCAGGCTCTGCTCGATGGACTCGCCGAGCGTGCGGGACACGAGGCTCCGTACAACATCGAGCTGTTCTCGGGCTCGCCGGATGACGCGAACTCCGCTGTGTTCTTCAACGGCGCGATGGACGTGCTCCAGCCGAAGATCGACGACGGCACGCTCAACGTCGTCTCCGGCCAGACCGAGATCGCCCAGACGGCGACCGAGGGCTGGAAGGCCGAGAACGCCCAGCGTCGCATGGACTCGATCCTCACCTCGACGTACAGCTCCGAGACGCTCGACGGCGTCCTCTCGCCGAACGACACGCTCGCTCGCGCCATCATCACCTCGGTGCAGCAAGCCGGAAAGCCGGTCCCGGTGGTCACGGGTCAGGACTCCGAGGTCGAGTCGGTGAAGTCGATCATGGAGGGCATCCAGTACTCCACGATCAACAAGGACACCACGCTCCTCGTCGAGCAGTCGATCAAGATGGTCGGCCAGCTCCAGAAGGGTGAAGAGGTCGACGTCAACGACACCGAGCAGTACGACAACGGCGTGAAGGTCGTTCCGGCTTACCTGCTCGACCCGATCATCGTGACCAAGGAGAACGCGGCAGAGGCATACGCCAACGTCCCGAGCCTCCTCGAGATCGTGAAGTCGTACCAGTAACTCGCACGGCACACATCCTCACGGATACGCGAACCGTCCGGGCCCTCGGGTCCGGGCGGTTCGTCGTTCAACCGGTGCACATGCCCGGGAGGCGCTCAGAACGGTGCGGTCACCGGATCGGCACTCGTGAAGGTCACCGTGTTCTGCGGAGGCGGCCGGTCGATGTACGTGCGACCGGTCGGGCTCGTCCACTCCAGCACGCCGCCCGAGGTCTGGTCGACGTGCCAGGGGGAGTGGTGTGTGAGCATGTGATGTCGTCGGCAGAAGGCGGCAAGGTTTCCGTGGGCGGTCGCCCCTCCGGTCGAGGCCGCATGATTGTGGTCGAGGTCGCACTTGCGCGCCGTGATCCCGCATCCGGGAAACCGGCACCGCTGGTCCCGCGCGCGGAGATGCCGCCGGAGATGCTCACTCGGGCGGTAGCGGTCGACAGCGAGCATTTCGCCAGAGATCGGATGCGTCAGCACGCGGTCCCAGCCGGTCGCGGAACCTGCCAGCGTGCGAGCGGTCGTGACGTCGATGGGGATCGTTCCGTCGAGCTCGGCCGGTGATGAGGTCGTCGGAGCGTCATCGTCCATCAGAGTGAGCACCGGCACCGTGACCTCGACGCGGGCGCGGACCTCGCCCAGCAGGCTGTCCGCCGTGTCATGGCCCGCGGGGGATCCTGTGAGAACGAGGTCGGCGAGCAGATCGGCGCGCAACTGATCGACCGTGCGGTCGTCGGCGGGGAGTCCGGCGGCCGAAGCGTCCTGTGCCGCTCGCGCGTTCTCCTCTTTCACCGCATGCGCCATCTGCGACAGCCGGTCGAGCATGCCGTGCAGGAGGACCGCGGGTCCGCGCGCCCCCAGCTCGGCCATCCCGTCGTCAAGGTCCTTCACCCACACGCGGCGCAGCTCGTGGGCATCGCGATGCCGCTCGGTGAGACTGCGCTCCTGGAACCGCTCGGCAAGACGCCGCACGATGCGCCGAAGCCGATTCGGGGATTCCGTCACGGCGACCTCCACGGCCTCCGCGGCGTAGGCGGCGCGATCCGCAGCCTCGTCGAGATGCGCGCCCGCCTCGACGATGACCCGGGAGTGCGCGGCACTGATGCGCCCTTCGCCCTGCGCCTCCCATACCGCCGGGAATCGGTCGACGAGCCACGAGGCCTCGGCCATCTTGCGCTCGATCGTGCGGTCGCCCAGGTGCTGCGCCGCGCCGATCTCGGCAGCGACCGTGCGGATCGCCATGTCGCCGTGATCGGGGTGGGCGGCGCCGCGGGCGATGTCGACGGCCAGGCGTCCGGCCATCGCGAGCATGCCGTCGCGGGCCGCCTGCATGCTGCTCAGGGTCGACTCGGCCGCTTCCAACGAGGCCACCAGATCGGCGAGCATCGCCATCTGGGAATCGGTCGCGTCGAGCAGTGCGGTCATGACTTCAGTCCATCACCGACCACCGACATTCGAAGATGGACTCGATCGAAATTCACGTCTCCGGGGTCACGAAACGGTGACGAACGCGATCAACGGGTGGCGCTAGTCCCAGATCGGATCGTCGGGATCGGGGGAGTCGGTGCCGTCCGCATCGGTCATGATGCGCGCGCCGGCGATCCACGAGGTCAGTGCGTCGCCGTGGAGCGTATGAGGGTGCGGCACGCCGAGGAGGTCGGGGTTCGTCGCGACGGCGAGCGGCTCATCGCTTGCGAAGACGACGACGTTGCCGAGCGGGCCTTCGTCATCGTTCGGTTCTGCGTCGAGGACGACGGCGACATGGTCGAACACCGTGCGCAGGGTGGCTGACTGTCGCCGTGAGTACTCGAAGGGATGTCCGTCGAGCAGGTTGACCGCCACGACTCCCTCCGCGGCGGAGCGCGCGGCGACGCGGCGATAGAACTCCTGGCTGGCCACGCGATGCCGGATGACGGCGGCATCCCAGAGATCGACGACCGTGAACCGCGCACCCATCCACTCGCCGGCAAGCTTCGCGTCCGCGACCGCGCGCGCATCACCGAAGATGACGCGCAGATCGGTGCCCGGAGACAGCGGCAGCGCGGCGATCACCGCCTCGTAGAGGGTGGGCTCGAACTCGACCACGAGCTGCGGCGATCCGGCGCGCGTGGCCTCGACGTAGCGTGCCAGCGTGAGGGCACCGGCTCCCAGGTGCACGGTGAACAGCGGCGCACCGGGCTCAGCGGCAGCATCCATCACTCTGGCGATGTGCTGCGTGTAGTCGTATTCGAGATCGGTGGGGTCGGTCATCGAGACGACGGACTGCGGGATTCCGTCGACGCTGAGTTCGTAGCGACCGGGCCGCCTTCTCGACTGCACCAGCTTCGCCTTGCGATCCTCGAGCAGAAGGGAGAACACCCGGCGACTCTTCGGCACCCGTCGATCTTAGAGCGCGGGGAGCCGGTCGGAGAACACGCCGACCGCGCGCGACTACCCTGGAAGGAACATGGCACATCTTCTCGGGGCTGAAGCCCTGCATCTCGAATACCCGACCAGGGTCGTCTTCGACTCCGTGACCCTCGGCATCGAAGAGGGTGATCGCATCGGCATCGTCGGCCGCAACGGCGACGGCAAGTCGAGTCTTCTCGGCATGCTCGCGGGGATCAAGGAACCGAACTCGGGCCGCGTCACCGTGCGCGGCGGCACGCGCATCGGTGTGCTCGATCAGGCGGACACCCTCCCCGACGACCTGACCATCAGCGCCGCAGTGGTCGGGGACACCCCGGAGTACGAGTGGGCCGGCGACGCGCGGATCCGCGACGTCATCGAAGGACTGCTCACCGACCTGCCCTGGGATGCGGAGATCGGCTCCCTCAGCGGTGGTCAGCGGCGCCGGGTGTCGCTCGCCAAGCTCCTCACCGGAGACTGGGACGTCATCGCGCTGGATGAGCCGACCAACCACCTCGACGTCGAGGCCATCACCTGGCTCGCGGGGCATCTCAAGAAGCGCTGGTCGCCGAACGCCGGGGCCCTCATGGTCGTGACGCACGACCGGTGGTTCCTCGACGAGATCAGCACCGAGACCTGGGAAGTGCACGACCGGATCGTCGAGCCCTTCGAGGGCGGCTACGCGGCATACATTCTGCAGCGCGTCGAACGCGACCGCATGGCGGCGGCAACCGAGGCGAAGCGCCAGAACCTCGCCAAGAAGGAGCTCGCCTGGCTCCGTCGCGGCGCTCCCGCCCGCACGGCCAAGCCGAAGTTCCGCATCGACGCGGCCAACGAGCTGATCGCCGATGTGCCCGAGATCCGCGACAAGGTGTCGCTGCAGTCGCTCGCGGTCTCGCGCCTCGGCAAGGACGTGGTCGACCTGCTGGACGTCGGGGTGACCTACCCGACGGCGGACGGCGGCGAGAAGGTCGTGCTGCGCGACGTCGAGTGGCGCATCGCACCGGGGGAGCGCACGGGCATCCTCGGTGTCAACGGCGCCGGCAAGTCGACGCTCCTCGGGCTCATCTCCGGCACGGTCGAACCGACCGTCGGTCGGGTCAAGCGCGGCAAGACCGTGAAGGTGCAGACGCTCACCCAGCGCCTCGACGAGCTCACCCAGCACTGGAACGACCCGGTGCGCGTGATCATCTCCGGGCTGCGCACCTCCTACACGATGGGAGCGGGCTCCAAGGCGCAGGACCTCACTCCCGGTCAGCTGCTCGAGCGGCTCGGCTTCGATTCGGCCCAGCTCTCCACTCCGGTCAAAGACCTCTCGGGTGGGCAGCAGCGTCGCCTGCAGCTCCTGCTCGTGCTGCTCGACCAGCCGAACGTGCTGATCCTCGACGAGCCGACCAACGACCTCGACACCGACATGCTCGCCGCGATCGAGGACCTCCTCGACTCCTGGTCGGGAACGCTCCTGGTCGTCAGCCACGACCGCTACTTCCTGGAACGCGTCACCGACCAGCAGTACGCGATCCTGGACGGGCATCTGCGGCACCTGCCCGGCGGGGTCGACGAGTACCTGCGGCTGCGCCACCTGCAGTCTTCGACCGGACCGAAGCAGACCGCCACGGCCGCGACGACCGCGACGGCCGCCGCCACCTCCAAAGGTCTCGACGGCGCGGCCCTGCGCACGGCGCAGAAGGAGGTGTCGGCCCTCGAGCGGCGCATCCAGAAGCTCACGCAGCAGGTCAACGCCGCCAAGACCGCGCTGGCCGACCACGACCAGTCCGACTACGAGGGCCTCGGCGAGCGGATGAAGAAGATCAGCGAGCAGCAGGCCGAGATCGAGGAGCTGGAGCTGCGCTGGTTCGAACTCACCGAGGAGATCGGCTGACGGAGGAATATCCTTCTCTCACCGCTGTTGGGAGGTAGGGATGGAAGGCCTCGAAGTAACGGTCCTGCTCGGACTCACGATTCTCGTCGGAACCCTGATCGCCCCGCGCGTGCGTCTCGCGCTGCCCCTCGTCCTGGTCATCTTCGGGCTGCTCCTCGGCTTCGTGCCACCGCTGCGCGAGGTCCAGCTGCCGCCGGAGACGGTGCTCCTGCTGTTCCTCCCGGTGATGCTGTTCTGGGAGAGTCTGACGACCTCATTGCGGTCGATCCGCCGCGACTTCCGCTACATCCTGCCGATGAGCACCGTGCTGGTCGTCGCCTCGGCCTTCGCCGTGGCCGGCATCGGTGTGCTGTTCGGGATGCCGTGGGAGATCGCGCTCATCCTGGGTGCCGCCGTCGCGCCGCCCGACGCCACGGCCGTCGCCGCCCTCGGGCGCCTCCTCCCGCGACGCATGTTCATGAAGCTCAAGGCCGAGAGCCTGACCAATGACGGCACGGCTCTGGTGCTCTACGCGATCGCGGTGTCGCTCGCTCTCGGCGGTCAGATCACGCCGCTGTCGGTGACCGTCGATCTGCTCATCTCGTATGTCGGGGGGATCGCGGCCGGTGCCGTGGTCGCCGCTCTCGGCTACCTGTTGCTGCGCCGCACAGCCTCGACGATCGTGATCAACGTCGCGCTGCTGCTTATCCCTTTCACGGCGTTCCTCCTCGCCGAGACGGTGCACGCCTCGGGTGTGCTCGCGGTCGTCGTCGCCGGACTCATCGTCGCCTACGTGTCGCCGCGGGTGACGACCGCCTCCTCCCGCCGCCAGGCTGATGCGGCCTGGCCGTTCGGAGTCTTCCTGCTCAACGGTGCGCTGTTCGTCCTGATCGGACTCGAGGTGCAATACGTCGTGCATGAGATCTCGGCTGCGGCGATCGGCCGCCTCGTGCTCATCACGCTCGCGGTCTGGGCGACGCTCCTGGTCGTGCGATACCTCTTCCAGCTGCTGAACGTGCCGTTCCAGCGGCGGACCGATCCTCGACCCGCGAGGGGCGCACGATCTCGGGCGCGGGTCGTGTCCACTCTGGCGGGGATGCGCGGGGCGGTGTCTCTCGCCATCGCCTTGTCCGTGCCGGCGAGCATCACCGAAGGCGGCGCTCTGAACGGACGCGATGAGATCGTGTTCGTCACCGCTGGTGTCATCCTGCTGAGCCTTCTCGTCCAGGGCCCGTTCCTGCCCGCGATCGTGCGCTGGGCCCGCTTCCCGGCCGACCACGTCGAGGACGAGGAGTACGAGCTCGCCGAGCGCGCGATCTCCGGGGCCGCCCTGGCCGCTCTCGACGACCTCGCCGCCGAACACGGCGTGGGGCAGGAGGTGCGCGACCGCGTGCGCTCCGAGGGGTATCAGATGCTCGAGTTCGCGAATGCGCGCGCCCTGGCACGAGAACAGGCGCTGGTGGATGCGGAAGCCGACGCCCTCGACGAGATGCTGGGGGAGCCGGACCCGCTGGGTGCCGGCACCGCCACACCTCCGAGCGTCACCGATACCGGGGTGGATCAGGCCGACCCGCCCGACGGCACGGTCCTGCAGATGATCGCGACCTCGACCGACGTCGACATCGCACAGCGCTCGCCGCTGGTCCGGCACGAGGAGCACACGCGGCTCAAGCTCGCCCTCCTCGACCGGAAGCGGGAGGTGCTGCTGGGGCTTCGCGGTGCCGGCACCGTCGATGACGTCGTGGTGCGCCGGATCTCCGCCCGCCTCGACCTCGAGCAGGTGCGGCTGCAGGGCATCGAGGAGTTCGACTGAGCCGGGCGGCACCCGCTCGTGACGCCGTGTGACAGACCGATTCCGCGCGCGGCGGGAGGCCTGTCTAACGTAGGCGAGTCCCACCAGGAAGGAACTCCTCTCGCATGTCTCGCCGCACCACCACCATCCTCGCCGCGCTCGCCGCCGTTCCGCTCTTCGTCGCGCTCTCCGGCTGCGCCACGGCGTCTTCCGACGCCGGTTCCGGGGGCGAGGGATCGTCCGGGAACGAGGTCGTCAAGATCGGTGTCGTCGGCAAGAGCGACGAGCAGTGGCCGGCGTTCGTCGACGCCGCGGCTGAAGAGGGGATCACAGTCGAGCTGGTCGACTTCGGTTCCTACGAGCAGCCGAACCCCGCGCTGACCGAGGGGGAGATCGACCTCAACCAGTTCCAGCACATCGTCTACCTCGCCGAGTACAACAACGCCTCGGGCTCCGACCTCACCCCGATCGGCTCGACCGCGATCTACCCGCTCGGCCTGTACTCAACGAAGTACGACGACGTCGACAGCATCCCCGAGGGGGAGACGGTCGCGGTTCCGAACGACGCCTCCAACCAGGCCCGTGCGCTGAACGTGCTGCAGCAAGCCGGCCTCGTCGAGCTCAAGAGCGGTGGAACACCGTACTCGGACCTCGCCGACGTCGACACCGGCAAGTCCAAGGTCGAGGTCACGGCGCTCGAGGCCGCGCTCATCCCGACCTCGCTCCCGGACGTGGCCGCCGCGATCATCAACAACGACTTCGTGCAGGACGCGGGTCTCACGTTCGATGACGCGATCGCGCAGGATGACCCCGAAGACGCCAGCGCCCTTCCGTACGTGAACGTCTTCGCGGCCCGCGCCGAAGACGCCGACAACGAGACGTACCGCACGCTGGTCGAGATCTTCCAGACGAACGAGGCCGTGCAGAAGGGTCTGCTCGACTCCTCCGGTGGCACCGCGGTGGCGCTGCAGACGCCGGTGGAGGATCTGGTCGCCTCACTGAAGAAGGTTCAGCAGGACGCCGCGGACAAGAAGTAGGACCGGGACCGGAGCAGCACATGTCGATCGTCACTCTGACGAACGTCTCCAAGACCTATCCGCCGCGCAGCCGTGAGGGCGCCGAAGTGGTCGCCGTGGACGACGTCTCCCTCTCCATCGAGAAGGGCGACGTCTTCGGCATCATCGGCTATTCCGGGGCGGGCAAGTCCACGCTCGTGCGTCTGATCAACGCGCTCGAGCCGGCCACGAGTGGCACCATCACGGTGGACGGCGTCGACATCACCGCGCTCACCGAGCGCCAGCTGCGCACGGTCCGCGGCGGGATCGGCATGATCTTCCAGCAGTTCAACCTGTTCTCCTCGCGCACGGTCAAGGCCAACATCGCCTACCCGCTCACGCTCGCCGGGTGGTCGAAGCCCGACATCGAGAAGCGCGTCGCCGAACTGCTCCGCTTCGTGGGCCTCGCCGACAAGGCCAAGGCCTACCCCGAGCAGCTCTCCGGCGGGCAGAAGCAGCGCGTCGGCATCGCCCGCGCTCTCGCCACGGGCCCCGCGATCCTGCTCGCCGACGAGGCCACCAGCGCCCTCGACCCCCAGACCACTCACGAGGTGCTCGACCTGCTCCAACGGGTCAACAGGGAGCAGGGCGTCACGATCATCGTCATCACGCACGAGATGGATGTGATCCAGACGATCGCGACGAAGGTGGCCGTGATGGAGAACGGCCGCGTGATCGAACAGGGCGACGTGTTCGACGTCTTCTCCTCGCCGCAGAACCCGGCGTCGCAACGGTTCGTCGGGACGGTGGTGAAGGGCGTGCCCTCGCCGTCCGAGCGCGCCGTCCTGCGCGAGCGGCATCAGGGGCGCCTGGTCACGTTCTCGTTCCGTGACGGCGACTCCTCACAGGCTCAGGTCTTCCTCGATCTCGCCGGTGCCGGGCTCGACTTCGAGCTCGTGTACGGAGGGATCAACGACATCCGCGGGCGCGCGTTCGGACACCTCACGCTCGCGATCCGCGGCGACGACGCCGTGATCGATCGCACGCTCGCCGAGATCGCGCAGCGCGTCGAAGTCACCGAGATCGCCGGAGAGGAGACCCGCTGATGGATCGCTTGAACGAACTGTGGCCCGAGCTGTGGAAGGCCGCGCTCGAAACGCTCTACATGACGACGTTCGCGCTCGTCCTCGGTGGCATCCTCGGCCTGGCGATCGGCGTCATCCTCTACGTCACCCGCCCCGGCGGACTCGCGCAGAACAAGCCGGTCGCGCTCATCGCCAACCTCGGGGTGAACTTCTTCCGCCCGATCCCGTTCGTCCTCTTCGTGGCCGTCGCCCAGCCGTTCGCGCGTGCGGTCGTCGGCACGGGGATCGGCACCACCGCCGGCGCGTTCATGATCGCTCTCGCCGCCGCCTTCGCGATCGGCCGCATCGTCGAGCAGCACCTCGTCTCGGTCTCGCCCGGCGTGATCGAAGCCGCCCGCTCGATGGGCGCCGGTCCCTGGCGCATCCTCTTCACCGTGGCGATCCCCGAGTCGCTCGGCCCGCTGATCCTCGGCTACACGTTCATCGTGGTCGCGCTCATCGACATGACGGCGATGGCTGGACTGATCGGCGGCGGCGGTCTCGGCGCGTTCGCCCAGATCTACGGGTTCCGGCAGTTCGAACCGGTCGTGATGTGGGTGGCGATCGTCCTGATCGTGGTGTTCGTGCACCTCGTGCAGATGCTCGGCACGCGGCTCGCGCGCAAGGTCATGCGTCGCTGACGGGAGCGCCGGTGCGAGGCGCGTGCTGCAGCGTGCGGCGTGTGCGGAAGACCCGCTCCGTGCCGGTGAGCGGATCGACGAAGCGCAGTTCGCGCGCGAGCAGCTGCAGCGGACGCTCGAAGTCGTCCGGCAGATCGTCGAGAAGGTCGGGGTAGAACCGATCGTTCAGGATGCCGATGCCGAGGGCGGCGAGATGCACACGCAGTTGGTGCATCTTGCCGCTGTGCGGGCGGAGGAGGGTGTGCACGACGCGCTCGTCGCTGTCGATGAGCTCGACGAGCGTTTCGGAGTTCGGCTCCTTCGTGTCGTCGACCTGCACGCGCACCTGACCGCGCGCCTTCACGATGTTGTTGCGGTAGACCACGGGGAATGAGGGGAGCGTCCCGCTCGCGGGGCGTGCGGACACGGCTTCGTACACCTTCTGCACCTGCCGGTTCTCGAACAGCAGCTGGTACGCGCCGCGCGTCGCCGGACGTGTCGCGAACATCAGCAGCCCGGCTGTGGCCCGATCGAGTCGATGGATGGGGGCCAGGTCGGGGTTGTCGAGCAGGTTGCGCAGTCGGACCAGCGCGGAATTCTGCAGGAACTTCCCGCCGGGGGTCGTGGGCAGGAAATGCGGCTTGTCGACGACGACGAGATGGTCGTCCTGATGCAGGATCTCGATCTCGAACGGGATCCGTGTCTCGACGGCGGGCTCGCGGTAGTACCAGACGAACTCGACGCTGCCCAGCGGCGCATCACGCGGGACGGGAGAGCCGTCGGCACGCACGATGTCGCCGCGGTCGAAACGCTCGAGCAGTCGCTCCGGGTCGAGGTGGAAGAAGCGCTCGACCATATAGGCGGCAGCCGTCGGCCACGGGCCGGTGCGCGGCACGTGCAGCCGCGTCGCGCCCACGCCGTCGCGGACGGGAGGGGAGAGGGCATGCCCATCAGCGGCCTCCGGTCACGAGTCGAAGCTCAGGCTCAGTTTGCGCAGGAGTCCGGCGAGGCGCTCGCGGTCCGACCGGGAGAGAGCCTGCAGGAGATCGGCCTCCACATCGACGAGACGCGTGATGGCGGCATCCACGCGGATCCGGCCGTCGTCGGTGAGGGTCACCAGCACGCTGCGTCCGTCCCCGGGGTCGGCCTCCCGGCGAACGAAGCGACGCCCGACCAGGCGGTCGATCCGGTTCGTCATCGTGCCGCTCGACACCAGCGTCTGCTGCAGGAGCTGCTTGGGGGAGAGCTGGAACGGGGCACCAGCCCGGCGCAGTGCGGACAGCACGTCCCATTCCCAGTGCTCGAGGTCGCTGCGGCGGAAGACCTCACGCCGCGCGCGGTCCAGGTGCTTCGACAGCCGGTCCATCCGCGACAGGACCTCGAGGGGGGAGAAGTCGAGGTCCGGCCGTTGCGTGTTCCACGCGCCGACGATCCGGTCGACCTCATCCACCTCGCTCATCCGCCCATTATCGCGCGTGCGGAGAGGTGAGCCCGGACGCTGCGGTCAGGTCGACCGCCATGAAGGTGCTGTGCGGGTCGAGCACGTAGGTTCCGAACGGCCCGCACACGCGGAAGCCGGCCGCGGCGTACAGCGCGCGCGCCGGCACGAAGAACTCCGCACTCCCGGTTTCGAGCGAGACCCGGCGGATGCCGCGGGCCTCGGCGTCAGCCAGGAGGAACGCGAGCATGGTGCGACCGAGACCGCGTCCGCGCAGAGCGGGGTCGGTGCGCATCGACTTGATCTCCTCATGCCCGTCGTCGACGGACGCCAGAGCACCGGTGGCGACAGGGCGGCCGTCGAGGCGCCCGGCGAACAAGCGCACGCCCGGGGCGAGCAGACGCTCGAACGCCAGTGCATGGCGGCTCTCCGCCGGTGCGGTGTGCTCCAGTTCTGCGTGATGGGCGACCAGGAATTCGGCGAGGTCGGGGCGTGCACCCACCACCCGTTCGATCGACATGCTCATGATGCCAGCATCCCAGAGCGGTGTTTCGGACGGATGACGGGGGGCGTGTCAGCGGATCCGGGGCCGGAGCATGGCAGACTTGACCGGTGGCGTCCTCGGGACGGCGCGGTCCGCCGTGGTGTAATGGCAGCACGACAGCCTTTGGAGCTGTGAGGTCTAGGTTCGAGTCCTGGCGGCGGAGCATGACTGGGAACAACCTCGCCATCATCGTCCTGGCCGCGGGCCAGGGCACCCGAATGAAGTCGCGCCTCCCGAAGGTGTTGCATCCGATCAGCGGACGCCCGCTCGTCGGGCACGTGCTCACCACCGCCGGACGGCTGCAGGCCGCGCACGTCGAGGTCGTCGTGCGGCACGAGCGCGACCAGGTCGTCGCCGCCTTGACCGAGGACTACCCCGGTGTGGTGTTCGTCGACCAGGACGACATCCCCGGTACCGGACGCGCTGTGCAGGTGGCCGTCGACGCTCTCCCCGCCGACTTCGACGGCGATGTGCTCGTCCTCTCCGGCGACTGCCCGCTGGCGGATGCGGAGACGCTCTCCGCCTTCCTGGCGGAGCACCGGGCCTCCGGTGCGCCGGCCACGCTGATGACCGCACTGGTCGACGACCCGACCGGCTACGGCCGCGTCGTGCGCGATGCCGACGGGGGAGTCGACCGCATCGTGGAGCAGAAGGACGCGAACGCCGAAGAGGCCGCCGTCCGCGAGATCAACGCCGGGATGTACGTGTTCCGCGCTGCGACGCTGCGGGACTACCTCCCTCGGGTCGGGGTCGACAACGCCCAGGGCGAGATGTACCTGACCGATGTCCCCGGACTGCTCCGCCGCGACGGCGATCGGGTGGCGGCCTCGGTCGTCTCCGACATCTCCGTCACCTTCGGGGTCAACGATCGTGCTCAGCTCGCGGAGGTCGGCCGTCTGCTCAATCAGCGCATCGTGCGCCGCTGGCAGCTCGAAGGCGTCACCGTGATCGACCCGGCCACGACCTGGATCGATGACGATGCGACGCTCTCGCCCGAGGTCACGATCCTCCCCAACACCCAGATCCTGCGGGCTACGGCGATCGCCTCCGGCGCGGTCATCGGTCCAGACACGACTCTGGTCGACTGCGAGGTCGGCGAGGATGCGGTCGTCCGCCGCACGGACGCCACGCTCGCGGTGATCGGCGCCGAAGCGACGGTGGGCCCGTTCTCCTTCCTCCGCCCCGGCACGGTCCTGGGCGCCAAGGGCAAGATCGGCGCGTACGTCGAGACCAAGAACGCCGAGATCGGCGAAGGCAGCAAGGTGCCCCATCTCTCCTACGTGGGCGACGCCACGATCGGACGCGGCGTGAACCTCGGTGCGAGCACGATCACCGCCAACTACGACGACGTCAACAAGCACCGGACCGAGATCGGCGACGAGGTGCACACCGGGTCGCACACGGTGCTCGTGGCGCCCGTTAGGCTGGGAGCCGGTGCGAAGACCGGTGCAGGCGCCGTCGTCCGCAAGGACGTCCCCGCCGGCGCTCTGGCCATGAGCGTCGCCCCCCAGCGCAACATCGAGGGCTGGGTCGAGAAGAACAGAGCAGGCACGGGCGCGGCGGATGCTGCGTCCCGCGAGAATTCAGCGGAATAGGCGGACATGGCGCGCAAGAAGAAGACGGTCGATCTGGATCGCGACAACGGCGTGGCACCGGGGATCATCGCCAAGACCAAGAAGCGGCTCGTCGTCGCCGGTGGCCGCTCGCACCCCGAGCTCACCGCAGCCGTCGCCGAGGCGCTCGGCACCGAGATCGCGCCGGTCGAGCACCGCACGTTCGCATCGGGTGAGATCTACGCCCGCTTCGAGGTGTCGATCCGTGGAGTGGATCTCTTCCTCATCCAGACGTTCGGCGAGCCGGTCAACGAGTGGCTCATGGAGACGCTGATCATGATCGACGCGGCCAAGCGTGCGTCGGCCAAGCGCATCACCGTCGTCGCTCCGTACTATCCGTATTCGCGTCAGGACAAGAAGGGCCGCGGCCGCGAGCCGATCAGCGCCCGACTCGTCGCCGACCTGCTGAAGACCGCGGGCGCTGACCGTGTCATGAGCGTCGACCTGCACGCGGCGCAGATCCAGGGCTTCTTCGACGGTCCCGTCGACCACCTGTTCGCCAAGCCCGTGCTCCTCGACTACTTCGAGCGCACGCTGTCGCCGGCGGACCGTGAGATCCTCACCGTCGTCTCCCCGGACATGGGGCGCGTGCGCGTGGCAGACACCTGGTCCGACAGTCTCGGTGCCCCGCTCGCGATCATCCACAAGCGTCGTGACCCCAAGGTCGCCAACCAGGTCTCGGTGCATGAGATCGTCGGTGCCGTCGAGGGGCGCACGTGCCTCCTGGTCGACGACATGATCGACACCGGCGGCACGATCGTCAAGGCCGCACAGGCGCTCAAGGCGAACGGCGCTCACCGCGTCATCGTCGCTGCGACCCACGCGATCTTCAGCGACCCGGCATCCGAGCGCTTGCAGGACTCGTCCATCGACGAGGTCGTCATCACCGACACGATCCCGCTCACGGAGTCGCGCCGGTGGGAGAAGCTGACGATCCTCCCGATCGCGCCGCTGCTCGCCCGCGCGATCCACGAGGTCTTCGAAGACGGCTCGGTGACGAGCATGTTCGGCGGCGACGCGTAACGCATCGTCGTGGCACAGCCCGCGCATAGCCACGGTGCTTACGGTCGAAGGGTCGACCACCGGGGTCGACCGACGCCGAGCCGGGAGGACCACACCATGATCCGCACGACCGTACCGACCTCTGTCCGCAAGGGATCCGCGATCCTCGGGATCGCGGGGCTCTTCGTCCTCGCCGGATGCTCCGGCACTGCCGACGCCGAGCCGCCGGCAGACGGTGGGGCGACGGCCGACACCGGTTCGTCATCGTCCTCCGGCGGCGATTCCACGGGGGACTACGCCGATGGCACCTACACGGCCGACGGTTCGTACCAGACCCCCGAGACGGTCGAGCAGATCTCCGTCACCCTGACCCTCGCGGACGGCGTCGTGACCGACGTCGAGGTCACGGGTGACCCGAAGGCACCCGAGACCGAGCAGTATCAGGGCCAGTTCATCGCCGGAATCGCGGACGAGGTCGAGGGCGTCGCGCTCGACGAGTTGAACGTGAGTCGCGTCGCCGGTTCCTCGCTCACCAGTGGCGGGTTCAACGAGGCCGTCGCGTCGATCAAGGAGCAGGCGGCCGCCTAGGCGCCTGACGCCCATGGCGACCTGGCGCTTCGAGGCGATCGGAACGCACTGGGAGATCGAGACCGGCGATCCGCTCCCGGACGCCGAGCGCGTCGAGGTCTCGGCCGTGATCGCACGATTCGACCGCGAGTGGTCCCGCTTCCGCGACGACTCGGAGGTCATGCGGCTGGGGCGCGAGGGGGGAACGCTCGTCTCGGCCGATGCCGGTCCGATGCTCGAGGCGTACGGGGAGCTCTCCCGGGCGACCGGGGGAGCGGTGAACCCGCTCGTGGCCGACAGCCTCAGCGCGCTCGGGTACGACGCCGGGTATTCGCTCGTGGCCGGCGATCCGGTGCGCGCTCCGGGTGACTGGCAGCGACACGTGACCTGGACGCCAGGCGCGGCCACCGCATCCGTCCCCGCCCTCCTCGACGTCGGGGCACTCGGCAAGGGGCGCCTGGTCGATCTCGTGATGGGCACCCTGTCGACCGTGCCCGGCGATGTGGTGGTCGACGCCGGCGGCGACATCCGGGTCCGCGGTGCGGGGGTGCGGATCGGTCTGGAGCATCCCTACGACGCACGGAAGGCGATCGGGGTCGTCGAGGTGAAGGACCAGGCGCTGTGTGCCTCGGCCGTGAACCGGCGGGCGTGGGGGAGCGGGCTGCACCATGTCCTCGATGCCCGGACGGGCCTCCCGGTGCGCACCTGGGCGGCGACCTGGGCGCTGGCTGCGGAAGCGATGACGGCGGATGCGGTCGCCACCGCGCTCTTCTTCGACGGCGGCCCGGAACTCGCCGCGGGCTGGGGTGTGGAATGGGTCCGCATGAGCACCGACGGCACGGTGCAGCGCTCGCCCGGATGCCCGGCGGAGCTGTTCCTCGTCACCGCGAAGAAGCGCCCTGCGGCGACGAATTAGGGAAGAGTGGACACCGTGATCACGTCATTCGCCGCCGCACGCCAACGGGTCCTCGCGGTGCTGGGTTCCCTGTCGATGTACCGCCTCGTGCTCTTCGCGCTCATCGCGCTCGCGGTCACGGCCTTCGTGCTGTCGCTGCTCGGGGTCATCGTCTCACCGACACCGGGGGAGATGGTGGCGTCCTTCCTGGTGCTGGCGGTCGTCATCTCCGCGGTCGACGCCGTAGCTCAGCGCATCCTCCGCCTCCCGTGGCGTATCGAATCGTCGCTCGTCACCGCCCTGATCCTGCTGTTCGTGCTCCGCCCCGGCCTCGCGCCGGGCGCCCTGCTGGGGCTCGCCCTCGCCGGCGCCGTGGCGAGCGTGTCGAAGTACCTCATCGCGTGGCGCGGCCGACACATCTTCAACCCCGCTGCCTTCGGTGCGGCCGTGGTCTCGATCCTGGGAGCCTTCGGAGCCTTCGAGTGGTTGGGCACCTCCTCGTCGTGGTGGGTGGGGACGCCGGTGCTGACCATCCCCGTGGCGGTGCTGGGCCTCGCGGTGCTGTGGCGCACCGAGAAGGTGCGTGTGGTGCTGGTCTTCCTGTTCGTCGCGGTGGCGACCTCGGTGGTGCGCCAGGCGGTGCAAGCCACGCAGTTCGACATCGGATTCGAACTGTCGACCGCACTGCAGTTCGCCGTGCTGCAGTCGCCCTTCCTGTTCCTCGGTGCGTTCATGCTCTCCGAGCCGCTGACCCTCCCGCCTCGGCGTCGCCAGCAGCTCGTCGTGGCCGTCGTCGTGGGCGTGCTCGCCGGCTGGCCGATCTCGGTGGCTGGTCTCTTCACGCTCGGGCAGGAGCGCGCGCTGCTCATCGGCAACCTCGTGGCGTTCGTCTTCGCCCTCCGCGGTTCGGTGCGGCTGGTGCTCGAGCGTCGTGCGTTCGTCACCCCGACCGCTCAGGAGCTCACCTTCCGGGCGAAGGGGCGCGTGCGGTTCCTCCCCGGCCAGTATCTCGAGCTCGACGTCCCGCACCGCCGTCCCGATGCCCGCGGAACCCGGCGGGAGTTCAGCATCGTGTCCGCCCCGGCTGATCTGCCGACGCTGCGCATCGCGTACAAGAACGGTGACCAGAAGCATCCCTCGAGCTACAAGCGCGCCTTGGCCGAGGCAGAGCCCGGAGCGACCTTCGCGGTCACCGGCACCTGGGGCGACTTCATCCTGCCGCGCGGAGACAGTCCGGTGCTGATGGTGGCGGCGGGCATCGGGGTGACGCCGTTCGTGTCGCAGTTGCGTCAGCTGCGGGCCACGGGGCAGCAACGCGATGTGGTGCTCGTCTACGTGGCGTCCCAGGCCTCCGAACTCGCGTTCCGCGACGAGCTCGCCGCGACCGGCGTGCGCACGGTCGTGTTCACCCGCGACGAGCCCACGGATCTGCCCGCGCATTGGGCCTGGGCGCAGGGAGCGCGCCTGGATGCGGAGATCCTGGAGCGCACGGTCGCCGACCTCGGCACGCGCCACGCCTTCATCTCGGGCCCGCCGCGGCTGATCGCCGACCTCGCCCCCGCGTTGCAGAAGGCTCGCAGCCTCACGACCGACGCCTTCGCGGGCTACTGACCCCCGGCCCCGCCCCGGCCCGCCCCGCCCCCGCGTGGTGCATCCGTCGGGAGTTTGAACGGATGTCGGGCAATCTCCCGGTTTCGACCCGACGTCCGTGAAACCTCCCGGCAGGCGTGCGAGGCGTGTCTTCCTGCAGAACGCGAACGTGGTCGCCGTGTGTCCACAAACGGGCATTCCGGGCGTCGGAGGCGGCCGCAGCGAAGGCAGGATCGTCGAATGCTCAGAGCCGCAGCAGTGACCGCCCAGCACGGCGGAGTCGTCCGGGGAACCCTTCTTCAGCGCTACGGGATCACCCGTCGGATGCGGGCCGACGAGGTGCGGGCGGGCGCGCTCGTGCGGGTGAGACCGGGCGTGTTCGCCGTGCCGACCGCTGACCTGAGTCTGCAGGAGGCCGCGGCTCACGGCGGGGCGCTGACCTGCACGCACGCCCTGCGGTTGCACGGCATCTGGGTGCTGTCCGCGGACGGTCCCCCGCACGTGTGGCTCGGAGGGAACGGGCGTGTTCATCACGCGGACTGCGAGTGCGTCGGGCACTACGACGCCGGGCGGGCGGGAGTCGGCCTCGCACCGTTGGAGGAGGTGCTCATCCACGTGTACCGCTGCGCTGGCGATGAGGTGTTCTTCGCCGCGCTCGAGTCCGCGTTGACGCAGCGCAAGATCTCTTCCGCCGCGCGTCACCGCATCCGCCGCCGCCTGCCCGCTCGCGCCCACTGGCTCGTCGATCTGGCGCGGTCCGACGCCGACAGCGGCCTCGAGTCGCTCCTGAGGCTCCGACTGCATCTGAGCGGCATCACGCTGGAGTGCCAGGTGTGCATCCCCACCGTCGGCAAGGTCGACTTCGTCCTCGACGGCCTTCTGATCCTCGAGGCGGATGGGAAGGGCAATCATGAGGCCCCCGGGCACCGGCATCGGGATCTGGTGAGGGATGCTGCCGCCTCGGTCCTCGGCTACGAGACACTGCGGTTCGACTACGCGCAGATCGTGCACGCGTGGCCGACCGTCGAAGCAGCGGTGATCGCGGCCATCCTCCGTCTCCGGGCGCGTGACTGACCTGCGGACCATCCTTGTGCGTGTTCGTCGGGAGATCGGACGGATGTCGGGAGGAACGGTCCGCCCCGACCTGCAACCGTTCGATCTCCCGACAAACGCACGGGCAGGACGGGACGGGACGGGAGCCGCGCGGTCCGATGCGCCTCAGGCCTCGGAGGCCGCGCTCGCCGGCGTGGCCGGGATGCGGACCGTGAAGGTCGTGTCGCCCGGTTCGCTGGTGACGTCGATGGTGCCGTGGTGGCCTTCGACGATGGCCTTGACGATCGCGAGGCCGAGCCCGGTCCCGCCGGTCTGACGGGCTCGTGAGCTGTCACCGCGGGCGAAGCGAGCGAACAGCTCGTCGCGGATGGCGGGGTCGATGCCGGGGCCGTCGTCGTGGACCCGCAGCACCGCGTCCTCGCCGTCCTGCATGACGCTGAGCGTGACGGTCGTCCCTGCGGGGGTATGCGTGCGCGCATTCGCCAGGAGGTTGGCGACCACCTGGTGCATCCGCCCCGCGTCGCCCACGATGGTGACGGGCTCTTCGGGGACCTCGATCTGCCAGTGGTGGTCCACGGCCGTGGGACGCGCATCGGAGAGGCCTTCGAGGGCCAGCTGCGTGAGGTCCACCGTGCTGTAGACGAGCTCGCGTCCCTCATCGAGGCGCGCCAGCAGGAGCAGGTCCTCGACGAGTCGTGTCATCCGCAGCGACTGCGCCTGGATGCGCTCGAGGGAGGTCGTGGTGCTCTCGATCACCTCGGGGCGCTCAGCGCTCCGATCGGACTGATGCAGCGCGCGCAGCGACAGCTCCGAGTAGCCGCGGATGGAGGCGAGCGGGGTGCGCAGCTCATGACTGGCGTCGGCGACGAAGCGTCGCATCCGCTCTTCGTTCTTCTGCCTCGAGGCGAGCGAGCTGTTCACATGATCGAGGAGCTTGTTCAGCGATGCCCCGACGAGTCCGGTCTCGGTGCGCGGATCGGCCTCGTATGAAGGAACACGTTCCGTGATGGTCACCTCACCGCGATCGAGCTGCTGGTTCGCGACCCGGGTCGCCGTCATCGCGACGGCACGGAGTGGTCTCAGTCCCACGCGGATGGTGACCGCTGTGGTCAACGCGAGCAGGATGAGACCGCCGATCGTCGCGAGGGCGATGACGGTGAGCAGCTGGGCGAGCTGATTCTGGATCTCGTCGCGGGGGAGACCCGTGACGACGCCGACGCCGCTCGCGGTGTTCAGTGCCATGACCCGGTAGGAGCCGAGATCGGAGATCGAGACCGTGGCCACCGAGGTGCCGTGCAGCGCCGCGGCGATCTCGGCTATCTGCGTCGCGTCGAGCGGCTGCAGTGTGCCCGTGAGCTCGTCGCCGGGAGTGTTCGTCACGACGACTCCGGAGGCGCCGGTGAGGGGGCTGACCACGGCCAGCAGGAGCCCCGAATACCGCACGTTCTGCCCCGACAGGATGTTGGACGCGGTCGCGTCGCTCGGGGAGAAATTCTGCGCCCATCCCGCGACCTGGCGCGCGGAGGTGCTCAGCTTCTGATCGAGCTGATCCTCCATGGTCTTCCCCAGGGTCGCGCTCGTGATGATGGCGACGATGATGAGGATCAGCGACACGAACCCGATCACGGCCGTCATCAGCCGTGTCTGCAGGCTCATCGGCCTCCTCCGCACCGCCGCAGAGCTCACTGCGGAGCCTTGATCATGTACCCCACGCCGCGGACGGTGTGCAGCAGGGGCGTGCGTCCGGCGTCGATCTTCTTGCGCAGGTACGAGATGTACAGCTCCACCACGGAGGACTTGCCCCCGAAGTCGTAGCTCCAGACCCGGTCGAGGATCTGGGCCTTCGACAGCACACGGCGCTCGTTGCGCATCAGGTACCGCAGCAGCTCGAACTCGGTCGCGGTGAGCTCGATCTCGGTGCCGTCGCGGACGACCTCATGGCTGTCCTCGTTGAGGGTGAGGTCTGCGACGCGCAGGATCGACTGCCCGTCATCGGCGGTGGCGTGACCGGTGCGGCGGATGATCGCGCGGAGACGCGCGATGACCTCCTCGAGGCTGAACGGCTTGGTGACGTAGTCGTCGCCGCCCGCGGTGAGCCCCGCGACGCGGTCGCCCACGGCATCCTTCGCGGTGAGGAACAGGACGGGGACGAGGTTCCCGGATTCGCGGAGCCGTCTCAGCACGGACATGCCGTCGAGATCCGGCATCATGATGTCGAGCACGAGCGCGTCGGGCTCGAACTCCCTGGCCACCTGCAGCGCCTCCATGCCGGAGGACGCGGTGCGCACCTCCCACCCCTCCATCCGCAGGGCCATCGCGAGCAGGTCGGTGAGCATCTGCTCGTCGTCGACGGCGAGGATCCGCAGGGGGGAGCCGTCGGGACGGCGCAGTTCGGGCAGGTCGCTGGTCATATCCCTATTCTGCGGAATCTCCTATGTGATTTCTATGGAGAGAGCTATGTGTTGCCTGAGAGCGGGAGATGCGATGTCGGCGGCGCTGACTACAGTGTCGGCATGGCCGACGACTCTGTTGCTCCTGTCCCTTCCGTCCACCGCCCCCGTACCGTCACCGAGGTCGCCGAGGTCGTGCGCCTGGCGTCCCGCGAGGCCGTACCTTTGACCGTCGTCTCGGGCGGGCACGGCCCGTGGTCGCACGGCCCTGCCGCGGGTGTCCGTCTCGAGCTCGGCGAACTGTCACAGGTCGAGGTCGACGGCTCCACCGTCCGCATCGGTGGCGGCGCGGTCTGGGGTGACGTCGCGACGGCTCTGGCCGCGCACGGTCTCGCCCTCAGCTCCGGCGACACCGCGTCGGTGGGAGTCGGCGGACTCACGCTCGGCGGAGGCATCGGATGGATGGCGCGCGCCTGGGGCCTCGCGGTCGATCAGCTCATCGGGGCTCAGGTCGTCACGGCGACGGGGGAGGTCGTCGAGGCTTCGGCGGATGCGCACCCCGATCTGTTCTGGGCTCTGCGCGGCGGCGGAGGGAACTTCGGCATCGTCACCCGCTTCGATTTCGCAGCCCACCCGCTGCCCGGCATCGCCTTCTCGGAGAGTCGCATCGATGGCGACGAGGCCGCCGTGCTGAAGGCCACCCGAGACCTGCTCCGTGACGCGCCTCGAGAACTCACGGTCACGTACATGGACGTCCCGCCGATGGATCCGAGCGCGCCGGCGGGTGCTCGTCTGAGCGCGGTGTGGGCCGCGCCGGAGCCCGACCGGCTGCGCGCCGTGATGGAACCGATCTCCGCCCTCGACGGAGTGCAGACCGAAGTCACGACGCCGGCATATCGGGAGGTGCTGCTGGAGATGCCGGCCCCCGAGGGCGAGGAGCCCGCCTCGCCTCCCGGATTCATCGGGGGCAACGGTCTCTACGCCGAACTCGACGACGCGCTCATCGCGCAGCTGGTGGCCTTCCGCCGTTCGTATCCGGCATCGGTCCTGTTCCTGCGGTCCCTGGGTGGGGCCATCCGCGACGTCGCGCAGGAAGACACGGCGTTCCCCGCCCGCGCGGCGAACTGGTTCGTCCTCGCCGGCGCTTTCGACATCCCCGGCCTGATCGATGACGAGACCCGTGCCGCGATCGACGCGGACTGGAGCGTGATCGAGCGGGGGCGTCTGGCCGAGTACGGCAACTTCGCCGACACCGAGAGGCCGCAGGCCGTCTCCGGCATGTTCTCGGAAGACGCCCTCGCTCGGTTGCGGGCCACGAAGGCCGCGTGGGACCCGCAGAACCTGTTCCACCGCAACCACAACATCACGGTGTGACGCACGAAGGGCCGGATACCTTGCGGTACCCGGCCCTTCGACGGCGAGCCTCAGTGCGTGTCTTCGGCTTCGATCTCGGTGCGGTCGCCCGACCACAGGGTGTGGAAGGTGCCCGGCTTGTCGATGCGCTTGTAGGTGTGCGCGCCGAAGAAGTCGCGCTGGCCCTGCACGAGGGCCGCGGGGAGGCGGTCGGCGCGGATGCCGTCGTAGTACGACAGCGACGACGAGAAGGCCGGTGCGGGGATGCCCGCCTGGGCAGCGGTCACGACGACACGGCGCCATGACGCCTGGCCGCGCGCGAGCGCCTCGGCGAAGTACGGTGCGGTCATCAGCACCGGCAGATCGGGAGTCGCGGCGTAGGCATCGGCGATGCGGTTGAGGAACTGGGCGCGGATGATGCAGCCGCCACGCCAGATCTTCGAGATCGCGCCGAGGTCGATGTTCCAGCCGTACTCGGCCGCACCTGCGCGGATCTCGTCGAAGCCCTGCGAGTAGGCGACGATCTTCGACGCGTAGAGCGCCAGGCGCACGTCTTCGATGAACTGCTCGGTGTCCTCATCCGAGACCGTGAACTCCTCGTCGGGGCCGGGGAGTCCACCGGCGACGGCGCGCTGCTCGGGGTGTGAGGAGAGGGAGCGGGCGAACGTCGCTTCGGCGATGCCCGACACGGGAACGCCCAGGGACAGTGCGGTCTGCACGGTCCAGGCTCCGGTGCCCTTGGCCCCGGCCTGGTCGAGGATCACGTCGACGAGCGGCTTGCCGGTGGAAGCGTCGACCTGACGGAGCACCTCGGCGGTGATCTCGATCAGGTACGACTCCAGCTCGCCCTTGTTCCATTCGGCGAAGATCTCGGCGATCTCGGCGGGCGACTTGCCGGTGCCGCGACGGATGAGGTCGTAGGCCTCGGCGATGAGCTGCATATCGGCGTACTCGATGCCGTTGTGCACCATCTTGACGAAGTGGCCGGCACCGTCGTGTCCGATGTGCGTGACGCAGGGCTCACCCTCGGCGATCGCGGCGATCGACTTCAGGATCGGTCCGAGCGTGACCCAGGACTCGTCCGAGCCGCCGGGCATGATCGAGGGGCCGGTGAGTGCCCCTTCCTCGCCACCGGAGATGCCGGCGCCGACGAAGTTGATGCCGGTCTCGCGGACCGCCTTCTCCCGGCGGATGGTGTCGGGGAAGTAGGCGTTGCCGCCGTCGACGATGATGTCGCCGGGCTCGAAGACCTCGACCAGCGCGTCGATCACGGCATCGGTGGGGCCACCGGCCTTGACCATGATGATCGCGGTGCGCGGCTTCTGCAGTGAATCGGCGAACTCCTGGTAGGTGCGGGCCGGGACGAAGCCGGCCTCCGGGTGCTCGTCGAGGAGGGTCTGGGTCTTCTCGTAGCTGCGGTTGAAGATCGCCACGGTGTTGCCCTCGCGACTGGCGAGGTTGCGGGCGAGGTTCGATCCCATGACGGCGAGTCCGACGACTCCGATGTTCGCTGATGCTTCGGGCACAGAAGGCTCCTCGATCGTGAAGAAGGGGTGGATTCAGCGTATCGCTGTACGGGCGCTCTGCGCTCACCTGTGTCACGGTGCGAGACGTCTACGCTGGAGGCGAGATCGTGGTGCGTGCGCGGGAGGCTCTCACCTGGCCGCCGACGCCGCCGAGGAAAGGACCAGCGTGACGGGGATCGAGAAAGAGCTGCGCGCGGTCGTGGCGGTGCCGCTGCCGGAGGACCTGTGCCGACTGATCGAGGAGATCGAGCCCCGCGTCGAAGTGATCAGCGATCACGCACTCCTGCCGCCGATGCGCGGTCCCGCCGACTGGTCCGGAGATCCGGAGTACACGCGCACGCCGAGCCAGCAGCAGGCGTTCGACGAGCTGGTCGATTCCGCCGATGCGCTCTTCGGAATCCCCGACGTCGACGCGGAGGCACTGGCGAGGACCGTGACGGCGAACACGCGCCTGCGCTGGGTCATGACGACTGCCGCGGGCGGCGGTGCCACCGTGAAGGCCGCCGGTCTCGACCGGGACGCGCTCGATCGCGTCGTCTTCACCACGAGCGCCGGCGTGCACGGTGGCCCGCTCGCGGAGTTCGCGGTGTTCGGCGTGATGGCCGGAGCGAAGAATCTCCCGCGCCTTCTCGCCGACCAGGGGACGCGCACCTGGCCGGACCGCTGGGAGATGCGTCAGCTCGACGAGATGATCGTGCTGGTGGTCGGGCTCGGCGGCATCGGTACGGAGTGCGCGCGGCGCTTCCACGGGCTCGGTGCGCGGGTCTGGGGGACGACACGGTCCGGTGAGCCGGTGGCGGGCGTGGATCGCCTGGTGCGGATGGAGGAACTGACCGAAGCGGTGGCCCAGGTGGACGCGATCGTCGTCACGCTCCCGGGAACCGCTCAGACCCACCATCTGATCGGTGCCGAGGTGCTCGCCGCCGTGAAGCCGGGGGCGATCATCGCCAACGTCGGGCGCGGCTCCGTCATCGACGAGGACGCACTGCTCGGAGCCCTCGACGACGGTCGCATCGCCTTCGCCGCCCTCGACGTCTTCGAGCAGGAGCCGCTGGACCAGACGTCTGCGCTGTGGACGCACCCGAACGTGCTCGTGAGCCCGCACACCGCGGCCCTCAGCGCGAAAGAAGAGGAGCGGATCGCGCGACGCTTCGCGGAGAACGCCGGGCGCCTGCTCGACGGCCGACCGCTGAGGTCGGTGGTCGACACGGAGGAGTTCTATTGAGCGGGAGCCTGCGCATCGTCGTGATGGGCCCCAGTGGCTCGGGGAAGTCGACGGTGGGCGCGTTCCTCGCTCAGACGGTCGGCGCACGGTTCGTCGATGGCGACGATCTGCATCCGGAGGCGAACGTCCGCAAGATGGCGGCGGGAATCGCGCTGGATGACAATGACCGTCTGCCGTGGCTTCGCCTCGTCGGCGAGACACTGCGTGGCGAGGAGCGGATCGTCGTCGCGTGCTCGGCCCTCCGGCGCACCTATCGAGACCTCATCAGAGACGAGGCGCCCGATGCTTTCTTCGCGGAGCTCACGATCGCACGCGCGGTGCTCGAGGAGCGCATGCGCCTGCGTACCGACCACTTCATGCCCGCGGCGCTCCTGGACTCCCAGCTCGAGGCGCTCGAATCCCTTGAAGCCGATGAGGGTGGCATCCGCGTCGATGAGTCTGCGGATGTGCGTACGGCTTCCGCCGCCATCGCCGCAGCCGTGCAGAGGGAAGAAGGGCCTGCGCCCCGCGATCAGTCCTTGCGGTAGCTCGAACGTCCCATGGCGAAGAGGGCGCCGAAGCTGCCCACGACGGCGCACACGGTCATGGCGCCGATCAGCCAGAGGAGTGCGTGCGAAAGGAAGGCGCCGTCGAGCATGGGGTTCTCCGTGTTCTGCAGAAAAGGACCGGTGTCCTCAGCCTATCGGGTCATCCGGTACCATTGAGGCTGTACCTCGGCGAGGGATGCTTCTGCGCGTGCGCGATCATCCGTTATCGACGCGGCGAAGCAAGCCCGGTGGCTTTCCTCCTGCGTCAGCGAGTTCGAATATCCAAGACCACCGCGCGGCGCCTTCGCTGCGTGTCCCGAAGGAGAACCCCATGTCTGAAGACACCAAGGTCCAGGCCGAGCTCCGCGAGAGCTTCGGCAAGGGCTTCGCCCGCCGCCTCCGCGCCGCCGGCAAGATCCCCGCCGTCATCTACGGTCACGGCACCGAGCCCGTGCACGTCGCCCTTCCCGGCCACCAGGTCTCGCTCATCATCCGTCGCGCCAACGCGCTGCTGGAGCTCGACATCGAGGGCAAGAGCCAGCTCACCTTGGTCAAGGACGTCCAGCGCGACCCGGTGCACCAGATCATCGAGCACATCGACCTGCTCGTCGTGAAGAAGGGCGAGAAGGTCGCGATCGACGTTCCGATCATCGTCACGGGTGAGTCGGCTGCCGGCACCATCGTCAACCTCGACGCGACCACGCTGTCGATCGAGGCCGAGGCCACGCACATCCCGCAGAACATCGAGGTCTCGGTCGAGGGCCTGGAAGAGGGCGCGCACATCACCGCCGCCGACGTGAAGCTCCCCAAGGGCTCCACGCTGCTCTCCGACCCCGAGGTCCTCGTGGTCGCCGTCTCCGTTCCCGCGGCTCCGTCCGAGGACGAGTCCGCGGAGGAGACCGACGCTGCCGAGGAGACCGAAGAGGCCGCCGCGGAGTGATCTCCGACTGATTCATCACAGAGGGGACGCGATCCGATCGCGTCCCCTCTGTCGTATCCTGACCCGGGGCCCGCACCCGGGTATCGAGAGGACGAGGACATGGCATCCACCTGGCTCGTGGTCGGACTCGGCAATCCCGGGCCGCGATACGAGACGACCCGGCACAACATCGGCCAGATGGTCGTGGACGAGCTCGCGGCGCGGCGCGGCGAGACCTTCCGCGAGCACAAGGGCGGAGCGCGGGTCGTCGAGACCTGGCTGCGCCCCGGTGCGGACAAGCTGGTGCTCGCCAAGCCGAACACCTTCATGAACGTCTCGGGCACGCCCGTGGCCGCGTTGGTGCGGTTCTACTCCGTTCCCCCCGAGCAGGTCGTCGTGGTGCACGATGAACTCGACATCCCCTTCGACACGGTGAAGCTCAAGACCGGGGGCGGGCATGGCGGACACAACGGCGTTCGCGATGTGGCGCGCGCTCTGGGCACCGCCGACTTCCCGCGCGTGCGAGTGGGCATCGGGCGCCCGGTCGGGCGTCAGGATCCCGCGGACTGGGTGCTGGCGCCGTTCGGGAAGGACGAGCGGCCGAACCTGCCGATCCTCATCGCGGACGCCGCTGACGCGGTCGAACTGCTCGTGGGCGAAGGTCTGCTCGCGGCGCAGCAGAAGCACCACGCGCCGCGCTGACACCTTCAGACCGCGCGGAGGTCCGGGTCAGGACGTATACGTGGTGAAGCCTGCAGCGCTCCCGGCCGCGAGGGCCGTGACCAGCACGATGAAGAACAGGACCACGCCCACCACGGCGACCACGAGGGCCGCGATTCCGGCGCCCCTGCCCTTCTTCTTGGCGATCGCGATGATGCCGAGCACGATCGCGGCGATGCCCAGGATCGTTCCGAGCCAGAAGGACAGCTCGGCCCACAGCACCTGATCCCGGGCGGGGGACAGCAGGCTGAGATCGTCGGACGTCGTGGTCGTGACGCCTTGCGGAAGGACGCGTCCGATCTCGAAGGCGCTGATCCCCACCAGGATCGCGGGCACGACCGCGGCGACGAGCGAGAGGACCAGGGCGACGACGCCGAGGACGGCGGACGGGCGCGGCGCGGTCGCGGGGACGGCGTACGTCCCCGCGGGTGCGGCATAGCCTCCGACGGGCACCTGGTAGGCCCCAGGAGGCGCTGCCGGATACCCGGAAGGCGCCGGATACCCGGAAGGCGCCGGATATGCGGACGGTGCCGGGGACGCGGCGGGAGCCGGGTACGCGGGCGGTACCGGAGGTGGCAGCTGTGGATCAGTCACGACCCCATCCTAGGCGCGGCTCAGACGCGGCGGAGCAGCCCCACGCGGTCGTAGACGTCCGACAGGGTGGCATCGGCGACGGCATCGGCGCGGCTGGCGTTCTCCGCCAGGATGCGGTCGAGTTCCGCCGGATCGTCGAGCAGCTCGAGTGCACGCGCGCGCACCGGCTCGAACTCCTCGACGACGACGTCGGCGAGGCCCTTCTTGAAGTCTCCGTAGCCGCGACCGGCGTACTCGTCTTCGATCGATGCGACCTGACGCCCGCTGAGTGCGGCATAGATCGTGAGCAGGTTCGAGACGCCCGGCTTGTTCTCCCGGTCGAAGCGCACGGAGCCCTCGTTGTCGGTGACCGCACGCATGATCTTCTTCGCCGATTTCGCGGGGTCGTCGAGCATCCACAGCACACCGGCATCGCTCTCCGCCGACTTCGACATCTTCGCCGTCGGATTCTGCAGATCGTAGATGCGGGCGGTCTCCTTCTGGATGACCGGCATCGGCACGGTGAACGTCGCGCCGAAGCGGGAGTTGAAGCGCTCGGCCAGATCGCGCGTGAGCTCGACGTGCTGCTTCTGGTCGTCGCCGACCGGAACGACGTCGGTCTGGTAGAGCAGGATGTCGGCTGCCATCAGCACCGGGTAGGTGAAGAGCCCGACGCTCGTCGCATCGGCGCCGTAGCGGGTCGACTTGTCCTTGAACTGGGTCATCCGGCCGGCCTCGCCGAAACCGGTGATCGTGCTGAGGATCCAGGCGAGCTCGGCGTGGGCGCGCACGTGCGACTGCACATACAGGGTGGACAGCGAGGGCTCGATGCCTGCCGCGATGTACTGCGCAGCGGTGCGGCGCGTCTTCTCGCGGAGCTCGGCCGGGTCCTGGGCGACCGTGAGGGCGTGCAGGTCGACCACCGAGAAGTAGGCGTCGTAGGAGTTCTGCAGATCTCGCCACTGGAGCAGCGCGCCGATGTAGTTGCCGATCTGGAGGGAGTCGGCGGAGGGCTGCATTCCGGAGTAAAGGCGAGGTTTCGTCACAGGATCAATCCTATGGGGTGCGTGCCCTGCGCCTACGATGGCCGCATGGCCTCTCCTTCTCCTCCCGCGCGGTCGACAGGAAGAGGTGCCGTGCCCTTCGCAGGGGCGAACGCGCGAGGCGCGGCGTTTCTCGAGGCGTTGGGGGAGGACGCGCAGCGGCTCCATCCCGAGCTCCTCGCGCAGATGAGGGTCGAAGCGACTCACGACAGCGCGGAGGGCCTGTTCGAAGTCGCCGGCAGCAGGATCGGACGCCTTGCCGGTCTCGCCTCTCCGGTGGTCGGGCCGGGGTTGCTCGTGACACGGTTCGCCCGCGACGTGCCGTTCCGCATCGAGACGGTGTCAGGGCGGTCGCACGGCGGACGCGCAACGCTCGACACCGTCCGCGAGTTCCGTTTCCCCGGCGCGACACAGCACGTTGTGGATCGGCTCTTCGCGACCGGGCGTCCCGGCATCGTGCAGAACGCCTTGGGGGACCGCGGCCGCGTGCAGATGCTCGAGCAGTGCTCGGTCACGGGCGATGGCGCACTGCGCATGAACACGCGCGCCGTCGCACTGCGGGTGGGAGGACACCGGATCGCACTTCGTGGAATCCTGCGGATCGATGTCGAACTCGTCGACGGGTGGGACGAGATTCACCGTCGACGCACGATCGACATGCGCGCGACGAGCCCCGTTCTCGGTACGGTCCTGGAGTATCACGGGTGGTACCGCTACGCAGGCGGTACCGCGTCAGGCTCGGATCAGTAGCGGTAGTCGACCACGACGGGCGCATGGTCGCTCCACCGCTGGTCGTAGGCTGCGGCGCGCGCGACATGGTAGGTCTCGACCCGCTCCGCGAGCGCCGGCGTCGCCAGGTGGTAGTCGATGCGCCACCCGGAGTCGTTGTCGAACGCCTGTCCGCGCATGGACCACCAGGTGTACGGGCCGTCGACCTCGCCGTGGAACTTCCGTCCGACGTCGACCCAGCCGAGACCCGTGCCCACGGTGCCGTCGACGCCGGTGACCTCGGTTCCCGCCTCACCGAGGAATCGGTCGAAGTAGGCGCGCTCCCGGGGGAGGAATCCGGCCTTCTTGCGGTTGCCGCGCCAGTTCTTGATGTCGAGCTCACGGTGTCCGACGTTGAGGTCTCCCGTCACGAGCGCGAGTGCTCCGTCGGTGCCGAGCTCACCGAGCCGGGTGCCGAAGGCATCGAGGAACTTCCACTTCTCCTCCTGCTTGGGGGTGTCGGCCTCGCCCGAATGGACGTACGCGCTGACCACCGTGAGCGGACGGTCGCCGATCAGGAAGTCGGCTTCGATCCAGCGGCCCTTGGAGTCGAAATCCTCCGGGCCGAACGCGGTGCGCGAAGCCACAGCCGGAACGCGGCTCGCGATCGCGACCCCGGCACGGCCCTTCGCCGTCGCCTCGTCGTGCACGAACGACCAGCCGGGGAGAGCGGCTTCGATGTGCTCGTCTTGTCCGCGGACCTCCTGGAGCGTGAGGATGTCGACACCGGCGTCGTCCAGCCACCCGCTCATCCCGTTGCGAGCCGCCGCTCGGATCCCGTTGACATTGACCGTGGCGATACGCAGATGAGGCATGCTCCCAGCCTAACGAGAGCCGCCGACATCCCTTCCCGACCGGTTCAGCTCCGCCAGCAGACGCTGCGCGAGCGGCGTCGTCGCTGCCGCGGGTGGGGGAGGGGACGCTTCGAGGTCGGCGAGTTCCTCCTCGGCGTCGCGCACGGCCCGATTCGCCACCCAGGCGCGGTACCAGGGCGCCTGGGTGCGGGCCGCGTGCGCTTCCCGCACCCGGATGCGCGCCGCCGTCAGCAGGGTCTGATACTCCGCGATCCGACGTTCGGCCTCGGTCTCCTGCAGGAGCGGGAGATCGTGGTCCTGCGCGGAGACCGCGATCCAGGAGGAGGCCACCAGCATGACGACCCCGTTCACGCGGAACCACAGCAGCAGACCGATGAAGATGGCGAACGTGGCCAGCAGCGGATTGGAGGGCGTGTAGCTCAGCAGGAATCCCGCCCCGTACTGGAGGATGGTCATCGCGCCACCGCCGAGGAGCGCGCCCGGCCAGATCGTGCGCCAGCGCAGCGACGTTCCGGTCAGGAAACGCACCATCGCCGCCAGCGCGGATGACATGAGCGCGAAGGACACGATGACCGTGCCGATGCGGATGCCGAGGTTGAGGCCGTCCGATCCGGAGTCCCAGCCGAGGAGGCTGAGCAGCCAGCTCAGCACCGCGGCGCTGGCCGAGCTGAGGAGCGAGCCGACGATCAGGGAGATGCCGAAGATCAGCGCAGCCAGCAGGTCGCGCGCCTTCAGGATCACGTAGCTGCGGCGGTCCGGTGGTAGCCCGAAGATGTCCCTGGTCGCGCGGCGGGAGAAGGTCACCCAGCCGATCGCCGTCCAGATCACGGTGCCGAGGGCGATCAGACCCGTGATGCTCAGCACTCCGGTGGTGCTCGCCGCGATCTCCTGCACCTGCTCGGGGGTGACGACACCGCCCTGTCCCTCGGGGAGGATCAGGTTCGGGATGTAGCTGTTGATCATGGCGATCAGGCCGTTGACCGCGTCCTCGCTGCCGCCGAGCCAGAGGCCGGCGATCGCGAAGGCGAGATAGATCGCCGCGAAGATGGCGAACAGCGCCTGGTAGCTCACGCCCGCCGCGAGGAGGAAGCCGTTGTGCTGCAGGAAGTGGCGCCAGACCCGCACGGGGAACAGCGCGAGCGTGCGCTGGGTCAGTGCAGTGGCGCGTTCGACGGCCGCATCGAGGCGACCGGGCTCGGACGCGGCGTCAACGGGTTCAGACACATCCCCACCCTATCCAAGCGTGTGGGGCGGGAGAGAGGCGCTGACGCGAGAACAGGCGGTCCCCGGAAGGGAACCGCCTGTTCTCGAAGGAGTCTGAATCAGCGCGTCAGGGCTGCCCGCGGAGGATCGCCTGCTTGACCTCGGCGATCGCCTTGGTGACCTCGATGCCGCGGGGGCATGCCTCGGAGCAGTTGAAGGTCGTGCGGCAGCGCCAGACGCCCTCCTTGTCGTTGAGGATGTCGAGGCGCACAGCGGCGTTGTCATCGCGCGAGTCGAAGATGAACCGGTGGGCGTTCACGATCGCTGCGGGGCCGAAGTACTGTCCGTCGGTCCAGAACACGGGGCACGACGAGGTGCACGCGGCGCACAGGATGCACTTGGTGGTGTCGTCGAAGATCTCGCGATCGGCGATGGACTGGACGCGCTCCTTGCCCTTCTCCGGCACCGAGCTGGCGACCAGGAACGGCTGGACCTCGCGGTACGACGCGAAGAACGGCTCCATGTCGACGACGAGGTCCTTCTCCAGCGGCAGACCCTTGATGGCCTCGACGTAGATCGGCTTCGAGATGTCGAGGTCCTTGATCAGCGTCTTGCAGGCGAGGCGGTTGCGGCCGTTGATGCGCATGGCATCGGAGCCGCAGATGCCGTGCGCGCAGGAGCGGCGGAAGGTCAGCGAGCCGTCGACCTCCCACTTGATCTTGTGCAGGGCGTCGAGCACGCGGTCGGTGGAGTACAGCTCCACGTCGTAGTCGACCCAGTGCGGCTCGGCGTCGACCTCGGGGTCGAACCTGCGGATGTTGAAGGTGACGATGAAGGACTGGATGGCCGTCTCTTCGGTCGTGTCGGCAGGTGCTTCTGCGATGGCAGTCGACATGCTCAGTACTTCCTCTCCATCGGCGGGTAGTTGAACTCGCCCTGCTCGTTCTTCGTGAACACCACCGGCTTCCAGTCGAGCTTGATGTGATCGCTCGGCGTGGAGGAGTGCGGGTCGCCGGTCAGGTACGCCATGGTGTGCTTCATGTACTTGTCGTCGTTGCGCTTCGGGAAGTCGTCGCGCATGTGGCCGCCGCGGCTCTCCTCGCGGTTCTGCGCGGCGTAGACGACGACCTCGGCGATGTCGAGCAGGAAGCCGAGCTCCACGGCCTCGAGGAGGTCGGTGTTGAAGCGCTTGCCCTTGTCGTCGACGTGCACGTTCTTGTACCGCTCGCGCAGCTCGGCGATGACGCCGAGCACGTGCTGGAGGGACTCGTGCGTGCGGAAGACCTGCGCGCCCTTGTCCATCTCGTCCTGGAGCGTCTTGCGGAGCACGGCGATGCGCTCGGTGCCCTGGTTGTTGCGCAGATCCTCGAGCATGCCCGAGACGAATCCC
Organism: Microbacterium sp. CBA3102; assembly: GCF_007954505.1. Taxonomy (GTDB): domain Bacteria; phylum Actinomycetota; class Actinomycetes; order Actinomycetales; family Microbacteriaceae; genus Microbacterium; species Microbacterium aurugineum. The sequence continues at coordinate 3,664,078 of NZ_CP042412.1, read as the reverse complement.
GCGGGGTTCTCGGGGAGCGGCACGAACTCGGCGGTCTTGACGTACTCGACCGCGTTGCGACCCGCACGCTTGCCGAACACGTTGATGTCGAGCAGCGAGTTGGTACCGAGGCGGTTGGCGCCGTGCACCGAGACGCACGCGCATTCGCCGGCCGCGTAGAGACCGGGGACGACGGTGGTGTTGTCCGCGAGGACCTCGCCGTCGTTGTTCGTCGGGATGCCGCCCATGGCGTAGTGCGCGGTCGGCATGACGGGCACGGGCTCGACGACCGGGTCGACGCCCAGATAGGTGCGCGCGAACTCGGTGATGTCGGGCAGCTTGGTCTCGAGGACCTCGGCGCCCAGGTGCGTGCAGTCGAGCAGCACGTAGTCCTTGTGGGGGCCGGCGCCACGGCCGTCGAGGACCTCCTGCACCATGCAGCGCGCGACGATGTCACGAGGAGCGAGGTCCTTGATGGTGGGGGCGTAGCGCTCCATGAAGCGCTCGCCCGAGGCGTTGCGCAGGATCGCGCCCTCTCCTCGTGCGCCCTCGGTGAGGAGGATGCCGAGGCCGGCGAGACCGGTCGGGTGGAACTGGAAGAACTCGAGGTCCTCGAGGGGGAGGCCCTTGCGCCAGACGATGCCGACGCCGTCGCCCGTGAGGGTGTGCGCGTTGGACGTCGTCTTGAAGATCTTGCCGAACCCGCCGGTCGCGAAGATGACGGCCTTGGCCTGGAACACGTGCAGTTCGCCGGTCGCGAGGTCGTAGGAGACGACTCCCGCGACCTGGGTGTTCCCGTCGGCGTCCTTCACCGTCAGCAGGTCGAGGACATAGAACTCGTTGAAGAAGTTGATGCCGAGCTTGACGCAGTTCTGGAACAGCGTCTGCAGGATCATGTGGCCCGTGCGGTCTGCGGCGTAGCAGGCGCGGCGGACCGGGGTCTTGCCGTGCTCGGCCGTGTGTCCGCCGAAGCGTCGCTGGTCGATCTTGCCCTCGGGCGTGCGGTTGAAGGGGAGACCCATGTTCTCGAGGTCGATGACCGCGTCGATGGCCTCCTTCGCGAGGATCTCCGCGGCATCCTGGTCGACGAGGTAGTCGCCGCCCTTGACGGTGTCGAAGGTGTGCCACTCCCAGGAGTCCTCTTCGACGTTGGCGAGCGCCGCGGCCATACCGCCCTGCGCCGCACCGGTGTGCGAACGCGTGGGGTACAGCTTGGAGATCACCGCGGTCTTCGCGCCGGGTCCGGCCTCGATGGCCGCACGCATCCCGGCGCCGCCGGCGCCGACGATCACGATGTCGAACTGGTGGTAGTGCACGCCGTCACGGACGACGGAATCCTGCGTCTCGGTAGTCACTTCTTCTTAGCCTTCTTCTCAGTTCCCGACCAGTGCGGCGCACTCGGACCACAGGACGCTGTCCTCGGTCACTCCCAGGCACGGGTCGAACGTGAAGACCACGAGCGTGCCGAGGATGATGAGCAGACCGGCGGCGAGGCCGAGCGCCCAGGTGAGCGCCTTACGAGCGGTGGTGTTCGTGACGTAGTCGTTCACGATCGTGCGCATGCCGTTCGCGCCGTGGATGAGCGCGAGCCACAGCATCAGGACGTCCCACCACTGCCAGAACGGCGTGGCGAACTTGCCGGCGATGAACGCGAAATCGAGGGCGTGGATGCCCTCGCCGAGCATGAGGTTGACGAAGAGGTGGCCGAAGATCAGGACGACGAGCACGATGCCCGACGCGCGCATGAAGACCCAGCCCCACTTCTCGAGGTTCACTCCGCGGCGACGGCGCACCGGGGCGGCGACGGTCTGTGCAGACATCAGTGTCCTCCTCCGAACCCGGCGAATGCGAGCATCAGGTGGCGGGGCACGAAGCCGGCCATGATGATGCCCCACACCAGCAGCACGCCCCAGAAGAGCTGGCGCTGGTACTTCGCACCCTTCGACCAGAAGTCGACGGCGATGATGCGCAGCCCGTTCATGGCGTGGAAGACGATGCCCGCGACGAGCACGACCTCACCGAGCGCCATGATGGGGTTCTTGTACGTGCCGATGACGGCGTTGTACGCCTCCGGCGACACCCTGATGAGTGCCGTGTCGAGCACGTGCACCAAAAGGAAGAAGAAGATGGCGACTCCGGTGATGCGGTGAAGCACCCACGACCACATGCCTTCGCGTCCCCGATAGAGGGTGCCGCGGGGGGTCTTTGACGTGGTTTCCGAAATCGACGGTGTCAAGCGCGCGCTCGTGGACACGGTCGTCCTCCCTGATCGATGTGCGTCGGTCGCGTGCGCTGCTCTCGTTCAAGTGTGTGCTCGTCGAAGTGGCAGGCACGCCCGATCGCTGTCCATCCTATTCCTGTCCGAACACGGGGAGCGACGAAGGCGAGCCTAAGTGTCCGCAACGGCTCAGGAGGCCGCGGGTACCCTGGCAGGGTGAGCGAGACCATCGAGGATTTCTATGCGGTCATTCCCGCCGGCGGCATCGGCAGTCGGCTGTGGCCGCTTTCCCGCGCGGATGCGCCGAAGTTCCTGCACGACCTGACAGGATCCGGGCACTCCCTGCTCCGCGACACCTGGGATCGCCTGGAGCCGCTCACCGGGCCGGACCGGATCGCCGTCGTCACCGGACGCGCCCATCGCGCCGCGGTCGAGGCGGAGCTGCCGGGCATCGCCGATCTGAACGTGTTCCTGGAGTCGGAGCCGCGGGAGTCGGCGGCGGCGATCGGACTGGCTGCCGCGATCCTGCATCGCCGCGAGCCCGACGTGATCGTCGGGTCGTTCAGCGCGGATCATGTGATCCGCAGCACCCGGGTGTTCGAGTTCGCCGTCCGCGACGCCGTCGAGGTCGCCCGCGAAGGCTACATCTGCACGATCGGCATCACCCCGACGGAACCCGCGATCGGCTTCGGCTACATCAAGAAGGGCCCGGAACTCGTGGTCGAGGGTGCCAGGGAGGCCGCGCTCGTGGAGAGCTTCGTCGAGAAGCCCGACCTGGACACGGCGAAGGCGTACCTCGCGGACAGGGGCTACCTCTGGAACGCCGGCATGTTCATCGCGAAGGCGAGCGTGCTGCTCGACGAGATCGCGGCGAACGAGCCGGAACTGCATGCCGGCCTGCTCGAACTCGCCGAAGCCTGGGACGATCGCGATCGGCGCGGACCCGCGGTGGATCGAATCTGGCCGCGCCTCAAGAAGATCGCGATCGATTACGCCGTCGCCGAGCCGGCCGCTCGCCGAGGACACCTCGCGGTCGTCCCCGGGCACTTCGACTGGGACGACGTCGGCGACTTCGCCTCGCTGACCAAGCTCATCAACAACGGACGCAAGAACGACCTCGCCGTCCTGGGGCCGAACGCACGTGTGCTCACGGACGGGGCGAGCGGGATCCTGGTCAGTCAGACGTCGCGGGTGATCAGCCTGGTGGGTGTCCAGGACATCGTCGTGGTCGACACCCCCGACGCCTTGCTCGTCACCACGGTCGAGCATGCCCAGCGGGTGAAGGGCGTCGTCGAGTCACTCAAGCTCACCGGCCGGGGGGACGTGCTCTGAGGCGTGCGCCGATGAGCACGATCCCACGCTCATCCGGTGGGTTGATTTCAGCTTTGTAACCTTTGGCCAGCACATGCGGGGCGAGCGTGTGCAAAAGCTGAAACAGTAGGTAACTTTGATCGATCCGCGATGGCCGCGGGTTCGTTGAGGGAGGCATCAGTTGACCATCTCCACCACCAAGAAGCTGCTCGGCGCGACGGTCGCCGCGGGCGTCATCTTCGCACTCGCCGGCTGCGGCCAGGCCCCGACCGACAGCGGGTCGGGTTCCGAGAAGCCGGTTGACTCCGACTTCCTCCCGTGCCTCATCTCCGACGCCGGCGGATGGAACGACAAGTCGTTCAACCAGTCCGCGAAGGAAGGCATGGACGCCGCCGCCGAAGAGCTGGACATCAAGCCGCTCGAGTTCGAGTCGGCGAACGACAACGACTACGCGCCCAACCTCGAGACCGCGGTCTCCGAGGGCTGCTCGCTCATCGTCTCGGTCGGCTTCAAGCTGTCGGCTGCGACCGTCGAGTCCGCCCTCGCGAACCCCGAGATCGACTACGCGATCATCGACGACTGGGCCGACAACGACTTCGACGGCAACGTCGACGCCCCGAACATCAAGCCGCTGGTCTTCGACACGGCTCAGGCCGCCTACCTCGGTGGCTACGCCTCGGCCGCCTGGTCGGCGCAGAGCGGCGTGAACAAGGTCGGCACCTTCGGCGGGATGCAGATCCCGTCCGTCGCCGTGTTCATGGACGGCTACCAGCTCGGTGTCGAGAAGTACAACGAGGACAAGTCCGCTTCGGTCCAGGTCTTCGGTTGGGACGCCGCGACGCAGAAGGGCTCGTTCACGGGCGGCTTCGACGCGAACGACACGGCCAAGCAGACCGCGCAGGGCGTGCTCGACCAGGGCGTCGACGTGATCCTGCCCGTCGGTGGCCCGGTCTACCAGAGCGCGGCAGCGGCGATCGCCGACAGCGGCAAGGACACGCTGATGCTCGGTGTCGACAGCGACCTGGCCGTGGCTGACCCGAGCGTCGCCGACATCACGCTGGTCTCGATCATGAAGGCGATCGACGTCGCCGTGAAGGACGCGACCATCGCGGCCGCCGCCGGCGACTTCGACCCGGCCCCGTACGTGGGAACGCTCGAGAACGAGGGCGTGAAGCTCTCCGGCTTCGGTGACTTCGAGTCCCAGCTGCCCGACGGGCTCCTCGACGAGCTCGCCGAGCTGCAGAAGCAGATCATCGCGGGCGACATCACGGTGGAGTCCGAGAACTCCCCGTAAGTCGTCGCAGGTCCAGCACGGGGCGAGTGGTGAGCAGGCTGCCACTCGCCCCGTGCCGTGGACGGACGATGATTCTCCTGGATGACTCTTCTGGATAAGGTGCAGATATGAAGCTCGAACTTCGCGGCATCACCAAGCGATTCGGCAGCCTCGTGGCGAACGACCACATCGACCTGGTGGTCGAACCGGGCGAGATCCACGCGCTGCTCGGCGAGAACGGCGCGGGCAAGTCCACGCTCATGAACGTCCTCTACGGCCTGTATCAGGCGGATGAGGGCGAGATCCTCCTCGATGACGAGGTGCAGCGCTTCCGAGGACCCGGTGACGCGATGGCGGCGGGGATCGGCATGGTCCACCAGCACTTCATGCTCGTTCCCGTCTTCACGGTCGCCGAGAACGTCATGCTCGGCCACGAGCAGACCAAAGCCCTCGGCACGCTCGACATCGCGAAGGCGCGAGAGCACGTGCGGTCGGTCGCGGCCCGCTTCGGATTCGACATCGACCCGGATGCGCTCGTGGGTGACCTCCCCGTCGGAGTGCAGCAGCGCGTCGAGATCATCAAGGCGCTCTCGCGCGATGCGAAGGTGCTCGTGTTCGACGAGCCGACCGCCGTGCTGACGCCGCAGGAGACCGACGAGCTGATGAACATCATGCGTCAGCTGCGCGACGAGGGCACGGCGATCGTGTTCATCACGCACAAGCTGCGCGAGGTGCGCGAGGTCGCCGACAAGATCACCATCGTCCGGCTCGGACGCGTCGTGGGTGAGGCATCGCCCACCGCGACGAACGCCGAACTCGCCTCCCTCATGGTGGGCAGGGCCGTCGAGCTCACGGTCCAGAAGGATCCGCCGCGCCTCGGCGAAGGAGGTCTCGAGGTCTCGGGACTGCGCATCCTCACGCCCACCGGCGCGATCGTCGTCGACGGCATCGATTTCTCCGTCCGCCCGGGCGAGGTCCTCGCGATCGCGGGTGTCCAGGGCAACGGCCAGACGGAACTGGTGGAGGCCATCGTCGGCCTCGCCGCCCGCGTGGAAGGCAGCATCTCCCTCGACGGCAAGGAACTCGTCGGCCGGAGCGTGCGTGCGATCCTCGACGCGGGGGTCGGGTTCGTGCCGGAGGACCGCACGGAGGACGGCCTGGTCGCCGGCTTCTCCGTCGCCGAGAACCTCATCCTGGACCGCTCGGACGATCCGGCGTTCAGTCGCGCGGGCACACTCCGCCGCGCCGCGCTCGACGAGTTCGCCCGTGCGCGCATCACCGAGTACGACATCCGCACCCAGGGGCCCGAGACGGCGGCAGGCACGTTGTCGGGCGGAAACCAGCAGAAGGTCGTCATCGCCCGTGAGATGAGCCGCGACCTGCGGCTGCTCGTCGCCGCGCAGCCGACCCGCGGCGTCGACGTCGGGTCGATCGAGTTCATCCACAAACGGATCATCGAGACGCGGGATGCCGGCATTCCGGTGATCGTCGTCTCCACGGAGCTCGACGAGGTCGCGGCTCTGGCCGACCGGATCGCGGTCATGTACCGCGGCACGATCGTCGGCATCGTCCCCGGCGACACGCCCCGGGAGACGCTCGGACTCATGATGGCCGGAGCGGCCGAAGGGGAGGTGGCCGCGTGAGCGGAGCGACACCCGGCGCAGGAGATGTGACCAAGGGTATCCCGCCGCAGGAGCTCGCGACGAGCACCGGCACGGTTCCGCGCGACCCGTCCGACGTGCCCCCGCCTCCGCGCGGCAACGTCATCCTCAAGGAGATCCTCCGCGGCAACGCCGTGACGACGATCCTCGCGATCGTGCTGGCGCTCATCGTCGGCGGCATCCTCATCGCCGTCACCAACGAAGACGTGCAGGCGGCCTCGGTCTACTTCTTCGCCCAGCCCGGTGACACCTTCGTCGCCGCCTGGAACGCCGTGTACAACGGCTACGAGGCGCTGTTCCGCGGAGCGATCTTCAACGCGAGGGGTGCCGACTTCGCGGCGCAGATCCGGCCGCTGACGAACACCCTCGGCTTCGCTGCCCCGCTCATCGCCGCAGGTCTCGGCGTCGCTCTGGCGTTCCGCGTCGGGCTGTTCAACATCGGTGCCCGCGGTCAGATGCTCATCGGTGTCGCCGTCGCGGCGCTGTTCACGTTCTCGCTCGACCTGCCGATCTGGCTGCACATCCCGGTCACCCTCATCGCCGGTATCGCGGGCGGAGCGCTCTGGGGTGCGATCGCAGGACTCATCAAGGCGCGCACCGGTGCGCACGAGGTGATCCTGACGATCATGCTCAACTACATCGCGTACTACCTGCTGCTGTGGATGATCCGCACGCCGGGCCTGCTGCAGAAGCCGGGCACGAACCAGGCGCTCGGCTCGGCGACGCCCGAGAGCGCGCAGTTCCCGACGTTGCTGGGGCCGCAGTTCCCGCTGCTCGACCTCGGCTTCGTGATCGTGATCGTGGCGACGCTCTTCGTCTGGTGGCTGATCGAGCGCTCCTCACTCGGCATGCGCATGCGCGCCGTGGGGGAGAACCCGCATGCCGCGCGCGCCGCGGGTATCAGCGTGCAGCGCGTCTACGTGTACGCGATGCTGTTCGCCGGGGGGCTCGCGGGCCTCGCCGGGATGAACCAGATCCAGGGGGCGGTCACGACGGGCGTTACCGAGACCATCGACGCCGGCATCGGGTTCGACGCGATCACGGTCGCGCTCCTGGGCCGCAGTCGCGCGTGGGGCACGTTCGCGGCCGGCATCCTGTTCGGCGCGCTCAAGGCGGGCTCGTTCTCTATGCAGGCGCAGGATATCCCGGTCGACATCGTCCTCGTCGTGCAGTCGCTCGTGGTGCTGTTCATCGCTGCGCCGCCGCTGCTGCGCTCGGTGTTCTTCCTGCCGAAGACCGATGCGGAGAAGGCCGCCAAGGCGAGAGCCAAGGCCGCGAAGAAGGCGGTGGCCGCATGATGTCGCTCACACAGACCGTGTCCGCAGGCGGCGCCGTCCAGCTCGAGACCGTCAAGGAGCGGCACCTCAAGGCGCCGATCGTCCTCGCCGTCGCCACCGCGCTGCTGGCCCTGCTTTTCCTCACCGTGCCACGCGACGGCATCAGCACGTTCCGGCTCTCGGACCCTTCGGCGGCGCTCGGGCTCCCGGATGTCGCCTTGCCCACGGCATCGACCTTCTGGGTCGTGTTCGGCATCCTGGTGGTTCTGACGGTCGGGGCGTTCCTCCGAGCCTGGATCTACCGTCCGCCGTCCCTCTGGCTGGTCATCGCCTACAGCGTGCTCGCCGTGTTCGCGTTCCTCGTCTGGGCGTCCGCCGGGGGACTGGTCCCCGTCACGAGTCTGCTGTTCGGAGCGGTGTCCCTGTCGGTGCCGCTCGTGTTCGGTGCGTTGGGCGGGGTGATCGGCGAACGTGCCGGCGTCGTCAACGTGGCGATCGAAGGACAGCTGCTCCTCGGGGCGTTCTCCGCCGCGCTGCTCTCCAGCATCACCGGCAACCCGTTCGTCGGGCTGATCGGCGCGATGGTCGGTGGCGTCCTGGTGGCCAGCGTGCTCGCCGCGTTCGCCATCAAGTACCTCGTCGAGCAGGTCATCGTCGGTGTGGTGCTGAACGTGCTCGTCACGGGTCTCACCGGATTCCTCTACGGCGCGCTCCTCGCGCCGAACGAGGAGGCGCTGAACACCCCGGTGCGGTTCCCCCGGGTGGAGATCCCACTGCTGAGCGACATCCCGATCATCGGACCCGTGCTGTTCAACCAGACGTTCATCGGATACCTGATGTTCGTGACCGTCGCCGTCGTCGCGTGGGGTCTGTACCGCACGCGGTGGGGCCTGCGCGTCCGCGCCGTGGGAGAGCACCCGCAGGCGGCTGACACCGTCGGCATCAAGGTGAACCCGACCCGCTTCTGGAACGTGCTGCTGGCCGGCGCGATCGCCGGCATGGGTGGCGCGTACTTCACCCTCGTCTCGGTGCCGCAGTTCGGCAAGGAGATGACGGCGGGTCTCGGCTTCATCGCCCTCGCGGCCGTGATCTTCGGGCGCTGGGATCCCATCCGTGCGACGCTCGCGGCCCTGCTGTTCGGTTTCGCCACGAACCTGCAGAACCTGCTCTCGATCCTGAAGACGCCGATCCCCGGCGAGTTCATGCTCATGCTGCCGTACGTCGTGACTCTGCTCGCGGTCGCCGGGTTCGCCGGACAGATCAAGGCCCCTGCCGCCGACGGCAAGCCGTACATCAAGTCCTAGCCCTGCCGGGAAAGAGAGAAGTATCGCAATGACCGACATCGACTGGGATGAGTTGCGCCAGGTCGCCACGGAAGCCATGACGAAGGCGTACGCGCCGTACTCGCGCTATCGCGTGGGGGCGGCCGCTCTCGTCGGGGACGGGCGGATCGTGGCCGGGTGCAACGTCGAGAACGCCTCCTACGGGGTGACGCTGTGCGCGGAGTGCGCGCTCGTCGGAGACCTGCACATGTCGGGTGGCGGCCAGCTCGTCGCCTTCGTGTGCGTGAACAACGAAGGGCAGACGATCATGCCGTGCGGCCGCTGCCGTCAGCTGCTGTTCGAGCACGCGATGCCCGGGATGCTGCTCGAGACCGTCTCCGGCATCCGCACGATCGACGAGGTGCTGCCCGACGCGTTCGGGCCGCGCGACCTGGAGGACGCACGATGACGACGGTGGAGCCTTTCGACGCGGTGGATGTCATCCGCGCCAAGCGCGACGGGGGCGCGGTCCCCGAGGCCGCGCTGCGCTGGATGGTGGACGCGTACACGCGCGGCTACGTCTCGGACGCGCAGATGGCCTCGTTCGCGATGGCCGTCTTCCAGCGGGGGATGGAGCGTGACGAGATCCGCGTGCTCACCGACGCGATGATCGCCTCGGGGGAGCGGATGAGCTTCGCCTCCCTCGGCAAGAAGACCGTCGACAAGCACTCCACCGGCGGTGTCGGGGACAAGATCACGCTTCCGCTCGCGCCGCTCGTCGCGGCCTTCGGCGTCGCCGTCCCGCAGCTCAGCGGCCGCGGACTCGGTCACACCGGTGGCACGCTCGACAAGCTCGAGTCGATCCCCGGCTGGCGCGCGGCGCTCAGCAACGAGGAGATGTTCGCCCAGATGCAGGGCGACGTCGGCGCGGTCATCTGCGCCGCCGGTTCGGGGCTCGCCCCCGCCGACAAGAAGCTGTACGCGCTCCGCGACGTCACCGGAACCGTCGAAGCCATTCCGCTGATCGCCTCGAGCATCATGTCGAAGAAGATCGCGGAGGGAACGGACGCGCTGGTCCTGGACGTGAAGTTCGGCTCCGGCGCCTTCATGCAGGACATCGATCGTGCCCGCGAGCTCGCCCGCACGATGGTCGCGCTCGGCACCGATTCGGGCGTGGCGACCACCGCGCTCCTGACCGACATGAACGTCCCGCTCGGACTCGCGATCGGCAATGCCAACGAGGTCCGCGAGTCGGTGGAGATCCTCGCCGGCGGTGGTCCCGCCGACGTGCGGGAGCTGACGCTCGCCCTGGCGAGGGAGATGCTCGCACTTGCCGGACAGCCGGACGCCGACGTGGAGGCCGCCCTCGACGACGGGCGCGCGATGGACACCTGGAAGGCGATGATCCGCGCGCAGGATGGAGACCCCGACGCCCCGCTGCCCACGGCACGCGAGACGCACGTCGTCACCGCCCCGGAAGACGGTGTGCTCACGCGTCTGGACGCGCTCCCGTTCGGCGTCGCCGCCTGGCGACTGGGTGCGGGCCGTGCCAGGGCTGAGGACCCCGTGATCTTCGAGGCAGGAATCGACCTGCACGCGAAGCCGGGGGACCGCGTCACCGCCGGGCAGCCGCTCTTCACACTGTCCGCGGCGGACGAGGCCCGCTTCCCCCGCGCGATCGAAGCGCTCGAGGGCGCCTGGGCGATCGGTGGCGAGGTGCCGGAGGCCGGTCCCATCGTGCGCGAGCGCATCACGGCGTGACCGCGGACCGCTAGCCTGAACTGAGCACATCCGCGACGGAGGAGGATCACCATGTCGATCGACGCGAACGGCGATGTCACGCTGCAGGGCGTCTCCCTGCGGAGCCTCCCCAAGGTGTCGCTGCACGATCATCTCGACGGTGCCCTGCGCCCCGCGACGATCATCGAGCTCGCGGACGCGATCGGCCTCGAGGTCCCGAAGTCCGACCCCGCGGCGCTCGGTGCCTGGTTCGCGAAGCAGAGCGACTCGGGGTCGCTGGTGGAGTACCTCAAGACCTTCGATCTGACGACCGCCGTCATGCAGACCCCGGAAGGGCTCACCCGCGTCGCGCGCGAGTTCGTCCAGGATCTCGCGGCCGATGGTGTGGTCTACGGCGAGGTGCGCTGGGCTCCGGAGCAGCACCAGGCCCGTGGACTCACGCTCGAGCAGACCGTCGAAGCGGTGCAGCAGGGCATCGAAGAGGGCGAGGACGCCGCCGACCGCGATGGTCGGAGCATCCGCGTCGGCCAGTTGATCACGGCCATGCGCCACACCGATCGGGCGAGGGAGATCGCCGAGCTGGCGGTCGACTTCCGCGGTCGCGGCGCCGTCGGGTTCGACATCGCGGGGCCGGAGGACGGCTTCCCGCCGTCGAATCATCGCGCCGCGTTCGACTATCTCGCCGGCAAGTTCTTCCCGGTGACCGTACATGCGGGAGAGGCCGCGGGGCTCGCGTCGATCCGTTCGGCTCTGCTGGACGGGCGTGCGCTGCGACTGGGCCACGGCGTCCGCATCGCCGAGGATCTCCAGGTGGTGACGCAGGAAGGCGATGAGGTGCAGGTGCAGTTCGGCGACCTCGCCCGGTGGGTCCGCGACCGCGAGATCCCGCTCGAACTGTCGCCGTCCTCGAACCTGCAGACCGGGGCGATCGCGGCCTGGGGCAACACGCTGGCAGACCACCCGTTCGACCTGCTGTACCAGCTCGGGTTCTCCGTGACCGTGAACGTCGACAACCGCACCATGAGCGCCACGTCGCTCACGCGCGAGCTCGCGCTGCTCGTCGAGACTTTCGAGTACGACCTCGACGACCTCGAGACGTTCCAGTTCAACGCCGCCGCAGCTGCCTTCCTCCCGGTCGAGGAGCGGGAAGAGCTCGTCGAGTTGATCGCCGAGGGCTTCGACATCTGATTGTGGCTTCCGGGGGGAGGCGACGCTGGCGTGTAGCGGCGATCATCATCGCAGCCGCAGTCGTCGCGAGCGGAGGCGGGCTCGCAGCGTATCTGTGGATGAGCCGCGCTCCGGCGGAGGCGGCGACGCCCACCCCCACTCCTCGTGCGTCGGTGACGGTTCCGCCGCTGACTCCGGCGGAGCAACTCCTGGCGGACATCGACGATCCGCTCGCCTGCGCGGTGACGTTCACCGGCGAGGGTGCACCGGTCGATCCCCAACTGCAGTGGCAGGGCGGCCTGTACCAGACGCTTCCGATCCCGGCCCTCGACGGCCGTGTCTTCGCCGGCTGGTACGGAACTGCGGCGGATGCGGCGGCCTTCACGGTCGCGGCTCGGGTGAACGGCGCGGACCAGGTCGTGTGCGAAGAGCAGCGGATCGAGCTCTTCGCCGCGTGGAAGACACCGGAGCAGAACGCGGCTGAGGGCGTTCAGGTACCGATCCTGATGTACCACCAGTTCACGGCGAACCGCGAGGGCGAGTCGGGATGGCTGCGAGGTAACTATGCCTACATCGGTGATTTCGACGCGCACCTGAACCACATCTCCACCACGGGCTTCTACCTGCCGACCTGGGATGAACTCAGTGCGTTCATCGACGGTCGGCTCTCCCTTCCGGCACGGAGCGTGATCATCACCGACGATGATGCCGATCAGACGTGGTTCGACCTCGCGGCACCCGTTGTCGAGAAGCACAAGCTGCTCGCGACCTCGTTCATGGTCACCGCCTACCGCTCCGATCCGCCGCCTTCGATCCACGTGCTGCGTCGTTCGCATACGCACGACATGCATCAGGCCGGCGCGAACGGCGACGGACTGATGGTCAACTGGACGGCGGATCAGATCGCGGCAGACCTGAACCTCTCGGGAGACACGCTCGGGGTTCGCGAGGTCATCGCGTATCCGTTCGGTGACTACAACGACACCGCGAAAGAAGGTGTCCTGAAGGCCGGTTACGAGATGGCGCGGACCATCGAGCCCGGCACGGTCCGGATCGGCACCGACAAGCTCGCCCTTCCCGTCGTGCGAATCGACTACGGAATGGGAGTGGACGCGTTGATCTCGCGCATCGGCTGAGGCTCAGGGGGCGAGCGGTGCGAGGAATTCGTCGACCAGGCGCGTGACCTCCGCATGCATCTCCTCGGAGGAGATCGTCGGGGTGCCGTCGCCGTCCTGCGGCCCGTAGTCGCCGAACGAGGCATGAGAGGCGCCGTCGATCTCGACCATCTCGGCATCCGCAGGCAGCTCATCGCGTGCATCGGCGATCTTGTCGGCCGTCGAGAGGCCGTCCTCACTTCCCGAGATGCTCAGGACCGGGAGCCCGCTCTGCGAGAGGTCGTTGGCGCAGTAGGAACCGAACAGCACCAGCGCATCGGCGTCCGGGGCGAGCTGGCAGGCGCGCACACCACCGAGCGAGTGTCCTCCGACGGCCCACACCCCGACTTCCGGAGCGGCGGACGTGAAGGCATCGAGGCCCCGAGGGTCGAAGAAGGCCAGATTCAGCCAGGGGCGGGTGATCACGACCGTGACACCGTCTTCCGCGAGGCCCTGGAGGATGGCGGCATAGGCCCAGGGGTCGACCTTGGCCCCGGGGATGAAGACCAGCCCGACGTTGGACTCGCCCTCCACCGGCTCGAGCACGATCCCCTGATCGGCATCCGTCACCGTGATCTGCGGGTTCTCCTGCACCGTCGCGAGCGGCTCGGGTTCCGCGGCCATGACACCGATCTGGCTCCACGCCACGACGCCGCCGACGACGAGCACCACTACGATCGCCAGGCTCCACAGAACGCGCTTCAGGATGCGGCGGCCACGAGTCTTCTCCACGCGTCAACGTTACTCCGCGGCGCGGCCCTCACTGGCGACGGCAGGGTGCGTGCGGAGGTACTCCTCGAAAGCCTCAGCGGTCGTGCGTCGCGGTGTGTATCCGAACTCGCGCTTCAGACGTCCGTTCGCCAGCACCGGCCGATAGCGGAGGAAAGGCAGCTTCTCCGGTCCGTGCTCCGTGAGGCGGAGCGTCCGCCCGATCCGGAGACCAGCGGCCAGCACCCCGGCGGGGACCACGAGCTCGGGCTTGCGCAGTCGAGCCGCGATCTCCGGCACGGTCATGCGTCCGTCCCCGGCGACGTTGAAGATCCCGGGCGGGCCGTCCGTCGCCGCACGGACCATCGCTGCGGCGACGTCGTCCACCCAGACGAAGACGAACGGGGAATCCGAACCGGCGATGCGAAGGATCCGCCTTCCGTCCCAGAGCGCGGTGATCTGATTCCGCACGGACGGACCGAGGATCGTGCCGATGCGGAAGACCACCTGCTCGAGCTCCGGGTGGGCCGTACGGTACTCGGCGAGCATCTCCTCCACCAGCCGCTTGTGCCGTGCGTACGGGAAGGCGTCGTTGCCCCGCAGCGGCTGGTCCTCCTCGATCCAGTCCGGGTTGTCGGCGTGATAGCCGTAGGCGGCGCCGGAGCTGGAGACGACGATGCGGCGGACGTCGGCCTCCACGCAGGCGGCGAGGACGTTCGCCGAGCCGGTCACGTCGACGCGGTACTCGAGGGCGACGTCGCGACCCGGATTGACGATCGCCGCCAGATGCACGACGGTGTCGATCCGATGCTTCCGGAGCATCGGCGCGATGGCGGCGGGATCGGTCACATCCAGTGTCTCGTCGATGATGCCGTCGCGCGGCGTGCCCGGGCGCAGGTCCGCGGCGACGACGAGTTCGACATCGTCGCGCGCGGCGAGGGCCTCGGCGACGTGCGACCCGAGGAAGCCTCCGCCGCCGGTGATGAGCACCCGCGACATCAGGCGGCCTCGATGGGTGCGCGGCCGCTGCTGTCTCCGGTCGCGGTCCCCGTGCGGCGTCGCGTGTGGCGGGCCCAGAGCCCGGCGAGCACGAGACCCGCGATGATGTCCCAGATGCCCCACCAGCCCGCGACGACGGCCATGCCTCCGAGCCCGTCGAAGAACAGGAACACCAGGCCCAGACCGAGGCCGGCGTTGCGGATGCCGACCTCGAACGTCATCGCCTTGCGCTCACGGGTGCCGAGGCCGCCCACGACGGCGGTGCCGTAGCCGAGTGCGAGCGCGACGGCGTCGTGGACGGCGACGACCAGCAGGATGACACCCAGGACCTGCATGAAGATCGCCCAGTTGCCGATGAGCGCCGCCACGATGAACCCGAGCAGGGCGATCAGGCTGAACCACTTCACGAACGGCTGCACCCGCGCGCTCATCCCCGGCACTTTCGCGCGGAGGAGCAGACCCACCGCGAAGGGGAGACCGATGATGAGGAAGATCTCCAGCAGCATCCGCCAGGGGTCGAGCGAGACATCGCGCAACAGGGCACTGGCGGTGGGATGCAGGGAAGCCCAGAACGTGATGCTGAGCGGCATCGCGAAGATGTAGATGAGGTTCCCGACCGCGGTGAGTGAGACCGAGAGCGCGACGTTGCCGCCGGCACGATGTGTCAGCACCTGCGAGATGTTGCCGGGCGGGCAGCACGCGACCAGGATCATCCCCAACGCCATCGACGGGGGGATGGGCAGCACGAGGGTCAGCAGGAACGTCGCGACGGGCAGCAGGAGCAGCTGCGCGAGGATCGCGATCACGAACGGCTTCGGGTGCTTCGCCACCACACGGAAGTCGCGTGGCGAGGTGTCCAGGGCGATGCCGAACATGATCAGCCCCAACACTACGTTCAGGATCGTCAGCGTGCCGGGCGTGAACGACAGGACGACGTCGTCGATGTTCATGCCGAGGCCTCCAGTGCGCTCTTCTCGCGTCGCACCGCGCTGCGATAGGCGTCCTTGTTGACGTAGTACGCCATCCGGTCGAGGCCGAGGTAGTGATAGCCGCCGGAGGTGTCCGGCCACGCCGTGCCGGTCACGCGGTCGCGGAAGCGTGCGGCCCGCGCCGGGTCGTGCTCTGCGGCGTCGAGGTAGGTCGCGAGCAGATCGGCCTGTTCGTACCGGCCCTGCCAGCCGATCCCGGAGGCCTCGATCATGCCCATCACGTACAACCCGTTGAAGGAGGCGGGGAAGACGTTGAGGAACAGCCGAGGCGACGCGCCGCGCCAGTGGAGGTGTTCGCGATCCACGAACGGATAGTCCAGGGTGTAGCCGGTCGCCAGCAGCACGAGGTCGTACTCGTCCGAACCCCCGTCGCGGAAGTGCACGGTCTTCCCGTCGAAGCGATCGATGTCCGCACGGATGCGCAGATCGCCCTGCCCGAGGTGGTTGAGGATGAGGGTGTTCACGATCGGGTGAGATTCGTAGATGCGGTAGTCGGGACGGGGGAATCCGAACCGCACGGGGTCTCCCGTGAACGCACGCAGCACGCGGCTGTCGACAGCCTGCTTGATCCGCGCCGGCAGGGGGCGCCCCTGGTTGAGGGTGTCGCTCGGCTTGCCGAACAGGTAGCGCGGCACGAAGTAGTACCCGCGGCGGACACTCATGTCGATCGAGTCGGCATGATGCACGGCGTCCACCGCGATGTCGCAGCCGGAGTTGCCCGCGCCGATGAGCAGCACCCGCTTGCCCCGGAGCATCTCCGGGGATTTGTACGCGCTGGTGTGCAGCAGCTCGCCGGTGAACTCGCCGCGGAACGAGGGCACGTTCGGTTCCGCGAGGGTGCCGTTCGCCAGCACGACCCCGGCATACCAACGGGTCTCCTCGCCGTCGGGGCCGCTGCTCGTGAGGTCCCACCCGCCGTCGCGCGGTTCGAGACGCGTGACCGTGGTCTCGAACCGGAACAGGTCGGTCAGCCCGAAGCGGTCGGCGTACTCCTGGAAGTACTCCTTCAGCACGCGGTGGCCGGGGTAGTCGACCCGGGTGCGCATCGGGAACTCCGAGAACTCGGTCGTGGTGCGGGAGGAGATGAGGTGCGCCGACTCATACATCGTGCTGCGCGGGTTCGTGATGTCCCACAGCCCGCCGACGCCGTGGGACGCCTCGTACCCGTCGACCCCGATACCGCGCCGGTGGAGCGCACGCGCTGCGGCCAACCCCGATGGTCCCGCCCCGATGACGGCATATCTGTTCATGATGCTCCCCGCACGTCGCTGTGCTCGAAAAAACGCCCCCGTCCACCGATCGTATCCGGTGGGCGGGGGCGTCGAGATCCGTGGATCAGTCGGGCCGGAGGTGCTGCTGCCGGTCCACCACGGCGTCGCGCACGCGAGGGAACAGCGGGTGCTCGGGATCGAGTCCCGTCGTGCGTGTCGTGAACGCGGTGGCGTCCTCGGTGCGCAGCAGCGCCTGCAGTTCGACCGACTGCTCATCGGCGGGGTCATCGAACTCGAGCGCGGCGGCGACGGCGGCGACGAGCGCATCCGCCGGCAGGTCGCGTTCCGCAGCCATCGCGGCGGGTCCGATGAAGCGCTCGTGTCGCGAGATCTTGCGCAACGGCTGACGGCCGACGCGCTGCACGGTGTCGACGAGCGCGGGATTGCGGAAGCGGTCCAGGATGGTGGCCCGATAGGCCGCCAGGTCAGCGGGGTCGAGCCCGTGTTCGGCCACCAGGACTGCCGAGGTCTCCTCCAGCGCGGCCGAGACGCTCGAGGCGATCGTCGGGTCGGCCAGGGCATCCGAGATGCGCTCGATACCCGCGCGTGCGCCGAAGTATGCGGTGGCGGCGTGCCCCGTGTTCACGGTGAAGAGCTTGCGCTCGATGTACGGCGCCAGGTCGTCGACGAAGTGGGCACCGGGGATGTTCGGCAGCGCGCCGCCGAACGGGCCGGCCTCGATGGCCCACTCGTAGTACGGCTCCACCGTGACGTCGACGCCGCCGTCCGCCGGCTGTGCCGGGACGATGCGGTCGACCGCGGTGTTCGCGAAGACGGCGCGCGCGAGCAGCAGGTCGGCATCAGCCCCGGCCGCGGCCACGACCTCGCGGCGCAGCAGGTCGGTGGCCCCGATGGCGTTCTCGCAGGCCATGACCTGCAGCGGCGCGGCATCGGGGGAGCGGAGAGCCAACCCCGCCACGATCGACGGTGCCACGAACCGCAGCACGGTCGGACCCACTGCGGTCGTGACGACATCGGCCGAGGCGACCTCTTCCGCCACGGCGGCCGGATCGGTGCGGCTGTTGACGGCGCGGAAGCCGGTGACGACGTGATCGGTCCCTCCGGGGCCGGCCTCGTGCACGGTGTACTCGGCGGTCGCATTGATCGCGTCGACCAGGGCATCGGCGACGTCGGAGAACACGACCTCGTAGCCTCCCTGGCGCAGCAGCAGACCGACGAAACCGCGACCGATGTTGCCGGCCCCGAAGTGGACCGCCTTCATCCCTCGTTCACCTCCGAGAGGAGGGCGTAGAGCGCCTCCGGTGTCTGAGCGGCGGAGAGCCGAGCCACGTCATCCTCCTCGGAGAACAGGATCGCGATGCGCGAGAGCATCTCCAGATGCTCGTCGCCGACGCCGGCGATGCCGATCACGAATGTCGTGGGATCGCCTGACCAGTCGACCCCGCCGTCGTAGCGGACGACCGACAGCGCGGAGGCGAGGATCGCGTCCTTCGCGTCGTTGGTGCCGTGCGGGATCGCCAGTCCGTTGCCCATGAAGGTCGAGACCGTCTCCTCGCGCTGTCGCATCGCGTCGACATAGGCCGGGGTGACGGCTCCGGCGGCCACGAGGATGTCCGTCGCCTCCTGCAGGGCCTCGTCCCTGGTCGCGCTTCCGGGATGGATGCGCACCTGTTCGGGGGTGAGAACGCTCATTCTGCTTCCTTTCGCTGCTCGCGCACCATGTCCACGACCTCGTCGTACTTGGGCGAGTTCATGAAGTTGTCGACCGACACGTGGACCGAGTCGGGCGACTTGGCCGTGGCGCGCTCGGTGAGCTGCTGCTGGGTGATCACCACGTCGGCCGTGCCGTCGAGGTTGGCGATCGCCTGGTTGGTGACCGTGATGTCCTCGATGCCCGCCTTCTTGAGCTTGTTCCGCAAGACGCTCGCGCCCATGGCGGAGGAGCCCATACCGGCGTCGCAGGCGAAGACGATGCGCTCGATCGGAGTGGTCGCGACCGCAGTGGTGCTCGGGGCTGCCGCGGAGGCCGTGGTCGCCGTCGACGTGCGCAGCGCGTCCATCGCGGCGGACGACTTGCCCTTGTTCGCCTCGGTCTGTGCGATCGCGGCACCGAAGGAGTCACCCTCGGCTTCGAGGTCGCGCTTGCGCGAGGCCCGCAGGATGACGCCGGTGATGAGGAACGTCACCGTCGCGGCGATGATGACCGACAGGTACACGACGAGGAGGTTGCCGACACCGGGTCCGATGGCCGCGGCGGTCACCGCGATGATGCTGCCGGGGGCCGCGGGGAAGGCCAGGCCGCCGCCGAGGACCATGTTCGTGGTGACACCGGCCGCGCCACCCGCGATGAGTGCGAGGATCGTGGTCGGCTTGCTCAGCGCGTACGGGAAGTAGATCTCGTGGATACCGCCGAAGAACTGGATGATCGCCGCTCCGGGGGCCGAGGCCTTCGCAGCGCCCACGCCGAAGAAGGTGAATGCCAGCAGCAGGCCGAGCCCGGGCCCGGGGTTCGCCTCGATGAGGAAGAGGATCGACTTGCCGGTCTCCGCGGCCTGCTCGATGCCCAGCGGGGTGAACACACCGTGGTTGATGGCGTTGTTCAGGAACAGGACCTTTGCCGGCTCGACGATGATCGACACCAGCGGCAGCAGGTTGAGCGTGACGAGCCAGTCGACGGCTGTCCCCAGCACGGCACTGATGCCGAGCATGACGGGCCCGAAGGCGAAGAACCCGACGATCGCGAGGATCATGCCCAGGATGCCCGCCGAGAAGTTGTTGACCAGCATCTCGAAGCCGGGGCGGATCTTGCCGTCCCACAGGCGGTCCACCTGCTTCATGATCCAGGCGGCGATCGGACCCATGATCATGGCGCCGAGGAACATCGGGATGTTCGTGCCGACGATGACGCCGACGGTCGCGATCGTGGCGACCACTCCGCCGCGCTCGCCGTAGACCATGCGGCCGGCGGTGTTCGCGATCAGCAGCGGCAGCAGGTAGGTGACCATCGGGCCGACGAGGCCGACGTAGGCCAGGACGTTGCCGTCGGCGCTCTCGGTGACGGCCGTCATCGCGCCCTGCCAGCCGAGGACGGCGGAGTCGCCGCCACCGCCGATGATCTCGGCGACGCCGGCCCAGTGCCAGCGGGAGGGACTCTCGGCCCCGAAGAAGCCCTTCGGGATGAAGAGCATCGTGATGAAGCCCCAGGCGATGAAGGCCGCGATGTTGGGCATGATCATGCCCGAGAGGAACGTGCCGAAGCGTTGCACTCCTACGCGGACGCCGCCGGTTCTCGTGGCGGCAGGTGACGTCGTCGTCATGATGTCGTCTCTTTCTTGTGGAGGGTGATTTCCGCGGCGAGCGTCGCCACGGCGGTTCGGGCGGAGGAGGCATCGTCAGCGGCCAGGGCGGCTTCGGCGAGGCTCCGCGCCTCGGACGGGGTGTGTTCGGAGAGTGCGTGTCGCACGTCGGCCAGCGCGGACGGGGCCATCGAGAGGCTCGTGGCGCCGAGCCCGACGAGCACGACCGCCAGCAGGGGGTCCGCCGCCGCTTCGCCGCAGATGCCGACGGGCTTCCCGAGACGCGCTCCCGCCTCGCCGACCTCGCGCACGAGGCGCAGGACGGCAGGATGCCAGGGGTCTTGGAAGCCGGCGACGGAGCCGAGCATGCGGTCCGCCGCCATCGTGTACTGGGTCAGATCGTTGGTGCCGATCGAGGCGAAATCGGCGTGCGCGAGCACGCGGTCGGCGAGCAGAGCACTCGCCGGGATCTCGACCATGACGCCGGCCGTCGTGAGCCCGTACTCGCGGGCGAGATCCGTGAAGTACCTGGTCTCCTCGACGGTGGCGACCATGGGGGCCATCACCCAGAGGTCGGCCTCGGTCTCGGCGTCCGCCTCGGCGAGGGCCGTCAGCTGCTCACGGAGGATGTCCTCGCTCGCTCGCAGGGCACGAAGGCCCCGGAGCCCCAGCGCAGGATTCTCCTCGTGGGCGTCGTTGAGGAAGGCGAGGGGCTTGTCCGCGCCGGCGTCCAGCATCCGCACCACGACCTTCTTGCCGGGGAACGCGGCCAGCAGCTCGCGGTAGGACTCGCGCTGCTGGGCGACCGTCGGCGCCTGAGCCGAGGAGAGGAACAGGAACTCGGTGCGGAAGAGCCCGACGCCCTCGGCCCCCCGAGCGACCGCATCCGCGGCGTCTGCGGGCTTCCCCAGATTCGCGAGCAGCGCGACAGGCGTGCCGTCGGCGAGGGCGCCGGGAGTCAGCGGAGCGGCGTCGGCTGCACGACGGGCGGCCGCGCGCTCCGTGGCGCGGCTCTTCTGCGCATCGGTGGGCTCGCGGGTCACGACGCCCGCGGCCGCATCCACGATCACCGTCTCACCCGTCACCAGCTGCGCGCCGTCCGCGACGCCCACGATCGCGACGATGCCCTTCTCCCGGGCGAGGATCGCGGTGTGCGAGGTGGGCCCGCCGTCGGTCGTGATCAGTGCGAGCACCTGATCCAGGTCGAGCAGGGCGGTGTCGGCCGGGGCGAGATCGCGTGCGACCAGGACGAACGGGTGCCCGGGGTTCGGGACACCGGGCGCCTCGACGCCGCGGAGGTGCGCGAGCACACGCTGAGCGATGTCATCGAGATCGGCGGCGCGCTCGCCGAGGTAGCCGCCGACGGCCTCGAGCGTCGCGCGGAAGCCGGCGAAGGCGTCGTGCACGGCCCACTCGGCGGTCGCGCCGGCATCGATGCGGGCGTCGACCTCGTCCTGGAGTGTCGGATCTTCGGCGATCATCGCCTGGGCCTCGAGCACCTCCTGAGCGGAGCCTCCTGCGGTCCGGCCGCGCTCGTTCAACTCCCGGGCGACGGTCGCGACGGCCTCGTGCACACGGGTGCGCTCGGCGTCTGCTCCGGCGGTGCTCGGCGTGTTCTCCGGAGCGGGCATCGCTTCGGACATGCGGATGACCGGTCCCTGTGCCACCCCGAGACCGATCCCCACACCCCGCAGCTCGCTCATCCGGCGGCCTCCTGATCATGGTCTGTGGTGAGGAGCTCGGTGAGGGTGTCGAGCACGCCCTCGGCACCGTCCCCCTCGGCGGCGAGCGTCACGTAGTCGCCGTACTCGACCGCCAGGGCGATGACACCGAGGATGCTCGCCGCATTGACCGGCTTGCCCGAATCCTTGGCGATCGTGACGGCGACGCCGGAGTCCTTCGCCGCCTGCGCGAAGAGTTTCGCCGGGCGGGCGTGCAATCCGTGGGAGGAGCCGATCCGGACGGTGCGGGTGGCGGTCATGATGTTCCTTTCGGGGTGTCGCCGGCGGCGGCGAGGATCGATCGGGCGTAGACGAGGGTGCGGGAGCCGTCCCGGTCCGTGAAGACGTCCCCGGGGAGCACCGCGACGGGTGCGTGCGCACGGGCGCGGATGGCTTCCAGCCGGTCGCCCAGGTGAGGGCCGACGAGGACGAGGTCGACATCGGAGTCCGACACGGAGCTCTCCATCCCCGCCGTCGCCTCCCAGCCGAGGCCGGCCGTCGCCGCCGCACTCCGGAGCCGCTGTGCGACGAACGTGCTCGACGCGCCGGCGCCGCACACCACGAGGATCCTCATCGATTCCCACCTTCCTGAGAACAGTCTGTGAACCGGAAGGATCCTGCGCCAACACGTTCCTTTCCGCCCCCGCGGAACAGCGCCTTCCGCCCGAGCGCGTCGGCAAGCTGACATCATGGAGACCACGTCGAGACAGTGCGGTCAGCACGCGGGAAGGGAAGGCTCATGTCGCGCCAGCGTCAGGACCAGCTCCTCGCCGTGCTGCTGCGACAAGAGGGCTGGGCGACGGCGGGCAGCCTCGCCGATCTGCTCGGAGTCACCCCGCGCAGCATCCGCTCCTACGTCGCCGCTCTGAACGCGCGGTCGCCCGGTGCCGACGTGATCGAGTCCTCTCCGGCGGGCTACCGCGCGGGACCCGGGGCTCGTGGAGCACTCCGGAGGCGACAGGCCGGGGAATCCGCACCCCGTGACCGTCTGCACACGCTCGTGCGGCGGCTTCTGGATGTGCCGGCGGGAATCGACGTATTCGACACCGCAGACGAACTCCACGTCAGCGAGGCCACCCTCGAAGCGGACCTGGTCCGCGTGCGGGGTCTGCTCGACGGCACCGAGCTCGTGCTCGAGCGCGACCGGGAGAACGTGCGACTCCGCGGCGACGAGGCCGCGCAACGACGTCTTCTCAGCCGACTCGCCCACGACGAGATGGACGACGCCTCCTTCCACCCCGAGACCTTCCGTCGTGCCCTCTCGGGGTCCGCGGTCGCCGCCAGCGCTGTGGGTCCCTTCAAGTCCGCGCTGGTCCGGGAGCTGGGCGAGCTCGGCTACTACGTGAACGAGCTCGCGATCGCCGACGTCCTCCTTCACATCGCCATCGCGGCGGAGCGTGTCGCCGCCGGACACGCGCTCGACTCCTCACCGGCCGGTGCGCGGGAGGAGATCCCCCGGGTGGGTACGGTCATCGCCCGACTGGCGTCCGAGCACTTCTCGGTCGTGCTCGGTGAGGGCGACAGCGGTCACCTCGCCTCCCTCGTCCTGACCCGCATCGTCGCGCCGGGGGAGGCCGCGACCCGCGAGGTGGCACGCAGCGGGGTGGACCCCGCGGTCGAGGCCGCCGTCCGTGCGGAGATCAGCAGAGCCGCCGAGGACTTCCAGGTGGACCTCGTCGACGAGACGTTCGTGCTCCGGCTCGCGCTGCACGTGCAGAACCTGTTGCGACGAGCGGAGGAGAGCGCGTTGACGCGCAACCCGCTCACCCGCTCGCTCAAGACCACCTATCCGATGATCTTCGAAGTGGCGGTGTCGATCGCGAGCGGCCTTCACGACCGCGTCGGGACGCCCATCCACGACGACGAGATCGCGTACATCGCGATGCACGTGGGCGGGAGGCTGGAGCGCAGCCGCAAGGCCGAGTCGATCCTCACGGCCACGATCGTCTGCCCCGGATATCACGAGCTGCACGAGCTGCTCCGCTCGAGTGTCGACCGCTCGCTGGGGTCGGCGATCGAGGTCACCACCGTCGTGACCAACGTCGACCCCGATTGGGCGTCCTTCGACACCGACCTCGTGCTCAGCACGATCGAGCCGGGTCAGGCGGGTGACCGTTTCGTCCGGATCCAGCCGTTCCTGACCGATGCCGACGTCGACCGGATCCAACAGGCCGCCGCCCGGGTGCGCCGCGGACGACGGCTCACCCGCCTCCGCGGCGAGCTCGCCCGCTACTTCCTGGCGGACGCCTATGTGTTCCCGTTGCCGGACGAGGGGGAAGAGGCGATCATCCGCCGCCTCGGGGGGTTGCTGGTGCAGGCCGGGCTCATCGGTGAGGACTACATCGAGAACACGATCGTGCGCGAGCGGATGTCATCGACCGCGTTCACCGATGCGCTCGCCGTCCCGCATGCGCTGCAGATGACCGCGACCCGCACGGCCATCGCGATCGGGGTGGCGGACGGCTCGGCCGCCTGGGGGGACGGCCGGGTGCAGGTCGTCGCGCTCGCCGCGTTCAGCGAGAGCGACCGTGCGGCGTTCCAGACGGTGTTCGAGCAGCTGGTCGAGGTGTTCAGCGAACGCGAGAGCGTGCAGCGGATCGTCCGTCGGGGGTCGACGTTCGAGGCGTTCCTCGATGAGCTCGTCGCCGTGATCGACGGCTGACCGCCGTCACCCCCGCGGGGCGAGCACCTCGGCGAGCTGATCGAGGACGGCCTCCGCGGTGTCGGAGGCCGTCGTCTCGAGCACCACGGCATCCCCGGACGAGATGCCGAGGTCCATCACGGCCAGCACGCTGCTCAGGTCGACGGTGGTGCCGTCCTCCGTCCGCAGGGTCACGGGGGCGCCGTGCGACTGCGCGAGGCGCACCAGCTCCGCCACCGGACGGGCGTGCACGCCGTTGTGGGCGCTGACGATGAGGCGTCGGACCGGCATGTCAGGTGCGCTCGTCGAGCAGGTTCCGCACTCCGGCCTCGAGCTCCACGACGGCCGCGGCAGCGGCTTCGGGGGAGTCGGCCCGGGCGTCGATGTAGACCTTGAGCTTGGGTTCGGTTCCGCTCGGGCGCACGATCACGCGCGAGCCGTCGCCGAGGCGGTACCGCAGCACATCCCCGGAGGGTGCGCCCGGCGCGGCGTGCATCAGGTCCTCGGCCGAGGTGATCGAACGTCCGGCGATCTGCGTCGGCGGCAGCGTGCGCAGGGCGAGCATGACGTTGCCGATGACCGCGAGGTCCTCGACGCGCACCGACACCTGTCCGCTGGCGAAGTGCCCGTAGGTCTCGCCCAACTCGGCGAGCAGGTCGACGAGCGTCGCTCCGCGGTCACGGGCCTCGGCGGCGAGCCCGAGGATCGCGACGGCCGCCGACACTCCGTCCTTGTCGCGAACCGTCTCCGGGTTCACGAGGTAGCCCAGGGCCTCCTCGAAACCGAAGACGATCCCCGGGGCGCGCGAGATCCACTTGAAACCGGTGAGCGTCTCGTGGAAGTCGAGTCCGTGGTGGGCGGCGACGGCGCCGAGACCGGGGGAGGAGACGAGGGAGCATGCGAGGGAGGCGCCCGGTGTGCCGGCGGCCGCGCGGGCGGCACGTGCCCCGAGCAGCAGCCCGACCTCGTTGCCGGTGAGTCGACGCCACCCGTCCGCGGCCGTCTCGTCCGGAACCGCGACGGCCAGGCGATCGGCGTCGGGGTCGTTGGCCAGGATGAAGTCCGCCTTCACCCGCCGAGCCCGCGCGAAGGCGAGATCCATCGCTCCCGGCTCCTCCGGGTTCGGGAAGGAGACCGTGCGGAAGGTGGCGTCGGGCGTGAGCTGCTCATCCACGACGAAAGGCTGCGGGTAGCCCGCTTCGCGCACGATGCGCGACACCGTCTCCCACCCCACTCCGTGCATCGCGGTGTAGACCCATCGCATCCCGGTGGCACCGGCGGGTGCGGGGGCCACGGCGGCGGTGGCCGCGACATACGCGTCGACGACGTCCTCGCCGGCGGTCTCGTAGTCCGTCGAGCGCGGCAGCGCGGCGATCGAGCCGGCATCGGCCGTGCGCTGGATGTGCGCGGCGATCTCGGCATCCGCCGGGGCGACGATCTGCGAACCCTGGTCGGCGCCGCCGAGATAGACCTTGTAGCCGTTGTCGTTCGGCGGGTTGTGGCTCGCGGTCACCATCACACCGGCGTCGGCGCCGAAGTGCCGCACGGCGAAGGCGAGCACGGGCGTCGGCAGCAGGCGCGGCAGGAGGATCGCTCGCAGACCCGCGCCGGCGAACAGCTCCGCCGAGTCGGTCGCGAACACGCGCGAGTTGCGTCGCCCGTCGTAGCCGATCACGACGGTCGGGGTGGTTCCGTGCGTCTTCTCCCGCAGATACGCGGCGAAGCCCGCCGCGGCCTGGGCGACGAGCACCCGGTTCATCCGGTTGCTTCCGGCGCCGAGCTCGCCGCGGAGCCCCGCGGTGCCGAACTCCAGGCGTCCGCGGAACCGGTCGTCGAGTTCTGCGGCCGCTGCCGCCTCACCGGCGGACGCCCGCGTGATCAGGCCCGCGAGCTCGTCGCGTGTCTGGTGATCCGGGTCCTGACGCAGCCAGGCGCGCGCCTGCGCGAGTCTCTCCTCGTTCACAGGGCCTCGACCACCCTCGCCAGGAGAGCGGAGATCACCGGCTCCGCCTCACGACCGGCTTCGATCACCTCGGCGTGGCTCAGCGGGGTCTGCTGGATGCCTGCGGCCAGATTCGTGATGAGCGAGAACCCGAGGATCTCCATGCCGGCCTCGCGGGCGGCGATCGCTTCGAGCGCGGTCGACATGCCGACGATGTGTCCGCCGATGTGCTTCGCCATCTGCACCTCCGCCGGGGTCTCGTAGTGCGGACCGCGGAACTGGGTGTACACGCCCTCATCGAGCATCGGATCGATCGTGCGCGCGAGGTCGCGCAGTCGCTTCGAATACAGGTCGGTGAGGTCGATGAACGTGGCGCCCTCGAGCGGCGAATCGGCGGTGAGGTTGATGTGATCGCTGATGAGCACCGGCTGACCGGGTCGCCAGGTCTCACGGATGCCACCGGCGCCGTTGGTGAGCACCATGATCTTGGCGCCCGTGGCCGCGGCGGTGCGGACGCTGTGCACGACGCGCCGGACGCCGTGGTCTTCGTAGTAGTGCGTGCGTGCGCCGATCACCAGGACGTTCTTGCCGCCGGGCGTGCGGATGCTGCGCAGCGTGCCGACGTGGCCCTCCAGCGCGGGCTTCGAGAAGCCGGTGACCTCGGTGGCGGGGATCGTGGCGACCGTCTCGCCGATGATGTCGGCGGCCTTGCCCCAGCCGCTGCCGAGGGTGAGGGCGATGTCATGGTTCTCGACACCGGACAGTCGCGCGATGTCGGCGGCGGCCTGCGCGGCGACCTCGAAGGGGTTCGCGGTCGGGTCGTCGAGGGGGTTGCTGTGCGTTTCGGGCATGGATCCACTCTAGGAAGGTGCAGGCTCGGGGGCCAGGATTGGGGAAGAATGGATTCCATGTCTTCCACCACTTTCGAGCGCACTCAGCGCGTCGCCGTCCTCGGCGGCGGTCCCGGCGGTTACGAGGCGGCCCTCGCGGCAGCTCAGCTCGGGGCCGAGGTCACCCTGGTCGAGCGGGTGGGGGTCGGCGGATCGGCCGTCCTCACCGACGTGGTCCCCTCCAAGAGCCTGATCGCGACCGCGGATGCCGCCGTCGCCATCTCCGAGGCGAGCGACCTCGGAGTCAACTTCTACGCCAAGGGCGAGAACGGCAAGCCCCTCAAGCCCGAGATCGCGATCAATCTCGCGGCCGTCAACAAGCGCCTCCTGGCCCTCGCCGGTCAGCAGTCGGAGGACATGCGTGCCACGCTCCTCGAGGCCGGGGTGCGCATCCTCTCCGGGCACGGACGACTCGAGGGGCCGACGGCGATCGTCGTGTCGACCGGTCAGGGCGGCACCGACTTCGACCGGGTCGAGGCCGACACGATCGTCGTGGCCGTGGGGG
The DNA here is from genome assembly GCF_007954505.1 of Microbacterium sp. CBA3102. Lineage (GTDB taxonomy): Bacteria > Actinomycetota > Actinomycetes > Actinomycetales > Microbacteriaceae > Microbacterium > Microbacterium aurugineum. Next base: position 3,636,113 of record NZ_CP042412.1, on the reverse strand, counting down.
CATCGCCGCGTGAGCTCGACTCCGCCAAACCCGACGGCAAGCGCATCCTCACATGGACCCAGCTCTACGACATGAAGGCGCTGCCCGAGCACCTCATCGTGGTCGGGTCGGGGGTGACCGGAGCGGAGTTCGCCTCGGCTTACATGAACCTCGGTGCGAAGGTCACGCTCATCTCCAGCCGCGAGCAGGTGCTCCCGGGGGAGGACCAGGACGCCGCACGCGTTCTGGAGAAGGTGTTCAAGCGCGGCGGGATGCAGGTGCTCTCGAAGTCCCGCGCCGACCGGGTCGAGGTCACCGACGACGGGGTGACCGTGACGCTGTCCGACGGCCGCACGGTCGACGGGAGCCACTGCTTGATGGCCGTCGGCTCCATCCCCAACACCGCGGGCATCGGTCTGGAGGAGGCGGGCGTCGAGCTCGATGATTCAGGTCATGTGCGCGTGAACCGCGTCGCCCGCACCTCGGTGCCCAACATCTACGCGGTCGGCGACTGCACGAACTTCTTCCCGCTGGCCTCCGTCGCCTCCATGCAGGGACGCACGGCGGTGTTCCACGCACTCGGCGACATCGTGATCCCGCTCGAACTGATCAAGATCACCTCGAACATCTTCACGGCACCCGAGATCGCGACCGTGGGTTTCTCGCAGAAGGACGCTGAGGACGGGGTGACCGACGGTCTCGTCTACAAGCTTCCCCTCGCCGCCAACCCCCGCGCCAAGATGATGGGCATCAAGGACGGCTTCGTCAAGATCATCGCCCGCAAGGGTTCCGGCACGGTGATCGGTGGCGTGATCGTGGCCCCGAAGGCGTCGGAACTGATCTACCCGATCGCCGTGGCCGTCGAACGTCGTCTCACGGTGGACCAGGTCTCGCGGGTGTTCGCCGCGTACCCCTCGCTGTCGAGCAGTATCACCGACGCGAGCAGGGCGATGCACCTCGTCAACATCTCCTGAGCTCTGCGGCGGAGTTCTGCGGCTGAGTTCTGAGGCGCGACGGATCGCCGAGACCCCCGCCTGACGCCGAAACCCCGTGTGGCAGACATCTGCACCACGGGGTTTCGGCGTTCACCGGGGGTCTCGGCGAACAACGCGACGAGACCGGACCGTGGAGGTCAGCTGATGGTGAGCAGCTGATGTCCCGCGGAGACCGTCGTTCCGGCGTCCGCGTTGATGTTGCCGATGACGCCGTCCTTGTGCGCCTGGAGCGGCTGCTCCATCTTCATCGCCTCGAGCACGACGACGAGGTCGCCCTTGACGACCTGCTGACCGTCCTCGACCGCGATCTTGACGACGGTCGCCTGCATGGGGGACTTCACCGCATCGCCGGAGGCTCCGGCATTGGCGGTGGTCGCGTGGCTGCGACGGGACGGCGGCACGGCAGCCGGGCGACCCGCGGTGCCCGGGGCGACGGCGACGCGATCGGGGAGGCTCACCTCGAGGCGCTTGCCGGAGACCTCGACGACGACCGTGTGGCGCGAATCGGCCGGTGCCGGGGCTTCGAGCTCACCGTCCCAGGCCGGGATGTCGTTGACGAACTCCGTCTCGATCCACCGGGTGAAGACTCCGAAGTCGCCGTTCTCCGCGGTGAACGCGGGGTCGCGGACGACCTTGCGGTGGAACGGGATGACCGTGGGGAGTCCGGCCACCTCGAACTCGTCGAGTGCGCGGCGCGAACGCTCGAGCGCCTCGGCGCGGTCCTTCCCCGTGACGATGATCTTCGCGAGGAGCGAATCGAAAGCCCCCGAGACCGCGTCCCCGGCGGTGACGCCCGAGTCGAGGCGGATGCCGGGACCGCCGAACGTCTTGAACACGTGGATCGGCCCGGGCTGGGGGAGGAATCCGCGACCGGGGTCCTCGCCGTTGATCCGGAACTCGAACGAGTGTCCCTGGGGCTCGGGGTCGTCGTAGTCGATGGTGCCGCCGGCCGCGATGCGGAACTGCTCGCGGACCAGGTCGATGCCGGTGACCTCTTCGGAGACCGGGTGCTCGACCTGCAGTCGGGTGTTCACTTCGAGGAACGACACCGTGCCGTCGGCACCGATGAGGAACTCGCAGGTGCCGGCACCGACGTAGCCGACCTCCTTCAGGATGGCCTTCGAGGCGGAGTACAGCTGCGCGTTCTGCTCGTCTGTCAGGAACGGGGCCGGAGCCTCTTCGACGAGCTTCTGGTGACGGCGCTGCAACGAGCAGTCGCGCGTCGAGATCACGACGACGTTGCCCGCGGCATCGGCCAGGCACTGGGTCTCGACGTGGCGCGGCTTGTCGAGGTACTTCTCCACGAAGCACTCGCCGCGGCCGAACGCGGCAACGGCTTCGCGGGTGGCCGACTCGAAGAGCTCGGCGACCTCGTCGAGCTCGCGGGCGACCTTGAGGCCGCGGCCGCCGCCGCCATAGGCGGCCTTGATGGCGATGGGGAGGCCGAATTCCTTCGCGAAGGCGATGACCTCGTCGGCACCGTCGACGGGGCCGGGTGTGCCGGGCGCGAGGGGCGCGCCGACCTTCTCGGCCACGTGGCGCGCGGTCACCTTGTCGCCGAGTGCCTCGATGGCCTCGGGGGACGGGCCGATCCAGGTCATCCCCGCATCGATGATCGCGCGTGCGAACTCGGCGTTCTCGGCCAGGAAGCCGTAGCCGGGGTGCACGGCGTCGGCACCGGCACGGCGGGCGATCGACAGGATCTTCTCGATCTGGAGGTACGTCTCCGCGCTGGTCGAGCCGCCGAGAGCGTAGGCCTCGTCGGCCAGACGCGTGTGCAGGGCGTCCCGATCCTGGTCGGCGTAGACGGCGACCGAGGCGATCCCGGAGTCACGAGCGGCGCGGATGATGCGTACGGCGATCTCGCCGCGGTTGGCGATGAGCACCTTGGCGATAGCAGGCATGCTTGCCAGCCTAGCGAGAAGGATCCCGATCCCTTTGACGACTCCCCACAAGAAAGTGGCAGAAACGTGGAGGGGAGTCTACGACCACAGGTCCGTCCACGGCACGCCCAGCTCGGTGGCCAGGCGCCGCACGGTCGACAGGGACATTCCCACGACGGTGGACGGGTCGCCGTCCACGCGGGTGATGAAGGCCCCGCCCAGGCTGTCGACCGTGAACGCCCCTGCCACATGCAGGGGTTCGCCCGACGCCACATACGCGGCGATCTCGGCATCGCTGACATCGTCGGCGAAGGTCACTGCAGCCTCGGCGACCGCGGTCGCCTCGACGGGTGTCTGGCCGGGCGCGACACGGAAGACGGAGTGCCCGGAATGCAGGATGCCCGTGGCACCGCGCATCTCCTGCCAGCGTCGCGTGGCCTCCTCGGGGGTGTAGGGCTTGCCGTAGACGCGCCCGCCGAGGGCGAACATCGAATCCCCGCCGATCACGAGGCCGTCGAAGACCCCCTCCTCGGCGAGACCCTGCGCGACCGCGGCCGCCTTCGCCCGGGCGAGCAGCAGCACGAGCTCCGCAGGGGCCAGCGGGGTGCCGCGCTCTTCCTCCGCGGCGGCGGCGACGGCGTCTTCGTCGACGTCCGGGGAGACGGTGAGCGGTTCGATGCCCGCCTGCCGCAGCAGCATGAGTCGGGCCGGTGAGGTCGAGGCGAGGCAGACGCGCATGTCCACCACCGTATCCTCGAAGGATGACTTCCTCCGCAGCCGACGTGCTCGAGCTCGACATCACCGGCATCGCACACGGGGGCACCTTCATCGCCCGCCACGAGGGGCGCGTGGTCTTCGTCTCGGACGCGGTCCCCGGGGAGCGCGTCCGTGCGCGACTGATCGCCCCGCAGGACGGGGCCGATGCCTCGACCCGCAGCTTCTGGCGAGCGGAGACGATCGAGGTGCTGGAGGCGTCAGAGCATCGGCGACCGCACATCTGGGCCGAGGCCGACGTCTCGAGGGATCCCGCGGACCGCCCCGGCGGAGCCGACCTCGGGCACATCGCGCTCGACCACCAGCGCGTGCTCAAGCGCCAGGTGCTGACCGAGGCGCTCGACCGTTTCGCCGGGGAGGGACTCGTCGCCCCGGAGATCGAGGCCGTCGAATCCGGAGACGGCACCGGGTGGCGCACGCGCGTGACCCTGCACGTCGACGACACGGGCGCGGTGGGGCCGTTCGCCGCACGCAGCCACCGGGTCATCCCCGTGTCTTCCCACCCGCTCGCTCGCCCGGCGATCGCGGAGGCCGCGCTCGCGCTCCGCGGTGAGGCTCCCGGTCGGATCGAGCTCGTCGAGCCCGCCGACGGTCGCGTGCGCATCATCCGCCGCGAGGAGACGGCGCGTCCGGCCAAGGTCGCGCGAGGCTTCCGGCGCCGTCCGACTCCCGAGACGATCCAGGAACTCGTCGGAGACCGGCCCTTCCAGCTGGACGCGACGGGATTCTGGCAGGTCCATCCGCGGGCGGCCTCCGTGCTCGACGCCGCGGTGTACGGCATCCTCGACGGACACGTCGACGAGGCGAAGACGCACTACGACCTGTACGGCGGCGTCGGTCTCTTCGCCGCGACACTCGCCGATCTCGGCGGCACCGACATCGTCACGGTGGAGTCGAGCGCACGGGCCACTGCGCACGCGGCTGCCAACCTCGCGCCGCTCGAGGTCACCGCGGTCACCGCGCGGGTCGACCGCTTTTTGTCCACGCGCCGGAGCAGCGGTCGCACGGGGGCTGTGATCCTCGACCCGCCTCGCGCAGGAGCGGGCCGTCAGGTCGTCGAGGCCGTGCATGCGCTCGCGCCGGAGGCCGTCGCCTACGTCGCCTGCGATCCGGTCGCCCTCTCCCGTGATCTCGGGACCTTCCGGGCGCTGGGGTGGAACGTCGATCGTCTTCGAGGTTTCGATCTGTTCCCGCACTCGCACCACTTCGAGGTCGTCGCGCTGCTGACGCGCTGAGCCGTCGGCGACCGTCTGCGCGGACTCACTAGGCTGGGTGGATGAGCAGGGTCGCACTCATCGACGATCACGAGTCCGTTCGCCTCGGCCTCGAGGCCGCGTGCGCGCGCGACTCGCAGACGGTGGTGTTCTCGGGGAGCACGGTCGTGTCGTACCTGGAATGGCGGGCCTCGGCGTCTGCCGCTCCTGCCGACGTCGTGGTCCTCGACCTCACCCTGGGCGACGGCAGCACCGTGACCGAGAACGTGTCATCGCTCGTGAACGACGGGGCGAGCGTGGTCATCCACAGCGTCGCCGACCGTCCCGCGGCTGTGCGTGAGGCTCTGTCCGCCGGGGCCGCAGGGGTCGTCAGCAAGTCGTCCGCTCTCGATGACGTGATGGACGCGATCCGGACCGTCGCTCAGGGCGAAGCGCTCAACAACGTCGAATGGGCCAGCGCCGTCGACGGTGACCGGGCCTTCGCCGACGCGCAGCTCTCCAGCCGCGAGCGCGAGGTGCTCCGGTTGTATGCCACGGGCCTTCCGTTGAAGGCGGTCGCCGAGCGGCTCGGCGTCGCCTACTCGACTGCCAAGGAGAACATCACGCGCGTACGCGTCAAGTACGTCGAGGTCGGTCGGCCCGCACCAACGAAGGTCGATCTCCTCCGTCGAGCGATGGAGGACGGCATCGTCGCGGCAGACGGGGCGTCGAGTGCCCGCTGATCCGCTCAGCATCCGCGATGCCTGGAGCAAGATCCCGTCTCCGGGCAGCACGGAGACCGAGTTCGAGCGATTCACGGGCAAACGCATGGAGCGGATCCTCGCGATCGTCGTCGCGATCGGATCCTCCGCCTTGGGCGCCCAGGCGCTGTTCGCCGCGGTGAACACCCTGTCCCAGGCCGATGTGGTGCACATCGTGATGGTCGTCGTGGTGTTCGTCCCGCTCGCGGCGATGCTGGTCGCCTGCCTGGTCGGCCGCGGCGTGCGCACCTTCTCGGGCCTCTTCGCCGTGGTCTACCTGCTGGCGCTCGCCGCGTGGCCGACGGTCGTGGACCCCGCCGACAAGAGTGCCGGCGATCAGCCCTGGATCTTCTTCCTCGTGAACGTGGGGGTGGTCGCGGCGATGCTCGCGTTCCCCCTGCGGCTCCAGTTCGCGTGGGCGGCCGTGATGCCGTTCGTCTACGGTTACGTGCGTCTCGTGCAGGGCGAGTTCTCTCGGGAGTTCTGGGTCACGACCGCCTTCGATGTCTCCTTCACGCTCATCCTCGGCGTGGTGATCATCTCGCTCGGCTGGATGTTCCGCTCCGTCGCGGCCGGCGTCGACGAGGCACGAGGGCAAGCCGTCGCCTCCTACTCCACCGCAGCCGCTGCCGCCGCGGCCGAGGAGGAACGCGTGGCGATGTCGGCGCTCATGCATGACAGCGTCCTCGCGGCGTTGATCGCCGCCGAGCGGGCGGAGGGGGAGCGGGCGGAGGAGCTCGCGGTCGCGATGGCACGGGAGGCTCTCACACGTCTCGCGAACACGGAAGCCGCCGTGTCCCAGGAGGGCACCGACGAGCCCGTGGGGATCGCGCAGATCGTGGTCGAACTCCGCCGTTCGCTCTCGGAGCTCGGCGCCGACGCGATCGTCGAGGAGCGCGGCGGGATCGGAATGATCCCCGGACGGGCGGCGCGAGCCCTCGTGCTGGCCGCACGGCAGGCGATCGGGAACGCCGTGTCCCACGCGAACAGCCGCGGGTTGCACATCATCGTCGAGGCGTGTGGTGACCAAGGGATCTCCGTGACCGTGTCGGACACGGGGCCGGGTTTCGACATCACAGCGATCGGCGCCGACCGGCTCGGGATCCGCGCCTCCATCTTCGCCCGCATGGCCGGAGTCGCCGGCACCGCGGACATCCGATCCGATGAGCAGGGCACGACCGTCGTGCTGGGGTGGGAGCGCTCGTGAACCGGACCGTCCGCAGCGTCGCCACCTCGCTCGCCGTGGGGTTCGCGCTGTACTTCGCCGCGCGCGCGATCTGGTGGATCGAGCAGCCGACGGCGCCGTTGTTGATGATCGTCGCGATCGGCATCTACCTCGTGGCCGTGAACATCGCGATCCTGGGCGACGCGACGTCTGTGCGGATGCCTCTGTGGTCGGCGGTGCTGGCCCTGCTCGCGAGCGCCCTCATCCCCGCCCTGGTCACGTTCTCTCTGGAGCCCGCCGACCGCACCGCCCCTTTCGCCACCTGGTACATCGGCGGGCTCGGGCTCCTCGGTGTCGTGTGCATCGTCCGCCGTCGGTTCCTGATCGGCTGGCTGACGCTCGCGGTTCTCGTCGCGGCCTCCTCGGCATACCTCGGGGTCGGCGTGGCGCTCACCCTCGGCCTGGTCGGCTCGATCATGTGGATCGTCGTCGCCCGACTCCTCGTGATGTTCTGGGATCGCGCGGTGCGCGACACCGAACGGCTCGCCGAGATCCAGCAGGCGGTCTCGGCCTGGCACGCCACCCAGAGCGTGCGCCAGCGGGAGAGGCGTCTGCGCACGCAGTTCGCCCTGGCGGTCGCCGGGCCGGTGCTCGGTCGTGTCGTCGCCTCCCGTGGCGCCCTCGACGACCGGGAGCGACTCGAAGCGCGCCTCGCCGAGGGGCGGCTGCGCGACGAGCTGCGCGGAGCGGATCTGCTCAACGATGCCGTGCGCAACGCGATCGACGCCGCCCGTCTGCGCGGCGCCGTCGTCACGGTCTTCGACGAGGGCGGATTCGACGGCATCGACGAAACGCGACGCAGCGAGATCCGGGACGAGCTCGCCTCCGTGCTCATGCAGGCGCAGAGCGCGCGGCTCATCATCCGTTCGGCTCGCGATGCCCGTGTCGCGGTGACCGTCGTCGGACGTGCGGGGACGCGTGCCTCGGGCGACGATGACGCGGTCGACCTGTGGCATGAGATCGCTCGGGAGGCGGAAGCCGTCTGAAGACGCCGCGCTCCCGACGGGGTGAGGAGAGTGGGCGAGGGGCGGCGTTATCGCCAGCCCCTCGCCGTGCGGACAGTTACCCGAAAACCGTCCGCTGGTGGCCGATCAGCGTCTGTCTACCCTGGGACAGAGAGACCAGCCGAACGCGAAGCGTCTCCTCCAGTCTGGGGGTTCTTCCATTCGTTGTCTGTAGGTATTTTGGGGGACACGATTTCTCGCTCGATGAGGGATCATAGGACGATGGGAACGCGTCGGGGAACCAACCTTCCGCGGATGGGGGACTTCAATCAGTCCGTTGTCCTGGAGGCGATCCGACAGTCCGGGGAAGGGCTGAGCCGCATCGAACTCGCCTCCGCCACCGGGCTGTCCGCACAGACGGTGACGAACATCACCCGCCGACTCCTCGACGACGGATTCATCCGTGAGGCGGGGCGCACCATCAACGGTCCGGGCAAACCCCGCGTGACCCTGCGGCTCGTCCCGGACAGTCGCTTCGCGGTGGGGGTACACCTCGACCCCGCCATCATGACCTTCGTCCTGCTCGACCTGTCCGGCGCCGTCGTGCATCGGAAGAGCATACGCACCCCGGCGAAGGAACCGCGGTGGATCATCTCCGCCATGGCGGCCACCATCGACGCCTTGATCGCCGAGGCGGACGTGGACCGCGACCGGATCGCCGGAGTGGGAGTCGCCGCCCCCGGGCCTCTCGATGCGGAGAAGGGCACGGTGATCGACCCGCCGAAGCTGCTCGGCTGGCACCGGGTACGGCTGCGTGCGGTGCTCGCCGAAGCGACCGGTCTTCCCGTGCTGCTCGAGAAGGACACGACTGCCGCCGCGTCGGGCGAACTGTGGACGCGACGCGCGTCGGCCGACGATTCGTTCGTCTTCATCTATCTGGGTACCGGGATCGGGGCCGCCCTCGCCAGGGAGGGGGAGGTCGTGCCCGGGAGCACACGCAACATCGGAGAGGTCGGGCACGTGATCGTGGATCCTGACGGTCCGCGGTGCACCTGCGGTTCTCGGGGATGCGTCGAGGTCGTCTGCACGCCACAAGCCATCGTCGAACAGGCGGAGCGTGCGGGGGTGTTCCAGGACGATCGCGAGGCGAGCGATGTCGAGTCCGTCGACGAGCGCTTCGGGGAGCTCTGCGAGCGTGCCGGCCGCGGCGACGTCGCCGCTCTGGCCGTGCTGCGGCAGGCGGCTGTGCACATGTCCGTCCTGACCGCCGCGCTCGCGAACATGCTCGACGTGGACCGCGTCGTGTTCGGCGGCCCGTTCTGGTCGCGGCTCGCGGAGGTGTACCTCAGCGAGATCCCCGGTCGCCTCGATCGGGCGAGCGCGACACGGGCGGTGCGCAAGCTGCCCGTCGACGGGACGGTCGTCGGCGACGACGTGGGCGCGGTGGGCGCCGGCTGCGTGGTGCTCGACTCCGTGCTCAGTCCCCGCGCCTCGGGGCTCCTGCTCGACGGCTGAGCTCTCACCGCCTGACGCACGAGGCGCAGGCCGGGGGCGTCACCCGGAGAAGCGCCCCCACGGGATGTCACGGCGCAGCGGACGCCGGAGCGGACGCTGCGTGCGGGTCCAGGCGGACACGGTCGGCTCATCGGCCACGGCGTCCGCCGCTTCGGACGCATAGGCCTCGCTGATAACCGCGATGAGTGCGGCCAGCTCTTCTTCAGTGGCTGAACCGCGCGTGATCGTGAGCATCGATGCCGCCTGCTCCGATGCGTCGACCCCGGCCTCTCGTGCGGTCACAGCGGGATGTTCCCATGCTTCTTCGGCGGAAGCTCGGCGCGCTTGCCCCGCAGCGCACGCAGTGCCTTCGCGATCGACACGCGCGTGTTCGCCGGCTCGATGATGCCGTCGAGCTCTCCGCGCTCCGCCGCGAGGAACGGTGAGGCGACGTTGTACGTGTACTCGTTCGCCAGGCGGGTACGCACGGCGGCGACGTCTTCGCCGGCGTCCTCGGCCTTCTTGATCTCGCCGCGGTACAGGATGTTCACGGCACCCTGCCCGCCCATGACGGCGATCTCCGCCGTCGGCCAGGCGAGGTTCACGTCGGCGCCGAGCTGCTTCGATCCCATCACGATGTACGCGCCGCCGTAGGCCTTGCGCAGGATCACCGTGACGAGCGGGACCGTGGCCTCCGCGTAGGCGTAGAGGAGCTTCGCGCCGCGGCGGATGACACCCGTCCACTCCTGGTCGGTTCCCGGCAGGTAACCGGGGACGTCGACGAGGGTGACGATCGGGATGGAGAACGCGTCGCAGAACCGGACGAAGCGGCTCGCCTTCTCGCCGGCTTCGATGTTCAGCGTTCCGGCCATCTGCGACGGCTGATTCGCGATGATGCCGACGGAGCGGCCTTCGATGCGGCCGAACCCGATCACGATGTTCGGGGCGAACAGCGGCTGCACCTCGAGGAAGTCGCCCTCGTCGACCACATGCTCGATGACGGTGTGGATGTCGTACGGCTGGTTCGTGGAGTCGGGGACGATCGTGTTCAGCACACGGTCGGCGTCGGTGGTCTCGAACTCGAAGGTGCTCTCGTACGAGGGCAGCTCCGCCATGTTGTTGTCCGGAAGGAAGCTCAGCAGCGTGCGCGCGTAGTCGATCGCGTCGTCTTCGTCCTCGGCGAGGTAGTGCGCGACGCCCGAGCGCGTGTTGTGCGTGAGTGCGCCGCCGAGTTCCTCCATGCCGACGTCCTCGCCGGTCACGGTCTTGATCACGTCGGGACCGGTGACGAACATCTGGCTGGTCTTGTCGACCATGATCACGAAGTCCGTGAGCGCGGGGGAATACACGGCGCCACCGGCCGCGGGGCCCATGATGATGGAGATCTGAGGGATCACGCCGGAGGCGCGGGTGTTGAGGCGGAAGATCTCGCCGTACTTGCCCAGGGCGACGACGCCCTCCTGGATACGCGCACCGCCTGAGTCGAGGATGCCGATGCAGGGCATCCCGCCGGCGAGGGCGAACTCCATGATCTTCACGATCTTCTCGCCGGCGACTTCGCCGAGTGAGCCGCCGAAGGTCGAGAAGTCCTGCGAGTACACCGCGACGGTGCGCCCGTTGATCGTGCCGACACCGGTGACGACCGAGTCGCCGTAGGGGCGGGAGCGGTCCATGCCGAAGGCGGTGGTGCGGTGGCGCACGTACTCGTCGAACTCGACGAAGCTTCCGGGGTCGACGAGCAGTTCGATGCGCTCACGGGCGGTCATCTTGCCCTTGGCGTGCTGCTTCTCCTTCGCCTTGGCTTCTGCGTCGACGACGGCTTCGGTGTAGCGAGCGCGCAGATCCGCGATCTTGCCGGCGGTGGTAAAGAGGTCGGGCTTGTCCGTCACGGATTCCACCCTAGCGTCGGGTCGGCCCGGTCTGTTGGATGCTCGGCACAACGGGGCGGCCGATCCTTTGGCGACCTACGTGCAGTGCTCAGTGTGCGGCGTCCGCATCCGCTGCCGTCGGGGCGTCGTTCTCCCGCTTCACGTCGGTGGTTTTCGCGGGATCGTTCTCCTCCAACTCCGGGTCCGACTTCGGGGAACGGCCGAGGGAGAGGGCCTTGCGACCGACCCAGCCGACTCCGCGGACGGTCGTTCCTGCCGCACCGGCCACGGCGTTGCCGGCATACCGCGCGCCGCGGAGCATCCGCAGCTCGAGCTTCTCCGCTCCCGGCACCGGTTCGAGCTCGAGCGGCAGATCGATCGGAGCCGCACCGAAAGCCTTGTGCGAGGTCGTGAGCACGCGACGGCCGAGGATGTTGTTCCCTGCCCCGCCGATGGCTGCGCCGACGCCGAACGGGAGGGCCTTGCCGATCACGGAGGCGCCGCCCTTCGCGGCGAACTGCTTCACGAACATGCTCTTGAGCTGATCGACCAGGGGGCCGACGGCGGCGCGGGGGAGCGACTTCGTGACGAGTTCACCCCAGTACGACGATCTGCTCCCGCCGCGTCCGGCGACCTGCCCGGCGAGCTGACCGACCAGATCGACGCCCTCCTTGCCGAGCATCAAGGTCATCACCAGGGCGCGCGCACGGTCGGGGTTGGCGACCGCGATGCCGTGCACCTCAGCGACCGACTGCGCGAACAGGGCCGTCGACTCCACGAAGCCCACGGTCTCGACACCGGACAGCGCGAGAGTCACGCCGGTGCCGATGCCGGGAACGACGGCGGTCGCGCCCACCGCGGCGCCACCGGTGGTCACGGCGGCGAGATAGCGGCGTTCGAGGATCCGGATGATCTCGGTGGGCGTGGCCTGAGGGTTGCGAAGACGGATGCTGCGGATGTGCGCGAGCACGAGCGGGCGCTGGATCGAGAGCACGCGGTCGAGGCCGCGCACCATCATCGGGTGCTCGGAAGACCCGGAAGGGGGCACACCCTTGTCCCACGGAGCGTCATCCGGCAACGAGTGGATCTTGTGCACCTGGCGAGCCATGGAGCGATCTTACGAAGCTCGGCCGCGAAAACGCCGAAAGCCCGGTCCCTCGAGGGAACCGGGCTCTCGCACGACGGATCGGATCAGACGAAGAGGTTCGCCCGCTCGAGGTCTTCCGCGAAGTCGACCTCGACCGCGTACAGGTCGGAGACATCCATCGGCTCGAGCAGCAGGGCGTCTTCCGCGATGGCGAGCTCGAGGCCGCGCTCGAAGTAATCCTGGTCCTCGACGCGCTGCAGCTGGCGCATGAACGCCTTCTTGTGCGTGGACGAGATGTAGTTGATGCCGACCGCCTCACCGAGTCCGCCCTTGACGGTCTTGGAGAGCTCCTTGATGAAGCCTTCGGCCGTGACCGTGTACTTCACCTCTTCGTCGCTGACCTTCGAGGTGTTGACGGTCACGAACGACTGGTCGCGCTCGATGTAGGCGGCCGCACGGCCGAGGATCATCGGGTCGAAGACCACATCGCCGTTCATCCACAGCACGCCGCCCTTGCCGGTGGCGCCGAGAGCGCGCAGCAGGCTCTTCGACGTGTTCGTCTCGTCGTAGCGCTCGTTGTGGACGTAGTTGACCTGGGGGAAGGCTTCGATGATGGTCTCTGCGCGGTAGCCGACCACGGTCGTGATGCGCGCGTCGGACCCGAAGGCGGCGCGGATGTTGTCGTGCTGCTGGCCCATGATCGTGCGGCCGTCGCTCAGTTCGGTGAGCGGCTTCGGCAGCGCGCGGCCGAGGCGCGAGCCCATGCCGGCGGCGAGGATGACGGTCTGAAGAGTCACGAGTGCTCCTAAAGGAAGTTGTGTTCACGGTCGGTTCACCGACCAGACACTTCGTCGTGCCGCGTTCATGGTAGCGATTCAGGCTGGGAAGCTCGGGGTGCGAAGGCTCCCGTTGCCATTTCGTGACCGAGTACACACCGGACGCACAGGCTCGCACACGGAGCGCGATCGCCCCGGATCGCGGGGATCCGGCGGCGGTTTATTGCGCGGCGGCTTGGCTTGCGCCCACCCCTTGATACCGTAGGACGGTGACTTCCTCCCCTGACGACCGCACCGCCCAGGTGGACGATACCGAAGCCTTCCCCCGGGACACGTCGGTGAGCAGTTCGGCATCGTCCACGCAGGCCTCGGAGGCGCCGACGGATGCCGAGAAGCCCGCGCCCAAGAAGTCCGCGCCCACGAAAGCCGCGCCCAAGAAAGCTGCGGCCAAGAAGCCCGTGGCCACGGAGTCTGCCGCCAAGAAGCCTGCCGCCAAGAAGTCGGCGGCCACGAAGCCGACGACCGCACGTACCTCGGGGACGACGCCGACGAAGACCAGCACGACGAAGGCCGGCACGACGAAGACCGGCACGACTAAGGCCGGCACGACGAAGAAGCCCGCGACCTCGAAGACCGCCGCGAAGACTTCTGTGAAGGCTCCCGCGAAGTCCACGACGACGAAGGCTGCGGCGGAGAAGGCCGCACCGACTGCCGAGGTCGTGGTCGAGCCGTTGCCGAAGGCGATGGACGAGCAGCCCGCGAAGACGACCAGCACCGCGCGAACCGCAGCGGACGCGCGGAAGGCAGCGGCGAAGAACACCGCTTCGCGAGCTGCCGCGACGAAGTCCTCCGGATCGACGGCTGCCTCGGACCGCGCCGCGGCCGTGCGTGTCGCCGCACCGCGGGCCGCCGTCACTGGGACGAAGGCCGCTGCGCCGAAGGCTGCGGGAAAGACGCCCGCGACGAAGTCCACGGCCGCGAAGACGGCGGCGGCGAAGACCGCAGCCGCCAAGTCGGCCGCCACCAAGTCCACCGCCCGCGCGGCGACCGCGAAGACGGCTGCAGCGAAGACCACGGCAGCGAAGAAGTCGGCGGCGGCGAGGGCGGCTGCGGCGAAGGCGAAGGCCGAGGCCGATGACGTGAAGGCCGCGCAGGCCGATGCCGCGCTCGTGATCGAAGACTCGCCGGTGACCGAGTCTGCTCCGGTGACCGAGTCTGCTCCGTCGTCCGAGCTCGAGTCCGCCCCCGAGGCCGAATCGGCAACGACGGATGCCTCCGTGGCTGCGGTTCCAGCCGTGGACGACCAGGAGGCACCCGGAGCGGAGAGCGGTGAGGACGGTGCCGAGCAGACGCTCGTCGCCGAGGCCGACGCAGCCGACGAGGTGACGACGCTCGAAGTCGTCGAGGCTGTCGCCGACTCCGATGATGCGGTGGTCGACGCCCCGGGACGGACCGACGCGACGTCCGCCGGGGAAGCGGTCAGCGTCCGCGGCCTCGTCAAGCAGTTCGGAGACAACCGGGCGGTCGGCGGGATCGACCTCTCGGTGCCTGCGGGGTCGTTCTACGGAGTCGTCGGTCCCAACGGTGCGGGCAAGACGACCACGCTCTCGATCGTCGCAGGCCTCCTGCGGGCCGATGAAGGCAGCGTCACGATCTGCGGTGTCGACCAGGCCGCGCAGCCGCAGGCCGCGAAACGGCTCATGGGCGTGCTGCCCGACCGGCTGCGGACGTTCGACCGGCTCACCGGACGCCAGCTCCTCTACTACTACGGACTCCTTCGAGGGCTCTCCGCCGACGTGATCGAGAAGCGTGCGGCCGATCTCGCCCGCGCATTCGACCTCGGTGACGCTCTCAGCCGGGTCGTCTCGGACTACTCGGCAGGTATGACGAAGAAGATCATGCTCGCCGGCGCGATGATCCACTCGCCGCGCGTCCTGGTGCTGGATGAGCCGTTCGAGTCGGTCGACCCGGTCTCCTCCGCGGTCATCCTGGACATCCTGCGCGCCTACGTCTCGCACGGCGGGACCGTGATCCTCTCCAGTCATGGGATGGATCTGGTCGAGCGCGTCTGCTCCCGGGTGGCCATCATCGTCGGCGGTGAAGTGCTCGCCGAGGGCACGATCGACGAGGTGCGCGCGGGGCAGACGCTCGAAGCGCGCTTCGTCGAACTTGCCGGCTCCAGCGGTGAGGTGGAGGGGCTCGAGTGGCTGCACACGTTCTCCGACTGAGGCTCGCTCTCCTTCTCGGGTCGCTCCGCGGCGAGCGTCGGCTTCGGACGCTCCTCGTGTTCGCGGCCGTCATCGCCGTCACGACCGTGGTGTGCATCGCCGTGTTCACGCTGTCGGGTGCGCCCGTCCCGGTCGCGCAGGCGGTCACGGTGCTCGGTGGAGCCGCGCTGCTCCTGGGTTTCCTCGTGGGCCCGATCCTCGTCGGCGCGGTCGACCCGCTCGACCCGCGACGCTTCGCCGTGTTCGGTGTGGACGAGCGCCGGATGCCGTGGGTGCTCACGCTCGCCTCATTCGTCAGTGTGCCCAGTCTCGCCCTCGTCGCCGTCTACACGAGCGTCTGCATCGTCGCGATCGGAGACGGCACGCCCTGGCCCCTCGCGGTGCTGATGACGATCATCGGCATCCTCACGACCGTGCTCATATCGCGGATCGGCATGGCCATCAACGCCCTGCTGCTGCCGGAGCGTCGGTCCCGGGAGCTCACGGCGTTGTTCGCCCTCGCTCTGCTCGTGATCGCGTTCCCCGTGGCGGTGTTCCTCGGCTCCCTGCGCTGGGATGGGCTCGTGCCTGATTCCCTGTCGACGCTGTCGACCGTGCTCGGGTTCACCCCGTTCGCGGCGTCGCCCGCCTTCCTCTTCGCATCCGCGGCGGGCGAGACCGCGGCTGCCTGGGTCAGCGGCATCATCGCCGTCCTCACCGTCGGTCTCCTCTGGGCGGCCTGGACCTGGCTCGTGCGACGCCTGCTCACGACGACTGAGCGTCCCGTCGCCTCGCGAGAGCGCACCGGACTCGGCTGGTTCGGGCTGCTGCCGTCCAATGCGTTCGGTGCGATCGCCTCGCGGAGCCTCGTGTACTGGCTCCGGGATCGCCGCTACATCATGAACATCATCGTCGTCCCGGTCGCCGGTGTGCTCACCATGCTGCCGCTGATCGTCGCCGGCGTGCCGATCGAGATCGCCGCGCTCGTGCCGGTGCCGGTGATGGCACTGTTCTTCGGATGGCTGCCGCACAACGACGTCGCCTACGACTCGACCGCACTGTGGACCCACGTCGCGAGCGGCGTGCGTGGGCTTCCCGATCGCCTCGGTCGACTGGTTCCCGTGCTGCTCGTCGCGATTCCGGTCCTCGCGATCGCGGTACCGCTCTCGCTGCTGCTGATCGGAGACTGGAGGCTGCTCCTTCCGCTCGGCGGCCTCGCAGCGAGCCTGCTCTTCTCCGCCCTGGGCATCTCGAGCATCGTCTCGGTGGTCGCGCCGTACGCGGTCTCCCGTCCCGGCGACAGTCCGTTCCAGCAGCCGCAGCGGCCGACGTCGCGCGGAGCGTACGGGCCTGCTGCAGCGTTCCTCGGCGCGATCGTGCTCAGCGTCCCGACGATCTGGCTGTTCGCGGCCACGATCGTCGAGGGTTCGGCGTATGCGCCGGCGACGTTCTGGGTCGGCCTTCTCATCGGCCTCGGCGTCCTCGCCGCGGGTGCGGTCATCGGCGGTCGCATCTTCGAGCACAGCGGTGAGCGGCTGATGGAGTTCGTCGAGACCGCGTGACACCCGCCCGCGAGGGGCTCGACGCCGCTAGACTCACGGGATGAGTACTCCGCTGGACAGCCCCGATCAGGGCGGCGTGGCAACGCTTGATCGCGAACTGGAAGAGCTCCTCCGCGAGGAGAATCTCGAACCGGGCGACCATGAGCGCTTCTCGCATTACGTGAAGAAGGACAAGATCCTCGAGTCTGCGATCACCGGCAAGCCGGTGCGCGCGCTGTGCGGCAAGAAGTGGACGCCGGGTCGTGACCCGGAGAAGTTCCCGATCTGCCCCACGTGCAAGGAGATCTACGAGTCGATGATCGGCTGACCTCAGTCGGCCTCGACGTACACGGTGGGAATCGCCGGGTCGGACTTGCTGAGCGCGAGAGCGCGTACGGGAAGCTCCTCGCGCACCCGCAGGTGGTGCGTCCGCGCGGCCGCCGTTCCCTCCGTCCCCTCGTGTGCGGTGTCGATGTCGCCCGCCTCGACGAACGTCACCTGCAGCGGGCGGCCGTCGGGATGCTCCGATGGCGTGTCCAGCTCCTCGAAGCCGTCGGAGACCACGACCGTCTCCGCGGTCGCGACGCCGTCGACGAGCGTCCGGAACGCGGCCTTGCGTCCGCCGTACGAGGCCTTGTCCGCGGACGCCTTGGCGACCGCGATCCAGGCCCCCGCCGCGTCCTGCCGTGCCACGAGCTTGTAGACCATGCTCGCGGTCGGGTATCCGGAGCCGGTGACGACCGATGTCCCGACACCGTAGGCGTCGACCGGCGACGCGGCGAGTGCCGCGATCGCATACTCGTCGAGGTCGCTCGTCACGGTGATCCGCGTGGACGTCGCCCCGAGTTCGTCGAGCTGCACCCGCACATCACCGGCGACGATCGGGAGATCGCCCGAATCGATACGCACGCCGCCCAGGTCGGTGCCCGCGACGCGGATCGCGGTCTCGACCCCGTTCCGGATGTCGTACGTGTCGACGAGCAGCGTCGTGCCGACGCCCATGCTGTCGACCTGTGCGCGGAACGCCTCTTCCTCGGTGTCGTGCAGGAGCGTCCAGGAATGAGCGGCGGTGCCCATCGTCGGGATGCCCCAGCTCCGCCCCGCTTCGAGGTTGCTGGTGGCGCTGAACCCTGCGATGTACGCGGCGCGTGCGGCCGCGACCGCGGAACGTTCAGCAGCACGGCGCGAGCCCATCTCCGCCAGCGGACGCTCGCCCGCGGCGATGCTCATCCGCGATGCGGCCGTGGCCACGGCGGAGTCGTGGTTGAGCACGCTCAGAGCGAGTGTCTCCAGCACCACGGCGTCCGCGAACGTTCCCTCGACGGTGAGGATGGGGGAGCCGGGGAAGTAGAGCTCGCCCTCTCGATAGCCCCGGATCGTGCCCGTGAAGCGGTACTCCTCGAGGTGCTTCAGCGATGTCGCGTCGACCACATGCTCGTCGCGGAGGAATCGCAACTCGTCGTCACCGAAGCGGAACTCGCGCAGCAGTTCGAGGAATCGTCCGGTGCCTGCGACCACTCCGAATCGGCGGCCGCCGGAGAGTCGGCGGGAGAAGAGCTCGAAGACGCTCGGGCGGAAAGCCGTCCCGTCGCGGAGCGAGGCAGCGAGCATCGTCAGCTCGTAGCGGTCGGTGAGCAGCGCCGTCGACGTGGTCATGCGCTCAGCTTACTGAGCGTGCTGATGCACGCGGAGGTGCGCACGCGGGTAGGCTGGGGAGTCATGAACGACGCGCCCATCGGGATCTTCGACTCCGGTGTCGGCGGGCTCACGGTGGCGCGGGCCATCCGCGCCCAGCTGCCCCGTGAGTCGTTCGTCTATATCGGCGACACCGCCCATTCCCCCTACGGCCCCAAGCCCATCGCCGACGTGCGTCGCTATTCCCTCGAGGTGCTGGACACACTCGTCGAGCAGGGCGTGAAGATGCTCGTGATCGCGTGCAACACCGCGTCGTCGGCCATGCTCCGCGACGCACGCGAGCGCTACGACATCCCGGTGGTCGAGGTGATCGGCCCCGCCGTCCGCCGCGCCGTCTCCACCACGAGGAACGGGCGCGTCGGCGTGATCGGCACGGTCGGCACGATCGGATCGCGCGCGTACCAGGACATGCTCGAGGTGAACGAGCGGCTGCAGGTCTTCACGGCCGCCTGTCCGCGATTCGTCGAGTTCGTCGAAGCGGGGATCACCGGTACTCCCGAAGTGCTCGCCGTCGCCGAGGAGTACCTCGCCCCGCTGCGGGACGCCGGCGTCGACACCCTGGTCCTCGGCTGCACGCACTATCCGTTCCTGCGCGGTGCGATCAGCTACGTGATGGGGGAGGGCGTGACGCTCGTCTCCAGCGACGATGAGACCGCCGGCGACGTCTACCGTCAGCTGGTGCGGGGAGATCTGCTCGCACCGCCCGATGCCACGGCCACCTATGTCTACGAGGCCACCGGCGTCTCGGCCGATGACTTCACCGCGCTGGCCAATCGCCTGATGGGCCGGGAGGTCCGCGACGTGCAGCTCGTCCAGACCGGCGTGATCACCCTTCCCGAGCACACCTTCGAGTAACACCGTGTCGAGCCATCCCGACTCGACGCATCACCCTGACCCGAGAGAAGCACATGACCGACATCGTCCGCGTCGACGGCCGTTCCACCGATCAGCTGCGTGAGATCACCATCGAGCGCGGCTGGAGCGCACAGGCCGAGGGTTCGGCCCTGATCAGCTTCGGCGGCACGAAGGTGCTGTGCACCGCCTCGTTCACCAACGGCGTCCCGCGCTGGTTGACCGGCAAGGGCAAGGGGTGGGTCACGGCCGAGTACGCCATGCTCCCGCGCGCCACGAACAGTCGCAACGACCGCGAGAGCGTGAAGGGGCGCATCGGCGGACGCACGCACGAGATCTCCCGGCTCATCGGTCGCGCCCTTCGCGCCGTGGTCGACACCAAGGCGCTCGGTGAGAACACGATCGTCATCGACTGCGACGTGCTGCAGGCGGACGGGGGCACGCGCACCGCGGCCATCACCGGCGCGTACGTCGCGCTGGCCGACGCGATCGAGTGGGGGCGCGAGAAGAAGTTCATCGGCAAGAACTCCACGCCGCTGCTCGACTCCGTGGCCGCGGTGTCGGTCGGGATCATCGACGGCGAGCCCATGCTCGATCTGGCATACGTCGAGGACGTGCGCGCCGAGACCGACATGAACGTCGTGGTCACGGGCCGCGGACTGTTCGTCGAGGTCCAGGGCACAGCCGAGGGGGCGCCGTTCGACAAGCGCGAACTGGATGCGCTGCTCGAGCTCGGAGTGTCCGGATGCGACGAGCTGAAGGGCAAGCAGCTCGCCGCGTTGGCGGGGGAGCGACGATGAAGGTCGTCCTCGCGACGCACAATCCGCACAAGGTCGCGGAGTTCCAGCAGATCGTCGCGCAGGCACGACCGGACCTCGAGGTCGTCGGCTACGACGGCCCGGAACCGGTCGAGGACGGCGTGACCTTCGCCGAGAACGCACTGATCAAGGCGAGGGCGGCGGCGACGCACACCGGGCTCCCCGCTCTGGCCGACGACTCCGGTATCTGCGTCAACGTCCTGGGCGGTTCGCCCGGGGTCTTCTCCGCGTACTGGGCGGGCCAGAAGAAGGATGCCGGGGCGAATCTCGCGCTCCTGCTCGATCAGCTGCGCGACATCGCCGACCCGCATCGGACCGCGCACTTCACCTCGACCATCGCCCTGGTGATGCCCGACGGCCGGGAACAGGTCGTCGAAGGCCGGTGGCCGGGGCGTCTGTCACACGAGGCGTCCGGTGGCGGTGGTTTCGGCTACGACCCGATCTTCATCCCCGACGGTCAGCCGCACGGCGAGGAGCGTACGGTGGGCGACTTCAGTGCGGAGGAGAAGCAGTCGCAGTCGCATCGTGCGCGTGCGTTCGCGGAACTGCTGCCGTTGCTCGCTGCACTCTGAGGTCCGAAGAAGCGTAACCACTACGGTTGACGTACTTCACGTGTAGTGCTTATCGTGAGGGCATGCGTGAACTGACCTATTACATCGGTGTCTCCCTCGACGGCTTCATCGCGGGCCCCGCGGACGAGGTCGACTTCTATCCCGTCACCCCGGCGTTCGCCGAGTCGCTCGGCACGGAGTTCGCCGACGTGCAGCCGACCTTCGCCCGCGCGGGGCGCGGAGGGGCAGACGCTCCGGTGACGCAGTTCGACACGGTGCTCATGGGGCGCCGGACCTACGAGCCGGCGTTGCAGGTGGGGGTGACCGACCCGTACGCGCACCTGCGCACCATCGTGTTCAGCGGCACGCTCGCCGATCCCGCGGATCCGAACGTCGAGATCGTGCGCACCGATCCGGTCGAACGCGTGCGGCAGGTGAAGGCCGAGGACGGGCTGGGGATCTACCTCGCCGGAGGCGCTCTGCTCGCCGGAGCGCTGATCGACGAGATCGACCGCCTCATCGTCAAGAAGTATCCGGTGATCGCGGGAGACGGGATCCCGATGGCGAGGTTCGCGTTCGCGCCGAAGTCGTTCGACCTCGAGGAAGCCCGGACCTTCGACAACGGATGCGTCGTGCTCACCTACGTGCGCACCCGTCGGTGAACTGCTGGTGACGCTGAGAATCGTTACCCTTCCCGACTAGGGCGAACACGCCTTCCGGCTGTGATTCCCGGTCTAGCCTGGGGGCATGCACGATCACGCACCCGCCGCCGGCGGCATCCGTTCGGCCAACAGTCGACGCCTGCTGGCGATCTCGCTGACGCTCACGGCGACCGTGATGGTCGTGCAGGTCGTCGGTGCGATCCTGACCGGCTCGCTCGCCTTGCTCGCCGACGCCGCGCACATGTTCACGGACGCCTCCGCGCTCGTGATCGCGCTCATCGCCGCGACCGTGGCCGCGCGACCAGCCGATGATCGACGGACCTTCGGGTATCAACGCGCCGAGGTGTTCGGCGCGTTGATCAATGCCGTGATCCTGATCGCCCTGGCCACGTGGGTGGCGATCGAGGGCATCGGCCGCCTGCTGAACCCCGGCGACGTCGAGGTCGCCGGCGGGCTCATGCTCGTGGTCGCCGTCGTCGGCCTGCTGGCGAATGCCGTCTCGATGTGGTTGCTCAGCCGTGCGCAGCGCACGAGTATCAATGTGCGCGGCGCTTATCTCGAGGTGATGGGAGACCTGATCGGGTCCGCCGCGGTCATCGTCGCCGCGATCGTGATCCTCCTGACGGGATGGATGCCGGCCGATGCGATCGCCTCCCTGTTCATCGCGGCGATGATCATCCCGCGAGCGATCGCGCTGCTGCGCGAAGTGTTCTCGGTCCTCGCCGAGTCGGCGCCCAAGGGGACCGCCGTCAGTGACATCCGCACCCACCTGCTGGGGTACGACGGTGTGGTCGGCGTGCACGATGTGCACGTGTGGCAGCTCACGCGGGGCGCGCCGGTGTTCACGGCGCATGTCACCGTCGAGCCGCAGCTGTTCGCCGACGGGAGGTCGACGCAGCTCCTCTCCGACATGCAGGCGTGCTTGGCCGATCACTTCGATGTCGAGCATTCGACCTTCCAGATCGAGCCGGCTGAGAAGTCGGACTGCGAGCCTCATCACGCCTGAACGCTCCGGTGCGGGGGAGTGGTCAGCGCTCCACGACGATGTCGCCCGGCTCCTTGTCGGGCCGCAACCCTCGCCATCGTGCGTGTCGGAGCACCCCATCGGGGGTCCAATTGGCGAACTCGACTTCGCCCACGAGCTCGGGATGCACCCAGAGCGCGTCGGACGCGTCGGGCGCGGGCACGCCGTCGAGGGGCGCTGTCTCCCTGCGCAGCGGGTCGAGGCGTGCGAGCAGATCGCGGAGGATGCGGTCGGTGAATCCGGTTCCCACCCTCCCGACGTAGCGCAACGGCGCTGATCCGCCTCGGCCGCCGGAGCGGTCGGGCACCGCGAGCAGGAGCGAGCCGAGTGTGCTCTCGCGATCGCCTTTGCCCGGCCGGATCCCGACGATCACGGCCTCCTGCATGCGCGTGTGCTTGAGCTTCAGCCAGGACGGGCTGCGCTGCCCCGGGCGGTAACGGGACTGCGGGTCCTTCACCACGACGCCTTCGAGACCGAACTCCCTGCTGGCAGCGAGGGCCGCGTCGACGTCGTCGAAGACAGGAGGGATCTGTATCGGGGCGTCGAGGCCTGCGACGACGTCTTCGAGCAGGATGCGGCGCTCGCGCAGCGGCATGCCCGTGAGATCGTGCCCGTCGAGGCTCAGCAGGTCGAAGAGCATGTACACGATCGGCGTGCGGACCACCTCCCGCTCGATCTCGCGCGGACGGGTCAGATGCATGCGGTTCTGCAGCAGGGAGAAGCTCGGGCGTCCCTGGCCGTCGAACGCCACGATCTCCCCATCCACGATCGCGTCGGCGACGGGCAGGAAAGGGGCGCCGTCGGCGGTGAGTTCCGGATAGCGGGTCGTGATGTCGGTGCCGCGCCGCGCGTGCAGGAGCATCCGTCCGTCGGCCCAGGTGCCCAAGGCTCGGATGCCGTCCCATTTCACCTCGACCCAGGACGGATCGCTCAGCGCCCGCGTGACCCCGGCGGTGCCGTTCTCGGCGAGCATCGGCGCGAGGGGCGCGGCCGTGGCGCCCCGTGAAGGGGCCGAAGCGCCCCGCGGGTGACGGGGCCGGTGAGCCGGGGGAGGTGTTGGGGCCGACGAGGCCTCCTGCGGGCGGAGCCCGGCGAGCGGATCGATTCCCGCGGCTGCGCGGGCGAGTACCTCGTCGAGGTCGAGCTGGGCCAGATCCGGGTCATCGAGTTCGTCCCAGGTGCGCGGAGCCGCGACCCACGGCTGTGCCCGCCCCCGGAGCGAGTACGGCGAGATGGTCGTCTTCTTGCCGTTGTTCTGGCTCCAGTCCAGGAACACCTTCCCGCCTCGCTCGGCCTTCGACATGACGCTCGTGGCCAGATCGGGATGGTCGTTCTCGATCAGGCGGGCGAGTTCCTTCACGACCGCCGAGATCTCGTCGCTCGTCTGCTCCCCGGGGAGGGCCGCATACAGGTGCAGACCCTTGCTCCCGCTCGTGACCGGGAGCGGATCGAGCCCCATGTCCGTCAAGATGACGCGTGCGAAGCGCGCGACTTCGGCGCACTGTGCGAGTCCGACACCGGGGCCCGGGTCCAGGTCGAGAACGAGGCGATCGGGGCGACCCGGGCTCCCGTCCGGAGCGAAGCGCCACTGCGGCACGTGCAGTTCGATCGCGGCGACCTGAGCGAGCCACACCAGCGTCGGCACGTCCTCGACGAGGGGGTACTCCTTCGGGCCGTCCGAATGCTGGATCGCCTGCCGCGGGATCCAGGCCGGTGCCCCCGGTTCGAGCTGCTTCGTGAAGAACGCATCCGCGGGAGCGTCCCTCGTCCCGACGCCTTCGACCCAGCGCTTGCGCGTGACCGGGCGTCCGTCGAGGAGGGGCAGGATGAGCGGGGCGATCGCGCTGTAGTAGGCGATGACCTCGCCCTTGGTCGTGCCGGTGTCCGGGTAGACGACCTTGTCGAGATTCGTCACGCGCAGTCGGCGACCGTCCACCTGCACGATCTGCCCTGGTCCGACCATGCAGCCAGCGTAGTCAAGGGACTGGTCGCGACGGCTTCGACTGGTGTTCACTGGTGTCATGAGGACGATCTGGAAGGGCGCGCTGACATTCGGGCTCGTGAACGTGCCGGTGAAGGTGTACTCCGCCACGGAGGATCACGATGTGCCGCTGCATCAGGTGCATGAGAAGGACGGCGGCCGCATCCGGTACCAGCGCACGTGCGAGGTGTGCGGCGAGACGGTGGCCTATGCCGACATCGATCGCGCGTACGTCGACGACGGGCAGACGGTGGTGCTCACCAAGGACGACTTGGCCGCGCTGCCGGCCGAGAAGAGCCGGGAGATCGACGTCGTCGAGTTCGTGCCGTCCGACCAGGTCGATCTGCTCACCCTCGACAAGCCGTACTACCTCGAGCCGGACTCGAAGTCCCCGAAGGCGTACGTGCTGCTGCGCAAGACCCTGGAGCAGACGGATCGCACCGCGATCGTGCGCTTCACACTGCGGCAGAAGACCAGGCTGGCCGCGCTGCGGGTCCGGGGGAAGGTGCTCGTGCTGCAGACCCTGCTGTGGGCCGACGAGGTGCGCGAAGCGGAGTTCCCTGCACTGGACGAGGACGTGCGGATCTCGAAGAAGGAGCTCGAGCTCTCCGCCTCACTCGTCGACAGCTATTCGGCCGACTTCGATCCCGAGGACTTCGTCGACGAGTACCAGAAGGAGCTTCGCACCCTCATCGACGCGAAGATCGAGGCGGGGGACACGTTCGACGTCGCCGAGACGTTCGGGGAGGCCGAGAAGGCTGCGGAGGGTGGCGAAGTCATCGACCTCATGGAGGCACTCCGCGCCAGCGTCGCGCGCACCAAAGAGGAGCGCGCGAAGAACGCAGGCTGACCTCGTCCGCCGAGGGCTCGGCGCACGAGGTCAGGATCAGTGCTTGCCGTCGCCGTCCAGGTCGGGGGCGCGGTCGAACACGTCGGCATCCAGGACGAGTTCCTGTGCCTCCTCGGCATCGGTCACGACGTCTTCGCCTGCCGCCGCGGCCTTCTTCGCCTTGTGGCGCTCTGAGAAGTAGTGCCACAGGGTGACGAGGGCGGTGCCGCCGACGGCGATCAGCAGGATCACGTCGATGTACTGAACCACGAGTAGGCGCACCCACGGGATGTAGGCGATGAGGTATCCGACCATCGTGAGGCCGAAGCCCCAGATCATGGCGCCGATGAAGTTGTAGAGCGAGTAGCGGCGCCACGGCATGTGTCCCACACCGGCTGCGACGGGCGCGAAGGTGCGAACGATGGGGACGAAACGGGCGAGGATGACCGTGAGACCGCCGAAGCGCTCGAAGAACGCGTTCGTGCGCTCGACGTTCTTCTTGCTGAAGAGGCCCGACTCCTTGCGCTCGAACACCGCCGGTCCGCCCTTGTGACCGATCAGATAGCCGACCTCGCCGCCGATGAAGGCCGACAGCGCGATCAGGAGCGAGACGACCCAGATGTTCACGCCGAACACATTGCTGGTGTGCGTCAGGAGCCCGGCGATGATGAGCAGGGTGTCGCCGGGGAGGAGGAACCCGACCAGGAGACCGGTCTCGGCGAAGACGATGAAGCACACCACCAGAAGCGCCCAGGGGCCCGCCGCGCCGATGATCGTCTGGGGGTCGAGCCAGGGGATGAGGGCGGTGGGAGCGTGCAGCATGGATTCGAGCACTGGCGGGATTCCCGTCGGTCGTGAGTGGTCGGCGTCAAAGCGGAGCGACGTCAGGGTGGTCTCGCGACGGCACCATCGTCTCTCGTGCGGAAGGTGGGACTTGAACCCACACGCCCTGGGGCACAGGAACCTAAATCCTGCGTGTCTGCCAATTCCACCACTCCCGCGCGGTGGAATCAGTCTACTGACCGGCGAAACCCGCTGTCTGAGCATCAGCCCGCAGTTCATCGCCCCCCCGGAGCGGCTGGGAGCGGCGTGCCTGTGGATAACTCCGACGCGGGGGAACCGATCGTTGCGAGGATGCCGGGGTGAGTCATCCGTCTGCCCTGGTCACCGAGCAGGTTCGGCGTCGCCTGCGCACGGAAGGGGTGGATCCCACGATCGATCCCGACGCCGCGCGGCGCATCGCGCACGCGGAGGTCCGTCGTCACGATGACGCTGCTCTCGCACGCGGCGGCGGCCTCATCGAAGACGAAGCGGCCTGTGTCCGTGACGTGCTGGCGTCGCTCAGCGGGTTCGGAGCGCTGCAGCCTCTGCTGGACGATCCCGAGATCGAGGAGATCTGGCTCAACGGCACCGGACACGTGCATGTCGCGCGCGAAGGCGTGGCGGAGCGGACCGGACTGCGCCTCAGCGACACGACGGTGCGCGACCTCGTCGAGCGGATGCTGCAGGCCACCGGTCGACGGGTCGACATCAGTCAGCCCTTCGTCGACGCCTCGCTGCCGGACGGCTCTCGTCTGCACGTCGCGATCGCCGACGTCGTGCGCGGGTCCTGGGCGGTCAACATCCGGAAGTTCCTCCCGAAGTATCGGTCGCTCGAGGCTTTGACGGCCCAGGGGATGATGCCCGTGGCGGTGGCTGAGCGGTTGCGGGCGGCGATGAACGACGGTCGCACGGTGATCGTCTCCGGCGCGACCCACGCCGGGAAGACGACGGTGCTCGGTGCGCTGCTGGCCTCGTGCGCCGACTCGCAGCGCATCGTCACCGTCGAGGAGACCTTCGAGCTCGTGATCGAGGGTCCTGATCTGGTCGCATTGCAGGGGCGCCAGTCCAGTCTGGAAGGCACAGGGGAGATCACCCTGCGTCGATTGGTGAAGGAAGCGCTCCGGATGCGGCCGGACCGCCTGGTCCTCGGTGAGGTGCGTGATGCCGAAGCGCTCGACCTCGTGCTCGCGCTCAACACCGGAGTGCCGGGAGCGTGCACCGTGCACGCGAACTCCGCGACGGAGGCCCTCGAGAAGCTCAGCATGCTGCCGCTCCTGGCCGGCCGCAACATCGATCGCGGTTTCATCGCGCCGGCGATCGCCACGTCGATCGACCTCGTCGTCCATTGCGTGCGCGACCGCTCGGGCCGCCGCTTCGTGCAGGAGATCGTCGCGCCCACCGGAGAGATCGTCGAGGGACGCATCCGTACAGCGCGGGTCTATCTCGACGGCTCGACGACGCAACGGCGTGCCGACATGGATCGTGGCCCCGTTCACCGGATCGGGGTGGACTCGTGACGGTGCTGCTCGGGGCCGCGCTCGCCGCAGGTGTGCTCCTGTGCGTCTCGCCGTGGATGTGGCCGCCTCGTGCGAACGCGCAACCGGCCGGCAGAGACGGACGACTCACGCGCTTGATCGAGGAAGCGGGCCTCGTCGCGCTCGTGCCGCGCGTGCTCATCGCGGTGATCGTGGCCGCGGGGATGCTGGCCGCTTCTGTGGTCTGGCTCCTGAGCGGACTGCCGGTGCTTGCCCTGCTGGCCGGAGCGGCGGGGGCGTCTGCGCCGATCCTGTTCCTGCGCGGTCGGCGGCTTCGGCTGCTTCGCGCGCGTCGGCAACTCTGGCCGGACATCTGCGACCTCCTGATCGCCTCGATCCGCGTCGGGCTCTCGCTCCCCGACGCGGTGGCGAGCCTGGCCGAGTCCGCGCCGACCATGCTCCGACCCGCATTCGTCGTGTTCGCCCGAGACCTCCGGGCGAGCGGCAGATTCGAGACGAGCCTCGACCGGTTGAAGTCGTCCCTCGCCGATCCCATCGGCGATCGGATCGTCGAGACTCTGCGCATGGCCCGTCAGGTCGGCGGTACCGAGTTGATCAGTGTGCTCCGCGCGTTGTCGGCGTCCGTCCGTGCAGATGCCGCGCTTCGGGGAGAAGTCGAGGCGCGGCAGTCGTGGATCCGCGGTGCGGCGATCCTCGGGGCCGTCGCGCCGTGGATCATCCTCGGACTGCTCGTCATGCGGCCGGAGGGGGCTTCGGCATACGGCACGCCCGAGGGGGTTCTGGTGATCTGCGTCGGAGCCGCGATCTCGGTCGCTGCCTTCCGGATCATGGTCCGCATCGGTCGACTTTCCGAGCCGCGGCGGTGGTTCGGGTGACGGAGGTGTCGGTCGTCGCGGTCGCGGTGCTGGTCGGTGGCACGTTCTCCGCCGGTGTGCTGAGCGTCCTGTTCGTGCTTCCGCGCTGGCGGGCAGCATCCCTGATCGTCCGTATCGGGCCCTACGTCCGTGACGTCGTTACCGACGAGCGGCTGCCCCCAGGCATCCTGCCTTCCTCCGGCGTGCTTCCCGCGCGTTCTCGAGCGTTGTGGGACGCCGTTCGAGAGACGTTCGAGCGTCTGCTCGGCGGGGGAGCCGCCCTTCGACAGCGACTGTCCCAAGCCGGAGTGGCGATCGAACCGTCCGTGTTCCGAGGCAAGCAACTGGGGTGGACGCTCGCCGGGATCGGCGGAGGTGCCATCGTGGTCATCCTCCTCGCACTGGCAGGGCGGATGTCGGTGCCCACGAGTGTCATCCCGGTGGTGTTCGGGGCGCTCGCCGCCGTCGTGTACGACATGCAGCTCTCCGCACGGGCCAGGGCTCGCCGGGTGCGTCTCGCCGACGAGCTTCCGACGACGCTGGAGTTTCTGGCGCTGTGCCTTGCCGCCGGCGAAGGGTTCCTCGACTCCCTCCGACGTGTCGCCGCCGTCGGCACCGGTGAGCTGACAGCCGAACTCCGTCAGGTCGTCCTCGCGGTCGGGACCGGGTCGCCGTTGGCTGACGCGCTGAGCGAGACGGCGCGACGTCTGCAGCTGCCCGGGCTCTCGCGTGCCGTCGACCAGGTGATCGCCGCTCTCGAGCACGGAGCGCCGCTCGCCGCGGTGCTGCACGCACAGGCCGGCGATGCGCGCGAGGACGCGAAACGCACGCTCATCGAGCAGGCAGGGCGCAAGGAGATCCTGATGCTCTTCCCGCTGGTCTTCCTCATCCTGCCGCTGTCGGTGCTCTTCGCGGTGTATCCGGGACTGTTCATCCTGCGGCTCGGCATCGGCTGACCGCCTCGCAGGGAGAGGGGTCTCAGCCCTTGATGTACCGCCGCGTCATGTAGCTGCGGACGAGAGGGAAGGAGGCGAGGCGGAGGGGCAGCATGCTCAGCCAGAGGGTCAGGGGATGGGCGGGGGCGTAGATTCCTTTGACCCGTCGTCCGAGCCTCTGCTTGCGTTCCGCTTCGGGGCGGATCGTTGTCTCCCACGCCTGCAGAGCGGCCGGGATGTCGTCAGACCTGGCGGTGAGTTCTGCGACGAGCCGGTCCGCTCCGCCCACGGCCAGAGATGAGCCGTAGCCGGCGAACAGCGTGACACACCACGCGGAGTCGCCGAGGAGCGCGACTCGACCCTTGCTCCAGGACGGCACCACCACTTGGCTGACGGTGTCGAAGTAGACGGAGTCGGCTTCCTGGAGGCCGGTGAGTACTTCGGGGATGATCCAACCGAGATCGCCGTAGATACGTCTCAGCTCGGCGTGCACGTCGGCGCCCGGGCGCGCGTGATCGGCGCGGTAGTCGAAGAAGGCGACGTTGCGACCGTCGCCGGCACTGATGACGGCGGCGGTGCGACCGCGCGAGGAGTGCGTGGCCGTGGTGCCCGGTGCGATGGATGCGGGGCGCCGATCGAGCATGGACACGGCGATCTTGTGTTGCAGGTCGACGAGGAAGTCCTCCTCCGGGCCGAACAGCAGGGTGCGCGTGGTCGAGTGCAACCCATCCGCGCCGATCAGCAGATCAGCCGTCTCGACGGTGCCGTCGGTCAGTGCGACGCGGACCTCTCGGTCGTCCTGCTCGAAGGAGGTGAGCGTGGTGCCGAAGCGGATGGTCGTGTGATCCCGGAACCTTTCATACAGGACCGACTCGAGGTCGCCCCGCAGGATCGTCAAGGAGCGCGCGCCGGTGGTGGCAGCGATCGTGGCGCGATCCAGAGCGAAGAGGCGTGAGCCGTCGGACCGGTGATAGCTGAGCTCCGTGGTCTCGAACGAGCGGGCCTGGAGATCGCTCAGGATTCCGATTCGCTCTGCGGCGTCATACCCGATGCCGCCGAAGGTCACGGCATAGCCCCCGTCGCGGCGTGCGGGTGCGCGTTCGACGAGGAGAGTCTCCCACCCGGCCTGGTGCAGGCGGAGGGCGGTGGAGAGTCCGGCGATGCCGGCTCCGATGATGACTGCGCGCATGGATGTCGTCCTTCCTCGCGTCGTGGTCGAGATGACGCGCTTCCGACAGTATCGGAGTTTCAGGAATTATTGAACAGTCATGATGTTTGATATCGTGCTGCCTGGAGGGTGAGATGACCGACAGGCACACGCAGTGGCAGACCGCCGAACGACTGGCGCTGACGCTGACCGAGGGTGGGATGCAGCGGATGGCTGCGCGCACGCTCGCCGTCTTCCTGTTCACCGACCAGGAGACGGTCACAGCGGGTGAGATCGTCGAGCGGCTGGATGCCAGCGCCGGCGCGGTCTCCAGTGCGATCAAGTCGCTGCTCTCGGTGGGTCTCATCGAGCGTCTGCCCGCTCCCGGGAGTCGCCGCGAGCACTTCCGACTTCGCGACGATGCCTGGGCGACCCTGTTCACCGGCCAGAACACGATCATCGACGCCATGCTCCAGGTCGCCTCGGAAGGCGTCTCCGTCACCGGTGACGATGATCCGGCTCATCAGCGCCTGGCGCAGATGCACGCGTTCTATGAATTCCTGCGGGGCGAGATCCCCGCTCTGCTGCACCGCTGGCAGGAGCGGAACGGCTGACGCGAACTCTCTGGCAGGGGAGGCGCGGACGGCGGCGTCCTGCGGGCTGTGGATAACTTCCGCGCGGGTGATCTCACCCCGGGCAGACTGGCCGCATGATCACACGCCTGCGCTCGTTCTTCCGCGCTCTGTCGGCCGATGAATCCGGTGACGTTCCCGGCTGGGTGCTCGTGACACTGATGACGGCCGGGCTGGTGGTGCTGATCTGGGCGGTCGCAGGACCCGCGCTGACCGCGCTGTTCGAACAGGCGATCCAACGGGTGTCGGGGCTCTGACATGGCGGAGGGGCCCCGGTTCGCGGATGAGCGCGGTTCGAGCCCGGTGGAGTTCCTGCTGGTGGGAACGCTGCTCACGGCGCTCACACTCGCCGTCCTCCAACTCGCGCTCGCCGTCTATGTGCGAAACGTGGTCCACGATGCAGCGGTCGAAGGCGCGTATCACGCTGCTCTCGCCGACACGAGTCCGGCCGAAGGAGTCGAACGCACCCGCGAGGTGATCACGCGTGCGATCGGCGCGGGATATGCCGAGGACATCCGGATCGGCACCTCGGGACTCCCGGAGGAAGAAACCGTCGACGTGCGAGTGCGCTCGACCTTCCCCCTGCTGGGCCTGATCGGAATCCCGTTCGCGATGGAGGTGGAGGCCCATGCACCCGTGGAGACGTTCGGTGGCCGGTGAGGAAGGATCAGCGGCGCTCGAGTTCATCGCGGTCGGCGTCATCCTCCTCGTACCGATGGTCTACCTCGTGATCGCCCTCGGCGGCATCCAGGAGCAGACGCTCGGCGCAGAGGCGGCGGCGCGGCACATGGCGCGCGTCATAGCGCGGGCTCCGGACGCCGCCTCCGCGACCGAACGCGGCGATGCCGTGCTGCGCGGTGTGATCGACGAATACGGACTGGATGCCGACGCGGTGGACGTGACGCTGACATGCACTCCGTCGGGCGTCGAATGCCCATCGTCGGGAGCGACCGTCTTCGTCACCGTCAGCGCCCGGGTGCGGTTGCCCCTGGTGCCGGAGCTCTTCGGGCTCGACCGTTCCACCGCGGTCCCCGTCCAGGCCACTTCGGCGCAGAAGGTGTCGCGGCTGTGGGGTGCGCGATGACGCGCGCCGGCCGGTCAGCGGACACAGCAGTGCCGGACCAGGAGGAGGGCAGCGTCCTCCTGCTGACGCTCGGCTACGTGCTCCTCGCGCTCGTGGTGATCTACGTCTGCGTCTGCGCGACGGATCTCTACATCGCCCAGAAGAGGCTGGACGCCCTCGCGGACTCGGCGGCGCTCGCCGGGGCGGACGGCTTCATCCTCGCGGTGACGGCCGACGGCGTTCGCGCCGAGTTGACGGATTCCGGGGTCGAGGAGCAAGCGGCAGCCCTGGTCGAAGGGGTGCCGGGCGAGACGGACCTCGTCGCGGCGGGAACGCCCGACGGGGTGTCGGCACGTGTGACGGTCGGCGTCGACTGGCGTCCGCCCTTGCTGTCGCCCTTCGTCCCGGACGGCGTACGCCTGGAGTCCATGGCCACGAGCCGCACGGCCCTGTGGTGACCTACCGCACGGGGGCGCTCAGTTGCCGTCCGGCTCCGGCCCCGGCTCCGACTCCGACTCCGGTTCCGGCTCCGGGCGCGATCTGGGTATGAACTTCGGGATCCACCGCAGGAATCCGGCTGCCCCGACGAGGCCGATGACGCCCATCGCTGCGGCCGCGAAGGGGAGCGCCGAGAAAGCGGTGATCGCCGACACCAGCAGCGGAGCGATCGCACCTCCGGCGTCGGTGAGCGTGCGCCAGGACCCGAGGAAGGCGGCGGGCTCGCGCTTCGGGGCGACATCCGCACCGAGGGTGAGCAGGATCCCGCTCGACAGGCCGTTGCCGACGCCGAGCACCGCGGCGAACATCCCGAACCACAGCACCGCCGCATCGAGCTCGTGCGTGAACGACAGCGCGAGGAAGCCGGCGCCCATGAGTACCATCGCGGGCATCGCCGCCCACAGTCGTCCGAAGCGGTCCATCACCTGCCCACTGGCGTAGAAGAGCGCGAAGTCGATCGCCCCGGAGACGCCGACCACGAGGGCGATCGTCGAGGCGTCCAGCCCCAGGGAGAGCCCCCACAGCGGGAGGACGACCTGCCGCGCGGAGCGCACCGCCGACAGCGACGCCGCGGCGAGTCCGAGACGCCCGAGCACCGCGCGCTGTCGCCACATGGTCTGGAAGATGCCCGTGCGCTCGACGGTCGGGATGGATCCGCTCACCGCCTCGCCGGAGTCCTCCATAGAGCGCTCGGCCGGGGTGAGCGGAGCGGGAGGTGTCGTCTTCTCCGGATCGGGGCCGAAGAGCACGAGAATCACCATCACCACGAGGCAGCCCAGGAAGAACCAGATCGCGGCGCTCTCGGTGCCGAACAGCTGCAGCAGACCCGCTGCCACGAACGGGCCGATGAAGATGCCGAGGCGGAAGCTGCCGCCGAGCAACGAGAGCGAGCGCGCGCGGAAGGCGACCGGAACCCTGGTCGTCATGAACGCGTGACGGGCCAGGCCGAAGGCGGCCGCGCACACGCCCAGGACGAACACTGAGGCCGCCAGCACGCCGAGCGTCGGGGCGAAGACCATTCCCACAGCCGACAGGATCGCGATCACGCCGGCGATCACCATCGTGAACCGCTCGCCGATCCGCCCGACCGCCCATCCGGCGGGGAGGTTTCCGCAGAGCTGGCCGATGACGAGCGCGGAGGCGACGAGGGCCGCGAAAGCGACGTCGGCGCCCATGGCGGCTGCGAGTACCGGGATGAGCGGGATCACGGCGCCCTCGCCGAGGGCGAAGAGGACCGTCGGCAGATACACCATCGGTCCGAACTGCCGAAGGACCGTCGATGCACTGCTCACGCCCTCACGCTACTCCCCGCAGGGAGGTGCTCCTGGACCCGGTCCCCGCGTGGGCAGACGGCACGTTAGGCTGAGGTGTCATGCTCGAACTAGATCTCTCCGCCGAAATCCAGGCGCTCAGGCACACCTTCGGCGACATCAGCGAGGTCGTCGATGTCTCCCGTCTCCGCGACGACATCGCGCGTCTCAGCGAAGAGGCCGGTGCTCCCGACCTCTGGGACGACACCGACAACGCGCAGAAGGTGACCAGCGCGCTCAGCCACCGTCAGTCCGAGCTCGCCCGCATCACCGGCATCGCGCAGCGCCTCGACGACCTCGAGGTGCTCGTGGGTCTCGCCAACGAGATGGACGACGAGGATTCCGCGCAGGAGGCGCGCACCGAGCTCGCGGCACTCACCGACCTGATCAACCAGCTCGAGGTGCAGACGCTCCTCGACGGCGAGTACGACGACCGGGCAGCGATCATCACGATCCGCTCCGGCGCGGGGGGCGACGATGCCACCGACTTCGCCGAGATGCTGATGCGCATGTACCTGCGCTGGGCAGAGCGCCACAAGTACCCCGTCAAGGTGATGGACACCTCGTACGCGGAGGGTGCGGGCATCAAGTCCGCCACCTTCGAGATCGATGCGCCCTACGCCTTCGGAACCATCTCGGTCGAAGCCGGCACGCACCGCCTCGCGCGTATCAGTCCGTTCGGATCCGCCGACAAGCGCCAGACGTCGTTCGCCGCGGTCGAGGTCATCCCGCTCATGGAGGAGGCGACCGAGGTCGACATCCCCGAGAGCGACATCCGTGTCGACGTCTTCCGCTCGTCCGGCCCCGGCGGACAGTCGGTCAACACGACCGACTCCGCGGTGCGTCTCACCCACCTTCCGACCGGCATCGTCGTGTCGATGCAGAACGAGAAGTCGCAGATCCAGAACCGGGCAGCCGCCATGCGCGTGCTGCAGACGCGGCTCCTGCTGCTCCAGAAGGAGCAGGAAGCAGCGAAGAAGAAGGAACTCGCCGGCAACATCACCGCGAGCTGGGGAGACCAGATGCGCTCCTACTTCCTCTACGGACAGCAGCTGGTGAAAGACCTCCGCACCGGCCAGGAGTCCGGGAACCCGGCCGCCGTGTTCGACGGCGATCTCGATGACTTCATCTCGGCGGGAATCCGCTGGCGCAAGCGCAAGATCGAGGACTGAGACAAGAAGAAGGGCCCCGGAGTGATCCCGGGGCCCTTCTTCTTGTCTCGGCGACAGCGCAAGAGTCAGTACGCGGCATCTTTCAGCGTGCCGGTCACGTCCTCATAGCTGTAGAGGATGCAGTGCACGGTGCGGTCGTCGCCACGGACCCAGGACGACTCCGTTGGCTGATACGTGTAGTAGTCGAGCACCGAATCCATGTAGGACGTGCCCACGTAGGCCTCGAATTCCGACAGGCAGCCATCCCATGCCTGGTCTTGGAGGGCGCCGTCACCGGGGAACTCCTCGCCTTCGAGGTCGTAGATGAAGAAGACCTCGTCCGTGTGGGGGTCGGCGCAGGGCACCACGGGGAGTTCGTAGATGTTCCCCTCTTCGTCGGAGTAGTCGACGAACGGCAGGCAGTCGCCCACGCGGAGATCGGCGAAGCTCACCATCTCGGCACCCTCGATGGCGCCCGAACCGTCGTTCGTCGAGGGGCGCTCGGCCGGGGCTCCGCTCGGAGAGCCGGCTCCTCCCGCTGCGGACGCGACTCCCAGCAGGACGAGCGACACGGCGACCGCGAGGACGGCGCCGATCGCCGCCACCACCATCCCGGTGATGCCCGGCCACTTCCGACCCCGCAGGAAGAGCGAGACGAGCGACAGGATGAATCCGATGGCGAGCAGGCTCCAGCCCGCGATCGCGATCACGGGGACGCAGGCGCCGATCACGCCGACGACCACCGTCACCAGGCCGATGATGCCGAGCACCGGCGTCCCGGTCGCGGCAGGGGGAGCGGCCGGGACCGCCCACGGATCACCGACGACGCCGGAAGCGCCCGGATAGCCGGTCATGGTCGGGCCCGCGACGGGTGTCGGATCCGCAGGCGCCATCATGTACGGCGGAGCGAACGGAGCAGGTTCCGGCGTGGCGGGGACGGGATCACCGTCGGGAGCGGGAGCGGGAGCAGGCTCGGGAGCAGGCTCGGCGGGCCGCGGGGGAGCGGCCACGACGTGCTCGGTCCATTGCTGTCCGTCCCACCACCGCTGGTTCCCCGAACCGTCGTCGTACCACCCCGCAGGCGTAGTCATCTCGCGCTCCCGCTGTCGTGCCGTCTCAGGAGACGAAGCAGGCGGTGATGGCCTCGGTGTCCCCGAGGACCTCGGCCAGACCGTTGATCGCGTCGAGATCCGTCAGAGTGCCGTCACTCTCGGCGATCGCACGCAGCGTGGCGTTGTCGAGGTCGGAGACGACGAGCAGGTCGGCGAGGCACAGGACCTGTTCCTCGGTGTACCCCTCGGTGCCGTCCAGCATGAGGATCGCCGTCAGTCCTGCGGCCACCTCGGGCGTGGTCGGGCGGGTGCCGTCGTCGGCACCGTCCGTCTCGCCCGGGTCGGTCGCCTCGCTCGACGGGGAGGTGCTGGGAAGGTTGTCGAGCTCTTCGCTCGCCGTCTGCGCGACCGCGAAGACGAACACGAAGAACATCACGACGCCGATGATCGTGCCGACGACGGCGAGGATCAGGCCCGCGATGCCGGGCCACTTCTTGCCCTTCAGGAAAAGCGAGATCAGCGAGACGATGAAGCCGGCGCCGAGCAGGATGAACCCGAAGAACCCGATCACGGGGATGAAGGCGAGGATCGTTCCGACCGCCGCGAGGCCGAGGCCGACGAGTCCGAGGATCGAGATCTTCTTCGGAGCGTCCTGGCCGGGCTGAGCGTACGGCGAAGCGGCGGGGTAACCCGACGGCGACGTCGTGTATCCCGCAGGGTAGGTCGGGGCGGAACCCGGGTAACCGGCGGCCGGCTGAGCCGGGGAGCCGTATTCGGGGACCTCGGCGGCGGGGACCTCGGCGGCTGACGGAGTCTCAGCCGCAGCGGGGGCCTCGGACTCGACCGGGGCCGCGGCCTCGGGAGCGAAGTGCTCGGTCCACTGCTGGCCGTCCCACCAGCGCTGGCGTCCGGATCCGTCGTCGTACCAGCCTGCTGGTGTCGTGGTCATGATTCCCCCTTGATGAATGCGATCGCTCCCTGGTGCGGCGACCCCTTCATGTATAGCAGTGGGCGGTGACCGGAGTGAGGCCTCCGGATGGGGAATAGTCCCCATTTCGTCCGCACAGGGACACGGCGTGCGGGGTGTCGCTCGCGACCAGCCGGAGGGGCGCGCTTAGGCTCGAATCGCCATGATTCGGTTCGAGAACGTCACCAAGCGCTACAGAGGGACGAAGAAGCCCGCTCTCTCCGGTGTCGACTTCGAAGTGCAGCGCGGGGAATTCGTCTTTCTCGTCGGTGCCTCGGGGTCCGGGAAATCCTCCTGTCTGCGCCTCATCCTGCGTGAAGACGTGCCGACCTCGGGCCGCGTCGCGGTCCTCGGCCGGGATCTCCGCTCGCTCGCCAACCGCAAGGTGCCGTACTTCCGGCGCCACATCGGCTCGGTGTTCCAGGACTTCCGCCTCCTCCCTTCGAAGACCGTCTATCAGAACGTTGCTTTCACGCTGCAGGTCACCGGATCCTCGCGAGGATTCATCCAGCAGGCCGTACCGGAGGCACTCGCTCTCGTCGGACTCGACGGCAAGCAGAAGCGCATGCCGCACGAGCTCTCCGGTGGGGAGCAGCAGCGCGTCGCGATCGCCCGCGCTCTGGTGAACCGCCCCCAAGTGCTGCTGGCCGACGAGCCCACCGGCAATCTCGACCCCGCGACCTCCGTCGACATCATGCAGCTCCTCGCCCGCATCAACGCGGGAGGGACCACCGTGCTGATGGCCACGCACGAGGCCGGCTTCGTCGACCAGATGCAGCGTCGCGTGATCGAGTTGCGCGACGGGGAGATGGTGCGCGACGAGGTGCACGGCGGCTACGGCGACACCTCGAACATCCCGCGCCTCGTGCCGGAGGAGGTGCGCGGTGCCGCTGCGGCCGCCGCCCTCACCGCGGTGCAGGAGGTGCAGCGCCAGACGGCCGACCTCTCGGTGGTGCGCGCTGCCCTCGCTGAGGAGCTCGCCGCGCAGCGGACCGCGGCCGCGGACCGAGGCCCGGATGTCGAAGCCGAGCCGTCCCCGCGGACGGTCGAGCCTCCGCAGACCGTCGAACCTCCGGAGCAGGCCTTCA
Source organism: Microbacterium sp. CBA3102 (assembly GCF_007954505.1). GTDB lineage: Bacteria > Actinomycetota > Actinomycetes > Actinomycetales > Microbacteriaceae > Microbacterium > Microbacterium aurugineum. Next base: position 3,597,959 of record NZ_CP042412.1, on the reverse strand, counting down.
CGCCGGAGGCGGACGAGGCCGCGCGGATCGTCGAACCGCCCGCCGTGGTGGAGCCACCCGCCGTCAACCGGCCCCGCACGCATCCGATCACCCTCCCGAACGTGGATGTCGCAGAGCTCGGAGTCGCTGACCGCCTCGGCCTCTCCGACGAAGACGACGAGGAAGTGGGCCCGACCTCATGAGAATCGGACTCATCCTCGCCGAGGCCCTGGGCGGCCTCCGGCGGAACATCTCGATGGTGATCTCCGTCGTCCTCGTGACCTTCGTGTCGCTGACCTTCGTCGGCGCAGCGATCCTGATGCAGGGGCAGATCGGTGTCATGCGCGGGTACTGGGCCGAGCGCGCCCAGGTCGCCGTGTACATGTGCTCGGAGGTCTCCGAGTCGGAGACCTGTATCGACGGTGCGGCCAGCGAGGAGCAGGTCGCCGCGGTCCGCGCCCAGCTCGAGGGCGAGGCCCTGGCGCCGCTGATCAGCTCCATCACCTTCGACACGAAGGAGGAGACCTACGCCAAGCTCGTCGACCAGCTCGGCGCGGAGCAGGCGAGCGTTCTCACGCCGGACCAGGCGTTCGAGGTGTTCTTCGTCACGATGAAGGATCCGGGCCAGTCACAGGTGCTCGCCGAAGCCTTCAGCGGCCAGGCGGGGGTCGAACAGGTGACGGATCAGCTGCAATACCTCGATCCGCTGTTCTCGGCACTGACCGTCGCCACCTACATCGCGGTCGGCATCGCCGTGTTGATGCTCATCGCTGCGACGCTGTTGATCGGCACGACCATCCGGCTGTCGGCGTACGCCCGACGGAAGGAGATCGGCATCATGCGTCTGGTCGGTGCGTCGAACCGATTCATCCAGACACCCTTCGTCCTGGAGGGCGTCTTCGCGGCGTTCCTCGGCTCGGCGCTCGCCAGCGCTGCGGTCGTCGCCGGTATGCACTTCGGCGTCGAGGGCTACCTGAGAGGTCGGGTCCCCTTCATCACGACCTGGGTGACGATGCAGGATGTGGTTCTCGTCGTGCCCGTGCTGATCGGCATCGGGGTGGTGCTGGCCGCTCTGTCCGCCGGGTTCGCGATCCGCCGCTGGCTCCGTACCTGATAGCCTGAAAGGCTGCTCGGCCGGAAAGATCGATCGAGCTCATCACGGCAACAGGAGAGCATCATGCCCAGGGAACGCGGAGAGAAGGTCGTCGCGACCAATCGTCGCGCACGTCACGACTACACGATCGAGAAGTCGTACGAGGCGGGGATGGTGCTCACCGGCACCGAGGTCAAGTCGCTGCGTCAGGGACGCGCCAACCTCAGCGATGGCTACGCGTTCGTCAAGGGGAACGAGGTCTTCCTCGACTCCGTGCACATCCCGGAGTACTCGCAGGGGCACTGGACCAATCACTCGGCCAAGCGCGTCCGCAAGCTGCTGCTGCATCGCGAGGAGATCGCGAAGATCGCGCATGCGGTTTCGGCGGGCGGCTACACGCTGATCCCGCTGAAGCTCTACTTCTCGGACGGCCGCGCGAAGGTCGAGATCGCCCTCGCGAAGGGCAAGCGCGAGTACGACAAGCGTCAGACCCTGCGAGAGCGTCAGGACACGCGCGAGGCCGAGCGCGCGATGCGCCTGCGCAACCGCGTGGGGGAGTAGCGCCCCGCCCTCAGCGGCGTGGTTCGAACCCGAACACCCGGCCGAGGAACGCGAGTTCGCGTTCGAGGGAGTCGACGATCGTCTCCGCACTGCGGAAACCGTGGCCCTCGCTCGGGTACAGCACGTACTCGTGATCGACGCCGCGCGCTGCCAGGGCATCGCGGATCGACTCCGACTGCGACGGCGGGACCACGCGGTCCTCGCCGCCCTGGAGGAGCAGCACCGGAACGTCGATGCGGTCGGCGTGGGTCAGCGGCGAACGCTCGATGTACACGTCTTCGTATTCGGGGAGGGGGCCGACGAGTCCGTCGAGGTACGTCGCTTCGAAGTCATGGGTCTCCGCGGCCAGCAGCCGCAGATCCGCCACGCCGTAGCGGCTGATCCCTGCGGCGAACGCCCCGCCACGGACCAGCGCCGACAGGACGGTCCAGCCTCCGGCCGACCCTCCGCGGATGGCGATGCGGGCGGGGTCGGCGAGTCCCGCGTCGGCGAGACCGCGGGCGGCGGAGATCACGTCATCGACGTCGACGACGCCCCATCGCCCGTCCAGGCGCTCGCGGTAGGCCCGGCCGTAGCCCGTGGATCCGCCGTAGTTCACGTCGAGCACGCCGATGCCCCGGCTCGTGTAGTAGGCGATCGCCGTCGAGGAGGCGCCGGAGACGTGCGCCGTCGGCCCCCCGTGCACGAGCACGATGTACGGCGGGAGCTCGTCGTCGGGTGCGCTCGCGTCCGGGTTCGCGGGAGGATACGCGAAGGCGTGCACCTCGCCATGCGCACCATCGACCTCGATCGGCACCGCGCGCGGCATCCACCGTGCGTCCACGGGCTCCCCGCCGCGCACCGTGACGGTCTCTCCGGAGTCGACGTCGACGACCCACAGGCCCGGTGTGACGTGTGAGCCGTTCCCGGAGAGCAGCACCCGGGTGCCCTCTGCGTCGTCCACGCTCACATGCCCGTCCCCGGGGACATCGATCGGACGTGCGGCGCCATCCGCATCGATCACGACCACCAGGTCACGGCCGTTCGTCCGCACGGCCACGATCCGCCCGTCGTTCAGCGGCTGGTACCAGCGGTTGCCGAGCACCCAGAGCCCGTAGCCCGTGTCGGCGTCCGCCGGTGCGAGCGGCTGCGGCTCGGCGCCCGGGACGTCGCCGTCGAGAGCGACGCGGTGCAGCCCCCATCGGCCGGCGGAGTCATCGGCGAACACCAGTTCCGCGTCGCCGAGCCACTCCGGTTGCAGAGCCGCTCGCGAGGGCACGGTGTGCACGTCGCCTGCGGGGAGAGCGACGAGCCGAACATGTGCCTCTTCCCACGGCATCCGGCCGGTGTCCCACTCGACCCAGGCGATCCGCTCGCCGTCGGGGGAGAGCGCCGGATGGGCGACGAAGCCCTCACTCTCCCGGATCACCCGGATCGCGCTCGCGTCGTCCGCCGCCGAACCGTCGACCGGGATCTCGATGATCGATCGGGTGTGCGGGGTCGTCGACAGGTCTTCACGCACGGCCAGCAGACGCCCGGCCTGCACCCGCAGGCCTCCGTGCGCCGCGCCCTGCGGGGTGAGGGGGACAGGCTCGGTGCCAGGGACGAGTCGACGCACCCGCTGATCGGCCGCATCGACGAAGTAGAGCGTGCCCTGGCGATCGGCTGTCCACGCGCCGCCCCCGTACTCGTGCACCCGCGAACGTGCGCTCCAGGGGGCGGGAAGGATCTCGTCCCCGGACGAACTCCGCACCGTCACGCGCCCCTTCTCGGACGGGACGGATTCCCCCCACCAGATCTCGGAGCCGACGAAGCGGGCGCCGTCGATGCGCGGGGACGAGACCGCCACGGATGCGGCGGAGAAGGGCGAGGGCCAGGAACCGTAGGGGGACGACATGCTTCGAGCCTATGGGCCGATGACACACGGCGTCACACACGAGCGGCGACCCGACAGGGTGATCTAGGTTTCTGGAAACGCACCGGTTCGCCCCGGAGCGTGGAGCGACAGCCGAGCCCGGCACCCGCCCGCGAACGACGTCCTCTGTGTCGTGCGCGGCCCCCGGCCCGACTTGTCCCCAGGAGAGAAGATGTCTTCCGAGACCGAGACCTCAGGCACTCCTCGCGTGCCGTTCTCCTTCGAGCTCTACCCACCGCGTTCGGCGTCGAGCGAGGAAGCGCTGCACGACACCGTCCGACGCCTCGCCGCCGCGGGGCCCGACTTCCTCTCGGTCACCTACGGGGCGGGCGGATCGACCGGTGGCCGCTCCCTCGACGTGCTCCGGTTCATCCGCACGCAGACCGATGTCGAGCCACTCGCGCACCTGACCTGCGTCGGCAACAGCTACGCGGGCGCCGCGACGCTGATCCGCGAGTTCCTCGATGCCGGCATCCTCAGCTTCCTCGCCCTGCGCGGAGACCCGCCCACCGGACAGACCGACGACGACCTCGGCGATCTGGAGAGTGCGGCCCAGCTCGTGCAGCTGATCGACCGCGTGCAGGCCGAACGGGCCCCCTACGAGGAGGCGCCCGTCCCCGGACTCCCCGGTGCCGCGAGGGTCGATCCCCGCCGCAAGGTGAACATCGCGGTCGCCGCATTCCCGAAGGGCCATCCGCGGGCCACGCACCGCACGCAGGATGTGGAGGCGCTGCTCGCCAAGCAGGCCGCCGGGGCGACCTTCGCGATCACGCAGCTCTTCTTCCACCCTGACGACTACCTGGCGTTCGTCGAACGGGCTCGCAGCGCCGGGGTCACGATCCCGATCCTGCCAGGCATCATGCCGATCACCTCACCGGCGCGGCTCACACGCGTGCTCGAGCTCACGGGTGAGGACCTGCCGAGCGAGCTCGCCATCGCGCTCGACGTCGAGCCGACCGCGGAGGGGCGTCGAGAGATCGGCATCGAGTGGGCCGCACGCCTCGCTCGCGAGGTCGTCGCCGGGGGAGCGCCGGGCGTGCACCTCTACGCCTTCAACCAACACGAGACCGTCCTCACCGTCCTCGCAGAAGCCGGAATCCTCCCGGCCCTGCGTCACTAGACCCCGCCGAAAGGAAAGATCATGACCGCATTCCCCGAGGGCACCATCCTCGGCTATCCCCGGATCGGCCGTCGCCGTGAGCTCAAGAAGGCCGTCGAGGCGTTCTGGGCGGGCCGCATCGACGAGGAGGAGCTCGAGCGGACCACCGGTGAGCTGCGCGCATCGACGCGTGAGCGCCTCGCAGAGTTGGGGCTTGGACGCAAGGACTCCGCGATCCCCGAGTCCTTCTCGTACTACGACCAGGTGCTCGATGCCGCCGTGACCGTCGGGGCCATCCCGACACGCTTCGAGGACCTCCGCGGTGCCGATGGCGCGGTGGGACTCCCCGCCTACTTCACGATCGCCCGCGGGGAGGGCGAGCGTGCGCCGCTCGAGATGACCAAGTGGTTCGACTCCAACTATCACTACCTGGTGCCGGAGATCGGCCCGGAGACGGTGTTCTCGCTTTCCAGCGACCGCCTCGTCCGGCAGGTCTCCGAGGCTGCCGAGGCGGGACTGGTCACGCGACCGGTCATCGTGGGCCCCGTCACCCTCCTCGCGCTGGCGAAAGCCTCGGATGACGCCCCGCAGGGCTTCGACCCGCTCTCGCGCCTCGATGACCTGCTCCCGGTCTACGTGGAGCTGCTCGCGCGACTTCGCGCCGCGGGAGCCGAGTGGGTGCAGCTCGACGAGCCGGCGCTCGTGAGCGAGTCGCTCCCTGCATCCGTCGCGCAGCTGTCGGATGCTGCCGCCCGAGCGCTGGACGTGCTCGGACGCGCGCCGGAACGCCCCGCCATCCTCGTCGCCGCCCCGTACGCCGACCTCGGTGAGGTCTTCCCGGTGCTCGCGGCCGCGCCGATCGAGGCGATCGCTGTGGACCTCGTGCGCGGCGGCGTGCCCGCCCCGGCTGCAGGGCTCGAGGGCAAGACCCTCGTCGGCGGGGTGGTCGACGGGCACAACATCTGGCGCGGCGACCTCTCGCACGCGTTCGACCGGCTCGAGGCCCTCCGTGCGCTCGGCGCGGCCGTGTCCGCGTCGACGTCGACGTCGCTGCTGCATGTGCCCCACGACGTGACCGACGAGTCCCGGCTCGACGAGCGTCTGGTCTCGTGGTTGGCGTTCGCCGACCAGAAGGTCGAGCAGGTCGGTGTGCTGGCCCGGGGGCTCAGCGTCGGCCGCGCGTCGATCGCCGCCGAGCTCGACGCGTCGTCCGCCGCGCTGGCGGATCGTCTCGCTGCACCGGGCGTTCGTGACGGTGCCGTCCGCGATCGTGCACTCAGCACGGCCGACTTCTCCCGCGTCGGGTACGAGGAGCGTGAGACCGCGCAGGAGGCGCTCGGCCTGCCCGTGCTGCCGTTGACGACGATCGGCTCTTTCCCGCAGACCGGTGACATCCGGCGTGCGCGCGCCCGGTTCACCCGTGGCGAGATCCCCGCCGAGGACTACGACGACTTCCTGCGTCGCGAAGTGGCCAGCGTCGTCTCTCTGCAGGAGGACCTCGGGCTCGATGTGCTGGTCCACGGGGAGCCCGAGCGCAACGACATGGTGCAGTACTTCGCCGAGAACCTCGATGGCTTCGCGGTGACCGAGCACGGCTGGGTCCAGTCGTACGGATCCCGGGCCACACGCCCGTCGATCCTCTGGGGCGACGTCTCGCGACCTGCGCCGATCACCGTGGGATGGTCCGCCTACGCGCAGTCGTTGACGAGCAAGCACCTGAAGGGCATGCTCACGGGTCCCGTGACGATCCTCGCCTGGTCGTTCGTGCGCGACGACCAGCCGCTCGGTGAGACCGCGAACCAGGTCGCCCTGGCGCTGCGCGATGAGATCGCGGACCTGGAGGCTGCCGGCATCGCGATCATCCAGGTCGACGAGCCCGCGCTGCGTGAACTCCTGCCGCTGAAGAAGGCGGATCAGCCCGCGTACCTCCGCTGGTCCGTCGACTCGTTCCGACTCGCGACCGGTGGTGCCGCTGCGGGTACCCAGGTGCACACACACCTCTGTTACTCCGAGTTCGGTGTCGTGATCGATGCGATCCGGGCGCTCGATGCCGACGTGACCTCGATCGAGGCGGCGCGCAGTCGCATGGAGGTCGTCGCCGACATCGCCGAGGTCGGGTTCGACCACGGCATCGGTCCGGGCGTCTACGACATCCATTCGCCGCGCGTGCCCACGGTCGAGGAGGTCGAGTCGCTGCTGCGTCGCGCGGTGGAGGAGATCCCGACACGTCAGCTCTGGGTGAACCCGGACTGCGGCCTGAAGACCCGCGGCTACGACGAGACGACCGCCTCGCTGCGCAACATCGTCGAGGCGACGCGCCGGGTGCGTGAGGACGTGAGCGTCCGGGCGTAGCCCACCCCGGGTCGACACCCTCGCAGCGGGTCGACACCCCCGCGCAGCGTCGACACCCCCGCGCAGCGTCGAGGCCCCCTCTCAGAAACGTATCTGGGAGGGGGCCTCGTCGGTCAGCGGGGGCCTCGACGGTCAGCGGAGCACGTCAGACCGCTCGGAGCACGGCCACGACCTTGCCGAGCACGACGGCCTCATCACCGAGGATCGGCTCGAAAGACGAGTTGCGGGGCAGGAGCCAGGTGTGCCCGTCGCGACGGCGCAGGACCTTGACGGTGGCCTCCCCGTCGAGCATCGCGGCCACGATCTCGCCGTTCTCCGCATTGTTCTGGGAGCGGACGACCACCCAGTCGCCATCGCAGATCGCGGCGTCGATCATCGACTCGCCGGAGACCTTGAGCATGAACAGGTCGCCCTTGCCGACCAGCTGGCGTGGCAGGGGGAAGATCTCCTCCACCTGCTGGTCCGCCGTGATCGGCACACCCGCGGCGATGCGCCCGACCAGGGGTACGAGCGCGGCATCGCCCACGGGGGTCGCGACATCGGCCGGGTTCTCGCCGCTCGCACCGGGCAGATCGATCAGGACCTCCATCGCGCGCGTCTTCCCGGGGTCGCGGCGCAGGTAGCCGCTGAGCTCGAGCTGTCCGAGCTGGTGCGTCACGCTCGAGAGCGACTTGAGGCCGACGGCGTCACCGATCTCCCGCATGCTCGGCGGGTACCCGTGGTGGGCGATCGAATTCTGGATGACCTCGAGGATCGCCATCTGCTTCGGGCTCAGGCTCTTGCGACGGCGGGTCCGCGGTGCCTCCGACTCGGGGGCTGAGTACTCGCTCATGGTGCTCCTTAAGTGCGTGATCCGACGTCGCTCTTCGAATGTCGGAGGCCCGTGGTGTGGTGTTCTCATCGAAACCGTATCCGAGAAACAGTCCGATCTGGAAGATCTGTTCGAGCGTGTCGGGCGAATCGCGTTTCCGGTTTCGAAGAACACTTGACAGATGTTCGAACTCGAAGATACCTTCGGAACGTAGCTTCGCATTCACGGCTCCCGGCCGAGGCGGGAATGCGAACGCTACGCCAACTTCCTCCGGGCCCATCGCCCCGAGACAGGCTAAGGAGCACGACATGAGCAGCATCAGCGTCAGCACCGCAACGATCCTCCCGGCACCCGCACGCCCCCACACGCGACTGCGGCTGACGGCACGGGGTCGCGGTGTGCTGCTGGCTCTCGCCTCCGTGCCGCTGGCCATCGGAATCGCTTTCGCGGCACTCAGCGGTGGCAGCGCCATCGCCTCCGGTGCCGATGCTCCCGCCGCGAGTGTCGAGACGCTGACGGTCCTGCCCGGGGACACCCTGTGGTCGATCGCCACCTCGATCGCGCCGAACGCCGACCCGCGCGTCGTCATCGGAGAGATCAGCCGGATGAACGTGCTCCGTGGTGGCGAGCTCCAGATCGGTCAGGAGCTCGCGATCCCGGCGCAGTACGTGGACTGAGCCCTCACCGGGATGTGCGTCATCCGCCCGACCAGCGGCCTAGCATGGGAAGGGTGACGCTCTCCCTCCACGATCTGCCACTCCGTGACGACCTTCGCGGGCTGAAGCCGTACGGTGCCCCGCAGGCCCCTCTCCCGGTTGCTCTCAATGTCAACGAGAACACTCATCCGATCCCGGAGGCGGTCGCGAGTGACATCCTCGACGACATCGCGGTGGCGATCCGCGATGTGAACCGGTATCCGGACCGGGAGTTCACGACGCTTCGCGAGGCGTTCGCGGATTACCTCGGTCATGGGCTCACCGCCGACCAGATCTGGGCGGGTAACGGATCCAACGAGGTGCTGCAGCACATCCTGCAGGCGTTCGGAGGGCCCGGGCGCACCGCCTTCGGGTTCGCGCCCACGTACTCGATGTATCCGCTCATCGCGCAGGGAACGGGGGCACGGTGGATTGCCGGCACCCGGGAGCCCGACTACTCGATCACGCCCGAGGATGCGGCCGCGCAGGTGCGCGCTGCTGACCCCGATGTGGTCATCCTCTGCTCGCCGAACAATCCGACCGGGACGCCTCTCGGTCTCGATGTCGTCGAAGCCGTCTACGACGCTGCGCGCGGCGTCGTCATCGTCGACGAGGCGTACCAGGAGTTCGCTCCGCACGACGCGCTCTCCGCGCTCACGCTCCTCGAAGGGCGGCCTCGGCTCGCGATCTCCCGCACCATGAGCAAGGCATTCGCGTTCGCGGGCGCGCGGGTGGGCTATCTCGCGGCCGATCCTGCTTTCGTCGATGCCCTCCGCCTGGTCCGACTGCCGTATCACCTCAGCGCGCTCACACAGGCCGCCGCCGTTGCTGCGCTGCGCAACGCCGATGTGATGCTCGGCATGGTCGAGGAGATCGTCGAGCAGCGCGACAGGATCACCGCGACCCTGGAGGCCCTCGGCTACACGCCGCACGAGACGTGGTCGAACTTCGTCCTGTTCGGAGGAGTCGCCGACCCTCGCGCGACCTGGCAGCAGTTGTACGACCGTGGTGTGCTGGTGCGTGACGTCGGCATCCCCGGGCACCTCCGAGTGAGCGCAGGAACCGAGTCCGAGACCACCGCATTCCTCGACGCCTTGGCCTCGATAGGATCGGCATCATGAGCAGCCCCGCACTGACCCCGCGCACCGCCAGCCGTGTGCGCAGCACGTCGGAGTCCACCGTCGAGCTCGAACTGAACCTCGACGGGACCGGTGCGAGCCGTATCGACACTTCGGTGCCGTTCCTCGACCACATGCTCACCGCCTTCGCGAAGCACTCGCTCACCGACCTGACGGTGCGGGCCTCGGGCGACACGGACATCGACGCGCACCACACCGTCGAAGACGTGTCGATCGTGCTCGGACAGGCGATCCTCGAAGCGCTCGGCGACAAGTCGGGCATCTCGCGGTACGGTGATGCGCTCGTGCCCCTCGATGAAGCCCTCGCGCAGGCGGTCGTCGACATCTCCGGGCGTCCGTACCTCGTGCACACCGGCGAGCCGGCCGGGTTCGAGCACCACCTGATCGGTGGACACTTCACCGGGTCTCTCGTGCGCCACTCATTCGAGGCCATCACCTTCAACGCCGCACTCACGGTGCACGTGCGCGTCCTCGGCGGGCGCGACCCGCACCACATCGCCGAGGCCGAGTACAAGGCCTTCGCACGCGCCTTCCGCCAGGCCAAGGCTCTGGACCCGCTGGTCGACGGCATCCCGTCGACCAAGGGTGCGCTGTGAGCAGCGCGCCCCGCGTCGCCGTCTTCGATTACGACTCCGGCAACGTCCACTCCGCGGTGAAGGCACTGGCCGAGGCCGGCGCGGATGCGGTGCTGACCCGCGACCGTCAGACGGCTCTCGAGGCTGACGGACTGCTCGTCCCCGGCGTCGGTGCGTTCCAGGCCGTCCGAGAGGCACTGCGCACCCACGGCGGCGACGAGATCATCGACCGGCGGTTGGCCGGTGGGCGACCGGTGCTGGGGATCTGCGTCGGCATGCAGGTGCTGTTCGATCACGGTGTCGAGCGCGGACACGACACCGCGGGGCTCGGCGAATGGCCGGGGGCGGTCACCGAACTGAACGCTCCCGTGCTCCCGCACATGGGGTGGAACACGGTCGAGCCCGGCGCGGACAGCGTCCTGTTCCGCGGACTCGAGAAGGAGCGGTTCTACTTCGTGCATTCCTACGCCGCACAGTCGTGGGAGCTAGATGTGATCCCGCCGTTCCCGCAGCCGGTCCTCACCTGGACGACGTACGGCGATCCGTTCCTCGCCGCCGTCGAGAACGGCCCACTCTCGGCCACGCAGTTCCACCCGGAGAAGTCGGGCGAAGCGGGCATCCAACTGCTGCGCAATTGGATCGGCAGCCTCTGACTCCTCCCGTGGACGTCATCCGTTTTGTCACCCGCCCCCGGGCGGACTACCCTCGGTTCTCGTGCCCGCTCCGGGCCGCAGAGCTTCCCGAACCAAGGAATCCATGAACGACTTCGCGCAGTCTCCCTCGCTCACGCTCCTTCCCGCAGTCGATGTCGCCGGTGGCAAGGCCGTCCGGCTGACCCAGGGGGAGGCCGGGACCGAGACCAGCTACGGCGACCCGTTGGACGCGGCGGGTGAGTGGGCGGCGCAGGGCGCCAAGTGGATCCACCTGGTCGACCTCGATGCGGCGTTCGGTCGGGGGAGTAACGCGCCGATCCTGCGCAAGGTCATCAAGCAGTTCAAGGGTGTGGACATCGAGCTGTCCGGCGGCATCCGTGACGATGCGACCCTGGAAGCGGCTCTCGAGAGCGGGGCCGCCAGGATCAACCTGGGCACCGCCGCGCTCGAGAACCCCGAGTGGGCCGCCGACGTGATCGGCCGCTACGGCGAGGCGATCGCGGTCGGCCTCGACGTGCGTGGCACGACGCTCGCCGCCCGCGGATGGACCAAGGAGGGCGGAGACCTCTGGGAGGTCCTCGGTCGTCTCGAAGACGCCGGCTGCAGCCGCTACGTGGTCACGGACGTGACGAAGGACGGCACGCTTCGCGGTCCGAACCTCGAACTGCTGCGCGAGGTCACCGCCCGCACGCCGAAGCCGGTCGTCGCATCCGGAGGCATCTCGAACCTCGATGACATCGCCGCGCTCCGTGCGCTCGTGCCGCTGGGCGTCGAGGGTGCGATCGTCGGCAAGGCGCTCTACGCCGGCGCCTTCACACTGGCTGAGGCCCTGGATGTCGCAGGAGACTGACGCGCACTCCTGCGGGCCCGAGTCGCACAACCACGGCGACTCCGCCGGTGTCCCCTGGGAGGGGCGCAGCTTCGAGTCGAACCCGCACGCGGCGGACGACGGCTCCGCGGACCCCGCCCTGCTGGCCGCTCTGCTCCGCTTCCGTGCGGGGGAGGGGAGTCAGGTCGAGGTCGTCGACGCGTTCCGTTCCGCGCGCGTGCTGATCCCGCTCATCGCCGAGAAGGGGGAGGAAGGCGTCGCGCCCAACGGCCTGGCGGTCGACAAGACGCAGGAGCTCTCGATCGTCACGGTCGCCGCTCCCGACGGGCGTCGCGTGCAGCCGGTCTTCTCGTCCGTCGAGACGATGCAGGCGTGGGATGCCACGGCGCGACCGATCCCGGTCGAGGCGCTCCGTGCCGCCTTGGCGGCTTCCGCCGAAGACACCGATCTGATCGTGCTCGATCCGACCTCCGAGACCGAGTTCGTCATCCGGCGCCCCGCCGTCTGGGCGATCGCTCAGGGGCACCCGTGGGTGCCGAGCTTCCTCTCGACTGAGGTGGTCTCCGCGCTGCAGGAGAGCGTCGCGCACGAGCTGGCGGTGATCGATGTGGCCGTCGCTGCCGGCGACCCCGACGCGCGCCTGCGTGGACCGGAGCTGGTCGTGATCCTGGAACTGGTCGATGGGCTCGAGCGCGAGGTGCTCGATGCTGTTCTCGCCCGCCTCGCCCAGCGCTGGGCGTCCGATGACCGCATCGCCGTGCTCGCCGACTCACTGACCGTGAAGCTCCGCCGCAGCGCCTGAGCGTCGCGTCTCGCTCGCGTTCCGGCTGTCAGTTGACCGGACCGGTCCACTTCTCGCCGGGTCCCTTGCCGATCGGGTCCGGGATGGAGGAGGCCTCGCGGAAGGCGAGCTGAAGCGAGCGGAGACCGTCGCGCAGCGAGCGTGCGTGCATGTCGCTGATCTCGGGGGCGCCGGCGGTGATGAGTCCGGCGAGGGCGTTGATGAGCTTGCGCGCCTCGTCGAGGTCGAGCTGGGCTGCCGCGTCCGGGTCGTCGGCGAGGCCGAGTTTGACGGCAGCCGCGCTCATGAGGTGCACGGCCGCGGTGGTGATCACCTCGACAGCGGGGACGTCGGCGATGTCTCGGGTGGCCGACGACGCGGCCTCCTCCTGACGTGCCCAGCGCTCTTCGCGCTCGCGTGCAGCCTCGTCCGATGCCTGGTTCGTCACTTCGCCTTGCTTTCTGTTAGACTTTGGCGGGCTCCGGAGCGTCATGCTCCGGATCGAAAGAGGATTCACTTCCCACCCGCGCTTGCCGTTCAAGGCTACCGGGTCTTGCACTCCACCGGCTCCGTTCGCAAAGACGGACCCGGTAGACAGGGTGCGGAGCCGGCGTCTGAATGCCGGTGGGCGGGGACGATTCCGATTTCGCCCGTGATGCAGAGAGCGTCACGGTGGCCGAATCACATCGTCTAAGGAGTTCCGCATCAGCGATCCCCGTACCAATGAGCGCATCCGCGTCCCCGAGGTCCGCCTCGTCGGCCCCGCGGGTGAGCAGATCGGCGTCGTCCGCATCGAGGCCGCGCTGCGCCTCGCACAGGAAGCCGATCTCGACCTCGTCGAGGTCGCCCCGAACTCGAAGCCGCCCGTCGTCAAGATCATGGACTACGGCAAGTTCAAGTACGAGGCCGCCCAGAAGGAAAAGGAAGCTCGCCGCAACCAGGCGAACACGATCCTCAAGGAAGTCCGCTTCCGTCTGAAGATCGAGGCTCACGACTACACGACCAAGCTCAAGCGCGCCGAGGGCTTCCTCAAGGCGGGCGACAAGGTCAAGGCCATGATCCTGTTCCGCGGTCGCGAGCAGTCGCGTCCCGAGCAGGGTGTGCGTCTGCTGCGCAAGTTCGCCGAAGACGTGGCCGAGTTCGGCACCGTCGAGTCGAACCCGACCATCGACGGTCGCAACATGGTCATGGTCGTCGCGCCGCTCAAGAGCAAGTCGGAGGCCAAGCAGGAGCAGAACGCCGTCCGCGATGCTCAGCGCGCCGACAAGAAGCAGGCTGCTCGCGACGCGAAGGCCGACGCCCCGGCCGCAGCTCCGGCGGAGTAGCTCCCGCCCCCAGAACTCCCGCACCGCGGGTTGACACCGTCGCCTGAGAAGGCGCCATACGAAGGAAGAGAAGATGCCGAAGCAGAAGACCCACTCGGGTGCTAAGAAGCGCTTCAAGATCACCGGTAGCGGAAAGCTGAAGAAGCAGCAGGCCGGGATGCGCCACAACCTCGAGCACAAGTCGAGCCGTCGCACCCGTCGTCTGAACCAGGACCAGGTGCTGTCGAAGGCTGACACCAAGGTCGCGAAGAAGCTTCTCGGCCGCTGACGCGTCCGAACGCACGAATAGGAACACAGGAAAATGGCAAGAGTCAAGCGGGCAGTAAACGCCCACAAGAAGCGCCGGGTCATCCTCGAGCGCGCCTCCGGTTACCGCGGTCAGCGTTCGCGCCTCTACCGGAAGGCCAAGGAGCAGGTCATCCACTCCCTGGTCTACTCGTACCGGGACCGTCGCAAGCGCAAGGGCGACTTCCGTCGCCTGTGGATCCAGCGCATCAACGCTGCGGCTCGCCAGAACGGCATGACCTACAACCGCTTCATCCAGGGCCTCGGCCTCGCGGGTGTCACGGTTGACCGTCGTATGCTCGCCGACCTCGCGATCAACGACGCGGCGACGTTCACGACGCTCGTCGAGACGGCGAAGAAGGCTCTGCCCTCCGACGTCAACGCGCCGAAGTCGGCTGCATAAGCACCTCTTCACACAGGGCGCTCTCCTTCGGGAGGGCGCCCTGTGGCGTTTCTCGGGGGAGGGCGGCCCTTGCGTGGATGGTGCGGGAACCGGCTGTGCGTTCCCTAGACTGTGATCGTGCTGGAGAACCCGCGTTCGCCCCGAGTCCGTGCCGTCGCCAAGCTGACCAAGCGCAGCGCGCGCACCGAGACCGGCCTGTTCCTCCTCGAGGGGCCGCAGTCCGTTCGTGAGGCGCTCACCTATCGTCCGGAGGCGATCGTCGAGCTGTTCGCGACACCGAGCGGCTGGGAGAAGCACCCGGACATCCGGGGAAAGGCTGCCGACGCCGACATCGACGTCGAGTACGTGACCGAGTACGTGCTCAACGCGATGGCCGACACAGTGACTCCGCAGGGGCTGGTCGCGGTCGTCCACCAGACGCCGACGTCGGTGCGTGACATCTTCGAGGCCTCTCCGCGACTCGTGGCGATCTGCGAAGAGGTCCGCGATCCCGGGAATCTGGGCACGATCATCCGCGCGGCCGACGCCGCGGGTGCCGATGCGGTCGTGCTGACGGGGCGAACCGTCGACCCGTACAACCCGAAGGTCGTCCGTGCCACGACCGGTTCGCTGTTCCACCTCCCCGTGTCGGTCGGGGGTGATCTCGCCGACGTGGTCCGCCGTGCGCACGCGGCAGGTCTCCGCATCCTCGCGGCAGACGTGAAGGGTGACGACCTGCTCGTAGCCCGAGCGGAGGGCACTCTCGCCGAGCCGACCGGCTGGCTCTTCGGCAACGAGGCCCGTGGTCTCGAAGACGATGCGCTCGCGCTCGCCGATCGGGTGCTGAAGCTGCCGATCTTCGGTCGCGCCGAGTCTCTCAACCTGGCGACCGCCGCCAGTGTGTGCCTCTACGAGAGCGCCTTCGCTCAGCGGGCGGACTCCGCCGGCTGAGCGAAGCACACGAAGGAAGCGGGAAGCCGAGTCGATGAGGATTCTGATCGTCGAAGACGACGACCGGGTCGCCGGCGCGCTCGAAGCGTTCCTCGCCCGCTCGGGCTACGCCACGGTTCGTGCCGCGGACGGCGCGGCAGCGCTGGAACTCCTCGGTGCGGACACCGAGGTCGTCCTCCTCGATCTGGGGCTTCCCGACGTCGACGGCATCGATCTGTGTCGCCGCATCCGCGGGCGGTCGGAGGTGCCGATCGTGATCGTGACGGCGCGCAATCAGGTCGCCGAGCGCATCAAGGGACTGCGTGCGGGCGCGGACGACTTCGTGGTGAAGCCGTATGACGTGCATGAGCTCCTCGCCCGGATCGAGGCCGTGACCCGACGATCGCGTCCGATACGCCCGGAGTCCGACGCGCGGGTCCTGCTGCACGGCGGTGAGCTGCAGATCGATCTCGTGGCACGTCAACTGTCGGTCGACGGGGTGCCGATCGACCTGACGCGCAAGGAGTTCGACATCATCGCCGTGCTGGCGCGGTATCCGGGCGTCGCCGTGCCGAAGGAGCGTCTGATCCGCGAGGTGTGGAACACGGACTGGCGGGGCTTCGGCCACTCGCTCGAAGTGCACGTCGGGGCGATCCGGAAGAAGAGCGGGGCCCGGGGTCTTATCGAGACGGTCCGCGGAGTCGGCTACCGGCTGGCGGGCTCCTGAGCCATGCGCCGGCGTCTGGTCATCGTCTTCCTCGTGCCCCTCGTGGCGATCCTGGTCGCGCTGGGAGGCGCCGCGGGATGGAGCGCTGCGCGCAGTGTCCAGCAGGCCTTCTACACGCAGCAGCTCGGTGATCTCGGCTACTTCGTCACGAGCGCCCGGCAGGCCCTCCGCTCCGGCAGCGCCGCGGTGATCGAGGCGGAGGCGGCGAGGTTCCGGGAGGTCTACGGGATCGAGGTCACGGTGTTCGACCTGGCTGGGAGTATCTGGGCGGCGGGCGACGACAGCCCAGGGGTGCTCGCGGAGGAGGACGCGGAACGAGTCAGACTGGCGCTGTCCGGCCGGCGCGCGGAGCAGCCCGCGGCGGTGTACCCGTGGACGGTCGCCGATGCCGCCCTCGCCGAGCCGGTGTTCGACGACGGGGATGTGATCGGGGCGGTGCTGGTCGCCGGTGACGCCGACGCGCCGCGCGCGGCGATCCTGCAACAGCTTCTGCTCATCTCCGCCATCGCGCTGGTGCTGATCGCCCTCGGAGTGCTGCTGGTGTTCCGCCTCGCCCGGTGGGTCCTCTCGCCGGTCGGGCGGCTCGACGAGGCGATGGCGGCGATCGAGCGCGGCGAGATGGATGCGCGTGTCGCGGAGGATGCCGGTCCACCGGAGCTGCGTCGCATGGCCAGGGTGTTCAACGGGATGGCCGACCAGATCGAGCGGGTGATGACCCGGCAGCAGGAGTTCGCGCTCAACGCCTCGCACGAACTGCGCAACCCCCTCAACGCTCTCCTCCTGCGCGTCGAGCACCTGGCGACCGGACTCGGACGCGAGTGGGACGACGACGTCGAGGAGACGCGGGAGGAAGGACGCCGGATGACGAGGATCCTGGAGACGCTGCTCGGCCTCGCCCGAGGCGGACGCACCGATTCGACCATCTCCGCGGTCGACCTGGCGACGCTGGCAGCCCGTCGTCTCGACGCCTGGCGGGACGTGGCAGGACAGCGGGGGATCTCGTTGCAGACGTCAGGGGAGTCGTGCGTCATGAGCGTCACCGACCGGACGATCGTGGAGAGCGCATTGGATGCCGTCATCGACAACGCCGTGAAGTACTCGCCGGAAGGCTCCGGGATCGAGATCGGTGCGGAGCGCTCGGGTGACGTCTGCCGGGTCACGGTCCGCGATCACGGGCCCGGGCTGACGCCGGAGCACGCGGCCGTGGCGACGGACCGGTTCTGGCGGAACGCCGACACTCAGGACACGCCCGGTTCCGGTCTCGGGCTCGCGATCGCAAACGACCTGCTCGAGACCGTGGGCGGGGAACTGACGGTCTCGTCGGCCGAGGGCGGCGGTCTCCTCGTCTCGCTGCTGCTCCACGACAGGACGAGGCCATGACCGCGCCGGTGCTGCGGCGACTCACCGTCGGCCTCCTCTCGTTCCTCCTGGTGGGAGCGTTGGCCGCGTGCAGTCAGCGCGCGAACGAATGGAACGCCGGGGAGTACGTGATCGCCGCCGGCGGGTCCACCGGCGTCTACTACGACTACGGCAGTCATCTCGCCGAGGAGCTGTCGGGCTCGCTGGACATCGCGATGTCGGCCGACGAGACGGCCGGATCCGTCGACAACCTGTTGCGCGTGAGCTCCGGAGAGGCCGTGATCGGGTTCGCCCAGGGCGACGCGGCCGCGGATGCCGTGGCGGGAACGGGCGCGTTCGATGACCCGCTCCCGGTGCGCGCTCTCGCCCGTCTGTACGACGAGTACGTGCAGATCGTCGTGCGCGGGGACTCGGAGATCGACGACATCGGCGACCTGGCGGGTCGGACGATCTCCCTCGGGGCGGAGAACTCCGGGGTGACGGTGATCGCCGGACGCGTGCTGGACGCGGCCGGCGTCGACATCGCCACGATCCGGAACCCGCAACTCGACCTCAGCGAGTCCATCGACGCGATGGGGCGGGGAGAGATCGACGGCTTCTTCTGGGTCGGCGGATTGCCCACACCCGGTGTGGCGGAACTCGCCGACACCTCCTCCGTCCGGTTGCTCGCGATCGAGCAGGAGTGGGTGAACGAGGTGAACGACCGATACTCGCACGCGTACCGACCCGCGGAAGTGCCGGCGGGGACCTACGGGCTCGTCGCCTCCGCGCCGACCATGGCGGTGCCGAACTATCTCGTCACGGCGTCTGCCACCCCGGACGCCGTCGCGAGGGACATCCTCGCAGGGCTGTTCGAAGCACGCCTGCGTCTCGCAGCGGAGGTGCCCACGGCCGCGTTGCTGGACCGTCGCTCGGCGATCTTCACCGCCCCGGTCCCGCTGCATTCCGGCGCGATCGACTACTACCGGGACTTCCGCGGCTGACGGCTCAAGAAATCCTCAAGAAGTCTGACACCGGGCTCGACGCTCTGCCAAGGTGAGGTCGATCGCACACGATCGGATCCTGCTGCTCAGCTGTCGTTGGGGGGCGAGGCGGCAGGACCATCCCGCGGCCCGTGGGGGCGGGCCGTGGGGTACCCATGCAGAGCTGCATTGGTGCCGCGATCAGGTGATTACGAACGTGTAAATCTCACCGATGACCCTGGAACCCGGGGTACGACGTGGCTAGCTTGGAGAAATGATGACCTCTGATACCCCGCTCGTCGTGGTCGAGAACGTCCAGAAGCACTACGGCGAGTTCCAGGCGCTCACCGACATCGACCTGAGCGTGAACCCGGGAGAGGTCGTGGTCGTGATCGGCCCGTCCGGCTCCGGCAAGTCGACGCTGTGTCGCACGATCAACCGCCTCGAGACGATCACCAGCGGCAGCATCCGCATCGACGGCAAGGAGTTGCCCGCCGAGGGCAAGGGGCTCGCTCACCTGCGGGCGGACGTCGGCATGGTGTTCCAGTCGTTCAACCTCTTCGCCCACCTCACCATCCTCGAGAACGTGACCCTCGGTCCGATCAAGGTCCGTGGGCTCAAGAAGGCCGATGCCGAAGCCGAGGCGATGCTCCTGCTCAAGCGCGTGGGCGTGGAGCAGCAGGCGTCGAAGCTCCCGGCTCAGCTCTCGGGTGGTCAGCAGCAGCGCGTGGCGATCGCCCGTGCTCTGGCCATGCAGCCCAAGGTCATGCTGTTCGACGAGCCGACCAGCGCCCTCGACCCGGAGATGATCAACGAGGTCCTCGACGTCATGGTCGAGCTGGCCCAGGACGGCATGACGATGATCGTCGTCACCCACGAGATGGGCTTCGCTCGCAAGGCCGCCGATCGCGTCGTCTTCATGGCCGACGGACGGATCGTCGAGGAGGCCAAGCCCGAGGAGTTCTTCACGAACCCGAAGAGCGACCGCGCCAAGGACTTCCTCTCGAAGCTCCTCACGCACTGACGGCCCCCACACCGACCACACAGACCCTGCACACACAGCACACGAAGGAGACGCACATGCGACGCACACGGACACTGGCGGGCATCGGAATCGCGGCGACAGCACTGCTCGCGCTCACGGCCTGCAACAGCGGCAGCCCGTCGACGCCCGGTGGCACCGATGGCGGTGACGCCGGAGAGGACAGCACCTGGTTCGAGGTCGCGACCGACGTCCAGCTCGAGGGCAGCCCCACGTTCGACAACATCAAGGACCGCGACCAGGTCGTCATCGGTGTCAAGGAAGACCAGCCCGGTCTCGGCTACCTCGACGTGACCACCGGTGAGCGCACCGGATTCGATGTCGACATCGCCCGCTGGATCGCCGCCTCGCTCGGCTACGACGAGGACAAGATCGAGTTCAAGCCGATCGCCTCCGCCAACCGCGAGCAGGCCATCGTGAACGGCGACATCGACTACTACGTGGGCACGTACTCGATCACCGACAAGCGCAAGGAGCAGATCGCCTTCGCCGGCCCGTACTTCATCACCGGGCAGGGACTGCTCGTCGCGGCCGACGACGACACCATCAAGAGCGAGGATGACCTGAACGCTGACACCACCGTGTGCTCGGCCACCGGCTCCACGCCCATCCAGAACATCCGCGAGAACTACCCGGATGTCCCCACCAAGGAGTTCGACCTGTACTCGGCCTGTGTCGAGGCGCTGCTCTCCGGCGAGGTCCAGGCGGTCACGACCGACCAGGCCATCCTCATCGGCTACGCGGCTCAGGACCCCGACAACCTGAAGGTCGTCGGTGAGCCCTTCACCGAGGAGCGCTACGGTGTCGGCCTGGCGAAGGACGACGCCGCGCTGCAGGAGTTCATCAACACGATGTTCACCGATGGTGGCGACATCTGGCAGGCGATCTTCGACAAGAACCTCGGATCGTCCGGCATCGAAGTCAGCCAGCCGGCCGTCGACTGATCGAACAGAGGGGGCGGCTCCAGGGCCGCCCCCTCTCCGAATCGTGAAGGGGAGGGTGGCGTGGACGTCATCTTCGGAAACCTCGACCTGTGGGGCGAAGCGCTCAAGAACACGCTGATCATCTTCTTCGGCGGTGGACTGCTCGCGCTCATCCTCGGGATCATCGTCGGGGCGGCCCGCGTCTCACCCGTGCCCATCGCGCGTGGTGTCGGCACGGTGTACGTGAACCTGATCCGCAACACCCCGCTGACCCTCGTCTTCTTCTTCTTCATCTTCGGCTACCCGCAGCTCGGGCTGCCGAAGCTCAGCACCACGGTGCTGGGCATCCTGGCCATCGGCATCTACACGGCCACCTACGTGGCGGAGGTGCTGCGGGCCGGTATCAACACCGTCCCCGTCGGACAGGCGGAGGCGGCCAGGGCGATCGGCCTCCCGTTCGGACAGGTGATGACTCTGGTCGTCCTCCCGCAGGCGTTCCGCTCGGTCGTGCCACCGATGATGAGCGTCTTCATCGCGCTTCTGAAGAACACCACCGTCGCGGCGGGCTTCTCGATCCTCGAGCTCGGAGCCGTCCGCTCCTACCTCAGCGAACGCGGAGAGAACGCGCTTTCGGTGCTGCTCTGGGTGGCCGTCATCTTCGTCGCGCTCGTCCTGCTCCTCAGCTGGCTGCAACGGTATCTCGAGAACAAGTGGAGGATCGCGCGATGACTTCCGTCCTGTACGACGTCCCGGGCCCCAAGGCGATCCTGCGCAACCGTCTGATCGGTGTCGCCACCGTCGTCGTGGTGCTCGCCCTGCTCGGTTTCATCGGCTACCGCTTCTTCGTGAGCGGACAGTTCGACGCGTCCCGGTGGTACGTCTTCACCTTCAGCGCCGTCTGGGAGCAGATCTTCGGTGCACTCGGCCGAACTCTCGCGGCGTTCGGGCTCGCAGCGATCCTCGCCATCGCGCTGGGGTTCGTGCTCGCCATCGGTCGGATGTCCGATCATGCCTGGGTGCGTGTCCCCGTGACGGCGATCACCGAGATCTTCCGAGCCGTGCCGGTCCTCGTCTTCATGATGCTGCTCTACTACGGTCTGCCCGTCGCCGGCGTCAAGATGGACCCGTACTGGGCCGTCGTCCTCGCGCTCATGGCGTACAACGGATCCGTCCTCGCCGAGGTGCTCCGCGCCGGCGTCGAATCCCTGCCCCGAGGGCAGAAGGAGGCCGGCTACGCGATCGGTCTGCGCAAGAGCGGCGTGATGCGTCTGATCCTGCTGCCGCAGGCGATCCGGGCGATGCTCCCCGTGATCGTGGCTCAGCTGGTCGTGACGATGAAGGACACCGCGCTCGGTTTCATCATCACGTACCCCGAACTCCTCTACTTCGCGAAGCAGCTCACGTCTCAGCAGGGACGCCCCGTGCTGCAGTCGGCGTTCGTCATCGGCGGCATCTACATCATCATGTGTCTGATCCTCTCCGGGATCGCCAAGTGGCTGGAGATCCGCACCCGGCGCTCGCCGCGTGGGCACGACGGCGTTCCGGCCGGCGGCGTGGATCCGCGTCCGCACCAGGACGGCACCGATACCGAACTGATCACGCTGCAGCGCGGTGGGGGAGGGTTCGGCGGACCACCGCCTCAGGGCATCTGATCCGGTTGCGCCGTCGGTCGGTGGGGCGACGCGCCGGTAGACTCGACTCTCGTGTCAGAGTCTCCTGAAATCACCCCGGAAGCGGTCGAAGCCGCGGTCGCCGATGCCCTCGCGGCGATCGCCGCAGCTGCCGACACCGCCGAGCTGAAGGCGGCCCGCGCCGCACACGTCGCCGACGGATCGCCGCTCGCGGTCCTGAACGCCTCGATGCGACAGGTCGCCCCCGAGAACAAGGCCGCGTTCGGCAAGCTCGTGGGGCAGGGGCGCGGGCAGGTGACGAAGGCGCTCGCCGCCAAGGAGGCCGAGCTCGCCGAGGCGGAGGTCGCTGCGCGACTCGAAGCCGAGCGCATCGACATCACGGCCGTGCCTTCTCGCACCCGCGTCGGTGCCCGGCACCCGCTCACGCTCCTCCAGGACCAGGTCTGCGACATCTTCGTCGGCATGGGCTGGGAGATCGCGGAGGGACCGGAGCTCGAGCACGAGTGGTTCAACTTCGACGCCCTGAACTTCGACGTCGACCACCCCGCGCGCCAGGAGCAGGACACGTTCTACGTGGACCCGACATCGCGCCATCTCGTGATGCGCACCCACACGAGTCCCGTGCAGGTGCGCTCGATGCTCGACCGCGAGGTGCCGATCTACGTGCTGTGCCCCGGGCGGGTGTACCGGACCGATGAGTTCGACGCCACGCACCTGCCGGTGTTCACCCAGTTCGAGGGCCTCGTGATCGACAAGGGCATCACGATGGCGCACCTCAAGGGAACCCTCGACCACTTCGCGAAGCTGCTCTTCGGCCCCGAGGCCAAGACGCGTTTCCGCACCAACTACTTCCCCTTCACCGAGCCCTCCGCCGAGCTCGACCTGTGGCACCCGACCTTCAAGGGCGGCGCGCGCTGGATCGAGTGGGGCGGCTGCGGCATGGTCAACCCGAACGTGCTGCGCGCGGCCGGGATCGATCCGGAGGAGTACAGCGGCTTCGCGTTCGGCATGGGCATCGAGCGGGGCCTGATGTTCCGCAGTGACGTCCAGGACATGCGCGACATGGCCGAGGGCGATGTCCGATTCAGCGAGCAGTACGGGATGGTGGTGTGATGCGCGTCCCGCTTTCGTGGCTGCGTGAATACGTCGATCTGGCAGCGGATGCCACGCCCGAGGACGTCCTCGGCGCGCTGGTGACCGTGGGCTTCGAAGAGGAGGACGTGCACCGCTTCGACATCACGGGTCCCGTGGTCGTGGGACAGGTCGTCTCGCTCGAGGCCGAGCCGCAGTCCAACGGCAAGACCATCAACTGGTGCCAGGTGGACGTGGGCGAGGCGAACGGCGGCATCCGAGGGATCGTCTGCGGTGCGCACAACTTCGTCGCCGGCGACAAGGTCGTCGTGACGCTCCCCGGCGCCGTGCTGCCCGGTCCGTTCCCGATCGCCGCGCGGAAGACCTACGGTCACGTCTCCGACGGGATGATCGCGTCCGCGCGGGAGCTGGGCCTCGGCGACGAGCACAACGGCATCGTCGTGCTGTCCGATCTCGGCATCGATGCGCCCGTGGGCACCGACGCGATCGCACTGCTCGGCCTCGACGACGTGGCCGTCGAGATCAACGTCACGCCCGACCGCGGCTATGCGTTCTCCCTGCGCGGTGTGGCCCGTGAGTACGCGCACGCGACCGGTGCGGACTTCCGCGATCCCGCCGAGCGCGACTTCGCCGAGTTGCAGCCGGGCACCGGACACACCA
The DNA here is from genome assembly GCF_007954505.1 of Microbacterium sp. CBA3102. Classification (GTDB taxonomy): domain Bacteria; phylum Actinomycetota; class Actinomycetes; order Actinomycetales; family Microbacteriaceae; genus Microbacterium; species Microbacterium aurugineum. The sequence continues at coordinate 3,574,180 of NZ_CP042412.1, read as the reverse complement.
CCGTGGTCGACGACGCCGCTCCCGTCCGCGGCCGGGTCGGTGCAAGTGAGTTCGTGACCCGCGTCGTGCGTGGGGTCGACCCCACGCGTCCGACTCCGCCGTGGATGGTCGCGCGACTCAGCCTCGCGGGCATGCGCTCGCTGGGCGTGCTGATCGACATCACCAATTACGTGATGCTCGAACTCGGTCAGCCGCTGCACGGATACGACCTCGACAAGCTCACCGGCGGCATCACGGTGCGGCGCGCGACCCCGGGCGAGAAGATGACCACGCTCGATGGCGTCGAGCGCTCGCTGCACGTCGAAGACCTGCTCATCACCGATGAATCGGGTCCGATCGGCCTCGCCGGTGTGATGGGCGGCGGCACGACGGAGATGAGCGACACCACCCGGAACGTGCTCATCGAGGCCGCGCACTTCGACCCGACGACCATCGCCCGCTCGGCTCGCCGTCACAAGCTGCCCAGCGAGGCATCCAAGCGCTTCGAGCGCGGCGTCGACCCGCTCATCCCGTTCGTGGCTGCGCGCCGGGCGGCCGATCTCATGGTCGAGCTCGCCGGTGGCACACTCACCGAGGAGGGCGGCGCCCTGTTCGCCGAGGTCTTCGTCGGAGAGATCGAGCTCCCGGCCGGCTTCGTGCAGGGGCTCATCGGCGTCGACTACACCGACGACGAGATCACCGGGGCGCTGACCACCATCGGTGCCGACGTGACCGCTTCCGACGCAGGCTCCGGCTGGACCGTGATCCCGCCGACCTGGCGCCCCGACCTGACCGACAAATGGACGCTGGCCGAAGAGGTCGCGCGCATCCACGGACTCGACCGCATCCCCTCGGTGCTGCCGACGCCGCCGTCCGGTCGCGGGCTCACCGCGCATCAGCAGGGTCGCCGTCGCGTGGCCGATGCCCTGGCCGCCGCGGGGCTCGTCGAGACGCCGTCGTTCCCGTTCACCACCGAGGTGCAGAACGACCTGCACGGTTCCGCGTCGGGGGAGCACCTGCCGAGCATCCGCCTGGCGAATCCGCTCGATGGTCAGGCGCCCTCCCTGCGTCGATCGCTCATCCCCGGTCTGCTGCAGACCGCGCACCGCAACATCTCGCGCGGGCTCACCGACCTCGCGATCTTCGAGACCGGCGTCGTCTTCCTGCCCGAGCCCGGTGTGGAGTACGGCACGGAGGATGTGCCGCCCTGGGGGAGCGCCCGTCGGAAGAGACGCTCGCCGCGCTGAACGCCTCGATCCCGCCGCAGCACCGGTTCGTCTCGGCGCTGCTCACCGGCCACGTGTCACCGCGCCAGCCCGGTCGCCCGGCCGAACCCGCCGGTCTGGTCGAGGCGCTGGACGCCGTCCGTGTGATCGCCGCCGCCGCCGGAGTCGAGATCGACGTCGTGCAGGCCGAGCGTGCCGCACTCCACCCCGGCCGCACCGGATCCCTCCGGATCGCCGGGGAAGAGGTCGGCTACGTCGGCGAGCTGCACCCCGCCGTGGCGGAGGGCGCCGACCTCCCCGGCCGTGCGACCGTGTTCGAGCTGGACCTCGACCGCGTCCTGTCGCTCGCGGGCGGCCGTGTCGTGGCCGCGTCGCTGTCGACGTTCCCTGCAGCCACGCAGGACGTGTCGCTGACGCTGCCCGCCGGCACTCCCGCCGCGGACGTGCAGGCTGCTCTCGCCGAGGGCGCCGGTGCGATTCTCGAGTCTGTGCGCCTCGTCGACGACTACCGCGGACAGGGTGTGCCTGACGGCTCCAAGAGCCTGACCTTCGCGCTGCGGTTCCGCGCCGACGATCGCACCCTCACCGCTGCGGAGGCCACCGAGGCCAAGCTTGCGGGCGTCGCGGTGGCGGCCGAACGGTTCGGGGCGGCGCTGCGCGACTGAGCACGGCCTCTGGCGCGATCTGCTCTGAGCGGAAGCTCTTTCGCGGGTGGTCGATTCCTGCTGACATGAAGCCATGTCGAATGTGCTGATCCTCGGCGGTACGGGCTGGCTCTCAGGGCGGATCGCGCGTCGATGGGTCGATGCCGGTGCGGCAGTGACCTGTCTCGCCCGCGGAACACGACCGGCGCCCGAGGGTGCCGAGCTCGTGCGCGGAGACCGGGAGGCTGCCGAGGCGTACGACGCACTCGCGCAGCGCGACTGGGACCATGTGGTCGACATCTCCTCGCAGGCGTCGCACGTCGCTCGTGCCGTCGACGCTCTCGGCGAGCGTGCCGCACGGTGGACGTATGTGTCCTCGATGTCGGTGTACGCCGATGACGAGACGGTCGGGGCCGACGAATCAGCTCCCCGTCATCCGCCCGCCCGTCCCGGAGACGTCTACGAGTACGGGGCGCAGAAGGCCGCGGCCGAAGACGCCGTCTCGGCGCTCGGAGCGCGGGCCTTCATCGTGCGCCCCGGGCTCATCGTCGGGGACGGAGATCCGAGCGACAGGTTCGGATACTGGGCGGCGGCGTTCACGCGCGCCGGCGCGGAGCCGGTGCTGCTGCCACCGCTCGAGGGGAGAGCTGCGCAGGTGATCGATGTCGACGACCTGGCCGAGTTCATCGTGACGGCGACTCGGAGCGGGGTGGTGAACGCGATCGGTGACAGGCATTCGCTCTCCGACATGCTGGAGGCGGTACGTTCGGCAGCAGGGCACACCGGTGACACGGTCGTCGCCGACGAGGACTGGCTCGTCGCTCGGGAGGTCGAGCACTGGGCCGGACCGCGGTCGCTTCCGCTGTGGCTGCCGCCGGAGATGACGGGATTCATGACGCGGTCCAACGCAGCGTTCCGTTCGTCGGGAGGCTCGCTCCGCGCCCTCGCCGACACGATCGGCCGGGTCCTCGTCGACGAGCGCGCCCGCGGCGTCGATCGGCCGCGCCGTGCCGGACTCACCCGGGCGGAGGAACGCGCGCTCCTGACCGATCGCTAGACTGCGAGCAGTGACACGGGGTGCCGCATCCGCGGCTGAGAACAGACCCGTCGAACCTGATCTAGTTCGTACTAGCGAAGGGATGTCGCGATGAGCGATCTTCTGCGTCCTGAATCCACCACCGATCTCGTCGGCTCCGCCGCGGCGCTGTGGGAGGTGGTGCGTGAGGCTCCGCCCTTGACGCATTGCATCACCAACGCGGTCGTCACGGGGTTCACGGCCAACGTGCTGCTCGCCGCCGGTGCGGCACCCGCGATGGTCGACATCGTCGGCGAGGCCGAGCTGTTCGCCGGGGTCGCCTCCGGCCTGCTGATCAACCTCGGCACGCCCACGCCGGAGCAGCGGGCTGCGATCCTCGAAGCCGTCGCCGGCGCGACCGAGTCCGGGACACCGTGGGTGCTCGATCCGGTCGCGATCGGCACCCTGCCGATCCGCACGGCGCTGGCGCATGACCTGGCCAATCAGCGCCCGACCGCGATCCGAGGCAACGCCTCCGAGATCCTCGCCCTCGCCGGGGTCAGCGCGGGTGGCCGAGGTGTCGACGCGACGGACAGCACGGATGCCGCTGCCGACGCTGCGGCTGCCCTGGCGACGAGGACGGGTGCCGTGGTCGCGGTCTCGGGGCCGGTCGATCTCCTCACCGACGGCGAGCGGGTCCTGCGACTCGCGAACGGTCATGAGCTCCTGACCAGGGTCACCGGCGGCGGTTGTGCCCTCGGCGCAGTCATGGCCGCGCTCCTCGGCGCCGCCAGGGTGACGGGGCACGATGCGCTCACGGCGGTCGCCGCCGCGAGCCTCGGATACACGATCGCCGCCGAGCATGCCGCAACGACAGCGCGGGGTCCGGGCAGTTTCGCGGTCTCGTTGCTGGATGCACTCGCAGCGCTGCGCCCGGAAGACCTCGTCGCCGAGGCTCGCGTCGAGAGCGGTGCACGGTGACCGCCGATCTCTCGCTCTATCTCGTGACCGATCCCGAACTCTGCGGTGATCGTGGTGTCGTCGAGACCGTCCGTCAGGCTGTGGAGGGTGGTGTGCGCATCGTCCAGGTGCGGGACAAGACGGCGACGGAGGCCGAGATCGTCGAACAGCTGATCGCGGTGTCGCGGGCGATCGACGGACGGGCGCTCCTCGTCGTGAACGACCGGTTGGATGCTGCCGTCGCCGCCCGCGAACGGGGTGCGCGCGTCGACGGCGTGCATCTGGGGCAGGGCGATGCGTCCGTGCGGCGGGCGCGCGAGGTACTGGGACCCGATGCGCTGATCGGCCTCACGGCGAACAGTGCCGCGCACCTCGAGGCCGTTCTCGCCCTGCCGGTGGGGACGGTCGACTACCTGGGTGTCGGTGTGATCCGTCCCACCGCGACGAAACCGGATCACCCGGCGCCGCTCGGAGTCGACGGATTCCGTGACTTCGTCGCACGCAGTCCACTCCCGTGCGTCGCGATCGGCGGCGTGGGGCTCGACGATGCCGAGGCATTGCGGGATGCCGGTGCAGCCGGCATCGCCGTGGTCTCGGCGCTGTGCACGGCGGAAGACCCCGCGGCGACCGCCCGTGCTTTCCGGCGACGGTGGCTCGCAGGTTCCGTTCCGCGTGTGCTGAGCATCGCCGGGAGCGACCCGTCCGGCGGCGCAGGGATCCAGGCCGACATCAAGTCGATCGCGGCCAACGGCGGATACGGCATGGCCGTGCTCACCGCGCTGACCGCGCAGAACACCCAGGGCGTGCGCGGCGTGCACGTGCCGCCGGCAGAGTTCCTCCGCGCCCAACTCGACGCGGTGTCGGATGACATCGTGATCGACGCGGTGAAGATCGGGATGCTCGCCGACGCCGAGGTCATCCGGACGGTCGCTGCCTGGCTCGACCGAGCCCGTCCGCCGAGCGTCGTCCTCGATCCGGTGATGGTGGCGACTTCGGGGGATCGGCTCCTGGAGCCGGATGCGGAGCGGGAACTGCGGGATCTGCTCCGTCGCGCCACGCTCGTGACCCCGAACCTGGCCGAGCTCGCCGTGCTCTCGGGGCGCGACGTCGGGGACTGGTCGGAGGCGATCGCCGCTGCGGAAGACCTGTCGACGGATGTCGGGGTCGCCGTGCTGGTCAAGGGCGGACATCTCGCGGGGAACGACGCCCCGGATGCGCTGATCGACGCTCGTCACGGGCGACGTCAGGAGTACAGCGGGACGCGTATCGTCACCTCGAGCACCCACGGCACCGGCTGCTCGCTCTCCTCTGCCCTCGCCACGCTGTTGGCACGGGGTCTGGAGCCGGAGCAGGCGGTCCGCGCGGCGCGGAGCTGGCTGCGTGAATCGCTCCGTGCGGGGGAAGCACTGCGGGTGGGTCGCGGGCACGGCCCCATCAACCACTTCGCCGGACTGTGGGCGCGGGCGGACACGACGAGCGGAGTCGCTGCGTCGGAGGTCGCTGTCTCGGAGGTCGCTGCGTCGGAGGTCGCTGCCGAGTGGTGGGAGCGCATCGCCGACGTCCGCACACAGATCGACGAGTTGCCGTTCATCCGTGCCCTTGCAGACGGCTCGCTGGAGCGCGAGCCCTTCCTCGCGTACCTCGCGCAGGATGCCCTGTACCTGCGCGAGTACGCCCGGGTGCTGTCGGAGGCGGCGCGACGAGCCCCGACGTCGGCTGAGCAGGCGTTCTGGGCGCACTCCGCCCACGGGTCCATCGTGGGCGAGCTCGAACTCCATGCGTCGTGGTTGACGCCGCAGCAGGGGGTGAGCGCGGCGACGTTCGCCGCGGAACCGTCGGCGGCGACCACGGCCTACCTCGATCACCTCAGGTCGGTCGCATTCGGTGGCGACTACGCCGAGATCGTCGCAGCCGTCCTTCCGTGCTTCTGGCTCTACACCGACCTCGGCCGGCGCCTGCATGCCGGGGAGTTCGGCGAGTACGCGCGGGATCCGCAGCATCCCTTCGCCTCCTGGCTCGCGACATACGCCGACCCTGCGTTCGAGGAGGCGACCGAGACGGCGATCCTCTACGCCTCCGGGGCGGCCGCACGGGCGGACGCCGCGACCCGCGCGAGGATGAGCCGCGTGTTCGAGGTCTCGAGCGCGCACGAGCTGGCCTTCTTCGCCGCACCGATGGAGTTCTCGCCCGCCGGATGACGGCCCGGATTTGCGGTGGCAGCCGGGGCCGCGCTACTGTCGCGACATGCCTTCGGCCGCCACCGCTTCTCCGACGCTCGCTCCGAGCGTCATCGCTGTGCGCCGACGCCGCGGCCGCCGACTGTAGGCGACCCCGCCCTCCTGCCTGCCCCCTTGCGGCGGTGAGTGCCGGTGTCGCCGCCTCCGGCCCCGCCCCTCGGTCCTCCTTCGAGGAAGACCCGACCGTTAAGGTAGAAGCATGACGTATTCCGTCGCCGTCTCCGGCGCATCCGGCTACGCAGGCGGCGAGATCCTACGCCTCCTGGCAGACCATCCCGACATGGAGATCCGCACCGTCACGGCGCATTCGAACGCCGGGCAACCCCTCGTCGATCACCAGCCGCACCTGCGCTCCCTGGCGCACCTCGCGCTGCAGGAGACCACACCGGACATCCTCTCCGGCCACGACGTCGTCTTCCTGGCGCTCCCGCACGGGCAGTCCGGTCAGTACACCGACGCGTTGGGCGACGCCCCGCTCGTGATCGACGCCGGAGCCGACCATCGGCTGACGTCGGCCGCGGCCTGGGACGCGTTCTACGGCGGTGCGTTCCATGAGGCGTGGACCTACGGCGTGCCGGAGCTCCTGGTCGACGGCGTGAAGCAGCGCGAGCACCTCCGGGGTGCGACGCGCATCGCCGCTCCCGGCTGCAACGCCTCCACCGTGAGCCTCAGCCTCGCCCCGGGAGTGGCCGCCGGGGTCATCGACGCCTCCGACATCGTCTCGGTGCTGGCGGTCGGCCCGTCCGGTGCGGGGAAGAGCCTCAAGACGAATCTCCTGGCGAGCGAGATCCTCGGATCCGCGAACCCGTATGCCGTCGGTGGTACCCACCGGCACATTCCCGAGATCCGTCAGGCGCTCGCCGCAGCCTCGGGCGCAGACCCCGACGGCATCCGGATCTCCTTCACCCCGGTGCTGGTCCCGATGTCGCGCGGCATCCTCGCCACCTCGACGGCGCCGATCGCGTCCGGCGCGACCGATGCGCAGATCCGGGACGCCTGGCAGAGCGCGTACGGGGAGGAGACCTTCGTGCAGCTGCTCCCGGAAGGACGATTCCCGCGGACCGCCGACGTGATCGGCGCGAACACCGCGCTGATCGGTCTCGCGATCGACCGTTCCGCCAACCGCGTCACCGTGGTCACCGCCGTCGACAACCTCGTCAAGGGCACCGCCGGCGCTGCCATCCAATCCATGAACATCGCGCTGGGACTGCCCGAGGCCCGCGCCCTCTCACTGAACGGAGTCGCGCCGTGAGCGTCACCGCCCCCGCAGGATTCGAAGCGGCCGGTGTCGCCGCAGGACTCAAGTCGACAGGCAAGCCGGACGTGGCCGTCGTCGTCAACCGGGGACCGCGCAAGGTCGGCGCCGCCGTCTTCACCGGCAACCGTGCCAAGGCGAATCCGATCATCTGGTCGCAGCAGGCCGTGGCCGATCGCGTCGTCGAAGCCGTCGTGCTCAACTCCGGAGGGGCGAACTGCTTCACCGGCTCCTTCGGCTTCCAGACGACGCACCAGACCGCGGAGAAGGCAGCCGAACTCCTCGGGGTCAGCGCCGGCGACGTGCTGATCTGCTCCACGGGGCTCATCGGCACCGGAGACGAGACCTTCCGGGCGAGGGTGCTCGCCGGCACCGAGCAGGCGATCGCCGAGCTCAGCGCAGACGGCGGGGACGACGCCGCTCACGCGATCATGACCACGGACACGGTCGCGAAGACGGCGGTGATCAGCCGCGACGGCTGGACCATCGGCGGCATGGCCAAGGGGGCCGGGATGCTCGCGCCCGGACTCGCCACGATGCTCGTGGTGATCACGACCGATGCCGTCCTCGAACCGCTGCAGGCCGACGAGGCCCTGCGCCGCGCGACCGGGAAGACGTTCGACCGGCTCGATTCGGACGGGTGCATGTCGACCAACGATCAGGTCACGCTTCTCGCCAACGGTGCCTCGGAGGTCGCCCCGGACCTGGACGACTTCGCCGCCGCCCTCAGGGAACTGTGTCAGGAACTCGCGGTGAAACTGCAGGGTGACGCGGAAGGCGCGAGCCACGACATCACGATCGAGGTCCGGCAGGCGGTGTCCGAGCAGGACGCGGTCGAGGTCGGCCGGTCCGTGGCACGCAACAACCTCTTCAAGGCGGCGATCTTCGGCAACGACCCGAACTGGGGACGTGTGCTCGCCGCGATCGGCACCACGCACGCGCAGTTCGATCCCTATGACGTCGACGTCTGGATGAACGGCGTCCGCGTGTGCACCGAAGGCGGTCCCGACCGTCCGCGGGAAGAGGTCGACCTCACCCCGCGCGCCACCCACGTCGTGATCGATCTGAAGTCGGGCGAGGCCGCGGCCACGGTGCTCACCAACGACCTCACGCACGATTACGTGCACGAGAACAGCGCGTACGCCTCATGACCGACATCCAGGACACTCCGGCCGAGGTCGCCGCGCAGAAGGCCACGACCCTCATCGAGTCCCTCCCGTGGCTGAAGAAGTTCCGCGATCAGATCGTCGTCATCAAGTACGGCGGCAACGCGATGGTCTCGGAAGAGCTGCAGGACGCCTTCGCGCAGGACATCGCGTATCTCCGGTACGTCGGGGTGTTGCCGGTCGTCGTCCACGGCGGCGGTCCGCAGATCTCGAACATGCTGCAACGCCTCGAGATCCCGAGTGAGTTCAAGGGCGGCTACCGCGTCACCAACACCGAGGCGATCAGCGTCGTGCGCATGGTGCTCACCGGTCAGGTGAACCCGCAGCTCGTCTCCAAGATCAACTCCCACGGGCCGATCGCCACCGGGCTCAGCGGTGAGGACGCCGGTCTCTTCGGCGGACGCCGTCGCGGCGTCGTGATCGATGGAGAAGAGGTCGATCTCGGACGCGTCGGCGATGTCGTCGAAGTCGACCCGACCCCGGTGCACGACCACCTCGTGGCCGGGCGCATCCCCGTGGTCTCGAGCATCGCGCCCGACCTCGACCACCCCGGTCAGTCGCTGAACGTCAACGCGGATGCGGCGGCGGCGGCGCTGGCGGTTGCTCTGAACGCCCGCAAGCTCGTGATCCTCACCGACGTGCCCGGACTCTACGCCGATTGGCCGAACCGCGACTCGCTCGTCTCGCACCTCACATCGGAGGCCCTCATCGACATGCTTCCGACGCTCGAGTCGGGGATGATCCCGAAGATGCGCGCGTGTCTCGACGCGGTCGAGGGCGGCGTCGATGCCGCGGCGATCATCGACGGACGGGTGCCGCATTCGGTGCTCGTCGAACTCTTCACCAGCAAAGGAATCGGGACCGAAGTGGTCCTGGGAAGGAATGAGGTGACGGCATGACCGTCTGGCAGGACGATGCGGCACGCGATCTCGTGCTCAACGCGGGGGAGCGGCTCGCGCTGCTGGTCCGCGGCGAGGGTTCGTACCTGTGGGATGCCGACGGCCGACGCCACCTCGATTTCCTCGCGGGAATCGCGGTGACCTCCCTCGGGCATGCGCACCCGGCCTTCGTGGAGGCGGTGTCGGCCCAGGCGGCGACGCTCGCCCACGTGTCGAACTACTTCGCCACTCCGCCCCAGCTCGCCCTCGCCGCACGTCTCAAGCGCCTCGCTGGTGCCGGGATCGACGGACGCGTCTTCTTCTCGAACTCCGGTGCGGAAGCGAACGAAGCCGCGTTCAAGCTCGCCCGTCTGCACGGCGGCGTCGAACGGCCGCGCATCCTCGCGCTCGAGAACGGCTTCCACGGACGCACCATGGGCTCGCTCGCCCTGACGGCGAAGACCTCGATGCGCGCGCCCTTCGAGCCGATGCCGGGTGGTGTCGAGCACATTCCGGCCACGATCGAGGCGCTGCAGGCGGCGATGGATGATCGGGTGGCCGCCGTCATCGTCGAGCCCATCCAGGGCGAGGCCGGTGTGGTGGAGCTGCCAGAGGGCTACCTCGCCGCTGCACGCTCGCTGACCCTCGCGCACGGCGCGCTGCTGATCGTCGACGAGATCCAGACCGGTGCCGGCCGCACGGGTGCATGGTTCGGATTCAGTCATGAGGGCATCACGCCCGACGCGATCACCCTGGCCAAGGGCATCGGTGGTGGCTTCCCGATCGGTGCTCTGGTCACCTACGGTTCCGCCAGCGCGCTCTTCACGCCGGGGTCCCACGGCTCCACCTTCGGGGGGAACCCGCTCGCGACTGCGGTCGCCGACGCGGTGCTCGCCGAGATCGAGAGTGCCGGGCTGGTCGAGAACGCCGCCCGCCGGGGCGCCGAGCTGCGTGAGTTCCTGCTCGGCATGGACTCCCCGCTCGTCGACGGCGTGCGCGGACGCGGTCTGCTGATCGGCGTGGCGCTGTCCGCGCCGGTGGCCGGAGCCGTGGTCGCCGCCGCTCAGGAGCGCGGCCTCATCGTCAACGCTGCCAATCCGGAGACGGTCCGCATCGCGCCCGCCCTCACGATCGGTGACGCCGAGCTCGCAGAGTTCCGTGAGTTGTTCACCGCTGCCCTCGCCGACGTACAGGCTTCCCTCTCCGGAAAGGTATCCGCATGACCCGCCACCTGCTGCGTGACGACGACCTGACGCCCGCCGAGCAGGCCGAGATCCTCGACCTCGCCCTCGAACTGAAGAAGGACCGCTGGGCGGACAAGAGTCTTGCGGGGCCGCAGACCGTCGCGGTGATCTTCGACAAGTCCTCGACGCGCACCCGGGTGTCGTTCGCGGTGGGCATCGCCGACCTCGGTGGCTCGCCGCTCATCATCTCCACCGCCAGCAGTCAGCTCGGGGGCAAGGAGACACCGTCCGACACCGCACGCGTGCTGGAGCGCCAGGTCGCCGCGATCGTCTGGCGCACCTACGCGCAGTCCGGACTCGAGGAGATGGCCGCCGGAACGCGCGTGCCGGTGATCAATGCGCTCTCCGACGACTTCCACCCCTGCCAGTTGCTCGCTGATCTGCTGACGATTCGTGAGCACAAGGGCGAGTTGAAGGGTCTCACGCTCACGTTCTTCGGTGATGGGCAGAGCAACATGGCGCATTCCTACGCCCTCGCCGGCGTGACGGCGGGGATGCACGTGCGCATCGCGTCGCCCGAGGACTATGCGCCGCGCGCCGACGTCATCGAGGCAGCCGACCGCCGTGCGGCCGAGACCGGCGGATCGATCACGCTGTACACCGACGCGGTCGAGGCCGCCGCCGGGGCCGACGTGGTCGTGACCGACACCTGGGTCTCGATGGGCAAGGAGGAGGAGAAGATCGCGCGCATCCGTGACCTCGGCGGCTACAAGGTCACCCCCGAGACGATGACGCTCGCCGACCCGGAGGCGATCTTCATCCACTGCCTCCCGGCGGACCGCGGCTACGAGGTCGATTCCTCGGTCATCGACGGACCGCAGAGCGTCGTCTGGGATGAAGCAGAGAACCGGCTGCATGCGCAGAAGGCGCTTCTCGTGTGGCTGCTCGGCAAGAAGGACGCGTGATGACCGACTCGACGCATGAAGGCACCAACGAGGGGGCGCTCTGGGGTGCACGTTTCGCCACCGGGCCCTCGCCCGAGCTGGTCGAGCTCAGCCGTTCCACACATTTCGACTGGATCCTCGCTCCGTACGACATCGCCGGCTCGCATGCCCATGCGACCGCGCTCGAGGCCGCGGGATACCTCGAACCCGACGAGGCGCGACGGATGCACGAGGGGCTGGATGCCGTGGCTCGCCGTGTCGCAGACGGTTCCCTCCGCCCGGTGCCGACCGACGAGGATGTGCACGGTGCGCTCGAGCAGGCACTGATCGCCGAGCTGGGACCGGAGCTGGGCGGGCGTCTGCGCGCAGGTCGCAGCCGCAACGACCAGATCGCGACGCTCGTGCGCATGTATCTGATCGACCACGCCCGGGTCATCGCGCGAGACATCCTGCGCGTCGTCGACGCACTGGTCGCCCAGGCGGAGGCGCACCCGACGGCGATCCTCCCCGGGCGCACCCATCTGCAGCACGCACAGCCCGTCCTGCTCGCCCACCACCTGCAGGCGCACGGGTGGCCGCTGGTTCGGGAGCTGGAGCGGCTCGTGGATTGGCGTCGCCGCGCCGGTGTCTCGCCCTACGGCGGGGGAGCGCTGGCGGGTTCCACGCTCGGTCTCGATCCCGTGCTCGTGGCGACGGAGCTGGGCCTCGACCGTCCGGCCGAGAACTCGCTCGACGGCACTGCCGCTCGTGACGTCGTCGCCGAATTCGCCTTCATCACGGCGATGACCGGTGTCGATCTCTCGCGCCTCTCCGAGGAGATCATCCTCTGGAACACCCGCGAGTTCGGCTTCGTCACCCTCGATGACGGGTACTCGACCGGTTCCAGCATCATGCCGCAGAAGAAGAACCCCGACATCGCCGAGCTCGCCCGGGGCAAGTCCGGCCGTCTCATCGGCAACCTGTCGGGACTGCTGGCCACGTTGAAGGGCCTCCCGCTCGCGTACAACCGCGATCTGCAGGAGGACAAGGAGCCGGTCTTCGATTCGGTGCAGACGCTGGAGGTCGTGCTCCCCGCGTTCGCCGGCATGATCGCGACGCTCCGCTTCGATACCGCGCGGATGGCGGAACTCGCACCGCAGGGCTTCTCGCTCGCGACCGACGTCGCCGAGTGGCTCGTGAAGCGCCGGGTGCCCTTCCGCGACGCCCATGAGATCTCGGGTGCGCTCGTGCGCGCGTGCGAGGAGCAGGGGATCGGACTGGAGGACGCTTCCGATGAGCTGCTGCTCTCGGTGTCCCCGCATCTCGTGCCCGAGGTGCGTGAGGTCCTCACGATCGAGGGTTCGGTCGGGTCGCGGACCGGCGTCGGCGGCACCGCTCCGGAGCGGGTCGCCGAGCAGCGCGCCGAGCTCATCGCTCGCGCGCAGGCGGCCGCCCACGCCCTCGGCCTCTAGCCGACGGCGGGGCCGCCGGCCCGCAGCGGATCAGTGGAGGTCGGTGTCTGCCGACGACCGTTCCCACCGGGTGAACCGGACCGTGAGTCCGCTGCGCGTGGGCGCGGCGAGGAACGGTCCGGCGGATGCCGTCGCCGTGCCGTCGAACGGGGCGACCCGAACGAGACGCCACGGTCCGTCATCGGCGCGGGCGCGCACGATCACGGAGTCCGCCCAGCGGCTGACGCGTACCGTGATCTCGCTCTCGAGCCACTCATCGACGTGACCGACCGACCAGTCGGAGCCCCCGGCGGTGACCACGGCGCCGAGTCCGAGGTGGTCGTCGGCGTACTCCAGGCCGGTCTTGATCCAGTGCTCGTCGTCGATCCACACGAAGACACCCGCCTGGTCGAACTGTCCGTCCCAGGGCGCGCGGAACGACACCTCCATCGCCTCGCCGACCGCGAGGGGTGCGAGCAGGGCGTGCTCGGTGTCGTGCACGAAGCCGTAGGCGGTGTGCCGCCAGGCGTCGCTGCCCTCCACGGCGGTGATGTCGAGGGGAGCCGAGCCGTCGGGGAGACCGGAGGGGGAGGCGGGGGCGGTGGTCCATGTTCCGTGGGACCAGGGGATGATGTGCGATTCAGGCATGTTCGCAGAATATAGCCAAATAAAGAATAAGTCGAGAGTTATGCGTGTTATGGTTATGCCATGGTCATCGCGGTACTCGCAGACATCGTGGGCTCTCGCCGGCTCGACGATCGCACCGCCGCGCAGCACGTCCTCGACGACACCATAGCCAGGGTCGAGGTCGACTTCCCGCTGGCCGCGCAGCCGCTCACGCCCACCGTAGGAGACGAGCAACAGGGTGTCTACCTCGATCTGAGCGACGCGATGGTGTCGGTCCTGATGATCCAGCTGCGGCTGCCGGACGGTATCGCCTTCCGGTTCGGGATCGGGGTGGGGGAGGTGCGTCCGGTCGAATCCGTCCATCGCGAGCTCGCGGACGGGCCCGGCTGGTACGCGGCCCGCGCCGCGATCGAGACCGTGCATGAGCGCGAGGGTCGCGCCGTGCCGCGCACGCGGTCCTGGATTGTCGGAGCCCCGGGGCAGGATGAGGTCATGGAGAGCACGATCGCCGCATCGAACGCCTACCTCCTCGTCCGCGACGAGCTGGTCGGCGCGATGAGCGAGCGGGAACGGCGACTCACCTACGGCCGTCTGCTCGGTCGATCGCAGCAGGAGCTCGCGGCCGAGGAAGGGATCACGCAGCCCAGCGTCTCGAAGTCGCTGCGCACCGCGGGCACGGCCGCGCTCATCGAGGGAGTGGCCGCGCTTCGAGGGGACCGCGCATGATCGTCGCCGGCTTCATCCTGCTGGCGGTCGGCGCCGCCGACCTGGTGCGTCAATTCGCCCCGCGCCGGTGGATCGGCTACCTCACCGTCACCGTGGTCCTGCTCCTGCTCGGCAGCGTCAGCGACGCGCTTCTCCCCATGGCGCTCGCGCTGGTGGTCGGAGCGCTCTGGGTGTGGAGCATGCCCACCGAGCGCCCCGCCCCTCTGGGGTTCTGGCCCGCCGTCCTACTCGCGGTCGTGAGCGTCGGCGCCGTCGTCGGGCTCAGTGCTCGTCCAGACGCCGGCCTGATCGGCGCGGTCTGGCGCCTCCGGTCACCGTTCGGAGAAGTCCCCTTCGATCTTGCTCTGCTGGCACTGGGCGCCGGGGTGTTCCTCCTGGAATCCGCGAACCTCGTGGTCCGTGCGGCGCTCGACGGGGAGCACACCTGGCGCCCGGCAGACCCGGCCGCGACGCCGGTGACAGCGGTCGCCGACACCGCCGCCGCACCGGACACCGCCGCGGCCCCAGAAACCGCCGCCGCCAGTGAAACTGCCGCCGCCACGCAGACAGATGCTGAGGTGGCGTCAGCACCCCGCGATCCTCGCGGCGGATTCAAGGGCGGACGACTGATCGGACCGCTGGAGCGCATCCTCGTCCTGATCCTCACTCTCGCTGCGGCGTATCCGATCCTCGCCGCGATGCTCGCCGCGAAGGGCATCGTCCGATTCCCGGAGATCTCCCGAGACGGCGAAACCGGTGCTCGGGCGGAGTACTTCCTCGTCGGCAGCCTCGTCAGCTGGGTGATCGCCCTCGGCGCCGCTTTCCTGGTCTGGTGGGCGGCGCACAGCTGACGGAGTCAGTTCGACGACCGGTACCAGTCCAGCTTCTCCTGGAGACGCCGCTGCTGCGCGAGAACGTCGGCGAGTTGCTTCTCGACTGTCGCGGCGTGCTCTTCGAGAAGAGCTATCCGCTCCGGAACGGTGTCGTCGCGCTGGCAGAGCTGGCCGTAGCGACGCAGGCGTTCCACCGGCATACCGGTCTCCCGGAGGCACTTGAGGAATTCCAGGAGTCCGAGCTCGGTATCGGTGTACGCGCGATGGCCGCCGGCCGTGCGAGACACCGCGGGCAGGATGCCCTCGCGTTCGTAGTAGCGCAGTGTGTCGATGCTGAAACCGGAGCGTGCCGCAGCCTCCGCCGGCGTGTACGTGGTCATGGTCCGAGCATAGAGCTTGACCTGGAGCGCACTCCAGGTTGCAGAGTGAGGTCATGACCACTCGGAACACCCCTGTATCCCCGCTCGTCCTGGGAGCGATGTCCTTCGGCACACTCGTCGATGAGGAGACCTCGTTCGCTCTGCTCGACCGCTTCGTCGAGCGCGGAGGAGTCTGGATCGACACCGCCGACTGCTACAGCTTCTGGGTGAGCGACACGGGGCAGGGCGGAGCGTCCGAGGAGGTGCTCGGACGGTGGCTCGCGGCGCGACCACATGCACGGCAGCAGATCCGCATCTCGACCAAGGTCGGCGCCGAGCCCCTGTGGCCGGGGTCGTGGCCCGAGCACCGGGCCGGGCTCTCTCCGCGTGCGATCCGCGCTGCCGTCGAGGGGAGCCTCGAGCGTTTGGGCATCGACCGGATCGATCTGCTCTGGCTCCACCAGGAGGACCGGACGGTGGCGATCGAGGAGACCGTGGATGCTCTCGCGGCGCTCACCGCCGACGCCACCGTGAGCCGCGTCGGCGCCTCGAACCACCCGGCCTGGCGCATCGAGCGTGCCCGTGCGCACGCGAAGTCCCTCGGAAGCACCCCCATCGACGCGCTCCAGCTGAACAGCACGTACCTGCGCACGCGCCCGGGCACGCTTCCGCCCGGGGTGGCCCATCCCTTCGGCGTGCTGAGCGACGAGCAGCGGGACTTCGCGGTGGCGAACGGGATCGAGATCTGGGCCTACACCCCGCTGCTCTCCGGCGCCTACGACAACCCCGCGAAGCCCGTGCCCGAGGTGTATGAGCACCCGGGAACCGCACGTCGGCTCGCCGCGCTGGATGAGGTCTCCGACGCACGGGGTCTCGGACGGGGTCAGATCGTGCTGGCATGGCAGCTCGCGCGGGGCATCCGCCCGATCCTCGGTGGCAGCAAGCTCGACCAGCTGGAGGTCGCGATGGACGCCGCCGCGATCGCCCTGTCCGTCGACGAGATCGCTCTCCTCGACGGACCGCTGTGAGGCGATTCGCCCCTGCCCGCGCTGATAGCCTGGAGCGCGTGTCAACTGCTGATCTGACGACCGCACCCCAGGCGATCGACCCCACGTTCGAGAACGTGTGGGACGAGCTCGTGTGGCGTGGCCTGGTCCATGTGTCCACCGACCAGGAGGCGCTGCGCGCCCTTCTCGCGGGGGACCCGATCACGTATTACTGCGGTTTCGACCCGACGGCACCCAGCCTGCACCTCGGCAATCTCGTGCAGCTGCTGACGCTGCGTCGCATCCAGCTCGCCGGACACAAGCCGCTCGGGCTCGTCGGCGGATCGACCGGACTCATCGGCGACCCCCGCCCCACGGCGGAGCGCACCCTGAACACGCGGGAGACCGTCGAGGAGTGGGTCGGGCGCCTGCGGACGCAGGTCGAGCGCTACCTCAGCTTCGAGGGGGAAAACGCGGCTCGCATCGTCAACAACCTGGACTGGACCGCGCCGCTGAGTGCGATCGATTTCCTGCGCGAGATCGGCAAGTACTTCCGCGTCGGCACGATGTTGAAGAAGGATGCGGTCGCCGCGCGCCTCAACTCCGACGAAGGCATCAGCTACACCGAGTTCAGTTACCAGATCCTTCAGGGGATGGACTTCCTCGAGCTGTACCGCCAGTACGACTGCGTACTGCAGACGGGTGGATCCGACCAGTGGGGCAACCTCACCAGCGGCACCGACTTGATCCGGCGCGCCGAAGGTGTCTCCGTGCATGCGATCGGCACCCCGCTGATCACGAACAGCGATGGGACCAAGTTCGGCAAGAGCGAAGGGAACGCCATCTGGCTCGATGCCGCGATGTGCAGCCCGTACCGCATGTACCAGTTCTGGCTCAGCACGGCGGACAGTGACGTCATCGACAGGCTCAAGGTCTTCACGTTCCTCGGCAGGGCCGAGATCGAGGAGTACGCCGCGCTCGTCGAGACGGAGCCGTTCCGTCGCGCCGCTCAGAAGCGTCTCGCGCTCGAGGTGGTCGCGACCGTGCACGGCATCGATGCGACCGCAGCTGTGATCGCCGCATCCGAGGCACTGTTCGGGCAGGGGGACCTGACTGCGCTCGATGCCGGCACGCTCCGCACCGCGCTCGAGGAACTCCCGAATGCCACGGTCGCCGCGGATACCCCGGTGACTGAAGCGCTGGTGGCGACCGGACTCGTGGCGAGCCTTTCCGAGGCTCGGCGCGCGATCGGCCAGGGTGGCGTGACGCTGGACGGCGAACGCGTGGAAGACGAGGCCGCCACCGTCCGGGGGACGCTCCCCGGAGGCGTGTCGGTGCTGCGTCGCGGCAAGAAGACCCTCGCCGGCGTCTTCATCGGCTGACCCAGACGGATGCCGTTCACTCCCAGCCACGCGCTCGTCGCGCTGCCGTTCCTGCGGACGCCCCTGGTGCCCGCGGCGATCGCGATCGGTGCGATGACCCCGGATCTTCCACTGTTCGTGCGGGGCGTCGGACTGAACTACACCTTCACCCACACGTTCGGGAACGTGCTGTGGACGGCGCTGCTCGCGTTCGTCCTGTTCCTGGTGTGGCGTGTGCTGCTGCGCCCCGCGGTACCCGAGCTCGCTCCGCTCTGGCTGGCCCGCCGACTTCCCCGTGAGTGGAGTGAGGGTGGGGCTGCCGCGGCGGGACGAGCCGTCGGGACGGGGGAGAAGCGCTCGTATCCGGTCCTTCTCGCGGTGTCGTTCCTGATCGGTGTGCTCTCACACATCGTGTGGGACCTGTTCACGCATGAGGGCCGATGGGGTGTGCAGCAGATCCCCGCTCTCGATGAGATGTGGGGCCCGCTTCCCGGGTTCAAGTGGCTTCAGCACGGATCGAGCCTGATCGGTCTCGCGATCATCGGGATCTGGGCGTTGCTCTGGCTCCGTCGTCGTGTGCCGCGGCTGGACACCGCGCAATCGATCCCGCACGGGGTCCGCCTGGCGTGGTGGGTGTCGCTGCCGGTCATCCTGGTCGGAGCCTGGGCGGTGGGTCTCGCCGTGTTCGGTCCGCTCGATGCGGAGTTCACGGTTCAGCACCTCGCCTACCGTGTGCTGCCTCCGGCGTGTGCACTCTGGGGCGTGATCACCGTGGTGCTCTGCGTCGTGCTCGCGGTGCGCGGGCGTCGTCACCAGCGGGGCTGATCCGACCCCCAGGGGTGGGGAGCGTCGAACTCGAATCCGGGCAGTGCCGGACGAGCGGTCGTGAGGCTCGTGTCTTCGAGGACGAAGCGGGTGACGTGAGGATCGACGGCGAAGCCGAGTACCGCGTTCGGCTGCCGACGTCGCGGCATCAGGAGGAGTTCTGCGGCGACCCGGCGCAGCGACGTCCGAACCACCCACGAGCCATCCGGGCGCGGGGGACGCCGTCGAAGCAGCGTCGTCACCGCGGCCGCGAGGAGATAGCCGGCGCTGTGATCGAGGGCCTGCACGGGGAGTGCTCCCGGGCGGTCGCCATCGGGTGATTCGATGAGCGCGATGCCGGACTCGGCTTGGACCAGGCTGTCGAATCCAGCCCGATCCGGATGCTCCGTGCCCCAGGCGCTGAGCTGGGCGACCACCAGCCCGGAGTGGCGGCGGGCGAGCTCCTCCGGATTCAGCCCGAGCCGATCGAGCGCGGCCGGACGGTATCCGAGGACGACGGCATCGGCCCGCTCGATCAGCTCCTCCAGTTGCGGGTCACGCGCATCCAGCACCGCGGACCGCTTGCCGTGGCCCGTGTCGAGATGCTGCCATTCCGGCTCGGGCAGCTGCGGTGGATCGATCCGCAGGACATCGGAACCGAGCAGCGCGAGCGTCCGTGTGCACACAGGGCCGGCGATCACCCTCGTCAGGTCGAGTACGCGCATTCCCTGGAGGGGGCGGTGCTCTGAACGGGCATCGGCCGATGTCGAGCGCGACAAGGGGGAGGGCGACACCGCCTCCACGCGGTTGATCTCGAGCAGCGGGCGCGCACCGAGGAGCCGGTCGGTCGCGGGGGCCTCCGCCATCACCCGAACGGCCAGGCCCCCTGCGGCCGTGATGGTGGCGACGGCCGGTGCGCTCTGTTGCTCCGCGAGCACGTCACGAACCGCCTCGGCACCTGCCCCTTCCTGCAGGCCGAGACCTGCGCGCAGGCCGGCGGCGTGATGGGGGTAGTTCCCGTGGGTGCGGATCCAGCCGTCGGAGGTTCGCCAGAACCCGGAGTACGGCGACCACACCGGCGGAGCGGCGCCGTCGACGGTGAGCACACGGTCGCTTCCGTACGCGACGGCGACCCGCGCGGGGTCGAGGGCCTCGGGTGAGCGACCGGCGGCGACCATCACGGCGCTGACACTGGCACAGGCGAGAGCGGCGGTGTCCAGCCGCGAGGAGAGCGGGACGACAGGGAGCGCCGCAGACGACCGGTCAGTGACCGCGATCCCGAGCTCGCCGAGCACACGCTCGAACAGCTCACCGCCGTCACGCGAGCTCCGACGATCGTCGTCATCCGCATGTGCGTGCGCCGTCTCGAGGAGCGGCTCATCCGGGGGCGTGGGCATGGCGTGATCGTACTCCGTAGCACCTGGCGCAGCCGAAACGTCCCCTGATCCGGTGGAAACCTGACGGGCGAGGCGTCGACACGCCCGGGCGGTGGCCCTCGATTTGCCAGAACCCGGGAACCCACGTAACTTATTACTTGTTCGCCCCACAGGGACGCGGAGGAGCCGAGAGCTTCACCCCCCTCAAGCGGAGAACGAATCCCTTCCACTCTCTCTTGAGAGATCTGGCGCTTGCGTCTAGGATAGGGAATCCACCCTTCTGCGGCTGTCAACAGCTGCGCTGCGGATCACTGATCTGCACGGCGCGCCGATTTGACAAGCGAGACGGGCTGGGTAAGATAGAGAAGTTGCCCTGCGGGCCTGGTTGTGATGACTGGGTCGTGGGAGCATCCGATCCTTGAGAACTCAACAGCGTGCACTTGTCAAATGCCAAATTATCCTCGTCTAGCTTCGGCTGGGTGAGAATTCCTTTGGATCAAAGACCAGCCCTTCCGGGGGCTGGCAATGGATGAAGTCAGCAATGAATTTGTCTCTTTGGTCAGCATCAAACTCGCTGCGTTCATCGTTTTCCCGGTGTTCGTATGCATTTCTTTTTTACGGAGAGTTTGATCCTGGCTCAGGATGAACGCTGGCGGCGTGCTTAACACATGCAAGTCGAACGGTGAACACGGAGCTTGCTCTGTGGGATCAGTGGCGAACGGGTGAGTAACACGTGAGCAACCTGCCCCTGACTCTGGGATAAGCGCTGGAAACGGCGTCTAATACTGGATATGTGACGTGATCGCATGGTCTGCGTCTGGAAAGAATTTCGGTTGGGGATGGGCTCGCGGCCTATCAGCTTGTTGGTGAGGTAATGGCTCACCAAGGCGTCGACGGGTAGCCGGCCTGAGAGGGTGACCGGCCACACTGGGACTGAGACACGGCCCAGACTCCTACGGGAGGCAGCAGTGGGAATATTGCACAATGGGCGCAAGCCTGATGCAGCAACGCCGCGTGAGGGACGACGGCCTTCGGGTTGTAAACCTCTTTTAGCAGGGAAGAAGCGAAAGTGACGGTACCTGCAGAAAAAGCGCCGGCTAACTACGTGCCAGCAGCCGCGGTAATACGTAGGGCGCAAGCGTTATCCGGAATTATTGGGCGTAAAGAGCTCGTAGGCGGTTTGTCGCGTCTGCTGTGAAATCCGGAGGCTCAACCTCCGGCCTGCAGTGGGTACGGGCAGACTAGAGTGCGGTAGGGAGATTGGAATTCCTGGTGTAGCGGTGGAATGCGCAGATATCAGGAGGAACACCGATGGCGAAGGCAGATCTCTGGGCCGTAACTGACGCTGAGGAGCGAAAGGGTGGGGAGCAAACAGGCTTAGATACCCTGGTAGTCCACCCCGTAAACGTTGGGAACTAGTTGTGGGGTCCATTCCACGGATTCCGTGACGCAGCTAACGCATTAAGTTCCCCGCCTGGGGAGTACGGCCGCAAGGCTAAAACTCAAAGGAATTGACGGGGACCCGCACAAGCGGCGGAGCATGCGGATTAATTCGATGCAACGCGAAGAACCTTACCAAGGCTTGACATATACGAGAACGGGCCAGAAATGGTCAACTCTTTGGACACTCGTAAACAGGTGGTGCATGGTTGTCGTCAGCTCGTGTCGTGAGATGTTGGGTTAAGTCCCGCAACGAGCGCAACCCTCGTTCTATGTTGCCAGCACGTAATGGTGGGAACTCATGGGATACTGCCGGGTCAACTCGGAGGAAGGTGGGGATGACGTCAAATCATCATGCCCCTTATGTCTTGGGCTTCACGCATGCTACAATGGCCGGTACAAAGGGCTGCAATACCGTGAGGTGGAGCGAATCCCAAAAAGCCGGTCCCAGTTCGGATTGAGGTCTGCAACTCGACCTCATGAAGTCGGAGTCGCTAGTAATCGCAGATCAGCAACGCTGCGGTGAATACGTTCCCGGGTCTTGTACACACCGCCCGTCAAGTCATGAAAGTCGGTAACACCTGAAGCCGGTGGCCTAACCCTTGTGGAGGGAGCCGTCGAAGGTGGGATCGGTAATTAGGACTAAGTCGTAACAAGGTAGCCGTACCGGAAGGTGCGGCTGGATCACCTCCTTTCTAAGGAGCATCTGACGCTTCGGCGTCCAGAACCCAGTTCGGGAACGTTCGTTTCTCGCTGGGAGCTCATGGGTGGAACATTTGACATGGCATCGAGATCTGATCTTGGAATGAGTACGCCGCTTGCGGTTGGAAGGTTCTGGGTGAGGGGTCGGTGCCTGCACGCTGTTGGGTCCTGAGGGACCGGATGCGCTTTGACCTTCGGGTTGGAAGCATTTGGTTACTCTGGGCCTTTCGTTGTTTCCCCGGTGGGGAAGCGGTGAGGGGTACCGCCCGTACTTTGAGAACTACACAGTGGACGCGAGCATCTTGCAGCAGCCTTCGGGTTGTTGCACAAGATGATCTTAAAGATCATTAGTCAATTTCTGATTCCATTTTCGGATGGGTCGAGTTTTTGATTCAAACTCATGTGATTTCAAGTCTTTAAGAGCAAACGGTGGATGCCTTGGCATCTGGAGCCGAAGAAGGACGTAGCAATCTGCGATAAGCCTCGGGAACTGATAAGCAAGTTTTGATCCGAGGGTGTCCGAATGGGGAAACCCCGCTGGGCGGCGTGCCGACCTAGTGACTCCCGCCTGAATATATAGGGCGGGTAGAGGGAACGTGGGAAGTGAAACATCTCAGTACCCACAGGAAGAGAAAGCAACCGCGATTCCGTTAGTAGTGGCGAGCGAAACCGGATCAGGCTAAACCTAGCGTGTGTGATAGCCGGCAGGCGTTGCACGTTGGGGTTGTGGGACTTTTCAGTCATCTCTGCCGAGGTGGCGGCGTTACAAGAAGGTATAGACGAACGGTCTTGAAAGGCCGGTCATAGAGGGTGCCAACCCGTAGTCGAAATGCTTCTCTTGGCGCGAAGAGTATCCCAAGTAGCACGGGCCCGTGAAATCCCGTGTGAATCTGTCAGGACCACCTGATAAGCCTAAATACTCCCAGATGACCGATAGCGGACAAGTACCGTGAGGGAAAGGTGAAAAGTACCCGGGAGGGGAGTGAAATAGTACCTGAAACCGTTTGCTTACAAACCGTTGGAGCCTCCTTAGTAGGGGTGACAGCGTGCCTTTTGAAGAATGAGCCTGCGAGTTAGCGATATGTGGCGAGGTTAACCCGTGTGGGGTAGCCGTAGCGAAAGCGAGTCTGAATAGGGCGATTCAGTCGCATGTCCTAGACCCGAAGCGAAGTGATCTATCCATGGCCAGGTTGAAGCACGTGTAAGAGCGTGTGGAGGACCGAACCCACTTAGGTTGAAAACTGAGGGATGAGCTGTGGATAGGGGTGAAAGGCCAATCAAACTTCGTGATAGCTGGTTCTCTCCGAAATGCATTTAGGTGCAGCGTTGCGTGTTTCTTGCCGGAGGTAGAGCTACTGGATGGCCGATGGGCCCTACAAGGTTACTGACGTCAGCCAAACTCCGAATGCCGGTAAGTGAGAGCGCAGCAGTGAGACTGTGGGGGATAAGCTTCATAGTCGAGAGGGAAACAACCCAGACCACCAACTAAGGTCCCAAAGCGCGTGCTAAGTGGGAAAGGATGTGGAGTTGCTGTGACAACCAGGAGGTTGGCTTAGAAGCAGCCACCCTTGAAAGAGTGCGTAATAGCTCACTGGTCAAGTGATTCCGCGCCGACAATGTAACGGGGCTCAAGCACGCCACCGAAGTTGTGGCATTGACATTATTGGTAGGCCTTCGTGGTCCAGCCGTGTTGATGGGTAGGAGAGCGTCGTGTGGCCAGCGAAGCGGCGGTGTAAACCAGCCGTGGAGGCTACACGAGTGAGAATGCAGGCATGAGTAGCGAATGACGTGTGAGAAACACGTCCTCCGAAAGACCAAGGGTTCCAGGGTCAAGCTAATCTTCCCTGGGTAAGTCGGGACCTAAGGCGAGGCCGACAGGCGTAGTCGATGGACAACGGGTTGATATTCCCGTACCGGCGAAGAACCGCCCAAGCTAATCCAGTAGTGCTAAGTATCTGAATCCCAGTGACTGATCCCTTCGGGGTGACGCTCTGGGCCTAGCGTACGACCCCATTCTGGTGCGGTTAGCGTATTAACAGGTGTGACGCAGGAAGGTAGCCCAAGCCAGGTGATGGTTGTCCTGGTGCAAGTGCGTAGGCCGAGTCGTAGGCAAATCCGCGATTCATTGAGGCTGAGACACGATGCGGATAAAAAGTGGGTGATCCTATGCTGCCGAGAAAAGCATCGACGCGAGGTTCTAGCTGCCCGTACCCCAAACCGACTCAGGTGGTCAGGTAGAGAATACCAAGGAGATCGAGAGAATCGTGGTTAAGGAACTCGGCAAAATGCCCCGTAACTTCGGGAGAAGGGGGGCCTTCGGCGTATAGGGATTTACTCCCGAAAGCGTTTGGAGGCCGCAGAGACTAGTGGGTAGCGACTGTTTACTAAAAACACAGGTCCGTGCCAAGTCGCAAGACGATGTATACGGACTGACGCCTGCCCGGTGCTGGAAGGTTAAGAGGACCGGTTAGCCGTAAGGCGAAGCTGAGAATTTAAGCCCCAGTAAACGGCGGTGGTAACTATAACCATCCTAAGGTAGCGAAATTCCTTGTCGGGTAAGTTCCGACCTGCACGAATGGCGTAACGACTTCCCAACTGTCTCAACCGCGAACTCGGCGAAATTGCATTACGAGTAAAGATGCTCGTTACGCGCAGCAGGACGGAAAGACCCCGTGACCTTTACTACAGCTTGGTATTGGTGTTCGGTGTGGCTTGTGTAGGATAGGTGGGAGACTTTGAAGCATGGACGCTAGTTCGTGTGGAGTCATTGTTGAAATACCACTCTGGTCACTCTGGATATCTAACTTCGAACCGTAATCCGGTTCAGGGACAGTGCCTGGTGGGTAGTTTAACTGGGGCGGTTGCCTCCCAAAAAGTAACGGAGGCGCCAAAGGTTCCCTCAACCTGGTTGGCAATCAGGTGTCGAGTGTAAGTGCACAAGGGAGCTTGACTGTGAGACTGACAGGTCGAGCAGGGACGAAAGTCGGGACTAGTGATCCGGCAGTGGCTTGTGGAAGCGCTGTCGCTCAACGGATAAAAGGTACCTCGGGGATAACAGGCTGATCTTGCCCAAGAGTCCATATCGACGGCATGGTTTGGCACCTCGATGTCGGCTCGTCGCATCCTGGGGCTGGAGTAGGTCCCAAGGGTTGGGCTGTTCGCCCATTAAAGCGGTACGCGAGCTGGGTTTAGAACGTCGTGAGACAGTTCGGTCCCTATCCGCTGCGCGCGTAGGAAATTTGAGAGGATCTGACCCTAGTACGAGAGGACCGGGTTGGACGAACCTCTGGTGTGTCAGTTGTTCCGCCAGGAGCACCGCTGATTAGCTACGTTCGGGATGGATAACCGCTGAAAGCATCTAAGCGGGAAGCCGGCCTCAAGATGAGATTTCCATACCTTCGGGTGAGAGGCTCCCAGCCAGACTACTGGGTTGATAGGCCAGATGTGGAAGTGCAGTAATGCATGCAGCTGACTGGTACTAATAAGCCGATGACTTGATAACACACCGTTTGTTGGTGCTACGCGTCCACTGAGTGGTTCTCGATGTACGGTCGAGAACCGCATAACAACAATGACTTTGTTATGTGTTTGATTGAAACATCAATAGTGTTTCGGCGGCCATAGCGTGAGGGAAACGCCCGGTTACATTCCGAACCCGGAAGCTAAGCCTCACAGCGCCGATGGTACTGCAGGGGGGACCCTGTGGGAGAGTAGGACACCGCCGGACTCCTTTTAAACAAAATGGCCACCCAACGCTGGGTGGCCATTTTGCGTTTATACGAAGAGAACAGGGATCATCATGCCGGAAGAGGAAGAGCGCCGTCCGCGTCGCAACGACGACAAGGGATCGCGCAGCAATCGCCCTTCCGGCAAAGGCTCTGATCGCAGTCGTGATGGCGCTGCCCCCCGTCGTGAGGGTGGCGGGTACAACCGCGACGGCGCCGCCCCTCGTCGTGAGGGCGGGTACAACCGTGATGGCGCTGCCCCTCGCCGCGAAGGTGGCGGGTACAACCGTGACGGTGCCGCTCCTCGTCGTGAGGGCGGGTACAACCGTGACGGTGGCGCTCCTCGTCGTGAGGGCGGGTACAACCGTGATGGCGCTGCCCCTCGTCGTGAAGGTGGCGGGTACAGCCGCGACGGCGGCGCCCCTCGTCGTGCGGGCGGGTACAACCGTGACGGTGGCGCTCCTCGTCGTAAGGGCGGGTACAACCGCGACGGCGCCGCCCCTCGTCGTGAAGGTGGCGGGTACAAGCGTGATGGTGCTGCCCCTCGTCGTGAGGGTGGCGGGTACAAGCGTGATGGTGCTGCCCCTCGTCGTGAGGGTGGCGGGTACAACCGTGATGGTGCTGCTCCTCGTCGTGAGGGCGGGTACAAGCGTGATGGCGCTGCCCCCCGTCGCGAAGGTGGCGGGTACAACCGTGATGGTGCTGCTCCTCGTCGTGAGGGCGGGTACAAGCGTGATGGCGCCGCCCCGCGCCGCGAAGGTGGCGACCGGGATCGTTCGCGCTCCTACCCGCAACGTGGGGGAGTCGGACGCGAACGTCCCGCGCAGGCGGCGAACGAGCGTCCGCGGTTCGATGAGCCGCAGATCCCGGACGACGTCACCGCTCGTGATCTCAACGGCGCGGCTCGTAATGAGCTGAAAACGCTGAGCAAGGAGAATGCCGAGCACGTCGCGCGTCACCTCGCGATGGCCTCCCGCCTCATCGACGAGGACCCTGCGCTCGCCCACCAGCATGCGCTGGCCGCATCGCGCCGTGCCGGCCGTATCGCGATCGTCCGTGAGACTCTCGGCATCACCGCCTATGCCACTGAGGACTTCGCCCTCGCACTGCGTGAGCTGCGGACCTATCGACGGATCTCGGGCAAGGACGACCAGATCGCTCTGATGGTGGACAGCGAGCGTGGCATCGGCCGGTCCGATCGTGCGCTCGAGACCGGCAGGGCCGTCGATCGTTCGACGCTGGACACGCCCGTCCGCGTCGCGTTGGCGATCGCGATGTCGGGTGCGCGCCTGGATCAGGGCGACCTTGAACTCGCCCTCGGCGAGCTGGAGATCCCGGAGCTGGATCCGGATCGTGCGTTCGAGTGGAGCCCCGCGCTGTTCGCTGCGCGCGCTGCTGTGCTCGAAGACCTCGGCCGCACCGAGGAAGCCGAGTTCTGGTCGCACCGGGCCGAGGTCGCCGCTGAAGCTCTGGGAGTCGATGAGGCCGGTGACGAAGAGATCTTCATCGAAGACAGCATGATCGAGATCGACCTCGACGAGGACGACACCGATGCGCCGGCCGAGCCTGTTCAGGCCGAGCCTGTTCAGGCCGAGCCTGCACCGGCCGAGCCCGCGCCGGTCGAACCCGAGGCTGTGGAGCCCACGGTCGAGGACGAGGTGCGCGAGCTCCTGGGCGAAGACGAGGCCGACGACACGGACCCGGAGGCGTAGTGGCGCTGTTCTCTCGCCGGCGCGCGGTCCGCACGCCTCTCGACGGGGTCGACACCGTGCTGGCTGACCTGGACGGCGTGGTCTACGCCGGACCCGGCGCGCTGCCGTTCGCGGTGGACAGCCTCAACCAGGCGGCGAAGTCCGCACGGCTCGGCTACATCACGAACAACGCGGCACGGACCGATGTCTCCGTCGCGGAGCATCTGAGCAGTCTCGGGCTCCAGGTCGAGGCCTCCGAGGTCGTGACGAGCCCGCAGGCCGCGATGCGTCTGATGGCGACGATCGTGCCGGCGCCGGCGACGATCCTGGTCGTGGGGGGTGACGGTCTCGTCGATGAGGTGCAGAAGGCCGGCTACACGGTGACGCGCAGCGCGGACGACGCGCCGAGTGCTGTGGTGCAGGGATTCGCTCCTGAGGTCGCCTGGACCGATCTGGCGGAGGCGGCGTTCGCACTCAAGCTTCCCGAAGAAGAGGGCGGCATCCCCTGGATCGCGACGAACACGGACTGGACGATTCCTCGTGAACGGGGAGTGGCTCCGGGCAACGGAACCCTCGTCTCTGCCGTCCACACAGCCATCGGTCGGCTGGCGACCGTCGCAGGCAAGCCGGAGGCGCCCATCTTCGAAGAGGCGCTCGCCCGTTTCGGTGCCGAGAAGGCGCTGTTCATCGGCGACCGCCTGGACACCGACATCATGGGGGCGAGCCGTGTCGGCATCGACTCGGCGCTGGTGCTGACGGGGATCGACCGCCCCAAGCACGTCCTCGCGGCACCGGAAGGCTCGCGTCCGACGTACATCCTCGGCGACCTCCGCGAACTGCACGAGCCTTATCCAGAGGTGACGGAGCGAGACGGTGTCTTCGTCGTGAACGGTGCCGCCGTTCGTGTCTCCGGGGCTGACGTCGAGATCGTGTCGGAGTCCGGGTCGCAGATCGATCTGCTGCGCGCCGGCGCCGCCGCCATCTGGGCGTCCGGTACCCCGGTGTTCGTCCTTCGCGTTCCCGAGCGCCTCTACGACGATCCCTTCCACCGCCCCTGAGCGATCTCGCGTGGCTCCTTCGCGCGTCGGAGGGGCCGCGTACAGTGGAACCGTGAGTGAAGAGACGACGAGCGAGCCGACCGACGGCCTGTGGAGCCGTCTGCGCCTGATCGAGGGGCAGCCGCTTCCCGTGCGCGCCGCCGCCTACGCGGCCGTGCACGATGAGCTCTCCCGCCGCCTCGAGAGCGGCGCGAAGCTCGATCCTCGGGAGACCTCGGGATCCCGATGACGCGACTCGACGCTGCCCTCGCCGCCCGAGGACTCGCCCGTTCGCGCAGCCATGCGGCGACTCTCATCGCCGAAGGCCTCGTGAGCGTCGCCGGCCGCCAGGTCGTGAAGGCCTCGACCGCCGTGGACGATGAGGCCGAGATCACGGTCGCGGGCTCCGACCACTACGTCGGCCGTGCAGCCCACAAGCTCATCGCCGGACTCGACGGGTTCGGCATCCCGGTGGCGGGACGACTCGCGCTCGACATGGGGGCGTCCACGGGAGGTTTCACGCAGGTGCTGCGCGAGCGGGGCGCCCGAACCGTGCTCGCCGTCGACGTCGGGCACGGCCAGATGGCTCCGTCCATCGCCGCCGACCCCGGGGTGATCACCGTGGAGGGCTTCAACGTCCGACACATGACGCGCGAGAATCTCGCCGAGGCCACCGGCGTCATGGAGCCCCCCGACCTCGTGGTCGGCGACCTCTCCTTCATCTCCCTCGAACTCGTGCTTCCGGCCGTCGCGGCGGTCGCGACCGCGGAGTCCGACGTCCTGCTGCTCGTGAAACCGCAGTTCGAGGTCGGACGGACGGCCGTGCGCGGGGGACTGGTCACCGACCCCGCCACCCGTGCCGATGCGGTCGCGCGCACGGTGTGGAGCGCCTGGGACGTCGGCTTGGGGATGCTCGGCATCCTTCCCTCACCACTTCTGGGAACGCACGGCAACGCGGAATATCTCGTGCACCTCGCGCCGGGGCGCGGCAGCAATCCGACAGAATGGTTGGACACCATCAATCGACTGGCAGGAGGACGATGAACGAGCGCAACATCCTGGTCGTCGCCCATGCCGGCCGGGTCGACACCGTCGACGCGGCGCGACGCGTGATCGATGCCCTGCGGGAAGCAGGAGCACGGCCGGTCCTGGCCGCCGACGACCACGAGGCCCTCACGGCGGTGGACGCCTTCTTCGCCGGCACCGATGTTCTGGGCCGCTCCGTCGATCCGGCGGACCTCGAGCTCGCGATCGTGCTGGGCGGAGACGGCACGATCCTGCGCGCGGCCGAGCTGGTCCGCGATACGGGAGCGCCCGTGCTCGGCATCAACATGGGCCATGTCGGCTTCCTCGCCGAGATCGATCGAGACGACATGGACAAGGCCGTGCGCCGGGTGATCGACCGCGACTACGAGGTCGAGGAGCGACTCGCCCTGTCGGTGCGTGTGAAGGACGCCGCCGGCACGGTCGTGTATGAGACCTGGGCACTGAACGAGGCCACCGTGGAGAAGGCCAGCCGGGAGCGGATGATCGAGGTCGTCCTGGAGATCGACGGCAGGCCGTTGTCGAGCTTCGGATGCGACGGCATGGTCATCTCCACTCCCACCGGCTCGACCGCCTACAACTTCTCGGCCGGGGGACCGGTCATCTGGCCCAGCGTCGAGGCGATCGCGGTGGTGCCGCTGTCGGCGCACGCGCTGTTCGCCAAACCGCTCGTCGTCAGCCCCGGCGCCGCGGTCGCGATCGAGATGCTCGAGCGCACCGACGGGTCGGGGATCCTCTGGTGCGACGGGCGTCGCTCCCACGATCTCCCGCCCGGCGCTCGGGTCGTCGTCCGCCGGTCGTCGCGCCCCGTGCGGCTCGCGCGTCTGCACCCCACGGCCTTCACCGACAGGCTCGTGCGCAAGTTCCAGCTGCCCGTCGAAGGATGGCGCGGCCAAACCCTGGGGACGCCGTCATGATCGAGGAGATGCGTATGCAGGGGCTCGGCGTCATCGCCGATGCGGTGCTGCCTCTGGGCCCGGGGTTCACCGCGATCACCGGAGAGACGGGCGCGGGGAAGACCATGGTCGTCACCGGACTGGGACTGCTGCTGGGCCAGCGCGCCGACTCCGGGGCTGTCAGGGCCGGTGCCGCGCAGGCGTCGGTGGCGGGTGTCTGGATCGTTCCGGAGGGCGGAGACGTCGCCGAGATCGTCGAGGAGGCCGGCGGCGAGTTGGAGCCCGCAGGAGCGGGAACCGCGGAGTTGTACGTCTCGCGCACGCTCAGCGCCGAAGGACGCAGCAGGGCGAGCGTCGGAGGCCGGGCGGCGCCCGCAGGGGTGCTCTCGTCGCTGGCGGAAGAGCTCGTCGTGGTGCACGGACAGTCCGAGCAGCTGCGTCTGCGCTCCGCCGCGGCACAGCGCGACGCGCTCGACCGCTTCGGTGGGACGCCGATCACGGACGCGCTCGCGAAGTACACGGAGTCCTTCACCCGCTGGCGGGCACTGGACTCCGAGATCTCCGAGATCACCGAGAACCGGGACCGTCGTGCCGAGGAGGCCTCCCGCCTCCGTGAAGACCTGGCACTGATCGAGGCGACCGCACCGGAGCCGGGCGAGGACCAGGAGCTCGCAGATCGGGCCGAGCGTCTCGCGAATGCCGAAGAACTTCGTGTCGCGGCATCGCTCGCGCACGGAGCGCTCTCCAACGAGGACGGCGAACCTGACGCCTCCGCCCTCGTCGCGGAGGCCCGTCGCGTGATCGAGCGTGCGTCCGACGCCAAGCTGACCGAGATCGGGGAGAGCCTCGCGGACATCGGCTACCGGATCGCGGACGCTGCGGGACTCCTGTCCGCCTATCTCGCGGATCTCGACGAGTCCGGCCCTCATGAACTCGCCGCCGTGGAAGAACGTCGCGCGGCGCTGGGTACCCTCGTGCGCGCTCACGGCTCCCTCGACGAGGCGTTGGCGCTCTGGCAGACGGGCTCCACGCGGCTCGCGGAACTCGATGACGACGGCGACCGCCTCGAGCGGCTCATCGCTGAGCGCGATGCGGCACGAGCCGAGCTGGACGCCGACGCGGCGACGCTGACGGCGACACGTACCGATGCCGCCGTCCGCCTCGGCGAGGCGGTGACTGCAGAGCTCCACGCCCTCGCGATGCCCGATGCGCGACTCGAGGTCGCGGTCTCCGAGGGCGCGGAGAGCACCCACGGTCGCGATGACGTCGCGATCCTCCTCGCTCCGCATCCGGGCGCCGAGCCGCGATCGGTCTCGAAGGGGGCCTCCGGTGGCGAGTTGTCCCGGGTCATGCTGGCCATCGAGGTCGTCATCGCCGCGACCGACCCCGTGCCGACCTTCGTCTTCGACGAGGTCGATGCGGGCATCGGAGGCGCCGCCGCGATCGAGGTCGGACGGCGACTCGCCCGACTCGCCGAGAAGTCGCAGGTCATCGCCGTCACCCACCTCGCGCAGGTCGCGGCCTTCGCGAACAACCACCTCTCCGTCGTCAAAGCCAATGACGGCGCGGTCACCGCCTCCAGCGTCCGGCGTCTGGAAGGCGGTGAGCGAGAAGCGGAGATGGCCCGACTGCTCTCGGGACTCGCCGATTCCGACGCTGCTCTCACCCACGCGCGCGAACTTCTCAGCCTCCGCGCCCCCGCCGCCTGATAGGATCGAAGCCCGTGATGAACTCTTCTTCCGCGGGACCCAAGAACGACACGACCAAGCACATCTTCGTGACTGGTGGTGTCGTTTCGTCTTTGGGCAAGGGACTGACGGCGGCCAGTCTCGGCAACCTCCTCACCGCCCGCGGTCTGCGCGTCGTGATGCAGAAGCTCGACCCGTACCTGAACGTCGATCCCGGCACGATGAATCCGTTCCAGCACGGTGAGGTCTTCGTCACGGACGACGGCGCGGAGACCGATCTCGACATCGGTCACTACGAGCGCTTCCTCGACATCAATCTGTCCGAGGCCGCCAACGTGACGACCGGCCAGATCTACTCGCAGGTGATCGCGCGCGAGCGTCGCGGCGAGTACCTCGGCGACACCGTGCAGGTCATCCCGCACATCACCGACGAGATCAAGCGTCGCATGCGTCTGCAGGCGAGCGAGGACCCGCGTCCCGATGTGATCATCACCGAGGTCGGTGGCACGGTCGGAGACATCGAGTCGCAGCCGTTCCTCGAGTCCGCGCGCCAGCTCCGTCACGAGCTCGGACGGGACAGCGTGTTCTTCGTCCACGTCTCGCTGGTGCCGTTCATGGGCGCCTCGGGGGAGCAGAAGACCAAGCCCACCCAGCACTCCGTCGCGGCTCTCCGTCAGGTGGGTATCCAGCCCGACGCGCTCGTGCTCCGCAGCGACCGTCCGGTGAGCGCGAGCAACCGGAACAAGATCGCCCTCATGTGCGATGTCGACGTCGAAGGCGTCATCAACACGGTCGACCTGCCGAGCATCTACGACATCCCCTCCACGCTGAACGAGCAGGGCCTCGATTCGTACATCGTGCATCGGCTCGGTCTCGACCAGAAGGCGGCCGACGTCGACTGGACCCGCTGGAACAAGGTGCTGCACGCCGTGCACAACCCCAAGCACGAAGTGACGATCGGCCTGGTCGGCAAGTACATCGATCTTCCCGACGCCTACCTGTCGGTGACCGAAGCGCTCAAGGCGGGTGGCTTCGCACAGGAGACCAAGGTGAACATCCGCTGGATCCCCTCGGATCTGTGCGAGACGCCGGAGGGTGCCCAGGAGCAGCTGGCCGAGCTCGACGGCATCTGCGTGCCCGGCGGCTTCGGCATCCGCGGCATCGAGGGCAAGCTCGGTGCGCTCAAGTTCGCACGAGAGCAGGGCATCCCGACCCTCGGGCTGTGCTTGGGCCTGCAGTGCATGGTCATCGAGTACGCGCGGGACGTGGCCGGCATCGCGGGCGCGTCTTCCAGTGAGTTCGACCCGGAGACCGCCGAGCCCGTGATCGCGACGATGGCGGAGCAGGTGGACATCCTCGACGGCGGCGACCTCGGCGGCACCATGCGTCTCGGCCTGTACCAGGCGGCACTCGCCGAGGGATCCCTCGCGCGCGAGCTGTACGGGGCTCCGGAGGCCGCGGAACGGCACCGTCACCGCTACGAGGTCAACAACTCCTACCGTGATCGTCTCACCGACGCCGGTCTGGTGTTCTCCGGGCTCAACCCGGAACTCGACCTGGTCGAGTACGTCGAGCTGCCGCGTGACGTGCACCCGTACTACATCGCCACGCAGGCGCACCCGGAGCTGCGTTCGCGTCCGACCGCCCCGCACCCGCTGTTCCGCGGGCTCGTCGGCGCCGCGATCGAGCGTCACCGCGCGAGCGAGCTGTTCGACGTCAGTGCCGATGACTGAGTCGGCGGAGTACCTCCGCGACGAGCCTTTCGAGCCGGAGGTCCTCCAGAGCGACCGCGTCTACAAGGGCTGGGTCTGGGACGTCCGCTCCGACCGGGTGCGCTACGGCGACGGGGAGATCGTGCGCGAGTATGTCGCGCACACCGGCGCCGTGGCGATCCTCGCGCTCGACGACGAGGACCGCGTGCTGCTGATCCAGCAGTACCGCCACCCGATCCGTCACCGCGACTGGGAGCTGCCCGCCGGTCTGCTCGACGTGGACGGAGAGGCGCCGCTCGACGCCGCCCGTCGTGAGCTCGCCGAGGAGGCTGACCTCGTCGCCGCGCACTGGGAGCCGCTGGTCTCCTCGTGGACCACCCCGGGTGGCAACAACGAGATGATCCACATCTTCTTGGCCACCGGAGTCGCCGCGGCGTCTTCGGCACACGATCGGGAGGACGAAGAGGCGGACATCCGCGTCGAGTGGGTGCCGTTGGCGGACGCGGTGGACGCCGTCCTCGGCGGACGGATGCACAACGGCATCCTCTCGATCGGTGTGCTGGCTGCGGCGCAGAGGCTGCGCGACCGGGGCTGACGCATGCTGCTGGAGCGCGCTCTCGACGCCTACCTGCGTCACGTCACGATCGAGCGCGGTCTGAGCGAGCACACGATCGCGGCCTACCGGCGTGACCTCGGTGGGTACTGCGAGTGGCTGGCCGGGGAGGGGATCGCCGACACGTCGGAGGTGACGCCGGCCGTGATCGACCGCTTCATCACGGAGCGTGCGTCGGCAGACCCTGCTCCGGCCTCCACCTCGCTGGCGCGCCTGCAGTCGTCCGTGCGGGGCTGGCACCGGTTCCTGGCCCGTGAGGGCATCGAGGTCGACGATCCGAGCGGGAGACTGCGTCCGCCCAAGGCTCCTCGTCGGCTCCCCAAAGCGCTGACGATCGACCAGGTCGAGAGACTGCTCGCCGCCCCGTCGCCCGAGGACCCGATCGGGGTGCGGGATCGCGCTCTCCTGGAGCTCCTCTATGCCACCGGCGCCCGCGTCTCGGAGGCGACCGGGCTCGACGTCGACGACCTCGCCCACGGCGATGTGCTGCGGCTGCGCGGGAAGGGCTCGAAGGAGCGCATCGTGCCGATCGGCTCCTATGCACGAGAAGCGGTCGACGCCTATCTCACGAGGGTGCGGCCGGCGCTCGCGGCGAAAGGACGGGCATCGGCGCGGCTGTTCCTCGGCGCCCGTGGCGCGCCCCTGTCGAGACAGAGCGCCTGGCTGGTGATCCGCGCGGCGGCGGAGAAGGCGCAGATCACGTCGGAGGTGTCGCCGCACACCCTGCGTCACTCGTTCGCCACACACCTGCTGCAGGGGGGAGCCGACGTCCGTGTCGTGCAGGAGCTGCTCGGACATTCCTCGGTCGCGACGACCCAGATCTACACCCACGTCTCTGTCGATACGTTGCGTGACATCTACGCGACCTCGCATCCCCGCGCCCGCTGACACCGCCCATCCGGGAGAGCCCCCTGCCGCGTGCCGAGGCGGCTGCGGAACGGGCCGCCCGGTACAATCGACCAAGCACGAACGGAGCAGGAGAATCGGTGGCTGAGAAAGTGGCGAAGTCCAGGGCGAAGGCGCAGAAGGCCGACGAGACCCCCATGGGACCCACGGGCCGTCCGTATCACGGGTTCCCGACCCCCGAACCGTTGAAGTCCCACGGGCCCGCGCGCATCATCGCGCTGTGCAACCAGAAGGGCGGCGTCGGCAAGACGACCACGTCCATCAACCTGGCTGCGGCGCTCGCCGAGTACGGCCGCAAGGTGCTCGCGGTCGACTTCGACCCGCAGGGCGCCCTGTCCGCCGGGCTCGGCATCCCGACCCACGACGTGCCGACGATCTACGACCTCCTGCTCGACACCAAGCGCGACGCCCACGATGCGATCGTGAAGTCGAGCGTCGAAGGTCTCGACGTCATGCCGGCGAACATCGATCTGTCGGCCGCCGAGGTGCACCTGGTCAACGAGGTCGCACGGGAGACGATCCTCGCCCGGGTGCTGCGCCAGGTCGCGGGGGAGTACGACGTCATCCTCGTCGACTGCCAGCCCTCCCTCGGGATCCTCACGGTCAACGCGCTGACGGCGGCGCACGGTGTGATCATCCCGCTCGAATGCGAGTTCTTCGCGCTGCGCGGCGTGGCCCTGCTCATCGAGACGATCGACAAGGTCCGCGACAGGTTGAATCCGTCCATCACGATGGACGGCCTGCTGGCCACAATGTACGACCCGCGCACCCTGCACTCGCGCGAGGTGCTCGAGCGTGTCGTCGAAGCATTCGGTGACGACGTGCTCGAGACCGTGATCGGCCGCACCGTGAAGTTCCCCGACGCCTCGGTGTCGGGGGTGCCCATCACCGAGTTCGCCCCCGAGCACGCGGCCGCTCAGGCATACCTGCGGCTGGCGCGGGAGCTGGTCGCCCGTGGCGCTGTCGCCTAGCGGAGAGTCCGTCGACCCTTCGGCCATCGAGCGCGCCGAAGACGTGAGCAGCGGATCGGACGAGCCGGTCGGATCCGCTGCGATCGAACCGGGCTTCCGGGTCTCCCTGTCGAATTTCGACGGACCGTTCGACCTGCTCCTGAACCTCATCTCGAAGCATGAGATGGACATCACCGAGGTCTCGTTGAGCGCGGTCACGAACGAGTTCATCGCCTACCTGGGCGAGCTCGAGAACGATGAGGAACTCGATCAGGCCTCCGAGTTCCTCGTGGTCGCGGCGACCCTGCTCGATATGAAGGTCGCCGGACTCCTCCCGCAGGGCGAGCTCGTGGACGCTGAGGCCGTCGCGCTCTTGGAGGCACGCGACCTGCTGTTCGCCCGGTTGCTGCAGTACCGGGCCTTCAAAGAGGTGTCGGCGTGGTTCTCCCGTTGCCTGCAACGCGAAGACAAGCGGCACGTCCGCGCGGCACGCCTCGATGAGAAGCACCGCTCGCAGACACCCGAGCTCGTGTGGTCGCTCACCGTGGACGACTTCGCGGCGCTGGCGTTGCTGGCCTTCGCGCCCAAAGAGATCCCGCATGTCGGACTCGACCATCTGCACGCACCACTGGTCAGTATCCGCGAGCAGGCGGCGATCGTCGTCACTCTCCTGCGCGGCACCGAGTCGCTGAGCTTCCGCGAACTCGTCGCGGGCGTGAGCGAGCCGGGCATCGTGGTGGCGCGTTTCATCTCGGTGTTGGAGCTGTACCGGCACGCGGCGCTGACCTTCGAACAACTGGAACCGCTCGGCGAGCTCACGCTGCGCTGGGCAGCCGACTCCTGGTCGGACGAGACACTCGCGAGCCTGGGGGCCGACTATGACCGATGACCTGACCGAGACCGAGACCGAGACGTCGATCGACGCGGAGACCGAGACCGAGACGGCGGACGACGGGATCGGCGGGTCCACCGAGATCCCGCTCTCCGAGCGCATCGAGGCCATCCTGTTGATCGTCGACGAGCCGCTGGGGCTGGTGGCTCTCGCCGCCGCCGTCGGTTCGCCGGTGCCGGCGGTGCGGCAGACGCTCGAGACGCTCGTCGACGACTACGACGGCAACGGCACGGGCCCGCGGCGCGGATTCGAGCTGCGCGAGGTCGGCGGCGGCTGGCGATTGTACGTCCGCGAGGAGCTCGACCCGCTCGTGGCGGCGTTCGTCGGCGGACAGGCGCCCGCGCGGCTTTCGCAGGCCGCGCTCGAGACGCTGGCCGTGATCGCCTACAAGCAGCCCGTCACCCGCAGCCAGGTCGCCTCCATCCGTGCAGTGAACGTCGATTCCGTCGTGCGCACGCTGCTCGCCCGCGGTCTGATCACCGAACTCTTCGCCGACTCCGAGACCGGCGCGATCAACTACGGCACGACCGACGCGCTCCTGCAGCACCTGGGCATCAACTCGCTCGACGAGCTGCCCCCGATCTCCCCTCTGCTCGATGACGGCGCAGACGGTTTCGACGAAGGGACCATCCGATGACCGGTTTCGAGGCATCCGCAGGATTCGAGGGTGCGCCCGAGGGTGTGCGCCTCCAGAAGGTCCTCGCCGGCGCGGGTGTGGCATCGCGCCGAGTGGTGGAGCAGTACATCACGGAAGGGCGCATCCGCGTCAACGGTGTCGTCGTCACGGAGCTCGGACGCCGGATCGACCCCGAGCGCGACCTCGTGGACGTCGATGGCACCGCGGTGCAACTCGACGTCTCCAAGCGGTACGTCATGCTGAACAAGCCGACCGGCGTCGTCAGCAGCATGAAGGACGAAAACGGCAGGCCCGACCTTCGCCGCTTCACGGAGCAGTTCGAGGAGCGCCTGTACAACGTCGGACGCCTCGACGCCGAGACGAGTGGTCTCTTGATCCTCACGAATGACGGCGCTCTCGCCCACGTGCTCGCTCACCCCTCGTTCGGCGTGACGAAGGTGTACATCGCGAAGGTCGAGGGGACGGTGCTGCCCCAGACGATCTCGAAGCTCACCAAGGGCATCGAGCTCGAAGACGGCCCCATCGCTGCGGACAAGGCGCGGCTGCTGGACACCTCGCGCGGGTCGAGCCTGGTCGAGCTGACCCTGCACTCCGGACGCAACCGGATCGTCCGTCGGATGCTCGCCGCGGTCGGTCATCCGGTCACGGAACTCGTGCGCCGGCAGTTCGGGCCGCTCCACCTGGGAACCCTCCCGGTCGGGAAGACGCGGGAACTGACTAAAATCGAACTCGGCGCGCTTTTGACCTTGTCGCGCCGTGATTCCGGTGTCGCCGAGGCGCCAGGCGAGCAGGAGAACGAGTGACCGATACCACGAGTGCGCCCACGGCGCGGAGGGCAGGCGCCGTCGCGCCTCGTCTCTCCGGGACCGTCCGCGTCGTCGGCGCCGGTCTGCTCGGGGCGAGCGTCGGCCACGCACTCCGGTCGAAGGGCATCGACGTCGTTCTGACGGACGCGTCGCCCGCACAGCTGCGCCTCGCCGTCGACTACGGGGCCGGCCGCCTCGCCACCGAGGACGACACGCCCTCGCTGATCGTGGTCGCCGTGCCGCCGGATGTGACCGCGGACGTCATCCAAGCCGAACTCCAGCGCTTCCCGGACGCCGTGGTGACCGACGTGGCGAGTGTGAAGCTGGAGCCGTTCCGCACCCTGCAGTCGCGGGGCGTCGACCTCACCCGATACATCGGATCGCATCCGCTTGCTGGCCGTGAGCGCGGTGGGGCCATCTCCGCCCGCGCCGATCTGTTCGTCGGGCGACCGTGGGTCGTGTGCCGCGACGAGGACACGAAGGCGACGGACCTCGCCCTGGTCGAAGCGCTCGCGCTCGACGTCGGGGCGATGCCGCTCGAGATGACGCCGGAGGAGCATGACCGTTCGGTCGCGCTCACGTCGCACGTGCCTCAGGTCGTCGCGAGCCTGCTCGCCGCCCGCCTCGCGGAGGCGGAGGAGGGCGCGCTCCGTCTTGCAGGCCAGGGCGTTCGTGACACGACGCGCATCGCGGCCTCGGCTCCCGAGTTGTGGGTGCAGATCCTCGGCGCCAACGCCGGCCCCGTCGTCGAGATCCTCGATGCTCTCGCCGCCGATCTCGGAGAAGTGGCGGACGCATTGCGGGAGCCGAGCGCGCCCGGAGCGCGGCGCGTGGTCGCCGAGACGATCCGCCAGGGCAACGACGGCGTCGACCGCCTCCCCGGAAAGCACGGACAGAACCAGCGCTTCGAGTCGCTCGTCGTCATGGTCGACGACACCGCCGGTCAGCTGGGTCGCCTGTTCGGCGAGCTCGGCGAACTGGGCGTCAACGTCGAAGACCTCCGACTCGAGCACTCGCCAGGGGCCCAGTTCGGCCTCGCCGAGATCAGCGTCGACCCGGCCGCGCTGCACGGGGCGATCACCGGACTCCAGGAACGCGGCTGGCGGATTGCAGGGAACACCAATGACTGACACCTCGAACGCGTCCACGGCGCCCGCACACGTGGCCGATGCGACGAAGTTCATCGCGATCGACGGACCGGCCGGTTCGGGCAAGTCCAGCGTGTCGAAGGCCGTCGCGCGCACGCTCGGCTTCGGGTACCTCGACACCGGCTCCGCCTACCGCGCACTCGCCTGGCACGTGCTCGATCGCGGTGCCGACACCTCGGACCCCGAGGCGGTCCGCGCGGCGGCATCCGACTTCCCCGTGCGTCTGGGACTCGACCCCGACGACCGCACCGTTCGCGTCGGCGACACTGACATCACCGAGGCCATCCGTGATTCTCGGGTTTCCGCCGCGGTGAGCGGCGTGGCCCGCGTGCCCGAGGTGCGCGCGCAGGTCAACGAGCTGTTCCGCGCACTGGTCGCTGAATCCGCCTACCCCGCCGTGGTGGTCGAAGGCCGTGACATCACGACCGTCGTCGCTCCGGATGCGCCCGTGCGGATCCTGCTCACCGCGGCACCCGAAGTGCGTGCCGCTCGACGCGCCGGCGAACTCGCCGGCGAGAACGCGGCTGCTGTCGCCGCGGCGCTCCACAAGCGCGATGCCTCAGACAGTGCCGTCGTCGACTTCCTCAACGCCGCGGACGGCGTCGAGGTCGTCGACTCGACGGAACTCGATTTCCCCCAGACCATCGACGCCGTGCTCACGGTGATCGAGCGAATCCAAGGAGCACACCGTGGCTGACGACGAATACGAAGGCGGCCCCGACCAGCTCGCCGAGAAGATGGACCAGCTCGACGAGAATCTCGCCGAGCAGCGCGCGGAGACCCTGCGCGCCGGCCTCTCCGACTACGAGCTGGACGACGAGGACGCCGCGCTCCTCGCCGGTGTCACTCTCGGCGAGGACGGCATCCACTACAGCCCGGCTCTGCCCGTGGTGGCGATCGTCGGACGCCCGAACGTCGGCAAGTCCGCGCTCGTGAACCGCATCCTCGGACGCCGTGAGGCCGTCGTGGAGGACACACCTGGCGTGACCCGCGACCGCGTGACCTACAAGGCCGAGTGGGGCGACCGTCGCTTCTCGCTCGTCGACACCGGCGGGTGGGAGCCCGATGCGCGTGGCATCGACCGCTCGGTCGCGATGCAGGCGGAGGTCGCGATCGACCTGGCCGACATGGTGTTGTTCGTCGTCGACGCGATGGTCGGAGCCACCTCGACCGACGAGCACGTCGTGAAGCTGCTGCGCAAGAGCGGTAAGCCGGTGTTCCTCGTCGCCAACAAGATCGATGACGCCCGGCAGGAGCCGGAGACGGCACCGCTGTGGAGCCTCGGGCTCGGCGAGCCGTATCCCGTCTCGGCCATCCACGGGCGTGGTGTCGCCGACCTGCTGGATGCCGTGCTGAAGAAGCTTCCCGAGGTCTCGGCCGTCGCGAAGCAGGAGATCGGCGGCCCGCGTCGAGTGGCCATCCTCGGCCGCCCGAATGTCGGCAAGTCGTCGCTGCTGAACAAGGCCGCCGGTGAAGAGCGCGTCGTCGTCAACGACCTCGCCGGCACGACCCGCGACCCGGTGGACGAGGTCGTGGAGCTCGGCGGGAAGATGTGGCGCCTGGTCGACACAGCCGGCATCCGCCGCCGCGTGCACATGGCGCAGGGCGCGGACTTCTACGCCTCGCTGCGCACCTCTGCCGCGCTGGAGAAGGCCGAGGTCGCGGTCGTCGTGCTCGACGTCTCGGAGACGATCAGCGAGCAGGACGTGCGCATCATCGACCTCGTCCTCGAGTCGGGCCGTGCGCTCGTCCTCGCGTTCAACAAGTGGGATCGCCTGAACGACGATGACCTCGAGAACGCCGATCGTCGCCGCTACCTGGAGCGCGAGATCGAGCAGGACCTCGCACACGTCGCCTGGGCGCCGCGCGTGAACATCTCGGCGAAGACGGGGCGTCACCTCGACAAGCTCGTCCCCGCGCTGGAGACCTCGCTGGAGAACTGGGACCGGCGCATCCCGACCGGCAAGTTCAACGCGTTCCTCGCCGAGCTCGTCGCCGAGCACCCGCACCCGCTGCGCGGTGGCAAGCAGCCGCGCATCCTGTTCGGGACGCAGGCATCGACCCGCCCGCCGACGTTCGTGCTGTTCACCACCGGGTTCCTCGACGCGGGGTACCGCCGGTTCATCCAGCGCCGCCTGCGTGAGCTGTACTCCTTCGAGGGCACGCCCATCGTGATCAACATGCGGGTGCGCGAGAAGCGTCAGCGCTGATCTGTTCCGACGCGTGTCGCGCCGTGGCGCCACGTCCCCGATGCTGTGAAAGGCTGAAGGGGTGACGGTCGTACCTCCTGCCTCTGGCGAGCCGCGTCGCCCGGACGGGCCGCGGAACCCGGGCGATGCCTGGGTGATCGCGGCGTCGGGCGAGAAATACTGGGGGCGTTTCGGCGCTGCCGGGCTTCTCGCCTTTGACCCGGCCCGGGGCATCCTGCTGCAGCATCGCGTCTCTTGGAGCCACTTCGGTGGCACCTGGGGGCTTCCCGGTGGGGCGCTGCACGAGGGCGAGAGCGCGATCGCCGGGGCGATCCGTGAGGCGCAGGAGGAAGCGGGCGTGCCTGATGGTGCCGTTCGTCCTCGGTTCACCAGCGTGCTCGATCTGCGCATCTGGTCGTACACGACGGTCATTGCCGATGTGCAGGTGCCCTTTGACCCGGTGATCAGCGACCCGGAGAGCGTGGCACTCGAGTGGGTGCCCATCGATGAGGTCGACGAGCGACCGTTGCACCCCGGGTTCGCCGCGGCATGGCCGATGCTGCGGGCGCTGCTCCAGGTGCGGCCGGTGGTCGTGGTCGACGCCGCGAACGTCGTCGGGTCCGTGCCCGACGGCTGGTGGAAGGACCGTGCGGGAGCGGCGACGCGCCTTCGTCTCCGGCTGGAGGCGCTGGTGGTCCCCGCGGAGGATCTGGATCTCGGCGGAGACGAGTGGTTCCCCGAGGTCTCGATGGTGGTCGAGGGGCAGGCGCGGGACATCGAAGACAAAGCGAGCACAGTCGCCGTGGTTCGAGCCGAGGCTGCGGGTGACGACGCGATCGTCGCCGAAGTCGAGCGACGCGTCGCTGATGTGCGCACAGTCGTCGTGGTCACCAGCGACCGGGAGCTCAGCGAACGAGCTGAGCGCGCCGGTGCCGTCAAGGTCCGATCTGCCGGGTGGCTGCTCCAACTCCTCGCGGCGCACGGCTGACTTCTGCTCCAGCTTCTCCGTCATCGTCATTCAGACGAACATCACGCGTCGGGGTGGCGGGTCGACGTAGTCACGCCCCAGCGGACTGTGCCAGGTGACGCTGCCGTCCTTCTCCTGCTGGGCGTTCCAGCGATGCGTGTCGGGGATGTCCGGATGCTTGAGGGTGTGATGGCTGCGGCAGAAGTGGCCGAGGTTGTCGAGGCTGGTCTTTCCGCCCTTGGCGTGATCATGGTTGTGGTCGATCTCGCACCGGTGGGCTGGCATGCGGCACCCCGGGAACCGGCAATGACGGTCGCGTGCGCGGAGGAACCGGCGCATCCCTTCGGTGGGCGTGTAGGTGTCGGTCTCGACCACCATGCCGGACGGGTCGAGGAAGAGCCGGGTCCAGCCGGTGTTCCGACCCGCGAGGTCGCGGGCGATGTCGGGATGCAGCGGTCCGTGGCCGTCGAGTTCGGCGGGGTTGTCGTCCGCACCAGTGAGCGTGGTCGCCGAGACCGTGACCTGCACTCGAGCGTGAATGCCGTCGAGGCCGTCTCCGTGCGCGGCGCTGGGGTCTGCGGTCAGGAGAAGATCGGTGAAGAGATCGGCTTCCGTCTGCGCCCACGTCCGCGTGTCGACAGGGAGATGCTCGACCGTGGGATCGGTCGCGAACATGTCGCCGTCGGCGCCCTGGATCACCCCGCTGTCGTACGGGTCGAACGCTGGGTCGTCGAGCGAGAGATCTCCGGGATCGATACCTTCGCCGTCGTCGTCGAACCACCAGGGGAGAGGCGTGACTTCGCGGTTCTCTCGGGCGCGCACGACCGCGCGGGTCATGCGGTTCAGCCTGTCGGCGATCGCGGTGGCGATCCACTCGGGGACTACGGCGGTGAGCAGCGCCAACCCGTCGTCGAGCGACTTCACCGTCACGCACCGTTCTTCGGCGGCACGTCGGTGTCTCTCGACCAGCGTCTCGCCGACGAGGGCGGCAGCGACCTGACGTGCATGCGCTTTCGTGCGCGCAGCTGTGTCTTGTTCGGCGACAACGAGAACCGCGGCCTCGAAGAGCTCCATGACAGTGGCATCGACCTTGCGGTTGCGGATGGCTTCGGCGACGACGGCACCCGCCCTCGTGATCTCACGCACATGTTGGACGCTGACGGCCCCACTCGCGAAGGAGGCTCGGACGGCGGGGAGATGGGCCTGCAACGCCTGCGCATCGGCAAAGGCGAATTCCACCGAACCCTTCGAGAGATGGCCGGCCGCGGAGAACTCCGCGACCATAGAGCGGTAGATCGCTTCGCGATGGAACGG
Organism: Microbacterium sp. CBA3102; assembly: GCF_007954505.1. Lineage (GTDB taxonomy): Bacteria > Actinomycetota > Actinomycetes > Actinomycetales > Microbacteriaceae > Microbacterium > Microbacterium aurugineum. The sequence goes on along the minus strand of NZ_CP042412.1, from coordinate 3,529,854 downwards.
ACTTGCGGCGACATCGGCGTCGTGGAGGGCGATCTGCTCGACGAGCAACTCTGCTGCTTCGGCTTCGAGCGCCGCGATCCGACGCCTCGTCGCGACCCACGCATCCACGATGCGACGCCTTTCGTCGAGGTCGAGATCGGTCGTGTTCGCCATGCCTCCAGTTTAGAACTTATGTTCTAAAGAGTCGAGGTGTCGGAGACGACGCATGCCGGGATATCAGTTCAGGCGGTCATCGTGGCGACCGCGCAGCTTGTCGATGTCGCGGCGTTCGCGTTTGGTCGGGCGCCCCGCGCCGCGATCCCGAAGGCCGAGGGCGGCCTGTGGCTCGCGTTCGGGTGTCTTATCCTCGTAGGCGAGCGCCGCGAGAGGCGCTCCGACGCGTTTGACCAGGAGCTGGCGGACGATGAGGATCCGGTCGAATCCCGCGATTCGGATGCGCAGTTCGTCGCCCACCCTGATCTGCTGCGCCGCCTTCACCTTGTCGCCGTTCACTCGTACATGCCCCGCACGGCATGCGGTGGTCGCCGCCGACCGCGTCTTGTAGACACGGATCGCCCAGAGCCAGCTGTCGACACGTGCGGCGTCCATCACCTGGTCCGCTTCCGCAACGCGATCAGGGCGCCGGCGACGATGAGGCCCTGGCCGAGGGTGTAGGTGAGCATCACCGCCGGGCTGCTCCAAGCCGGGAGCCCCGAGGGGAGGAACAGTCGGAATGCGAGGAGCGTGTCGCTGGCGAGGAAGAACGCTCCACCGACCGCGATGAGCGGGTGGCAGCGGGCCGCGAATGCCGCCGTGCCGCCGAGCACGAGTCCGTAGACGGCGACCGCGATCAGCAGCCCGCCCGTGTGCGGGCCCACGACCGCGATCATCGCGATCCACCAGCCGACGTAGACCGACGCCCACCACGGCATCCGCCGGCGTGCGAGGTGGCTAGCGAACAACAGGATGTATGCCAGGTGCGCGATACCGAAGAAGAGCAGCATCAGCGGCAGCTCCGGTGCGCCGGGGAAGAGGGCTCCCGCACTGTCGCCGAGCCAGGAGAACAGGACCGCTGCGAGGAGCAGGATCAGTGTCGCCGGAGGCTTCAGCCAGCGCGCGGACAGTGCCACCGGAACCGCCAGCAGCGGCATCAGGAGGAGTTTGGTCGGGCTGGCGAGCGGACGGTCCACCGCGAGGAGCACGACATGCAACAGCGAGACCGCGGCGTACGGGAGGAACGCCCACATGATGGACGAGGAAGGCGTCCGCCGCTGCATCTCCCCATCGTAGGGGCGCGGCGTTGCAGTCGCAGGGCTCGTGGTCTTCACGCGGACACTCAGGATTCGACGGTGACGTGATCGACGGTGTCGTCGACGCCCAGGTGTGCAGCGGGCCAGTAGCCCTCGGGGAAGTGTTCGCCGCAGGTGTCCGTCAGGTGCAGGACCACGGTTCCGTCGGAGGAGGCCTCGATCGTCTCGAGTGCGAGGTCGGCGAAGGCATCATCGAGTTCGTGTGGCTCGGGCTCACCGGTGCTGAAGTTCGTGACCACGGCGTCTGTCGCGAGCCGTCGCAACGCGTCGAGCCGCGCGACGACCTCGCGCAGACGGGGGAGGAGCGGCGTCACCTCATCGACAGTCGTTCCTTCGAGCATGAGGTCGAGGTCGGTGCCTGCGACCGAGACCGTGCCGACGAACCAGTCGTGGGTGAGTACGGAGCCATCGGTGAGTTCGGACGTTGCCCGGGTGAAGGCGCCGAGCTCGGGGTCGTCGATGGTCGGGTGCGCGTCGGTCATGCTTTCACGCTAGTGGCTGGCGAGCCCGCTGCACGCTCATGCGGCGAGGTCGAGCGCGACGAGAGTGCGCCCCGGCTTGAGTTCCGCCCTCTCGGTGAAGCCGGCGGCCAGGAATGTGCCGAGCGTGCCGTGGAACAGGTCGTTGGCGCGCTGCTTCTCGCCCCCGGTGTCGACCGGGTAGCCCTCGATCACTCGGGCGCCGGATCCGCGCGCATACTCGACGGCGGCGTCCAGCAGGATGCGGTTGAGTCCGGCTCCGCGATGCTCTCGCCGGACGACGAAGCACGTCACCGCCCAGACCGACTCGTCGTCGAAGGGCTCCGTCGTCGCGGCGGCGATGATGCGGGTGCGGGGGATTCGTGCCTGGCGGGTGCGGGGGCCGATCCGGATCCATCCGGCAGCCTCGCCGTCGACGTACGCGACGATCCCCGGCGGTGGTCCTTCGTCGATCTCGGCGCGGAACATCTCGGTGCGCTGCGGCGTCGTCGTCGCGTTCCACTCCTTGTTGGTCAGCACCGGCCAGATGCACTGGCAGCTCGCCCCGTCGCCGCCGCCCGTGAGCGCGTGCTGGACATCGTTCCAGCGAGGAGCGGTCGCCCGCTCGGTCGTGATCGTCGCCATGCACGTGACGGTACGCGCGACCTCCGACACCCGCAACGCCTCGGTTCGCGGAGGCGGTCGAGATGCGGCTAAGATAGGGGAGTTGCCTGCGCGAGAGTGCAGAACAACGGGCTGTGGCGCAGCTTGGTAGCGCACTTGACTGGGGGTCAGGTGAGTTAGAGCGGCGCAGCAGCACGAAAACTAAACAACGGGATGTGGCGCAGCTTGGTAGCGCACTTGACTGGGGGTCAAGGGGTCGCAGGTTCAAATCCTGTCATCCCGACAAAAAGCCCTGGTGAGAGGCAACTTTCACCAGGGCTTCGTCGTTTCTCGCGCTGGTCACTGGCTGGTCCACTCGCTTGATCCGCTCGAACTGGTCGCCGTCGAAGTGGACCAACCTCGTTCGGTGTCGTCGCCCACGAAGTGCACCAGAAGGTGCCCGTGGAGTGGACCAGAATCCGCACAGCGCGATGCTCCGGCCCCATCTGCGAGGGTCGGAGCGATCGTCGGGAGGTGATCACAGGCGGGGTCCGGTGCGGCGGGTGGTGTCCCTTCTGGTGGGGGCTGCGGAGAGGAACTGGTTGGCCTGCCGAGCGGCTTCGGCGAGGTGACGATGGTCGGGGTGCAGGTAGCCCTTGGTGGTCTCGATCGACTGGTGCCCGAGGATCTCTTGGAGCACGTGAAGGGCGATGCCGGCGTCGGCCATCCAGGTCGCTCCGGTGTGCCGGAGGCCGTGCCGGGTGAGGTTGTCGAACCCGAGCTTCGCCACGAGGTCGTCCCAGTGCGTCGCGTCCCGGACGGTGGCGGTGGTGAGGACGCCGCCGCGTGGCCCGCGCAGGAGCGGATCGTCAGGCTCCTTGCCGTCGGTGAGTCGTTCGAGGACGGGTTCGAGCGCGTCCACCATCGGGACCGGGCGGTCTCTGCGGCCTTTGGTCTGCTTGATGACGAGGCCGCCTTTGCCGGGGTAGTGCTGCCTTCTGATCCACACGATGCGGTTGCCCCAGTCCACGTCCCCGGCCCGCAGCCCTGCGACCTCGGAGCCACGGGCGGCGAGGAGAGCGGCGAGCATGACGTGATCGGAATACGACTGGTGCACCTTCCGACACGAGTCCGCGAGCTTCTGCAACGTCGGAAGATCGGGAAGCGCGTATTGGCGGAGCGCCCCGGTGGTGTGGGTGACGTGCTTGCCGAGGTTGCGGCGGGCGCGGTGCTTGGCGGGGTTGATCGAGATGATGTCGTCACGGACGGCTTCGTCCAGGACGCGGACGAGTGGGGCGATGGAGTTCTTGATCGTGGACGCGGAGTGCTCGGCCTCCCAGCCGTCGATCGTGCGATCGATCATCCCGGCGGTGATCTTCGCGACCCGGATATGCCCGAGCGCGGGCAGCACGCGGAGCCGGAGCCCGGTGTCGTAGAGCTCAGCCGTGGAGGTGGGGTCCAGCCCGCGCTGCCACCTGTCGCCGATCGCGGCGGCGTAGCTCGCGAGTGTGACGGTGGTGTCGTTGCCTGTCTCGGTCGCGGCGCGCATCTGCTCGAAGAACTCCTCGACCTCCTCCGTTGTGCGGACGTGGCTGACGCGGCCGACCCGTTTCTTGGTCGAGGGGTCGGTCCAGCGGACGCGGGCACGGAAGCCTTCGGTGCGGCGTTCGACGTCGGTGGTGAGCTTGACGCCGACTGGCGGCATCCGATGGTTGCGGGGGTCAGCCATGTGTGGTCTCCTGCTCGCGCACCCAGGCGCGCACGGTGACGGGGTTGTAGCGGTAGACGCCGCCGACCTGGAGGAACGGTGGCCCGACCTTCTCGCGCCGCCACCGGGACAGTGTGGCCTGGGAGACGGTCAGGAACTCCGACGCCTCCCTGGGGCACCACAGCGGCTCGACGGTGCCGATGCCGCAGTCACTGAGTGGGCTCGTCATCGTCGGGCACCTCGCCGGTTTCTGGATCGGCGCCGAGGCTGGCGTAGAACGCGTCCTCGGCGGCCTGGCGGCGGGCGACATCAGCCTCGACGAACTCCCGGAAGTCCGCCGCACGATCAGGGATCACAACATCCTCGATCGCCTCAGTGGGCGCCTCACCCGGCCATGCGGTCTGCCGGGTGGCGCGGTCGCGGTCCAGACGGGTGCCGCAGGCAGCAACCCAATCGCGCAGGCGTTGGCGGGCGTCGGCGAAGTCGCGGTGCCAGCCGTTCGGTGCGGACCCGTTCTCCTCCGGGTCGTAGGCGCAGAGCCAGTGCAGGTGCAGGGCGCTGAGCTCCCACACCAGTTCGGGGTGACGGTGCCAGAACGGCGGGATCACCGACGCGGGGAGTCCGTAGGTGTGGCGCAGCCAGGTCACCCACTTGTCCAGCTCGACCCACTCGCCGGCGGCCTCCTCAGCAGTGAGGAGGTTCCAGTTCACCGGATGCGGCGGCTCCGCGAGTACACCGGCGTCCTCCTCTGGCGCCTCCATGTCGGTGTCGTCGTGCAGCGGAGCGGGCTCAGGCTCGTCCGCCTCGGGGATGCCATCGATCTCGGCCATCACCATCTCCTCGATCACAGCCCGAGCCCCGGCGCGGCCGATGGGGAGGAGCGCCGCAGCTCCTCGTTGCCTGCGGCCTCTCTGCCCGCGGTCGGTGTCGGGGCTTCCTGCTCCGCAGTATTGGCAGCGCGCGGGTTGCGGTCGACTTCGTAGCTGGTGCGGGCGAGATCGTGGCCGATCTTCTTGGCAACGAACTCCTCACCCTGCACGGTCTGCCCGTCCCGCTCATACCCGTACGGGTGCGCGTAGCCCTCGGCGACGAAGCTGTCGCCCTTCGCGAACCGCTCATGCGCCCGCTCAGCGGTCGCCCGATACGCCACGAGGTCGTGGAACGTGGTCTCCAGCTCCGTGAACGAGCCATCCGGCTCCTTGCGGTAGTGCTCCTGCCCGACCCGGGCATAGAACCTCGCTTCGCCCTTGCCAGTGTGGCTGAGCTGCGGGTCCGACGCGATGAACCCTGTGAACGACTCCTGCGTGTGGATCGCCATGACGACCGTCCCTTCCTGGCGTCGGCGGCCCCATGACAGAACCGCTCTTGTCAGGCAGGTGCGTCAGGGCTCCCCAGCGGTCGGCGTTGCAGCAGTTCCTCGATGCCGGCACGTTCGGCGCGTAGCGTCTTGGCGTCGGGCCGGTCGGTCCATAGGCGCAGTCGGGTGACGATGGGCGGTGCGGCGCGCAGGAGGACGAGCGCGGTGCCGAACGGGAGGGTTCTGATGGTGTCGGGTGGCATGACGGGCACGCGGCGGATGGAGCGTTGCGCGGAGCGGGAGCCGTGGTCGCCGATCGTGGTGGAGTCGGTCACCTCGTCGCGTTCCCCGATGAGTGTGGTCAGGTCATGCAGGTCCTTGGAGTTCGATGCGCCGCCGAGGATGATCTTGACGATGGAAGCGTCCCAGATCGCGCCGGCCGCATTCTCCGACCACTTCTCCCGCGCCTGCGCGAGCGACTGCAACACCGGCATGGTCGTGATCCCGGTGCCACCGCCCTCAGCCATGAGCGTCGGCAGGGACGGCAAGGGCGCGAGGTTGCCGACCTCATCCAGCGCCAGCAACAGAGGCGGGTCGAGGCGTGCGCCGGGGCTGGTCGCGGCGATGCGGCGGGCGGCTTCCACGAGGTCTTCCACGAACGCCGCCACCAGCGCCGCGGAGTTGTTGGCGCCGGCGCCGGTGGCGAGCAGGTAGAGGGTGCCCCGTGCGCGGAGGAACGCTTCGGGGTCGAAGTCCTCGCCTTCCCGTGGGGTCACGGCGTCGAGGATGCGGGGGTCTGCGAGGGCGGCGAGGGCGAGGGAGACGCCTTGCCAGATGGAGTCGCGGGTGCGGGGGTCGGAGTCGATCATCGCCTGCAATGACTCCGCCCACCCGACAGCGGCGTGGGGGTCGGCGGTGAGGATCGCGACTGCGTCTGCGGCGGCGGATGGGTCGAGGGTCCAGCGGAATAGCTCGCCGGGCGGCCGGTGGTCGAGGGCTGCGGCATGGAGCAGGGCTTGGAGGGCGGTGCGGGTCTTTCCCTCCCAGAACCCACCGCCCTCGACACCTCCCGCGGAAAGGCCGGTGCCAGCAGCGAGCCCGGTGGCGCGGATCATTGCCGTCAGTGGGTCCTCGCACCCGCGGATGGGTGACCATCTGAGCCCGGCGGGGACGCCTTCGGCGAGGTGTTGCGGGTCGAACACGGCGACCGGGCCGATCTTCTGTCGGGCGCGGAGGGTGGCGGTGAGGTTGTCCGGGCGGGTGCTCGTGGTGACGACCGCGCCGGGCGCGTCGAGGATCATGTTGATGACGATCCCTGCGCCTTTCCCGGAGCGGGGCGGGCCGAGCAGCAGGATCGAGTCTTCGACCGAGGCCCACACGCAGTGCCCGCGAGAGGCACCGATGCGGTATCCGACATCCTCCGGTGTGGGTTTGTCCAGGGATGAGCGCAGGTGTCCGGCGCGGCGCAGCAGCGCGGGTTCGGAGGCCGCCCGAGCGACCTCGGCGCGGGTGGCGATCCCCGCGATCCGGTACGGGTCGGTCTTGATCTGCCGACCGTGATCGCGCAGCAGCCGCCACCCCCACAACCCGAGCACCCCAGCCGCGACGATCAGGACGGCGGCGGTGATCCAGTACGCCACGGCGTGCAGCCCTTCTGCGTCGAGCGCGGTTGCCGGGTCTGTGGGGTTCAGCAGCACGCCCAAGCCGGTCTCGATGCCGCCTGCGGGCTGGGCGGTGCCGGTGATCCACGCGGCGACCGACCCGGCCGCGCGCAGGATGCCGGCCAGGACCGCGGCGGCGATGAGGATGCCGATGCCGAGGTTGCTGAGCTCGTCACCGAACGACCCGGCGGGGTGTGGAGTGCTCATTCGGGGTGTCCGATGGTGAGGGTTCCCGAGACGCGGCCGAGCAGGACAACCTCGTGGGTCGGGCTCGCGGCGGCTTGCTCGGCGGTGAGGAGGGCGCGCATGGTGCCGTCCGGGCCGGCGTCGCTGTGCGCGATCACGATCGCGATCCCCACGTCCTCGCCGGGCACGAACCCCGCCCCGTGGAGCATGACGAGCTCCGGCATCGCCCGGCGTGCCGGAGCCTCGAGGACGGGCTCTGGCTCGGGACGGCGGCGTGTGCTGGGGGTGATGATGTCGGTGAACACGGTGCCGTCCGCCTCACGCACCTCGACTCGCAACGGCGAACGGCGCTGGGCGGCGAGCTGGTCCAAGATGCGGGCGAAGTCTTCCCTCCGCCACGCCGGGGCGAACGGCTCCGGCTCGTAGGGTGTCCCGTCGACGGTGACCGTCATCCGCCCGTCAGCGGCGATGTCCATGATGACGTGCGGGAGCACGACCGGGACGGGCTCGTCTCGGGGTTCGGGTTCGGTGCCGGTGCGCTTGTAGCGGGGGCGGGCCATCAGGATTCCTGCCGATCGTTCACGCTTCCCGAAGCGGCGTCGGGATTGCTGAACCCGCGGGTTTTCGAGGTCATGCGGGTGGTGGTGTCGAACGCAGCCAGCTCGGCGGGGTGGAGCTGGTGCTGGACGACGAAGGAGCGATCCTTGATCCGCCACAGCCCCTGCCCGGTGCCGAGCCCTGGGAGCAGCTTCTGCTCGGTGCCGGTCAGCCCGAGCGCGGTGGCGGTGGAACCGAGCTGGTCGGCCTCCTGCCGATACACGATCCGGGTCTCCGCGTTCGCCAACAGCGACGACGCCAGCGCCCGCATCGCGGAACCCTGGTCGCCGACATTGTCGAGGTCACTGAGCTTGTGGAAGATCAGCATGTTCGCGATCCCGAAATGCCTCGCCAGACGCCACTGCGCGTCCATGCGGCGCAACAGCGACGGGTAGGCCATGAGACGCCAGGCCTCGTCGTAGATCACCCACCGTTGCCCGCCGTTCGGGTCCGACAGCGCCGACTCCATCCATGCCGAGGAGCAGGTCATCAGCACCGAGATGAGCGTCGAGTTCTCCGCCACACGCGATAGGTCCAGCGACACCATCGGCAGGGACGGGTCGAACCGGACCGTGGACGGGCCATCGAACAGCCCTTGGAGGTCACCGGCCACCAAACGGCGCAGCGCGTGGCCGACCAGACGGCCGTCTTCCGCGAGGCGTCCGTCGGGGTCGTCGGAGGGGTTGGGGGCGAGGATGCGGTCGACCACCATCGGCAGGATCGGCACCTCCGCGCTGCGCACAGCGTCGCGGAGGGCGAGGTCGATCGCGGTGTGCTCCAACGGCGACAACACCCGATCCAGCACCGTCTCGGCGAGGGCACCGATCAGGTCGCGGCGGCGGGAGGCGACCTGCATCGCCCACTCCGCATCCGACACCGCAGAGGGCCGGTGGCCCTCATCGAGCGGGTTGAGCCGGTTCGACAGGCCGTGGCCGAGGACGATCGCCCGCCCGCCGACTGCCTCGGCGACGGCGGTGTGCTCGCCTTTCGGGTCGCCGGGGACGTAGACGCGGCGGCCGAAGGGCAGGGAGCGGGTATAGAGGGACTTGGCGAGGGAGGACTTGCCGGAGCCGACGATCCCGGCCAGCACGACGTTGGGGGCGGTGATGAGACCCCGCTGGTACAGCACCCACGGGTCGTACACGAAGCTGCCGCCGGAGTAGAGGTCCTGGCCGACGAACACCCCCGCCGAGCCGAGGCCCCCTTCGGCGAGGAACGGGTACTGCCCGGCCAACGTGGCGGACGTGTCCTGGTGCTTCGGGAGCCGCAACCGTCCCGGGGTCCGCAGCGCTCTGGGTCCGGGTTCCCCGGCGGCGGGCAGATAGGTCGTCGCGCGTTTCTCCGCCTGCTCGGCCTCCCACTTCGCTTTCGCGTCGGCCTTCCGGGTGTCGCGGGCGGTGGTCTCGATCCGGGTCGCGGCCTTCCGGCGGGCCTTGCGATGCTTGCGGCGCTCGCCCTCCGGGCCGACCAGCACCGCCGTGTGCAGACGGCCCTCCTCCCGCCCGCTCACAGTCCCAGCCCCCGCCCCTGAGACACGGCCGCGCCGGGCCTGCGGGCGAACCAGTCCGTCGCCTCCGCACGGCGCGCGGCCCGCGCCGACTCCGCTTCGACGGTGCGCCGCACCGGGACAGGGTCGGGAGTGACAGCGGGCCGGCGGGCCGGGTCGGGGGTGGTGTCGTGGGCGCGCAGCAGGGAGACGTGGCCGAGAAAGGAGCTGTAGGTGAGGGTGTAGTCGTCCTTGGTCGCGATGCGGTCCAGGGCGCCGGTCGGTGGCTGGTCATAGACGTACCCGTTCTCGAGCGCAGCCTGCGTCGTCTCCTCCCCGAAGTCGTAGCCGGCGAGGTGCTCGATCGCGGCGTCGGGGCCGTCATGGTCGATCACGTCGAGCACCTTGTCGGCTTCATCGCCTTGGAGGAAGACGACACTGATCCACCGACGGGGCATCTTCTCCGTCAGGTCGGGGTCGTGGTCGATCAGCGCCGCGAGCTCGTCCTGGTGCTGGCGTGCGGCGTCGGCCACCCACTCGGGGAACGCGCCCTCGTTGTCGGCGTGCTGGCCGGGATTGTCGATCGCGAACTGGCGTGACTCGGCTGCCGCTGCGAGGAACACCGCGAGCTCGCGCACTGCCCGTGCGGGTGAGACGGGCGCCCCGGCCCCGGTGAACAGGTCCCGGCCCTCCACGCTCTGCCCGGTGGCGGTGTGCTCGATGCGGTAGGCGTAGCGCTGATGCTCACCCAACGGGGTGTCCGGCCACACCGTCAGCCGCAGCTCCCCGGCCTCCACGCTCGCGCGTGCCGCAGGGTCCAGGGGTGCTGGTTCGGGGTGCCAGGCGATCCGCCCGGACTGGCCCATCGCGGCATCCACCCGATCGTGCACGGCATCCAGCAGCGTGCCGGCCTGGTGCAACTCATCCGCGGCGACGAGGGCCGCGGTCGCCCCAACGGCCTGGACGCCAGCATCATCGTGGGCGCGGGAACGCGCGGTGATGTGAGCGGCGGCGAGCTGGTCGAACACTTGACGCAGTGACCGGACTCCGGCCAGGAGCTCGCCGAGCACCGGGTAGGTCTCGGCAGGGTCGGTGAACGTGCGGGTCGCGTGGGCGAGGCCTCGCAGCGCGGCGGACGCCTCCATCGCGTCTTCCACGGGGTTGTCGAAGGTCGGCATGATCGGACTCCTCACAGGATCAGGGGATGTGTGCCGGGAAGGTGCGCCGGCGCTCAGACGGGACGGCATAGGGGCAGTGCGGCGGCGGTGAATGCCTGGGCTTGCTGGCCGACCAGGCGGCGGGTCTCGCAGCTCGCTTGGATCGCGGCCTGCTCGACGGCCGCGACCGCCGCGTCCAGTTCGTCCTCGGTGGGTGCGGAGACGGAGACGAGGCCGGAGACGCGGAGGACGCCGTGCCCGGCGGTCAGGTCCGCTTCCTGTTGCAGCACGTCATCGAGTTCCGCGGTGGAGGCGGCGTCTTCGATCTGGCCGATCTTGCGGCGCTGGGCGGCGTCGCTGATGAGTTCGGTCTTCTTCTTCCGCAGGTCCCGGGCGGCCTGGTCTGCCCGGACCGGGGTGTAGTGCAGCGACAACGTGCGGAGGATGCCGTTGGACAGCACGAGCGGGGCCAGGAACCCCGGATACACCTGCGAGCGGGGCCATTCGGTGACCCACAGCACCGCATGGAAGTCGCTGTCGGAGCGCAGCCGGTCCCAGGTCTCGGTGACCGCCACCGGGCCGGCGGTGGCAAGGTCGCGACCGAGATCCCCGTGACGTTCCAGCGCGGGGGCCGCCGCCGGGTCGTACGCTCCGCGGAGGATCACAGCGACCTCGCCCGGGGTCAGCCACCCGGTGCTGGTGAGCTCGGCCGCACGCAGCGCCGTGGTGAGGGTGGTCATCTCCTGCCGTAGCACCGCCACCGCTCCCCGTATCCCGCCCCCTGCGGTCCTGATCTGCCGGCTGGCGGCGCGCATGTCCAGAGCGAGGCTGATCGTCGTCGCGTGGCGTTCCCCGGCAGGCCCCGCCCGGTCGATGAGCTCGGCGTAGGTCGTAGAGGCCCAGGAGCCATCATCGGTGCCGTGCGTGCGCCACCACTCCGCCAGTCCCGTCCCGGAGTCGGGCAGAGTCCGCTCCGAGACCTGGATGCGGGCGATCCGCCCGGACCGGCACGCGGCGGCAAGCACGCGCCCCCACCCTCCGACGCGGCGTTGCTGCTCGCCGGGGTCGAGGAGCACGAATGCCGGGTGGGAGACACCCAGGATGACGGTGAGGGTCTGGGCGTGGGGGTCGTGGATCATCGCCGCGCCCGTGTCCGGGTCCTCCCATTCCCGCAGCGGTGCCGCGTCGCCCGGGAGGGCGAGAGTGCCGGCCGGGCGCGGCTTGATGATGCGTCGGCGGTAGATGAGCTGGCCGAGATAGGTGCGGGCGACCCAGCGGGTGAGGATCGGCACCCACTCGATGACCTTCCGCCCGCCCGCGGGGATGACTGCGAGCAGCGCGGCGCCGGCCCAGACCGGGGAGGTCCAGGCCAGGCCCATGCCGCCGGCGGTGTAGAGGGCGGTGACGACGGTGAGGATCGCGATGCCGAGGACGATGAGCTGCGGCAGCGACAGCCCCAGGAGGATGCCCCGCCGGGTGAGACGGGAGAACTGCACCGCCCCCAGCGGGTACTCGTTCGTGGTGTGGCTGACCATTGGCTCATTCCTTCCCGGACGGCTTCGAGGACGGCGGCGGCGCCGGCTGCGACCGCCGCGGCACCGCCGGGGCAGACGGTGGCGGGGTGGTCGGTGCCGGGTTCGCCTGCGCGGGCGGCACCGGCGGCGGGGATGACTGTTCGGTCGCCGCCCCGGCATGACCCTCAGCGGCACCGCCGACCGCGGCACCGGCCTTCGGGCCTGCGGTCGCGGCGCCCTTGACCACCGCGCCGCCGACGACGACCGCCGCACCGACCGGGCCCGCCGCCGCACCCGCACCCGCGCTGGCCCCAGCTCCAGCCCCCGCACCAGCACCGGCTCCGGCACTGGCCCCGCCGGTTGCGGCGGGCGTTCCGGTTCCGACCGTTGCGGCCGGGGCAGCCGAGGGTGGCGGCGTCGATCCGCCGCCACCGGCGCCGCCGGTGGGCCTACCGCTGGTGTCACCGCCGCCGTCGAGCACCTTCTTGGCGCTGTCGCCCTTCGGCGATGCGGGAACGGGGACGGGCCGGTTCAGTGCCGACTTCGCCTCCTGCTCGCTGGACATCGCGTGGTACATGTCGAAGCCGACGAAGGACAGGAACTTGTAGGTGATGTACGGGGCGAATGCGGCGATGAACATCAGCACGACCCCGGCGATGGGGTCCGAGATGGAGGCAAGGTCTGCCTCGATGGGGGCGGATACCTGGCCGATGGCGACGAGGAAGATGACGACGAGGACGAGCTTGGAGAAGATCAGCGCGATCACGAACGCCGCCCACTTGGCGAACCATCCCTTGGTGGCGTCCCATGTCGCTCCGGCGAGGGCGATGGGGCCGAAGACGATCGCGACCAGCAGGAGGGCTTTGCGAATCAGGAGGGAGAACCACACGATCGCGGCCGCGGAGATGGCGAGCCCGGCGAGGAAGATGGTCAGGATCGCGCCGACACCGGGTGCGGCGATGTTGATCCCGGCGAGCCCGGTGGCGAGGAGCCCGATCTGGGTCCCCATCCCTTCCATCGTGTTCCCGGTGGCCTGCACGATCCCGACCGCGAGCTGATCGGTGACTTCCAGCAGCAGCGCCGTGAGCGTGATTACCAGGAACGACCCGAGCACGGACTTCGCCAAGCCGAGTGCGGCACGGGACAGGGCGGTCGGGTCGCGGTGGATCAGGCCGGTGATGAGCTGGAGGCAGAAGAACACCAGCATCACGAAGATCGCGACGCCGAACAGGACGTTGTAGACCCCGACGTACTCCGTGCTGGTGACATCGACGAGAGTGGTGGTGTCGAACACCCACCAGACCGCCTCGAACAGCCACGCCGCCGCCCCGGCCATCGCCTGGCCGAGCCAGTCGAACGGGGCCGCGATCAGCGACGCCGTAGCCTCGCCGACCGCGTCGCACACGGAGGAGATGACCGGGACATCGCAGATGCTCACCGGACCCACCCCCGAAGGTGTCGGCGTGCCGTTCGGGTGGTCATCAGACGGCCTGCCCGACGCCCCAGAAGAAGTTGATCAGCGTCACCGCGGCACCACAGATGATCGCCGCCCCGCACGAGACGAGGACGCCGACCTTCCCGCGGCTGGCGAGGTGCGGGTTGGAGGAGTTCGCGCCGAAACCCCACACGATCGCCGAGACGATCAGGGCGAGGACGGAGAGGATGAGGCCGACGGTCATCACCGCGCCGACGATGATGCGCAGTTGCTCGATGCCGGGAAGGCCCGAGCTGTTGGGGTCGATGTCGATCACGATGGGTGCTCCTGACTGTTCACGGGGACGTGGGCTTCTGCCAGTCAGGTGCGCACTCACTCTCTCGCCGTCCGCCCAGGGCGCTTGTGGGTGGTCTCGCATCGCGGGGTGGCTCGATGGATGAGGCGGGGCGGCATGCGAGCGTCGCGTGGCGCGAGTAAATCGACGCGGCCGCGGAACAGGGTCCATGCACTCTCACGCTGTGTTGAGGTGACACGTGATGGCGTGCCCGTTGCACTATGGGAAAGTCGGTGACTGAGAGATTCGGACAGAGCATGAAGCCACGGAGAGCGCGACGGCCACAAGGCCCCCCAGAAGGATGGCCCCCAGCAGCCGCGGCCACCGGGACCGAAGACGTCGCTGACGAACCCTCCAGTGAGACAGCGATTCGCGAGATCGGCAAAGGGCTTCGCTGGTACGACCTGCCCTATCTCCTTCTACGCGGTCTTCAGCGTTCAAACGTGGACCCGTGGATTCCAGCTCGTTGGCGCGTGAAGATCCGTGAGATGTCGAATTTCCTGTATCAGACGCACCACACGCGCGAACGACGCCATGGGGACGAGCTCTATCGTTACGACCAGATAGAGCTGCCTTCCGGGGAGGGCGTGACGATGCCATACGCATCGCTCGTTGAGTACTTCACGGCAAGTGGTGTTCGCGGACTGCACAAGGCGATTCGACGGTCTGGTTGGGACGGTGCTCGGTTCCTTGGCATGGACCCGGGCGGAACAGAGACGGTCACCTCATCACGCCGCGGCGACGGCCGGACATGGTGGCGGATGGCGGAGCTGACATCGAGGTCGGCCGAATACACGTCCATTGATGCGCAGCGGGCAAAGCTGCCTGCTGGCGTCAAGAGCATCAGCTTGATAGGCGTGTCGATCGGCAAAGGGGTAACCGCCGTCGTGGCCGGGTTCTCGCTTGACGAGTCCGTGTCTGCCCGACTCAACGAACAACTGTGGGCACCTCATCAGCACGAAGTGATCAGGAGGAAGGGTCAAATGGCGGTTTCGCAACCGCCGAAAGCCGTTCTGCACTACCGCACACAACGTGCTCGCAGCGAGGTGCATCGCGAGCTCCGTCGTTGGATGAGTCGTACGCTACCCGGAGCTTTCGCAAGCGCTCGCCATCCTCAACCCCTCTTCGACGTCATCTTCTTCAACGTCGCTGAGCCCGCGGTCGACGATGGACAACCCTCTCACCGTGAGAATGATGCATTGCGCGCGATGGGACTGCACGAGCATGTTCCGTACCAAGTGACTAGTGAGGAATTGCCGGGACTGCTCCTGCAGGAGCCCGTATCTCGAGACTGGGCACCGGATACCTCGGAGAACGTCTGGTCTCTATGGGGGAATCGTGACGCGGCAGCCCGCATCACATCAGGGACCGGGCATTCCGGAGTCGAATCTGCCGGCTACTTCGTAGGTTCTCGATCGACCGACTTCATGGCAAGGTGGGGCCTCACAGCGTTTCTACGCCTTCTACGCAGCAATGCGTCTATTGCTCACGACAACGCTCGCGAGCTTCACGGTGGTACAAGCAATCGCGACCTGAAACGGCTTCGCATACGCACCCTCACCACGAGCCTTGATCTCGCGACGCTTGAAGAGGACATCAAGCTATACAACCGTCGACGGTGGAGAGACCGCGAGCCGGTCTTCTATCTTGACTACACAGCATGGTTCAAAGAGCGGGACAAGGCGGAGGGGCGCAAGCCCTTCAAGCCGGTCAACCTGAACAAACAAGAACGGAAGATTCAAGGCCGTCTTGCTCGCGAGCTGGTCGAGTTTGATGCGGAATACCGCGAGGTGCTGAGTACCGTCGCGTCCCTTGGGGCGTCGCTCGATTCACGCCGAGTTCAGCGCGTTGCGATTTGGGTTTCTGTCGTGTCGGTGGTCGTAGCGCTGGTTACGTTGTGGGCGACACAGGAGTCACCGCCGGACCTCGTCGGGCTCAGCTGCTCATTCCTAGGAACGCTCGGCTGGGGGCTTTGCTGACACACAACAGGAGCGTATCGGTCCGATGCTGTGACCGCGCCGGACGCCGCCACCGACTGGCTCAACACCAACGAGCAGCTACAGCTCCGCCCCCACGTCAAGGAGGAAGTTGACCCAGGCGACCCCGGCCCCGGCGAGTGCTGCGGCGCCGAGGGCGACGAACAGGCCGGTGCGGGCTTTGGTCGTGGCCTGGTGGTTGCCGGAGGAGGAGGCGATCGCCCAGACGATCGCGCAGACGATCAGCATCAGCACTGCGATCACGAGGACGAACATCAGCAGCGCGCCGACGATGGAGCGCAGGTCGCTCGCGCCGCCGACACCTGAGAAGTCGGGGAACACGTCCATCAGAGCCCACCGCCTGCCGTGCAGGAGGCCAGGATGGCGTCGCCGCCGCTGATGCCTTCCGCACCGTGCTCGGTCAGCCATGCATCCCCGTCGACGGGTTCCGCGCCTCGCCCGCCGGGGTAGACCTCGAAGTGCAGGTGCGGGCCGGTGGACATCCCACTGGAGCCGACATCGCCGATGTGCTGCCCGGCGGTGACCATCTGCGCTTCGGTGACGTGGATGCCGTGCTGCCACATGTGCGCGTAGTACGTCGCGACCCGCTGCCCTTGGACGGTGTGCTCGATGACGATGAGCCCGCCGTATCCGCCGGAGAACTCCGCCAGCACGACGACACCGTCTGCGGCGGCGAGGATCGGGGTGCCGTCGGCGGCGGCGAAATCGCTGCCGGTGTGGAAGGAGCGTTCCCCGGTGATCGGGTGCGTGCGCCACCCGAACGGGCTGGTGCGCACCCAGGTTCCCTCCGGCAGGGGGAACACGATCCGGGTGGTCTCCGGCACCACCGGATCACCACCGACCCCGTTGCCGGTCGGCGCGGGGCGGGTGAGAGCGCTCAGGATCGCTTCGGCGACCGGCTGATAGTTCTGGTACCGGTCCGGGTACGCCGACACCTCGACCGCCTGGGCGGCCTCGCCGGGGTCCATGCTCTGCCAACCGGGGATGTCCAGCAGTCCGCGCGGTGAGGGGTAGTTGGGTCCGGTGGGTCCGCCGAAGAAGGCGCGTGCCTGGTAGTTCGGGTCCATCAGTTCGGCGACGGTACCCCACCCGGAGGCGGGGCGCATCTGGAACAGGCCGAGGGAGTCGTGGTCGGAGCCGTTGCCGTCGTTCGGGTAGTTCCCGGACTCGGGGTAGGCGCCCGTGTTCGCCAGCATCCGCAGATGCGACTCCGTGAGCGCGGCCATCAACGCGATCACGACGCCGGGACGGCCGACTCCGGCGGTCTGGGAACCGGTGGTGATGATCGTGGCGGCATGGGTGAGCTGTTGTCGGTTCAGCGTGACCGTCTCGCCGTTGCGAGTGGTGGCGGTCAGCGAGTCCGGGATCGGCCCCACGAGCAGCGACCCGGGCGCGCAGGCGGTCATCGCCGGATTCACCACGGCCGCGACCCCGACAAGGACGACAGAGGGTCCCAGGAACAGCAGGGCGACCGCGAGGGCGGCGAGCTTCTTCAACACGACGGTCACCTGCTCTCAGCGGAGGGGGCTGTCGAGTTGGGACAGGCGCAGCAGCTCACATCGCGTGCCGGTGATCCCACGGTTCGTGACCGTGGGGGTGCAGACGATGAACACAGTTAACGTCACCGGCCGGGACGCCTCCACCGGCTCGGTGCCCCAGGTGCCGTCCCGATGCCGGGTTCCCTCGATCGTGTAGGCGACGGCACCATCGGGAATCTGTCCCGGCGCGGCCTGTGCGACGGCGGTCTCCCACGCCGTCGGGATCACCGCAGTGTCGATAGTGAGCCATTGACGGGTCTGGTACTGGCGAAGCTGCGCCCACGCCTGCGGGTTCGGCAGGTAGGCGCGCACATCCCCCGCGAGGGCGTCCGCTTCCTCGTCGGCGGCGACATCGGCAAGCATCTGGGCGTAGTCCACCGCCTGGTAGCCGCTGGTGGTGTCCCAGGTGAACAGCGCCACCGCGACCGAGCGGGCGAACGCCTCCGGGCCACCTGTCTGCGGCACCGCGACCGGCCCCTGCCCGTCCGGCCCGGCCGGTGTCGAGGTCGCGGACGGGACCGGCGGCCCGGCGGGGGTGGTGTCGGTGCGGGATGCCGGGCCGCGCAGCAGCCCGTAGACGCCGACGCCCACCAGCAGGAGCAGCACCAGGCCACCGGCGATGGCAGCGATCAGCAGACGGCGACGACTACGATCGTCGGAAGCGGCGGGGTCCATAGGTCCTCCCAGGAGGCGACAGCGAGGAGTGGTCGCCAGGAAGGTGCACACACCCGTCCCAGAGCGCGGGTCAGGCGATGTGCTCGGCGCGCTCCGCCTCGGCCCGCGCGGCGCGGGCGGTGTCAGCGAACGCGACCGTCCCGGCGATGGTCTCCTCGAACCGGGACCATTGCTCCTCAGACAGTGCCGGGCCGACCTGTTCGGGGTCGTGGTGGAGCCACCAGCCGGCCATGTCGTCCCAGGTCGCGACGAACATGGTCAGCGGGAACGGCACCGCCTCACCCGCCTCCACGGCCGACAGTGCCGGCCGCTTCACGGGTTTGCGTCCCGTGGCCTTCGCGGCTTTGACGCGGGCGAGCGCGTCCTTCGCCAACTGCTCCAGCTCCACCGCCCGCGCTTCCCGCTCCACGGCGGCACGTACCTGCGCGGCCTCGGTGCGGGCCTGCTCGCGCGCCTCGTCCGGTTGGGCGGGGTCTGAGGCGAGCTGGTCGAGCTCGGCGAGGGAGAGTTCGGCGTTGACGCGCAAGTGGGCGGGGTAGACGCTCCCGCCGGCCTTGATCCGCTCGACCTCCGCCGCCGCGCGCTGCCGCACCGCCTCGGGCTGGGAGGGGTCGGCGGCGAGGTCTTCGAGGCGGCCGATGCGCTCCAGCGTGGTGTGGGAGTCGCGGCCGGTGACCATCAACGCGGCCTGCACCGCGGCCTCGCCGGGGGTGGTGTCCCACGGTGCCGTTAACTTAACGTCGCCGTCCTCTCCCGCATCGGCTGCGGTGTGGAATCGGGATGCTTCCTGCCTGCGGGCGGCGTCTTCGGCGAGCAGCGTCTTGAGTTCGCGGTAGAGGGCGGCGGCCTCGAACTGGGTCAGCGGCTTGTGCAGCAGGTTGTCGTCCTGCTCCGCCAGGAGCTGCCCGAGCCGGTCCGAGACCCCGGACCGCACCCACACATTCACCGTCTTCCACCCGAGCAGCTTGATCGCGGCGAGCCGTCGGGCTCCGCAGATCAGATGCCCATCGAGGGTGATGGTGATCGGCTGGAGAAGTCCGTTGCGGCGGATCGACTCGACCAGCGGGGCCAGGTCACCATAGTCCTGCCGGTGCCGGCGCCCGACACCGATGGAGTCCACGGCGCGCTCCAGCTCGATATGCCCGGCCGGCGGGGTACTCATGGCCGATCGGCCCCGGTGTCGGGGGCAGCGAGACCGGCGGTGAGGATGATGTCGTCGTCGCGTAGCAGCGCCCGCAACGGTTCCCGGTTCAGCAGCCGCACCAGCAGGCCACGGCCCGCGTTGGTGCGCGCCAGTGCCGGGTCGGGGTTGCCGAGCACGACCCGCAGCAGCGTCGTCCACGAGCTGCCGGGAAGGTCCAGGAGGGCGCGGGCCTGCCGGTCGCGGCGCAGCGTCTCGAACGCCGACGCCCGCGACGGCGCCTCCGCGAGCCGCCCGGTGATGTACTCCACCGCAGCCCTCGCGGTCGCAGGGTCCCATCCCACCCAGGACAGCAGCGCGATCGTGTCCTCCACCGCCGAGCCGACGTTCATCGTCCGCTCCAACCGCACCTCGTCGTCCTCGGCGGGCTCGTCGTCGGGGTCGTCGGCGAAGGGGTCGAACTGGAACGCGGGGTGGTAGTCGGGCAGCGGGTTCTCCCGATCGCTGAACCGCTCCGCGTCGTGGAACACCGAATAGCGTGGCCGGCGTGCCTGGTGCACCGAGCACAGCAGCCCGTTGCCACGTTCCTCCCCGATACAGGTCACCTGCACCGCCCGGGTCACCACCGCCCACGGGTCCTCCGCACGCCGGGTTGCAGCTCCCCGCATCGCCTCGAACGCCGCCGATGCCGCCTCCCACGGGTCAAGGCCGTGCTTCTTCGCGAGGGCGGCGTATTTGTCGGCCGCGTGCCGCATCAGCAAGGCTGCTTCCGGGTCGCGCCGCCACGCACCCTGCCCGGCCTCATGGAGCCTAGTGAGGAGGGCGCGCAGCGCCTCCGAGTCCTCGAACCGGGCCCGCTTTTCCTGACTGCCTGCCTGTGTCATTTCCGGCACCTCCTGCACAGCAGGTGCGCACGCATCCCCCACGGTCGTGCTCGCCAAATCACGGAGGACGCGCATGGCTCACCCCAACCCGATCCCGGACCGCGACACCCACGAGTGCCGCTCCGCCCCGACGCCTCGGCCGAACGCGGTCACCGGCGGCAGCCTCCGCGCCCGCTCGCTCACCACCCGCACACCCGACCGGGCCACGGTGCGAGTGCCGCGGTAGGCCTGGCCGGGGACGAGACGGGCGCGTCGGGCGAGCTCTGCCTGGAAATCGATGCCCTGCCCGGCGACCCTTCCCAGCCGGGCGGCCAGCAGATCGGAGGGACTCACCCACTCCACCCCCGACCGGCGCCGCCCTGTCGCCGCCTCCGCCGCTGTCTTCTTCGCGGCGGACGGGTCGCCGTGGCGGGCGAGCTCTGATACCTCGCTCCCATCGCCGGAACGGTCCAGCGTCTCCGGCGGCTCGGGATGCTCCCGGCGAAGTGCGGCGGGCTCTGGCAGCGACCTCGTGTGCGGGGCGACGGTGTCATTCATGGTGTCTCCTCACGGTCGGGGTCGGTCAGGGCGGGGCGAGCGAACCAGCGTCCGACCGTGGACGGATGCACGCCCAGGTGGCGGGCGATCTGCTTGTTCGACCACCCCTGCTCCTCCCGCAGCAGCACCGCCACCTCACGACCCGCGGGGCTCGGCGGCGCAGCAGCACCCGCCGTCTCCTGGTCGGACTCCGGTGACAACTCCGACGCGATCACGAGCCCTGGCCCTGGGGCGGGTCGGGTAAGGATGACGGTGAGATGGGTGATTGCCAGCAGCACCAGCGGCGGCACCGCCGCCACGCTCGCGGCCAGGACACCCGGCACGTCGGCGTCAGCGGCGACGACGGCATGGATGGCGTTCGCGGTCACCGACACCACGGCACCGGCGGCCAGCAGCGTCCACGGATACCAGGCCGAGCGTTGTCCTGCGAGGGCGACGACGGCGACGGTCGAGACGACGATGATGCCGTCAACGATCAGCGGCCAAGCCCACGCCTGCCCCTGCCCGACACCGGAACGAGCGGCAAGGTCTGCCAGCGCGGTGAACGACAGCCAGAACGCGCCAGCCGCGATGAACACCGTCCCCGCGATCGCCGTCACCGCCGCCCACCGCCGCCCCGCCCCGTTACGCATCACAACCCTCGACCATTCGGGGCCGTGCGGGCGGGAACCGCCCGACTGAACCAGCCATCGGCGGGCCGCTCCGGCGAGGCCTCGCGGCGGGCGGGGGTGGGATGGACGCTGCGGTAGGCGGAGCGGACGGTCGCAGTGATCTCCCTCGGCCCAAAATCCGACTTCGCCGCCGACAGCACCGCATCCAAAGCGTCAGCCATCGGGACGCCTGCCTCGGCAAGACGGCACGACGCCCAGAACAGTTTGAGGTTCCGGTCCGTGTCCTGCTGGCCCAGCCACCGCGCCAACCGCTCGGCATCCTCCACCCCCACCGGGTCCCACGAGGCGGGACGGGCGCGGGGCTCAGGACGAGGATCGAGGAAGTCCCGCAACGCCTTCCCGTCCACCGTCCTCACCGCACCGGCGCCGACCTCCGCGACCCGATACCAGGCAGTGGTGCCGTCGATGGTGCGTGCGGAGGGCGGGACGATGATGTAGCCGCCGTCGCCACGGAAATCGACCCCGGCCCGGCCCGCCTGCCACGACCGCTGCTCGACCCCCGACGTCGCCGGATAGTAGGCGTGCATCCCTCCCGTAGGCGTGCGCACCAGCACCTCCCACCCGCCGACCATCCCCGCACTGGCGGCACGGTCGAAACTGGCACGCCCATCGGCGGGGCCGTGAACATCCACGTCCACCACCACCAGCCCGGACGGAGCGCCGGTGGGGACGCCGATGTTCGCCGCCGGCCACCGCCGCCACCACGCCGAGACCTGGCCGGCGTCGGTGGTCGCGGCGTGGAAGCCGCGCTCAATGAGAGGACGCTTGCCGCTCGGCACGCACGGGAACACCGGCACCCCCGCGTCCGCGAACCGTCCCGCCGCCACCGGCAACGGCACCCCGGACACCTGGGCGAACAGCTCGGCCGGGCGCATCACAGGCCCCTCACCACGACATCCGCCGCACGCGCGCGTACCGGCTCCACCGGCGGCGCGACGCGCGCAGCCTGCGGGGCACGGTCAACGCGGGCCGCGTCACGAGTCAGGCCCGGCGGGTCACCGCCGCCGAGCTGCACGGTCGGGAGGGCGTCGAGGATCGCCCCGGCCGTCCTGCGCACCCGCTCGCCGGTAGCCTGCACCACCTCGGCCGGATCCTTGTCCTTCACCGTGCCCGCCCACCCCGAGACGTAGGGGATCGTGTAGGCGGTGGTGTCCATGCCGTGCGCGGCACCGATCATCAGCGCCACCGACTCCGCTTCCACCTCCCCGATCCCGCGATGGCCCGTGGCATCCGGGCGGTTCGGGCCATGCAGCTTCACGTGCGCGAGCTCGTGCGCGAGGGTCTTCACCTGAGCGGCAGCATCCATGTCAGTCCGCACCGCGACCGTCCGGTTCGAGTAGTCGGTCAAGCCGTTCGCGCCGTGAATCATCCCGGCGTGCTCGACCCGCAGCACCGAGAACCCCTCCGCCTCCACCAGACCCGCAAGCCCCTCCCACAGCCCCTCCGGCGCCTCGCCTTCCAGCAGCACCGGCGACGGACGCTCCGGGATCGGGTCACCCGCGGTCTGGGAGACATCCCACACATACGCCGGCTTCGCGCCGACCATCCGGGAGCGCACCGCCTCACCCGGCTTCGGCTTCTCGAACCTCCCGAGTCGCCGCCACGAGGCGGCATCCTGCGGTGTCGAAGATGCGAACCGGCCGGTGACCGGGGCGAAGATCATGTAGCCGGGCTGGCCCTTCTCCACCTGACGGCCCAGGGACTGCCACTGCTTGTACCCGGCGACATAGGTCGGCTCCGGTGAGGGCACCCGCCCTTGGTCGAAAGCATCGAGGTGCTGCGCCCAGATCAGCAGCGTGTTCCCGAAGCTCCTCGACCGGAACCTCGCGGCGAACTCCAGCGCCTGCTTCCAGTCGTCTCCGGTCGAGAGCTGACCGACCGCGACCGCCAGCCGCTCGTGCAGCGCATCGAGCTTCGCATCCCGTGCGGCACGCTGCTCCTCGGTTACCGCCATCGGCTTCCTCCTCCCGGCATGTCACACCGCGCACGGCGGGTGACCCCTGCGACCAGAAGGTGCGCCAAGGGCATCAGTGAGGAATCGAGACGGACGACGGACAAGAACAGTGAGCGACCGCCAGGTGCATCACTGAACCCGACGTATCAGCCCACCTCTACCCCAGAAGGACAGACCCTGGTGATCTGACCATCGGATCATGGTCGTTTCACCCGGACGCACGCGCGTTTACTCGGGGTGCAGTGGCAGAGGGGCCTTGCGGCTGATCCGGCGATACTCGCTCGGAGAGACCCCGACGCTACGGCGGAACTGACGAGCCGCGAAATCAGGATCGCCCCATCCCACCGACGCTGCGATGATCGAGATCGGCGAGTCGGTAGCTTTCAGCAGATGCGCCATCCGCTCAGCACGCAACATCGTCAGATATGCGATAGGCGACTTCCCGAACGCATCCGTGAATACCCGGCGCAGCTGCGAGGGAGACAGGTGCACCGCGTCAGCCAGCTCGGGCACTGACCAGTGGCGATCCATTTCAGCGGCGAAGAGATCGGCGACTCTCCGTGCCTCAGGGCGAAGGGGCCGAAACACACGATGCTGCGGGGCCGACGGTACGACCGTGCTCCGCTGAGTCGACGTGACCCGTTGGCCGGTGATAGCAAGATAGGGAACGATGACATCGAGGACAGCTGAGAGCAGAGCTTGCGCTCGATAGAAGTGCTCTGCGAATAGACCGTCAATGCTCAAGGCCGCGAGTTCATCCAGCCACGGCATCAGCAATCCGGCGCGGTCCTCACCGATCCGGACGATCTGCGCGGGCTCGGCATAGTTCGTTTCGAGGAAGCTACTAGCGTCAAGCCGATCCTTGAACTTTGCGGCGTGCTGCCAGAACACCTGATCGATCACATAGTCACGGTCGAGATACACGGTTGTCGTCGTTACCCAACCCTCAGGCTCAGCTCCGCAAAGGGTGTTGGCCGCGAGCACGATGACATCGCCGAGGCGGGCATTTTGACAGCCGAACTCGCTGAACAGCCGAGCACTCCCGGCCCGCACAATGATGAACTTCACATAGTCAAATGCGATCGGTTGGATCGGACGATAGTCGGTTCGTGTGCGGGTGACGATGGGTGAGAACTGGGTTCCGCTCCCTACAGAACGGCTGTCTTTCGAGGCAGAGAAGGCCCCTTGCACGCGGATGTCAAGACTGTTCCGATGTTGCTCGCTTGTAGGCGCGGGCGGCGGCAGCGGCAGGGAAGAACGAGACGATGACCCAGAGGAGAACCCAACCCACGGCCACTCCCAGAAGCACAGCGGCAGTGTTGCCGAACTCGGTAACGGTGAGTACGCCGGCCACGACACCGGCCCCAGTCGCCCCGAATCCACCGATGTACAGGTATGGGGCAGTCGCTTTGTGGACGGTGATCCAGGCGTTCTTGTCGTGCAGAGTGAGAGCGGTGCGGTAGCCGAAGATCCATTGCTGGCGAAGAGTTCCGCGCTGACTCGCTCGGGCCCACCACAGCACCAGCAGGCCGAGCAGGACCACGAGCACAGCACCGATGAATTGGGGCATGGTGACTCCTCCGTGGATATTGGAGAACCGTTGTGGCTTCCGATTCCACGTTACGAATCTCGGACAGTGCCAGGCCACCAACCACGGGTTGAATGATTCCTGCTGCCTGCGCATCCCAGAAGGAGTTTGGCGTGGCTACAGGCCGGTCGTGATACCCAGTCGATGAGCGAGGATGACCGCGTGTACACGGTCGCGGAGGCCGAGTTTGCCGAACACCTTATTGATGTGGCTCTTGACGGTTGCCGGCGAGAGAAAGAGCCGTGCGCTGATCTCCGCATTGGTCATACCTGTGGCGATCGCGAGGAACACGTCGTACTCGCGAGGGCTGAGAACATCGAGTGCGCTACGAGGTTCCTGCAACGGTCGCGCTTGTTCTGCGAGGGCGTGGTCGATGAGTTTGCGTGTGATGCGCGGTTCTACGACGGCGTCTCCCTGGTGGACGGTGCGGATCGCGTCGATGAGACGTTCGGGGGTGACGGTCTTGAGAAGAAAGGCGCTGGCGCCGGCTTCCAACGCGCCGAAAGCGTACTGATCGAGGTCGAAAGAGGTGAGGATGACAACCTTCGTGGCGGGATGCGTGGCGGTGATCTCGCGGGTCGCGGCGATTCCGCCGATGCCCGGCATGCGCACGTCCATCAGCACGACATCCGGCTGACGCTCCTCGCAGGTGGCAATCGCGTCCTCTCCCGAGGAGGCCTCGGCGACGACAGTCATATCTGACGCGCTCCCGACGACGAGAGAGTGCCCAAGCCGGGCAAGTTCTTGGTCATCCGCGATCAGGACGGTGATCATGGTTTTCGGCCCGTCTTCAAGATGGTGCGGGTCTCCCACCCGCGAGGTGAGCGGGGCCCCGCAGTGCTGGTGCCGTCGAACGCCGCGGCGCGTTCAGCGATTCCGATCAGGCCGCGGCCAGTGCCGACGCTCGGCGGCAGCGGAGTGGTGCCATCATCGGCGACGTCGATTGTGAGTAGACCGTGCTCGTGACGTATCGTGACGTCGACGCGGGTGGCTCCGACCGCGTATCGCAGAGCGTTCGCGAGTCCTTCCTGCACGATGCGGTGCATCGTGGTGACAAGGAGGGGATCGTTCGGGATCGGCGCACCGGACTGGGCGAGCGTGACGGGAAGGCCCGCTGCCCGGAACACTTCGATGCTCTCTTCGAGCCGAGGCAAGTCATACCCGGAGCGATGTAGAGCTTCGTCGAGTTCCGCGTCCGAGTTGCGGAGCATCCGAAGAGTGCGCTGCATGTCTTCCATCGCCGTGGCGCCGACCTGTGTGAGGTGCTCCAGCGCCTGCGCGGAACGTTCCGGATCGCTGGCGGAACCCGACCGTGCCCCGTTCGCGAGCGCAACCATGACGGTGAGCGCGTGCCCGACGATGTCGTGCATCTCGGCCGTGATCCGCGCTCTCTCCATGGCCCGGGCGTGGGAAAGCTGCTGTTCAAGAAGAGCGGCCTGTACGCGACGACGTTCCTGGATGTTCTGGATGACGATACCGGCCGCCAGTCCGATCAGAACGTACGGGTCGATGATGCTCGTCCCAAGCCCTACCGGGGGTGTCTCGCCGGAGACGGCGCCGGTGTGCAGGCTGAGCGCGATCTTCACACTCGTACCGATCAGCGGCACCCCGACGCCGATCAAGTAGCCGAGGACTCCCACCCCGAGCCGGCGACGACGAGCGGCTTCGTAGACAGCAACCGCGATCGCTACGGTGAACAGGCGGGGATCGGTAATGGCCGCCAGAAGTGCGACGAGGCTGACAACCAGGATCGGACGCCGTCCTCGCAACAGAAGCAGCGCACCGGCCGCGACCAGGGCAAAAGGTGCGTAGGGACCGTTCGGAGAATCGTTCAGAAGCGCGACGATGAGGAAGGGCACTGTCGCAAGGAGCGCCACGACACCGGTAACGACACGAGGGTGCGACGCCATCCACGCATGAACAGACGCGAAGGCAACACCCCGCGCAATGCCCGACTCGGAATCGTTCGCCTGTTCTCGCATACATCCTTCCTGCCGCACGTCAAGATGCACTTCGCCACGGATGAGTGCGTGTTCGTCTGTTCCTATTGTCACGCGTCACGGTAGCGGTAGACCAGCGCAGCCCCTACGACCGCGATGACCGCCCACCCACCAAGAACAAGCAACCCAGTTGCTGCGTCAAGGCCAGCAGGGTTCACCATCGCTGAGATCGCCGTGCGGCCCGCAACGCTGGGAAAGTACCCGGCGAGAGTGGCGATAGTGTCTCCGCCAACCCATTCCAAGACCGCTGGAACTATCGTGAACAAGGCGATCGGAGCAAGAACAGCTATCACGATGTTGCTGACCAGAACAGCGATTCCGTATGCGACCAACGCGATCCCCGCAAGGTATGCCCCTGAGCCAAGAGCAAGCCCGACCACATCACTAACGGGGGCGTGGTAAGTGACTTCGGTGCCGGTCAGCATGACCGATGGCAGCAGCAGGCCGGCCAGAGCGCCGACCGTACCGATCACGAAAACGACCGATGCGATGACTGCGGCTTTTGCCAATGCGACTGGAACTCTTTTCGGTGTTGCGAGAAAAGACACCCCCAGAAACCCACCGTTCTCAGACGTCGCGAAGAGCACCGCTATGACCGAGATAAGCAACTGGACCCACAACACGCTATCCACGAAGGCGGCCGGCTCCACAGAGGGAATCAAGAAGCTCGTGTCTGGATCTTCTGCCCGCTGCCGCAGCGAAACCGCGAGCAGCACGCCATTCAGCGGCACGAAGAGAAGGGCGATCGCTGCGAGCACCCGGTTCGACCGCAGCGTCCAGAACTTGATCCATTCACCCGCGAGCGCCCCCAGCGCCGGTTTCCCGGGAACGGTGGGAGGGCGAGAATCCCGAGTTTCAATCACAGCGATCGTCCTTCCTTCTCCATAGTCATGCGTCCGTAAGGCGGACGAAGACGGCCGCGCCGATCAATGCCGCCAACGCCCACAAGTCCGTGACGCCAAGCCCCGACCACGGTCCGAGAACTGATGACACTCCGTCCTGCTGCAGGATCAGTAGGCCCGCAGTTGACGGCAAGTACGCAGTGGCGTTTCTGATCCACTCGACCGGCACCGCCCCAAGCACCAACGGCGCGATGCCCAGCAACCCAACCATCGACAACAGCCCTGCAACCGTGTGGCGGACGATCGTGCCGACCGCCAAGCCGAGCACCGCCACCGCAGCCAGATACAGACCGGCCCCGAAGACGAGCTGCGCGCCGAAGTCAACTGAGATGCCAAAAGCGAGGTTGGTGTCAGCAAGCACCAGGGATGCCCCCGCAAGGGCCAGCACGCCACCTACTGCTCCGACAACCAAGCCGACAACTGCCATCAGCCCGGCCTTCGCTGCGAGCACAGGCACCCGTAGCGGCGTCGCCAAATAGGTTGGCTGAACTGTTTGCTGCGCATACTCAGAAGTCGCGAACACAGCAGCCGTGAGCGCAACGAGGAGTTGTGCACCCTGCAAACCTGCGAGCACTGCTCCAGGCTCCAACGCTCCGATCTGCGGCAACTCGTTCGACTGGATGATTCTTGCCCACGCCGACATGAGCCCGAACCCGACAAGCACGATGAGCGCTGATACAAAACTGACCATGTACGCCGGGAGCGAGCTCAGCTTCACCGTCTCTGAAGTAAACACACGGCCCAGCGTCGCCTTCGCGCCTCCTCGCGCGGTGACGGTTGGATGCGTAGCCACCGTCACTTGCCTGACCCTTCGTCAGCAGACGCACCGAACTCCACCGCATCCCGAGTGAGCTCGTTGTATGCGTCCTCGAGAGTTCGAGTGGCCTGTCCCATCTCGTAGATGACGATGCCTTCCTGCGCCGCACGCTCCGCGATCTGCTCCACCGCGACACCCTCGAACTCCACCACACCATGCTCGGAGGTAGTGGAGGTAACACCGGGGCCTTGGACCAGAGCAACCAGACGCGAAACGTCCGGAGTGCGGACACGAACCACAGGCTTCGTCGCGACAAGCTCAGCCAGCGGCTTATCTGCGATGATCTGGCCTT
Source organism: Microbacterium sp. CBA3102 (assembly GCF_007954505.1). Classification (GTDB taxonomy): domain Bacteria; phylum Actinomycetota; class Actinomycetes; order Actinomycetales; family Microbacteriaceae; genus Microbacterium; species Microbacterium aurugineum. The sequence continues at coordinate 3,501,133 of NZ_CP042412.1, read as the reverse complement.
TGCCGATCACGACGATGTGATCGGCAATCAGCGACAATTCGCCCAGCAGATGCGACGACAGGAACACCGTCCGCCCCTCTGCCGCGAAACTCCGCAGAAGCTCCCTGATCCAGGTCACACCGTCGGGGTCCAACCCGTTTACCGGCTCATCCAAGATCAGCGTTTCCGGATCGCCAAGCAACGCCGCAGCGATGCCCAACCGCTGCCCCATGCCCAGCGAGAACCCGCCTACACGTTTCTTCGCCACCGACGTCAGACCCGCGATCTCGATCACCTCATCAATCCGCGAACGCGAGATGCCATGCGTTGCCGCAATCCAGCGGAGATGGTCATACGCGCGACGTGACCGATGCGCCGCCTTCGCATCCAGCAGCGTCCCAACCTCGCGAAGTGGCGCGCGAAGCTCCGCATAGCGACGCCCGCCGATCAGCGCGGAACCTGAAGTCGGATAGTCCAGCCCCACAATCGAGCGCAGCGTCGTTGACTTCCCAGCCCCATTCGGCCCAAGAAATCCCGTCACCTTGCCAGGCTTCACGTCAAACGAGACACCCTTCACCGCGTACGCGCTGCCATACCGCTTCGACAGGTCATTCACCGAGATTGTCACCGAAATCCCGTCCTTCCTCAGTTACGTCACGTCCACCTCTTCGACGCTACGAAGCAGAGCAAAGCCCACACCACCAACCCCGGGTTGAATCACTCAGACTTGAAGCAGAGAGGCAATGGCGTGCACAGCCTGCCTCGGCAGGACACCATTGCCGAGCGCGGTGAGCTGTTGATTCTTCGTGAGGTAGTACCTCGGATGGGTAACCCACCCCTGCGGCAGGCCCATGAGCCACTCCACGAACTCCGGCGCGGGTCGCGGACCGGCCTCACCGCTCAGAATCGCGGGCAACGGAGCGGCACGGCCAGTGATTTTCTCCCACAGGGCTACTGCTCGGGCGTATCGTCCCCAGCGTCGAAGAGCTCCCCGATCAACGTCCACAGGCTCTCCGGCTCCTCCGCCCGCGGGTAGCCGCTCGGCCCGTGGAGGGCGAGGTCGATGATCTGATGACTCAGCGCGATCGTGCCGCGCCGAGCTCTGACCTGCTGCAAGCTCTCGCCGCCCCGCGCGGCGTCTGAGGCCAGCGGCGTGCGGAACAGTGCGGTGGGCGAGGATGAAGACCCGGAACCTGGGGTGGGGTGCGCCGATGGCGGAAGCGGGTAGACCGAGCCATTGCGCGTCATACCGGAGGTCCACCAGGTCGCCGAGCACTGCTCCCGCTGCCCGAAGAGGTCGAGTTGCGGACTCTCCCAGATGCCACGGGTCGGGTTCCAGGTCGCTAGGGGTTGCACCGCCGGGGATTGCGGTGTCGGGGTTGCGTTGCTCATCGCCTTCTCCTTCCGCGGCCGCGCGGATCGCGGGTGCGGAGAGCAGCCCGCGGACGTTCTCGATGACGACCCACTCGGGTTGCAGCTTCTCGATCGCGGTTGCCATGTGCGCCCAGAGGCCGGAGCGGGTGCCGGGGGCGAGGCCGGCCATCTTCCCCACCGTCGAAACGTCCTGACACGGGAACCCTCCGCAGAGCACGTCGACCGTCTCGACCGCGTTCCAGTCGATGGCGGTGATGTCTCCGAGATTCGGCGCGTCGGGCCAGTGGTGGGCGAAGACACGGGCGACAGGTTCGTTGATTTCAGAGAACCAGACCGTGCGGGCGTCGAAGACTTCCTCGACGGCGAGGTCGAGGCCTCCATAGCCGGAGAACAGCGACCCGACACGCAGACGATGATCGTCTCTTGGCTGGTGCATGAGGACTCCGGCAAGTTCGCTATCCCTGGCCGTCGTCCACTCACGAACTCGGCACCAGGCTGGTCACCTGCCAGGTGCTCGCCGCGCATCCACACCCCTCCCGCGCCGGTCGCCCCGTCCATTGCCCGAACCATCCGCCCCGAGCTACCACGCGTCTTGCAGATCGAGGTCGAGCGCGTCGTGAAGGCCAGTCTGCGAACGGAGATAAGGTGCGATCATGGCGAAGCGGCGACCCAAGCGGCAGCCTCAGCGACCTGAGGACAGCGAGTGGCTAAGGCGTCTGGGCCGCATTTCGGATGTCGTTGATGCCTGGCGTAAGCGTGCAGAGAATCCGACATCGCCCGAGCCCGGTAGCTCGCTCGCAGCCGACTCAATCGACGGACTGAGCGTCGATAACCCGGTCTGGTACTCGATGTGCATCTCGTCCGAGCACCTGGATTTCGCAATCGATGCTATGCGGGCAACTAGCACGATGTACCCGACCGCCTACATGACCGTTGCGCGAACAGCGTTCGTGGCGGCGGTCAATGCAGTTTGGGTTCTTGCGCCGCCAACACGGCAAGAACGTCGTGCGCGCGCGCTCAGGCTCCGCGCTGACGACCTTCGCGTTCAGGTGACATCGTTCCGCGACATGCAGATTCCGGAGGGTAAGACCGAGAAAGCTCGTACGGGCCTTTTGGAGCAACTGCGTGATCGGCAGACAGATTTGCAGAGGGTTGCGACTGCACTCGGCGTGCAAGAGGACGTTACGAAGATTCGGTTCCACCAGACGGGAGCGATCGACTGGGTGGCGCAGCACATGCACGGCGTCGATGACGACCTTCTGATCGGGGCAACGCAGGCAATCTGGCGATCAGGTAGCGCCGCTGCCCACGCGCAGTACCACTTCGGCGTCATGCGACTCGACCGAAACGAGGTCGTGCACGAGGAGTCAGGCGGATCGATTGTGCGCCTCCGGGGTGATCTCGACAATGACGTGGGCCCCGCCATCGCAGCGGCGACTATGACCCTGAACGAAGCATTTCGGTTATACGATCTCCGGTCCGTAGCGCACGTTCGCCGCTGAGCGCGGCTCATCCTCCGAAGGAGCACGAGAGTGATCTGATAGGCCTACGCCTTGCAGCATGACGTGCTGGCAGACGCGCCGCCCACGAGGATTGCAGCCGCAACTGCCTGCCTATGCCGGCGCCAGTCTGAAACTTGCGCGTGCAATCCGAGCAGGTCCCTAGCGAGTTCGCGTGCACTGGTCTATCGCAGCGTCAACGCCGTCTCCGCAACCACGGAGGCCTTCGCCGCGCACGAAGTGTTGAAGACCTACTCCCGTGGTTGCGCTGGCGAAGAGCCTCGATGGAATCATCGCTCAGAGCGAACTTCTTCGGCACAGCGCCCTTGATCGCCTTGAGATGGCTTCCGACGACCTCGATGTCCTTGCCGATTCGCACGAGCGGATCGACGGGCAACTCGATGCGCTTCTCGATGTCGAGATCGAGGACGAACGTTCCGCGGAATGGTTCTGGAGACGCCGTTCCCGTGTACTCGGTTTCGACCTCCCAGCGGCGCGGAACCTCGGAGCCGCCATCGAACAACTCCGGCACGCGTCCGAGGAACCATATGTAGGTATTGCCGGGGTTGAGTGTTCGAAAGTGCACCTCTCCGTTGAAGGCCTTATTGATCTCAGCGAAGTGTTCACCCATCATCCCGGGGTTGAAGAACTTCTCCAGCGACGTAAACGGTGGACTCACGCTCAGTCGAACATCGCGTGCTGGACTCACGCCGATGTTTCGCACCGCGATGTAGAGCGTGCCCTTCACTGGTGCGCCGCGATCCTTCTGAACGAATCGATCGGCTTCCAGGGCAACCTGCACCCGGGGCCTAACGGCTTCGATGTTGACCTGGCGCGCCAACTCGTTCGATGCGATCAGTGCCTTGTTCGACTGATCCACCTGCCGAATCTGGTACCAAGCGAAGCCAAGCGCTACGAGAGCTGAAGCACCGAAAACCGCAGACCATTCTTCGGCGGTCGGCATGGCGGGGAACCTCCACCACGATCCCCATATCGCGACGCTGGCAAAGAACAGGCTGAACGCACCGACCACGACAGCAACAACTGTCAGGACGATGCGCGCGGCCGGGGTCTTCACCTTCGAAGTTTATCGGCGAGGGTTACGCGGTGTTTGCGATGCCCGTAGGCGGTACGCCGCGGACACCTACGAGTATGACCGTTTCGATGCGCGTGATGAGCGCCGGCGACGGCTACAAGTACCTGCTACGCACCGTCGCTGCGGGCGACGGTGACAGGTCGCTCTCGACGCCGTTGACGCGCTACTACGCCGAGGAGGGAAGCCCGCCGGGTTTCTGGCTCGGTTCCGGCGTGGGGGCTCTCGGTGGCGGGCAGATCGCCAAGGGCGATCAGGTCTCCGAATCTCAGCTCCAGCTCTTGGTCGGCATGGGTCGTGACCCGATCACCGGGGCACCTTTGGGTCGGGCGTACCCCGAGTACCGGCCGGTGGCCGAGCGGGTCGTTGAGCGGGTCTCGGCCCTCGACCCGACGCTCGGGTCGAGCGCCCGGGCTGAGGCGGTCGCGGCGATCCAGGCTGAGGAGGTCGCGCGCGGGACGCGGCGCGCGGTTGCCGGCTACGACTTCACGTTCTCGGTCCCGAAGTCCGCGTCCGTGATATGGGCAGTCTCAGACGCCGGGACGCAAGCCCTCATTGCAGACGCGCATCATGCGGCGGTTGCGGAAGTGGTTGCGTTCATGGAGCGTGAGGTTGCAGCCACCCGTGCAGGTGCAACCGGCCGCGACGGCGCGGTTGCGCAGGTCGATGTCCACGGGCTGGTCGCCACAGCGTTCGACCACTACGACTCGCGCGCGGGTGACCCGCACTTGCACACGCATGTCGTCATCTCGAACAAGGTGCAGACCGTCCTCGACGGTAAATGGCGCTCTCTCGACGGGCGGCCGATGCACGCCGCCACCGTCGCGCTCTCCGAGCTGCACGAGGCGGTATTCGCCGACCACCTGACCCGCGCGTTCGGCGTGGAGTGGGAGGCGCGCGAGATGGGCCGCGACCGCAACCCCGCCTGGGCGGTCGCCTCGGTGTCGGAGGAGTTGGTCGTGGAGTTCTCGTCCCGGTCCCGGCACATCGATGTCGAGAAGGATCGGCTGATCGCTGAATACGTCGAGAAGCGCGGTCGGCAGCCGTCTGCGGCGACGATCATCAAGCTCCGTGCGCAGGCCACGCTCAGCACCCGCCCGGAGAAGCAGGTCCGCTCCCTCGCGGACCTGACGGCCGAGTGGCGGGAGCGGGCGGGCCGCATCCTCGGCCAGAACGCAACCTCGTGGGCTCGCATCGTGACGGCGAAGGACACGCCTCTGCTGCTGCGCGCGGATGACATGCCATTGGACGTGATTGGCACGCTCGGGCAGTCGGTCGTGGATGTCGTGGGCGAGAAGCGATCAACGTGGCGGCGCTGGAACCTCACGGCCGAGGCGGCACGGCAGACGATGCGCTACAGGTTCGCGTCCACCACGGACCGGGAAGCGATCGTCGGCCTGGTCGTGGACGCCGCCGAAGCCGCATCCCTGCGGCTGACCCCGCCCGAGCTCGCATCGAGCCCGGCCGTGTTTCGCCGCCCGGACGGGACCAGCGTGTTCCGGCCGAAGCACTCGGCGGTGTTCTCCTCCGAGACGTTGCTGGCCGCCGAAGACCGGCTCCTCGAGCGTGCCCGCGCGACCGTCGGCCCGACCGTCCCGCTCGCCACCGTTGAGAAGATCGCGGCACGACCGGACAGGAAGGGCCACACCCTCGGTGACGACCAAGCCGCCGCGCTGGCGAAGGTCGCTGTCTCCGGCCGGCTCGTCGATGTCCTCGTCGGCCCTGCCGGCGCGGGCAAGACCACAGCCATGTCCGCGCTGCGCCGGGCGTGGGAGCACGAACACGGCGTAGGCAGCGTGGTCGGGCTGGCGCCGTCCGCGGTCGCGGCGCAGGTCCTCGCCGATGACCTCGGCATCCAGACCGAGAACACCGCGAAGTGGTGGCAGAACCATCTCACGTACGGCGACACGTTCGGTGTGGGGCAGCTCGTCATCGTGGACGAAGCCTCCCTCGCCGGCACCCTGTCCCTCGACCGCATCACCCACCTCGCGGCCGAGGCCGGAGCCAAGGTGCTGCTGGTCGGCGACTACGCCCAACTCCAGTCCGTTGATGCCGGCGGCGCGTTTTCGCTGCTCGTCCGCGACCGCGACGACGCTCCCGAACTGGTCGACGTGCACCGCTTCGCCAACGAGTGGGAGAAGACCGCCTCCCTGGGCCTGCGGCATGGCCGCAACGAGGTCATGGACACCTACCTCGACCACGGCCGCATCCACAGCGGCGGCACAGAGGAGATGGTCGGTGCCGCGTACGCCGCCTGGCGCGCCGACCGGCAAGCTGGCCGGGCGACGGTGCTGGTCTCCGACTCGAACGAATCCGTCCTCGCCCTCAACCAGCGTGCTCGCACCGATCTGATCCTCGACGGCACCGTGAACCCGCGCCGTGAAGTTGAACTCCATGACGGCACCCGCGCTGCGGTCGGCGACAGCGTCATTACGCGCCGCAACGACCGCCGCCTGCGCGCGGGACGCGGGTGGGTTCGCAACGGGGACAGGTGGACGGTCACCGAGGTCCGAGACGACGGGTCGCTCACGCTGCGTCGCGCGACGGCCCGCTGGGGAGGATCGGTCGTCCTCCCCGCCGACTACGTCGCCGAACACCTCGACCTCGGCTACGCCGTGACCTCCCATCGGGCACAGGGCATCACCGTCGACACCGCGCACGTTCTGGTCGACGCGGCCATGACCAGGGAGAACCTGTATGTCGCGCTGACTCGCGGACGGCAGACGAACATCGCTTACGTCGCCATCGACAAGCCCGACGACTCCCACGACGGCCCGCACCCCGGCGACAACATTGAAGCGACCGCGCGAAGTGTGCTGTTTGGTGTGCTCGGACACGTCGGCGCCGAGCTCTCCGCGCACGAGAGCATCACCGCCGAGCAAGACGCCTGGGCGAACATCGGCCAGCTCGCCGCAGAGTACGAGACCATCGCCGCCGCCGCGCAACGTGACCGATGGGTCACGCTCGTCTCCTCCTCCGGGCTCACCGATGAGGAGACGGAAGCCGCGATCCATTCCCCGGCATTCGGGGCGCTCACCGCAGAACTGCGGCGTGCTGAGGCGAACCATCACGACATCGAGAATCTGTTGCCGCGCCTGGTGCGAGCGCGCGGGTTCAGGGACGCCGACGACATCGCCGCCGTCCTCCACTACCGCCTCGCCCGCGCGACCCAGCGGCCGGCGGGATCGGGGCGGACCCGGAAGACGCCGCGGCTGATCGCCGGACTGGTCCCCGAGGCCACCGGCACGATGAGCGTCGAGTTCCGCCACGCGCTCACCGAGCGACGCGACCTCATCGAGGCCCGAGCCGACGTGCTCCTGGACGCGGCGCTCACCGAACAGGACGGCTGGACCAAGACTCTCGGCACACCGCCGAAGGATGCCAAGACCACGGCGACCTGGCGGCGACTTGCTCGCACTGTCGCCGCCTACCGCGACAGGTACGGCATCACCGACCCAACCCCGCTCGGCGCCGCAGCCGATGATGATGCGCAGAAGATCGACGCCGCTCGAGCCCGCGCCGCCCTCGACCGGGCACGTGGCCTCGCACGTGGAGCGGGGGAGGAGCGTAGGCCGGAACTGGAGCCGGTCCGCCGCGCGCTGTGAGTCCGGTGCCCTTCCCGATGTCAGGCCACCGTCGTACAGTGGAGGACGAGGCGATTTCTATATTGGCGCTGTCGCTCCCCGCGACGGTATGGCCACCCCGCACGCTACGGGCGGTCCTTTCAGGTTCTTGTCGCCGAACCCCTGAAGGACTATGCCCATGTTCCGGCTCATCTGGGCGGCCAGCGTCCGCACCCACAGCATCCTCAGCTACGCGCCCACCAACCTCCTCATCGCCGCCACTCGCACCCGAAGAGGTCTGCGCTGGGGCATCCCCGTGATGCTTCTCGCGATCCCGTACCTGCTCGCTGCCTACTGGTGCGTGACGACCATCGAGGCCGGCGGGCCTGGCTGGCTCAACCTCGTGGTGTTGCTGTGCGCGTGGAACTCGATCAAGCTGATCCTCAACGGCCCGATCACCGTGATCCTGTTGATCCGCGCCATTCTCCGCGACCACCGGGCGCACCGCGTTGCGCGAAGCCTCGAACGTGGCAGCCCAACCCCAGCGTGATGCCTACTAACGGCGCAGGTGCGTCGATGGGCTGCTGACCAGGAGTTTTCTCGCGTGTCTGTGGCGGGGCAGTAGAGTGATCTTGGGGTCGTGTCGGCTCGGCGCGTCGTCCACCCCGACGGTATCGGTCGTGTTCTCCTGGAGGTGAACGCCAAAGTCTGGAAGGAGTGCTGACGCGTGGCGAAGTATGCAGTGAAGCTCGAACGCTCAGCGCCTCTCACCCTTTCGAGACATCCGGACGCCCCCGATGACGAGAAGTTCGCCGAGTGGTGCGCCGCCGAGAAGGAAGCTGGACGCCCGCTTGCCATTGACCTGTTCTCGGGAGCAGGAGGCCTCGGCGCGGGCGTGGAGGCAGCCGGATGGACTGTGGTCACCGCTGTCGACCATGACAAGGCCGCTCTGGAGACGCACCGCGCGAACTTTCGCGGGCAGGCGCTCGACGTCGATATGTCGGATCAGGCCCAGGTCGGCGCGCTGATCGAGAAGCTGCGTCCGTTGGGCATTGATCTCATCGCAGGCGGGCCGCCTTGCCAGCCGTTCAGCAGGGCCGGCAGGGCCAAGATCCGCAGCCTTGTCGAGGATGGCGTGCGTGATGCAGTCGACGCCCGCAAGGAGCTATGGCGCTCTTTCATCGACGTCGTGACGGCGCTGCAGCCTCGCGCCGTGCTTATGGAGAACGTCCCCGATATGGCGATCGGCGATGACCTCATCGTGATCCGAGAGATCGCGGAAATCCTTGAACGAGCCGGCTACATGGTCGATTACCGGCTACTCGATGCTTGGCGGCATGGCGTGCCGCAACACCGCAAGAGGTTCATCCTTCAAGCCCGACGCGACGGCGCCGTTCCCGGGTGGCCATCGCCCAGCCCCTATCGTCCGACCGTCCGCGATGCCATTGAGGATCTCCCGTCTTTGAATGACACGACTGGCGGTCGGGAACTTCCATACTCCGGCGAGCCCAAGAGTGAACTCGCGAAGGCACTAGGTGCCTCCGCCGAGACGGGCGTCATCTACGACCATATGACTCGTCCCGTGCGCGCAGACGACAGGGAAGCGTTCGAGCTCATGACGTCGTCCACGCTTTACTCGGACCTTCCGGATCGTCTCAAGCGCTATCGGTCCGACACCTTCAACGACAAGTACAAGCGTCTGCCCTGGGACGATCTGAGCAGGACAATCACCGCCCACATAGCGAAGGACGGTTACTGGTACATCCATCCGGCCGAGCACCGGACGCTGACAGTGAGAGAAGCCGCGCGCATCCAGACGTTCCCTGACGACTTCCGATTCGCGGGCACTAGGAGCGACGCGTTCCGACAGATCGGGAACGCTGTTCCTCCGATCCTCGGCCGCGTCGTCGCGGAGATGGTTCTCCCGCTTGACCTTCCGCGGACGGACGTCGCTTCCCTGCCCGCGATGCGCGATCGACTCACCGCGTGGGGACGACAGCAGCGCGAGTCCACGTGGTGGCTCTATCCCGGACCCAAGATGACTGCCGCTTCTGCGGCCGTCGTCGCGTTGCTTGACCTCCATCGCCTCCCGAAGGAGTCCGCCGCTTCCATCATGCTTCCGCTCCAAGGAGTGCAGGACCTCTCCATTGCGTCGCTCCAGCACATCGACGTACACGCGCTGAGCAAGACGAAGAAGCAGTCGCTTCGCGAGCTGCTGCGCGGGCCGGGAGCCGTGGACTGGACCCCGCTGGTGGCCGCCTCGCTGGGAACGGCGCAACGCAAGCTCTTCTCCCTCCTCAGAGGAGGGAACGAACTGATCGTCAACGAACGCGTGAAGAACGTCGTCGCTATGCTCATGGACCTGCCTGAGGCCCAGACCGGCCTCCACACTGACATCAAGGTCGCTCTCGCTCAGCTTGTGTCCAGCGGTCCTGACGCCGCGCTCAGAATGAGCGCGCTGCGTTTCATCACCGTGTCCGAAGCCCGCGCGCTCATCAAAGCCACGCCGAGCACGGGTACCAGAACGAAGGCGGCCTTATGAACGACGACGCCTCACAAGCAACCAGCGACGCTCCTGACGGAAGGGGCGCGCTGAGGCCCCGCGCACGCCTGCTCCGCACCCTCGGCAATGACCTCATCAGCAGCGACAAGGTCGCTCTAATCGAACTTGTCAAGAACTCTTACGATGCGGATGCCACCACGGTCCTCATCCGATTCGAAGGTCCGCTGGAAAGCGGAGAAGGCCGCATCGAAGTGTGGGACGACGGGCACGGGATGGACGTGCCCACACTTCAACGATCCTGGCTCGACATCGCCACCGACACGAAACGACGCAAGCCCAAGAGCGACGGCGGACGCCGAGTCCTCGGCGAAAAAGGTATCGGGCGATTGGCGGCCGCGAGGCTCGGCGACGAGCTTCTGCTGGTCACACGGAAAGCCGATGCCCGCGAGATCAACCTCCTCATCGACTGGTCACAGTTCGATCGAGAGGATGCCTATCTTGACGAGATCGAGGTGGCCTGGGAGATCAGCGACCCTGACATCTTTTCGGAGGACGGCCCAGCCGCCTCTGTCTTCTCCGAGTCCGGCAGCGAGACCTGGACACACGGTCGAGGGACGCTCCTCCGGATCGAGAAGCTCACTCATCCCTGGAATGCGGAAGATTTTATCGAGCTCCGCACAGCATTGACTCGGCTGATCCGTCCACGTCCCACCGACCATGCCGTGACAATCGACGCGGTCGAGGCGGATGGCTCCGAAGAAGGCCAGAAGGCAGCGCAACCCGACTTCCAGATTCTCGTAGAGCTTGAGGATGTCCCCGAGTCGCTACAGGGCTTTGCGGGTCCGATCGATCCGTCCAGCGACCTGAGGACACCGCACTACCGGCTGAGCGGGTCGGTCGACGCCAACGGGGTTGCAACCCTTCGCTACGTCCAGCAGGAACCGGCGGTTGACGACGACCTCGGCGAGAAGACGCTCTGGAACAACGACAAGCGTGCCCCGCAAGCCGGACCGTTCGAGTTTGAGATCAACGTCTGGGACCGAGACAAGGACGCGATCCAGCGGACGCTGACAGCGTCGAGCCCGGACGGGCCGCCGCCAACGCCGAAAGACCTAAAAGGCTTCCGGGAGACTCTCGACGATGTCGCCGGCGTCAGCATCTACCGAGACGGTTTCCGCGTCCTGCCCTTTGGCGAGAGCGGCGACGACTGGCTCGGCCTTGACCTCAGACGAGTCCAAAGTCCGACCCTCCGACTCTCGAACAATCAGATCGTCGGCCACGTGTTCATCGGCGCCGATGCCAATCAAGGGCTCAAGGACCAGTCCAACCGCGAAGGTTTCCTCGCCGGCGCGGCATACTCCGATCTCCAAACGCTCGTGCGGGCGGCGCTCAACGAGCTGGAGCGTCGTCGCTACGAGGCACGCCATCCCGAAAAATCGCAGCCCGACAAGAAGGGCGGCTTGTTCGAGCGGTTCGATCTGGGTGAGATTCGTGCCGCACTCGCAGCGAACTATCCCGGGGACTCCCGTTTGATCGGGCTGATCGACGACAAGAACCGTGACATCCAGGAAGGCGTCGTCGAGGTGCAGCAAGTCCTATCCCGGTACTCGCGTCTTGCGACGCTGGGATCGCTCGTTGATCGAATCCTTCACGACGGGCGAACCGTCGTGACGCGCTTGAAGAACATCTCGCGCTTCGGCAAACGCGACCTGGGAAAGACGACTCTGTCAGCCGTCGAAAAGATCGCTATCGCTCAGAAGTCGATGGGGGAGACCGCAGACCAAGCGGACATACTGGCGGCGCTGTTCAACCAGATCGAGCCCTTCGGCGGGCGCAAGCGGGGACGTCCAAAGGAAGTACGGACTCGCGAGCTGATCGAGAAGGCGATCTCGATCATGCAAGTTGAGGCGGACGACCGCGGTGTGAGTCTCGCGGCCGGGGATGCGGACATCTCAACTCGACTCGATGAGGCGGAGGCACTGCTCGTGCTCGTCAATCTGATCCAGAACGCGATCTACTGGGTCTCTACGCAGCCACGAGACGCAGAGCGCAGAGTCAGGGTGGACGCCCGCAACAACGCCGACTCGTCGCTCACGCTGATCGTCAGCGACTCCGGCCCAGGCGTGGCCGACGATCTTCGCCACCGCATCTTCGACCCCTACTTCTCGACCAAACCAGACGGTGTCGGCCTTGGCTTGAGCATCGTGGGGAACATGGTCGAAGACATCTATGGTGGCGAGCTGGCTCTCGTCCAAGAAGGTCCCCTCGGCGGAGCGACGTTCGAGGCCACGTTCAGGAGGCGCGTCTGATGACTGGAAAGACATGGCGCGTGCTCATCATCGACGACAACCCTCAGATGGCGGCAGACGCCCAGCGTGAGATCGTCGACGTGTTCGAGCAGAACCCGGATATCGACGTCGAGGTTTCGATCGAGACCGACTTCGAGAAGGGCTTCAACATCGTTAAGGACGGTGGAAGCGATGTGGTCGTCCTCGATGTCCGACGCGATGCCACGAACTTGACTCCGGTTGACGAGACCGTCGGGCACACGGTGTTCCGTGAGATCAGGGAAGCGAGATTCGCTCCGGTCATTTTCTGGACCGCTCTTCCCGAGAAGGTCGAAGAAGAGGCCATTGCACCGCTTGTCGCTGTGCTCGGCAAGGGCGACATCGAAAAGCTGCCGGCTGCTGTCGAGGCGGCCATCACCAGTCGTACAGTCGACACGATCGCCGACATCGAGAATCATGTGACGTCCGTGCTCACGAAGCACATGTGGACCGAGCTCGGCCCGCATTGGTCGGAATACACGGATGGCGTAGACCCGGCCACGGTCGCGCAGGTGCTCATCAGCAGGCTTGCGCGCATTCTGGACGAAGACCGCGAGCATTCATTCACCGCCCATCCAAGCCATCGCTACATCTACCCGCCCGCATCGGACATGCGTGCCCCAGGGGACGTGCTCCGGGCGCCTGATGGTGATTGGTGGGTGGTCTTGACGCCGGCGTGTGATTTCGAGCAGAAGAAGTTCGAGTTAGTCCTCCTAGCTCGCGCGGGACAGCTCAAGACACACAAGAAGTATCTGGACTGGGTGGCGACGAAGTCCTCGGGAAAATGGGGAGAACTTCGCAAGGATGTCTTGATGGCAACACAGGGTAGATACCACTACCTTCCTGCGTTTCGAGACATTCCGGACCTCGTAATCGACCTTGAGAACGTCCGGTCCGTCACAGCGGATGCGCTTGAGGCGATGGATGCGGTCGCTTCTCTCGTGAGCCCCTTCTCAGAAGCACTTCTTGTTCAGCACAGTCACTTCCGAGGGCGCATAGGTGTGCCCGATCTCGACCCGGAACTGATCAAAGAGCGCCTTGAGTCGGCGTCGTCGGCCAGCGCATAGTGCAGGTTCGGTCCCGCAGCGAAGTGGACCAATCAGGTGACCAACAGCCTGCAAACCCTGCAAAACGTGACGCGCAGAGCATGCTCCTGAAAAGCAAAACCCCAGTTCAGGTGGGATATGAGCCCCACGCCTACCACCTGGGGGTCAAGGGGTCGCAGGTTCAAATCCTGTCAGCCCGACCGAAAAGCCCTGGTGGGAGGAACTTCCACCAGGGCTTCGTCGTTTCCGTCGGAGTGTCGCGCGCGTCGCGGTCGGCGTTCTCCTGCCCGTCGAGAAACGTCCTAGTCGCGCCGGGGTCGATACCTCCGGCCGAAGCTCCTCTCTGCACCCTCGTACGTCTCGACGAGTTCCCAGTCGTAGCGTCGGCCGCCGGGGACGTCGAAGATCCGGATGCCGTCGCCGAGGAACAGCGGGGCGACGAAGACCTGCAGCTCATCGATGAGGTCGTGCTCGAGCGCTTGGCGGGCGATGTCCGCGCTGATGATCTGCACATCCTTGCCATCGGCGATGACTTTGGCACGGCGGACGGCCTCGACGATGTCGACGTCGAGCGGGATGATCGTCGGATCGTCGGCGATCTCGTCGGGTCGGTGCGTGAGGACGAATTCTGTTCCTGACCATGCGCCACCGTACGCTTCGGCGGTCATCTCGTCGCGCTCGTCGCGCTGAGCCTTCGCGGCGTCATAGCCGGCTCTCCCCGAGATGATCACTCCGACGTCGCCGGCCATGCCCGCTGTCATCCCCTCGGGGGCCGGCTCTGCGGCTGACATCCAGCTCATGTCGTGCCCCGGACCGGCGATGAAGCCGTCGACCGAGCTGGTGAACCCCCACGCGACTTTGCCCATGGCTTCATCCGTTCCGGTCGTCGAGATGCTTCGGTGCGAACCCGTCGGCGGCATTCGCCATGTCACTGAGCACGAGAGTCATGTGAGCTCCAAACTACTTGTGTAGGGCAATTGGTTTGAGCGTAGGCATGACCACTGGTATATTGCAAGTGGTTTCGTGAGGGGACGCAAAGTGGACACGCACCGATCCGGATGCCCGATCAACCTCTCGCTCGAGGTCTTCGGCGACAAGTGGTCGCTTCTCGTGCTGCGCGACATCATGTTCGGCAATCGCCGCCACTACGGCGAACTGCTGGCGAACTCGGAAGAGCACATCGCCAGTAACATCCTCGCGAACCGGCTCGCTCGACTCGTCGACCTGGGGATGCTCTCGCGTGCCGCGGATCCGTCCCACAAGCAGAAGCTCCTCTACAGCCTGACCGAGCCGTCGATCCAGCTCGTGCCGGTGTTCGCCCACCTTGGCGCGTGGGGTCGACGACACCTTCCTGCCTCTCCCGAGCTCGCCATCCGAGCAGAACTGCTCGAGAACGGGGGCCCCGCGCTCTGGGACACGTTCATGGATGAGCTCCGTGAAGTGCACCTGGGGCTCCCGCGCGCCGACGGCGCCGCTGGCGTGCTCGACGATCTCACCGCGGCGTATCTCGCGGAGCGCGAGCGATCGGGTACCGCCTAGCTGATTCTCTGCGCTCATTCTTCGGACGTGTCAGACCGCATCCGTTGGTCGGGCGGGCCGATGCGGGTCTCGGCATCGCCGCGCGACCGCTGTCAACCCCCTTCGTGGCGCGAGGGCACGCCTCGTACCGTGGCGTTTCGGCGATCGAACCGAACAATCTGCTCTGCCCACGCCCGTGAGTTCGTGCTGATCTCGCTTCTCGAGCTCGTCGACGACGAACTGTTGGTGGAGGTCCCCGTCCGCACCCGATCAGACGCGAGTCCCGAGGAAGGGAAGATGCCCGAATGAGAGAAGAACAGATCCGGCAACTCGACGCGTGGTGGCGTGCTGCCAACTATCTCAGCGTGGGACAGATCTATCTTCGTGACAACCCGCTGCTCCGCCGCGAGCTCGCGGTCGACGATGTCAAGCCACGCCTGCTCGGCCATTTCGGGACCGTTCCCGGGCTCAATCTGATCTATGCCCACGCGAATCGGCTGATCCGCGAGCGCGATCTCTCCGCCCTGTACATCGCAGGACCGGGCCACGGAGGCCCGGGGATGGTCGCCAACGCCTGGCTCGACGGGACATACACCGAGCGCTATCCCTCCGTGACCCGTGACGTGACCGGGATGACCCGACTCTTCCGCCAGTTCTCCGCGCCCGGAGGCATCCCGAGCCACGCGGCACCCGAGACGCCCGGGTCGATCCATGAGGGCGGCGAGCTCGGCTACTCGCTCAGCCACGCGTACGGCGCCGCCTTCGACAACCCCGACCTGACGGTCTTCTGCGTCGTCGGCGACGGTGAAGCCGAGACGGGTCCGCTCGCCACCGGGTGGCACGGGAACAAATTCCTCAACCCGGTTTCGGACGGTGCAGTGCTACCGATCCTGCACCTGAACGGCTGGAAGATCGCCAATCCCACGCTGCTGGCGCGCATCCCCGAAGAGGAACTCGTCAATCTGATGCGCGGATACGGCCATGACCCGATCATCGTGTCCTTCGAGGCGACGGATGCGGCGGAGGATGTGCACCGTCGGTTCGGCGACGCACTCGAGACCGCGTTGGATCGCATCGCCGCGATTCAACGGACAGCTCGCGAAGGGGCTGCGGCCGACCGCCCCGTCTGGCCGATGCTCGTCCTGCGGTCCCCCAAGGGGTGGACCGGTCCGGTGGAGGTCGACGGGCTCCCCGTCGAGGGCACGTGGCGCGCACACCAGGTTCCGCTACCCTCCGCGCGGGACACCGAGGAGCACCTGCGGCAACTCGAGGATTGGCTGCGGTCGTATCGGCCCGACGAGCTGTTCGACGACTCGGGTGCACCGCTGCCCGACACCGTCGCTCTCGCCCCGGGCGGTGATCACCGCATGTCAGCGACGCCTCATGCGAACGGTGGTCTGCTGCGGCAGGACCTCGACCTCCCGGACTTCCGCGGGTTCGCGGTCGAGGTCGAGTCGCCCGGCGCAGCGGACGCGCAGGCCACCGCGGTTCTCGCCCGCTACCTGGCCGAGGTGATCCGGCGCAACCCGCGCACGTTCCGGCTGTTCGGTCCGGACGAGACCGCGTCCAATCGGCTGGCACCCGCGGTCTACGAAGCGACCGACAAGCAGTGGAACGCGCAGATCCTCGACCTCGACGAGCACCTTGCGCGTGCGGGCCGGGTCATGGAGGTGCTCAGCGAGCATCAGTGCCAGGGGTGGCTGGAGGGCTACCTGCTCACGGGAAGGCACGGCCTGTTCAACAGCTATGAGGCGTTCATCCACATCGTCGACTCGATGTTCAATCAACACGCGAAGTGGCTCGAGGCGTCGACGCAGGTGCCGTGGCGCGCGTCGATCGCCTCGCTCAACTACTTGCTGTCGAGCCACGTGTGGCGACAGGATCACAATGGCTTCACGCACCAGGACCCCGGATTCCTGGACCTCGTCGTCAACAAGAGTTCCGACATCGTCCGGGTATACCTTCCCTTCGACGCGAACACGCTGTTGAGCACTTACGACCACTGTCTGCGCAGCGTCGACTACGTCAATGTCGTCGTGGCAGGCAAGCAGGACAGCCCGCAGTGGATGACGATGGACGAAGCGATCCTGCACTGTTCCCGCGGACTCGGCACCCTCCCGTGGGCAGGCACCGAATCGGACGGTGAGGAGCCCGAAGTCGTCCTCGCGGCGGCGGGGGACGTGCCGACCGAGGAGATGCTCGCCGCCACGGCGATCCTGCGCGAGCGGGCCCCCGAGATCGCGACCCGCGTCATCAACGTCGTCGACCTGATGCGGCTGCAGTCCGAGGACGCTCACCCGCACGGGCTCTCGGATGCCGACTTCGACGGGCTGTTCACGACTGACCGGCCGATCATCTTCGCCTTCCACGGCTATCCGTGGCTCATCCACAGGCTGACCTACAAGCGGAACAACCATGCGAACCTTCACGTGCGCGGCTACAAGGAGAAGGGCACCACGACGACACCCTTCGACATGGTGCTGCTCAACGATCTCGATCGCTTCCAGCTGGTGATCGACGTTCTCGACCGGGTGCCTGGCGCGGCCGAGCGCCACGCGACTCTCCGCCAGGAGCTGCACAACCGACGGGTCGAGGCGCGCGCCTACACCCGCGAACACGGCGAGGACGAGCCGGCGATCGCCGACTGGCGCTGGCCGGGATAGATCTCCGTCGCCGAGCCAGTCGCGGCACGCGCGATACCGGATCGAGCGCGATCTTCTCACCGCACGCCATATAATGAAGATAAATTCATTTCAAAGGGGTGACCATGGTGAGATCGCCGGAGCAGAACGCCGCGCTGCGCGTGGCCACACGCGAGCGGATCGAGACCGCAGCCGTGCGCGTCTTCGCGAGGCGCGGGTTCGCCGCATCGAGCATCAAAGACATCGCCGACGAGGCCGGCCTCAGCGCCGGCTCGATCTATCGCCACTACGCCAGCAAAGAGGCGCTGTTCGACGCCTTGCTCGAGCAGGCGTCATCCGGTCTGGTCGCAGCGTCCGCGATGCTCTCCGCCGATGCCGACCCGGTCGTCCTGGTGCGTGAGTTCACCCGCGTGTTCGTGACCGATCTGATGAACGGGAACGGCGAGGCCGAGTTCTTCCTGGTCATCAACCAGGGATTCATCTCCGACACCCCGGCCGGTACTGCGGAACGACTGGCACGCACCCAGCGGCCGCTCTGGGATGCCTTCGAAGCCGTCGTACGTCGGGGGCAGGCGGCTGGACAGTTCGATGACGGCGATCCGGCGCAGCTGACCGCCTACTACTTCGCGATGCTCTCGGGCATCGCCGGCATGCGAACGGTCATCCCGACTGCGATGACCGAGGCGGGCATCGACCTGGTGCTCCGCCTGCTGATGAGAAAGGACGCTTCATGACGATCACAGTCGAACGCGGTGACGCGCTGGGGGAGGCGTATCGCCGGCGCATCACCGAGGTCCTCGTCCAGGGGTTCGCCGAGGACTTCGAGTTCTTCTCGAAGGATCCACGGGTCCTCGCGGATGCGTTCGCGCACATGATCCTCCTCGACCGCTTCTTCGTGGCGCTGGTCGACGGAGAGCCCGCCGCGATCGCCTCGGTCACCGAGGGGCAGCAGGAGTGCTTCGACCCTGACCGTCGAGAGATCCAGCGCACGCTCGGTGGACTGCGCGGCCTCGTGTGCTCCTTCATCGTCCGGAGCCAGTTCCTCGGCGCGTACGAGGGGGCACGCCCCGGCCTGGCGGAGATCGGCTTCGTGACCACCGCGCCGCAGCACCAGGGCAAGGGAGTCGCCACGGCCCTGATGAGTCACCTGTTGCAGTTGCCCTACGACGAGTTCGTGCTCCGCGACATCAAAGACACGAATGCGCCCGCGCTCGGGCTCTATCGAAAGTTCGGCTTCACGGAGTCGAGCAGCCGTCGAGTGCGGTTCGCCGGACGTGCCGGGTTCTCCGCCTACGTGTCGATGAGTCTGAAGGCCGTGGCTTCGTAGCGCTTGCGCTCCGGGTGGTCGGCGTTGCTACGGTGTTTCGGGTGAATCGCTCTTCGGTCTTGATCCCGTTCGTGCTCACCTCCGCTCTTCTCCTGAGCGCCTGCTCTGCGCAGGATCCGGAACCGCCCGGAGAAGATACGACTATGGGGGACGAGACGATCAGCGTCGACGGTGGCCCCGATGTCGCCGACGTCTTCGACCGGATCGGCAGCTGCGACACGGTCGCGACCCATGTCGCCCCGTACATCGAAGGTCTTGTGCCGTTGGATTCCAACGCGGTGGACGAATACGGTGCGTACTGTCAGTGGGAAGCCCCCGAAGACCTCGGAGATCTCGCGTCCGTCGAGGTCATGGTCGTTCCCAGCGAGACCAGTGAGGTGGAAGATCCCGACATCATCGAGCAGGCCGGTTTGACGCTCATCCCTGACGGTGCGCTCGACGCGGCGGGAGGCATCGCCTACGGTCTCGACGGTGAAACGGCTGTGGCCGCGGTCACCGTCACATCCGTCCGCGTGCCCGGCATCAACATCGACATCACCGGTGGACAGTGGGGAGACCGCCCTGCCCTCGACGGGCCCGCGGCCGTCGGCGTGGCGAAGGGGATCCTCGGCATCGGCTGAGGGTCTCAGGGGAGTGGTCATGCGATCGCTCTGCCGTCGAGGATCTCCGTCGGAGACCACGTCGAGCCATAGTCCGGGTTCGCGCTGCAGTTGTCACCGACCAGTTCGGATCTGACGTGCAGCTCGACACGAACCACTTGAGCGGCGCCGTTTTCAGCGAACTCTCAAAGCCCAATCTGCGATGGCATCGTCGAGCGGGGAGATCGCGAGTGTAGAAGCGCTCAGGGGTCTCCTCCAGATGAAGGCGTCGAGCTCAGCGCTGTCCTGGGGGGATTGGTTTGTCGCGCTGGCGACGTAGATCGCGCCGAGTTCGTCACGCGCCGGGTCTGCGAGCGAGAATCGAGCGTATCCGAGTAGTTCGAGCGTGTCGGTGCGGATACCTGACTCTTCTTCGAGCTCACGTTGCGCCGCGTCGTGATAGGTCTCGCCTTCGCCGACCATTCCGCCGGGGAGTTCGTATTCCTGCCGCCAGCGATTGCACCCGAAGAGGACCGTGCCCCTCGTTTCGTCGACGAGGACGACGAGTGAGAGCGGGCAGGGCGTGCGCTCGGCGGCCTCGTCAAGGTGCGCGATCGACGCGATCGACAAGTCGGTGAGGACGTTGCCGCGACGGTCTGTGGCGAGAGGCGTGGGCACCCGCAACAGGCTACCGATGTCGTGCCGCTGTCGGGAGACCTACGGCGTGGTGCGCTCCTCCCCGAATCGGCACTGACGGTATCGAGCCGGTGATGCGGGCGGCGAGTCCGTCGGCGGCATCGAGGAACTCTTCGGGTCCGAGGATGGTGAAAGGGGCGTCGAATCGCAGGATCCACGACAGCAGTCCTGCCCAGGACCAGGATCCGACCCGGATGCGGCACTCGGAGGAGGAGACCTGTTCCATCTCGGCGTCGCCGAGCCAGGGCGCGGCGTCGGCGGCGGGGAGGTGCAGGAGGAACTCTCCCTGGCAGGGCCAGACGTCCTCGCTGACCGAGCCTTTGGAGCGCGCTGCGAGGAAGGTGAGAGCGTCTCCGGTCGGCAGAGCGCGCGGTGCGAAGGGTGTGCCTCCGGCGAACTTCGGGACCATCCTGTCGAGCCGGAAGATGCGCCAGTCGGACACATCGAGGTCCCAGGCGATGAGATACCAGCGAGCGTTCCGCGCCAGGACCGAGTGAGGCTCCACGCGGCGAGGCGGGCGATCGGTCGACTCACCGTAGTCGAAGCGGAGAGTCCTCTGCTCCTGGACAGCAGCGCTGACCGCTTCGAGCACCTGCGGGTCGACCCGCGACTCGGCTGCGGTGTCGGTGAAGCGGATGCCGTCGATCCGGTGGCGCAACCTCGACGGCATCACCTGTCGCACGGTCGCCAGTGCGCGCGCCGCGGCCTCGTCGAGATCGACTCCGGTGGACGGGGAACTCTGCAGAGCCACGGCGATCGCCACCGCTTGCTCATCGTCGAACAGCAGCGGTGGAAGTTCTGCTCCGGCCGCGAGCCGGTAGCCACCGTCAGGCCCCTTGATCGCGGCGATCGAATATCCGAGGTCCCGTAGCCGGTCGACGTCTCGGCGGACGGTGCGCGTCGTCACCTCCAGCCGCTCCGCGAGCACGTGTCCCGGCCAGTCCCGGCGCGACTGCAGCAACGAGAGCAGCGCGAGCATGCGTGAAGACGTTCCCGACATGATTCCAGTATCCGCGAAGTAGAGGACTCATCCTGTCCTCTACTTCTTGCAGTGTGGGGTCACGGCATCCCGCCGTGACCAACGCAGAAGAAGGACACGCAGATGAGCATCACCACGACCACCCACCTCAACTTCCCCGGTACGGCGCGTCAGGCGCTCGACTTCTATCAGTCCGTGTTCGGGGGCACCGTCGTCGCGGCGACCTACGGTGACCTCGGCATGCCGGCAGATGCCCCTGGTGCGGACAAGATCCTCTTCGGCCAGGTCGCGAACGACCACGGGTTCCGCGTCATGGCCTACGACATCCCTGGGCAGGACACCACTGACACGTCGCGCACCGCCGGGAGCACACGTCGTGAGAACGGCGTCACGGTGACCGATCGCACGTTCTTCCAGTCTGTGCGCGGCGAGACGCTCGATGAGGTCACCGGGATCTGGAACGCGCTCGCAGCCGGCGCGGACGTCGTCGAGCCCCTCGCCGCGTCGCCGTGGAGCCCGGGCTTCGGAATGCTCACCGACCGGTTCGGCGTGACCTGGGTGATCGACGTGCAGCCCGCACGCGGCGCCTGATCGGGCCGCGGCCGGCCCTCGTTCAGTGGGGGCCGGCCGCTACGATGTAGCCGCCTGATAATATGGCGGCTAATGAATGAGATTCTCGATCTGAAACACGAGCTTCTGCGATCACGGGCGGGCAGCGGGCCTGGCGCGGAGCTCATCTTGGGGCTGTTGACCACGGCACGCAAGATCGACGCCGCCTGTGCGGAGATCCTTGCCCGGTACGGGCTGTCGGAGGGTCGCCTCGCGGTGCTCCTGGCAGTGAGCGATACTCCCGGCATCGCGCCCGGGCAGGTGGCGGAACAACTGGGGGTGACCAGGGCCACCGTCACCGGTCTCACCGATGCCCTGGAAAAATCCGCCCTGCTGGAACGGGCGGCCGTGAGCGGGGACCGCCGCTCACTCAGCCTCCGGACTACCTCGGCCGGCGAAGCGCTCGTGGCCGAACTCAGCCCGATCTACCGTGACTGGCTGACGGTCATCGCGGTGGATGTCTCTGCGGATCAGGAACGTGCGACGTCGGCTGCTCTCGCCGCGATTCAGCGGCGCCTGGACGAAACCCCGTGACCGTCGCCAGCCGCGGGGCCGCGAACGCCCACGCCGTTCAGTCCGGCCGTGCGGAGTCGCGCACGCTCGCCGAGATCCTCACCATCGATCACGGCGAGCTGCTCGATCATGTGCTGCCCGCTGCGCCCGAGGCGTTGCGCGCGGCGGTGCGAGAGGCGCAACCGCTCGGTATCCTCGCCCGGATGCAGGCCATCGGCGTGGCCCTTCATGGGCAGCTCGGCGCAGAGGCGTGCACCGCACTGACCGAGCACGTCTCTGACACCGTGCGCGGTTGGGGCTGGTTCGCGCTCACCGCCGCACCGAGCGCGCAGGCACCGGCGGACCTGATCGGACTCGTGCTGCCGGCTGCAGGCGACCCGCATTTCGGTGTGCGCGAGTGGGCCTGGATGACGGTACGCGTCCCGCTCGCGGCAGATCTCGCCGCGAGTATCCCGGCACTCGCGGCGCTCACCGACCATGCGTCGGAGCGGGTTCGGAGGTTCGCCTGCGAGACGTTGCGGCCCCGAGGCGTGTGGGCGAAGCACATCCCCGCGTTGAAAGCCGATCCGCAACTCGGAGAGGCGATTCTCGAACCGTTGCGAGCCGATCCCTCGCGCTACGTGCAGGACTCGGTCGCGAACTGGATCAACGACGCCGCCAAGACCCGACCGGACTGGGCGACCGCCCTCGGAGAGCGCTGGACGGCCGAGAGCGTGGAGACGAGCACCGCGAGGATCATCCGCCGCGGCCTCCGATCCCTGTAGCTCCCGGCGAGGTGCACGGCACCGTGGCGATTTCCGTACGCTGGGCTCATGATGACGTCCGCCTCCGCTGTGCAGCGCCCGGTGCGCCGGCGGCTTCCGTGGGTGCTGATGCTTCTCGCCACGGTGCTCACCCTCGGAACCATCGCGTTCATCTGGCTCGTGGCCGTGCCCGTGGGGCCCCTCGTCTGCGCCGCGGTGGATCCGCCGACGAGCAACTGCTTCCTGTCTCACCGTCAGGGGAGCGCGCTGGTGATGACCGTGATCGTCATCGCCGTCTACCTCCTCGCCCTCGTCCCGGCGTTGCTCCGTCGCGCGCGGGGTGTGCTCGTCGTCGGAGTGGTCCTCCTCGCGTCCGCGCCGTTCGTGTCATACGCGGTGGTGGCCTGGGCACCGGGCTTCGCGATGGCGTGAGAGCACCTCTGCACTGGTGAACGGGCGCTCGATCAAGGAAGATGTCGATCACCGCCTCGGTGAAGCGATCGCATCCGATCGGATCGCCACAGCATCTCGAACGAAAGGCCCACCGGAACGATGACCACCCTCACGATCGGAACTGCTCTCGGCGATCCCAACGCCAAAGTCGCGCTGGATGCAAGGCGTTTCAACCGACACACGTTCTGGGTCGGTCAGAGCGGAAGCGGCAAGACCTACGCGCTCGGCGTGGTGCTCGAGCAGCTCCTTCTGGAGACCGAGCTGCCGATGGTCGTCTTCGACCCGAACGGGGACTTCACCCGGTTGCAGGAGACGCGCCTCACGGCGAACGAGGCGGATGCGGCCAGAGTCGCGGCATCGGACATCCGTGTGTTCCGTTCCGGGGCAGGGGAGGGGGAACGACTGCACGCGCGGTTCGTCGATCTCTCGGCGGCCTCGAAAGCGGCGGTGCTGCAGATGGACCCGATCGCGGACGCGGACGAGTACAACGCCCTGATCCATCTGGAGCAGGACGCCGAGAGCCTGGACGGGCGCGGCATGGTGCCGGACCTGCTCGCGTCGGCCGACCCTGCCAAAGTGAGGCTCGCGAAACGTATCGAGAATCTGCAGGTGCTCGAGTGGAACCTGTGGTCTCGCGGTGCGAATTCCGTCGTCGACGTCGTCGATGACAGGCCGCGTGTCACGGTCCTCGACCTCGGCGGCTTCGAGCACCCGGCGGAACCCAAGGTCGCCGCCCTCGCGGTGCTCGAACATCTCTGGGCGCGACGTGAAGAGCGGCGCCCCGTGCTGATCGTGATCGACGAGGCGCACAACCTCTGCTCACCCAACCCTGAGACCGCGGTCGAGCGGGCCCTCACCGAACAGCTCGTGCAGATCGCCGCCGAGGGGCGGAAGTTCGGGCTGTGGCTGCTGCTCTCCACGCAACGGCCGACGAAGATCCATCCCAACGTGCTCTCGCAGTGTGACAACCTGGCGCTCATGCGTGTCAACGCGCCCCGTGACCTCGCGGAACTGGCCGACGTGTTCGGGTTCGCCTCGGAGGACGCCATCCGGCGCTCCGCGGAGTTCGTGCAGGGGCAGGCCCTCTTCGCGGGCGGGTTCATCTCGGCGCCGACATTCGTGCAGATGGGGGCGCGGATCACGGAGGAAGCCGGAGGAGACGTGAAGGTACCGCTGCGTGCCGAACGTTGAGAGGGTGTTCGGTGTGACAGACGAGAGGAAGACGCGGCGATCGGCTGCCGACGACGGGATCCTCCGGGTCCACCGAGCGTTGAGGTCGGGGTTCGGGACCGAAGCGGCCGTGTACGGCACGATTCTGGTCAGCGGCCTCGTCGCGGTGTCGTCCGCGCACGGCGAGACGTCGTTCGCGGTGCTCCTGACCGTCGCGGTCACCGTCCTCGTGTTCTGGGGAGCCCACGTCTACGCCGGAACGGTGGCGAGGGTCAGCGACCGTGCGGAACGTGAGCAGGGGGAAGCGGTCGGCGTGCGAGCAGCGTTCGCCGCGTCCGTGAAGCACTCCCTCGGCATGCTCAGTTCCGCGACCGTCCCGGCCGTCATCCTGCTCGCGGGAACGACGCGGGTGATCCCCGACGGGCTCGCGAACGACCTCGCGCTCTGGTCGGGAGTCGTGATCCTCGCCTTCCTCGGCTATGTCGCCTTCCTCCGCCGGGGGAGTCCCTTCTTCGTCCGCGTCCTCGGCGCCCTCGGAACCGCATCCTTCGGGCTCGTCTTCGTCGTTCTAAAGGCTCTCGTGCACTGACGGCGCGTACGGTCAAGGGCGTGGCCGCTCCGGGGCACGTCGGCGACCCGGGATAGGCGGCGCGCCCGTCAGGTGAGGATCACGAGTTCTCGCGTCGCGCGGGCGGAGACGACGCGGCGAAGACCGTGCGTCCCGCGATCACGGTCTGCACGACCCGGGCCCTCAGCAGCGTCTCGAGATCTCCGCTGAACGGATCGGCGTCCAGGACCACGAAATCGGCCGCGGATCCGGGGGCGATACGTCCGCGCCAGCTTCCGTCGCCCATCGACGTCGCCGCATCTCGCGTGGCATGCGCGATCGCCCGTTCGAGCGGGAGCGCCTGCTCCGGGTGCACGCCTGCCATACCGGGCACCAGCGCGGACGCTCGGGTCGACGCGACGAACATGTTCGGGAGCGCCTGATGCGGAGCGGTCGGCGCATCGGTGGAGAAGGCGAGGAGCGCACCCGCCTGCTCGTACTCCGACCAGGCGAACGCACGGTCGACGCGCTCGTCTCCGAGCTGTGCCGCCCAGTTCCCGAAGATCGCCGGGTCGGCGTGCACAGGCTGCATGGAGGCGGTGACGCCGAGGCGCGCCATCCGTTCCGCCGTTCCCGGCGCTGCGTACTCGAGGTGTTCGATGCGGTGTCGGCGCGGTCGTTCACCGTTGGTCGCGATCGCGTGCTCGATCGCGTCGAGGGCGAGCGTGCTCGCGGCGTCCCCGATCGCGTGCATGGCGATCTGCAACCCGGCCGCATCCGCCGCCGCGACGACCGGGAACAGGCGCTCGGCGGGCCAGATCGGCCCCGCGTTGGTGCCGTCCGCGTACGGCGCGCCCATGGCTGCCGTACAGGCATCGATGGTGCCGTCGAGGACGAGCTTGATGCCGAGCACGCGTGCCCCCGCCGCCGGCGTCGAGGCGTGCACGGCGGCCTGCTCGACCTGCGCGAGGTTCGCGGCGTCGTCGCCGGTGTTCGCGACGAACCAGTGCGCGGCGACACGCAGAGGCAGTTCGCCGCGCTCAGCGGCGCGTGCGAGTGCGGCGAGTCCGAGCTCATCGAAGGCCATGTCCACCGCCCCCGTCACACCGGCGGCGATGTAGGCGGACACGACTCGCCGGACCGCCGCATCGCGCTGCGCGTCGGTCGTGTTCGCGTCGCGGTGCGCCCAGGCGTGCAACTGTGCGGCGGTCTCATAGAGCATTCCGGTCGGCTCACCGGATGCGTCGCGGGCGATGCGTCCGCCGAGGGGATCGGGTGTGTCCCGCGTGATCCCCAGCTCCGCGAGAGCCGCCGTGTTCACCCAGCATGAGTGGTAGTCGTTCGCGTCGAGGTAGACTGGGATGTCGGCGACGGCCGCGTCGATCATCGCGGCGGTCGGCTCTCCGTCCGGGATCGCATCGAAGAGCCAGCCGCGCCCGCGAAGCACGCCGGATGCCGCCTCGCGAGCCCCGCGAAGTCGGCGCTGTATCTCCTCGAGAGAGGTGGCATCCGTGAGCCCCACCTGTCCGAGAGCTTCGCCCATCATCAGCAGGTGGGTGTGCGCGTCCGTGAATCCGGGGAGCACGGTGCGACCTTCCAGGTCCACCACCGTGTCCGCGGCGGGCGCGTCGGTGTCGGATCCGACGTGGACGAACACGTCGCCGTCGACGACGACTGCGTCGGCCCATCGTGATTCGTCTCCGGTGAAGATCCGGCCGTTGCGGTAGAGGGTGCGGGTCATGCGTCGTTCTCCTGTGCGGTGAGGCGTTCCAAGCGGGTCGAGACCAGGGCGATGGCTCCGGTGGGGATGGCCAGGACGAAACTCGCGATCCCGAGTGCGACGGCGAAGCCCTGGTAGCCGAGGGCGCCGACGAGCGCTGCGCCGATCACCGGCGTGAGCGCTGATCCGACGAGGTAAACGGCCAGCAGCGGGCCCGACCAACGGCCGTCGGCATCCAGTGCGGCCGAGGTCGAGACGAAGTACATGAACGCGATGGCATACACGGAGTTCCAGGCGATGAAGACGACGATGAAGGTGGTCGGGTCGGTCACGAAGCCTTCGCAGATCTTCAGGACTCCACCGGCGATCAGCAGGATTACGAGAGGGACGGCGCGCCCGAAACGGGCACCGACGATCATGAGCAGGACCGAACCGAGGAGTCCGCCCGCGGTCGCGCCGCTGAGTGCGATCCCGAGGCCTTCCGGTGTCAGGGCTGCTTGTTCCGCGCCCATCACCCCGGCCATGGCCCAGAGCGAGTCCTCACTCACCGCCCACAGCGCGAACGTGATGAGGAGCCCGAAGCCCGCGATCGTGACTTTCCGCGAGCGGGCCGGGGAGACACGAACCGTCCCGGTCGGCGGGATCTCGATCGGCATCGCCTCGGCGACGGCTGCTCCCGCCTGTGGAGCGACGACCGGTGCGGCGGGGAGCCACACTGAAGCGACCAGGCCGATCAGGTTGAACAGGGCCAGCGTGCCGAAGACGTCGATCGGTGCGAGCCCGATGAGGGGGATCACGGCGAGCACCACGGTGATGACACCGCGATTGGCGAGCCCGTTGAAGCCGGCGACCCGGTCCGGGTTCCGGAAGGCGGCGAGGGCGGCGCCGGAAGCGGCGACGGCACCGCCGGCTCCTGCTCCTCCCAGGAGCAGGCCCGGGAGTATGGCCGCGGGGGCGAGCGCGGCGGTCGCGAAGCCGATCACGGCGAGGCTGAGGCCGGCGCGTGCCACGGTCCGACGGTGAATCCCGGCGCACAGCGGGGCGATGGCCAATCCGGTGACCGCGGTGAGTAGGAGGGTCGCGGTGACCAGCCAGCTCGCGGAGAGGACGTCGATTCCGAGGCCGCTCTGGGCGGCGGAGATCATGTACGGCGACAGGTTGACCCCGAGGTATCCCGCGATCCCGATGGCGAAGGTGGCGGTGGCGGTGGGGAGACGGAGGGGGATCCGGGTGCGGAGGTCGAGAGTGGTCATGAGGCTCCAAGGGGAGGGCACGGCATTGTGCGCGAGGGAGGGCAGAGGGCGTGCGTCGGTGGGCACGACTTCATAAACGAATGGTGTTCGTCAACGAATGGTGTTCACTATTATGCACAGGAGAGGGTTCGTGCGGAACCCCGATCTTCATGTCCGGTCTTCCGGAGAAAGCGAGCCCACCATGCCCAGGCCTTCGTCCCCGCTGCTCTCTCCGGAGATCATCGGATCCGCCGGGCTGGCGCTCGCGAAGGCGGGGAAGCCGTTCGGGGTCAACGCGATCGCGCGCGAGTTGGGCGTGCGGCCGTCCTCGTTGTACAACCACGCGGACGGCATGGATGAGATCCTCGAGCTCATGCGCGGCAGGCTCGTGGAGGAATACCGCGTCGAGTGGCGGGGTGAGCCCTGGCCCGAGTTCCTGCACGTGATGCTCCGCACGCAACGCCGGATGTACGCGGATCATCCGCAGCTCGTGCCCCTGCTGGTCGGCAAGACGATCACGAGCCCCGCGGTGATCGCCGTGTACGACGACCTGGCATCGGTGCTCGTCGACGGGGGATTTCCCGAAGATGAGGTGCTCTCGGTCATCGCCGTGCTCGACGCCTTCGCGATCGGCTTCGGTCTCGACCTCGCCTCACCCGACGAGATCTGGCAGCCCGAGGGCGAGACGCGCACTCTCAGTCGGCTCATCGACGGAGCCGAACAGGGGAGTGCGCGATCGGATCGCACGTTCGAGCTCGGCGTCGGTCTTCTCATCGACTCCCTGCGTGCACGGCTCACCCGGTGAGCGATCGTGAGATCCTCCTCGATCTGACGTAGCATGCACTCTGCCTCACCCACCGATCTCGAGGAGGACTCATGACGACCTGGAACCCCGAGGAGCTGGCACGCATCGCCGCGCCGGAGATGTTCGACCTCTCCGCGCAGCTCGCAGACGGCACGACGCCGAAGACGGTCGGCATCTGGGCGGTCGCCGTGGATGGCCGCCTGTTCGTTCGCTCCTACACGGGCCTTGCCGGCAAGTGGTACGCCCCGGCTCTCGCGAGCCTGCGAGGGCGTGTGTCGGCGGGCGGCATCACGAAGGACGTCCGCTTCGAGCCCGTCACCGACGAGGCGACCAACGTGGCGATCGATGCCGAGTACCTCGACAAGTACACGCCGAGCCCCTACGCGCCGGAGATGGGGCAGGAGCCGGTGCGGTCGAACACCCTCGAGGTCATCCCGATCGACTGAGTGCGGTTCCGAGGCGTCGGGTGCGGCGCGGGAGTGGGCCCTCCCGAACGATCCGCCCCAGACGTATCGTCGAGAGGGCTCTCCGTCCTTCCCGGACGGTGGGGGAGGCGGCGAAGTTCGCTGCGCTCACGGCTGAATCCCCAGTCCATCAGCCTCGTAGCCCCCGCTACGTGAGCAGAGTATCGCTTAATCGTCTTGTCCGCCATTTGGGGGACAAAGATATTTTCGGAACTTTCTCGCTGAGACGTTCTGTTGCCTTCCGGGCGGCGTTGCCTAGGGTGGACACATGGACAGGTTGCTCGTCGTCGCCGCGCAGGTCGCCATCGCTCATGGGCACCGGGTCGAGGTGACGGAGCAGATCGACCCGCTCGCCGGGGAGCCTGTGGTCCTGTCCATCGTCGACCTCGACACCGGTATCCGCTACCGACGTGCAGAGGATCCGAGTGGCGACCTCTCTCGGTGGATCGGACGTGTGTTGGAGTGCACGGTGACCATCGGGGGAGCCGACTCCCGCACCTCTTTGCTCGTCGATCCCATCGGTCCGGGGGCGACCGGAGCGAAGCGCGCTCTGCGTGGCGCGGACGCCGCCGCGGATGCCGCGAAGGCCGAGGCCGACAGATGGGGCGGCGCCGACCGTCCACCTCCCGAGGAACACGAACGCTTCTGGTGACGCCGAAGCCGGGTGCAGGGCTCCCGTCGCTCATCGGAAGTCCCTGGACCGGTGTGTGAGGCCGGTGCGGAGATCCTCGAACCCGTCGGCGAGCACATTGACCACCCCCTCGCTCGACCGCTCCAGGATGCCGCGGATGATGAGAGCCGGTGAATCCCGGGCGACGCGACGGTAGCGGTTCCAGACCCCTGCCGAGCAGACGACGTTCACCAGACCGCTCTCGTCCTCGAGGTTCACGAAGGTGATCCCGGCGGCCGTCGCCGGTCGTTGCCTGTGAGTGACGAGTCCCGCGACCTCGATGCGCCGACCGACCTCGTGGCTCTGCAGATCGACGGCGGTGAGCACCCCGCGGGTGCGCAGTGCCTCCCGGAAATGCGCCATCGGATGGTCATCGGTGGACACGCCGGTCGCCCAGAGATCGGCGGAGAGACGCTCGTAGCTGGTCTGGTCGGCGAACAGGGGAGGCTGCACGGCGACCGTGGTCCCCGGGAGGAAGCGTGAGCGGTCGTCCGCCGCGGCTCCGGCCAGCCAGATCGCCTCTCGGCGCTCCAGCCCCAGACAGTCGAAGGCCCCTGCCGTGGCGAGGGCCTCCAGCTGTGCGGCGGTGGCATCCGTACGCCGCACCAGATCGTGCAGATCCCGGTAAGGACCGTGTGCGTCACGTTCCGCGACGATCCTCTCCGCCAACGGCACACCGATCCCCCGGATGCCGCTGAGGCCCAGTCGCACCGCGAATCCGCCGTCCCTGCGGTGGGCAGCGGACTCGTCGGGAGCCTCCCGGTCGAAGCGGAGGACAGCAGGTTGAGGAGCGGCGAGGCACTGCGTCCGGCCGGTGGGTCCGCCTTCGGAGTCATCGGCGAGCGGCTCCAACGAATCCGTCGCTCCGGACAGGTGCAGATCGGGCCGACGGACCTCCACTCCATGCCGCCGTGCATCCGCAGTGAGGGTCGCGGCGGAGTAGAAGCCCATCGGCTGCGCGCGCAACAGCCCGGCGAGGAACGCGGCGGGATAGTGCAGCTTCACCCAGGAGCTGGCGTAGACCAGCAGGGCGAACGACAGCGAGTGCGACTCGGCGAACCCGAAGTTCGAGAACGCCTGGATCTGCGCGTAGATCCGGTCAGCGGCGTCGGCATCGAGCCCTCGTCTGCTCATGCCCGCGTAGAGCTTGTCCTTGACCTTCTCGATCTTCTCCAGCCCGCGCTTGGAGCCCATGGCGCGCCGCAGCAGGTCGGCCTCATCCGCGGTGCAGTCACCGATCGCCGTCGCCATCTGGATGAGCTGCTCCTGGAAGATCGGAATGCCCAGCGTGCGTTTCAGGATGTCTTCCAGATCGCTGTGCGGGTAGGGGATCGTGAACTCCAAGGGGTCTTCACCACGCCGTGCGCGCTCCCGGTTCTCCTCGTCGACCCGGTCCTTGGCGATCTTCCGCCGCACGAACGGATGCACCGCACCGCCCTGGATGG
Source organism: Microbacterium sp. CBA3102 (assembly GCF_007954505.1). Classification (GTDB taxonomy): domain Bacteria; phylum Actinomycetota; class Actinomycetes; order Actinomycetales; family Microbacteriaceae; genus Microbacterium; species Microbacterium aurugineum. The sequence continues at coordinate 3,469,638 of NZ_CP042412.1, read as the reverse complement.
GGCCGGGACGGATGAGGGCGATCTGGATGGCGAGGTCGTAGAAGCTCCGCGGCTGCAGACGGGGGAGCAGCCCGATCTGTGCGCGGGACTCCACCTGGAAGACACCGATGGAGTCCGCGCGACAGAGCATGTCGTAGACGGCGGGCTCCTCCTTGGGGATGGTCTCGAGCCGCCACTCCTCACCCGTGGCCTGTCGGATCAGATCGAAGCAGTGCTGGAGGGCGGCGAGCATCCCGAGGCCCAGGAGGTCGAACTTCACGAGCCCCATGAACGCGGAGTCGTCTTTGTCCCACTGGATGACGGTGCGGTTCTCCATGCGCGCATGCTCCACCGGTACGACCTCGCCGACCGGACGAGCGGTGAGCACCATGCCGCCGGAGTGGGTGCCGAGGTGGCGGGGGGCTTTCAGCAGTTCGCCGGCATAGGCGAGCACGTTCTCGGGGATGTCGTGGTCCTCGGCCGGCTCCAGCCCCGCACCCCAGCCGTCGACCTGGCGGGACCAGGCGTCCTGCTGACCGGGGGAGTGACCGAGCGCTCTGGCCATGTCGCGCACCGCGTTCTTCGGCCGGTACTGGATGACATTCGCCACCTGGGCCGCCCGCTCCCGGCCGTACTCCTGGTAGACCCACTGGATGATCTCCTCGCGACGGTCGGAGTCGAAGTCGACGTCGATGTCAGGCTCCTCCGTCCGCGTGGTCGCGAGGAACCTCTCGAAGGGGAGACGGTAGAGGATCGGGTCGACCGCCGTGATCCCGAGCAGGTAGCAGACCGCGCTCGCCGCAGCCGAACCTCGCCCCTGGCAGAGGATGCCGCGTCTGCGTGCCTCGGTGACGATGCCATGCACGATCAGGAAGTATCCGGGGAAGTCCTTCTCCTCGATCACATCCAGCTCACGGGCGATCCGGTGCTTGCCCTCCTCGTCCAGGCGGGGATACTTCGACGGCACGGCCGCCCAGACCAGGTGACGCAGCCAGCTCATCGGTGTATGCCCCTCCGGCACCTTCTGCTGCGGGAGCGCGGGTCGTGCCAGGCGCAGGGGGAAGGCGGAAGCCGTCGCCAATTCGAGCCCGTAGGAGATCGCTCCGGGATGCCGGTGGAAGCGCGCCGACATCTCTGCGCCGCTGCGGAGATGGGCGCCCCCGTGCGCGGGCAGCCAGCCGTCGAGCTCATCCATGCTCCGCACCGCGCGGACCGCAGCCACGGCCTCGGCGAGTGGCGCCTGTGCAGGAGTGGCGTAGTGCACGTTGTTGGTCGCCACCACCGGCAACCGCATCCGTCGTGCGAGCCCGGCGAGAGCGTCGTTGCGGCGGGTGTCCAACGGGTCCCCGTGGTCGAAGAGTTCGACGGCGACGTGATCGCTTCCGAACAGGTCGACCAGGGTTCGCAGCGGGGTGAGGCCGTCGCCTGCTTCGAGCCCGCGGCGCACGGCACCTTTGCGACAACCGGTCAGGATCGTCCAGTGGCCTCCTGCACGTTCGGCCAGATCGTCGAGGTCGTATACCGGTCGTCCTTTCTCGCCCCCGCGCAACTGCGCCGCGGTGATCGCCCCCGAAAGCCGGTGGTACCCCTCCTTCCCCCTGGCGAGGACCAGCAGATGTTCTCCCGCGGGGTCGGCGGAACCTCGTTGCGGCGCGGGCAGATCGAGGGACAGCTCGGCCCCGAACACGGTCTGCAGCGGACTCTCCATGAGGTCGGCGACTTCGGCGAAGCGTGCGGCACCGTAGAAGCCGTCGTGGTCCGTGAGCGCGAGTGCGGTCAGTCCGAGGCGGTCGGCTTCGGCGAGCAGATCTTCGGGGGAAGAGGCCCCGTCGAGGAACGAGTAGGACGAATGGGCGTGCAACTCGGCGTAGGGCACGGCATCGTGCGGACGGGGGATGCCGATGGGGGGAGTGCGCTTGCGGCGACGGCTGACCGGTCCGGGATCGCTCCGTGTGTTCTTCGGCTCGGCGCCCGGAGGGGGCGAGGGGGACTCCTCGCCGCTGAGGGTGCGCTCCAACTCGTTCCACGACAGGGGCGGATTGTGCCAGCCCATCAGCGATACCTTCCCTCGACCCACCAGCGCTCGCCGGTATGGAAGACCAGCCAGGCGCGATCCTGGTCATCGACGATCTGGAGCCGATGCCCGCGTTTTCCGCCCCCTGCGGTCCAGCGGCGTTCGTGAACGGGCCAGGGACCGGCCCAGGCCTGCACGGAGACACCGTCGATGCGGGCGGGGTCTTGCGAGAGGGCTCCGCGTTCATCGACGCTGACCGTGGTCTCATCCGCGGCGAGGACTCCGATGGGGCGCGGAGGGTGGAACACCTCGGCAGGCAGAGGGTCGGGGAGGCTGCCGGGCCACGGCGACCCCGGATCCCGTGGAGGGACGGCGCGCTCCCCCCACGGGGTCAGCACCTGACGGTCGGCGAGCCAGCGACCACCGGAGATCGCCGCGGTGACCACGCCCTGATGGCCCAACATGGTCTGCACGCGCGAGACCGCGTGGTGCAGGCGCTCATCGGTGCCGGAGCCGAAGAGCCCCGGTTGGTGATGGGCGGCATCATCCACAGCAGCGGGGGTGATCCGTACGGCGGTGATGCCGCCGAACGCTCGTGCCTCGTCGACCGGTTCCTTCGCGGACTGCGTGGCCAAGGCCTCCAACTGCCAGCGCACCCGATCGACGAGGTCGGAGGCGTCGAAACAGGTGGGGTGCAGCCAGGATCTCGAGAAGACCGCCCCGTTGTCGTCGGTCAGATCGATCCGCACCTCCGTGCAGACGACCGAGGCCTCCCCGAGAGCGAGCATCACCGCGTCGGCTGTCTGCCGCACCGCGAAGGCGATCTGATCGGCTCCGCCCAGCGGCGAGTCGAACTCGACGCTGCGCACGAGCTCGGGGTCGGGTGGGCGCGGGGTCAGGGGGCGGGAGTCGGCACCCGCGGCGAGCGCGTGCAGACGCGCACCGTGTTCACCGAAGCGGTCGCGCACGTCAGGCGCGGCGAGGGCGGTGAACTCGCCGAGGGTGCGTATGCCGAGCCGGAGGAGGAGTCCGGTGATCTGTTCGTCGCGCAGCACCTGCACGGGGTAGGGGGCCAGGAACTCCCGGGCGGTGCCGGACGGTACGACCGTCCAGGGCGTCGGGCCTCGAGCGGCGATCTCGGCGGTGAAGGGGCCGTCTGCGATGCCGATGCGCACCTCGGGGAACCCGGCCTCTCCGAGGATGGTGGCGAGTGACGCGGCGGCCTCCGCTTCCCCACCGTGATAGCGGGAGATGCCTCTGGCGCGGAGGATCGCGAGCCCGGGGCGCAGCAGGGTGACTCCCGGGGCGTGCTTCTCGATGAGCTGGAGCACGGGAAGGAAGGCGCGTTCGTCACGGGCCGGGTCGTGCGGGAGCACCTGGAGGGAGGAGAGGTGGCCCTGCGCGACTCGGCGGCGCTGACCGGTGCGGACGCCGTGCTCCCTGGCGGAGGCGGTGCAGGCGACGATCGTGTTGGCTTGCACCAGGGCGGTGGGCGGATGTGGAGATGCGCCGCCGAGCGCGGCTCGCATCGGCCAGTCGGGGAACCACAGCACGAGGACACGGAGAGGGGTGTTCATCCTGCTTCCGCCCATCGCAACAGCTCCGGGGGAGCAGATTCACCGAGGGAGGACCTCTCCGGCGAGAGCGCAGGGAGTGCGGTGAGCTCTGCCCCGACGGCCTCGAGAGCGCCGTGCCCTCCCGGCAGCTGCACGCGCACACTCGAGGGGCGAGGGCTGTGTCGTGTTTGCGCCGTCACCGTCACGGTGCAGTCGGAGAGCAACCCCCAGCCGGCGCCGAGACCGTGCCAGTGCGGGTCATGAAGGCGTATCGTGCCCTCGCTCTGCGGCCATCGTCCGGTGCCGGAGGACTCGGTGACCAGAAGCGTGCAGCCGCGATCACGCAGGCGAGCGCTCAGCCGGGAGACGTCGGCGTCTCCGGCCCGGGTGCCGGGGACGACGACGATCAGAGGCACGACCTCGGCCAGCGCGGAGGTCGCCGCGAGCCAGCGCTCGCCGGGGGTGGGCACGAGGATCAGGCGGGCGAGGTCGATGCCGAACGCGGCCGCTGCTTCGACGCCGAGCGTGGGCATGCCCACCACCGCGCACCAGTGCCCTTTCCGGGATGCGGCGCTGAGCAGCGCGAGCACCAGGCTCGGCGAGGGGGAGACGGTATAGGACGTGCCGGTCTGCAGGCCCTCTTCCGGCAGGAGCGCCGCGAAGGCGGGATCGAGGGGGAGCAGCGCATGCTCGCTGCGACGTCGTTGCATCCTGCTGATCTCGCGGCGCAGTCGCAGTACTTCACCCGCGCGGGAGTCGCTCGCCGGAGAGAGCGAGGTCACCGCATCGAGCCCGATCACCATGCGTCCATTCTCGAAGGTATGTACGAATAAAACAAGTCGCACAGATGACGATAGTTCGCACATCGGACATCGCGTCGAGTTCTCCACAGGGCCCACGCGGGCGATCCGCCCATCTCCTAACCTGCGGGGATGGACATCCGGTTCGCGCTCATCGCCCTCGTGCACGTCGCTCTGGTCGTCGTCGGCGGCGCGCTGATCGTGATCGACGCCCGCACGCACCGACTGCCCGACCTGATCGTGCTGCCGACGCTCGCATCACTCGTGGCCCTCACCGCGGTCGACGCCCTCCTCACCGGGCGCGGCGACGCGCTCCTCCGCGCCCTCCTCGGCCTGGTGATCCTCGGCGGGTTCTATGCCGTGCTGCGAGCGATCAGCCGCGCAGGGATGGGCGGCGGCGACGTGAAGCTCGCTGCCGTGATCGGCCTTGTGCTGGGGTGGCACGGGTGGGATTCGCTCGTGATCGGTGCCGCGGCGGCATTCGTGCTGGGCGCGTTCTACGCACTGGCGCTCATCCTCCTGCGTCGCGCGACGGCGGCGACCCGCATCGCCTTCGGGCCCTGGATGATCGCCGGAGCCCTTCTCGGCATCGTCCTCGGCTGAATCCGCCCGTCCTCGTGCCGACACCGCGAGGACGGGCTACCCTGAGCACATGGCACTCGCACGACTTCACGGCGGCCCGCTGGACGGGCAGATCATCCCTCTCGGCGATGCGGACGACAAGCTGATCGTCCCCTACAGCGAGACGCAGGTGGTGTACAACCGCCGCGGTGGGCCTCAGAACACCGGTCCGGATGACGGGCCCACGGAGGTCGACTACTGGTTCGAGGAGTCTCTCGAGGATCTCACGCTCGACGATGACTGAACCGTCTCGCACCGTCGAGGTCGAACGCAAGTACGACGTTGACATCGAGACCCCGTTGCCGCGCTGGGACGCGATCCCCGGCGTCGACGCCGTCACCGCCGGCGAGGGTCGCGCATTGGACGCCCGATACTTCGACACCGCCGACGGTGCGCTCGCCCGTGCCGGCGTGGCGCTGCGTCGTCGTACCGGCGGGCCGGACGCGGGCTGGCACGTGAAGGGTCCTCGCCAGGGCGACGGCCGGCTCGAACTCGGCTGGCCGCTCGGCGACGGTGACGACCTTCCTCCGGCCGTCGCGGAGACCGTCGCGACCTGGACGACCGCACCGCTCACCCCGCTGGCGCGCATCGAGAATGATCGCACCGCCTATCTGCTCAGCGGTCCGGACGGGGTCGTGGCCGAGTTCGTCGACGACCGGGTGCGGGCCACCGACCTCCGCGGCGGCGTGCAGCGCGAATGGCGCGAGTGGGAGATGGAGCTGGGGCCCGCCGCTCCTGACGATGAGCTGCGGCGCACGGCGTTCTTCGACGCCGTGGAGCACGCCGTCCTCGCCGCGGGCGGCCGCGAATCGGCATCCGGCTCCAAGCTCGCTCGCGCGCTCGGTTTCTAGGCAGAGGCCGCTCGCGAACGCAACCCCTTCCCCCAGGGGCGCGGCGCATGCTTGAGTGACAGCATGAGCCGACCGCCTGTGCTTCGATCGCTGCAGACGATCGTCCCCGAAACCGTTCTCGTGCAGGAGCAGGTGCGAGACGTCTTCGCGCAGCAGCCCGATCTCGGACGGCTCGCGCAGCGGATCGTGACGACGTCGTTCAACGTCTCGGGCATCGACACCCGGCACACCGTGATCGATGAGCTGTCGCTGGAGTCGGAACCGGCCGACCCCGTCTTCTTCGACCGTCGTACCGGGATGCTCCTCGCGCCCGGCACGAGAGCACGCAACGACCTGTACACCCGGGAGGCGGCGAAGCTCTTCGTCGAGGTCGCGCGGCAGGCCCTCGACGCCGATCCTGAGATCGGCCCCGAAGACGTCACCCACGTCATCACGGTCTCCTGCACCGGGTTCCACGCCCCGGGGCCGGAGTACGAGATCGTCCGCGGACTGGGACTCTCCGATGCGGTGCAGCGTTTCCATCTCGGCTTCATGGGCTGCTATGCGTCGATGCCGGCGTTGCGTGCGGCGAGCCAGTTCTGCGCCGCCGATGAGAACGCCGTGGTCCTGGTCGTCAGCGTCGAGCTGTGCACACTCCATCTGCGTTCCTCCGAGGACCCGGACACGATCGTCGCGTCCTCGTTGTTCGCCGACGGTGCGGCAGCCGGCATCGTGACGTCCCGTGATCTTCCGTCGCCGTCCTCCTCGCTGCAGCTGGACCGTTTCCACACGGCCATCGCGCCGGAGGGCGAGAAGGACATGGCTTGGACGATCGGTGACACCGGCTTCGAGATGATCCTCTCGACGTCTGTTCCGCAGATCATCGGGGAGACGATCATCGGTGCCCTTCGACCGCTGTACTCGGCCGAAAATGGCCTGGCCGAAGCCTTCGAGGCCGGGACGGTGGGGGACCAGGTGCAGCATTGGGCCATCCACCCCGGCGGCCGCAGCATCCTCGACCGGGTGCAGGAGCGGATGCAGCTCAGCGACGCGCAGCTGCACCCGGCGCGGGAGGTCCTGCGGGAGAACGGCAACATGTCGAGCGCGACGGTGCTCTTCGTCCTCAAACGGATCCTGGAGGATGAGGGGGCCAGCGGCGGAGAGCGCGTGGCGGCGATGGCTTTCGGGCCGGGGCTCACGGCCGAGAGCGCACTGATGACCGTCGTCGCGCCGACCGGGTCATGAGCCCCGATCTCACGCTGCGAGATGTGGAGGTCCGCGAGCGGATGGACGATCCGCATGCGGACGCTCGGAAGCTGGCGCGGACCTACGGACGGTTCGGTCTCGTCAACGCGCTCGTCTCCCGGCCCGGGGCTATGTATCGGCGCGACATCCGTCCTCGCGCGGCGCGTACCGGGCGACTGCGGATCCTCGATGTGGGGGCCGGTGGGGGAGACCTCTGCCGATTGCTCGCGTGGCGTCTGCGTCGAGACGGTCTCTCGGCGGAGGTCACCGCGCTCGATGCCGACGACCGTGCGATCCGCTGGGCAGCGGCGCATGATGGCGGTGCGGGCGTGCGCTACCGCTGCGCGCTGACCACGGAGCTCGTCGCCGCGGGGGAGACTTACGACGTCGTGCTGTCCAACCACGTGCTGCACCACCTCGATGACGCCGAGCTCCAGGGCGTGCTCAGCGACTCCGTGCGCCTCGTCGCTGCGGACGGAGTGGTGGCGCACCACGACATCGCCCGCAGCCACACCGCGTACGCCCTGTTCGCCGCGGCCACCTGGCCCATCTCCCGCAGCCTCCTCGCCGACTCGTTCATCCGTGAGGACGGGCTCCTCAGCATCCGTCGCTCCTACACCCTCGCCGAGCTCGCGGCGGTCGCCCCAGACGGGTGGAGCGTACGCGGCGGTGCACCCTTCCGCGTGGAGCTGCGATGGGACGGGGCACATGCCCGACCATGACGTGCTGATCGTCGGCGCGGGGCCGGTGGGTCTGCTGCTGGGCTGCCTGCTGCTGCAGCGCGGTCTGCGGGTGGTGGTGTGCGAACGTCGAGCGGACGCGGATCAGCGGACCAGGGCGATCGGCATCCACCGCCCGGGGCTGGACGCCTTGGACGCTGCGGGCGTCGGAGACGAGGTGCGCGCGGAGGCGCTTCGGCTCGAAGGTGGGGAGGTGCGCAGTCGTCGGCGCACCCTGGCGTCCGTCGACTTCGCATCGGATCGTCCGGTCCTGATCCTCCCGCAGCCGCGCAGCGGCGCGCTGCTGCGGGGCCGGATGCACTCGCTCTCGGAGGAGGCCCTGATCACCGGATGCGCCGTGCGCCTCGTCCGGCAGGACGCGGATGCCGTGCACGTCACGGCGGACTCCGCGGAGGGAACCCGCATGATCTCGGCGGCCGTGGTCGTGGTGGCCGACGGCGTGCGGAGCCGTCTGCGTGAGGGGCTCGATGCCGGATGGCGTCGTCGGGCCGGACGCGCCGCGTATTCGATGCTCGATGTCGAGGAGCCGACGTCGGAGAGCCGGGCCGTCCTGCACTGCGAGCCGGAGGGTCTGGTCGAGTCCTTCCCCCTCCCCGGTGGTCGCCGTCGATGGGTGGTGCGGGGCAGTGCAGACGCCCTTCGCACCGCCGATGACTTCCGTGCGACGATCGAGCGGCGTACCGGGATCGGCATCGAACCGGCCGCCACGGACGCCCCCACTCCCTTTCTCGCCGCACAGCATGCGGCGACGCGCCTCCATCAGGGCCGGGTGGTGCTTCTGGGCGATGCCGCACACGAGATCAGTCCGATCGGCGGACAGGGCATGAACCTCGGGTGGGTCGATGCCGTTCGTCTCGCGGAACGACTCTCCGGCACGCGGCCCGGCGCGGTGCCGGACCTGGGTCCGTACGACCGACGGGTGCGCCGATCGGCATCCCGGGCCCAGCGCCGCTCCGCGTTCTACATGGCGATGGGGGCGCCCGCCCCGGCGCCGGTGGTGCGCGGCAGGGAGATGCTGATGAGGACACTCGGGTCCGCTCCGTTGCGCGGCTGGACGGCAGGGCTCCTCACGATGCGCGGCCTGTGACGCACGAAGGCCCGGTCCGCACTCTGCGAACCGGGCCTTCGTGATGTGAGGATCAGAAGTTGATCATGTGTCCTGCGAGGCCGTGGAAGCCTTCCTGCAGCGCCTCCGACAGCGTCGGGTGGGTGTGCACGTTGCGGGCGAGCTCGAGTGCGGTCAGGTCCCACTTCTGGGCCAGCGTCAGCTCGGGCAGGAGCTCGGAGACGTCCGGGCCGATCATGTGCGCGCCGATGAGCTCGAGGTGCTCCGCGTCGGCGATCAGCTTGACGAAGCCGACCGGCTCGCCGAGGCCGTGCGCCTTGCCGTTGGCCATGAACGGGAAGGTCGCGACCTTGATCTCGCGCCCCTCGTCCTTGGCCTGCTGCTCGGTGAGCCCGAACGATGCGACCTGCGGCGAGCAGAACGTCGCACGCGGCATCATCCGGTAGTCGCCGAGGGTCTGCGTCTCCGCGCCACCGATCGTCTCGGCGGCGACGACGCCCTGTGCCTCCGCCACGTGGGCGAGCTGCAGCTTGGCGGTCACATCGCCGATCGCGTAGATGCCCTCGACGTTCGTGCGCATGTGATCGTCGATGTCGATCGCGCCGCGTTCGGTGAGCTTCACACCGGTCTTGTCGAGGCCGAAGCCCTCGATGTTCGGGGCGAAGCCGACCGACATCAGCACCTTGTCGGCCTCGATCGACGACTGCTGACCGTCCTTGCCCGTGTAGGTGACGGTGACGGAGGAGCCGTTGTCGACGACCGTCTCCACCTTGGTGGAGGTCAGGATGTCGACGCCGTAGTTCTTGTACTGCTTCGTGATCTCCTTCGACACGTCCGCGTCCTCGTTGGGGAGCGCGCGGTCGAGGAACTCGATGATCGTGACCTTGACCCCGTAGTTCGTCATCACATAGGCGAACTCCATGCCGATCGCGCCCGCGCCGACGATGACGATCGACTTCGGCAGCTCACGGGTCATGATCTGCTCTTCGTAGGTGACGACGTTCTCGCTGAGCGTCACGCCCGGCAGCAGACGGACCTTGGAGCCGGTGGCGATGATGGCGTTGTCGAAGGTGACCTCTTCGGACGTGCCGTCGGCCTTGGCGACCGAGATCGCCTTCGGGCCGGTGAAGGTGCCGCGACCGTTGTACTCGGTCACCTTGTTCTTCTTCATCAGGAAGTGGATGCCCTTGACGCGACCCTCGGCGACCTCACGGCTGCGATCGAACGCCTTGCCGAAGTCGATCGTGAACTCGCCGGAGATCCCGAAGAAGTCCGCCTTGTGGTTCAGGGTGTGCGCGAGCTCCGCGTTCTTCAGGAGCGCCTTGGAGGGGATGCAGCCGACGTTGAGGCAGACACCGCCCCAGTACTTCTCCTCGATGATGGCGGTGGACAGACCGAGCTGCGCGCTGCGAACCGCAGCGACGTATCCGCCAGGACCTGCACCAAGGATGACGACGTCGTAGTGTGGCATGCCTTAAGCCTATCGCTCCGACGGGGTGTCGGAATCGGTCGGAGCCTCACCTCGGCGGCGGCTCGCGACGATCCAGATGACCACTCCGGCGACGACCAGGACAGCGATGATCGCGAGCACCCAGACCCATGCGGAACCCGTGTCGGCATCGTCGGGGACCGGTGTGGGCGTCGAGGTCGCCTCGGGCTCCGTGGTCTCCTCCGCCGTCGGCGCTGCGCTGGTCGGGGCCGCCGTGGGCTCCGCGGTCGCAGACCCGTCGTCGCCGACGGTCACCATGAAGGAGTACTCGCCGGAAGTGGGGTGTCCGTCGCTGGAGACGACCTTCCAGATCACGTGGTACTCGCCGGCCGGACCGGACCCCTGCAAGGGCTGGGTGACGATCGCGCCTTCGACCGTCGCCGCGCCCTCGGTGACCGACGTGCCATCGGGGGCGGTCACGACGACCTCCGTCGCACCCTCCCCGTCGATGAGCTTGGCGCTGAAGGTCAGCGTGAGCTCTTCGGGGACGGTCTCGACCGATTCGTCGGCAGCGGGAGACGACGACACGAGCGCGTCGTGCGCGGACGCCGAGAGCGGGGAGAAGAGCACGAGGAACACGGCGAGCAGGGTCGCGGCGAGGGCGATCGGGGTGGCCGACGGGCGCAGAGCTTTGGTCTTCACCACTCCACCTTATGGATAAGCAGTATGTGACGGCTGAGTGTGAATGCGGCCTCCCGCGAGCGCCTCGGCATCCGTTAGTCTGGATGATCAGGAGGGCACAGTGACAGACAGCGACAGCCGACCGGCCGGTGAGGACGCGATCCACCGTTCCGGCGAGCAGAAACACGACGTGACGCAGACGTTCGGACACGATTCCGACCTGTCTTTCGTGCCGTTCGGGGTGGAATTGACCGACGTGGAGCAGACGGCCATCGCCGCACTGCCTGCGGGATCCGCGTTGCTGCTGGTGCGCTCGGGCGCTCTCGCCGGTGCGCGCTATCTGCTCGACACCGATGTGACCACGGTCGGGCGGCACCCCGAGGCCGACATCTTCTTCGACGATGTGACCGTCTCGCGTCGGCACGCCGAGATCACCCGCAGCGGATCCGCCTTCGAGATCATCGACCAGCGCTCCCTCAACGGGACGTATGTCAACGGGGAGCGCGTCGACCGCAGCGCGCTGGTCGACGGCTCCGAAGTGCGCGTCGGCAAGTTCCGTCTGAACTTCTTCGTCTCCCCTCACGATCGCGCGGCGGCGAACGACTGATGGCGGCCACTCCCGCCCGCGAACGTTCCGCGTCCGCGGGCTTGCTGAGTATCGGCCAGGTCCTTGCTCGGCTCACACCGGAGTTCCCCGACCTCACGTCCAGCAAGCTGCGCTTCCTCGAAGTGCAGGGCATCGTCAGCCCCTCCCGCACGGAGTCGGGCTACCGCAAGTTCTCCGCCTCGGACATCGAGCGGTTGCGCCTCGGTCTCACGCTGCAGCGCGATCACTATCTTCCGCTGAGCGTCATCCGGGAGCAGCTCGATGACGCCGCCGCCGGCGGGGAGGCATCCGCCCTCGCTCCGCCGCCCTCGATCACGCCGGCGCCGCGTCGCTACCGCCGAGATGAGTTGCTCGCCGCCGCCGGTGCGGGACCGCAGCTGCTCAACGATGCGATCAGCACCGGCGTCATCACGGCGCAGGAGAGCTACCCGGAAGCCACCGTCACGCTGCTGCGCGGTCTCGTCGCCCTCGACCGCCACGGCATCGAACCCCGGCACCTGCGGTCGTTGCGCCAAGGGGCTGAGCGGGAAGTCGCGCTCATCGAGTCGGCGATGTCCGCACTCCTGCGGCGGACCGACGCCGCGTCCCGGGCGAAGGCCAGCGAATTGGCGCCGGAACTGGCGACGCGGATCGATGAAGTGCGCTCGCTCTTCGTCAAGGATGCGCTGTCGCGAGTGCTTTCGTAACGAACTGATTGCGACACACCTTCGTTGTCGCACGGATGTCATTGCCGGTGCCCAGGCACTGCTCTACCGTGGAAGAAACCGTTCCAGGGAGGATTTCAGATGAATGCGGATGAGCTCGCAGGAGACCCGCGGTTCGTACCCGAACTCCTCTTCACCGACGGCCTCCCGGCCATGGACGACGAGGTCGGATACCGCGGTGCGGTCGCAGCTCGTGCAGCTGGCATCACGTACCGTCAGCTCGACTACTGGGCGCGCACCGAGTTGGTGGAGCCCACCGTGCGCGGCGCCAGCGGCTCCGGTTCGCAGCGCCTCTACGGCTTCCGCGACATCCTCGTCCTGAAGCTGGTGAAGAGCCTTCTCGACACCGGCATCTCCCTCCAGCAGATCCGCACCGCCGTCGAGGAGCTGCGCCGCGCAGGCATCCGCGACCTCGCGGGCACCACGCTGATGAGCGACGGTGCCTCGGTCTACCTCTGCACGTCGAACGACGAGGTCATCGACCTCGTGAGCCGCGGCCAGGGTGTCTTCGGCATCGCCGTCGGCAAGGTCCTCCGCGAGGTGGAGTCGACCCTCGTGGCATTCGACCCGACCGCTCCGGACCCCGTCGACGAACTCACCGCTCGTCGCGCGAAGCGTTCCGCCTGACCACAACTTTCCGCTTCAGACGGAAAACGGCCGCCCTCGATGAGGGCGGCCGTTTCGTCGTGCGCGTCGTGCGGATCAGCTCTGCGGGCCGTTCTCCGGAACGGCGATCCGACCGGTGCGGATGATCCTGTCCAGAAGCTGGTCGAAGTCGGCGGCGAGTTCCTGCGCGGAATCGCCGGGCCAGATGTGCAGCGGCTTCGCGGCACCCTGGGCCTGCTGCAGCGAGGTGCGCTCGGGCAGCTGAGGGGAGAGCACGAGAGGTCCGAACATGTCGCGAAGCTCCTTGATGCGGAACTGGTGCTCGATGGACTGCGGGCGTACGCGGTTCACGACGATGCCGAGGGGCTGGAGCCGGGGCGAGAGTCCCCGACGGATCTCCTCGATGGCGCGGAGGGCGCGGTCGGCGGCGGCGACGGAGAACAGTCCGGGTTCCGTGACCACCATGACGCGGTCGCTGGCGGCCCAGGCGGTGCGGGTGAGCGCGTTCAGGGAGGGAGCACAGTCGACGAGGACGAGGTCGTAGTCGGCCTCGACCGAGGCGAGCGCCTCCTCGAGCTTCCACACGTCACGCACGCTCGGGTGCGGCCCGTCGAAGTTGATCGCGGAGGGGCTCCCGATCAGCACATCGATGGTGCCGGGGTGGACCTTCGCCCATCCGCTCGAGGTGATCGCCTGTCGGACGACCTTCTCCTTCGGGTTCGCCAGGACGTCGGCGATGTTGAGCCGACCTGCCACTTGGATGTCCATCCCGGTGGAGACGTCGGACTGAGGGTCGAGGTCGACGACGAGAGTCCGGACGCCCCGAGCGAAAGCCGCGGAGGCCAGCCCGAGTGTCACGGTCGTCTTGCCGACGCCCCCCTTGAGAGAGCTGACGCTGAGTACGTGCACGGACACCACGTTACCTTCCCCTAGGCTGGGGGAACACTCAGCCCCGCCCCATGCGCATCGAAAACGCTGTGCATCGAGCTCCCAGAGGTGTGCATGTTCCAGAAGATCCTTGTGGCGAACCGCGGCGAGATCGCGATCCGCGCCTTCCGTGCGGCTGTCGAGGTGGGGGCGCGCACCGTCGCGGTCTTCCCCCATGAAGACCGGGGTTCTGTGCATCGTCTCAAGGCCGACGAGGCCTACGAGATCGGCGAGCGCGGGCACCCGGTGCGGGCGTACCTCGATGTCGACGAGATCATCCGCGTCGCGCTGGAGTCGGGAGCGGATGCCATCTATCCGGGATACGGCTTCCTGTCGGAGAATCCCGAGCTCGCGGAGAAGGCCGCGGCGAACGGCATCGTCTTCATCGGTCCTCCCTCGAACGTGCTGGAGATGGCGGGCAACAAGGTCGAGGCCAAGCGGCACGCGATCGACGCGGGAGTCCCGGTCCTGCGGTCCACGGAGGCCTCCGACGACGTCGACGCACTCGTCGCCCAGGCAGAGGACATCGGGTTCCCGCTCTTCGCGAAGGCGGTCGCGGGTGGCGGTGGCCGGGGGATGCGCCGCGTCGAGACGTCCGGTGACCTCGCTCCGGCGTTGGCCGAGGCCATGCGCGAGGCCGCCAGCGCGTTCGGTGATGCGCGGATGTTCCTGGAGCAGGCCGTCGTCCGCCCCCGGCACATCGAGGTGCAGATCCTCGCCGACAAGACCGGCGAGACCGTGCATCTGTTCGAGCGCGACTGCTCCGTGCAGCGTCGTCACCAGAAGGTCGTGGAGATCGCTCCGGCGCCGAACCTCGACGACGACATCCGCACGGCACTGCACGGATACGCCGTCGCGTTCGCCCGCTCCATCGGGTACGAGAACGCGGGCACGGTCGAGTTCCTCCTCGAGACGGCGGGGGAGCGGGCAGGCGAAGTCGTCTTCATCGAGATGAACCCCCGCATCCAGGTCGAGCACACCGTGACCGAGGAGGTCACCGACGTCGACCTCGTGCAGAGCCAGATGCGGATCGCCTCGGGGCAGACGCTGGCCGACCTCGGTCTGCAGCAGGAGAATCTGCACCTGCGCGGCGCCGCGCTGCAGTGCCGGATCACGACCGAGGACCCGACGCAGGGCTTCCGTCCCGACACGGGGAAGATCACCACGTACCGCTCTCCCGGTGGGGCCGGGATCCGTCTCGACGGCGGCACCGTGCACCAGGGCGCACAGATCAGCCCGCATTTCGATTCGATGTTGGCGAAGCTCACCTGTCGCGGGCGGGACTTCCCGGCCGCGGTCGCTCGGGCGCGCCGAGCACTCGCCGAGTTCCGCATCCGCGGCGTCGCGACCAACATCCCCTTCCTGCAGGCTCTCCTCGAGGATGACGCCTTCATCGCCGGAGACGTGAGCACCTCCTTCATCGACGAGCGCCCCGGACTGCTTCGCGGCCGTGTCTCGAAGGACCGCGGGACGAAGCTCCTGAACTGGCTGGTCGACGTCACGGTCAACAAGCCGAACGGTGCCCACCCCGGTGTGATCGATCCCGCATCCAAGCTGCCGGCGATCGATCTGAGCGCGGAGCCGGCTCCCGGCTCACGCCAGCGCCTCCTCGAGCTCGGGCCCGAGGGATTCGCCCGCAGCCTCCGGGAACAGACGGCGCTCGCGATCACCGACACGACCTTCCGCGACGCGCATCAGTCCCTCCTGGCGACGCGAGTGCGCACGAAGGACCTCGTGGCCGCGGCGCCCTACCTCGCCCGGTCGACCCCCGGACTCCTGTCCGTCGAGGCGTGGGGCGGGGCGACCTACGACGTCGCCCTCCGCTTCCTCGGTGAGGACCCGTGGGAGCGCCTCGACAAGCTGCGCGCCGCACTGCCGAATGTCGCGATCCAGATGCTCCTGCGAGGGCGCAACACGGTCGGCTACACGCCCTACCCGACGGCGGTCACCGAGGCGTTCGTCGCCGAGGCTGCGGCCAGCGGTGTCGACATCTTCCGCATCTTCGACGCGCTCAACGACGTGGAGCAGATGCGGCCGGCGATCGAGGCCGCGCGCAAGACCGGAACGGCGGTCGCCGAGGTGGCGCTCTGCTACACCGGCGACCTGCTCGATCCGGCCGAAGACCTCTATACCCTCGACTACTACCTGCACCTCGCAGACCAGATCGTCGACGCGGGGGCGCACATCCTCGCGATCAAGGACATGGCGGGGCTGCTGCGCCCGGCCGCCGCGGCGAAGCTCGTCGCAGCGCTGCGGGAGCGGTTCGACCTGCCGGTGCATCTGCACACGCATGACACCCCCGGCGGGCAGCTGGCGACCCTGCTCGCCGCGAGCGCCGTCGGGGTGGATGCGGTGGATGCCGCGTCCGCGCCCCTCTCCGGCACCACGAGTCAGCCATCGCTGTCGTCCCTCGTCGCCGCCCTTGCCCACACCGACCGGGACAGCGGCATCCCGCTCGACGGCGTCTCCGATCTGGAGCCCTACTGGGAGGCGGTGCGGCGGCAGTACGCGCCGTTCGAATCCGGGCTTCCGGGACCCACGGGACGTGTCTACCACCACGAGATTCCCGGTGGCCAGCTGTCGAACCTGCGCCAGCAGGCCAAGGCGCTGGGGCTCGCCGACGATTTCGAGCTCATCGAGGACATGTACGCCGCGGCCGACCGCATGCTCGGTCGCGTTCCCAAGGTCACTCCGTCGTCCAAGGTCGTCGGTGACCTGGCCCTGCACCTGGCCGCGGTGAAGGCGGATCCGGCCGACTTCGAGGCCACCCCCGAGAAGTACGACGTGCCGGACTCGGTCGTCGGTTTCATGGCGGGCGAACTCGGCGATCTTCCGGGTGGATGGCCCGAGCCGTTCCGCAGCAAGGTGCTCGCCGGACGCACGGTGCGCGTCGGCCTCACCGAGATCAGTGCTGATGATGAGGCCGCACTCGCCGGGACCAGTGCCGAACGCCGTGCACGGCTGAACACCCTGCTGTTCCCCGGTCCGAGCGCCGAGTTCGCGGAGCGGCGGGAGTTGTTCGGAGACCTCTCCGTGCTCGACACGGCCGACTACCTGTACGGGCTCGTGGCCGGGCAGGAGCACCTGATCGAGATCGATCGCGGCGTCCAGCTCTACGTGGGTCTCGAAGCCATCGGGGATGCGGACGACAAGGGGATGCGCACCGTGATGACGACCCTCAACGGGCAGCTCCGGCCCGTCTTCGTGAGGGATCGGTCGATCGTCGTGGATGTGCACGAGGTCGAGAAGGCGGACACCTCCGTGCCCGGCCAGGTCGCGGCGCCCTTCTCCGGGGTGGTCACGCTGAAGGCCGAGGTGGGCGCCGCCGTCCGCGCCGGCGAACCCGTCGCATCCATCGAGGCGATGAAGATGGAGGCGGCCATCACGGCCCCCGTGGACGGCGTCATCGAACGTCACGCGATCGCCGAGACGCAGCAGGTGGATGCCGGAGATCTTTTGGTCGTGATCCGTCCAGCGCACTAATCTTGTGCGGGCGAGGCCAGCGCACGATGTGCGTACCCGGGGCCCGCACAGGCTGGGAGCGACATCGTGACACCGAAGAACACCACGGACCCCGAGGATAACCCGCTGGGGGTGCTCGACGAAGCCGCGTCACTCGACACGGCAGGCATCGGGATCCTCGGGGCGACCGCGCAGGTCAGTGTGACGCTGCCGAAGGACGAGGACGACGACCTCGCCGACGACGGGGTCGTGGACGGCGAGGTCGTCGGCGAGCTCGTGATCGATCCGCCTCGCGTCGAGGAGCAGGCGACCGACGCCCGTCCGGTCGAGCCCCCCGCCGTCGCGGCGCCTCGAATCGTGCGGCCGTCTTCGGAGAAGGTCATCGATGCCGTCGTGGTCGACGAGCCCGAGACCCCCGAGACGCCTGCGGTCGTCGAAGTCACCGACGACGCGCGGCACCAGGCCGAAGAGGCAGCCGCCGCGGCACGATTCCTCGCACGAGCGAGCGCGGAAGCGCCGCCGTCTCCGTCGACATCTGCTCCCGTACGAACATCCGTCGAGAAGGAGAACAGATCCGTGTCCGCTCCGGAGGAGAAGAAGACCGTCATCTCGCAGTCCACCCGCACGACACCGCGCACCGACGTGACGCTGACGTCCAAGCGTCTGGACGACCTGGGAGAGTCCTCGCGCGAGTCCGCGGATCTCCTCACCGCCGACAGACTGCTCGATCCGCATCGGGTGGCCAAGCCGGAACCGGAGGGAGCGTGGAGCCACTTCCTGTACACGATCTCCGGGCGTCGGATCAACATCGGCGACGGCAGGCGCGCGCGGGAGCGCAAGGCGCTCTCGGCGCGGATCGCGGCTCCGCTCGCGGGCGGTGCACGCTTCGTCCCGGTGCTCTCCCGCAAGGGCGGTGTCGGCAAGACGACGATCACCGCGCTGCTGGGGATGGCACTCGCGGACGCCCGCGAGGACCGGGTGATCGCCGTCGATGCCAATCCCGATCGAGGAACCCTCGCCGAGCGCATCGTGCGGCCGCATCACAGCAAGTCGGTGCGCGATCTCGTCCGGATCCACGATGACGTCAAGGGATACCACGACATCTCCGCCATCGTCGCGCGTGACGCGACCCGTCTCGATGTCCTCGCCTCCGATTCCGATCCCCGCGTCGCCGAGGCGTTCAGCGACAGTGATTACCGTGACGTGGCCGGCGTGGCCGCCCACTACTACTCGCTGGTCCTGACCGACACCGGCACCGGGATCGTCCACTCCGTGATGTCGGCGACGCTCGACCTCGCGGACCAGATCGTCATCGTCTCGGGATTGAGCGTCGATGAGGCCCGTCTGGCATCCGAGACGCTCACCTGGCTCGAGACGAACGGCTTCGCGGAGCAGGCGCGTGAGGCGATCGTCGTCCTCAACCAGTCCACGCCCGGGACCCCGTTGGTGCGGCTGAACGAGCTGGAATCCCACTTCGCCACCCGTGCGCGGAGCGTCGTCCGCGTGCCCTACGACCCGCAGATCGCGGGAGGGGGGACGATCGTCTTCGCGAACCTGTTGCCGGAGACCCGCATCGCTGCGCGTGAGCTGGCGGCGCTCCTGGTCGAGGGCCTGCGGGCCAGGGCCGCCTGATGTCGGTCCGAGAGATCCGCATCTTCGGCGACCCCGTCCTGCGCACTGTGTGTGCCCCGATCGAGGAGATCGACGAGGGGGTGCGCGCACTCGTGACCGACCTGGTCGACACGGTGGAGCTGCCGGGTCGCGCCGGCGTCGCCGCACCGCAGATCGGCGTCGCGCTGCGTGCGTTCAGCTACAACATCGACGGCGACATCGGCTACGTGCTCAATCCCGTCCTCACCGAAGTGCGGGGGGAGCCGGAGCCGACGGGCGAGGGATGCCTCTCGGTACCCGGACTGTGGCACGACGCACTGCGGCATCCGTGGGCACGCGTGGAGGGCATCGATCTCGACGGCAATGCCGTGGCGCTCGAGGGGGAAGGACTCCTCGCGCAGGCTCTGCAGCACGAGACCGACCATCTCGACGGCAAGCTCTTCCTGACAAGGCTCGATGCCGAGACGCGCAAGGTCGCCATGCGCGAGGTGCGGGAGAGCGTCTGGTTCTGACGGCCTGAACTCCCACCGCACGAAGAAGGGCCCCGCGCGAGCGGGGCCCTTCTTGCTGTCCGGGGTGTCAGCCGCCGATGGCGACGTTGGTCGTGGCGACCGGCTCGTCGTAGATCGCGGCGATCTCGTCGGCGAAGTCGTTCATGATGACGTTGCGCTTGATCGAGAGCTTCGGGGTGAGGTGGCCGGAGGCCTCCGTCCACTCGGAGTCGAGGATCGTGAACTTCCGGATCGACTCCGCGCGCGACACCCGGTCGTTCGCGGCGTCGACCGCCCGCTGCACCTCGGCGCGGACGGCGGCGTTCGTGGATGCATCCGCCAGCGACATCTTGGCATCGAGGCCGTTGTTCGCGAGCCAGGTCGGAAGCATCTCCGGGTCGAGCGTGATCAGAGCGGAGATGAACGGACGCTGGTCACCGACCACGACGACCTGCCCGATGATCGGGTTCGCACGGATCGGATCCTCGAGCGCAGCGGGAGCGACGTTCTTCCCTCCGGCGGTGACGATGATCTCCTTCTTGCGCCCGGTGATCGTGAGGAAGCCTTCGGAGTCGAAGCTGCCGATGTCGCCGGTGTGGAACCAGCCGCCGTCACTGAAGGCCTCGGCCGTCGCCTCGGGGTTGTTCCAGTACTCCTTGAAGACGTTGATGCCGCGGACCTCGATCTCGCCGTCCTCGGCGAGGCGCAGTCCGACACCCGGGAGAGCAGGGCCGACCGTGCCGATCTTCGACTTGTCGGCCAGGTTGACCGTCGCCGGGGCAGTCGTCTCGGTGAGGCCGTAACCCTCGAGGATGACGACGCCCAGGCTGTGGAAGAAGTGGCCGAGGCGCGAGCCCAGGGGAGCGGAGCCCGAGACGGCGTACACGACGTTGCCGCCCATCGCCTCGCGGAGCTTGCTGTAGACGAGCTTGTTGAACAGCGCGAACTTGAGCTTCATGCCGAGCGGGATCTTCTTGCCCTGCTCGAGCAGCTTCGAGTGCTCGATGGCGACGTCGGCCGCCGAGCGGAAGATCTTGCCCTTGCCGCCCGCCTCCGCCTTCTGCTCCGCGGAGTTGTAGACCTTCTCGAAGACGCGCGGGACCGCGAGGAGGAAGGTCGGCTTGAAGGAACCGAGCGCCGGCAGCAGCTGACGGGTGTCAGGCTGGTGTCCGGTGCGGACGCCGGCGTGGACGTCGAGGATGGAGATGAAGCGGGCGAACACGTGTGCGGTCGTGATGAACAGCAACGTGGACGCGCCGGGCGTCTGCACGACCTCGTCCAGGGCCTTGGCCGAGTTCCGGGAGAGCTCGACGAAGTTGCTGTGCGTGAGCACGCATCCCTTGGGGCGGCCGGTCGAACCGGAGGTGTAGATGAGCGTCGCGATGTCGGATCCGACGGCGAGGCTGCGGCGGCGCTCGATCTCTCCGTCCGTCACCGACGCACCCTGCGCGGTGAGGGTGTCGATCGCTCCGAGGTGCAGCTGCCAGACCTCCCGGATCAGGGGCAGGTCACCGCGGACCTCATCGAAGCGGGCGAAGTGCTCGGGGGACTCCACGATCAGCGCGATCGCGCCCGAGTCTTCGAGGATCCACTGGATCTGCGAGGGCGAGCTCGTCTCGTAGATCGGCACCATCACGGCGCCGGCGTAGAAGAGGGCGAAGTCGATGAGCGTCCACTCGTACGTGGTGCGCGCCAGGAAGCCGACCTTCTCACCGGGCTGGATCCCGGCGGCGGCGAAGCCCTTCGCCAGGGCGACGACCGCCGTCTGGAAATCGGCGGCGGAGATGTCGCGCCAGCCGTCGCCCTCCGGCACGGAGAAGAGGGCGCGATCCGGAGTGGCTTCGACGCGCTTGACCAGGAGGTCGGCGACGTTCGCATCGGGGTCGGCGGGGACGATCGCAGGGACTTCAAACTGGACCACGGCAGCTCCTTCGGTACCGGTCGGGCAGGGCGTGGCTTCGAGTCTAGGGCATGGAACCGAGTTGCGTCCGGGGTGAAACTGGGTCGCTCGCGCGGAAGCGCCGTGGACAAGACCGGGGTGGATGCGACCCTCGGCGCTAGACTTCCACTCGATGTTCTATTGGCTGATGAAGTACGTGGTGATCGGCCCCGTGGTCAAGGCGGTCTTCCGACCGTGGATCGTGGGGCGGAAGAACGTGCCCGCAAGCGGTGCGGCGATCCTCGCCAGCAACCATCTGTCCTTCGCCGATTCCATTTTCCTTCCGCTCATGATCGACCGGTCGATGTCGTTCCTGGCCAAGAGCGACTACTTCACGGGCCGGGGTCTGAAGGGGTGGTCCACGAAGTTCTTCATGAAAGCCACCGGACAGATCCCGATCGACCGTTCCGGGGGCAAGGCTTCGGAGGCGTCCCTGAACACGGGCCTCCAGGTCCTCGGCGGAGGCGACCTCCTGGGCATCTACCCGGAGGGGACGCGGAGTCCCGACGGCACGCTGTACCGCGGCCGCACGGGGATCGCCCGCATGGCTCTCGAAGCCAAGGTCCCGGTGATCCCCGTGATCATGGTCGACACCGATACGGCGATGCCGATCGGACGGCGGTTGCCGCGCATCGTCCGCGTCGGGATCGTCATAGGGGAACCTCTCGACTTCTCCCGCTACGCCGGGATGGAGAACGACCGCTACATCCTCCGCTCCGTCACCGACGAGATCATGGTGGCCCTGCAGCGCCTCGGTGAGCAGAAGTACGAAGACGTCTACGCGTCGACGGTCAAGGACCGGCTCCCCACCCGCGTCACATAGCCTCCCGCGCGCATCTGCGTGGTCCCTGCGACCACTAGGCTGGAAGGCATGCTCCCGCACCACATCGAAGCACTTGATGCATGGCGTTCGCTTCCCATCAAGCAGCAGCCGCAGTGGCCCGACGCGGACCGCGTCGCCGACGTCTCGCGCCAGATCGCAACCCTCCCGCCGCTGGTCTTCGCGGGTGAGGTCGACAACCTCCGCGACCGGCTCGCCCGCGCGGCTTCGGGACAGGCGTTCCTGCTCCAAGGCGGCGACTGCGCCGAGACCTTCGCCGGCGCGACGGCCGAGCAGATCCGCAACCGCATCAAGACGGTGCTGCAGATGGCCGTGGTGCTCACCTATGGCGCATCGATGCCGGTCGTCAAGATGGGCCGCATGGCCGGTCAGTTCGCGAAGCCGCGCTCGAGCGACTCGGAGACGCGCGGCGACGTCACGTTGCCGGCCTACCGGGGCGACATCGTCAACGGCTACGACTTCACCGAGGGCTCTCGTACGGCCGACCCGGGTCGGTTGCTCCAGGGCTACCACACGGCCGCGTCGACGCTGAACCTGATCCGCGCGTTCACCCAGGGTGGATTCGCCGACCTCCGCGAGGTGCACTCGTGGAACAAGGGCTTCGCGCAGAACCCCGCCAATCAGCGCTACGAGCGCATGGCGGCCGAGATCGATCGCGCGATCAAGTTCATGGAGGCGGCCGGCGCCGACTTCGACGAGCTGAAGCGCGTCGAGTTCTTCACCGGTCACGAAGGCCTGCTGATGGACTACGAACGACCGATGACGCGTATCGACTCGCGCACGGACACTCCGTACAACACGTCGGCTCACTTCCTCTGGATCGGCGAGCGCACCCGCGAGCTCGACGGCGCGCACGTCGACTACTTCTCCAAGATCCGCAACCCCATCGGCGTGAAGCTCGGACCGACGACGTCGCCCGAGACGGCGCTGCAGCTGATCGACAAGCTCGACCCGGACCGCGAGCCCGGCCGACTCACGTTCATCACGCGGATGGGCTCGGGCAAGATCCGTGACGCCCTGCCGCCCCTGCTGGAGGCGGTCCGCGATTCCGGTGCGCAGCCGCTGTGGGTCACCGACCCGATGCACGGCAACGGCATCACCACCCCGACGGGCTACAAGACGCGTCGCTTCGACGACGTGGTCGACGAGGTGCGCGGCTTCTTCGAGGCGCACCGCGCAGTCGGGACGTTCCCGGGTGGCATCCACGTCGAGCTCACCGGCGACGACGTCACGGAATGCCTGGGTGGATCCGAGCAGATCGACGAGGCGGCTCTCGCGACGCGCTACGAGAGCCTGTGCGACCCGCGCCTGAACCACATGCAGTCCCTGGAGCTCGCGTTCCTGGTGGCTGAGGAGCTCGAGAAGCGCTGATCTGCTCCTCGCGTCACGAAGAGAGCCGCCCTCCCCGAACCTCGGGAGGACGGCTCTCTCGTGTGGGCTGGGGGATCAGCCGGTGAGCTGGATGGAGAGGTTCACCGTGCCCCCTCGCGGCAGTGACTTGTCCGCTCCCGGGTCCTGGCCGGTCACCGTGGCCATCTCCGCGAACCCCGGCAGGTCGCCCCAGGCCGCGTAGCTCGCCGTGAAGCCGTTGTCGGAGAGGATCTGTTTCGCTTCGTTCAGGGTCCTGTTCGTGACATCGGGGACCGGGAAGAGTTCGGGTCCCTTCGAGACGATCAGCTGCACCGTGTCTCCGGGGCGCCAATTGCCCTCGGAAGCCCGGTCCGCCACGCCGATGACGATGTCCTTGGCGACATCGTTGCTGAAGGCGTACTGGGACTCCTCGTTGACGACCAGGTCCTTTCCGGTCAAGGTCGAGGTCGCCTCGTCGACCGACATGCCGGACACGTCGGGGAAAGCACCCGCGGAGACGTACAGTTCCACGGAGTCGTCTTCGAAGACGGTGCATCCGTCACCGCAGGCATAGGCGTCACCGCCTGCGCGCGGGGTGACGTAGGCGTTGATGACGATGCCCGCGTCGGCATTCGAGAAGAGGATGAGGGTCTCGTCGTCGACGTTGACGTTGACCCCGGCAAGATAGTCGCGCGCGTCCTGCTCCGTTCGTCCGTTGAGCTTTTCGAGATCGTGCGAGGCGGGGCCTGCGGACACGATCACCGTGACGGCGTCACCTTTGTCGAGCCGAGTGCCTTCGCCGGGGTCGGTCTCGATCACGGTTCCGGCGTCGATGTCGACGGAGAACTCGTTTTTCTGCGTGGGGACGAAGCCGGCATCCACCAGCACGGCCGCGGCGTCGTCGTAGGTCTTGCCGGCGACGCTGGGCACAGCGATGAGCGACCCGGGGCCGGAGCCGAACCACCAGCCGACGCCACCCGCGAGCACGGCCAGCAGCAGCACCAGCGTGAGGAGGAAGGCGCCGCGCGCGCGCCGCTTCGACGCGCGGCGTCGAAGGAGCGTCGCGTTGTCGATCGGGGTGGCCACGGGGGCGGCAGGATCCGCGATCACCATCGTGCTCGGCATCACCTTGGTGAGGTCGCCGGAGTCGCCGGGGCTGTGCTGCGGAGCGGTTGCGCGGGCGGCCATCGGGGTGATGCCGAGATCGCGTTCGATCTCGCGCAGACGCTCGAGCATCTGCTGGGCGTCGTCCGGGCGCTCGTCCGGCGACTTCTCGGTCGCCCAGAGCACGAGTTCGTCGAGATGCTCCGGCACCGCGGGGTTGCGGACGCTCGGACGCGGGACGGATTCCGTGGCGTGCTGGAAGGCGATCTGCATCGGCTGCTCGCCCTTGTACGGCTGCTCCCCCACGAGCATCTCGTAGAGCATGATGCCGAGCGCGTAGATGTCGCTGCGCGCGTCGGCCGTGCCTCGGGTGACCAGTTCAGGCGCGAGGTACGCGATGGTCCCGAGCAGCTGCTGCCCGGTCGCCGTGTTCGCCGTCGTCGCTCTGGCGAGGCCGAAGTCGCCGATCTTGATGCGTCCGTCCTCCGCGAGGAGCACGTTCTCCGGCTTGACGTCACGGTGCACGATGCCGGCTCGGTGCGCGGCGGAGAGCCCGGCCAGGATCGCATCCATGATCGTGATGGTCTGCGGGATGGTGAGGCGCTTCTGCTCGCGCAGCAGCTCGCGCAGCGTGATCCCGGGGAGGTACTCCATCACGAGGTAGGCGAGCTCGCCGTCCTGCCCCTGGTCGAAGACGTTGACCACGTGCGGATCCGCCAGACGGGCGGCCGCGCGGGCTTCCTGGATGAAGCGGCTCTGGAACGCGGAGTCATCGCTGAGGTGCGCATGCATCACCTTGAGGGCGATGCGCCGCTCCAGCCGAAGGTCGGTGGCGACGTACACCGTCGCCATCCCGCCACGGGCGATGCGAGCACGCACACGGTAGCGGCCGTCGACAAGCCGCCCGATGAGGGGGTCGGCCTGCTGATTGGTCGTCACGTCAGAATTCTATGGAGGACTGCCTGAAAGTCAGGGGAGCGGCTCACCTCTCGGCGGTGTCGGTTTTCCGGATGTCGTCACCCGTAGAGCGCGAGCCAGGCATAAGCTTGCGTCTCCCATTGGCCGTATCGGTCGGGATAGGCCGAGATCTGCACGGCCTGAGCGGCCGAGGTGAACGGCATGCTCTCCCAGCCGGGGATGTCGAGGAGCCCTCGCGTCGCCTGTCCGTTCGGATCGTGCTGACCACCGAAGAACACTCGCGTGCTGCGGTCCGCGTCCATGATCTGCGCGGGCGTTCCCCATCCGGTGCTCGGGCGTTGCTGGAAGATCCCGAGTGAATCGCGGTCGCCCCAGTCGAGGTTGCGGAGTCCCGACTCGACCATGCCGGTCGCGAGTGCCAGAGCGATGGCGCGATCGCTCACACCGAGCTCGCGGCCGATGCGGATGATGAGGGCGGCGTTCGACGCCTGCTCGGCGGTGAGGCTCGCGGAGCGCTGCCCGCCGGTCGCGGCGGTGCTCGACGCCGCAGGGGCAGGGGCGGCCTGCACGGCGAGTCGCTGACCGGGGTAGATGATCGATGACGGGCCGAGTCCGTTCAGGGTGAACAGCGCGTGGGTGGTGGTCCCGTACTTCTGCGCGATGCCGAACAGGGTGTCACCCGCGACGACGGTGTGGGCCGCCGCGGATGCAGGGGGAGTGGCAGGCGTGGCAGCCGGCGCGGCGGCCGCCTGCGGCGCAGCGGAGCCGGAGACGACGAGGCGCTGTCCCGGATAGATCACCGAAGCGCGTGTCAGCCCGTTCGCAGCGAGCATGGCATCCACGGTGGTGCCGTACTTCCGGGCGATCGCGTACACGGTGTCGCCGGCGACGACCTGATGCGATGTCGCGGTCGCCGTCGGAGCCGGCGCCGGCGCGACGGCCGGTGCGGCCGACGCCTGCAGGGTCAGGGTCTGGCCCGGGTAGATGACCGAACGCCACGAGAGCCCGTTCCAGGACAGCACGTCGACCGTGCGGAGCCCGAAGCGTGAGGCGATCGCCGAGACGGTGTCACCGGGCTGGACGACATAGTTCGACGGTGCGGACTGGGCGGGTACTGTGCGCACGGGCACGCTGCGCGGGCGCTCGATCGGCGAGAAGTCCGTCGTCGTCGTCGAGGCGGCGTCGGCGGGAGCGCTGGTGAGCGTGGCGGCCAGAGCCCCCAGGACGGCCGCAGGCAGTCCGAGCTGCAGGTTGCGCGTTCGACGCGTGGCGGTCTTGATTCCCAAGGCGAGCCCCCTTTTCGAGCACTTCACGCTGACACGGATGTAAACGGAAGTCAACAGAAGTGACGGAAGTGACGCATGGGGCTGATGGGTCGATATGCGGCATCCCGGCGGAGATGAGATAGTGGGCAACGTGTCTGAGAACGTTGCTGGATCCCCTGCCGCCGCTGCCGTCGAGTGGCTGACGATGCCCGACCTCGTCGAGGTGCTCGACGAGCCGCTCGGTCGCGTGCGCCGTCTGATCGACGAGCACTACCTGGTCGGGTCCCGTCGCACCGGCACCTTCGCCGTGCCGGCGGTGTTCATCGTCGACGGGCGTCCACTGAGCTCCTTGCGGGGAACGATCATCGTGCTCCAGGATGCGGGCTTCACCGACGACGAGCTGATCGACTGGCTGCTCGCGGACGAGGAGAGCCTGGGGCGTTCGCCGATCGACGCACTGCTGGCGGGGCACAAGAGCGCCGTGCGTCGACTCGCACGCACTCTCGCCTGAGGGGTCCGTCGGGTCAGGCGGAACGGACCGTCGCTGCGCGTGCGAGTTCACGCAGTTCGCCGACCGCGGCGTTGTCGAGCCGGGCGCCCGAGAGGGCGCGGTCAGCGTCCCGGGCGTAGTCCGCGATCATGGTCTCGACCTGAGCGAGCGCACCCGAGTCGGTGATCGTCGCCTGCAAGGAGGTCACCTGCTGCGGTGTCAGCTCGACGTCTCCGAGCATCTCGTCGAGCAGATTCCTCGCTGAGGTGTCGAGCGCCTGCCGCGTGAGAGCGATCAGAACCGTGCGCTTGCCTTCCCGAAGGTCGTCACCGGCCGGTTTCCCGGTGACGGAGGCGTCGCCGAACACTCCGAGCACGTCGTCGCGCAGTTGGAAGGCCATCCCGATCGGGTGACCGAAACGGCGAAGCGCGTCCAGCTGATCGGCGTCGGCACCGGCGAGTGCGCCGCCGAGGACCAGCGGCTGCTCGATGCTGTATCTGGCCGACTTGAGAGATGCCACGCGCAGCGCCCGATCGGCGTGCAGCGCTCCATCGTTGACGCTCCAGGCCGACTCCTCGGCGATGTCGAGGAACTGCCCCGTGGTCACGTCCCGGCGCATCCGGGCGTACTCGGAGCGCACGGCGCGCGCGTGCGGCTGGTCGTCCAGCGCGGCCTCGAGCAGATCGTCGCTCCAGGCGACGAGAAGGTCGCCGAGAAGAATCGCGGAGGCGCGGCCGAACGACTCGGCATCTCCCGACCACCCGGCTTCGTCGTGCGACGCCTGGAGCGCGCGATGGGCTGCCGGCCTCCCGCGACGGGTGTCGGAGTTGTCGATCAGATCGTCGTGCACGAGAGCCGCGGATTGGAAGATCTCCAACGCGGTGCACACGTCCCAGAGCGCCTCGGTCTCTGCCGCGTCACGCTCGTGGAAGCGTGCGACGGCGCGCCAGCCGGCGTGGCAGAACCGGGCGCGCAGTCTCTTCCCTCCTTCGAGGGTGCCGGCCGCGGCATCGAGAAACGAGACGGCGTCCGGGCCGTAGTCGGCGGATTCGTCGCGCATCCGTGCGAGGAAGCGGTCGAGGCGAGCGGCGACCGCGCCGGGGACGGGGGAGGAGGACGACACGACTCCCAGCATACGTAAAGCAAGGGGACGTCGAACTGCTAGCCCCGGACGCCTCCGCGCGCGTAGAATGGGAGGCACGATACCCGAGGGGGACGAAATGCCACTCTCCGAACAGGAGCAGCGTCTGCTCGACGAGATGGAACGCCATCTCCTTCACAATGATGCCGACGTCGTGAGCGCGCCGTCCGGCGACCGCGCACTGAGCTACCGAAATCTGGTCTACGGTGCTCTCCTTCTCCTCGCCGGTGTCGGCGGCCTCGTGGCCGGCGTCATCCTCGGCGGCGTATGGGGCATCGTGGTCGGCGTGATCGGATTCGTGGCGATGCTCGCCGGTGTCATCGTGGCCGTCACGCCCGTGCGGCGCACGGCTCCTGCGCAGCCTCGGGAACGCTCTGCGGCGAAGCGGCAGGATTCCGCCTCGTTCATGGACCGTATGAACGACCGCTGGGATCGTCGGCAGGACGGTCACTGACCCCCACACACTTCTCACGACAGAAGCCCGGATGCTGAGCATCCGGGCTTCTGTCGTTAACGCGCGGGCCGCCACGCTCCTCCACTGAGCCTCCACTTCACTCCACCGCGGAATTCCGCGGGATTTCAGCATGCCCTTTTGCGCGCGACCCGTGATTTCCCGGATTGGTCGTAGGTAAGTGGAGGAAAGTGGAGTAAAGTGGGGCGCACCTCGAGTTGGCCGGACGCAGAGGGGGTGATGGCCGATGTTGCTGGGTACGCACTCTCCGAAGCTGGACGACAAAGGACGGGTCATCCTTCCTGCGAAGTTCCGCGAGGACCTCGGTGGCGGCATCGTCGTCACCCGCGGCCAGGAGCGGTGCCTCTACGTGTTCAGCACGGCCGAGTTCGAGGCGATGCACGAGCGGATCCGCCAGGCTCCGCTCGCCAACAAGCAGGCGCGTGACTTCATGCGTCTGTTCCTCTCCGGTGCGAGTGCGGAGATGCCCGACAGTCAGAACCGCATCACCATCCCCGCGCACCTGCGTCAGTACGCAGGGCTGCAGAAGGAGCTCATCGTCACCGGAGTCGGCGCCCACGCCGAGATCTGGGACGCGGAGAGCTGGAACGCCTACCTCGCCGCTGGTGAGGAGACCTACTCCGACCTCGAGCAGGAGGTGATTCCGGGACTCTTCTGACCACGGCTGTGATGCCCCGCCGCTCCCGCCCCGACACACTTCCCCGGTGCCGGGTCGAGAAGCGGAGGGGGATCAGAGCCGATGGTCACCCCCGAGAAAGATCATGAACCTCCGAGACATCCACACCCCCGTCCTGCTCGACCGCTGCGTCGAGTTGCTCGCTCCCGCCCTTCACGCGGACGGAGCGGTGCTCGTGGACGCCACGCTCGGTATGGGCGGCCACTCCGAAGCTCTGCTCGAGCGTTTTCCGAACATCCGACTGATCGGGCTCGACCGCGACACCGACGCGTTGCGCATCGCGGGGGAGCGGCTCGCCCGATTCGGGGACCGCGTCACGCTGGTGCACACGGTGTACGACGAGATTGGACTGCACGCGCAGGGCGCGGCAGGGATCCTCTTCGACCTCGGGGTCTCCTCCCTCCAACTCGACGAGGCCGAGCGCGGATTCGCATACTCGAAGGATGCTCCTCTCGACATGCGCATGGACCAGACCAAGGGCGTCACCGCTGCCGATGTCATCGCGACGTACAGCGAAGGCAACCTGCGCCGCATCTTCGAGCGGTACGGGGAGGAGAAGCTCGCCGGTCGCTACGCGCGCTTCATCATCGAGGCGCGTCAGAAGCAGCCGATCACCCGCTCCGGCGAGCTCGTCGAGATCCTGATCGCGGCGACTCCCGCTGCCGCACAGCGTGCCGGGCATCCGGCCAAGCGCGTGTTCCAGGCCCTGCGCATCGAGGTGAACACCGAGCTCAACGTGCTGGCCGACGCGATCCCGTCAGCGATGGATGCGCTCGATGTCGGCGGACGCATCGTGGTGATGTCGTACCAGTCGCTCGAGGACCGGCTCGTCAAGCAGGCCTTCGCCGCGGCGTCGGCCTCGACGGCGCCGGCCGGGCTTCCGGTGGAACTGCCCGAACATGCTCCGCGGTTCCGCATCCTCACCAAGGGTGCGGAACTCGCCGGCGACGACGAACGCGCGCGCAACCCCCGGGCGATCCCGGTGCGGCTGCGCGCCGCCGAGAAACTCCGGGAGAGCGCATGAGTCTGAACGCGGTGGTCCGCAAGCCCGCGACGCCCCTCACACCGACCCGTGAGCCACAGAGGCGGCTGCAGCCCGTCACGCGGCCGGCGGTCCGTCGCAAGCCGAAGCTCGCGTACGCGCTCGTCGCCCTGGGTGGGGCCCTGGCGATCGGTGCGGCACAGGTGGGGTTTTCGCTCGCGATCACCCAGGATTCGTTCACCTTGGCCGGGCTCTCCTCGCAGCAGCGTGAACTGGATCTCCGGTCCCACGCGCTGCAGGAAGAGCTCACCGGCCTCAGCTCGCCGCAGGTGCTCGCCAGCAGCGCTGCCGATCTCGGCATGGTCGTCGCCGGTTCTCCCTCGTACCTGCGGCTCAGCGACGGAGCGCTCTTCGGCACCGGAGCCGGCGCGGAGGGGATCTCGACCGTCAACCCCGACGGCGCGGCGGCTGTGGCCAACTCCCTGATCGTGGAACCGCCGCCGGCGGAGACCGTGACCGACGACGGCGACACGGCCCAGACGACGCCGGACCTTCCGCCGGCCATCACCGACGGGCTCCCGAGTCCCACCACGCACTGACCCGCACGAAATGATCGATGGAGAGATCGCATGACGACACGAGCAACCCGCGGTCCTCGGCGACGGACCGTCGTCGCCCTCGCCGTCATCCTCTCCGTGTTGGCGGCTTTCGTCGTACGCCTGATCGACATCCAGGTCGTGAGCGCCGACGAGCACGTCGCGCAGTCCCTCACCAAGATCGGCGCGGGGGACACGATCCCCGGCCGACGCGGATCGATCGTCGACGCGGGGGGCACCGTGCTCGCATCGAGCGTGCTGGTCTACGACGCGCAGCTGAATCCGAAGGTCATCATGCAGCTGGAGGAGAAGGATCCCCAGGTGCCGTGGGCCGAAGCGTCCGAGAAGATCGCCGCGATCACCGGGCAGACCGGCGATGAGGTGCGTGCCCTGGTGTCGGACGCGCTCGCAGAGAACTCGCAGAGTCAGTACGCGCCGCTCAAGAATTCGCTCACCACGGAGCAGTACATCGAACTGCGCGACCTGAAGCTCGCCTACCTCCACATGGCGGGCAGGGAGACCCGCGTCTATCCGAACGGTGCGGTCGCCGGGAACATCCTCGGCTTCCTGGACGGATCGGGGAAGGCGCAGGCCGGGATCGAGCAGCTGAGTGAGAAGTGCCTCGCACCCATCGACGGCGAGGAATCGTACCGCAGGGGATCGAACGGCGTGGTGATCCCCGGCAGTGAACGCACGGTGGAGGCCGTCGACGGCGGTTCCGTGGAGCTCACCATCAACAGCGACCTCCAGTGGTATCTGCAGCAGATGATCGGTGAGGAGGCGCAGAAGCAGGGCGCCAAGGGCGGTACCGTCACGGTCGTCGAGGTCAAGACCGGCAAGATCCGCGCGGCAGCCGAATGGCCCTCGATGGACCCCAACGATCTGGACTCCTCGACGCCGGAGACCCGGTACAGCCAGATCTTCCACAAGGACTTCGAGCCGGGATCCACGTTCAAGGCGATCACGGCCGCCGCCGTCATCGAGGGCGCGGGTCTCACGCCGCGGAGCACGGTCACCGCGTCGTCGCGGGAGACGTTCCCCAACGGGGCCGTCGTGAACGACGCGTTCAGTCACCCCGCCTACAACTACACGCTCGCCGGTGGGCTCATCGATTCGTCGAACGTGGCGCTGTCGAAGTTCGGCACCATGGTCTCCCCGGACGTGCGCTACGACTACCTCGAGAGGTTCGGAGTCGGCCAGAAGACGCTCGACTTCCCCTCGGAGGTCGGCGGCATCCTCCACCCGGTCAGCGACTGGGACAGTCAGTCCCTCTACACGACGACGTTCGGCCAGTACTTCACGGTGACGGCGCCGCAACTCGCCGGTGCTTACCAGGCGATCGCTAACGGCGGGGAGAAGATCGATCTCTCCCTCGTCGAATCGTGCACGGCCGAGGACGGCACCGTCGTGAAGTCCGAGGCGCCGAAGCATGAGCAGATCATCAAGAAGCAGACCGCGGCCGAGCTGACGCGCATGCTGGAGAACGTGGCGGTGCAGGGCGGCAACGCGGACCGCATCCAGGTCCCGGGCTACCGCGTGACCAGCAAGACCGGTACCGCGCAGGTGTCCGACGGCAACGGCGGCTACAAGGCCGGCGTCTACTACACCAGCATGGTGGGGTTCGCCCCGGTGGACGATCCGCAGTACGTCGTCGTGGTCACCCTGGACGAGCCGACTAAGGTTGTATCGTCCGCGGCCACCGCATCCGCCTTCCAGAAGGCGATGACGCAGGTGATGAAGACCTATCGCGTGATGCCGTCCACTGTCCCGATGGACGAGCTCCTTCCCAAGTTCGGATAGTCGGCGAGAGCCGCGCATGGAGATGAAATGATCGCCCTGACGCTCGCTGAGATCGCCGCCGCAGTCGGCGGTGAACTGCGCGTGGCCGGAGAGGACACGACCGAGACCGTCGTCGACGGGATCGTCGACACCGACTCCCGCACGATGACTCCCGGCTCGGTCTTCGTCGCGAAGCCCGGCGCGGAGACCGACGGCCACCGGTTCGTGGGTGCGGCTGTCGCAGCAGGGGCCGCCGTGGCGATCGTCGAGCACACCGTCGACGTCCCCGTCAGCCAGGTCGTCGTGCCGGACGCCGTCGTGGCCCTCGGCGCCCTCGCGCGCGAGGTGGTCGCTCGCGTCCGTGCCGAGGGGCGCCTCCGCATCGTCGGCATCACCGGGTCGAACGGCAAGACGACGACCAAGAACTTCCTCGCGCGCATCCTGGAGGACGAGGGCGAGACCGTCGCTCCCGTCAAGTCGTTCAACAATGAGGTCGGCGCTCCCGTCACCATGCTCCGCGTGACGAAGAGCACCCGTTTCCTCGTGAGCGAGTTCGGTGCGGCCGCGCCGGGGAGCATCGCGCACCTCGCGGGCCTGGTGGAGCCGGATCTCGCCGTGGTCCTCATGGTCGGCATGGCTCATGCCGGAGGGTTCGGCGGGATCGAGGCGACGGCCAAGGCGAAGTCGGAGCTCGTCTCGGCAGCCCGCGTGCCCGGCACGGCCGTGCTCAACATCGACGATCCCCGAGTGGCCGCGATGAAGGATCTCGCGCTCTCGCGCGGCCTGGACGTCATCGGCTTCGGGCAGAGTGACGCCGCCGACGTGCGCGCGGTCGACATCGAGGTATCGGCCTCGGGCACGTCCTGCGTCATCGAGGTCGGCGGGGAGCGGCTCCCGTTGCGACTTCGCGTGCTCGGTGCACATCACATCACCAATGCCCTGGCGGCGATCGCCTCCGCCCTCGTCCTCGGCATCGCCCCGGCAGACGCCGTCGCGCGTCTGGAGACGGTGGAGATCGCCGAACGATGGCGTATGCAACCGCTCGGCAGCGATCGCGTCCGCATCATCAACGACGCCTACAACGCCAGCCCGGACTCGATGGCCGCGGCGCTGCGCACCCTCGCCCAGATCACCGGTCCCGACGAGCGGACGGTCGCCGTGCTCGGCGCCATGAGTGAACTCGGCGAGAGCGCGGGGGAGGAGCACGATCGGATCGGTCTGCTCGCCGTGCGTCTGAACATCCAGCGAATCGTCGTCGTCGGACCGGAGGCCAGGCGGCTCTATCTCGCCGCCGTCGGCGAAGGCTCCTGGGACAGTGAGGCCGTGCACCTTCCCGACCAGGACGCGGCGTACGAGTACCTCCGCACCGAGCTCCGCGACGGCGACCGCGTGCTCGTGAAGTCATCCAATTCCGTGGGCCTCCGGCATCTCGGCGATCGTCTGGGAGAATTGTTCTCGTGAGGTCTCTCATCATGTCGGCGGCGATCTCGCTCGCCTTCACCCTGTTCCTGACCCCCGTCTTCCTCCGGCTCTTCCGGAAGTGGGGCTGGGGACAGGTCATCCGTACCCCGGAGTCGGTCCACAACCCGAGCCATGAGGCGAAGCGGGGGACCCCCACGATGGGCGGCGTCATCTTCATCCTCGGCTCGATCGTGGGCTACTTCACGGGCGTCCTCGTCAGCGGCGAGGTTCCCGCCCTCTCGGCGCTTCTGGTGATCTGGCTGATGGTCGGCTTCGGTGCCGTGGGCTTCATCGACGACTACATGAAGGTGCGCAGCCAGCGGAGCCTCGGGCTGTCGGGCTGGCGCAAGGTCATCGGCCAGCTCATCGTGATCGTGCCCTTCGGCATCGTCGCGCTCAACTTCCCCAACAAGTGGGGGCAGACGCCTGCGAGCTCCGCGATCTCCCTCTTCCGCGACATCACCTGGCTCAACCTGTTCGCCTTCGGTGTCGTGCTCGGCTGGATCCTCTATCTGGTGTGGATCTCGGTCATCGGCGTCGCCACGTCGAACAGCGTCAACCTGACGGACGGTCTGGACGGCCTCGCCGCCGGTGCCGGCGTCATCGTCGTCGGTGCGTACAGCGTGATCGCGTTCTGGCAGTTCAAGCAGCCCTGCATCGGCGGAGACCCCGATGCGCTCGGCGGATGCTATGAGGTACGCGATCCCTTCAACCTCGCCATCATCGCGGCCTCGGTCGCGGCAAGCCTCATCGGGTTCCTGTGGTGGAACGCCCCCAAGGCGAAGGTCTTCATGGGCGACGTCGGCTCGATGGCCATCGGTGGCGTGATCACGGCCATGGCGATCCTCACCCGCACCGAACTCCTCCTCCTCGTGATCGCCGGGGTGTTCGTGCTGTCTTCCGGTTCGGTCATCCTGCAGCGGGGCTACTTCAAGCTCACCCGAGGCAAGCGCCTCTTCCTGATGAGCCCGTTCCATCACCACCTGGAGATGCGCGGCTGGTCCGAGGTCACGATCGTCGTCCGCATGTGGATCATCGCCGGTCTGCTCGCCGTGTCGGCCGTCGGCCTGTTCTACGTCGAATGGCTCACCCGTGTCGACTGAGCGCCTCGCCGGACTCACCAGTTGGAACGCCGACTGGCGGGGTCTCCGGGTCGCGGTTCTCGGGCTGTCCATGACCGGCTTCTCCGTGGCCGATACGCTCACCGAACTCGGCGCGGACGTGCTGGTGCTCAGCGAATCCGCGGAGGAGGAATACGAGCGGCTGCTTCCGGTGATCGGTGCACGCCTCGAGCTCGGATCACTCGCCGAAGTCCCCGCCGTGCTGGTGGATTTCGCGCCGGAGGTCGTCATCGCTTCGCCGGGGTTCCCGCCCTCGCACCCGCTCATCCGGTGGGCACAGGAGTCGGGCGTGGCGATCTGGGGCGACGTGGAGCTCGCGTGGCGCGTCCGCGACAAGGTCGTCCGTGCCGACGGTTCGCCGGCCGACTGGGTGCTGATCACCGGGACGAACGGCAAGACGACCACGACTCAGCTGACCGCAACACTCCTCGTGGCGGGGGGCCTGCGCGCGGCACCGTGCGGCAACATCGGCGTGCCGGTGCTCGATGCCGTGCGCGACCCGGCGGGCTTCGACGTGCTGGTGGTCGAGCTCTCGAGCCATCAGCTCTGGTACCTCGGACAGTCCCGCCCCGAGGGTGAGCTGTTCCCGTACTCCGCCGTCTGCCTCAACCTCGCCGACGATCACCTGGTCTGGCACGGCAGTGCACAGGCGTACCGCGATGCGAAGGCCGTGGTCTATCGGAACACCCGTGTCGCCTGCATCTACAACAAGGCGGATGAGGCCACCCGCCACATGGTGGAGGAGGCGGAGGTCGTCGAGGGGGCCCGCGCCATCGGCTTCGATCTCGGGATCCCAGGTCCGAGCGACCTCGGCATCGTGGAGGGGCTCCTGGTCGACAGGGCCTTCCTGGACGACCGTGCACGCAGCGCCCTCGAGCTCACGACCGTCGCCGCTCTCGATGAGGCGGGCCTCGCGGCTCCGCACATCGTGCAGAACATCCTCGCAGCGAGTGCGTTGGCGCGCTCCCTCGGTGTGGAGCCGGAGGCGATCCACGCAGCGCTCCAGTCCTTCCGCCTCGACGCCCACCGTATCCAGGTGGTCGCGCGACACCGGGGGATCACCTGGGTCGACGATTCCAAGGCGACGAATCCGCACGCGGCAGCGTCGTCGCTGCGTGCTTACCCGGGGGCCGTGTGGATCGTCGGGGGCGACCTCAAGGGCGTGGACATCGCCGAGCTCGTCGCCGAGGTCGGTACCACGGCTCGTGCGGCCGTCGTGATCGGCGTCGAACGTGCCTCCGTCGTCGCGGCATTCCGGCGACACGCGCCGACGGTGCCGGTGTTCGAGGTGGATGCTGGCGAGACTGGTCAGGTCATGAACCGTGTCGTGGAGATCGCGTCGGGGATCGTCGACGGCGAGGGCACAGTCCTGCTGGCCCCGGCTGCGGCGTCTTTCGACCAGTTCTCCGGCTATGCGGATCGCGGGCATCGCTTCGCCGAGGCGGTGCAGGACTGGATCGACCGGGGGAGCGCCGATGACACAGGTGTCCCGCCCTCCGCGCTCTGAGTCCGGAGGGCTCGCAGCCCGAGTCTCCCTCGGGCGTCGGTTCACTCCGGTGTCGACGGAGTTCCTCCTCATCGCATCGACCGCCCTGCTGCTGACGCTGTTCGGTCTGGTCATGGTGCTGTCCGCCACGAGTGCCTCCGCGGTCGCGAGCGGCAAGGACCCGATGGGCGGTGTGCTGCGTCAGGGGGTGTTCGCCCTTCTGGGTGTGCCGCTGATGTTCCTCGTCAGTCGGATGCCGGTCGCGTTCCTGAAGAAGATGGCGTGGCCCGCACTGTTCGGCGCGGTCGCTCTGCAACTGCTCGTGTTCACGCCGCTGGGTATCGAGGATGGCGGAAACCGGAACTGGATCCAGATCGCCGGGTTCACGCTGCAGCCCTCCGAGTTCCTCAAGCTCGCCCTGGCCCTCTGGATCGCGGCGGTGCTGCTGCGCAAACAGGCGATGCTCGGCACCTGGCATCACGTCTTCATTCCCGTGATCCCGGTCGGTGCGCTCGCGATCGGTACCGTGCTCGCCGGAAAGGACCTCGGCACCGCGATGGTGCTTGTCCTCATCCTCCTGGGGTGTCTGTTCTTCTCGGGGGTCAAGCTCCGGTTGTTCATCCTGCCCG
Source organism: Microbacterium sp. CBA3102 (assembly GCF_007954505.1). Taxonomy (GTDB): domain Bacteria; phylum Actinomycetota; class Actinomycetes; order Actinomycetales; family Microbacteriaceae; genus Microbacterium; species Microbacterium aurugineum. The sequence continues at coordinate 3,432,019 of NZ_CP042412.1, read as the reverse complement.
TGATTCTCGGCGTCATCGCGGTGCTCGCCTACGCGCTGTCCAGCCAGGACCGCATGCGCCGCATCGTCGCCACGTGCGACGACATGGCGCTGTACGAGGGCGACTGCTATCAGTCGATCCACGGCATCTGGGGCATGGCATCCGGGGGGATCTTCGGACTCGGGCTCGGCAACTCCCAGGAGAAGTACGGATGGCTGCCTGCAGCGGGCAACGACTTCATCTTCGCCATCGTCGGAGAAGAGCTCGGGCTGATCGGCTGCATCGTCGTCCTGGCCCTGTTCACGTTCTTCACGGTCGGTGCGTTCCACATCATCCGGAAGACGCCGGATGCCTTCATCCGCGTCGCGGCCGGGGGCATCACGGTGTGGATCGTCGGTCAGGCCGTCCTGAACATCGGCGTCGTCATCGGTATCTTCCCCGTGATGGGCGTCCCTCTCCCGTTCATGTCGCAGGGAGGCACAGCACTGCTCGCCGTGCTGATCGCCTGCGGCGTGCTGCTCGCGTTCGCACGCACGATCCCCGTGACCGAGAAGCAGTCAGCGGAGCGGGGTAGGGTCGCCAGGTGACCTCGTATCTCCTCGCCGGCGGTGGCACCGCCGGCCATGTGAATCCCCTGCTCGCCGTCGCCGATGCGCTCCGTGAACGCGTCCCCGACGACTCGGTCCTCGTGCTCGGCACGGCGGAGGGGCTCGAATCGCGACTCGTGCCCGAGCGAGGCTATGAACTGCTGATCGTGGACAAGGTTCCGTTCCCGCGCCGACCGAACCGCCAGGCGGCCGCCTTCCCCGGGAGGTTCCGTCGGGCGATCGCCCAAGTGCGCGAGCACATCCGTCGGCACGACATCGACGTCGTCGTCGGGTTCGGCGGGTATGCGTCGGCGCCGGCGTACGTCGCCGCTCGTCGCGAGGGTGTTCCGTTCGTGGTGCACGAGGCCAATGCCAAGCCCGGACTGGCCAACGTGCTCGGTGCCCGCCGCGCGGCGGCCGTGGGCGTCGCGTTCGAGGGCACGCCTCTCCGTGGCAGCGAAGTGGTCGGGATGCCCCTGCGCCGCGAGGTGATCGCGCTCGATCGTACGGCCGCTCGCGCGGAGGCCGCGGAGCACTTCGGGCTCGACGCCCAGCGTCCGGTGCTGCTCGTCTTCGGTGGTTCGCTCGGTGCGCAGCGCCTCAACGAGGCTCTGGCGGATTCCTGGCAGGACATCCTCGCAGCGGGCTGGCAGCTGCTGCATGTGACCGGCGAACGCAGCGATCTGGCGGATCCCGGAGTCGACGGCTACGCGTTGCGTCGGTACGTGGATCGCATGGACCTGGCCTTCGCGCTCGCAGACCTGATCGTGTCGCGGTCCGGCTCGGCGACGGTGAGCGAGATCAGCGCGCTGGGGATCCCCGCGCTCTACGTGCCCTATTCGGTGGGCAACGGTGAGCAGCGACTGAACGCGGCCTCTGCAGTGGCGGCCGGTGCTGCAGAGCTCCTGGACGACGCCACCTTCGACGGCGACGCGGTACGCCGGATCGTCGTGCCCCTCTTGGGCGATCAGGCGCGGATCGACCGGATGGCGGCCGCCGCCGCGACGGCAGGAACGCGCAACGGCACGGAGAACGTGATCACCCTGATCGACCGCGCGCTGCATGCGGCCTGACGCGGTCGACACCACCGAACGAAAAGTAGACTGAAGCGGACATGATCAGACCCGACCTCTCCCTCCCTCTTCCCGAGACGATCACCTCCGCGCACTTCATCGGCATCGGCGGCTCCGGCATGAGCGGGCTCGCGAAGATGTTCCTCGACGCGGGCATCCGCGTCTCCGGAAGCGACCGCGCCGACAGCGACAACCTGCGGGCGTTGGCCGCGGCGGGAGCCACGGTCCATGTCGGTCACGATGCCGCGTACCTGGGCGACGCCGACACGGTCGTGCACACCGGCGCGATCTGGCCCGAGAACCCCGAGTTCGTCACCGCGAAGGCGCGTGGCCTGCACGTGATCCACCGTTCCCAGGCGCTGCACTGGCTGATCGGGTCCCGTCGCCTGGTGTCGGTCGCCGGCGCGCACGGTAAGACGACCTCGACGGGCATGATCGTCACCGCACTGCGGGAGCTCGGGGCCGATCCCCATTTCGTCAACGGCGGTGTGATCGAGCAGCTCGGAACGTCGAGCGCTACCGGATCGGGCGACCTGTTCGTCGTCGAAGCAGACGAATCGGACGGCACCTTCCTGCTCTACGACACCGCGGTCGCTCTCATCACGAATGTGGATCCGGATCACCTGGACCACTACGGTTCGGACGAGGCCTTCCATGACGCGTTCGTCCGGTTCGCGGATGCCGCCTCGGAGGCCGTCGTGATCTCTAGCGACGATGCCGGGGCGCTCCGAGTCGGCGCCGGGATCACCCACCCGAACGTGCTCACGTTCGGTCAAGCGGCCGATGCGGATGTGCGCGTCACCGACTTCGTGACCGACGGAGGCGTCGCAGCGACCATCACCCACGGTGGCGAGCAGGTGCGGATGCAGCTCGCCGTCCCCGGTGTGCACAACGCCATCAACGCGGCCGGCGTCGTCACGGTGCTGCGCGCCCTCGGGTATCCGCTCGTCGACGCGGTCCGCGCCGTCGAAGGTTTCGCGGGAACGGTTCGCCGCCTCGAACAGCACGGGGTCGCGCGCGGCGTGACCGTGTACGACGACTACTCGCACCATCCGACCGAGGTCAGGGCGGCACTGGAGGCGATGCGCAGCATCGCGGGCACGGGGCGGGTCATCGCGATCCAGCAACCGCACACCTACTCCCGCACGCAGCACATGTACCAGGAGTTCGCCGACGTTCTCGAGGAGTTCGCCGACCACACGGTGATGCTGGACGTCTACGGGGCTCGTGAGGATCCGGTCCCCGGAGTCACCGGCGAGCTGGTGAGCAACGCGTTCCGCGACCCGTCGCACGTGCACTTCGTGGCGGATTGGCAACAGGCTGCCGACTACACGGCTACCGTGGCGCGCGACGGAGATTTCGTCGTGACCCTCGGCTGCGGCAACGTGTATCAGATCATCCCGCAGGTCTTGGAGTCCCTCCGCCGGACCGACGAGGCCTAGCCGATGCGTCGGCCCGCACCGCTTCCGTCCACCCCGGAGAGTTCGGGGGAGAAGGGCGCCGCGACGCAGGCGACGCGCCGTCCGAGTCGGCCCGGCGCCGCGGTGGAGGAGAAGTCCGCTGCCGCGGCGGAGGAGAGGCCCGCTGTCGCCGAGGAGCGCGCACCGGCGGAGGACGCGACGCTCGATGCGCCGGAACCGACCTCGACGAGGGATGTCTGGCGCGCGGCGCGCGCGCGGCGCAAGGCTCTCCGCGCAGAGATCCGCCGGTTCACCCAACGCTCTCGGCGACGACGGATCATCTGGTGGAGCAGCCTCGCCGCTGTGGTCGTCGTGATCGGAGGGAGCATCGCGGCCGCGTACAGCCCGCTGTTCGCCGTCGAGAAGATCACGGTCGTCGGGGCGACCAGCCTCGATCCCTCCGCGGTCGAGGCGGCGCTCAGCGATCAGCTCGGCACGCCGCTGGCTCTGGTCGATTCCAGTGAGGTGAAGGCCGCGCTGCTGGCGTTCCCTCTCATCGAGACGTATGCGCTGGAGGCGCGGCCTCCGCATGACCTGACGGTGCGCATCGTCGAACGCACCCCGGTCGGCGTGATCCGCTCGAACGCTGGATTCACGCTCGTGGACGCGGCGGGGGTGGCGCTTTCGACCACGCCCGATCAGCCCGCAGGGCAGCCTCTGATCGAGATCGACAGCGGGGTCGATTCGGCCGCGTTCCGCAGCGCGGGGCTCGTCGTGAGGTCCTTGCCCGCCGATGTCCGATCACAGTTGGCGGGGGTCGCGGCGACCACCCAGGACGACGTGACCCTGACGCTGAGCAGTGGGCTGACGGTGGTCTGGGGGAGCGCGGAGGACTCGGGTCTCAAGGCACTGACCCTCTCAGCGGCGATGGGCGCCCATCCCGGGGCACGGTCGATCGACGTCACGTCGCCCGAAGTCGCCGTCGTCGGCTGACCTCTTTCGTGGGGAATGGCGCGACACGCCCAAGTGGTTGCGTGCGCGCGGCCAGGCGGCGCTTACCTTCGATCAAGAGAACGCAATACCGGGAAATACTTTACACCTCTAGTTGAGGTTTAAGGTTCATCCTTTTCAGGCTCGAATAATCGGAGGCCGGCCATGAGCCAGAACCAGAACTACCTCGCCGTGATCAAGGTCGTCGGCGTCGGCGGTGGCGGCGTCAACGCCGTCAACCGCATGATCGATCTCGGTCTCCGCGGAGTCGAGTTCATCGCCGTCAACACCGACGCCCAGGCGCTGCTCATGAGCGATGCCGACGTCAAGCTCGACGTCGGTCGGGAACTCACGCGTGGTCTCGGCGCCGGAGCAGACCCCGAGGTGGGGCGCCGTGCCGCGGAGGACCACGCCGAGGAGATCGAGCAGGCCCTGACCGGTGCGGACATGGTCTTCGTGACCGCCGGCGAGGGAGGCGGCACCGGAACCGGTGGTGCTCCCGTGGTGGCCCGCATCGCGAAGTCCATCGGCGCGCTCACCATCGGTGTCGTCACCAAGCCGTTCTCGTTCGAAGGTCGCCGTCGCCAGAGCCAGGCAGAGGCGGGCGTCGCGAAACTCAAGGAAGAGGTCGACACCCTCATCGTGGTGCCGAACGACCGTCTCCTCGAGATCAGCGACCGTGGGATCTCCATGATCGAGGCCTTCGCCACCGCGGACCAGGTGCTCCTCGCCGGTGTCCAGGGCATCACCGACCTGATCACGACCCCGGGTCTGATCAACCTCGACTTCGCCGACGTCAAGTCGGTCATGCAGGGCGCAGGTTCCGCCCTCATGGGCATCGGCTCCGCCCGCGGTGCCGATCGCGCGATCAAGGCCGCCGAGCTCGCGGTCGAATCGCCGCTGCTCGAGGCCTCCATCGAGGGTGCGCACGGCGTGCTGCTCTCGATCCAGGGAGGTTCGAACCTCGGCATCTTCGAGATCCACGACGCGGCCGACCTCGTCAAGGAAGCGGCACACCCCGAGGCGAACATCATCTTCGGTACCGTCATCGACGACACTCTCGGCGATGAGGTGCGCGTGACCGTCATCGCGGCCGGATTCGACGGCGGTGAGCCTTCGCTCCGACTGGACCCGATGGTCGTCTCCCGGCCTTCGGCGACGGCTCTCCCCGAGGTCTCCCTCGACGAGGAGCCGGAGGCGAAGAGCGACGCGGCACCGGCGGAGCCGGTGCAGCAGCGAGTGCCGACCACCAGCATCGAGCCGGCTTTCGCAGACGACGACATCGACATCCCCGAATTCCTGAAGTGAACACTGCGGCCGACGGGCAGGGGCGGTCGGACCTGGCGGCGCGGCTGACGGCGATCGACGAACGCATCGCCGTCGCCGCGCGCGCCGCGGGGCGGGATCCGGCGGAGATCACTCGCATCGTCGTGACGAAGTTCCATCCGGCCTCTCTGGTCCGTGAACTGCGCGCGCTCGGTGTGAGCGACGTGGGAGAGAATCGGCAACAGGAGCTGTCGGCGAAGCAGGCGGAACTCGCAGCCCTCGACCTGACCTGGCACTTCATCGGCCAGGGGCAGACGAACAAGGCCGCGGCCATCCGGCGCAGCGCCGACGTCGTGCATTCCGTCGACCGGGGCCGATTCGCCGACGCGCTGGACCGCGCGGCCCAGGACGATGGCCTCCTCGACGTGCTCGTACAGGTCAACCTGACCGACGATCCTGGTCGCGGGGGAGTGGCACCCGCTGACGCCGTCGCACTCGCTGAGCACGTGCTGGCGCTGCCATCGCTCCGTCTGCGGGGCGTCATGGCGGTCGCGCCACTGGATGAGGAACCCGGCGCTGCATTCGCGCGCTTGCGTGCCGTCGCTGAGGGCGTCCGCGCCGTTCAGCCCTCCGCATCGTGGATCTCCGCCGGGATGACCGGCGACTTCGTGGAGGCGATCGACGCCGGCGCGACACACCTGCGGATCGGCTCCGCAATCACCGGCCCCCGGCCCGACCGGGGTTAACCTGTGAAAAGACCAGCCCCAAACGTTCGAACCGGAGGACACGATGGGTAACCCGCTGAAGAAGACCATGGTGTATCTCGGCCTCGCCGACGAGGAAGAGGTCTACGAGGAGGAGGCGCAGGCTCCTGCGCGCGCTCACCGCGAGCGCGACCGCGAGCGCGAAGAGCCGGCTCCGGCTCCCGTCACGCCCCTCCGTCGTCCCGTCGCCGTCCGCCAGCCCTCTGCAGGAGCCGTGAACGAGATCCTCACCGTCCACCCCAAGCAGTACCGCGACGCTCAGCTGATCGCGGAGAGCTTCCGCGAGGGCGTCCCGGTCATCATCAACCTCTCCCAGATGAGCGATGCCGACGCGCGCCGTCTCATCGACTTCGCGAGCGGGCTCTCCCTCGGCCTGTACGGCCGTATCGAGCGGGTCACCTCGAAGGTGTTCCTGCTCTCGCCGGAGAACATCGCGGTTTCGGGCCACGGGGGCATCGCGCACGCAGACGCTGAGTCTGCGGGCTTCGACCAGTCGTAGCTCGTGGAGTTGGTCTCCGTCGCAGCGAGCATCGTTCATCTGGTGCTGCTGCTCTACATCTTCGTGCTCTTCGCGCGCCTCATCCTGGACTACATCCCCCTCTTCAATCGGGAGTGGCGTCCCAAGGGGTTCGGTCTGGTCGCCGCTGAGGCTGTCTACACGGTCACGGATCCGCCCATCCGGTTCTTCCGGCGGCTCATCCCGCCACTGCGGATCGGTTCCCTGTCGCTCGATTTCGGGTTCACGCTCACCCTGTTGATCGTGCTGGTCCTGATGAACATCGTGCGGCTGTTCATCCGCTGAACTCCCGGCGATCCGCCCGGATCCGCCACGTGGACTTCGTGTTCTCTGGGTGTCGTGACATCGCGGCGCTGAGGCGCGGGGGCTATGCTGGCACCCAGGTGCGCGCCCCGGGTTCGCGCCACATCACGACCACGCCATACATCGATACTGGCATTCGTACTCATCGAAAGAGGAGCCACTCATGGCACTTACCCCGGATGACGTCGTCACCAAGCAGTTCCAGCACGTCCGCTTCAAGGACGGCTTCGACCCGGATGAGGTCGACGACTTCCTCGACGAGATCGTCATCGAGTGGCGCAAGGCTCTCGAAGAGAACGTCGAGCTGAAAGCCAAGCTGGCCGCCTACGAGTCCGGCGAGGCCCCCGAGGCCGCCGCTCCGGCCGCGGCACCTGCGGCGCCCGAGACTCCGGCTCCCGTGGCCGAGGTTCCCGCAGAGCCTGCTCCGACCGGTTCCGCGACCGCGACCGCCGGCATCATCGAGCTCGCCCAGCGTCTGCACGACGAGCACGTCGCCGAGGGTGAGGCGAAGCGCAACGCGCTCATCGCCGAGGCCGAGACCGAGGTCGCCCGGATCCGCACCGAGGCCGAGGCCAAGCAGCGCGAGGAGTCGGCACGCCTGGAGCGCGAGCGCAACACGCTCGAGGCTCGCATCACCGAACTCCGCAACTTCGAGCGCGACTACCGCTCGCAGCTGCGCGGATACATCGAAGGCCAGCTCCGCGAGCTCGACGAGAAGTCGGCGTCCACGGACTCCACGCCCGTCTCCGCGATCGGTCTGTAAGGCGCCCTCTTGTCAGGACGTCGTCCCCTTCGTCGGTCGGCGGCCGGTGCGATCGTTGCGATCCTCGCAGCGCTCGTACTGGCCGCCGATCAGTTTGTGAAGTACCTCACGATCGAGAACCTGCCGCTGCAGGTACCGGTCCCGGTTCTCGGTGAGTTCCTTCAGCTGTACTACGTCCGCAACCCCGGCGCGGCGTTCTCGCTCGGTTCCGAGGTCACCTGGATCTTCACGATCGCCCTCGCGGTCGTCGCGTCGATCATCATCTGGAAGGCGTTCGGGCTCAAGTCCCGGCTGTGGGCCGTGGTCCTCGGCTGCCTGCTCGGCGGCGTGCTCGGCAACCTCACCGATCGACTGTTCCGGGAGCCCGGGTTCCCGGTGGGACATGTCGTCGACATGATCTCGATGCCGTGGATGATGCCGGCCATCTTCAACGTCGCGGACATCTTCATCGTCACCGGCATGATCTCGGTGGCCCTGCTCGTGGTCTTCGGCCTGCGCTTCGACGGCACGCGCGAGCGCGATCACGCGGTGGTCGAGACCGAGGAAGAGGCGGAAGCTGCGGCGATCGCCGCCGAGGCGGCGACCGAGACGGACGCGGACGAGGTGGACGCGGGCGACGATGACGCACCTTCGGAGGATGCGGCTCCCGCATCGGAAGGCCGCTGACGTGGAGTCCCGATCTCTGCCGGTTCCTGACGGCTTGGACGGCACGCGGGTGGATGCCGCGCTCGCGAAGCTGATGGGTTTCTCCCGCACCTTCGCTGCGGATGTCGCCGCGGCCGGCGGAGTCCGTCTGGACGGCGTGACGCTCGACAAGTCTGACCGCTTGCGCGGTGGTGGCTGGCTCGAAGTCGAATGGGCGCCGAAGGAGGCGCCGCGAGTCATTCCGATCGCGGTTCCCGAGCTCGGGGTCGTGTACGACGACGACGACATCATCGTGGTCGACAAGCCCACGGGCGTGGCCGCGCATCCGTCCGTCGGGTGGGAGGGCCCCACCGTCGTCGGCGCACTCGAGGCCGCCGGATTCCGCGTCGCGACGAGCGGTGCCGCCGAGCGTCAGGGGATCGTGCACCGGCTGGACGTCGGCACGAGCGGCCTCATGGTCGTGGCGAAGTCTGAGCAGGCGTACACGACGCTGAAGCAGGCGTTCAAGGACCGTACGGTCGAGAAGATCTATCACGCGGTCGTGCAGGGGCATCCTGATCCGCTGGCGGGAACGATCGACGCGCCCATCGGGCGCCATCCGAACCACTCCTGGAAGTTCGCCGTCGTTCCCGACGGGAAGCCCTCGGTGACCCACTACGAGACGCTCGAAGCTTTTCCGGGCGCTTCGCTCCTCGAGATCCATCTCGAGACGGGGCGCACGCATCAGATCCGCGTGCACATGGCTGCTCATCGGCATCCGTGCGTCGGCGATCCGCTGTACGGCGCCGACCCCACGATGTCAGCCCGGCTTGGGCTCACACGTCAGTGGCTGCACGCACATCAGCTCGCGTTCGCGCACCCGGCGACGGGGGACTGGGTGCGGTTCGAGTCGCCCTATCCGGCAGACTTCCGCCACGCGTTGGACGTGCTCCGCGGCGAATAGTCGGCGCTGCGCCGGCCCGATGTCGGTGTCGTGCGCGACACTGAGCGCATGAGCATCGAGGTTCGTCCTGCAACCGTGTTCGACGATGTCGCAACCCTCGTCGGGCCGAAGAAGCCGACGTCGAACGTGTGCTTCTGCCTGAGCTATCGCATCGGCAACAAGGAGAACCTTGCGCTCAAGGGCCCGGCCCGCGCCGACCGGGTGCGCGAGCTGTGCCACCAGGATCCGCCCCCCGGCGTGATCGCCTATCTCAACGACGAGCCTGTCGGCTGGGCGGCACTGCATCCGCGACGCGACACGAGCTTCGCCCGCAATCGGCTCATCCCGCGGATCGATGACCTCGACGTCTGGTCGCTGTGGTGTTTCCGGGTACGCCCCGGGTACCGGAAGCAGGGCATCTCCCATGCGCTGATCGACGGTGCTGTCGCATATGCGACGGAGCGCGGCGCGCCCGCCATCGAGGGGTATCCGGTAGACAACGGGGGCGAGAAGGTGAATCTGACGATGGCGTACGTCGGCACGCGAGCGCTCTTCGAGAGTGCAGGATTCGTGAAGGCCGCGGATACGGGTTCCGTACTCGACGGGTTCCCGCGGGTGCTGATGAGGCTCGACCTGGGGACGCCACAGAGATCGTCGAAGAAAGCGTGACCACAGACAGAGCGAGGCTGACGTCTCAATTCCTACATGACTTTCGGAGTTAGGCGTCGTCGATTCACTGCCGTGAGGGAACCTCGACGCAGCCCCCCGCCGACCTCCGGTGTCGGGGCTCCGCCGTAGACTCGAAGGCATGGCATCCGACTCCTTCGTCCACCTGCACGTGCACAGCGAGTACTCCATGCTGGACGGTGCGGCGAAGATCAATGCGATGACCCAGGCAGCCGCCGAATACGGGATGCCGGCCATCGCAGTGACCGATCACGGCAACACTTTCGCGGCATTCGAGTTCTACAACGCGGCGCGGAACGCGGGCATCAAGCCCATCATCGGGCTCGAGGCATACATGACCCCGGGCACGCACCGCAGCGACAAGACGCGCGTGCAGTGGGGCTCACCCGACCAGAAGAGCGACGACGTCTCCGGTTCGGGCGCGTACACCCACATGACGATGTGGAGCCAGAGCACCGCGGGCATGCACAACCTCTTCCGGATCAGCTCCCGGTCGAGCATGGAGGGTTACTACTTCAAGCCCCGCATGGACCGCGAGCTGCTCCAGACCTACGGCAAGGGCATCATCGCGACCACAGGATGCCCCTCCGGCGAGATCCAGACGCGGCTGCGGCTGGGGCAGTACGACGCGGCACGCGCGGCGGCTGCAGAGTTCCAGGACATCTTCGGCAAGGAGAACTACTTCGCCGAGATCATGGACCACGGTCTCTCCATCGAGCGACGGGTGATGACCGACCTGCTCCGCCTCGCGAAAGACCTCAACATCCCGCTCGTCGCGACCAACGACTCGCACTACACGCACCAGCACGAGGCCGACGCTCACGAGGCTCTGCTGTGCGTGCAGTCGGGCTCCACCATGGACGATCCGAACCGCTTCAAGTTCGACGGCGACGGCTACTACATCAAGACCGCCGCCGAGATGCGGCAGCTGTTCCGCGATCACCCCGAGGCCTGCGACAACACACTCCTGATCGCCGAGCGCTGCGAGGTCGAGTTCGACACCTCGGCGAACTACATGCCGCGCTTTCCGGTCCCAGACGGTGAGACCGAGGACAGCTGGCTCATCAAGGAGGTCGAGGCCGGCCTGCACTACCGGTACCCCGGTGGCATCCCCGACAAGGTGCGCAAGCAGGCCGAGTACGAGACCGGCATCATCCTGCAGATGGGTTTCCCCGGCTACTTCCTCGTCGTCGCAGACTTCATCAACTGGGCCAAGGACAACGGCATCCGTGTCGGTCCCGGCCGTGGTTCGGGTGCCGGGTCGATGGTCGCCTACGCGATGCGGATCACCGACCTCGACCCGCTCGAGCACGGTCTGATCTTCGAGCGCTTCCTCAACCCCGACCGTGTCTCGATGCCCGACTTCGACGTCGACTTCGATGATCGTCGCCGCGGCGAGGTCATCGAATACGTCACCGAGAAGTACGGATCCGAGCGCGTCGCCCAGATCGTCACCTACGGCACGATCAAGTCGAAGCAGGCGCTGAAGGACGCCGGGCGCGTTCTCGGGTTCCCCTTCAGCATGGGGGAGCGCCTCACGAAGGCGATGCCGCCGCCCGTGATGGGCAAGGACATGCCCCTGGACGGCATGTTCGACTCGGCGCACCCCCGGTACAAGGAAGCGAGCGAGTTCCGCACGCTGATCGAGACCGACCCGGAGGCCAAGACCGTCTTCGACCGCGCTCTCGGTCTCGAAGGGCTGAAGCGTCAGTGGGGCGTCCACGCCGCCGGCGTGATCATGTCGTCCGATCCGCTGCTCGACATCATCCCGATCATGAGGCGCGAGCAGGACGGCCAGATCGTCACGCAGTTCGACTACCCGTCGTGTGAGTCGCTCGGGCTGATCAAGATGGACTTCCTCGGGCTGCGCAACCTCACGATCATCTCCGATGCGCTCGACAACATCCGGACGAACCGGGGCGAAGAACTCGACCTCGAGCACCTCGGTCTCGACGACCCGGGTGTGTATCAGCTGCTCGCGCGCGGAGACACCCTGGGCGTCTTCCAACTCGACAGTCCGCCGCTGCGCTCGCTGATGCGCCTGATGAAGCCGGACAACTTCGGTGACATCTCGGCCCTCATCGCCCTGTATCGCCCGGGTCCGATGGGCGCGAACTCGCACACCAACTACGCACTGCGCAAGAACGGGGTGCAGGAGATCACCCCCATCCATCCCGAGCTCGAAGCGCCGCTCGCGGAGATCCTGGAGGAGTCGTACGGGCTCATCATCTACCAGGAGCAGGTCATGGCCATCGCTCAGGCCGTCGCCGGCTTCAGCCTCGGACAAGCAGACATCCTCCGTCGCGCGATGGGCAAGAAGAAGAAGTCGGAGCTCGACAAGCAGTACGAGGGCTTCGCGGGCGGGATGAAGGAGCGCGGCTTCGGCGAGGACGCGATCAAGGCGCTGTGGGACATCCTGCTGCCCTTCTCCGACTACGCCTTCAACAAGGCCCACTCCGCGGCGTACGGACTCGTGTCGTACTGGACCGCATACCTCAAGGCGCACTATCCCGCCGAGTACATGGCGGCGTTGCTCACCAGCGTGGGCGACTCCAAGGACAAGATGGCCCTGTACCTGAACGAGTGCCGTCGCATGGGGATCAAAGTCCTTCCGCCCGACGTCTCGGACTCGATCAACTTCTTCGCGGCCGTCGGAGACGACATCCGCTTCGGCCTCGGCGCTGTGCGCAACGTCGGCAGCAACGTCGTCGAAGGGATCGTGCAGGCGCGCAAGGGGGAGCGGTTCACCTCGTTCCACCACTTCCTCGACACCGTGCCGCTGCATGTCTCGAACAAGCGCACCGTGGAGTCCCTGATCAAGGCCGGCGCCTTCGACTCGATGGGCGACACCCGCCGAGCGCTCATGGAAGTGCACGAAGACGCGGTCGAGGCAGCCGTCGACCGCAAGCGCAACGAGGCACAGGGCGCGATCGGGTTCGACTTCGACAGTCTCTACGACGGCATGGAAGAGGCCGCTCCGGCCAAGGTGCCGGCCCGCCCCGAGTGGGTCAAGAAGGACAAGCTCGCCTTCGAGCGGGAGATGCTCGGCCTGTACGTCTCCGATCACCCGCTGGCCGGGCTCGAGGTGCCGCTCGCGAAGCATGCGTCGATCTCGATCCATGACCTCAACAACTCCGAAGACCTGCAGGACGGCGATCAGGTGACTGTGGCGGGCCTCGTGACCAGTGTGCAGCACCGCGTGGCCAAGGCGAGCGGTAATCCGTACGGCATGATCACGGTCGAGGACTTCAACGGCGAGGTCACCGTGATGTTCATGGGCAAGACGTACACCGAGTTCCAGCACACCTTGCAACAGGACGCGATCCTCGCCGTGCGCGGGCGCGTGTCCCGTCGTGATGACGGCCTCAACCTGCACGCGCAGTCCGCGTTCGCGCCCGACATCGGCTCGTTCGACGCCGCAGGGCCACTGTCGTTGGTCTTGGCGGAGCAACGTGCCACCGAGCGGGTGATGGGTGAGCTCGCCGAGGTCCTGCGTCGGCACAACGGCGACACGGAGGTGCTGCTCCGCGTGCACCGCGGCGGCACTGCGAAGGTCTTCGAGGTGCCCATGCCGGTGAAGGTCTCGGCAGACCTCTTCGGTGACCTCAAGTCCCTTCTCGGACCCACCTGTCTGGGGTGAGCGGGTAGGATCATGAGCCGTCGGCAGCACGACGAATCCCCCCGTCGAGCACGGTGACGAAAGGACCACGCATGAGCACGGAACTCCCTGAGCCGGGTGTCGAAGATGCGGATTTCAGCGATGACGACGGTGTCCTCTACGACGATGAGGTGACTCCGGAGTACGGGATCCTCGGATTCACCCTCCGTGAGCTTCTCATCGTCAGCGTGTGGCTGGTCTCCTTCGTCGTGTCGTTCTTCCCGCTGGCCGGGGGCGCCTCGCTCTGGGGCGTCGGAATCCAGTGGATCCTTCCGGTTGGTGTCCCCACGGTCGCCGTGTTCCTGCTCGTGCTCCGTCGCTTCTCGCCTGACGGTATCCGTCGCGTCGGGTCGCTCGGCATCGACCAATTCGCCTCTGTGGCCTTCTCGGTCGCAGCCGTCGTCTGGGCCGGGAACGTGTGGCTCACGATCTCAGGGCTGATCGCCACCGGGTTCTGGTCACTTCCGTGGAGCGGGGTGGTGATGGCCGTCGCCGCTCTGGCCCTGGTCGTGCTCACGGTCTTCGCTCCACTCATCCCGGGGCTGAAAGAGGACTTCCACGGACGTCTGGTCACCCTCGCCCACCGCAACGCCAATCCGGTGCGCCCCGTCATCGCGCGACCGCGACCCGAACCGGTCCTCACGGAGCCCGAGCCACAGACCGCCGCCGACGGCGACCGGACGGATGTGGGCGTGGATGCTTCCGCGCTTCCTCCGGTCGCAGACGCAGACAGCCGGGATTCCGGGAGCCAGGCCACGGACGAGGTCGAGCGCGTCGACCTCGCCGCTCAGGTGCCCCTCACGGCACACGCGTCCGGTGGTGACATCGGCACCGTGCACGGCACAGATGACGAGGAGTACGTGCCCACGTACTCTCGGCGTTCTCGGGGGCAGGAGCCCGAGATCGTCTCGGACACCGGGAGCATCGAGTCCCTCCTCGAGACCGCTGCGACATACGAGACCGCTGTCGTCCCGGACGACACGGAAGCTCCGATCGTGGAGGGTTTCGCCGACGCGGACCTCGATGCGACGAACCCGCGCGAGTCGACTCCCGTCGCGCAGCCGTTCTGGATCCTCGCGCCCTCTGAGCGTGACGTCCACGACGAACGCGGTGACGCGTTGTTCCGCATCGGCCCGAATGCCTGGGCGCTCGTGATCGAAGACCGTGGAGGTGCCTACGTCGTGCGACATGACGACGGGCGGATCGGCTACCTCCACGACATCTCCGACATCACGAAAGGCTGAAATGCGCACGATCGATCTGCGGGGGCGCGAGCTCTCGCCCGCTGACATGCTCGCCGCCGTACCGCGAGCCACACAGGCGCGTGCCGAGGCGCTCGACACCGCCGCCCGCCTCGTGGACGACGTCCGCGACCGCGGTGAGGCCGCTCTCCGTGAGCAGGCGGAACGCTTCGACCGGGTCGCCGGACACTCCGTCCGGGTTCCCGCCGCCCACATCGACGAGGCGCTGGCCGAGCTCGCCCCCGAAGTGCGTACCGCTCTCGAGGAGGCGATCCGCCGCGTGCGACTGGCCTCCGCAGCCCAGGTTCCGGCCGCGCAGGTCACCCGCATCGGCGACGGTGCCGTCATCACGCAGCGCTGGCAGCCCGTCCACCGCGTGGGTGTGTACATCCCCGGTGGGAAAGCGGTCTACCCGTCCAGCGTGATCATGAACGTCGTGCCGGCTCAGGTGGCAGGTGTGGAGCAGATCGCATTGGCATCGCCGCCGCAGGCGGATCAGGGAGGGCGAATCCACCCGACGATCCTCGCCGCGGCCGCCCTGCTGGGCGTGACCGAGGTCTATGCGATGGGCGGAGCGGGGGCGATCGGCGCGTTCGCGCACGGTGTCGCCTCGCTCGGGCTCGACCCCGTCGACGTCGTCTCCGGGCCCGGCAACAACTACGTCGCCTCCGCCAAGCGCGCGGTCGCCGGCGTCGTCGGGACGGACTCGGAGGCCGGCGCGACCGAGATCCTGGTCGTCGCCGATGCCGATGCCGATCCGCGCCTCATCGCCGCCGACCTCGTGAGCCAGGCGGAGCACGACGAACAGGCATCCGCGGTACTGGTCACGGACGCCGCGGAGCTCGCTGCACGCGTCGCCACCGAAGTCGAGCGGATCTCCGTCCTCACCCGTCACAGCGAGCGTGTCGCCGCGTCCTTGGGAGGACCGCAGTCGGCGATCGTCCTCGTCGACGATCGCGCCATGGCGACCGCGTTCAGCAACGCCTACGCGCCCGAGCACCTCGAACTCCACCTCGCCGATGCCGAGAGCGCCGCGTCGGCCTTCACGAGCGCCGGAGCGGTCTTCGTCGGAGACCAGACGCCGGTGAGCCTGGGGGACTACATGGCAGGGAGCAACCACGTGCTCCCGACCGGCGGTCAGGCGCGGTATGCACCGGGACTCGGCGCGTACACGTTCCTGCGTCCTCAGCAGGTGATCTCCTACGACAGGGCCGCACTGGCCGCTGTCCGAGCGGGGGTCGTCGCTCTCGCCGAGTCCGAGGCGCTGCCGGCGCACGGTGAGGCGATCGAGGCGCGCTTCACCGCGTAGGATCGGTCAGATGCACTGCCCCTTCTGCCGTCATCCCGACTCCCGCGTCATCGACTCCCGCACGAGTGACGACGGGCTCTCGATCAGGCGGCGTCGTCAGTGCCCAGAGTGCGGGGGCCGTTTCACGACCACCGAGACGGCGAGCCTCAACGTCATCAAGCGTTCCGGCGTGATGGAGCCTTTCAGCCGGGAGAAGGTCATCTCCGGCGTGCGCAAGGCGTGTCAGGGGCGGCCGGTGACCGAGGCCGATCTCGCCATCCTCGCGCAGCGCGTGGAGGAGGCTGTTCGCCAGACGGGGGTGTCGCAGCTCGACACGAACGAGATCGGTCTGGCCATCCTCGGTCCGCTGCGTGATCTCGATGAGGTCGCTTTCCTCCGCTTCGCCAGCGTCTACCAGGCGTTCGACTCGCTCGAGGACTTCGAGGCGGCGATCACCGACCTCCGCGCCGACCACACGAAGCAGGAGGCCGAGGAGCGGTAATCTGGCAGGGATGTATCCGCTGCTCTTCCGCGCTGTCCTCTCGCGCTTCGATCCCGAGTTCACCCATCACGCCGGCATGGCGGTGATCCGCGTCCTCGGAGTGCCGCCGTTCTCCTGGGCGACCCGTGCCCTGACCGCGCCGGATCCGTCCTTGCGTGTCGACGCACTCGGGCTCAGCTTCCCGTCGCCCTTCGGCATCGCGGCCGGTTTCGACAAGAACGCCGTCGGCGTCCGCGGACTGGCGGCCCTCGGGTTCGGCCACGTGGAGATCGGTACCGTGACGGCGATCCCGCAGGAGGGGAATCCCAAGCCGCGTCTGTTCCGTCTGTTGGCGGACCGCGCCGTCGTCAACCGGATGGGGTTCAACAACGACGGCGCTGATGCGGTCGCCCGTCGCCTCGCTCGACTGCGCCGTGGCGCACCGGACACGGTGATCGGCGTCAACATCGGTAAGAGCCGCATCGTGGACGTCGAGGATGCGACCGCCGACTACGTGGCCTCGGCAACCCGCCTCGCCCCGCTGGCCGACTACCTCGCGGTGAACGTGTCCTCGCCGAACACCCCGGGACTGCGCGGGCTGCAGGCAGTGGAGACGCTGGCACCGTTGCTCCGGGCGGTCAAGGAAGCATCGGGGTCCACGCCGCTGCTCGTCAAGATCGCTCCGGATCTTCCGGATGACGAGATCACCGCCATCGCGGAGTTGGCCGTGGCCGAGGGGCTCGCCGGAATCATCGCGCACAACACCACGATCAGTCGAGACGGACTGCTCACGGACGCGGCGTCGATCGAAGCCGCGGGCGCGGGCGGACTGTCGGGGGCGCCGCTGAAGAAGCGCTCGCTCGAAGTGCTCCGGATCGTGCGTGACGCCGTACCGGCAGAGTTCTGCGTGATCGCGGTCGGTGGAGTCGAGACCCCGGCCGATGTGCAGGAGCGTCTGCAGGCCGGTGCCACTCTCGTTCAGGGTTACACGGGATTCCTGTACCGCGGTCCGTTCTGGGGCCGCGAGATCAACAGGGGGCTGGTCAGTCGGGGTACTGGCCGCGCTTGACCTGCGGCTTCGGCAGTCGCATGAAGCGCATCTGCAGCGCGCGCATCGCGGCGTACCAGCCGAGGCCGCGCTCGAGGCGCTCCTTGCCGAACTTCGCTGCGGCCTTCCGCTTGACCCGCATCCCGAGCAGCACCATGCCGCCGATCGCGATCACGAGATACCCCATCATGACGATGTAGGCGTAGAACGAGATCATCATGTTCGTCGGCAGGAGCGAGGCGAGGATGACCAGCACCATGACGCCCATCACGAACTCGGCCGGGTGCCACCCCGCGTCCACGTAGTCGCGCACCCAGCGGCGCTGCGGGCCCTTGTCGCGGACCGGGAGGTACTTCTCCTCGCCGGCGGCCATGCCGGCCTGGGCGCGAGCGCGACGCTCGTTGAGCTCGGCTTTGGCAGCCGCCTTCGCCTCTTTGGTGTTGGCGACCAGGGGGCGGCGACGTGCTGCCTCCTGCTCCGCGCGGGTCGGCGTCGCGCGCCCCTTGCCGACGGCAGTCGTCTCGGAGGCGTCGTCGTTCGTCGAAGGGGAGGCGGGGTTAGTGGACACGGAGTTCCTCGGTTCGCTGGCGGGGGATCACCTTAAGATTACTCGCATGACCTCTCCTGTTCTTCCCCCTGAGCCCGATGCCGCCGTTCTCGAAGCCGTGGCCACCGGAATCCCCGCTGCGCTGTCGGATCTCGGACACCTCGTGCGGATCCCCGGGATGGCATGGCCGGCGTTCGATCAGACGCAACTGGAGCGCAGCGCGGCAGCTGTCGCGTCACTGGCCGAGGACACCGGTGTCTTCGATGAGGTCCGTGTGCTGCGCGCAGCGATCCCCGGCACCGAGGAGCAGGGGCAGCCGGCGGTCCTCGCCACCCGTGCGGCGCGGAACGGGAAGCCGACGATCCTCCTCTACGCGCACCACGACGTGCAGCCTCCGGGGGACGACGCCCTATGGGAGACGCCGCCGTTCGAGCCGACGGTGCGGGACGGACGTCTCTACGGGCGTGGTGCGGCGGATGACAAAGCGGGGGTCATGGCGCACATCGCGTCGATCCGGGCGGTCAGCGAGGTCCTCGGGGACGATCTCGACCTGGGTATCGCGATGTTCATCGAGGGGGAGGAGGAGTACGGTTCCCGCTCCTTCGCGCAGTTCCTCTCCGACAACAAGGAGGCTCTGCGCGCAGACGCGATCGTCGTGGCGGACTCCGGCAACTGGGACTCCGTGACGCCGGGACTCACGGTCTCGCTGCGCGGCAACGCGCGCTTCACGCTGCGTGTGCGCACACTCGACCACGCGTCGCACTCGGGGATGTTCGGCGGTGCGGTGCCCGACGCGATGATGGCCACCGTCACGCTGCTCGCGACGCTCTGGGACGAGGACGGCGCGGTCGCGGTCGAGGGGATGACCGCGCGCGATGCGGCCACTCCGGACTACACCGAGGCGACGCTGCGGGATGAGGCCGGGCTGCTTCCCGCCACCACACCGATCGGCAACGGGACGATCCTCAGCCGGATCTGGAACAAGCCCGCGGTCACCGTCATCGGTATCGACTCCACGACCGTCGCCGCAGCCTCCAACACGCTCCTTCCCGAGGTCACCGTGGTGATCAGTGCTCGTGTCGCACCGGGCCAGACGGGGCAGGAAGCCTACGAGGCGCTCGAAGCCCACCTCCGCGCCCATGCACCGTTCGGCGCGGAGCTCACGTTCTCCGACGTCGATCTCGGCGACGGCTTCCTGGTCGACACGAGCGGGTGGGCCGTGGCGTTGACCCGTGACGCGATGCGCGACGGCTACGGAGTCGCTCCGGTCGACCTCGGCGTGGGCGGATCCATCCCCTTCATCGCGGATCTGGTGCGGGAGTTCCCCGCCGCACAGATCCTGGTGACCGGGGTCGAAGACCCCCACTCGCGGGCGCACAGCCCGAACGAGTCGCTGCACCTGGATACGTTCCGCCATGCCGTCGCGAGCGAGGCTCTGCTCCTGGCTCGGATGAATGCCACCCAACTCTGAGCCTCACAGCGTCTGCGGCGGTAGAATCGTCCGAGAAGCCGTGCACCTGCGGCCCGTCACAAGGAGCGACATGAGCGACACCACCCTCTCCCCAGAGACCACCCGCGCACACGGCGTCACCCTGACCGACGCTGCCGCCACGAAGGTCAAGAACCTCCTCGAACAGGAGGGGCGCGACGATCTGCGCCTCCGTGTCGCCGTGCAGCCCGGTGGCTGCTCGGGCCTGATCTATCAGCTGTACTTCGACGAGCGCTACCTCGAGGGCGATGAGACCGTCGACTTCGACGGCGTCGAGGTGATCATCGACAACATGAGCGTCCCGTACCTCGATGGTGCGGCGATCGACTTCAAGGACACGATCTCCGAGCAGGGCTTCACGATCGACAACCCCAACGCGGCGGGTAGCTGCGCGTGCGGCGACAGCTTCCACTGATCCTCGCTTCGCGGACCACGGCCGCCGTCACCGATCGGTGACGGCGGCCGTTCTGCATCCCGCAACCTGCGTGGATGGCATGAATCACGTGTGAGGTTGCCCTAGACTTGGGTGTGCTCTGTTCGCGATCTGAAAGGTGCATCGTGCCCTCGAAACGCAGCCTTCGTTGGGCCGCCCTCCCTGTGGGAGTTGCGGCAGCCTTGGCCCTGGCGGGATGCTCTCCCACCGAGCTGAACGGCTTTCTTCCGGGCTTCGTGGAGGGTGGCCCCGCAGCCACCAATCAGACCGAGCGCGTCTCGTCGCTCTGGGTGAACTCGTGGATCGTGCTCCTCGCCGTCGGAATCATCACCTGGGGCCTGATGGCCTGGGCTGCGATCGCGTACCGCCGTCGCAAGGGCCAGACCGGCCTGCCGGTGCAGATGCGCTACAACATGCCGATCGAGATCTTCTACACGATCGTGCCGCTCTTCCTCGTGCTGGGCATGTTCTTCTTCACCGCTCGCGACCAGACCGCGATCGAAGCCAAGTGGGACGACCCCGATGTCGAGATCACCGCGATCGCCAAGCAGTGGGCGTGGGACTTTCAGTACGACGGCGACGAAGAGGACAACTCCGACGCCGTCTGGACGATGGGCATCCAGGCTCAGCCGGACAAGGACGGCAACATCGACCAGGCGCAGCTGCCCACGCTGGTGCTGCCCGTCGACAAGAAGGTCACGATCAACCTTCAGTCGCGTGACGTCATCCACTCCTTCTGGATCATCGACTTCCTCTACAAGAAGGACATGTACATCGGGAAGGACAACTCGTGGTCCTTCATCCCGACCCGCGAGGGCGAGTACGCCGGCAAGTGCGCCGAGCTCTGCGGTGAATACCACTCGATGATGCTCTTCAACGTGAAGGTCGTCTCCGAGGACGATTACGAGGCCTACCTCCAGACGCTCGAAGAGAAGGGCAACACGGGCGACATCACCGACGCCTACGACCGTCTCTCGAACTTCCCGGGAACGACCCCGACGACCGACACCGAGGAAGGAGGGGAGTAAGCCATGTCGACCACTGAAGCTCCCCGTACCGACGAGGCTCCCAGATCTCGTCCCACCAGTCTGCCCGCCCGCCAGGCCGCTCTCATGAGCTCCTCGCGCGTGGAGCAGAAGGGCAACATCGTCGTCAAGTGGATCACGTCCACCGACCACAAGACCATCGGGTACATGTACCTGATCGCCTCGGTGATGTTCTTCCTCCTCGGCGGTGTGATGGCCCTCGTCATCCGTGCTGAGCTGTTCGCGCCGGGAATGCAGATCATCCCGACGAAGGAGCAGTACAACCAGCTGTTCACGATGCACGGCACGATCATGCTGCTGATGTTCGCGACGCCGCTGTTCGCAGGTTTCGCCAATGCGATCCTTCCGCTGCAGATCGGTGCGCCCGACGTCGCCTTCCCGCGTCTGAACGCCTTCGCCTTCTGGCTCTTCCTCTTCGGCTCGACCATCGCGGTCGCGGGCTTCCTCACGCCCCAGGGCGCGGCCTCCTTCGGATGGTTCGCCTATCAGCCACTCGCCGGAGCGTCCTTCTCTCCGGGCGCCGGTGGGAACCTGTGGATGGTGGGACTGGGAATCTCCGGTTTCGGAACGATCCTCGGTGCCGTCAACTTCATCACCACGATCATCACGATGCGTGCTCCTGGTATGACGATGTGGCGCATGCCGATCTTCTCGTGGAACACGCTCATCACGAGCCTTCTGATCCTGATGGCGTTCCCGGTCCTCGCTGCGGCCATCTTCGCCGCAGCCGCGGACCGTATCCTCGGCGCCCACATCTACGACCCGGCCAACGGTGGTGTCCTGCTCTGGCAGCACCTGTTCTGGTTCTTCGGGCACCCTGAGGTCTACATCATCGCCCTGCCGTTCTTCGGCATCGTGTCGGAGATCTTCCCGGTCTTCAGCCGCAAGCCGATCTTCGGGTACAAGACGCTCGTCTACGCCACGATCGCGATCGCCGCGCTCTCGGTGGCGGTGTGGGCTCACCACATGTACGTCACCGGCTCGGTCCTGCTGCCGTTCTTCGCTCTGATGACGATGCTCATCGCGGTGCCGACCGGCGTGAAGATCTTCAACTGGATCGGAACTCTCTGGCGAGGGTCCGTGACCTTCGAGACGCCGATGGTGTTCGCCCTCGGGTTCCTGGTCTCGTTCGTCTTCGGTGGTCTGACAGGTGTGATCCTGGCAGCCCCGCCGCTGGACTTCGCGCTCTCCGACTCCTACTTCGTCGTCGCGCACTTCCACTACGTGGTGTTCGGCACGGTCGTGTTCGCCATGTTCGCCGGCTTCTACTTCTGGTGGCCCAAGTGGACCGGGCGCATGCTCAACGAGCGTCTCGGCTACGTGCACTTCTGGTTGCTCTTCATCGGCTTCCACATGACGTTCCTCATCCAGCACTGGCTGGGTGTCGACGGAATGGTCCGTCGCTACGCGGACTACTCGGCCGCCGACGGCTGGACCTGGCAGAACCAGGTGTCGACGATCGGTGCGATCATCCTCGGCGCTTCGATGCTCCCGTTCTTCCTGAACGTCTGGATCACGGCTCGCAAGGCACCGAAGGTCACGGTCAACGACCCGTGGGGGTACGGCGCTTCGCTCGAATGGGCGACGTCCTGCCCGCCGCCGCGTCACAACTTCACGTCGATCCCGCGCATTCGCAGCGAGCGTCCTGCGTTCGACCTGAACCACCCGGAGGCCGCCGAGTTCGCGACCACGGCACCCGGCGAGCGAGAGGCCCACTAAGTCATGCGCGACAATGTCATTCTCTGGTGGATCCTGACGGCGTTCTTCGCCCTCGTCGGTGTCATCTACACCGGCTGGCACATCCTCGCAACGCCGGCGGACGACTTCGCCATGCGGATCGAGTGGGTCGGTACGGTCGCTCTGTTCTTCTCGGCGTTCATGGCCGCGATGATCGCGTTCTACCTGGACCGCACGCACAAGGCGCAGAGCGGTGAGCTCCCCGAAGACATCCTCACCGCGGACATCGACGACGGTGACCCCGAGCTCGGCGAGTTCAGCCCGTGGTCCTGGTGGCCGATCGTGCTCGCCGCTTCTGCGGGAGTCTTCGTCGTCGGCCTGGCTGTGGGGCACTTCCTGCTCCCGATCGGCCTCGCGATCTTCGTCGTCGCGATCGTCGGCTGGGTGTACGAGTACTACCGCGGCAACTTCGCTCGCTGACGCGACTGACGTCGAGAAGGCCCCCGGATCCGTCCGGGGGCCTTCTTCATGTTCAGCGCGAGGCGGTCAGGCGCGGGTTCGGATGCGCGCAATCCCGGTCAGTGGGTCGACCGGACGTCGGTGCGTCCCGTCGGCGTCTTCGACCGGATAGCCTTCGCGCACCCAGTACTCGAAGCCGCCGATCATCTCACGCACGTTGTAGCCCAGTCGGGAGAACTCGAGTGCGCCCTTGGCGCCGGCGTTGCAGCCGGGGCTCCAGCAGTACACCACGACCTCGGCGTCGGGGGAGATCTCACGCGGTGCTCTCGCCGCGATCTCGCTGTAGTGCATATGGATGGCACCGGCCACGCGCCCCTGTGCCCATGCCTCTTCGGACCGTACATCGACCACGACGATGTCGCTCTGGGCCTGACGGGCTGCATGGACATCGCTGGCGTCGGTCTCGTAGGCGAGTTTGGCGGCGTAGTAGTCGGCACGGTCGATCATGTGCCCAGCCTATTTCGCCGAGCTCCGCGGCGTCCTTCGTGTTCCTGCCGATCGGCGTGCGAAAACGGTCAGCGATATCGCCGCCGCGGTCAGAGGCGTACCGTCATCTGCACGCGGGGCCCGTGGCGCAGGAGACCGAGCTCCTCCTCGACCTGGACCAGGCTGCACAGCAGAGGGGTGTCCGGCGTCGTCACGGCGAAACCGCAGGACGCGTAGAACGGCGCATTCCAGGGGACATCCGCATAGGTGCGAAGCGTCATCCTCGAGCTGCCACGACGTCGGGCCTCCGCCATCGCAGCCGCCAGCAGTCGGCGTCCGATACCGCGTCGCCCGAACTGCGGAAGCACCGAGAGCTGCTCGAGGTGGGTGCCTCCCTCGATCTCCAGAATATGCGCGAAGCCGATGAGGTCCGACGACGAGGTCTCATCGCCGTCGTGCTCGGCCACGAGTACGAACCCGGGCACCGTGGCACGCTCGTGCGGGGGCGTGGGCGGCGGCCAATCGACGGCACCGAACCTCTCGACCAGCAGGACGTCCGCGGCGATCTCGATGCGCTCCGTGGCTGCGTCGTCGGCGGGACGTGCCTCGCGGATCAAGACCTCCATGATCACCCGTCGGCGACGGCGGCGATCGCCTCGATCTCCACGAGCTGGTCGTCATAGCCGAGGACCGTCACGCCCAGCAGGGTGCTGGGCACATCGTGCGCGCCGAAAGCGGCATGGATCACATCCCACGCCGTGACGAGGTCTGCTTGCGACGTGGACGCCACGAGCACGCGCGTGCTGATCACGTCGGTCAGGTCGGCGCCCGCGACCTCCAGTGCGCCCTTGAGCGTCTCGACGCAGCGTGCCGCCTGGGCCGCGTAGTCTCCGGGCGCAGCGGTCGAGCCGTCATCGTTGAGCGGGCACGCGCCGGCGAGGAAGATGAGGCGGGATCCGGCCGGTGCGGTGGCAGCGTAGGCGTAGGGGGTTTCCGCGAGGTTGTCGGCACGGATCAGGCGGACGACGGATGACATGGTTCGATCCTTTCATCGGGCGGGTGACGAAGAAGG
Organism: Microbacterium sp. CBA3102; assembly: GCF_007954505.1. GTDB lineage: Bacteria > Actinomycetota > Actinomycetes > Actinomycetales > Microbacteriaceae > Microbacterium > Microbacterium aurugineum. The sequence continues at coordinate 3,407,198 of NZ_CP042412.1, read as the reverse complement.
CCCCGTTCGTGTGAGCGGGGCCTTCTTCGATGGGGGAGTGGCGACTACTCGCCGTCCTCCGACTTCTTCTTCCGAGGCTTCTTCACCGGCTCGGTGGCGATCACCGTGCTGGGGGTGTTCGGCGTCTCGTCGACGTGCGTCTCATCGACGGTGAGCGGGGCGTCAGGGAAGCCGGCGCGCTCGTGGGCGCCCTGGATCTCTGCGGCCTCGGTCTCTTCGTTGTGAGCCGTGACGTGATGCTGATGGGCGTCGGCTGCCTCGACCTCAGCCTGCGTGAGCGGAGCGATACGGTCCTCGAAGAACCAGCGGGAGATCGAGGAACGGAGGTTCTCCGTCCACGGGATGCGGCCCTTGGCATTCGGGCGAACCACGAGGGGCTCGTAGCTGTCGACGTCGATGAGCTTCCAGCGGTCGTACTTGTCGACGGGCTGGTGCACCTCGATGAACTCACCACCGGGGAGGCGGACGATGCGTCCGGACTCGTATCCGTGCAGGACGATCTCACGATCCTTCTTCTGCAGCGCGATGCAGATGCGCTTGGTGACGAAGTATCCGAGGATCGGGCCGAGGAACAGGAGCGCCTGCAGCGTGTGGATCACGCCTTCCATCGTGAGCATGAAGTGCGTCGCGATGAGGTCGGACGAAGCCGCTGCCCACAGGACCGCGTAGAAGATGACGCCGGCGGCACCGATCGCCGTACGCGTCGCCGCGTTGCGGGGACGCTGAGCGATGTGGTGCTCGCGCTTGTCTCCGGTGACCCATGCCTCGAGGAAGGGATAGATCGCGACGATCACGATAAACAGACCGAGCACCAGGACCGGGGCGATGATCCCGAACGACCACGTGTGGTTGAGGAACACGATGTCCCAGTTCGACGGAGCCAGGCGCAGCGCGCCGTCGGCGAACCCGATGTACCAGTCGGGCTGGGTACCGGCGGAGACGGGCGAGGGGTCGTAGGGGCCGTAGTTCCAGATCGGGTTGATCTGGAAGAACGTCGCGATCAGCACGATGGTGCCGAACACGATGAACAGGTAGCCGCCCATCTTCGACATGTACACCGGCATCATCGGGTAGCCCACGACATTGTCGTTCGTGCGGCCGGGGCCGGCGAACTGCGTGTGCTTGTTGACGATCATCAGCATCAGGTGCACGACGATCAGCGCGATGACCAGCATCGGGAGCAACAGGATGTGCAGGGTGTACAGACGTCCGACGATGTCGGTTCCCGGGAACTCGCCACCGAAGAGGAGGAACGAGGTCCACGTGCCGATCAGGGGGAGACCCTTGATCATGCCGTCGATGATGCGGAGGCCGTTACCCGAGAGCAGGTCGTCGGGGAGCGAGTAGCCGGTGAAGCCCTCTGCCATCGCGAGGATGAACAGGACGAAACCGATGACCCAGTTGAGCTCGCGCGGCTTGCGGAATGCGCCGGTGAAGAACACGCGGAGCATGTGCACGCCGATTCCGGCGATGAACACCAGAGCGGCCCAGTGGTGGATCTGACGGACCAGGAGGCCGCCTCGCAGATCGAAGGAGATGTGCAGCGAAGACTCGAGAGCCGCCGACATCTCGATCCCGCGCATCGGAGCGTAGGCGCCGGTGTAGTGGGTCTCGACCATCGACGCGTCGAAGAAGAACGTCAGGAAGGTTCCGGAGAGGAACACAACGACGAAGCTCCACAGCGCGATCTCGCCGAGCATGAACGACCAGTGGTCGGGGAAGATCTTCCGTCCGAGTTCCTTGACGAAACCGGAGATGCTGGTGCGCTCATCGATGTAGTTCGACGCGGCACCGACGAAGCGACCGCCGAGGGGCGCCTTGGTGTCGTTGTCGTCTTTGGACAGCGTTGCGGTGCTCAATGGCGCTCCCAGAAGCTCGGGCCGACGGGTTCCTTGAAGTCGCTGCGTGCGACCAGGTAGCCCTCGTCATCGACGGTGATGGGCAGCTGCGGCAGCGGACGTGCCGCAGGGCCGAAGATGACCTTGGCGTGGTCCGTGACGTCGAACTGCGACTGGTGGCACGGGCACAGGAGGTGGTGCGTCTGCTGCTCGTAGAGGGCCACGGGGCAGCCGACGTGCGTGCAGACCTTGGAGTAGGCGACGATGCCGTCGTACGACCAGTCCTTGCGGTCCTCAGCTTCGATCAGCTGCTCGGGACGCAGGCGCATCATGAGGACGATGGCCTTCGCCTTCTCCTCGAGGTAGCCGTCGTGGTGACTGAGCGTGGCGAGCTCTTCGGGGATCACGTGGAACGCGGATCCGAGGGTCACGTCCGCAGCGCGGATCGGGGTGCCGTCGGGGTCGCGGACCAGGCGGCTGCCCTCTTCCCACATCGTGTGCTTGAGGAGTGCGACCGGGTCACCGGCGATGGGGTCGTCAGGCGTGGAGTGCGGTGCGAGGCCACGGAACAGTGTGACTCCGGGGATGATCGAGGCGACGATCGCGGCGAACAGGGAGTTGCGGATCATGGAGCGGCGCCCGAAGCCCGACTCCTCGTTCGCGTCGGAGAAGGCCTTGATCGCAGCCTCGCGCGTCGAGTCCTTGCCGCGCGTGGGGTGACGGTGCTCGATGAACTCCTTGTCGGACATGAGCGCCTTGGACCAGTGGATCGCACCGATTCCGAGGGCCAGGAGCGCGAGAGCGATCCCGAGACCGATGAAGAGGTTGTTCTGCCGGATGTCGATGAGCGCGCCGCTCTCGATCGGGAACAGCATGTAAGCGGCGACCGCCCAGATGCTTCCCGCGAGCGAGAGGTAGAACAGCGTGTAGACAGTGCGGACAGCGGCCTTCTCAGCGCGCGGGTCCTTATCGGTCATCCGCTCGCGATGCGGCGGAAGCCCGGGGTTCTGCACGGGATCGCTGACTGCGACACCCAGCCCCGGAGAGGGCTGGTAGGCCCTGTCAAGAGCCTGCGAGTCGTCGTCGTGTGCCATGGTGCTCCTCGTACGTTCCTCTTCGATGAATAAGCGTCAGTTGGACTTCGCCGTGATCCACACGGTGGCGGCGACGAGCGCGCCGATACCGAAGATCCACACGAACAGTCCCTCGGAGACCGGTCCGAGGGAGCCGAGCGAGAAGCCGCCGACCTGCACGGACTGCTGCTGGAAGAGCAGAGCCGAGATGATGTCGCGCTTGTCCTCGTCGGACAGGTTCATGTCACCGAAGACCGGCATGTTCTGCGGGCCGGTGACCATGGCCGCATAGATGTGCAGGGCACTGGTCTCGGTCAGGGCGGGGGCGTACTTGCCCTCGGTGAGTGCACCACCGGCTGCGGCCACGTTGTGGCACATGGCGCAGTTCACGCGGAACAGTTCGGCTCCGTGCGAGACGTCGCCTTCCCCGTCGAGGATGCGCTCGTCCGGGAAGGTCGGGCCGGGGGCCGTGGACTGCACGAACGAGGAGATCGCGAGGATCTGCTCTTCGGTGAACTGCGGCTCCTTCTGCGGCGCCTGCGGTCCCTGCATCTGCAGAGGCATGCGACCGGTCGACAGCTGGAACTCGGTCGCCAGCTCGCCCACGCCGTAGAGGCTGGGGCCGTTGGCGGTTCCCTGCAGGTCGAGACCGTGGCAGGTGGCGCAGTTCGCCGTGAACAGCTTCTCGCCGTCTTCGACGGTCAGCTGGGTCGTCGCAGCCTGCGTGTCGGACGCTGCGAATGCGGCGGTTGCACCGGCATAGACCGCGCCGGTGATCATGAGGCCTGCTCCGATGAGCGCGGCCGCCGCCAAAGGGCTGCGACGACCGCTGGAACGGCGCTTCTTCTCTCGTGCCATCTCGGGGATCAGCTCCGCTCTTATTTCAGGAAGTAGATAACGAGGAACAGCACGATCCAGACGACGTCGACGAAGTGCCAGTAGTAGGACACCACGATCGAGGAGGTCGCCTCCTTGTGCCGGAAGTTCTTGACGGCGTAGGCGCGGCCGATGACGAGCAGGAACGCGACGAGCCCACCGGTGACGTGCAGGGCGTGGAAGCCGGTCGTCAGGTAGAACGCCGAGGCGTAGGAGTCGGCGCCGATCGGCATGCCTTCAGCGACCAGCTGTGCGTACTCCCAGACCTGGCCGGACACGAAGATCGCGCCGAGGGCGAAGGTGAGGAAGAACCACTCGACCATTCCCCAGCCGAACAGACGACGGCGGCCGGCGCCGTTCTTCTGCCCCTTGCCGATCTTGTAGGGCTGCAGGTCTTCTGCCGCGAACACGCCCATCTGGCACGTGAACGAGGACAGGACCAGGATCGCAGTGTTCACTGCGGCGAACGGGACGTTCAGCAGCTCGGTCCGGTCAGCCCACAGCTCCGGTGAGGTGCTGCGGAGGGTGAAGTAGATCGCGAAGAGTCCCGCGAAGAACATCACCTCACTGCCGAGCCACACAATGGTGCCGACAGCTACCGGGTTGGGCCGCTTAATCGTTCTCGCCGCCGGGGCATACGTCGCTGAGGTCGTCACCCCTCCATTATGGCCGATCTCGGGCGTGATTCTTGCACCAGCGGCCTTCGATTCACTCGTCTGCGACTTAGGGGACCCTAAGAAAACCCTGCGAATACCTGGTGAATCCGCGGGAAACAGCGGTCGGCCGCGGATCGGAGCTCCGATGCGAAGGATCTGCATGTTTTCTCCGCGCCGATAGGATCGCACACATGGCTGATTCGCTGACCTGGTCCGACGTGCTCACTTCTCTGCTGGAGCGTCGCGATCTCAGCGTCTGGGAGTCCACCTGGGCCATGCGTCAGATCATGCAGGGCGAGGTCAGCGAAGCCCAGCTCGCAGGCTTCCTCATCGCATTGCGGGCGAAGGGCGAGACGATCGATGAGATCGTCGGCTTCCGTGATGCGATCCTCGAGGCGGCCGTTCCCCTGCCGGTGTCGCCGGATGTGCTCGACATCGTGGGAACGGGCGGCGACCGCGTGGGCACGGTGAACGTGTCGACCACGGCGGCGATCGTGATCGGCGCGACCGGTGTTCCTGTGGTCAAACACGGGAATCGCGCCGCGAGCTCGGCCTCGGGTTCGTCCGACGTCCTCGGGGCGCTGGGGCTCGAGCTCTCCCTCGATCCGGCGGCCGTGGCGACCATCCTCGATCGCACCGGCATCACGTTCGCGTGGGCGGGCGCTTTCCACCCCGGTTTCAAGCACGCGGGCGCCGTGCGCGCCGAGCTGGGTGTCCCCACCGTCTTCAACATGCTCGGGCCGCTCTGCAATCCCGCGCGTGCCGAAGCCAATGCCGTGGGCGTCGCGCAGATCGAGCGCGTTCCGCTCATCACCGGTGTCTTCCGGACCCGCGGCGCCACGGCGCTCGTCTTCCGTGGGGACGACGGCCTCGACGAACTCACCACGACCGGGCACAGCCGGATCTGGGAGGTCACGCGCGGCGACATCCACGAGCATGACCTCGACCCGCGCGACCTCGGCATCCCGATCGCGGATCTCGCCGACCTGATCGGTGGCTCGCCCCAGCACAACGCGGAGGTGCTCCGACGCACGCTGGCGGGGGAGCCCGGCGCTGTGCGCGACATCGTGCTGCTGAATGCCGCTGCCGGCATCGTGGCCTTCGAGCTGTCTCAGGACGCAGGTCAGGTGCAGCGTCCGATTCTGGAGCGCCTTCGCGAGGGCTACGAGAAGGCGTCGGCAGCGATCGACGACGGGCGCGCGCTCGCGAAGCTCGACCAGTGGATCGGTGTGAGTCGCGAACTCTCGTCACCGAAGGAGTGACCGTGGATCCCGTCGACGCGCTGCTCGAGATCGCCTCCCTGCTGGAGCGTGAGCGTGCGTCGCGGTATCGCGCGAAAGCCTTCCGCCAGGCAGCTGCGACCCTGCGGGATCTGCCCGACGACGTTCAGCGCGATCCCACGCGGCTGCGTGCAGCCAAAGGTATCGGCGAGTCCACCTTCGCGGTGATTCGCCAGGCGCAGGCCGGGCAGGTCCCCGACTACCTCGTCGAGTTGCGCGGTGATGTCGAGCCCGAGCGGATGTCGGAGCTCCGGGGGAAGCTCCGCGGCGACCTGCATGCGCACACGGACTGGTCGGACGGGACCACACCGATCTCGGTGATGGCTGCCGCTGCCAGGGCGCTCGGACATGAGTACCAGGCGATCACCGATCATTCGCCGCGCCTCCGGGTCGCTCGGGGGCTGTCGGCCGAGCGCCTTCGGGAGCAGATGCCGCTGGTCCGCGCGGAATCCGGTGACGGCTTCACGCTGCTCGCGGGCATCGAGGTCGACATCCTGGAAGACGGGGGCCTCGACCAGGAGGGCAGTCTGCTCGCCGAGCTGGACATCGTCGTGGCGTCGGTTCATTCCAAACTGCGCATGGATGCGCGGGCGATGACCGCACGCATGATCGCCGCGGTCGCGCACCCTCGGGTCAACGTGCTCGGGCACTGCACCGGACGCCTCGTGCAGGGCGACCGAGGAACGCGCCCTCCGTCGACGTTCGATGCCCAGGCCGTTTTCGCCGCCTGCGCGGAGAACGGCGTGGCGGTCGAGATCAACTCGCGACCGGAGCGGCAGGATCCGCCGGACGATCTGATCGCGATCGCTCTCGCTGAGGGATGCCTGTTCTCGATCGATTCGGATGCGCACGCGCCCGGCCAGCTCTCGCTGCTCGACCACGGAGCAGAACGTGCAGAGCGCGCCGGCGTCCCGTCATCGCGGATCGTCACGACCTGGGGTCTCGAGCGGCTGCTCGCCTGGGCGGAGTGATTCGCCGTCGGACCCCGGCCGTCAGTCTGCGGCGAGGGCGGCGTTCGACACGGCAGTGAGGGCACGCGTCATCGAGCCGCCGAGGTTCCATTTCTCGGCGAGAGCCGTTGCGGCATCCGCCTCCGCGGGGTCGAGCACGCGCAGGGGGACGTCGGGGACCGTAATCGGCAGCGACGTCGCGACCGCGACCACCGTCGGGGCGACGTCGAGATAGTCGGACGCGGCGAGCAGCTTCGCCCGTACTCCGGCGCTCATCCCTTCGCCCGCTTTCGCCGCGGCACGGATGCCCTCCAGGTCTGCGTGCGTCTGCAGCAGGGTGGCCGCGGTCTTCTCACCCACGCCGGCGACGCCGGGCAGGCCGTCCGAAGCATCGCCGCGCATGGTCGCGAAGTCGGCGTACTGCGAGGGGAGCACCCCGTACTTCGCGACGACGGTGGCGTCGGTCACGACCTCGAGGTTGCTCATTCCGCGGGCGGTGTAGATGACGCGGACGTCGCGTGCATCGTCCACCAGCTGGAACAGGTCACGGTCGCCGGTGACGATGTCGACGGGCATCGTGGCCTTCGTGGCGAGGGTGCCGATCACATCGTCGGCCTCGTGCTCGGCGACGCCGATGATGGGAATGCCGATGGCCGCCAGAGTCTCGCGGATGAGGGGGATCTGCGCTTCGAGGGGGTCGGGGACCTCTTCGACATCGGGGCCGCTGGCGACCACCTCCACGACACGGTGGGTCTTGTAGGTGGGGATGAGGTCGACACGCCACTGCGGTCGCCAGTCGTCGTCCCAGCAGGCGATCACGTGCGTGGGCTCGTAAAGGGTGACGAGCTTGGCGATGATGTCGAGGAGACCGCGAGCAGCATTGATCGGGGAGCCGTCCGGTGCCGTCACCTTGTCGGGGACGCCGTAGAACGCACGGAAATAGAGGCTGGCGGTGTCGAGCAGCATCAGTCGATCGGTCACGAACGACAGTCTGGCACGGCGGTCCGACGCAGGGTGCGGAGAGCGGACTGTCCTGGCGCTCAACATCCCGTGGCGCGGGGTCGTTCGGCACAGGTGCGAGCGACGAGAGCGGTGTCGGCCTCGTAGATGCGGATCCGCTGCGCGGAACCCTCGATGGCGAGTTCGCCGGTCACCGGGAACCAACCTCCACCGATATCGACCTCTGCCGTGTAGTACGCCGTGACGTGGGTGAGGAAGGTTCCGCGTGTGCGATAGGTATGGCTCGTCGGCGTCGGAGTGAACGGCGCCTGCCCGAGTGCGGTCCACGTCTGGCCACCGCCTGCTGTGGTCGCCGTGCTCCCATCCCCATAGGAGAAGACGAAACGAGCGGGGGAGAACCGCACGCTGACAGGTCGGCCCAGGAGAGTGCCGCTGCGGGTCTGCACCGATGCCGAAGCCACGAAGTTCATCGGCAGCCCTGCGACGCCCACGTTGCCGGGCTCGCCCACTGGCGTCACGGGCGCGGGCGCGAACTGCGCGACATCGGTGATCGTGAGCGGCGCGCCGTCGTCGTTCGTCACGCGCTCCGCCGAGATCCCACAACTCGTGGTCCGGACTGGATCGGGAACACACGGCGGCGGTGCGTCGGGCGTGTCTGGCGAACCGGGGGAAGCGCCATCCGGAGACTTCTCCGTTTCGGTGGCTGAGATCGTCAACTTGCTCCCGTCGTTCTGAGCAGTGCACAACCCAGCAACCTGGAGTTCGCGAGCGCAAGACATGGCTTGGGGCGGAACACCCAATGACGTAGCTGTCGCGGGCAGGCTTGCCAAGAGGAGCATGAGCGACGCGGTGATTCTCAACATTCTTCTACCGGCGCATTCGTTTCGTCTTCGACAAGAAACGCAGTTCCGGATGCACTCATGGACGTGAAGAGCGCGATGCTTCCGCCGCGTTTGACCGGAGTAACGTCGGTTCCAGCAGAGTCGACGACTCGCGTGCGCGACACGTCGAGGCACACGAGTGCGGTGAGCGATGTGTTCTGGGAATCGAAATCCGCTGTCAGTCCGCGAAACACAGTGATCGTCACGTTTCCGACCACCTCGAGGCCCTGGGAACGAAAGTAGTCGGATGCTTCTAGGTCAGCCTCAAGTGCTCGACCGATTAGGTAGTCCTCGGGACTCGCGGAGCCGTCACCAGATCGACGTGCGTTGCTCGCGTCGTTGTACGCGCGGTAGGTGGCCTCGGCGGCGGCGAACGCTTCTTCTTCGGACGCGAAGGCGGCGGTCGGGGTCGGGGTCGGCCCGGGGTCGGGGGCGCACCCCACGAGCAGCGCGACGGCGGCCACGAGGATCGCAAGTCGCGGCGGAAGGGCGGGGGTCAGGGGAGTAGCCGGTGTCACCCCGCCACCGTAGGAGGAATGGGCTTCGGTCGGTTCGAGTTATCCACAGGGAGGGCGTTCGGATCCGACTCCTGCGGTGCGCGAACTTCTGATAGCCTTAACCGTCACTCGTGGCGTGCATGCGCATGCCCTCGTGACGAGAAAACCAAAATCCAACTGCTGAGAAGCATGCTGTCGGCCGTGCGCGGTCGTTGACTCTCAGCCCGAGTCTCCATTCAACAAGGACAACCCACTACATGACTACCGCAACGACCGCCCCGGCCACCAAGCAGGTCGCCATCAACGACATCGGATCTGCTGAGGACTTCCTGGCCGCGGTCGAGAAGACCCTGAAGTTCTTCAACGACGGCGACATCATCGAAGGCACGATCGTCAAGATCGACCGCGATGAGGTCCTCCTCGATGTCGGCTACAAGACCGAGGGTGTCATCCCCTCGCGCGAGCTCTCGATCAAGCACGACGTCGACCCCAACGAGGTCGTCGCTGTCGGCGATCTGGTCGAGGCACTCGTCCTCCAGAAGGAGGACAAGGAAGGCCGCCTGATCCTCTCCAAGAAGCGTGCTCAGTACGAGCGTGCATGGGGAGACGTCGAGAAGATCAAGGAGAACGACGGCGTCGTCACCGGTACGGTCATCGAGGTCGTCAAGGGTGGACTCATCGTCGACATCGGCCTCCGTGGCTTCCTCCCGGCTTCGCTCATCGAGCTGCGTCGCGTCCGCGACCTCACGCCGTACCTCGGCCAGGAGATCGAGGCGAAGATCCTCGAGCTCGACAAGAACCGCAACAACGTCGTCCTGAGCCGCCGCGCGCTGCTCGAGCAGACGCAGTCGGAGTCGCGCACCACGTTCCTGAACAACCTGCACAAGGGTCAGGTCCGCAAGGGTGTCGTCTCGTCGATCGTCAACTTCGGTGCGTTCGTCGACCTGGGTGGCGTGGACGGCCTCGTGCACGTCTCCGAGCTGTCCTGGAAGCACATCGAGCACGCCTCCGAGGTCGTCGAGGTCGGCCAGGAGGTCACCGTCGAGATCCTCGAGGTCGACCTCGACCGCGAGCGCGTCTCCCTGTCGCTGAAGGCGACGCAGGAGGACCCGTGGCAGGTCTTCGCCCGCACCCACGCGATCGGTCAGGTCACGCCGGGTAAGGTCACGAAGCTCGTTCCGTTCGGTGCGTTCGTTCGCGTCGCAGACGGCATCGAGGGCCTCGTCCACATCTCCGAGCTCTCCAGCAAGCACGTCGAGCTGGCTGAGCAGGTCGTCTCCGTCGGCGAAGAGGTCTTCGTCAAGGTCATCGACATCGACCTCGAGCGTCGTCGCATCTCGCTGTCGCTGAAGCAGGCCAACGAGTCGGTCGACCCCAACGGCACCGAGTTCGACCCGGCTCTGTACGGCATGCTCGCCGAGTACGACGAGAACGGCGAGTACAAGTACCCGGAGGGCTTCGACGCCGAGACCGGTGCGTGGAAGGAAGGCTTCGACGCCCAGCGCGAGGCATGGGAGCAGGAGTACGCTGCAGCCCAGGCTCGTTGGGAAGCGCACAAGGCTCAGGTCGTCAAGGCGGCCGAGGCCGAGGCCGCAGCCGGAGAAGACTTCGGTGGCCAGGCCTTCGCCACCGAGGTTGCCGGCGCCGGCACCCTGGCGGACGACGAGGCTCTCGCAGCTCTGCGCGAGAAGCTCTCGGGCGGCAACGCTTAAGCACGTCTCTGAAACGGGTCGTCGCCCCGCCTTCGGGCGGGTGCGGCGGCCCGTTTCGCGTACCCGCTGTTCCCCTCCACGTCTTGCGTGACGGAACATTACAGCCCCATTCGTAACATCGGAGCCCGTCGGCCAGCATGAGGGTATGACCACGCTGTTGCCCTCGCCGCGCCTCGCCGACGCATCGACTGCGGCCGGGACGGCGCAGAGCGTGCGGCTCGACGGTGTTGAGCGCTCCTTCCCGCTGCCGCACGGGCGACGCGACGTGCTCCGGGGGATCGACCTCGACATCAGCGCCGGCGAGATCCTCGCGGTGGTCGGTCCGTCCGGCTGCGGCAAGTCGACGCTCCTGCGCCTCGTCGGCGGGCTGGACACCCCGACCCGTGGCAACATCCGCCTCGATGCCGTCGGCGTCACCGATGTCGACGAGCGCACCGCCATCGCCTTCCAGGAGCCCCGGTTGCTGCCGTGGCGTACGATCGCCCAGAACGTCGAACTCGGTCTGCCCCGCGGAACGGCTCGTCGTGCCGGACGTGAGCGCGTGCGGGAGCTGCTGCACCTGGTGGGCCTCGAACAGGCCGCCGATCAGCGTCCGCGCGAAGTCTCCGGCGGAATGGCCCAGCGTGCCTCGCTCGCCCGCGCTCTCGCCCGGAACCCTGGTGTGCTGCTGCTCGACGAGCCCTTCGGCGCGCTCGACGCTCTGACGCGCCTGCGCATGCACGATCTGCTCCTCAAGATCCATGCGGCCGAGCCCACCACCGTCCTCCTCGTCACGCACGACGTCGAAGAGGCCCTCTATCTCGCCGACCGAGTGCTGTTGCTGCGAACGCTGAACGGTGCAGACGTCGACGAGCCGTCCATCTCGCGCACGATCCTCGTGCCGGGCATCCGTCCTCGCGACCGCGCCGATCGCGGACTCGCCGACCTGCGCGCCGAGCTTCTCGAAGGCCTCGGCGTCGACACCCACCACCGCATCACCGAGGAGTCCAGATGAGCATCACCACCCGCCGAATCATCCCTGCGATCGCGGTCGCCGGGACGATGATGCTCGTCGCGACGGGCTGCGTCGCCGGCGAGAACGCCACCGCATCCGACACCGGGAGCACCTCGGGGTCCACGGAGTGGTCGTCCGACACGCTGTCCGTCGACTTCGCGACGTACAACCCGCTCAGCCTCGTCGTCCGCGACCAGGGCCTTCTCGAAGACATCCTCGGGGACGACGTCGACGTCGAGTGGGTGCAGTCGGCCGGCTCGAACAAGGCCAACGAGTTGCTTCGTTCGGGGTCGGTGGATGTCGGCTCGACAGCCGGATCGGCCGCGTTGCTCGCGCGTGCCAACGGTTCTCCGATCCAGGTCATCGACATCTACTCGCAGCCGGAATGGTCGGCCATCGTCGTCGGCCCGGACAGTGACATCGCTTCGATCGAAGACCTCAAGGGCGCCTCGATCGCGGCCACGAAGGGCACGGACCCGTACTTCTTCCTGCTGCAGGCGCTTGAAGAGGGCGGGCTGTCTCTCTCCGACGTCGAAGTGCAGAACCTGCAGCACGCCGACGGCAGGGCCGCGCTCGACGGCGGCTCGGTGCACGCATGGGCCGGACTCGACCCGATCATGGCCGCGGCTGAGGTCGAGTCGGGGGACAAGCTGATCTACCGGAACGTGGACTTCAACACCTACGGCTTCCTCAACGCCACCGAGGACTTCCTCACCAACCACCCCGACCTCGCGCAGGCCGTCGTGGACGCCTACGAGAAGGCGCGCGAGTGGGCGCTCGATCACCCCGAGGAGACCGCGGCGCTGCTCGCCGAGGTCGCAGGTATCGATTCCGAGGTCGCGACGACGGTGATCCAGGAGCGTTCGAACCTCGACGTCAGCGGGATCCCCGGCGATGACCAGATCGCGGTGCTCGAGAAGATCGCTCCCGTGCTCGTCGAATCCGGCGACGTCCAGGGCGGCAAGGAGTCCGTCGACAAGGCGCTGGCATCGATCGTGAACGACACGTTCGCGAAGAAGGCGGTCGGCGGCGAGTGACGATTCCGGATCGGCTGATCGTCCCTGCGGACTCGCAGGACGCCCTCGACTTCGCCACGGGGAAGCTCGCGAGCTCGGCAAGCGCGAGTCGCCGCACCTGGGATCGTCCCGCGGTGCGGGTACTCGGCGGGCTTCTGCTGCCGGCGGTCATCCTCCTCGTGTGGCAACTCGCGACGACGTCCGGTCTCGTCGAGTCCTATCGGCTGCCGACGCCCGCCTCGGTCTATCAGGCGGGCGTCGAGCTGGCTGAGAGCGGGCAGCTCTGGACGCATATCGCGATCTCGGTGCAGCGCGTCCTCCTCGGGTTCGCGATCGGATCGGTGATCGGGCTCGCGGCGGCGGGCATCGTGGGGTTGTCCCGCTGGGGCGATGTGCTCCTCAGCCCGACACTCGCTGCGGCCCGGGCGGTGCCGTCGCTCGCCTGGGTGCCGCTTCTCATCCTGTGGATGCAGATCGGCGAGGAGTCGAAAGTCACACTGATCGCGATCGGCGCGTTCTTCCCGGTCTACACGACGGTGGCCTCGGCTCTGCGGCACGTCGACCCGCACTTGGTCGAAGCCGGACGCTCGTTCAGCCTGCGCGGATGGTCTCTGTTCCGCACGGTGCAGCTTCCCGCCGTCGTCCCCTCGGTCGTGTCGGGCCTTCGTCTCGCCCTCGCGCAGGCGTGGCTGTTCCTCGTCGCTGCGGAGCTGATCGCCTCATCCATGGGCCTCGGCTTCTTGCTGACCGACTCGCAGAGCACGGGGCGCATCGACCGCATCCTTCTCTCCATCGTGCTGCTCGCACTGCTCGGAACGCTGACCAGCGGCATCCTCGCGCTGCTGGAGAAGTACCTGCTCCGCCGATGGGTGTGAGCGTGACCGAGGCACGACTGCAGGAGTCGCGGGTGTACGCGGCGGCGTCCGGGTTCGGCGACGCGAACGTCACCGAGGAAGCATATGCACGGGGCGCGGCCGATCCGATCGCGTTCTGGGAAGAGGCAGCGCGTCGGCTCGACTGGTCTGTCCCGTGGGAGACGGCACACGAGTGGGATCCGCCGGTCGGGGACGCCGTCCCCGCCGCGCGCTGGTTCGTCGGCGGGCGTCTCAATGTCGCCGTCAACTGTGTCGATCGGCATGTCGACGCCGGACGGGGCGACAAGGTCGCGCTGCACTTCGAAGGCGAACCGGGCGATCGCCGCGCCGTCACCTACGCCGAGCTGCAGGAGCGTGTCGCCCGCGCGGCAAACGCCTTGGTCGCACTCGGCATCCGACCGGGTGACCGGGTGGTGATCTACCTCCCCGTGCTCGTGGAGACGATCGTCATCACGCTCGCGTGCGCTCGGGTGGGTGCCGTGCACTCTCTCGTCTTCGGCGGGTTCTCTGCGGAGGCGGTGCGGTTCCGGCTCTCGGACACCGGGGCGAAGCTCCTCGTCACGAGCGACGGTCAGTACCGACGCGGCGTCGCCACGGAGGTCAAGTCCACGGCCGATGTCGCCGCCGCCGATCTTCCCGAGCTCGAGCACGTTCTCGTGCTCCGCCGCACGGGCCAGGACGTGCCGTGGACCTCCGGTCGTGACGTGTGGTGGCACGACGTCGTCGACTCGGCCTCTCCGGTGCATGAGGCGGACTCGTTCGACGCCGAGCATCCGCTCTTCATCATCTACACCTCCGGCACCACCGGAAAGCCCAAGGGGCTCGTGCACACCTCCGGCGGATACCTCGCCCAGGCGAGTTGGGCCCATTGGGCGCACTTCGATGCCAAACCCGATGACGTACACTGGTGCACCGCCGACCTCGCATGGGTCACCGCGCACACCTACGAGATCTACGGCCCGCTCTCCAACGGACTCACACAGGTCATCTACGAGGGGACGCCGGACACCCCGCATCGCGAACGCCACCTCGAGATCATCGAGCGCTACGGGGTGACCGTCTACTACACGGCGCCAACGCTGATCCGCACTTTCATGACGTGGTTCGGTGCCGAGCTTCCCGCCGGTCACGACCTGTCGACCCTTCGGCTCCTCGGCACGGTCGGCGAGGCGATCAACCCCGAAGCGTGGGTCTGGTTCCGCCGCAACTTCGGTCGCGACGAACTGCCGGTGATCGACACGTGGTGGCAGTCCGAGACCGGTGCCGCGATGATCGCTCCGCTCCCGGGGATCACGAGCCTCAAACCGGGGTCGGCGTCGGTGCCGCTTCCGGGGATCGATGTCGCGGTGGTCGATGCGGACGGACGCGAGGTGCCGCCCGGCCGTTCCGGGACA
The DNA here is from genome assembly GCF_007954505.1 of Microbacterium sp. CBA3102. Lineage (GTDB taxonomy): Bacteria > Actinomycetota > Actinomycetes > Actinomycetales > Microbacteriaceae > Microbacterium > Microbacterium aurugineum. Next base: position 3,392,196 of record NZ_CP042412.1, on the reverse strand, counting down.
CTCGTCGTCCGACGTCCTTGGCCGGGGATGGCCCGCACCGTGTGGGGAGATCCGCAGCGCTATCGGGACGCGTACTGGTCCACGTTCGCCGGACTCGGTGAGTTCGGCGGTTTCTACGTCGCCGGCGATGGCGCGACGCGGGATGCCGACGGGTACATCTGGATCCTCGGTCGTCTCGATGACGTCGTGAACGTCTCCGGTCATCGGCTTTCCACGATCGAGATCGAATCGGCGCTCGTCGCTCACGACACGGTCGGAGAGGCCGGGGCTGCCGGAGTCTCCGACCCGGTCACGGGGCAGGCCGTGGCGGTCTTCGTGACCCCGTCCGGGCGTGCAGACGTGACCCCGTCCGATCTGCGCACCCAGGTCGCTCAGGCGATCGGCCCCGTCGCCAAGCCGAAGCACATCGTCGTCGTCCCCGATCTGCCGAAGACGCGTTCGGGCAAGATCATGCGCCGACTCCTGGCACAGTTGTGGGAGGCCGAGCAGGACCGCCGCGCGGGGCGCGAGCCGCTTCCGCTCGGCGACACCACTTCGCTGCAGAACCCTTGGGCCGTCGACGACATCGCCGACGCGCTCACCGACGCCGAACTGAGGACAGCATGACGGAAGAACACCGTTTCGGATTCCGCACCCGAGCCCTGCATGCCGGGGGCACCCCCGACGCGTCGACCGGCGCGAGGGCGGTGCCGATCTATCAGACGACGTCCTTCGTCTTCGATGACGCCGCGGATGCGGGCAATCTCTTCGCCCTGCAGAAGTACGGCAACATCTACTCCCGCATCGGCAACCCGACCGTCGCGGCACTCGAGGAGCGTCTGGCCTCGCTCGAAGGCGGCATCGGAGCGGTGGCGACCGCGTCCGGCATGAGCGCGGAGTTCATCACCTTCGCTGCGCTCGTCGGTGCCGGCGACCACGTCGTCGCTGCAGCCCAGCTCTACGGCGGGACGGTGACGCAACTGGACGTGACCCTGCGGCGGTTCGGCGTCGAGACCACGTTCGTCGCCTCGACCGACCCCGCTGACTTCGCTGCGGCGATCCGTCCGGAGACCAAGGTCGTCTACGTCGAGATGATCGGCAATCCGTCGGGCGAGATCGCCGATATCGAGGGGCTCTCCGCCGTCGCGCACGAGGCGGGGGTGCCGCTCGTCGTGGATGCGACGCTCGCCACGCCGTACCTCGCACGCCCGCTGGAACACGGCGCAGACATCGTGATCCACTCCGTGACGAAGTTCCTCGGCGGTCACGGTACGACTCTCGGCGGTGTCGTGATCGAGAAGGGCACGTTCGACTGGGGAAACGGCAAGTTCCCGCAGATGACCGAGCCCGTCGAGTCGTACGGCGGCATCAAATGGTGGGACAACTTCGGCGAGTACGGCTTCCTCACCAAGCTCCGCTCCGAACAGCTCCGCGACATCGGCCCGGCGCTCAGCCCGCAGGCGGCGTTCAATCTGCTGCAGGGTATTGAGACGCTGCCGCAGCGGATCGATGCGCACCTCGCGAACGCACGGGTCGTCGCGAACTGGCTCGCCACCGATCCCCGGGTCGCGTACGTCACCTGGGCAGGACTCGAGGGACACCCGCACCACGAGCGTGCGGCGAAGTACCTGCCTCTCGGACCGGGTTCCGTCTTCGCGTTCGGCGTCGCAGCGGACGACGGCCGGCGCGCGGGGGAGAGCGTGATCGAGAACCTGCAGCTCGCCTCTCATCTTGCGAACATCGGTGACGCCCGCACGCTGGTCATCCATCCCGCGTCGACCACGCACCGCCAGCTCACCGAGGAGCAGCTCGCCGACGCCGGTGTGCGCCCCGACCTGATCCGCATCTCCGTGGGCCTGGAAGACCCCGAAGACATCATCTGGGACCTCGACCAGGCACTCACGACCGCGACGGGAGCGAACCGATGACCGCGACGGAAACCACCGGCGGCGAGGCGTGCAGCTTGCCGTCGACGACGGAGGCCGTTTCCTGCGCACTCCCCGGCACCGCAGCCGCACATCCGGAGCGGAGCTGGCGAGGACCGGATCAGCAGGAGCGCTTCTCGCTGCTCCGGCGCGCGACGTCGATCGCGATCGTCGGGGCATCGAACAACCCTGCGCGCGCCTCCTTCTTCGTGGCGACGTATCTGCTTTCCAGCACGGCGTACGACGTGTATCTCGTCAACCCGCGCGAGAAGGAGATCCTCGGGCGGCCCGTCTACGCATCGCTGAGCGATCTGCCCGTCGTCCCCGACATCGTCGATGTGTTCCGCCGGCACGATGACCTCCCCGGCGTCGCGCAGGAGGCGATCGACATCGGCGCGCGGACGCTCTGGTTGCAGTTGGGTTCCTGGAACGAGGACGCGGCAGCGATCGCGGAGTCGGCAGGATTGTCGGTCGTGATGGATCGGTGCATCAAGATCGAGCACGCACGCTTCCACGGCGGGCTCCACCTCGCCGGCTTCGACACGGGCGTGATCAGCTCACGGCGGCAGCTGCTCGCACGCTGAACCGCAATCGGGCGAACCCTAGACTGGCGTCATGCCTCTCATCGCGCTCACCGGTGGTATCGCCTCCGGGAAGTCGACCATCGCCCGGCGTCTAGCGGAGCACGGCGCGATCGTCGTCGACGCCGATCAGATCGTGCGCGACGTGCAGGCTCCGGGCTCGGCGGTGCTCGATCGCATCGCGGAGACCTTCGGCACCGAGGTCATCGGCGGGGACGGCGCGCTCGATCGCACTGCCCTCGGTTCGCGGGTCTTCGGAGAGCCCGAGCTCCTCTCTCAGCTGAACGCGATCGTGCATCCCGCGGTGCGCGAGGAGTCTCAGCGTCGATTCGACGATGCCTTCGCCGGTGATCCGCACGCCGTCGTCGTGTACGACGTGCCTCTCCTGGTCGAGGCCCGAGTGGACGATCCGTGGGATCTCATCGTGGTCGCCCACGCGCCGTCGGCCATTCGACGCCGTCGACTCGTCGAACTGCGAGGCTTGGACGAACGTGCGGCGCAGGACCGCATCGATGCCCAGGTGTCCGATGATCGGCGACTCGCCATCGCCGACGTCGTGATCGACACGTCGGATACCCTCGAGCGGACTCGTGAGCAGACGGACGCTCTCTGGGAGCGGATCAGCGCCCAGTGACCTTCTCCGGTCACGCGCGTGGTTCACGTGAGTATCGGCGTCTCATCGTCGGTCTGTTCTTCGCGGGCATCGCGACCTTCGCGCAACTCTATTCCGCGCAGGGCGTGCTGCCGCAGATCTCATCCGACCTCTCGGTCAGCCCGGCGACGGCGGCCCTCAGCGTGTCGGCTGCCACCCTCGGCCTGGCGCTGGCCGTGGTCCCATGGTCGATGGTGGCGGACCGTATCGGTCGCGTACCTGCGATGGCCACAGGTGTGCTCACGGCCACCGTCGTCGGTCTCTCGGCACCGCTGAGCAACGAGATCTTCGCTCTGCTCGCCCTGCGGTTCGTGGAGGGAGTGGCGTTGGGGGCGGTCCCCGCTGTGGCTCTCGCATATCTCAGTGAGGAGGTCGAGGCGGGCTACGCTGCTGCCGCGGCCGGCAGCTACATCGCGGGCACCACAGTGGGTGGATTGCTCGGCCGGATCGGCGCGGGGATCGTCGGCGAAGTGGCCGGATGGCGGGCCGGGGTCCTGGCCGTCGCCGTGATGTGCGCGGTGGCCGCGGTGCTCTTCCTCTGGCTCACCCCCCGCGCCCGAGGATTCGTCCCCGGACGACTGCGTGCGGACCGGGGCCCGGGCATCCTCGAGAAGCTCCGTGGTCCGTTGCGATCTCCTCGCCAGTGGGCGCTGTACGCGCAGGGATTCCTGTTGATGGGAGCGTTCGTCGCGGTCTACAACTACCTCGGCTTCCACCTCGCGGCAGAGCCGTTCGACTTGCCGGCGTGGCTGGTGACGATGCTCTTCCTCGCCTACCTCGCGGGCACGGTGTCCTCGCCGTGGGCCGGCGTGCTCGCTTCGCGGAGCGGACGCTTCCCCGTGCTGCTCGCCTCGATCGGCGTCATGGCTGTGGGCGCCGTGCTGCTGCTGGCGCAGGTCGCGGTGTTGGTGTTGTTGGGGCTCGTGCTCTTCACGGGCGGCTTCTTCGGAGCCCATGCCATCGCCTCGGGGTGGACACCGGTCGCGGCCACCCCCGGCAGCAGGGCCCAGGCGTCGTCCCTGTACTACTTCGCCTACTACGCCGGATCCAGCCTGTTCGGATGGATGCTCGGCCTCGTGTTCGTGGGCGCGAGCTGGGGATGGTTCGTGGCGGCCGTCATCGTGATGTGCGCGGCCGCGGCTCTCGCCGCCATCTCGGTCCTTCGTGGCGCTCCGGGCGTTCACCGGTCTTCCTGATCCCCGCGTCTCTCTCCGTTCGAGGTCGAGTCCGCCGCTCACGGCCTCGATGTCGGAGGGGCGGCATACGCTGGAGTCATGCAACCCACGCGCAGCGTCCGCCCCTTCGAGGTCATCAGCGAGTACGCGCCGGCCGGAGACCAGCCGCAAGCGATCGCCGAACTCGCGGCACGTATCAATGCGGGGGAGACCGACGTCGTGCTGCTCGGAGCGACAGGTACCGGAAAGTCGGCGACCACCGCATGGCTCGTCGAGCAGGTGCAGCGTCCGACGCTCGTGCTGGCGCACAACAAGACCCTGGCCGCGCAGCTCGCGAACGAGTTCCGTGAGTTGATGCCGAACAACGCGGTCGAGTACTTCGTGTCCTACTACGACTACTACCAGCCCGAGGCCTATGTGCCGCAGACGGATACTTTCATCGAGAAGGACTCGTCGATCAACTCCGAAGTCGAGCGGCTCCGGCACTCGACGACGAACTCGCTGCTCAGCCGACGCGACGTCATCGTGGTCTCCACGGTCTCGTGCATCTACGGTCTCGGTGCGCCCGAAGAGTATCTCCGGGCGATGGTGGCACTGCAGGTGGGGGAGCGCTATGACCGTGATGCACTCATCCGGCAGTTCATCGCCATGCAGTACAACCGCAACGACGTCGACTTCTCCCGCGGCAACTTCCGTGTCCGCGGCGACACGATCGAGATCATCCCCGTCTACGAAGAGCACGCCATCCGGATCGAGCTGTTCGGAGACGAGATCGAAGCGCTGTACTCACTCCACCCGCTCACCGGTGAAGTCATCGAGAAGCTCGACTCCGTGCCGATCTTCCCCGCCTCGCACTATGTGGCCGGGACCGATGTGATTCAGCGTTCGATCGGCACCATCGAGGCCGAGCTTGAGGAGCGTCTGGCGGAGTTCGAACGGCAGGGCAAGCTCCTCGAGGCGCAGCGTCTGCGCATGCGGACCACCTTCGACCTCGAGATGCTCCAGCAGTTGGGGTTCTGCTCGGGGATCGAGAACTACTCGAGGCACATGGACGGTCGCGAGCCGGGGGAGCCGCCGCACACGCTGCTCGACTTCTTCCCCGACGACTTCCTCATGGTGATCGATGAGTCGCATGTGACGGTGCCGCAGATCGGGGCGATGTACGAGGGAGATGCCTCCCGCAAGCGCACCCTCGTCGACCACGGGTTCCGCCTCCCGAGCGCGATGGACAACCGTCCGCTGCGCTGGGACGAGTTCAAGAACAGGATCGGTCAGACCGTGTATCTGTCGGCCACCCCCGGCAAGTACGAGATGGGGATCGCTGACGGCGTCGTCGAGCAGATCATCCGTCCGACCGGGCTGGTGGATCCCCACATCGTCGTCAAGCCCTCGAAGGGGCAGATCGACGACCTGCTCGAAGAGATCCGCCTCCGCGTCGAACGCGACGAACGCGTGCTCGTGACCACCCTGACGAAGAAGATGGCCGAGGAGCTCACCGACTTCCTCGGCGAGCACGGTGTGCGGGTGCGCTACCTGCACTCCGACGTCGACACGTTGCGTCGTGTGGAACTGCTCAGCGAGCTGCGGTCGGGGGTCTACGACGTGCTCGTGGGCATCAACCTGCTCCGAGAGGGCCTCGACCTTCCCGAGGTCTCGCTCGTGGCGATCCTCGACGCCGACAAGGAAGGCTTCCTCCGTTCGGGAACCTCACTGATCCAGACGATCGGGCGTGCCGCTCGTAACGTTTCGGGTGAGGTGCACATGTACGCCGACAAGATGACCGACTCGATGGCGAAGGCCATCGAGGAGACCGACCGTCGTCGCGAGAAGCAGATCGCGTACAACAAGGAGAACGGCATCGACCCGCAGCCGCTCCGCAAGCGCATCGCGGACATCACCGAGGTGCTGGCACGCGAAGGTGCCGACACTGCAGAGATGCTGTCGGGTCGTGGTCGCGCGTCGGGCAAGGGCAAGTCGCCGACGCCGAGCCTTCGTCGGACCGGCATCGCCGCCGAAGGTGCCCAGCAGCTCGAGGCCACGATCCAAGATCTCTCGGATCAGATGCTCGCGGCCGCATCCGAGCTGAAGTTCGAGCTCGCGGGGCGACTGCGCGACGAGGTGCAGGACCTCAAGAAGGAGCTTCGCGCGATGGAGCGCGCGGGACACGCGTAAGCGAGGCGGGGATCGATGGATGCAGCAGGAGACGAACTCGCCGACCGGATCAGGGCACTGTTGAGCGCCGACGTCGAGATCGAGGAGCGGCGCATGTTCGGCACGCGGGCCTTCCTCGACGACGGCCGCATCCTCTTGGGAGCGCGACCGGGCGGCGTCCTCCTGGTGCGGGTCGATGACGAGAGCGGGGCGACGCTGCTCACCCGACAGGGAGTCGCGCGCGCGGTGATGGGATCACGCACGATGAGCTCAGGCTGGCTCGACGTCGTGCCCGGTGTGATCGAAGACGACGACGAGCTGATGTTCTGGCTCGACGTCGCGCGGGAGTCGACAGGGTCAGCCGTGGCGACGCCGGAGACGGACTGACATCAGGGGCAGTGCACGAGCGGTTTCGGCCCGGAACGGTCGATCGTGTGCAGCGTCATGGGTGCCCCGCAGAGCGGACATGCCCGTTCGGCTCGTTCCGCAGGGCTGGGCGGAGGAGTCTTCTCGTACGGACCGACCGAGGCGGGGCCGGCGAACCGGATCAGGTTCGTGTTCACCCAGGAGTAGACGCCCCCTGCCTCGCGGATTCGCGTTCGGAGGGGCGGGCGGTCGGAGTCCTTTGCCATGTTGGTTAGTGTACTAATGATTAGCGCGGATGTATAGTTTCCCCTGTGACGGCGACCGATGACCTGCTCAAGTTGGAGAACCAGCTGTGCTTCGCGCTGGTGACCGCGGCGCGCAATGTCGTCGCCCTCTACCGACCGATCCTGGAGCCGTTGGGTCTCACGCATCCGCAGTACCTCGTGATGCTCGCGCTCTGGGAGAGGGCCCCGCGCACGTTGAATGAGCTGGCGGTCGACCTCGCACTCGAACCGGCCACGGCATCGCCTCTGGTCAAGCGGCTCGAATCTGAGGGGCTGGTGGCCAGGCAGCGCAGCACTGAGGACGAGAGACGCCTTGAGATCACGCTGACGACGGCGGGGGCGGCCCTGCGCGAGAGAGCCGTCGACGTCCCTCGTCGAGTCATGGAGGCGGTGGGTATGGACGTCGACGAGATCGCGGCACTCAGGGACGGCCTCAGCCCGTTCGCAGGGCGGCGTCCCGAGCTCGGCTGACCCGTCATCGCTTTCGCCTCGACCCGCGTCGGCGACGGAAGAGGTCGCGGGACGCTCCAGCGGAGCCGATGTCGGTGGCCCCTCGTAGACTTGTCGGGTGCCCATCGTCCCCGTTGCTTCCTCAGGAAAACTCAGTGTCCGCGGTGCCCGCGTCCACAATCTCAAGAACGTCGACATCGACATCCCACGCGACTCTCTGGTCGTGTTCACCGGCCTATCCGGGTCGGGGAAGTCCAGTCTCGCGTTCGACACGATCTTCGCCGAGGGGCAGCGTCGCTATGTCGAATCGCTGAGCGCCTATGCGCGCCAGTTCCTCGGTCAGGTCGACCGTCCAGACGTCGACTTCATCGAGGGGCTGAGCCCGGCGGTCTCCATCGACCAGAAGTCCACCAACCGCAACCCGCGGTCGACCGTCGGCACCATCACCGAGATCTACGACTACATGCGTCTCCTCTGGGCGCGCATCGGGGTCCCGCACTGTCCCGAGTGCGGTGAGCGGATCCAGCGTCAGACGGTGCAGCAGATCGCCGATCAGCTCATGGAGCTGCCCGAGCGCACCCGGTACCAGGTCGTCGCCCCGATCGTCTCGCAGAAGAAGGGTGAGTTCGTCGACCTGTTCCGCGAACTCGGTGCCAAGGGGTACTCCCGTGCGATCGTCGACGGGGAACTGATCCAGCTCGCCGAACCGCCGACGCTCAAGAAGAGCTACAAGCACGACATCGCCGTGGTGGTCGACCGCCTCGTGGCTTCCGATGACATCCTCGGTCGCGTCACCGACTCCGTCGAGACCGCACTCGGGCTCGCCGGGGGAGTGGTGCAGATCAACTACGTCGACGGCGAGGGCGACGACGCGTGGCAGACGTTCTCCGAGAAGCTGGCGTGTCCGAACGGGCACGCGCTCACCCTCACCGAGATCGAGCCCCGCACGTTCTCGTTCAACGCGCCGTTCGGTGCCTGCCCCGCGTGCTCCGGCCTCGGCACCCGGATGTCCGTCGACGTCGACCTGATGCTCGGCGACGAAGACCTCTCGATCCGTGAGGGTGTCATCATCCCGTGGACCACCCAGGGCAAGGGTCTGTTCCAGTACTACGAGCGCCTTCTCGAAGGGCTCTCGCGTGACCTCGACTTCTCGTTGGACACGCCCTGGCGCGAGCTCCACTCCGATGTGCAGGACGCCGTGCTGCGGGGGGAGAACTACAAGGTCACCGTCAAGTGGAAGAACCGTTACGGGCGTGAGATGCGCTACGCCTCCGGTTTCGAGGGCGTTGTGCCCTACATCGAGAGGCAGTACCTGCAGGCGGAGTCGGACAACCAGCGCAACCGGTGGGGCGAATACCTCCGCGAGGTGCCGTGCCCGGTCTGCGACGGCGACCGGCTCAAGCCCGAGGTGCTCGCCGTCCAGGTCCACGGCCACTCGATCGCAGAGGTCTCGCACCTGAGCCTCGCCGACGCCCGCGCGTTCATGGAGACGCTGACCCTCACCGACCGCGAGGCGAAGATCGCTGCGCAGGTTCTGCGTGAGATCCGGCTTCGTCTCGACTTCCTGCTGCAGGTCGGGCTCTCGTACCTCAATCTCAGCCGCTCGGCGGGGTCGCTCTCCGGTGGTGAGGCGCAGCGCATCCGGTTGGCCACGCAGATCGGTTCCGGCCTCACCGGCGTGCTCTACGTGCTCGACGAGCCCTCCATCGGACTCCACCAGCGTGACAACCGTCGCCTGATCGAGACCCTGCTCACGCTGCGCGATCTCGGCAACACGCTCATCGTGGTGGAACACGACGAGGAGACGATCGAAGCGGCGGACTGGGTCGTCGACATCGGACCCGGTGCCGGCGTCAACGGCGGCGAAGTCGTGCATTCGGGCCCCTACTCGGCTCTGCTCAACGACAGCGCGTCGATGACGGGGGAGTATCTCTCCGGCCGCCGCGAGATCCCGATGCCGACGAAGCGTCGCAAGATCGACAAGAAGCGGATGCTGAGTGTCGTCGGTGCGCGGGCGAACAACCTCCGCAACGTCACAGCCGACTTCCCGTTGGGCGTGCTCACCGCGGTCACCGGCGTGAGCGGTTCCGGAAAGTCGTCGCTCGTCAACGACATCCTCTACCAGGTGCTCGCTTCTCGGTTGAACGGTGCCCGCACGGTTCCGGGAAAGCACACGCGCGTGACGGGACTCGACAACCTCGACAAGGTCGTGCACGTGGACCAGGCGCCGATCGGCCGCACCCCGCGATCGAACCCGGCGACGTACACCGGCGTCTTCGACCGCATCCGCACCCTGTTCAGCGAGACGCCCGAGGCGAAGGTCCGCGGGTATCTGCCCGGCCGCTTCAGCTTCAACGTCAAGGGCGGCCGCTGTGAGGCCTGTTCCGGCGACGGCACCATCAAGATCGAGATGAACTTCCTGCCCGACGTGTACGTCGACTGCGAGGTCTGCCACGGCAAGCGGTACAACCGCGACACCCTGGCGGTGCACTACAAGGGCAAGAACATCGCCGAGGTCCTCGAGATGCCGATCGAGGAGGCGGCCGAGTTCTTCGAGCCGATCCAGGCCATCCACCGCTACATGAAGACCCTCGTCGACGTCGGGCTCGGTTACGTGCGTTTGGGGCAGTCGGCGACGACACTCTCGGGCGGGGAAGCGCAGCGTGTCAAACTCGCCACCGAGCTGCAGCGCCGGAGCAACGGACGCAGCATCTACGTGCTCGACGAGCCGACCACGGGCCTGCACTTCGAAGACGTGCGCAAGCTTCTCGAGGTCCTGAACGGTCTGGTCGACAAGGGCAACACCGTGATCGTCATCGAGCACAACCTCGATGTCATCAAGTCCGCCGACTGGGTGATCGACCTCGGCCCCGAGGGCGGTTCCGGCGGCGGTCAGATCGTGGCCACGGGCACCCCGGAGCAGATCGCGCGTGTCGAGGAGAGCCACACCGGTCTGTTCCTCGGCGAGATCCTGGGTGAGGGGCGCGCCGCGCGGAAGGCCAGCTGATGGCCGACGTGCTGCCGTACAAGCCGCGCCCGGGGGAGATCCCGACCGACCCCGGTGTGTATCGCTTCCGGGATGCCGCCGGGCGCGTGCTCTACGTCGGCAAGGCGAAGAACCTGCGTCAACGGCTCTCGAACTACTTCGCGCCCCTGCGGACGCTGCACGAGCGCACTCGACGGATGGTCACCACGGCGGCCTCCGTCGAGTGGACCGTCGTCTCCACGGATGTCGACTCCCTGCAGCTCGAGTACATGTGGATCAAGGAGTTCGATCCACCCTTCAACGTGCGCTACAAGGACGACAAGTCCTACCCCTTCATGGCGGTGACGCTCGCGGACGAGGCACCTCGCGTGATCGTCACCCGAAACAGGAAGATTCCTGGAGCACGGTATTTCGGTCCGTTCCCGAAGGTCTGGGCGGTGCACGAGACGATCGATCTGATGATCAAGGCGTTTCCGATCCGCACCTGCAGCGACTCCAGCTACCGGCGCGCCATGCAGACGGGCAGACCCTGCTTCCCCGGACAGATCGGCAAGTGCGGTGGCCCGTGCTCGATGACGGTGAGCATCGAGGAGCATCGCGCGATGGTCGACGACTTCGTCGCGTTCATGGCCGGCGGTGATGAGCGCTTCACCCGGGAACTCACGAAGCGGATGCTGGCTGCATCCGCGGCGATGGACTACGAGGCCGCGGCGAAGTACCGCGACAAGCTCTCCGCGATCGAGGCTGTGTTGGGGAAGAGCGCGCTCGTGCTGCCCGCGGACGAGGACGCGGATCTGTTCGGCATCGCGGAGGACGAGCTCTCCGCCGCGGTGCAGCACTTCGTGATCCGCGGCGGCCGAGTGCGCGGTGTGCGCGCGCTGACCATTGAGAAGGAGATCGACATCTCCAGTGGCGAGCTCGTCGAGCAGGTGCTGCAGCAGGCATACGGTGAAGCGCAAGACGTCCCTCGTCGCATCCTGGTTCCGACACTGCCCGACGACGCCGCGGAACTCGAGACATGGTTGCGCGAGCGACGCGGCAAGAGAGTCGAGATCGCCGTCGTCCAGCGCGGCCAGCGCGCCGACCTGATGCGCACGGCGACATTGAACGCGCAACAGGCGCTGATCCGGCACAAGACTCGACGCACGACAGACTATGTCGCCCGCACCCAGGCCCTCACCGACCTGCAGGAAGCGCTCGGCATGGACGAAGCCCCGCTGCGGATCGAGTGCTTCGACATCTCGCACCTCGGAGGGACGAATGTCGTCGCGTCGATGGTCGTCTTCGAAGACGGGCTGCCGCGCAAGGACCAGTACCGGTCGTTCAACATCGCCGAGACCACGGACGACACCGATTCGATGTACCAGGTGCTCCGTCGGCGGTTGGCCTACCTCGACCGTCCCGAAGAGGAGTCCGAGGTGGTCGACCCGACGACCGAAGAGGTCGTGTCCGAGGACGTCGGCGCAGCGACGGTGCGTCGCAAGCCCCGCTTCGCCTACCCACCCCAGCTTCTGCTGGTCGATGGCGGGCAGCCCCAGGTGGAGGCCGCAGCACGAGCACTCCGCGACGCGGGGCACACCGAGATCGCGGTCTGTGGAATCGCGAAGCGCCTCGAAGAGGTCTGGCTGCCCGGAGACGATTTCCCCGTCATCCTGCCTCGCACGAGTGAGGCCCTCTATCTGTTGCAACGACTGCGTGACGAGGCACACCGATTCGCGATCACGCATCAGCGCAAGAAACGGCGCAACGACATCAGTTCGGTGCTCGCAGAAGTGCCGGGACTCGGCAGCTCACGGATCAAGGTGCTGCTCAAGCATTTCGGCTCGGTGACCGCGCTCCGTGCGGCCGCACCAGCGGAGATCGAAGAAGTCCAGGGAATCGGCCCCGTGCTCGCCCAGAACATCCACACGCACCTGTCCACTCGCTAGGCTGGAGTCCGAGGGGGAGAGGGAGCACTGAGTAATGGCTGACGAGGAAAAGGGCGAGTTCCTCATCGTCACAGGGATGTCTGGCGCGGGTCGGACCACCGTGGCGAACGCTTTGGAAGATCTCGGCTGGTACGTGGTCGACAACCTTCCGCCGCAGATCCTGCGCCCTCTGCTCGACCTGACCGACATGGGCGGCACCGCATTGCCGAAGGTCGCTGCCGTCGTCGATGTGCGCGGCCGCAATCTCTTCGACGACTTCCCCGGCGTGGCGCGTGCCCTGCGCTCGCGCGGCTCCGTGCGGGTCCTGTTCCTCGATGCCTCCGATGATGTGCTGGTGAGACGGTTCGAGTCCGTCCGACGCCCGCACCCGCTGCAGGGCGAAGGTACCCTGCTCGATGGCATCCGTGTCGAACGGACCCGGCTGGCCCCGATCCGCGAGGGCGCCGACATGGTGATCGACACGTCCACGCTGAACATCCATCAGCTGGCGACCCAGGTCTCGGACATCTTCTCGGAAGAGGGGGAAGCCCGTCACCGCGTCACCCTGCTGAGCTTCGGTTTCAAGTACGGGCTGCCGACCGACGTCGATATCGTCGCCGACATGCGGTTCCTGCCGAATCCGTTCTGGAATGAGGAGCTGCGCGGTCTCACCGGCCAGGACGAACGGGTCAGGGAGTACGTCCTGTCCCGCGAGGGTGCGACGGAGTTCCTGGATGCCTACTCGTCGGCGCTGGTGCCGGTGCTGGAGGGATACCAGCGCGAGAACAAGAGTCACTCGACGATCGCGATCGGCTGCACCGGGGGGAAGCACCGCTCGGTCGCGATGTCGGAAGAGCTTGCGCGCAGGCTCGCCGCCGTCCCCGGCGTCGCCGTGAGCGTCCGTCACCGGGATCTCGGCCGAGAGTAGCGAGCCTTCCGGCCGAGTAAGCTGGACGTTTGCGTCGCGATCCGACGCGTGAACGTGAAGGAGTGTCGTGGCACTAACCACCGACGTCAAGGCCGAGCTGGTCAGCATCCGCAACGCACCCCCGACGGTGCGGGTTGCGGAAGTCACCGCGATCCTCCGGTTCGCCGGTGGTCTGCATTCGATCGCCGGTCGCGTGGCCGTGGAAGCCGAGGTGGACGCTGAGACGCTCGCACGTCGCGTCGCGCGAGACCTCGCCGAGATCTACGGAGTGCGCCCCGAGATCGCGCAGGTGCAGTCGAGCACCGCGAACGACGGAGCACGGTGGGCCGTCCGTGTGATCGCCCAGGGCGAGACCCTCGCGCGCCAGACCGGTCTCCTCGACCAGCGCCGTCGCCCCGTGCGCGGGCTTCCGAACCGCCTCACCACCGGCTCTCGCGCCGAGGTCGCCGGTCTCTGGCGCGGCGCGTTCCTGGCGGCGGGGTCCCTGAGCGAGCCCGGTCGATCCGCGATGCTCGAGGTCGTCTGCCCCTCGTCGGAAGCGGCGATGGCACTCGTCGGCGCCGCCCACCGTCTCGGTGTCGCCGCCAAGGCGCGCGAAGTGCGGGGCATGCCTCGGGTCGTGGTGCGTGAGGGTGAGGCGATTCGCACGATCCTCAACGAGATGGGCGCGCAGAAGACCGCCATCGCATGGGAAGAGCTGCGTCAGCGACGTGAGGTCCGCGCCGGTGTCAACCGCCTGGTGAACTTCGACGACGCCAACCTGCGTCGGTCCGCCCAGGCTGCCGTGGCCGCATGCGCGCGTGTCGAGCGGGCGTTGGAGATCCTGGCCGACGAGGTGCCCGATCACCTGAAGGTCGCCGGTGAGCTTCGTCTCGCACACCGCGACGCCAGCCTCGACGAGCTCGGTCACCACGCCGATCCGCCCCTGACGAAGGATGCCGTCGCCGGCCGCATCCGTCGTCTGCTCGCGATGGCGGACAAGCGCGCGCAGCAGGAGGGCATCCCCGGGACGGAAGCCGCCGTCCCCGTCGGACTCGACGTCTGATCCGTATCCTTCGACGAAGACCCGCCGCCCACGATGAGGGCGCGGGTCTTCGTCATCTGGCGGAAGGTTCGAGGGCGCATCCGCGTTGTCGTCAGTAGGATGAATCACGTCCGCTCTACGCCGCACATCGGCGGCGCGGAGGATCGGCAAGCGCCGCGGCGCGGCGCGGATTGGATGAAAGCGATATGGCGACTTACACGCTCCCCGACCTTCCCTACGACTTCGCAGCGCTCGAGCCGCACATCAGCGGCAAGATCATGGAGCTGCACCACGACAAGCACCACGCGGCCTACGTCGCCGGCGCGAACACTGCTCTCGACCAGCTCGCCGAGGCCCGTGAGAGCGGCAACCTCGCGAACGTCAACAAGCTCGAGAAGGACCTCGCGTTCAACCTCGGTGGTCACGTGAACCACTCGATCTTCTGGACGAACCTGTCGCCGAACGGCGGGGGACAGCCCGAGGGTGAGCTGAAGGCCGCCATCGACGAGTACTTCGGCTCGTTCGAGAAGTTCCAGGCGCACTTCACGGCTGCCGCCACCGGCATCCAGGGTTCCGGATGGGCCGTGCTCAGCTGGGATTCGATCGGCTCGCGTCTGATCATCCAGCAGCTGTTCGACCAGCAGTCGAACACCGCGCAGGGCACGATTCCGCTGTTCCAGCTCGACATGTGGGAGCACGCGTTCTACCTCGACTACCTCAACGTCAAGGCGGACTACGTCAAGGCCGCGTGGAACATCGCGAACTGGGAGAACGTCGCCCAGCGTCTCGAGGTCGCCCGTAAGCAGACGAACGGCCTGCTGGTACTGTCGTAATCGGGTTGCGTCCCGGCGGGCCTCGGCTCGTCGGGACGCTCTCTCAGCCAAAAACCCCCCGCGCATCACGCATGCTGGAAAGTGGCGTGCTGCGCACGAGAAACAGGGAGACCTGAGTGTCTGTCAAGATCGGTATCAACGGCTTCGGCCGCATCGGACGCAACTACTTCCGCGCGGCTC
Source organism: Microbacterium sp. CBA3102 (assembly GCF_007954505.1). Lineage (GTDB taxonomy): Bacteria > Actinomycetota > Actinomycetes > Actinomycetales > Microbacteriaceae > Microbacterium > Microbacterium aurugineum. The sequence continues at coordinate 3,376,775 of NZ_CP042412.1, read as the reverse complement.
TCGCGCAGGGAGCAGACCTTGAGATCGTTGCCGTCAACGACCTCACCGACAACAAGACCCTGGCGCACCTGCTGAAGTACGACTCGGTCGGTGGCGTCCTCGACGCCGAGATCAGCTACGACGACGACAGCATCACCGTCAACGGAAAGACCATCAAGGCCTTCGCCGAGCGCGACCCCGCCGGTCTTCCGTGGGGCGAGCTGGGCGTCGACATCGTCATCGAGTCGACCGGCTTCTTCACCAAGGCCGAACTCGCCAAGAAGCACATCGAGGCCGGTGCGAAGAAGGTCCTCATCTCGGCTCCGGGTACCGGTGTCGACGGCACGTTCGTGATGGGCGTGAACGAGGACACGTACAACCCGGAGACGGACCACATCATCTCCAACGCGTCGTGCACCACGAACTGCCTCGCGCCGCTCGCGCAGGTCTTCAACGACGCGTTCGGAATCGACCGCGGCTTCATGATGACCGCGCACGCCTACACCGCAGACCAGAACCTGCAGGACGGTCCGCACAGCGACCTCCGTCGTGCACGCGCCGCCGCGATCAACATCACGCCCGCGTCGACCGGCGCTGCCAAGGCGATCGGCGAGGTGCTCCCGGAACTCCAGGGCAAGCTCAGCGGCTCGTCCTACCGCGTCCCGGTTCCCACCGGCTCGATCGTCGACCTCACCCTCATCACCGACCGCGAGAACCTGACGGTCGACGAGGTCAACGAGGCCTACAAGAAGGCTGCGGCCGAGGGGCGCCTCGCGGGCTTCCTCCAGTACAACGAGGACCCGATCGTCTCGAGCGACATCGTGCACAACCCGCACTCGTCGATCTTCGACTCCACCCTCACCAACGTCAGCGGAAACCTGATCAAGGTGTCCAGCTGGTACGACAACGAGTGGGGTTACTCCAACCGTCTGGTCGACCTGACCGAGTACGTGGCCGAGCGCCTCTAAACTCAGAAACATGACTCTGCGCACCCTGGACACTCTGGGGTCGCTCGAGGGCAAGCGTGTCATCGTCCGTTGTGATCTCAACGTCCCCCTGCGGGATGGGATCATCACGGACGATGGCCGTGTCCGCGCCTCGCTGCCGACCCTCAACACATTGATCAACGCGGGCGCCCGCGTCATCGTGTGCTCCCACCTCGGACGCCCGGACGGCGCGCCCGACCCGCAGTACAGCCTGGAGCCGGTGGCGCAACGCCTCTCCGAACTCCTCGGCTCCCCGGTCGCGTTCGCACGCGACACGGTCGGCGAGTCGGCGACGGATGCCGTCGAGTCGCTCGAAGACGGTGGAGTCGTCGTCATCGAGAACCTGCGGTTCAACCCGGGGGAGACCTCGAAGGATGAGGCGACGCGTGCGGCCTTCGCGGCAGAGCTCGCGAAGCTCGGCGACGTGCTCGTCTCCGACGGGTTCGGGGTGGTGCACCGCAAGCAGGCGAGCGTCTACGAACTCGCCGAGTTGCTGCCTTCCGCTGCCGGTCTGCTGATCGCAGCCGAGCTCGATGTGCTGGACCGTCTGACCGAGAATCCGGAGCGTCCCTACGCGGTCGTACTCGGAGGCTCGAAGGTCAGCGACAAGCTCGGCGTCATCTCGCATCTGCTTCCGCGGGTCGACAAGATCCTCGTCGGTGGCGGGATGCTGTTCACCTTCCTCAAGGCACAGGGCCACGCCGTGGCATCGAGCCTCCTGGAAGAGGACCAGCTCGACACCGTTCGCGGTTACATCGCCGAGGCCACCGAGCGCGGTGTGGAGCTCGTGCTCCCCACCGACGTCGTCGTGGCCGCGTCCTTCGGCGCGGACGCCGCACACGAGGTCGCTGCGGCCGACGCGATCGAATCCACGCCGTTCGGCGCCTCGGGCATCGGCCTGGACATCGGTCCCGAGACGGCGGCGCGATTCGCCGAGGTGATCCGCGGCTCGAAGACGGTGTTCTGGAACGGCCCGATGGGCGTGTTCGAGTTCCCCGCCTTCGCAGCGGGGACCAAGGCCGTCGCGCAGGCGCTCACCGAGGTCGACGGTCTCAGTGTCGTCGGCGGGGGCGACTCCGCTGCCGCGGTGCGTCAGCTGGGCTTCTCCGATGAACAGTTCGGTCATATCTCGACCGGCGGCGGCGCGAGCCTCGAATTCCTCGAGGGCAAGAAACTACCTGGGCTGGAGGTCCTCGGATGGGCGTGAACTCCCGTACCCCGCTGATCGCGGGAAACTGGAAGATGAATCTCGACCACCTTCAGGCGGTCGCGTTCGTGCAGAAGCTGCACTGGACGTTGAAGGATGCGAAGCACGAAGACGGGTCCGTCGAGGTGGCGGTCTTCCCGCCCTTCACGGACATCCGCAGCGTGCAGACGCTCATCGATGCGGACAAGATCCCCTTCGCTCTCGGCGCGCAGGATGTCTCGGCGCACGACTCCGGTGCGTACACCGGCGAGGTGTCGGGCGCGTTCCTGGCGAAGCTCGACGCGAAGTACGTCATCATCGGCCACTCCGAGCGTCGCGAGTACCACTCCGAAGGCGACGACGTCGTGGCGGCCAAGGTGCAGGCTTCCCTCAAGCATGGCCTCGTTCCGGTGATCTGCGTCGGTGAGACGGCAGAGGACCTCGAGAAGTTCGGTGCGAGCGCGGTTCCCGCCGGTCAGCTCGAGGCCGCACTCCAGGGCGTCTCCGCGCAGGCGGACATCGTCGTGGCGTACGAGCCGGTGTGGGCCATCGGCTCCGGTCAGGCGGCGACTCCGCAGCAGGCGCAGGATGTCTGCGCCGCGCTGCGTGGGGTCATCGCGAAGGTTCTGGGCGACGAGGCCGCCGCGCGCACGCGGATCCTCTACGGCGGATCCGTGAAGGCGGCGAACATCGCCAGCTTCATGCGTGAGCCCGATGTGGACGGCGCTCTCGTCGGCGGGGCGAGCCTCGTCGTGGACGAGTTCGCGGCGATCATCCGCTTCGAGAAGCACGTCGGCGTGTGAGTGCAGCGGGGCTGCGGCCCCGCTGCACCGTATACTTGACCGTTACGGGGGCGCTCCGGCCCCATCGAAAGGCTCTTTCTCGTGGCAATTCTTGAGTTCGTCCTGCAGGTCGTGCTGGGTATCACCAGCGTCCTGCTGACCCTCCTCATCCTCTTGCACAAAGGTCGCGGCGGTGGCTTGTCCGACATGTTCGGTGGCGGCATGACGTCTGCCGTCGGCTCCTCCGGCCTTGCGGAGCGGAACCTGAACCGCTTCACCGTCGTCCTGGCTCTGACGTGGTTCATCTCCATCGTCGCGCTGGGCCTCATCACGAAATTCGAGGTCATCTGATGGCTACCGGTGGAAACGCGATCCGCGGCACCCGCGTGGGCTCCGGCCCGATGGGGGAGCAGGACCACGGTTATCACGCCGACCGCATCGCGGTCTCGTACTGGGACGGGCTCGGCAACGAGACCGTGCGCTACTTCGCAGCCGGTCTCCCGGAAGAGGAGATCCCGGAGACGATCGACCACCCGCAGTCCGGTTTGCCTGCCGGACGCGACAAGGAGAATCCGCCTGCGCTCGCGAAGGCGGAGCCCTATAAGACGCACCTCGCGTACGTGAAGGAGCGTCGTACAGACGAGGAAGCGGTCCAGCTGCTCGACGACGCGCTCACGCAGCTGCGTGAGCGTCGGGGCCAGTGACCTCGACCTGACATCGAAGAAGCCGCCGCGAGTGATCGCGGCGGCTTCTTTCGTCTCGCCCGGGTGCGGCGCTCAGCGGCACCCGGCAGCGGCGTCGATGTACTCCTGTGGCGGGTAGCCGTATGCCCAGACTCCGTTGGCGTCATCGGTGTATCCCATGCTGATCGCCCAGGCGGTCGCCCACTTCTCGATGCTGTCCTGCGTGGAGGCGTCGTACATGTCCTCGCACTTCACGCTGATCGCGTGGCCCACCTCGTGAGCGACGAGCGCTTTGCTCCGCTCGGCGGGCCACTGCTCGGCGACCGAGTTCGACAATTCGATGATCGCGCGATCCGGGTCATCCCACCACCACGTCGTGTAGCCGCCCATGCTGCCGTTGTACCCCGCGCCGTTCACCACGGGAGCCCAGTCGAACTCCAGCAGGACTCCGGGGGCGAGTGACCGCGCGAAGGCCTCGATCTCCATTCTCGCGTTCTGCAGGGGCCCCGCCTTCTCCGCCAGCTCTTGGGCCTCGGTGGCGACGACCTCGGCGGCGGCTCCCTGCAGGGACAGGTACGTCGTCGCCGCAGCGGCGTCCAGGGTGGTCGTCGCGGCGGCGTCTGCAGCGGCGTTCCGCAACGCGATCACGGCATCGTTCCTCGCGGAGAGATGCGCCTTCTCGAAGCCGGCGGCGGCCTCGCCCGCTGTCGCGAGAAGGGCCACCCCGCTCCGGGAGACACCGTCACCGACCGTGGCGATCTCGGTCGTCACCGTGCGCAGATCGTCGGAGAGGCGGCTTGTCGATGCCAGGTGCTGCTCCAGAAGCGTCGTCGCTCCGAAGAGCTCCCAGAACCACACCGGCTTCTCGCCGGATGAGGGAACCTCGGTCGCCACGATCTCCTCGGCGGAGACGGCGACGATCTCCGCGTCCTCGGTCGCAATGGTCAGCGCGGCCCCCAGCTCCGCATCCACGGCGACAGCCGGCTTCTCGACGGAGAGGATCTGCTCCGCCGCATCGATGACATCGCGCAGTTCGGTGATGTCGCTGCGAACCTCCGTCTTCGCCATGGACGCTGTCTCCGCGGCCTCGGCGTACCGCGATGCGGCGTTGTCGTAGCCGAGGTTCGCAGCCACCTGCGTGATCGAGAGAGCGGCGATCACCGCGACACCGCCGACCAGTCCCAGGATCAGCCCACGGCGGTTCTTCCGCTGTGCGGGAGGGGAGAGGGGAGGCGGGGTGGACGAGAACGCGACAGGTAGTCGATGCTCGCCGGAAGAAGGCGTCGGCGTGTCGAGAGGTGGCGGGGTCGGGATTGTCACATCGTGCCCGTTCGGTGGGGCCTTCCGGCCGGTGGCTGCCTGCATCGATGCTGTCAGCGTATTCGACTGTCGGGCGGAGAGACGAGAAGGCCCCCACCGCGGGGTGGGGGCCTTCTGGAGCGGAGGGGCTGACGGGAATCGAACCCGCATCATTAGTTTGGAAGACTAAGGCTTTACCACTAAGCTACAGCCCCGGATCCGAGACTCCGGAAGTCTCGGTACCGACTCAACGACTATACCGGACTCTGGCGCATGCTCCGGTCCGTTAGACTCGGTGGGGCTGAATCTGCGTGCGGATTCCCCGGGGCGTAGCTCAGCTTGGTAGAGCGCCCGCTTTGGGAGCGGGAGGTCGCAGGTTCAACTCCTGTCGCCCCGACACGGCCCCACGGACCTTACAGCCGCGATACCGCGCGGAAATCACAAGGAGAACACACCAGCATGGCGAACAGCACCGTCGAGAAGCTGACCCCGACCCGGGTCAAGCTCACCATCACGGTCACCCCGGACGACCTCAAGCCCAGCATCGCGCACGCCTATGAGCACATCGCTCAGGACGTGCAGATCCCCGGCTTCCGCAAGGGCAAGGTTCCGGCGCCCATCATCGATCAGCGCATCGGCCGCGGTGCCGTCATCGAGCACGCGGTGAACGAGGGCCTGGACAAGTTCTTCCGCGACGCCACGGTCGAGCACAAGCTGCGTGTCGTCGGTCGTCCCGCGGCGGACATCACCCAGTGGCCGAGCGAGAAGGACTTCTCGGGCGATCTGCTCGTCGACATCGAGGTGGACGTCCGTCCGGAGATCGAGCTCCCCTCCTACGACGGCATCACGGTGACCGTCGACGCCGTCGAGGCGGATGACGCTGCGCTCGACGCTGAGCTCGACAACATGCGTGCCCGCTTCGGCACGCTCGTCCCGGTCGACCGTCCGGCCACAAAGGGTGACTTCGTGGACCTCGACCTCGTCGCCACCATCGACGGCGCCGAGATCGACCGCGCCGAGGGCGTCTCCTACGAGATCGGCTCCGGCGAGCTGCTCGAGGGCATCGACGACGCGATCGAGTCCCTCACCGCGGGTGAGGACACCACGTTCCGCTCGGCTCTCGTCGGCGGCGACCACGCCGGCTCCGAGGCCGAGGTCTCCGTGACGGTCAAGGCCGTCAAGGAGCGCGAGCTGCCCGAGGCGGACGACGACTTCGCTCAGATCGCGAGCGAGTTCGACACGATCGCGGAACTCCGCGAGAGCCTCGCCGAGCGTGTCGCTCAGCAGGGCGTCTTCACGCAGGGCTCCGCGGCGCGCGACAAGCTCGTCGAGGTGCTTCTCGAGCAGATCGAGATCCCGGTTCCGCCGCAGCTCATCGAAGACGAGGTCCACAACCACCTCGAGGGCGAAGGCCGTCTCGAGGACGACGTGCACCGTGCCGAGGTCACCGAGGCGAGCGAGAAGCAGTTCCGCACGCAGGTGCTGCTCGACACGATCGCCGAGCAGGCCGACGTGCAGGTCTCGCAGGAGGAGCTCAGCCAGTACCTCATCCAGTCGGCTGCGCAGTACGGCATGGCGCCGCAGGAGTTCGTCGAGGCTCTGCAGTCCTCGAACCAGCTCCCCGCGCTCGTCGGTGAGGTCGCCCGCAACAAGGCCCTCGCGATCGCGCTCGGCAAGGTGAAGGTCGTCGACAGCAACGGCAAGGCCGTCGACCTGTCCGACTTCATCGTGACCGATGACGAGGCCGCTGAGGCTGAGGCTGAGGCTGAGACCGCCGAGGCCGAGGAGAAGCCCGCCAAGAAGGCCCCGGCCAAGAAGCCAGCCGCCAAGAAGGCTCCGGCCAAGAAGGCCGACGAGGCTGACGAGGCCGAGAAGCCGGCCGCCAAGAAGCCGGCCGCCAAGAAGGCTCCGGCCAAGAAGGCTGCCGACAAGGCCGAGTGATCGACACGATCCAGTGAAGAGGGCGGATGCTGCGGCATCCGCCCTCTTTTCCTATCGAGGGGACAACCATGACGAAGAGCTGGGACGAGCGCGTGGATGAGGTGTGGGCGCAGGCCTCCGGCGAGGAGGTCGGAGCCGACACGGTCGCGCGCATCGACGCACTGGCCGCGGAGCGCGGACCCGATGACGCCCGTGCGGAGTTCGAACGGGCCGGTGCCCGTGACTCTGCGGGCTTGCCGGCCGAAGCGGTCGCGCTGTATCGACGGGCTCTCACTTTGGGGCTCGACGAGGAGCACCGTCCGCAGTGCGTGATCCAGTTGGCGAGTTCGTTGAGGAACCTCGGTGAGTACGACGACGCCCTCGCCGTCATCCGCGCGGAGGAGGAACGGTCGGCCGACGGTCCGTACCGCGATGCCGTCGCCACGGTGCACGCGCTCATCCTGGCGAGCGCGGGTCGGCCGGCACAGGGCCTCTCCGTGGCGTTGCTCGCCCTGGTGCCCCACCTTCCGCGTTACCACCGGTCGATGACGGCATACGCCCTCGAGATCGCTGACGCCGACACCTGATATGCCGACGGCGAACACGGCCTGGGTGCCGCGCCTGCGCCGGTAGATTCGAATCACTGAAACACGGAATCAGGAGCTGACATGGCTGCAGAACCCCTCCTCGCAACGAGCGTCTTCGACAGGTTGCTGAAGGACCGCATCATCTGGCTCGGCTCGGAGGTGCGAGACGAGAACGCGAACGAGATCTGCGCGAAGATCCTTCTTCTCGCCGCAGAGGACTCCGAGCGAGACATCTACCTCTACGTGAACTCGCCCGGAGGCTCGATCACCGCCGGCATGGCGATCTACGACACGATGCAGTTCGTGCCGAACGACATCGTCACGGTCGGAATCGGTATGGCCGCATCGATGGGGCAGCTGCTCCTCACCGCGGGCACCAAGGGCAAGCGCTACATCACCCCGAACGCGCGTGTGCTGCTTCACCAGCCGCACGGTGGCTTCGGCGGGACGTCGAGTGACATCCAGACCCAGGCGCAGCTCATCATGTCGATGAAGAACCGTCTCGCGGAGATCACCGCGGCCCAGACCGGCAAGTCGGTCGAGCAGATCAACGCCGATGGTGACCGCGACCGCTGGTTCACCGCCGAGGAAGCGCTGGAATACGGCTTCGTCGACCACATCCGCGAATCGGCCTCCGACGTCATCGGCGGCGGCGGAACCGACCAGGACACCGAGTAACGGAAAGCGAAAGGACGCTCATGTACACACCCACCTTCCGCTCATCCGGTGACCTGCCCTCCAGCCGCTACGTGCTCCCGCAGTTCGAGGAGCGCACCGCCTACGGCTTCAAGCGTCAGGACCCGTACAACAAGCTGTTCGAAGACCGCGTGATCTTCCTCGGCGTGCAGGTCGACGATGCGTCTGCCGACGATGTGATGGCTCAGCTCCTCGTCCTGGAGAGCCAGGACTCCGAGCGCGACATCACGATGTACATCAACTCGCCCGGTGGCTCGTTCACCGCGATGACGGCGATCTACGACACGATGCAGTACGTCGCGCCGCAGATCCAGACCGTGGTCCTCGGGCAGGCGGCCTCGGCGGCCGCCGTGCTGCTCGCGGCCGGTGCGCCGGGCAAGCGACTCGCGCTTCCGAACGCTCGCGTGCTCATCCACCAGCCCGCGATGGGCGAAGCCGGTCACGGACAGGCTTCCGACATCGAGATCCAGGCCGCGGAGATCCTCCGCATGCGGACCTGGCTCGAGGAGACCCTGGCCGGGCACACGAACCGCACCCCGGAGCAGGTGAACCGCGACATCGATCGCGACAACATCCTCTCCGCCACGCAGGCACTCGAGTACGGCATCGTCGACCAGGTGCTCACCACGCGCAAGCGCGTCTGAGCGTCTCAGACATCGAAAGGACGCCCGTCGGATCCGACGGGCGTCCTTTCGTCGTCTCCGGCGGATGTGCAACCTCCTTCGCTCGGTCTGCGCATATGAGCACGCAGGTGCGCGGACGCAGTATTGGGCCTACCCTGGAGGAGGAAGGAGGATTCCGTGGAAGAAGATCTGCTCATGGTTCGCGTCGCCGAGCTGTATTACGACGAGGACAAGACCCAGGACGAGATCGGCGGACTTCTCAAGATCTCCCGCTGGAAGGTCGGTCGTCTGCTCACTCAGGCGAGGGAACGCGGAATCGTGCGTATCGAGATCGTGCATCCTCGGGCACGGCGCCTCGGCCTCGAACGGCTCCTCGTCGAGAGGTTCGGACTGACGGACGCCGTCGTCGTTCCTTCGCCGGAGGGTGACGATGGGACGCTGGAGCGGGTCGCGCAAGCCGCGGCCGATTTCCTCACCGCTCTGCGACCGGTTCCCCGCACCCTCGGCGTGAGCTGGGGTCGCACCCTGCGCGCCGTCGCGGAGGCCCTTCCCGACGGGTGGGCCAACGGCGTCACCGTGGTGCAGCTCAATGGGGGAGTGAGCCTGAACCGCCGTTCCGGGGGCGCCGCGGGGCTGGCCGTCACGATCGCCCAGCGGGCGTCGGGTCAGGTATCGCTGCTCCCCAGTCCCGCCATCCTCGAGCGAGTCGAGACCAAGCAGGCCATCGAGTCGGACCGCACCGTCGCGGCCGTGCTCGAAGAGGCTGCGGAGGCGCAGGCGTTTCTCTTCACCGCAGGCCCCTGCGACGCCTCGTCCGCCCATGTCGAGAACGGATACCTCCGTGCGGAGGACGTGGAGGAACTCGCGCGCCGAGGCGCGGTCGGCGACGTTCTCGGCCGCTACGTCGACGCGGAGGGCAACATCGTCGACTCGCAACTCGACGCCCGGACGGTCGGCGTCTCGCTCGACCGTCTTCGCGGAGCCACCCATGCGATCTTCGTGACGGCGGGTCCCGCCAAGCACGACATCGCACGTACAGTCGTGACCAGTCGCCTGTGCGGCGTTCTGGTGACCGATGAGACCACAGCACGAGCATTGTTGGAGGAACAGTGACGACCAAAGAACTCAGCCGCAGGACGGCGGTGGATGTTCTCGGCGCCGAGCCGGACGACGCCACTCTCCGGCGCTTCCTGCACGGACTTCCGGGAGTGGACGCCGTCGGTCTGGAACAGCGCGCAGCCGGACTCGGCACGCGTTCGATCAAGACCACGTCGAAAGCCTGGGCGCTCGACACCATCATCAAGCTGATCGACCTCACGACGCTGGAGGGGGCGGACACCCCCGGCAAGGTGCGCTCGCTCGTCGCCAAGGCGAAGACCCCCGATGCGGCCGATCCGTCGACACCGCGCGTTGCTGCGGTCTGCGTCTACGGCGACATGGTCGGCGACGCGGTGAGCGCGCTCGGCGGTCTGCACGGCGACCCCGACGACGGTCTGATCTCGGTCGCGGCGGTGGCCACGGCATTCCCGAGTGGGCGCTCATCGCTCGCGATCAAGCTCGCCGACACCGCTGAGGCGGTCGCCGCCGGCGCTGACGAGATCGACATGGTCATCGACCGCGGGGCGTTCCTCTCCGGCCGCTACGGGCTCGTGTTCGACCAGATCGCCCAGGTCAAGGAAGCCTGCCGGCGTGAGGACGGCTCGTACGCCTCTCTCAAGGTGATCCTCGAGACCGGTGAGCTGAACACGTACGACAACATCAAGCGCGCGTCCTGGCTCGGCATCCTTGCCGGTGGCGACTTCATCAAGACCTCGACCGGCAAGGTCCAGCCAGCCGCGACGCTCCCCACGACGCTGCTCATGCTCGAGACCGTCCGCGATTGGTATCGCGGGACCGGGGAGAAGATCGGTGTGAAGCCCGCCGGTGGCATCCGCTCCTCGAAGGACGCGGTGAAGTACCTGGTCACCGTCGCCGAGACGGTGGGCGAGGAGTGGCTGCAGCCGCACCTCTTCCGTTTCGGAGCCTCCAGCCTGCTCAACGACGTTCTCCTGCAGCGTCAGAAGCTCACTTCCGGCCACTACTCGGGCCCCGACTACGTCACGATCGACTGACGGGAAGACGAACATGTCATTTCTGGAATACGCTCCGGCACCGGAGTCCACCGCGATCCTGAACCTCAAGGACAGCTACGGTCTGTTCATCGACGGCGAGTTCGTCGACGGCTCCGGTTCGTCCTTCTCGACGATCTCGCCGTCGAGCGAGAAGCACATCGCCGAGATCGCCTCCGCCAGCGACGAGGACGTCGACCGTGCGGTCGCCGCCGCGCGCCGCGCCTATGACAAGACGTGGTCGAAGATGAGCGGACGCGACCGTGGGAAGTACCTCTTCCGCATCGCCCGCCTCGTGCAGGAGCGCGCCCGTGAACTCGCGGTCGCCGAGAGCCTCGACAACGGAAAGCCGATCAAGGAGAGCCGCGACGTCGACGTGCCCCTCGTCGCCTCCTGGCTCTTCTACTACGCAGGGTGGGCAGACAAGCTCGATCACGCCGGACTCGGGGCGAATCCGCGCGCGCTCGGCGTCGCCGGACAGATCATCCCGTGGAACTTCCCCCTGCTGATGCTCGCGTGGAAGATCGCGCCCGCTCTCGCGGCCGGGAACACCGTCGTGCTCAAGCCCGCCGAGACGACCCCGCTGACGGCGCTCCTCTTCGCGGAGATCCTGCAGCAGGCCGACCTTCCGGCCGGTGTCGTGAACATCGTGACCGGAGCCGGCGCGACCGGATCGACGCTGGTGCGCCACCCCGACGTGGACAAGGTCGCCTTCACCGGTTCCACGGGGGTCGGTCGTGACATCGCCCGGGCCGTGGCAGGAACCGCCAAGAAGGTCACCCTGGAGCTCGGCGGCAAGGCGGCGAACATCGTGTTCGACGACGCGCCGATCGATCAGGCCGTCGAGGGCATCGTGAACGGCATCTTCTTCAATCAGGGCCATGTGTGCTGTGCCGGAAGCCGTCTGCTGGTCCAGGAGTCGATCCACGACGAGGTCGTCGACCGACTCAAGACTCGCCTGTCGACGCTGCGGCTGGGGGACCCCCTCGACAAGAACACCGACATCGGTGCGATCAACTCCGCCGCGCAGCTCGCGCGGATCCGCGAGCTCAGCGACATCGGTGAGGCGGAGGGCGCGGAGCGGTGGACCGCTGACTGCGCCATCCCCGAACAGGGGTTCTGGTTCGCTCCGACGATCTTCACCGGGGTCGAGGCGTCGCACCGCATCGCCCGCGATGAGGTCTTCGGCCCTGTGCTGTCGGTGCTGACCTTCCGCACCCCGGCCGAGGCGATCGCGAAGGCGAACAACACACCGTACGGCCTCTCCGCCGGCATCTGGTCGGACAAGGGATCGCGCATCCTCGCGGTGGCCGACCGACTGCGCGCCGGGGTGATCTGGGCCAACACGTTCAACCGATTCGATCCGTCGAGCCCGTTCGGCGGTTACAAGGAATCCGGGTACGGCCGCGAGGGCGGACGTCAGGGACTCACCGCCTACCTCAAGGGAGCCGTAGCATGAGCAAGCGTCTGACCGTTCCGAAGACGTACAAGCTGGCGATCGGCGGCGCCTTCCCGCGCAGCGAGTCCGGACGCACCTACGAGGTGCTCTCACCCAAGGGCGCGTTCCTCGCGAACGCCGCCAAGGGGTCACGCAAGGACGCCCGCGATGCCGTGGTCGCCGCGCGTGCCGCGGTGAAGGGCTGGTCGGGTGCGACCGCCTACAACCGCGGGCAGGTGCTGTACCGCGTCGCCGAGGTGCTCGAAGGCCGCAGGGCGCAGTTCATCGACGAGATCGTGGCGCAGGAGGGGGCTTCGTCGTCCGCTGCTGCCGCTCAGGTCGACGAGGCGATCGATCTGTGGGTCTGGTACGCCGGATGGTGCGACAAGTACGCCCAGGTGGCGGGCAATGCGAACCCGGTGTCCGGTCCGTACTTCAACATCTCCGTACCGGAACCGACCGGTGTGGTGGCCATCGTCGCCCCGCAGGACTCGTCGTTGCTCGGATTGGTCTCGGTCGTCGCGCCTGCTCTGGTCGCGGGTAACACCGTCGTGGTCGTCGCGAGTGAGCAGCACCCGCTGTCGGCCATCAGCCTTGCGGAGGTTCTGGCCACGAGCGACGTCCCCGGCGGCGTCGTCAACGTGCTCACCGGTTCGCCGGCCGAGATCGCCCCGTGGCTCGCCTCGCATCAGGACGTGAACGCCCTCGATCTGGCCGGCGCGGGCGACCTCGACTGGGTCGACATGCAGATCGCCGCCGCCGACACGCTCAAGCGCGTGCTCACCCCGGGGGAAGTGATCGCCTCCCCGGAGCGGATCGGTGCCTTCACCGAGGTGAAGACCGTCTGGCACACCAAGAGCATGGTCTGATCCGCGTCCGCGGATCTCTCCGAACGCTGCGGCGTCTCGACCGGTGCGCACCGGTCGAGACGCCGCAACGTCGTCCGGCTTCCGACGTGTCCGCGCCAATGCGGCCCTGTGTCACATGCAGCGGTTAGGCTCGAAGGACGATCTCTGATCCCCCCATAGGAGGACGCGCATGGCACGCATCGGTGAAAGCGCTGACCTGTTCAAATGCTCTTTCTGCGGAAAGAGTCAGAAGCAGGTCCAGCAGCTCATCGCCGGCCCCGGCGTGTACATCTGCGACGAGTGCGTCGAGTTGTGCAACGAGATCATCGAGGAGCGGATGGCGGAGTCGTCCGCCGACGGGGCAGCGGAGTTCGAGTTGCCCAAGCCTCGTGAGATCTTCTCCTTCCTCGAGGAGTACGTCGTCGGCCAGGAGCCCGCGAAGCGCGCTCTCTCGGTCGCGGTCTACAACCACTACAAGCGCGTCCGCGCGCACGGCACACTTCAGACGGCGGAGCAGCGCGCCGAAGAAGTCGAGATCGCGAAGAGCAACATCCTCCTCATCGGCCCGACGGGCTGCGGGAAGACCTATCTCGCGCAGACGCTCGCCAAGCGCCTCAACGTTCCCTTCGCCGTCGCGGATGCCACGGCGCTGACCGAGGCCGGCTATGTCGGTGAAGACGTTGAGAACATCCTGCTCAAGCTCATCCAGGCCGCCGACTACGACGTCAAGCGCGCCGAACAGGGCATCATCTACATCGACGAGGTCGACAAGATCGCCCGCAAGGCGGAGAACCCGTCGATCACGCGTGATGTCTCGGGCGAGGGTGTGCAGCAGGCACTGCTCAAGATCATCGAGGGCACGGTGGCCTCGGTGCCCCCGCAGGGCGGACGCAAGCATCCGCATCAGGAGTTCCTGCAGATCGACACGTCGAACGTCCTGTTCATCGTCGCGGGAGCCTTCGCCGGCCTGGAAGACATCGTGTCGGCGCGGGTCGGCAAGCACGGCATCGGCTTCGGCGCCCCGTTGCATGACAAGGGCAAAGACCTCGATCTTTTCAGCGAAGTGCTCCCGGAAGACCTGCACAAGTTCGGCCTGATCCCCGAGTTCATCGGGCGTCTCCCCGTCGTCACGAACGTCTCGCCCCTCGACCAGGACGCCCTGATCGACATCCTCACGGGGCCTCGCAATGCGCTGGTGAAGCAGTACCAGCGCATGTTCGAGATCGACGGTGTGCAGCTCGAGTTCGAAGAGGACGCACTGCGATCGATCGCCGACCTCGCCGTGGAGCGCAAGACCGGCGCGCGTGGCCTCCGCGCGATCCTCGAGGATGTCCTCGGACCCATCATGTTCGAGATCCCGTCGGCGGAAGACGTCGCCAAGGTCATCGTGACTCGGGCGGCTGTCGAAGAGGGCGCGCCGCCGACCATCGTGATGGAGCGCAAGCGCAAGAGCGCGTGACCGGACGCCCGGCGCCCTGGACGACGCCGTCGAGCGAGACCATCGTCGAGGACCGATGGATTCACGTGCGGGCTGATACCTGCGAAGACGTGAGTGGTCGACGGATAGCGCCTTTCTACGTGCTGGAATACGGCGACTGGATCTCGGTACTGGCTCTCGACGAGAACGACGATGCGATTCTCGTCGAGGAGTATCGGCATGGCGCGGGGATCGTCGCGATGGGCACGATCGGTGGGGGAGTCGAGCCGGGGGAATCGCCCCGCGATGCAGCCGCGCGTGAGTTGCTCGAGGAGACCGGTTTCGTCTCCGAAGAGCTCATCGAGCTCGGTGCGACCTGGGCTAACTTCGGCAACCACACCAACCGCGTGCATCACTTCCTCGCGCGACGCTGCAGCCGCATCGGGGAACAGACGCTCGACGACAGCGAGGCGATCGCTGTACACGTGCTGTCACTCGAGGGACTCAGCGACCACCTCTCCCAGAGCTACCACCAGCTCACGTGGTACAAGGCGATGGACTGGCTCCGACGCTGACGACGACGCGGCTCCCGCGGGTTTCGCAGCTTAGGGGAAAGCGGCGAAAGCGGTCAGCGTCCCACGATTCCGTCGCTGAGTCCCCGCCGTTTCAGGAGCGGTTCGATCTCGGCGTCGCGTCCACGGAAGTCACGGTAGGCGGCGAGAGGATCTTTCGAGCCCCCGACACCGAGCAGCCGCTCGCGGAACCGATCGCCGTTGCCGCGAGTGAGACCGCCGTTGTCGCGGAACCACTCGACGGTATCGGCGTCGAGCACCTCGCTCCAGATGTACGAGTAGTAGCCCGCGCTGTATCCGCCGGAGAACACGTGGGCGAAGTAGGTGGAGGAGTAGCGCGTCGGCACCGCGGGGTCATCGAGGCCGATGTCGGCCAACGCGGCAGCCTCGAACGCGGCGACGTCGATGACCTTCGCGTCGGTGCCCAGCCGGTGCCAGGCTTGGTCGAGCCAGGCAGCAGCCAGGTACTCGCTCGTCGCGTGCCCCTGGTCGAACGTCTCGGTGGCGCGCAGACGCTCCACGATCGCGGGATCCAGAGGGGCGCCGGTCTCATGATGACGCGCGTAGTTGTCGAGGACCTCCGGCCACAGGATCCACATCTCGTTCACCTGGCTCGGGAACTCGACGAAGTCGCGGAACACGTTCGTCCCCGCGAAGTGCGGGTACGTCACGCGCGCGAAGAGTCCGTGCAGGGCATGCCCGAACTCGTGGAACAGCGTCGTCACCTCGTCGAGCGTCAACAGGGTCGGCTCCCCGTCACCCGGCAGCGGCACGTTCAGGTTGTTGACGACGACGGGAGCCGTGCCGCGCAGTCGCGACTGACTCACGATCGCGTTCATCCAGGCGCCGCCGCGCTTCGAGTCACGCGTGTAGAGGTCGAGCACGTAGAGGCCGACAGGTGAGCCGTCGGCGTTGCGCACCTCGAAGACCCGCGCACCCGGGTGGTAGGCGACGAGATCCTCACGCTCGGCGAAGGTGACGCCGTACAGCCGCGTCGCCGCGTAGAAGACACCGTCCTGCAGGACACGCTCCGCTTCGAACCAGGGGCGCAGGGCACGGGAGTCGATGTCGTAGCGCGCAGTGCGGACCCGCTCGGTGTAGAACGCCCAGTCGTGGGCTTCGACGGCGAACGGGGCAGGCTCGGTCTCGTCGACGATCGCCTGGAGCGCCGCCCGCTCTTCGCGCGCATTCCGCGCTGCGGGGCCGGCGAGGCGACGCAGCATCTGCTCGACAGCGTCCGGAGTACCGGCCGTCTCGTCGGCGGTGACGTAGGCGGCATGCGACTCGTACCCCAGCAGAGCCGCTCGCTCCGCGCGCAGCCGCACGATCTCGGTCAGCACGGCACGGTTGTCGTTCGCGTTCCCTCGGGAAGCGCGTGCGAGCGATGCCGCCATGATGCGACGTCGAGACTCTCGCACGCGCAGCTGGGCCAGCGCCGGGTGCCCGGTGAAGAGCGGAAGCGTGATGAGGAACTTCCCCTCCAGCCCCCGGTCGGCCGCCGCACGTGTGGCCGCCGAGAGCTCACCGCTGCTCAGACCCTCCAGCTCGGCCGCGGAGTCGAAGACGACGGCGAGGTCGTTCGTGTCGTTGAGCAGGTTGCGCTCGAAGGTGTTGGTCAAAGTGGACAGCCGCTGGTTCAGCGCGGTCAGCCGCGTCTTGGCCTCGTCATCCAGGCCCGCGCCCGCGTGCGTCATCTCCCGGTGATGGCGTTCCACCAGATACCGCTGCTCGGCGTCGAGGTCCAGAGCATCGCGCTGCTCGTACACCTGCCGTATCCGCCAGTACAGGGCGCCGTCGAGCGTGATCGCGTCCTGGTGTGCGGCCATGAGCGGCGCGAGCTGCTCGTCGATCTCCTGGATCTCCGGCGTCGCGTCTGCTGAGCTCACGGTGTAGAAGACGTGTGCGACGCGGTCGAGCAACTCGCCGGAGCGCTCCAGAGCCTCCACGGTGTTCTCGAACGTCGGCATCGACCGGACCATCGTGATGCGCTGGATCTCGCGGAGCTGCTCGTCGAACCCCGCCTGGAACGCCGGGAGATAGTGCTCGGGCCGGATCGCCGGGTAGTCGGGGAGGCCGTACGGGAGGGGCGACGGCTGCAGCAACGGGTTCGTGGCGTCGGTCATCCTCCGAGCCTATCCATCGACCTGCGCAGGCTCAGGAACCGTCTTCGCTCAGGCGCGTCATCACCCGCCGCAGTGCTTCCACGACCGTGCGGACCGAGCGTCGACGCAGGTTCTCCGGACGTGCGAGCACGTCGATCATCCGATGGGTGCTCACCCCTTCGAGCGGGATGCGCACGATGTCCCGGTCGTCCACACTGCGCGACGTGTATCGCGGCAGCATCCCGAGCACCCCGCCGGCGGCGACCACGGCGGAGACGGCACCGTAGTCGTTGATGCGGTGATGGATCTCGACGGGCCGGTTGGCGACGGCGGACACGGCGCGGAGCACATCGTCGGGGGAGTAGCCGATGCGGCTGGTGACCCACCGTTCGCCGGCGACGTCGGTCGGCATGAGGCTCGACCGGGTGGAGAGCGGGTGCGACTTCGACACGGCGACGTCGAGGGGCTCGCGTACGAGCGTCAGACTTCGCATCCCCGCTGTCGGCCAAGGTGCCGAATGCTCCATGCGATGCGCCAGGACGAGATCGTAGCGCGCCGTCAATGCGGGGAACTCGCTCTGTGCGACATCCTCGTCGGTCACCTGCACGCTCGGTGCGGACGCGTCGCCCGTGAACTCGCGCAACAACGGTCCGAACAGGGCTTGCCCCACGCTGTGGAATCCGCTGACGCTGACGACTCCGGTCGGGGAGTCCTCGAACTCCTCCACGGCATGCCGGGCTGCGGCCATGGCATCGATCGCCTCGGTCGCCGCCGCTGCGAGGACCGCGCCCGCGGGAGTGAGCGAGAGGGTCCGTCCCTGCTTCTTGGTGAGGGGTGTGGGGAAGCCTCTCTGGAGTGCCGTGAGCTGCTGCGAGACCGCGGAGGGGGTGACCCGGAGGGCGTCGGCCACGGCCGTGACGCTTCCGAGCGCGCCGAGTTCGCGCAGGATCTGCAATTGATGGAGCTCCATCCGCAAAACATTAGCATTTGCTAAATGATCACTGCAGACGATGGCGATTGCTCTACATGGTCGGATGCGGTGGGATCGGAAGCATGAAGGCACTGTTCAAGGATGCACCGGGTGCCGGGCTCGAGCTCGTCGAGCGTCCGGACCCGACCGCCGGCCCCGATGAGGTCGTGATCCGGGTCCTGCGCACCGGGATCTGCGGCACCGACCTGCACATCCTCCGCTGGGACGACTGGGCGGCCTCGGCGATCGCCGCCCCGCTGATCCCCGGCCATGAGTTCTACGGCGAGGTCGTTGAGGTGGGACCCTCGGTGCACGACATCGCAGTCGGGGACCGCGTCTCGGGAGAAGGGCACATCGTGTGCGGCACGTGCCGCAACTGTCGAGCAGGTCGTCGTCAGATGTGCATCCGCACGATCGGCCTCGGGCTGCAGCGGGACGGCGCCTTCGCGGAGTTCCTCGCGCTGCCCGCGGCGAACGTCTGGGTGCATCACGCCGATGTGACGCCGGAGCTCGGAGCGATCTTCGATCCGCTGGGGAACGCCGTCCACACGGCGCTGACCTTCCCGCTCGTCGGCGAAGACGTTCTGGTGACGGGCTGCGGTCCGATCGGACTCATGGCGATCGCCGTCGCCCGGCACGCCGGAGCCCGCTTCATCGCGGCGACCGATGTGAGCGCCCCGCGGCTGGAGATGGCACGCCGGATGGGCGCCGACGAGGTCGTCGACGTCTCGGTGCGGGACATCCGCGACGCGCAGCACGCCCTCGGCATGCGGGAAGGCTTCGACATCGGATTCGAGATGAGCGGCGCGGCATCGGCGCTCCCGGCGCTGATCGACAACATGAACCACGGCGGGCGCATCGCCATGCTCGGTCTGCCGAGCAGCGGCTTCGAGATCGACTGGGGCAAGCTGGTCACCCACATGCTCACGATCAAGGGGATCTACGGGCGCGAGATGTTCGAGACCTGGAACGCGATGGGGGCGATGCTCCAGACGAGCGCGACCCTGCGCGATGCCATCGGACGTGTGATCGCCGACGTCGTCCCGGTGCGCGACTGGCGAAGAGGCTTCGCTGCGGCGGAGTCAGCGGGAACAGGCAAGATCATCCTCGACTGGACGGAGTTGTGATGTACGGAACCTTCAAGGACCACGTGGCGGGAGAGCTGGCGGCCATCGAGGAGGCCGGGCTCACCAAGCATGAGCGCGGCATTCGCGGCCCCCAGAGTGCCGAGATCACGGCGGACGGCGCGGAGGTGCTGAACTTCTGCGCGAACAACTACCTCGGCCTCGCCGATGACCCGCGCATCCTGGATGCGGCGACCGGGGCACTGCAGGAATGGGGCTACGGGCTCGCGAGCGTCCGCTTCATCTGCGGTACGCAGGAGCAGCATCTCGAGCTCGAACGCCGTCTCGCCGACTTCCTCGGGACGGACGAAGCGATCCTCTACTCGTCGTGCTTCGATGCGAACGGGGGAGTGTTCGAGACGCTCTTCTCCGCGGAGGACGCCATCATCTCGGACGAGCTCAACCACGCGTCGATCATCGACGGCATCCGGCTCTCGAAGGCGCGCAGGCTCCGCTACCGCAACCGTGACCTGGCCGACCTCGAGGAGCAGCTGCGGGCGGCGTCGGATGCGCGGCACAGGGTCATCGTGACCGACGGGGTCTTCTCGATGGACGGCTACATCGCACCCCTCGCTGAGATCTGCGACCTGGCCGAGCGCTACGACGCCCTGGTGTTCGTGGACGACTCCCATGCCGTCGGGTTCGTGGGCGAGAACGGGCGGGGGACGCCGGAGCTGTGCGGGGTCGCCGACCGCGTCGACATCTACACCGGAACATTCGGGAAGGCCCTGGGCGGAGCATCCGGCGGCTACGTCGCATCGCATGCGGAGATCGTCGCGCTGCTGCGTCAGCGTTCGCGCCCGTACCTGTTCTCGAACACGCTCGCGCCCGCGATCGTCGCCGGGACCCTGACCGCACTCGATCTCGTGGAGGGCTCGGCAGACCTCCGGTCGCGTCTGCGCAGCAACGCGGCACTCTTCCGCGAGCGGATGGAAGCCGAGGGATTCGACCTGCTTCCCGGTGAGCATCCGATCGTCCCGGTGATGTTCGGGGATGCCGCGAAGACAGCGCGGATCGCTCGCGAGATGCAGGAGCGGGGGGTCTACGTCACCGCCTTCAGCTTCCCGGTCGTCCCCCGCGACCTGGCGCGGATACGGGTGCAGCTCTCGGCGGCGCACACGCCGGAGCAGGTGGAGAGATGTGTCGCGGCGTTCGTCGCGGCCCGTGCTGCCGTCGCCTAGACGGGAGTGCCAAGGAAGCCTTGCAAAGAGATACTTGCAAAGAAATCTTTGCAAGAGTATCTTTGCATGCATGACGAACGAGACGCAGGTACGCACCCTCGACGCCGGTGCGCTGAAGGCTCTGGCGCATCCGCTCCGAGTGAAGATCTTCGACCTGCTCGCCTCACGCGGCCCGCAGACCGCCAGCTCACTCGCGGCCCTCGTCGGAGAGACCTCCGGATCCACGAGTTATCACCTCCGCGCTCTCGCCGCCCATGACCTGATCCGCGAGGTCGAGGGGCGGGGCACCGCACGGGAGCGCTGGTGGGAGCGGCCCAAGGGGCGCATCGACGTGCCCGGGCCCGATGACATGACGTCGCCGGCCAACCGCGCGGCGGCACAGATCGTGACCTCGGAGTTCTTCCGCCTGCGTCACGAGACGTTGATGTCGTACCTGAACCGCCCGCAGTCGGAGGTGCCCGAGGCCTGGAGCGAGGTGGGAATCACGATCACGACCCACCTCGACATGACTCCCGACCAGGCGATGTCCCTTCGGCAGGAGCTCGAGGCGATCGTCGAGAGTGCCATCGAGCGCTACCGAGGTCAGACCGGACCCGACGTGCGGCGGGTATCGCTCCGCGCGGAACTCTTCGACCTGCCGACGCCGTCGACCGCGGTGCAGGGTTCGACCGACGATGCTGTGGAGGAATCATGACCAGTGCGACACTTCACCTGACGGCGCCGACGCAGACCGAGCGGGGGCTGCTGAAGCTGGCCGACCGCCTCACGGTCTACGTCGAGCACCGGATCGCCCGACGTGCACAGAAGCGCGTGCTCGCGCTCGACCTCCTTCGCGAACAGCAGGCGCGCCGACACGATCCCCGCGCGGTGGACCACCTGCTCGCGCAGCTGGGGGCTCCCCGCCGCTGACTGTTCCGGACACGCGCCGACGCCCCTGGTGAATGCCGAGACCCCCTGCTGCCTACGCGGCCAGCAGGGGGTCTCGGCGCTGCACGGGGGTCTCGCGTCAGTCCTCGAAGGGGCGCGCGATGATCTCGCCGGAGCGGTCCTGGAAGACCTCCCAGCCGGCATCGAGCTCTGCGATCGCGCGGCCCTCGAGCCACGTGAGCGTCCAGTGGCCCGTGAAGCCTTTCGACTCCACCTCGGCGATGGCGGCACGTAAGGAGGCGGGCACCGAGGCCGGAGCCTCCGACCCTGCGGCCCAGCGCGTACCGAGCTGCATCAGGACGCCTCGACCGGGGCGAGCTCGATCGCCGTCACCGCGAACTCCTCCGATTCGCTGAACTCGAGCTCGGCGATGCGGCCGACCGCACGCAGGTCATCCGCCGCTGCACGGAGTGCGTCGAGCTTCACGGAAGGCGCGGAGATCGCGGCGCGGGAAACGGGGGTCTTCTGCGACGCCTTGGCTTCGGTCTTCGCACGACGGATGCCGATCAGCGCCTCGCTCGCGGCGGCGAGGACCGCCGGATCGCCGTCGATGCCGAGGGGCGTCGGCCACGCGGCCGTGTGCACCGAGCCCTCCTCGAACCACGACCAGGACTCTTCGGTCGCGAACGAGAGCACCGGGGCGAGCAGACGGAGCAGCGTCGACAGCGCAAGGCGCAGCGAGAGTGCCGCGGAGGCCTGCCCCACGTCGGTCTGGTCGTAGGCACGCTCCTTGACCAGCTCGAGGTAGTCGTCGCAGAACGTCCAGAAGAACGCCTCCGTGAGCTCCAGGGCCCGCGCGGCGTCATACCGGTCGAAGGCCTTCGTGGCTTCGATGACCACGTCGTCGAGCGCGGTCAGCATCGACGCATCCAGCGCGTGGGTCACCTGCGCGCCTTCCGGCACGGGGAACGACAGCACGAACTTCGCGGCGTTGAGCACCTTGATCGCCAGACGGCGGCCGATCTTCACCTGCGTGGGGTTCTGCGGGTCGAAGGCGGCGTCCATGCCGAGGCGGCTCGATGCGGCCCAGTAGCGCACCGCGTCCGAGCCGTGGGCGTCGAGCACGTCGGCGGGTGTGACGACGTTCCCCTTCGACTTCGACATCTTCTTGCGGTCGGGGTCGACGATGAAGCCGGAGATCGCGGCGTTGCGCCACGGCGTCCGGTCATCCTCGAGCGTGGAACGCAGCATCGTGGAGAAGAGCCAGGTGCGGATGATGTCCTGTCCCTGCGGGCGGAGATCGAACGGCGCAGTGAGCTGCCAGAGCTCCTCGTCGCGCTGCCAGCCCCCGGCCAGCTGCGGCGTGAGCGACGAGGTCGCCCAGGTGTCGAGGATGTCCGCTTCGGCCTCGAACCCGCCCGGCACACCGCGCTGGTCCTCGGTGTACCCCGCCGGCACATCGGTCGTCGGGTCGATCGGGAGCGTCGCCGCATCCGGGGTGAGCACGCGGTCGTAGTCGCGCTCCCCGTTCTCGTCGAGGGCGTACCAGAGGGGGATCGGCACGCCGAAGAAGCGCTGACGGGACACCAGCCAGTCGCCGGTCAGGCCACCGACCCAGTTCTCGTAGCGCACCCGCATGAACTCCGGGTGCCAGGCCAGCTCCTGACCGTGTGCGAGGAGCTTGTCGCGCAGCTCGCCGTCACGGGCGCCGTTGCGGATGTACCACTGGCGCGTGGAGACGATCTCGAGCGGACGGTCGCCCTTCTCGAAGAACTTCACGGCGTGGTTGAAGGGCTTGCCGACCGCGGTCATGTCGCCGGTCGCCTGCAGCTTCTCGACGATCGCCTTGCGCGCGCTGAAGACGGTCTTGCCCGCGAGCTCCTCGGCGTACCAGGCGATCGCGTCGCTGTTCGCGACAGAGGAGGGTGCTTCGGGCAGGAAGCGGCCATCGAGGCCGATCGTGGTCATGTTCGGCAGCGGCTGGTCCTCGGTGGTCCGCAGCTCGCGCCACCACACGATGTCGGTGACGTCACCGAAGGTGCAGACCATCGCCGCGCCGGTGCCCTTGTCGGGCTGGGCGAGGTGATGACCGTGGATCTCGATCTCCGCACCGAAGAACGGCGTCCTCACCTTGGTGCCGATGAGGTGCTTGTGTGGCCCTTCCGGATGCGTCACGAGAGCGATGCAGGCGGGAAGCAGCTCCGGGCGGGTGGTGTCGATGGCGATCGATCCCGAGCCGTCGGCGAAAGGGAACTCGATCGTGTGATAGGCCGCCTGCTGGTCGCGGTCCTCGAGCTCGGCCTGCGCGATCGCGGAGCGGAAGTCGATGTCCCACAGGGTCGGGGCCAGGGCCTGATAGGCCTCGCCGCGCTCGATGTTGCGGAGGAACGCGAGCTGGCTCTGACGGATCGTGTCGTCCGAGATCGTGCGGTAGGTCTGCGTCCAGTCCACGCTCAGACCGAGCTGGCGGAACAGCGCCTCGAACTGCTTCTCATCCTCGATCGTGAGGCGCTCGCAGAGCTCGATGAAGTTGCGACGGCTGATCGGCTGCTGGTCGGCGGCACGGCTCGACTTGTTGTCGCCGCCCTCGAACGGCGGGACGAAGTCCGGGGTGTAGGGGAGGGACGGGTCGCAGCGCACGCCGTAGTAGTTCTGCACACGGCGCTCGGTGGGCAGGCCGTTGTCGTCCCAGCCCATCGGGTAGAACACGGTCTTGCCGCGCATGCGCTCGTATCGCGCCTTCACGTCGGTGTGGGTGTACGAGAACACGTGGCCGATGTGCAGGCTGCCGGAGGCCGTCGGCGGCGGGGTGTCGATCGAGTACACGCCCTCACGGCCGGCCTGTGCCGCACGCAGGCGGTCGAACAGGTACGTCCCCTGCTCCGCCCACGCGGAGTCCCACTTCGCTTCGAGGCCTTCGAGAACGGGCTTGTCGGGAATCTGGTTCTGCGTCGATTCGGATGCAGGCATGGAAGGTCTCCTCGAACGATGTATGCGGCACTGTGTGAGCGTGCCTGAGTGTGGGTGTGCCGATCAGTCTACCGAGCGTCCCGGAGAGCGGCCGACCTGGCATATCGACCCAGTCCAACAATTCGCCGTAGGATGGGATCACCCCGACCCGCTCTTTCTGAGGAATCGTCATGCCCGCACACCCCGCGCGCCGCCTGCTGCCCTTCGCCGCGCTCGCCGCCACCACCGCTCTGGTGCTGAGCGCCTGCGCCACCCCCGGTTCCGACGGGGACGGCGGAGAGCTCGTCTGGTCCATCGAGGGGGCGAACCTCTCGGCCGGGCACATGGATCCGCAGGTGAGTCAGCTCGACGTCTCCGGCATGGTGCAGCGGGCGGTGCTCGACTCGCTCGTGTTCCAGGAGGACGACGGATCCTTCTCACCCTGGCTCGCGAAGGACTGGACCGTCTCGGACGACAGCACCGAGTACACGTTCACTCTCCGCGACGACGTGACCTTCACCGACGGTGAGAAGTTCGACGCCGCCGCGGTCAAGGCGAACTTCGACCGCATCGTCGACCCCGAGACCGCGTCCGCGCAGGCGGCCAGCATGCTCGGCGCCGACTTCTACGAAGGCACCGAAGTCGTCGACGAGCACACGGTGACGGTGACCTTCACGCAGCCGTACGCACCCTTCCTGCAGGCCGCGAGCACGCCGCAGCTGGGCTTCTACTCGCCGGCCGTCCTCGAGACCTCGGCGGACAAGCTGAAGGCGGGCGGGCCCGACATCACCGTCGGCACCGGTCCGTTCGAACTCACCGAGTACACCCCGGATCAGGAGATCGTCTACACCCGCAACGACGACTACGCGTGGGGGCCGCACGATACGAAGGCCCCGAAGTTCGAGACGCTCCGCGTGGAGATCCAGCCGGAGGCCGCCGTCCGCACCGGCGTGGTGACGAGCGGTGAGGCCGACCTCGCCAGCAACATCCCGCCGAACCTCGCGAAAGACCTCGGCGACGGCATCACGGTCGACTCGATCGAGTATCCCGGTCTGCCGTACTCGCTCTACCTGAACGAGAAGTACGGGGTGTTCGCCGACGAGAAGGTGCGTCAGGCGTTCGCTCGCGGCATCGACATCGACGCCGCCGTGGAAGAGATCTACTTCGGCCAGTTCCCGCGTGCATGGAGCATCCTCGGTTCGACGACCCCGGGCTACGACGCGTCGCTCGAGGGCAGCTGGCCGTTCGACCAGGACGCCGCGAACACGCTCCTCGACGAGGCCGGGTGGACCGCACGCGACACCGACGGCATCCGGATGAAGGACGGCGAGCGGCTCTCGGTGCGATGGATCGCCTGGACCCCGGTGCCGGATGACCGTGCCGCTCTCGCGAACGCGATCCAGTCCGATCTCAAGGGGATCGGCTTCGAGGTCGAGCGCGAGGTGCTCGAGCCCGGGGCGTACAACGAGCAGTACGAGCCGAAGACCTTCGACCTCACCGACTGGGGTTTCTCGGGCGTCGACCCTGATCTCCTGCGCAGCCACCTGCACACCGACGGATTCCAGAACGCGTCGCAGGTGAGCGACCCGCAGATCGACGCACTGCTGGAGCAGGCCGTCGCGACCAGCGACCAGGATCAGCGCAATGAGCTGTACACGCAGCTGCAGCAGTGGAACGCCGAGTACACGGCCATCGTGCCGCTCTACAGCCCCTCGGCGATCACGGCTGTCGGCGACCGCGTCGAGGGCCTGCAGTACGACCTCTACGGTCGGCCGCTGTTCTACGATGTGACGGTCGGCTGAACCACCGGCTGAGCGGAGGGCACGAGTGGTGAAGACTGCTCTCGTCCGCATCGCCGGCCTCGCCGCCTCCGTCGTGCTCGTCCTGTGGGGTGCGGCGACCGTCGCCTTCCTCGCGTTCCGGGTGGTCCCCGGAGACCCGGTGTCGGTGATGCTGGGACCCCAGGCGCAGGTGAGTGAAGCGGTCAAGGACGGCATCAGGGCCGATCTCGGGCTCGATCGACCACCGTTCGAGCAGTACCTCGGCTTCATCGGTCAGCTCGCGCGGGGCGACCTGGGGGAGTCGTACCAGCTGCGGATGCCCGTGACGGAGGTGATCGGGCGTCAACTCGGTGCGACGGTGCAGCTGTCCGTGCTGGCGCTGCTGATCGCCGTCGTCCTCGCGCTCGCCGTGGCGGTGTTCGTCCGCGGGCAGGTCGGACGCACGGTCGCCGCCGGTATCGAGCTGGTCATCCTCTCCTCGCCGGTGTTCTGGATCGGGCTCGTCCTGCTCAGTGTCTTCGCCTTCGGGCTGGGCTGGTTCCCGGTGTCGGGTGCCCGTAACCCCGCCACCCTCGTGCTGCCGGCGATCACTCTGGCGCTTCCCGTGGCCGCGCTGCTGAGCCAGGTGTTGCGCGACGGACTGGTGCAGGCGGAGCGCATGCCGTTCGCCGAGACCGTCCGGGCCCGTGGTGCGAGCCCTTCGTGGTTCACGCTGCGGCACGGGCTCAGACACGGCGCGGCTTCCGGCGTCACCCTGACCGCGTACCTCACGGGATCCGTCCTCGGGGGTGCCGTGCTCGTGGAGACCGTGTTCGCGCGCCCGGGTCTGGGCAGGGTCACGCTCGCCGCGATCAACGACCGCGATCTTCCCGTCATCACGGGCATCATTCTGCTGAGCGCCCTGGCGTTCGTCGTGGTGAACCTCGTCGTCGAGCTCGTGCATCCGCTGATCGATCCCCGGGTGGTGGCGGCTCCGTCTCGAGGCACCCGATGGGGCACCCGATGAAGCGGGCGCAACGCGTGCTGCTGTGGGCCGCCGTCGCCGTCCTCGCCGTGATCGCGTTCTCGGCGCTCTGGCCCGCTGCCCTCGCGACCCACGACCCTCTCCAGACGGAGGTGCGCTCCGCCCTGCTCCCGCCGAGCACGGAGCACCTGTTCGGCACCGACCAGAGCGGGCGCGACGTCTACTCCCGGGTCGTGTACGGAGCCGGACGCTCTCTCGGCATCGGACTGCTCGCGACCGTCGTCGCCCTCACGGTCGGTCTGCTCCTCGGAGCCTTCGCGGGGGTCGCGCCGCGGGGCGTCGACGCCACCGTGATGCGGGTGAACGACATCCTGATGGCCTTTCCCGAATTCCTCGTCGCGCTCGTCGTCGTCGCGGTGCTCGGCCCGGGGACGGTGAACATCGCGATCGCGGTGACGCTGGCGGCGGTTCCCGTGTACATCCGACTGGCACGGGTGCAGACGCAGACCCTCCGGGCCGCCGAGCACGTGGAGGCTGCGCGCATCCTCGGGGTGCCGCGAGCGACGGCCTTCCTGCGACACGTCGCTCCCGGTGTGCTCGGGGCGCTGAGCGTGCTGGCGACGATCGGCATCGGGTCGAGCATCCTCGCCGCGGCGGGGCTCAGCTTCCTCGGGCTCGGGCCGTCCGAGCCGACACCGGAGTGGGGGCTGATGCTGGCGGGTGGCCGCAACGTGCTCGGGCAGGCATGGTGGATCTCGGTCTTCCCCGGCATCGCGATCACCCTCACCGTCGTCTCGGCGACCGTCGTCGGGCGCATCCTCCGCGCGCGCGGAGACGGGAGGACGGCATGAGCGCTGCACTGCAGGTGCGGGGTCTGCGCATCTCCTTCGAGGGTGAGCCGGTCGTGGACGACGTGTCCTTCACCGTCGACCGCGGAGAGTGCATCGCGATCGTGGGGGAGTCCGGGGCGGGAAAGTCCCTCACGGCACGCGCACTGCTGGGTCTGACTCCCGCGGAGGCCGACGTCGCGCTGGATGAGCTCATCGTGGACGGCACGGACACCGCCGGGCTCACGGAGCACGCGTGGCGTGCGGTGCGCGGCGCCGGGATCGCCCTCGTCTCCCAGGATGCACTGGTCTCTCTCGATCCTCTGCGACGGATCGGGACCGAGATCGCCGAGCCGCTGCTCCTTCATCGGCTCGTCCGCGGACGCGCGGCGCGGGCGGCTCGGGTGCGGGATCTCCTGCGGAAGGTGTGGATGCCGGATCCCGACCGCCGTGCCCGCCAGCACCCGCACGAACTCTCCGGCGGGTTGCGGCAGCGCGCGCTCATCGCTTCCGCGCTCGCTGCGGTTCCGGCCGTGCTGGTGGCGGACGAGCCGACGACCGCTCTCGACGCGACCGTGCAGGCGCGGATCCTCGGGTTGCTGCGCGAGATCACGGATGCCGGAACAGCTCTCGTGTTCATCAGTCATGACTTCGCGGCCGTCCGCCGGATCGCCGACCGCGTCCTGGTGATGAGGGGCGGCGTCATCGTGGAGTCCGGGCCGGTGGCCGAGGTGCTCGAGAATCCACGGCACGAGTACACGAAGCAGCTCCTCACGGCCACGATCCACGAACCGCGAGCCTCGGTCCCCGCCGACTCGCCGCCGGTGCTGATCGCGGACGGGGTGTCACGGAGCTTCGGCACGGTGCCTGCGGTCATCGACGCCTCGTTCACGCTGAAAGACGGGCGGACGCTCGGCGTCGTCGGCGAATCGGGGTCGGGCAAGACGACGCTGGCCCGCATGATCGTCGGCGTCGACGCACCGGACTCCGGCTCTCTGCAGTGGACCACGGAGCGCAGGGTGCAGCTCGTGCACCAGAATCCGCTCGGGGCTTTCGACCCGCGCTGGACGATCGGCCGTTCGCTGCGTGAGGCGCTGGAAGCGGGGGGAGTGCCTCGCGCTCAGCGGCCGGCGCGCGTAGCCGGGCTCCTCGCCGAGGTCGATCTCGCACCGGAACTCGCCGAGCGGCGTCCGAGCGCGCTCTCCGGCGGGCAGCGGCAACGCGCGGCCATCGCGAGGGCGCTCGCCGCGGATCCGCAGGTGCTCGTGCTCGACGAACCCGTCTCGGCGCTCGATCCGTCGGTGCGGGAGCGGGTGCTGCGGGTGCTCGCACGGTTGCAGCAGGAACGGCAGCTGACGATGATCTTCGTCTCGCACGACCTCGACGTGGTCGGAGCGGTCGCAGACGAGGTGCTGGTGATGCAGGACGGGCGGATCGTCGAGCAGGGCACCACCGCGGAGGTGTTCGCGACGCCTCGGCACCCGTTCACTCGGGAGCTGCTCGATGCCGGCGGCGCTGCCGGTCGTTGATCGGCCGTCAGTCCTTGATCTGGATGCCGATGCCCGCCGCGATCACCGGCGCGAGCTGCTGCACCTGGAACGAGGTGAGGGTGGCCCCGCGGAGGCTGTTGGCATCGAGGAACGCGACGGCGTCGAGGCCGCGCAGATCGAGGTCTTTCGCCCGCATGCCTCGGGAATCGACCTCCTCGGTCGACGTGGCGGTGAATCGCACGCGGGTGAGCTCGGCCTGGGGCATGTCGATCGTGCGGATGGTGCACTCCGAGATCTCGAGGTCGGTGACCTTCGACGCGCCGAGGTTCAGGTAGTCGATGCGCACGTCGCGCAGGTCGAGTTCCGAGATACGCGCCTCGCTCAGGTCGAGTGTGCCGATGCGTCCTCCGCTGATCCGCATCCGCCGCACTCCGGCGTCACGCAGGCGGAGTGAGGCGATCCGCGCGCCCGACATGTCGACGTCGATGACGGTCGCTCCGGTGAGATCGACGGCGTCGGCATCGGCCCTCACGGCGCACTGTTCGAGCGTCGCGTAGGCGAGGTCGACGGTGCCGGTGAGGTCGAGGCTCGACCCCAGGATGTCGGCACTGCGCGCAGCGGCGGCCTGCTCGAGGACGGACGGGAGGTCGGGAGCGGTCACGCGGGGCGGGGCCGGTGATTCCGAGGTGCGGGCCATCCTTCGAGGGTAGGTGCTGCCACGGACAGCGTCGGAGGTCGGATGCCGCGTACACTGGAGGGACGAGCATCGATCCGGCCATCACCGGGGAGCTCTCGGAAGAACGGTGCGGCCCCCGGGCGGCGCTCAGTAGAACCGAGCGGGGCAGGCCCGTCACAGCCGCAGTGAGAGTGGTCGCGTCGTACGGCGTGGCACGCGAGGTGGTACCGCGGTCCGTGAGGGTCGTCCTCGCAGGAGCATCCGCCACGACGAACACTGCGAGACACGATGACCTACCCCCGTTCCTCCTTCGGCCCCGCCGCCGACTCCGTCGCGCCCAGCCCCCGTTTCCCGCAGATCGAGGAAGAGGTGCTCGCGTTCTGGAAGTCCGACGACACCTTCCGCGCCTCGATCGAGCAGCGTGAGGGCGCACCGGAATGGGTGTTCTACGACGGTCCGCCGTTCGCGAACGGCCTGCCGCACTACGGACACCTCCTGACCGGCTACGCCAAGGACGTCTTCCCGCGCTTCCAGACCATGACCGGCCACAAGGTCGATCGGGTCTTCGGATGGGACACCCACGGTCTGCCGGCCGAGCTCGAGGCCATGAAGCAGCTCGGCATCACCGAGAAGTCGGAGATCGAGGACATGGGCATCGACGTCTTCAACGCGAAGGCGAAGGACTCGGTGCTCACGTACACGCGCGAGTGGCAGGACTACGTCACCCGCCAGGCGCGCTGGGTCGACTTCGACCGCGGCTACAAGACGCTCGACCTCGGGTACATGGAGAGCGTGCTCTGGGCGTTCAAGACCCTGTACGACAAGGGCCTCGCGTACGAGGGATACCGCGTCCTGCCGTACTGCTGGCGAGACGAGACGCCGCTCAGCGCCCATGAGCTGCGCATGGACGACGACGTGTACCAGATGCGCCAGGACCCGTCCGTCACGGTGACCTTCCCGCTCACAGGAGCCAAGGCCGAGGCGCTCGGGCTCACGGGCGTCCGTGCCCTCGCCTGGACGACCACGCCCTGGACCCTGCCGACCAACCTCGCGCTCGCCGTCGGTCCCGACATCGAGTACGTGGTGCTCCCCGCGGGGCCGGCAGGAGCCGCCGACGTCCATCAGACGGCGGGGACCGAGGATGCCGCCATCGAGTCCTCCGCACATCGCTACCTCCTCGCCCGTGCCCTCCTCGGCGGCTATGCAAAGGACCTCGGCTACGAGAGCACCGAGGACGCGCTCGCCGCGGTGGACGCGACCGTGCGTGGCGCGCAGTTGCAGGACGTCACGTACGACCGCCTCTTCGACTACTACGCCGACGCCGAGACCTACGGCACCGAGAACGCCTGGCGGATCCTGGTCGACGACTACGTCACCGTGAGCGACGGCACGGGCATCGTCCACCAGGCTCCGGCCTACGGTGAAGACGACCAGCGGGTCGCGGGCGCTGCCGGCATCCCCACGATCCTCTCGCTGGACGACGGTGGCCGGTTCCTCCCGAACGTCACCGATGTCGCGGGTCAGTTGTGGATGGAGGCGAACACGCCGCTGGTGCGCCTGATCCGGGAGCACGGCCGCCTCATCCGGCTCCAGAGCTACGAGCACTCGTACCCGCACTGCTGGCGCTGCCGGAACCCCCTGATCTACAAGGCCGTGTCGAGCTGGTTCATCCGGGTGACCGACATCAAGGACGACCTGCTCGCGAACAACGAGCAGATCACCTGGGTGCCCGAGAACGTCAAGCACGGACAGTTCGGCAAGTGGCTCGAGGGCGCCCGCGACTGGTCGATCAGCCGCAACCGCTACTGGGGCTCTCCGATCCCGATCTGGAAGAGCGATGACCCGGAGTACCCGCGCGTCGACGCTTATGGATCCCTGGAAGATCTCGAACGGGACTTCGGGACGCTGCCGCGCAACCCCGAGGGCGAGATCGACCTGCACCGCCCCTACATCGACGACCTGACGCGTCCGAATCCGGACGACCCGACGGGCAAGAGCACGATGCGCCGTATCGAGGACGTCTTCGACGTGTGGTTCGACTCGGGATCGATGCCGTACGCGCAGGTGCACTATCCGTTCGAGAACCAGGAGTGGTTCGACTCGCACTCACCGGCGGACTTCATCGTGGAGTACATCGGCCAGACCCGCGGCTGGTTCTACGTCATGCACGTGCTCTCGACCGCGCTGTTCGACCGCCCGGCGTTCACGGGTGTCAGCTGCCACGGCATCGTGCTCGGCAGCGACGGCTACAAGATGTCGAAGTCGCTGCGCAACTACCCGGACGTGTCCGAGGTGCTCGACCGCGACGGCTCCGACGCGATGCGCTGGTTCCTGATGTCGAGCTCGGTGCTGCGAGGCGGAAACCTCGCGGTCACCGAGGAGGGCATCCGCTCGGGCGTCCGCGAGTTCCTGTTGCCGCTGTGGAACTCGTGGTACTTCTTCGCGACCTACGCCAACGCCTCCGGCGCCGACGGGTACGAGGCGTCCTGGCGCACGGACTCCTCGGATGTCCTCGACCGCTACATCCTCGCCAGGCTCGGCGATCTGGTCCGCGAGGTGCGTGCGGATCTGGAGGGTCTCGACTCGACCACGGCCTCTGCGCGTCTGCGTGACTTCGCCGAGGTGCTGACGAACTGGTACATCCGTCGCTCCCGTGATCGCTTCTGGACCGGCGTCACGGACGATCCGAAGAGCCGTGAGGCCTTCGACACGCTCTACACCGTGCTCGAGACGCTCACCCGCGTGGCGGCACCCCTCGTGCCGCTCGTCAGCGAGCGCGTGTGGCAGGGGCTCACCGGCGGACGCAGCGTGCACCTGACCGACTGGCCCGACGACGCGCAGTACCCGGCCGCGGACGAGATCCGCGACGCGATGGATGCGGTCCGCGAACTCTCCAGCGTCGGCAACGCCCTGCGCAAGAAGGAGAAGCTCCGCGTGCGTCTGCCGCTCGCGCGTCTCACCGTCGTGTCGCCGCTCGCGGGGGCGCTCGGGCAGTTCGAGGACATCCTCCGCGAGGAGCTCAACGTCAAGTCCGTCGAGGTCGTGCCGCTCACGGACACGACCGCGGTCGAGTACGGCATCGACCACCGACTGAGTGTGAACGCTCGCGCGGCCGGTCCGCGCCTCGGCAAGGACGTGCAGAAGGCGATCCAGGCCGCACGCTCGGGCGACTGGAACGAGGTGGACGGCGTGGTCATCGCCGGCGGCATCGCGCTGGAGCCGGCGGAGTACGAGCTCGTGCTCGAGACGACGGGTCGTCCCGACGGCGAAGCACTCGCGATCGTCCCGAGCGGAGGGTTCGTCCTGCTCGACACGCAGACGACGCCCGACCTCGAGGCCGAAGGACTGGCCCGCGACGTCATCCGCGCCGTGCAGGAGACCCGCAAGAACGCGGACTTCGACGTCAGCGACCGCATCCGACTGGAACTGCGTTTCGCGAGTGCCGAGGACGCGGATGCGGTGGCAGCCGCCTTCGAGGTCGCCGATGTCGCGGGGGAGACCCTCGCGTTGGAGCACGCGCTTCACCGTGACGACGCCGTGCTCCCCGCGGCCGAGTTCACGGCGGACATCCCGAGCGGGACCTACGCCAACCGTGGCGACTTCACGATCGCCGTCACCAGGATCGGAGCAGGCGCATGAGTGACAGGGAACGGGCGGATGCCGTCTACGACGCGCTGCTGAGCAGGGCGGGCGAGCGGTGGGTGCAGCCTCGCAAGGAGCGCACCGCGCGCATCCTCGCCTTCCTCGACGACCCGCAGCGCACCTATCGCGTGGTGCACCTCACCGGCACGAACGGCAAGACGTCGACGGCACGGATGATCGAGAGCCTCCTCCGCGCGCACGGCTTGCGGACGGGTCTGTTCACCAGCCCGCACCTCGAGCGCTTCACGGAGCGGATCATGATCGACGGAGAGCCGATCTCCGACGAGGCGGTGGCGGATGCGTGGGACGAGATCGAGCCGTTCGTCGACATCGTGGACGCCGAGTTCGAGGCCGCGGGAGACGCGCCGCTGACGTTCTTCGAGCTGCTCACGGTGCTGGCCTTCGTCGCGGTGGCGGATGCTCCCGTCGACGTGCTGGTGCTCGAGGTGGGCATGGGCGGTGAGTGGGATTCCACGAACACGGCAGACGGCGACGTCGCGGTGTTCGCGCCGATCGACATCGACCACGCGGACCGCCTGGGCGGGACGATCGCGGAGATCGCGCAGACCAAGGCCGGCATCATCAAGGAAGGTGCCGCGGTCGTATCCGCGCAGCAGCCCCCGGAGGCCGCCGAGGTCCTGCGCCGAGTGGCGGCCGAGCGCAACGCGACCATCGCGTTCGAGGGTGAGGAGTTCGGCCTCACCGAGCAGAAGCTCGCGGTCGGGGGACAGCTGCTCAGCGTCCGGGGACTGGCCGGGGAATACGCCGAGGAGTACCTCCCGCTGTACGGCGCTCACCAGGGTCACAACGCCGCACTCGCCGTCGCCGCCGTGGAATCGCTGATCGGCGGTGCGTCTCAGGCGATCGCCCCGGACATCATCTCTGACGGCCTGCAGGGCACGACGTCGCCCGGCCGGTTGCAGCTGCTCGGCATCGCGCCGACCGTGATCGTCGATGCCGCCCACAACCCGCACGGTGCCAAGGCGCTCGCGCAGGCTCTGGACGACAGCTTCGACTTCGATGAGTGGGGTCTGGTGCTCGGCGTACTCGCCGACAAGGACGCCGCGGGCATCGTCGCGGAGCTGGCACCACGGGCCGCGCACGTGTTCGCCACGGCTCCGGAGTCCGAACGCGCGAGCGACGCGGATGCGATCGCCGACCTCGTCGAGCAGACCGGACAGCGCGCGACCGTGCATGACTCGCTCGCCGATGCCGCCGACGCCGCCCGGGAGTGGGCCGCATCCTCCGATCGTCGTGCCGTGATCATCGCCGGTTCCGTCGTACTCGCCGGCGAGGCGATCGCCCTGGCCGAGGAAGAGGACTGGAAGTCGGGGTGGCGCGCATGACCGCCAATGCGCCTGCCGCGCGCTCGCCTCGGCCGCCGCGCACCCTCGTGCAGAAGCTCGCGCCCGTCGTGCTGGGGTTCGAGGCGATCGTGGTGTTCCTGGTCGGGCTCACGATCTTCGGGCTGCGACAGCTTCCCGAGGGCATCGAGCAGTGGTGGGGGATCGTCGGCGGGGCAGTCCTCGCGCTCGTGTGCATCCTCATCGCCGGCATGATCACGAAGCCGTGGGCACTCACCGCCGGATGGGTCGTCCAGGCCCTCGTCGCCCTGTCGGCGTTCTTCGTGCCGGCGATCCTGCTGGTCGTCCTGATTTTCGGCGGCATGTGGGCGTATGCGACCATCGGAGGGGCTCGATTGGACGCACGACGTTCCGCGGCTCCCACGACCGAGACTCAGACAGAGAGTGAATGACATGGCCACCGAAGAAACCCTCGTCCTCGTCAAGCCCGATGGCGTCGCCCGCGGCCTCACCGGCGCGATCCTCGCCCGCATCGAGGCGAAGGGGTACGCCCTCGTCGACATCCGCCTGGTGGAGCCCGACCGCGACCTTCTCGCCGAGCACTACGCCGAGCACGAGGGCAAGCCGTTCTACGAGCCGCTGCTCGAGTTCATGCTCTCCGGCCCGTCCGTCGCGATCCGCCTCGCGGGCAACCGGGTGATCGAAGGATTCCGCTCGCTCGCGGGAACCACCGACCCGACGACCGCCGCGCCCGGCACGATCCGCGGAGACTTCGGCCGCGACTGGGGACTCCCCGTGCAGCAGAACCTCGTGCACGGTTCGGACAGCCCCGAGTCGGCTGCACGCGAGCTCGGCATCTGGTTCGACTGAGTCCGTCCGCCCGCACGCCGACGAAAAGCCCGCCCGCCGAATCTCGGCGGGCGGGCTTCTCGTCTGCGGAGACCGCGGATCAGAAGAGGATCCTGCTCATCTCGCCCAGGAAGTCGAGCCCCTGGAGCTGTGCGAGGAGGATGATCAGCGCATAGGCGACGATCGTGGCGAGCGGCACCCACGGCATGAGCGTGTCGGCGCGGGCCATGACCTTCTCGTTCCGGGTGAACGTGCCGTTGCGGGTCAGATGGACCATCGTCGCGAAGAAGGTGGGGATCGTGACCGCCCACGTGACCATGCACCAAGGGCAGAGGACGAAAAGGTCGTAGAGGCTCTGGCCGATGAGCCAGCACACGAGGCCGAAGGCGAACGTGATGCCGAGTCCGAACGCCGCCCAGAACCAGCGGGGGAACCGTGCGCCGGCGAGGATCGCGACGCCCACCACCAGGGGCGCCATCCATCCGGTGAGGCCCATGATCGGGTTGGGGAAGCCGAAGACCGATCCCTGCCACGACTCCAGGTTCGTGCTGCACTGGATGAAGGGGCTCAGGTCGCAGGCGAGGGCTTCCTTCGGGTTCTCCAGAAGTGCGAACTTCTCGACGGTCAGCTCGAAAGCGGCGAACCACCCGATGACGCTCGCGATGATCAACCACACGGCATAGAAGACGGGGCGGGTGCGCTGCTCGCTCATACGGGCGATTATCTCAGCGGCGGCTATGGATAGGACGACAACAGGCCGGAGAAAACGCGCTGGTCACGACCTGATGCCATGAACGGGGCCACTTGGTGCGATAATGGCCTGTGACGCGATGAACGGCCCCGCCGCGACACGCGTCGACGCAGACTTCGGGGTCCTATGCCCCACGCGATCAGAGCCATGAGCCGGTCGCACACCGAGTGAGTTCGCGGAACCCGCGGGTACCGCATGAGATTTCATGGAGCACCGAGTGCTCCGTGCAGGGAGTAAGCCAGAGATGGCCGATGAGAACAATGACAACAACGTACCTGCCCTCGATCTCCCGGCTGACGCCGCGGATGCGCTGACGGAGCCCGCTGCTCCGGAGGCCGACGAGCTCACCGGGTCTTCGAGCGACGACGCCGCGGCAACGGAGGCCGCCGCAGACGCCGCCGATGCCGCCGCGGACGCTGCTGCGGACGATGTCGCCGCAGGGTACGCCGCCGCCGAGGACGCCGCAGCCGCCGCCGATGACGCGGCGGACGCGGTCGCACGCGACGCCGCCGATCACGACGAGGCACGTGACAGCGCTGACCCCGAGAGCACCGACTCCGAGAGCTCCTCCGACGCTGGTGAGAGTGCCGTGGCCGAGGCCGCTGCGGACGAGCAGGTTGCGAAGACGGAGCCGGCGGAGGAGAAGCCCTCGACGGACGAGCCCTCTGTCGAGGAAGCGCCCGCTGCTGCCACCGAGACTGCTGCTGCCGAGACTGCTGCTGCCGAGGCTGCTGCTCCCGAGGCACCGGCGCCGGTGACCGCTGTGTCGCTGGGCCTGCTTCCCGAGGTCTTCGTCTCGCAGGTCTCCACCCAGCTGCATTTCTACGCTCCCGAGATCGTGCCGCTGCCGGCGCGTCCCGGTCGCGAGCGCGTCTTCGACCGCATCGCTGACCGCGATCAGCCGCAAGACGAGTCCGCGCCGCGCGGTCGCGGACGTCGCCGTCGTGGCGGCTCGGACGGGGATGACCAGCGCGACGAGCCACGCCAGCGTCAGCGTGTCGTCGAGTACATCACGGAGCCGAAGGCCATCAAGGGTTCGACCCGTCTCGAGGCGAAGAAGCAGCGCCGCCGCGATGGGCGCGACGCCGGCCGTCGTCGTCCGGTCGTGACCGAGGCCGAATTCCTCGCGCGCCGCGAGTCCGTCGACCGCAAGATGGTCGTGCGCTCCAAGAACGGTCGCACGCAGATCGGTGTGCTGGAAGACGGCGTCCTCGTCGAGCACTACGTCGCCCGCAACCAGGATGCGTCGCTGATCGGCAATGTGTACCTGGGTCGTGTCCAGAACGTGCTCCCGAGCATGGAGGCCGCATTCGTCGACATCGGTCGTGGTCGCAACGCCGTGCTCTACTCGGGTGAGGTCGACTGGGACGGCGTCGAGACGGGCAATCAGCCGCGGCGCATCGAGCTCGCACTGAAGCCGGGCGACCGTGTGCTCGTGCAGGTCACGAAGGATCCGGTCGGGCACAAGGGCGCGCGCCTGACGAGCCAGATCTCCCTCCCCGGCCGCTACCTCGTGTACGTCCCCGGCGGGTCGATGAACGGCATCAGCCGGAAGCTCCCCGACAACGAGAGGGCGCGCCTCAAGCGCATCCTCAAGGAGGTCCTCCCCGAGTCCTCCGGCGTGATCGTCCGCACCGCGGCCGAGGGAGCGACCGAAGACCAGCTCACGCGCGACGTGCAGCGTCTCACCTCGCAGTGGGAGCACATCCAGAAGCAGGTCGAGAGCCAGCAGGCGCCTGCGCTCCTGCACGCCGAGCCGGACCTGCTCGTCAAAATCGTGCGTGACGTCTTCAACGAGGACTTCACGAAGATGCTGATCCAGGGGGAGGACGCGCAGCAGACGATCCGCGCCTACCTGGAGAGCGTCGCTCCCGACCTGCTCGAGCGGGTCGAGGCGTACGAAGACGAGACGGACCCGTTCGATGCCTTCCGCATCACGGAGCAGATCGAGAAGGCGCTCGACCGCAAGGTCTGGCTGCCCTCGGGTGGGTCGCTCGTGATCGACCGGACAGAGGCCATGACGGTCGTCGACGTCAACACCGGCAAGTTCGTCGGCTCGGGGGGAAACCTCGAGGAGACGGTCACCAAGAACAACCTCGAGGCGGCCGAGGAGATCGTCCGCCAGCTGCGGCTGCGCGACATCGGCGGCATCATCGTGGTCGACTTCATCGACATGGTGCTGGAATCCAACCGTGACCTCGTGCTCCGTCGTCTGATCGAGTGCCTGAGCCGTGACCGGACGAAGCACCAGGTCGCCGAGGTGACCTCGCTCGGTCTGGTGCAGATGACCCGCAAGAAGCTCGGTCTGGGCCTGCTCGAGACCTTCAGCGAGGCGTGCGAGGTCTGCGCCGGCCGCGGCGTCATCGTGCATCATGATCCGGTCGTGAAGCACCGCTCGGGCAACAGCAACGGCGGCAGCAACGGAAACGGTCAGGGCGGTCGTCGCCAGCGCGGCGGCAACGGCGGGAACGGTCAGAGCCAGAGTGCTCCCGCGGCCCCGCACGTCACCCACAGCATCACCGAGGGCGCGAAGTCCGCGCTGGCTCAGATCGCGGCGTCGACCATCGCTCCCGCCGCGGATGGGACGGCGGAGACGCCGGCGCCGGTCGCAGCGGACGAGGCACCCGTGGCGGCGGAGCGCCCCAAGAAGGCACGCAAGAAGCGCGGCGGGGATCGCAAGGGGCCCAAGAGCCCTGCGGAAGAGCTTCTCGATTCGGTGCTCGACGCGCTTCCCGAGCCGAAGGCTCCGGGGCAGGGTCGAGGACGCCGTCGGGTGAGCACGGCGGCGCTGACCGGCACCCCGGTGTCGGTGAACTCCGAGCCGTCAGCGCCGGTCGCGGGCGCGGACTCGGAGTCCTGACGCGATCAGCCGGCGCACCAGCTCCTTGCCCTGCACCTGCTGGGCGCCGGCGGCGACGAGTCGGGGGATCATCTCCTGCGGCACGTCGTAGTGATCGAGGTCGAAGGCGCGCGCGGGGACGTCGTGCGCCCTCGCGAAGTCGTGCAGCTCATCGAGGCTCTCATCGCTCACCAGATGCGCCCACAGGCGTCCGTGAGCGGGCCAGAGGGGGGCGTCGACGAGCACGGTCACCTGGTCAGCCTACGACCGTGCCGTCGGGTCGGGACGCTGAACGCGAGCGAGAACCGCCGGAGTCGGCGTGGCTTTGCGACACCGACCCGCATCCGGTAAAGTAGTCCCTTGGTGCGTATGCCGCGTCTTCCTCGTCGGTTGAGGCGGAGAGCCTTGCGTTCGCGCCCGTCGTCCTGCGACGCATGCAAGCAACAGTCTTCCCGTGACATTCTCGGAGCCGACGTGCTCCCCAACGAAACAAGGTATGAAGTGGTTTACGCAGTAGTGCGCGCCGGTGGGCGGCAGGAGAAGGTCGAGGTCGGCACGATCGTTCAGCTCGACCGTGTCAAGGCTGCCCAGGGCGAGAAGATCGAGCTGGCCGCTGTGCTGCTCGTCGACGGCGCCACGGTGACCACCGACGCTGACTCGCTGGCGAAGGTCAAGGTCACGGCTGAGGTCATCGGCAACCTCCGCGGCCCGAAGATCATCATCCAGAAGTACAAGAACAAGACCGGCTACAAGAAGCGTCAGGGCCACCGCCAGGAGCTCACGCGCGTCAAGATCACCGGCATCAAGTAAGCCCGAGGGGACTAGGACATGGCACATAAAAAGGGCGCAAGCTCAACCCGTAACGGTCGTGACTCCAACGCTCAGCGCCTCGGCGTGAAGCGCTTCGGCGGTCAGCAGGTTCTCGCCGGCGAGATCATCGTCCGTCAGCGCGGCACGCACTTCCACCCCGGCGTCAACGTCGGCCGTGGTGGCGACGACACGCTGTTCGCTCTGGCCGCAGGCGCGGTCGAGTTCGGCGCGAAGGGCGGCCGCAAGGTCGTCAACATCGTCGCTGCAGCTGAGTGATCTCAGCGCGACACTAGTCATCCGGTTCGGGGCGGGCTTCGGCTCGCCCCGTCCGTGTATCTGCACACCGAAACAACACAGGAACTCAGGGGAACCAGGACATGGTCACGTTCGTCGATACCGT
The DNA here is from genome assembly GCF_007954505.1 of Microbacterium sp. CBA3102. Classification (GTDB taxonomy): domain Bacteria; phylum Actinomycetota; class Actinomycetes; order Actinomycetales; family Microbacteriaceae; genus Microbacterium; species Microbacterium aurugineum. Next base: position 3,336,125 of record NZ_CP042412.1, on the reverse strand, counting down.
CACACTGCACCTTCGTGCGGGTAAGGGCGGCAACGGCTGCGTCTCCGTGCACCGCGAGAAGTTCAAGCCGCTGGGCGGCCCGGATGGCGGCAACGGCGGTGACGGCGGCGACGTCGTCCTCGTGGCCGACCCGCAGACCGGCACGCTGCTCTCCTACCACCACTCGCCGCACCGCTCCTCCGGCAACGGCGGCCCCGGTATGGGCGATCACCGATCCGGATTCCTGGGCGAGACGCTCGAGCTCCCCGTCCCGGTCGGCACCGTGGTGAAGAACACCGCGGGTGACGTCCTGATCGACATGATCATCCCCGGCGAGCGTTTCGTGGTCGCCAAGGGGGGAATGGGCGGACTCGGCAACGCTGCGCTGGCCACCCCGAAGCGCAAGGCTCCCGGTTTCGCCCTGCTCGGCACTCCCGGCTATGAGGGCGACGTCGTCCTCGAGCTGAAGACGGTCGCCGACATCGCTCTCGTCGGGTACCCGTCCGCGGGCAAGTCGAGCCTGATCGGTGCCATCTCCGCGGCCCGCCCGAAGATCGCCGAATACCCGTTTACGACGCTCCACCCGAACCTCGGAGTCGTCCAGGTCGGCGACTTCCGCTACACGGTCGCCGACGTGCCCGGTCTCATCGAGGGCGCGAGCGAGGGGCGCGGACTCGGTCTCGAGTTCCTCCGTCACGTCGAGCGGTGCTCCGCACTGCTGCACGTGCTCGACTGCGCCACGCTGGAGCCTGGACGCGACCCGATCTCGGATCTCGACGTCATCCTCGCCGAGCTCGGCGCCTACGAGGTTCCCGAAGGGCAGACCCCTCTGCTCGAGCGGCCGCAGTTCGTCGCGCTGAACAAGGTCGACGTCCCCGAAGCCCGCGATCTCGCTGAGCTGGTGCGTCCCGACCTCGAGGCCCGCGGGTTCCGGGTGTTCGAGATCTCCACGGTCTCGCACGAGGGACTGCGCCCGCTCACCTTCGCACTGGGTGAGCTCGTCGAGAAGCACCGCGCGGAAGCGGCGATCGAGACGCCGCCGGAGCGCGTGGTCATCCGCCCGCGCGGCTCCAAGAAGGACTTCTCCATCCGTGTCGAGGGCGGCACGTACGGCAACGTGTACCGCATCCTGGGGGAGAAGCCGGTGCGGTGGGTGCAGCAGACCGACTTCCAGAACGAGGAGGCCGTGGGATACCTCGCCGACCGTCTGGAGAAGCTCGGTGTCGAGGATGAGCTCTTCCGCCTCGGCGCGGTCCAGGGCTCGACCGTGGTGATCGGCGAGGGCGACAGCATCGTCTTCGACTGGGAGCCCACCATGTCCTCTGCCGCGGAACTGATGAGTGCTCCCCGTGGAACAGACCCTCGCCTCGCCCCCAACGCTCGTCGCACGACGTCGGAGCGCCGCGAGCAGTACTACGAGCGCATGGACGCCAAGGCGGAAGCGCGTGCCGAGGTGGAAGCGCAGCGTCTCGCCGCATACCGCGAGGACGGCGAGTGACCGCACGAACCCGCGCGGATCTCGCGACCGCGTCCCGCATCGTCGTCAAAGTCGGCTCATCGTCGATCAGCGGTGACTCGTCGTGGCGGATCCCCGTCATCGTCGAGGCCTTGGCCGCTGCCCATGCGCGCGGTGCTGAGGTCGTGCTGGTGTCGTCCGGGGCGATCGCGTCCGGGATCCCGTTCCTCCGGCTGGATGCGCGTCCGACCGACCTTGCGACGCAGCAGGCTGCGGCGGCCGTGGGGCAGAACATCCTCCTGTATCGGTATCAGGAATCGCTGCGCCCGTTCGACATCATCGCGGGACAAGTGCTCCTGACGACCGGTGACCTCGAGAACCCCACCTCGCGCTCCAATGCGCGACGTGCGATGGAGCGCCTGCTCGGACTGCGCACCCTCCCGATCGTGAACGAGAACGACACGGTCGCCACGCAGGAGATCCGGTTCGGAGACAACGACCGCCTCGGCGCCCTGGTCGCCCAGTTGATCGAGGCGGACGCGCTCATCCTGCTCAGCGACATCGAGTCGCTGTACACGAAGCCTCCGACGGACCCCGACGCCGAGCCGATCGACATCGTCGCGCCTGACGCCGACCTCACTGGACTGGAGTTCGGATCGACCGTGGTCAACAGCGTCGGCACCGGCGGCGCGGCCACCAAGGTCTCGGCAGCGCGCCTCGCCGCGGCCTCGGGTATCGGCGTCCTCGTCACCAGCGCCGACCTGGTGGATCAGGCACTCTCCGGTGCGGAAATAGGAACCTGGTTCGAACCCGCCACCTCCTAAACTGGGCGGATGACCGACCAGACCCCGCAGGTGCGCCTCGAGCGCGCCAAAGAGGCCTCCCGAGCCACCGCAGCCCTCACGAGCGACGACAAGGCCCGGGTGCTCGAAGCGATCGCCGTCGCGCTCCAGGAAGCTGCGCCGCGCATCATCGAAGCGAACGGTCGCGATATCGAACGTGGCCGTGCGGACGGTATCGGGGAGTCGTTGATCGATCGTCTGCGCCTCGACGAGAAGCGCGTCGCCGCGCTGGCCGCGGCCGTGCGCGAGGTCGCCGCGCTGCCCGACCCGGTCGGCCGTGTGGTGGGCGGACACCGGATGCCCAACGGGGTGGCACTCGAACAGGTGCGGGTGCCGTTCGGGGTGGTCGGCGCGATCTACGAGGCGCGTCCCAACGTGACCGTCGACATCGCCGCGCTCGCACTCCGCTCCGGAAACGCCGTGGTGCTGCGAGGTGGCAGTGCCGCGCGCGAGTCCAACACGGTGCTCGTCGAGGTCATGCGCGGAGCGATCGAGCGGGGAGGACTTACGGCGGAGGCGATCCAGACCGTCGACGACTTCGGGCGCGACGGAGCGAAGGCCCTCATGCACGGTCGTGGGTTCATCGACGTCCTGATCCCACGGGGGAGCGCCGGCCTGATTGAGGCGGTCGTGACGGAGTCCACCGTGCCGGTCATCGAGACGGGAGCGGGGAACGTGCACATCGTGCTCGACGAGACCGCCCCCGACGAGTGGGCGCGCGACATCGTCGTGAACGCCAAGGTGCAGCGGCCGAGCGTGTGCAACGCGGTGGAGACGGTGCTCGTGCATCGACAGGCGGCACCGCGGCTCGTGCCGCTGGTGGCCAGCGCCCTGCAGAGTGAGGGGGTCGCGATCCACGGTGACGACGTGGTGGCGGGTCTCATGTCGAACGTGATCCCCGCCACGGAGGAGGACTGGGCCACCGAGTACCTGAGCCTCGATATCGCGATGAAGGTGGTGGACTCGCTCGACGAGGCACTCGACCACATCCGTCGGTACAGCACGGGTCACACCGAGTCCATCATCACGACGGACTCACGCAACGCGGAGCGCTTCCTCGCGGAGGTGGACTCGGCTGTCGTGATGGTGAATGCCTCCACCCGTTTCACCGATGGCGGCGAGTTCGGCTTCGGCGCGGAAGTCGGCATCTCGACCCAGAAGCTGCATGCGCGGGGACCGATGGGCCTCGCCGAACTGACCAGCACGAAATGGCTTGCGCGTGGATCGGGGCAGACCCGCGGCTGAGCGCTAGACTGGGAGACGCTGTACCTCACAGGATCCCGAACAGCACGCCACGAAACGGAGTCAGGATGAACCTCGTCGCACAGATCGCGATGGCCGCTGCCGAAACCGAGCACCACGGCAACGTCGCGCTCGAAACGGTGATCTTCGGAGTCATCGCCGCGATCGTGTTCGCCTTCCTCGCGCTGGTGACCCTGTCTTACAAGAACGTCGCCAACCGGCACTCGGCGAAGGCGGAGGCCTGGGCGGCGAAGCACGGCAAGGACGGCCACGAGGCGGGACACGGCCACTAGGCCCCCATGAGCGACGCTGCGACCCCGCGCACCCCGCGCATCGGCGTGATGGGCGGTACGTTCGACCCCATCCATCACGGTCACCTGGTCGCAGCGAGCGAGGTTGCGAACTCCTTCGGCCTCGATGAGGTCGTCTTCGTCCCCACCGGGCACCCGTGGCAGAAGTCGGGCGTCTCGCCGAGCGAACACCGCTACCTGATGACCGTGATCGCCACCGCTTCGAACCCGCAGTTCACCGTGAGCAGGGTCGATGTCGACCGCGAGGGTCCGACCTACACGATCGACACGCTGCGTGACCTGAAGAAGGATCGGCCGGATGCGGAGCTCTTCTTCATCACCGGCGCGGATGCCGTGGCGCAAATTCTCAGTTGGAGGGACCATGATGAGTTGTGGGAGTTGGCCCACTTCGTCGCGGTCTCTCGGCCAGGACATGTCCTGAGCACAGACGGCCTCCCGAGCGACAACGTCAGCCAACTGGAAGTGCCGGCGCTGTCGATCTCGTCGACGGACTGCCGTGAACGCGTTCGCGACGATCAGCCGGTCTGGTATCTGGTCCCTGATGGGGTCGTACAGTACATCGCGAAGCATCATCTGTATCGGAGCAAGGCATGAGTACATCGGATCAGCAGGGGCAGGGTCCGCTGACGCGCAAGCAGTTGCGAGAGATCCGGTTGACGGGTTCCACCCCGGTGATCTCCTCGGAGGAAGCCGCTGCGGCGGCCGAAGCGGCACCGCCCGCGCCGCCGCTGCCGCCTGTCGTCGCACCCGCAGAGGTCGAAGAGTCCGCCGCGGCGGAACCGGACGCGGCACCGCGGTCGGCCTCCGACGCCGACGAAGGCGGCAGCGTCGAGCCGAAGCGCGGTGAAGCCCCGCTGACCCGGCGCCAAGCGCGTGAGCTCGAGAAGGTCCGGACCGCGTCGGTACCCGTCGTCGAGGCGGAGGTCACCGAAGAGGCCGACGTCGAAGAGCCGTCTGAGACGGCGGCCGGCGCGGACGAGCCGGCGGAGATCGTCTCGGGCATCCCGACCTTCATCTCCGTGAACGAAGAGCCCGGCGACGCCGACGACGATGATGTGGACGACGAGGTCGCCGTGGCGCCGGTCAGTGCGTCCGTCGCGGCGGATGCCGTGGGCGAGGTCCCCCTCGAAGCCGAAACCGAAGCCGAAGCCACGGAAGAACCGGCCGAACAGCCCGTGACCGACGACGTCGAAGCCGTTCTCGGTCTCACGACCGACGGCGACGACCAGGCGGCCGATGAGGATGTCTTGGCCGATGTGGGTGCTGACGACGAACCCATCGAGGAGCGTCCCACGGTCAACTCCGCGTTCGGCGAGGGAATCCTTGCGGATGCCTCCGATGCACATGCGCCGTTCCGTCCGTCGTTCGACGAACTGCTCGCCGTCGGCGACTCCACCGGTTCGCAGCACTCCGCTCCGAACGCTCTGATCTTCACCCCGTCGCCGGGGGAGGGGTCGCTCTCGGGGCCCGTCGCGTCCACGGGCGAGATCCTGGTCACCGGGTCTTATGAGCTCCCGCAGGGCATGGGCTCGCAAGGACATGCACTCGGAACGACCGATGGCAAGGACATCGACGCGGTCCTCATCGACGGGGAGCTCCCGCCGGCGTCCTCGCCCACACCGATCGCCGCGAGTTCGGCGATCAGCACCATCAAGCCCGCGGGTGAGGTCATCCGACCTCCTGCCCCCGAGAAGGGGAACCGACTGATGGTGACCCTCGCCATCATCGCCGGCGGCCTCGCCCTCGCGATCGGCGTCGTTCTCGTCATCGCCTTCACCACGAAATTGATTTGATGCAATCACCTGAAACTGCCGAAGAGATGCTGCGCCTCGCCGCACAAGCCGCCGTCGACAAGGGCGGTGAGGACCTCGTCGCGCTCAACGTCTCCGAGCCCCTCCCGCTCGTCGACATCTTCCTTCTCGTCACCGGGAACAGTGAGCGGAACGTCGCCGCTATCGCCGATGAGATCGAAGACCGACTGATCGAGTCGGGGCACAAGCGTGTCCGTCGCGAGGGTCGTGCGGAGGCCCGGTGGGTCCTGCTGGACTTCGGAGACCTGATCGTGCACGTCTTCCACCAGGAAGAGCGCGTGTATTACGGCCTCGAGCGTCTCTGGAAGGATTGCCCCGTCGTTCCGATCGACGTGGTCGAGCCCGCCGCAGACGCCAGCTGACATGCCCACGCACCTCATCACCGGTGCAGGGTCCGGCATCGGAGCGGTCCTCGCCCGTCGTCTTCGAGATCGCGGGGATGACGTGGTCGCCGTCGTGCGCGACGCCGGGCGTGCCCGGGAGGTCGCGGAGGCGCTACCGGGTGTTCGTGTGCTCGTCGGCGACCTCGCGCAACCGGGCCGTCTGTCGTGGGCGCTCTCGAAGCAGCAGCTCCCGGATCGCATCGACTCACTGATCCATGTCGCCGGAGTCGTCGATCTCGGCGCGGTGGCCGACCTGCCGCCCGCGCTCTGGGAGCAGCAGCTCGCGGTGAACCTCGTCGCGCCCGCCGAGCTCACACGTCTCCTGCTTCCGGTCCTCCGTGTGTCGCAGGGGCAGATCGTGTTCGTGAACTCCGGTGCGGGCCTCCGCGCCCACGCCGGCTGGTCCGCCTATGCGGCGTCGAAGCATGGGCTCCGCGCTCTCGCTGATGCGCTGCGGGCCGAAGAGGCGCAGCACGGCGTTCGCGTCACGTCGATCTACCCGGGGCGCACGGCCACCCCGATGCAGGAGCGCGTGCATCAGCAGGAGGGGCAGGACTACGATGCCGAGCGTTTCATCACGCCGGAGTCCGTCGCCACGACGATCCTGACCGCACTCGACCTCCCGCGCGACGCGGAGATCACCGACCTCACGGTGCGACCGAGCCGCTGACCCGGCGCTGGGTCGGGGTCAGGCCGTCAGTCGTGTGCGGCGGGCGAGCATGCCGCGATCGGCGCGCGTCTGCGGGGGGATCGCCGAAAGGAGCGACCGCGTGTACGGGTGCTCGGGACGACGGTAGACCTCTTCTGTGTCTCCGATCTCGACCAGGTTGCCCAGGTACATCACCGCGACGCGATCGGCGATGTGACGCACGAGCGAGAGGTCGTGTGCGATGAAGACGATCGACATGCCCAGCCGTTCACGCAGGTCGCACAGCAGGTCGATGATCTGCGCGCGGATCGAGACATCCAGTGCAGACACCGGTTCGTCGCACACCAGGACGTCGGGGTCGAGGGCGAGCGCCCTCGCGATACCGATCCGCTGACGTTGACCGCCCGAGAACTGGTGGGGGAATCGCGAGCCCATCTCCGGAGTCAGGCCCACGAGTTCGAGCAGCTCTGCGACTCGCGCACGTCGGGTCGCCGGTGTTCCGGCATGAGTGGCGGCGAGTGGTTCTGCGATGATCTGCTGCACGGTCATCCGCGGATTCAGCGACAGGTACGGGTCTTGGAACACCATCTGCACTCCGCGTCGCAGGATCTTCCGGTCGCGCAGTCGTCCCTTGGTCACGTCCTGATCGCGGTAGCGCAGGGTGCCCGCGTCCGGGGAATCCAGCCCCACGAGCATGCGCGCCAGTGTGGACTTGCCACTGCCTGATTCGCCGACGACCGCCAGGATCTCGCCCTGTCGGAGCTCGAGATCGACACCGGCGACCGCGGCGACGCGATGCGCGCGGCGACCACTGCCCGAGCGGAACGTGCGCTCCAGGCCACGTCCTTCGAGGATGGGGGCGCCACCGTCGTCATCTGCGGCGGCGCTCACATCCCGCGGCATCGAGTTCAGCAACTGCGCCGTGTACGGGTGCTGAGGTTTCGTCAGCACCTCATCGGCGGACCCTGACTCCACGATGCGTCCCGTGCGCATGACCGCGACCTGATCGGCGACCTCCATCACCACACCGAGATCGTGCGTGATGAGCAGGATGCCCATCCCCAGCCGCTCGCGCAAGGAGAGCAGCAGGTCGAGGATCTGCGCCTGCACCGTCACATCGAGCGCGGTCGTCGGTTCATCCGCGATGATGAGATCAGGATCCAGTGCGATCGCCATGGCGATCAGGATGCGCTGGCGCTGACCGCCGGAGAACTGGTGCGGATAGTCGTGCACGCGCTTGTCGGGGGTGGGGATACCGACGAGGGTCAGCAGCTCGACCGCGCGTGCTTCGGCAGCGCGGCGGCCGATGCTGCGATGAGCGCGGATGAGGTCGATGATCTGGTCGCCGATGCTGAGGACCGGGTTCAAAGCGGAAAGGGCATCCTGCATGACCAGGCTGACGCGCACGCCACGCAGGCGTCGATGCTGCTCGGCGGAGAGGGAGAGGAGGTCGGTTCCGCTCAGCGACATGGTCGATGCCTCGACGTCTCCGTCGTCGAGGAGTCCCATGATCGCGCGTGCGGTCATCGACTTGCCCGAGCCCGACTCGCCGAGCAGCGCGAACACCTCGCCGCGTCGCACGACGAGATCGATGTCGTCGACCACGCGGTGGCGGCGTCCCTCGCCGGTGAGGGTGACGGTGAGTCCCTTCACGTCCAGGACCACGGCGTTCTGGGGGGCGGATGTGTTCTCCATGGATGCCATCATGCCAGCATCCTGGCTCTGAAATGTTTCGAACAGGAAACATTTCAGCCGAAGATAATCACCAGGGTTGACTTCTATGCCGAATTCCTCCAGATTCGAGGAATCTCCCGCTCGTCGATCGGGAGTGGCACCCGCATCATCGAACCGAAGGAGCGCATTCGTGCTCGAACAAGCTGGCCGGTATACCGGCTACACCGCGTACGACTATCTCGAAGCCGGCAAGGACTACCGCGAGTTCCGCTACGCCCCGCAGATCGGCCGCGTGCCGGCGTATGACCTCGGGCTGAGCGACGCCCAGCAGGAACGCACCGAGCGTCTGCTCCGCGAGGAGACCGTGATCTCCCTGCACGAGCATGTGCAGGTGTTCCCCGAGGACATGGGCGAGCTGCGCGACCACATCCGCCAGGGCCGCGAACCCACCGCCTACCAGGGCCTGGCCCGCTCGGGTCTCACGGCCGTGTTCGACAACGGCATGGACGGCACCTGCTGCATCTCCAGTGACGCCGGATGGAAGTACCAGGACGTGCTGTTCGACCTCGGTGTGCGCATGGCCGACCTCGCGCACCAGGACTTCGTGATCAAGGCCGAGTCGATCAAGGACATCCGCCACGCCGCTGAGACCGGCCGTGTCGCACACATCTTCGCTCTCGAGGCCTCGACGATGATCGAGAACGAGGTCGACCGCCTCGACGTCCTCTACGGCTTCGGCGTGCGTCAGATGGGCATCGCCTATTCCGAGGCGAACATGCTCGGCGGTGGGCTCAAGGAGCGCGGCGACGGCGGTCTGACGTACTTCGGCGAGCGCGCCGTCGAGCGGATGAACAAGCTCGGCATCGCGATCGACATCTCCCACTCCGGAGACCAGACGTGCCTCGACGTGATCGCCCACTCCACCAAGCCGGTGTTCATCACACATGCCGGTGCGCGCGGGCTGTGGCCGACGAACCGCATGAAGACCGATGAGACGATCATCGAGTGCGCGAAGCGCGGCGGCGTGATCGGTATCGAGGCGGCCCCGCACACGACGATCTCGCCCCAGCACCCGCGGCACTCGCTGGAGTCGGTCATGGATCACTTCCAGTACTGCGTCGACCTGGTGGGCCTCGAGCACGTCAGCTTCGGTCCCGACACGCTGTTCGGCGATCACGTGGGCCTGCACGACGCGTTCTCGTCGAACCTGTCGCTCGGACAGGCGCACGCCAACGTCGACTACGAGAAGCAGCCGTACGTCGACGGCATCGAGAACCCGGCCGAGGCCTTCTACAACATCATCGGCTGGCTCGTGAAGCACGACTACTCCGACGACGAGATTCGCGCCGTCGTCGGAGGGAACACCCTGCGCGTACTCGAGGAGGTCTGGGTCTGATGAAGTACAGCAAGTTCCTCGCCCTCGGTGCGGCCGCGGCTCTCGCCGTCGGTCTCGCCGCGTGCGCCCCGTCTGCGCCGGAACCGGGGGAGTCGTCCGGCTCCTCCGGCCCCAGCGAGGAGACGATCAGCATCGGCACGACGACGGACGTCGTGAACTTCAATCCGGTCCTCGGCAACAGCCGCACGGACTCGTGGATCACGAACCTGATGTATCCGCATCTGCTGAGCATCAGTGACGACGGCACCAAGGAAGCGCATGTCGCCACCGACTGGGGCTACGTGGATGACACCACCGGCTTCTACGAGATCCGCGACGACCTGACCTGGAGCGACGGCGAGCCCCTGACCGCCGAGGATGTCGCGTGGACGCTCAACGCCGTCAAGCGCGACCAGGCACCCGGCACGTTCTACGGACAGCTGGGCAACCTCGACACCGCGACCGCCGTATCGGACACGAGGGTCGAGCTCTCGCTCACCCAGCCGGACTCGTCGATCATCGAGGAGATCGGGTTCTGGGGTGTCGTCGTTCCGCAGCACGTGTTCGAGCCGCAGGGGTCGATCGCGGAGTTCGCGAACGACGGCAGCGACGGCGGCTGGGTCGGCATGGGGCCCTTCATCATGAGCGACTTCCAGGTCGGCCAGCACTACACCCTGGAGCGCGTGGAGGACTATCCGCTCGTCGAGGGCGGAGTGCCCGGACCCGCAGAGGTCGTGTACCGCGTGTATCCCGACGTGAACACCGAGATCCTGGCGCTGCAGAGCGGCGAGATCGACGTGATCGCGAACGCGTTGCCGCCGGCGCAGGTCGAACAGCTCAGCAGCACCGACGGCCTGCAGGTCATCGAGGCGCCGGGACTCGGGTACGCCCACCTGGTCTACAACATGGACAAGCCCGATCTCGCGAAGACCGAGGTGCGCCAGGCGCTCGCCCACGCGGTCGACTACGACGCGATCCGCACCGTGGTGCTCCAGGGGCAGGCCGTCTCGACGGGTTCGAGTGCGCTGATGCCGGTGCTCGCGAAGTACTACGACGACTCGGTGAAGGAGTACGAGTTCGATCCCGAGAAGTCACGCTCCCTCATGGAGAAGGCCGGCTACACGGCGGACGCGAGCGGCAAGTTCCCCCTCTCGTTCCGGCTGATCTACTCGCTGCAGGACAGCGTGACCAGCCAGTGGGCGCAGATGGTGAAGGACAGCGCGGCGGAAGCCGGCATCACGATCGAGCTGCAGGGCACGGAGCGCAACACCTACCTCTCGATGACCAATGAGGGGGACTACGACATCTATGCGGGCAACTTCGCCATCATGGACGACCCGGTGACGAACTTCGCGCTCTCGTATCTCCCCGGCGGAGCGATCAACTACACCCACGTGGACGACCCCGACCTCAACGCGCTGATCGAGGAGGGCATGGTCACCTTCGATGAAGACGAGAAGATCTCGATCATGCGCGAGGCGAACAAGATCGTGCACGAGCAGGTCTACGACAACATCATGTACACGCAGAATCTGTTCTTCGCGGCCAGCGATGAATGGGCCGGCTTCATCTCGAAGCCGAGCGAACTGCTCTCGATCGTGAACCCGCTCTCGCTCGCGAGCGCGTACCCGGTCGAGTAACCACCACTGCACTCTCGAGGAAGGTCGCCCGGGTGTCCCGAGCATCGTTCATTCTCCGTCGCGCAGGTCGAGGTCTGCTCACGATCTGGTTCGCCGTGACCGTGACGTTCCTGCTCCTGCGTCTGCTCCCCGGCGACCCGGCGCTGGCGCTGGCGAGCCCGAACATGACGGACGACATCCGGGCGACCATCCTCGAGCAGTACGGGCTGGACCAGCCCCTGATCGTGCAGTACGGGCTCTACATGTGGCAGCTGTTGCAGGGCAACCTCGGAATCTCGTTCACGCAGTCGATCCCGGTGACCGACGTGCTCCTGCAACGGCTGCCGTGGACGCTGCTCCTGACCGTCACAGCCTTGGTGCTCACCATCGTCATCGGCGTGCCGCTCGGTGTCGCCGCCGCCTCCCACAAGGGACGGTTCATCGACAGGGCCGTGCAGGTCGTCGGGGTCACGGGACAGTCGCTGTTCGTCCCCAGTGTCGCGATCCTCCTGCTGTTCGTGTTCGGGCTGAACCTCGGCTGGTTCCCGATCGGCGGTGCCTACACCAACAACACCTACGGGTTCGATTGGTACCTCAGCGTCGCGCAGCACCTCGTCCTCCCCGCTGTGTCACTCATGCTCATCCAAGTCGGCTCCTACGTGCTCACCATGCGGTCGACGCTCATCGAGACCCTCGGGGAGGACTACATCCTCCTGGCCAAGGCGAACGGCATCCGCGGCAGCCGCATTCTCTGGAAGCACGCGCTGCGCAATGCGCTGCTTCCCACGACCACGCTGATCGGCCTGCAGCTCGGATTCCTGGTCGGGGGCGCGGTGCTCACCGAGACCGTCTTCGCCTACCCCGGTATCGGCCGTGGCATCTACGAGGCGGTCACCCAGCTCGACTTCCCCGTGCTGCAAGGGGCCTTCCTCATGCTCGCCATCACCGTCGTGGTCGCGAACACGATCACCGACATCATCTACGGCTACCTGGACCCGAGAGTGAAGACCTCATGACCGCTCCGATGCCCTCCTCCGAGACCCTCGCACCGAGTGAACCGACCGCCACGGGCAGCGAACGGGCGAGCGCGCACACCTGGCGCGCGTTCCGCCGTGACCCGCTCGGGATGATCTCGCTCGGCCTTCTGATCCTGCTCGTCATCGTCGCGCTCGCTGCTCCGCTGATCGCGCCCTATCCGGCCAGCTACGGCCCCGACGTGCTGCGGCCGCCGAGCGGCGACCATTGGTTCGGCACCGACGCCCTCGGGCGCGACGTGTTCTCCGAAGTGATCTGGGGCACGCAGCAGAGCGTGCTCGTCGCGGTCGCCGCCTCACTGATCGCCATCGTCTTCGGCACGATCATCGCGGTGCTCGGCGCCTACTTCCGCAAGCTCGACAGTGTCATCAGCGTGATCGTCGACATGACGCTCTCGCTGCCCGTGCTGCCGCTCATGATCCTCATCGCCGCGCTCGTGGGGCCGAGCACGTCGACGATCATCTTCGTCGTCGCGGCGTTCTCGTGGCCGGAAGTGACCCGACTCGTGCGTTCACAGGCGCTGACCGTCGTCGGGCTGCCCTACGTCGATGCCTCGCGCCTGATGACCACCTCGCCGGTCTGGATCATCACGAAGCACATCCTCCCCGCCGTGACACCGGTGGTGGTGGTCTCGGTGGTCGTGACGGCGTCGCGGGCGGTGCTCTCGGCGGCGGGACTCGCCTTCCTGGGCCTCGGGGATCCGACCACCTGGTCCTGGGGGCGCATCCTCTACGAAGCACAGCAGGCCGGTGCCATGGTGAGCGCCTGGTGGCTGACGCTCTTCCCCTCGATCGCGATCCTGATCCTGGTGCTCTCGGCCACGCTGCTCTCGATCGCCTACAACGACGCGCGCAACCCGCGCCACCTCGCCCGATAGGAGCCTGTGATGACCGAGTTCGACCAGCGACTCGCACCCGAGTTCTTCGACCGTGTGCAGACACGCGTGCGCGAGCGCATGGCCGAGGAAGGCTTCGACGCGTTCCTCACCGACAGCCCGGAGGACATCGCGTACCTCACCGGCTTCTTCCACCACCCGTCCGAGCGCCCCGTGGCGGTCTGGCTCGAAGCGACGGGCAGGGTCGTCATGCTGCTGCCGGAGCTCGAGCGCGAGTACGCCCAGTCCCAGTCCTCCCGGGCGGAGCTGGTCTCGTTCTTCGAGTTCCCCGGAGTCGTCGCACCGTTCGAGGTGCTGGCCCGTGCGGTCACACCGCGGGGCATGGTGGGATTCACCTCCACCATGCCGTATTCACGACTCGTGGCTGCACGGGAAGCGATGCCCGGTGCAGACCTCGTCGGGTCGGACCTGGTCACCCGCACCCGCTTCGTGAAGTTCCCCGAAGAAGTCGTGCTGCACCGCGAGGCCGCTCGCATCACCGATCGGATGCTCGACGCCGGTGTGGCGCTGGTGACGGAGGCCATCGGCGCCGGGGGAGACCTGCCGACCGAGGCTGAGCTCGAACGTCACGTCACCGCGGCAGGCACGGGCATCATGTACGCCGAGCATCACAACGTGGTGGTGGCCTCGCTGCTCGCCGGTGGGCTCGTCTATTCGGGCGCGAACTCCGCGTTCCCCCACGGTCTTCCGTCGGTCAACCGCCTCAAAGCCGGCGACACCTTCATGCTGTCGCTGGGATGCGCAGTCGGTGGTCGCTTCATCGAAGGCGAGCGCACCTTCGTGCTGGGCGAGCCCACAGCGGAGCAACGCCGCTATCACGACACGATCCATGCGGCCCAGTTGCGTGGACGCGAGACCATCCGCGCCGGGCTCGAATGCAGTGAGGCGAACCGGCTGTGCCTCGACGTGATCCGCGATGCGGGTCTGGGCGAGTTCATCCGCCACCGCCAGGGACACGGAATCGGCCTCGGCATGCACGAGGCTCCGTGGTTGGAGGACGGCGATCCCACGCTGTTGGAAGCGGGCATGGTCGTCTCGAATGAGCCCGGCATCTACGTTCCGGGGCATGCCGGGTACCGCATCAGCGACAGCATGCTCGTGACCGACACCGGTGCCGAGCCGTTGACTTCCTTCCCCCGCAGCCTCGACGACTGCACCATCGCGCTCTGACGCCCGGATTTCGAAAAGAGAGACAGAGAACCATGACGACCACCCCGCCGGTGTCCCCGGAGTTCGCCGCAGCCACCAGTGACCACGAATGGGTCGAGATCAACGGAAACCACCTGGCCGTCGAGGTACTCGGCCCAGAGGGTGCGCCGGTCATCATCACCCATCACGGCGCACCGGGGCTCGGATCGCGCGCCGAACCGCGCGCCAGCTTCGGCCGCCTCGCCGACGAGTACCGCGTCGTGGTGTTCGATGCACGCGGCAGCGGGGTGAGCGAGGGCGAGGGGATCTACAGCCATGAACAGTGGGCTGCGGACATCGACGGGCTGCGGGAGTGGATCGGTGCCGAGAAGATCGTGATGGCGGGTGGCTCCTACGGTGGGTTCATGGCGATGGAATACGCCCTGCGGTATCCGGAGCGCGTGGCCGCGATCGTGCTGCGCGACACGTCGCCCGACAACTCCAACGCGCACCTCGCGCGCGAGAACGCCTTGGCCTCTGACCGCGTCACGATCGACATGGAGAAGTTCGACCGCATCGACGTCGGGCAGGTGTACGACGACGAGGACCTGAAGGACTGCTGGCGCGAGATCCTCCCGTTGTACGACTTCGTCTACGACCCGGAGGCCACCGAACGCAAAGTGCGGGCTACGCCGTATCGCTATCGCGCGCACAACTACGCCTTCTCGGTGAACCTCCCGAACTACGATATCAAGCCGCGGCTGCCGGAGATCGGTGTGCCGACACTCATCACGGTGGGGCGGACGGACTGGATCACGCCAGTATCGTGTAGCCAGACGATCGCCGATCTCATCCCGGACTCCGAGATGGTGGTGTTCGAGAAATCGGGGCACTCCCCGCAGATCGAGGAGGCAGAGGCGTGGACGAAGACCGTGCGCTCGTTCCTGCACCGGGTGTACCCGCCGACCCGATGAGCAGCGTTCACCTGACGAGAGAAGTGAGCGATCTCGATCGACGGATCGTCGTCGCTCTGCAGCAGGACGGCCGGGCGAGTTGGACGTCGATCGCGGAGTTCGCGGGTGCCCCCGTCTCCACCGTGACCCGTCGCGGACAGCAACTGCTCGCCGAAGGGCTGGTCCGGGTGGGCATCGTGCCGACGCTGGGCAGCGAAGGGCACGTCGAGACCTTCTTCGTGCGCATCAATTGCACGCCCGGATCGCAGCTGACCGTCGCGCAGGCGCTGATCGGCTCGCCGTACGTGCGGTTCGTGACCCTGGTCACCGGAAAGTTCGACGTCTTCGCGGAGGTCGTCATCCCCGGCGACTCGGCGACCTATGCACACGTGCTCACGGATCTGCAGGCCATTCCGGGAGTCGAACGCTGGCGCAGCGACCTGGTCGTGCACACCTACAAGGTGAGCTTCGACTGGGGGCGACAGCTCTACGACGCCCATGCCGAAGCCGCGAGCGACCCGCAGTCGTACATGCCGGCGCCGAACACGTGTGATCCCACGCACTTCGACGATGCCGATCGTGCCATCGTGGAGGAGCTTCGCCACAACGGACGCGCGTCGTTCCAGTCGATCGGCGACACGCTCGACATGAACGAGAGCAGTGTGCGCCGTCGCTATGAGCGCATGCGCAACGCCGGGTGCCTGACCACGGTGACCATGGTGCCGGCGTCGGCGTTGGGCATGAGCGCGGAGACCCTGCTGATCCTGCGGGTCGAGCCGTCGCGGATCGCTTCCGTGGCGCAGACTCTGGCGCAGCACGTGTCCGTGCGATTCCTCGCGGCCGCGCTCGAGGAGAACTCGCTCTACTGCGAGATCATCCTGCCGAGCACCGAGACGCTGCACGACTTCCTCACCGGGACCATCGCGCACCTCAAGGGCGTCAGAGGCTGGAACGCGGCGATGGAGCTGGTCTTCATGAAGCGCGGTTTCATCGAGACGCCGTGGTGGCGGGCTCAGGTCGCCTCGGCGGGGTCTGCCGAGCCCGGGTCGTAGGCCGACGGCACCCTCGGCGTGTGGTGTCAAGGGGCTTCCGCGCCACGCAAGCGTGGCGCACTCTCTTCAGAGAGGAAGTCCTGGAGGGCCTACATGTCTGAACTGCCGGATCCGCGTTTCATGCTCAACCGCATCACGGCGTCGGAGTGGGTGATCAACGACCTTCGCTACTCGCCGAACGATCCGCGTCACGTGGTGGCGTGCGTGTACGAACTCGCCGAGACCGAAGTCGAGGTCACGTGGTTGCGCGATCTGCCGCTCGCGACACGCTACGGGACGGTGTTCGAGGTGCTCGAGGACGTCGAACGGTTGGGCGACTCGAATCGAGCGACACGGCCGATCTCCATCCCCCGTCAGCCGCCGCTGTTGGCGACCTAAAGACCCTGCCGGCGACGTTCCGGGTCAGAGCAGCTGCAGGTCGGTGATGCAGGTGGGGTCATCCGGCGACGTGGTGGAGATCGGTACCGCTCCGGTGAAGCCCGCGCTCTCGACGCTCAGCGTCGCCTCGATGCCCCGAGGCACCCAGAGACCCGTGAAGCCGTTGTCCTGAGTGCGCCGTGTCTCGTCGACGAGCACTGTTCCGTCAGCAGCGGTCAAGGTTATCCGCACCTCGGTGTCGGAGAGTTCGCCGATGCACGTCGTGAGGCTGTGGAAGTGGCACTCATGGGTCTGATCACGGAACGGCGCGACGGAGATATACACCGCGTCGCGGGGCAACGGCAGTCGGCCTTCACGGCCGTTCGCATCGCGAAGGACGAGTGCGTCCGGTTCGACGGACGCAAGGAGATCGGCCGGCCGGTCCGCGACGGGCATCGCATCCAGTCGCTCGACGACGTCGCCGACCTCGAGCCCGGTGAGGCCGTGCGCGGCGAGTATCTCCTGCGCCGCTGAGTCGACATCGGTGGGGGAAGGGGAAGCCGCGCATCCGGCAAGCGCGATCGCAGCGACGGCCAGCGCGGCGAATGCCGTGGATGGCTTCCATCTCCGTCGGCGCGAGGCGGAGAGAACAGGCGTGGTCGTGCGGAGAGGCTGATTCACGATGAAGTCCTTCGTACGAGGTGGGGCCGGTGTCAGCGGAGCACGCCGACACCGGCCCCTGAGCGGGATCAGAGAGCGGCCAGGAGGTCGTTCATCTCCTGGATCTCGTCGGTCTGGGCCTCGATGATCGCCTCGGCGAGTGCGATCGCCTCCGGGTCGTCTCCGTCCTCGACCTGCACCTGCGCCATCTCGACGGCGCCCTCATGGTGCACGATCATCTGTTCGAGGAAGAGGCGGGATGCTTCGAGGCCGTCGGCGGCGCGCAGCTGAGCGAGGTCGTCCTCGCTCATCATCCCGTCCCCGTGGTCCATCCCGCTCATGTCGCGATCGTCCGAGCGGATACCCCACTCGCCCAACCACCCTTGGAGTTGGTCGATCTCCGGCCCCTGAGCGGCCTTGATTCGCACGGCGAGGTCGGTCACCGCGGGGTCTACGCCCTCCGCATCGAGCACGAGGTCGCTCATCTCGATCGCCTGCTCGTGGTGGACGACCATCATCGATGCGAACATGACGTCGGCATCGTTGACGCCGGTCGAGGGCGACGCGGATCCGTGATCCATGCCGGGCATGGAAACGTCGTCGGTGCCGGTTCCGCAACCGGACAGAAGCAGGGCAGCGGACACGGTGAGCGCGGCTGTTGCCGCAGCACGAATCTTCATGGGATATCTCCAATATGCATGGTCGTTGCGCGCGCGCCGGACGGCGCCGCGCGAGGTGAGAAGCCGGGAGCCGGCGGAGGAGTGCGGGCTCGACAACTGCTCAGGTGCGACTGATGCAGAGAACGTGAAGAGAGGGAGCGCGGGGCAAGGCCTGTGCGCGGAAGGAAGGAAGGAATCGTGACTGGAGGAGTGGCTGGAGCCAGCCTCGGATCAGGCTCGGCACGAGGAGGAGCACGAGGGCGAGGAGGAGCCCGAGGACGCACATCATCGCCATGCTGACGTGATCGTCGGTTCCGCACGCCGGGCACGACATCTGGGTCGTGTCGGTGGGGCTCCCGGCCGGGGGTGCTTGCATGATGCCGTGTTGCACCGACGCGGGGTGTTCCCCCGAGATCGACGCGGGGTGGCCCCCCGAGATCGCCGCCGCTGCGGGGGCGTCCGCCGCCGCGGTTCCGTGCAGATTCAGGGTGTGCATGCCGATGAGCCCGACGATGATCGCAGCGACGAGCAGCACGCCCGACAGCACGCCTCGGAAGACGCTCGATGAGCTCCTTCCGGACCACGTCGCCGCCACCGGTGCCATGAATGTAAGTCTACGGGCCCAGGTGTAAGTGATCGCCCGGGAGGGAGGCGGTCGCGGGGTCAGACCTCGGTGTCGTCGGCGTCGTCGTCGGCTCCGGCGGCGACGCGGTCGGCCTCGGCGCTGTCGATGAGCGCGTCGTCCACGTCCGGGTCGAGGATGCGCTCACCGTCGACTTCCTGGGTGGGTGCTCCCTCGCGGTCCTCGTCGTCGGGGATCGGCGGAATCGGGGGAATGATCGGGTTCGACATGATCGCATCCTTTCGTCGAGATGTGTCGACGATACGACGGACCGTGCGCGGGCTGAACCGGGTTGACGGTCGTGAGGACGCGCGCTAGGACGGCTCCGCGAACGGAAGAAGCCCCCGGAGAACCGGGGGCTTTTCGGTGGACCTGAGGGGACTCGAACCCCTGACCCCCTGCATGCCATGCAGGTGCGCTACCAGCTGCGCCACAGGCCCAGACGCTGTTCCGAACCAGCCGGAGCAACTTGAAAAGAGTACTACACGAATCGACGCGAGCACCAATCCGGGTGAGCATCCCGGGCGCGTCCTCGTGCGCGGCAGGAGTATGCCGGAACAAGCGCACCGACCGAGACGTTGAAGTCGGCGTGAGCATCCTCGACAGTCTGGTGATCGGCGCAGGGCAGGCCGGTCTCTCGGCATCGTTCCACCTCTCGCGCCTCGGGATCTCGCACGTGGTCCTCGACGCCGACGAGCGGCCCGGCGGCGCGTGGCAGCACCGATGGGACGCGCTGACGATGCGTGACGTCCACGGTGTCGCGGAGCTTCCGGGCGACACTCCGCCGCCGCGTGACGGTGCACGCGCCAACGAGGCCGTGCCCGCCTCCTTCGCCCGATACGAGAAGACCCATGCGCTTCCCGTGCTCCGCCCGGTGCACGTCGAGCGCGTGGAAGACCAGGATGGAGTGCTCGTCGTGCGAGCCCGGGAGGGGGAGTGGACGAGCCGCACGCTCGTGAATGCGACCGGTACCTGGTCGCACCCGTTCCTGCCGCACTTCCCCGGCATGGAGACGTTCGTCGGAGAGCAGCTGCACACCGTGGGCTATCCGGGGCCGGAGCACTTCATCGGCAGACGCGTGCTCGTGGTGGGGGGAGGAGCGTCCGCTGTGCAGTTCCTCGGAGCGCTCGCGCCGATCACCGAGACCCTGTGGGTCACCCGCCGGGAGCCGGTCTGGCGGGACGACGACTTCACCCCTGAGGCGGGGGCCGCAGCGGTCGCCCTCGTCGAGCAGCGCGTCGCGGCCGGGCTTCCTCCGCAGAGTGTGGTCAGCGTCACCGGGCTCATGCTGCGCCCGCAGGAGCGCGAGGCCGAGCGTCTCGGAGCGTATGCCGACCGACGCCCCCTGTTTGAGCGGATCGAGCCCGACGGTGTGCGCTGGGCGGACGGGAGTTTCGAGCGGGTCGATGTCATCCTGTGGGCCACGGGGTTCCGCCCCGCGATCACTCATCTGGCTCCTCTCCACCCGCGCAGCGCGGCCGGAGGTATCCAGCTCGACCGGAACGGGCGAGGCACGACCGCTGTCGTCGATCCCCGCGTGCAGCTGGTCGGTTACGGCCCCTCGGCGAGCACGATCGGTGCGAACCGTGCCGGTCGCTCGGCCGCGAAGGGTGTCCAGCGAGCACTGCGATCGTCGGACGACCGCGTCACCACCGGTTGAGCACCTCCTCGGCGAAGCCTTCGATGCCGTCGACGCGCACCCGCGTTCCCCTATCGTCCAGCGCCCACCCCGTCCAGACTCCGAACAACTGGTCTGTTCTGCTGGCGATGACGACCGCGTTGGTGCGGGAACGCTTGTCGTAGAACGGGGAGAACGTCAGATCGGCGGTTTCGCCGTGTACTCGCCACGGACGCAGGAAGTTCTCGGAGTCGTAGTCCCACACCAGCTCTTCGCTGATCTTCGACAGGTGGCTATCGACCACGAGGGCGTTCTCCGTCGCCCCCGAGCCGTCCGTCCATTTCGAGCCGAGCTGCAACCCGACGACCCGCCCGTCGACGATGCCACTTCCGGCCGCCCAGTTCCAGTGCACGCGATACGGCCAGCGACCACGACCGTGGTCCAGCACCGCCCAACTACCGGTGGGCACCTCGTGTGCGATGTCATCGACCGTGACAGTTCCCGTCGTGGGCCGACCCACGTCTTTCACCGTGTACTGAAACCGCGCGGTGCGCTCTGACCGTCGCCACGGCACGACGACGCCGAGCGATTCGTGACCCACCGGACGCGCCGCGAACAGGTCGAACGACAGCCTCGGGGCGCTGCCCCGCAGACGCGTCCCGTCGACGGCGTCATCGATCTCGAGGGTGAGCCGACGGGTGCGCGCACTGGCAGGCCCCTCTCCGAGCGAGGAAGGCAGCGTCGCGCTGCGTCCGCCGGCGGAGATCACGGTGGATCCGACATCCTGGCCCGTCGCTCGATCCAGGACCCAGATTTCATGCAACGCCAAGTAGTCGACGCACGAGACCGTGAACGCGATGATGTGCGAGGGCGACATCACGTTCCAGTACTCCCAGCGCTTGTTGCGCCCCCAGTGTCGGCGGCCGGGGATGCCGGATGTGTCGTGCAACGGTGTGCGCGACCAACCGAGGGCTTCCGGATTCAGTGCTCCGTGTGGATTGGTGAGGGAGACGCGTCGCGTGATCTCACGCTCGATCAGCGGTGTGGGCATCGTCGTCCTGGTGTCCGGGAAGATGCCATTCGGGTCGGCACCTTTGCCCCGAGTGTAGAGGAACGGAAACTCGCGGACGGCGATTCCGGTCCGAGCCGACGTCAGCTCAGGCGCGTAGGGTGAGGGCA
This sequence comes from Microbacterium sp. CBA3102, assembly GCF_007954505.1. Lineage (GTDB taxonomy): Bacteria > Actinomycetota > Actinomycetes > Actinomycetales > Microbacteriaceae > Microbacterium > Microbacterium aurugineum. The sequence continues at coordinate 3,314,626 of NZ_CP042412.1, read as the reverse complement.
TGTCACGCATCCTCGTGTTCGGCGGCCACGGCCGTATCGCCCTCCTGCTCGCTCCCTTGCTCGTCGAGCGAGGCGATGAGGTGACGGGGGTGATCCGCAACCCGGCCCATGCCGCCGACGTCGAAGCCGTCGGGGCGAAAGCGCTGGTCGCCGATGTCGAGAGTATGGACGTCGAGGCACTCGCCGAGATCATCCGCGGTCACGACGCGGTCGTCTGGTCCGCCGGTGCCGGGGGCGGATCCCCGGAGCGCACCTACGCGGTCGATCGCGATGCCGCGAAGCGCTCCATGAACGCGGCGGAGCGGGCCGGCGTGCGGCGCTATGTGATGGTCTCGTGGCTCGGGTCAACGGCGGACCACGGCGTTCCCGAGGACGACTCCTTCTTCCCCTACGCCGATGCCAAGTGGGCTGCGGACGAACACCTGCGCGCGAGCGGGCTCGAGGGCACGATCCTCGCACCGGGCGCGCTCACCTTCGACGAACCGACCTCACGGATCCAGATCGACCCCACGGGGCGGGGTGCGGTGTCTCGAGCCGATGTGGCCGCCGTCATCGCCGCGTCGCTGCACGGGCCGTGCACGATCGGGCGCACGATCCGCTTCGGCAATGGCGACCCGGCGTCGGCGGTGCCCATCGCCGACGCGCTCGGCTGCTGACACGGCGGCGCCGCGGAGAAGTCACCATGTCCCGACCCCGCCGATGGGCCGCAGGTGCCCTCGTCATCGTCGCGACCACGGTTCTCTGCGTCTCACCGGCGGCTGCGGCGTCGAGCGCTGTGCCGACGACGACTCCGACCGTCGCCGCAACCGCTGCCGAGCCCGGTGACTCGACCGCCCACGCGACCGCGCTCGTGCGAGGGATGTCGGTGGCGGAGCAGGCATCCACCGTGGTCATGGGGCATGTGGCAGGGACTGATCCGGCGATGCTCCGTTCGTACATGGAGTCCGGCCTCGGCGGGTTCATCCTCATGGGTGCCAACATTCCGGCGACCGAGGGCGAACTGCAGAGTCTGACCACCGCCCTGACGGTGGATCCCGAGCTGCCTCCGCTGATCGCGGTCGACCAGGAAGGTGGCATCGTGTCGCGCCTGCACGGTGATGACTACCCGGCGTCCTCGTCGTTGAAGCACCTCCCGGTCGCCGAGACGACCTCGGCGTTCACCGCCCGCGGTTCGCTGGTCGGGCGCGCGGGGATCACGGTGAACTTCGGAACTGTCGCCGACGTCACCGCAGATCCCGGGACCTTCATCTACGGACGTGCCCTCGGCACCGACCCGGCGAGCGCCGCCGACCGGGTATCCGCCGCGACCACCGCCCAGGAGCAGTTCGTCGCCTCCACCCTCAAACACTTCCCCGGACACGGTGCAGCGCCCGGCGACTCGCATCATGTGATCCCGAGCACGACGATGGGACTCGACCAGTGGCGCGAGACCGAGGCGGTGCCCTTCGCGGCGGGGATCGACGCCGGGGCATCCCTCCTGATGTACGGCCACCTCGCCTACACGGCCGTCGACGCATCGCCGGCGTCTCTTTCCGCAAAGTGGCATGAGATCGCCAGGGAGGAGCTCGGCTTCGACGGGGTCGCGGTGACGGATGATCTCGGAATGCTGTTGTCATCCGGCGATCCCGCCTATGCGGATCCGGTGGCGAACGGAGTGTCCGCGATCGCGGCGGGAAACGACCTCGTGCTGATGATCGCCGGTTCCGATGCGAGTACGGCGGGCGCGATGGCGGCGGGCATCGCCACGGCGGTGGAGAAGGGCACCCTGCCGGCGGAGCGGCTCGAAGAGGCAGCGACGCGCGTCGTCGCACTCCGACTGGAGCTCGCTGCGGCCGCGGCGCGGTGGGCGGTCTGCGACGATTGCACGCCGGTGGGCTGACCGGTGCTCAGGCGGCCTCGCGCGCTCCGTCGCCGAGCCAGGCGTTCAGCAGCGCGGTGCGGAGGGCGGCGCCACGCTCGGCGAAGACTCGCTGCCTGCGCACATACTCTGCTTTTCCCTCGGGTGTCTCGATGGGCACGGGAACCACATCCCACGCGGAGAGATCGTACGGTGCCGCTTGCATGTCGAGGAGTCGGATGTCGCGCGCGAGTTCGAACGAATCCAGGAGCAGTTCGCCGGGGATCAGGGGACCGAGCTTCGTCGCCCACTTGTACAGGTCCATGCCCGCGTGCAGACAGCCGGGCTGCTCGAACAGAGGCTGCTCGTCGCGGCTCAACGAGATTCGATTTCGGGGGATCGCTTCGGGAGTGAAGAAGCGGAAGGCGTCGAAATGGGTGCAGCGGAGGTCGTGATTCTCGACCACGGCATCCGTCCCGGCCTGCCCCAGCCGCAGCGGAACCGCGTGGCGGTGCTCCTCGGCGCGATACACCATCGCCCACTCGTGCAGACCGAAGCAGCCGAACTGCCCGGGACGCGATGCCGTGCGGCGGAGCATCTTCTCGACGAGAGCCGCCAGCTCCGCTTTCTCCTTGCCGAAAGTGGCGGCATCGGGCACGGCGCTCCCCGCAGACCGTCCGGGGGAGTACCAGCGCCAGTTGAGGCGTTCGACGGCGTCGGCCAGCTCGACACCCGCTCCGGGATGCCAGCGACGCAGCTGTGCGGGCTTGTAGGAGTAGTACGTGAACAGGAAGTCCCAGACCGGGTGCTTCTCGGCCCTGGTCGCACGATCCCGGTGGGCAGCGGTGAGGGCATCCGCGCGGTCGCGATGCGCCTCTTCACGGAGCAGCCAGTCCTGACGGGCGAGAGACATGTCAGTGCAGGATGCCGGCCTCGCCGAGCAGATCGCGCAGCCCGGCGCCGTCTTCGGCGCTCACCCAGGGGGCGACGTCTTCGGAGTGGGGCTCGCGGCCGGCGCGGCCGCCGGCCAGGACCGCCTCGGCGGGAAGAAGGCGACGGATGGCCACCCCGGCGACGGAATCGGGATGCTCGTCCATGAACTGCGAGTAGATGGCCTCGTCGTGCTGTCCGTCGTCTCCGATCAGGAGCCATTTGACATCGGGGAACTCCGTGGCGAGACGTCGCAGGTTGGTGAGCTTGTGCTCGCGCCCGCTGCGGAACCATCGCTCGTGCGTCGGTCCCCAGTCGGTGAGGAGCATGGAACCCGCGGGGAAGAGATGGCGTCCGAGGAAGCGCCACAGCGTCGGGGCGACGTTCCACGCGCCGGTCGAGAGGTACACCATCGGGGCACCCGGATGCTGTCGCAGCAGCTGGTCGAGCAGCACGGCCATCCCCGGCACGGGGAGGCGCGCGTGTTCGTCGAGCACGAAGGAGTTCCAGAAAGCGATGAAGGGACGAGGCAGGGCCGTCACCATCACGGTGTCGTCGACATCGGACACGACGCCGAACCTGGTGCCCTCGGCGACGACGAAAGCTCGTGCCTCCACGGGCTCCTGTCCCTCCACGGAGAACGTGAACGTCTGCCAACCCGGTTCCAGGTCGACGTGGATCGTCGAGTCGACCACCCCGCCACGATCGGCGACGACCTGGTGCGTGGAGTCGCCGATCTGCACGGTCACCGCGGCGAAACCCACCGGGATGCCGACGAAGCTGCGCCAGCCGCGGACACTCGCAGGCTCCCCGTCGCGTGTGCGGCGCTGCGGGGGGACGATCAGCACACGGCCCACGACACGCACCCAGCCGGGACCCCCGTATCCGGGGAACGGGAGGATCGTCGCGACGCGGCCACGACGGCGCGCGCGACCTTCACGCCAGACATGCAGGCGGTGTTCGAGTCGGGCGAACCAGTGGATCCGGGGCGCCGGGGGAGCGGATGCCATTGCCTCAGTCTTTCACGTCGGCGTCGGCCTCTGTCTCCGGAGCCTTCAGGTGACGGGCCTCAGCCCGCTGCAGCAGCTTCTTGCCGAGGTAGATCAGCAGCAGGAACACGGCGATCACACCGACGAAGATGTACCCCGCGAAGTGCACGCGGTCGACGAGTTCCCGGAAGCTGCCCGCCGCGAGGGAGGTGACGCTCACGTAGGCGGTCGCCCAGAGGACGCACGCGGGGGCCGTCCAGGCGAGGAACTTGCGGTACGGGTATTCGCTCATGCCGACGGTCAGGGGCACCAGGGAATGCAGAACGGGCAGGAAGCGCGAGAGGAAGATCGCGATGCCGCCGCGGCGTTCGAGGTAGTTCTCGGCGCGGACCCAGTTGTGCTCGCCGATCCGTCGTCCCAGCCAGGACACACGGATGTGGGGTCCCAGCCAGCGCCCGAGCCAGAATCCGATGCTCTCGCCGATCAAGGCGCCGATCACGACCGCGACGCCCATCGCGATGCCCTCCAGGGGAGTCGCCACCCCCATCGAGGCGATGATCACGATCGTGTCACCGGGAACGATGAGCCCGATCAGGATGCTCGTCTCGAGCATGACAGCGAGTCCGGCGATCAGGGTGCGAGCGACCGGATCGACCGACTGCACGGTGTCGAGGAGCCAGATCAGGAGGTCGTCCACCCCATGAGGATACGGGAGCAGCCCGGTCCTAGGCTGGAAAGGTGCCCGAACCGCTGAGTGCTCATCCGCTTCCCACCTGGGTGGAGCCGTCTTCGGTGTTTCGGATGATCGAGGCGCGGGGCCTCGACGTCTTCTGGCTGGATGCGGGCGCGCGGGCGACGGAAGGCTGGAGCTTCATCGGGACGGGGAAGCGTTCGAGCCTCCCGCGTGACGTGCCTCTCGACGCCCCCTCGACCGACCCGTCGCGGCCGCCGTTCACCGGGGGGTGGGTGGGCTGGCTCGACTACGAGAGCGGAGCATCGGCGTCCGGCGCACCGGTCGCACAGTCGGAGGAGACGCCAGGAGGGTCCTGGTTGCTCGTCACGCATGTCGTCGCCTTCGATCATGCACGCCGTCGCACTTGGGTGCTCTCCTCCACAGATGACCTCGAGGTCTGGACGGACGAGGTCCACGCAGCGACGGAAGCCGCTGAGCGTCCCGGCCGTGAGGAATCCTTTGCGGGCGCGGCGGCCGCCCCACGTGTTGCGGAGCCCAGGCACACCCCACACGAATACCTCGCACTCATCGAACGCTGCCGGGACCTCATCCGCGCAGGCATCGCCTACCAGTTGTGCCTGACCACACGCTTCACCGTTCCCGGCATCCATGACCCGGTCGCCGTGTACGACCGCCTCCGAGGAGCGACTCCCGCCCACCACGGCGGTTTCGTCCGCATCGGAAACCACACGCTGCTGAGCGCCAGTCCGGAACAGTTCCTCCACGCCGAAGGGGGAGTGATCCGGACGCGCCCCATCAAGGGAACGAGGCCCCGGAGCGCCGATCCCCTCGAAGACGCCGCGCTCGCCGCAGAACTCGCCGGCGACCGCAAGGAGCGTGCGGAGAACGTCATGATCGTCGACCTCATGCGCAACGACCTGTCGCGGGTGTGCGTGCCGGGGACGATCCGCGTGGAAGGGCTCTGGGTGGTCGAGAGCTATCCCGCCGTGCACCAGCTGGTGAGCACCGTGAGCGGAAAGGCAGAGCCGGGGGCCACGGTCGGCGCCCTTCTCGACGCGACCTTCCCCGCCGGCAGTATGACGGGAGCGCCCAAGCTCTCGGCGATGACCAGGCTGCACGAACTCGAAGGCGGCGCGCGGGGAGTGTACGCGGGGTGCTTCGGCTACATCGGCGCGGACGGGATGCTCGACCTCGCCATGGTCATCCGCAGCATCCTCCTCGACGGGGAGAAGGCGGTGGTCGGTGCGGGCGGCGGAATCACCTGGGGTTCGGTCGCCGCCGCCGAGGTCGCCGAGGTGGCGATCAAGGCGCGGGCGCCGCTCGCCGCCCTCGGTGCGGAAACGCCTGCGTCCTGGCGTTCCGATATCCTGAACTGATCCCGCTTTTCCCTTCAGATTGGTCGTGCGTTCGTTGTCTGAGAACCTGTCCACCGCCCCTGCCGACGACGAGGCCCCGTCGGCGCACGCCATCCAGAACAAGTGGCAGAAGTACTGGGCGGAGAACGGCACGTTCCTCACGGGCGGCGACGACGACACCCGGCCGCGCCGGTACGTGCTCGCGATGTTCCCGTACCCGTCCGGCGACCTGCACATGGGCCACGCGGAGAACTACCTCTACTCCGACATCGTGGCGCGCTTCTGGCGCCACCGCGGGCACAACGTCCTGAATCCGATCGGCTGGGACTCGTTCGGGCTGCCCGCGGAGAACGCCGCGATCCGTCAGGGAGCCGACCCTCGGGACTGGACCTATCAGAACATCGCGCAGCAGAAGGTGGGCTTCGAGGCGTACGGCGTCTCGTTCGACTGGAGCCGCGTGCTGCACACCTCCGACCCCGAGTACTACCGCTGGAACCAGTGGCTGTTCTTGAAGCTGTACGAGCGCGGGCTGGCGTATCGCAAGAAGAGTCCGGTCAACTGGTGCCCGAACGACCAGACGGTGCTGGCGAACGAGCAGGTCGTCGACGGACGCTGTGATCGCTGTGGCGCCGAGGTGGTCAAGAAGAAGCTCACGCAGTGGTACTTCCGGATCACCGACTACGCCGACCGTCTGCTCGACGACCTGAACCAGCTCGAGGGATTCTGGCCGCACAAGGTGCTGCAGATGCAGCGCAACTGGATCGGTCGCTCGGTGGGTGCCGACGTCGACTTCCTGATCGAGGGTCGCGAGGAGCCGGTCACGGTGTTCTCGACGCGCCCCGACACGCTGCACGGCGCGACGTTCTTCGTGGTCGCACCCGACTCCGACCTGGCATCCGAACTCGCCGCCGGTGCCTCCGAGGATGTGCGTGAGCGCTTCCAGACGTACCTGGAGCAGGTGCAGAAGGAGACCGACATCGATCGGCAGTCCACGGACCGCCCGAAGACCGGTGTGTTCCTCGAGCGCTACGCGATCAACCCGGTCAACGGCGAGAAGCTGCCGGTGTGGGCAGCGGACTACGTGCTGGCCGACTACGGACACGGGGCGGTCATGGCTGTCCCGGCGCACGATCAGCGCGACCTGGACTTCGCCCGCGCGTTCGACCTGCCCGTCAAGGTCGTCGTCGACACGACCGCTCCCGTCACGGGGGCGATGCCCGTGATCGAGGTCGACGAAGACGGCGTGCCGATCGACACCGGTGCCGCGCTCGAGGAGCAGAGCCCCGCGGCCACCGGCATCGCTCTCACGGGCGAGGGCCGCATGATCAACTCGGGCGCTCTGAACGGTCTGTCCAAGCGCAACGCCATCGCGCGCGCGATCGAGCAGCTGGAGGCATCGGGCACCGGCCGTGCCGCCAGGAACTACCGTCTGCGTGACTGGCTGATCTCGCGTCAGCGGTTCTGGGGCACACCGATCCCGATGCTGCATGCCGAGGACGGGAGCATCATCCCGGTTTCCGAGGACAAGCTCCCTGTGAAGCTGCCGAGCGTCGAGGGGCTCGACCTCAAGCCCAAGGGGACGTCGCCGCTGGGCGGTGCCGAGAGCTGGGTCCGTACGACGGACCCGCAGACGGGCGACCCGGTGCTGCGCGACCCCGACACGATGGACACGTTCGTGGACAGCTCGTGGTACTTCCTGCGCTTCCTCTCGCCGAACAGCGACACCGTGGCGTTCGATCCCGCGCAGGCGGCCCGCTGGGCGCCGGTCGACTCCTACATCGGCGGCGTCGAGCACGCGATCCTGCACCTGCTGTACGCGCGCTTCATCACGAAGGTGCTCTTCGACATGGGGCTGATCGACTTCACCGAGCCCTTCTCGAACCTGATCAACCAGGGCATGGTGCTGCTCGACGGGCAGAAGATGTCCAAGAGCAAGGGCAACCTGGTGCTCTTCCAGGAGGAGCTCGACGCCCACGGCGCCGACGCCCTGCGTGTCGGGCTGGCGTTCGCCGGGCCCGTGGAAGACGACAAGGACTGGGCCGACGTCTCGACGACCGGCGCTCAGAAGTTCCTGGCACGCGCGATGCGCGTCGCCGGCGAGGTGTCGAGCCCCGTCGACGTGGTCTTCGACGGCGGTGACGCCGCTCTCCGCCGCGCGACGCACAAGTTGCTCTCGGAGGCACCGGCACTCGTCGAGCAGACGAAGTTCAACGTCCTGGTCGCGCGCCTCATGGAGCTCGTGAACATCACCCGCAAGACGATCGATGGCGCCGCCGGTGCAGGGGACCCCGCCGTGCGCGAGGCGGCGGAGACGATCGCCGTGATGCTCGACCTCATCGCGCCGCACACTGCGGAGGAGATGTGGGAGATGCTCGGTCACGAGCCTTCCGTCGGCCTCGTGACGTGGCGCTCCGCCGACCCGGCGCTTCTGGTCGAGGACACGGTCACGGCCGTCGTGCAGGTCGGGGGCAAGGTGCGTGCGCAGCTCGAGGTTCCGGCGCGGATCGGCGAGTCCGAGCTCGAGGCGCTGGCCCGTGCGGACGAGCGTGTGATCCGTTCCATCGGAGACCGCGAGATCGTGAAGGTCGTCGTGAGGGCGCCCAAGATCGTCAGCTTCGTCGTCAAGGGCTGATCGCCTCTTCTCCACGGTGGACGCCCGGGACGGGTTGTCCACCGTGGATGTTTCGGGACGCTCGGGGGATCCGCGCCCTCGCCTAGCTTGGCCGGATGGCATCCCCGCAGGCACCGTCTCCGCCGCCGCTCCGGCATCGGCTGCGGCTGAGCATCGGCGCGGCCGTGGTGCTGGGACTCGTGGTCCTGTCGGCGGCCGTCGGATTGGGTATCCTCCGCGGGCAGACGCCGCCCACCGAGTCCGTGTCGCTCACGGACGATGAGGCGAGGGCGGGGTCCACCGGAGAGCTCTACGTCCACGTGCTCGGCGCGGTGGCGGCTCCCGGTCTCTACGTGCTCGATCCGGACGCGCGACTCGTCGACGCCCTGGCGGCCGCGGGCGGGACCACGGACGTCGCCGACCTCGCGGCGGTCAATCTTGCGCGGCTGCTCGAAGACGGCGAGCAGATCATCGTGCCGACGGTCGGCGCCGCTGCTGAGGAGTCGGGAGCCGCCCAGCCCGGGGACGACCGTATCGATCTCAACACCGCCGACCAGGCGGCGCTGGAGACTCTCCCGCGCATCGGTCCGGCACTCGCGGCGCGGATCATCGCTTGGCGGGAAGAGAACGGTCGCTTCCGTTCCGTGGACGACCTGCTCGCCGTCCCCGGCATCGGGGAGAAGCTTCTCGCCGGCATTCGCGATGGCGCACGGGTGTGAGGCGTCGTGACCTGCGGCTGCTGCCTCTCGCCGTCGCGGTCTGGGCGGTGGCGCTGCTGTGCGTGCTGCTCCCTGCGGCGGCGTGGGGGTGCGCGGCCGTGTGCGGAGCCGGAGCGGTGGCTGTCGTGGCGCATCTTCTCCACCGCCGCGGCTCGCTCGCGCGGCCGTCCGCGTGCGGTGGGGTTCTCGTCGTCGTGCTCTCCGCGGCCGCAGGCGCCGCTCTGGCAGTGGGTTTCGCGCAACCTGTGCGCGAGCGGGTGTCGGAAGAGGGAGGCCGTGTCGTCGAGGTCATCGCCGACGTCACGTCCTCCGCATCGATCGGACAGGACGGACGTCTGTGGTTCGATGCAGCCACCGCTGCCGTCGGACCCCCGGGCCAGACGGAGGCTGCGGCTGCACCGGTACGCATCGGCATCGAACCGCGCGACGGGTTCGAACTCGGTGCACGGATCCGCGTCGTGGGGGAGGCGTCCACGACGGACGCGGGGGAGCGCGCCGCCCTGGTCGTCTTCGCGAGCGAGGCGGAGGTGGTCGAGCCAGCGGGTGGCGTGTTCGCTGCTGCGGCGACCCTCAAGCACGCCTTCGTCGAGCGGTCGTTGCGTCTGCCCGAACCCGGTGCCGGTCTGCTGCCGGGGCTCGCGGTGGGCGACACCAGGGCGGTCACCCCGGAGCTGAACGACGACATGCGCACGAGTGGACTCAGCCACTTGACGGCGGTGAGCGGGGACACTGTACACAAAAGGGGTGGGTCATTCATGCGTTCAGACCGACTGAATGCTCGCCTCACGACGGTGCCGAGCGGGGAGCGAAACGTTCGTAGAAGAGGTCGAGAGCTCCTTCGAGGATCCTGGACACCAGGGCCGCCGTGAGGGCGAGATCATCAACGTTCGCTCGTGTGACACGAGAGTGAGCAATCGGGGGATCATCAATCATGCGATGCTCGGTGGCAGCGATAGTTCCATGAACGAGTTCACTGAGTTGATTCCACAGACGTGTGATGCCACCGTCAACCCCGTCATGAAGAGGGTGACGTTCAGCCGCCGCGATGAAATCGCTGGCTCTCAGCACCTGTGGTGAGGGTAGGCGGTGCAGAACGTCCGCGAAGTACTGATCCAGATCCTTCAGGTACGACTTGGCGTTCAACGCCGCGGCTCTCATCTCGTCCGCGCTGGGGCGCGCGTAGTCCTCTCTGAGTGATGCGGTGATACGGCGTTTCGTTCGCGATGGTGCGTCTCTGGCGAGCAACCACGCTCGTACAAGACGGTCATCGCTAACGCTTGGCTCCAGAAGCCAGATCACTCGGATGGCGTTGTCTAGCATCGATCGAAGAAGGACATAGTCGGAGGGTACGTGGAATAGTTGCTCATGCCAGAGACGGTGGAGCACATCAGCCGAGTCGAAGGCATAGTTGAGCATCGCGGCCGCTTGTGGAAGTGTGCTGACGCGGTTATGAGCGCGACTCAAGTCCTCGTCGAGATCGGCTCCCGCAGGAGGAAGCCCTGCCTCGATCACCGCCCGAAAGCTGTCGCGGGCACGGATCCAGTAGTCAGCCGCTTCGACCAACTTGCTAGCAGCGTCGCTCATGCTTGAATCCTGGCAGTGGTCAGCGCATGACGCTACATTCGACAGATCGTGGTGCACCACAGAGCACTTGGCTGCGTCTTCACCAGCTGACTGGCGCAACTGTGACGACACGCACCGCCGGCCCGAACGCCTGAGAGACATGGCTGCGCGGGCCGCGGCCCCTACAGGCGAGAGCAACACAGAACACGTTGCTGGCGTCGAACGGCGCCAAGAAGCGGTCGGCGTAGTCGGTGTTCCGACTGGCCTCCGATTCCGTCAGTTGAGATTCATCCCATGCCGGCGGCTGTCGAGCGCAAGTTTCCAGAACGACTCCCGCTGCAGGATCGTCTCAGCCTTTGTCTTCGGGTCAAAGATCTCCAGGATCGAGTATTGGAAGTTCTCGACGATGTGAGTGTCGCCGAGCTCGTCGCGCATTCGGTTGAGCTCCTTGTTGCCACCGGTCAGGTTTTTCAGATGGGCGTAGCCCGACCAGCGTTGCCACAGACCGTTCGCTTCCCCAGAGGCCGAGCCGACGTATTGGCGACCATCGCTGAGGTCGGTGATGACGTAGACGCCCTTGACACTGGAGAGAGCGTCTTTCCAGCTCGGCTCATCGTTCGAGATGATCCGCTGCATCTCCGCATGCCTGAGTCGGACGTTCTGGTATCCAGGGAAGGTACCCAGTTTTGTGTCGGGGGCGAGCTCGTAAACCTCCGGATTCAGCTTGCTGTCCTGTATGCGGTCGTAGCGGCGGAGGTAGAGGTCTCTCCCCACCGGCTGCTCCAGCCTGATGATGAGGCGCTTGATGTACTCGGAGAACTCATCGAGCAGCTCCAGGTCATAGCCTTTGCCGCCAATGACCTCCGGCACGCTCGGCGTCACACGGAAGAAGCCGCCAAAGATGAAGTACTGAGGTCCATAAGGGTAGTACTGGGCGAAAGCGAGTACGTACTCGGCATCGCCCATGTTGTTGTTCTGGTGCGCCTCTCGATGGCGGGTCATATCGAGCCACTCTTCGGGGTCCTCCGCGAGCAGAAGGTCCCAGGCGGCGGCACCGCCGACGCCCGCACGGATGTTGAGCTTGATCTTGGTAAGACTCGGCTCCGGTACTCGCATGAAGTCCGTGAATCGGATCATTTCCACCCCTCAAATGGTTGGGTCGTAGCTGTCAACGGGGAGGGCCCCTCGTCGACGACCTTCTGCAGGACGGTGAGCGGTCGAACCGAAGGGCGTGCGGGAACTACACTACGGTTACTCGCTATCGATGGTTCGCATCCGCTCGAGTATGTCAACGGGAGCTTTCGGAAGCTCAATTGCAACTCGATGCGTGGCGTAGGGTGACTCCTTGTCGTTCACTATAGGTTTGGCTCATGCCCAGCCTGGTTCCTCTCGCTCAGATCTTCGCTGTTCGTTCAGCAACCCGCACCGAGGCCGATGTGCAGCAGAATCTCGGCGCGTTCCTCACGCTCGCTCCGCTTGGCTTGGCCGACAACCAAGTGTCGAAGGTGGAGGTCCCGACGGGCGATGGCACGCGGCGGCGTATCGACGTCGAGTACGGCCGACTCATCGTCGAAGTAAAGAAAGACCTCACGGTCGCAAATGCGGTGGCCAAGGCTGAACCACAACTCCAGGGCTATCTGAAGGTCAAGCGCGACGCGACCGGCGATGAGTACGCCGGCATCGTCACAGACGGCGTTGAGTGGTTGCTCTACACGCTCGCCGGCGACGAGCTTAAACAGGTTCAGGCGTTCAAGATGAAGCGCGCGGATGCTGACAGCGTCGAGCGACTGACCAACTGGCTGGACGGAATCCTGCTCACGGGGCCGAAGCTTAGGCCGACGCCTGACCGCATTGAGGAGCGGCTTGGGGCGAACTCGCCGCGGTTCCGTCTTGACCGAGCACGCCTTGAGGCGCTGTACAACGACCGCGGCAACGATGCTGAGACGACGCTGAAGCGTGAACTCTGGGCCCGGTTGCTCCGCACGGCGCTCGGCACGAACTTCGAGGATGACGCTGCACTATTCCTCGACCACACGCTCCTAGTCATCGAAGCCGAGATCATCGCGCATCTCGTCGTCGGTATCGACCCCTCGACGCTCGAATCTGATGCAGTGCTCGCGGGAGCAGCTTTCAAATCTGCCGGCATCATCGGCGTTGTCGAAGCCGACTTCTTCGACTGGCCCGCGAAGGTCGATGGCGGGCCCGCAATTATCGCCGACCTGGTGCGTGAGCTCGGACAGTTCACATGGAAGGACGTCGAGCACGACGTACTCAAGCACCTGTACGAGGCGATCATCTCACCCGAGACGCGCAAGGGGCTCGGCGAGTACTACACGGCCGACTGGCTCGCTAAGGCGATTGTCGACGAGCGAGTCACGGACCCGCTGAATCAACGGGTGATGGACCCGGCGTGCGGTTCGGGAACATTCGTTTTCCACGCCGTGCGACGATTTCTGGACGCGGCGGATGCGGCTGGGTTCGCGAACCGTGATGCGCTGACATTGTTGCAGGAGACGGTGTTCGGCATGGATATCCACCCGGTATCGGTGGTGCTAGCCCGGGTGACGTATCTGCTCGCCATCGGACCGGAACGTTTGCAAGACCGAGGCACGCTCAGTATTCCAGTGTTCCTTGGAGACTCGGTGCAGTGGGGTCGCGGGGCCGGTGCGCTCAGCAGCGACGTCTTCACGATGGAAGTAGACGCAGAAGACCTCGCTGGAAGTGAGGCGGAGGACGAACAGCTGGGCGGGTTCGCTGAGTCGCTGACCTTCCCGCTCGGCTCCGACCCCACCGAGCTCGATATGCTCATCGCCGATCTCGCCGATCTCGCATCGCAGTACACGGATTCGACGAAGCCGATCCCCGCCATCGCGCACGTATTGAAGGCACGCGGGGTGAAAGACTCGCAGGCCGACGTGGTCAAGGCTTCATTCACGACACTCTGTGAACTTAACGCCGCCGGTCGCAACCACATTTGGGGTTACGTCGTCCGCAATCAGATCCGGCCGCTGTGGCTCGCGCGGAACCCGGTGGACGTGCTTGTCGGAAACCCGCCATGGGTGGCCTACCGCTATATGACGCGCACGATGCAGTCGCAGTTCAAGGCGATGCTCGAGTCGCGAAAGCTGTGGACCGGTGGGGCGGTGGCAACCAACCAAGACCTCGCGGCACTGTTCATCGCCCGTTCGGTCGAGGTCTTCCTCAAGCCCGGCGGCAGCTTCGGGTTTGTGACGCCCTACGCGGTGCTGTCGCGCTTGCAGTATGAGCTGTTCCGCAAGGGCGACTGGCTAGACGCCGATCCGCTACACATCAACGTTGCGTTCGAGACGCCATGGGATTTGGCGGACGTGCGTCCAGGCCTCTTTCCGGTGCCATCGGCGGTCATCTTCGGCACTCGATCGGACGAAGCTGTCGCGCTGCCGGGGGAGGTCATCGCCTTCCGTGGTCGCATTGGCCACCTTGTGCGTGAAGACGACACGGTTATCCAGCTGTCCGCCGAAGACGCCTATCTGTCGCCATACGCATCGAGGCCGGTCCAAGGCGCGACGGTCGTGCCTCGCGTGCTGACCTTTGTCAATGAGGTACCCGCCGGCATGCTCGGACGTCCCGCAGGAACCACTACGGTGACATCGGCGCGCAGCACGCAGGAGAAGACGCCATGGAAACTGCTCGATTCGGTCGAGACACCTGTGGAGGAGTCCTTCGTTCGAGAGGTGCTGCTCGGATCGAGCATGGTGCCATATCGGGTCGTTTGGCCGCACAAGGCGGTGCTCCCTATCACTGATAGTGGCGTACTTCAGCCTGCCCAGATGTTGCGCTACCCGCTGCTCAGCGCCCGCTGGGCGATGGTCGATGGCCTGTTCAACGCGAACAAGTCGGCCAAGACGAAGATGAATCTCACGGACCGTCTCAACTTCCAGAGTGGTCTCGCGCGTCAGTTACCTGCACCACCTCATCGGGTTCTCTACACGGCTTCCGGCAATCGCATAGCCGCGGCATACACCGCGAACACCGACTACGTCATCGAACACAAGCTCTACTGGTTGAACGTTGACTCGGAGGCCGAGGGGCAGTATCTCGCGGCCATCCTAAACTCGGATGCGGTCGCAGTCGCGGTCGCGAAACGGCAGTCGCGGGGCCTGTTCGGCACGCGAGACATCGATACGCTCCCGTGGCGACTCCCGATTCCGGCCTTCGATGCGGACAACGAAGCGCACCTGGCTCTGTCTGACCTGGGCATCGCCGCGACCGAGACTGCGATGACCATCGACTTCGCGGATGTGTCGGACTTCAAGGACGCACGTCGCCTCGTGCGGGACGCCCTGGCAGCGGATGGCACGACCGCAGCCGTCGACGAAATCGTCATCGATATGCTCGGCGTCAACCCGTCGGGCTCGGCGATTCTGCTCGGGGACGCCGAAGTCGCAGATTTTTTTGACGACGAGGATGCGTAGCTCGCGCCGCATGACGAAGCCGCCGGAGGCGATCAGTGGTTCCTCAGGAACTCCTGCGAAGGCTTCGACATCTGCCGCAGATGAGCCATCGTCAATCAGGGGGACCCCGCCTGCCTTGCTTGCAGACGAACGGCGTCCAGGCCCTGGTCCTCCGTCATCTGCTGCGGCCTGCTGCCGGAGATCAGTTGAACTGCACGTGCCCTTGATGCAACCGCTGAACCATTTGTTCGCGTAGCGCCTCCGCGAACCATTTCGGAACGGGCGATTGGTCGTTCTCGGTGCGAATCCAGTACCTCCCCGACGGATTTCCGTAGTCGTTGAAGTCCAGCTGCGCAGACCACGTGGTCAGGCCGCTGTTGGAGCGCACGGTGATCTCGACCACCAGGCCACTCACCGTTGCGCGGATGACGCGGGGGTTCCGTGATGACACGTAGTCGACCATGGCTGAGAAGTCTTCCTGCGTCAGCCAAGCGATGAACCGTGGGGGTGAGTCTCTGCGGCGTTGCTCCTCTTTGGCCGCGGTAGCGAGCTCGCGGCTGCCTTTGACTGCGAGTGTCCCGACCACCGCCACCGCGCCACCGATGAGCAGCTTTTCAAGGAATCCCATCGTCACCCTCTCGGCGAAACTCGCACGGGCGTCTGCGGCGTCGATTGCTGATCGCACGGACTGCGCTCCGCCGTCGACAACGCCGCCGAAGCTGAAACACCTCTCGCGATTGCGCGACTGATTGTCCCCATGTTCTCTCCCGGCCTCAACGCTCGACGCGGAACCTCGGTCGACTCGAGATCACTCTAGCGAGAGGAGCCTTTTCCGGCGAAGCATAGTTACTAGCTGGGCGAGAGAGCGTTTGAGAACTCAGCGAGGAGCGAAACAACGAGTGAATTCGCCCGGTTTGCGTTCGACATGACCTATGGTCCCGCGCGGAGGTTCGTCATAGAAGGAAAAAGCTTCTCGCATGGTTCCGCAGTCGCTGAGCTAGTGGTGCTCGCGTTACGCAATCGACTGTCTCCTGATCGACAGAGCGATGTTTCGGCGCCGGATGGCCTCCACGCAATGAGGGAGAGTTCCAAGGTTGAAAGCCTTTCATCTATGAGTCCGACGAAAGCCCTTCTCGGTGCCGGAGGGTCTCCGCGCTCCGCCTTACTGGCGCTGAGGTGGGGCCCGGCCGGAAGGGCGCAACGAAAGCCGTTCGCAGGACCCGTGCCTTCTGACTTTTACTCTGCGCAGCGTTGGAGGCGTTCCACCAACCGGTTGCTAAGGTCCAATGGCTCTTTCGCTGAGTTGTCGACCTGTCCTGATCGCCGAGCGGCCTCGCCGCCACTTCTGGGGCCCCTCGCCTTGAGAGTTCCGCCGCGCACGCGCCCCCGGGAGAGTCTGGAGCGCTGCTCACCTCGAAAGGACTAACCCTGGGATAGTCCGGATAACTGAAGTTATCGGGGCCTATGGGGCAAGACCTTGAAGTGAGACGAGGGCCGAGCCATCGAGGGCATAGAAGCCGTCTCTTGGAGTGATGACGCGGGGCGGCGCCGTCGCGGCGCAGGGCCTTTTCAGGGCGGAGGACGCCGCTCTATAGACCGATTACTCGTGCCTTCATCGCCGTCGCCTGTTCCGCCGTGATTGCGCCTGAACGTTCTAGGGCCACAATGCGCTCAATCTGACTGGTGAGGTCGGCATCGTCGCTCAGCGATGGCGTCACCGGGGGCGACGAAGAGATCTGCGACGAGCGAGCGTCTCGCTCCATCCCGTCCGCGATCGCATTGATCCGCTGTGCGATCGATCGAGCAGATCCAACGCTCTGGACCGGGATGTTCATTGAGAAAGTCCAATCGCGCGAGCCGACGTGGAACTCGGCTTGTCGAGTGTCCGTCTTCTCCTTCTTCCCGAACGCCAACGCGGGAAGGAGGGCGGTGCCCGGGAGCACCGACCCGATGAGACCTGCTGTCATCGATGGGCGCGACGTGACTTGGACCTGCCCGTCGAGGAACACCTGCGCCTGCGTGAACGCGTCGATCGGGCGCGCCTCCGCACCCCGATGAACGCGGTCATCGAACACCGTCAGATTCGGGGAGAAGTTCGCGGAGACGACGATCCCGACCACTGTGGGGACGTGTGCTCCCAGCGATCGGCGCAGTTTGTCGAGCTGACTAGTCGCCAACTCGACGCCACCCTTGATCTTCTGGGCCTTGGACCACACCAATAGCGCATGCGACATCGCGACTTCTGCGGAGTGATCGCCGCTCTCAATGACTGTTCCGATCGCTTCTACCTTGCGAGACAGTGCCCTTCGGAATATGTCCTCTACGGCTGCCGTCTTTTCGGCGCGCGTCACCTTGCCTGTCGAGAGGGTCCGGCCTGTGGCTGTCTCGAACGCCCGCGCGAGGCGTTCTACAACGAGGGGGGATTGGGCAGTCAACTTGGAGGGCACACCGATTAGCATCGCTTTGCGACCCTCGCGGATGCGGATTCCGGTGGTCATGACTTCGAGCGTCGAGATGTCATCCCACGGCACAACCCGCGGCTTATCGCCGACGAGCCCGCGGCCAAGCCATGTGGTCCCCTCGAGGTGTATACCCTCGGGTCGAATATCGATGATTACGCCGGATGCAGCGAACGGGAAGAGTTCGGCCTCTGGTTGAGGTTGCGGTTCTACGAGCGCCTCCATCGACTGCGTAGTTGCCGTTGCCGTCGCCATTATCGTCGTCGTCGGCTGGTGGATGGGACCTGTGTCGATCCTGTCTGGAGATGCGACCTGTCGGTGCTGATCAAGCCACTGCGTGCCGTCCCAGTACGTTTCCCACGCCGGCCCGTTCGCATACCAGCCCGCTGCAGCTCCACCCACGATGCTCCCCTTCGAGACCGCCCCAGTGACGGCATCCCACAGCGAGAACTTACTACTTCAGCGGTCCCCTGCGCTCAAGATGGCCACCCGGATTGTCGTGTTAAAGAGGGTCGTCGACCGATCTGGAACAGCAGACAGATAGAGACCCAGTGGCGCGAGGTAGCGGATGGACGGCAGATGGGCACTGTCCAACCGAGGCGGAACCTTCGTAGCACGGACAGACGATGACGGGAGGCGTGATGTGATGCGATAGAACTGAACGATGCAGACTGCGTCCGACTGGAAGCGACACTTCGCTCGACGGTTTAAGAGCCGTGACGGCCATCTCATGCTCGGGAGCGGCGTCGGTTCGATGCCGGGCACCATCCACTCGCTAGTCGGTTTTCTCGCCGAGGTCTGTCCGCGAGGATCGCTCGAGCGAATTGAGATGGTCTTGGAAGGGACCTCCATGAGCGTGATGGATACCCGCGCGACCCCCGGAAGGTCGTCGGCAGGGTCACGCGAGATTCCTACGGACCCCGTAGCGGTGCACGCCACCGTTCAACGAGCGAACGAGTGGCTCAGTCGTGTTCGAGAAGGAAAGCCCGCGGGAGAGGGCACTCGCATTGTGCCATCCGAGGACACGGGATCGATGATGAGGGCCGGCAACCTCGTTGCGGGTGGACTCATTTGGATGGCACCCGCAGCGGCCATCGAGGGGCTGCAGCTCGCGCTCCGACCAGTGCCGTTTCAGACGCTGTTTCGATCGGAGAGAGTCAATCAGCTCAGTTTCGCAATGCAGCTCGCCACGAACGATGCGAGGGCATTGGAACCGCTATTCCGGTACGTCTGACTCGACCGGCGGCATACCTGGGATGCTGATGGCATGGAACTCAGTCAGCTCGAAACCCTCGATCACTCTGATCAATGGACTGTGGTGAGAGGTCGCATTGCCGAGGGGTCGATTGAACTTGATGCAGCCCTGAGGGGCCTTCACGCGCAGCTTCGCGGGCTCGATACGCGAGAGGCGCTCCTTGCTGCTCCCCAGAATTGGGCGAACCTTGCCGGGCAGTGCCGCACGATGTCAGCCTGTGCACCCGTCGCGGATCGAAGAATTCATGCCGCGATCGGGGCGGCGATCGATAGCGCATCAGCGGCGTACGACGAGCGCAACCGCTTCATGCACGATCTGCTCGTCGCGGACATCGACGATGAGCTGCTTCCCGACGCCGAACGCATCAAGCAGGAGGGTGACCGCTATTTGTTGCGCCTGGTCTCGAAGGCCGGTGTGCCCGGGGTATCGGTCGTGACTCTGGACGAGGCCATCGGGGTCGTGCTCACGCTCTCGGCCGAAACGTGGCGTCTCCGCGCAGCCCGCGGCTATTTGGCGGGCCGCACCACTTGGCGGTCGTTGCTCCTCGGAGCTGTGGAGGGTGAGTGGGACGGTACGGCGAACTGGACGTACGACGGCCCCGAGTCTGACGACTGAAACTCACGCAGCCGTCCGGGAGGCTCGCACTCGAACCGGAGGCGTGGCTTAGGTAGCTAGCGAGGCGCTCGGCAGCTCCAGCGCCGCGAAGCTTGGAATCGCGGTAGGCGAGAATCGTGCGGGTGGTGTTCAAGCCCATCGTGCTCGCCTGCGAGCACGCACTGGTCGCGACTGCTGATCGAGCGCAGCGCCGAGAACGCAGTCGCCTTGTCGTTGAGCGGGGTCGGCGTCAACGCCAGGTGTGTGCTTGGCGGGCAACGATCTCAACGAGGGCGGCGGTGGGTGCGTATCCTGTCCTCTCCAGGAGGAACGCCCGAGCTGTCGCCTCGCGTTCTTTGGCCGTACGTGACTTCCGCCAGTCATCCGTATCTCGAAGCTCATTCGCAACCACCTCTACCGACTCAGACACGGAGAGGTAGGCGGTCGCCGCGTTCTCACGTACAGACTTACTTGCGCGCTCCAGCGCCCATTTCACAGTCGTGGCGTCATCGTCGGCGTGGCGAAGCTCATCCATGACAATGCGTCCGATGACGGTGCGTTGATTCTGTCCAGCCGCGCGGTATCGCGGGTCGAGTTCGATTCGGTCGGCAAGAGAGGCGATCCGAACCGCACGCGCGTCTCGCTCTTCCGCCCACGCGGACTGCTGACCTTCCGCCCAGCTCTCTTTGAAAGTCGCGAGATCTTGAGCCCACTCTGCGTCGGCGAGGTAAAGGCCGGTTGCGCCGAGGCCAAACCACCGCAGTGCCACACCTTGTGGCTGGTCGTTGCGTTCGCGAGCGAGGCGCGCGATCTCGGGCGTGACCTCGCCGTCGAACTCGTCCAAGAACTCTTCCGCGTTGAAGAGATCGACGGTGATGCTGACGAAGGGAGAGAGCATCCGCTGGGCGAGATCCAGCGCCTCATCGGGAGACGTCGTGTCGACATGAAGGGCGAAGGTCGGCTCTTGCAGAAACGCGGCATCGACGACCGGCAAGCCGCGGCTCTCCGCCCCTTGATACAGGGTGCTCAGGAGATTGTCGAGGTCTGTCACTCTCGCACCCTATCTGTTTGGCGGTGGTGGCCGCGTGTCCTGCGACCCGGTCACCCGGCGTTTTATTGCGTGGAATACATGGATACCCCAAACATCGTCTCTGTTGGCGCCGTGCCGGATAATGGGCCTGCGATGGGCGCAAGCTGTCGGCCTCGCCCTGGCGCTCCCCACAGCCTCATATAGGCCGCTCTGATGCAGTCCGGCATCGTCGATAGTTACGGGAGGTGACTGCCGCCGAGCGGTCGGCGCTTCGTCGGCCCGCTCTCGCGCGCAGCGCACCCTCGTCCGTCAGAGCCGATCCCAAAGCAGAAGAACGGCCGGTGCCGCAGTGGGTGCGAGTTGCAGTGGGCGCAGAACTACGTCAGCTCCTCGCCGATCCAGATCTCGTCGCAGTGGCGAAACACCACAGCCGCGGGAAGGCGCACGACGTTGCCGATGGTCGTTAAAGCTCTGATCCGCCTCCACCACAAGGCTGCGTCTTCGGGTGTCAGTTCGCCAATATCGTGGCTTCTCATGCGGGAGCGAATCGAGACCTGAACGCTGCACGGTTGGCCGTCCTCGCCGTCAAGGGGCGTCAGGTTCGCGACGACACGACGTCGTCTCGCGAGCCGGCGGAGGATATGGTGCTGACGGTGATCGTAGACAATCGCGACGTCGCGGATGCCCAGAGTGAAGACGTGCATCCCGAGAGGGTACGAGCGCGCCGCGCCACGGAGGGGGTTATCCACAGTCGCATCGGGAGATCATCGGTATATCGACGAGAATGGCGACGTGTCCGAGAGCCCCCGCCTGGTCCTGAACCGCACGAGTGAGTCACGCCATGTCCTACATCGCGAGGACTGTCCGTCGATCCAGCACCAGGTGCGCGGCGACGTTAGGGAAGAGCACGCCGGTGGATACGAGATCTTCGAGACCTACGAGGACGGACTCTCATTGATCGGTCCCGCCCGAGACGTTGTTCAGAGCCACTACGAGGCCGTCTACGTAACAGTCGACGAGCTCGCGAGTGTGGGTCGGTATCGACGGTGCCGGATGTGCTCTCCGGACGCCCCCGATGGCCCGCCACGGGAACTCGTCTACCGCAAGAAGGCGGAGTCGCTCGGCGCCGCTGACATCGGTCGGGTGACTGTCGACGGGGCGATCGAACGCATCGAGCACTCGGCTTCGGGGACGGTGGTGACGCTGTCCACTGGAGACGCGCGGAGACTCGCTGCGGGCGAGACGGTGTCGTTCCCGAAGAAGTCACGCGCGGAGAGCTGAGGCCGGCTCACTGAGCGCCGACCCGCACGTCATCGAGACTGAGCAACCGTCTCTTCGGTCGTAAAAGTCTTGCCATCTCGCTCTGTGAGCGCGTCCGCATGCAGGGCCTCCATGCCGGCGCGGACCTCCTGCAAGCGCGCGAGACGGGCGTTCTGGTCGTGGTCGATCATGGCGGTCCTTCGGTCAGGCGACTGGCTCGAACATCGCCAGTGTCTCGCTTTTCCGGTCGCGGTGGCACAAGAGCACCCCGTTTGCACCGGCATGGCTAGAACACCGACCGCTGTGCCGAGGTCGACCTCGCCGCGAGCGCCGTGGAGATTGTGAGCACAACCGCCTCCGGATCGTAGTTGGGCCGCACCTCTATGAGCGTGCATCCGTGTTTCTCGCACAACTCTCTCTTGATGGCGTCTCGGCGTTGCTGTTGAGCGAAACCACCAGCGCCTCCGAAGCGCTCTACGGGCCGGTCGTGCTGCTCTCCTTGATACTCCACGGCGAGGTGCCTCTGCGGGAAGTAGATATCGAGACTTTGGCGTCCCAGCCATTCAGGGCGGCCTTGATGAACAATCTCTTCAGCGGGGAATGCTTGCCGCACGAGGGACAGCAACGCCACCTCGGATACCCATGCTTCACCGACCCGCGGCAGTCCGTGCGCTAGCCGGACGCGGTTTTCGGCCTCCCGATATCTCTTCCGCAGGAGCGGTTTGAGATCGATCGCGGGAACTCTGGGAACCTCGACCAGTATCTGAGGATGGGGGTTAAGCCAGCTGAAGAGTTGCTCGGATTCGATCCGCAGCCCCTTTACGTTGATGCTGCTCGTCACGAGATCACGTATCTCGCTCGACTGATGCGTGTTGTGGTATTCATCGAAGTGCCGCAGAAGTGCAACTTCGATCTCGTCGCGGAAGAGCATCCCGGTGCTAGTCAGGCCGTGAAGGTTCCCCACCCATGAGCGGATAAACGGCAGTCGGACGCGGAGCTCCGGATGACGCACGCTCCATGACGTGAACCAGACGTCGTGCGCTTCCAGCATTTCGTCGAACGCGTCCTGCACGTCGCCTTCATGGAGGAGGCGGTGCGCGCGATGCAACCGACCGAAGTGTTGAGCTATCGGGTCGGGGAAGACTTCCACGATCCGCTCGTGCACACGGATTGATTCGACGGAGAGAGGGTTGTCGATGCTCTCGTCTCGCAATGCGTCGGTCAGATATCGCTCGTTTTCGCCAAACGGAAGCGGCTCGGTTGTCCAGAGCGCATCCCGGAATCGCTCGGAATATGCACGAACCGCCTTCGTGCGCGCCCGGTTCTCGGGACTCCAGTCGTACACAGGTATGGATCGGTGCTCGGGGAGCGGGAGCCGCGGACCAAGAATCCAATGCCCAGCGTGGTCGTCGGGCTCTCGATGCGCCTGCTCAAACTTCTGCAATCGCTCCAGAACGGCTTTCACCCGGGTAACACCCGCGGCCTGCGCCAGCCGCACCAGGTCGTCGGTGCTACGTCGCGCTTCCGACGACATGCTGCCCAGCAAGAACTCGGCTGTTCGCGCTTCGGACCGCCACAACGCAAGCTGCGAACCCACCTGATCGAGATCGACAAGCTCGGGATAAACGGTCGCTATCCGCGGCGCCGCTGCCTCGAGCGCGTCCAGAGTCTCGATGTCTCGAAGCGCTGCTGCGAGCCGCCCAAACCATGAGTCGAAATACTTCATGGTTCGGCGACCCCAGAACCGGGGGTCTAATTGAGCCTGTAGCGCGTAGTGCCGAAGATGAAGGCTCGCAGCGTTCCACTGCTTGGCTTTGTAGGCATGCATCGGACTGGCGTACTTCACCCTCGTATAGTTGCACGACCATAGTGCCGCCAAGCCTCAACGCTCGAGATTACGGGCCAGCGCTCGTCGCGCTCGGCGGCCAGAGCTGTTTCGAGGTCGCGCCGGGCCGGCGTAAGACGCGCGAAGTTCGTATACTCACCATCGCGGCGACGGGTGCGAAATCGATTGAGCGCGTTGTCGCTCAACTCGAGCGCGACTCCGCGAAAGTGCCGAGAGTTTCACCGGCATCGCGAAGTGTTGCGTAGTCCTTCGACTCGAGCTTTCGTTGGAGGGCTGAGTTCAGCGAGGAGGCAGCTTTCGCATCGATGGTTACCAGCGAGAGCAATACTTCCGTGGCTTGCCGAAGCTTCTCTGCGCTGACTTTGATTCCGTCAACATCGGACGAAGTTATCGCCTCGAGTCTTAGGGGGTCGGTGATCGCTCGAGCGACGTCTTCCATAGCTGCCGTAACTGCGGGTGCCGTTCTGAGAAAAGCGGTCAGTCGATCGATCTCCTTCATGTGCGGAGTGATCTCTCCGCTCGTGACGCGCGTTGACTTGGCCCAGTTCTTTTGCATCGTGCGATTCACCCAGTCATGAAGGATGCCAGCGCGCGCACTCGCCCGCATCGCATCGAAGATCGCTGGGAGCAGCGAGTCACCTTCCGAACGCTGCACGAGGCCCTCGGCTAACCGGTTCTCTGGGAACACCTCGTTCGAAGTTGTATAGCGGAAGAGGCTGATACCGGCCAGGTCGGCGGCGTCCTTCGCCGCTCGCGTGTACCCCGAACTTGAGTAGAACAGCAATGCCTCAGCATGGGGTGCGGCACCACGTAGTCGCTGAACATCGGGCGACCCGATTGCGACGGCGTGGTGCTTCACCTGCGCGGCGGCACCCTCTGCCGTTACATCAATTCCACCATCGATGCCGTCGGGCAGTCGCCTGACTCGTTCGAAACCGAGGTTACGCATGTGAGCAGCTGCAAGCTCCTCAGCCATCTGCCACGAGAACACGATCACGTCCCGACCTTACCGGGGCGCTTTGACAGTTGGCGACTACGCAAGCTCCTGGCCGAACCAGACCTCGCTTCCCTCTGCGTTACTGCTGGGAAACGACGTTGCTGACGGCGCGACTGAGCACAGGAACACTCCACGACCGGAACAACCGAAGCGCTGGTAACGGGGATATTCTCATGCTGCATACAGACGACACCGTCGCGTTCTGTGAAGCAACACCTTCAGGAAGTTGAAGCCCAATACTGTGACGTGGCCGAGGCTATGGCTGCGCGGCGGCCAGAGGCGGTGGCAGCACTTCATTTCACCGACGTGTCGCAATACCACTTCTCGTAAACCCTCCACAGAGACCGTCGTGCGCAGAGGAGAGCTGCTTCGAGCGGGGGAGACGTTGGCAGGTCTCGGAGGGTGGGTACATGCATGAGCAGTCCACGAAGGCGCACACGCTCGCGAGCGGTCTGAGCGATTCTCCGATAGGCCTTGCTGCGTGGCTCATCGAGAAGTACACGAACTGGACGGACTGCGGTGGCGATGTGGAGGCGGTCTTCACTCGCGACGAGCTCCTGACCTGGGTCAGCGCGTACTGGTTCGGTAACTGCATCGGCTCATCCTTCGCGCCGTACGCCTCCGGAGGCTCCAAGCCGTGGCAGCGGGTAGTTGCGCCAACGGCGTCCACCATCTTCCCGAAGCACCTGGTCAACGCACCCCCGGAGTTCGCCGAGCGCTTCTTCAACGTGGAGCGCTGGGAGGAGATGCCTTCCGGTGGTCATTTCGCGGCGTGGGAGCAACCAGACCAATACTCGACAGGGATTCGAGCAGCGCTCATTCTTTCATCCGATTGACGTGCGACGGCGCCATGCGTTGGGCGCTCAGCCATCCTTGTTGCGGTCAAGCCCCCTGGCCTCCCCTCGTTGCCTCACCGAGATTGAGCGCCCGCTCGGCTCGGTGATAGTCCGGTATACACAGGGCGAGTAGCGGCCAGGGCGGCGATCCTCAGGAGCTCTCCGGTTAGCGGGCAGTCGCGGATGCTTCATCTACAGAAGCTGTCTCGGACGGGTTTCGCCGAATGCCTACTCATGCACACAGCCGGCTCCACGGGCGGAATCGCGCTCGTCGACGAAGTGCTCGAGGTGACAGAGATCGAGGCTTGAACGATGGGGATCGCTAACGATCAGTCGTCCTCGAGCTCTACCGCGTTACCCCACACCCAGCAACGAAAGGTGTGTGCCTGAGCGCGGAACTCGATCCCTGCGGCGAGGGGCGTTGAGCGCACGATCTTCGCCTCAACGCGGATTGATTCAGGACCGAACCTCACCCATGCCCGCACACGCCTCTGCAGGGCGTGAGGGTAGACCGTGAGGGGCTGTTCCCGTAGCGCGAGTTCGCGATCTGTAAGCGACTGCAGCGGGCCGCGCTTGGCCGCGGCGAGGATGGCTTGGTGTTGCGCCTGCATGTCGTAGTACGGGGCGAGTCGCTTGCTGGTTCCCATGCCGGCGCCCTTCCTCCGGCCTGAACCCAGACTAGCAACGTTCGAACATGCGTTCTATGTTCTGAGTTCCCTGGGGTTCGCGCCGATAGTCCGGATAAGGGGTCTTATCGTGCCCAATGGGCCAGACGTTGAAGTGAGGTGGGGCTGAGTTGCTGATCGGCGTCTGAGCAGTGCTCGAGCGGGATCGCGAGGGGTCGATCGTCTGCAAAGTAGATTCGGGCAGCAACCGGACCGATACGCTTCGACCGTGAACATGAAGTCGCTCGCCGCCGTCGCTGTCCTCGCTACCCTCCTCCTGAGTGGATGCTCAGCAACGACGAAGCCGTCGTTGCTCGACGCCCCCGAGGGGTACCAGAACATTGAGAATGAACTCGCAATTCGCGAGGCCCCGGACGGTACCGCGTGCTCTATCTCGAGCGTCGGATGCCGTGTTGTGGAGGCGTTCGCGATCCAGGACTGCCCGAATGGCGCCTACATCGAGGCGAAGGTGCTGGATGGGGGGGCGTCGTCATCGGTATGACGAACGCCACGCTCCCCGCTCTTAAGGCTGGTGACTATGGCAGGTTCGAGATGCTGATCTCGGAAGCCGGAGCTGCGAGCACGGAGCTATCGACCCTGAGGTGCAACTAAGCGAGGGCGACGGCGGGCTTCACGTGATCTCGCCAGCCTTCAGTGCGCGCTTGATCTCCTTCAGCGATCGCCAGGGGCGACTGCTCCCGTAGTGACGTTTCTGGAGTCGGAAGCCGCCTGCCCCAGCAACCGGGCGATCCAGGGCGGCGCTGTATAGCTCGGCGCGACCGGTGGCGCACCGCTCTTTGCGCTGGGCCTGATCGGGGGCAGCGTGATCGTTGCAGGAATCCTGCTCCTGCGCGCCCGCGGCCGAGCGCATACCACCTGACGCACACCAAAGAGCGGTGCCGACCGGGTGGGTGTGCCCGCTCTTCGATTAGGCGGTGAGGAACGCGCAATGTCGCCCTGTCGCTTGTAGCGCGCAGCCGCTAATCATCGTAGGACGAGTCGGGTCGATAGGATTCGGCTCATGAACGAGCAATCCGAGTCTCCGGCGGCACTGTCGGCTGGTCACCGTAAGCGGAATCTGATCATCGCGGCTGTCGCCGTCGTGGTTCTTGTTGCGGCGGGCATCACGACGGGTGTCGTTGTAGCGGATGCGAATGCTCGCGCCGAGGCCCAGGCTGCAGCCGATGCGCAAGCCGAGGCTGAGCGCGTCCAGGCGGAACAGGACCATGCAGACGCACTCGAGGAGGCGCAGACCGCGTTGGAAGCGGGCGAGTTTCGCTACGTCGAGTCAGAACCCTACGGCGACGCTGCGAAGCGGGAAGAGCTTCGGACGGAGATCGACTCCCTCACCAAATTGCTCGACTCGTCGGAGCCGACGACCGAGGAGTTGAAGGACGCGGCGACCTCTGTGGACATCGCAATCCTGCTGGTCGGTTCGAAAGAGCAACGCGATGCAGAGGTGGCAGCTGCGGCGGAGAAGGCGCTCGACAATCAGTACGAGACAATGGCGGCGTCATTCGAGGGGAACGGCATGTCCCCTCCATTCGACGGCCGCGAGTACTGCGAGTACCTGCACGAGTACTACACCCCAGACAACGTGTATCCGATGTTGTGGGGAGACCAGACCGAGTCACGTCAGATCGATATCGCCGCGGTGCGCGTGTACTGCCCGGAGTTTGCTCCGAAGATGGACATGGTGCTCGGTGGCTTTTACGACGGTGATCACATCGTCGGTCAGACGATCCAGCCGGGGACGTACCGGACGGCGACGGGAGTGAAGGACTGCTATTGGGAGCGCAACGACGGCTCCGGTGACATCCTCGACAACAACTTCGTCGGAGCCGCGCACAACGGCGTCACGGTGACGGTGAACTCTGGAGAGGGCTTCACGACGAACGGCTGCGGCCTATGGATTCCTGCGGGGTAGAAGGAGACCCCGGCGACCACTCACTTCTGCTCGATTGCTAGGAATATAAGACGAAGTGCCCCAGCAATCGAGCGCGGCAGAGCAGCGAGGATCCGCGTGCTTCTGGGGCAGTCGCGTGCGGGGTCATAAAGGGTGGCGACCCGTCGGGGCTTATGACCCCGCGCTAGATCTCGTACTAGCCTGCACGTCCTCAAGCCCAGACGAGTGGTCAGCGCGGCGTGAGATACGGTCGGGACATGGTGAAGCACTTCGATGACCTCTCTTCGGCTCTCCGAGAGTTCAGGATGCCCATGGAGAACCACGCCGCGATCTACCAGATCAAGAACGTGGTCGGGGGATTCGCGCCCGGGATCAAGGTGCGCAAAGACCTGATCATCGCTCAGCGCCTCGACGGAAAGCCTGAGATTCAGATCGGGCTGGGATCCGTTAGCGGTTTCGTCTCCGAGGAAGAAGCCGCGGTAGCTGCGGGCGGGCGTTCGAAGCGCCCGAGCGACCGCGGTAACGGCCTGTGGCGTGTGGACCTGCCTGTGCTCAGCCGCGGTTGAGCCCGTGGGTAATGCTGTCCAACGCTCGCTTGAAGTGACTCTCAGCGGCGTTAATATCCCGGAGTGGCGTCGAGGGGTCGAAGACCCGAAGTAGTGAGTATCGGAAGGTCGACGGATTTCGCTCCTTCAGCGCGACGTTGCCGCCGTGCCCATTGGTGGCGTAGGTGCGCCATCGCTGCAGGATGTTCTCGGCGCCGTCTGCCTTACCCACGTAGTGGCGACCGTCGCGGGTGTCGGTGATCAGATAGATCCCGACGACCGACGAGAGCGCTGTCTGCCAGGCGGCGTACCGACGCTCCTTCACGACGGCCCTCAGCATGTCGTACGAGACGACCAGTTGGTCGAATCCTGGGAAGCGCGGAGGCTGAGCATCGGCGACCTCGAGCACGGGATAGGTCGCGGCTGTCGGGCCGTAGACGCGCCACACCCGCCCCGCCTTCCATCCGATCACGAGTCGGCCACGCAGGTCTTGGAGGTGATCAGTCTCGACGAGGTCGAACTCCCGGAGCTCACCGTCGTTCGAGAGCTCTCCTCGGTTCTCGACGACGCGCCAAAGGCGCCCACGATCGCCGCCTTCCGGCATGAGCACGATCCAGAATCGCGGCGGGGCGACAGGGAAGATCTGCGACTTCGCCGACTGGCGGCGTGTGTACGCGAGGATCTCGTCGTCCATCGAGCCTGCGTGGACGCCAGCAAGGCGGCTCGACGCCGGCTCGGCGTTATAGGCATGCCTGATCACCAGTACGTCCTGGATGAACAGCGACTCCGAGTCGAGGATCGTTCCGAGCGTCAACGGCATGGGACTGAGACTATCGACCAGGAGGCCGAGAGACGTCGGTGACGGTGATCCGCTCGAGAACCCGAGGCTCCGGCAGAAACGGCCCCCGGCGGTGCGCCAGGGGCCGTTCGAGTAGTGCTCAGCAGATCACTGCAGGGTGAACGTCGCGCGCCCGATCTCGGTCATGCCGAGGTCGTTGGAGGCGACCAGCTCGACGGGGGTGGTCTCGTCGTCCAGCTCGTAGGCGACGGCATTGGCGACGGTCCCGCCGTTCTTAATGTCCTGAAGCTGCGAGTCGAGGAACTGAGCGTCCGGGAGGGAGGCGACGTTGAGCTCGTTCACAGCGTTCGGGTCGTTGTCCTGAATCGCAGTGAAGGTGCCGATCCAGGCGGTCGTCGGATCAATCGCGTCGTCGGAGGTGTTGGTGACCTCGTACCAGAACGCGATAACGGGCTTCTCGCCGTACTCGTTCCCGGGCTGGCCGACCGCGATCTTCTTCGAGTCCGTGATGGTGACCGTGTACTCGGGCAGGGTCAGCACGTTGTCGACGAACGATGCATCGCTGCTCGCCTCCTCGACGGTGGCCGTGTCCTCGGAGACAGCAGTGGTCGTCTCCGGCTTCGGCTCGGCGGCCGGAGCCGAGCATCCGCTGAGCAGCAAGGCGACGACCCCAAGAGCGAGCACGGCAGAGTTCTTCTTCGATAGGCGCATGAGCGCATCCCCCAACAAGTGTGTGTGTGAATGCCGACGACACGTCAGCGAATCTCAAGCTAGCGGCACACAGGCGCCGCACAGTGCGTGGATAGATTCGAGGAGGCGATCGTTATCAGCCCGTCATCGGACGGCACACGAGCATGCGGGGCATTCCTCGGCACTGCGTTGGGCGCTCGACGGGCTAGTGCTTTTTGAACCGCGCGACTGCCAATCCTGGAACTCGAAGCTCAAAGCGTGACCCAGCCGACCAGCCAGCTGAGGATGAACCAGGCGCTCGCGATGAGTCCGATCGTGCCCATGACGATCGCCGCGCCCCGACGCGGTGTGCCGCCGGCGGCAGTCAATCCCTGGTGGATCGACTTGATCCCGAAGACGACTCCGAGGATACCCAGAATGATCGCGAAGAAGTATCCCGCGCCGGTCCAGTAGGTGGCCGCCTGCATGCCAAGGTTCGGGTCGTCGCTGCGCGCGAGGGCGATGACCAGGACGAGAGTCAGGCCGATCATCAGGACGCTCGCGGCGGGCCAGATGAGGGCGTGGACACCCCGTCGGAGATCGAGCGGTACCGCGACAGGTGCGTGATCGGCGGTCGCAACGCGTGCGTCTGCGACTGCCGACGATGAGGCAGACGACGCTTGCACCGGGGTGACCTCGGCGTGCTGCGCCGCCCACCGCTCGTAGAAGTGCGCGGATAAGCCTGGTGAAGCGGCGACGGTCTCGGCTGTCGAGTCGGAGATCTCGAGACCCAGCAGCGGGCGCAGTTCCGGGTCTGTGAGCATGCGGGCGAAAACATCGGGGCTGACGTTCTCGGGTGTGAGCGGCATGTCGATCATTCTGGCAGGAGGGTGGGGAGATGGCGCGATGGGGTCCCCTGCCATGGTCCTATACCGGATCCCGCGCGATCCGCAGTCTCGCGGTACTCTCGCTGAAGAGTTGGACGATGGGGGAGCTGGTGGAGTTCAAAGGGTACGGCTCGAAGGTGCGCCTCGACGACGGGGTCCTTAGTGTAGAGGCATCTAACGGCGCGACGAAGATCGCACTGGGCGCGACAACTAGAGACATACCCGTTGCGGAGATCACGGCGCTACAACTGAAAAAGCCGACGCTTCTTGCCAACGGCCTGATCTCGATCCAAAGTGGTGTCGGTGTCACTCTGATCCACTTCCTGAAGAAATCGAGCGCTGACGCTGAGGCCCTTTTTCAGAAGCTGCAGGACGCCGCGAAAGCACCAACTGATGCGGTCCCGACCGGCAAGCTAGCGAACGAGAAGCTCGACGCCTGGGCCGCGAGACTTGCAGCCGATAACGCTCGAACTCGCGAGCGCATGGACGAGGTGAGGCGGAAGAGGCAGCGAGAATTTGAGCAGTGGAAGTCGGCCAATCAGGTGATCGCGGATGAATGGCGCGAACGCGCCGCGAACGCTAAAGCGTCACGTGCGGGCCTTGGCTCTTCAGCCGGCGAAGAGTCGGCATCGGAGATCGCGGCGGTGGCAACGATTCTTGATCTGGCTGAAGGAGAGGTGACTGCGCTTCCCAGCTCGAGCGAACTCGTCGACGTTGCCGGCGATCGCACCGTTTCGGAGGTCATTGACGAACTCCTGAATCTGGCAGGCAGCGCGGGCGGCGCTGGGGATGTGCTTCTCGAAGAGAAGTACATCCTCGATGCGACCAACTATGCGCGTGTTCACGGCGATCGCAAAGAACGCAAGCGCACCACCAGAGAGATCGAGCGCCGTGACGTCCAGGGTGAAGTGCGCGTTGGATCGCGGCGGATCGGCATCGTCGATTCGGAGGGCCTCCTCGCTCAATGGTCCC
The DNA here is from genome assembly GCF_007954505.1 of Microbacterium sp. CBA3102. GTDB lineage: Bacteria > Actinomycetota > Actinomycetes > Actinomycetales > Microbacteriaceae > Microbacterium > Microbacterium aurugineum. The sequence continues at coordinate 3,282,775 of NZ_CP042412.1, read as the reverse complement.
GGAAGGGAGCGCTAGTAGGTCCAGGGGGAAGCGACGCGAAGTCAATCGAGGTGAGGTCAGACCGAATCATCGCTGGGGATACTGCCCGGCTTGTCGACGAATATACGTCCGCGCAGGTGTACCTCGATGGACAGACTCAGGTGGTGCAGCGCCCTACACTCACTCGCATGGCATTGCTGTCGCCGCTTCCCGGTTCGGCGATCATCGCGGGAATGGCTCTTCAAAAGAAGACGACCATCGATACTCGTGAGGCGGAGTTTCAGATCGGCTCGGTGGGATGGCAGTTGAGGATCCGGATCGCACCAGGTGCAGTGAATAGTGCCCGGGCGATCGCGGAGCAGGTGAATCGAGTCGCGTCATCGCTCGAGAAGCCGCCGCTCGCCGAGTCGCCGACGGCTGTCGGAAGCTCTGAGAGTGCGAGCGGGGCGATCGAACAGCTCGAGCGGATCGAGTATCTCGTTGATCGCGGAGCTATCGACTCGGATGAGGCTGGGCGTTTGCGTGCCCTCATCTTGGATGCTCTGTGATCACCCCGAAAGCCCGCCAGCTGTGCGCAGAGCTCCTTCGAGGTTCTGCTCATTCGGTCATCGCAACGCCGTCAGAGGTGATGAGTTCGCACTGGCTCGTTTCGTCGTCCCGCTCTTCTGCAACGGCATTGGTCGCGGCGCGGCCCGTCATGGTCGCCTGGAGCAGGTAGCTAAGGTGACTACTCGATCTGTGCACGACGCGTGGAGACTGTCTCGGTGAGTGCATCGGTGCCCGCAAAGTGCGTGCTTGTCATCTCCTGTTCGGCTCCGCGGGAGAGCAACGAGCCTCCGCTCTCGAGCTCACAAGGAAGGTCGAGTTCGCCGCTTGTGTTCCTGAACGGGATAACGGGCCTGTAGTCGTCGTACGATCCGATCGAGTACCCGCTTCGCGATTCTGTTGACTGAGGGTCTGTCTCGGAACGCTCCTGCGACGCGAGGGCTGAGCGCATAGTAGATGCGGACAAGTGTTCTGCCGGGAGCGGTCGTGTTCAGACATTCATCCCTGAACTGGCGAAGGACGAGCACTTCCGCCGCATCGTACGAACCGTAGACGGCGGTTGCGATGTAGCAACCCCCGGACGACTTCGTGTCGGTCGAAGATTCCGGCTGCGGCCTTCGTGAGGCAACCGCGGACGTTGCTGCCATCGTCTGCGCTTCAACCTGCCGCAAGATGGAAAGCACCATCTGGACGCGTTTGGCGTGCTCCGAGTCCGAACCTCGAGAGGCCAGTGGGTCCGCCTCGGCTTGGGTAATGAGTCGCCTAGCTTCGCGCAGTAGAGGTTCGCCGCGGGCTACATCACCCGAGCGGTGTAAGGCCAGTGCGAGGTTGATTCTGAGAACGGCGCGCGCAACGGGGATGATCAAGCGCGTCTCGAAGTCCCGGGGGATCCCGTCCGCACCATAGGGGATTGCGTCGAGAGTTTCGTCTGCTCGAAAAAGCGCCCCTATCGCGGCCTGGACATCCTCGTTGTCACCGATAGCGATCTGGCGAGCGGCGAAATTGTTGTAGGAGCATGCGACGCTTCGGCGTGCCTCATACTGAAATCCCTGCGCATCCACCAAGCGAGACATCTGCTCGATGGTCCCGATAAGCGAAGCATCATCGGGAAGGCGCGACAGCGAGGTCTCCTGATCTTCGTCCGGTGACCCCTTGAGGATCAGTGCCTTTGGCAGCGCTTCCTTGTTGAGCGTGATGGGTCCTAGCGGGCGCTTGGTCGCGGCCATCGCGAGGCTGTCAGCGATGACAGACGGAACCGATGTCTGCCCGACCTGCTTGCGACCCCATGCGGCCACCTTCCCGGCTGTTGTAAGGGCAACAGCGAAATGTGTTCCAGCTGCGATGGCGGCCACGTCCCCGAGCCCGTCTGGGATGTCTGTTTGTCCGAACTCGTTTTGTCCCCAGCCGACCACCTGACCGTCTGCCCGTAGCGCGAGGCTGAAGGCACCGCCTCCCGCCACAGCCACGACGTCTTTGAGATTCGTCGGGGGCGTCAGGTTGGCGTCGCGAAGCTGGTCCTGTTCGGCCCAAGTCAGAACCGATCGGTCCTCCAGCACAGCCAGACCGTGAGCGAAACCGGCGCCGACGGATGCAACGCTCCGCGATGCCCCAGGCGGCGGATCCGGCACAGCGCCCATCATGAAGTCGCCTAACTTCTGCCGCGACACGGCGCCATTGGCATCGATCGACAGAGCAAAACCTCCGCTCTTCGAGACGACGGACGGCGGCGATGAGGCTTGCCACTCTATAGCGGCCATGGCGTCGTGCACGAAGTGCTTTCCCCAGCCGACAACTGTTCCATCGGTCTGCGTCGCGAAGCACATCCCACCTCCGGCCGCGATTGCTGTGACATCCCTCAGGCCATCCGGAACCTCGGTCGCGCCCCACCCGACGACTGAGCCGTCAGAGAGGAGGGCGAGACTCACAAATGTGCCGGCGGCGATTGCCGTGACGTCACGGAGGTTCTCCGGCGGAGGTTCAGCGTTCCCCCACGACAACACACGGCCGTCGGTGGTGAGTGCGAGGCAGTGCTCTGACCCTGCAGCAATTGCGCGGACCCTCATGCTCGGCAAACTCCATCCGATGTGATGCAGAACGTTGGGCTTGCGTGCCGGGAGCAGGTCATGAGGGGACTCTAGCGCTCGCCTGCACCTCGGGAAGACTGGGGTCGGCTTGCGGTGCATGCCGGCGCTGGCAACAGCGCGTTGAATGACCGCCAGCCACTTCCTCTAGTTCAGCTATCGCTATTTCGCGTAGCCGTCAGGTAGCGCAAGAGTATCCAGCGCACCGGTAGTTGAATGTCCACCTGAACAGGAAAATTCCAGTTGCGTAGCGAGGTAGCCCAGCGTCGAAGGTTCGCGGCGGGGGTGAGGTGTCTAGCCGTTCCATAGTCAAGATCGGCGGTTTCCTTGATTTACTCGCTACAAAGCTACAGTTCATTGAACTCCCAGGTCATGCTGCATTTTTTGTGTAGCGACTGGGTAGCGCCACTCAAGTACCGAGCTACAGCCTGGCTACTCGGGCGTTCGTCGCTCTATCTCCGTGCATATCCGGAAAGATATTGACCTGGTGGTGGCAACTGCCAGTGGTGCACGAGCAGACGGAGCTAGCCGTTGATGAGGGAAGGATCTTCATTCCATTAGCGTCGCTGCTTGCGCTACCCTCCAACCATGGCTATCGCGGCGACGAGCTGCTGCGAAAAGCCGTGCCCAGGTTGAGCTCGCGTGACACCGAGGCCCGCTTGTTCGCCCACCCACCAGAGGCATAGCTCTTCGAGCAGCGGATAGGGAACGTACGACGCGGTGAACCTTGGCATGAACAGTTGCGCAAAAACAGAGGATGTCCCCGTGAGCACCTGTTGAGTGAAACGGATGCGGCCGAGCGGTCCGAAGCGTGGACGTGCCTCGAATCGGTGGCCGGCCTACGTGGATCGCTGGCTCGGTACGACGATCGCGAACGGTCAACCGCTTCGTAAACGCTTCGAGACGGATCTCAGATCGACGAGAGCGCGCCCGCGGCGACTCTGACGGGCGGCGTGGAGGCCCAGTTGTGAGCTGAAGACAGGAGGCGCATCGAGCAGGCCGGATGCGTCTCCTGTTGTCGCACGTCTAACCTACGCTGTGCCTATGGACTCTCGAAAGCCCGCCCCGCCCGACCGCTCCCGCATGAAAGCGAGACCGTCTGAAGACGTCGTCCAGGCGCTCGCTGATGCGATCACGAGGCTCAACGGGGATGGCGACTTCATTGCTCGCGCGCTGACTGAGTCGCTCTTGTCGGAACGACCGATCGAAGCCGAGGAGGCGCTGTCGCCCCAGGAGATCGACTTCCTGATCAGCTCCGGAACGTTTACTGCCGAGGAGTTCGAGGAACTCTCTCTCAGCGTAGCCCGCGGGTATCTCCCCGCCCGGGCGGCATCGTCGCTCCTCGCGAGCTTGAACCAGAGCATGTCTGCGGACGATGCTGCGGCATTCCTAGATCTGACCCCGACAGAACTCCGAGACTCCGTCAGCGAAGGTCGACTTTACGCAGTCAACTTCGCGAGCCACCAGCGATTTCCGTCCTGGCAGTTCAGTCTCTCGTCGCCGGGCAAAGTGCTCCCGCACCTGAAGGAGATAGTCGCGCTTCTTGAGGGCCAGGACTGGATCTCGGTCTCGGGGCTGATGTCCACTCCGCAGTCGACCATGGTCGCTCATGGAGAGCAGACGCCCGTCGAGTGGTTCCGAAACGGGGGCGACATGGACGCCCTCGAGCAGATCTTGGAGCCCAAGAATGGGGGTAGGTCGCCGCATGACGCGCAAGAACCCGCGATGGATCTGGGGTGAGGTGAGAAGTGGGCTTTGATTGGCGAAGCGAGTGGTCGGCATTTCAGGTCGCCCTAGTTCATGAGACTGCGAAGCGCTACGTGGAGTGGCACAGACGGGCGTCGGAAGACTGGGACGCTTGGGACGAGTATGGCCCCCAAGGCCAGAGGGCTCTTGAGGATGAGTTTGCGGCGATGTTTCTCGCGCAAGATGAGGCGCGAATCGAGTTACTACGAACTGGCCTGACACCTCACTTGCCGAAGGGCGGGGAGTCAGCTTCGAAGCCAGCCAGCGCGTCTGTCTCAGGCTGAGGGATCCGCAAAGTCGCGGAACGTCCATAAGCGCCGCTGGCGAGTCGGCCTCGGCCAGGCGAGGTCCGCTGCTCGTGCGTTGCACACGTTGTACACGTTGTACACGTTGTACACGGTGCGCACGGTGCAAAGTCTGCATACGTCGTGCACGTCGCACACCTACATCGCAGTCAGGAATTCGTCGCGGCTTGCCGCGCAGGTGACGACGCGATGGACAGCAGCACGAGTGACTCGGATAGCTGCGATAACTGGTCTTATCGTCGGTAAAGGGCCAGATAGGGAAGTGAGATGGGCTGAGCAGGTGAGAGCGCGTTCCGCATGATTTCAGGCGACGCGCCGCCGCGTGATGACTTGATGCCCGGAGCGGCCAGGAGCCTCAGTCGCGGCCGTCCGCGACGATGAATGCGATGCCGTCCTCGTGCTGCCAGTGAGATGCGATGCCGAGGGAGCGCTTCTTCAGCTCATCCCGGAACGCCTGGATATCGTCGTCCGTGAAGGTCCACGCATGCCGCAGAAGACTCGCACCCAGATACCGGCTGCCAGCATCGTCGAATCCTGGAGACGCCCGCCGAAAACGATCGTTTGTGGCGGGACCGGAACCGTCGGCGCTTTAGAGGCGCCACAAACGATCACCGAAAACCCCTTACGGCAGGGATTTTCGGCGCATCGCTGCGAGGGGCGCGGTGTTGAATCCGACGCCGGCCCGCGAGACCTGTTCGGTGTCACGAGCCTTCGCGTGCAGGTCAGCCGCGGTCGCGTGCCATTCCTGCTTCGGTGTTACGGGTGCCGACCGTGATGCCGTGCGGGGATGCGGCGTCGATGCGTTGTCGGTCCGTGGTGTGTCATCGGTGAACCCGCCGATGACAGGATCAAGGGAACCGGTGTGGAGCTGGTCGGTGAGGATAGCTTCACTTCCCACTGTCCACACAACGGTTGCGTCGATCGACTCGGCGAATTTCTCGACGAGTCGCACGTCCTCCCCGGAGAGTTTGTCTGGGTCTGTGGTGTCTGTCCACGGTGGGTTGTGGGTGATTCCTACGCGTAGGTCGCCGCCCTGGGCAGCGCGGAGAGTGCCATCGACGTCGGCGGGTATCCCCGCGCACCCAACGAGCATCATTGCGGCTGCGACAATCCCGCCGATCGCGGACGCACTCGACCGGCGTTTGATTGACATCTGATTTCCCATCTGGTTGCTGTGGACAAGTGCGCGGTGTGATCGGCACCCACCTGCAGGCGACAATTCAGGCAGCGATTGCCCGGCTGAGGTCGTCATCCCACCCCGGGGATTGCGCCACGCCAGGGGGCTTCTGGGTATGGAACCGGGCATCACCCTGTTCCGACGGCGGGCCTGAGAGCCGGGATCCTCGACGAACGATGATCACCCGGATTCCTCTCGGGTCAGGCGGACACGACGGGATCTCGATCGGTTTACAGCTACGCGGCTTCGGCATGGTTCTGACACTCAATGCAGGCGGATGCATGGGGGACCACTTCGAGGCGCGCCGGCGCGATCTGCCGCCCGCATCGCACGCACTGACCGTACGTGCCCGCATCCAACCGCTCCAGAGCCGCGCTGATCTGTTGGATCGTGACACGGTGCGCCGCTGCTGTCTGGTACGCGACAGGGTCGATGGTCGGAATCGCGCGAGGCTCCAGCTCGGCCAGAAGACTCTGACGCTCCTGGAGACGTTGCTCGAGCTGTGTCCTCATGTCGAGGGTGTGGGGGGTCTCGACCGTTACGTCAGAGAGGGGGAAATTTGCCATGACTGCTCCTTTGGGTACAAAAAAAGCGCCGCTTCCGCGACGCGCTGGGTGACCGGGTAGCCCGACGACGGGTCTACGGGGATGCAGCGCGGGATGGGGACCGGAAGAGCAGGTCGCCGCCGGTGAACCGGGGCGGAAGGACCTCGTGCCGCGCACCTGCGATGTCGACCACACTCGTCACGACGGAGGCGTCTGCGAAGCGCTCCGAGCGAATGGGGTCAACACCGGTGGTCATGGCCCTCACCATAGCCTCACCTACAGAAAACGCAAGTTACCCACCTCGGTAGGCGAGCCGGTTGCGTTAACCCCCCGACTAGCTAGGGTGAGGGCATGGCAGCCCTTCTTGCTTCACGCAACGCTCTCGTTGCACAGCCGGCTGCCCGCTCCCGGGTTGCTGCGGATTCTTCCCCCAGTGACGGTTCGCGGTTCTTGCGTGTTCGACGGGCTCCACCGCAGCGCGCGTAACGCCTCGTAGCCACGTGCGCCGCGTCCTCTGGGACGCGCTCTCTTGCCGTACCCAAGGAAGCCCCATGACCACCGAACACAGCCCCGCCGTACTCATCGGCGAAGCCGCGACAGCGCGCATTGCCGCGCTGCAAGAAACGCTCCATCGTCTCCGCGAACGTGAAACCCGCACCACCGCCTCGCGCGCATCGTCCTTCGATGCGGAGATGCCATGCGAATGACACACCACCGCAGTTCGCGGCACTTCGTCGAGGTGACCGGCGACCCCCTGCAATGCCTCAGCGCCACCGCAGAAGCCAAAAGTTCTGCGTCCTTGCCACCGAGCGTGAGCGTCATCGGGATCGACGGCACCAGCGCGCACACCAGAGCAGGACTGGCAGCCCTCCTTCGCCGCCACAAGCGCAACACGTCGACAGTCCCCGCCTCGCTGTCTCACGTCATCGTCGTCATCGATCACCCCCACTGCACCGACGCGTGGACAACCTCGAAGGTTCACCGATGGGCCATGTCCATCCATCGACGCATCCAACGAGCACGCGGCATCGACACCGACGTCACCGCACTCCTGGTGAACCGAGACGTCGACCCCCACCTCATCTGCGAACGTATCCAAGAGCTCGCAGGGCGCCCTCCAGGAGTGAATCCGGCAGCAGTGCACACCATGCACGACATTCGTGCACACACCATTGCCCAAGCATCCGCAAACGACTTCATCTGAAAGGAAAGGCCTTTTCCTACACCGCGACTGCGCGGCGGATTGCAAAGTTGACTTCCCTTGGAAGACGGCTATGGTCAGAGGTTCATCCGCCAGCCAATAGGGGAAGCGAGTTCTGATGCCCGGTAAGTCACCAACCACACGTGGAGCGAAAAAGATCGCTCAGCTGTCGATCAAGGAAAAGCGAGCGGCCAAGCGCGAAAAGCGCGAACCCGACGTCTTCCTCAAGCCACGCAAGGGAGCGAGCCGCTGATCGGCTGACCGGGGGACCCCTTGGGTGCGAGGAGTTCCCCGGTCGCAAACCGACCGCTCGCAACCGTTCAGGAGCAGGATGCAACCCCCTACAGTGTTCACCATCGGTCACTCCACACACCCGATCGAGGAGTTCATAGCGCTGCTCGAAAACAACGGCGTGCAACAACTCATCGATGTGCGGACGGTTCCCGGCTCCCGACATAACCCGCAATTCGGCGCGCAGGCGCTTGAGGAAAGCCTGACGGACGCCGGCCTGCAGTACGCGCGGATGGAAGAACTCGGCGGTCTCCGCCACACCCCCGTGAACGTCGAGAGCATCAACGGCGCCTGGCGCAACAAAAGCTTCCGCAGCTACGCCGACTACATGCAAACCGAGCCCTTCTCGCGCGGAATAGACCGTCTGATCGATCGAGCAAAAGAGAAGACTGTGGCCATCATGTGCGCGGAAGCGGTCCCGTGGCGCTGCCACCGGTCTCTCATCGCGGACGCGCTGCTCGTTCGCCACATTTCTGTGAAGGACATCATGAGCGCCACCTCCACCAAACCCCACACACTCACGTCGTTCGCATCGGTGGAGGGCAAACGGGTCTGGTACCCGCCCACTAACCTGGAAGGGCAACCGTAGGCATAGCGAGCCTCTCGCCGATGTGACCGAGTTGTCATTCCGAGAATGGATGTCGTCCACCATGGGCACACTGCACTACGGCGGGTCGGAAGCGCCGATCCACATCGAGGAACGTGCCCTCGCACACCTCAAAGTGATCGTCGCCACCAAGCTCCGCCGCAACGAGTCCTTCACCCTGTCCTGGCGTCATCCGGAAGGGGACCCTGAAGGGCGCAGCACCATCTGGCTACACCCGTCGATCCCACTGCAATTCACCTTCGATGAGCTCGAACCCCCGCAACTCAACCTGCAATGGATCCACACGCTGATGGAGTCAGCCAACAGCTCCGGAGGCATCACGTTCCTCGAGGGAGTCCTGGAAACACCCACAGGATGACCCCCCACTCGAGTGGGAACGATACTACGCGGGCCCGCCTTGCGTATTGCGCGTTAAAGACTCTCTAGCCGAGGGGCAGCCTTCTCGAAACGATGAGTTCCCCAGAACCGAGGCTCCGAGAGGGCTCGTCACAGAAACGTGACATCGCCTCGTTGCGTGTGGCGTAGCGCCCCAGACGCTCCGCAAGTAGCCCCAGCTACTAACCAAACGTTACCATCCATGTCCCCCAAAAGGTGGACATGGCGGCCAAGCTGCAGCGGCGCGGCGATTGCTACGGGAACTTACCGCAGTGCCCTCTCGACGTGCCGACGAAGGTCCTCTACGACATCCGTCGCATACCACGGGTTCCTGGCATGCCAGCGAAAGTTCAGCGGCGAGGGGTGCACCAGCGGGAATCGTTCGGGAAGGAACTGCTCGTAGTTCCGCACGGTGTCGGTCAGAGTCTGTGTGGTGGCGATCGGTAGATATGCCTGCTGGGCATATCTACCGATGAGAAGGGTCAGTCGGATACTTGGCATCAACGAGAACAAAGGTGGGTGCCACCGAGCGGCGACGCCTGGTCGCGGAGGTGCATCGCCCGATCCGTTCCGACCGGGTCCCGGGTAGTAAAAGTCCATCGGCAGGAGAGCAAACTGTTCCGGGTCACGGAACTGTCTTTCCGTGACCCCCAGCCATTCCATGAGCGTGGCGCCACTCGCGTCGTCCCAGGGCACCCCGCTGGCTTGTGCACGCCGACCCGGCGCCTGACCGATGACAGCGACACGGGCGCTCGCGCCCGCCGTATATACGGGATCCATGCCCTGCTCTCGGAAACCGCTGTTGGCGACATCGTGGATCAGCTCATGGCGAAGCAGAGCGAAAGGATCAGGAGCTTCGACGTTGCTCAAGAGATCTCCTGACATCGACTCGTTCACCACACATCGGTGTCTCCTCCTCCCGAAGAAGAGTACGAGCGGCACCATCATGACAGGTCGCCGGAGACCCATCGCTGTACACCACTCTCCACCAAGGACTGTCATCTTCGAGCCGTGCCACCAGCCGGCCTGCCCTGCCTGGGATGAACCCCCACCAGCGAAGCAATCTCGCCGTACGTGATCACCTGCCCGAGGGAACTGCGTCGACGATTCGCCGAACCTCTTCCAGAAGACTCAAGGCTGCCTCCAAGTGCGGGGTCTGAGGAGTGCGTCTTCTACGTTAGCGAACGGCCCGACCACGAAGATCAGACGCAGATGCGCCTGCCGTACAACTATGTGGTCGGCCGTCGATCATGGACGCAACGTCTCACGCGGGTATCGGCCACACTGTGACTAGCACCGTAAGTAGGGTAGGTCGCATGGCGATCCTGTTTTACGGTCCAGGCACCGAGCCGATTCACATCGAAGATCGCGCGCTCGCTCATCTCAAACTGGTGATTGCGACGAAGCTCCGCCGCAATGAGAGTTTCACGCTCTCCTGGAAGCACCCCGTCGGCGAACCCGGCGGGCGTTCAACGATCTGGATTCATCCCTCGATTCCGTTGCGGTTCGTGTTCGAAGAACCGGAACCACCTCAGATCAACATGAAATGGGTGGAGCAGCTCATGCAGACGGCGAACTCCAGCGGCGGGATTGCGCTCGTCGATGAAGTGCTGGACACGCCCGAACTCGAGCAGGCCTAGAGCAGATCCCAGCTCCCCGACCCATTCAGCGAAAGCACGGCATCGTCGGAATCGACATGCACGTCCTCTTCAGAGATCACAACCCGGCTGCTCGGGGTGATCAGCGCTCTCACCCGTCGCTCATCCGCGGTTACGAAGAGCACTACCCTCCCCGTCCTCGTGACGGCAGCTTCCAGCCGATCACACAGCTGCTCGATGTCCTGCGAGGGAGCAAGGACAAAACTGGAGCCGTCGATGCTGACACGAGTCTGCACCACCGAACGCTCACGCATGCCAGAACCCTACATACGAGTGCTACGCGCTCGATGGGGGTTGCAATCACGCGCGGATTGAGGCAGTCTCCGAGTCGCGCTCCAACCGTGTTTCTTCTACCGGTTCAGGCGTGAGGTACAGCCCCGTGGGGGAGTTCGCGCCAAAGGCGAGAGCATCCACCCAGGCACGGTTGATCGCTGGCGCTCGACTACCGAAGAATTTGAACACCATCGAACTGCCCGGGTGGATCCAGACGCTTGTACGGCCCCCACCAGTGCCCACGTCTTCCTTCCACGTGAAAGTGAAAGGTTCACCGCGCCGCAACTTCGCAGTCATCACGAGCTGAAGATGCGTGAGAGCACGATCTTCGATCTCAACCTTCGGCCCACCCTCGTAAATAAACTTGCCCATGACGGATCCTTTTCTTGTCTCCACGGATACCCGACTTGGAGCCACGACGATAGTCGCTAGCCCCGTCCTTCAGTCTGTGATGTCCGAACACCACATTACTTCGGTGCGTCCACGAGACCTTTTGTCATCCGAGCAAAGGTGCGACCATGGATCTACCGCGCGGTGGGTCGGTCGGTACTGGGGAGTGGGCGCAACGCACTGTTCGAGCCGGCGTTTGAGCCGGGCTGGGCTGCCCCTAACGACACCCTGGTTCAGGGACAGCCCAGCAGTGACAGCCGGGGACTACTCTCGTCGCCCCCCGAAACGACAGATCTATGGCGTGGACGAGCTGCTGTAACTTCCGCCGATTGAACCGGGCTTGGACGTAGGGCAACGCTCTCGTCTGTTGCGGATTGCTGATAGTGACCCGCGTCACTGCGACGAATTATCACGGCGGCTGCTTAAGCAAGCCCCTCTGAACACCGGGGAGGCCCCGGCTACGTTGTTTGTGGCCGCGCTACGTAGGCGGTCTGGTCGGCGGAGTCCCCAGCGAAGCCGACCGGCGGTCCCGACCAGTTCCCCAGACTGAACCGGGACCGCTGCTGTGCCCCGCCACACTCTCAGCGGCTCATTCTTTTCCCCGCGGCCTCTTCAAGCAGTTTCACGGCGAGCAATTCGCCCGCGACAGATCCGAGCCGGTCGTTCGGCAGCGAGGTTCAGGAGCTGCCGAAATCGATCGTTTACGGCGAGGTGTCTCGTGCAGCGCTGAATAGGGGTGTGACTTGCGGCGATAAGTGTCGTGGTTCCCGCGCCGATTATCCTCCTATGAGGAGTGCTTCTTGGGCGGCGTCGACGGCCTCGGGGATGAGGTGCGTCTGCTTGTTGATGTCGAGTATGCGGTTGAAGAAGCAGATCGCCGAGTTGGAGAAGGTGAACGAGATCCTCCGGTCAACGAGCATGTTTTTCGCGACCGAGCTCGGCCGCCCCTCGTAGAGATGATCGCGTTCGTCGACAAGATGCGTGGTCGTTTCGGGGTCGAGCTCGTGTGCCGTGTGTTGCGGCAGGCCGAGGTGGGGTTCCTCACCGCCCGCGGATACCGGGCCACGAAAGCGCGTTCGGCGTCGGCGCGGCAGCAGCGCGATGAGCTATCGCTGGAAGCCCTCCTGAACGCGACCTCCAGCACGGTCGAGTTCGATCTCGATCTGAGTCGCAAAACGATCGTGCTGACTCTCCGTTAGGGGAATGGACAAAGCGGAAGCGCGATCTGGATCGAACTCTGTGAGCCGTCGCGGGAGGTACTTGCCCGCGCCGATCCAACGCGAGTTCGAGAGCAGTATGAGTTCAGCCGTTTTCTCGTAGAGGAGGGCCGCAAGTATGTGACGTTCAACCGGGTCGGTTGCGTCTCGATAGTCATCCAGCAAGTCCGTTATGACGTAGCGACGGAACGTTGCTTCCGTAGGGTCAAGGGTCGGCCCAGCCTCGTATTTGCAAGACCACTCGTGTTTGTACCTCTCGTGTTCGGTTGCGCCACGGACAGCGATCCCATCAATAAGCATCTGGACAATCACTGGTCGATGCTGTTCGAACCCGCGGTTCGCCCAGACCGTGAAGCCCGCTTCGGTATACGCGAAGACCTCAAAGATCTCGTCCTCGAAGCGGTACGCCGCCGCCAGACTCGTGCGGTCGTCGGCGAAGATCTCTTCACCGAGAAGGAGAAGGTCGATGTCGCTGGTCGAGGTCCTCGTTCCGCGAGCCGTGCTTCCCGCGAGCAGCGCGACACTCGCGTGCGGAAAGTGGTGCGAGACGAAGCGTTCGACGATAGCGAGATAACTCATGAGATAAGAGCATAGGAGCTGGGCTCAAAGCCGCGTCACACCGCTTAGGCTTCCGCCGGAAACGATCGTTTGTGACGTGCCAGCGCTTGCTCCGCGAAAAGCGGGGTCAGAAACGTCCGCCGATACTTAGTTTCGACGGACGTTTGCGGTGCGGTCGGTGACGATGGGTTGGCCCGTGGGTTCAGGGCGGGCTTTGCGCGCTTGGAGTGTTGCGGCCGTGAGAGATCCAATGGCGATGGCAGAGAGGGTTACGGCTGCTGCTAGCAGACTTGCGCCTCCGAGCCATCCGGCGATCGGGTAGGTGATCAGGAAGCAGGCGTGGGAGAGCGCGAACTGTGCCGTGTAGACGAGGTTCCGGTTCTGCGGTGTCGAGGCTTCGGCCAGCAACCGGGACGACGGCGTGTTCACCAGGGAGGTGCCCATGCCGAGCAGTATCCAGGTGAGAAGAGACGCGGGCCAGCCGGCTGTGGTGGCGGTGAGTAGCCCGGTGAGTGCCACGGCGGCGAGCAGCCCCACGACGATGAGCGGGTGCGGCGTCGCATGGCGACCTCTGCCGCCCGGTAGGTGCGCAACGTCTCGAGGGTTTGTCGGGCGAGGGCCTTCTGCTCCGAGACGTCGTCCTGCCAGTAGTGGCGCGTCGCTGAGCTCGCCGTCTCCGGCCGCGCAGGGATGGATAGAGGCTGCGTCGCGTTCGGGTCGAACGGGTGCGCGTCACTCATGCGAGGGAGAGGAAGAGCTTCTCCAACTCGTCCGGGGTGCTGGTGCCATCGGCGTCGGGATCGGTCATGCAGTCGCGCAGCGCGGTGGAGATGACGAGGAACCCTGCCCGGTCGAGAGCCTTCGAGACGGCCGCGAGCTGCTGGACGACGTCGCGGCAGTGTGCGTCGCTTTCCACGGCCGTGATGACGGCGGCGAGCTGCCCTTGAGCGCGCTTGAGCCGGTTGACGACCTTCCGCTTGGCCTCAGCGTCGTGGGCGAACTCTGCGATGGGGGTTTCGATTGCGCTCATCTTCGTTCCTTCCGGGGAGTTGACAATCACGATACCCCCTGGGGTATGCTGAGTCCACTCCAACCCAATACCCCAGGGGTATTACAGATTGAGGATTCACATGTGCAGAGCAACGAAGTGCCGAACCTGCGGGAAGACCACGTGGACTGGCTGCGGGCAGCACGTCGCGTCCGTGCGCAAGGGCGTGCCGGCGTCGGATTGGTGCAACGGCCAACACACCCGCGGTGAGGTCCAGGCCGCGCAGTCGCAGCGTGGCGGGTTCCTCTCCCGCCTGTTCGGGAAGTGACGCGCATGGCCACGATCGATCTGACCGGTGAGAGCTTCGGCGGCACGGTCGCGGGGGAGGGCATCGCCCTCGTCGACTTCTGGGCGGCGTGGTGCGGCCCGTGCCGCGCGTTCGCTCCCGTGTTCGAGGCCGCGTCCGAACGTCACCCCGACGTCGTCTTCGCGAAGGTCGACACCGAAGCGGAAGTCGGTCTCGCCACGGCGAACCGCATCACTTCCATCCCCACGCTCATGGTCATCCGTGACGGTGTCCTGGTCTACAAGCAGCCCGGCGCGCTCCCCGAACCCCAGCTTGAGCTTCTGATCAGCAAGGCCCGCGAACTCGACATGGACGACGTGCGCTGGCAGATCGCCGAATCGCCCATCGCGGCCTGAAAGGACCCCCTATGTGTGCACAGATCACCTGCTCAACCTGCGGCAAGCCCACCTGGGCCGGCTGCGGACAGCACATCGAACAAGCCCTCGCGGGCATTCCCCGTGACGAGCGCTGCAGCTGCGCTCACTGACAGCGACACGAAAGCCGAACCATGCTCCTCGAACGCCTCTATGACGACGACCTCGCCCACGCCAGCTATGTCATCGGCTGCCAGCGCACCGGCGAAGCGATCGTGGTCGACCCGCGCCGCGACGTGCAGGTCTACCTCGACCTCGCCGCGAAGAACGGCATGACCATCACCGCCGTCACCGAAACCCACATCCACGCGGACTACCTCTCCGGCACCCGCGAGCTCGCCGCCCGCACCGGAGCGACGATGTACGTCTCCACTGAGGGCGGTCCCGACTGGCAGTACGGTTCGGGGTTCCAGGACGCCACCCGGATGATGCACGGACACCGCATAACCATCGGGAACATCACCGTTGACGCGGTCCACACCCCCGGGCACACCCCCGAGCACCTGTCGTTCCTGGTCACCGACGGCGCCGCCTCCTCCGAGCCGGGATACGTCCTGACCGGTGACTTCGTGTTCGTCGGTGACGTCGGGCGACCAGACTTGCTCGATGAGGCCGCCGGCGGTGTCGACACCCGCTTCGACGGTGCTCGCGACCTGTTCGCCAGCCTCCGCGACCGTTTCCTCACCCTGCCCGACTACGTGCAGGTGCTCCCCGCTCACGGGTCGGGATCCGCATGCGGCAAAGCGCTCGGCGCCGTCCCCAGCTCGACCGTCGGCTACGAACGGCGCTTCGCGTGGTGGGCACCGTACCTCGCGGCCGGCGACGAGCAAGGGTTCATCGACACGCTGCTGAACGATCAGCCCGACGCGCACGCGTACTTCGCGCGCATGAAGCGGCAGAACCGCGTCGGGCCGGCCCTGCGCGGCCAGCTCAGCCCGCTGACCGAGTACTCGGCGTCCGAGCTTCACGAGGACATCGAGGGCGACCGAGTCATCGTGGTCGACACCCGCCACCACTCCCTCGTCCACGAGGGCACCGTGCCGGGCGCGCTGAACGTCCCCGGGGTCGCGAAGGCAGCCAGCTACGGCGCATGGGTCTACGACCCCGACACCGAAACCCGTCCGCTCGTGCTGCTCATCGACTCCTCGAACACCGCAGCCCAGTTCCGGGACCACCTGCTGCGCGTCGGTATCGACCAGGTCGACGGGTTTACCACCACCCTCGACGGTCTTCCCACGGTGCAGCCTAAGACGATCGCCCCGACCGACCTCGACCAGGTCGACGCGGCGCTCCTCCTCGACGTCCGCAACCGCACCGAGTACACCGCGGGCCACATCCCCGGCGCCAAGCAGCTCTCCGGCGGCCGTGCCCTCTGGCACACCGACGAACTGCCCGCCGGCAAAATACTGACCTACTGCCAGAGCGGGGTCCGCAACAGCGTCGTCGCCAGCGCCCTCCGCCGCGCCGGGCACGACGTCATCGAAATCGAAGGCAGCTACAACGCCTGGGTCGCCGCCACCGCACCCCAGACCACCGCCGCCTGACCCGACAAGGAGCTCGAGTGAGTACGTCCATCGTCATCGCCATGACCCTCGCGGTCCTGGTCGGTGTCGCACTCGGGCTCCTCGGCGGCGGGGGCTCCATCCTCACCGTCCCCATCTTCACTCTCGTCCTCGGCACCGGAACGAGAGAAGCGATCGTCTCCTCCCTCTTCGTCGTCGCCACCACCAGCGCGGTCTCCACCGCGTTCCGGATCGGTCGACGCGAGGTGCGGTGGAAGGTCGCAGCGATCTTCGCCGCGACCGGGCTGGTCGGGGGCGTAGCTGGCGGGGTGGTCGGCCAATTCCTTCCGGAACCTGTCCTCACCATCTTGTTCGCGACGATCATGATCCTCACCGCGATCGCGATGATGCGGCCCCGACATGAGCACGCTGAACCTCGTCAGACGCCGCCCGTTGTCCGCGGGATTCGAACGGCAGCCACGGGCCTCGGGGTCGGAGTTCTCACGGGAGCTCTGGGAGCTGGCGGCGGGTTCCTCATCGTCCCCGCCCTTACCTTTCTCGGCCTCCCCATCGCCGCAGCCGTGGGGACGTCGCTCCTGGTCATCGCCGTGAACTCGTCCGCTGGGTTCCTCACGCAGATCAGCACCGCGGCTATCCACTGGCCCACCGTCCTCACCTTCACCGCCCTCGCCGTCGCCGGTTCCTTCATCGGGCTGGCCCTTTCGCACCGCCTCCCCGCAGCCAGCATCCGCACCGGGTTCGGGGTCCTGGTGCTGGCCGTGGGGCTGACCATGCTCACCACCCTCATCATCCAGGCCCTCTCCGCCTGACCACCGCAGAAAGCCCTTCATGCCCAACGCGACCGACACCGCGCCCCGCACCGGGGAACACGTCGACGGATACGAGGTGCCCGTCCTCGACGAGCACGCCATCCGCATCGCCGCCGGCATCCTCCTCGCCGCCGGCATCACCGCCCTCGCCCTCACCCTCGTCTCGGGCAGCATCCGGCCGCTGCAAACATTCGGCCTGTTCTTCCTCGTCGACATGACAACCCGCATCCTGATCAGCGACCGGCTGTCTCTCACCCTCGCCCTCGCCCGGGCGCTGAGGCGTCGCTGTCGCCCGCTCTGGGTCGGCGCGCCGCAAAAGGTCTTCGCATGGTGGCTGGCGCTTGGCATTGCCGCCGTGTCATGCGTAACGATGAGCGCCGGAATCGTCCCCCTCACCGTGACACTCGGTCTCTGCGGGATCTGCTTCACTCTCCTCTTTCTGGAAGCCGTCTTCGGGTGGTGCGCGGGATGCGCCCTGCACCAACGCCTCACCCGGCAACCCACCCGCCACTGCACCAACGGCGCCTGCGACAGATAAACCCCCACCCAAAGCTCGAAAGGACGCTCTCATGCGCCGCCTCGCCCTCACCACCCTCACCGTCATCGCCGCAATCACCCTCACCTCCTGCGCCGCCACACCCGCACCGCAGGCCGACCTCGACCCCAACGCGGTCATCATCGACGTGCGCACCCCCGCCGAGCACGCCACCGGACACCTTGACGGTGCCCTCCTGCTCGACGTCACCGCAGGCGAACTGCAACCCGCACTGCCCGACCTCGACCCCGAAGCCGCCTACCTCGTCTACTGCCGGTCAGGCAACCGGGCAGGAGCCGCCATCGACCTCATGAAGGAGGCCGGCTTCACCGACCTCCGCAACCTCGGATCGCTCGAGGACGCAGCCAGTGCAACGGGACTCCCCATCGTCCAGCCCTAAGACGTGCGCGCTCGTCCCCCCACGAGCGCGCACCCCTGCGCGCCTCGCGCGCACACCGCATCGCTCGAGCTGGTCTCGCGATGCACAACCTACGCTCCCACAGGTGCCGAAAACGATCGTTACCGGTCAGTTCGCGCGATGACGTCCAGGAAGTCCCGTATGTGAGGGGGCGGAGTCGTCCCGGCCCAGATGGCGGTGAGCGGGCGGGTGATCTGGAGATTGTTGATCCGAACTCGCACGAGTCGGCCGGCGCGGGCGTCCTCGGACACGGCGAGGGAGCTCAACGCGCCGGGGGCTATGCCGGCCATAATCGCGCTGCGAACGCCGAGCGTGGTCGTCAGCACGGCTGCGGGCTCGGCTGCGAGAGGAAAGCCCGCCTCGGTGAGGGCGTTCTCGAGCGCTTGTCGGGTGCCGCTGCCGGTCTCGCGGAGCACCAACCCAGTGCCCGCCAGTTCACGGACGGACACCTGGCGGGTCTTCGCCCATCGGTGACCGTGCTGCACAACGACTTCGATGGTGTCGTAAGCGACGGTGACTGACCGGAGGCCGGCGGGAACGACAGGGGTCTCGATGAGCCCGAGGTCTGCGGTTCCCTCGCGTATGGCCTCGACGACCGTGCTGCTGTTGGCGGCTGTGAGTTGAACGACCGGGCCGTCATTGCCGTGAGAGATGCGCCACCGGGCGATCCATTCCGGTAGGAGGTGTTCTGCGATCGTGAGGCTCGCGGCGATGCGCATCATCTTCCCGCGATCCGTGCGGAGCGAGTTGACAGCATCCGAGAACTCATCGGCCGCCGTCAGCAGCGTTGTTCCCCAGCCGACAATCAGCTCGCCCGCCGGAGTCAATCGCGAACCCCGTGCAGAACGCACCAGGAGTCGCACGCGCAAATCTTTTTCCAGTTTCCGGATGCGCAGAGACACCGCCTGCTGACTCACGCCCAACTGCGTGCTTGCCGCCGACATGCTGCTTTCCTTCGCGACGAGCGCCAAGGCTCGCAGTGCCTCCAAGTCCGGCTCGTGGCGCATCTTCCGCCTCCCAAGCACAAGCATAACTTGTATGGCGGACGGTATCTGCCTCTACTCGCACGAGCGGTCCGAGGAAATGATGGATGCATGACCCATGCCCAGGACGTTGCGACTGCCCGACCGGAACACACGCTGCTTGCCCGAGTCCGCGCGCTGCTGCCCGGGCTTGTCCTCTGCCTCGCCGCGGCCGGAGCATCGTACGGGGTCAGCCTGCTGCTGCCGGGAGTCAGCCCGCTCATTATCGCGATCGTGCTTGGCGTACTCCTGGCCAACGTCGTCCGGCTGCCAGCGGCAGCCTCCGACGGCATAGACTTCTCCGCGAAAAAGCTCCTGCGCGCCGGCATCGTCTTCCTCGGACTCCAACTGGTACTGACAGACATCCTCGAACTCGGAGCCCCGATGCTGGTCGTCATCGTGTGCATTGTCGCCGGCGGACTGTTCGGCACCGTTCTCCTGGGGAAGCTGCTACGGGTTCCATCCGGGCTCTCGCTGCTAATCGCCTGCGGATTCTCCATCTGCGGCGCGGCAGCCGTGGCGGGCGCGGCAGGGGTCACCGATCCGGACGACGAGGCCGAGGAAGACACCATCACCGCGGTCGCCCTCGTGGTGATCTTCGGAACGCTGATGATTCCCGTCGTCCCACTGATCACGGACCTGCTTGGCCTGGGCTCCGAGACGGCCGGGATGTGGGCAGGGGGTTCCATCCATGAAATCGCGCAAGTCGTCGCCGCTGGAGGCATCATCGGTGGCGGAGCGCTCACGGTCGCGGTCATCGTCAAACTCGCCCGAGTGCTGCTGCTCGCCCCTGTCGTGGCCATCCTTAGCATCCGGCAGCGCCGACTCAGCCGTACGGCAGGCGAACCCAGTCAACAGAGGTCGAGTTCGAAGCTGCCGCCCATCGTCCCGCTGTTCATCATCGGGTTCATCGCCATGGTGCTCCTGCGTTCCTTTATCCCTCTGCCGGACTTCGTGCTGACGACCGGCGGGCTGCTGCAGACAGGGTTGCTGGCTGCAGCGATGTTCGGACTCGGCTGCGGCGTCAAGATTCGGAACCTCATCAAGGTGGGCCTCAAGCCCTTCGCCCTGGCCGCGCTCTCCACCCTCCTCGTCGCCACCATCGCCTATTGCGGAGTCACCCTCGCCGGCTGAACATGGCTGGCACCAGGGCGTCACTACGCGCCGCAAACGATCGTTTTTGGCGTTACTGGCCCGGTGGCTCCTTATGAGGCGCCGCAAACGATCTCCGGAATCCCCTTTCGGCAGGGAACTTCGGCGCACCACGTCAAAAGGCCTTGTGTCGGTGATCGCTCAGACAGAACTAGCTGACAGCTGGAGGTGTGGGTGGCGTTCAGTTTGCGTCTGCGCTGCTGGGCTGATGTTCCACCGCTGGCGCGCGTCCTTCTTGGTACACGGAGGGTTCCGGTTCGGGGTGTCGTCGCCCCTGGACGATGAATAGGACGATGCCGAGGGCGACGACGACGAAGGATGCCCAGACGTTCGCGGGGATGCCGATGAGGGCGTCGCTGGTGGGGTCGATTCTGATGGCCTCGAGCCAGCTGCGTCCGAGGCCGTACCAGATGAGGTAGAGGGCGAAGGTGCGTCCCCACCGGAATCGGTATTTGCGCTCGAGGAGGAGGATGATCGCGACGCCGATCAAGTTCCAGATGATCTCGTACAGGAACAGCGGGTGGAACAGTGTTCCGTCCGGGAGGCCGTCCGGGAACATGGTGTCTGTCGGCAGGATCTCGAGCCCCCAGGGAAGGGTGGTGGGGAGCCCGAAGAGTTCGTGGTTGAAGTAGTTGCCGATCCGACCCATGGACTGCGCGATGAGCATCGCGGGCGCGAGAGCGTCGGCGAAGGACCAAAGCCGGATGCCGGTTCGTCGGCAGCCGATGTACGCGCCGACAGCGCCGCCCAGGAGGGACCCGTAGAGGGCGTTGCCGCCGTCCCAGATGGCGAAGATGTTTCCGAGGTTCGCGCCGGGATAGAAGTAGTCTCCGACGTGGGTGAACACGTGGTAGAACCGGGCTCCGATGATGCCGATCGGGACCGCCCAGATGACGATGTCGATAACCACGCCGTCCTCCGCGCCGCGTGCTGACAGGCGTCGTTGGGTGATGATGACGGCGGCGATGATCCCGGCGATGATGCACAGCGCGTAAGTGTGGATCGTCAGGGGCCCGAGAGTGAACTGTGCCCAGGATGAAGGCGGGCTGGGAAGACTGGTTGGAAGCACTGCGTACCGCTCCTCATCTGGCATCGGTTCGAATGCCCTCATACATCATCGTCTAGGTCCAGGCTCGCCGGGACCGCACCTACCGGAAGGGTTCTCCTCTTACGTGGTCGTGGCTGACTCAGTGACCGGCGCCGAGGTTGCCGGCGAGGCGGCCGTGGAAGGCTGCTGCGGTGTCGTTGAGTCCTTCGATGGTGACGTTCGTTCCGTGGTTTTCGTACTTGGTGACGATCGCGTCGAGGGCTGCAACGGTGGATGCATCCCAGACGTGGGACCGGCTCATGTCGATGACCACCGTGTCGGGGTCGTCGGCGTACTCGAACTGGGTGGTGAGGTCGTTGCTGGACGCGAAGAACAGCTCTCCATCGACGGCGTAATGCGCTGTGGCGCCGTTGTCGCTGAGGGTGCGGGTGACACTGACGAAGTGGGCGACCCGTCGAGCGAACATGATCATCGCGGCGATGACCCCGAGGATGACGCCGACGGCGAGGTTGTGCGTCCAGACGGTCGCGATGACGGTGATGAGCATGACGGCGGTCTCGCTCTTCGGCATGCGCTTGAGAGTGCTCAGGCGGATGCTGTGCCAGTCAAAGGTCGCGATCGAGACGAGGATCATCACGGCGACGAGGGCTGCCATGGGGATGATCGACACCACGTCACCGAGCGCGAGCACGAGGACCAGCAGGAAGACACCGGCAAGGAAGGTCGAGATCCTGGTGCGGGCGCCAGAGGCTTTGACGTTGATCATCGTCTGGCCGATCATCGCGCAGCCTCCCATGCCACCGAACGCGCCGGACAGGACGTTCGCGGCGCCCTGGCCGAGTGCCTCGCGGGTCTTGCGGGAGTGGGTATCGGTGATGTCGTCGACGAGCTTCGCGGTCATCAGCGACTCGAGCAGGCCGACCACGGCCATCGCCAGCGCGTAGGGGGCGATGATCTGCAGCGTCTCGAAGGTGAGCGGCACATTCGGAATGAACAGCTCCGGCAGGCTCTCGGGGAGTTCTCCCTGGTCGCCCACGTTCGGCACGTTCCAGGCGAAAACGACGACTGCCGCGGTGAGCAGCACGATCGCGACGAGTGGCGCCGGGATGACCTTCGTGATCCGCGGCATCAGATACATCACCAGCAGGCCGACCGCGACGAGCGGGTAGACCAACCAGGGAACGCCGATGAGCTGCGGGAACTGCGAAGTGAAGATCAAGATCGCCAGGGCGTTCACGAAGCCAACCATCACCGAGCGCGGAATGAACCGCATGAGCTTGGCGACACCGAGCAATGCGAGGACGATCTGGATGAGTCCGCCGAGCAGGACCGTGGCGATGAAGTAGTCCATGCCGTACTCACGAGCGACGGGTGCGATGACGAGCGCGATCGCTCCGGTGGCCGCGGTGATCATGGCAGGCCGTCCTCCGAGGAACGCGATCGCGACGGCCATGATGAAGGACGAGAACAGCCCGACCCGGGGGTCGACGCCGGCGATGATCGAGAACGCGATCGCCTCCGGGATCAGGGCAAGTGCGACGACGAGGCCAGCGAGGACTTCGCGGGTGAGCAGTCGCGGGCTGCGCAGAGCCTGCATGACGGTGGGTTCGATGCGGTAACGCGACGCGGAGTCGCGGGTGGGGGTGACGGCAGTCATGTGCCCTCCGGGTGTTGGGCTCTCTCGTGAGAGCGCGGGAAACGAACGGGAGCGCAGCGGCGCGCAGGCGTCGGTCAGGCCGACACGGGAAGATATAGGGAGCGGGCGCGAGAGCCGCGCCGATCTAGACTCTAACGTAACGTGAGTGTTGTGGGGAAAGCAATGGAAGACGAACACGTGACCGTCGAGACGATGCGGATCGGCGAGGTCGCCGAGCGCACGGCGCTCTCATTCCGCTCGCTTCGACACTGGGACGACGTGGGGCTCGTGCAGCCGTCCGCGCGCACGGAGGGCGGGTTCCGGCTCTACACCGAGAAAGACGTCGAACGCATCCTCATCATCCGCAGAATGAAGCCGCTGGGATACACCCTCGATGAGATGCGCGAACTTCTCGACGTCGTCGACGCCCTCACCGTCGAACCCACGGACGCTGCGTTGCGCGCTCGCCTTGACGACATCCGCGAGAGCGCCGATCTGCGCCGGCAGAAGCTCACTGAACAGCTCGCCATGGCCGATGAGTTCGTTCAGCTGCTCGGCCAGCTGTAGCAACGACTAGCACCCTGCACTCAGGCTGATGTCGATCGAACGGAACGGGGCTCATGCCTGACTGGCTCGTAGGCGTGGCCGGCGTCATCGGCGGCCTGGTGCTTCTGTGGGTGGCCCTCGTGGTGTTCCTGTTGGTCCAGCAGCGCCGTGCCGGCAACGATGTCGACTGGCGCGACATCGCTCGACTCGCCCCCGATATCGTGCGGCTCATCAAGCGCCTCGCCACCGATACCCGCGTGCCGCGCGGCACCCGCGCGTGGCTGGTCGCATTGATGATCTATCTCGTGCTTCCGATCGACCTCATCCCGGACTTCATCCCCGTGATCGGGTACGCCGACGACGCGATCATCGTCGCCGTGGCACTCCGGTACGCCGTGCGGCACGCAGGACTCGTCGCGATCGAGAGGAACTGGCCGGGTACGCCGGCAGGGCTGCGCAGCGTCCTTGTGCTTGTCGGTCTCGCAGACGCGTGAGCGAGGGGGCCGCAGCAGCCCGTTCGGCCGCAGAGCTGGTGACTCGAATCGGGAGGCTACGGACATTCGACAGCGGATCTTCCCCGGCCGCGTCTAGAGGCTTTTCGTGGCATGAGGGCGAACCGCCCCAGTGGTGTCGACAGCTCGAGCTTGAAGGATGACGCTGATCAGGGCGACGACGGCCACCAGAGTCAGGGCGACTGCTGCGCCGGTGAGGTTCACCGCTCCCAGCCACCCCGCGATCGGGTAGGTGAGCAGGAAGCAGGCGTGGGAGAGCGCGAACTGTGCCGTATAGACGAGGTTTCGGTTTGCGGGCGTCGATGCGTCGGCGAGCAGCCGCGACGACGGCGTATTCACGAGCGACGTCCCCATGCCCAACAGCACCCAGACGCCGAGCAGCGGGATCCACCCGGCTCCGGTGTTCGTCGCGATCATCGTCACCGTGACGGCTGCGACGAGGCCGATCATGATCACCGTGGCTCCGACGACCATGGTGCGGATCACGCCGATCTTGTCGACTACCCAGGGGATGTTCACCGCGACGATGAGCGAGCCGACGCCGTAACAAGCCAGCGCGAGTGCGAGCGCGGCATCACCCAGATGGAAGACGCCGCGGGCATAGACAACGGAGTTCACGAGGACGATCGCCGTGCCGGCCGCGACCAAGATGTTCGTGAGCATCAGGAAGCGCAGGGTCGGCGAGCGAACGAAGACTTTCGCACCCAGGGGGAGGCGCTGCCAGAACGTCATCGTCGGCCCCTCCGCAGTCGGGGCGGGTAGCCGCGACAGCAGCACGAGAATTGCTGAGCACGCGAACCCCACGGAGGTCCCTACGAACAAGTTGTTGTAACTGATCACTACGAGCAGCGCCGCAGCGATCGTGGGACTCAGGAGCGCCTCCAGGTCGTACGCCAGACGAGACAGGGACAGCGCGCGGGTGTAGTCCGCCGCCTCGGGCAACACCACAGGGATCAGCGATTGAAACGCGGGGGTGAACGTCGCCGACGCGGATTGCAGAACGAACACCAGCACGTAGATCTGCCAGGCCTCGGTCACGAACGGAAGCAGCAGCGCGATCGCCAGACGCACGACGTCCGCGGTGATCAGCACTGCTTTCTTCGGCAGCCGATCGACGACCGCCGCGATCAAGGGAGCGACACCGACGTAGGCGACCATCTTGATCGTCAAGGCTGTACCGAGCACCGAGCCAGCGGCGTCGCCGGCGATATCGAACGCGAGCAACCCCAACGCGACGGTGAGAAGACCCGTGCCCAATAGCGCGATCACCTGCGCGGAGAACAACTTCGCGTAGGTGGGGTTGCGGAGAACCCGCAGCATCAGCGGGTGTCCTCCGGCGCGGGGTGCTCGCCGCGATGATGGGCCGGATCATTGCTCAACGAGTGCTGTGCCTGGAAGATCGCGTCAGCCACCAACTGCCTGGCATGTTCGTTCGCGAGCCGGTAGAACACCTTCGTGCCCTCCTGACGGGCCAACACAATCCGAGCCAGGCGCAGCTTCGCAAGATGCTGAGAGACAGCAGCGGGTGACTTGTCAACAATGTCCGCGAGATGGTTGACCGAGAGCTCCGCATCGCGCAACGCGAGGATGATCCGCACGCGACTGGCATCAGCAAGCATCGAGAACACCTCGACCGCGAGCTCGACGTACTCACTCTCCGACGACAGCGAACACTTCGTATCTGCATTCATACGCAGATTATTGCATACAGGCGACGGGGCGGGCGATGCGCAGGCGTGCCGAGAGCGCAGTCCTCAACGGTTCGCTTTTCCGGGTGAAGCGAGCTGCGAGGCAATTCTTGCGTGAGCAGCGCTGGGCGGCGCATGCAGCGAGGCTTGGGGCGCTACTCGGAAAGGAGTATGAGTTGTTCATGACTTCTCCCGCTCGGTTGTTGCTAGCTCGTCATGGTCGTACTGCGTTGAACGCCGAGGGACGGTTGCGGGGACTTGCCGATCCCCCGCTGGATGAGGTGGGTGTCCGTGAGGCGGAAGGCCTGGCGGATGCGCTCGCGCCAGCCCGCTTCTTCGTGGTGTTGTCGAGCCCATTGGTGCGCGCGGTAACCACGGCGCAGCACATTGCGCTGGCTGCTGGCGTCCCACATCGGATCGACGAGCGGCTCAACGATCGTGACTACGGCCCGTGGACCGGGCACCTGAAGGCGGACGTTGTCGAGGAGTGGGGGAGCGTCGACGCAGCGCCGGGAGTGGAGTCATCCGAAGCCGTCTTATCGCGGGTCCTGCCGGTGCTGCAGGAGTTGTGGACGTCTTCGAGCAGTGCCGTCATCGTCACTCACGACGCGATCATTCGACCCGTGATCGATCATCTTGATCGGGGGCGGCAATTGTCGGTGCCGACCGCGTCATGGTGCGTCATGGTGGCGGGGACATCGGGCTGGGAAGTCGTCGACGTGGATCAGGTCGCACCTAGACGGGAGCGCTAGTTCATTCGCGCCATCGTGTGGTCGGATGCTGATGACAATCGTGCGTAGCGGTGCTATCGTGGCGAGAACGCGAGAGCGTTTCGGCGGTGGGGCTCGCCGACCCAAACCTCGGATATCCCGACAACAGTCCCTATCTCAGCACTTTTACGTGCGCGGAGATAGGAGACCCTCGTGGACCAGGCCGGCGCTTCAGCCCCCGTTCTCGTCATCGGCGTGATTCCGATGCAGGCTCCGGCCGTCATCGATGCCGCGATCAGCGTTGCTCTTGCGCTTCGTGCCCGTGTTGTGTGTGCGCATGTCGACACGACCCGTTTCGTCGTGGACGAACACCCCGACGGGTCCACCACATCAAGGCCGGTTGATTCGGACGCGTACGATGACGATCCCTCTCCGTTTCCCTACACGCTCGCAGAGCACCTGAGAGATCGGTTCGCACGTGCCGGTGTGGAATGGGACAGGTGTGAGCTGGCGGGCAATCCGGCGACCGCTCTCTCCCATCTCGCAGAGCGCGAGAGCGCGATGATGATCGTGGTCGGGACTCGCCGTCCCGGGATCCGTGGGGCGATGGCAGAGTTCTTCGACGGATCGGTGGCGGCGCATCTCGCTCACCAGCAGCACCGCCCGGTCCTTGTGGTACCGCAGGCCCCGGTGCGTGATGGCGCGCTGCCGTGGGAGTCGACATGAGCGGGACAATCGTGTTGCTGCGCCATGGAGAGAGCACTGCCAACGCCGCGGAGACTTTCACAGGCGTCTCGGATGCTCCCCTGACGGCGAGGGGGCGTCGCGAGGCTGCACAGGCGGCCCGCTTGCTGCGCGCAACGGGGATGACCGTCGGCGCAACGTTCGCCTCTGAGCTGACCCGCGCCACAGACACCGCCGCGATCCTCGCTCAGGAGGGTGTGGGGCCGGATGTTGCGTTGCGGGACTGGCGACTCAATGAGCGCAACTACGGCGCTCTGACGGGGCGAAGCAAAACGGAGATCCTCGCCGAGCATGGCCCAGCCCTGTTTCGCGAGTGGCGGAGGTCTGTTCACGCGGCTCCACCACCATTGACCGCCCGACAGATCGAGATCCTGCGCCGGAAGGAGCCGTTCCGCCACCTTCCCGCTGCGGCCCTCACGGCCACCGAGTCCCTCTTTGACGTGATCGCCCGTGTTCGGCAGTTCCACGGGGAACGAGCACGACCGCGACTGCAGGTGGGTGTGAACGTGCTGGTCGTCGCCCATGGGAACTCGTTGCGCGCCTACTGCGCGGTTCTCGATGACCTCACCGAACCAGAACTCGAGGACCTGAACCTCCCTACCGGCCAGCCCCTCGTCTACCGGCTGACCGCTGACGGCGCCCCACGGGTGCGCGGCGGCGAATACCTCGATCCGATCACCGCACGGCAGGCAGCCGCCACCGTGGCCCGACAAGGAGGAACGTGACATGAACGACTACACCGGTGCCCACCCGCACACGCTTGCCGGCGGCGGGGACTACATCACTCACCACGGCGATCGGCCCGTAGGGTTCGAGATGGTCGCCGCTTCTCAGATTCTGGATTCCCGCGGATACCCGACGGTCCAGGTCACCCTGACGTTGACCGATGGGGATACTGTCGAAGCATCAGCCCCGGCGGGCGCTTCCACGGGGGAGCATGAGGCGGTCGAGGTGCGGGACGGCGGCCATGCGTTCTCGGGGCGTGGAGTGCGTCGAGCCGTCGCGAACGTCGACGAGGAGATCGCGCCCTTGCTCACCGCCCACGGGTGGACCTCCCTGCGCGACCTGGACGCGGCCCTGCGTCAGCTGGACGGCACTGGCTCGCTATCGAGGCTCGGAGCGAACGCGGTGATCGCCGTGTCGATGGCGGCTACCCGCGCGTTCGCACATGCTGCAAGCGTTCCGCTGCACCGCTACCTCAGCCACCTTTCCGGCGCGGAAGAGCGGCTCCCCGTGCCACACTTCAACGTGATCAACGGCGGCGCTCATGCTCCCGGCGGTCTACCGTTCCAGGAGTTCATGATCGCCCCGGTGGGTGCCGCGAACGAGGAGCATGCCCTGCAGATGGGGGCGGAGATCTATCACGCCCTCGCGGGACTCGTGCGTAGTCGTTTCGGAATGGCCGGGTTGGGTGACGAGGGCGGATTCGCGCCGCCCATCGACGATCCTGAACAGGCCCTCGACCTGCTGATGGATGCGATCGCCGCCGCCGGATACACGCCCGGGCTCGACCAGGTCGCGATCGCGATGGACCCGGCGGCGAACGGTTTCGCGGTGGACGGCGCCTACCGCATCGGCTCCCGCACAATGAACAGTGAACAACTCGGCGACTACTACACAGGACTCGTCAACACGTACCCCATCCGCAGCATCGAAGACGGATTCGCAGAAAACGATCACCCCGGCTGGGCCCTACTGTTCGAGCGCCTCGCAGACAGGATCCAGCTCGTCGGCGACGACCTGTACGTCACCGACCCGGCCCGCATCCGCGACGGTGCAGAGCACCACTACTCGAATGCTGCGCTGATCAAACCCAATCAGATCGGCACCGTCACCGACACACTCGCCGCGATCAGTGCCGCCCGAGAAGCCGCCATGGCCTGCATGGTGTCCCACCGCTCCGGTGAGACCCTCGACACCTTCATCGCCGACCTGGCCGTCGGTACCGGGGTCGGCCAGATCAAATCCGGTGCCCCCGCTCGCGGCGAGAGACTCGCAAAGTACAATCGCCTCGCTCAGATCGAGGCCTCCAACGCCCATCTGTCGTTCGGACTGCGATGACCGCCGGTGCACAGACGCCAGATACGTCTCCGTTGCCGCTGGACAGCGACATCGAGGTCGACGACGCACGCACACCCGCGCCCCGCCCGGTCCATCTCCACTGGCGCTATCTTGGGCTCGTCGCGCTCGGCGGAATGATCGGCACCGGATTGCGCGAGGCGCTCAGCCTCGCGATCCCTCCCGTGGCAGGCATCCCCTTCACCACAGCAGCGATCAACATCGTCGGTGCGTTTGTGCTCGGGTTCCTCCTCGAGACGCTCGCGCACCGCGGCGAAGATGCCGGCCGTCGACGAGTTCTCCGGTTGTTCGCAGGCACCGGGATACTCGGTGGATTCACCACCTATAGTGCGCTTGCCACCGACACAGTCCTCCTCCTCCAAGACACCCCCGCTGTCGGGCTCGCCTACGCGGTCGGCACCTTACTGATCGGCGGTGCAGCGACCGCAGGCGGGATCATCAGCGCGGGAGCGATCCGACGAAAGGGCGCACGATGACGCCCTGGCTGTTCCTCGCCATCGCCGCATCGGGCGGCATCGGCGCGGCACTGAGATTCCTCATCGACGGGCTCATCCGCACCCGCACCATCGGCTCGTACCCGTTCGGCACAATGTTGATCAACGTGACCGGATCCTTCTTTCTCGGTCTGGTGACCGGATTGGCCGCAACCGCAGCCCTTCCCGAGGACCTGCGGTTGCTGGTAGGGACCGGTCTCCTCGGCGGATACACCACCTTCAGCACAGCGAGCTTCGAAACCATCCGCCTCGCCCAGGACAAACGCACCATCGCGGCCGCGACCAACGGGATTGGCACACTCGTCCTCACCGTCGGCGCGGCCGCCGTCGGATACACACTCGGCGCGGTTCTGTGAGAGATCAAGCCAACTCCTACATCGACCATTCGCGGATCGCTTGGTTGCTTCGCTTGGTTGCCCGACATCCGATCACCGTGTTCATCTGGTACCGCATCGCGCTCGGATTTTTCGTCGCCGCACCTCCGGCAACCGGCGTTCTCTCTCTAACGTGACCCATGTCGCTCCTTACAACCGGGCTCACCGTGCTGCTGCTCACCGCCGTGACATTCGTGATCGTCGGACGGTTGAATATCCCGCAACCCTGGTTGCAGCCGTGGGCGATCGTCCGCGCCTGCGTGCAGCTCGGCATCCTCAGCCTTCTGCTCAACGTCATCATCACCGAGCCATTGTGGGTGGGGGTGTTCCTTGTTGTCATGGCCGGTGCCGCTACCGGTGTGGTAGCGGGTCGGCTCCGCGTCGGATGGCGGCGCATCCCCGCCATCGCCTTGACGATCACCGTCGCCGCCTTGGTCCCAATCGCGATCATTTTCTCTACCACTGCCGTCGATTTCACGACCCGGTACGCCCTGGCCCTTACTGGCATCGTGATCGGAAACACGATGACAGTCACGACTTTGATGGGGCGGAACGTGCAGCATGCGCTGGTCACGGATCACGACGAAATCGAGGGATGGCTCGCATTGGGCGCGACACCCCGCCGGGCCACGCACCACTCCATCAGAACCGCAGCAGCAACGGCGCTCATCCCCTCGACCGATCAGGCTCGAACCACTGGGATAGTCACTCTTCCCGGCGCATTCGTCGGAGCCGTTTTTGCTGGCGCCTCCCCACTGGACGCTGCACAGTTTCAACTTCTCGTACTCGCCGCCATCCTCACCGCAGCCGCGATCGCCGCCACTCTAGTCACAGCATTCTTTGGTGCGCCCACCCAACTCCCGTCCATTCGCGGCTGACATCGACCGCTCCTCGCTGCGAACGGAAGAGACGCCGAGTCGGCGCTATACGGTGAATACGAACACCACGATTGGATCCATACATGCCTCACACAAATGAACCTGATGAGGGGGTCCCCGGGGAGCTGACGCAAGATAGTCAGAGCCTTCCCCGGCGTAGTACGCCGCTGTGGAGTCGCCTCACGCAGGGTGCGCATGCGCTTAGCGAACGGCTCGGCCCCAACGGGGCGCTGATCCTGATCCTGGCGTTCGGGCTGGTTCTCGTTGTCGCTCTAAGCTTCGCCGCCGCGCAGGTGTACGACAACATCGTCGACGCCGATGGAGTCGCGGGGATCGACCGGCCCCTGCTCGATTTCGCGATGACACTCCGATCACCCTGGCTCGACATCATCCTCACCGGCTACACCGAGATCGCCGGCCCGCTTGGCATGCCCATCATTGCCATCGCTGCAGCCCTAGTCCTTGGTCTTCGTCGCCGATCCTGGACCCCGGTCATTCTGATCGTCGCTGCCGGTAGCGGGTCACTTCTGATGACGGTTGTCGGGAAGAACTTGTTCGGGCGGGATCGACCACCGCTCTCGGATGCTGTTCCACCCTATGAATATTCCGCATCCTTCCCGAGTGGTCACACTCTGAACGCAGTCGCTGTCGTGGGGGTGATCGCTTATCTGATCATCCTGCGGCAAACGAAACACCAAGCCGTAATCATCGGCGCTGCCGCGCTGTTCGCCCTCACCACAGGCCTCGATCGGATCTACCTCGGGCACCACTGGGCAACCGACGTCCTCGGAGCATGGGCGCTCGGTGCTGCCTGGCTCGCTTTGGTCATCACCGCGCACCAGCTGTACCTCACGGTCCGTCGACGCCGCGAGGCTCACCCACCCGACACACCCCTCAGCAGATAAGTCCCGACCCAACCGCCGGGATCGTCAACAGGGGCGAAGCTGAATCCCGTCTGCCGCTGCGGTGACTCTCAAACGACCGTTCATGAGTCATCCGGAATTTTGGTCGGCCAGTTCGGCGAGTCGTGTCTCACGACCCGTGTCAGCAATCTATGTAAAACAAGCGGCGTTCACGTTACACTGAGGCATGGCCACGATCGGTTACGCCCGAGTCTCAACCCGAGACCAGAATCCCGACGGCCAAACGGATGCGCTCAATGCGGCGGGCTGCGACAAGATTTTCGTCGAGCACGCATCCGGCACCCTGGCGAAACGGCCGGCACTGACGGAAGCCCTCGGATATCTGCGCGAGGGAGACTCGCTCGTCGTGACGAAACTTGACCGGCTCGGCCGGTCGGTGAGAAACCTCAAACAGGTCGCGGACGAATTGCAACAGCGCGGGGTCGGTTTGAAGGCACTCTCGCAGGGCATCGACACGACGACGCCGGGAGGTCGCCTGTTCTTCCACATGCTCGCTGCGATCGCGGAGTTCGAACACGACCTCATCGTCGAACGCACCCACGACGGCCTCGCGGCCGCCCGCGCCCGGGGCCGAAAGGGCGGCCCGAAGTTCAAGATGACGCCAACGAAGATCCGGCAGGCCCGGGCGATGTACGACGAGGGCGGCCACACCGTCCAAGAGATTGCCGACACGTTCGGAGTGTCCCGGCCCACGATCTACCGGCACCTGGCCGAGCACGTCGAGCGGGCCTAACGAGGAATCATGGCGCACCTCAGCGACCGGCAGAAAGCCGAGCTTGTGCGCCAACACCAGGACGGGGTGCCCTGGACGCTGCTCGCGGCGCACTCCGGTGTCGCGGTGCGGACCTTGCAACGATGGGCCGCTCGGATGGAAACGGGACAGCTCTCACGGGCACCTCGCAGCGATAAGGGTTCGAGGCGCATCGACGCCGAGCTGGTGAAGGCGATTGAGGCGCTTGCTGTGCGGCGACCCGCGCCGACGATCGCGTATATCCACCGCCGCATCGGTGATATCACCAGGGGCCGAGGACTATCCGTCCCGGGGTACACCACGGTCCGCGAAATCGTGCACGCGCTCGACCCGGGCCTGACTGCTCTCGCGGACGGCGGGGACGCGGCCTATCGAGACAAGTTCGAGCTGGTCTACCGCCGCACAACCTCTGCGCCGAATGAACAGTGGCAGATGGACCACACTCTGCTCGATGTGATGATTCTCGATGACCGGCAGCAGGCCGTCCGCCCCTGGCTCACGATCGTGCTCGACGACTACTCACGAGCGATCGCGGGCTACGCGGTCAGCGTCTCAGCACCCACGGCCGAGCATTCCGCATTGGCGTTCCACCAGGCCATTACTCGGAAACGAAACCCGAAGTGGGTGGTGTCGGGCCTCCCGGACATCCTCTACAGCGATCACGGGTCCGACTTCACCTCGACCAGGATCGAACACGTGTGCCTCGACGTGCACGTGCGCTTGATTCATTCACGGATCGGCGTCCCGCAGGGACGCGGCAAGATCGAACGGTTCTACCGAACGATCACGACCGAGCTGCTGCCGCACCTACCCGGCTTCATCCCGCACGGCACCGGTGGATCGCCCATCACCGAACCCAGGTTGACCTTGCACCAGCTCGACGACGTTCTCGAGCGATTCATCGTCGACGAATACAACGAACGCATCCACTCATCGACGGGCGCTGCCCCGCACGAGCGATGGCGCAGCGACAGTTTCATCCCTCGAACACCCGCCCGCCCGGAAGACATCAATCTGCTTCTACTCACCGCAGCGACAACCCGCCGTGTGCAACGCGACGGGATCCGTTTCGCATCCACCCGATACATCTCACCAGTCCTCGCCGCATACGTCGGCGAAGACGTCACGGTGCGATACGACCCCCGCGACCTCGGAGAGATACGAATCTTCCACGACAACGCATTCCTCTGCCGCGCAATTGCCCCCGAACGCTCCTCGGAAACCGTCTCTTTTGCTGATCTGCAAACCGCGAGGAACGCGCGGCGTCGCGCCCTGAAGCAGCAACTCCGCGAGCTCACCGCTCATGCGGGTTCCCTTCCCGAAGACACGCGCCACCAACCCTTGATCGCAACGATGCTCGACAGCACACCTGACCATCTCGCGACACCTCCCACGCGACACGGATTAAGGACCTACGCCAGTGACTGATCCAGACGCTAAGCCCCAGTCTCTTCTCTTCACGCCTGACGATGACGGACGCCGATTCCTCAACGGTCATTTCGACGAGTTCACCGATGCACCCCCGCCCCGCGCAGATACCTTGCCCACATTCGTGACCACACGTGAGCACCGACGCTTCGCCGAGTTCGCAGACACCGTCCGATCCCACCGCTACATCGGACTCTGCTACGGACCACCCGGCGTCGGCAAGACACGCTCCGCACGCAACTACGCCGGCACCGACGAATGGGAGCAGTGGTACCCGCTCTCCCGCAGCAAAGGCGCACTGCCACCCGTGCCCGAAGCGGTACAACGAAGCCGCACGGCGTTCTTCACACCCACCGTCGCCGCGTCCATCAAACAGATTGATCAAGGCCTGCCCCGGGCATGCCAGCACATCTCCTGGGCCATCGACTACGCCCAGCACGGGCACGTTGATCCTTTCGTGCACGCCGAGTCCCAACACAGCGGGAACACCGAACTGCTCATCATCGACGAAGCCGACCGACTCAAAACCGCCGGCCTCGAACAAGTCCGCGACTTCTACGACCGCCACCGGATGGGCGTCATCCTCATCGGCATGCCCGGCATCGAAAAACGGCTCGCCCGCTACCCCCAGCTATACAGCCGCATCGGGTTCGCTCACGAGTACCGGGCGCTACGCAGTGACGAGCTCACGGCCGTCGTCGCGCAGCGCCTCCCGGACCCCGACCCAGACGACTCCGGTCTCGCACACACCGCAGCTCTCGCCGCAATAGTCCGGGCCACCAACGGAAACTTCCGCCTCGCCGACAGGCTCGTCACCCAGATCAACCGCATACTCGACATCAATAGGCAGACGCACCTCATCCCTGAGGCCGTCGACGCTGCCCAAGAAGCGCTCCTCATCGGACGATAAGCGACGCGGTAAACACGACATTTTCTGGCGCAAGTCACAGAATAGGGGACCAGAAACGTGCGCCGAAAGAGGGTTTCGGCGCACGTGTTCGGTGGAGAAGTGTCGAGCCTTGGCGCTCCGCTCCAGTCAGCTCAACGGTTGAGAAGCGTGGTCTGGATCTTCTCGGATACGGCCTGGCGAAGCGGGCGCACTGCGTCGCCGTCCTAGGACTCTGGGTTCGGGAACGACCACTCCAGAACCTCTCGGCGAGAGGTGGAAGGCAGTGTGAGGCCCGGTTTCATGAGCACCAAGACGTCGGCGGTGTCCAGGTCCTCGACCGCAACGGCAGGGGCGCGCGGGAGAGCGGCCGGCGTTGTGCTGGCTTCATGCTCTGAGAAGTTGCTCAGGGTGACTGGAGGTAGGCGATTCGCACGCCGTGAATGGTCCCGTCGAACGCGTTTGGCATCTTGTCGCGGTATTGAAGAGAGACGGCTCCGCCGAGGGCGCGACCGATATCGAGGCAGTCGTTCGCCGTGAAGAGCAGTGGTGCGCTCACCGGCACAATGCCCTCTGCCAGCAATGTCCCGTTGCCGGAGATCGTGATGTTCAGCGGGCCGGCTGGGCGGGGTTCGACGTAGGTCGTGCGCACCTCGAGCGTGGTGTCACCCGCAGGCAGCGCCTCCGCAGAGCGGATGAGCGTCCGATGGATGAGGAACAGGTTGTACTCATAGGTGAGGTATCCGTCGTCGAGGTAGCACGTCAATCCGCCGCCGGCGCCGCCGAGTTTGTAGAGCACGCCGTTGGCACGCTCCGGCAGCGTCAGGTCCATGCTGACCACGTTCGGCTTGTTGCCGAGGGCGGGTGCGCAGAATTCCGGGATGCGTGTCGTGGTTCCCGAGAACTCCCATTTGGAGTAGGGCGTGCTCAGCCGATATTCGGGATGCAGAGCGGCGACCCAGAGCCCGCCGCCCACCGGCATCACGTCGTTCCGCGCGGCTTCGATCGTGAAGAGCTCTTTCATCTGCTCAAGCTTCTCAGGGTGCTCGACGGCGAGGTCTCGTGCTTGACTCCAATCCTCGTCGAGGTTGTAGAGCTCCCATCGATCCTGGTCCGGGGTCCACGTCTTGATTCCAGGTGGGAGGCCGGGGACCCAAGGCAGTCGTGGTCCTTCTGCGGATGCCATCCAGCCGTCCGAGTAGATGGATCTGCTTCCCATCACCTCGAAGTACTGGGTTCGGCGCTGCCCAGGCGCTGAGGGGTCGGCCAGTGAGTATGCGAAGCTCACGCCGTCGATGGAGTCCTGATGGAAACCGTTCACAGTTTCGGGTAGGGAGATGCCAAGGATCTCGTAGATGGTCGGAACGACATCGATCACGTGGTGGAACTGCGTACGAGGTTCCTGGTCGGGTGAAAGCCGAGCGGGCCAGCGTACGACCAACGGGTTGCGGGTGCCGCCGAGATGGGACGCAAGCAGCTTCATGCCCTTGTAGGGGGTTGAGCCGGCCCATGCCCATCCGGCGTGGTACTGGTTGTCGGTCAGCGATGACCCGAGCACGTCGAGGCCGCCGAGATCGTCGAGAGCTGCGATGTGCTGCGGGATGGTGCTCGGAATCCCGTTTTGCGCGAGCAGTTCGCTGATGGTGCCGTTCTGGCCTTCGCCGGATGATCCGTTGTCTCCCCACATGTACATCACGATGGTGTTGTCGTCGTATCCGAGTCGTTCGATCTCGTCGAGCAGGCGGCCGACCTGGAAGTCGACGTGCTCGGCGTATCCGGCCGCTACCTCCATCAGGCGACGCTGGAACGGTCGCTCGTCCTCGGGGATGTCGTCCCAGGCAGGCATGTCCGGGTGCCGTTCTGTCAGTTCCGCGTCGGCGGGTATCCATCCCGCTTCGATCGCCCGGGCGTGGACGCGCTCGCGGTATGCGTCCCACCCATCGTCGAACGTACCGGCGTAGCGGTCGGCCCACTCCTTCGGGACATGGTGCGGTCCGTGGATTGCACCACTCGCCCAGTACATGAGGAATGGCTGATCGGGTGCGAGGGACCGGTGGGTTTCCAGCCAGGTGATGGCGTCCTCGGCGATGTCCTCGCTGAGGTGGTAGCCCTCCTCCGCTGTCTTGGGCGGCAGCACGGTCGTGGTGTTGCGGACGAGGTTCGGCTCGTACTGCGAGGCCTCGCCCGGCGGCATGGCCGCGGTGAAGATCTGGATAGGGCTACTGCTCATCCACCCGACGCTGTTTTTCATGCTCGGGTTCGCTTTCCGGCTCACCATCGACTCGATCGGGCAATGGGGCGACGACGGCTTCAAGAACCTGGTCATGCTGCTCGTGGCGATGATCGCTATCTTCCTGGCCGAAATCGCTCCCTTCGTTCTCGTCTCGTGGGCCACCAAACATCTAGCCGGCCAATCGTCATCCGGCAGCGCATCCCCCTCAACGCCGATCGGGGCGCAATCCCTTGCGTCGGCACGCAACAGCGGCGGCTCGACCGCCGCCCCGCGCTCGGCCCAAGCCGTTCGTGCGAACGCCACCCCGGCCAACGCCCAAGGGGCGACGGCGAGTATCGGGGCAAAGGGAGTATCGGGCGGCGGCGCAGCTGCCGGCCGCGGTGCAGCCCAAGCAGGTACAGCAACCGCAGGCCGCGGTGCAGCTGCAACCGCCAGTAAGGCAGCTGGGCCAGCCGTCGCCGCAGGCGCGGTCGCCCTCCAGGGCGCGAACACCGTGGGCCGCAAGGTCAACGAAACTGCGCACACTCCGGTGGGAGCCCCGCCGACGCTTGGAAAGGATCGCCCCGAATGAATGAGCAGGAACAGGCTGAGCAGCAGCGCGGCGTCTTTATCCTCGGGGGAGAGGGCAGCCACCGCGGATTCTGGGGAGAGAAGGCGAAGGGCCGCGGATGGGGCGTCGTCATCATCCTCGTCATTGCTTTCATCTTCGTGCCGTCCTTCGGCTGGCCGCCGATCGTCCTAGGCGTCCTCGCCGCAGGCGTGCTCGTGCTGATCACCAGCGCCACGCACAACGGATCGATTCTCGAGCGACGGGTGCGGCGGAAGCGTCACCGCGAGTCTGTGAAGACCCGCAGCGGCGACTACCACCCGTACGACCAGCAGCGCGTCACGATGCTCACGGCCGCACTGGAACAGACGGCGAAGACCAAGGACAAAGCCGAGCGTGCGGCGCGGGTCGAGTGGGCTCGCGAACTGGCCGCTATGCGGGCAACCCCGGACGGTGCAGACGGCATGGGCTGGCTGCAATCAGCTCGGGGAATCCCGGGTATCGCCTGGCACGGCCCCGTAGGCGAAGACCCGTACCTCTCGGTCGCATTCGCGGTCAGCGGTCAGCTGCGCGGGATGGAATCGCCAGACTCCACCCTCCGCAAAGCGGAGGGATTCGGCGCACTGCTCGCCGGCCGTGCGGCGCCGGGTTCGCTGCTGCGCTTCGTCCAGCCGGTGACCCGGATTCTGCCCGCCGACACGGCGCTGCAGGAATGGTGGGTCATGACCAACATCGACGATGAAGCGCCCGAGTGGGCCAAGAAGTCATACGAGGAAGTGCTGATGCTGTCGGGCACCGGGGCGATGGTGCAGCGCCACTACGTGGTCGCGAGCTGGCCCCTCAATGCCCGCTTTGCCGAGAAGGCACGCAAGTTCGGAGAGGGCCGCGACGGCTGGCGGCGGCTCATGGCCGCCGAGATTGAGTCCGCGCAGCGTGGTCTGCACGACGCCTACTTCGGTGAAGCCGTGGCACTTACGGCACGTGGCACCACGGCGGTGATCCGGCACATGCAGAACCCCAGCCGACCGCTCGACCTGGTGCGCGATCTCGCACCGACCGACCTCGGAGAGCGCGCCCGCGGGGGCGAGTTCTCCGCACATGTCGTCGAGGGCATCGACCCTGAGACGGGCGCACCGGTCGAGTGGTGGCACCGCACCGCGGCGATCCGCGCCGATCACCTTTCCGTGGCGCAGCGCACCCCGCTGTGGCTGCTGCCGCTGCTCACCGGAAGCAAGCTCGATGTGATCCGCACCGTGAGCTTCCACATCGAGCTGATCCCGGCATCCGAGGCTCGGCGCGCAGCTCGCAAAGACCTGGTGGCCGACATGGCTACTGAGCATGCGCAGACCGCAGGCGGTCGCATTCCGCTCGACGAGGGCAGCGTGCGCGTTCTCGCGGCGCAGCGTCGCCGTAACGACCTCGCAGAAGGCGGCGGCCACCACGGCACCAACTGGATCGGGTACGTCACGATCACGTCGGACAGCAAAGAGCAGCTGGCCTTGGACAGCCGCGAGCTGGAAGAGCTGTGCGACACCGACGCCGGCATTCACCGGCTCGAATGGCTCGACAGCTACCAGTCCGCAGCGAGCGGGCTCACCTGGCCGATCGGTCGCGGAATCAAGCCCGACGAGCCCACATGGGCTGCGCGCACCATGCGCATGCTCGCAGGCAAGGGAGAGAAGGAGGCGATCTCGTGAGCGACACCACAGCATCCGGGCGGCGCTCACGTCGACAGGCACAGGCCGTCGACGTCGAGGAAACGCAGCCCGTCGAGAATGTAGCCGGCGAAATCTCGCCGTACGAACTGCCAGGGCCAGCACGGCGCACGAACGTACGAAAAGCACGGCGCGGCTACTACGCCCCGAAACTGCCCGGAGCGCCGTCGACGACACGACAGGCCACCGTTCTGAACACCGCTCTCATCGGCCCCTCCACGGGCACGCAGGGCGTTGCGAACGGTCGCGACGTCCTGTCGCACAACCTGGTCACACACGACCCGGTGACTGCCTACAACTCAGTGCCGAGGCTGATTTCCTCCCCCAACACGGTTGTGGTTGGGGGAGTGGGTGGCGGTAAGTCGAGCTTCGTCAAAACGGTCTGCGTGATCCGGCCTCTCGTGATCCGCTACCGTCGCGCCGTCATCTTCGACAAGAAGAACCGCGGCGGCGAGGGTGAGTACGCCGAGCTGGTGCGCGAGTGGGGACAGGGCGAACCGATCCGGTTCACCCAGGACGGTTCAGGCTCCCGCCTGAATCTGCTCGATCCGCTCATCGTGAGTCAGATCGGGGACGCCGGCACCTACCGTCTGCTGCACGCGATCATCCGTATTGCCCGTGACGGGGCGCAGCTCGACGTCTGGGATGAGAAGGCAGCTCGCGCAGCCCTGTCCGAGACGCTCGCGACGTTTGACGCCGGCCGCATCGCCACACTGGGCGATATCCTCCCGTGGCTCGGCCGCGTCGACGCGGGCGACGACGACATGTCGCCAGCCTCCCGCGATCGGCTGCACCAAGCCGGCCTCGGCATCCGCTTCACTCTCGAAGGACTGTTGGACGAGTACGGCGGGCTGCTTGACGGCGAGACGAGCAAGGGCGTCGACCTGACAGGCAAGCTCACATCGTTCGATATCTCGCAGCTGCCCGCCGAAGGGCCGTCATCGAACGTCATCCGCGCGATCGGTAACCAGTGGATGCTAGGCCGACTGCGCACCGATCCGGGCTGGCAGACGACATGCATCAACGAGGAAGGCTGGGACATGGTCGAGGGACCGGCCGCCCACCTTCTGAAATCGAATCAGAAGCTCTCGCGCGGGCTCGGGCTGAACAACGTCTTCGTGTTCCACAAGGGAACCGATATCCCGAAGGACTCACCCGGACAGACCGTCATCAGTGAAGCGCAGTCGATCTACGTTTTCCGGCAGGACCGGAAAGACGACGCCGATTGGGCCGTGCGCACGTTCGGTTTCGATCCCAGCACCGCTGAGGTCTTACAGACGCTCCAGCCCGGTCACTTCGTCTTCAAGTATGGATCTGTGCCCGAGACGCACGTGCAGCACGTCCGTTCCGACATCGAGGTCACCCTGACCGACACCGACGAGGGGATGCGCGGCGACGCCCGCAAGGTGCAGTAATGAAGTCGTTCGGCCTGGCGGTGCTCGGCGGCATCCTTGCCGTCGCTCTCGGCGTGACCTTCCTGTTGGCATCGGTGCAGCGCAGCGACGCATCGACATGCCTCGCGGACCCGTCGAACTACCCCGCTGAGGGCATCAACGGCTACAAGGGTGACCAGCTCGCCAACGCGGCCGCGATCATCGGAGCTGCACAGCAGCTCTCGCTCGGCGAAGACGCGCAGATCATCGGCGTCATGACGGCGATGGGCGAGAGCAGCCTCAAAAACATCACCTACGGCGACGACATCAACGGTGTCGTGAACCCTGACGGAACCCCGACCAGTAGCATCGGCCTGTTCCAGCAGCAGGATTGGTGGGGGAGCGTTGAAGACCGCATGGACCCCACCAAGTCCGCAACGCTGTTCTTCGGCCGCCTCGTCGCCGTCGACGGCTGGCAGGACATGGAGCCCTCACACGCGATCTGGCGCGTACAGATCAACTCCGACAAGAACCACTACGCGAAGTACGAAACGGACGCTACGGCGATCGTGGAGGCTCTCAGCGGCCCGTGTGGATCGGGCGACTGGATTGTGCCGGCCCGCGGCACCGTCTCCGGTGTCTTCGGAGACAGTCGAGGCGATCATGCGCACATGGGAACCGACCTCGCGGACGGCACCTGCGACGGCCCGATCTGGGCCGCATCCGCAGGCGTCATCGACAACACCGGGGAGAACAAGGGCGGCGGCGGGTACATCTGGATCAAGCACGCCGACGGCGTGATGACCGGATACTTCCACATGAAGCCGATCAACTTCATGGTGGTCGAGGGGCAGGCCGTGCAGGCCGGCGACCAAATCGGGAAGGTCGGCAACGAGGGCAATTCGTACGGCTGCCACCTGCACTACGAAGTGAAGGTGGACGGCGAGTACGTGAACCCGCAGACCTTCATGGAAGGCGTCGGCGTCCCCCCTGCCGCGCTAGCACGATGCCCCCGGAACTGCTCAGCTACCTGGCCGGCGTCGTCACAGCCGTAGCCGGCGTGGGGATCATCGGCCTGTTCCGGCGCTCCCGCCGAGCTGCACGAGCCCGCGCACGCGAGC
Source organism: Microbacterium sp. CBA3102 (assembly GCF_007954505.1). GTDB lineage: Bacteria > Actinomycetota > Actinomycetes > Actinomycetales > Microbacteriaceae > Microbacterium > Microbacterium aurugineum. The sequence continues at coordinate 3,240,973 of NZ_CP042412.1, read as the reverse complement.
AGCAGCGGCGACAGGATGCCAGAGCCCGACACGACCGCCACGAGGCACAGAAGGCCCGCGTGCGGTTCATACCAACCGAAAAGCTCGAGGACGATTCATGAGCGACGACAACGACGTCTGGGCCGTCGACGACTGGGTGCCGGCAGATGTGAAACGCCGCAGCACCCGCGCTCTCGCCACAGTGCTGACGCTGACTATCATCGGCGGCGGGCTCTACCTCGCCGGCATCGTGACGATCCGGTCAGCTCTCGGGTGGCCGCTGTTCGTGAGCGGGCTGCTGGTGCTGCTCGCCGTCATCGTCCTCGTGACCGCAGCAAACCCATATCGGAGGGTCAGCGGCGACGCGGAACTACCCCGACACATCTTCCACCTCTCGCCCGAGCGATGGGACGAAGGAGCCACCGTCACGCTCGCAGTGCAACGGTGCCGCAAGAAGCAGTTCATCGCTGAGAACCGCTGGGGCAAGCGATCCCGGCTCGTCTACTTCTTCCCGCAGCGCCCGACGCGCCAGCAAGCGCTAGGGCAGACGCTCTCCGGTCGACGACGCCCCCGATATCTTTACGAGCTTGAAGTGCTGTCACCCTTCGACGCGGTGTACGAGCGCGTAGCCGCCAGAGCCACCACGGAGGACCTCACCGCGCGCGTGGTGCGCAGACAGCCCGCGCCCGCGTGGTCGCGGCGCCGTCTTTGACACGTAGGTGTCAATTGACTCTCACGACAGCGCCCCAAATCCTGCATCGAAGGGCTTGGGGTTGCGCTCCCCAGGTTCGCGGTCGACGCTGCCGACGGCGTCCAGTGCCTCGCCGAGTCGGGTGCGGTCCTCGCCACGGAGTGTGATGAGCCGCCACGTCGGCATTCGCGAACCATCCGAAGAACCTGTCGGCGCCGGCCGCGTCGAGAAAGATGTTGGCCCCGGGCCGAACTGGTTCGCAGTTCGCCCTTGGGTATGGTCCTCCCTTGGACGTCCTTGGAGGCGATCGAGCACAGGCACCGCCCCAGCGCGAACGCCGCCAGCCCGACCAGGATCACGACCCCGGCGACCAGGCCCTGCCCGAGCGCGGCGGTTCCGGCGATCACTCCCGCCGAAGCGGCCTGCACCAGAGCGCCGGAGATGAACACCCTCTTGCGGAACCGCACACGGACGATGAGTGGCGTGAGGAACGCCTGCGGGAGCATCGAGAGCGACTCGCGGATCGGCACCAGTAGGCCCGTCAGCGCCACGGGAACGCCGAGGGCGTTGAACAGCCACGGCAGCACGGTCGAGGCGTTGACGATCTGATCGCCCGAGGACTGGAGCGCGTTGGCGGCCACCAGTCGAAGTCCATTGGGCGCGAGATTGCGTCGCACCTCAGGATCGAGCTCCTGCTCGGCCCGCTTGTCCCGGTGCAACACCGCCGAGTAGATCCGCTCCCCAGCGCTCATACCCGGGAATCTAGACCGCGCCCGCGACATCCGCGAGACCTCTGTTCGACGCTCGCGTCTGCGCGCGGAACTCCATCCGTTATGCCCGTGTGCGCATAGTCCCACGACACGTCGGGCGGGCTGGTAGCGTGTAGCGCATGGCCGCCGCGCAGCGCATGCCTCTGACGCCGTTCGTCGACGTTCTGCCGTTGCCCGAGCGCCTGCTCGCGCGCGATCACAACGGCCGTCTGACGGTGCGGATCCGTACCGGCTCACACAGCTTCCATCGCGATCTGCCCCGGTCGCGTGTGTGGGGCTACGACGGCACGCTCCCAGGCCCGACGATCGAGGCTGAGCGCGGCCACCCGGTCCGCGTCGAGTGGCGCAACGAGCTTGACGGCGGGCTGCCCGTCATCGTAACGATGGTCGGCGACGAGGTCGACGCCGACGGTGTGCCTGTGCAGTGCAGTCCCGGTCTGAGCGGCGGCACGCCGGACCCGCACGCCGCGGCGCTGACGGGACACTCGGTCGTGCACCTGCACGGTGGCCTGACACCGGCCGTGTACGACGGCTGGACCGAGAACCTCTTCGCACCCGGCCAGCTCGCCGTATTTGACTACCCGATGGACCAACGCGCGACGCTGCTCTGGTACCACGACCACGTGATGGGCGTCACTCGGTTCGACGTATACGCCGGGCTGGCGGGACTGTGGATCATCCGCGACCAGCGCGAACGTGACCTCGGGCTGCCCGAGGGACCACCGTACGAGGTGCCGCTGCTGCTGCAGGACCGTAACTTCGGACTCGACGAGGGCGGTCGGCTGACCGGCCAGCTGGTGCACAAGACCGACCCTGGGGTGATGGAGGCCTTCGCGCCGTTCACGGTCGTCAACGGCAAAGTCTGGCCTATCCTCGACGTCCAGCCCGCCACGTACCGCTTCCGCGTGCTCAACGGCTCCAACGCCCGCACCTTCCGGCTCGTGCTGCTGCGAGACGGCGTGCCCGAATTCGATCGCATCACTCAGATCGGCACCGACTCGGGCCTACTCCGCGAGCCCGTCGCGCTGCCACCCGACGGGCTGGTCCTCGCCTCAGCCGAGCGCGCCGACCTGCTCGTCGACTTCTCGGACCTTCAACCGGGCACCGAGCTCACGCTCTACAACACCGCCGGCGCTCCGTTCGATGGCGCGCCCTTTCCCGCCGCTGATGCCGCCGATGCCGCGGATCTCGACGCGCTGCTGCCGTACCCCCAGGTCATGCGTTTCCGTGTCGTCCCGGGCCCGGTCGCGCACCGTCCGGTGCCCCGCGAACTGGCGACCGACTTCGCCCTGCCAAAACCCGAGGAGCTGGACGCGGCGCCGCGGCGTGCCATCGCGCTTGTCGAGCGCGAGTTCGAGGACGTACCCAACATGCTGACCATGCGTGAGCTCGCCGTTGTCGACGACGAGGACGAGACGACCGGTCCGCTGATCACCCTCACCGACGGCGACCACACGACGCGCTACCGCGCGGTTGCCGCCCACTTCGAGGACACCGCCACGTTCTTCCCGATGCTCGGCCAGTACGAGATCTGGCAGCTCATCAACCTCACCGATGACACGCACCCCATCCACATCCACCTCGATCCCTTCCAGGTCCTCGCGCGCCGGCCCATCGGCTGGGAGATCCCCGACAACGGCATCGGCGATCTCGACCTCAGCGCGCGGATCACTCTCGGTCGCGACCCCGACGACGAGCTCGACCACGTCATCGACGCCAACGAGCGCGGGCTCAAAGACACAGTCCGCGTCAACCCCCACGAAATCGTCGAGATCGCCGTCCGGTTCCACGCCTACAGCGGCCGCTACATGTACCACTGCCACATCCTCGAGCACGAGGATCGCGATATGATGCGGCCCTTTGTGACCATGCCTCCCGAACTCATGCCGTTCATGGCGTGACCCTGGCACGTCAGGAGCGCCAGGGAATACAATCGATTCGCCATGTTGAAGTGGGAGACGGGCAGCCACTTCTGCTGGCCCTGCACTGTACGACGCGTCAGGCCCGCGAACATCGAATCTGCTGGGCGCCCGTTCGCGTTTGAGAAGGAGTACGAGAATGGCTATTCAGGATAAGGTCGCATTGGTCACCGGAGCCGGGCAGGGGATCGGGCGCGGCATCGCGCTTCGTCTCGCCGCCGACGGTTTTGACATCGCCGTCGCGGACATCGAGCCGCAGCGCGAGAAGGGTGATTCGGTCGTCGCCGAGATCGAGCAGCTGGGCCGAAAAGCGGTCTTCGTCGCTGCGGACGTGTCGAAGCGCGACCAGGTCGTTGCCGCTGTCGACGCAGCCGCCGAACAGCTCGGCGGGTTCGATGTGATCGTCAACAACGCCGGCATCGCCCAGATCAAGCCCGTACTCGAGATCACCGCCGAAGAGCTCGATCAGATCTTCCGGATCAACGTCGACAGCGTGGTCTGGGGCATCCAGGCGGCCGCAGCGAAGTTCGAACAGCTCGGTCACGGTGGAAAGATCATCTCCGCGGCATCCATCGCGTCGATCCAGGGGTTCCCCATCCTCAGCGCGTATTCGGCCTCGAAGTTCGCCGTTCGCGGCTTCACCCAGGCGGCCGCGCAGGAGCTCGCTCCGAAGGGCATCACGGTGAACGCTTACGCGCCCGGCATCGTCGGCACCGGCATGTGGGAACTCATCGACGCCGAGCTCAGCAAGATCAACGGCAAGCCACTCGGCCAGAACCTCAAGGAAAACGTGGAGGGCATCGCGCTCGGCCGCATCGAGACCCCCGAGGACGTCGCGAAGGTCGTGTCGTTCTTCGCCGGCCCCGACTCGGACTACGTCACCGGCCAGGTGCTTCTCGTCGACGGCGGCATGCTTTACAACTGAGTCATCACTGACCGTCTCACCACCCGCCGCGCGTCGGCGTGTGACCCTCCCGGGCGCCCTCCGGTATCGGCAGCTCAGCCCGCAGACCGAGCAGTCGGAAAGGCCTCGTGAAGATCAGACGAAGTCACGACCGGATCGTACTCACCTGCCCCTCGACGCGACCTGCGTCGGGGGGCTTTTTCGCGCCCACAAATCGGCGCCCAGTGGTGCAGCCACCTCGATACGCCTGTACTGAATTACGTATCGAACGCGTCAGCCGCAACCTCCGCGAGCTCGAGGTCAGGGCGCGCACGCACGTCCGGCGGGTTCTGCCTGCCGGGACGCTCACCGCGCGTCGAGGGCTCCCGGCGAATGTGGTGTTCGCAGCCGCCTTGTCCATGGCGTTCTTCACCGCAGACCTGTTCATTCCGCTCGCCCTTACCAGCGTGCGAGGGATCAGCGCTACACTCGCCGGGATCGTCCTGACCGCAGGCATCATCGGGTGGACCGCCGGCGCCTATGCCCCCGCCCGGCTCCTGAAGTGGGGCATGACCAAGGGGGGCATCGCGCGCCTCGGAGCGATTCTCGTCATCGCGGGTTTGACGGTGATCGGTGCCGTGATCCTCACCACCGTCCCCGTCCCCGTCGCCGCCGTGGGCTGGATCATCGCCGGGCTCGGCGCCGGTCTCGGTTTCACGATCAACTCCATCGCCGTCCGCGATGATGCCGCTGGCACGGTCGGGCGCGCCTCATCGCAGATGGAGCTCGGCAACCAGGCCGGCATCGCCATCGGCACCGGGCTCGCCGGTGCCCTGGTCGCCACCATGGGCGCCACTGCAGCCGGACTAAGCGGCGTCCTCGTCGTCGCTGGGGCCGGCGTCGTACTCGCTCTCCTCGCCCCCCACGAGGTTCGCCGAAACCCACCCACCCTTGACTCCCCCCCGAAAGATGATGCTGACTTGGACTCGAAGTCCGAGCACAAAAGGAGAACACAATGACCATCAACGACATCGGGCCCCGCCCGAACGCGTTCGACATCGAAGAGGCCACCCGGCGGAACGAGAACTACCGCAGCGTGGCGTGGACCGGGAAGTATTTGCAGGTCACGCTGATGTCTATCCCGGTCGGGGAGTCCATCGGCCTGGAGGTCCACCAGAACACCGATCAGTTCCTGCGCCTCGATGCCGGACAGGGCAGGGCCGTCATGGGCCCGGCCAAGGACCGGCTCGACTTCGAGCAAAACGTCTCGGATGGGTGGTCTGTCCAGGTCCCCGCCGGCACCTGGCATGACGTGATCAACACTGGCGACGAACCGCTGCGCCTCTACGCGATTTATGCCCCGGTGCACCACGCACCTGGCATCACCCAGGGAACCAGCGACAAGGCAGAACAAGACGAAGCGACCGGTAAGGACGAGCCTCCCGCATGGACCGTCCAGCCCGAGGACAGCGCGCCGGACGAGCACGCCAACTGACGTCTACTTGTGTCACCGCTCCGTAAGGATGTTGCGGACGAGGATCGTCTTGGTCCACCCCGGGCAGCGCGCCCCGCCGCCGCGTGAAGACATCGGCCGGTCTCGACCGGCCGATGTCTTCACGCTCCCGCCCCTCACGCTGGTAGGTCTGACGATCACGGATGTCGAGGACCTCGACTGGGCCTCGTGTCAGAGTGTCGGCAAGGCCGCATGGTTCCTCGGGCAGGCCAACACTGTGCCCTGTCTGCGACACCGTGCGATCACAGAACGCCGCCACAAAGCGTCAAACTCCACACGCATGGGAACGATGCATCTGGCGGCGGAGAAAGCGGGTGCCCAGAAGCCGCTGGCAAAAATTTCACCGAGCTAAGAGGACGCCCGCCGAAAACGATCGTTCTCGGTGACCAGCGTGCTGAACGAGTGGCAGGCTCGGAGAGTAAGCCGAACGGGGACAGATAATAGGTACGAGCTTGAGCCAAGCTGTGTCGGCCAGCTTGGTTCCCGTAAGGCCGAGCAACCCCACGCACGATGACATTCGAACATCGGAAATGCTATGCAAAAGACCTCACTCATCGCCCTCGCGCGACACGAACTCTCTCAGGCGAAGGAAGCGTCCAGTGGTAGAAGCGCGAAGACCGTCTTCGGAGGACACGAGCATCAACTCCGACAAACGCTTATTGCTCTCAAGGCCGGCGAAAGCCTGGCTGAGCACGAAAGCTCCGGAGAGGCAACCCTGCAAGTCCTCGAGGGCCGCGTCCTGCTCAGATTCGGAGACCTGTCGTGGAACGGATCTCCCGGTGACCTCCTCATCATCCCGGACGGGCTCCACTCACTCGACGCCATCGAGGACTCAGTCATCCTCCTGACCGTCGTTAAGAAGCACTGAAGCAGGTTGCGTACGGATCGTGGGAACTCCGCAGTACGGTGCACTTGATCCTCTCGCGCTCATCCATGATGAGCTGATACACGATTCCACCAACAACGCGCTGCGAGAGCAGGGCATGGACCCCATTTACACGGTGGGTGCCGCTGCGCGCGTGGCCGTCATTGGCCAGGCGCCGGGACGCCGCGCGCAGGCAAGCGGGGTGCCGTGGGACGACGCCAGTGGTGCCACCCTCATGCAGTGGCTTGGTGTCACCGAAGGACAGTTCCGAGACCCGGACAATTTCGCTCTCTTGCCGATGGACTTCTACTACCCCGGCCCCGGTCGCAGCGGGTCGGGAGATGCGCCGCCGCGTCGAGGCTTCGCGGCCAGGTGGCATCCGCCGCTCTTCGCGTTGATGCCTGATATTCGTCTGACTTTGTTGATCGGACGCTACGCACAGCAGGCGTACTTGCCGATTGCGAAGACCGCGACGCTGACCGCGACGGTACGGAATTATCAGCAGTTTCTTCCTGAGCTGTTCCCTCTAGTGCACCCGTCGCCGCTCAACTTTCGTTGGCACGCGAGGAACCCATGGTTCGCCGCAGACGTCGTGGAAGATCTCCGTTGGCACATCGAGACCGCGTTGCGGTGAAACCGTTTCTGGGGGTGAATCAATCGCTGATGCCCGCGCACTACATCGGGTCGCGCCGGCCCGTGATGTCCTCCGTTTGGGGGACACCCAGTGGTAATGTCTGTGTGGTAGCTGGGGCTACGCGCGGGGCGTCTGGGGCGCTGCGCCAAACGCAATGAGGCGATGTCACATTCCGTGTGACGAGCCCTCTCCGAGCCACGATTCTGGGGAACTCGACGTTCTGAGAGGGCTACTCGCTCGGCTCACGAGGTTCTCCTGGCATGAGCCGTCCGTCCTCGTGATGCCGACGCTCCCGGCAGGCCTCCGAGCACCGACCAATGCCGGCGGCGGTCATCCTGTCGGAGCTTCGAGCACTTCATCGAGATGAGTCGCCCCGGCGTGTCCGGAGGGCTGGTTTCTGGTGTCAGCCCGCTCGTTCGAGGGGTTCGGTCAGAGCGTAGCTGAACTGCTCGGCCTCGAGCGGGGTGAGGCCGTCGATCGAGCCGTGGATTCGGTCGGTGTTGAACCACTGCACCCAGCCGGCGGTCGCGACCTCGACCTGATCGACGTCGCGCCACGGGCCTTCGTGGTGGATGAGTTCGGACTTGTAGAGCCCGATCTGGGACTCCGCGAGGGCGTTATCGTACGCATCACCGACGGACCCGACGGACGGGTCGATGCCCTCGTCGATGAGCCGGTCGGTGAACGAAATCGATGTGTAGACCGACCCGGCATCGGTGTGATGCGTGAGTCCGGCGAAGCCGGTGGCGCCTTCGCGCCGCCGAGTCCAGAGCGCCATCTCGAGGCAGTCCAGCACCAACGGGGTCGTCATGCTCGTCGCGGCCCGCCAGCCGAGGATGCGACGGGAGTGCGCGTCGAACACGAACGCGACGTACACCCACCCCGACCACGTCCACACGTAGGTGAAGTCGGCCACCCAGAGCTGATTCGTGCGGAACCGGGCGAAGTGCCGGTCGACGAGGTCGGCCGGCCTGCTTTCCCTCGGATCCGCGTCGACCGGGTTCTTGCGCCGCCCACGGACGACACCAGCGATCCCGAGCTCCCGCATGAGCCGCTCGACCGTGCGGCGGGCGATGTCATGCCCCTCACGTCGCAACCGCAACCAGAGCTTTCGAGCGCCGAGCAGCCGCCGTTGCTTGCGCCACGTGGCCAGGATGATCGGCTTCCACCGCTCGTCCGACACCTCCCGCGCCGACGGCTCCCGGCTCCGGGTGTCGTAGTAGCTCGATGGGGCGACCTTGCAACCGTGCTGGGTGAGCATGGCACAGATCGACTCGACACCCCACCGGAGCCCACCATCGGTGCGATCCTTGTGCTCGTCGATGAAGGCGACTATCGCAGGTGTGGCCGGTCGAGTTCGGCCGCGAAGAAAGCCGAGGCCGCCTTCAATATCTCGTTCGCACGCCGCAACTCAGCGTTCTCGCGCTTCAGCTTCTTGATCTCTGCCTGCGCGTCGCTCGTGACACCGGGCCGCTGCCCGCCATCGACCTGGACCCGGCGAATCCAGGTGCGGATCGTTTCGGGCGATCCGATCCCCAGCATGCCCGCGACCGCGGTGATCGCCGCGTACTCGCTCGGATACTCGGACCGCACCTCGGCGACCATACGGACAGCGCGCTCACGAAGCTCGCGCGGGTATTTGCTGGGACGTGCCATGAGACAGATCCTTCCAAGGAATTCTGCCTCCGGACACACCGGGGCGACTCAACCCGCGTGCCGCTCGACGTCGTGTGGATCCGCGACGGGCGCGTGGCGGGGATCGCTACGCTGCAACCGTGCTCGATCGCGCCATGTCCCCACGAAGCCTCCCCGGGGCCCGTAGACGCGATCCTCGAAGCTCCGGCCGGCACATTCGGCAGCGCCGCTCCCGGCTCAGTCGTCGACGTGGGGTCCGTGCCCGATTAAGGCGGCAGTGCTCAGCCCAGCGGTCGGGGCGGGCCCACCGGTCGAGGGGCTAGATGTTCCACCATCGAAGCGCAAAGGCGAAGAGCGGATCGACGATCCGCACTGCCGATGTCGGGCCAGACTCCTGAAACTTGGTGACGCCTCAATCAGCGAGAAGCCTCGACCTCGGCAACAGGGACGTCCGGCCTAGCGCGCAGGAAGCGCACGACATGGCGGAAGGACCGGCCCGTCATAGCCACGTCTGCTGCTATCTCGACGACAAACGGTTGGACGAGCGTCAGCCGTACCGGCTCCCTTCCTGACCGATTGAACCGGCTAAGGGCCCCCGGCTTCACCTCCTGCGGCCACGGGTGAGGCTCCGCAGGCTCCCGCAGCAACCGACCCAGTTCCCGCGCGGTGCTCGTCGCGAGGGTCGTCGAACGTCCAACTATCCGCAGCTCCCCGTCTATCGGCAGACCGATCACGAGTTCTTCGGGCCGCTCCCGCGCACCGATCACGGCGGCACAGATGACGTCGAGCGTGTCACGGTGTTTCACATTCACCCACGTTCGATCACCGCCGACGTAGGGCTGCGCGCCGCCCTTGACCACGAGCCCTTCAACCCCTGACGCCACGAGAGTGTCGAACCACTGGGCGGCTTCCGCCGCATCCGCGGTGACGGGGGAGAGGTTCAGCGGCGGCGACCATTCCCGCGCCAGCTCTTCGAGCAGCGCGCGCCGATCGTCCAGACGTAGGGCGCGTGCGTCGCGATCCGCGATCGCGAGGATGTCGAAGGCTACATACGACGCCGGCTGTGCACGGGAGAGCTTCGCGACGGTGCTGCTACTGCCGTTGGTACGGCGCAACAGGGCGTCGAAGTCCAGGCGGTCGTCCGACCACACCACGGCCTCGCCATCGAGGATGACGCCGCTGGGCAGCTGCGCGGCCGCGGCGACCAGTTCTGGGAATGCGCGGGTGAGGTTCTTGCCCTGCCTGGACCACAGAGTTACGTCCTCGTCGTCGACGACGAGCAGCAGCCGAAATCCATCCCACTTCGGCTCATACCGCGCGCCGCCCGGTAGCGCATCCTCGGCCGGGACCGTTCCAGCCGGCCGGGCCAACGCCACGCCTAGCGGCGGCCGCAGCCCGACCGGCAGGGGCATGGCTTAGCCCTTCACGTCTCGGGGGTCGTTGCCGTAGCTGTTGCGCTCGGCAATTTGTCCGTTCTCGTTCTTGATGATGTGCTCCACCTGGCGTTCCTTCGCGAGGTCACGTCCAGCGGTCACCGCATCTTCTTTCGTTCGGTGCGGGCCGCCTGTGGTCGAGCTGTCGCCGGTCACGCGGTTGTGCCAGGCGCCGTCCTCGTGGAAGGTCTCAACGTCTCCGGTAGGCATGTTGCTCCTTTCGTCTGGAGCTTCATTGTCGGCCCGGCGCGCGGTGAAGGGACAGCCCCTTGCGGGAACCCCATCTGACGCATCTTATGGGCGACATCCTGCAGAAAGCCTTGCCAATGCTCGGCGAACTCCTCATCCAGGTTCGATGTCAACTGTCCGAGGAGCAGAGCGATCACACCCTCAAGCAGATCCTCACGCCCGTGCACGTACCGGTAAAGAGACATCGCCTCCACACCCAACTCCTGAGCGAGCGAACGCATCGAGAGCCCCTGCGCACCAGAGCGATCAATCTGGCCAAGAGCAGTCTCGATAATGAGTTCGCGGCTCAGGCGGCCGGCCGCTGACCCTCTGGACTCCCGGCTAGATTCTCTCGACATGACGCGTCATCCCTCCCACCGGTCAAAGCACGCACCCTATCCGCGAGTGCAGCAGGACCGACCGATGTATGCCCACGGTAGCCCCGCTTACGTTGTAAGCAGGGCTACCGACCCTTGGCGCTGTCCAAGACTCCCGAGCGACTCCGACCACTAGACGGGTTGAGCTTGATTGGCGGACAGGAGAGAAGGCTTCGGTCGTAGGCGATAGTCGGCAGCGTCAATCGTCCCCGTCGGCGGCTTCGTCTTCTTCTGGGTTGAAGTGCGAAGGCGAGTCGGACAGGCCTGCGGCTACCCCGTCGGGGTTCGCGGGGATGGTGTTGTCTTCCCCCAGACCCCCGGGCTTGACCGTTCCCTCGGAATCGTTGGTCGAAACATCGGTGTCGGAGTATTCACGGCTCGATGCATTGCTATCGTTCGTCATCGGCTTCTGCTTTCACTATGTTCTGTACTGCAAGAGACGGCAAGAGTACCTCCTGTGACACGCTAGTTAGCACCCCACTGCCTATGGGACCCAGGTAACGGACAGGCGATGTTAGGAACTTCGCCACGCCTCAGCGTCAAGACGGTCTCACGACGCCGCGACTCAAGTCGGACACTAGCGGTCGACTGCTGCGCATGATCAGGTACCGGCGGGCGTATCACGACGCCCGCGCCGAGGGGTGGGTGGTGAACCACAAGAAGATCCAACGCCTGTGGCGTGACGAAGGGCTCCGGGTCCCGCAGCGGCGTCGACGCAAGCGCGTCGGGTCCTCGACCGTCGACGCGCCGACGGCGGACGCGCCGAACGTGGTGTGGGCAGTGGACTTTCAGTTCGACGCCGACGAGCACGGCCGACCGATCAAGATCTGCTCGATCGTCGACGAACACACCCGGGAGTGCATCGGCGGCCTCGTGGAGCGCTCGATTACCGCCGACCGACTCACCGCCCACCTCGAGGACCTCGTCGCCGCCCGGGGCGCCCCGGCGGTGCTCAGGTCGGACAACGGGCCGGAGTTCATCAGCGAGGCGATGGCCGACTGGGCCGGCACCCGCACCGGCCTGTCCTACATCCCTCCGGGCTCGCCGTGGCGCAACGGGTACGTCGAGTCGTTCAACAGCCGGATCCGCGACGAGTGCCTCAACATCAACAGCTTCTACTCGCTGCTGCACGCGCAGGTCATCATCGGCGACTGGAAGGACGAGTACAACCACCACCGCCGGCACTCCTCGCTCGGCTACCTACCCCCAGCCGAGTACGCTCGACAGTGCACCCATCAAATGGAAACCGACGACTCACAGAACGTCCGGACCGAATGAAGGGGGCGGCTCACGATCACAGGCGCCCTGGGCGCAGACGTCACCATGCCACTCCCGCTGCACCTCGACTGCATGGCGTCCTTGACGGCGACCGGCCCGCGGGGATCGCAAGCAGCTCGGAGCCTGGCGGCTGCCTCCGGAGCAACCGCGCTGCCAGTCCCATCGGACGGCGATGCCCGGCGACGCGCTACGGAAGGTGCCTGCGCCAGCTCAGAGCGACGATGCTGAAACTGATGAGCGCAAGAACCGCGCCGATGACGAACATGACCGTGTACGGGAGCCACGCACCCACTAGCGCAAGAACGGCCGGGATGAAGAATCCGATGTAGGTCAGCGAGTAGTACACGGCCGTGAGCCCCGCGAGATCGTCGGGGCCGGCGATACGCTGGATCTCGCGGAGACCACCAACGAGCAAGAGTCCATACGCAGCCCCGAGCGCGGCAGCGGCGACGACGACCCACGCCAACGAGTCGAGACCGACCGCGACGGCCGCCAGCACCATCCCCACGACGGTGACTGCGAGCGCCAAGCCGACACCGCGGGCCGAGCCGGGGTCATCGAAGCGGCCCGCAAGCCGCTGCGCGCCGACGCCGCATCCTAGTGCGATCACACACAGGAGCCCGCTCATCGCGATCTCCAAGCCCGGAGCCTTCGACATCATCAGGCCAGGCAGTATCGCGTAGGCACTGGCCGCTGTGCCGAAGACCCAGGGCGCCATGGGCACGACGACGAAAAGGAAGCGACGATGCACAGCGGACGGAATCTTCAAGTCCTCGAGTAACGGCCGACCGTCATCACTTGTCCGCCTACTCTCCGGCACCCGCCACAGCAGCGAGAATGATGCGATGGCTAGCACGATGTGCACGAAGTATGGGCTCTGCTGCGGTGCGGGCCCGAATTGCGCGAGCGCCGCAGCAACCCCCGCGCCCAGGGCAAAGCCCGCTGTGAGGGCGAGCGCCGCGCGCCCTGCGCCGCTCCCTTCCGGGCTCCGGTGTCGAACGGCGCCTGCGACAGCTCCTTCACCCAGGCAGTCCCCACCGCCATAACCAACCCAGCGCCACACCCGAGAGAACTCGCCCGGCGAACAACACGGTCGGCGATGAAGCGCCCAGCGCGAGCAGAACGCTCCCAGCGACAGCGACGAGCGGAGCAGGAAGGAAGAACGGCCGGCGTCCGAATCGGTCGGAGAGAGGGCCTCCGAGGATCAGAGCGGGCACGATACCGAGAACGTACGCACCGAGCAGAACGTCGAGCACGAGAGGCGTCATCTCGTCCTCCTGTCGGTACATCACCAGCAGGGGGGTGAATTCGTTACCACCCCACGCGACCGCGAAGAGCGCCGCGCACACGGCCATCCAGGGGCGGATGCGGTGCCGAGGACCCGCATCCGGGATCGGGAGGGAGTCCGTGATACTCATGGCAACAGCTCCCGATGTGTACGCCGGATGTGAGATTCGAGCGCGATTCGGAATGCGTCGCTATGCGCACCATCGATCAGCCGCGCGAGCTCGGTGTGGTCGTCGAGGACCCCTCGAGGCGGTCCGCGCGCTTCCACAGCGATCGCGCCGTCATCCGCCTCTGCCGATCGCTCAACGACGCGAAAAAGTCCGATAGCAGACGGTTTCCGCCGGCATCGACGACCGCAGCGTGAAAGTCCGCGTCCAGGACCGCGAAGCCGTGAAGGTCTTCCCGCGCAGCGGCATCACGCTGCCCCCCGAGGATCGTCTGCAGTCGCTCGACAAGTTCGGAACGCAGCCGGCATCGCCCGAGACCCGGGAGACGGCATCCGACTCGAGGAGAACGCGCGCCCGCACGATCTCCTCGCGTTCGTGTGGCCTCACCTCAACGACGAACGCACCGCGCTTGGGGTACAAACGCAACCACCCCTCGCCCTGCAGTCGCAGGAACGCCTCACGCACCGGAGTGCGACTCATACCAAGCTCGTTGGCCACCATCCCCTCGCTGATCATGCTTCCCCCAAGTAACGCGCCATCCAAGATCTGGGCACGCAAATGGTGGTAGGCAACCTCGGACGCGGATGCATGGCTAGCGGCACCAGATTCGGTCACGCTTGCCCCCCTTGTTTCTGAATACAACATAGATACTAGTCGCATACTCTACAAAAGACAACAAGAGAATGGCGGGGTGTTTTTACGGCGCGGCCTGAGCCAGCCTGGGCACAGGTTGTGGGAGTGGACCTGCCGAAAACGATCGTTTCCGGCGCTGTCACTCCTCGGGCCAGGGAATCACTGCCGCTAACGTTTGCCACAACCCCGGTTCGGCAAGGGTTTTCGGCAAGGCTGGCAAACATGAAACCCACGCTCCGCATCGATGGTCTCGCCAATGTGCGAGACCTCGGCGGTCTAGAGCGCACAGACGGAACCGTGACACCCTCGGGCGTATTTATCCGCTCGGAGAGGCTGGAACGAGTCGACTCGGAGGGGTGGCAAGCAATTCACGCCCACGGAGTACGCACCGTGATCGACCTTCGTCGACCAGATGAGTCGACGGGACAAGTCCCCCCGGCGGTCAAGCGCATCCACGTAGATCTTGACGGCAGCGATGAGACGGACTTCTGGAAGCAGTATGAAGAGGATGGCCGGTGGGGCACGCCCCTCTACTATCTCGCGCACCTCCAGGCGCTTCCAGACAGACTCGCGCTTGTACTGAACGCGATCGCTGACGCCGATGATGGAGCGATCCTCTTCCACTGCTCGGCAGGGTGGGATCGAACCGGCCTCGTCGCCGCCGTACTCCTGCGGGCGGTCGACGTCACCGACGATGCCGCCGTCGCCGACTACCTCAAGTCATTCACGAACGCGGACGCGATGGCTGCGCTGCACGAACGATCTATTGAGGTCGAAGAACGACAGCAAATCCTTGGCCGATTCGGCCACACCGCAGAATCCGCGTTCCGCGACATGTACGGGAACTTGGATCTCGAAGCCTGGTTTAGCGAATCGTGCATCGCGCCTGAAACACGAGTTGCCATCGAGACGTGGCGGGGAGCGGCTGCCTCACTACGCCCGGTTTGACCTTCGCGTCTGCCGTAAATGATCGTTGCCAGAGCGGGCGGGGCTATCGTCGGAGTGATGATCAGAGTTGTTTTGATGTGCGGGCCGGCGGGATCCGGAAAGTCGACCGTTGCGAGGCGACTGGAAGCGGAAGGCATGGTTCGTCTTTCATTCGACCAGGAAGCCTGGCGCAGGGGCATCCGGACGATGCCCCTGCCGAGCGATGTGCATGAAGAGATCGAGCAGGAGCTCCGCGCCCGCCTCATCGCGCTCGTCGCGGCTGACCAAGACGTGGTACTCGACTTCTCGTTCTGGTCCAAGCGTGCCCGTCTCATCTATCGGAACTTGCTGCGCCCGCTTGGAGTAGTGCCTGAGACGATCTATCTCGCGACGCCAAGGGCAGTCGCACTGGGACGACTCGCGGCACGGAGCCACGAGCACGCGGACGACTATGCGCTTTCCAACGACGTCGCGGCAGACTACTTCGACCACTTCGAACCCCCGACCGCCGAGGAAGGTCCCCTGACGGTGCTCGGCGCGGAACCGTCGCACTGAGCGATCGATCGATGAGACGCAGACCTGAAGATCGATCACTGTCCGGCCACGATCGGCGTTGAGGCTCACGAGGGGTGTTCACGTCCAGTCTCACCAGGGTCAGCGTTGATGAGAAGCTCGCGGTCGGAGGCCCACCGAAAACGATCGTTTTCGGTAGAGCCACCCGTATGCACCGCGGCCATCGCCGCTAACGCTCCCCGGAACTGCCATTCGGCAGACGGTTTCGGCGCTTGGTGTCTGCTCCATAAGCTGTGTTCATGTTCCGCCTACGCCGCCGGACCCCGAGCGACTGTGAAGCAGTTGTCAGCTGGGTCCCCGATTCAGACGCCTTGTACTTGTTCACAGGTCCCCGACTTCGTTGGCCCCTCGACACCGTGCAGCTATCGGAGATGGAAGATGAGGGGCACAGCGGATGGACGCTTGTCGAGGACGAATCAGACGAGGCGCTCGGACATTTCGATCTGGCAATCGATGGTGAGGCCGCTCGCCTAGGTCGCGTCTGCATCGATCCGATGCGCAGAGGGCAGGGTCTCGCGCACGTGCTCGTCGGCTGTGCCATAGACCGGGCGAGATCGCTCGGTGCGTCAGAAATGCGACTAAACGTGATCGTCGGCAACGACGCCGCGATACGAACCTATGAGCGTGCGGGGTTCACGACAAGTCCACGGTCGGATCGGCCGGACGTGCTCGTGATGTCCCGCGTACTGTAGCGCTCGGGAACGAAGGGGCCGGGCGCGCCGAGCGAAGCTGCGCTCTTAGCGCCCGCCGAAAACGATTGTGTGCGGTGAGTGCGAGGCTGAGGAGTGAATACGCCTGCCGCAAACGTTCTCCGAAACCCTGTTATGGCGGGGAGTTTCGGCGCACACGGCCAGAAGCACGGCGATCAGGATCTCCAGCGAGCCGTCGTCTCCGTACACGGGTCGGTCGCGATCTCCGATGGCGAACCTGTTCAGTGGATTCGGTACTCGGATCCCTCTGCGTCATACATCGTCAACGACCAGAAAGCGTCCGCGGGAGGATCTCCTCAGCCGCGGAGCGAAGCATGTAATCGCGCTGTCCGGTCAGCAACTCAGGATTCGTCAGTAGCTACCCGTTTCCAACCAAAATAGGAGTTCTGGTTGATGATGGGCGGCTGCCCCCTGTCACGCCGTCATCGCCGCGTTGTCGCTGGATCTGCTCATTAGGGCAAGAGAGCGAAACCGGATTCATTGCGCGTCTTCCCGAGCGCAGCGAGCACGATTTGGAGGAAGCCCATCGCCTCGAGCTCCCTCGCGCGGGAGAGGGGGCCAACGTCGACCGCCCGGAGCCCGGATGCCTCGATGAGGTTCGCAACCGCGATTTTCGCCTCGGCATAGTCTCCGGCGAACAGAACTGTCGTGGGGGTCGTGCCGTTCGTGCCGGTGGTGAGGGTGTCGCCAAGGTTGACGTTGAACGCCTTAACGACTGCCGTGCCTTCGGGGAGTTGCTCGGCGAGCTGGGCCGCGGTCGAGGAGTCAGCCGGCACCGCCAGTTCGTCGTACGTGGAGAAATCGATCGGATTGCTGATGTCGATCACGACTTTGCTGCGGAGTCGTTCCCGGTAATGCTCGAGGATGTTCGGGTAGGCGGAGTGCGGTACGGCGAGCACGACGAGGTCGCCGGTGAGCTCGTCGCCGAACCGCGCGTACGTGACGTCCGAGCGGTCACCCGATGAGCTCAGAAAGAATCTTGCGATCCGTTGAATCCATGCAAAAATTCTTCCACGAGCGCCCGATATCAGCGACATAGTTGGAATCGGATTGCGGGACATTCTCAATAGTCTTCTAGGGTGAGAAGCGCGAATCGGCGGGTGATGTGAGCGTTACCTCGCTGCTCGCCTTCTGGGGCGTGTCGGCACTGTTCATCACGCAGTCGTGCGCGACGGGTGGTGTCGTCGAGATCGGTCACGTGTTTCCCTTCTGTGTGATGGCGGCGTCTTCGTTGGCACCCTCGGTGGGCTCGGGGAGGTCGCGCGTGCGCATCACGGCGTCGACGCCGACCAAGCCGGCAAAGCGCACGGCATCGTTCCCGCCCATGAAGCGGTTCAGCGCGAACTTGGGCGGGAACTGCGCGAGGACAGAGATCTCCTCGTCGAAGTACTCCGTGGTCCTCATGGCGAAGATGCGCGTGGTGTCCAGGGCGCGGAAGCTGTCGATCGACAGGATCGATGTCTCCACGCTGCCGAAGATGAGCCGGTCGAACTCTTTCTGGTTGGTCCAGTGCTGACGAATGCGCTTGGCGATCCCCGCAGACTCGGATGACGCACCGACGTAGACCTGCCGGTACTCGTCGAGCACCATGATGTAGACCCCAGGCACGCCAATCCATTCGGTGAGATCTGTCACCTCGACCATGTCCGGGTGGCCGTCAAGCGCCAGCTGCAGAGTGGCTTCGAACTCGACCGCGTCGAGCGAAGCGAAATGGGCCATGTTCATGTCGAAGTTCGCCAGCGCGTCGGCCTGGTGCGCTTCGCACCACTCGTCGGTGAGGATGCGGTGCTCGGGATCATCGAAGTAGTGGTTCATCCGGTCCCACGCCCCCGGGCTGTCGTCTCGGGACCAGCGAGGCATCGAAGAACGCTTGTTGATGGTCGCGTAGGTGTCGCGGGAGATCTTCAGGCCACGGCCTGCGTTGCAGCGTACGGTCGTGCCGAAGTGCGTGGCTCGCTCGATACCGCTGGCGCGCGGCCGGCCGCGGCGTGGGATCGCGATACTGACCCCCCACACCTTCCGCGCAAGACGTGTCTGCCAGCGGTGCCAGACGAGCGTGTGACCGAAGTCGACCAGCGCCTGGAGAGTCACATTGGCGTTGGGGCCTGTCGCGACATTGAAGATCCGGGCGGGATCGAACTCGAGGTGCTCGCCTTCCGGGATGAGACCGGCACTGGTCAGCTCGAACGGGTCCGCGTCGAGCACCAGGTAGCCTTCGTCGAGCAGAGCCCGGCGCAACTCCTGACCAGTCGGCGCACTCGGCGCCCAAACGAGCGTCTCGCGCGGGGTGACGGTTATCTCCAGTTCCACCGGGATCAGCTCGACTCGATCATGTGGAACGCCTGAGCAGTCGTCACGATCAGCACGCCCAGCGATACGCGGGTTGGCAGCGGCATGGTGAGACTCTAGCGCCGAGCCCTTGGCTGCTGGGTGATCCTCTCACCACTGCGAGAGGATGGCGTCGTGCCCGAGACTGTCCGCTTCATCCTGAACCGCACCAGCGAGCCTCCCGGTGTGCTGCATCGGGAGGATTGCCCGACTATCCAGCATCAGGTACGAGGTGATGCTCGAATCGAGCAGTCCGGCGGGGTCGAGATCCTCGAAACCTACGAGGACGGTCTGGCGCTGGTCGGCCCTGGGGACGACACTCATCGAAGCTACTATCGGGCGTCGTACGTCAGCGTCGAGGAAGTCGCGACCATCGGCCAATATCGGCGCTGCAGGACATGCGTCCCTGACGTGCCGGAAGGGCCTCCGTCAGCGCAGGTGAACATCAAGACGGCAGAGACGCTCAATGCGTCCGACCTCGGTCGGGTCACCGTCGACGGCGAGGTCGAGCGGATCGAACACACGAGGGCGGGCACCGCGGTCACGCTGACGACAGGCGAGCAACTTCAGCTCCAAGAGGGTGAAACCGTCGCGTTCCCCAGGAAGACGCGGAAGTAGCCAACCGGCAGTAGCCGGAGCAGCGTGAGGATCAGCATCACCACCCACGTCGTTGACTCTGGCCCTAGATCCCTGCCGCATGAAGCGCGATGGACGCTCGTTCAGATTGAGTCGCTGAGAGCCAAATCCGAGAGGTCCCGGAAGGTGCGGATCGCGAAATCTCGGGCCGAGCCACCGGAGCTTGAAACGATGAGAGCTTCGGCGACGTTCACAATTGCCCATTCTGGGTCTTCACCGCGTCGAGCAAAGGGGTGCGATTCTGAAGCGTGTGGGCCAGCGGTGAGTGGTGGGCTCCAAACGAATCGCCAGACTCTCCCGGTGATCATCAGTCGGTAGTAGGCCTCTTCCATCGCGAACTCGACGCCCTTGGGGATGGTCCGAATGTCGAGGAACGGGAAAGCAGCATGCGTGATGTCAGCGATACCAGCGAGGTGGGGCCCTTCAAACACGTTGACTTCCTCGCACCGCTTTTCGAGCGGTGGTGGTGCTCGCCCGCAGAGAGCTACACCAGATTCTCGTGGTCATGCTATCGGTACGTTTCAGGCAAACGGCTCCAGCAGAGTCGGATCGGTGGGATCGGCGGTGCGCGAGCTGCTGACCTTCCGGTCGACGATGTGCTCGCGGATGGTCGAGGCGACGTCGCTCGAGGCGTGCTCGAGCATGGCCAGCGTCTCCGTCTTGCGGTCGCCGGTGAGCTTCTGGGCGCCATCAAGGTGGATCCTGGGCACCGCCAGGTACGCCGTGGGGGAGATCGAGGCCTCTACACCGCCGTTTAGCCCGTCGTAGCCCGCGGTAGCGTCCGGGTAGCGGACCGGCGAAAGGCTGAATCCGTTTCTGAACTGGTATTTCTGTTCAATGTAGCCATGTAGCTCGGTGCATCCCGTTCTGGCGAACCGGGTGGTGGGAGCTGATGATCTGTTCCATTCACAGGGTTAACAGATATACGGCTACAAAGCTACACGTATAAAAAAACCAGGTCAGGCTATATTACGAGCGTAGCTAGTCCGTAGCTCGAGTGATCCTCCGAGCTACGCTCGGGCTACCTCCGTCATTCGCGCCCCCGCGAGCAACGCTCTAATTGCGCGCATAGCCGCGCAGTAGTTGGCCTCGTGAGGGCAAGATCCATTGCCTCACGAGAAATCGAAGGCGTTCATTGACCAAAGAGGGGTCCTCGTCCCAGTACTTTCGCTCCTTGCGCCAGCCGCCCGCAAGCTCGATGGCGATTGCTAGCTGATGAGGAAAGTTGTGTGCTGGCTTGACTCTCTCGACACCGAGCGCAGCCTGCTCGTCGACCCACCAGTCGTAGAGCGCGTCGAGTAGCGAATATGGAACGTATGCCGTTGTAAATCGTGGCATGTACAACAGGGCGAAGCACAAGATGTCGCCGTGAGTACCTTTTCGAAAGAACGGGCGCTCATGGCCGGTTCGTCGTGGCTGTTGCTTCCTGAGCTGCACGAGGAGTTGGCTTGTACCCTGTTCGACCGCAGCGACTGTCGCAACGTGGAGTTCTTGAAACTGGGCACGCAAGCTGATCGGTCTGTCCCTCGCGGGGTCGAGATCGATCCATTCGGTGCAGGTTACCCACGTTTCGCCGCGCGCAGAGTAGCTTCCTACCAGGTGCACACTCATCGGCAGATCTTTATCGCGCATGAACCTGACCGCGCCTAGCGTCGCAGCGTCGATTGTCCGAGCTACGAGTGTCAACGTCTGCGTCTGATTCACCCTTGGCGGCAGAGCCACGCCGAAGACTTCGAAGAAGGCTTCGTTCAGGCCTGGCGGCGGCCCAGCGACTGCTCGTCTCTGCATGCTGTAGTCGCTGAAGATGCGCTCCAATTCAGCTCGACCGAGCGTCGCCGCCCATGCGCCGTACGCCACAAGCTGGCCGACCGCATCGTCTTTCGCACGGTCCCTCTTGAGCTCGATGACCTTCGTCGACGCGTTCTCATCTAGTGCTAGTAGGTCGAGCACTCGGCCGAGCGGTGTCGTGACCTGTCTCCCGATCACTAGGAGTTTTTCGCCGAGAACGTCGGGCGCAGACTCGACCATGTCCTCAAGGTCCGTCTCAACGCTGAACCTTTGCGCGTGCACAGGCTCGAGCCCGTCGGGCGAGACTCTCCAGAGGGGGACGGCGTTGACTCGGGTGGTCACCCTCACTTTTGTCCGCCTGAGGGCGTTCCGATCCTAGCGAGATCAGACAGGTGTGTGTGCAGCAGACGCGCGCTGGGATTAGTCATCATTGGTACCCTATTCACGACCACCGACACGGCTGATAAGCGTGGCGGTTGCCCCAGTTCTCACGGTCTTGTACCGGCTTGCCCGCCGATGAGCGAGGAGAGCCGCCTGTCTTAGGTGGGCCGTCAGCTGGCCGCGCCAACTCGCCCTCAAGCCTCGAGGGATCCAGGAAGCATCCGCCTGCACTCTGTGCAACCTGTTGGCTGGCGGCGGTGAGTTTCTTAGTCGGTCATCCTGGACTCATCGCTCTGGATCAGCCGTCCCGAGTGGCCACGAGTGGGCCACCGCGTGACCATAATGTGGACAGCAGGTCCAATGGAGGCCGTGGTCGCCACCTAGCGTGGCCGCGAGGTGGCCGTCTCCCGGCCATAGTATGGCCAGTTCACGCCCAGGAGATGCGAAGATCCAAGAGAAAATGGCTGGTGGCCGCGGGCTGACCGTATAGTGGTCACCCCGCGGCCACCAGCCGCCCACCCGCCGTCGAGCGGGTTATCTCTCGCGATCGAACCCTTTGAGTTCTGGTCGAGCGTCTTTCTCTATCTTTTCGAGCAACGCCCTCCGGGTGTTGCGTGATTTTGCCATGTCGGCGTCAAAGAGCTCGCGAAGTGGCTTACCGCCAACCTTCGCCTTGTCCAGCCACCGTTCCACGTCCGCGGGGACGCTCTCAAGGCGCGCATTGATGTTCCGCATCCGTTGGCTCTCCGCGTCGGCATCTTCTCGCGCTCGCGCGGCCATTCGCTGAGTAAGCTGCGCCTGGAGTCGAGTCTCATTCGCGTCGCGGACTGCATCCTCCGCTGCGAGCCTGCGAGCCGCCAGCTCTCGCTCCCTTTCGAGAACGGCGGACTCCCGATCATCGAGGTCGGAAACCCAGGCGGCCAAGTTTCGACGCATATATTCGCTCGCCTCCCGTTCCTTCTCGAGCTCACCGGTGGCGTCACGGAGCCAATCTGCTCTTCTCTGAAACTCGCTGCTACTGAGATGTTCTCTCGAGCGTTCCGTAACTCGATGCTCCACGTCGTAGCCGGCTTCGGCCATCACAGCGCGAAGCTCTTTGTGTTGGCGCCTCAGATCGGCTGGCCCCTTGAAGAAGTCCTTTTGGGAGAGCCGTCCGTCGTTTGTTAGGGGGACGACTGCCACATGGAGGGCCGGATGCAGTTCATCTAGGTGCACGGAAAACCCCACGATGTTGTCCGCGCCGAACTCCGCGACAACCCAATCCAGCGCCGTTCCCATGTATGCGTAGGAGTCCTTGCTCGGCCCCTTCTCGCGCCACGAGACATCGTGCTCGGCGAACCACTTGGGATCGAGCTGGAGGACGACGCCGCGAATCAAGACGGCGTCCTTCCGGAGAGCCCTCCCGACTGAGTCAAGGCGCTGCTTGAGGTAGTCATCGAGCTCGTCCGAAGGTGGCCGGCCATCGACGGATTCAAGACGCCTCACACTGCCCGAGCCGTCGTTGACCATCGTCATGTTGAGAGCAGTTCTCTCCGGGACGATGTTCGGATTCGACTGGGGGAAGATAAAGCCGGCTCTCTGGTCAGCGTCTCGCGCGATGTGCCTGAAGAAGGTCTTCGCGTGCCCGCCGCGCCCCACCTTGTGAGACACGTCATAGGTCATGGTGTAGCTCATGCTTCACCCCTCTCGACCTCGTCTGTGGTCTGTTCCGTCCTCGACGCAACAGACCACGGCGCCTGGTTTTCGGATACCGACAGGAGAAGCCCCTCGGGAAAGCCGCCGGAGCTTCTGACGAGCGAAGCGGGGTCAGAAGTGTATGGGGCTACACCTTTCTTCTGACGTGAGGGAAAACACCACCCGCCCAAGTAAGCGCAGGGGTGCTCCTGGCGCCCTGCGGGGCAAAGACCCCGCAGGGCGATGGCGCGGCCGGGCCGCGGGCAGGACACGGTCTGACAGCAGCCTCGTTCCCGTCCGCGCAAGTACACCGCGTCGTAGGCATCGCTGCGATCGCCGTCGGCGACGAGATGCACGTCAGTGCCGCTTGGGAGAGATGACGCCCGCAAATGGTGGACGCCGCCGCCGGGTCGTGGTGAGACTTCTCGGCGGGACTCGATGGATACATGCATCAGTCGTCTTGCCCGTCCAGCGGCGCGGTCGAGACCACACGACGAAGCAACCCCTTGTAGTTCGCCTTGAGCACGGGCACACAGCGCCTCCGCGGGTCGGTGCCTGTGTAGGTCGGATTCATCCAGCGCGTGAGGTTGTACTCCTCAATGAGGGGCTCTGGCTCCACCATCCGGCCGCCGGGGCGCGTCGAAGTGGCAGTGGGCATCCATTCTTCCGAGGCCCGGAGATGCTCTCGGAGCGACTCCGTGAACTGATTGAGTCCCTCGACAATTCCGCTGGGCTCGACCGTCGAGTGCCACGCTTTATACGCGTCGTACAGGAACGCCCAGGGGAGCAAGTCCCAGGCGAACTGGTCCTTGTGTTCCATCCACCAACCGACGACCTTATTGTTCGAGCTAAACCAGCGCTCGCTCGCTTGCTGCGATACGAGCGGGACATCGAACGCGGTGTGGGTCATGTGGAGCGCGCGCTTGAGTACGTAAGCGAGCACCTCAGGGTCTTTGAGGTATACATCGCGAATTGCCGTGTTCTCCATCCCTGAAAAGTTCTTGACCATCGGAACGAAGAGCATCCGTCGCAGCATGGACCGCGACTTGTCCTTGACCCGGGGGTTCGTCTCGTTCAAACACTGAATATCGAAGCCGAGCCAGCGCATGTAGACCGCACGCTCGTACTTCTCCTCGAGCTTGATCATGTCTCCGGTGATGCATGCCTTCCACGGGTCGAGGTTCGTGGCGAACACTCCCACTGCGTTCTCGTCGACCAGATTGACGTTGCGCGTCATCAGGGCGGCCAGGCTGAAGGTGTTACCGAAGGCGGCCAGCGGGATTGCGCTGTGCCCAGACGCTCCAACGAGGTTGCTGAGCATCTTGAGGAAGCTTCCCTTTCCGCCGTTTCCGGCGGGCCCGATGAGGAATGCAGATTTCTTCCAGCCGACGAATGGCCGCAGAGCTGCGCTCGCGACCTGCCACAGAAGCTCGGAGACTCCTTCGTCGTCAGATAGGGATTGGAACCACTCCTCGACTTCCCACTCGGTCCCGTCGGCCTGAGCTATGCGGGGGCTTTTTGCATGTTCGTCATACGCAGATTGAACTTTCGAGAGGAATACCCAGTCCTGTGAGAACTCGCGTAGGCGCTGGCGCGCGTGGTCGAAAACGCCGTTTGCAACTGGTATCAAATGCGCTTCGAGCGTGCGGCGCCGGACGGGGGCATGGGTGTGCATGCGTTTGAGTGCAGACTCGATCGCCGAGCTCTTGAAAGACGGACGGAGGTCGCTAATTAGCTTCTTCAGACGCGATTCGTCGGTGTTGTAGATTCCGTTGAGGTCGCCGGAGTCCTCATAAATCGCTAGCACGCCGTGCTTCTCGTTGCCGTGACCGTTGGTCAGGTCGACCTTGATAATCGGATATCGAGCAAGCAGGATGTTCACCACAGAGAGTTCGTCCAGCCAGAGGTGGGGGAGGAGCTTCGGTGCCGATGTGGACTGTCGCCCAATATTCTCTAGCTGAATCTCGGCATTGATGCGCGCAAGAACTCCGTCCCGGATCGCGCTCAGAGCTAGGTCAGGCTCGTCCGCAATGGAGTTCAGGTAGTCCACCACGGTGCGCCCGATGAGAGTCTCAAGGGACGGCGTTGTCGTACGCGATGATTGCGCGCTTCCGTAGCTAACCGAATGTCCCTGTTCAGCAGTAGAATCGAAAGCGACGCCGCCAAGTGTCTCTCCCGCCTCAGAGCTTTCCGCGCTGGGGCGGATTTCTTTCTCGGTCACTTGTGACGACCTCCCGAGAACAGTCCCTGCAACCGGAGCGACTGCTGCTGCGAAAGCGGGGGAGCGGCCGCTGCTCGATCCCGAGCCCAGATGCGAATGCTCTCCGGGTCGTGCGAGATGGTCGGACTCTGAATCCGCTCCAGCACGCCCGCGCTCAACGTGCGCTCCGCGACGGAGTGATCAGAGATGCGCGGTACGCCTCAAGATCCGAGGGGAGGATCCTCCAGAGGCCACCAAATTTGTAGGCGGTCAGCTTGCCTGCGCGGATGTCAGCGCGGAGAACGAAGCTCGATCGAGCGGTGATGTCCTCAGCTTGAGCGACAGAGAAGGCACTCAGCAGAGTTTCGGGCGTTGGTGTCGTTGAATCGGTGGACTCCACGGAACACTCCTTACGGTTATGTCCCGAAGAGGCCGCCGCGACGGGACTGAGTGTTCCGGCCACGATGGAAGTTGAAGATGGCTCCGCCGGTTCGTTCTTCTGTTGTGTTTGATACATTACATGCGTTGCCTAGCTCGGACAAGTCTGGGAATCGATAGGATGGTCGTCGTGCCGATCACACCCGAGACAGACATCGAAGACCGGGGATGGAGTATCGACCTCAGCGCCGATCGCCATCTTGTGTATCCGGGGGTATGGGCACCCGCGACTGTCAGAGCTTGGGGCGAGCTAGCGAACCTCCCCGGGGTGCAAGCTAACGAGCGTGATGGTTCAGTTCTCGAGATAGAAGCTCACCTCGGGCGTTCCAGTGGAAGCTACCGACTAAATAAGGTGACAGTGACCGCTGGACGAGGGGCCGAGGTCAGCGGTTCCCTGCTTCGTGCGGTAGCTCCGCTAAGCGTCCTGCGGTGGGTGCTTCCGCGCACGTTCCAGCTCGAAGGACGCGCGCTGTCAGACGCTGTCGTCGATTTTGTTGCCCCTGAATTTCGGCAACACCGAGATCGTCTCGCGCACCGGAAAGGGCAGGGCGTCGATGTGGCTGATGTGGCAACGGTCTACCGCCTCGCCAGTGTCGTCAGATACCCGCCCGCTAAGGCAGTGGCGGAAACCTTCGGGCTGCACGCACGGACCGCGACGAACTGGATCGTGCGAGCTCGTGAAGCCAACCTGCTCTGAGGGCTCAGGCTGAAGACCTGTCTAGTCGTCAGCGCCAGTCGAACGTCACACGCTCGGGATTGAGGCCGCGTTTGCCGACGGCTTCCGGCGGCACGCGATGCACCTGAGGCACGATTAGCTCGCGAATGACATGGCGCTGACGCACGATATCGCCCTTGTCAGTCCACTCTGCCCACGTTTCTCTGATCTGTCGGGATCGGACGAGTTCGACGATGAGAGGGTCAGCGCCGGCAAGCGACTCAAGCCGCTTCTGCGCCGCCTCAATCTTCGGTTCGACGAGATCACGCTGTTCGGTGAGCATGCGAAGATCCCGACGCCGCTCGGCTTCCATCGCGACTTGTTCGAGCCATTGCTCATGGCCTCGAATCTCGTCGACGATCGACCTCCGCTCGGCATCCACTTCCTCGTCTTGTCCACCAAGGGTGGCGAGGAAGTCAGGGCGTTCGAGGCGAGCGAGGACTAGCTCGGTAACCAGCAGGTCGAGATGTTCTTCGCGCATCGAGACGTGGAATCCCGGTCGTCCCGGCGTGCCGATGCAGTTATAGGCGTAGTAGCGAGGCCGGGGGATAACGTTGCCGTCCTCGTCGACCTTTGACGAGCCAGCATTCTGTTTTCCGGCTCGCATCCGGGCGCCGCAGATTCCGCACAGAGCGATCCCGGACAGCAGATGGGTAGCGGGCCAGTTGTTCGACTTGAATCCACGTGATGTCATCGCAGACTGGAGGCGCTGCCAGTCGTTGGGGTCGATCAAGGCGGGCCAGATGCCGTCGTACGTCGCAGCCTCGCCCTCGCGGGGGTTGTGCACTCGCTGACCCATGTACACGGGCATGGTCAACATCTGTTTAACAGCGGGCGCGGTCCAGCCAAGCGACCGTCGGTGCTCAGAGCGCGCGGGCCGTCGCGGTGGGATCTCGCGTTCATTGAACGTCGCTGCAATGTCGTAGTACGAGCGGCCAGCAAGCACCATCGCTGCCGCTTCCTTGACAACCCAGGCTTGATCCGGGTGCTCGATGATCTTGTCCAACACCTTGGTGCCGTTTGAGGTCACAGAGTAGACCCGTTGATAGCCGTAAACGTTCTTACCGTGGGGGCGACCGCGTTTCGCCGCCGCACGCATATCGCGTCTCAGCCTTTCGCTGGTCTTATCGGACTCGTACTCGGCGTCAGAGGCGTCTTCGCGGAGGCTGCGGCGATCCCGAGCGTTCGCTGGGTCGTAGACGCGGTTATGGGTCAGGACCCAGATGCTGACGCCGCGTTCACGGCAGAGGTCCACGAGGTCAATCCACTCACCAGTGCGGCGGGAACCGCGGCTCGACTCCCATATCGCGAGGAGATCAGCGTCGAAGGTGTCGTCCTCAAGATCTGAAATCAGCTGGGCGAATCCCTCACGCTGCCGTCGCGCGTAGCGGCTGGCACTTCGGTTGTCATCACGGTAGGGGGAGGAATGAACCTGCCATCCGCGTCCCTGGGCCTCAGCGACGATCTCATCGTGCTGCTGATCAGGACTCTTCCCCGTGCCTGAACGATCGAGCGAGACGCGGAGATACTCACGCACACGTTTGGCTGAGTCGAGAGGCATCGCGTCGAGCTTACCGCTGGGCACTCGCACGACATGCGCTCGCAGCTCGCGGTCGGCGATCCGATCGACCGAGTTCTCCGGCGCTGATCGGCTTCGTTTGTCGTCCGCCACGTTTGCATCATGATTCACCGTCCCTCTTCACTGGTCGTGTACAGGGCATCTAAGACGTCGCGACCGCGACCGTCGCGAGGGTGGCGTAGGCGGTCGGGCTTAGGGGCGGGGATCCATCCGCTGGTCACCTCGGGCGTGACGTCGGTGCCCTCCGATATGGTTTCCGACGTTCGATCGGTTGGGCCAGGCGGGGGCGAGCGAGGCCTGAGCATCTTCATCAAACCGGGCGTGCATGCCAGAGTTTTCGGCCGACTCGTGCCTTCGTGAAGAGCCAACCTTTGTCTAATCCATGTCCATGCGGTCTGACCCGGTAGTAGCGCGAGCGCCGCACGCTCGAACTGGTTTTGTACATCATCGTCCACTCGTGCCCGTCGGGCGGTTCTGGGGCCGATCCTCATGCCACGATGAAGCATGGAAAACTCAGAGGGTGAACCCCCCGCATATCTTGAGGGCGCAGCGCCTCAAACAGGCTATGTTGGCGCGAGATGGTGGAGTTTGGATATCCATGCTCACTCGCCGGCATCGTTCGATTACGGTGGGTTAGAGGGCGAGACAACGACCAATCCGCGGCCTTCGTTTGAGACTTGGGTCCGTGCATACATCGATGCTGGCGTCGACGGGATCGTAGTAACTGACCACAACTCGCATGAAGGGATTGACGCGGCGCGAGCCGCGCTCAGAACACTCCAGGACGCAGATCCCGGTTTGCCGCCACTTGTGATTTTTCCAGGAGTCGAGCTGACTCTCGCTGGAGGGTTTCATGCGCTTGCCGTGTTCGAGCACACGTGTGATGCCTCCATCGTCATCCGGGTGCTCGCGCGGTGCAAGTTCAACGGAACGCCAGGACGAAGCGATGATGTCGCCGACATGACTGTGAACGCGGCCGCTGAAGTGGTTCGCGACTTGGGCGGCATGCTAATCCCGGCCCACATCGACCAGCGCGCTGGCGTCCTCGATATGGATCCCCGCGAACTAGACACCCTCGCCGCCAGTGGTCATGTCATCGCGGCCGAAGTTGCTGATGACGGCAAGGTGGGCGAGGCAAGCAAACGTGGGTGGGTGCCGCTTCTCGGGTCCGACGCGCATCACCTAACCACGGATGGTGCTCCGGATCCGGCTGCAGCAAAAGCGCCGGGGACTCACCTGACGATGGTTAAAGCTGAGACACTCACTATGGAGGGCCTTCGGTTGGCGCTGGCCGAGCCGTCAGAGTCGATCCGTCGTTTTCGACGAGGTGACCACGACCTGAATGATGTGAAGCACGACCATATCAAAGCGATCATGGTGAGGCACAGGGGCGAGCATCGTGAGTTTACGTTCGGCCCATGGATGAACTGCCTGATCGGCGGTCGTGGCGTCGGGAAGTCAACGCTCGTTGAGCTCCTTCGCCTGGCGCATGGTCGGGTAGAAGAGCTGCCAGCCAATCTCGCGGCTGATCTGGCTCGATTTGCGCCAACGACAGATGCGAGCGAGCGATGGTGGAATGACGAGACTGAGATTGAGGTGATCTACGCACGAGGCGGACAGCTGCTGAGGATCAGGTGGGAGGGTGCTTCACCTTCACATTCAAGCCTCGCGCTTTGGGATGGTTCGGCGTGGGAGCAGCAATCGGGACGAGTAGTCGATCGTGCGCCTGTGCGAGTCTTCAGCCAGAAACAGATCTATGAAATGGCGACCAAGCCGCAAAGCTTCCTCCAGCTTGTCGACGACATGCCGGAGATTCAAAAAGCCGAGTGGGAGGAGCAATATGAGGAACTCCGGCTCAGGTTCAAGACCGAGCGGAACAAGCTCCGACAGCTCCTTGCAGAGTCGGAGAAGGCTGACCGCCTGAAAGGACAGCTCCAAGAGGTGCAAGCGCGACTACGCCACCTCGAAGATCTTCGTGCTAGCCCCGAGTACGCGACGCTGTCTCAGCTCGAGACGAAGACGCGGACTGTCGACTCGGCGAACTTGATGAGCAGCGAGATCGAAGCGATCATCGCTCAGCAGGCCGCCTCGCTTCGCACCCTGCCCATGGACGCCGATGAAAGCACCGAGTATCTGGACTACGTGGCTTCTTACGAGAGCGCCGCCATACTCCTCGATCAAGCCGCGGCAGTTGTCCGCTCCGCTCGTCAGGCTTGGATAGCTACAGGCACAGCGAAGTACTGGACCGAAGAGGCTGCGCGGCTGGGTGCGTGGATGAACGAACAGGGTGGTGTATCCGCTGCGTCCGCCGATCAGACCAGTCACGACCGAAAACTTGAAGCAGAGCTGACGGCCGAACTCAAACAGCTTGAGAACGCGGAGGCTAGGCGCAGCGCGCAAGAAGGGGTGATAGACGAGGTAATGCGGAGTATCCGTGCGAAGCGGGCTGAGCTTTTCACCCGCAGGCGGGACTATACGAAGAGTCTCAACGCTACGCAGGGAACTCGCACGAAGCTGGAGGTCTTCGAACAGGGAAGCGTTGCAGGCCTCGGTGATGAGTTGCGCACGTTGTTGCGGACACCTGATTCGTTCGAAGGAGCGTTCGCTCAGGATGGGATCCCGTTGTTAGTGAGCGATAAGGTGCCGCAAGACTCGCGATTCCCGCAGGACGTTTCGGGCTTCAAGGGCAAGTTGATTCAGCTCGTTGAGGCCGGCATTGAATCGGAGATTGCCAGCGCAGTGAGGATCGATGGTCGGTTTTACTCCAGGCTAGCTACTTCTGACAGCTTCGATCTGGTCACCGACATCATGCTTTGGTTCCCCGACGACCTCATTCGTGTGATGTACCAGGCGAACGGGCAGGCAGACTTCGTGGCCGTCGATCGAGGATCGCCTGGTCAAAAAACTGCAGCCCTTCTGGCTGTGATCCTTCAGATGGGGGACGAGCCCCTCTTGCTCGACCAGCCTGAGGACGACCTTGAGAACAAGCTGATCAGGTACCTCGCTGTGGAAACCCTCAAGAAGATCAAACAGAACCGGCAACTGATCGTGTCCACACATAACGCTAATGTGGTTGTGACCTCCGGAGCCGAGAACATCCTGGTGCTCGAACACGACGCGGCGTTGCCCGCTATCGAAGCTTCTGGAACATTGCAGCACCCCGACGTCAAGGACAGCGTTCGCGAGATCCTCGAAGGCGGAGAGGACGCAATCCGCACGCGCTTCATGCGATTGGTCGGCGTGCCTAGCTAGGTAGCTGATAGCGCTGCTCCTGTGTCGCCCATCATCCTTGGTGGCACAGGGGTAGCGTCATCCGGTTAGCTACCCACCTCTTTGACAAACTGTATCCGGCGCGAACTGCGCGATCGTCGTCGTCGCGCTCTTCTGGCTGACGGCGTTGTGCGGAGGAGGGCGCGCGTTGCGCGTCGCGCTCTCCCTCGTGGGCTTGGCCGGGTTCGTCGTGCTGGTCACCCCGGAGCCGAGCGTCA
Organism: Microbacterium sp. CBA3102; assembly: GCF_007954505.1. Taxonomy (GTDB): domain Bacteria; phylum Actinomycetota; class Actinomycetes; order Actinomycetales; family Microbacteriaceae; genus Microbacterium; species Microbacterium aurugineum. The sequence goes on along the minus strand of NZ_CP042412.1, from coordinate 3,209,244 downwards.
TCCGCGCAGCGGTCATGGCGGCCATCGGGATGCTCACCGTGCTGCTGGGTCGTCCGAGTGCGGGCGCGGGCATGCTCTCCCTGTGCACCGCGGGCATACTCCTCGCCGATCCGTGGCTCGCGACGTCACCGGGTTTCGCGCTCTCGGTGGCGGCATCCGGGGCGTTGATACTGCTCGCCCCGCCTCTTGCCCGGGGGCTGGCGACAGTCATGCCCGACACGGTGGCGCTGGCGATCGCGGTCCCGCTCGCCGCGCAACTGGCATGCGGGCCGATCATCGCCTTGTTCGCAGAGCAGCAATCGCTGATCGGGGTCGCTGCGAATCTCCTCGCCGCTCCGGCGGCACCGATCGCCACGGTGATCGGTCTGTTGGCGTGTCTTGCTGCGCCGTTGCCGTTCCTCGCTGATCTGCTGACAGCGGCGTCCTGGCTTCCCGCCGCCTGGATCGCGACGACCGCCACGACGACGGCGCGACTGCCGAACGCGCAGCTGCTGCTTCCGGCGGGGATCGGCAGCGCGGCATTGGTGGCACTCGTCAGCGTGTGCGTGTCGGTCGTCCTCCTCCGATCCGCTGATGTTCCGCGCCGGCCGGCCACCGTGCGTGCGATGGCGTTCCTGCGGCGCGGCGCGGCGGCGGTTCTCATCATCGTGTCGTCGCTCGCCGGTGCCCGCATTCTCCTCGACGGTCCGCTCGCGACCGTGGCGTCGCCGGAGGGATGGTCCGTCGCCGCGTGCGACGTCGGTCAAGGAGATGCGCTGATCGTGCGCTCCGGCGACCGCGTCGCACTGATCGACACCGGGCCGGCGCCGGAACCGCTGGAAGCGTGTCTGCGGTCTCTCGGGGTGGAGCGGATCGACCTCCTCGTCCTGACACATTTCGACCTCGACCACGTCGGCGGGACCACCGCCGTCGTCGGTCGGGTGGACGCGGTGCTGCACGGACCCGTCACCGAGGATTCCGAGCGGCGCCTCCTCGCCGTGCTCCTCGACGGGGGTGCCCGTGTCGACGAGGCGTGGGCAGGGCAGCGGGGCGAACTCGGGGAGGCGACGTGGCGTGTCCTCTGGCCCCGGAGAGGGTCTCCCGTGTTTCCCTCAGGCAATGACGCCAGCGTGGTGATGGAGTTCGACGGGGGAGGAGTGCCGCGATCCCTGTTCCTCGGAGACCTCGCTGCGGCCTCCCAGCGCCTGCTGATGCGTGCGGCAGACCTCGGCGGGTATGACGTGGTCAAGGTGGCCCATCACGGCAGCGCGGATCAGGACCCCGGCCTGTACGAGGCGCTTCGGGCCCGGGTGGCGTTGTTCAGTGTCGGTGCGGACAACGACTACGGTCATCCGCGTAGCGAGACCCTCGACCTTCTGACAGCGACCGGGGCGCAGGATCTGCGCACGGACCAGCAGGGGAGGATCCTGCTCGGTGTGCACGGCGACGAACTGCAGGTGTGGACGGAGCATGCAGGTGAGGAGTGAGGAGAACGCCAGCCGGGCGGTGTCGGTGAGCGCCGGTAGGCTGGACCCATGGCAGCTTCGCGTACCCCCTCTCGCAGTGGTGCGAAGCCCACCAAGATCCCGCAGGTGTCGTGGCGAGAACCGCACCCCGCGCCGATCGTGCTCGTCTCGGGGCCGGAAGAGGTGTGCGCAGAGCGTGCGATCGCCGGCGTGCGCGACTACCTGCGCGCGGAAGATCCTGCACTCGAAGTCAGTGACGTGCGGGCCGACGACTACGCCCCGGGCGCACTGCTGTCCCTCACTTCTCCCTCGCTGTTCGGAGAACCGCGACTGGTGCGCGTCTCGGGTGTCGAGAAGTGCTCCGACGCCTTCATCCAGGAGGCCGTGTCGTACCTCGGCAACCCCCAGGAGGGGGCGACGGTCATCCTTCGCCACACGGGCGCCAGCGTGCGTGGCAAGAAGCTGCTCGACGCTCTTCGCACCGGTACCGGCGGAGGCATCGAGATCGCGTGCCCGGCCGTAAAGCGCGACAGCGACCGAGTGGACTTCGCCGCCGGAGAGTTCCGGGCGGCCAAGAAGCGCATCGCGCCGGCAGCCCTGCGTGCGCTTGTCTCCGCGTTCGCGGACGACCTGACCGAACTGGCGGCGGCCTGCCAGCAGCTCATCGGCGACGTCGACGGAGACATCTCGGAAGAGATCGTCACGAAGTACTACGGCGGTCGCGTCGAGGTCTCGGCGTTCGTCGTCGCGGATACGGCCATCGCCGGCCGCTACGGCGAAGCGCTCGTCGCGCTCCGGCACGCGCTGTCGTCCGGCGCCGACCCGGTGCCGATGGTCGCCGCCTTCGCAATGAAGCTCCGGACGATGGCGCGCGTGGCAGGCAACCGCGAGCCCAGCCGACAGCTCGCGCAGCGCCTGGGGATGAAGGATTGGCAGGTCGATCGTGCCCGCCGCGACCTGGCCGGCTGGAACGAGCGCTCTCTCGGGATGGCCATCCAGGCGACCGCCCGAGCCGATGGTGAGGTCAAAGGAGCGGCCCGCGACCCGATCTTCGCCCTGGAGCGCATGGTCACCGTGATCGCCACGCGCCAGCCCTTCGGCGAGTAACCGTCCCCCGCTTTCTCGATCCCGCGGGGGCCTCGAACCCGAGGGGACGAAGAAGGCCCGCCCCGATGAACGGGACGGGCCTTCCTGAGAAGCTTCGGCTCAGAGGGAAGCGACCTGCTTGGCGAGCGACGACTTGCGGTTCGACGCCTGGTTCTTGTGCAGGACACCCTTGCTGACGGCCTTGTCGAGCTTGACGGAAGCCTTCTTCAGGCCGGCCTCGGCTGCTGCCTTGTCGCCGGCGGTGACTGCCGTGCGGGTGGAGCGGATGAGGGTCTTGAGCTCGCTCTTCACGGCCTTGTTGCGCTCGTGTGCCTTCGCGTTGGTCTTGTTGCGCTTGATCTGCGACTTGATGTTTGCCACGTGTGGACGCTTTCTGTACAGGAGTGTTCGGAATGCCGGCAGCAGAAGAGGGCTGCTGCACAGCGGTCGTGAGGGAAGAACCCACACGCAAGCCAAGAGTCGAGTCTACCAGCAGACGGGGCGCTCGCGCGAAACGGCGAGCAGAATGCGAAACTCGGTCGCGCAATCGATGGTACCGGGTGCAGAATCATCACTGTCCCGACATCGATGTCAAGGAGCCCCATGATCCCTGCACGTGATCGTCCGTCTGTGCCCGTCGGGCTCCGTTGGTCCGCAGCGACCTCGGCCTTCCAGATCGAGGGGGCCCGTCCCACGGGGTCGACCGGGCGCTCCATCTGGGACGACTTCCTCGAACGGCCGGGCGCGATCATCGACGGGTCGACGGCGGACCCTGCATGTGACAGCTACCGACGACCGGAGTCCGACGTGGCCCTCGCCGCGGGGCTGGGCCTCGACCGTTACCGGTTCTCCATCCCGTGGGCACGCGTGCAACCCGGAGGTCGGGGCTCGGGGGACCGCGCGGCGCTCGACCATTACTCCCGGCTGGTTGACCACTTGCTCGAGGCCGGGGTCGCACCGTTTCCGACCCTGTTCCATTGGGAGATGCCCAGCGAGGTCGAGGCCGACGGTGGCTGGCTCCAGCGCGACACGGCCGAGCGCTTCGCCGACTACGCGACCATCGTCGCCGCCTGTCTCGGCGATCGCGTCGAGCAGTGGTACACGCTCAACGAGCCGGCGATGACGACGTTGCAGGGGTATGCGGTCGGCGCGCTCGCTCCCGGGAAGGAACTGCTCTTCGGCGCCCTGCCCACCGCCCACCATCAGCTCCTCGCGCACGCCCGTGCGGCTACGGTGCTGCACGGCCACGGCGCCGCCTCCGTCGGCCTCGTGAACAATCACACCTGGGTCCTCCCGCTCCGCGACACCGCCGAGGACCACCAGGCCGCCGCCGTGTACGGCGTGATCCACAACCGCGTTTTCAGCGAACCGCTCCTCGCCGGCCACTATCCGGATCTCGAGGCACTCGGGCTGCCACCGCTGCCCGTGCGCGACGGGGATCTGGAGGAGATCGCACGGTCGATCGACTTCTACGGCATCAACTTCTACAACCCCACGACGGTCACCGCTGCGGCGGAGGGAAGCCCGATACCGTTCGACATCGTGCCGACCCCCGGCGTCCCCGTCACCGGCTTCGGACCCGAGTGGCCCATCATGCCCGGTGCCCTGCGCGATCTGCTGATCGACCTGCACACGCGGCATCCGCATCTCCCGCCCGTGATCATCGGAGAGAACGGGGCGTCCTTCCCTGAGCCCGAGCGGGCTGCGCTCGTGGACGACACCGATCGCATCGACTATCTCTCAGGTCACATCGCGGCGGTTGGCGAGGCGATCGACGCCGGGGTGCCCGTCGAGGAGTACACGGTGTGGTCGCTCCTGGACAACTGGGAGTGGGCCGACGGGTACACCCAACGGTTCGGATTGGTGCACGTGGACTTCGAGACGGGCGAGCGCACACCCAAAGCGTCGTACGAGTGGTATCGCGACCTCATCGCGCGGTCGCGGGCGGCTTCCATCGCCGCGGAGGAGGCGCGGTGACCGGCGTCTCCGGCCCCCGCACGGTCAAGGCGGGCGCACGATGGATGTCGGTGTTCACGCTGGCGTGGCTCGCGATCTGGACGGTGCAGCTCACCCCCGTGCAACTGCTGCTTCCTCTGCAGCTCGACACTCCCGAAGACGACTGGATCCGCGGCGTGGTGTCTTCGGGGCTCGTCCTCGGGATCGGGGGACTCGCCGGTATCGTCGCGGGTCCCGCCGCCGGGGCGCTCTCTGATCGTGCGGCCGCGGGACGCCACCGCCGACGCCCCTGGGCCCTCGGGGGCGTTCTGCTCACCGCCGTGTGTCTCATCCTCACCGGTTTCGCCGAGGGACCCTGGGCCGTGGGCGCGGGCTGGGTCGGTGTGTCGATCGGCGTCGCCGTCTCCTCCGCAGCTTTCACGGCGCTCATCGCCGACCAGCTGCCCTCGACGCAGCGCGGCGCGGCGTCCGCAGCGGTGGGATCGAGTCAGGCGGTGGGCATCGTGCTCGGTGTCGGACTGGTGGTACTGCTCGGGCTCGACGTCCGCGCCGGCTATCTGCTGCTCGCCGCGGTGATCGCCGTCGTCGGCACCGGTGCGGCCCTGCTGCTGCCCGACCCGCCGAGTACCGAGGCGCTGCGGCCGAAACCTGGCGGACGCCGACCGCTCGCCTCCCTCCGCGACCGCGACTTCGCTTGGATGCTCTCGGGACGCCTCGTGACGAACGTCGGCAATGCTCTCGGCACCGCGCTGTTCCTCTTCTTCCTCTTGCATGGTCTCGGTCAGCCGACCGCTGCCGCTCAGGACAATCTCCTGCTGCTGATCGTGGTGTACACCGTGTTCGTCGTGCTCGCTTCCGTGGTCACCGGCATCGTGTCGGACCGGACAGGGAACAGGCGCACGCTCACCGTCGCCGCAACCGTCGTCCAGGCGGCCTCGGGCGTGGCGATCGCCCTGGTGCCCACGTTCGAGATGACCATGGTGGCCGCGGCTCTCATGGGATTGGGGTACGGAGCCTTCTCGACGGTCGGTCTCGCGTTCGCGGCCGACCTGCTCCCTGACGCACAGGATCACGCCAGGGACCTCGGGATCGTCAACGTCACCGCAGCCCTGGGACAGCTGATCGGACCGGTGCTCGGTGCGGCACTGGTCGCTCTCGTCGGCGGCTTCTGGCTCGTCTTCGTCGCTGCTGCCCTGCTGTCGCTGGTGGGAGGACTGCTCACCGCGTTCGCGCGCCAGCCGTCGCGCTCATGAGCCGGGCTGCTCCTCTTCCACCGTCGCGATGGCCAGCTGCAGCACGGCGTTGAAGACCCGTGGCCGCATCGCCGTGACCAGGTGCGTCGTGCGGGGCACGATGAGGAGCTCCGCATGGGGCGCGAGACGTCGGAACAAGGACTCGTTCAGACGCAGCTGGTCGTACTGCCCGTTCACGAACCAGAGCGGGACCGTGATCCGGGGGACGGCGGCGGCGATGTCCAGTGCGGCGAGGCTGCGCAGCGCCGTGTCCTGCATGTCCAGTGCATATCCACCGGCGGCGAAGTCGGATCTGGTCTCCGTGGGGATGGTGGCCTCGAGGACGCGACCGGTCAGCCACATACCGCGATCAGGCAGCGAGTCGACGGCCCGGGCGAAGAGGCGATAGGCGCGGAGTCCCGCACCGTGGGGGAGCGAGGTGCACGACGCCGCGACGAGAGCGGCCACCGGCGGTCGCTGTGCCCCGCCGACGTAGGCGAGACACAGCAGCCCGCCCATCGAATGCCCCACGAGCACGACGGGGCCCTTCTCCGCTGCCGCACGTACGGCGGCATCGATCGTGTGGAGCGCTTCGTGCAGCGTGAAGTCCTCTTCCATGCGGCTCCCGTGCCCGGGGAGATCGACCGCGGTCGACGCATACTCCTGCTCGTCGAGATACGTGGTCTGTGCGCGCCACATCGTCGCGGACGTGCGGATACCGTGCACGAGGACGATCTGGGTGCTCACGCGAACAGCATAAAGAAAGCGGGGCCGGTGAATGAACCACCGGCCCCGCTTCGATGCGAACGTCAGAGGATGTTACTTCTCCCAGCCGACGTTCTCGACGGGCTGGATGCCGAACAGGTCGAGACCCACGTAGGGCTCCGGCGTCAGGTTGGCGAGGCCTTCCTGGACCGTGTAGATCTGCGGGCCGTTGTACAGCGGGATCAGGCCCCAGCGCTTGTAGATCTCGGGCTCGAGCTCCATCGCGGCAGCGGTCTGAGCCTCGGGGTCGGACTGCGACTCGACCTTGTCCTTGATCTCGGCGTCGAGTTCGGCGTCACCGACACCCGACAGGTTGAGACCCGAGTCCGAGCAGTACAGCTGGCAGAACCAGGCGGCACCGAACGGGTCGGACGAGGTGAAGCGGAGACCGGAGACATCCCAGTTCTTCGAGGTGTAGTCCTCAGAGAACTGGCTGGCGGGACGGACCTCGACCTGGACGTCGATGCCGACCTCCTTCTCCTGCGCCTGCAGCGACTGTGCGAGAGCCTTCGAGGTGGCCGTGTCGTTCCAGATGGGGTAGACCACCGAGAGCTTCACGCCGTCCTTCTCACGGATGCCGTCCGAACCCTCGGTCCAGCCGGCCTCGTCGAGCAGCTTCTTGGCGCCCTCGACATCGAACTCCCAGCCTGCGGCCTTCATCGAGTCGGTGTAGCCGGGCTGGAACGAGAACAGGGTCAGCGAGCCGGCCGGGTCCTCTTCATAGCCGAGGCCGTTCCACGCGATCTGCTTCTGCTGGTCGATGTTGATGGCCTTGAAGAACGCCTCGCGGACCTTGACGTCCTCGAACTGCGGCTTGGAGGAGTCGACCTGCAGAATCGTGTTGGCCGTCTGCTGCGCGCGGTAGACCTTGGCGCCGTCGACGTCCTTGACCTGGTCGATGAGCTCCTGGGAGCCCGTCTCCACCATGTCGACCTCGCCGTTCTTGAAGGCGTTGACGCCGGCCTGGCCGTCCATACCCGTCATGGTGACCTTGTCGAGCAGCGGAGCGTCGCCCCACCACTCGGGGTTCGGCTTGAACGAGATGTAGCCCTTGGTCGCGTCATACTCGTCGACCGTGTAGGGACCGGCGCCCCACTCCGGGTGCGGGTTCTCGATCATCGCTTCGTTGAAGGTGTCCGGGTCTGCGAGTGCCGGGTGGATGACGCCACCGTTGAAGGGCATCTGCGGCCAGGCGAACTCGCCCTTGAAGGTGACGATCGCCGTCTTGGCGGTGTCGCCCTGCTCGACGGACTCGATGTCCTTGTAGCCGTCGGTGGCGTTCGGGTTGAAGCCCTCGTCGTAGGAGCGGTTGGCCTTCCACGTGGCGTCGATGGCGGTCCAGTCCATGTCCGTGCCATCGTTCCAGTGGGCCTCGTCGGTGAACGTGAAGGTCAGGACCGTCTTGCCATCCTTGACTTCGTTCTTCCACTCGTCGAGGTAGTTGTCGTTCTTGTACTGCGTGCCGTCCGGCTCCATCAGGATCAGCTGCGGCGTGTACCACGCGGCGATGCGTGCGGTGTCGGCGCTGCCGTCACTGTTGAAGGCGTTCAGCTGCGGCGGCACCTCACGGATCGCGAAGTTGACCTCGCCACCCTCCTGGAGGTTCTCGCGAGGCTGCGGGTTGTAGTCCGCCATCTCGACGTCGGTCTTCTCGCCGTTGTCGCCATTGTCGCCACTGCCGCTGTTGCCGGCAGCGCACCCGCTGAGCGCGAGTGCGAAAGCGCCGGTGAGTGCCAGCGCTCCCATCAGCTTGTACTGCTTCATGGTGCTCCTTTCGCCTTTCGGCGTGTCATAAGGGGAGAATAGTTCGCCCGGTACACGAATGCGGCCGAGCCAAGTGAATGCCGCCTAACCGTTATCGGACGGTGATCCGTCTCCGGTCAGGAGACGTTCGACAGGCCCGAGGTGGTCTCTGGATCGAAGACGATCCGCTGCCGCGTCCGCTCGATGTCGGGGTCGGGGACCGGGATCGCCGACAGCAGCGCCTTGGTGTACGGATGCCGGGGATTGTCGAAGACATCGTCCACGTCGCCGTGCTCCACGAAGTCGCCCAGGTACATGACGGCGACGCGATCCGCGATGTGACGTACCACGGAGAGGTCGTGAGCCACGAAGAGGTACGACAGGCCGAGCTTGACCTTGAGGTCGTCCAGGAGGTTGATGACGCCCGCCTGAATCGACACGTCGAGCGCCGACACCGGCTCGTCGAGCACCACGATCTTGGGGTTCGTCGACAGTGCACGGGCGATGCCGATGCGCTGCCTCTGCCCGCCCGAGAACGCCTGCGGGAACCGATCGCGATGCGCCGGGTTGAGGCCCACGAGGTCCATCAACTCACCGACGCGTCGGTTCACCTCCGCCTTCGGGGTGCCGATGGCCGTCAGCGGCTCGGAGATGATGTCCGCGACCGTCATGCGCGGGTCGAGCGCACCCATCGGGTCCTGGAACACGATCTGGATGTCGCGCCGCAACTCCCGCTCCACCTTGCGACTGCGGATGTCGTTGACACTCGTCCCGGCGATGACGATGTCACCCTCGGTCTGCTTGACCATGTCCATGATCTGCAGCAGCGTCGTGGTCTTCCCGCTCCCGGACTCGCCCACGATCGCCATAGTCTCGCCTTCGCGGACGTCGAAGCTGATGCCCTTGACGGCATGCACCTCGCCGACCTTGCGCTTGAGGAAGGCGCCCTTGAGGAGCGGGAAGGTCTTGGTGAGGTTCTTCACCTCGAGCGTGATGGGACGCTCCTCGCGGGGCAGGCGGGTGAGTTCGCTCTCCGGCGCCTCCCTGACCGGATACACCGGCAGTCCGCCGAGCAAGCCGCCGTCCTCGATCTCACTCGAACGGATGCAGGCGGCGCGATGTGCCTCGCCACCGCTGGTCAGGACGGGGAGGAGTTCCGGCTCACGCGTCCGGCACGCATCCATCACGATCGGGCAGCGGTCGGCGAACGGGCAGGCGTCGGGGAGGTTGATCAGGAGGGGCGGGTTGCCCTTGATCGGGGTCAGCGGTTCCTTCTCGGCCTTGTCCACGCGGGGGATCGCGCCGAGGAGTCCGATGGAGTAGGGCATCCTCGTCTGGTGGAACAGCTCGCGCACGGGCGCCTGCTCCACGGGCTTGCCGGCGTACATCACCATGACGTCGTCCGCGGTGCGGGCCACCACGCCCATGTCATGCGTGATCATCATGACAGCGGCGCCGGTCTCGGCCTGCGCCTTCTCGATCAGGTCGAGGATCTGCGCCTGGATCGTGACGTCGAGCGCCGTCGTCGGCTCGTCGGCGATGATCAGCTTCGGGTCGTTCGCCATCGCGATCGCGATCACCACGCGCTGACGCATTCCTCCGGAGAACTCGTGGGGGAACGCCTTCATCCGCTTCTCGGGCTCGGGGATGCCCACGAGCTTGAGCAGATCGATCGCCCGGGCGTTCGCCTCCTTGATGCTGAGGTTGCGGTGCACCGTGAGCGCCTCGATCAACTGGGTGCCGATCGTGTACACGGGCGTCAGCGAGGTCAGCGGGTCCTGGAACACCATCGAGATGCCGTTGCCACGGATACGGGAGAGCTGCGCGTCGGTCTTTCCGAGAAGCTCCTGCCCGTCGAACAAGATCGAGCCGGAGATCTTCGCGTTCTCGTCGAGCAGGCCCATGACGGCCAGCGAGGTGACGGACTTCCCGGAGCCGGACTCACCGACGATGCCGAGGGTCTTGCCGGCCTCCAGGTCGAAGGAGACGCCGCGCACGGCGTCGACACGGCCGGCTTCGGAGGCGAAGCTGACGGTGAGGTCGCGGACGGACAGTACGGGGCTCATGCGCGGCCTCCTGCAGCCGAGGTGGGGTCGAGGGCGTCACGCAGGCCGTCGGCGATCAACGCCATCGACACGGTCAGCAGCGTGAGCGTCAACGCCGGGAAGTAGAAGAGCCACGGAGAGCTCGTGATCGACGTGCTGCCCTCTCCGATGAGTGATCCGAGGGAGACGTCGGGGATCTTCACACCGAAGCCGATGAACGACAGGCCGGTCTCCGTCGTCACGGCCGCGACGATACCGAGCGTGAAGTTGATGACCAGCAGAGATCCGATGTTGGGGACCAGGTGTCGCAGCACGATGCGTGTGCCTCGGACGCCCATGTAGCGCGCCGCCTGCACGTACTCCCGCTCGCGAAGCGACAGTGCCATGGTCCAGATGATGCGCGCGGGGAAGAACCAGCTCACGAAGATCATCACGAGGGCGATGACCCACCAGACGCCTCCCGAGTCGTTCGAGATGACGGACAGCATCAGGAAGGTGGGGACAACCATCATGAAGTGGATGACCAGCAGCGCGATGCGTTCGAACCAGCCGCGGAAATAGGCGGCGGCCGTGCCGACGAGGGCCGACAGAATGGTGGTTCCGACCGACACCGTGATCGCGATCATGAGCGAGCGCTGCAAGCCGACCGCGGTCTGGGTGTAGGTGTCGTTTCCGGCGCCGTTCGTGCCGAACCAGTGCGCTGCCGAGGGCGGCGTGCTCAGTGCGAGGAAGTCCATGTCATTGACGGCGTACGGAGACAGCACCGGGCCGAGGGTCGCGAACAGGATCAGGGCGAGCAGGACGACGATGCCGCCGACGGCCGGCTTGTTGCGCATGTAACGGCGTGTGTAGAGCGTCCACTTCGAGAGGGACTTGCGGGGAGCTGCCTCGGTGGACGGCTCGACCAGCGGATCGATCATTTCGGTGGTCATATCAGCTCACCCTCACTCGCGGGTCGAGGACGACGACGACGACGTCCGCGAGGACCGCGCCGATCGCCGTCAGCACGGCGCCGAACGCGGCGACCGCCACCACGCCGTTGATGTCGTTCTGGTTGATGGTGTCGAGGAAGTAGCGGCCCATGCCCTGCCAGGCGAAGATCGACTCGGTCAGGATCGCGCCGGTGAAGATCGTCGGGATCGTGAAGGCGACCTGGGTCGCGACCGGGATGAGCGACGTGCGGAGGGCGTGTTTGCGGACCGCCTGCGCTTTGGTCAGTCCCTTGGCGCGAGCGGTGCGCACGTAGTCCGCGTTGATGTTGTCGAGCAGGAGCGAGCGCTGGAGGAAGTGGTACTGGGCGTAGCCGACGAGCACGAGCGCGATCGTGGGCAGCGTGACGTGCTGGAGCGCGTCGATGATGGTCGGGAAGAAGCCGGTCACGCCCGGGCTGGAGGAGCCGGTGACGTAGAAGATCCGCACCCCTGTCCACTCGTTGAGGGCGATGGCGAGGAGCACGACCGCGAGGCCGGCGACGATGATGTTGATGTTCATCGTGATGATCGAGGTCGCCTGGCCGATGCGGTCGGCGAGCTTGTACTGGCGGGACGCGGTGTAGACACCCAACCAGATGCCGAGCACGGCGGCGATGATCGTCGCACCGAGCACGAGCTCCGCGCTGACCCACATGCGGTAGGCGACCTGCTCGTTGACCGACTGCCCGGTGGGGCTCGTGCCCCAGTCCCAGCGGAACAGGATGCCGCTGAACCAGTTCCACCACCGCTCCATGAGCGGCACGGTGTCGCTGAGGTTGCGCGGGATCAGGACGTTGTCGATCTGCTCCGGCGTCAGGGGTGGTCGTCGCCCCACGTAGTTGCTGCGCGGGTCGAGGAATCCCCACGCGAGGAAGAACGTGAGGTTCGTCGCGACCACGATCATGAGCAGCCAGCCGAGTGTTCGGCGCAGGAGGTACTTGATCAAGGGGTCAGTCTTTCTCTTCTACAGACGCGCTCGGGATCAGCCGACGCAACGCTGAGTCAGTTGGATTACGGAATCGCCATCCACCGAACTCTGCGATGCGACAACCGCCACGGGGTCTGTGATGGAGTCTTATCGCTTGCGGGATCCGGTGTCACGGAATTTCCCAGGCAACTTCGGGAGACTATCACCGGAATGCGGGAATCGGGGATTAGCGCCCCCTCACCGTAGAATCGAAGGGACATGTCCCCACGCGCTCTCACACCTCTCCAGCCTGCCTCGACGCCGGCTGCGCAGATCCGCAATTTCTGCATCATCGCCCACATCGACCATGGCAAGTCGACGCTCGCCGACCGGATGCTCCAGATCACCGGCGTCGTCTCGGACCGCGACATGCGGGCCCAGTACCTCGACCGCATGGACATCGAGCGCGAGCGCGGGATCACCATCAAGAGCCAGGCCGTTCGGATGCCGTGGGAGCTCGACGGTCAGACCGTGGCCCTGAACATGATCGACACACCCGGCCACGTGGACTTCACCTACGAGGTCTCGCGTTCGCTCGCGGCCTGCGAGGGAGCCATCCTGCTCGTCGACGCGGCGCAGGGAATCGAGGCGCAGACGCTCGCGAACCTGTACCTCGCGCTGGAGAACGACCTCCACATCATCCCGGTGCTGAACAAGATCGACCTGCCGGCCGCCGACCCCGAGAAGTACGCGAAGGAACTGGCCTCGCTCATCGGAGGCAAGCCCGAGGATGTGCTGCGCGTCTCGGGCAAGACCGGCGTCGGCGTCGAGGAGCTGCTCGACCGGCTGGTCCAGGACATCCCGGCTCCGGTCGGCGACGCGGATGCCCCCGCCCGCGCGATGATCTTCGACTCGGTGTACGACGCGTACCGCGGTGTCGTCACGTATGTGCGCATGGTGGACGGCAGTCTCTCGCCGCGCGAGCGCATCCAGATGATGTCGACCGGGGCCAACCATGAGGCGCTCGAGGTCGGCGTGTCGAGCCCGGAGCCGACCCCGACCAAGGGGCTCGGCGTCGGCGAGGTGGGCTACCTGATCACGGGTGTGAAGGACGTTCGCCAGTCGAAGGTCGGAGACACGATCACCACGTCTCGGAAGCCGGCATCGGAACCTCTGCCGGGGTACACCGACCCGAAGCCGATGGTCTTCTCCGGTATCTACCCGATCGACGGCAGTGACTACGCCGAGCTCCGCGAGGCCCTCGACAAGCTCAAGCTCTCGGACGCCTCGCTCCAGTACGAGCCCGAGACCTCGGTCGCGCTCGGTTTCGGTTTCCGCTGTGGTTTCCTCGGTCTGCTCCACCTGGAGATCGTCACGGAGCGCCTCGCCCGCGAGTTCGGACTCGACCTCATCACGACCGCGCCCAGCGTGATCTACGAGGTGCTCACCAGTGACACGGGCGAGACGGTCACCGTGACCAACCCGAGCGAGTACCCTGACGGGCGCATCGGATCGGTCTCGGAGCCCATGGTGAAGGCCGCGATCCTGCTGCCGAAGGACTACGTCGGCACCGTGATGGAGCTGTGCCAGTCGCGCCGCGGCACCCTGCTCGGCATGGAGTACTTCTCCGAGGAGCGTGTCGAGCTGCGCTACAACATGCCGCTCGGTGAGATCGTGTTCGACTTCTTCGACCAGCTGAAGTCCAAGACGCAGGGCTACGCCTCTCTCGACTACGAACCCTCCGGACAGCAGGAAGCCGACCTCGTCAAGGTCGACATCCTCCTCCAGGGCGAGAAGGTCGACGCCTTCAGCTCGATCGTCCACCGGGACAAGGCCTACGCCTACGGCACGATGATGGCCGAGCGCCTGCGCAAGCTCATCCCTCGTCAGCAGTTCGAGGTCCCGATCCAGGCGGCGATCGGCGCGCGCATCATCGCCCGTGAGACCATCCGGGCGATCCGCAAGGACGTGCTGGCGAAGTGCTACGGCGGCGACATCACCCGTAAGCGCAAGCTCCTCGAGAAGCAGAAGGAGGGCAAGAAGCGCATGAAGATGGTCGGCCGCGTCGAGGTCCCCCAGGAGGCGTTCATCGCCGCGCTCTCGGGAGACGTCGAAGGCAAGGACAAGAAGTAGTCGTGCCGCTGCCCGCGTATCCGCGGGGGATGACGCGTCATCCGCTCGTCGCCGTGCCCGAGGGCATGCTCGGCGAGGAGAACTCGACCACCGTGGCACCGGCGGTACGCGACGCGGTCGCGGCGCTGGTGAGCACGTGGGAGTTCAAGCGGCGCGCGGGTTTCGAGACACCTGCGGGTGCACCGATGCCTGAACTCGAGGGCGTGCTCGCCAAGCGTGTCTTCGGCATCCGCTTCGCGGAGCCCGTGCGCGTCGTCTGGGCCGACGCGAGTGGTTTCGGTTACGAGACCCGTCCGGGGCATCCGATCTACGGCGAGGAGTCGTTCCGGATCGACGAGCGGGGCGTGTTCACCGCCCGGTCCGTCTCGCGCCCTTCGACCTGGTTCTGGCGGATGCTCGCGCCTGCGCTGCGGAGGATGCAGCGCTCGACCCACGCCGAGTACGTCCGGATCGTCCAGGAGGCGGCCAGGGCAGCGGAGGCGGAGAGCCCGCGCTGAGCGGTTCGGAGCCGGCATGTGACCTCGTGCGGCGCGTGGGGGTGTTCGCTCAGGCAACGCGAAGTAGGGTGGAGGTCATGCGGCGCGGGACTTTCCGAGACGACACGGTGGACTATGCGGCCGTGGGTGCGACCCATGCGCCCGATCTGATGCACTACCCGCCGGAGCGCAGCATCCCGGCGGAGGAATCCTGGCGGATCGGCAGCGGCGTCGAGCGGTTCCAGACCGCCGGGGAAGCTCTCCTGTCCTGGACGGCGCAGCGCGCTGCCGGGCTCTCGGTCGAAGACGTGCGGCCGGCACCCGGACCCGCATACGCGGGCGTGAGCTTCGACGCCGAGGGGAATCCGATCGCCCCGAGCAAGCGCGATGTCGAGCCCCGCTACGACGCCGAGGGCATGCCGTTCGTCGGTGCAGGGATGACGTTGCACCTGCGCGGACGAGTCGCGGGGATGCGCGCCGACGCCGAGCTCCGCGTGATCTCGGTCACGGAAGAGACCCGGCGCATCGGATTCGTCCTCGGCACCGTCGGCGGGTCCGTCGTCAGCGGTGAGGAGTCGTTCGACGTCGACTGGCGTGAGGACAACGACGAGGTGTGGTTCACCGTGCGAGCGTTCGACGCACCGAACGCCCTCATCTACCGGACGATTCCCGCCCTCATGAAGCGTCGACGCCGCGAGCTGTTCGCGCGCTACCTGCGGGCGATCTCGCCGCTCTACGCGACCCCCGTCTGATGGCGGGACCGCTCCCTCTCGGAGATCCGGCGCCGACGGACGGGCATCTTCCCTCCGACCTCGTGATCGACCCGAACGTCCCGTTCTCCGCCTACCTGCACATTCCGTTCTGCACCGTGCGCTGCGGTTACTGCGACTTCAACACGTACACCTCGACCGAGCTGCGCGGGGCGAAGCAGGAAGACTACGCATCGACGTTGATCTCCGAGATCGCGCTCGCCCGTCGGGTGCTGGCTGATGCCGGGGCACTGCGTCCGATGGACACGGTCTTCTTCGGGGGTGGCACTCCGACACTCCTCCCCGCGGGAGATCTCGCCCGCATGCTCGAGGCGGCGACCGGAGCCTTCGGCCTCGCGGACGGGGCGGAGGTGACCGTCGAGGCGAACCCCGACACCGTGACCCCCGCGGTCGCCCGCACACTCGCCGACGCCGGCGTCACGCGGATGTCGGTGGGCATGCAGTCCGCCGTTCCCCACGTGCTCGCGGCCCTCGATCGCACGCACCGCCCCGAGAACGTGCGCACCGCGGTGGCTGCGGCGAAGGACGCCGGACTGGCGGTGAGCGTCGACCTGATCTACGGTGCACCGGGGGAGTCGCTCGCGGATTGGGAGGCATCTCTCGATGCGGCACTCGACCTCGAGCCCGACCACATCTCGGCGTACGCGCTCATCGTCGAGGACGGCACCAAGCTCGCGCGCCAGATTCGTCGGGGCGAGGTCCCGACGCCGGACGATGACCTGCAGGCCGACATGTACGAGCTCGCCGATGCCCGCCTCGGGGCCGGGGGTTTCGATTGGTACGAGGTGAGCAACTTTGCGCGCACTCCGGATCGACGCTCGCGGCACAACCTGGCCTATTGGCGGGGGACTGACTGGTGGGGGTTCGGCCCCGGTGCGCACAGCCACGTGGCCGGTCTGCGGTGGTGGAACGTGAAGCACCCGGCCGCCTACGCGCAGAGGCTCGCGGCATCCGAGTCGCCGGCGGCGGGAACCGAGCGCCCCGATGTGGAGTCGCGCACGCTGGAGCGGATCCTGCTGCTCAGCCGGATCCGCGAGGGGATCGCCGTCGATGAGATGCCCGCCGGGAACCGGAGCCGGGTCGCGGGCCTCATCGCCGATGGCCTCGTCGACCCTGCGGCCGCGATCCGGGGGCGCATCCAACTGACTCTGCGAGGGCGGCTCCTCGCAGATGCCGTGGTACGTGCGCTGACCGACTGACGCCGGAGCGCTGTCAGCCCGGAAGCAGGTCCATGCCCGCGGTGCGGCGCTGCGGCACCGTCGCACTGACCGTATCGAACACCCGCGTGCGACGCTCGGAGCCGTACACGGGCCAGCCCGGATCTCCGCCGCTCACGAACCCGACCCAGGCTGTGTTCATCTCGGTCGCGAGTGCGCCCGGTGCCGCGGTGCCGGCGAGTCGGCGCGCCTCCTCATCGTCGAGCCGGTCGAACACGAAGCCGAGTTCGAGCGCATGCGCCGCTCGGAGGTCTCGAATGGGACTGGGCCACGCGAATTCGTAGACGTGCGTGCTCTCGGGGCGTGCGGATGCCACACGGCTCAGCGGTGCGCGCAGCATCATGTCGGTGACGAGTTGCCCGAAGACCTCTCCCGTGTTCGCTCCGGGGAAAGCGGACCGGTACTCGGACACCGCGCGGCGCGGGATGCGCGAGAGGACACGTGCGGCCTGCAGCTTGAACTCGCCGATGCCGGCGAGCGCCTCGGGCGGGAACCACAATCGGTACTCGTCGGTGTTGCTGCCGATGAGCAGCGGCGTGTCGATCTCGCCGAGGACCTCGTGTGGGGACCGCGGAAGGCTGTCCGGATCGATCGCGATCTGGAAGCCGGGTGCGCCGCCGAGCGGAGACGAGCCTGCGGACTGTTCTCTCCTCGCGTCGAGGAGCTGCGCGGGCGAGAGCGCGGCGAACGAGTCCCGATCGGCGCGGACCCCGAGGCGCTTCGCGAGCTGCGCCGTCACACGTCCCGCCTTCTTCGGGGTCTGCGCCTGGAGCGGGCCCGACTCGATGATCGCGCGACTGATGAGAGCGCGGGAGTCGTCTCGGGCGAGCAAGGCCGCGACGATCGCGCCGCCCGCCGATTCCCCCATCGCCGTGATCTGCGACGGATCCCCGCCGAACGCCGAGATCTCGCGGTGCACCCACTCCACGGCCGCGGCGGCGTCGCGCAGACCGAGATTGCGGGGGGCGCCGTCGAGGACGGAGAAGCCCTCGGAACCGAGACGGTAGTTGATGGAGACGAAGACGATGCCCGCCCTGGCGAACACCGCCCCGTCGTAGAGCGGCAGCGCGGCAGTGCCCCGCTCGAGCGCTCCGCCATGAATCCACAGCAGCACGGGGGCATCGGACGCGTCGGTCGGAGCCCACACGTTCGCGGTCAGGATGTCGTCACCGTCGAGGATCACCGACCCCAGCAGCTCGCCGATCGGACCCGCGTACGGCACCTGCGGTGAGGTCGGGCCGAAGCGGGTGGCCTCGCGGACGCCGGACCAGGCATCGACCGGCTGGGGGGCGCGGAATCGGTTCGCCCCGAACGGCGCCTGCGCATAGGGAATGCCGAGGTAACGGACGACCCCGCCCTCCTCGGTGCCGCGGACGATGCCGCACGACAGGGTGGCCTGGGGTGAGGTGGTCATGAGCGTCATCCTAGGGTTGCGCGTCTGCAGTACGGAGATTACCGAGCTGAACGGGGTAGGATTGGCACTCTGAACGTCCGAGTGCCAGCGGAAGGGAAGGCGATGGTCACAGAGCGAGGACTCCAGGTTCTCCGCGCGATCGTGCAGGACTACGTCGAGACCCACGAACCCGTCGGCAGCCGTTCCATCGTGGACCGCCACTCCTTCGGGGTCTCCGCGGCGACCATCCGCAACGACATGGCGCTGCTCGAAGACGAAGAACTCATCACGGCGCCGCACACGTCTTCAGGGCGGGTGCCCACCGACAAGGGCTATCGCGTCTTCGTGAATCATCTCGCGCAGCTGCGACCACTCTCCTCGGCGCAGCGGTCCGCCATCGAGTCGTTCCTCGGCGAGCCGGCCGACCTCGACGACCTCATGGTGCGCACGGTCCGGGTGCTGACCCAGCTCACCGGCCAGGTCGCACTCGCGCAGTACCCCTCGTTCGCCCGCGCACACGTCACGCATGTGGAGCTCGTCGCGCTGGCGCCCAATCGGCTCCTGATCGTCCTCGTCACCGACGCCGGGGGAGTGTCGCAGCGTGTGGCCATGCTGCCGGAGGCGATCGACGAGGCCGAGATGGCGGTGCTGCGGGCGCGCCTATCGGCACTGATCACGGGGCAGGGCATCGGCGAGGCATCCGATCGGCTTCAGGGGCTGCTCGCGGCGGATGAGGTGGCCAAGGACCGCGTGCTGCGTTCGATCGCCGGTGTCGTGATGGATGAACTCGGCGGGTTCCGGCAGGAGCGTCTGGTGATGGCGGGTGCCGCCACCCTCGCACGTCGAGAACAGGACTTCCGTGGAAGCATCCACCCGCTTCTCGAAGCGATCGAGGAGCAGGTGACGCTGCTGCGGCTGATGAGCGAGATGGTGACCGACGAGCACGGACTCGCGGCCAGCATCGGCACGGAGAACGCGCCGTTCGGCCTCGGTGAGGCATCGATCGTCGCCAGCAACTACGCCGCCCCGAGCGGTACGGCGCGGGTCGGCGTCATGGGGCCGACGCGCATGGACTACCCGAGCAACCTCGCCGCAGCACGGGCCGTTGCCCGCTACCTGTCGCGGATGCTCGACGAAGACGAGGCCGGCCGCTGACGCGGCCGCCGAGAGAACACACGCAGAAAGGCGATTGTGGCGGACCACTATGAGGTTCTCGGGGTGTCCCGGGACGCTTCCACCGACGAGATCAAGAAGGCGTATCGACGTCTTGCGCGACAGCTGCACCCGGATGTGAATCCCGGTGAAGACGCAGCGGAGCGCTTCAAGCTCGTCACCCACGCGTACGACGTCCTCAGCGATGACGACTCGCGTCGCCGCTACGACATGGGCGGCGGGGACGGCGCTGCCGGCAACTTCGGCGGCTTCGGCGGCTTCGGGGACATCTTCGAGACCTTCTTCGGTGCGTCGCAGGGCGGTGGGCGCGGCGCGCGTCCGCGTTCGCGTCGGGAGCGCGGGCAGGACGCACTCGTGCGGGTGTCCCTCGATCTGGGCGACGTGGTGTTCGGTGCGCATCGCGACATCGAGGTCGATACGGCCGTGCTGTGCGAGACCTGTCAGGGGTCCTGCTGCCAGGAGGGCACCTCGCCCGTCACGTGCGACATCTGCGGTGGCTCGGGGCACGTGCAGCGACAGGTGCGGAGCCTCCTCGGCAACGTCGTGACCTCCCAGCCGTGCGGCACCTGCGAGGGGTACGGCACCACCATCCCGCATCCGTGCGGCACCTGCGGCGGGCAGGGACGCGTGCGCTCGCGTCGGACGGTCTCCCTCGACATCCCGGCCGGCGTCGAGACCGGACTCCGCCTCCAGCTCCCCGGTTCCGGGGAGGTCGGCAAGGCGGGCGGTCCGAACGGAGATCTGTACGTCGAGGTGACGGTCAACGCCCACCCGGCGTTCAGCCGTGACGGCGATGACCTGCTCGCGACGCTCGAAGTGTCGATGACCGACGCGATCCTCGGCACCGAGACCACGATCCAGGGACTGGATGGTGAGGTCGATCTCGAGATCCGGGCCGGCGTGCAGTCCGGTGACGTGCTGACCATCAAGGGGCGAGGCATCACCCCGCTCCGTGGCACGCAGCGCGGTGATCTGCGCGTCGGCGTCCAGGTGCTCACCCCGACCAGGCTCGATTCGGCGCAGCGGGCTCTCATCGAGGACTTCGCGAAGAAGACCAAGGCCCCGGACCCCCAGCTCGCGCAGTTCCAGCAGGGCCTCTTCTCGAAGCTCCGCGATCGTTTCCGCAGCCACTGATCATGGCGCTGCACTTCGTGGTCGAGTCGGCATCGGACGCGGTCGCCGGCGATGTCGTCTCCTTGACCGGGGCCGAGGCGAAGCACGCGGCCGTCGTCCGTCGACTTCGGGTCGGTGAAGAGGTGACCGTCGGCGACGGAGCAGGAGTGTGGCTGACCGGTGCAGCGGAGGAGGTGTCCCCGACACGCGTGGAGGTGCGAATCGCCCGGCGCTCGGAGCACCCGGCTCCGTCTCCGCGGATCACCCTCGTCCAGGCGCTGGCGAAGGGCGACCGGGACGAGCTCGCCGTGCAGGCGGCCTGCGAGCTCGGAGTCGACGAGATCGTGCCCTGGCAGGCGGCGCGCAGTGTCTCCCGCTGGGAAGGGCCGAAGGCGGTGAAGGGCCGCGAGCGGTGGTCGACCATCGTCCGCGAAGCCGCCAAGCAGGCCCACCGCGCGTGGCTTCCGGACGTCGTCGCGCCGGTGTCGACGAAACGACTCGCCGAACGTGCGAGCTCACAGCGTCTCCTCGTGCTCGACCCCACCGCGGCGGTGCGCCTGTCGGAGATCGAGGCAGACGGCCGTGATCTGATGCTGGTGGTGGGGCCGGAAGGCGGGATCTCGGACGAGGAACTCGACCGGCTCACCGAGGCGGGTGCCGAGCGCGTGCGTCTCGGCGACACGGTGCTGCGCACATCGACGGCAGGTCCGGCCGCGATCGCCGTGCTCTCCGTGACCCTCGGGCGCTGGTGACCTCCCGCGCCGAGGCGACAGGGGAGCGCGCATGCCGCGATCAGTAGACTTGAGCACATGACGGAACCCTCGATCTTCACGCGCATTCTGAACGGGGAGATCCCTGCCGAGATCCTCGGGGAGACGGAGCGGGTCTTCGCGCTGCGGGACATCGCTCCGCAGGCTCCCGTGCACCTGCTCGTCGTACCCAAGTCCGCCGACTACCGCGACGTCACCGAACTCGCTGCCGGAGACCCGTCGCTCCTGGCCGAGATGGTCGCGTTCGCCACGGAGTTGGCTGCGGAGCACAGCGACGACGGCGACTTCCGCCTCGTCTTCAACACCGGCGCCGGTGCCGGACAGACCGTTTTCCACGTCCATGCGCATGTGCTGGCCGGAGGATTGACTGAGAAGAGTGTCGGTGCCTGAGAATCACGAACCGCAGGAGCGCAGCCTGGGCGGCCGGCCTCCCGAGTCCGTCGAGACGATCTATGCCGACGGAGTCGCCATGGTGCAGCTGCTCGGCCCGCAGGACCGTCTGCTGCGGATGCTCGAGAGGGAGCATCCTGACGTCCAGGTGCTCGTCCGCGGGAACGAGATCACCCTCAGCGGTGACACCGACGCGGTCGGGAAGGCGAAGACGCTCGTGGAGGAGCTGCTCGCGATGACCCGGGCCGGGCACGATCTGGCTCCGAGCGACGTCTCCAGTTCCGCACGCATGCTGCGTCAGGAGGGGGGACCGCGTCCCAGCGAGGTGCTCGGTGAGGCGATCCTGACGACGCGCGGCAAGGTGATCCGTCCGAAGACCCTCGGCCAGAAGGAGTACGTCGACGCGATCGAGGAGAACACGGTCGTCTTCGGCATCGGCCCTGCTGGTACCGGCAAGACCTACCTCGCGATGGCGAAGGCCGTTCAGGCGCTGCAGCGCAAGGAGGTCACCCGGATCATCCTCACGCGGCCCGCGGTCGAGGCGGGGGAGCGGCTCGGGTTCCTTCCCGGCACGCTCACCGACAAGATCGACCCGTACCTGCGGCCGTTGTACGACGCCCTCAACGAGATGATGGACCCGGAGATCGTCCCGCGTCTGATGGCGACGGGGACCATCGAGGTCGCTCCGCTCGCTTACATGCGCGGGCGCACGCTGAACGATTCTTTCGTCGTGCTCGACGAGGCCCAGAACACCACGCCCGAGCAGATGAAGATGTTCCTCACCCGTCTCGGCTTCGGCACGCGGATGGTGGTGACGGGCGACATCACCCAGGTCGACCTCCCGCAGGGCTCGTCCGGTCTCCGACTCGTGACGCGTGTGCTCGACGGTATCGACGACATCCACTTCGCGCGGCTCACGAGCGCCGACGTCGTGCGGCACTCGTTGGTCGGCCGCATCGTCGACGCGTACAGCGAGTACGACGAGAAGCGCACCGCCCAGCGCTTCGAACGCGAACAGGCCGCCGAGTTCGCCAACAGGGCCGACCGCCGAGGGGCGCAGCGCCCCGGACCGCGGGACCGCATGCCGAAACGAGGACTCTCATGATCGAGATCAACAACGAGTCGGCCATCGACGTCGACGAGACCGTGCTGCAGCGGCTCACGGACTACAACCTCGCGCAGCTCCACGTCAGCCCGGATGCCGAGGTCGCCATCGTCCTCGTGGACGAGGGTGCCATGGAGGCGCTTCACGTGCAGTGGATGGACGAGCCCGGTCCCACCGACGTGCTCAGCTTCCCGATGGACGAGCTCCGTCCCGGTACCGAGGACCGTCCGACCGCTCCGGGACTGCTGGGCGACATCGTGCTGTGCCCCCAGGTGGCCGAGACGCAGGCTCAGGCGGCGAAGCACACCCTGATGGACGAGCTCATCCTGCTCACCACGCACGGGCTGCTCCACCTCCTCGGCTTCGATCATGCTGAACCCGACGAGGAGCGTGAGATGTTCGGACTGCAGAAGGAGCTGATCCAGGGCTTCGCCGCGTCCGAACGCCGCCGATGACGGCCGTCCTCCTGCTCATCGGAGCCGTCCTGCTGGTCGCCTTCGGCGGTCTCATGGCCGCGATCGATGCCGCGTACGGTGTCACCTCCCGCGTCGGTCTCGCCGATATGGCGAATGAGGGGCGCAAAGCGAAGGCTCTGCGACGCATCGCCGCCGATCTGGATGCGCACGTCAACGCGGTCGCCTTCATCCGCGTGCTGGCGGAGGTCACCGCAGCCGTCCTCGTGACGGTCGCGTTCACGATCCTCATCGACAACAACTGGTGGGCGATGCTCGCCGCCGCCGTGCTGATGACGGCGATCACGTTCGTGCTCGTCGGTGCGAGTCCGCGCTCCTTCGGCCGCCAGCACGCCGAAGGCATGATCCGCCGGACCGCGTCGATCGTGCGCGGCCTCCGCATCATCCTCGGCCCGCTCGCCCAGGCGCTCGTGGTGCTGGGCAACAGGGTCACGCCGGGCACCGGCCGCAGCTCCTTCACCAGTGAGGATCAGCTGCTCAGCATGGTCGACGAGGCCGCCTCGAACGACCTCATCGAGGAAGACGATCGCGACCTCATCCACTCGGTGTTCGATTTCACCGATCAGTTCGTCCGCGCCGTGATGGTGCCCCGGACCGAGATGGTGACGGTCGATGCGACCGCCACGACCGACGAGGCGATGTCGCTGTTCCTGAACCGCGGCGTCTCGAGGATGCCGGTCGTGGATGATGACGCGGATGACGTCGTCGGCGTTCTGTATCTCAAGGACCTCGTGCAGTTCGCGTATCGCGATGACAGCGCCTGGCGGGCCGCGTCGATCCGGCCGATCGCACGGCCTGCGACCTTCGTGCCGGAGTCCATGCGCGCGGAGACGCTGCTGCAGCAGATGAAGCGCGACGCCGTGCACGTGTGCCTGGTGATCGACGAGCACGGAGGAATCTCGGGGCTCGTGACGCTGGAGGACCTGATCGAGGAACTCGTGGGAGAGATCTCGGATGAGTACGATCAGGTATCCGCAGAATTCGTCGATCTCGGTCACGGACGATACCGCGTGAGTGCGCGTCTCTCCCTCGAAGACGTGGGCGATCTCTTCGGCCTCGAACTCGAGGATGAAGACGTCGACTCGATCGGCGGCTTGCTCGGCAAGGCGCTGGGGCAGGTTCCGCAGCCCGGCGCGACGGCCACCGTGGCAGGGCTGGTTCTGACGGGTGGGGCATCTCGTGGTCGTGGTCGCGGGATCGCGACGGTGTTCGTGGAACGGGCGGCAGGGGAACCTGTCGCGACGCAGGATGAAGGAGAGCGAGACGATGACTGAGGAAACCCGAAGCGGGTTCGTGACGTTCGTCGGTCGACCCAACGTCGGCAAGTCGACGCTGACGAACGCTCTCGTCGGTGAGAAGATCGCGATCACCAGTGAGAAGCCCCAGACGACACGGCGCGCCATCCGCGGCATCGTGAACCGCCCGGAAGGGCAGCTCGTCATCGTCGACACCCCGGGGATCCACAAGCCGCGCACGTTGCTCGGCGAACGGTTGAACGACCTCGTGGAGCAGGTGCTCGGTGACGTCGACGTGATCGGATTCTGTGTCCCGGCCACTGAGAAGGTCGGCCCGGGGGATCGACGGATCGCGGCTTCGCTCGACGGCTACCCGCGGGCGAAGAAGATCGCGATCGTGACGAAGACCGATGCGGCGGCCCGTGACGAGATCACCGCGAGGCTGCTCGAGGTGGATGCTCTGCGCGAGGACTGGGCAGCGGTCATCCCGCTCTCGGCACTCACCCGCGATCAGCTTGATGTGCTCTCCGACGAGATCCTGCTGCTGATGCCGAAGGGCCCCGCCTTGTATCCGGAGGGGATCACGACGGACGAGTCCCAGGAGGACCGCATCGCCGAGATGATCCGCGAAGCAGCGCTCGAAGGAGTGCGTGACGAGCTCCCGCACTCGATAGCGATCGTGATCGACGACATCGCGCCGCGCGAGGGCACCGACCTGACCGACGTGCACGCCTCGATCGTGGTGGAACGTGATAGCCAGAAGGCGATCATCATCGGTCACAAGGGCAAGCGTCTCAGCGAGGTGGGAGCTCGTGCCCGTAGCGGTATCGAGGAACTGCTCGGCACCCGTGTGTTCCTGGGCCTGCATGTCAAGGTCGCGAAGGAGTGGCAGCGCGACCCGAAGCAACTCGGCAGACTCGGCTTCTGACATGCGAGCAGGTCACACGTCGATGGCGGCGGGAAGGCCGCCGACCCCGGCGACATGAACGATCGCAGCGAAGACCCGAATCCGCTGCGCGACGAGGTCTTCATCCGAGTGTTCGATGAGCACTGGGCAGCAGTTCGGCACCACATCGAAGGAGTCG
This sequence comes from Microbacterium sp. CBA3102, assembly GCF_007954505.1. GTDB lineage: Bacteria > Actinomycetota > Actinomycetes > Actinomycetales > Microbacteriaceae > Microbacterium > Microbacterium aurugineum. Next base: position 3,183,761 of record NZ_CP042412.1, on the reverse strand, counting down.
TCGCGGACGACCAGGAAGTCACCGAGATCGTCTCGGAGGTCTTCCTGAGCGCGTGGACCCGGCTCCGGCCTGCTCGTCCGCCCGGCCGGGTCTGGTTGCTCCGCGTCGCCGACCGGCACCTGCGTGCGCGTGTCGGACCGAAGTCGATGCCGCACAGTGCGCTCGAGGCCGTGCATCGGGGGGTCTTCGGGGAGGACGAGGAATCCGGCCGGGAGGGTCGTTTCGAAGTCATCCGTGCTTTGGGTGTCCTCACTCAGGAACAACGGCGTATCATCATGCTGACGTACTGGGATGGACTCGCGGTGGGGGAGATCGCGCAGTTGATGCGCGCTTCCGAGTTCCGCGTGCGGAAGAGGCTGAGCCAAGCACAGGATCGCCTGCGTGCGGAGCTGGGCCTGGGAGGGGGTGATGACGGGTGATGACGCAGAACGCGGTGCTCGAGCGCATGCTGACCGACGCCGACCCTGCTTCCACGCCTCGTGACGCGTCGCCGGATGTACGGGCGCTCGCGACCCGCGATCGCATCCTCCGCACGACGCGTGCTCCGAGACGACCTCGCGCGCGCACGCTCGGGTGGGCCGGCGGTCTCACCGCGGTCGCGGCGTCCGCCGCGCTGGCGTTCGCCGTCTTCGCACCGCAGGGTGCCGCCGTCGCCGGAACGCCGTCGCCGCTCGACTTCAGTGGCTCATCGACCGTCGCCCAGATCGTCGATGAGGCGGGCGTCGCCCTCGCGAACTCGACGGGACCTTCGATCCCGTCGCGCACGGTCAGGACGGCCTCGTGGGGATTCTCGGTCGAGGTCGACACCGAGACCACGACCGTCGTCCCCCAGCTCTCGACGCTCACCTGGGAGCCCGACGGTTCCGGACGGATGACCATCATCGCGGGTGTTCCCTACGATCCGGAAGACGCGGTCGCCAGCAATGGGGCCGAGGTCACCAGCAGCGGCGAGGTCGTCACCGATCTGATCATGGGAGAAGGCGACTTCGAGACCCCGTGGAAGACGGTTCCCGGCGAGACCGGCGAGGACATGGTCGCTATGCTCCGCGCGTTCGGCATGCCGGAGGATCCGACGGCCTTCGAGGTGGAGACGGCGATGACCACGGCGCTCGACCAGTGGACGCTGACCGACGCGCAGCACGAGGAACTGCTCGTTCTGCTCGCGGAGACGGGCGGCGGCGAAGCTCTCGGGACGACGACGGATCGACTGGGCCGACCGGTGGCCGGCATCCGCGTCCTGTCACCGGACGAGGCCGTGAGCGACCTGATCCTGGTGTCGCGCGAGACCGGTCGGATCGTCGGCATCGAACGCACGGTGCTGAAGGATGACGGGGTGTTCTCCGCGGGCGCCATCATCTCCTACCGGATGTGGGACCTCGATGAGGACACCGTCCGATGAAGCTCCGCACCGTGCTGGCGGCCGTCCTGTTCGGCGCCGTCCTGGCGTGGGCAGCGGTGCCGACGATGGCTTCGGCGCGCGATGATCATGACGTGGACCCGCTGGTCGCGGCGATACTCGACGAGGTCCCCGGTGGTGTGATCGTCGATGCGACTCACGCCGTGTGGCCGGCGCTGGACATGGCTCTGAGCGTGCCGTCGGCATCGGACCTGACGGCGCGCTCCGTCGGGAGCTGTGCGACCGGCAGGTTCTGCGCATACAACGCGCTCTCCCTGGCCGGAGGTTCGCTCTCGTTCGGAGGCTGCGGAGTCAACACCGTGCCGCCGAGCTTCACCGTGCGGTCCGTGGCGAATGCGCGCAGTGCCGGATATGTCCAGGCACGCAACGGTGCCACCGTGTTGAAGACGGTGAGTGCCGGAAACTGGGCGAACGTGTCCGGTACCGTGAACAACCTTCGCTGCGCCGCCTGAGCGAGTCCGCCGATGTCGACGTCGAAGAAGCTCCTCGAAGCACGACATTGGGTCGCGACGTCGTGGGGCTCGCCCGAGGCATGGGAGTTCACCGACGTCAGCCTTCCGCCGCCGACGGCGGGTGAGGTGACGATCCGTGTGCGCGCCGCGGGGGTGAACCCGGCCGACGCGAAACACGTCGCCGCGGCGAGGTCCGACTCCGCTCTTCCGGTCCCGATCGGCTACGAGGTCTCCGGTGAGATCATCGCGATCGGACCGGACACGCGGATCGGCTCCGGGACCGCGTCGGAGGGCGATGAGGTCGTGGCTTTCCGGGTGCGGGGCGGATACGCGACGGCACTCACCGTTCCCGCAGAGAAGGTGTTCGCGAAACCGTCGACCCTCTCGCATCCGGAGGCGGCGAACCTGCTGCTCGTGGGCACCACGGCCGCCGAGATGCTCGCGGTCACCGGGGCGGCGCCAGGGGAGACCATCCTCCTCCACGGTGCCTCAGGCGCGGTCGGGGTGAGCGTCTTGCAACAGGCCCGGCTGCGAGGCATCCGTGTGATCGGTACGGCGAGCGAGAACCGCTTCGATGAGGTGACCCGATTCGGCGGCATACCTGTCCGCTACGGCACGGGGCTCGCCGATCGCGTGAGAGAGGTGGCGGCGGGGCCCATCTCGGCGGCACTCGATGCTGTCGGTACGGACGAGGCCGTGGACGTGTCGCTCGCTCTCGTGTCCGCCCCTCGCCGCATCGTCACGATCGCGGCCCCCGGTCGCGCCGCGGCCGCAGGGTTCCTCGCGATCGCGGGTTCCCTGCCGGCCAGTGCCCGCTTCCGCGACAAGGCGCGGGGGGAGCTGATCGCGCTGGCCCAGAACGGCGACCTCGTGGTGCCCCTCGCGCAGACCTTCCCGCTCGAGGGAGCCCAAGACGCCCACCGCCTCCTGGCGACGGGACACCCCGGAGGCAAGCTGGCTCTGATCCCGGAGGTCAGTCGGTCTCGCGAAGTGCGGAGCTGACGACCACCACTCCTTCTCCGTACTCGGCGTCCATCGCTTCCTGGATCGTGCCGTCATCCCAGACGACCTGTACCCAGACATATCCGCGATCCGTCCCGACCGTGACCGCTTCCGTGCCGAGGCGTGCCGCGATGTCGTCTTGGACCCGTGCGAGCTCATCCTCGGGAGTCGTGCCGTCGACTCCTCCCGTCGGATCCTCCGGAGCGATCGAGTCGTACAGTGCGGTCATGATCGGCGGATCGGTCATGGTGAGTCGCTCGCCGTCGTAGGTGGCGTACACCGCATAGTCGCCCCAGGTCGTCTCGCCGCTGTCGTCGCTGCCTTCGACGCCGTCCCAGGTCCAGCCGTCCAACGGCACGCCGAGGCACTGCGGCGGGTAGGACTCCATGATCGCCCCCAGGCACAACTGCACGTCCCCGCTCGCGTCCAGCACCATGCCCACCCCGACCACACGCCCCTCCGGCGGCACGGGGTGCGCCTCTTCCAGCCGTTGATCGGACGGAACCGTGGTGCTCGTGGGTGCCGCCGCGGGTCCGGGGACGAACGCGCAACCGCCGAGGAACAGGAGACCGACGGCGGATACCGCGGCGAGGGCCAGAGGACGTAGCGATGTGCTCATGTGCGGGAAGTGTCGCGCGGCGCGCAATCGTCTCAGATTCGTCGAAGTGGAGGCGTGTTCCCTGCTAGCATGACGACATGCCTTTCGGCGGTCTGCTTCTTCTTAGCTGCCGCGACGAGTCCTCAAGCTAGGGCCTCCCTCGTCGCGGCGCTTGTGTTGGCCCGTTCATTTTGACGAAGAGAAGAAGCCCCATCATGCAGAACACTCAGCGCCCGTCCGCGATGCCGATCCACAAGTATCGGCCGTTCCACGAGCAGATCAACGTCCACCTGCCCGACCGCACCTGGCCGGACGCCCGAATCACCGAGGCTCCCCGCTGGTGCGCCGTCGACCTCCGCGACGGCAACCAGGCTCTGATCGACCCGATGTCGCCGGAGCGCAAGCGGGTCATGTTCGAGCTGCTCGTGAGCATGGGCTACAAGGAGATCGAGGTCGGTTTCCCGTCGGCGAGCCAGACCGACTTCGATTTCGTCCGTCAGCTCATCGAAGAGAACCTGATCCCGGACGATGTGACCATCCAGGTGCTGACCCAGGCCCGCGAGCACCTCATCGAGCGCACCTATGAGTCGATCGCCGGTGCGAAGCAGGCCATCGTGCACCTCTACAACTCCACGAGCGTGCTGCAGCGCGAGGTGGTCTTCCGGACCGACAAGCAGGGCATCATCGACATCGCGCTCGAAGGAGCGCGCCTGTGTCGGAAGTTCGAGAAGACGATCCCCGACACGAAGGTGTACTACGAGTACTCGCCCGAGAGCTACACGGGTACTGAGCTCGAGTTCGCGGTCGACATCTGCAACCAGGTCATCGAGGTGTTCGAGCCGACGGCGGACCGCAAGGTGATCATCAACCTGCCGGCCACCGTCGAGATGGCTTCTCCGAACGTCTACGCCGACTCCATCGAGTGGATGAGCCGGCACCTGAACCACCGCGAGAACGTCATCCTCTCCCTGCACCCGCATAATGACCGCGGCACCGCGATCGCGGCCGCGGAACTCGGCTACATGGCCGGTGCCGACCGCATCGAGGGATGCCTGTTCGGCAACGGCGAGCGCACGGGCAACGTCGACATCGTGGCTCTGGGGATCAACCTCTTCACGCAGGGCATCGACCCGCAGATCGACTTCAGCGACATCGACCAGGTCAAGCGCACGGTCGAATACTGCAACCAGCTCCCCGTGCCGGAGCGCAGCCCGTGGGCCGGCGACCTGGTCTTCACCGCCTTCAGCGGATCGCACCAGGATGCGATCAAGAAGGGCTTCGAGGCGATGGAGGCGCGGGCGACCGCCGAGGGCGTGACGGTCGACGAGATCGAGTGGGCCGTTCCTTATCTGCCGGTCGACCCGAAGGACCTCGGACGTTCGTACGAGGCGGTCATCCGCGTCAACTCGCAGTCCGGCAAGGGCGGAGTCGCCTACCTGCTGAAGTCGGACCACGCGATCGACCTGCCGCGCAAGCTGCAGATCGAGTTCTCGGGGGTCGTGCAGGCCAAGACCGATGCCGAAGGCGGTGAAGTCACGTCCGACCAGATCTGGTCGATCTTCAACGACGAGTATCTGCCTGCCGATGACTCGACGGCCAAGTGGGGGCGCTTCGAGCTGCTCGCCACGCAGACCCGCAGCGACATGTCGGGTGACGTCGTGCTCGATGTCGTCCTGCGTGACGATGACGAACAGCTGGCCGTGTCGGGGAACGGCAACGGACCTGTGGCCGCCTTCGTCGAGGTGTTGCGCGGCCAGGGCTTCGACATCACGGTGTACGACTATGTCGAGCACGCTCTCAGCGCGGGCGGCGACGCGCAGGCTGCGGCCTACGTCGAGTTGCAGGTCGGCGACCAGCGGCTGTGGGGTGTCGGTATCGACGGCGATATCTCGACGGCGTCGCTCAAGGCGATCGTGTCGGGTGTGAACCGTTCGATCCGCACTCGGCAGCACGAGCTCGCAGCGGTCTGATCTCCGACGTGGAACGCCCCCGGCCTTGTACCGGGGGCGTTTCGCATTCGGATCACTCTGATCGTCTGCTGCCGCGCCGCATCCCGGAAGCCGAGGTTCAGAGGTCGGCGCTGGGCTTCACGATCGCGATCGCACCCGTCTCCGCGGCGACCTTGCGGCGGTAGATGCGGCGCTGCTCCGGGAGGGAGACGTCGAAGGTGACGGCGAGGACGCGGATGACGGCGGTGACCGCGATCCCGATGATCGCCGCGAGCGTGATCGGCATCCCCAGTGCGACGGCGATCACGATGAAGGTGCACCCCGCGCCGGCGGCCACCGCATAGAGGGATCCGACGTGCATGATCGCGGTCGGCAGCCCCATGAGCATGTCACGCAGGACGCTTCCGCCCACCGCGGCGCAGACCCCGATGAACACGGCCGGGACCTCGGGGATTCCGAACGCGAGAGCCTTGCTCGTCCCGAACGCGCCGAACATCCCGATCACGACGGCGTCGAGGACCACGATCGCGGTGTTCAGCCGGGTGAAGAGGCCGGCGAGCAGCATCCCGAAGAGGGCCGCACCACCGGCCGTCACGAGGTACCACTGGTTCTGCAGGGTCGCGGGCGTCTGCCCGAGCAGGATGTCGCGGATCAGACCGCCGCCCATCCCGATCATGATCCCGATGATGGCGACACCGAGCCAGTCGAGCCGGCGTTGGCCCTGGAACCCCGAGGCGAACATCGCACCCTGGACCCCGCCCAGGCCGACGCCGAGCAGGTCCGCCCACAGCGGAATGATGAAGAGCGGTTCGGTCACGCGTCCATTCTCGCGCACGGAGGATAATCGAAGGGTGCCCACCTATCGAGACGAAGCGGTGATCCTGCGCACCCACAAACTCGGTGAGGCGGATCGCATCGTCACGATGCTCTCCCGACGTCATGGCAAGGTCCGTGCGGTGGCGAAGGGGGTGCGCCGCACCTCGTCGAAGTTCGGCGCCAAGCTCGAGCCGTTCATGGTGGCCGATGTGCAGCTCTACCAGGGACGCTCGCTCGACATCGTGCAGCAGGCCGAGTCGCTCGGCTCCTACGGCGCGGACATCGCGGCGCACTACGACCGCTTCACCGCGGCGAACGCCATGGTGGAGACGGCCGATCGGCTGAGCGATGCCGAAGCGACCTCCGACCAGTACCTGCTCCTCGTCGGCGGACTGCGTGCTCTGTCGCGCGGCGAACACGGAGCACGGAGCATCCTCGACTCCTACCTGCTGCGGGTGATGTCCCTGTCGGGGTGGGCGCCGTCCCTCGACGAGTGCGCCCGATGCGGCGTCCCCGGCCCGCATGCGCGGTTCGTCGCACAGCTGGGCGGAGTGGTGTGCGAGAACTGCGCTCCGGCGGGAAGCCCGCGCGTCGCCGAGAGGACGCTGGCGCTGCTCCGCTCCCTCCTCGCGGGGGAGTGGGACGTGATCGATGCCGCTTCGCACGCCGACACGGCCGCAGCCTCCGGCCTCGTCTCCGCTTATGCCCAATGGCACCTGGAGCGCGGCATCCGCTCGCTCGCGCATGTGTCCGACATCCCCTCCGAAGGAGCACGGTGACTCCCAAGCCGTACACGCACAAAGACGCCGTTCCGTATCGTCCCTTGGACTGGACCGGTGTGTATCCTCCCGCTTTCGCTGCGGTGCCGGAGCACGTGGCGATCGTGATGGACGGCAACGGTCGGTGGGCGAATCGCCGGGGGCTCAATCGCATCGAAGGTCACAAGGCAGGGGAGGAGGTGCTCCTCGACGTGGTCGCCGGTGCGATCCAGGCCGGCGTGAAGCACCTCTCCGTGTACGCCTTCTCGACGGAGAACTGGGCGCGTTCCCCCGAAGAGGTCCGCTTCCTCATGGGATACAACCGTGACGTGCTGCACCGGCGACGCGATCAGCTGAACGAGTGGGGCGTGCGCATCCGGTGGGCGGGGCGCAAGCCGAGGCTCTGGGGAAGCGTCATCAAGGAGCTGCAGTACGCCGAGCAGCTGACCCGCGGCAACGACGTCCTCACCCTCACGATGTGCGTGAACTACGGCGGAAGGGTGGAGCTGGTCGACGCGATGCGAGCCATCGCCGAGGATGTCGCTGCCGGACGCGTGAAGCCGAAGGCGATCAGCGAGAAAATGGTCCGCCGCCACCTGTATGTGCCCGACATGCCGGACGTCGACCTGTTCCTGCGCAGCTCCGGGGAACAGCGCACCTCGAACTTCCTGCTCTGGGAGTCGGCGTATGCCGAGATGGTGTTCCTCGACACGCTCTGGCCGGACTTCTCCCGGGAGGAGCTGTGGCGGGCGATCGGGATCTACGTGGCGCGCGACCGTCGCTTCGGGGGCGCGATCGACACCCCGGACGCCTCAGCCTGAGAGCGCAGCCACCGCTCCGTCTCCCGCGGATGACGCAGCCGGACGATCGTGAGGTGGGGAAAGTCGTCCTGCAACTCGGGGAAGCGCTCGGCCCACTTGTGGAGCGTGGCCGTCTGCCACGCGAGGATGTTCTTCTCGGGATCGCGGCTGAGCATGTTCCACGGCCCCTTCTCGCGGTTGCCGTTCCAGAGCTCTCGTCGCAGGGCGCCGCGGGCCAGGGTGCGCCTGATCAGACGTCTGCGCACCACGGGATACGGATAGTCGAGCCAGATCGCGAGCTGCGCGCGCGGGGTGAGGACGGCATCCGTGCCTTTGCTCGTGTACTGCCACTCGGTGATCCAGCGGTCGTCCGACGCGAAGGCGCGTACGTCGTCGAGGAACTCCGGCCTCGGAGTCCAGCCCGGCCCATGGAACAGCCCGTCGATCTCGACGTGACGAAGGTCCCACATCTCCGCGATGCGACCTGCCAGTGTGGTCTTCCCCGACCCGGACACCCCGGCCACCAGCACCCTCTTCGGGCGGAAGGGGAGCGGGTCGTCCACGGAGAGCATCCGAGAATCCTATCCGCCGGTCCCCGCAGCAGCGGAATAGCTCACAGGCGCATGCGGTTGGATCAAAGTGTGACTGAACCCATCTCCATCGACATCTGGTCCGACATCGCCTGCCCCTGGTGCTACATCGGCAAGCGCAACCTCGAGAAGGGTCTCGAAGCCGTAGCTGCCGACGCGGATGCGCCGCAGGTCGACATCACGTTCCACTCGTTCGAGCTCTCACCCGACACCCCCGTCGACTTCGACGGGGACGAGATCGACTTCCTCGCCGGCCACAAGGGCATGCCCCGCGACCAGGTCGAGCAGATGCTGGCGAACGTGACCGGTGTCGCCGCCGACGCGGGGCTCCAGTACCGCTTCGATCTGCTGCAGCACACCAACACGGTGAAGGCGCACGAGCTGCTCCACTTCGCGAAGGCCGAGGGGTTGCAGCACGAGATGGAGGAGCGGCTCATGTCCGCCTACTTCACCGAGGGCAAGCATGTCGGGCGCATCGACGATCTCGTCGCGCTCGCGGCCGAGGTCGGTCTCGACGCCGACCGTGCTCGTGCGGCGCTGGAGAGTGAGCAGTACCTGCCCGCCGTGCGTCAGGACCAGGCTCAGGCGCGCGCCTACGGCATCCAAGGGGTGCCGTTCTTCGTCGTCGACGGCCAGTACGGCATCAGCGGTGCGCAGCCGCCGGCCGCATTCGAGAACGTCCTTCGCGATCTCTGGGCGAAGCGCGGGGAGACCGAGGCGGAGGCCGCCGCGGTCTAGCGGGGCAGCGCCGCTTCGATCGCGCTGACGATCTCGGGGGCGTCCGGCTTCTGCTTCGGACGGAAGCGCAGGACGTCCCCGTCCGGCAGCACGAGGAACTTCTCGAAGTTCCACTCCACCCGTCCGGCCTTCCCGCCGGCATCGGGGGTCTCCTTGAGTGCCTTGTAGAGCTCGGCGGCGTTCTTGCCGTTCACCTTGACCTTGTCGGTGACGGGGAAGCTCACGCCGTAGGTGGTCGAGCAGAACTCGAGGATCTCATCGACCGAACCCGGCTCCTGACCGAAGAACTGGTTGCACGGGAACCCGACCACGGTGAACCCGCGGTCACCGTAGAGACGCTGCAATTCCTCGAGCTGTTCGTACTGGGGCGTGAGGCCGCACTTCGACGCGACGTTCACCACCAGCACCACATCGGCGCCGAGATCGTCGAGCGTCTTCTGCTCGCCCTTCGCGTCGGTGAACGGGATCGTGCGGAGCGAGGATTCGGTCATATCCACAGCTTAGATCGCCGCATCCCTCTCGGCTCCGCGTCTGGGAGAATAGAGACGACATGACTCTCGCCACCACCGCCCGCCCCCTTCGCATCGGTCCGATCGATCTCGACGTGCCGGTCGTCCTCGCACCCATGGCGGGGATCACGAACACCGCATTCCGACGTCTGTGCCGTGAGTACGGAGCCGGACTCTATGTGAGCGAGATGATCACCTCGCGCGCACTCGTCGAACGCAACGAGACGACGATGCGACTCATCAGGCACCACGAGTCCGAGACCCCGCGCTCCATCCAGCTCTACGGCGTCGACCCGAAGACCATCGCGGAAGCGGTGCGCATCATCGTCGCCGAAGACCACGCCGATCACATCGACCTCAACTTCGGGTGTCCCGTGCCGAAGGTCACCCGTCGCGGCGGGGGAGCGGCGTTGCCCTGGAAGTCGAAGCTGTTCGCAGACATCGTCGATCAGGCCGTCAAGGCCGCCGGGGATGTGCCTCTCACCGTCAAGATGCGAAAGGGCATCGACAAGGATCACCTGACGTTCCTCGATGCCGGTCGAGCCGCCGAGGATGCCGGCGCGGCTGCTGTCGCGCTGCACGCGCGCACCGCGGGCGAGTTCTACTCCGGACACGCAGACTGGAACGCCATCGGTGAGCTGAAGCAGGCCGTCACCAGCATCCCGGTGCTCGGCAACGGCGACATCTGGTCGGCCGACGACGCCGTGCGGATGATGGCCCAGACCGACTGCGACGGGGTCGTGGTCGGTCGCGGTTGTCTCGGACGCCCGTGGCTGTTCGGCGAACTCGCCACGGCATTCGGGGGCGAGGGAAAGGTCGTCGACGCGACGCTCGGCTTCGTGGCGGACGCCTTCCGCCGACATGCCGAACTGCTCGTCGAGTTCTTCGAGGACGAGGACCGGGGCTGCCGGGATGTGCGCAAGCACGTGTCGTGGTACTTCAAGGGGTATCCGGTCGGTGGGGACATCCGGACGGGACTCGCCACCGCGTCCAGCCTGGCGGAGATCGACGAGCTGCTCGGACGGCTCGATCACACGGCGCCGTACCCCGGCGCGGACGCGGAGGGCCAGCGCGGACGGGCAGGACACCCCAAGCGCACGGCGCTGCCGGACAAGTGGTTGGAGTCGCGCGAGCTCGCGTCCTCCGCCTCGGAGATGATGCGTGGAGCGGAGATCGAGAACAGTGGCGGCTGACTCCCCGGTCGGGCTTCGCGCCGACGGCTACGATGCGCGAGACGCCGAGCGCTTCTTCGCCGAGACCCATCGATCCGAGCGCAACGACTTCGCCAGAGACCGCGCTCGCGTGCTGCACTCGGCCGCGCTGCGCCGTCTCGCCGCCAAGACGCAGGTGCTGAGCCCCGCGAGCACGGCGGACTTCGCGCGCAACCGACTGACCCACTCGCTCGAGGTGGCCCAGGTCGGACGGGAACTCGCGGTGGCACTCGGCGTCTCCGCGGATGTCGTCGATACCGCGTGTCTCAGCCACGATCTGGGACACCCGCCGTTCGGTCACAACGGCGAACGGGCACTCAACGAGTGGGCCGAGCACATCGGCGGCTTCGAGGGCAACGCGCAGTCGCTGCGCATCCTCACCCGGCTCGAGGCGAAGGTCCTCGATGATGACGACCGCTCCGTCGGCCTGAACCTGACCCGTGCGAGCCTCGACGCGACGTGCAAGTATCCGTGGACGGTGGACAGCCCCGTCCCGGATCCCGGGGGCCGCCTGAAGTTCGGCGTGTATCCCGAGGACGAGGCCGTCTTCCGCTGGATGCGCGAAGGCGCGCCTGGTCGGTTGCGCTGCATCGAGGCGGAGATCATGGATCTCTCCGACGACATCGCCTACTCGGTGCATGATTTCGAGGACGCGATCGTCAACGGCTACGTCGATGTCGCCCAGCTCGCGGACCCCCTCGCCCACGATGCCCTCGTCGGACGCATCCAGCAGTGGGTCGGATACGACTTCACCAGGGACGAACTCGCCGATGCCCTGTATCGCCTGGCATCCCAGCCGATGTGGCTCGCGTCGTTCGACCGTTCCCGTCAGGCTCTCGCCCGCCTGAAGAACCTGACGAGCGACCTGATCGGCCGATTCGCCCGCGCGTCGGTCTCCGCCACCAAAGACGCCTACGGTTCGACCGCACTCGTGCGCTACAACGCGCACGTGATCGTGCCGCGGGTGGTCGAGGTCGAGATCGCTGTCCTGAAGGGGATCATGGGCCAGGCGATCGTGACGATCGAAGCGCGAAAAGGCGTCTACAAGGAGCAGCGGCGGGTGCTGAAGCGTCTCGCCGACGCGCTCTGGTCGACGGATGCGCTGTGGTCCGCCGGTTCGGACGTTCTCGAGCCCGCGTTCGCCGCGGACTTCGTGGCGGCCGAGGACGATGCCCAGCGTGCGAGGGTCGTGGTCGATCAGATCGCCAGCCTCACCGACCAGAGCGCGATCGACTGGCACAATCGCCTGGTCGGGGAGATCGATCCGGCCGAGGTCGGCATCTGGACCCCGCGTCACGCACGACCCGGTGCACGAGCGCACGCTGAGCGGCGACCCGTCGCCGAAGGGGCGCACTGATGCCACGCATCCGGCAGGCTGACGTCGACGAGGTCAAGGCGCGCACGAACATCGCGGACATCGTCGGTGAGCGGGTCGCTCTCAAGTCGGCCGGCGTGGGATCGCTCAAGGGCCTGTGCCCGTTCCACGATGAGAAGAGCCCCAGCTTTCACGTGCGTCAGCAGGTGGGTTATTACCACTGCTTCGGCTGCGGCGAGTCGGGCGATGTCTACTCGTTCCTGCGCGAGATGGATCACATCAGCTTCACTGAGGCCGTCGAGCGCTTGGCCGGACGCATCGGATACACCCTGCACTACGAAGACGGGGGAGCGGCACCGGAGACGAGCGGTCGAAGTCGCCTCTACGCGGCGAACACGGCGGCGGCGGAGTTCTTCCGGGCGCAGCTGCTGTCGCCGGACGCCGAGGCCGGCCGTCGCTTCCTCGGAGAACGCGGATTCGACGCCGGTGCCGCCGCGCACTTCGGAGTGGGGTTCGCCCCGCGCGGGTGGGACGGGATGCTCAAGGCCCTCACGGCGCAGGGGTTCACCCGCGAGGAACTCAGCACGGCAGGACTCGTCTCGACCGGACAGCGGGGGGTCTACGACCGGTTCCGTGGGCGTCTGGTGTGGCCCATCCGCGACGTCTCCGGTCAGACGATCGGATTCGGCGCGCGCAAGCTCTTCGATGACGACAACGGGCCCAAATATCTGAACACCCCGGAGACCCCGATCTACAAGAAGGCGCAGGTCCTCTACGGACTCGACCTCGCGAAGCGGGACATCGCGCGGGGTGATCCTCGACGTGTCGTGGTGGTCGAAGGGTACACCGACGTGATGGCGTGCCACCTGGCCGGTCTCACGACGGCCATCGCGACCTGTGGCACGGCGTTCGGCACCGAGCACATCAAGGTGCTGCGTCGTGTGATGGGCGACGACAACGCCTCGGGGGAGGTCGTGTTCACGTTCGACGGCGACGAGGCCGGTCAGAAGGCGGCGCTGCGTGCGTTCACCGAGGACGATCGATTCAACGCACAGACCTTCGTCGCGGTCGCACCGGATGGGCTCGACCCGTGCGATCTGCGACTCCAGCGGGGCGACGCCGCCGTGCGCGGACTGATGGACAAGAAGCAGCCGATGTTCGAGTTCGCGATCGACCGCAAGCTGGCCGGCTTCGACCTCGGCACGGTGGAAGGACGCGTCGGTGCTCTTCGCGCCGCTGCACCGATCGTGGCGGAGATCCGCGACCGGCTTCTGCGCCCGGGCTACGAACGGGTCCTGGCACGCCGGCTCGGGATGGATCCGACCGAGGTGCGCAGCGAGGTCGAGCGCGCGGCCCGCGGTGCCTCGATGGCTCCGCCGGTGCGTCGGGAGGCTCCGCAGCAGGTCGATGGGGCGACGGGTGCGCCCGTGATGGCGCCGGTCACTCTGGCGACTCTGCCGCGCAGCCCCGATGTGGCCGTCGAGCGCGACGCCCTGATGGGCGCCCTGCAGTACGGGCATCAGGTCGACCAGGCACTGCTGAGCAGGGCACTGGCCGTGCCGTTCCGCACTCCGGGGCTGGACGCGGTGCGCGAAGCCGTGGTGGGGGCGCCGGATCGGACGAGGGCAGGCTGGGTGACGGAGGCGGTGAACGCGGTGCGTGAGCCGTATCGTTCGCTCGCCGGTGAACTGCTGATGACTCCGTTCCCTGCGCGCGACGAGGAGCGTGCCGTCGCGACCGTTTCAGACCTGGCCCGCAGACTCGTGCTGCGCCAGCTCGAGTCCGAGAAGCAGGAGCTCCTCGGGGCGGTGCAGCGTGTGCCCGCAGACTCCGACGGCGGACGTGCGCTGCGCATGCGCCTGCGCGACATCGACGCCGAGCGTCAACGCTTCGCCGAGTCGTAACCCCGCGCGGCATCGCGCAGCGGGCAGGATGGAGACATGTCCCGCAAGCCCGAACCCACGAACGCCATCGATTGCTCCGATCTGGTGATCGACCGGATCGGTCATGGCATGCCGACGCGGGCCGTCGACGGTGTCACGTTCTCGCTCGCGCCCGGGGAGCTCATCTGCGTCGCGGGGCCGACCGGATCCGGGAAGTCGACGCTGGTGGCGGCCCTCGCCGGCTCCACCGATCCCTCGGTGAGGGTCGTCGGGGGCAGCGCGCAGGTGTGTGGGGTGGACGTCCGCCGCCCCGGACGCAAGCACCGGATCCTCACCTATCGCGCCGGTTTCGTCCCCCAAGGGGCGGGCGCCGATCTTCCGCCGCGCCTGACGGTCAACGAGGTGATCGCCGAACCGATCCTGATCCGCGAACGGCGGGTCAACACCAAGGCTCTGTCGATCCGCGTGGCCACGCTCCTGGACGAACTCCACCTTCCGCTCGGGACGGCGGCGAAGTTCCCCTATGAGCTCAGCGCCGGTATGCGCCAGCGCGTGGCGATCGCCCGCTCCTTCGTCCTCGAGCCGCGGGTGCTCATCGCGGACGAGGTGCTCGCCAACCTCGACCTCGAGGTCCGCCCCGTGGTCTTCGATGCGATCACCCGTCGCCGCAAGGAACAGTCGATGGCGGCGCTGCTCGTCACGAACGACGCGGACTTCATCCGCGAACTGAACGCCGAGACTCTCATGCTCCGTGGCGGTCATGTGGTCGCCCGCGGTGTCGGCCGGGATCTGCTCTGGGTGCCGAACGCGGAGTCGGATTCGCGGCGCTGACGCCGACACGCCCGGCATGCGCGAAGGGCGCCCCGGTGTCATGAACTTCGTCGGGAGTTTGCTAAGCTTGTCGAGTTGCCCGCGCAGCGGGCGCATTCCTCGGTAGCTCAATTGGCAGAGCAGCCGGCTGTTAACCGGCAGGTTCTTGGTTCGAGTCCAAGCCGGGGAGCCAATGACGAAAGCCCCCTCTTCGGAGGGGGCTTTCGTCATTCCCACGGGCGCTCTGCGCACCCGGTGCGGATGGTCAGCGGGCCGCGCCCTCGAGCGTTCCTTCGACGGGGCCGGCCGGATCGGCGAGCAGGCAGGAGAGCACGCGTCCGTCGGGCTGGTCCCAGGTCTCGGCCGTGGGGGGGATCAGATACACGATGAGTGCCGACTCCTCTCGCGCGACTCCGACGAACTCGGTGAACGCCTCACCCACGCACTCCGTCGTGTATGCGTCGACCGTTTCGACGCTGAAGTCCTCCTCCCGCACGGTGACCTGGTGGAAGACCTCTTCGTCGTGCGGTTCGTCGCACGGCACGACCTCGGCGTCCTCGGGCATCCCGGAGGCGGCTTCGAGGCGGCAATCGCCGACCTGCACGGCAGGAGTCGTGACGTTTCCGGTCTCCGCGCCGTCCGCCGTCGAGCTCGGATCCGGTGCGGAGGCGGATCCACCACAACCGGTCAGAACGACCGAGAGGGTCAGGGCGCCGGTGGCGAGGAACAGGGAGAGTCCGGGATGGAGCTTCATTCGGGTCATCCTTCGAGGTCGTCGACGCCGGGCATCCAACTCGCGCCCGGGCGTCCCCATCCACGCTTGCGCGCGATCTTCTGCACGGTCTTCCAGTCCCCGTCGGAGAGTCGATCCACGTAGAGGATGCCGTCGAGGTGGTCGAACTCGTGTTGCATGATGCGGGCACGCCATCCGTCCACGTCGATCGAGACAGGCTGCCCGTCGAGGTCGGTCGCTGTGACGTGGACGTGCTCGGAGCGTCGAAGCGGGAACCGCTCGCCGGGGAAGGACAGGCAGCCCTCCGACTCCAGCTCCGGGTCGGGGTCGCCCGGCTCCAGGGGAACCATCCAGAGCTCCGGATTGATGAGCACGCCGCGCCAGGGCTCGTCGTCGTCGTCGACGTAGGCATAGGTGTAGATGCGCAGGGGGACACCGACCTGAGGCGCGGCGAGCCCGACGCCCGGGGCGGTGTCCATCGTCTCGAACATGTCCTCGACGAGGGTGCGGATCTCGTCCGTGATCTCGTCGACGGGTGAAGCGGGGGAGTGCAGGACGGGGTCGCCCATGATGCGAATCGGTAGTACAGCCACGTCACAACCCTAGTCGGCACGATGCGGCAGGTAGGCTCATATCGTGACTGCTGGGGTGTGGATGAACGCGGTGGACGACGTCGGCGACCAGCTCGTCGGCGCCTTTCAGAACCCCGGTCTGCTTCTGGGGATCCCTCTCGCCCTCGCCGGCGCCGTCTTCATGTCGCTGGGAGCGCAGTATCAGCACCGCGGCGTGGAGAAGGTCGAGCGTCTCAGCGGCTCCGACGGAGCGTCAGGACTCAGCTTCGATCAGATCCGGCGCCTGCTGACGCGGCCGTCGTGGCTCATCGGCACGTTGATGCTCGGGCTCGCCGTGGTCTGCCAGCTCGCGGCTCTGGTGAAGGCCCCGCTGATCGTCGTCCAGCCCCTCGGGGCGATCGCTCTCGTGATCACGACCCTCCTGAATGCGCGGGTCTCCGGTCATGCTCCGACGAAACAGTCGCTCACCGCCATCGTGTGCTGCGTCGGCGGCATCTTCCTCTTCGTCTTCTTCGCGGCGATCTATGCGACCGAGCAGGAGGTGACCGATCGTGAGCTCTTCGTGATCCTCGCTCTGCTCCTGGTGGTCATCATCATCCTCGGCGGCGGCTGGCTCATACTCCGGCACCGCATGCGTGCGCTGTTCTACGTGATCGGCGCCGGCGTGCTCTACGGTTTCGTCGCCACGCTCGCGAAGGTCGTCATCAAGCGCATCGAGGCCGGGCAGTTCGAGTGGATCACGGCGATCTGCGTGCTCGCGCTCGTCGCCGCAGCAGCCGTCGGTGGCTACTTCGTGCAGACCGCGTACAGCTCGGGTCCGCCCGACCTCGTCATCGCCGGGCTCACGGTCGTCGATCCGCTCGTCGCCGTCGTCATCGGCATGGTCGTCCTCGGTGAAGCCGCGGCAGCTCCCCCCTGGGTGATGGCGATCTTCGTGATCGCGGGCGCCATCGCGGTGTGGGGAGTCGTCGGGCTCGCCCGCTACCACCCGCAGGTGCTCAGCGAGAGCCAGGAGCTGGGGATCGCGCGCGGCAGCACCTCGCCGGACACGGCCCAGACCACACCGGCCGCTGCCGGCACGTCCGTACCCCCTCCGGCCTCTCCCGGTACCCCCGGGGCCACGGATCGTCCGGACAACCCGGAGGATCCGCGCGAGCAGCCGTGGCGCTCCGGTTCGCCGGAACAGCCCTAGAACGGCACCCCAGCCGCGATGTCCGTTCAGTAGGCCTGATCGATGAGGTCGGGGGAGACCTCGGCGGCGGCGGCCTCGTCCACGAAGAACACCGTGCGCTTGCGTCCCTTGGCGCCGGCGGCGGGCACGCTCGTGTAGCTGGCACCGGCGAGGGCCAGACCCAGGGCAGAGGCCTTGTCTGCGCCGGTCAGCACCAGCCAGACGCGCTTCGACGAGTTCAGCACCGGACGTGTGAGCGTCACACGCTCCGGCGGCGGCTTGGGCGAGTCACGGACGGCGAGCACTGCGGCATCCGTGACCGTGACCTCATCCCGGTCGGGGAAGAGCGAGGCGACGTGGCCGTCGGGTCCCACTCCGAGGAAGCACACGGCGAAGGACGGCCATGCGTGGTCTTCGGTGCCGAAGCGGGCGAGCTCCGCCGCATAGGCTGCGGCAGACTCGTCCAGAGTGAGCCCGGTGTCGGGGCCGGCCACCTCATGCACGTTCTCGGCGGGTACCGGGATGTGGTCGAGCAGAGCCTGCCGCGACTGCAGGGAATTGCGGTCGGCGTCATCGCGCGGAACGAATCGCTCGTCACCCCACCAGAAGTGCACCAGCGACCAGTCGATCTCGGCCGACCGAGGGTCTTCCAGGGTCGCGCGCAACACCGCTCCGCCCATCGATCCGCCGGTCAGGGCGATGTGGGCCAGACGACCGTTCCTCGTGCGCGCGCGGACACGCGTCAGGAATCGATCGGCGACACGGTGGGCGAGGGCGGCAGGTGTGGATTCCACCACGACCCGCTTCTCTGCGGATGATACCTGCATCGACGTCACTCTCCAGTCTCGGGCGGACCCAGCTTCTCCCAGCCCTCGGTGATGACTCGACCGTACAGGACATCGGGGTCCAACCGACGCAGCTCCTCCGCGAGGCACTCACGAAGGGTCCGGCGCGGCAGGTGGAGGTCGTGGTTCGGCTGTCCGGGCTGCGTGAGCACCGCGACGCCCGGCGTCGGGCGCTCCAGCAGGATGTCGCCGGACTCACGGGTCAGGCGCACGGACTTGATGCCCTCTTCCCAGTGCTCAGGATCCTCGTACGACCAGCGCACCCGAACCTCGAGCGCCATCTGCAGCCAGGCGGCCAGCAGAGCGGTGGACGGGGAAGCCGCGGCTCCACGGACCTCGACGCCGGTGATCGGCTCGTAGGGCGGCTGATCCAGCACGGCCGCCAGTTGTTCACGCCAGTGCGTCAGCCGGGTCCAGGCGAGGTCGGTGTCACCGGGGGCGTGGGTCTCGCCGAGGAGGGCGAGCCGGTCGCGGACGTCGCTCGCCGTCGCCGCATCCGTGATGCGTCGCTGGGCGATCTTGCCGAGTGGTGACTGCGCCGGTGCGACCGGAGCTGCTTCGGGCCACCACGCGACGACGGGAGCATCCGGCAGGAGGAGGCCGGTGATCAGGCTCTCCTCGTTGCTGGCGGCGTCACCGAAGGCACGGAGGACGACGACCTCGCTGGCGCCGGCGTCCCCGCCGACGCGGATCTGCGCATCGAGGCGGGAATCCCCTTCGCCGGTCGTGAGCACGATGACGCGCATGGGGTGCTCGCGGGACGCATCGTTGGCGGCATCGATGGCGGCCTCGGCCACCCCGTTGCGTGCGGAGATGACCAGGGTGAGGACACGACCGAGAGCGACGGCGCCGCCCTCCTCGCGTACCTTGACCAGCTGCTTCGCGACCTGGCTGACGGTGGTGTCGGGAAGATCGATGATCACGGGCGTCTCCAGACTCGTCCATCGCGGGCCAGCAGGTCGTCGGCTGATGCCGGTCCCCACGAGCCTGGCGCGTACTGCTCGACCGGGCCGCCCTCGGCGGCCCAGTACTTCTCGACGGGATCGAGAATCTTCCAGGAGAGCTCGACCTCCTCGTGCCGCGGGAACAGCGGCGGGTCGCCCAGGAGGACGTCGAGGATCAGACGCTCGTACGCCTCGGGGCTCGCCTCGGTGAACGCGTGGCCGTAGCCGAAGTCCATCGTGACGTCGCGGACGTTGGATCCGCTGCCCGGAACCTTCGAGCCGAACCGGATGGTGACGCCCTCGTCGGGCTGCACCCGGATGACGAGCGCATTCTGTCCGAGTTCCGAGGCGTTGCCACGCCCGAACAGGTGCTGGGGTGCGCGCTTGAAGACCACGGCGATCTCGGTCACACGGCGTCCGAGACGCTTGCCGGTGCGCAGGTAGAACGGCACCCCGGCCCACCGACGCGTGTCGATCTCGAGCTTGATGGCCGCGTAGGTCTCCGTGGTCGACTCGGGGTTCATCCCCTCCTCCGCCAGGAAGCCGGTCACCTGCTCGCCGCCCTGCCAGCCGCCGTCGTACTGCCCACGCGCGGTGGCGAGGGAGAGGTCCTCCGGGACGTGGACGGCAGCGAGCACCTTCTCCTTCTCAGCACGCAGGTCCGCAGCCGACAGGCTGATCGGCTCTTCCATGGCGGTCAGGGCGAGGAGCTGGAGGAGGTGGTTCTGAATCACGTCGCGCGCGGCGCCGATGCCGTCGTAGTAACCGGCCCGGCCGCCCACGCCGATGTCCTCGGCCATGGTGATCTGCACATGATCGACGTAGTTGCGGTTCCAGATCGGCTCGTACAACTCGTTCGCGAAGCGCAGCGCCAGGATGTTCTGGACCGTCTCCTTGCCCAGGTAGTGGTCGATGCGGAAGATCGAGTCGGCCGGGAAGGCCACTTCGAGCGCAGCGTTGAGGGCACGCGCGGACTCGAGGTCATGTCCGAAGGGCTTCTCGATCACCACCCGCCGCCAGCGCTCGTCATCGTCGCTGTTCTCGCCGACGAGCCCGGAATCCTTCAGCTGCTTGGCGACGAGCGGGAAGTCCTTCGGCGGGATCGACAGGTAGAACGCGTGGTTCCCCATGGTGCCGCGTTCGAGGTCGAGCTTCTCGACGGTCTCACGAAGCTTGTGGAACGAGTCCGGGTTGTCGAACTCACCCGAGACGAAGCGGATGCCCTGCAGCAGCTGAGTCCACGTCTCTTCGCGGAACGGCGTCCGGGCGTGCTCCTTCACCGCGTCGTAGACGACCTGCGCGAAGTCCTGGTCTTCCCAGTCCCGGCGAGCGAACCCGACCAGGGCGAACCCCGGAGGAAGCAGCCCGCGGTTGGCGAGATCGTAGACCGCGGGCATCAGCTTCTTGCGTGAGAGGTCACCGGTGACGCCGAAGATCACGAGGGCGCTGGGCCCCGCGATCCGATTGAGGCGGCGGTCATCGGGGTCACGCAGCGGGTTGTGCCCGCGCGAGAGGGGAACAGACATCAGTGGGGGATTCTCCTGCTGTTACTTCTGTGCGGCTTCGAAGAGGGCGAGCACGTCGTCCGAGGACTCGGTGATCGTCAGCGTGACGACGGGACGTCCGTGCTCGGCGAGCACAGCGGCGTCACCGGCGGCCTGGGCCTGGATGAGCTGCCCGAAGGTGAAGGGACGATCCGGGATCTCGAGATCGACGTCCGTGCGCTCGAGGATCTGCAGGAACACCCCCTGCGCGGGACCGCCCTTGTGATACTGGCCGGTCGAGTGCAGGAACCGCGGACCCCATCCGAAGGTGGTCGGTCGTCCGGAGTCGGCGGCCACCAGTTCGCGCAGCCCCTGGAGCTGAGGCACCTCGAGCCGGTTGACGTAGGCCTGGATCGACACGTAGCCGTCGGCGGGGAGCTGCGCCCAGAGTGCGTCCAGGACGCCCTCGACGGTGCCGGAGGCCGCGAGTGCCGGGTCGGACACACGCACCTCGACGCCGTTCTCGACGAAGGCCGGGGCGGTCGGCTCGGGGCGTGCGTCGAGAAGGCCACGGGCAGCGACCTTGGCCGATTCGACATCGGGCTGATCGAAGGGGTTGATGTGCAGCAGGTGGCCCGCGATCGCGGTCGCGTACTCCCAGACGATGAGCTGCGCGCCGAGCGTCCCGCTGACGAGGATCTCGCCCTCGTAGCGTTCGTGCAGGTGGAACTCGTTCGCGTCGTCGACGAGCCGCACGATCTGCAGGTCGGCGGGCACCGGGTCGAGCTCCGGCGAGACCGGAAGGAGGACGACCGGGAGGATACCGGTACCGTCCTTGCCGGTGGACTCGGCGATGAGCTGCTCGATCCAGTCCGGCAGACCCTTGATGTGCGTGCCGTCCGTGATCAGACCGAGCTTGTCGCGACGGGGGTTCGTCGCGGCGATGGCCGCACCGAGGCGGAGCGCCGGGTTCTCGGCGGAGTCGACGGCCACCTCGAGCGACGAGGCCTCGGCTTCGTTCAGCAGCTCGTCGATGTCGACGCCCGCGAGACCTGTCGGCACCAGTCCGAACGCTGTGAGCGCTGAGTAGCGCCCTCCGACGTTCGGGTCGGCGTTGAAGACGCGGTACCCTGCTTCGCGCGCCGACGCATCGAGCGGGGAACCGGGGTCGGTCACGACGACGATGCGTTCCACGGGATCGATGCCGAGGTCGCGGAAAGCGGCCTCGAAGGTACGACGCTGCGAGTCGGTCTCGACCGTGGACCCGGACTTCGACGACACGACCAGAACGGTGCCCTCGAGCCCTTCATCCAGGGCGGCGAGCACCTGGCCGGGAGCGGTCGAGTCGAGGATGGTCAGCGGCACCCCTGCGGTCTGTGCGATGACCTCGGGAGCGAGCGAGGAGCCTCCCATGCCCGCCAGGACGACCCGCGTGACCCCTTTGGCGTGGAGGTCGTCGCGCAGGGCGACGATCTCGGCGACGAGGGGGCGCGAGACCGAGACGGCCTCGACCCATCCGAGCCGGATCGACGCCTCCGCCTCTGCCGCGGTACCCCAGAGCGTGGGATCTCCGCCGGTGATGCGGGAAGCGACGAGATCGTGGACGAGGCTCGGCACCGTCTCATCGATCGCGGCGCGCGCGGCTCCGGATGCGTGGATGGAGAACGTCATCGCTGGGACTCCAGACCTTCGGCGACCTGCGTCAGCAGATCGTGCCACGAGTCGATGAACTTCGCGACGCCCTCGTCCTCGAGCACCTGGGTGACATCGGTGAAGTCGATGCCGACCTCGGCGAGTCCGGCGAAGACGGCGCGGGCCTCTTCGTAGCCGCCCGTGATCGTGTCGCCGGTGACGACGCCGTGGTCGAACGTCGCCTCGAGGGTCTTCTCCGGCATCGTGTTGACGACGCCCTGAGCGACGAGCTCGGTCACGTAGAGGGTGTCGGGGAGTGCGGGATCCTTCACGCCCGTCGAAGCCCACAGCGGACGCTGCGGGTTGGCTCCGGCATCGAGCAGGGTCTTGGCGCGGTCACCGGCGAAGCTCTGCTCGAAGAGCTCGTAGGCGAGGCGGGCGTTCGCCAGGCCCGCCTTGCTCTTGAGCGCCTCCGCGGCGTCGGTCCCGATGGCGCTGAGACGCTTGTCCGTCTCGGTGTCGACCCGGGAGACGAAGAACGAGGCGACCGAGTGGATGGTCGACAGGTCGATGCCGGCTGCCTTCGCGGTCTCGAGTCCGGTGAGGTAGGCGTCGATGACCTCGGCGTAGCGCTCGAGGCTGAAGATCAGCGTGACGTTGACGCTGATCCCGGCACCGATCGCCTCGGAGATCGCCGGGAGACCCGCCTTGGTCGCCGGGATCTTGACGAGCAGGTTGGGGCGGTCGATCTTCGCCCACAGCTCCTTGGCCTGTGCCACGGTGCCCGCGGTGTCGTGGGCGAGGTCGGGGGAGACCTCGATCGAGACACGACCGTCGACGTGGTCTGACGCTTCCCAGACCGGACGGAAGACGTCGAGTGCCGCGGCCACGTCCTGCGTGGTGGCGGCGAAGACCGCCTCCTCGGCGCTCGCCCCGGATTCCGCGAGCTCGGTCACCTGCGCGTCGTACGAGGTGTCGTTCTTATCCGTGATCGCGTTCGCGAAGATCGTCGGGTTCGTGGTGACTCCGACGATGTCGCGCGACGAGATCAGCTCGGCGAGGTTGCCGGAGGAGATGCGGGTGCGGGAGAGGTCGTCGAGCCAGATGCTGACACCTGCGGCGGCGAGCTGTGCGGTGGGGGTGCTCATGCGTTCTCCTTGGTGCTGTGTGCGGCGATGGTCTCGCGTGCGGCCGCGATGACGGCCTCGGTCGTGATTCCGAATTTTTCGAACAGGGTCTTGTAGTCCGCGGAGGCACCGAAGTGGTCGATGCCGATCGAGCGACCGCGGTCGCCGACGATCTCGCGCCAGCCGAGCACCGATCCCGCCTCCACGGAGACGCGGGCCGTGACGGAAGCCGGGAGCACGCTCTCACGGTACGCCTCGTCCTGCTCGTGGAACCACTCCAGCGAAGGAGCGGAGACGACGCGAACGTTCACACCTTCCGCGGCCAGCGCCTCGCGGGCGCCCACGGCGAGCTGCACCTCCGAGCCGGTCGCGATGATGATGACGTCTGGCGTTCCGTTCGGTGCTTCGGCCAGGACGTAGGCGCCCTTGGACGCGTTGTCGGCGGAGGCGAACACATCACCCGAGGCCGCACCGTCGCCGCGCTCGAACACCGGGATGTTCTGCCGCGTGAGGGCGATGCCGGCGGGGCCCCCGTGGCGACGCAGGATCTCCAGCCAGGCGGCCGAGGTCTCGTTCGCGTCCGCCGGGCGCACGACCGTGAAGTTCGGGATCGCGCGGAGGGTGGCGAGCTGCTCGATCGGCTGGTGGGTGGGCCCGTCCTCGCCGAGGGCGACTGAGTCGTGCGTCCAGACGAAGACGGACGGGATGTCCATGAGCGCCGCGAGGCGAACCGCGGGCCGCATGTAGTCGCTGAAGATCAGGAACGTGCCGCCGAACGCGCGGGTCGGGCCGTGCAGCACGATGCCGTTCACGATCGCACCCATGGCGTGCTCGCGGATGCCGAAATGCAGCACGCGTCCGTAGGGGTTGCCCGACCACTCGTGGGTCGACCACTCGGTGGGGATGAACGACGGCGCATCCTTGATGGTCGTGAGGTTCGACTCGGCGAGGTCAGCCGATCCGCCCCACAGCTCGGGGAGCTCGGCGGCGAGGGCGTTGATGACCTGGCCGGATGCGGCGCGGGTCGACACCTCCTTGCCGGACTCGAACACGGGCAGCGCGCCGGTGATGTCGGCCGGGAGCTCCTGGGCCTCGAGCCGGTCGAGCAGGGCCTTCTTCTCCGGGTTGGCTGATGCCCAGGCGTCGAACGACTCCTGCCACGCGGCACGTGCCTCGGCAGCGCGAGCGGCGAGACCACGCGTGTGCGCGATGACCTCGTCGGCGACCACGAAGTTCTGGTCGGGGTCGAAGCCGAGGACCTTCTTGGTCGCGGCCAGCTCGTCGGCACCCAGGGCGGAGCCGTGGATCTTGCCGGAGTTCTGCTTGCCGGGCGAGGGCCAGCCGATGATCGTCTTGAGGATGATGAGCGACGGCTTCGAGGTCTCGCCCTGAGCCGCCTCGATGGCCGCGTTGAGCTCGGCGACGTCTTCGACGTACTCGCCGGTCTTCTTCCAGTCGACGACCTGGACCTGCCAGCCGTAGGACTCGTAACGCTTCGCGACGTCCTCGGTGAAGGCGACGTTGGTGTCGTCCTCGATCGAGATCTGGTTGGAGTCGTAGATCGCGATCAGATTGCCGAGCTGCTGGTGGCCGGCCAGAGAGGAGGCTTCGCTCGTGACGCCCTCCTGCAGGTCGCCGTCACCGGCGATCACGTACACGAAGTGGTCGAACGGACTCGTGCCCGCAGCGGCTTCGGGGTCGAACAGGCCGCGTTCGTAGCGGGCGGCGTAGGCGAAGCCCACGGCCGAGGCGAGTCCCTGGCCGAGAGGTCCGGTCGTGATCTCGACGCCCTTGGTGTGCCCGTACTCCGGGTGTCCGGGGGTCAGCGAGCCCCACGTGCGAAGCGCCTTCAGGTCGTCGAGCTCGAGCCCGAAACCGCCGAGGTATAGCTGCACGTACTGGGTGAGGGAGGAGTGCCCCACGGACAGGATGAAGCGGTCGCGGCCCAGCCAGTCGGTGTCGGTCGGATCGTGGCGGAGCACCCGCTGGTAGAGGAGATACGCGGCCGGAGCGAGGCTCATCGCCGTGCCGGGGTGCCCGTTGCCGACCTTCTCAACGGCATCGGCCGCCAGGATCCGGGCGGTGTCCACCGCACGTCGATCGATCTCATCCCACTGCAATTCCGACACGTTCATGCCCTTTCCGACAGTTTCGAGGGCGCCCGTATTCCCTGGCGCATCCGCAACTTCCCTGGCGCATCCTGCACCGTCGCGGGGACGGGTGGAGGGGAGTGCGCAGCGCCGGGCGCGCGAGTGCTTTCAGCATAGCGAAGACGACTGTCGTGCTACGCGGATCGACGGCGCAGAGGACGTCACGCCGTGTCATACACTGGAGAGGTTGTCCGGTTACGTGCGCGGAGGAGGCGATCGAGATCTCGACGATGTCTGATCAGACCGTGAGGAAGTCGTCCATCGGTCGCACGGTGAAGGCGTACGTGACGCTCACCAAGCCGCGTGTCCTCGAGCTGCTGCTCGTGTCGACCGTGCCGGTGATGTTCCTCGCGCAGGGCGGACTGCCGGACCTCTGGCTCGTGCTGGCCACCGTCATCGGCGGATCCCTCAGCGCAGGTTCGGCGGCGGCGTTCAACATGTACCTCGACCGCGACATCGATGCGCACATGCATCGCACCGAGAATCGGCCGCTGGTGACCGGCGAGGTCAGTGCGCGCGGCGCACTCGTCTTCTCGTGGACGCTCGCGATCACCTCGACCGTCTGGCTGCTGCTCACGACCAACTGGCTCACGGCGACGCTCTCCGCCACGGCGATCTTCTTCTACGTCGTGATCTACACGATGATCCTCAAGCGCCGCACCGAGCAGAACATCGTCTGGGGTGGCATCGCCGGGTGCTTCCCGGTGCTCATCGGCTGGTCCGCCGTGACCGGCTCGCTCGACTGGCCGGCGTTCATCCTCTTCCTTCTCGTGTTCCTGTGGACCCCGCCGCACTACTGGCCGCTGTCGATGAAGTACAAGGACGACTACGAGGACGTCGACGTCCCGATGCTCGGGGTCACGCGCAACGCCTCGCAGGTCGGCCTCCAGGTGATCCTGTACGCCTGGGCCACGGTCGCCTGCTCGCTCCTGCTCGTGCCGATCGCGGACATGGGGCTGGTGTACACGGTCTCCGCCGCGGTGTTCGGCGGATGGTTCATCTACGAGTCGCATCGCCTGTACAACCGTGCGGTGCGCGGTACCGAGCCTCGCCCGATGCGCGTGTTCCACGCTTCGATCACCTATCTGACGTTGATCTTCGTCGCGGTCGCGGTCGATCCGCTGCTGCCTTTCTGACCACTCCTCGAACACGACGGGGCGGCACCGATCTCTCGGTGCCGCCCCGTCGTGTTCCAGCTCGGGTGATCAGCGGGTGACGGAGGGGTCGTCCTCGGTCTTCTCGTCGGCCGCCGGCTCGACTGTGTCGGGGGCACCGTCCGCGGGAACCTCGGTGGTCGGGACCGCGGTGGACTCGGGTGCGACCGGAGTCGACGGCTCCTCCGCTTCCACCGTCCAGTCGATCGTCTCGACGACGGCCGGAGCAGGGACGGGGACGAGCGAACGCGCGGCGACAAGTCCGAGCGTCAGCAGGATGCCGACGATGCCGGCGGCGAGCACGCCGGCGCCCACGACGACGAGCGACTGTCCGACGTACACCTCGATGCCGGTGGCGGTGCCATCGAGCAGCGTGCTGGTCATCGTGGCGATCTGACCGGAGATCAGCCATCCACCCACCGCGGTCGCGGCGAGGGAGACGACGAGCAGGAGCCAGAAGCCGATGCTTCGTGAGAGTGACTTGTTCATGCGGCCATCATCGCCGACCTGCTGATGAGTCGGCGATGCGGCGCCTGTGCATCGCCTGTGCGACCTCAGTCTTCCGCAGGGACCGGACGCCGCAAGCGCAGCACGACCACCGTGTAGGTCGCGGCCGAGAGTGCGGCAAGGACCATGTGGATGCCGACCAGCACCGGGGGGAGTCCTTCGCGGGCCTGCCACACCCCGACACCGACCTGCACGAGGATCGCGAGGACCAGCACGAGCAGCCAGCGCCGGGGCTCCAGACGGAGCACCCAGGCAGCGATCGTCAAGAACAGCACCAGGCCGGCGAGGATGTATCCCGGCCAGGAGTGCACATGCGCGAGCACTGTCGCATCGAAGCCGTGGCGCAGCACGTCGGCGTCACCGGAGTGCGGACCGGAACCCGTCGTCAGGACGCCGAACAGGATCGTCATGGCCAGGACGAGGCCGGTCAGGTGGGTGACGATCGCGAACCAGGTCGGCACCGAGCGCTCGCGCGGCCCCGGCGCGGTCTTCAGACGCACCAGGAAGGCAGCCGTGACGCACACCAGCAGCAGTGATGACGCGTAGTGGAATCCCACGATGAACGGGTTGAGTCCGGTGAGGACCGTGATGCCGCCGACGAGCGCCTGTGCCACGACGCCTGCCAGGACGATCCAGGCCAGAGTGACGAGATCGCGTCGTGCGGCGGTCGTGCGCACCGAGTGGACCGCGGCCGCGATGATCGCGAGGAGGAGGACACCCGTCGCGAAGGGGAACGCGAGAGGAGCCTCTTCCGCTCCGGACAAGCCGGAGACGAGGGTCACGAGGAAGTAGGTGAGAACGGCTCCCACGATGCCGCCGACGGCGAACCACAATGCCCGGACCAGGCCGCGCTTCCCGCTGTACCGACGCAGGACCAGGAGCACGACCACGAGCGCGATGATCCCGACGACGCCGGTCATCAGGCGGTTGCCGAACTCGATCAGGCCGTGGATGCCCTGCACCTCGAAGACCGGGACGAGGGACTCGGGAGTGCACAGCGGCCAATCCGAGCAGCCCAGTCCCGAACCGGTGAGGCGCACGGCGCCACCGGTGCCGATGATGATGGTCTCGCTGAGGAAGGAGAGCCAGGCGAAGACCGTCAACGCACGGCCCCACAGCGCTGAACGCGGCGGTGCCGTGTCCGTCTTCGGGGAGGCGGGGATCATCGTCTCGGGCATAAGTCCTCCGGACCGCGCGCGACGCGGCGGGCATGGCCCGTCTGTCAGGCGGAACCTGTAGAATCGGATTGTTGCGATGAGCGCTGACCGCGCTGAAGCATCGTCAACAGTTTAGGCGCGATGGAAGCGCCGGTGATGAGGGCCCACCAACGGCACCCGCTCCCGCAGACTCGACGGGGATCAGGTGTGTCGGGGCGGATGACACCGTTTGGGACCTGTGAGGAGAGTGTTGGATGTCGGATGTACTGATCGACCGCCCGGAGCTTGACGGTCTGGGGGTGTACGAGTTCGGCTGGCACGATGAGGACGCTGCGGGTGCCATCGCGAAACGCGGTATCTCGGAAGAGGTCGTCCGCGGCATCTCGGCCCTCAAGAACGAGCCCGAGTGGATGCTGAAGACCCGTCTCAAGGGATATCAGCTCTTCGGGCGCAAGCCGATGCCGACGTGGGGCGCAGACCTCAGCGAGATCGACTTCGACAACATCAAGTACTTCGTCCGCTCCACGGAGAAGCAGGCGCAGTCCTGGGAAGACCTTCCGGCCGAGATCCGGGACACCTACGAGAAGCTCGGCATCCCCGAGGCCGAGCGTCAGCGCCTGGTCGCCGGTGTCGCCGCTCAGTACGAGTCCGAGGTCGTGTACCACCAGATCCGCGAGGACCTGGAGCAGCAGGGCGTGATCTTCATGGACACCGACACGGCTCTGCGTGAGCACCCGGAGTTCTTCGAGGAGTACTTCGGCACCGTCATCCCCGCGGGTGACAACAAGTTCGCCGCGCTCAACACGGCCGTGTGGTCGGGCGGTTCCTTCGTCTACGTCCCCAAGGGCGTGCATGTCGAGATCCCGCTGCAGGCGTACTTCCGGATCAACACCGAGAACATGGGCCAGTTCGAGCGGACCCTGATCATCGCCGACGAGGGCAGCTACGTCCACTACATCGAGGGCTGCACGGCTCCGATCTACAAGTCGGACTCCCTGCACTCGGCCGTCGTCGAGATCATCGTGAAGAAGAACGCCCGCGTGCGCTACACGACGATCCAGAACTGGTCGAACAACGTCTACAACCTGGTCACCAAGCGCGCCGTGGCGCACGAGGGAGCGACCATGGAGTGGGTCGACGGCAACATCGGCTCCAAGGTGACGATGAAGTACCCGTCGATCTATCTGATGGGCGAGCACGCCAAGGGGGAGACGCTCTCGGTCGCCTTCGCCGGCCCCGGTCAGCACCAGGACGCGGGCGCGAAGATGATCCACATGGCGCCGTACACCCAGTCGTCGATCGTCTCGAAGTCGATCGCGCGTGGCGGCGGGCGCGCCGGCTATCGCGGCGAGGTGCGCGTGGACGCCGCGGCGCACCACTCGGCGAACACCGTGCGATGCGACGCGCTGCTCGTCGACACCAAGTCACGCTCCGACACCTACCCGGCGATCGACATCCGTGTCGACGACGTGCAGCTCGGCCACGAGGCCACGGTCTCGAAGGTGAGCGAGGAGCAACTGTTCTACCTGCAGTCGCGCGGAATGCCCGAGGACGAGGCGATGGCGATGATCGTGCGCGGCTTCATCGAGCCGATCGCACGCGAGCTGCCCATGGAATACGCGATGGAACTGAACAAGCTCATCGAGATGGGCATGGAAGGATCGGTCGGCTAGTGACCGCCGCTACGACAGCGCCTGCCGAGGCGCAGCACACGAACGCGCACATCGACCCCGCGGCCCAGGTCGCAGAAGCCGGATTCGTCCCGGTGCAGACCCGCTCGGAGCGGCCGCACTCCTTCGAACCTTCCGACTTCGGCGCCCCCACCGGGCGCGAGGTCAACTGGAAGCACACCCCGATCGCGCAGCTCACGCCGCTGTTCGAGGTCGCGTCACCGAACGACGGCGTCAGCTACGCGCACAGCGCAGGGGAGCAGTACATCGCCGCCCCGCTCGCCGTCGGCGCGGAGCCCCGTGGTGAGGTCTTCCTCGCGGAGGACATCACGGCCGCCGTCGCCTGGCAGGGCAGCTCCGAGGCCCTTCATGTGCGCATCCCGCGTGAAGAGGAGG
The DNA here is from genome assembly GCF_007954505.1 of Microbacterium sp. CBA3102. Lineage (GTDB taxonomy): Bacteria > Actinomycetota > Actinomycetes > Actinomycetales > Microbacteriaceae > Microbacterium > Microbacterium aurugineum. Next base: position 3,153,371 of record NZ_CP042412.1, on the reverse strand, counting down.
TCGCAGAGCCGATCTTCATCGCCATCACGGGGCTGGGCGCTGAGCGTCGGGCCGATGCGCACATCGTCATCGAAGCGCTCGAGCACAGCGCGGCGACGGTCGTCCTCCAGCACACTGGCTCAGCGCAGTACGCGCAGAACGTCGAGATCATCGTCCGCGACGGGGCGAAGCTCACCGTCATCAGCCTGCAGCAGTGGGCCGATGACGCCGTGCACGCCGCCGCGCACCAGGCCAGGGTGGGCGCGGATGCGACCCTCAAGCATTTCGTGGTCAGCTTCGGTGGCGGCGTCGTGCGGGTCAACCCGAGTGTCGAGCTCGCCGGCGCCGGCTCCGAGGGGTACCTCTATGGCCTCTCGTACGCGGACGCCGGGCAGCACCTGGAGAGCCAGGTGTATCTGCACCACAAGGGGCCGCACACGAAGGGCGACGTCCTCTACAAGGGGGCATTGCAGGGACAGAGCGCCCACAGCGTCTGGATCGGCGACGTGCTCATCGGTGCAGACGCGACGGGCACCGACTCCTACGAGGCGAACCGCAACCTGGTGCTGACCGAGGGCGCGCGCGCCGACTCGATCCCGAACCTCGAGATCGAGACCGGCGACATCCTCGGTGCGGGCCATGCCAGCGCCACCGGTCGTTTCGACGACGAGCAGCTCTTCTACCTCCAGGCCCGCGGTATCACGGAAGAAGAAGCGCGACGACTCGTCGTGCTCGGCTTCCTCACCGACATCGTGCAGCGTCTCGGCATCCCCGCTCTCGAGACCGAGTTGCTGGCGGCGATCGAGGCGGAGCTCGCCGAGGTGAGTGCATGACCGCCGAACGCGTCTGCGGTGTCGCCGACCTCGAGCAGGACACGCCTCTGCGCGTCGACCCGGGTGGTGTGCCCATCACCGTGATCAAGGACGGTGACGGAGTCATCCACGCCATCGGCGACACCTGCACCCACGGCGACATCTCGCTGTCCGAGGGGTTCGTCGAGGGAGACACCGTGGAGTGCTGGGCGCACGGCTCGGCCTTCTCGCTGCTCACCGGCAAGCCCCAGAATCTCCCCGCATATGAGCCCGTCCCGGTCTACGTCGTCCAGATCGACGGCGACGACGTGCTCATCGATCCGACTGTGATTAAGGAAGTCTGAAGAATGTCTGTTCTCGAGATCCGCGACCTGCACGTGACGGTCGAGACCGAGGCGGGGACCACCCCGATCCTCAACGGAATCAACCTCACCATGAACACCGGTGAGACCCACGCCATCATGGGCCCCAACGGCTCCGGCAAGTCGACCCTGGCCTACACGATCGCAGGTCACCCGAAGTACACGGTGACCTCCGGTTCGATCACCTTCGACGGCCAGGACGTCCTGGAGATGAGCGTCGACGAGCGCGCTCGCGCAGGACTGTTCCTCGCGATGCAGTACCCGGTGGAGATCCCCGGCGTCACGGTGACGAACTTCCTGCGTACTGCGAAGACCGCGCTCGACGGCGAAGCACCGGCGATCCGCGGGTGGACCAAGGACGTCAAGGCCGCCATGTCGAACCTGCGCATGGACCCGAAGTTCGCGCAGCGCAATGTCAACGAGGGCTTCTCCGGCGGTGAGAAGAAGCGTCACGAGATCCTGCAGCTCGAGGTGCTCAAGCCGAAGTTCGCGGTCCTCGACGAGACCGACTCCGGCCTCGACGTCGACGCGCTGAAGATCGTCTCCGAAGGTGTCAACCGTGCGAAGGAGTCCACCGGGCTCGGCGTGCTGCTGATCACCCACTACACCCGCATCCTCCGTTACATCCGTCCCGACTTCGTCCACGTGGTCGTCGCGGGCAAGATCGTGGAAGAGGGCGGCCCGGAGCTCGCCGACCGGCTGGAGAACGAGGGATACGACCGTTTCCTCGACCCTGCAGCCCCTATCGAGGCGTAGGCTGATCGCATGACAGCGACCCTCACGGACGAGAAGTACGACGCGGTCACCGAGGCTCTCAAAGACGTCATGGACCCCGAGCTCGGGATCAACGTCGTCGACCTCGGCCTCATCTACGACCTCGCCTGGGATGACGAGAACGATGCTCTCGTCATCCACATGACGCTGACCAGCGCCGGGTGCCCGCTCACCGATGTCCTCGAGGACCAGACGGCTCAGGCTCTGGACAGCGTCGTCGATCGCTTCCGGATCAACTGGGTTTGGATGCCACCATGGGGTCCGGAGCGGATCACCGACGACGGCCGTGACATGATGCGGGCCCTCGGTTTTGCGATCTGATCGTGCCTTGGCACTCTGACCTGGGTTACCCCAGGTCAGAGTGCCTTTTTTTGCACCCGACTCGCTGTCGTTACGGATATCTCGGGTCAATTGCGAACGCTCACGCCGCGCGATCTGGCTGACGGCTGCGCCGCTGCGAACGCGCGCGTAGCTGAGTAATCTACAGATGATGTGGTGAGTTTTGTGTCCATATGTGGCGGTTAACATCACGTCCGGGGTCAGAGAGGGTGCTGGCGGGTGCTGAAGGGCGATCACGGTGGAAATGCGAGGTGGGCAGGCCAGGACATCGCAGGATAGCCCAGGGTGATGGAGGGGGATCGCGGGTACTGCAAGGTGCAGAATCAAGTCGGTATGGATGCACCCCTCGATCGTCCTCGTCGGATCCTCCGCGGCCTCGGAACCCCTCGACACGGCTCAGGCCGAGGTCCCGCCGTGGGCGATCTCGCGAAAGGGCAAGGCGGTCGCTAAGGGCAAGGCGGTCGCCAGGGCGATGCCGCAGAAGCCGAGGTCCCGTGCGCCGCGACCCGGGCAACTGCATCGACCCCGACGGGGCAGAATGGGCGGTCTTCGCCGAGCCGCGGCGTGAGCTGGTCGACCTGGCCTGCGGGATTACGCCGACGGAGAGCTGGATCTGGGCGCTGCGGGGGCAACCGGTAGCGGCTCACAGGTCGTCTTCGATCGGTAGAAGGCACCGGTAGTATTGCCGGCAGCAGCCCATGCTGATCAAGTGACGGCGCTCCGAAGGGAGATCGGGCGACAACTCGATCGGCTAAAGATTATGAACCCGGACAAGGCCCGACGAACCTTGGAATGGTATGTCTTCCGTGCCCGCCGTGTCGCCGACCACTCCCTCCTCTCCGACCAAGATCACTTCCTTGCATGGTGCCGTGGGACGCTGAAGTTCTCGATCGTCCCTGGCGGCGAGTCCACGGTGAGGATCTCGCTGCCGAAGGAGGAGGCTTTCGAATCGCTGGCAGGCCGGTGCCGCCCGTTCCTGATGTTGCGCGACGACCTGCACTTCAAGAAGGTCCTGGACTCGCTGCGCCCGCACGTGGCCGCGGATCCCCAGCGTCTGGCGCACCTCGATGAACTCGCCGAGGCTTGGTCGAAGCTTGACCCCAAGTCCGGCGCGACGCTCGGGCTTGCGTCGCAGGTCGGCTCCGCTGCTGGGCCGCTCGGCGCGCTGATCCCCGACACGACCCTGGCCGACGCTTGGCTGTACTGCGATTTCGGCCATGGCGACATCGATGCGGTTGAGCGCGTCGGGGAGCATGGTCTCGACTCGCGATACTTCGCTGCCGTCCTGCTAATCACGAACATCGCACGCGTGGCGGTGGCGACTCTGAACTTCATCCGCAACTGCTGCAACGTCGGTCTCATGGAACTCCATCCAGAGGTGTTCGCCGCGCCAGTGCTCGCGAAGCCCGAGCGCACCATGGTGCTCACCGCCATGGCGACCGGTCCGGTCGGCACGAAGCGTGAAGACCTCGAAGCCGCTCTGCGCGAAGCTGAAGGCTGACCCTAAACGGAGGTGTTGGAGCGGGTCGACCAGACTCTGCACCCCCTGCGTCGGGCACACGAACGCGATCCTCGCGCCGTGCTCATCTGTACGAACGACACATCCGGCTCGCAATCGCCGCCGCAGATCGAGCACGTCCGGTAGAGGTCGCTGGTGGCACGCGGATCGGCGCGCCCTCTACGACGCCGAGCTCGTCGTACTCCATTTGGCCAGGCTGTCGGGTTCCCGGCCGTCAGGCGGTTTCTGCGATCAGTTCGCCGTCGGCCAGTGGCTCCTCGGTCGGGATCTCCCCGCGCTCGAGGGCACGCATGAGAAGCACTGCCCGGATCTCCCTGATCCGGGGTTTAGGCAGACCACGGAAGTCGACGAAGCAGTGGCCCGGAGCCCGCCGAACGTTCGCTGGAAGCGGTGTGTCCGAGTCGTCAACGAGGTAGCGTCCAGTCTCGATCACCTCGCTCACAGACACCGCCCATACGCCTGCCGACGGCGTGTTCGCATACGCCGTGTGCCAGTTGCGTGCGGCCTGCGGCGTCACGATGCTCGACCGGGAGTAGGACGGCTTGCCGCCGTCCGCGCTGCTGGGCCCGAAGACATGCGACGACGGCTTTCCGTTCTGCTCGAGCATCTTGGGAGTGAGCTGTCGGTAGGCGAGCTCGTCGGCGTCCGTCATCAGCCGTTCTCCTTGCAGGAGCTCAACGTCGGGAGCGGTCATGCCTCGTCCGCCCTGATGAACGCGACGACGACGCTCAGGTCGCCAGTGCTGTCGTGCTCGCCGGTCTGTTGGCCCGACGTGATTGTGAAGGTCTCGAACGTGCCGTCCTCGAGGATCTCGATGCTTCGGACCGCGGCAGGGCTGCTCCATTCGAGGAGTACTCCGCCGTCCTCGGTCGGGAAGATGCCAGGTGCGGGTTTCCCCGTCGCGTCAATCTCGCGCAGCAGGAGCTGCGCGGCGTCGAGGGAGACCGACGAGACCTGCCCGGCCGCGGCCCCGTCCCACTGCGGGGCCAGGCCCGCAAGCTCTGCGAGCCGAGCGCCCCATACGGTGTCGTCGAACTCGACCTGCTCGAGCGAGCGCGTCTCCCAGAACCGCCAGATGGATCCATCCGCTTTCCGCTGGAGCTCGCCGGTGATGCGCGTCAGCGGCCCCTGCTCTTCCGAGTTCAGCACCTTGCGGAAGTCTTCGAGAAGCGTCGGCGCGTTGCGGTAGTGGCCACGGATCTTGTGCCCGTCTGGAAGCGCCAGCTCGTACGACATCTTGTTCGCGTCCAGCAAGGTGATTCGGCCGATGAGGCTCTGCTCGTCCTTCTGGAGCTTCGAAGTCGGCGTCTCCTCGGGCGATTGAAGAAAAGAGTCGATCTTCGCCAGCCTGAGGATCGCGGTCTTGCGCGTCTCGACCGTCACCGTGACCGGAGCGGCGTCGGGCCCGTCGATGTAGAACTCCATCGACTGCTCGGGGGTGAGGGTGCCGCCGAGATGCGACAGCGTCTCGAAGAAGAGCGAATCCTCCTCCGGCGAAAGCACGGGAAGGTCTGGAACATCCTCGTCGCGGTACGCGGCTGCGATCACGCTGTTGACCATGGCGCTCGCGTCCTGAGCTTCGGCCTGATACTGCACGTACTCCTGTTGCTGCTCGAAGGAGAGGAAGACGTCGGCGCTGCCTTCGTGGATCTCCTCGATCGTCAGGCTTACCGCCCCAGCGAAGCCGGCCGGCAGTTCCTCACCGGGGTGCTCGCTTCGCCATTGCGCCGCCGCGGCGATGCGCACGACTTTCTGGTAGTCCTGGAGCTCGGAGAGCGAGTCGATGGGCAGACGACCTCCATCGAAGCGCGCGCCGGTGAGGCGGATGCGCTTGACGTCTGGACGGTCTTCATCTCCCACGGGCTCATGCTACCGGGCTCCCGGACACCGCCGTCTACGTGCGCAAGCGGGAGTCGCTGACCCACGCGCGCCTTTCGTAGTCGATCTCCCGCGCGGCGGCTGAGCGAGGCGAATGTCCTACGCGGGTGGAATGATTTGCGCATGGACGCGATTGACCCTGGCTGGCTGGACACGTCGGTGAGCATCTATCGCTGCGACGCTGATGCCGACGTCTTGCGGGGCTTCAGCGCGACGGTGCGCTACGCCGGCGACGACGACGCCGAGCCCCGAGAAATCGGGCGGCTCAGCGGCTGGCTCACCCGGGAGGTCTACTCCGACGTCGCCGATGCCGGCGATGCCCTGAGCGCCGACGGGATGATCCTCGGCTATGCCGCGCAGAAGCTCGTCGAGGAGCACGAAGGCGATCGAATCCTCGACGCAGTGGTCATGCTCGACCGGGCGACGCTCGAACCCGAGTACCGCGGCCAGAAGCTTCTCGGCGCGCTGGTGGACGACCTGCTGGACGTGCTCCAGCTCGAACCGACGGAAACGATCGTCGTCGTGTTCCCCGAGCCGCTGCCTCTGGTCAAAGGTGCCCCGCGCCCGGAGGGAGACGAGCGCGAAGCAGGCCTGCGCAAGCTCGAGCGTGCTCTCGCAGCAGCCGGATTTCAGCCGATAGACGAGGAACAACCTACCGACGACGAGTCCGACACCGTCTGGTGGCGGCCGTTCCCGGACTGATTGGTCCTGGCCGCGCCGGCCACGGCGACCACAGCGACAGCATCGCAGGTTCGAGGGTCCTCTTCGACTAGATGACGCAGCCGGACGGGGTAATCGAACTCCAAGAGGTCGTACAAGGCTCGTCGACTGGGTCCGCGGCGACTCGTCGCCGAACCGACCGCTGGGAACGAAGCTGCCGGTCAACGGCGACTGGAATGAGTTTGGCCTCGTCGTCGAGTTCCAGGTTGGACGCGGCGAACAGCGCCGCCTCTACGACGCCCGCAAGAGGGAGCTCGTGCCGGCGAACGGGCTGAAGCTCGTTGTTATCGCGAAGTCCGAGTTCCTCCTCAGAGCGAAGCGGATCGTCCGCGCGCGCACACGAGACAGCGGTATCGTCGAGGCGCTCCTCGGACGGGTTCGTGCCTGAGCGGTCGACGCTACGCGACTGTCTTCACCGCACTCGGCACAGCCCGGAGCGAGACGAGGTAGTCGTCCCCAGCTTGAGTGAGCTTCCAGTAGACGGCCCGGTCGCTGACAGTGCGCTTCTTCGTCCCATTGGTGATCAGTCTGAGCGCACGCAACTGCACGATGATCGAGCCCCAGGACTTGTCGGATACGGTGACCTTATCGTATTCCCAGTTCTTGTCCCAGTTGCTGTCCTCGGCAAGTATGTCGCGCAGTATGTGGCTTTCCAATGTCGCGCGGAGGACGGGCTCGGAAGCCTCATCGAGCATGAACGGTCCGAGCACTTCGAAGATCTCATCCCAGCTGTATTCCAATGATCCTTCTTCTTCATAGGACCTGAAGGACTGTCGGCCAGTATGAATCACTGTCAGCTCAACCTGCTCCTCACCGTGCGCGAAGTTGTCATCAAGCTGCGTGGCCGGTGAAGTAGTCGCCTCGAGCTCCTGCTTCTCGAGCTTGGCGATCTTCGCTTCCAGCTCCGCGATCTCAGCGCGGGTCTCCGGCGTCATGGCCCGATCGCCTCGTACCCAGCCGGGCCGCGGGTTGTTCTTGATCAGATGGATCAGGCCGCGAGTGACCTTTGACCCGAGGTCCTCCGCATTCTTCCAGTCCTTGGTCATCCGTGTCTGGACCTTAGCGCGGAACTCATCGAGCTTCTGCCTCGCTGCCTCGTTCTTGTCGGTCTTGCCGACCTCCACCTTCTCGGGATCAGCGATGACGAAGCCCATCACGGGGATACCGAGCTCGACGGCATAGTCGTACTCCTTCTCGGTGTAGCTGATGCCCTCCTCGGTCATGGAGCCGTACCGGCCGCCGATGATCACCAGGTAATAGTCGCTCTGCTCGATGACGCCCTTGATCAGTGTCCACTGGTCCTCGTTGCCCGCCGGAAAAAGTTCCATGCCGGCAGGCATGCAGTCCAACTCGAGGAGCGCCTGCATCACCTCGCGGCGCTCGTCGACAAGGTCGACAAAGGTCGAGCTGATGAATACCTGGTACCGCTTGTCCATGTCTCAGATGCTATCGGCGGCATACGACGCTGGACCTCGCCGCTAGTCTCGGGTCATGCCAGCCCGCGCAAAATTCTTCGTATTCAAGCCTGTCGCTGCCTTGGGCACTTTCGTGGCCGCGGTCCTCACGATCCTTCTGCCATCGCTGCAGGGTGTGGCGTGGGTCAACGAGCATGCGGTCTGGACTATTTGGGTCGCGCTACTCATGCTGACGACTGCGGTGGTGCTGCTGCATGCGCGACTGGCCGCCGTGCAGAAGGTGCTGACGGACGCGCGAGCTGATGCGGCGAGGGAGAAGATCCGGGCCGAAGATGCCGAAGCACGTGCGGCGGAGGCCCGGATGCGCGCTGACCTCGAGGCGCGCAAGGCTGCGGAAGCCGTGGAGGCGTCCACCGCTGCGATGGAAGCTCGTATGGGCGAGTCCGATCGCGCCCTCGCGGACAAGCTCAACGAGTATGCGTCCGACGCGACCGTCCTCAACGAGCTCGCTGACTTCTTCCCGTACAAGATCCCGCGAGAGCTCGTCAACGTGGTGCGGGAGTTGTCCGAACTGCCACGAACGCGAGCCCCGCACAACCCGGCGCTCAAGGAGCAGCTCTCGGTGTTGTCCGACGCTGCGGAGGCATGGTTCGGGCAGTTCCTCCGCGTGGCCTGGACTGAAGACGAGCACTACTCCACGAAGCTCGATCCCATCGCTTCCATGGCTGCGCGCAAAGAACACGAAGTGCAGACTGACAAACTCGTCCAACTCGGCTTTGACCTGCACTCGAAGCTCCTCGGGTATCAGCAATACCACGCGTCGTTGGAGACGCCGGCGCAGGGTTGAACGGCCGACGTGCGGGTGGAGGCTGCCGGCGACCGAGCGGGAGAGTTTGATGAGGCCGTCCACTGCTTCGGTACTGCCGTTGGATGAGTGGCCCTCGACGTCGTACGCGAACATCTCGCCGAGCTCATCGTTGTACCTCGAACGGATCAACGATCGAGTTCCCACCGTGCGCCGGACACAAAGACTTGATCTGGCACCCAAGGGGTCCACACTGACCGGTGGATCCGGGCAACGGATCGGGACACTGGCCGGGCCATCGATCTCGTTGTAGTCCAGCTGCCGAGCCTATGCGCCAAGGGGCGATTGCTGGAAGACTGGTACGCGTGGCGAGTGATGCAAGGTCAGTATCGGAGCGTTGGGAAGCTCTCCCGCGGTCGCTTCGTCATCCGAAGAACTTGGCGTTCCTCGCACTCGAGATACTCTCGCCGACCGTGGATCGCAACTGCCGGATCACCATCATCTCGACTCAGCCGTGGACCGGCGGACTCACGTACGTCGAGGTGCGAATCCCCGGGGGAGTGATTCGCGACGTAGCGATCGAGGCTGAGGATGATCCGTCATCACTCGCAGCGAGAATCGACCGTGAGATCCTCTATGACGGTAAGGGCCGGAGCACGACACGAGGCGTGAAATAGGGTGCTGAATACTCCGTTGCGGTAGGACGGAGAGCGCAGCCCTCTGGACTTCTCACGACAAAAATCTTCGTCTCAACTGGCGGTTTCACAGCGCCAGTGCTCTCGATGGTTTGAGCGGCAAACTGTGTCTGATTTTGTGTCGACCTGAGGTGATTTTGGCGTTATGATATGGCTTAAATCCCTGATGAAAGAGGATTTACGAACAGTGAGCATAGTTGTCAACTGGGTCTGGATGCCGCCGTGGGGTCCGGAGCGGATCACGGACGACGGGCGCGACATGATGCGCGCTCTCGGCTTCGCGATCTGACCGTCACGGAGGACCGTCGGTCGGCGTCATCGACGCGCGCCGGTTCGGAGGACACCGCGATGGCGTGTGTCGAATCTCGGGAGAACGAATGCTTCAGGTGAAGGCGCTGCCTCTGGCAGAACTCCGTGAGCGCAGCAGCGAGAAGTGGCGCGAGTACCCGGCCGACGTGCTTCCGCTCTTCGTCGCAGAGACCGATTTCCCGCTCGCACCTGCCGTCTCCGCCGCGCTGCAGCGCGCGGTGGAGGTCGGCGACACCGGTTACGTGGCCTCCCGGACACCCCTCGCCGAGTCGTTCGCGGCGTTCGCGGCGCGCCGCTACGGGTGGTCCCCGGATCCCGCCCGCATGCGCAGCACCGCGGATGTCAGCATGGGCCTCGTCGAGATCCTGCGTCGGGTGACCCAGCCGGGCGAGCGAGTCGTCGTGACCCCGCCGGTGTATCCGCCCTTCTACGACCTGGTCGCCGAGTCCGGTGCCGAGGTCGAGAGGGTGCCGCTGCGCGACACGGGGATCGGGTGGGAGCTCGACCTCGCTGGGATCCGCGGCGCCTTCGAAGACGGCGCGACGGCGATGCTGCTGTGCAATCCGCACAATCCGACCGGAAGCGTGCACGCTCGGGAGAGTCTGGCTGCTCTCGCGGACCTGGCCGAGGAGTTCGGCGTCGCGGTCATCTCGGACGAGATCCATGCGCCGCTCGCACAGCCCGGGACGGGGTTCACTCCTTTCCTCGCCGCGAGCGACGCCGCTCGACGGGTCGGATACGCGGTGGTCAGCGCCAGCAAGGCGTTCAACCTCGCCGGGCTCAAGTGCGCGCTGATGGTCACGGCCGATGAGGAGACGACCGCGGTCGTGCGGGGTCTTCCGGTGGAAGTCGAGTGGCGCACGGGGCAGTTCGGGCTCCTGGCTGCCGTCGCCGCGTTCTCGGAAGAGAGCGATGAGTGGCTCGACGGTCTGCTGCGCACCCTGGACGAGAATCGCGTCCTCCTCGAAGACCTGCTCGCCTCGCATCTGCCCGGCGCGCGCTATCGCATACCCGAGGCGGGATACCTTGCCTGGATCGACCTCTCCGCCCTGGGATGGGGGGAGAACCCCGCACGACGTATCCTGAGGGACGCCAAAGTCGCTCTGCACTTCGGCCCCGCGTTCGGGATCGAAGGCGCCGGGCACGTTCGGTTGAACTTCGGCACGAGTCCGGAGATTCTCACCGAAGCAGTCGAGCGCATCGCCGCGCTCGTCGATCGCTGACCCCGGGACCGACGCTGAGACGTGCGTGGTCGTCGCTCCACGGGGCGGCACCGCTCACTGTGGTAGCCGAGGATCCCGGACTCAGCCTCGGGGAGGCGTCGGAGTCGCCCGCGCGCTGAGTTCGCCGGCGAGGGCGCGGACACCGAGGTCGAAGACCCGGTCGAGCCCGGCCGTGACATCGGGCTCCGGGGTGGGGAGCAGTGCTCCGTGACTGTCGGCGTGCATTCTCTGCTGGACGAGGGTGGCGTGCCCGAGGACGAAGTGCAGGAGGGCGGCACCACGCTCGTCGGCATCGATCGCTCCCTGGGCCCGCAGCGCCTGTGTCAGCGCAGACTGGGCGTGCGATGAGCCGAGCTGCAGGGCATAGGTGCTGAGCACCAGTTCCGCGCCGTCGCGATAGGCGAACAGGGCGTCGCGGATCCCGCGTGCGGTCTCCAAGACGTCGGTGCCGTGGAGGGGGATCGACGCCGTGATGCGATCGGCGAGTTCGGCGAGCAGCTCCTGTTTGCTCGCGAAGTGCCAGTACAGGGCACTCGGCTGGACGTCGAGCCGACCGGCGATGCGCCGCATCGAGAGGTCCGCGAGCCCGACCTCATCCAGGAGTTCGAGCGCGTTGCGGGCGACGCTGTCTCGATCGTGTCGGGCCGGATTGGGGTCGGGGGTCATGCGCCCATTATAGTGAACGGCGTTCAGGTGAACACTGTTCAGGTTCACGGGCGCGGCAGCGGAGGAAGCGATGACGATGGCAGGACGAACCCCGGTCGCACACGGTGTGATCGCGGTCGACGGGGTGTCGGTGGAGTTCGATGGTCGCTCCGTGCTCGAGGACGTCACGCTGGAGCTGAGCGCCCCCACGATCGCCGTGATCGGAGCGAACGGGTCGGGGAAGTCGACGTTCGTGCGGCTTCTGAACGGGCTGGTGGCACCGAGCCGCGGTCACGTGTCGGTACACGGGATCGATCCGCAGCGGGATCGGGCGGACGTCCGCAGGCGTGTGGGGTTCGTGTTCACCAATCCCGACGCGCAGATCCTCATGCCGACACCGGCTGAAGATCTCGCGCTCTCGGTGCGCGGGCGTCCGAAAGCAGAGGCGGACGCGCTGGTGCGCGCGGCGCTCGACGCGCATGGTCTGGCGCGCCACGCCGATGTCCCGGCGTCGAGTCTGTCCGGCGGACAGAAGCAGATGCTCGCGCTCGCTTCCGTGCTCATCACCGAGCCCGAGTTGATCGTGGCCGATGAGCCGACGACTCTCCTCGATCTCCGCAACGCGCGCCGCATCGGCGATCTCCTGCTCGCGCAGCCGTCCCAGGTGGTGGTCGTGACGCACGATCTCGAGCTGGCCGCGCGCTGCGAGGCGGTCGTGCTGTTCGAGGAGGGGCGGGTCAGTACCGTGGGTGAGCCGGCGACGGTGATCGAGGCCTACCGTCGGGCGTGCGCATGATCGCACTGTACATTCCCGGGCACGGCATTCTCTATCGGGCTCGTGTCACGTTCAAGCTGGCGGCCCTGGCGCTCGGATCCCTCGTCCTGTCGCTGTACCCGCATGACCCGCTCAGCATCACCGTATCCCTGACCCTCGTGCTGGCGCTGTACGCCATCGGCGGTCTCCCGCTCCGGGTGCCGTTCGTCGAGATCTGGCGTCTGCGCTGGCTCGTCGTCGTGCTCGGCGTCGCTCTGGCGGTCTTCGTCTCGCTCTCCGCCGCCTGGGTCAACACGGGGCGAGTCGTCGCCGTGCTCCTCCTTGCGAGTCTCTTGACGCTCACGACGCGAGTGTCCGACCTCCTCGCTGTGCTCCGTCGCGTCCTGCGGCCGCTCCACCGTTTCGGGGTGGATCCCGATGCCGCGGCCCTCACCGTCTCACTCACCCTCACGACGATCCCGGTGATGGCCGGGTTCCTCGAGCGCCTCCGGGAGGCGGAGCGCGCCCGCGGCGTGCGGTTGGGGGTGCGCGCGGTCGTCCCGCTGCTCGTGCTGGCCCTGCGTCATGCGGACGAGGTCGGTGACGCGCTGGCGGCCCGGGGTATCGGTTGACCTCTAGGCTGGGACGAGGACACCCGTTGCCGGTGACGGCGAGGTCTTCTCCCGGGAGCAGAGGCGGAGAGCGCTCAGGAGCAGTGCGACGGCGATCAGCGCGGTGGCCACCGAGGTGCCGAGCACCAGGAGCAGCACGATGCCGATCAGACCGCTCAGGACACCGACCACCAGCCGCGGTCGCGAAGCCGTCGCCTGCGGCGCGGGCTGTGCCTCGAATCGAGTGAACGCGACGGCGGCGAGTGCGGTGAGTGCCAGGGCGGTGACGAGCCAGAGCGGACGGCCGGCCCACCAGCCCGCGCTGTCGAGTGCGGGAAGGGTGTCCCCGACGGCCATCGCAGAGACCGCGGTGACGCCCGCCATCACGAGCAGCACGGGCATGTGCCAGAGGTAGATCGTCATGGTGCGGACGGTCACGAATCCGGTGAAGGCTGCGACGCGGGGTCGCCGGCTGAAACGTTCGAGCCGCTCGCGGTGCAAGGACAGCAGGCTCGTGTGCGCAACACCCACGAGGAGGAGCGCTCCGGTCGGCGGATTGATGTTCGCGATCAGGTCGGAGGAGTAGAGGCCGGACGCGAACGTGGCGACGAGCACCAGCAACGCACCGAATCCGGCTGCCGCCCGTGTGCGCCTGCGGAGCGCGTCGATGCGTCCGTCGGCGAGGAAAAAGCCGAGTTGCTGCAGGGCCATCCAGACGAAGGCGAGGTTCAGGAAGCCGAGCCCTTCCAGTCCGGTCACGGCGCGCAGCACATCGACGGCGATCGCCGCCGCGGCCAGCACGGTGATCGTACGATGCGGAGCCCGCTCGTGCGCCGAGGCGAGCAGCGGGAGCAGGGTCTGGCAGAGCAGGAACACGCCGAGGAACCACAGGGGTTGGCCGTAGCGGAATCCCGCGGTCGCGATGAGGTCGGCAGGGACCCCGGCGACCGTGAGCAGTGCCAGACCCACCCCGACGGCCGCGATCGTGAAGACGGCGGGCCGCAGCAGGCGGTGCAGTCGACCCGCGATGAATCCGATCGCCGTGCCTCCGCGCTCCCGAGTCCGCCGGTAGGCGAGGAGTCCGGAGAAGCCGCCGATCACGAAGAAGAGAGGCATCACCTGGAGCAACCAGCTGAGCGGCGCGATCCACGCGGTGCCGTCGCTGGCATTGGTGAAGACAGGGCCCTGGTCGGCGACCGTGACCCCCACCATGATCGAATGCAGGAGCACCACGCCCAGCACGCAGAGCGCCCGGACGAAGTCGATCCCGGTGTCGCGGGCTGGGCGCCGGGGACGCGCGGAAACGGCGGCGTGCGGCGTCTGGACGATGGCCATGAGTCCTCCTCGGGAGCGGTGTCCCAGGAGACTATGGATGCGGTGACCGCAGCGGCATCACCCCCGGGTGCCGTTGCGACCCCCTACGAGGGGGTGAGTCAGGACGACGGCTCGACCAGACCGGTGTCGTACGCCAGGATCACGGCGTGCACGCGATCGCGCAGGTTCAGCTTCGCGAGCACCTTGCCGACGTGTGTCTTCACCGTCTGCTCGGCGATGAAGAGGTCGGCGGCGATCTCGGTGTTCGAGCGGCCCCTGCCGATCAGGACGAGCACCTCGCGTTCACGATCGGTGAGTTCTGCGAGCGCGGTCGCGGAGCGTGGCGCGCGGGGGCGGCGGCCGGCGAACTGCTCGATCATCCGCCGCGTCACGCTCGGTGCGAGGAGGGCGTCTCCGCCGGCGACGACCCGCACGGCGTGGACGAGCTCTTCGGGCAACGCGTCCTTGAGCAGGAATCCGCTCGCCCCGGCCTCGAGCGCGTCGTATACGTAGTCGTCGATGTCGAAGGTGGTGAGCATGAGGATCCGGGGGACATGCGCGGCCGGGTACGACGGGCCGAGGATGCGTCGGGTCGCCTCGATCCCGTCGAGCTCGGGCATGCGCACGTCCATCAGGATCACGTCGGGATCGAGACGTGCTGCGAGGGTGACGGCCTCGTCCCCGGTCGATGCCTGTCCGGCCACCCGGATCCCCTCGTGGGCATCGAGGAGCGCGGCGAATCCGGCGCGGACCATGGCCTGGTCGTCGGCGATGAGCACGCTGATCGTCACGGATTCTCCTTGTCGAGGGAAGAGGCGGTGCTACCGGGGGCGACGGGAAGGACGGCGTCGACATCCCACCCGCCGTCCTCCGCGGGGCCGGCGGAGAGGCTCCCGCCGAGGATCTCGGCGCGTTCCCGCATGCCACGCAGGCCGTAGCCGCCTCCGTGACCATCAGGACGGTGCGGCGGCGCGGCGTTGTGCACACGGATGTGGACGGCGCGAGCGTCCGCGTGCAACCGCACCGCGATCCTTGCGCCGGGCGCGTGGCGGACCGCATTGCTCAGTGCTTCCTGGACGATACGGAACGCGGCGATCTGCACGGCGGGTTCGGCGTTCGTCGTGTCTCCGCCTTCGAGCACGAGGCCGACCTCGACACCGGCGCGCCGGATGCTGTCGACCAGGGCAGGGATGTCGTCGATGCCCTGCTGGGGGGCCAGCTCGGCACCCTGATCCTCGGTTCGGAGGACACCGAGCATCCGTCGCATCTCGGTGAGCGAGCTGCGCGCGGTCGCGGCGATGTCGTCGAACTCGGCCGTCGCCACGTCGCCCAACTCGGGGATGCGGTACCGCGCGGTCGACGCCTGGACCTGGATCACCGACATGCTGTGCGCGACGACGTCATGCAGCTCGCGGGCGATCCGGGTGCGCTCCTCGACGAGGGCGCGCCTGGCTTCCTCGAGCGCGCTGTGCTCCTTCTCGCGCGTCAGCTCGGCGGCGACCCGGACGCGACCGGCGACCAGAGCCGCGATGAGGAACATCGCGGCGGCGACCGCCGTCGTGACGATGAGGTCGGCTGTGGCACTCGCCGAGGACTCCGGCCGCGCCACCAGGTCGGGGCGGATGACCGGCGCGAGAAGCGACGCGATCGCACCGAGGAGCAGGGCGAACGCGCCGAGTCGTCCGCCGTGGACGAAGGTGACGACGCCGACGAAGAGCACGAACGTCAGGAGTGCGGGGACGGACCACGGCCACGGGGACTCGACTGCGGTCTCGGTGACGACCGTGAGGGGCAGGGTGAGGGCGGCCGCCGTGAAGAGGCCGATGGCCAATGCCGGGCGGGAGAGTGCGAGCAGCGGCGAAGCGCACAGAGCGGCACCGAGGATGAACGACAGGGGCAGCGGTGTTCCGTACAACACGGTCTGCAGCGACACCAGGACGGCGTACAGCGCCGCGGCCGCCGCACCCAAGGCCACGAGGGCGGCGGTGCGGCGGCTGATGCGTTGGCGCAAAGGTGTGCGCTCGCGTCGGCGTGCCATGACTGTCATCCTGCCAGTTGCGCGGCCGGGGCGCGGCGGCGACGGGCTGCGGCGATCCGGTCGATCACGAGCCCGACGACGAGGGCGATGACGATCCCGAGGCCGCCGCTGAGCAGCGGCTGATCCTTGATCCAGGCACCGGCGAGCAGGCCGATCGCGAGGCTGAACACACTCCAGCTGGTGCCGGCGATCAGGCTCAACGGGAGGAACCGCCGCCAGGGGAAGCCGAGAGCGCCGGCGGACATGTTGACGGCGACGCGCCCCACCGGGATGTAGCGGGCGCCGAGGATCAGAGTGGCGCTGCGTCGGTCGAGTGCATGCTGGGCGTAGGCGAAGGTGGCGGCGACCCGGGGGCGCCGCATCCAGGCGAAGCGTGTGGTGCCGATCGCCCGCCCGATCAGGAAAGCGAGGTTGTCGCCGATCGCGGCACCGACCGCCGCGACCACACCGAGGAGCAGGAGATTCCCCTCGCCCGTCGACGCGGTGACGGCCGCCGCGGCGACGAGCACGGTCTCACTGGGCACGGGCGGGAAGAAGCCATCGATGACCGTGACCGCGAAGAGGACCACGTACAGCCAGGGGGAGGCGATGGCCTGCATGATGAGCTCGTTGAGGATGTCCACTCGAGCACGTTATGCGGCGGGTGCGGCGGTGGGCATCCCTCCGCGGTATCGCCTGCGTCACTCTCCGGATTGATCTTGCTGAGCGAGGCCCCCGGCTACGACGCATATACTGGGAGGCTGGCCGATCGGCCGACCACCCTCCCCGAAAGAACGGACGTCTGCTGTGCTTGCCGTGCACGACCTCGAGATCCGCGTTGGCGCGCGCCTGCTGATGGAGAACGTCTCGTTCCGTGTCGCCGACGGAGACAAGATCGGACTCGTCGGCCGCAACGGGGCCGGGAAGACGACGCTCACCAAAGTGCTCGCCGGTGACGTCCTGCCGTCCGGCGGCAGTGTGACCCGCTCGGGCGAGCTCGGCTACCTGCCGCAGGACCCCCGTTCGGGCAACCCTGAAGACCTCGCGCGCACCCGCATCCTCGACGCTCGTGGTCTCGGCCAGCTGAACCTCGGGATGACCGAGGCGGCACTCGCGATGGGATCGGATGATCCGGCCGTGGCCGACAAGGCGATGAAGCGCTACGCGCGTCTGACCGAGCAGTTCGAGGGTCAGGGTGGCTATGCGGCGGAGGCGGAGGCGGCTTCGATCGCCAACAACCTCTCCCTTCCCGACCGCATCCTCGACCAGCCGCTGTCGACGCTTTCCGGTGGGCAGCGTCGTCGCATCGAGCTCGCGCGCATTCTCTTCTCGGACGCGCAGACGATGATCCTCGACGAACCGACCAACCACCTCGACGCGGACAGCGTCGTGTGGCTGCGAGAGTTCCTCAAGGGCTACAAGGGTGGTCTGATCGTGATCAGCCACGATGTCGAACTGGTCGGCGAGACCGTGAACCGGGTGTTCTACCTCGACGCGAACCGCCAGATCATCGACACCTACAACATGAACTGGAAGAACTACCTGCGTCAGCGGGTGGCGGATGAGGAGCGTCGCAAGAAGGAGCGCGCGAACGCCGAGAAGAAGGCGACGACGCTGCAGCTGCAGGCCGCCCGTTTCGGCGCGAAGGCCTCGAAGGCCGCGGCCGCCCACCAGATGATCGCCCGCGCCGAGAAGCTGCTCGCCGGTCTCGACGAGGTCCGTCAGGAGGACCGGGTCGCCAAGCTGCGCTTCCCGAAGCCGGCACCGTGCGGCAAGACCCCGATGATGGCGAGCGGCCTCTCGAAGTCCTACGGTTCGCTCGAGATCTTCACCGATGTCGACCTCGCGATCGACCGCGGGTCCAAGGTCGTCGTGCTCGGCCTCAACGGTGCCGGAAAGACCACGCTGCTGCGGATGCTCGCAGGCGTCGATCAGCCCGATACCGGCCAGCTCGAGCCCGGTCACGGACTGAAGGTCGGGTACTACGCGCAGGAGCACGAGAATCTCGACGTCAGCCGTTCGGTGCTCGAGAACATGGTGTCTGCTGCGCCCCACATCACCGAGACCGAAGCGCGCAAGGTGCTCGGCTCCTTCCTGTTCACCGGGGACGATGTGCTCAAGCCGGCGGGGGTGCTCTCCGGTGGGGAGAAGACCCGCCTGTCCCTCGCGACGCTCGTCGTGTCGTCCGCCAACCTGCTGCTGCTCGATGAGCCGACCAACAACCTCGACCCCGCCTCACGTGAGGAGATCCTCGGAGCGCTCGCGCACTACGAGGGCGCGGTGGTCCTCGTCTCGCACGACCCCGGCGCCGTGCAGTCGCTCAACCCCGAGCGCGTGCTGATCCTGCCCGACGGCGTCGAGGACATCTGGAGCCAGGAGTATCAGGACCTCATCGAGCTCGCCTGACCGCGCTCGCCCTGCTGTGCAGGTCGATGACGGATCCACTCGGCGACTCATGGCATAGTCGGGAGCATGTCGACTGAGCCGCGATCCCGTCCTTCCGAGATGAGTGCGTGGTTGCGCGTGCAGCCCTCGCTCACGGGAGCAGTACCTCCGGGTGAAGCCGTCGAACGTCCCGATGACCCGGTACCGCTCTTCCGGGAGTGGATCACGACGGCGGCCGCGACGGGAGTGCCGGAGCCGCACGCGATGACCCTGGCGACGCTCGACCTCGACGGCATACCCGACGCCCGGACGCTGATCCTCAAAGACGTGGATGAGCGCGGATGGGCCTTCGCGGGTTCCCGCTCCTCGCGCAAGGCCGCCCAGCTCGACGCGCACCCGGTGGCCGCGCTGAACTTCTGGTGGCAGCCCGTCCTGCGTGCCGTGCGTGTCCGCGGACGGATTCAAGAGGCATCCGTCGAGGAGAGCGCAGCCGACCTCGCGGCGCGTTCGGCCCAGGCCCGTGCCGCTGTGGCGCCCGGGGAGTGGGTCCTCTGGAGGCTCCTCGCGACCCGTGTCGAGTTCTGGCAGGGTGCGCCCGACCGGCACCACACACGAATCGTCTATGACCGTACCGACGCCGGTTGGAGCATCGAGGAGCAGGCATGAGTGACTATCAGGTGGTCGAGATCGGGGCGCTCGACGAGTGGCGTGCCCACCACGGAGGTTTTGACGCCGCCCGGGCGCGCGACGGCCGAAGGGTCGTGGATCACGAGCTGACCATGCAGTACATCGGGATGACGGCGAACGCGCTCGAACCGGGTGAGGAGGCCGGGTACTGGCACGTGCACAGGAAGATCGAAGAGGTGTACGTGTTCCTCGGTGGGCGCGGTCAGATGGGTCTCGACGACGACGTCGTCGAGGTCGGACCCGGAACCGTGATCCGCGTCGGTCAGGGCGTCGCCCGCACCTGGCGAGCACGGCCGGACAGCCCGGGGGAGCTGCGCTGGCTCTGTCTCCGCGCCGCCGGCGAGGAGTTGCCTCGCTTTCCGGATGACAGCGCGCGTCTGCCGGAGCGGCCGATGCCCTGGGTGGACTGAGCGTCCGTCCCGGCGTCACCGCACGTCGAGCAGCTCATCCTCGACATCGGCGTCGTGATCACGGCGACGCGGACTCTTCACGGGCGCAGGAACACCTTCGACCTCTTCCCGGTGTTTCACGATCTCCGTGCGGATGATGTACCCGATGAAGATGAATCCCATGAGGGCGAACAGGATCCACTGGATCGCGTACGACAGGTGCGGGCCGGGGTCATCGGTGGGGGAGTCGAAGCCTCCCAGAGACCCGGATCCTGCGGGATCTTCGCTGATCACCCGACCATAGGCCCCCGTGATCACCTCGCCGTCGACCTGCTCGGCGATCGAGGGCAGGTTGATCGTGGGCACCTGCCCCTCGGGCGCGCCACGTCCCGAGGCGGGAAGCTGCTCGCCCGGGCGCAGACGCACGGTCACCTCGACCTCTCCCTCCGGTGGCGACGGCACCGAGTCCGGCTCGGCGCCCTCGCCCGGAGGTACCCAGCCGCGGTCCACGATGAAGATGCGCCCATCGGCGTCACGGAACGGGACCAAGACCTCGAAGGCGCTCGTCCCGCCGTGCGGACGGTTGCGCACCAGCAGCTCCTGATCGGCCAGATACTCACCCTGCAGCGTGACGGGCCGCCACTCGTCGTCGGGATCGAGCGCACCGTCCTCGCCTATCACCGCGGACAGCGGGACGGGAGCCGCGTCGTAGTTCTGCTCGACGAGCTCGATCTGCGCGGCGCGCGTCTCGTTCCTCTCGAACTGCCAGTTCGAGAGGAAGACGCAAGCGATCGCGAAGCCGATCGCGATGAGCACGTACACGCTCCAGCGGGTCAGGCGCCGGCTCATGCGGGAACCCCATCACGAACGGTCACCGGGAAGTCGCGCGCCGCCAGGTAGTCGCGGAGGAAATCGACATGTGCATCGCACGCCAACCAGATCTTCTCGCGATCGGCGGCATGGATACGGGGATTGCGCCACACCACCTGGCGGGTCGCCGCGCTCCGGCAACCGGCACGCGAGCACTCGAAGTCGTTCATGGTTCTTTGGGGCCTTCGTGGATCGTGAAGATCTGCGGAGCCGATGGTTCGGAGTCGAGCGGCGTGGGCCGCGGGGCATCGATCTCCCGCAGGGGGGATTCCGCGGTGGTCTCGGTGCTGTCGCTCCCGGCGTTCGCGAACACCACGGCGATGTAGGGCAGGACAGCGGCGGAGATGCCGAAGACCCAGGTGTACCACCCGTACGGCTGGACCAGCACCATGAGCCCGAAGCACACGATGCGGATCGTCATCGTCAAGGCATAGCGGCGCACACGATGGTCTGCCTCATCCCGCGGAGACTGCGGCAGTGAGGTGACGGCCGGGACTTGACGCGCGTTCTTCACGATGCATCCAGCCTACGCCGATGCAGACCCCTCGGATGCCCTTCGGGGACTCAGCCGGCGAAGATGAACGGCAGGCTGAAAGCCCCGAGGAACAGGAAGCTGATGATCGTGCTGACCAGGATGAACACGCCCACGCCCACCACCGCATAGCCGAGGATCAGTCCGGCGATCGCCATTCCCCGGCCACCGATTCCCGGATTGCGCTTGGTCTGTCCGAGAGCCATGTGACCGGTGATGACCGCCGCGACGGATGCCAGGAGCGGGATGACCGCCCAGAAGAGCACGATGCCGGCGAGGCCGCAGACCAACGAGGTGACCGCCAGCGGGCTGGTGGGGCGCGACACGACGACGGGGTACCCGGGCGCCGAAGGAGGGCTGTAACCGGGCTGGACGGGTGCCGCTCCCCATCCGGGTTGCGACGGAGCGACGCCGTATCCCGGCTGCGCGGGCGGGGCGTACCCCGGCTGCGGCGGCGGCGCGGACGGTGCGGGCGGAGCGGGCGGTGGCGGCGGGCTGTCCGGCGTCTCGTCTCCGGGAGAGGGGGTGCGGTTGTCGCTCACGAGGAAGCCTTTCGTCGATTTCAGATTCCCAGCATGCAGAGTGTCTGTCAACGCGGTGCCGCGGCCGGCGTCGGCAACATCGGTAGGATCGATGACGGCCCGGAACCCCGCGCCACCTGCCCAGATCAGGAGTGTCCCCATGAGCGCTGAGCGCGTCGTCCTCGTCACCGGCGGCAATCGCGGCATCGGCCGCGCGATCGCAGAGCGCTTCGTGCGCGAGGGATACCGCGTCGCCGTCACCGCGCGCAGCGGCGAGGGCCCTGAAGGCACCCTCACGGTCCGTGCGGACGTGACCGACGCCGCAGCGATCGACGCCGCGTTCACCGAGGTGGAGCAGCAGCTCGGTCCGATCGAGATCGTCGTCGCGAACGCGGGGATCACGAAGGACACGTTGTTGCTGCGCATGAGCGATGACGACTTCGACAGCGTCGTGGCCACCAACCTGGGCGGGACGTTCCGCGTGGTCAAGCGCGCCTCGAAGGGGATGCTTCGGGCTCGCTTCGGCCGGATCATCCTGATCTCCAGCGTCGTGGGTCTGTACGGCTCCGCGGGGCAGGTCAACTACTCCGCGTCCAAGAGCGCACTGGTCGGCTTCGCCCGCTCGATCACGCGCGAGCTCGGTGCTCGCGGCATCACGGCGAACGTCGTCGCTCCCGGGTTCATCGAGACCGACATGACCGCGGAGCTCCCGGAGGAGACGCAGAAGCAGTACAAGGCGAACATCCCGGCTGCCCGTTTCGCCACGCCGGACGAGGTCGCCGGGGTGGTGACGTGGCTCGCCGGCGACGATGCCGGCTACATCTCCGGTGCGGTCATCCCCGTCGACGGCGGTCTCGGGATGGGGCACTGACGCATTCCGAGAGCATCACCGCGCGATCGCGGCGTTGAGGAGCCCGCCCAGCCGCTCCGGCACGGAGAACTGCGGCCAGTGGCCGGATCCGATGCGGACGACTTCGGCTGACTCGATCGCGTGGAACTCGTCGGCGAACGGGCCCCACTGCTCGATCACCTTCTCGAACGCGGACTGATCGAGGTCGCCCATCAGCAGGGTCACCGGCACACGGTAGCGCGCCGGATCGCGGAGCGCGATGCCGTCCGTCGGCACCCGTGCAGGGACGCTGTGCGTGAGCGGTGCGGTCCGTGCGCGCGTGGCCTCATCGAGGTCGTTGACGTCTTCATCGGGGAAGTGATCCCATCCCGGGAACGGCACGACCCCGTCGACGACGTCGAACTCGCTGATCCCGTGTCCGTCCGCGGGCGGCGCCGTGTCCACGAAGATCACGCGGCGCACCCGGTCGGGGCGAGCGTCTGCGACACCCCAGGCGACATTGCCGCCGCCGCTGTGCCCGACGACCACGACGTCCCCGTCGACGGCATCGACGGCGGAGGCGGCGGCAGCGATCCACTCGGCGATGCCGATCTCGGAGGAGACGGATGCGTCTTCGCCGAGTCCGGGCATGCTGAGCGGGTGCACCCGATGACCTGCCTCCTCCAGCGCCGGGATCACGTCGTCCCAGCTGGATGCGTCGAGCCAGAGTCCGGGAATGAGGATGATGTCCATGAGCCGACGCTAGTGGCGGGTTCGGACAATCGCCAGGAGTTCTCCTACGGAAGCAGCGCGATGACCTCGGAAAGGTCCTGCGGGCCGATCACGAGGCTGGCCGCCTCACGGACCGCGGGCTTCGCGTTGAAGGCCAAACCGAGCCCGGCGACGGCCATCATCGCCAGGTCGTTGGCACCGTCACCGATCGCGATCGTGGCGTGTGGCGCGACCCCGAGATCGGCCGCCCACTCCTGGAGGGAGCGCGCCTTCGCCGCCCCGTCGACGATGTCTCCGTCGACGTGACCGGACAGCGAGCCGTCGACCACCTCGAGCCGGTTCGCCCGCCAGCGGTCCACGCCCAGGTCGGGCGCCACCACGTCGAGGATCTCGTGGAAGCCTCCGGAGACGACGCCGACGACACCGCCGCGGGCGCGGACGGCGGCGGTGAGTTCGCGCACGCCCGGGGTGGGTTCGATCCGCGCGCGCACACGCTCGAATGCCGACACCGGAACGCCCTTCAGCGCGGCGACCCGGGAACGCAAGCTCGTCGCGAAGTCGACCTCGCCGCGCATCGCCGCCTCCGTGGCAGCCTGCACCTCGTCGCGCCGTCCGGCCTCGTCGGCGAGCAGTTCGATCACCTCATTGCGGATGAGGGTGGAATCGGCATCGAGGACGACGAGGAATCGTGCAGCAGTCACTCGTCGAGCCTATCCATCACCCGGTGGGTCGACGCGCCGCGTGACGTCTTCAGCGTTCGATGAAGACGCCCTTGCCGACCACCGTGATGCCTGATTCCGTCACCGTGAAGCCACGAGCGAGGTCGCGCTCCCGATCCACGCCCACCGTCGCGCCGTCGGCCAGCACCACGTTCTTGTCGAGGATCGCACGATGCACGCGCGCTCCTTGACCCACCTGGACGTGGTCGAACACGACCGAGTCGGTGATGGTCGACCCGCCACCGGCGAGCGTCCACGGTCCGACGACGCTGCGTTCGAGATGGGTGCCCGAGAGCACGGAACCGAGCGACACGATCGAGTCGATCGCGTTGCCGATCCGCCCGACGGAGTCGCGCACGAACTTCGCCGGAGGCGAATTGACCGCCTGCGAGTGGATGGGCCACTCCATGTTGTAGAGGTTGAACACGGGCAGCGTCGAGATCAGGTCACGGTGCGCGTCGAAGAAGGAGTCGATGGTTCCGACATCGCGCCAGTACGAGCGGTCACGCGGGGAGGACCCGGGAACCTCGTTCTGCTTCATGTCGTAGTACCCGGCCTCGCCCCGGTCGACGAAGTAGGGGACGATGTCGCCGCCCATGTCGTGGCCCGAGGTGGGTGATTCACCGTCGGCCTCGACGGCCGCGATGAGGGCATCGGCATCGAAGATGTAGTTGCCCATCGAGGCGAGCACCTCGTGCGGCGAGTCCTCGAGACCGGCGATGTCGGTCGGCTTCTCGAGGAACTGCTTGATCCTTCCCGACTCCGCGTCCGCATCGATCACGCCGAACTGCGAGGCGAGGGCGAGCGGCTGGCGGATACCCGCGACAGTCGCCTTCGCCCCGGACGCGACATGGGCCTCGAGCATCTGCCGGAAGTCCATCCTGTACACGTGGTCGGCGCCGATGACCACGACGATGTCGGGCTTCTCGTCGTTGATCAGGTTCATGCTCTGCAGGATCGCGTCGGCGGAGCCGGAGAACCAGCGCTTGCCGAGGCGCTGCTGCGCGGGGACCGAGGTGACGTAGGAGTCGAGGAGGGCCGACATGCGCCAGGTCTGAGAGATGTGGCGATCGAGGCTGTGGGACTTGTACTGCGTCAGCACGACGATCTGTCGCAGACCGGAATTGATGAGGTTCGAGATCGCGAAATCGATGAGTCTGTACTGTCCGCCGAACGGCACCGCCGGTTTCGCGCGATCCGCGGTGAGAGGCATGAGTCGCTTGCCCTCGCCGCCGGCGAGGATGATCCCGAAAACCTTCTTTGGAGCGGACATGGCTCCACCATAGATGCGTTCACGGCTGCTGTACTAGCGTTCAGACATGCGAGTCGAAATGATCACGAAGGAGTACCCGCCCGCGGTCTACGGCGGTGCCGGCGTGCACGTCGCGGAACTGGTCGCTGCGCTCCGCGAGCACGTCGATGTGCGGGTGCGTGCGTTCGGCGAGCCGCGCGAAGAAGCGGGTACGTTCGCCTATCGCACGCCTGTCGAGCTCGCTGATGCCAACGCTGCGCTGCAGACGCTGGGGACGGACCTCGAGATCGTGTCAGCGATCACCGACGCCGACGTGGTGCACAGCCATACCTGGTACGCGAACTTCGCCGGTCATCTCGCCTCTCAGCTGCACGGCATCCCGCACGTGCTCACCGCCCACAGCCTCGAGCCCCTGCGCCCGTGGAAGGCCGAACAGCTCGGAGGGGGCTACGCCATCTCCAGCGGCGTCGAACGCCTCGCCTACGAGAACGCCGCCGCCGTGATCGCCGTGAGCGCCGGCATGCGGGAGGACATCCTGCGCAGCTACCCCCAGGTGGATCCCGCGAAAGTGCGCGTGATCCACAACGGCATCGATGTCGAACGCTGGCGGCCGGTGCAGGACGAGGCGTTCCTGCGATCGATCGGGATGGATCCCTCGCGACCGTCCGTCGTCTTCGTCGGGCGCATCACTCGGCAGAAGGGGTTGCCGTATCTGCTCCGGGCCGCGCAGCTGCTCCCGCCTGAGGTCCAGCTCGTGCTGTGCGCCGGGGCCCCGGACACCCCAGAGATCATGGCGGAGGTGCAGGAGGGGGTGCGGATGCTCCAACAGAGTCGCGACGGAGTGATCTGGATCGAGCGGATGCTGCCGCGTGATGAACTCTCCGCGATTCTCACCGCCGCCACGACGTTCGTGTGCCCCTCGGTGTACGAGCCTCTGGGCATCGTGAATCTCGAAGCGATGGCCTGTGGAGCTGCCGTCGTCGGCACCGCGACCGGGGGTATCCCCGAGGTGGTCGCGGATGGGCGCACGGGACGGCTCGTGCCGATCGATCAGGTGCAGGACGGTACCGGCACGCCGGTCGACCCGGACCGCTTCGTCGCCGATCTCGCCGCCGTGCTCACCGAAGTGGCCATGGATCCGGAGCGGGCGCGGGCCTACGGCGAGGCCGGGAGGGAGCGTGCACGCAGCGACTTCAGCTGGGCATCGATCGCGGAGACGACGCGCGCGCTCTACGCGGAGCTGACGCCCTGAGCCGATAGGCTGGGACCATGCCGAGTGCTCTGGAATTCACCGACGTCGTCGTGCGCCGTGAGGGGCGCAACATCATCGATCACGTGACCTGGGAGGTCGACGACGATCAGCGATGGGTGATCCTCGGCCCGAACGGCGCGGGCAAGACGACGCTGCTGCAGCTCGCCGACACGCTCATGCACCCGACGTCGGGAACCGTGACCGTGCTCGGGGAGACCCTGGGACGCACCGACGTGTTCGAGGTGCGTCCGCGCATCGGATTCGCGTCGTCGGCGATGGCCAAGCGTGTCCCTCGTGACGAGACGGTCCTCAACACCGTGCTCACCGCTGCGTACTCGGTGCTCGGCCGCTGGAACGAGAACTACGAGGACATCGACGAGCGTCGGGCCCTCCGCGTTCTCGGCGACTGGCGTCTCGACCACCTGGCCGACCGCACCTTCGGCACTCTCAGCGACGGAGAACAGAAGCGTGTGCAGATCGCGCGTGCGGTGATGACCGACCCGGAGCTGCTGCTGCTCGACGAGCCGACGGCATCCCTCGACCTCGGTTCGCGGGAGGAGCTTCTGGCGCTGCTCAGCGGATACGCGTCGTCCCCGACCACCCCGGCGATGCTCATGGTCACGCACCATGTGGAGGAGATCCCCGTGGGCTTCACGCACGTGATGCTGATCCGTGAGGGTTCCGTCGTCGCGGCGGGCCCCATCGGCGAGACGCTCACGGCCGAGACCCTGACCGAGGCGTTCGGCATGCCCATCGTGCTCAGCAGCGAAGACGGCCGCTACGCCGCCCGCGCAGCTGCGTGACCAGCGTCTGATAGAATCGACCCTTGGTGCTCTCTGCACCGCAGACTTCCCTCGTCCCTGGCACAATCCAGGGCAGCAACTAAGGAATCCCATGAAGACTGACATTCACCCCGACTACCAGGCAGTCGTGTTCCGCGACCTCGGCTCGGGCGAGACGTTCCTCACCCGTTCGACCGTCACCAGCGACAAGACCATCGAGCTGGACGGCGTGGAGTACCCGGTGATCGACGTCGAGATCTCCTCGGCATCGCACCCGTTCTACACGGGCAAGCAGCGCATCATGGACTCGGCCGGTCGCGTCGAGAAGTTCAACCAGCGCTTCAAGGGCTTCGGCGGCTCGTCCAAGTAACGACTGCCACGACGAAGGCCCCATGCTCCTCGGAGCGTGGGGCCTTCGTCGTGCCCGGCCGTGTGCGTCGGATCCGGTCGTCAGATGTCGAGCCGGATCCGGCCGTCGTCGATCGTGTCCGGAGGATCGCCCGGGGATGGGGCCGGGGCGGTCCGCTGCGTCTGACGGTCGCGCTCGATACCCGCCTCATGCGCAGACGGCGACCAGACGGCATCGAACGCGCCGCCGAGGCCCCCTCCGCCGGATTCGTACTTCTTCTCGATCGGTATCCGCGAGAAGCCGAACGCGATGGCGACGATCACGGCGGAAAGCAGGAGCAGCAGCACGCCGACCGTGACGAGTACGCCCACACCCTCTTCCATGCCCTCCAGGGTAGACGGCAGCGGGAACGAGGGCATCCGCCCCGAGGGGGAGGAGTCGCTCAGCGCAGACGGCGCCCGTGGGCCAGGTCGATCAGGCGCGACAGTACCGGCCCGGAGCGGAGTCCGTTGTGCTCGTGTTCGCTCGTCACCCACAGCGTGACGTCGGGAAGCAGGCGTGCCGTCTCGAGGGAGAACTCCATCGGGACGTAGACGTCGTTGACGTAGACCGCGGCGGCGCCCGTCGCTCCGGATGAGGCGATCGCGTCTGCATCGTAGATGCTCGGCCACTCGTGCTCCGCGAGCGCGAGGGTGACATCGCGCCACGGCTGGAAAGCGGGCACAGTCTCGGTCCACTCGCGACGGATGTGCTCGCCCGTGAACAGCGTCGGGTCGTCGCGGAAGTCGGAGGGCTCGGTGCGTTCAGCCGACCACCGCGTGGCGTGTCCGTCGGCGTAGCTCGACTCGTGGAAGGCGAAGTAGAGCGGGTTGCGGCCGTCGAAGGGCATCGCGTGCATCAGGTCGTACCGGAAGGCGTTGGAGGACGGGTCGCGTTCCAGAATCGACCACACCGTCTGCCAGCCGTCGTCGGTGCCGAGAGCGGATCCCAGCGACCGCAGCCGCGAGCGTGAGACGACTTCTCCGTCGGGCAGGACGATGTCTCCGGCATCCGCACGTTCGACGAGGCGCCGCATCACGTCGCGATGCTCGGGGAAGCGGCGGTAGTAGCGCTCCGAGGCGTCGCGCATCTTGTCGTAGCAGAGCGCATACACGTCGTCCGGGTGGCGCCCGACGGCGCTGAGGCCACCGGTGATGAACACGTCGTCGAGCGAAGAGGCGTCGGTGGAGAGATACGCGAGGGTGGTGAAGCCGCCGAACGACTGTCCGAGCACGCTCCAGGTGGTGGCACCCAGATGCTCGCGCACGGCCTCGCAGTCGCGCACGATCGCGTCCGCACGCAGATGGGTGAGGTGCTCGGCCACGGCGTCCGTACCGCGCTCCAGGTCGTGATCTCCGACCGGAGTCGAGCGCCCGGTACCCCGCTGGTCGAGGAGCACCACCCGATAGTGCGCGAGTGCGCCGTCGAGCCACGCGGGCGCGGTCGAGGAGTGGAACGGACGCGGCGCCTCGTGGCCCGGACCGCCCTGGAGGAAGACCAGATACGGGAGCGACTCCCCGCCGGCGCGGGAGACCACACGGGCGAACACCTCGATCGTACGGGGGTCGGAGGCGTCGTCCCAGACCAGGGGGACGGTGAGGGTGTGGTCCTCGACGGTGAGGTCGAGCAGCTGGCGGACGGTGGTGCTCATGGTCACATCACGTTCCCGATGTAGGAGTACTTGACGAAGACCTCTGAGGCGATGCCCGACTCCTCGAGCACGCCCTGCACAGCGGTCATCATGTAATTGGAATCCCAGCCCATGTAGAGGAAGTGGCCCTCGTCGAGCTGGTCCCACTGGCCCTTCCACGCCATGTCCCGGTAGATCGGTCCGCCGTGTGCCGCGCAATAAGCCAGGGCTGCCTCCCTCGTGTCGGTCCAGGCGCGACGGAAGACCCGGTTGAACAGGTACTTGACGTCGGGGACCTCCCAGCGCTCACCGCGGTACTCGACATAGTCGAACTCGCGCTCCCATCCGGTGGGCCATCCGCGACGCCGAACGGCGTCCAGGATCGGTGTGAGTCCGTCGTCGTCGATCTCCGGGAGGGCGGGGCGCGCCCAGATGCGGATCAGCTCGGCGGTGAGGGCGACGGTGCGCTGGGTGATGGCCGCCGTGCCCCAGGAGGGGATCTCAGCGAGCTCGCGCGTCGCAGGCACGGAACTTCGGGCGTAGGCCTCGACGCGCTTGATCGGGAAGGAAGCACCGAACACCCGTTCCGCCAACGGCTGCTCGAGAAGAGTCAGATTGCCGAGGGTCGGCGCGAGCGCCCGGTGGCTGTTCTGCTCATCCTCGGTGTATTCGCTCCACGGGCGCTCACCGTCGCCGGACCAGGCGTCTCCCGGAACGGTCGGCACGATGTGCTCGATGTCGTACGCATCGAGGTCGTCGACGCCTTCCACACGCCCCAGGACGTAGGCGGGGTGGGGGAGTTCGCTGTACTTCAGAACTGCGCTCACTCGCTCGTCCGACGGAGTGATGCGGGCGAACGCGCGTGCGAGCGCGTCACGGCCGTCGCGGCGCGCGCGGCAGAGGCGAGCGATGAGACGTTCGGACGGCAGGTTGACCAGTGCCCGACGGAGATACAGCGCCTGAAGCCACTCCAGGGTCTCGATGAGTTCGGCGCGGTCGATGAGACCGCGGAGGTGGTCGCTGTAGGCGCTCATCACCAACGGGGCGGAGGCGCGGCCGAAGGTCGTGACCTGGCGCAGCTGCCGCGCGATCTCCGGATCCGGCTCGCGCGTCGGGTCGAGCAGGACGCCGTAGATCTCTGCATGGTGTCGCCACTCCTCGGCGTCGGCCTGGAGATGCGCGACGTCGACGCGGGGGAAGGACTGCCGGAAGGCGCTGTACACGCCGTGCTCGCCGTTCGCTGCGACCTCACGCCCCGTCACGAGGACGAGGTAGTGCCGCCAGAACGCGCCGATCGCCTCTCCCGTGTGGTGCTCGATCGGCACCCAGAAGCGGGCTTCGACGTCGACCTGCTCCGCGTGGCTGAGGCCCATCAGGATGTAGTTGTGGATGAGCTCGTGATCGCGCAGAGGCTCGCCGGTCGAGTTCAGGCTCTCGAAGATCTGCTGCGCGTTCGCTCGGGCGCCGAGAGTGATCGACACGTGCTCGAGCCGCTGCAGCCCGCGCCAGATCAGGGGGACCTCATCCACGTGGATCTGGCTGCGGAAGAACGCGTAGTTGTCGTCGAAGCGCGACTCGCGATCCGCGTCGTCGCGGCGGTCGAGCACGACGGATTCGTAGAGCTCGGCCCAGGCGTCGTGGGGGCGCAGCTTCGTGCGTCCTGGGTCATCGGAGCGGACCAGGACGCGTTCGAGCGACGACGCCAGCACGGGGTCGGTGTCGCGGATGGCATGGTGCAGGGCCGCCACGAGAAGCATGAGCGTCGTGATGCGCTGCTGTCCGTCGATGAGGATGAGGTCGGACTCCCTCGATGCGCCGTCCTGCGCGGACAGGATCGACCCGAGGAAGTGGCGGTGTGCGTCGTCTTCGCGCGCGACAGCACGGATGTCGGAGAGGAGCCGTTCGCAGCCGCCGATGTCCCACCGGTACTGGCGCTGGTACACCGGCACCACGATCGTCGACGTGTCCGCCGCGAGCCATTCGATCGTGTTGACTGCTGTCGCCTCGACGTTGGTCGCGGTGCTCATGCTGGTGTCTCGTCCTCCCGTAGCGACGGGTGCCGAGACTTCGCCGGGCACCCCGATCAGTCTATTCGGTTATGCACGGCCGACCTCCGAAGGGGGCGCAGGCTTCGCTGTTAGGCTTGCCTTATCAGGGCCTGTTAAAACGTGCTGGCCCCCGATGAAAGGAACATGACTCGATCATGGGTTACATCAAGTCCGCTGCCCTCGAGGACAAGGGATTCGTCGTCCTCGACAGCTACAACCAGGAGCTCGACCCCAAGGAGTGGCTCGACATCGAGTACAACGACTGGAAGTCGTCGGGTGACACCCGCTTCGCTCCGCTCGCGAGCGCTTTCGGTGACATCGAGTGCAACGGTTTCTGGAACCACAAGCCGCCGCGCACCGACAAGGACGGCGTCTGGATCGACTCGCAGACCGAGAAGGCCCCGAACCTGACGCGTCGTGCGCAGGAGCCGGGCGCCAACGTCGGACGCTGCCGCGTCATCGAGCTGCAGCCGACCCCGTACGGCGACTGCCTCTACAACCTCCACCAGGACGACAACAACCGTCTGAACCCCGACGGCACCGGCTGGGTCGTGCGCGGGTTCTTCAACCTGACCGATGACAAGGACAGCTACTTCGTCCTGCGCGAGAACCGCACGGACCCGAGCATCGAGTACCGCATCGCGCTCCCGGCCGGCGCGCAGCTCATCGTCGACACGCAGCGCCTGTGGCACGCGGCGACGCACAACGGCACCGAGCCGCGCTACTGCCTCATCACGTCGTGGACCTCGGGCCCCGAGCTCGACGCCTACATCGAGAAGTACCACGGCACCGACGACGTGCCCAACTACGAGGTCGACCAGGAGACGCTCGAGTTCGGGTACGCCGAGCAGGCTCGCAAGGACGCCGCTCGCGCGGCCTACTATGCCGCGAAGGGCCAGCAGGTGAAGCAGGCCATGAGCGAGGCCTGATCTCGTCAGACTCCGGACCGACTGCGGTCCGAAGGCCCCGGTCCCGGTGACCGGGGCCTTCGTTATGAATGACATGCTTGTGATTTCGGGCGAACTCGGCGAGAATGGGCGCACAACCGCATATTCTCGCCACTTCGTGGTTCAGGTCGTTGGGGAAGACGCACCTGATGAAACGGAGAGATCATGGCGACGGCTTACGCACGCGGAGTGGTGTTCATCCACTCTGCGCCTCGCGCGCTCTGCCCGCACCTCGAATGGGCGGTGGGTCGCGCTATCGGGCGTGCAGTGAACTTCGATTGGACCGAGCAGCCCGTGCTGAACGGCGCGCGACGCGCCGAGTTCTACTGGGACGGTCCGGTCGGGACCGGAGCTGCCCTCGCCACCTCGATCCGCGGTTGGGAGCACCTCCGCTTCGAGGTCACCGAGGACCCGACACCGCGCAGCGACGGCGGACGCTGGTTGCACACTCCCGACCTCGGCATCCACTACGCACAGACCGATGCGGCCGGGAACATCGTCATCGGTGAAGACCGGATCCGCTACGCGATGGAGATCGCCGCGGGCAGCGCGGTGGAACTGCAGCGCGAACTCGACATCGCCCTCGGGTCCGCGTGGGACGAGGAGCTCGAGCCCTTCAGGCACGCCAGCGACGACGCCAGGGTCGTCTGGCTCCACAAGGTCGGGTAGTCCCGACTCCAGAGACCGGGAGCGGGGAGGCGTGAGTATCGGATGCCGGTGAATCATCCCGGACGCTGAGAAGACGTATCCCCACCCCGCACGATGAGGACCCCGCCCCGGGGACGAGGCGGGGTCCTCGTCGTCCGGATCAGATCACGGCGGCGTGCTCGAGTTCGTCGGCACGGGATGCGGTGCCCTTGCGCACGTCTTCCCAGGCCAGGGCCAACCGCGTCATCGCCTCCGCGGTGCGGTCGGGCGGCAGGGCGATGGGCAGACGCAACCGTCGTTCCAGGACGCCACCGGTGGTGAAACGAGGGCCCGGCGGCAGGATGAGCTGCCGTTCACGCGCGGCCAGTGACAGCGCGGTGGAGAGCGGACCGCCGATGTCGACCCAGGCTGAGAGCCCACCCGGCGTGCGAGGCATGTGCCAGCCGGGGATCCCGGCGACGACGGCTTCGACGGCAGCGCGACCTGCGCGCAGACGTCGGCCCACGTGCGAGGTGAGGGCGGGCATCTCCGTGAGCAGCTCGATCGCGATGCACTGCTCCAGCAGTGCGGTACCGAGTTCGAAGGAAGGCCGTACCGCGAGCAGCCGCGCGACGACGGAGCGTTCGGCACGGATCCACCCGATCCGCATTCCTCCCCAGGCGATCTTGGACATCGATCCGACGGTGATGACGTTGGGTCCGCTGGCGGCCATCGGCGTGGGCGACCACCCTCGGTCGATGTCCAACTCCGTGGTCGTCTCGTCGACGATCAGATGCGTGCCCACGTTGCGCGAGGTCGTCACGATCCGCTGGCGGTCCTCGTCCGGCAGGGTGGCCCCGGTCGGGTTGTGGAAGTCGGGGATCAGATAGGCGACGTGAGGACGCGCGTTGAGCAGCGTCTCGTTGAGGTGCCGTGTATCCCACCCCTCCACGTCGACCGGGGTGGGGACCAGTCGGTACCCGTGGCGGTGCAGAGCCTCGAGCGCGTGGGGGAAGGTCGGTTGCTCGACGAGCGCTCTCTCGCCCCGTCGGCCGATCGCCGTGAGGATCAGGTTGACCGCGTTGAGCGCCCCGGAGGTGATGATGATCTCCTCCGCCGATGTCGGGGCTCCGCGCTCACGGAACCGCTGCGCGACCGCGTCTCGGAGTTCCGGCAGTCCTTGCAGCGAGTACCCGCTCGTGCCGCGCAGTGCGGCCAGCCGCGGGAGCGACCGCACGGTGGCGTCGTACAGCCCGGGGGTGGAGTCCATGGAGGCGATGGAGAGGTCGATGGCCGTGTCGTCAGCGTCGAGGCCGGGGGCTGCGTGATCGTGGGGGAGGGCGACGCGCGTGCTGCCCCCGTGCAGCCGGGTGACGTAGCCGTCATCCTCCAGCAGGCCGTAGGCGCGGGTGATGGTCGAGCGAGACCGACGCAGCTCCCGCGCGAGGGCGCGTTCGCTGGGCAGGCGTTCGCCGACGGTCAACCGGCCGTCGAGGACCAAGGCGCGGATGCGATCGGCCAGCACGCTCGCGGCGGCACCGGCCACGTTGTGCGCCCCGAGCTGTTCGACGAGTCGTGATCCCATGAGTCCAGCATGGCGCAAACTGGACTCGTATCGGCAGGCCACTTGTCGCCAGTGGCCTCGGCATCGCGCTATATGCGGGAGCCAGAGTGGAATCATGCTCCTCCGTGCCGTGCTGCTCCCCATCCAGGCCTCCTCCCGCAGGGACCTCGTCGAGCGTCTCCTGCAGCTCGTGTTCGGCCTGTTCCTCTACGGCGTCGCGCTCGGGTTCATGGTGCGCGGCGGCATCGGGGTGGCGCCGTGGGACGTCCTAGCGCTCGGACTGGCCGGCCAGACGGGTGTCGGTTACGGCGCCATGACCGTGATCGTCTCGGTCGTCGTCCTGTTGCTGTGGATCCCGCTACGTCAGCGTGTGGGCCTCGGAACCGTGTTGAACGCGCTCCTGGTCGGGCCGAGCGCTGATCTCGCGCTGCTCCTGATCCCGCAGCCTCCGTCCGTCTGGATCGGGGCTCCGATGTTCGTCTTCGGGCTGGTGCTGTTGGCCTTCGCGACCGGCCTCTACATCGCCGCGGACTTCGGTCCCGGTCCGCGTGATGGGCTGATGACCGGTTTGGTTCGGCGCACCGGATGGGCCGTCTGGGTGGTGCGCACCCTGATCGAGGGCAGCGTCCTGGTGATCGGCTTCATCCTCGGAGGCCCTGTGGGCGTCGGTACGGTGCTTTTCGCGTTCGGGGTCGGCCCGTTGATCGGGGTCTTCCTCCCGTATCTCACCCGATGGCGTGAGGCTCGTTCGCGGCGACTCGGAACACTGCGCCCAGCCTGAGCGGCATCCACATCCGTCCGGGCTCTTCCCGGATCCGTCCCGAGTCTTCCGGGCCGAAGTGCGCTCGACACGTGCATGATCCGCGCACGCCTGCATGACCGAGCGCCAGGAGGAGGCCAGACATCCGTCGGATTCTCATGCATATGCGAAGAGAGGCCCTCCGGAATCCCGGAGGGCCTCTCGCTGCACGGTGGCGTCAGTCGGCGCTGGCGACCACGAGGACCGCGTTGTGTCCGCCGAAGCCGAACGAGTTGCTGATGGCGATCTGCGGACCGTCGCCGAGCGCCGTGGGTGCGCCCGAGAGGCGGAACGGCACGGCGGGGTCCGGCTCGGTCATGTTGATCGTCGGGGGTGCGACACGGTCACGGAGCGCGAGGATCGAGAAGATGGCCTCCAGTGCGCCGGTGCCGCCGAGCAGGTGTCCCGTGGAGGCCTTCGTGGCGGAGACGGGGATCTCATCGATCCGGTCTCCGAAGACCTTCTTGAGCGCGACGTACTCGTTGGGGTCGCCGACCGGGGTGGACGTCGCGTGCGCGTTGATGTGCGTGACCTGATCAGCGGTGATGCCGGCCTCTTCGAGCGCCTGCGTGACGGCACGGGCCGCGCCGTTGCCCTCGGGGTCGTTGCCGGTGATGTGGTACGCGTCGGCGGTGACTCCGCCGCCCAGAACGTAGCCGTAGATCTTGGCGCCGCGAGCCTTGGCGTGCTCTTCTGTCTCGAGGATCAGCGCGGCGGCGCCCTCGCCCATGACGAAGCCGTCACGGTCGATCGCGCCGGGGCGGGAAGCGTGGGCCGGGTCGTCGTTCCGACGCGACAGCGCCTGCGCCGAAGCGAAGGAAGCCATCGTGATCGGGTGGATCGCGGACTCGGTACCACCGGCGATCACGACGTCGGCGAGACCGTCCTGCAGATGGTGGTACGCGTGGATGATCGATTCGGTGCTCGAGGCGCACGCGCTGACGACGGTCTGCGCGTAGGCGCGGGCCTCGAACTGCAGGGAGAGGTTGCCGGCGGCCGCATTGGGCATGAGCATCGGGACCGTGAGCGGCATGACCCGACGGGGGCCCTTCTCGCGCAGCGTGTCCCAGGCGTCGAGGAGAGTCCAGAGTCCGCCGATGCCGGTGGCGAAGTCGATACCGAGGCGCTCGGGGGCGACCTCGGGGGTGCCTGCATCCGCCCACGCCTCGCGTGCTGCGATCAGGGCGAACTGCGAGGACGGGTCGAGGCGCTTCGCCTCATGGCGGGGGAGAACCTCTTCCGGGCGGACGATCGCCTCGGCGGCGAAGGTGACGGGCAGCTCGTACTGCTGGACCCAGTCGTGTTCGAGCGTGCGGGTGCCGGACATGCCGGCCAGCAGGTTCGTCCAGTTCTCCGGGGCCGTTCCGCCGATGGCGGAGGTGGCGCCGATGCCGGTGACGACGATGCGCTTGGTCATGGGGTGTGGTTCCTTGTCGAAACGAAGTCGAACGGGTGAGAGGGCAAGGCGGAGGATGCCACTCCCCGCGAGGTGCGGGGGTGGCATCCTGCCGGGATTACTCCTGGCCCGCGACGATGAAATTGACGGCGTCGCCGACGGTCTTGAGGTTCTTGACCTCGTCGTCGGGGATCGTGACACCGAACTTCTCTTCGGCGTTGACGACGATCGTCATCATCGAGATGGAGTCGATGTCGAGGTCGTCGGTGAACGACTTCTCCAGGGCGACCTCGGAGGCGTTGATGCCGGTCTCGTCGGTGATGAGCTCTGCGAGGCCCGCGAGGACCTCATCGTTGGTGAAAGCCATGTGGTCTTCCTCTTTCTTACGGGTTGTATTCGGAACCGTGGAACAGTCTAGAGAAGGTCAGCGCATTCTCAGGGAAGGACGACGACCTGCGCGGCGAACACCAGTCCTGCTCCGAACCCGATCTGCAGGGCGAGCCCGCCCGAGAGCTCGGGGTGCTCGGCCATCAGCCGGTGGCTCGCGAGCGGGATCGACGCGGCCGAGGTGTTGCCCGTGGTCTCGATGTCGCGGGCGATCACCGTCGACTCGGGGAGCTTCAGCTGCTTGGCGAACTCGTCGATGATGCGCATGTTGGCCTGGTGCGGGATGAACGCGGCGATGTCGGTGGGCTCCACACCCGCCTTGTCGAGTGCCTCTCGGGCGACCTTGGCCATCTCCCACACCGCCCAGCGGAAGACGGTCGGCCCTTCCTGACGGAGTGTCGGCCAGGGCGCGACGCCGTCGCGGAAGTCCGTGAGCGTGGCGTTCATGCCCACGGCATCGGCCTTCGAGCCGTCGGAGCCCCAGACGGCGGGTGCGATCCCCGGCGTGTCGCTCGGACCGAGGAGCGCGGCGCCCGCACCGTCGCCGAGGAGGAAGGAGATGCTGCGATCGGTCGGGTCGACGACGTCGGACAGCTTCTCGGTGCCGATCACCAGGGCGTAGCGCGCGGCGCCGGCCTTGATCAGTGCATCGGCCTGGGCGATCGCGTAGGCGTAGCCGGCGCAGGCGGCATTGATGTCGTACGCCGCGGCGGGGTTCGCGCCCACGCGGTCGGCGACGATGGCCGAGACGGAAGGGGTCTGCTTCGGGTTGCTGATCGTCGCGACGATGACCAGGTCGACCTGATCGGCCGCCACGCCCGACTTCTCGATGGCTTCGGATGCGGCCTCCGCGGCGAGGTCGATCGCATCCGTGTTCTTGTCGGCGCGGACACGGGTGATGATGCCGGTGCGCTGGCGGATCCACTCGTCGCTGGAGTCGATCGGGCCGATCAGATCTTCGTTCGGCACGGCGTTCTCGCCGCGGGCGGCGCCGTAGGAGTAGATACGCGTGTATGCCGGTCCGGTCACCTGGGCGAGGGTGGGGCTCATGCGGCTTCTCCGTTCAGCAGCGCGACGGCTGCATCGAGGTCTTCGGGGGTCTTCACGGCGACCGTCGGCACGCCTCGGAGGCCGCGCTTGGCGAGGCCGACCAGCGCACCGGCGGGCGCGAGCTCGATGACACCGGTGACGCCGGCGTCTGCGAAGGATGTCATGCAGAGGTCCCAGCGCACCGGCGACGAGACCTGGTCGACCAGGAAGCTCAGCGCCTGGGTGCCATCCGTGACGGCAGAACCGTCACGGTTGGTCCAGAGCGTGATGTCGGGGTTCGCGGGGGTGACGTCGGCGACCGCGTCGCGGAGGACGGAGACCGCGGAGGCCATGTACCGGGTATGGAACGCGCCGGCGACCTGCAGCGGAACCACGCGGGTTCCCT
The DNA here is from genome assembly GCF_007954505.1 of Microbacterium sp. CBA3102. GTDB lineage: Bacteria > Actinomycetota > Actinomycetes > Actinomycetales > Microbacteriaceae > Microbacterium > Microbacterium aurugineum. The sequence continues at coordinate 3,115,029 of NZ_CP042412.1, read as the reverse complement.
TCAGCGGTTCCTCGGCGAGAGCGGCGAGAGCCGGAAGCGCGCCGGCGACCACGATCTGGCCGCCGCCGTTGTAGTTCGCGGGGGAGAGGTGGAGTTCGGCGAGTCGCGCCAGGAGGGCTTCTTCATCGCCGCCGAGCACAGCGCTCATGCCCGTCTGCTCCTGCGCTGCGGCGTCGGCCATCGCGCGGCCCCGGATGCCGACGAGGCGCATCCCGGTGTCGGCGTCGATGACGTTGCTGCCGACGAGAGCGGCGATCTCACCGACGGAGTGTCCGGCGATGCCGTCGGCGCGTCGGCCCGCCCGCTGGACCAGTGCGTCACCGGCGATCAACGAAGCCGCGACGATCAGCGGCTGCGCGATACGCGTGTCGCGGATCGTGTCGGCGTCGGACACCGTGCCGTGTTCGCGAAGATCGACCTCCGCGGCGTCCGAGTACGCGGCGAGGCGTTCGGCCACTCCGTCGAGCTCGAGCCAAGGAGCGAGGAAACCGGGGGTCTGCGAGCCCTGACCAGGGCATACGACGACAATCACCCACCCAGTCTGCCAACGATTACGGCAGAGCGGTGGATGATCCATCACAAGATTCCGAAAAACCCTTGTGTGTGGCGTACAGAACGGCGGCGGACGGACTCAGCGCTGCGGGCGTCGCAGCGGCGCCCGCTTGCGCACCTGCTCGGCGGCGCCGATGGATCCGAGGATGAGGGCGGTCTGCAGGATGAGCGCCTCGCGGGGCCCCGTGGCGTCCCAACCGATGACTTCGCTCACGCGCTTGAGGCGATAGCGCACGGTGTTGGGGTGCACGAAGAGCTCGCGCGCCGTCGCCTCGAGGGAGCGTCCGTTGTCGAGGTAGCTCCAGAGCGTGGTGACCAGATCGGTCGAATGCGCCTGCAGGGGGCGGAAGATCCGCTCGATCAGGGTCTGCTTCGCGAGCGGATCTCCGGCGAGCGCCCGCTCAGGCAGCAGATCATCGGCTTCGACGGGGCGCGGAGCACCGCGCCAGGCACGCGCGACCGCGAACCCGGCGAGGGCGGCCCGAGCGCTCTGGCTCGCATCGACGAGTGCGGCCACGGGGGGCCCGAGGACGACGTAGCCCGGCCCGAAGGACGGCTCGAGGCGGGAGGCGATCTCCTGGAACCCGAGTTCCTCCTCCTCGTTCTCCTGACCGTCCACGCGTGCGCGTCCGAGGACGAGCACGAGACGGGATCCCTGCACGCCGATGAGGACATCGACGGCGAGCTTCCTGGCGGTTCGGCGGACCAGGTCCACGTCGAACTGCGGCGGTGTCGTACCGACGAGGACAGCGACCTCGCCGTGACCGTGCCACCCGAGCGCAGCGATGCGGCTCGGAAGCTCTTCGTCGGCCTCACCGGTGAGGATCGAGTCGACGACGAGGGCCTCGAGACGTGCGTCCCAGAGCCCTCGGGCCTCCGCGGCCCTGGCGTACACGTCGGCCGCCGCGAAGGCGACATCGCGGGAGTAGAGCAGGATCGCCTCGCGCAGGTCGTTCCCGCGCCCGGCGACGCGCTCCTCGGTGACTTCCACCGTCACGCGGATGAGTTGCAGCGTCTGCTGGAGGCTGACGCTGCGCAACAGCTCCCGGGGAGCGGCGGCGAAGATGTCGGCCGCGATCCACGGGGTGGAGGTCGGATCCTCATACCACTGGATGAACGACGTGATGCCCGCCTGGGCCACCAGCCCGACCGCGGAGCGGCGGGCTGGTGGCATGTCGGCGTACCACGGAAGGGTGTCCTCCAGGCGCTTGATCGTCACCGAGGCGATGTCACCGGAGATCCGGCGCAGCCAGGTGAGCGTCGCGGCCTTGTCCATGCCGGAAGGAGAGGATCCTGTCACCGAGGGCTCAGCTTTCGCCGCCCGCGTTGCCGCTGGTTCCCGCGTTCACGTCGTGCAGGCTGTACTTCTGGATCGCCTGTGCCGCGAGCGAACGGTCGATCGTCCCCTCTTCGGCGAGCGACTGCAGCGTCCGGACCACGATGGACGGTCCGTCGATCTTGAAGAACCGTCGTGCCGCGGCACGGGTGTCGGAGAAACCGAAGCCGTCGGCGCCGAGCGTGGCGAAGCGGTTCGGAACCCACGGGCGGATCTGATCCTGCACGGCGTGCATGAAGTCGCTCACGGCGACGACCGGACCCTCGGCGCCCTGCAGCTTCTCGGTGAGGTACGCGGTGCGCGGCTCGGCCTCGGGGTGCAGGAAGTTGTGCTCGTCGGCGGCGAGGCCGTCACGACGCAGCTCGGTCCAGGAGGTGACCGACCAGACATCGGCGATCACACCCCAGTCGTTCTTCAGGAGTTCCTGCGCCTCGAGCGCCCACGGCAGGCCGACGCCCGACGCGAAGAGCTGGGCGCGGGGACCGTCGCCCTCGCCGACCGACACGCGGTGGATGCCTCGCACGATGCCGTCCACGTCCACGTTCTCCGGCTCAGCCGGCTGCACGAGGGGCTCGTTGTAGAGCGTGATGTAGTACATCACGTTCGGGTCCTCGTGCTCGCCGCCGTACATGCGGTCGATGCCGGATCGCACGATGTGCGCGATCTCGTAGCCGTAGGCAGGGTCGTACGAGAGCGTCGCCGGGTTGGTGGCGGCCAGCAGGTGCGAGTGACCGTCGGCGTGCTGCAGGCCTTCACCCGTGAGGGTGGTGCGACCCGCCGTCGCGCCCATGATGAACCCGCGGGCCATCTGGTCGCCCGCCGCCCACTGGGCGTCGCCCGTGCGCTGGAAGCCGAACATCGAGTAGAAGATGTAGATCGGGATGAGCGGCTCGCCGTGGGTGGCGTACGAGGTTCCCGCAGCCGTGAATGCCGCGACCGCGCCCGCCTCGTTGATGCCGACGTGCACGATCTGCCCCTGCGGGCTCTCCTTGTAGGCGAGGAGCAGCTCGCGGTCGACCGAGGTGTAGTGCTGGCCGTTCGGGTTGTAGATCTTCGCGGTCGGGAAGTACGCGTCCATACCGAACGTGCGTGCCTCGTCGGGGATGATCGGCACGATGCGGTGGCCGAAGTCCTTCGTGCGGAGGAGATCCTTCAGCAGACGGACGAAAGCCATGGTCGTGGCGATCTCCTGGGTGCCGGAGCCCTTCTTGGGAAGCGCGTACGCGGCGTCGTCCGGCAGCGAGAGACCCACATGGGTCGACCGGCGCTCGGGGAGGAATCCGCCGAGAGCCTGACGGCGCTCGAGCATGTACTGGATCGTCTCGTCCTGGGGCCCCGGGTTATAGTAGGGCGGCAGGTAGGGGTTCTCCTCGAGCTGCGCGTCCGTGATCGGGATGTGCATCGCGTCGCGGAACGTCTTGAGGTTGTCCAGCGTCATCTTCTTCATCTGGTGGGTCGCGTTGCGCCCCTCGAAGTGCGGACCGAGGCCGTAGCCCTTGACGGTCTTCGCGAGGATGACGGTGGGCTTGCCCTTGTGCTCGGTCGCGGCCTTGAACGCGGCGTAGACCTTGCGGTAGTCGTGGCCTCCGCGCTTCAGGTTCCAGATGTCGTCGTCGGAGTAATCCTTGACGAGGGCGGCGGCACGCTCGTCGCGTCCGAAGAAGTGCTCGCGGATGTACGCGCCGGACTCGGCCTTGTAGGTCTGGTAGTCACCGTCGGGGGTGACGTTCATCAGGTTGAGCAGCGCACCCTCGGTGTCGCGCGCGAGCAGATCGTCCCACTCGCGGCCCCAGACGACCTTGATGACGTTCCAGCCCGCGCCGCGGAAGAACGACTCGAGCTCCTGGACGATCTTGCCGTTGCCGCGCACCGGACCGTCGAGACGCTGCAGGTTGCAGTTCACGACGAAGGTCAGGTTGTCGAGTCCCTCGTTCGCTGCCACCTGGAGCTGACCGCGGCTCTCGACCTCGTCCATCTCACCGTCGCCGAGGAACGCCCAGACGTGCGACTGGGAGGTGTCCTTGATGCCGCGATTCTCGAGGTACTTGTTCGACATCGCCTGGTAGATCGCATTGATGGGGCCGAGGCCCATCGACACGGTCGGGAACTGCCAGTACTCCGGCATCAGACGCGGATGCGGGTAGGAGGGGATGCCGTACGGCGCGTGCGACTTCTCCTGACGGAAACCGTCGAGCTGGTCCTCGCTCAGGCGTCCCTCGAGGAACGACCGTGCGTAGGTGCCGGGGGAGGCGTGACCCTGGATGAAGATCTGGTCGGCCCCGCCGGGGTTGTCAGCGCCCTTGAAGAAGTGGTTGAAGCCGACCTCGTAGAGAGCGGCCGACGAGGCATACGTCGAGATGTGACCGCCGACGCCGATGCCGGGGCGCTGTGCGCGGTGCACCGTGATCGCAGCGTTCCAGCGGATCCAGGCCCGATAGCGGCGCTCGACCTCTTCGTCACCCGGGAACTCGGGCTCGTTCTCCGGGGCGATCGTGTTGATGTAGTCCGTCGTCGGGACCATCGGCACGCCCAGGTGCAGTTCCTTGGAACGCTTGAGCAGGCTGAGCATGATCTCGCGGCCGCGGCCGTGGCCCTTGGCATCCACCAGCTCATCGAGGGACTGCTGCCACTCGCCGGTCTCCTCCGGATCGCTGTCGAGGGGGCCCTGGGAGTACGGATCCTGGTCGTGCACGGTCACGGGGGAACCTTTCGTCAAGCTGGCAGGTCATGCCAAGGAAACGGGAAGCGACACGGGCAGCCTTGTCAGCTGTGCACAACGCGCGCCGGATTCAGCCTATCCCTCTTCCACGACACGGGTGCGCATCGGCCTCCCGATAGACTGACGGCACCAGGGCCTTTAGCTCAGCTGGTAGAGCGCCACGTTTACACCGTGGATGTCGTCGGTTCGATCCCGGCAGGGCCCACCGGATTCGGAGCACTCGTCTCGCCGACGAGGTAGCCCACAGTCGTGCGCAGGTGTGCCGCGATCGCTACGAGCTGCTCGATGCTAAAGCGCTGCTCAGCGCGCAGCTTCTTGCCGACGCCGGTCGCCTCGATGCCGAGTAGCTCGGCGATGTCCTTGTTCTTGACTCGCTGCTCCCACATCAGAGTGTGGATGCGGCGGCCTACGACGACGTCGATCGGCTCACTAGTCCGAATCGGGCTCACTGTGCTCATACGGGAACACTAGCGGACAAAGCGGACATTCCGCCTGAGTGTTTACTGAAATTCCCATTACTGCCAATTTGTCTGCTACTGTCCCGAACATGCCAAAAAGTCAGCTTCCGGATTCTGAGCCGACCTCGTGCACTTGGATCACACCGGCCGAAGCCGCGGGCGCATTGGGCGTGACGACAAAGACCGTCTCGCGTCTCGCGGATCGCGGAGACATTCGCGCGATCCGTCCTGGCGGCACGCAGCGCCGCTACGCGGCCGAGGACATCGAGGCGATCCTCTCGCGCGAGCCGTGGGATGCAGCGTGACCGGCGATGAGTACGCATCGGACCCTGCCGCATGCCCCGGTGCGGCCGCACATTTCGCACGAGAGCTTCCTCTTCATGCGTGCGGAGATCGAGCGGCTGACGGCGGAGCTGCACGCGGTCACGGTCGACCGCGACCACTGGTACATGAAGGCGAACTACACGCCCGAGGAGATCGACGAGATGCGTCATCGGGCGACCAAGGGACTCGACGAGAACGGAGCATGGCTATGGCCGGACAGCGTGAGAACGACGAGGTGATGCGCGACGTTGAGGCGTCGTTCGCGCAGATCAAGAATCTCCGACCGTCGCACCGCCTGGTGTCGATGTGGAGTGACCTCCGGGCGGTTCTCAACAACATCCACCAGATCGAGTTCTACCTCGGGTACCTGCCCGAGAAGCCGAACACGGTCGGATACGACCACGAGTCCATCCGCGTGCAGCTCGACGACGCCCGCCGCGCTATCGGGATGCTCGCCCTCGCGATCGCGGAAGAGGCCGACTCGTGATCATCAACGGCTCCCATCTGCTGATCGTCATCGGGGCGTACCTCGCGTACCGGCTCGGGTGCTGGGTCCACGACCGCGCCGACGCCCGGACTCCCAACCACGAGGTTGGGAGCCACGATGCCTGAGCGTCGATTCAAGGGCGAGTCCAATCCGATCGCCACCGACCCGGTCTTGCGCGGCGTCGACCTCGCAGTGGATCGGCTCGTGCGTCAGGACTGCTTCACCGAGCGCACGATGCGCATCCTGGACGATCTGCGCGCCGAAGTGCTTGGCGTCGAGACGCCCGCCGAGGTCCGCGCGCGCTACACGCCCGGAGATGTCGAGGTTGGGAGACGCTGTGGCGAACCGCATCCGCACTACTCCGCAATGAGTTGCGGGCGCGCACCCGGACACGAGGGAGCGCACTCGTACGGCGTTCCGGCAGATGTCGAGTTTGGTGGTCAGCCGTGACCGGCCTCGCGTGTCTGTTCGGCATCCACGCCCCTGCGCTGACCCGCATCCTCAACGTCGACGAGGCGGAGGGTAAGCACGTCCTGACCCTGCGACGGGTCTGGGCGTGCTCACGGTGCGGCGTGCGGATCTCGGAGGAGGTGGCTACGGTTGCCGAGCTTCCTGAATCCGACGACTGATCGTTTCGATGCGACGCTGCTCGCGGACGACATCGCGCACGAGCCCACGAAGCTCGGGCGCGATTTCGCGGGCGACCTGTACGAGTACCGCGACGGCGTGTACGTGCGCGACTCGACCGTGGTCACGCGTCGGTGCGCGAAGGCGCTCGGCGCGTCGTACACGAAGAACGTGGAGTCGCAAGCGGCCGCGCACCTGTTGAACATCGAGCTTCCCGAGGTGGGCCTCCCGGAGCTCCCGCGCGGGTACCTGGATCACATCGTTCTCGAGAACGGCGTCTATTGGTGGCGTGAGGATCGTCTCACCCCGCATACGGAGATGCTCGGCGCCCTGACGAAGCTCCCGATCACGCATGACGCGATCGCGCTCCCTCACGAGTTCCGCGCCTGGTTGCGGGTCGTGTTCGGTGACGATGAGGAAATGCTCCGGCACGTGTGGGAGGTGCTCGGCTACCTCCTCATGACCGGTAACCCGCTGCAGAAGATCATCCTGCTCTACGGAGGTGGTGGCGACGGCAAGGGCACGTTCCTGCGCCTGTTGCGCGCGATGCTCGGGAAGGTCAACTACTCGTCCGTGTCGCTGCACCAGCTCGTCGAGGACCGTTTCGCGTCATCGAACCTCTACGGCAAGACGGCCAACATCTCGGGTGACCTCTCCTCGAAGTTCCTGTCTGATCCGCAGATCCTGAAAGAGATCACGGGTGGCGACTCGATCAGCGCGTCACGCAAGCACGGCCAGGCGTTTGAGTTCGTGCCCTACGCGGTGCCGATCTTCGCCGCGAACGAGTTCTTCCGCACCTCGGATAGCTCGTATGGGTGGCGTCGGCGGTGGATGGTCATCGAGTTCCCGAACAAGGTCGAGAACGACACCGAGGGCGCTCCCGTGTTCGACGAGTCGGTCCTCCACGACGACATCCCCGGCATCTTCAACGAGGCGATGGAGGGACTCCGGCGACTCATGGCCCGCGGCCGGTTCGCCGCCCCCGAGGCCGCACGGGAGGCTACCACCCGCATGCACGATGAGGCTGACCCGTTCATGGTGTGGCTCGACGACGACGAGAACGTCGAGCTAGACGCGGAGACCTCCTCGTCGTGCTCGGACGTGTACAAGGCGTACACCCGCTGGTGCCGCGCGAACGGCGTAGCGGCCCTGTCCGCGATCACCTTCGGCCAGCGCCTCCGCCCCCTCGGCATCACGAAGATCCGGCCCCGCATCGCGGGCGGCCGCGTGCAGCACTACCAGGGCATCCGGGTCTACGTCCCGGCCGGCGTGGAGGCATGACCATGGCGACGGTACAGGCGGGCCAGGTGCGACCGGGAACCGTGACCCCCGCTCCCCGCGCCCCTCGGAATGAGGAGCTTCGCTCTGACAATGGCGGGTGGTCACGGTTGTGGTCACGGTGCGGTCACACCTGTGGTCACGGCTTCGATCCCAGTGGGGGAGGGGGCTGGTCACGGTGGTCACACCTTCTCTCTACTTCTTCTCGCGTAAAGGAAAGAAGAGAGAGAAGTAGGGATTCAACCGTGACCACCGTGACCACCCCGACCGGAGAGCATCATGACCGCGAAGCACCGCGACCCCGAGTACATCCGCAACGCGGCCGTCGTGCGCGCTCGCGTGCGTCGCGACTGGAAGCTCGGCGTCGAGGTGCGGTGCTGGCGGCGCGGGTGTCCGATCCATCCCGGCCAGCGCTTCGACGTGGGACACCTCGACCCGAATGGCGGGCACGGGCTATCGAACCTCGCACCCGAGTGCGTGCGGTGCAACAGGTCCGAGGGTGGACGGCGTGGTGCGGCGCTGACCAATGCCCGCCGGTCCGGTGCGGCGCGGCCACGCACGAGCGTGCGGCCGGCGGCGGTCGAGGGGCTCGCGCCGTGGTTCGAGGCTCTTTTTTTGTGGATCGGTCGCACCCCCGCCTTCGGCTCCAAGAGCACCTTTTCCCCCTGAGATGGAGACTCGCATGACCAACGCAACGCCGACGCTCGCGGATCTGTGGGACGAGGGGACGTGGCTCGAATGGCGTTCGAAGATCGAGCACCTGACGCCGATCCGGCTCGACGCGCTCGTGACCACGGCGCAGTCGCGGGGTGAGTTCATCCAGGGGGCGCGGCTGCTCCGCCTCGACGAGCGGCAGCGGGCCGGGGATCTCGGGTACGGGCCGTCGCCGATGCAGCTCATGGTCGCGGACCTGCTCGCGGCGGGGAAGTTCATGAACGTGATCTTCGAGCCGCGTCGCTCCACGAAGACCACCGCGGTGCAAGCGGTGATGCTCGGGCGGTGCTGGTCACGTGAGGACTACACGGTCGGGTGGACGATGTTCACGACAGGGCAGAAGGCGGGGAACCGGTTCCGCGAGGACATCGTGAAGCACCTGCGCAAGATCTGGCCGGACCCGCGCACGAGCCCGATCGGTATCGGGCTGTCGAAGGGCGGCGAGCTGCTGGAGTTCCGCGATACCGGTTCGCTGCTCATGGTCGGCACCCCCAACGGGGACATGTTCCGATCCGGCGGGTTCGATATGGCGTTCGGGGACGAGGCCGGAGAGGCCGACATCGAGCAGGGCGACGATGTCAAGCGCGCCGTCATCCCGACGATGGACACGAAGATCGGTGCGCAGTTCGTGATCGCGGGGACCGGGCAGAAGTGGCGCACCGGGCAGCTGCTGTGGGAGAAGCTCCACGACAAGAAAGCCGCGGTCCTCTGGCACGGCATCCCCGAGACGGTCGACCGCGCCGAGCTGGTGTCATGGGAGCCGGACGAGCCGCACCCGAAGACCGGGGCGACAGGCGGCCGGATGCGGGAGTGGATCGAGCGCACACACCCCGGCCTCGGATTCACCACCCTCACCGACGCCCCGCAGAACAGCTTCGATGACTTCTCGCTCGACGACTTCCTGATCGAGTACGGCGGACAGTTTGGCACGGAGGGCGCGGCGGATGTCGCGATCCCGCCCGCGCACCTGGAGCGGGCGCTCACCCGGGAGGCGTTCCCCGCGGTCCCGGACCGGTTCGCCGCGGTGATGAAGGTGCACCACCTCGGCACGCACGGCTCCCTCGCGATCGCGTGGGACTACGAGCCGCCGGGGGATCTCGTGACCGCGGCGCAGAAGCTCGCCGGGGCGGACGCCGCACCCCGCAAGCGTGCTGTCGCGCTGTGGCACTGGCAGCAGGGTCTTCCCGGGTTCGATGCCGAGGTGCTGCTCCGGATGCGCCGCCACCCGGGGAAGACGCTGCACTACGACAAGCGCGGGTTCACGGAGGAGATCGCGGAGAAGAAACTCGCGACCGCGGTCCCCGCGCCGCCGCTCAAGCCCACGACGCCGGCCGACATCCCCGGCTCCACGGTCGGGTTCCTGCGTGCGCTGGAGGAGGAGACCGTGGTCATCTTCGAGCACCCCGAGCTCGTCCGCGCCGCCCGCATCGCGACGCGTCAGGCGTTCGGGAACTACGGCACCTTCCGGTTCGGTGCACCCAAGTCCGACCCCGAGGCGGACGTGACGCCGCTGGAGGCGGCGGCGCTCGCGCTCCGGTTCCTCGGCGACGCGCCCACCACCGTCAAGCCCACCGACGCATTCCAGTTCTAGGAGCCCTCCATGATCCGACCCAAGATCAGCCTCGAAGCGACCGCCGGCGGCGTCCGAATCGGCTGCACGGCATGCCCTCACTGGCATGCGTTCGCGACCGATCGCGGCTCCGGACACGTGAGCGCAAGTGATCACGAACGGCGTGTGCACCCGGGGGAATACCGGGCGCGCAACGCGGCGAAGATGTACGCCAGACGGCATCCTGAATCGGCCGACACGCCGACGCAAATCATGAATGTGTAAGGTCGGGTCCACTCTCTGAGGCGTGGGATTCTTCCGTGATCTGTTCCTCGGCCCGGCCGCGTCTGCGGCGAGCGGTCTGCTGTCCTGGTACTCGCCGCAGGACAGTATCCAATCGCTGTTCGTCGCCGACGCGCTCCCGGTCACCACGGATGCGATCACGCGCGAAGTGGCCCTCCGTGTCCCGGCCGTCAAGCGAGCGCATGACCTGACGTGCGGCGTCATCGCTGACATGCAGTGGTTCGCCCACGACGGCAACAACATGGTGGAGGATCCCGACACTGGGGAGATGGTAGCGCCGCGTCTCGAGGCCCAGCCCGGGTGGCTGACGAACACCAGGAGCGGTATCCCGCCCTACGATCTGCGCTGGGCGGTCACCTCCGACATGTTCATGTCGGGGTGGGGCGCGATCGGCTTCGAACTCGGTAGCGACGGGCTCCCGGCCGACGCGATGCACATCCCCCGCGTGATGTGGAAGATCGAGGACGACGGCGCGATCCGTGTCAACGCCAAGATCAATCCGAAGTACCGGCAGCGCGTCGTTCCGATCCGCATCGGGTACGGGTCCAACGGCATGCTCGTCGACGCGATCGAGGACATCCAAGACGCGATCGGAATCCGCGACGCCTACCGCGATCGCATCGACAACCCCATCGCGTTGACCATGCTTACTGTCGCCGCCGAGCGGTGGGACCAGTGGACTCCGGAGGAGCGCCGCGAGTTCCTCGAGACGTTCAAGAATGCGCGCAGCGCGAAGGGCGGTGCCACGGGCATGAAGCCCGAATGGGTCACCGTCGACACGACGGCCGGGACGCTCCCCACCGACCTGTTCGAGTCTGGCCGCAACGGGAACCGCCTCGATCTCGCCAACCACGCCGGTCTTCCCGCATCGGTCCTCGAAGGCGTCCGCCAAGGCGGTTCCGGTGGCGGCACGGAGATGCGCTACACCGGCGTGCAGAACGGCGGACAGCGGTCCGAGATGTGGGACTTCGGGCTGTCCAAGTACGCCGCCGCGATCGCCGCGCGCCTCTCCCTCGACGACGTGTGCGCGCCGGGGGAGCTGATCCGGGTCGACACGTCCCGGTTCCTCACCGCACCCAACCCGCCAGACCAGCAGACAAGCGAGGACTGACCATGCACGACATCACTATCCAGGGCGGCGAGGTACTCGCCAGCCTCGACGAGCGCTCCATGACGGGGCTGCTCCTGCCATTCAACGAGGAGGGGCGCACCAGCTCCGGACGCTTCACCGTCCAGGCCGGCTCGATCGAGCTGCCCGCTGACCCGTCCGTCGTCACCCTCAACCTCGACCACGACCGTTACCAGCCAGTCGGCCGCGCGACGCGACTGTGGGAAACCGCGCAGGGCATCATGGCGACGTTCAGCATCGCCCGGACTCCTGCCGGCGACTCCGCCCTCGCCGATGCCGTCAACCCCAACGGACTTCGCCGGGCACTGTCCGCCGAGTTCAAGACCGACATCGACTCCTCCCGCGTCGCACGCAACGGCATCCTCACCGGTGCCGCGCAGCTCGTCGCCGGAGCGTTCCGCTCCGCCCGCGTGCTCGCCGAACTCGCCGACGACGAGGAGATCGAGGCAACGGCCGAGGGCGAGGGGGAGATCACGTCGCTCGACAAGTCCGAGTACATCTACGAAGACGAGAACGGCCGCAAGTACAAGCGCACCTACCAGTCCGTGACCACGACCGCTGACGTCGAGGGCGGCACCGAGTCCACCACCGTCACCACATCCACCAACACCGAGGTCACCTCGGACAACACCGAACAGGAGGCCACCGTGGCCGAGCAGGAAACCGTCATGGCCGGGGCCGTCCCCGGCACTCTCACCAACGCCGGCGGCAACGCCTCCACGGCATCGCGGCGGCCGAGCATCCAGACCATCGCGGAGGCCATGGCCGACGTGAAGGCACACCGCAGCAACGCCGCTCAGGCATCCGTCGAGGTGCTCGCCGCGCTCAGCGACATCGTGCTCAGCGACGCCGGTCCCGTCATCCAGCCCAACTGGATGGGCGACATCGGCGCGGGCGTGCCCTACGTGCAGGAGTACATCACCCTGTTCAACCCCGGCACCGACATCACCGCCGGAGGAAAGAAGGGCTGGAAGGTCAAGCGCGGCACCGCCGGTGCACCACAGAACGCACCGATGGACGGCACATGGCCGGGCAACAAGACCGCGATCAAGTCGAACAAGGGCCACGTCACCGAGCACGCGAGCGTGCTCGACCGGTGGGCCATGGGCGAGGACATCGGCCGCGAGTTCTGGGACCTCGACGGCGGCATGGCCTTCATCCTCGCGTTCCTCGCGCTCCAGCAGGAGGACTACTTCATCTGGCAGGACGAGCTCGCGCTGGAGTACACCGTCGAAACCGCTGGCGCACCCATCGCGCCGAACAGCCCCACCCTGCCGGACAACTACCCGACCGCGCTCAAGCACCTCATCCAGGGCATCCTCGCGGTCAAGAAGCGCAAGGCAGACGGCCGACGCGACACCCCCGACTTCGCGATCGTCAACGACATCGACTACGAGGAGCTGATCTACGCCGCCGGCGGCGATCAGAACCTCCCCGCGTTCGTCAGCATCGCCCTCTCGACCTCCGGCAACGGCACGGTCGACGGCAACGTGCACGTCGTCAACGGCGACATCGGCATCGAAGACACCGGTGCATGCCTCGTCGGCTCGTCGTACGCGATCGACTTCGACCGGCCCGCGGGCGGACTCCTCGAAGTCGATGCCCTCGACCTCGCCCGCGGTGGCATCGACAAGGCCGTGCACGGCTACCTGCAGACGTTCGTGAAGCGTCCCGAGGCGCTCGTCCTCATCGGCACCGCGGACGCCTGATCGTGGCCACCTGGTACACCGCTGACACGCCGGAGGCGCAGCAACGCGTCAAGGGCGCGTGGGTCGACGCCCCGGTGCAGAACGCCGAGCTGCTCGGCATGCTGCTCAACGTCGCCCGTGGCCAGGTGATCGCATTCGCCCCGGCACCGGCTCCTCAACCCCCCGAGGAGCCGGTGCCGGACCCGCCGGACAACTACGTGCTCGCGCAGCTCATGCAGGTCCGCAACCTCTGGAACGCTGGCCGCACGACCGGCGACGGCGAGGTAGGGCCAGACGGCTTCACCTTCCGCCCCTACCCGCTAGACAACACCATCAAGGCGGTCATCCGCCCGATCGACTGGAAGCCCCATGCTCTCTAGCATTCCCGCCGTCCGGGACGAACTGAAAGCACGGCTGGAGGCCGCGCTCCCGGACGACTGGGCGATCGTCAAAGACCTCACCGCCGCGAACGTCTCCCTCGTCCCCGCCGTCTACATCGAGTTCACCGAGCTGTCCACCCTCGCCGAGGGCGCACAGCTCCCACCCGGGCAGGTGTGCGCGACGGTCGATCTCGTGCTCGTCGACCCGCGCACCGCGGACGGCGAGGCCGAGGCGGCGATCGAAGACGAGATCGTGCCGCTGCTCAAGGAACTCGACACGTCCTCCGATCTCGGATGGTCCACCGCCCGCAAGATCCGTCAGGACTCGGGCCCGCTGTCCTGGCGGGTCAGTCTCATCGCTCTCACCACTCTCTAGGAGGACATCATGACCACCGTTCCCAACGTCGCCTACATGGGCGCGAAAGGCACGCTCGTGTGCGCGGAGGACGACTACACCGCCGCCGTCACCTCGTTCACCCTCACCCCGACCGCGGACAAGGCATCCGTGACCGACATCGGCGGCGGCGTGCAGCAGTTCGCCGGGCCCGCCGCGTGGGTCGCCGGGATCACGTACAACCAGGACTGGACTACCGTCGGGTCGCTGTCGCAGAAGTTCATCGAGTGGCACGGCCAGCGCAAGACGTTCGTGTACACCCCCGAGGACGGCGGGCTCGGATGGTCCATCCAGGTCGTCTGCGAGGCGGGCGCGATCGGCGGGGCGTCGAAGTCCGTGCACCAGGCGACCGGGAACCTCGGCTGCATCGACCAGCCCGAGCCCGTTCCGCCGACGACGCCGCCGGCGGAGTAGATCGTGGCCGTGCGCATCTCGTTGCTCGTCGACTCGCCCTTGCGGTCGATGCTGATCGCGATGCGCACGGTCAGCGAGGACGTTCGCAAGCAGATCGCCGCCGAGACCAAGAGCGAGGCGCAACCGATCTGGTTCGAGGAGCTCCGCGACGGTGCCGGCACCCGTCTCCAACAGCAGGTGCTGGTGAAGTCCGGTCGGGTCGGCGTCACCCAGCGCAACGTGTTCCTCCGCTCCGGATCGGTCGGCACGCTCCGTTCCGGAACGCCCGTCTCTCGGCTCGCGCACGCTGCCGAGTACGGGATGGGGCCGGAGAAGCAGATCACGACTCGCTCCCGCAAGGGCACCGTCTACACGCGCCGGGCCGGTTCCGCGTTCCCCGCACCGAAGCGCGGCGGGCACGTGTTCAACCCCGCGGCCTCCCGCTCCATCGTCCGGTTCGCATCCCTGTGGATCCAGACCGCCGTTCGCACCATGCTCGACAAGCTCGAAGGGAAGTAGCCGTGGCACGCGCACACGAGATCGCGATCGCCGCCGACGCGAAGCAATTCGACCAGGGCATCCGCGACGGCGTGATCAAGCCGCTCGAGAAAGCCGAAGACGCACTCGAAGACCTCGCCGACGCCGCCGACGACGCAGGCCGCGACAGTTCGCGGAGCGTCGAGCGTCTCGAAGATGCGTTGAAGGACGCGCAGCGCGAGACGAAAGACCTCGGCGACAAGGCTGGCGATGCCGGCGACAAAGCCCGCCGCGGGATGGAGCGCGCCGAGGACGGCGTGAAGGACTTCAAGGAGGAGGCCCAACAATCCGCGCGGGAGACGGCGGCGAGCTTCGACGGTTCCTTCGAGTCGATCGCAGATCTCGCGCAGGAGGTCGCGGCCAACGCGTTCTCAGGCTTCGGGCCCGCAGGTGCCGCAGCTGGAATCGCGGTGGCCGCGGGTCTGGGCGTCGCAGTCGACCAGTTCAACAAGATCGACGAGGCGTCGAAAGAAGCTCTCCAGTCCGCGTTCGACTTCGCGTATGGGATCGGGGCGGCATTCGACGCGGCCGACAAGCTGAGGGCGGTCGAGGAGTGGACGAGTGACCAGGAGAAGTTCAAGCAGGTGCTCGACCTGACGGTCGGCTCGGGGTGGGACCAGGTCGATGTGATCGATGCTCTCGTCGAAGGTGGAGACAAGCTCGACCAGCTCACTCGTGCCTGGGCCGACAATGGAGCAGCTTCCGGTCTCACGATCGGTCGTCAACAGGAGCTGGACGCTGTGCTCCCATCTGTCGCGCGCGGGCTGGAGCAAGGAGCCACCGCGGCGAATGCGCAGGCGGAGTATTTGTACAAGCTCTCGCAAGAGGCAGGTACGGCCACCGGTGAGGTCGATGCGCTCGGCAACAAGATCGTGGCGCTCCCTGGCGATGTCGAGGTCTCGGTGAACGCTGATACCCAGACGGCGACCACGGACATCCAGCGAGTCGAAGACAAGGTGAACGCCGTCGACGGCACGGAAGCCGTCGTCAAGGCACGAGTAACCGGCTTGGACCAGGTGCGTGTGGATCTCGATGCCCTGACTCGGCCGCGGACGATGACGGTCACGGCGAAGTTGAATCAGGCGTTCTCGTCGAGCATGGGGTGGGACCGGTAGTGGCTACGATCATCAATCACTCTGCCGGCACGCTCACTCCCGTGGCGGTGAGCTCCTGGGAGTCTTCCGTCGAGGTTCGTACGATCGTGCATCACATCCTGGGACGCACCGATCCCGATGTTACGTTGCGTCCCGCGAGCATGAGGCAGGGGACTCTCACCCTCACGTTCGATGCCGCGGCCGCTGCAACGGCTGCGCGCTCGGTGCTCGAGCTTCCGCAACTGCTCACCCTCGTGAGTGCCGAGGTACCCGAGGTCGGAATGTCGTTCGTGGTCGCGAACGGCAGCATCGGCGAGGTGCTCGGGGCTGCCGGGCAGTGGACGATCACGGTGCCGTTTCAGGAGGTGTCGGTATGACGAGTGTGTCTCGGCACGTCTACACGGCGCGCACCGATCTTGGTGCGGAGCTGTCGCTTCGCTCTGGACGCATCACGCTCGATGCGGGTTCGATCCCGCACGTCACGGCATCGCTGACTCTGGCTGTTGAGGATGTGGCGTTGCTTGATGAGCTTGACCCGCGCGGCTCTCGTCGGATCACCGTGGGAGCGACTCGGCAGGGGCACATGGACGGCAGCGGTGAATGGGTGCCCGAGGGATTCCGTGAGTTCGATCTGGGCATCCGATCGACGACGCCGAACCGGGCAGACGGCACCGTGTCGGTGGAGCTCGCGTCAGACGAAGCCCTCCTCGCAGACTTCGCCCAGCTCGACGAGGACATCACACCGCGCTCGCTGGAATCATCACTCAGGGACGTGGTGGAGTACGCGCTCGGGAAGATCGGGGCCGTTCTGCAGCCGGGAGCGCTCGATGCTGACGTAACCGCGTTCTGGCCTGTCTCGCTGCTAAACTCCAACCCCGCCGGCATCACGAACACCGCGGGGTACTGGACCGGTACGGGCGCGTCCGCGTTGACGTCGGTCGTGGTCAACAGCCCGGCGCCCGCGCTCGGCAATCGTACGGTGCGCTGGACCGCCGCGGCCGGTTCGTCGGCGGTCGGTGTTGCCGGGTGGGACGGTACCTCTTCCACGAAGGAGGGCCGGGTGACGCCCGGTCGACGGTACGGCACGGTGGTGCGGATGCTGTCCAATCCTGGCCGGTCGACGACGATCACGATGGGCTTCCGGGACGAGAACGGTCGTCACTTCAGCAGCGTGACGAGCCCGGCTCAGGTCACCTCGATTGGCGCGTGGACGGAGTTCTATCTCAACGCCGAGGCACCTCCCGGTGCGGCGTACGCCTACGTGTCGGTGACCACCGTTGGTAACTCGTCGGGGCAGAACCACTGGGTGCAAGCGATCCTCTATGAAGGTCGATGGCGCATCCCCATGTTCTACGGTGACAGCGCCGGTGGCGGGTACACGTACGCGTGGTCTGGTGATCCGAATGCGTCGCCGTCGAAGCGCACCCCGGTTCTCGAACGCGACCCTGAATCCCTCGTGTGGCCCGCCGGCGTCTCGGCGATGGACTTCCTGCACCCGGTGTTGCTTATGACGGGAACGCGGCTCGTGTGCGACGAGGGGCGACTGTTCTCGCTCCGTGACGAGGACTACCGGGCCGCAGGTTCCCAGTCGTGGCGGTACGGGGTGAACATCACCGCTGCCGACGAGAAGCTCTCTCGCGACGATGAGACGTGGTTCGACGCCGCCGTTTACCTCTACACGTGGACGGATGCCGACGGCATCGAGCAGAGCCGCGTTGACGCTTACAGTCTGACGGGCAGCCCGACCAAGGTGCTCCGGGTCGAACTGCGAAACACTCCCTATCCGGGGCCAGGGCGCGCCCAGCACGTTGTTCAGCGGGCGCAAGGCAAAGGCCGGGAAGTGACCGTCACCGGCATCCCGTCGTGGGCGGAGCAGACCGATCAGCCGCTCTCGATCATCCTCGACGGCACCCCGGTTCAGACCGGCATCAGCGCCCGTATCCGGTTCGACCTGGACACCGACTCGGTGTCGGTGACGACCCGCACTACGGACACCCCCGCCTTCGCCTGGGAGCTGCTTCCCGCCGACGAGGCATGGCTCGACTCGCCCCCCGGCGCGTCCTGGATAGGAGAAGTGATCTGACATGGCCAACGGAGACGACGCCCTCGCGGCCGGGATGGACATCCTCGCCGGTACCGACGACCGCCGCAACGGGTGGGATGAGGAGAACAAGACCCGCGACTACATCGCACAGCGCACGAACGCCATCACCCCGGTCATCAAGGGTGGGACCGGTGCCGACAACGCCGAGGCCGCCCGTGCGAACCTCGGGCTCGTCAAGTGGGCGTCGTCCGCCGATGCCGACGGCAAGGTGCCGATGTATCACAGCGGCGGGCGCCTCGCCGTCGCCCGGCCGACATCGAACGGGCATGCCTCCGACAAGGAGTATGTCGACGACATCTACAACCTCCTCAACGGCAACAAGCTCGACAAGACCGGCGGCACCATCACCGGCAGTCTCTTCCTGCCGAACGCGACCCCCGCGACGAGCGGCTACACGGTCGCCTACTTCAACGGGGACGGACGCCTCGCGAAGAACGCGTCGAGCGAGCGATACAAGAAGCACATCAGCGAAATTGACCCCGGCGCGCTCGGTGACATCTGGCCGCAACTCCACCGCTACCAGATGCGCAACGGAGACGGATCGTGGAAGTACGGCTACATCGCCGAGCGGCTGGCCGAGTCCGACGATCTGCGACCGTTCGTCGTGTATCGCACCGAGAGCACCACCGACCCCGAGACAGGACTCACCGAAGTCAGCCTCGTGCTGGACCGGGACGGCGGTGATCCGGTCCCGGAATCGATCGACTTCATCGCGCTGCTCATGGCACAGAACGCGCAGCTGCACCAAGCCGTCGACCTCCTCGCGCAGCGCCTCGATGCCCTGGAGGCCCGTGATGAGTCCGCTTGACATCATCCCGATTCCAGGACACCCCGGCATGCACGCACGCCGGATCGCGGTCGAAGCGTGGCGCGCCGCCGGGTCGCCCCCGATCAACAGCGCGGGCCGACTCTACGGCGCCCAGAAGTACTTCTGGGACGGATGGGCGCAACGGCTCCCCGGATTCAACCCGGCCGACAACCCGGACGACGAATCGCAGCGCCTCGCGCACGTGCGGTTCGTCGCGTTCGACATCGACCCGACCCCGGACCGCATCCGCCGCCTCCACGCAGCGGGCATGATCCGCCCCTACGCGTATGAGCCGTGGCACTGGGAGCTTCCCAACGTCCGCAGCTACGCGATTGTCCGATCCCTCCCGTCAACCGCCGGCGGGACCACCACACCCACACAAAGGAGAGACCCGATGGGCATGCAGATCGCACGAAACAAGGACGACTCATCAGCCGAAGGCGCACGGTTCCTCTGGGGCGACGGCAAAACCCCCGAGCTCATCAGCGCCAGCACCGCCGAGATCTTCAAAGATGCGGGCGTGCCCGAGTCACCGATGCAACGTAAGCGCTGGCTCTGGCTCCTGGAATGGGCACGCGAACGCGCCCGGACCAACCCGTGATCCCGGACGCGGTGGCCCTCGCGATCCTCGCCCTTGCCGGCGTCGTCCTCGCGGCCCTCATCGCCGGAGGGATCACCCTCGCCGTCAACCTCACCAAGTGGCAAGTCCAGAACCAGCGGCTGTGGCACTGGAACCGCCAGCTCGTCGACCACATCTACCGCGGCTCACCCCCTCCACCACCACCGCCACCCGCCGACCTGTTCGACTGAAAGGAAACCGAAATGAGCAACCCCCAAACCCGCACCGAACGCCGCGAGGCACTCATCGCCGCCGGCGCGATCCCCAGCAGCGAAGAAACCGCGGTTGCAGAAGACACGTACCGCCCCGAGGTCTCACCCCGTGTGCGCGATGCCGTCTACTGGACGACCCTCGCCACCGCGGCCGCGTCAGCGCTCGCTTCGGGTGTAGCCGGAATCTGGTTCCCCGACATCGCCCCGCAAGTCCTCGCCACCGGCGGCGTCGCCACCACCGTCATGGGCATCATCGGCGGCGGCGTCGGCGTCGTCTACCGCCCGGGCAGAACGACTTAGCCCATCTCAACGGCGGCGTCGACCTTCGCGACGCTGATGACGTACGGTATGTACTCCGTTGGCGTCGTCCAGAAGTGGACGAAGTCGGCCTCGCCCTGCGACTCGATCCAGTTGTCGCAGGGCGTCGCGGTGTCCGCGGGCTCGCCGGATTGCTCCTCCAGCGTGGCGATGACGTTAGGGAGTTCACGATATGCAGAGAGGCAGTTCTCGCGAGCATCGCCCATCGTAGGCTCGCTCGCTGCCTGTGGCTCAGGTGCCGGTGCGGCTGTGCAACCGGCGAGCAGAGCAATCGTCAAGGTGAGGAACAGCAGTGCGCGTCTCATGCCGCGAGCCTAGCGGCACCTCTCCCGGAGTGCTCGGGCACCGCGCGCGGGGTCAGCGTCCGGATGCCGTCCTGCTTCCGCCGCTCGCTCACGGCGGTGTAGATCTGGGTGGTCGATAGGTGCTCGTGCACGAGCAGCTCTTGGACGACTCGAATGTCGACTCCCTGCTCGACGAGATCCGTCCCGAACGCGTGGCGGAGTGAGTGCGGCGTGAGCTTCTCGTCGAGGATCCCCGCGCGCAGCTTCGCCTTCGTGATGAGGTCCGTGACCGACGACGGACGGATGTGGCCGTCGGAGCCGTCGCGGGCGGGGAACCAGTAGCCGTGGCGGGGCATGCTGAGCGAGAGCTCGGCGATCACCTCGTGCAACGGCAGCCGTCGCACCTTGCCACCCTTCACGACGGTGCCGATCGTCATGCCGGCACGGTCGATATCGTCGCCGTGGACGCGGGCGATCGACGAGACGCGGAAGCCCTGGTAGTAGCCGAGCAGGATCATCGCTCGAGTCTTGGTGTACGCGCCGGAGGTGAGCATCGCGTCGATCTGCTCGGCGGTGAACGGCCGGGGCTGGCCCTTCGGCACCCGGACGACGGGGAGTTTGGTCGCCGGGTTGTCTTCGCGGAGCCCCTCGTCGTGCAGGAACGTGTAGAACGCGATGAGCGCGCCGCGCTCGGTGCGGCGTGTTCCGGCGCTCACGGGCTCGTCGCGGCCGATGTAGCGGCGGAGCGTGAACACGTCGCAGTCGACGAGCATCCCGGTCTTGCGGGCGAACGTGGTTAGGATGCTTCGGCGGTTCCTGATCGTCGTCGCGGCGAGATTCTGCGCGCGCTGGTAGTCGATGAACATCTGCAGTGCGGCGGTGTCGTTGTCGTGCATGTCGCTCCCTCGTGCGTGGCCCCCTCTGAGCCCGTGCTCTGAACGTATGGATTGGCGCGAACCCCCCGCGACGACCAACGCGCCCAGGAATCACGGCGATTCACTGAGCGCGTCGTTCACGCGGCATCCGCTTGCGGGCGGTGTAGGCCGGTCAGTAGCCGTCCGGCCGATCGAGCACGTAAAGGCAGAGCTTGCACGTCACGTCTCGCAGGTCGCGCGAGGTGCGCTCGAACATCGACGGCCCGCTGCCGTGCAGCACCGTGGGAGCGTCGGCGACGAAGTGCACCGCCGCCGGGTCGTTCCCTGCGCGGACGCTCACGATGCGTCCCGGAGCGTGAAGATGTCGGTGACGGGTGCCAACCGCGGCGACTCCACCGTGGATGTCGTCGGTTCGATCCCGGCAGGGCCCACCTCGCGCGCGACGCTCGTGTTAGATGGGCGCATGGATTCGTCACGTTCGTCTTTCGATCGCTGGGATCGCTTCGCGCGTGTGCCGCTCGTGTTCGCCGGGGTCATCTTCATCATCGGCTTCTCCGTCTTCGTCATCGCTCCCGATCTGCCGCCGCTCGTGCGGACGGTCACCGGCAACACGACGATCCTGACGTGGTTCATCTTCGCCGTGGACTACATCGTCCGTGTGTGCCTCACTCGGAAGGGCACCAGGTGGCGCTATGTCGTGCGTCACCCCGTGGAGCTCCTCGCGGTCCTGCTTCCGGTGTTCCGGGCCGTGCGCGTGGTCGACCTCGCTCGTCAACTGCCGTTC
Source organism: Microbacterium sp. CBA3102 (assembly GCF_007954505.1). Taxonomy (GTDB): domain Bacteria; phylum Actinomycetota; class Actinomycetes; order Actinomycetales; family Microbacteriaceae; genus Microbacterium; species Microbacterium aurugineum. The sequence continues at coordinate 3,093,063 of NZ_CP042412.1, read as the reverse complement.
TTCCATGCCCGCACCGGCAGCGTGGTGAGGACCGAGCTGATCATCTACTCCGCCGCATACTCGGTGACCTTCGTCTACTTCCTCGCTCTCTCGACGCTGAGCGTGGAGCGGTCCGCGCCGGATGCGACCATCGACAGCTTCGGCGATGCCGTGTGGTGGGCGTTCGTGACCCTGACGACGGTCGGCTACGGCGACATGTACCCCGTGACCGTCGCGGGACGGTTCTTCGCCGTGCTCCTGATGCTGGGCGGCATCGTCATCATCGGCATCACATCGGGAACCGTGGTCTCCTACATCACCGACCGCGTGCGCGAGTACGCCTTGAGCTCGTCGTCGAGCGACAAGACGGACTCTGACGGGAGCGCGTGAGTCATCTCCCGGCGATGCCCACCGCACGCCTGCGGACTCTGGCGGTCACGCGGCCACGGACCTAGGCTCCCGGCATGGGACTCCTGACCTTCAGCATCAACGTCACCCTCGACGGCTGCATCGATCACGAAGTGGGCATCGCCGACGACGAGACACACGCGTATTACACCCGTCTCCTCGAAGAATCCGGCGCGATGCTCTGGGGGCGCACCACCTACGAGATGATGGAGGATGCCTGGCCCGCCGTCGCGCGAGGAGAGACGGACGCCCCGCCGGCGCTGCGCGACTGGGCTGTCGCCCTGGAAGCCACACCCAAGTACGTGGTCTCCGCCACACGCCAGGATTTCCCGTGGACGAACAGCCACCGGATCCACGGCGATCTGCGCGCCGGAGTGCAGAGACTCAAGGATGAGACGCGCGACGGGGTCCTCGTGGGAAGCGGCATGCTCGCGACCGAACTCGACCGGTTGGACCTGATCGACGAGTACCGGTTCCTGGTGCATCCGCGGATCGCGGGCCACGGTCCCACGCTGTACGAGCGGGGGCTCCCCGCCACTCGACGCCTGGCGCTGGTCTCGTCGACACCGTTCCGTAGCGGTGCGGTAGCCCTGCACTACCGTCGCGCCGACTGACCTCGGCTAGGGGCATCGCCGGGACGGCGCGTACGCTGGTGAACCATACGATTCGACGACCGACGGACAGGAAGCTGCAGCACATGGCGCGACGCATCGTCGTGAGCGGGGCCTCGGGCCTGATCGGTTCAGCCCTCGTCTCCTCCCTGCGCGCCGACGGGATCGACGTCACCGTTCTGGTCCGTCGTGCGCCGCACGGAGCGGGTGAGGCGCAATGGGCACCGGGGGAGCGTCCGCTCGATCCGGACGTGCTCGCCGGTGCGGAAGCCGTCGTCGCGCTCGGCGGCGCCAGCGTCGGCCGTCTGCCCTGGACACGCCGCTACCGTGCGGAACTCGTCGATTCGCGCTTGCAGACGACCCGCACCATGACGACGGCCCTGCGTGCCCTGCGCTCGGATGCGCCGGCACTGGTCTCGGCGTCCGCTGTCGGGTACTACGGGTCCGCTCCCGGCGAAGTCCTCACGGAGGAGTCCGCAGCCGGTGAGACCTTTCTCGCCGATCTGACCGTGCGCTGGGAGGCCGAGGCTCGACGCGCCGAGGACCACACCAGGGTCGCGCTGCTCCGCACCGCCCCCGTGATCCATCGTCGCGGAGTGCTCAAGCCGCTCATCCAGCTGACCCGCTTCGGCGTCTCCGGTCCTCTCGGACGCGGAACACAGGTCTGGCCCTGGATCTCGCTCGACGATGAGGTCCGGGGGATCCGGCACGTCCTGGACACGAAGCTCGCCGGACCGGTCAACCTCACGGGGCCGACCCCCGCGTCTGCGAACGACATCGGCCGGGAGCTCGCTGCGCGCATGCACAGACCGTTCTGGCTCCCCGCGCCGGCCTGGGCTCTGCGCCTCGCCCTCGGCGACGCAGCGGACTCGCTGCTCCTTCCGGACGCCGATGTGCGGCCGCGGGTTCTAGAGCGCGGGGGCTTCGAGTTCGCTCATCCGACGGTCGCTCAGGCGGTCGCCGCCGCGCTGTGAGCATTTCCGACGGCGTTCCCCCTGCCGGAGAGGCGCACTGCACTGCGAGACTGAGCGCATGGAGATCATCGAGAACTCGAAGCTCACGGTCGTCGGCGCGGGAAGCGTGGGATCCAGCGTCGCCTACGCCGCACTGATCCGCGGATCTGCGCGTCATGTCGCGCTCTACGACATCGCCACCGAGAAGGTCGAGGCGGAGGTCCTCGACCTCGCGCACGGAACGCAGTTCACGGGTTCGAGCGACATCGTCGGTGGCAGCGACATCTCGGTGGCCGCGGGTTCGCACGTCGTCGTGATCACGGCGGGAGCCAAGCAGAAGCCGGGACAGACCCGGATCGAGCTCGCTGAGGTCAATGCGGGGATCATCCGCCGCATGATGCCCGAACTGCTCGAGGTCGCACCGAACGCGGTGTACGTGATCGTCACCAACCCGTGCGACGTGCTCACCGTGATCGCTCAGGAGGAGACCGGACTCCCGCCGGAGCGGATCTTCGCGTCCGGTACGGTGCTCGACACCTCGCGGCTGCGCTGGAAGCTTGCCGAGAGGGCGGGCGTGTCGACGGCCAGTGTCCACGCCCATATCGTCGGCGAGCACGGTGACACGGAGTTCCCGTTGTGGTCTCGGGCGACCATCGGCACCGTGCCGATCCTCGAGTGGGAGACGCCGGGACACCCCCGGTTCACCCTCGAGGAGTTGCAGGAGATCGCCGTCGACGTGCGCGATGCCGCCTACAAGGTCATCCTCGGCAAGGGGGCGACGAACTACGCCATCGGGCTGTCGAGTGCGCGAATCGTCGAGGCCATCCTTCACGACGAGCACGCCGTCATGCCCGTGAGCACGGTGTTGCGCGACTTCCACGGTGTCGACGGAGTCGCGCTGTCGGTGCCTTCGATCGTCAGTGCGACGGGCGCTGTCCCGATCCGCAACACGTCGTTCTCCGACCACGAGCTCGCGCTGCTGCGGCAGTCCGCCGACGCGTTGACGGCGGCTGCGGCGTCTCTGCACCCGTGAGCGGGGCGCCGGTGCGCGACCGGCACCCCGCGTCGGCTCAGCGCCCGTGCGGGTCGGTGGCGTTCAGCGTGGCGACGACCCGGTCGTAGTCACCGCGGGCCTCTCCGTAGCGGAGGAATTTCACGCGTTCCACCTGGATCTCGGTGGCGTTCGGCCGCGACTCGATCAGCTCCATCACTTCGTCGATGAACTCGTTGAGCGGCATAGCGGACTCGTTCTCCTCATGTCCGGGCATGAGAGGCGTGCGCACCGCCGGCGGTTCCAGCTCGAGCACCGACACACTGCTCCCTTCGAGCTGCAGGCGCAGGGATTCGCTGAGCATGTGGATCGCGGCCTTGCTGGCGTTGTAGCTCGGCGTCGCGCGGAGCGGGGCGAAGGCGAGGCCGGACGAGACCGTCATGATCGTCGCTTCCGGCTGCGCGCGCAGATGCTCGACGAAAGCGGCGATCAGCCGGATCGGCCCGAGGATGTTCGTCTCGACGGTCTCCTCGGCGGTGGAGAGGAATCCTGTGGGCGTGGTCCAGTCCTCGGCCCGCATGACACCGGCCATCGTGATCAGCACGTTCAGGGCGGGGTGCTCTGCGAGGACAGCTCGGGAGGCCGCATGGATGCTGTCGGCGTCGGTCGTGTCGATCCGCACCGTGTGGATACCGGGATGCTCGTCGGCGATGGCTGTGAGCCGGTCTTCGCGGCGTCCTCCCACGATCACGGTGTTGCCGCGGGCATGCAGACGCACGGCGAGGGCGAGGCCGATGCCGCTCGTCGCGCCCGGGATGAAGATGGTGTTTCCGGTGATGTTCATACGATCAGCCTCGGCGTCCCGGAACCGTCCCTCCAGAGAGCGGTCATCCAGGGATCACCGGTCCCTGGAACCTGCGCGGACGTCGGGGGATACTTCAGAGGTGGATCGTGATGCACTGGCCGAGTTCCTGCTCCGGCGACGTGAGGCCCTGCGGCCTGCCGACGTGGGGCTTCCGGCCGGACCTCGACGCCGGACCTCCGGGTTGCGCAGAGAAGAGGTGGCACAGCTGGCGACCATGTCGACGGACTACTACACGCGCCTGGAGCAGCGGCGGGGACCCCAGCCCAGCGTGCAGATCCTCTCCTCCCTGGCACGTGCTCTGCGCCTGACCGAAGACGAGCGCGACTACCTCTTCCGGCTCTGCGGACACAGCGCCCCGGACCGCGCCCCCCTCACCGAGTACGTGCGTCCCGGCATCCTCCGCGTGCTCGACCGGCTGCACGACACCCCGGCATTCGTCGTCTCGCTGCTCGATGAAGTTCTCGTGCAGAACGATGCCTCCCGCGCTCTCGTGGGCGATTCGACCGCACTCACCGGGCTCGACCGGAGCGGCATCTACCGCTGGTTCGCCCATCCCGACGTCGAGCGGCGGCGATATCGCGAGGTCGATCACCCGCGACAGGCTCGTGCCCTCGTCGGCGCTCTGCGCGCCGCACACGGGGTGATGGGTCCCCGGTCGCGGGCGGGGGAGATCGTCGAGGCGCTGTCAGCCCGGAGCCCGGAATTCGTGGAGCTGTGGGAGGCGCACGTGGTGAGCCGACGGTTCGAGCAGCACAAAGTGATGGTGCACCCGGAGCTGGGGGAGATCGAGGTCGACTGCCAGGCGCTGTTCAGTGAGGACGAATCGCAGGCGCTGATCGTCCTCACCGCCGCACCCGGGAGCGAATCGGCGGGCAAGCTCGAGTTCCTTCGCGTGCTCGGCACGCAGCGCGTCTGACGCGATGCCGGGTCAGGCCTCCTCGTGCGTCCGGGGATCCGCGTCGAACAGTCGTCCGTCCGGACGTCCGAGCGCGGTGATGGCCGTGACCTCGCCTTCGTCGAGCACGACTTCTGCGGCGGCGAGGTTCGCGACCTGGTGCTCCAGCGTCGAGGCCTTGGGAATCGACACCGTCCCCCGTGCCACGTGCCAGGCGAGCACGACCTGGGCAGGAGAGATCGCGTGCGCTGCGGCGACCTCGCGGATCACCGCCTCGTCGAGCAGCGCCTTCGCGCGACCGAGGGGGCTCCAGGCTTCCGTGAGGATTCCTTTCTCCCGGTGGTACGCGAGCTGCTCCTCCTGGGGGAAGTAGGGGTGCACCTCGATCTGGTTGACGACCGGACGGACACCGGTCTCGGCTTCGATGCGCTCCACATGTTCCGGGAGGAAGTTCGAGACGCCGATCTGCCGCACGACGCCACGGGACTGTGCATCGACCAGAGCGGCCCACGCCTGGACGTACTCGTCCTGGCTGGGGTTCGGCCAGTGGATGAGGTGCAGATCCGTCACGTCGAGTCCCAGGCGCGAGCGGCTCTCCTCGATGCTGTCGCGCGCTCTCTCGGACGGGTGGTGGCGGCCGGGGAGCTTCGTCGTGACGACGATCTCCGAGCGATCCACCTCTGCGGCGGCGACCCCCCGGCCGACCGAGCCCTCATTCTCGTAGTTGAAAGCCGTGTCGATGAGTCGGTAGCCCGCCCCGATGCCCCCGGCGACGGCATCCGCTCCGCTATCGCCGTTCAGTCGATAGGTGCCGAGGCCGATGGCCGGAAGGGCGAAGCCGTTGTGCGCGGTGAACGAGGGGACGACGGGTCTAGTGGTCACGATTCTCCTTCTGGGCGTGTCTCCCGAGCGTACGCTGGAGGGATGACAAAGGACGCGGACACGGCGCTGGACGACGCTTCGGCTGTCGAGTCGTCGCGGTGCCCGTGCTCCTCCGGAGACGTGTTCGAACGGTGCTGCGCACCGTTGCTGCGAGGCGCACCGGCCCCGACCGCGGAGCGTCTCATGCGCTCCCGCTACACCGCGTTCCGCCTCGGCGATGCCGCGCATCTGTTGCGGACCTGGCACCCGACGACGAGGCCCCACGCCATCGAGTTCGACCCGGAGCTGCACTGGCGGCGTCTGATCGTCCTGGATCGCGGGGCGGGTGGTCCGTTCGATCGGGAGGGCGTCGTGGAGTTCGAGGCCTTCTGGCGCCAGGGTGCGGAGCGCGGTTCCTTGCACGAGCGCAGCCGCTTCGTGCGCGAGGACCGACAGTGGCTCTACGTCGACGGAGACGTCCGCTGATGGGCGGATGTCGCTGTAGCGACTAGATTTGAGAGCGTGAACGCCAGCCCCGAGAACCAGCGCACCCTGCTCGACATCGCCGACCTGGATCGGCGCATCGCGCAGGCGGAGCGTGCACGAACGAAGCCGAGTCAGGCGGGCCGCATCACCGAACTCGTCGCCATCCGTCAGGAGCAGCTCCGTGAGCTGACCGCTCTCACCGGTGCCCGCGATGACGTGCGCACCGAACTGACACGGCTCGAATCCGACGTCGCGGTCGTCGCGGCGCGTCGGAACCGCGATGCCGAGCGCCTGGCCACGGCCACGAACCCGAAGGACGCACAGGCCCTCGAGCACGAACTGGCGAGCCTCGCCAAGCGGCAGAGCGATCTCGAAGACGCGCAGCTCGACGTGATGGGACGACTCGAAGAGGCGGAGGCCTCCGTCGCCGCGCAGCAGGCGCTGCTGGAGACGACGACGGCCGAAGGCACGTCGCTCACGGCCCAGGCGAAGGCCGACGTCGCGGCGGCGACCGATCTGGGGAGTCAGCTCGCCCGCGACCGTGCGGCTGTCGCCGAGAGCGTGCCGCCGCAGTTGCTCGCCGAGTACTCGCGCCGCGCAGCGAACAGTGCGGGCGCGGCGTTGCTCACCCGGGGAACCTGTGAAGGCTGCCGCATCCTGCTCCCCAGCACCGACCTGAACGACATCCGTCGTGCGGCGGACGACCTCGTCGTGTCGTGCCCCGAGTGCGGCTGCATCCTGGTTCGTACCGAGGAGTCCGGGCTCGCATGAGCGGTGCCCGCACGCACCGCTCATGACGGTGCCGGCGTCGGGCGTCGAACGGCGGATCGCGCTGATCTCGCTGGGGCCGCAGGACCACGTCGCCATCGAGCTCGATGCCGACGACGAAGAGCAGAGCCGCACGCCACTGCGCTCAGACGATCTCGCGACGTGGGTGCAGTCCGTCGAGGCCGCCGACGCTCCGCGATGGATCATGCGTTCGGCCGTGGAGACGTACGCGCTTCTGCTCGCCGACGGGGTGCGGATCGCGCGCAGTCATGATCTGGTACTCTGCCACGCGATCCTCCGGGACACGTCCTCGGTGGAGACTCCGCTGCCGTCCTCCCCGGAATGGGAGCGTCGCGAGCCCACCGTGGCGTTGCCCTCGCTGTTCGATGTGTTCGACGATGAGCGAGGCGACGATCCGATCGCCTCGACGCTCGATCAATACCGTGCGCAGCGCCGGGTGATCGCTGGCGCGCCGGACGGACGCCTCACTCTGCTGTGCGCCGCGGAGTCGGCAGGCGGTCTCATCGCGGAGGAGATGCGGGTCGCGGGCCTTCCCTGGGATGAGGACGTGCACGATGCGATCCTGACCGAGACCCTGGGCACCCGTCCGGTCGCCGGAGGCGTGCCGAGCCGGATGGTCGAGCTCGGTGATCGCGTGCGAGACCTCTTGGGGGACGCATCCCTTCACCTCGACAGCCAGCAGAAGCTGCTCCGCGCGTTGCACCGCGTGGGGGTGCAGGTCGAGTCCACGAGTCGGTGGGAGCTCGCTGAACACGATCACCCGGTCGTCGAACCGCTGCTCGCGTACAAGAAGTTGTCCCGGCTCCTGAGCGCCAATGGCTGGGCCTGGCTCGCCGAGTGGGTGCATGACGGGCGGTTCCGTCCGGTGTACATCCCCGGGGGCGTGGTCACCGGACGATGGGCGTCGGCCGGCGGGGGAGCGCTGCAGTTGCCTCGCAGCCTTCGTCCTGCGGTGCGGGCCGATCCCGGATGGACCCTCGTCGTCGCCGACGTGGCGCAGCTGGAGCCCCGCATGCTCGCCGCGATGGCTTCGGACGAGGCGATGGCGCTCGCGGCGCGGGGGAGCGACCTCTACGCCGGCGTCGTCGACTCCGGTGCGGTCGCGACGCGGGAGGAGGCGAAGTACGCGGTGCTGGGAGCGATGTACGGCGCCACGACGGGAGACAGCGGACGATTGGTGCCGCGCCTGCGCAAGGTGTACCCGCGCGCGATGGCGTTGGTCGACGCGGCGGCACGCACCGGTGAGGACGGAGGAATCGTGTCCACGTGGCTCGGCCGTTCGTCGCCGCGGCCGTCGACGGAGTGGATGCGTCTGCAGTCGGATGCGACGGGGGCCGATGCCGAGCCGGCGGTGGTGGCGCTCGCCCGACGCAGGGCACGCGATTGGGGACGCTTCACGCGCAACTTCGTGGTGCAGGGAACCGCTGCGGAATGGTCGCTCATCTGGCTCGCCGAGATTCGTCATCGCCTGCAGCTGATCCCGGAGGTTTCCACGGCGGCCGCGGCCTCCGGTCCGTTCGCGCGGGTGCCGCACCTCGCCTTCTTCCTGCACGACGAGGTGATCCTGCACGTCCCGCAGGAGCATGCGGAGACCGCGGCCGAGGCGGTCCGGGAAGCCGCGTCCGTCGCCACCACCCGTCTCTTCGGCTCTTTCCCGATCGATGTGCCCCTCGATCTGCGCATCGCCGAGTCCGCCGAGAAGTAGCGGGAGCGTGCGCGGGGAGAAAGTAGACTGGGTATGCGAATGGGTCGACTGGACGGTCGCGTTGCGGGGAACCGCACCGAGGAACGTCCGGGCTCCACAGGGCAGGGCGGTGGGTAACACCCACCCGGAGCAATCCGCGAGAAAGTGCCACAGAGAGTAGACCGCCCCGCAAGGGGTAAGGGTGAAAGGGTGGTGTAAGAGACCACCGGGGGACATGGTGACATGGCCCGCCAGGTAAACCTCGTCCGGAGCAAGGTCAGACAGAGGATGTTGACGCGGCTCGCCGAGTCCTCGGGTAGACCGCTAGAGTGCCACGGCAACGTGTCGCCGAGAGAGATGACCGTCGAAGGGGCGAAGAACCCCGGAACAGAACCCGGCGTACAGGTCGGCCCATTCGCACCGCTTGTATCGATCGTCTCCTCCCGAAAGGGTGAGCGGCGGTTCCCGCACGAGGAGCCGCTTGCTACGTTCGCCTCCATCACGCACGAAACGACGGAGGAGAGCTCATGGCGAAGAAGCCCAACATCATTCTTTTCATGTCCGACGACGTCGGGTGGGGCGACCTCGGATGCTACGGAGGCGGCGAGAACCGCGGTGCTCCGACGCCGAACCTCGACCGACTCGCCGCAGAGGGACTGCAGTTCATGTCCTTCTACGGACAGCCGAGCTGCACGCCCGGACGCGCTGCCGCTCTGACGGGCCGCCTCCCGATCCGCAGCGGGATGACGACGGTCGCGTTCCCCGGAGACGGGGGAGGGCTGCCGGCCCCGGAGTGGACGCTGGCGAGCGTGCTGAAGAAGGCCGACTACGCCACGTGCCACATCGGGAAATGGCATCTGGGTGAAGCGGACTACGCGATGCCGACTGCGCACGGCTTCGACGAGATGTACAACACGACTCTCTATCACCTGAACGCGTACACCTACACCGACAAGGCGTTCAACCCCGACTTCCCGTTCGACGACGAGGCCACCATGAAGATGTGGGGCAACGTCATCGGAGCGCTCGACGGGAAGGCCGGGGAGGAACCGACCGAGGTGGAGAAGCTGAGTTCCGAGAACATCCCGTTCATCGACGAGAAGTCGACGGATCGCGCGATCGACTACATCGAAGCCCATGCGAATGCCGATGAGCCGTTCTTCCTCTACCTGAACACCGCCAAGCTGCACCAGCCCAACATCCCGCACCCGGACTTCGAGGGGGCTTCGATGGGCAAGTCGAAGTTCCTCGACTCACTCGTCGAGCTCGATCACCGTGTGGGGACCGTCATGGACAAGATCCGTGAACTCGGGATCGCCGAAGACACCCTCGTCGTGTGGACCACCGACAACGGTGCCTGGCAGGACGTGTATCCGGACTGCGGATACACGCCGTACCGCGGGACCAAGGGCACGGACTACGAGGGTGGCAGTCGGGTCCCCGCGATCGCCTGGTGGCCCGGAACCATCGAAGCCGGTCGTCGCAACTCGGAGATCGTCGGATCGCTCGACCTGATGGCGACGTTCGCGAGTCTGGCGGGAGTGGACCTCCCCACGGAGGATCGCGAAGGGGAGCCGACGATCTTCGACAGTTACGACCAATCGGCGCTTCTGAAGGGCGAGAGCGGCTCCACGCGAGACCACTGGCTCTACATGACGGAGACCGAGATGATCCCCGGAGCCGTGCGCGTCGGTAAGTGGAAGGCGATCTGGAACGTCCGGGATCAGTGGCGCGGGCCTTCGTCCTACACGGCGATCGTGCCCGAGCTCTTCGATCTCTGGCAGGATCCGCAGGAGCGGTACGACATCTTCATGACGAGTTTCGCGGAGAAGACGTGGCAGGCGCCGCAGATGGCAGCGCGACTGCTGAGCGTTCTTCCCAGTTATCAGAAGTATCCGAACCGACCTCTCCAGTCGGCCGGCATCAGCTACGCGATGTTCGATGTCGAGGATGCGCAGGTGCAGCAGCAGATCCAGAAGATGCTCCACGGCCTGACATCCAGCGCCTGAGTCCGCGCGGGACGGATGAAGGCTCCGACGACCGCGTCGTCGGAGCCTTCACTGTGTCTGGAGGGACGGGATCAGTCGCCGGCCAGAGACGCCGCACCGATGATGCCCGAGTTGTTCCGGTGGATCGCCGGGACGATCGGCGTCTTCAGGTCGAGCAGCGGGAGGAAGTCGCCGGCGTTCTTCGACACGCCACCGCCGACCACGAACAGGTCGGGGCTGAACAGGAACTCGATATGCGAGTAGAACGCCTGGAGGCGCTCCGCCCACTCGGCCCAGGTGAGGCCTTCGCGTTCGCGCGCCGACGTCGCGGCGTAGGTCTCGACCGACTCGTACTCGCGGAAGTTGAGGTGTCCGAGCTCGGTGTTCGGCAACAGGATGCCGTCGTAGAGGAAAGCGGAACCGATGCCTGTGCCGAGTGTCGTGAGCAGGGTGAAGCCACGCACATCCCTGGCCGCGCCGTGTCGGGCCTCGGCGACGCCGGCCGCGTCCGCATCGTTCACGAACACGATGTTGCGGCCGAGGCCGTCGCGGAAGAACCGCTCGGCGTCGAAGTCGATCCATTCCTTGGACACGTTGGCGGCGGAGAGCGTCTTGCCACGCTTGACGATCGCCGGGAACGCCACGCCGAGCGGAAGCGTGGATTCATGCACGTCGAGGGTCTTCAGGACCGTCTGCACGGCCACGAGCACGTCCTGCGGCGATGCGCCCGCCGGAGTGGGGACCCGCACCCGATCGGATGCCATGACACCGTGCTCGAGGTCGACGATTCCCGCTTTGATTCCCGTGCCGCCGATGTCGACGCCGATCGCTTTTGCCATGGGGGATAGCTTAGCGACCGCCGTGCACGCCAGTAGGATCGATGACATCACGTGAAGAAGGGGCAGCCATGACTGACGGTGACCACAAGTACTGGTACAACTCGGAGACCGGCGAGGTCGAGTTCGGGATGATCTCGCCCTCCATCGATCGCATCGGTCCGTTCGACACGGAAGCGGAAGCCCGCCGCGCGCCCGAGGTGCTCCGCGAGCGTTCCCGCGCCTGGGCGGAGGAAGAGGCCGTCGAGCAGGGCTGGGACGTCAAGGGCGACACAAAGGGCCAGGGCACGGAGTAGCAATGGACAAGCAGAGGGACTTCGTCCTGCGGACGATCGAAGAGCGCGGCGTCAAGTTCGTGCGCCTGTGGTTCACGGACGTCATCGGCACGCTCAAGTCGGTGGCGATCGCCCCGGCCGAGGTCGAGGGCGCGTTCGCGGAGGGGATCGGCTTCGACGGCTCCGCCATCGAAGGACTGACCCGTACGCAGGAGTCCGACCTGCTGGCCCAGCCTGATCCGACCACGTTCCAGACGCTGCCGTGGCGCGGCGAGATCGATCCGACGGCGCGCATGTTCTGCGACCTGACGACGCCCGACGGTCAGCCGGCCGTCGCCGACCCGCGGCATGTGCTCAAGCGCACGCTCGCGAAGGCCGCGGACGCGGGCTTCACCTTCTACACGCACCCCGAGATCGAGTTCTACCTGCTCAAGTCGTCGTCGTTCGGGCCCGAGGGACCCGTCCCCGTGGACTCGGCCGGCTACTTCGACAACGTCCCCGGTGGCACGGCGCACGACTTCCGCCGCCGTTCGGTGCGCATGCTGGAAGACCTCGGCATCTCCGTCGAGTTCAGCCACCACGAGGGCGGTCCCGGACAGAACGAGATCGACCTGCGGTACGCCGATGCGCTGACGACGGCCGACAACGTGATGACCTTCCGCACCGTGATCAAGGAGGTGGCGATCGAGCAGGGCGTCTACGCGACGTTCATGCCGAAGCCGCTCAGCGGGCAGCCGGGGAGTGGGATGCACACCCACATGTCGCTCTTCGAAGGCGACCAGAACGCCTTCTACGAAGAGGGCGCCAAGTACCAGCTCTCCAAGACCGGGCGCCACTTCATCGCGGGCCTGCTGAAGCACGCCAACGAGATCTCCGCGGTCACGAACCAGTTCGTCAACTCGTACAAGCGGCTCTGGGGCGGCGACGAGGCCCCGAGTTTCATCACCTGGGGACACAACAACCGCTCTGCGCTCGTGCGGGTGCCCATGTACAAGCCGAACAAGGGGCAGTCGTCTCGAGTCGAGTACCGTGCGCTCGATTCCGCGGCGAACCCGTACCTCGCCTACGCACTCATGCTCGCTGCCGGGCTGAAGGGCATCGAAGAGGGCTACGAGCTCCCGCCCGAGGCCGAGGACAACGTGTGGGCGCTCAGCGACGCCGAGCGACGTGCGCTGGGCTACTCGGCTCTGCCGGCGAGCCTCGACCACGCCCTCGAGTACATGGAGGAGTCGGAGCTCGTCGCCGAGACGCTCGGCGAGCAGGTCTTCAACTACGTGCTGCTCAACAAGCGCAAGGAGTGGGAGGCGTACCGGGGGCAGGTCACCCCGCTGGAGCTGAAGAACAACCTCGAGCTGCTCTGAGTCGCGCATGGTCCGTCCGGACGACTCCGTCTCGCTCTCGGCGCTGGCCCGGCTCGGCTTCGCGGAACTGAGCGAGGCCGCGGCTTCCCTCACGGAACTCGCGGAGATCCTCGACCGACCGCACGGGGTGCTGCTCGAAGCAGACGATGCCGCGGACCCCGACGCCGCCGTGCGCGGGCTCCTCCGAGTGGCGCGCCGGGATGCGGGACCCCTGCGGGCGCTGCTCGACGACGAGGTGACCCGTCGACAGGTGTGGCGCGTGTTCGGTGCGTCGGAGGGGCTCGCCGACTTCTTCCTCCGTCACCCGGAGCAGCTCTCGGTCCTCGAAGACTCGATCAGCGGTCTGCCGACCTCGCAGGAGATGCAAGAGCGCCTGCTCGCGTCGGTGGGTGCGCGAGACGGATTCGCGCAGACGGGTGATGACGACGCCGTGGTCGCGATCAGGGTCGCGTACCGTCGCAGCCTCGCCGCCATCGCGGCATACGACCTCACGCACCCGTCGCCCGCGACCATCGTCGCCGAGGTGTCGGCCGCACTCGCTGATCTCGCCGGCGCCGCACTCGAAGCGTCGCTCGCCGTCGCCAGGACACGGCTCCAGGAGTCGTTGAGCACGGACGAGGTCGCCGCCACGCGCCTCGCCGTCATCGGTATGGGCAAAGCCGGTGCCAGAGAACTGAACTACGTCAGCGACGTGGACGTGATCTTCGTCGGCGGCACCAGAGACGAAGACGTCGTGAGCGAGGCGAAGGCGATGGACATCGCCACCCGGCTCGCGCGCGAGACCATGCGGAATCTGAGCGGCATCGAAATCGAGCCGCCGCTGTGGGAGGTGGACGCCGCGCTCCGACCGGAGGGCAAGCAAGGTGCCCTGGTCCGTTCCGTCGCCTCCCATCTGGCGTACTACGATCGCTGGGCCAAGAGCTGGGAGTTCCAAGCCCTGCTCAAAGCGCGCCCCCTCGCAGGGGACCCCGAGCTCGGTGCGGAGTACATCGCTGCCGTGCAACCGAAGATCTGGTCGAGCGCGGCCAGGCAGGACTTCGTCGAGAGCGTCCAGCGGATGCGTGAGCGGGTGATGGAGTACATCGACCCCGAAGACGTGCCCTATCAGCTCAAGCTCGGCGCCGGCGGACTCCGGGACATCGAGTTCACGGTCCAGCTTCTGCAGCTCGTCCACGGCCTCACCGACGAGACGCTGCGTACGCGCGGCACGCTCGAGAGCCTCGATGCACTGGTCGCCGGCGGATACATCGGGCGCGCGGACGCGGCCACCTTCGCCGACGACTACCGGGTGTTGCGGCTGATGGAGCACCGTCTGCAGCTGCGCGAGCTCAGCCGGACCCACCTCATGCCCCGAACCCCCGCGGGGCTGCGGGTGCTCGCTCGTGCCACCGGATTGGCCGAGAGCGGTGGCGCGGTCTGGTCCCGCTGGGAGAGCGTGCGGCGTGAGGTGCGGGAGATCCACACACGGCTGTTCTACCGGCCGCTTCTCAGCGCGGTCGCCGGACTCCCCGAAGAGGAGCGCACGCTCTCGGCTGCGCAGGCGCATGACCGACTGGCGGCGATCGGGTTCCGCGACCCCGCGGGAGCCCTCCGTCACATCGGCGCTCTCACGAGCGGGCTCTCTCGCAAGGCCACCATCCAGCGTCATCTGATGCCCATCATGGTGCGCTGGTTCGCCGACGGGAGCGACCCCGACTATGCGCTCCTCGCCTTCCGGCGGATCAGCGAGCGCCTCGGCGACACCCCTTGGTTCCTCCGGATGCTGCGGGACTCCTCCGGCGCTGCCGAGAGCCTGACACGCTTGCTCTCCTCCTCGCGGTACATCGGTGAGCTGTTGGAGTGGATCCCCGAGTCGGTCGCGTGGCTGGACAGCTCCGGACGGCTGCGCCCCCGCGGAGCCGCGGCGTTGGATGAGGAGGCGCGGGCGATCCAGACGCGTCACGAGACCATCGGCGACGCCCTGCGTGCCGTGCGCGCGCTGCGTCGCCGGGAGCTCCTCCGTACGGCGATGGGGGCGGTCCTCGGAGTACTCACCATCGAAGAGGTGGCGACGGCGCTCACGGACATCACCGAGGCGACCATCCAGGCCGCCCTGCGCGCCGTGCTCCGCGAGGTGGTCCCCGCGGAGGACGAGGATCTGGACTTCGCCGTCATCGCGATGGGGCGTTTCGGAGGAGCCGAACTCGGTTTCGGTTCGGATGCCGACATCCTCTACGTGTACGACGCGAACGGCGTCGACCCGCAGCGCGCGCAGAAGCTCGCCACGCAGATCGTCGCCGGACTCCGCGAGCACGTCACCGACCACAGGCTCCCGCTCGACCTCGATGCCGATCTCCGTCCGGAGGGGCGCAACGGTCCCGTCGTTCGATCCATCGAGGCGTACACCGAGTACTACCGTCGCTGGTCGTTGTCGTGGGAGGCGCAGGCGCTGCTGCGCGCACGAGGCGTGGCCGGGAGCACGAAGCTGATCGAGAAGTTCACCGCGCTGGCGGACACGATCCGCTATCCCGAGGCGGTCGACCTCCAGAGCACGCGCGAGATCAAGCGCATCAAGGCCAGGGTCGAGGGCGAGCGACTGCCGCAGGGCGCGGACCCCAGGCGGCATCTGAAGCTCGGCCCCGGAACGCTCAGCGATGTCGAATGGCTGGTGCAGATGCTGCAGCTCCAGCACGCTCATGCGATTCCCGGTCTGCGCACGACCTCGACGTTGGGCGCGCTTGATGCCGCCGTCGAAGCGGGGCTCGTGACCGAAGACGACGCCGAGCGGCTGCGCGAGGCGTGGCGACTGTCGAGCAGGCTCCGCTCGGCGATCACCCTCCTGACGGGCAAGACGAGCGATCTGCTTCCGGTGGATCGACGACAGCTGGATGCCATCGGTCGCCTTCTGGGCTATCCCGACCGGTCGGCGACCGAGCTCGAGGAGGACTACCTGGGTGTCACACGGCGTGCACGCAAGACCTTCGAGGACCTGTTCTACGGCTGAATCCGCGCCGCGAGTTTGCAGTATCGGGGCGCGTGTCCCAAGCTGACGATATGACTCACGCGCGCATCGGCATCGTCTGGAATCCTTCGAAGGTCGAGCAGGCGGATCTGCACGATGCGGTAGCCGGCGTCTTCGACGATTCGTATGACGTCCGTTGGTGGGAGACGACTCCGGAGGACCCCGGTCGCGGCATGGCTCGGGAGGCGCGTGCTGACGCCAGGGACCTGGTGATCGCGGTCGGCGGCGACGGCACCGTCCGCGCGGTCGCAGAGGCGCTGGCGGGCTCGGAGACGGCACTCGGGATCGTGCCGCAGGGGACGGGCAACCTTCTCGCTCGCAACCTCGAGGTCCCGCTGAACGATGTGACCGCCGCGCTGGAACGCATCCGTGATGCCGAGGCACGTCGCATCGACCTGGGATGGGTGTCGTACGACGGAACCGAGCATGCGTTCGCCGTGATGGTCGGCTTTGGTATCGACGCGCAGATGTTGGTCGAGACCGACGACGACCTCAAGTCGAAGGCCGGATGGCTCGCCTATGTCGAAGCGATGGGCCGCGCCCTCGCCGGCACCGAGATGACCGAGATCACTCTCGCCATCGACGGGGAGAAGGCGGTCGCCCTGCGCGGGCACACCATGCTGATCGGCAACTGTGGGATGGTGCAGGGCGGGATCAGACTGCTGCCGGACGCCGTGCTCGACGACGGCAAGCTCGATGTGCTCATGGTCAGTGCAGACGGGGCGCTGCAGTGGCTCGACACGCTGCGGTCCTTCGTCTGGGACAACGGCATCCGACGTCTGTTCGGCGCCACCGACGAAGCCGTCAGCACGGATTCCACGCGCCACCTTCCCGTCGAGCGCATCGACGTCGAGTTGGCGACGCCGCTCATGTTCGAGATCGATGGCGAGGAGATGGGGGAAGTCTCCGCCTTCGAGGTGCGCGTGGAGCCCGGCGCTCTGCTCGTCCGCTAGGCCCTCCGCTTGCGCGAACGGCGGCGGAGTCCGATCAGTGCGACGTCGCCGGGGGAACGATCTTCCGGTCCTGCGCAGGGAACGTCACCTTCTGCACGATGATGATGATGCTCGCGGCGACCGGGATCGCGACGAGCGCGCCGAGGATGCCGCCCAGCGTTCCACCGGCCACGGCGGCGATCACCACCAGCGCTCCCGGCACCGCAACGGCTCTGCTCATGATGCGGGGGGAGAGCACGTATGCCTCGATCTGCATATAGACCAGGTAGTAGATGATCGCGATCAGGGCAGTCAGAGGTGACGCGAAGAGGCAGATCAACGAGTTGATGATCGACGCGGTCAGCGTTCCCACCAAGGGGATCAGGGACCCGATGAAGGCGATCAGGGCGAGCAGCGCAGGAACGGGCGCGCCGATGATGCTGAGGAAGATCAGGCTCAGGATGCCGTTGATGAGCGCCAGGCTCGCTTGGCCGATCACATAGCGGCCGACGGCGCCGGAGACGTCTTCGAGGAGTCCGCTGAAGGTGTCGCGCTGGTAGGCCGGCACGAAGCGGGCGGCCACGTGCTTCATGCTCCGCAGCGAAGCCATGAAGTACAGGGTCAGGATCAGGACGATCGTGACGCCGGTCACCCCGCCCGCGATGCCCGCTCCGACGGCGAAGACACCACCTCCGATGTCGAGGAAGTTGTCCGGGTCCTGGACGAAGTCGAGAACGCCCTGGACGGCGTCCGTGATGGTGGAGCCGAACTGGCCGCTGACGTCCTTGTACCAGGCGCTGGCCATGAAGTCCTCGACCATCTGCGGGCCGTCCTTGATCAGGTTGCTGATCTGCTCGACGAGGAGCGGGATGATGGCGAGGATGATGCCCGCGAAAGCGAGGATCACGCCCGCTACGACGATCGTGACGGCTGCCGGTCGGGGGAGTCTCCGTTCGATGAACGTGACGATCGGGTCGAGGCCGAGCGCGAGGAACACCGCCACTCCGATGTACACGAGCACGGTGGCGAGCTGACCGATCACGCCGCCGATCGCCAGCGCCACGAGCACACCGAGTGCGCCGAGCAGGCCGAACTTGAACGGGTTCGTCCGCGCATACGCGCTGACGGCGTTCGATCGCTGTGTCGCGGTGTCTTCCGCCGGCGCGCGCAGCTCGGTCTTCACGGTCATTCTTCTACGGCGCATGGTTCCCCCGGTCGACGCTCAGACTCACAAGTTGATCACCCGGATGCCACGCGGTCAAGCGCGCCACGGCGCAACGAGCAGCGGGTTTCAGAGACGCGAAGGGCCCTACCGCCGCAGTCGCGACGGTAGGGCCCTCTCCGTGCCGTTCCGAGGTGGTCAGACCCCGAAGTACAGCTCGTACTCGAACGGGTGCGGGCGCTGTGCCATCGGCAGGATCTCGTTCTCGTACTTGTACGAGATCCAGGTCTCGATGAGTTCCTTGGTGAACACGCCGCCCTCGAGGAGGAACTGGTGGTCCGCCGCCAGCGCGTCGAGCGAGTCGAGCAGGGAGTTCGGGACCTGCGGGATGTCCTTGGCCTCTTCGGGCGGGAGCTCGTAGAGGTCCTTGTCGACGGGCTCGTGCGGCTCGATGCGGTTCTTGATTCCGTCGAGGCCCGCCATCAGCTGTGCGGCGAAGGCGAGGTAGGGGTTGCCCGAGGCGTCAGGGGCGCGGAACTCGATGCGCTTGGCCTTCGGGTTGGAGCCCGTGATCGGGATGCGGATCGCGGCGGAACGGTTGCCGGCCGAGTAGACCAGGTTGACCGGAGCCTCGAAGCCCTTGACCAGACGGTGGTAGCTGTTCAGGGTCGGGTTGGTGAACGCGAGCAGCGCCGGCGCGTGTGCCAGGATGCCGCCGATGTACCAGCGCGCGATGTCGCTGAGCTGACCGTAGCCGGCCTCGTCGTAGAACAGCGGCTCGCCGCCGTTCCACAGCGACTGGTGCGTGTGCATACCCGAGCCGTTGTCGCCGTAGAGGGGCTTCGGCATGAAGGTCGCGACCTTGCCCCACTCCTGGGCGGTGTTCTTGACGATGTACTTGAACTTGAGGATGTCGTCCGCCGCGTGGACCATCGTGTCGAAGCGGTAGTTGATCTCCTGCTGACCGGCGGTTCCCACCTCGTGGTGCGAACGCTCGAGCGTGAACCCGGACTCGATGAGCTTGAGGGTGATGTCGTCACGCAGGTCGGCGGTCTTGTCGACCGGGCTCACCGGGAAGTAGCCGCCCTTGTACGGGGTCTTGTTGGCGAGGTTGCCGCCCTCTTCCTCACGGCCGGTGTTCCACGCGGCTTCCTCGGAGTCGACCTTGTAGAAGCTCTCGCCGGCGGTGACCGAGTAGCGGACGTCGTCGAAGATGTAGAACTCCGCCTCGGGGGCGAAGAAGGCGGTGTCGGCGATGCCGGTCGAGGCCAGGTACTTCTCGGCCTTCTTGGCGACCTGACGCGGGTCCTTCGAGTAGATCTCGCCGGTGCGCGGGTTGTAGATGTCGAAGAGCATGACGAGCGTGCTCGCCTCGCGGAACGGGTCGACGTACGCCGTCGTGACGTCGGGGATGAGCTGCATGTCCGACTCGTGGATGCTCGCGAAGCCGCGGATCGAGGAACCGTCGAACAGCTGGCCGTCGGTGAAGAAAGCCTCGTCGACCGTCGATGCAGGAATGTTGAAGTGCTGCTGAACACCCGGGAGATCGGTGAAGCGGATGTCAAGGAACTTGACGTCGTTCTCCTTGATATAGGTCAGTACTTCGGACGAATCTTTGAACATGTACGACTCCTGTAATGCGGATCGATGGCTTCACGGCCACTCTGCAGAGTACGGACGGGGGATTTCTCTACGGTATCCGCTTTGTTTCGGGCGTGTTACAGGCGTGAGGTCGTCACGGCGACTTTTCGGGCTCGGTAGGCTGGGGGAGTGACGGATGCTGTGAACACGTACCCCGGTGAGCGACTCGGACTCCCGGAGTCGGGTACCGGGAGCATCGCCCGCCCCGGTCGGCGCATCGGCGCTCTTCTGATCGACTACGCCGCGGCGACGATCATCGCGACGGGCTTTCTCGGATACGACCAGTTCGCGCTCCCCACGGAGGCCGGGCTCACCCAGTTCGCGCCGATGCTCGTGTTCGCGGTGCTTCAGATCCTCTTCATCCCGACGGCGGGCGGCAGCCCGGGCCACCGCATCCTCGGAATGCGTCTGGTGCGTCGAGACGGCGGCTGGATCGGTCTGTGGCGTCCTGTGGTGCGGACACTGCTGCTCATCGTCGTCGTCCCCGCGGTGATCTGGGACAGCGACCAGCGCGGCCTCCACGACAAGGCCATCGGGACGATCCTGATCCGCGCCTGAGCCGTGATCCGAGCCTGCGCCGAGGGCTCAGACCTTGCCGCGGTTGCGACGTCGCGCTTCGCGGGGTGCGCGGCCGCCGAGGAACGATCGCGCCGGGTCGACGGAGAAACCCCGTCGAAGGGCCTCGCGTCCGATGAGCATGCGGAACCCCATCTCGTCGCGGTTGCTCAGCGTCACCTCCGCGAGGACTTCGCGGTCCACGAGACGGATCAGCAGCTCCACCACGACACGCTCCTGCGCGTGCCCTGAGGAGCTTCGTACGGCCCGACGGTCGTGCACGGGGCACTCCACGACCACGGCGTCCTCCTGGCTGTCCTGCCAGGGTTTGACCTTGAAGCGGACCCAGTTCTCGCCGTCCTGTGCGAACTCCACGATGTCGAAGGCGTGCAAGGACGAGGTGCGCGCACCCGTGTCGATCTTGGCCTTGATCCAGTCCACTCCGAGATCGGGCAGGCTCACCCATTCTCGCCACCCCGTAAGGGTGTTTGAATGGGGGGTAGACCTACTCACCTGATACATCCTGGCAGGAAAAATCCCCCGTGAAGATCGCAGTGCTCTCCCGTGCGCCGCAGGCGTACTCCACCCAGCGACTGCGCGCCGCGGCGCTTCAGCGCGGACACAACGTGAAGGTGTTGAACACCCTGCGTTTCGCGATCGATCTGACTGCCGATGAACCCGATCTCCACTACCGCGGTCGCCAGCTGAGCGACTACGACGCCATCCTGCCGCGCATCGGCAACTCGATCACGTATTTCGGCACCGCCGTGGTGCGGCAGTTCGAGCAGATGGACGTCTACACACCGAACACCGCCAACGGGATCTCGAGTGCCCGCGACAAACTGCGGGCGAACCAGATCCTGTCACGGCACAACATCGCGATGCCGCCGACCGCGTTCGTGCGCAACCGCGCCGACGTGCGACCGGCGATCGAGCGGGTCGGTGGTGCTCCCGTCGTGATCAAGCTCTTGGAGGGAACGCAGGGAATCGGCGTTATCCTCGCTCCGCAGGTCAAGGTGGCCGAGGCGATCATCGAGACGCTCCACTCCACCAAGCAGAACGTCCTGATCCAGAAGTTCATCTCCGAGAGCCGTGGCCGCGACATCCGGGCGCTGGTGGTCGGTGATCGAGTGGTCGCGGCGATGCGTCGTTCCGCGGCCGGCGACGAGTTCCGCTCGAACGTGCACCGCGGCGGATCGGTCGAAGCGATCGAACTGGACCCCGTGTACGAGCGTGCGGCCGTGCGATCCGCCCAGATCATGGGTCTGCGGGTCGCGGGTGTCGACATGCTCGAGGGCGACGACGGCCCGCTGGTCATGGAGGTCAACTCCTCGCCCGGGCTTCAGGGGATCGAGTCCGCGACGAAGCTCGACGTCGCCGGTGCGATCATCGACTACATCGCCGGGCAGGTCGCTTTCCCCGAGATCGACGTCCGCCAGCGTCTGACCGTCTCGACGGGCTACGGCGTCGCCGAGCTCATGGTGCACGGCGCCGTCGACCTGGTCGGGAAGACTCTCGGCGAGGCAGGGCTCTGGGAGCGCGACATCACGGTCCTCACGCTCCACCGCGGCGTCAGCGTGATTCCCAATCCCCGCAAGCACGTCGTGCTGGAAGCGGACGACAGGCTGTTCTGCTTCGGCAAGCTCGACGAGATGCGTTCGATGGTCCCCGAGCGACGCCGTCGTCGCGCGAAGGTCCGCCGCCTGCCACGTCAGCCGCTCTCGGAGTGAGCGAGAACGCGGCCGCCCTCGAAAGAGGACGGCCGCGTTCTTCGTGCGGGTGTCAGCTCACCGCGGGCGCTGGGAGCGCACCTTCGTGGGGTCGATCCCCTTGGGAATCGGCAGCGAGGACAACGACTGCGACACGGACTCCACGCGGCGGATGACGGCAGCCATGGTGGCCTTGTCGATCGCCTTGGGGATCTTCTTGATCGTCTTCGCGAGGTCGGCGATCGCGACCTCGTCTTCCCCGTGTCCGACATAGATCACCGTGATCGGGACGCCGTGTGCGACGCGCTGGGCCTTGCTGCGCTCCTCGTTGACCAGGCGGGTGAGTCGGCCACGCGCGCCCTCGCCCACGACGACGATGCCACCACGGCCGATCGTGCGGTAGACGGCTTCCTGCGTCTTCGGGTTGATGCCGACCGGTGTCTCCGAGGCCTGCCACTTGCGGCCGAGACTGGTGCTGAGCACGTGGCCGGTGGCGCCGGGCATGCCGTCGATCTTCGCGTACATGGCCGACGTCGACAGGCGCGTCATGAGGAACAGCGCGCCGAGGATACCCAGCATCAGGCCGGTGATGCCCCAGAGGATGAGGGTCCAGACCTGGAAGGGCGGGATCAGATAGCCGGCGACGAGGCCGAGGAGGACGCCGCCGATGAGGATCGCGAGCTGTGCCCAGGGAAGCCACGAGTAGGCCTCGCGGGTGAACCGGAAGAGGGACTTGATCTGGGAGAAGAACCCAGGACGCTTTTCGGGTTCAGAAGCACGCTTTGCCATGAGGACCAGCCTACCGAGTCCTCGACCCTCCTGATGTCGGCGTTCGCGCGAAGCGGAGGCGCACGCACCTCTTCTGCACATGCGTGGAAACCCTCGGAGTCTATTCACAATGCCTCCGAACACCCCGTCGAGCGCGCTCGGTGCGCTCTGATGGAGCAATGGCGGAGATCGAAGCGGGTGCCCGACGGGGCGAGGTGCTCCTTCCCGGGGCGCACCGGGTGGTTCGGACACTCGATGGCGCGGAGGGGCCGTTCGCCGGTGCGCTCGTCACCTCTGGGAGGGGGTGGCAGTGCGTGTCGATGCAGCGGCACTCAGCGGCTGGGTGGGGTGGCGCTATGCCGGGGCGGAGCATGTCGCTGCGCCTCTCGATGTGGTGCGTCGGAGGGGAGGGCATGACGTACTGCTGCCGTGGTGCACGGACCGGGTGCTGGGGTTCCTGGTCCGTCGCACGGCTGCGGGCACGGTGCTGACACCCGGGGAGTGCAGCACTCTCGTCATAAGCCTGTTGCGCGGTCTCCACGAGGTCGGGGAGGACCCCGGGGAGGCCCGCAGCGGGGAATGGTGGGTGACCGACGGCGGACGCCCCGTCTTCGTCGTCGGTCAGGGAGGGGATGTGCGGGAGGGCATCGGCGTCATCCTCGAACGGCTGCAGGAGCACAGCCCCGACAAGGTGGTGAAGCGGGTGCTCGACAGCGTCGGGCGAGGGCTGGAGAAGGCGGCTGCGCAGCCGCGCCTCCCGGTCAAGCTGCTGGCACAGTGGGAGCAGGAGTTGCTGGGAGTCGCTGCTCCGCAACCCCTCGATCGCGCGCTGCATGCTCCGGAGCGCGCGCGGGAGGTCGCGCGCGCCGTCACGTCGCACGACCTTCGCGTGTCACCGCGACGCGGGGAGCCTTCTCGATCCGCAGAGGGCCTGCGTGGTCGTCGTCGCGGGAGGAGAGAGTTCCGCCGCTCGCGGGGCGACAGGGACATCGCGGACCGGGTACGGGCGGCGGGCGCCCTCGCGCGTGTGCTCGGCGTAGCGGTGCGGGAACGGACGGCGTTCGCCCGCCGGAACGGGCCCAGGCGAGCGACGGAGAGTGCGGGCGCCGGGAGCGCCGATGTGTCGCGGCGGCGGCGGGCTCTGCTCATCGCAGGTGCGGCTGCCGCGGCGGTGCTGGCCGTCGGGCTGCTGTGGCCCAGCGGGGGAGTGTCCGGAGAGGCTGCGGATGTGGAGGCAGCGGATGTGGAGGGCGGTGCGACTTCCCCGGAACCTTCCACTGCAGCGTCGACCGAGGCCGGGGCGGACTCCGAGGCGACGCAGGATCCCCGTCGACGCGCCGGGTCGCCGGACCCCGACGAGGTGTCGCCGGAGCCGGACGAGGTCACTCCCGCAGAAGACGACCCTGCCGCGGCGGCAGCGTCGTTGCTCCGTGTCATCGCGGACTGTCGGGTTCAGAGCGACGTGTCCTGCGAGGACGCCGTGGCGGAGGGGGCGACCAGGGTCCTGGATGCCCTCGACGCGGCGACGGACGGAACACCGACATTCGAGTTGGTGGATGAGTACGGGGACATCGCCGTCGTTCGTGTCGCCGTGGACGCAGAGGCGGATGCCGCGAACACGTCAGGGCGTCTCATCATGGTGCTTCTCCGCACGCAAGAGAAATGGCTGGTCCGCGACGTGTATGACGTCGCGGACCAGCCAGGGTGAACTCTCGGGTCAGGCGCCGAGCTGAGCGGCGAACTGAGCCGACTCGAGGCGTGCCTTGACGGCGCCCAGGAAGCGGGCAGCGTCGGCACCGTCGATGATCCGGTGGTCGTAGGAGAGTGCGAGATACACGTACGACCGGACAGCGATGGCATCTGCACCGCCGACCTTCACGAGACCGGGGCGCTTCACGACCGTTCCGGTGCCCAGGATCGCCGACTGCGGGAGGAAGACCACCGGAGTGTCGAAAAGGGCACCACGGGAACCCGTGTTGGTCAGCGTGAACGTTCCACCGGCGAGCTCGTCGGGCTTCAGCTTGTTGTCGCGGGTCCGGGCGGCGAGATCGGCGATCTCATGAGCGATCTGCGCGATGTTCTTCGAGGCGGCGTCGCGCAGCACGGGGGTGAGCAGTCCGCGCTCGGTGTCGACCGCGATCGACACGTTCTCGCTTTCGGGGTACACGATGTTCTCGCCGTCGACCGTGGCGTTGATGATCGGGAAGGCCTGGAGGGCCTCGGCGGTCGCCAGCGCGAAGAACGGTAGGAAGGAGAGCTTGTCGCCCGTCTTCTCGAGGAAGGACGCCTTGACACTGTCGCGGTACTCGGCCAGAGCCGTGACATCGACCTCGACGACCGTCGTCAGCTGAGCGGTCTGCTGCATCGACTCGACCGCACGCTTGGCGAGGACCTTCCGCAGACGCGACATCGGCTGGGTGGTGCCGCGCAGCGGGGAGACCTCGAGCGGCGCCGGGGCGGGAGCGCTGGCTGCGGCGGGCGCAGCGGACGCGGTCTCAGCGGCCTTGAGGACGTCTTCCTTGCGGATACGACCCCCCACGCCGGTTCCCTGGACGGAGGCGAGATCGACTCCCTGCTGCGAGGCCAGACGGCGCACGAGGGGCGTCACGTAGAGGTTGTCGCTCTCGGTCGGCAGCGTGAGCTTCGGTGCAGCGGGAGCGGCGGCGGGTGCCGGAGCAGCGGCCGCCGCGGGAGCAGCCGGAGCCGCAGCCGGTGCAGGAGCAGCAGCCGGCGCTTCGGTGGCCGGGGCCGGGGTAGCGGCGGGTGCCTCCGCAGCGGGTGCCTCCGCAGCGGGCGCTTCCGGCTCGGAGGCGGATGCCGGAGCAGCACCCGAACCGACGCGGGCGAGCACGGCGCCGACGGCGACGGTCTCGTCTTCTCCGGCAATGATCTCCTGGAGCACGCCGGCGACCGGCGAGGGGATCTCGGTGTCGACCTTGTCGGTGGAGATCTCCAGAAGAGCCTCGTCGACGGCGACCTCGTCACCCACCTGCTTCAGCCAACGGGTGACGGTGCCCTCGGTGACGCTCTCGCCCAGTTCCGGAAGCACGATGTCGGTCGCATCGCCTGCGGACGCCGACGGCGCCGACTCGGCGGCCGGGGCGGGTGTCTCCGCCGCAGGTGCGGGTGCCGCCTGCTCAGCCGGCGCGGATGCCTCGGGTGCGGCTTCGGCAGGAGCCTCTTCGGCAGCCGGGGCGGCAGCGGCCGGGGCGTCCTGGGTCGGAGCGGCACTGCTGCCGTCGCCGATGCGGGCCAGGAGGGCACCGACCTCGACGGTCTCATCCTCGGCCACGAGGATCTCCTCGATCACACCGGTGACAGGGGAGGGGATCTCGGTGTCGACCTTGTCGGTCGAGATCTCGAGCAGGCCCTCGTCCGCCTGCACGGTGTCTCCCACCTGCTTGAGCCAGCGGGTGACCGTACCCTCTGTGACGCTCTCGCCGAGAGCGGGGAGGACGACGGATGTGCTCATGACTGAGTCTCCTTCAGGAAGTTGTATGACGCTTGTCTAGCTTAGTGACTCGGGCACCGGTTGGTGCTCAGAGGGCGTGCAGGGGCTTGCCGGCAAGGGCGAGGAACGCCTCGCCGAGTGCCTCGCTCTGGGTCGGGTGCGCGTGGATGAGAGGAGCGATGTCCTCCGGATGCGCTTCCCAGGCGACGGCCAGCTGCCCCTCGGTGATGAGCTCGCCGACGCGGTCGCCGAGCAGGTGGACACCGATGACGGGGCCGTCCTTGAGGCGGACGACCTTCACGAGACCACCGGTTCCGATGATCTCGCTCTTGCCATTCCCCGCGAGGTTGTACTCGTAGGCGACGATCGCGTCCGCGCCGTGTTCGGCTGCGGCCGCCTCTTCGGTCACGCCGACCGAGGCGACCTCAGGACTCGAGTAGGTGACCTTGGGGATCTGCGCATCGGGGATGTTCACCGGCGAGAGACCCGCGATCCGTTCGGCGACGGCGATGCCCTGCTGGAATCCGCGATGTGCGAGCTGGAGGCCGGGGACGATGTCGCCGACGGCCCAGAGCCCCGGAACACCGGTGCGCAGGTCTTCGTCGACGATCACGAAGCCACGATCGAGCGTGACGCCCGCCTCCTCGAAGCCGAGATCGGCGGTCACCGGACCACGCCCGACGGCGACGAGCAGGTAGTCGGCGGTGAACTCCTTGCCGTCTTCGAGCGTGACGGTGACGGAGGAATCGTCTTGAACCGCGCTCCGGAAGCGGGTGCCGAGGGAGTACTGGATGCCACGTCGGCGGAACGCCCTCTCCAGTCCCTTGCTGAGGGCGATGTCCTCGTTCGGGACGAGATGGGGGAGCGCCTCGATGATCGTGACCTCCGAGCCGAACGAACGCCACACGCTGGCGAACTCGACTCCGATCACGCCTCCACCGAGGATGAGGACCCGCTCCGGGATGACGTCGAGGGCGAGGGCCTGCTCGCTCGTGAGGACGCGTCCGCCGATCTCGAGGCCGGGGAGCGTTCGGCTGTACGATCCGGTCGCGAGCACGACATCCGCGCCGACATAGACGTCGTCGCCGACGCTCACGCTGCGGTCCGGGTTCAGGCGACCGAGTCCGGCGACCGTGGTGATGCCGCGAGCCTTGACGAGTCCCTCGAGGCCCTTGAACTTCTTGGCGACGATGCCCTCGCGGTACGTACGGACTCCTGCCGGGTCGACGCCTTCCAGCGTGGCGGTCACGCCGACGGAAGCGGCATCGCGCACGTGCTCGGCGACCTCTGCCGCGTGCAGCAGGGCCTTGGTGGGGATGCACCCGCGGTGCAGGCAGGTCCCACCGACCTTGTCCTTCTCGATCAGCGCGACGGACTTGCCGAGTTCGCTCGCGCGCAACGCCGCGGCGTATCCGCCGCTTCCGCCGCCCAGGACGACGATGTCGAAGGTGTGGGTTGTCATAGGTCATGCCTCCTTGTGGGATGCTTCGGCGAAGGCGACGATCGATCGGACCATCGCTCCGGTGGGGCCCTTCTCGGTGAAACCGTACGGGGCGCCGGCATGTTCGCCGGATCCCGCGATGTCGAGGTGCACCCAGGGGATGCGGGGAGCGTCCTCAGCGTCCGAGGTGCGCCCGACGAAGCGCCGCAGGAACAGTCCTGCATAGGAGGCGCCGCCCATCCGGTCACTCATGTTCGCGTTCTGCAGGTCGGCGATGGGGGACTCGAGCGACTCCTCCATGTAGTCCGGCAGCGGCATGTGCCAGGCGGGCTCGTCGACCTGGGCGGTTGCCGAGATGAAGGACGAGACCGTCTCGACGTCGCCGAAGACTCCGGTGTGCCGGTGGCCGAGTGCGGCGACGATGGCGCCCGTGAGGGTCGCCACATCGATGATGACGTCCGGATTCTCGCGGCTCGCGGCCACGAGGCCGTCTGCGAGGACGAGCCGTCCCTCGGCGTCGGTGTTCTGGACCTCCACCGTGGTGCCGTCGAGGATGCGGATGACGTCGCCCGGGCGCAACGCACGACCCGAGGGCATGTTGTCGGTGATGCAGAGCCACGCGGTGACGTGGACGGGGAGGCCGAGTGCGGCGATCGCCCGGATCGCGGCGAGGGACGTCGCGGCGCCCGCCATGTCGAACTTCATGCCGACCATCGAGGCCGCGGGCTTCAGGGACAAGCCCCCGGTGTCGAACGTGATGCCCTTGCCGACGAGCGCGATGTGTCGCACAGCGTCAGCGGGGGAGTAGTCGAGGCGAACGAGACGCGGCGGCCGGTCGGAGCCCTGTCCCACGCCCAGGATGCCGCCGAAGCCCTGCTCGGCGAGGGCCGTCTCGTCGAAGATCTCGACCGTGACATCGAGGTCGGCGACGCTGTCAGCCGCGCTCTGAGCGAGCTGCGCGGGGCTCTGCCACTCGGCGGGCACGTTCACGAGGTCCTTGATGAGCGCGACCGCCCCGCCGATGACCTGGGCGTGCGCGACGTCTTCATCGTCGAGCGCGGCGTGCAGAGTGATCTCGCCAGCGCGCGTCTTGCCCTTCTCGGTGCGGTAGCCGTCGAACTTGTGTCCACCGAGCACAGCGCCCTCTGCGGCTGCCGGGGCGAAGCCCTCGAGCCCGTCGGCGAGGGCGACCGCGACGTGCTCGAAGCCGGTCAGCGTGCGCAGCGCCGTTCCGGCCGCATTGCGCACCGCCGCGGCATCCGGCGTGCTGCCGGCGCCGACGACGGCGAACGGCAGGGAGGTCACCTCGGGGGCATACACGCGGGTGAAGGATCCGGCGGAGCCGGTGAATCCGACACCGGCCAAGGCATCCGCGAGGCCGGGATAACCGGCCAGTGATTCCGCCGACTCGGGGAGAGCGGCGACGACGAGCACTGCGGCATCGGCAGCGCTTCCGGGGAACTGAGCGGTGGTGTGCGAGAGCACGGGAAGCGTCATGTCTCCATCCTAGGATCTCCGCCGGTGCGGGGAGTCGCGCGCCGGGTGGGTGTGTTCGCTCTCAGCGAGACGGCTCGGGGCCCGGCACCGGGACCTGCTCGTAGCATGGACACATGCCCTTCTCCGGAGAGATCCACGAACGCGTCGCGAATGCGCCGACCGTGCCGCACGGCCTGCCACTGGTGCTGCTTCTCACCGGCTTCACCGACGCGGGGAGTGCAGTCTCCGGGCTCATCGAGCACCTGCGTGAGACAGCCTCTCCTGAGCCCGTCGTGGTCTTCGACAACGATGCCCTTCTCGACTACCGTGCGCGGCGGCCGGTGATCTCGTTCGATCAGGACCATCTCACCGAGTTCAAGCCATCGCGGCTCGAGTTGTCGCTCGCGACGGACGCGCTCGGTCGTCCTTTCCTGCTCCTCGCCGGCTACGAGCCTGACTTCGCCTGGAACCGCTTCGCGGACACCGTCCTCGCGCTGGCTGCCGAGTTCGAGGTCTCCGGGTTCCACTGGGTCCATTCGATCGCCATGCCGGTTCCGCACACGCGTCCCATCGGTACGACGGTCAGCGGCAATCGTCGGGAGCTCACCGTCGCGCACTCCGTCTGGCGTCCGCGCACCCAGGTGCCGGCGACGGCAGGGCACCTGCTCGAGTTCCGTTTCGTCGAGCGCGGCGACCGCGCCGTCGGTTTCGTGCTGCTGGTGCCGCACTACCTCGCCGAGACGGAGAACCCGGATGCGGTGATCGCCGCCGCCGAGCGGCTGATGGCCTCGACGGGGCTCGTGCTGATGCTGGACGAGGTGCAGGAGCGTCGCGAAGACTACGTGGCCCGTGTCGACGAACAGGTCGCCGGGAACGATGAGCTCCAGCAGATGGTCCACAACCTCGAGCGCCGATACGACGCGTACATGGCGGGTCGGAACCCCGACGACGACTCGTACGACGAGGGCGGGTTCAGCGAGCGTGATCTTCCCAGCGCCGACGAACTGGCTGCGGAACTGGAGCGCTATCTCGCCTCCCGTCCCTCCGGCGACGAGGACAAGCCCGGCCGGGCCTGAGCCCGTTCGGGGAGAACTTCGTCGGAATGCGCCTGCATCGCCACACGTGTGCGATACTAGGACTCTGACCCGTTGTCAATCGGCGTTTTCGAGCGCTGGACTTGACAAGGGTCTTACTAGTGTCCGAAATGTCCCGGGGTGAGAGATTCGCCCCGTGAAAGGCGAAACGTGACTCCTGCCACGACGAAGAACACCCGGACGAAGAAGGCTGCCGCTGAGACCGCCGTCGACGCCCAGGTCGAGGCCGAAGCGTCTGAGAAGCCCGCGCCCTTGAGCGCTGCCAAGCGCGCTGCTGCCAAGCGCGCCCCGGTCAAGAAGAAGAAGTCCGACGACGTCGTCGAAGAAGACGAGGCCCCTGTCGTCGCTGCGGAGGACGCCGACGAAGAGGACGAGGACTCCAAGCCGAAGTTCACCGAGCCGCTGCCGACCGGCGCCATCGTCATCTCGTCCAACGACGACGAAGACGTGCCGGTCTACTCGACGCAGATCACCGGCGCCACGGCTGACCCGGTCAAGGACTACCTGAAGCAGATCGGTAAGGTCGCTCTGCTGAACGCCGCCGAAGAGGTCGAG
Source organism: Microbacterium sp. CBA3102 (assembly GCF_007954505.1). Classification (GTDB taxonomy): domain Bacteria; phylum Actinomycetota; class Actinomycetes; order Actinomycetales; family Microbacteriaceae; genus Microbacterium; species Microbacterium aurugineum. The sequence goes on along the minus strand of NZ_CP042412.1, from coordinate 3,062,296 downwards.
CTCGCGATGCGCATCGAAGCCGGTCTCTTCGCCGAGGAGAAACTGTCAGCGATGACGCCGGCCGAGAAGACGAGTCAGCTCGGTCTCGACCTGCAGTGGGTCGCCCGCGACGGTCAGCGCGCGAAGAGTCACCTGCTCGGAGCGAACCTCCGACTCGTCGTCTCGCTCGCGAAGCGCTACACGGGCCGCGGCATGCAGTTCCTGGACCTGATCCAGGAGGGCAACCTCGGTCTCATCCGCGCGGTCGAGAAGTTCGACTACACCAAGGGCTTCAAGTTCTCGACGTACGCCACCTGGTGGATCCGTCAGGCGATCACGCGCGCGATGGCCGACCAGGCCCGCACGATCCGTATCCCGGTGCACATGGTCGAGGTCATCAACAAGCTCGCCCGCGTGCAGCGTCAGATGCTCCAGGACCTGGGACGCGAGCCCACCCCGGAAGAGCTCAGCCGTGAGCTCGACATGACGCCGGAGAAGGTCGTCGAGGTCCAGAAGTACGGCCGCGAGCCGATCTCGCTGCACACGCCGCTCGGTGAGGACGGCGACAGCGAGTTCGGTGATCTCATCGAAGACACCGAGGCCGTCGTGCCAGCGGATGCCGTGGGCTTCACCATGCTGCAGCGCCAGCTCGAGCAGCTCCTGGACTCGCTGTCCGAGCGCGAAGCTGGTGTGATCCGCATGCGCTTCGGCCTGGGCGACGGTCAGCCGAAGACCCTCGACCAGATCGGCGACACGTTCGGGGTGACGCGCGAGCGCATCCGTCAGATCGAGTCGAAGACCATGGCGAAGCTCCGGCACCCGAGCCGCTCGCAGTCGCTGCGGGACTACCTCGAATGAGCCAGGCGAACGACGGCAAGGCGCTCGAGACGGTCGTCGACGGCACGAGCTATGCGCGTATCCCGCTGCGCACCCGTGTGGTCATGCCCGAGGACGACCTCGACGCGATCATCACGGAGTATGCGAAGGATGCGGTGCAGCCGGGCGACCTGCTGTTCGTGACCGAGAAGATCGTGGCGATCACCCAGGGGCGGTCGTACCGTCTCGACGAGATCAAGCCGCGCAAGCTCGCGCTGTTCCTCTCGAAGTACGTCACGCGCACGCCGTACGGGATCGGACTCGGCATGCCCGAGACGATGGAGATGGCGCTCCGCGAATGCGGCACGCCCCGAATCCTGTTCGCGTCCGCCGTGGCCGCCGTCACCAAAGCGTTCGGTCGCCGTGGTGACTTCTACCGCATCGCGGGTGACAAGGCGCGTGCCATCGACGGTCCCACCAAGCACACGATCCCGCCCTACAACGAGGCGGTCGTGCTCGGACCCAAGGACCCGGATGGCGTCGCCGCTCGGCTGAAGGCGTTGATCGGTGGCCAGGCAGAGGTCGCCGTCGTCGACATCAACGACCTGGGTGGCAACATCCTCGGCTCGACGCTCGACAAGAACGGTGAGCACCGGCTCGTGAAGATCCTCGGTGACAACCCGCTCGGTCAGGGACTGGAGTCCACGCCGCTCGGGATCGTCCGCGCGGTCTGAACCGCTCAGATCTACGGAGAAGGCCCCGGATGCGCAGAGCATCCGGGGCCTTCTGTGTTTCCTCAGAAGCCGATGACCTCGCGGTAGCGCGGCTTGTGGCCGGTGCGGATGCCGGTCACGCTGGGCTTGTTCTCGTACACTCCTGCTCCCCAGTTGCCCTCGACGAGAACGGGGCCGTCGGGGGAGACCACGATGTCCCAGCCCACGTACTGCACCTGCGGCACGACGCGCGCGACGTCGTCGATGAAGGCTCGAACCTCCTCCATGTGCGGCAGCTGGAAGTCGGCGATGCGGAAGCCGGAATCCGGATGCGTCTCGTGCACATGTCCGTGGGAGTCGTACCCGGCGCCGATCGCGTGCCCGTTCTGGTCGAGCATCGTGTAGAAGCCGCCGAAGGTCATCTGGTCGCTGACAGCGCCACGGCCGAACTTCTGCGCGATCGCGAGGATGTGCGCTTTCTCACCGTCGAAGAAGGCGGTGATGCGCGTCGTGTTCACGGTGCCGGGGCAGACGGCGGCCAGGGCGTCGTGCTGCCGGATCACCTCTTCGATGAGGAGCTCGCCGCGGTCCAGCAGTCCGCGATGGAACTCGTCCCAGTCGTCGATGTCCGCCGCGTGATAGCGATGCACACCGGTTCCCGCCTGCCCGACCGGCTCCTTCGTGACGATCGTGCCGAGGCGCTCGGTCAGCTCGCGCACCGCATCCGCGTTGCCTTCCTCGACCGTCATCCACTCGCGTTTCAGGAAGGGGGAGAACTGCTTGTCGAACTCGACCTTGTCCTGGAAGATCCAGCGGTAGTCAGGGTGGTCGAATCGCTGCGAGAGCTGGTTCGACACGGGGTGGGTCATGTAGGTCTCGCGCTCCGCCTTGGTGAGCATGGCGAAGTCGTAGTCGATGTAGTCCTGGAACCCGACGTTGTGCCGGGCCGCGGACCAGAGCATGTCGACGACGATGGCAGGGACGGCCTTGTGGTGCTGTTCCGATGCCTCCTTGGCCCGTTCCACCACCGATCCGACGTCGATGCGGCGAGCACGTCCCAGCAGGTAGCGGATGCGGGGCGCGAGAGAAAGACGAGACATATGGCTCCAGGGTCGGGGTCCCCACCAGTCTACGGGGGACTCGGAGGTCCACCTGGGAGGCGGAAGCTAGGGTGGAGGACGTGTGTGAGACGACTTCCAGCGCCCTGCCTTTCGCGATGATCTCCCGCTCGGCGCTGGCGGCAGGCGCGTCGGCGGCAGTGGGCGCAGGCGGACATGTCGCGGATCTGCGACGCGATGCCTGGGGCCACGGAATCCTCGCCGTCGCGCAGGCGGTGACCGCCGCCGGCGCCGAACGGGTGCTGGTCGATTCCGTCGGTGAGATCGAGGCGCTGCGGTTGGAGGGAATCGTCGGGGTGACCTCGGATGAGGCGGATATCGACCCGACTCTGCTCTACGGGCTGCCGGACGAGCACGGAGTCCTCTCGACGCAGCCGGTGATGCGCCTCAGCGGCCGAGTGATGTCCACCAAACGCTTGCGCGCCGGGGATGCGGTGTCGTACGGGTACACCTTCCGTGCGCCCGCGGAGACCACCGTGGCGTTGGTGACGGGCGGTTATGCGCAAGGGATCGTCCGTGCCCTCGGGAATCACGCACACGTCGACGTCGCCGGGACGGCGCGACCCATCATCGGACGGGTCGCGATGGATGTCTGCGTCGTGGACCTGGAAGGCCCGGAGGTCGACATCGCGCCCGGATCGGAGGTCACCTATTTCGGTGGGTGGGGCACGGCCAAGGCCGGAGTCGCCCGATGGAGCGCGATCACCGGGCTGACGGCGGCGGAACTCGTCACGGTCGCGGGCGCGCACGCTGTGCGGGGGTGGGAGGCATGACCCGCCCGCAGCTGCGGATCAGCAGTGACGTCTTCCGCGCGAACGTCGATGCCGTCAAGGCGCGGATCGCGCCGTCGACCCTCATGCTCGTGCTCAAGGACGACGCCTACGGCCACGGGCTCGCGTGGGCGGTCGAGGCGGCGTCGAAGGCGGGCGTCGACTGGTTCGGGAGCTACGACATCGCGGGCGGCTCAGAGGTTCGGCGCGTCGTCGGAGGAGACGCGCGCATCTTCGCCTGGGCCACCTCCACGGACGCGGAGGTCGATGACGCTCTGCTGCACCGCATCGATCTCGGAGTCGGCACCGCCGAGTATCTGCGACGGATCATCGCCCGCGCGGAGGCGCTGGGCGCACGGGCGCGCGTGCACCTCAAGATCGACACGGGCCTGCACCGCAACGGCATACTCCCAGAGGACTGGGCCGACGTCGTCTCCGAGGTCAGGGCCGCGGAGGCCGCAGGACTCCTCGAATTGGAGGGGGTCTGGAGCCATATCGCTGAGGCGAGCGATGCGGAGGACGACGAGGCGCAGGCAGTGTTCCTCGACGCCGTGCGAGTGGTGGGGGAGTCGGGTCCGGTTCCGCGCGCATTGCACCTGACCGCGTCGGCGGCATCCTGGTGGCGACCGGAGCTGCGTGGCTCGGTCTCGCGCATCGGAGCGTTCTGCTACGGCATCCGATCCGCGGACGGCCCGGACCTCGAGGGTGTGCGACCTGCAGCAAGCCTCGTCGCGACGGTCGTCGAGGTCGACGGTGATGATGCCGTGATCGCGATCGGCAGCTTCGACGGTCTGCCGTCGACCTTGGGCGGAGCGAGCGTGGGGACCCCCGGTGGAGCCCGAGTGCTCACCGCCGTGGGTCAGACGACGTCGATCGTCGACCGCTGGCCGGGAGCCCGAGTCGGCGACGAAGTGACGCTGTTCGGCGCGGGCGAATCCGGGGAGTCTTCCGCGACCACGCTCGCCGAGCGGATCGACACGGTCGGCGAAGAGATCCTCACCCGGCTCACCGCGCGAGTGCGCAGGGTCGTGATCGACTGACCGCTGGCCCGTCGAGGGTGATCAGACGGCTTCGATGAGACGCGCGGTCTCGTCGTGCCAGCTGGTGGCGACGCTGCGGAGCTTCTCTTCGTACTTGCGGCCGTGGTGGGCGCAGAACAGGAGCTCGGAGCCGTTCACCTCGGCGGCGATGTACGCCTGCGCACCGCAGGAATCGCAACGATCCATGGCGGTCAGGCGGAACTCGACAGTGGAGGTGTCACGTTCGGTCGTTGCGTTCATCTCGGTGCCTCCTCGGGTGTCGGCTTCGCTTCGTGATTTGGTCAATACAACCACGCTGTACCTGTGTGCATGCCCGGTTTGCGGCGTGTTTCGCTCAGCGCGTACGCGTGCGCCTCGGACTCGCTCCGCGTGGGGAGTGTCGGCAGCCCGAGCGGAGGTGGCGAGAATAGACTCGGAGATTGTGAATGCCGAGTATTCTGCCCACCATCTCCAGGTGCTTGAGGGGCTCGAGGCTGTCCGCAAACGCCCGGGTATGTACATCGGGTCGAACGGCTCCCCGGGTCTCATGCACTGCCTCTGGGAGATCATCGACAACTCCGTCGACGAAGCGGTGGCGGGCAACGGCTCGAAGATCGACATCATCCTGCACAGTGACGGCAGCGTGGAGGTGCACGACCGCGGGCGCGGAATCCCCGTCGACGTCGAACCCCGGACCGGTCTGAGCGGTGTCGAGGTCGTCTACACGAAGCTGCACGCGGGTGGGAAGTTCGGAGGCGGCTCGTACGCTGCGTCCGGTGGTCTGCATGGAGTCGGTGCCTCGGTGGTGAATGCGCTCTCCGAGCGGCTCGACGTCGAGGTCGACCGCGGTGGCAAGACCTATGCGATGTCCTTCCACCGCGGCGAACCGGGCATCTTCACGGACTCCGGCGAGAAGCGTCCTGACGCGCCGTTCACCCCCTTCGAGGAGAAGAGCGAGCTGCGGGTCGTGGGCAAGGCGCCACGAGGGGTCACCGGCACGCGTGTCCGTTACTGGGCGGATCGTCAGATCTTCACGAAGGACGCGGCGTTCCAACTCGCTGAGCTCGAGACCCGTGCGCGGCAGACCGCCTTCCTCGTTCCCGGTCTCGAGATCGTGGTGAAGGATGAGCGCGCCGTCGCCGTCCCCGAGCTCTCGAACGTCACCGAGGAGGAGGGCGCCGGGCCCGTCGCGGCCCCCGCGCCCGTGGAGACCTCGTACCTCTATGAGGGCGGTATCTCCGAGTTCGTCGACTACCTGGCGATCGACCCTCCGGTGACCGACACCTGGCGCATCCAGGGAGAAGGCACGTTCAAGGAGACCGTCCCGGTGCTCCAGGCGGACGGTCACATGATCGCCACCGAGGTCGAGCGTGTCTGCGCGGTCGACATCGCGCTGCGCTGGGGAACCGGCTACGACACCCGGGTCCGCTCGTTCGTCAACATCATCGCGACGCCCAAGGGCGGAACCCACCAGCAGGGCTTCGAACAGGAACTCCTCAAGGTCCTCCGGACCCAGGTCGAGCAGAACGCCCGCCGCCTCAAGGTCGGCAACGACAAGCTCGAGAAGGACGATGTGCTGGCCGGGCTCACCGCGGTGCTCACGGTCAACGTTCCGGAGCCGCAGTTCGAGGGTCAGACCAAAGAGGTCCTCGGGACGCCGGCCGTCCGACAGATCGTGGCGCAGGTGATCCGCAAGGATCTCGCCCAGCGCTTCACGTCGACCAAGCGCGACGACAAGAACCAGGCATCACAGCTCCTGGACAAGATCGTCTCGGAGATGAAGGCCCGTGTCTCGGCGCGCGCCCACAAGGAGACGCAGCGACGCAAGAATGCGCTCGAGTCCTCGACGCTTCCGACGAAGCTGGTCGACTGCCGTACCAACGAGGTCGATCGCAGCGAGCTGTTCATCGTCGAGGGTGACTCGGCTCTCGGCACGGCCAAGAACGCACGCAACAGCGAGTTCCAAGCGCTCCTCCCGATCCGCGGCAAGATCCTCAACGTGCAGAAGGCTTCCGTGGGGGACATGCTCTCCAACGCGGAGTGCGCATCGATCATCCAGGTGATCGGCGCCGGCTCGGGCCGGACGTTCGATCTCAGCGCGGCACGCTACGGGAAGATCATCCTGATGAGCGACGCCGACGTGGACGGCGCGCACATCCGCACACTGTTGCTCACCCTGTTCTTCCGCTACATGCGGCCGCTGATCGAGGACGGCCGTGTCTTCGCTGCCGTTCCCCCGCTGCATCGGGTGATCGTGATGAACCCGGGCTCGAAGCCCAACGAGACGATCTACACCTACAGCGAGCAGGAGATGCAGGCCTTGCTCACCAAGCTCCGCAAGGCCGGCAAGCGCTGGCACGAGCCGATCCAGCGCTACAAGGGACTCGGCGAGATGGATGCCGAGCAGCTGGCCAACACGACCATGGACCGCTCCGGGCGTCTGCTGCGTCGGGTGCGCATGGAGGATGCGGAGGCGGCAGGCCGTATGTTCGAGCTGCTGATGGGCAACGAGGTCGCCCCGCGGCGCGAGTTCATCATCGAGTCCTCCGACCGGCTCTCGCGCGAGTCGATCGACGCCTGACCTGAACTGATCGCGGGGCGTCCGGGAGGCCGCCGGTGACGGAGGCCTCCCGGACACGACGTCACACGATCGTGCGTCCGATTGTCCCGATCACGCCGTCGATGGGCTGGCCGGAGGCGTCGCGACGGGCACCGGCCTCGGGGAGCTTGCGCACCGCACCGGTCGGGTCCACGGCCTGCGCCGGACCGGGGCCCACCCACGCGACCGTGAGCCGATCCTCGCCCTTCAAGAAGGCGTGCGCGCGCACGCCACCCGTCGCGCGCCCCTTGGCGGGGTACTCAGCGAACGACGACACCTTCGCGCGACCCGGATCCGTTCCCGGCAGGATGCTCTCGCCGCCGGACACCGTGGCGACCACGGCATCGCTTGTCGGATCGACCACGCCGAAGAAGAGGACGGACGTCCCGGGGCCGAGCTTGACCCCTGCCATGCCTCCGGCGGGGGCGCCTTGGGGACGCACCGATGACGACGGGAAATGGAGCAGCCGGGCGTCGGTCGTCACGAACACCATCTCGGAGTCATCCGCTGCTTCCGCCGCGCCGATGACCGTGTCACCGGCCTTCAGGCCGATGACCTCGAGATCGGGGCGCGCGGGGAGCGACGACGGAACGACGCGCTTCACCGTGCCCTGGGCGGTGCCGAGAGCGATCGGGATGTCGCTGTCGAAGCGCACGAAGCCGAGGACACGCTCGTTCTTGGTCGTGATGCCCAGGTAGTCGCGCAACGGCGTACCGGCCGCCAACTGCACCGAGGAGGAGGGGACGGAGGGAAGGTCGACGGGGGAGAACCGTACGACTCGGCCGAGACTCGTCAGCGCTCCGATCTCGGCGCGTACCGTGGTCTCGACCGTCGCGAGGATGGCATCGTGCTTGCTCCGACGCGCCGGAACCGTGAGCTCCTGGCCCTCTCCGAGATCGACGCGCACGGCTCTGCCGGTGGTCGAGAGGACGAGCACCGTGGGGGCATCGGCGATCTGCAGGTCGACCGCGCCCTTGGTCGCCCGGGGCTTCGGGGGAGCCGCGTTCATCAGGAGCGTCCGGCGAGGTGTGCCGTAGGCGTCGGCAGCGGCATCCAGCTCTCTCGCGACCGCCGCGCGGAGCAACACGGGGCTCCCGAGGAGTTCACGGAGCGAGGCGATCTCGGCCAGCAACGCGTCACGCTCGCTCTCGAGCTCGATCCGCGAGAACTTCGTCAGGCGACGCAGCCGCAGCTCGAGGATGTACTCGGCCTGGAGCTCACTCAGATCGAACACCGAACGCAGCCGGGTGCGGGCCTGCTCGGAGTCGTCGGAGGAGCGGATGACCTGGATGACCTCGTCGATGTCGAGGATCGCGATGAGCAATCCCTCGACGAGGTGCAGGCGCTCCTCACGGCGCGCGAGACGGTAGCGGCTGCGCCGGGTGATCACCTCCAGGCGATGCCCGACGTAGACGCTCAGCATCTCCTTGAGACCGAGCGTGCGCGGCTGGCCCTCGACGAGCGCGACGTTGTTGATGCTGAAGGAGTCTTCGAGCGGCGTCAGGCGGTACAGCTGCTCGAGGACGGCGTTCGGGTCGAAGCCCGTCTTCACGCCGATCGCGACGCGCAGTCCATGGTTGCGGTCGGTGAGGTCGGTGACATCACTGATGCCCTGCAGCTTCTTCGCCTGTACGGCATCGCGGATCTTCTCGATCAGACGCTCGGGCCCGACCATGTACGGCAGTTCCGAGACGATGATGCCGGTGCGCCGCGGGCCCAGAGGTTCGATGGACGTCTTGCCCCGGACCTTGAGGGCGCCACGTCCGTTCGTGTACGCGTCCTTGACGCCGTCCAGACCCATCAGGATGCCCCCGGAGGGGAAGTCCGGCCCGGGTACGAACTCCATGAGCTCTTCGGTCGTGGCGTCCGGATTCTCCAGCAGGTGGGTCGCCGCCGCCACGACCTCGATGAGGTTGTGCGGGGCCATGTTGGTGGCCATGCCGACCGCGATACCGCTGGCACCGTTGACGAGGAGGTTCGGGAACGCGGCCGGCAGTACGGCCGGCTGCTGGAACTGTCCGTCGTAGTTCGGGATGAAGTCGACGACATCCTCATCGAGGTTCTCGGTGAGGGCGAGCGCGGCGGCGGCCAGTCGGGCTTCGGTGTACCGCGCGGCGGCCGGACCGTCATCCAGGGAGCCGAAGTTGCCGTGGCCGTCGACGAGCGGGACGCGCAACGCCCACTCCTGGGCGAGGCGCACGAGCGCGTCGTAGATCGCGGAGTCGCCGTGGGGGTGGAGCTTCCCCATGACCTCACCGACGACGCGAGCGCTCTTCACATGGCCGCGATCCGGGCGCAGGCCCATCTCGGCCATCTGGTAGAGGATGCGGCGCTGGACGGGCTTGAGGCCATCGCGGGCGTCGGGCAGGGCGCGCGAGTAGATCACCGAATACGCGTATTCGAGGAACGAACCCTGCATCTCCGTGGAGAGGTCGATGTCCTGGATGCGCTCCTCGACTGGCTCGGGCGGCGGGGTTTTCGGCATGGACTTCCTGAGGGCGTACGGGAGCCTGTGTCAGACTGGCTCGGATGTCCTTCATGCTACCGTCCGACTCTGCGGGCGCCCGGAGCGTCGTCGGGGTGGCGGCGGACCTGTTCGCCGCCCTGCGCGGCGAGTCGGAGGTGCTGCCCCCGGCGGAATCGGTCGTGCTCGTCGTCATCGACGGGCTCGGCGCGATCAGCCTTCGCGGACACGCCGGACACGCTCGGGCGCTGACGGCGGGCATGGTGAAGAAGGACGTCGCCCAGTCGGTGTTCCCCTCGACGACGGCCGCAGCCCTCACCAGCATCGTCACCGGCGCGTGGCCGGGCGCGCATGGCCTCGTGGGGTACCGCGTGCTCGACCCGAGTCGCGACGTGCTCGTCAACCAGCTCAGCGGCTGGGAGAGCGACGGGATCGACCCGCTCGTCTGGCAGGCGGCGCCCACGATCTTCGAGCGCGCCGGACGCCGCGGTCATGAGAGCTTCGCCGTCGGTCTGGCCGCCTATGCGCACAGCGGTTTCACGAAGGCGACTCTTCGTGGCGCGGAGTTCGTCGCGGCGGACACCGCGGCATCGCGGATCGAAGCCGCCTACGCACTCGCTCAGACCCATCCGGGGGCGCTCGTCTACTGCTACCTCCCCGAGGTCGACAAAGCCGGCCACAAGCACGGGATCGCTTCGCGCGAGTGGGTCGCAGCGCTCGAGGACGTCGATGCGGCGCTCTCCGCACGCGTGCCTCCAGGGGTCGGCGTTCTCGTCACGTCCGACCACGGGATGGTCGACGTGCCGCAGAAGCGTCAGATCGTCCTGGAGGAAGCGCATCTCGCGGGGATCCGTCATCTGGGGGGTGAACCCCGGATGCTGCACGCCTACCTCGAGCCTGAGGTCGATGTCGCTGAGGTGATGACGCGCTGGCGTTCCGACCTCCACGGGTCGGCCGATGTCCTCACCCGCGGCGACGCGGTGGATGCGCGCCTCTTCGGCCCGACGGTCACCGATGCCGCAGCGTCACGGATCGGTGACGTGCTGGTGATCGCGCGCGGAACCTGGGCCGTGTACGACGGCACGGCCGCCGACCAACGCGGGCGGGCGATGATCGGTCAACACGGTGCTCTCACGCCCGAGGAGCGTCAGGTTCCGCTGATCAGACTCGGGGCTTTCGCCCGCTGATCGTCGTCGGTGCGGCGACGACGATGTGGCGTCATTCGTCCGTGCGAGCGCCGAAGACGATCTCATCCCACGAGGGCATCGCGTTCCGACGGCGACGGCGCCCACCGGACTCGCCGGAATCCGTGGGTGTGGGCTGCGACGATGCGGGCTGCGAGGCCTCCGGCTCCTCTTCCGGCTGATCCAGCGCGTCGAAGAGGGAGATCGGGTCGGAGCGTTCTGCGTCCTCGACGTCGTCGAGCAGCGGAGCCGTTTCGCGCTGTCCGCGACGGCGTCGAAGGGCCTCGAGCAGGTCGGCCGTCTCGGGGTTCGTGCTCGGTGTCGAGGGCGCACGCTTGATCGCGGCGTCCTGCGCCGCGAGATCGGAGCGCTCCGGGAGGGAGGGATCTTCGAACTCCGCCTCCGGAGTCGGCAGGAGACGCGGACCGAACGCCCCCGAATCGAAGCGGCTCTCATCCTTGTAGGGCGAGGTCGTGCGTTCAGCGTCGACCGCGCGCAGTCGCGGGATGAGCCCCTCCGGCAGGGATCCCTGCCGTGAGAGCTGGGTCGCGTCGGCGTTCAGGGGTGACAGTGCACTGCGGCGAGGATCGAAGCTCCAGCGCGCGTCGTGTTCGACATCGTTGGCCGTGAACTCGAGCTTGATGGTCCAGCCGGAGTCCTCTTTCCAACTGGCCCAGCGCTCTGCAGTCGCCTCGATCTCGGCCAGCTTGGCGCGGACGGCGACGCCGAAGGTGGGCTGCGCGTCGGGCTCGACCTCGCTGCCGATCAACACCGGCACGGCGAGAGCCTGGCCGATGATGTGCTCTCGCTCGGCGAGGACCGGACCTTCGAACCGGGCGACGTCCTCGACGCTGATCCCGAGCAGCTCGGCGACTTCGGGAGCTGTCAGCCCGGCGCGGATCTGGGCCTGGATGTCACGAGGGCTCGCCGCAAGTTTCTGAGCGGTCGGCTCGGCCTGTCGGGTGGCTCGACGGATCTCGCGCTGCAGCATGTCGTCGATGGGCAGCGCGAACCGCTCGCCCGACTCGGTCGCGAGTACGAGGACTCCTGCTTCTGTGCCGACGATGGTGACGTTTTCCATGCGAATGCCCCTCTGATGGGTGTCCGTTCATGGTGTCACGCGAGGGGGCTCGTGACCGGGAATAGCGTGGGCGTGCCGTGAGTTTCCTCTGTCGCACGGACGAGCATTTGCGTTATGACCTCGGGTCGTGCAAACTATGGCCGCCGAATACCCGACGGCGCACCACCCACTCGCACCATGAAAGTGGAGATCTACCGCATGGCAACCGATTACGACGCCCCCCGAAAGAGCGAAGACGACTCCGAGTCGATCGAAGCCCTGAAGGAGCGTGTGCCGGACAAGCTCTCCGGCTCAAGCGGGGACGAAGACTCCGACAACCCGTCGAGCTTCGACCTTCCGGGTGCCGACCTTTCCGACCTCGAGCTCGACGTCGTCGTGCTGCCCGCGCAGCAGGACGAGTTCACATGCATGAGCTGCTTCCTCGTGAAGCACCGCTCGCAGCTCGACCACGAGGGCGCATCCGGGCCCATCTGCAAGGAGTGCGCTGCCTAGCAGCCCTTCGAGCGACGTCTCACGCGCCCCCGACCATCGTGGTCCGGGGCGCGCTGTCGTCTCCGGTCAGGCGCCAGTCTGCGCCGCGCGGATCGCTGCGGCCAGGCGGTCCGGAGTTCGCGTGGAGATGGTCCAGGCGTCGACCGGGTCGTCGACATCGAGGTTCGGCACGACGACGATGCCGTCGATCCCACCGCGGATGAGATGCCAACCACGCGCCGGGAGTCCGGGCCCGCGTGTATGACGCGCATCCGCTCCGGTCAGCGCCACGGGATCGCCGAGGTGCGTGACATCGATATGTGCGCGGCCGGCGCGCAGGATGGCGCCCTCGACGGACACGACCGGCGTCGCGGCGACGAACGTCAGCACCAGGAGCGCGGAGACGGCCGCTCCGACGACGAGCGCGACCGTCGATCCGATCGGGACGAAGACGAGCGACACCATCGGCCCCGCCACCGCGACGGTGACCAGCAGCCACAGGCTGGGAGCGAGTCGTTCGCGATAGCGCGGGCGTGTGTCTGTGCCGGTGTTCTGCATTAGCCTCATGGGGTGACCGATTCCGTTGATATCCCCATTATCGCCGCGGCGGTGCCCGGATACGCGCATCCGGGTGATGCCGGCGCTGATCTGGTGGCGGCCGAGGCCGTGCATCTCGGTCCGGGCGAGCGCGCCCTCGTCGGCACGGGCGTCCGTATCGCCCTTCCCGACGGTTACGCCGCGTTCGTGGTTCCGCGCAGCGGTCTCGCAGCCAAGCACGGGATCTCGATCGTGAACTCGCCCGGGACGGTCGACGCCGGATATCGGGGCGAGATCAAGGTGAGTCTGATCAACACCGATATCCACAGCGCGTACGATGTGGCGGTCGGCGATCGCATCGCACAGCTGATCATCATGCCGGTGACTCGCGCCACGTTCCTTCCGGTCGATGAGCTGCCGGAGAGCGTCCGCGGCGCCGGCGGATTCGGCTCCACCGGGTACCAGGCGGGGCACACGCAGAACGAAGCAGGGCAGACCAATGACTGACAACAACGAGACTTCCCCGAAGTCGGCGCCCGAGAACCGCGCCACCGAGGGTCCCTTCGACGATTCCGAGGCGAATCCGGTTCGTCCCTACATCGACCTGGGTGGGATCAAGATCCTCCCCAGGGAGGGCCTGAACCTTCGGCTCGAGGTCGAGGAGCAGACCAAGCGCATCGTCGCCGTGGGGCTCGACTACGCGGACTCCTCGCTGCAGGTGCAGCCGTTCGCCGCACCGCGATCGGGCGGTCTGTGGGATGAGACCCGTGTGCAGCTGCGCGACCAGGTCAAGGCGCAGGGCGGTCGCGTCGAAGAGCGCGAGGGTCCGCTCGGCAAGGAACTCCTCGCCGAGGTTCCCGCCACCGCGAGCGAGGGGTCCGGGCTGCGTCTCGCGCGCTTCATCGGCATCGACGGTCCGCGATGGTTCCTTCGTGGAGTCATCGGGGGAGCAGGCGCGTCGGATCCGGAGGCGGGTGCGAAGGTCGAGGATCTCTTCCGATCGATCGTCGTGGTCCGCGGCGGCTCGCCGATGCCCCCTCGCGACCTGATCCCGCTCAAGATGCCGGCGACCCCGGGATCCGCGTGAGCACCCCGGACCAGGACCCCGAGCGAGAGAAGCGCACCTCCGAGATCCTCGGTGAGGCGCTCGGCGGTGCTGCTCGCCGGGCCGGCCTCGACCCGGCGGAGAGTTCGAGCACCCACAAGGTCGTGTGGTCCGCGATGGGTGGGTGGCGCGGCATCCTCGAATCGGTGCTGCCCAGCCTCGCATTCGTCATCATCTTCACGATCCGCCCCGAACCGCTGATCCTGTCGCTCGGCGTCTCGGTCGGGCTCGCGGCGGTCTTCACGGTCGTACGACTCCTGCAGAAGTCGCCGCCGTCGGCCGCGCTCGGCGGTCTCATCGCTGCTGTGGCCGCCGCCGCCCTCGCACTGTGGACCGGTCGAGGGGCGGACAACTTCGTTCCCGGACTCATCACGAACGCGGTGTACGGATCGGTGATCCTGGTGTCGGCCCTGATCGGATGGTCGCTGATCGGCCTCGCGGTCGGATTCCTGATGGGGGAGGGCACGACGTGGCGCAGTGACCGCCGCAAGCGCCGCGCCTACTTCTGGCTCGGGATCGCGTGGGCTGCGCTGTTCTTCGCGCGTCTCGCCGTGCAGCTGCCGCTCTATCTCGCGGGAGACGTCACCGCCCTCGGCACCCTCAAGCTCGTCATGGGGTTGCCGTTGTTCGCTCCCCTCATCGCGGTGACCTGGCTGGTCGTCCGCGCTCTGCACCCGCGAGAGCCGGCGCGCGAGGATGCCTCCGAGGCGTGATAGATTTATCTTGATATCAAGATAAATCGCAGGCTTTCGCCCGCGGGCTGCGCGGAGCAGACTGGTTAGGTCCGCCTTGCTAGCCGCAGGGGCTCGCTGGCGAGCAAGATGGAGGCGCCTGTCGCTCCCATCCGAATAGAAGGAGACGGATTCGTGTCCACGGTGAACAGCTTCGGTGCCAAGAGCACCCTGACAGTCGGCAGCACCGACTATGAGATCTTCCGCATCGACACGGTGCCCGGTTTCGAGAAGCTCCCCTTCAGTCTCAAGGTCCTCCTGGAGAACCTGCTTCGCACCGAGGATGGCGCGAACGTGACGAAGGCGCAGATCGAGGCGCTGGGATCGTGGGATGCCGCGGCAGAGCCCAGCACCGAGATCCAGTTCACGCCGGCGCGCGTGGTCATGCAGGACTTCACCGGCGTCCCCTGCATCGTCGACCTCGCCACCATGCGTGAGGCCGTCACAGCACTCGGTGGCGACGCGAACAAGATCAACCCGCTCTCGCCCGCCGAGATGGTCATCGACCACTCCGTCATCGCCGACCTGTTCGGCTCGGAGAACGCCCTCGAGCGCAACGTCGAGATCGAGTACGAGCGCAACGGGGAGCGCTACCAGTTCCTGCGCTGGGGTCAGACGGCGTTCAGCGACTTCAAGGTCGTCCCGCCGGGAACCGGCATCGTCCACCAGGTGAACATCGAGCACCTCGCCAAGGTCATCTACGACCGCGACGTCAACGGCGTGCTCCGCGCCTACCCCGACACCTGCGTCGGCACCGACTCGCACACCACCATGGTCAACGGCCTCGGCGTGCTCGGCTGGGGCGTCGGCGGTATCGAGGCCGAGGCCGCGATGCTCGGTCAGCCCGTGTCGATGCTCATCCCGCGCGTCGTCGGCTTCAAGCTGTCCGGCGAGATCCCCGCCGGCGTGACCGCGACCGACGTCGTGCTCACGATCACCGACATGCTGCGCAAGCACGGCGTGGTCGGCAAGTTCGTCGAGTTCTACGGCGAAGGCGTCGCTTCCGTTCCGCTCGCCAACCGCGCCACCATCGGCAACATGTCTCCGGAGTTCGGCTCCACCGCCGCGATCTTCCCGATCGACGACGTGACGCTCGACTACCTGCGCCTCACCGGCCGCAGCGAGGAGGCCGTCGCGCTGGTCGAGGCCTACGCCAAGGAGCAGAAGCTCTGGCACGATGCCGCGCACGAGCCGACTTTCAGCGAGTACCTCGAGCTCGACCTCGGCACGGTCGTCCCGTCGATCGCGGGTCCGAAGCGCCCGCAGGACCGCATCCTCCTCTCCGAGGCGAAGTCGCAGTTCGAGCAGGACATCCTGAGCTACGCGTCGCCGTCCACCTCGGACTCGATCGTCGACCTCGAGTCGAAGCATTCGTTCCCGGCGTCCGACCCCGGTCAGGCACCCGGCGACGAGGAGCCGTCCACGCGTCCTGTGCACATCAACAGCGGTGCTCCCGCCAATGCCTCGAAGCCCGTGCCGGTCACCACGCCGTCGGGGGAGAAGTACATCCTCGACAACGGCGCGGTCACCCTCGCGGCCATCACCTCCTGCACCAACACGTCGAACCCGTCGGTGATGATCGCCGCCGGCCTCGTCGCACGCAAGGCGCTCGAGAAGGGCCTGAAGCAGAAGCCCTGGGTGAAGACCACGCTCGGCCCGGGCTCGAAGGTGGTCACCGACTACTACGAGAAGTCCGGTCTCGACAAGGACCTCGAGGGCCTCGGCTTCTACACCGTCGGCTACGGCTGCACGATCTGCATCGGCAACTCGGGTCCGCTGATCGAAGAGGTGTCGGAGGCGATCAACTCGCACGACCTCGCCGTCACGGCGGTCCTCTCCGGTAACCGCAACTTCGAGGGACGCATCAGCCCCGACGTGAAGATGAACTACCTCGCCAGCCCGCCGCTGGTGATCGCGTACGCTCTCGCCGGCTCGATGCACTTCGACTTCGAGAACGACGCGCTCGGGAAGGGCACCGACGGCGAAGACGTCTTCCTGAAGGACATCTGGCCGACGCCCGACGAGGTGCAGGAGATCGTCGACTCGTCCATCTCGCGAGACCAGTTCATCAAGCAGTACGCGACGGTCTTCGACGGCGACGAGCGCTGGCGCAGCCTGCCCACCCCGGATGACGCGATCTTCCAGTGGGACGAGAACTCGACCTACGTCCGCAAGGCTCCGTACTTCGACGGCATGACGATGGAGCTCACCCCGGTGAAGGACATCGAGGGCGCTCGCGTCATGGCGACGCTCGGCGATTCGGTCACCACCGACCACATCTCGCCGGCCGGAAACATCAAGCCCGGTACGCCCGCGGCCCAGTACCTCACCGAGCACGGCGTCGACCGCAAGGACTTCAACTCCTTCGGCTCGCGTCGCGGCAACCACGAGGTCATGATCCGCGGCACCTTCGCGAACATCCGTCTGAAGAACGCGATGGTCGCGGCCGTCAACGACGGACAGGTCGTCGAGGGTGGATTCACGCGTGACTTCACCCAGCCGGGTGGGCCGCAGTCGTACATCTACGACGCGAGCATGAACTACCAGGCGCAGGGCACGCCGCTCGTCATCGTCGGTGGCAAGGAGTACGGCTCGGGTTCGTCGCGTGACTGGGCGGCCAAGGGCACGAGCCTGCTGGGCGTCAAGGCGGTCATCACCGAGAGCTTCGAGCGCATCCACCGCTCGAACCTGATCGGCATGGGTGTCGTCCCGCTGCAGTTCCCCGCGGGCGAGAGCTGGGAGTCGCTGGGTCTCGACGGCACCGAGATCGTCTCGATCTCGGGTCTGGAAGAGCTCAACAACGGGGTCACGCCGAAGACGGTCAAGGTCACGGCAACCCCGAGCGAGAACTCGCCCGAGGGCAAGCAGCCGGTGGAGTTCGACGCGGTCGTCCGCATCGACACCCCCGGTGAGGCCGACTACTACCGCAACGGCGGCATCCTGCAGTACGTGCTGCGTTCGCTGGTCTGATCGCAAGGACGATGGGGCTCGGCTCTTCGGACCCGGGCCCCATCGTCCTGTCAAGGGGGTCCTCGCTCACCCGGTTCTCCCGTGTGAGCGCGATAGGATCGGGATGGCGTCGGCGCCCTGTCCGACGCTTCCGGTGAAGCCTGTGAGGAGGCGCAGATGCCCATTCTTCCGAGCATCTCAGGACCCCGTGATCTGGATGCGCTGTCGACGGATCAGCTCGCAGAACTCGCCGCGGAGATCCGCACCTTCCTCGTCGAGAACGTGTCCCGCACCGGCGGCCATCTCGGCCCCAATCTGGGCGTCGTCGAGCTGACCATCGCTCTGCACCGGGTTTTCTCCTCGCCGGACGATCCGTTCATCTTCGACACCGGCCACCAGTCCTACGTGCACAAGCTGCTCACCGGGCGACAGGACTTCTCCGGCCTCCGGGTGCGCGGCGGGCTCGCCGGCTATCCGCAGCGCGGCGAGAGCGACCATGATGTGGTGGAGTCCTCGCACGCGTCGAGTTCCCTCAGCTGGGCGGACGGCATCTCCCGGGCGCTGACGGCGACGGGGCGTGCGGATCGTCATGTCGTCGCCGTCGTCGGTGACGGCGCGCTCACCGGCGGCATGACCTGGGAGGCGCTGAACAACATCTCCGACGACAACGACCGCAACCTGGTGATCGTCGTCAACGACAACGGCCGTTCGTATGCGCCGACGATCGGCGGCATGTCGCGGTATCTCAACCGCGTGCGCACCGCTGCCGCGTACAAGGATCTCCACCGCAAGTCGGACCGACTGTTCCGCGCCTTCGGTCCGGTGGGGCGTGCCGTGTTCCGCGGTGTCCGGGGCGGCACGCACGGGTTCCTCTCCCGTTTCGCCAACAACGAGGCGCTGTACTCGAACCTCGACATCAAGTACCTCGGCCCGGTCGACGGGCACGATCTTCCCGCCCTCCTCGAGACGCTCGAGCTCGCGAAGTCATACGGCGCACCGGTCATCGTCCACACGATCACCGAGAAGGGCCGCGGCTACCAGCCTGCGCGTGATGACGAGGCGGACCAGTTCCACGCCGTCGGCAAGATCGATCCGACGACCGGTGAGACTCTGTCATCGGGTGGGCGCGGCTGGACCGACGTCTTCTCCGATGCTCTGGTCTCGGTGGGGGAGCGCCGGAACGATGTCATCGCGATGACGGCCGCGATGCTGCGACCGACGGGTCTCGCGCCGTTCGCCGAGCGGTTCCCGGATCGGGTGTACGACGTGGGCATCGCCGAACAGCACGCGGTGGCGTCGGCCGCCGGACTCGCCTTCGGTGGGCTGCACCCCGTGGTCGCGTTGTACGCCACCTTCATGGGTCGTGCTTTCGACCAGGTCCTGATGGACGTCGCGCTCCACCGCGCGGGCGTCACCTTCGTGCTCGACCGTGCCGGCGTGACCGGCCCTGACGGCCCCAGCCACCACGGCATGTGGGACCTGGCGATGCTGCAGATCGTTCCGCACATTCGCATCGCGGCTCCTCGCGATGGCGCTCGGCTGACCGAAGCGCTCGAAGAAGCCGTGCAGGTCGATGATGCGCCGACCGTCATCCGATTCCCGAAGGGAGAGGTGGCGCCAGACCTTCCGGCGATCGAGAGGCTGCATGACGGTGTCGACGTGCTCGCCCGCGGTGAATCCGAGGACGTGCTGGTCGTGGCGATCGGTCCCTTCGCCGAACTCGCGCTGGATGTCGCCGACAGGCTGCGGGCGCAGGGGATCGGGGCGACCGTCATCGATCCGCGGTGGGCCATCCCGGTGCAGCCGTCGATCGTCGAGCTGGCCGCTCACCACCGCCTCGTGATCACGTTGGAGGACGGCATCCGCGTCGGCGGGATCGGTACGCGGGTGCGGCAGGTGCTCCGCGAGGCCGGGATCGACACCGCTGTCGACGAGCTGGGCCTCCCTGACGAGTTCATCGATCACGCGTCACGGGACCAGATCCTCGGTGACGCGGGTCTGACAGCGCCGAAGATCGCCCAGGACATCGTGTCCCAGGTGCTCGGCACCCGGATCCCGAAGGCGCGTCACGCAGGGGAGACCGGGACGATCGATCTGCCACTGCGCGAAAGCCGTTGATACGGCGTCTGCTCGTTCAGCCGAGGTCGGCGAGCGTGTGCGCGACGATCGGTGCGATGATCGGTCGGCAGCGTTCGCGATCGGCACCGACGAGACCGATGCGGGTACGGCGGTCGAGCACGTCCTCGACGGTCAGCGCACCCTCCACGCGCACCGCGAAGTCGACCTCAGCATGGGTCAGGCCGGTGGACGCGTCGATCACCTCGTCGGAACCGGCGACCACTCGGTCGACGAGCCGGAGCGAGGAGGTTCTGCTGGACGATGCCGGCAATGCGCGAGTGCGGACGGCGACATCGACCGCGTCCTCGGCCATCCTTCGATAGGTCGTCAGCTTTCCGCCGAGCACGGTGATGAATCCGTCGTCGGCCGTCGTCACCAGGTGCTTCCGCGAGACGTCCGCTGTCGTGTCGCTGCCGCTGTCGACCAAGGGGCGCAGCCCCGCGAAGGCGCCGCGCACCTGGTCACGCCGGATCGATGTGGCCACGACACGGTTGAGGCTGGACAGAAGGAACTCGATCTCGCGTTCCGTCGGCTCAGCGACCTGAGGCACCGGACCGGGGGCGTCCTCATCCGTGAGGCCGACGATCATGCGGCCGTGAGCCTGCGGCAGAGCGAAGATATAGCGACTGATCGATCCCTCGTGCGGGATGGTGAGCGCGGCCGTCGGGTTCCCGAGATCGGCGGCGTCCAGCACGATGTGCGTTCCTCGACTCGGCCGCACGCGGATCGTCTGGTCGAGCCCTCCTGCCCAGACACCCGTCGCATTGATGACGGCGTGTGCGCGGAGCTCGAACCGCTCGCCGGTGATCGTCTCCTCCACGGATGCCCCATTGCCGCGCAGGGCGACGGCGCGGACCCGGGTGAGGATGCGGGCGCCGAGTGCTGCTGCTGTCCGGGCAACGGTCGTCACGAGCCTGGCGTCGTCGACGAGCTGGCCGTCGTAGGACAGCATGCCGCCACGGAGGCCTCGTGGATCCAGTGCGGGCACCAAGCGGGTCGCCGAGCGGGCCGACACGAACGAGGGGGCGGGGAGGACCGCGCGGGGCGTACGCGCCCGCATCCGAAGCAGGTCGCCCATTCCCATGCCGACCGCGCCCGCGACGCGCTGACGCAGCGAGATGCCCGATGCGAACGGGAGGAGTTGTCCGAGCGGGTGGATCAGATGCGGGGCGATCGTCGTCAGGAGCAGATGCCGTTCGAGCGCACTCTCCTTCGCTGTCTCGAAGTCGCCGGTCGCAAGGTAGCGCAGCCCGCCGTGTACGAGTTTCGAGCTGAAGCGGCTGGTACCGAAGGCGAGATCCTCCGCCTCGATCAGGGTGACGCGAAGCCCTCGGGATGCCGCATCGAGAGCGACGCCCGCGCCGGTGATTCCGCTGCCGACCACGAGGACGTCGACCTTCTCCTCCGCGGACCGCGCCAACTCCACGCGTCGCCGCGCGACGTTCAGTGCGGACGACTCGGACATCATGGCCGGAGCAGTCCGTCGAGTGCCGCCCGCAGTTCGCGTTCCCACGCGTCCTCGGAGATCAGCTCCGACACGGTCCCGTGCGACAGCACCGCGGATTGGGCCACGAGCAGGAGCATCACCGCGATCTCCGAGGGCGGCGCGGGGCGGACCGAGTCCTGAGCCTGCGCGGTGCCGATCGCGGTGGTCAGCCACTGCAGGATCAGGCGCTGACTCGATCCCACCCGTTCGAGCGTGTATCGGGTGAAAGCTTCGGGTTCATCCGCGAGCAGGCGCGCGAAGAGCGGGTCGCGGCGGAAGAGGGCGGTGAACAGCAGGATGTCGTCGACGAGCGCCGCACGGGTGTGCACTCTGGCGGGGAGCGCGCTCAGGATGCGTTCGACCCTGCGCAGGAGCGTCGAGCGGACGACATCGTCGGCGTCGGCCCAGTTGCGGTAGATCGTGGGGCGGCTCAGCTCGGAGCGACGCGCGAGCTCTGCGATCGTGACACCGCGGACGCCGCGCCGTTCGAGGAGGTCGTCGGCGGCATCGAGGATCCGGGTCTGTGTCGCATCCCCGAGAGGTTGACGTTCTTCCATGATGTGTCACACTGTAACGCATGGCGCAAGGAGATGTCGTGGTCGATGCGGACCCGTCGATGAGATGGAACGGCTGGGGTGATCCGGCGAAGGCGAAGGACCTGCCGCTCGCCGTGCGAGCGTTGCTTCCGATGCTGCTCGGCCGGGTACGCAAGCCTGACCCCGCAGTGGAACTGGCACACGTGCAGTTGGCACCCTCACGGTTGACCGATGAGGACCATGCGGCGTTCTGCACCGCGGTCGGCCCGGAGAACGTCGATGCCGCCGCCGAGGCGCGTATCCGTCACGCCGGCGGGCGGTCGACGCCGGACCTCCTCCGGCGCCGCGAGGTCCATCAGGACGCGCCGGACGCCGTCCTTCGTCCCGCGGATCATGCAGAAGTCCGAGCGTGCCTCGACGTCGCCGTCGCACGGGGGATCGCGGTGATCCCGTTCGGTGGCGGTACGAGCGTCGTCGGAGCGCTGGATCCCGAACGGGGCCTGCACCACGCCGTCGTGAGCCTCGATCTGCGACGCCTGAGCGGTCTGATCCGGCTCGATGAGATCAGCGGGGATGCCGTCCTGGCGGCAGGAACGACGGGGCCGGAGGCGGAGGCGCTGCTGTCTGCGCGCGGATACGAGCTCGGCCACTTCCCCCAGAGCTTCCGCTACGCCACGATCGGCGGATTCGCGGCGGCGCGGTCCTCGGGGCAGAACTCCGCGGGCAACGGGCGCTTCGACACGATGGTCACCGGGATCAGGGTGGCGACACCCACGGGTGACATCGAACTCGGACGCTCTCCGGGGTCCGCGGCGGGGCCCGACCTGATCAGGATCTTCCTCGGTTCGGAGGGCATCTTCGGTGTGATCACCGAGGTGCGGGTACGTGTGCACCCGATCCCGCGCGACCGGTTGTTCGAGTCGTGGTCCTTCCCTGACTTCGCGAGCGGTGCGGAGGGACTCCGCGGGGTCGCCCAGCAGGGTGGCGGCCCCACCGTCATCCGGCTGTCGGATGAGGCGGAGACCGCGGTGAGTCTCGCCCAGGTCGGCAGGATCGGCAAGGCCCTCGCGAAGGGCGCGAGCGTGGTGACGGTCTACGAAGGAGAGGACATCGCCGAGCGGCGCGCCCGGACAGGAGCCCGACTCGCTGCCGCTGGAGGGGTCTCTGCGGGCGAAGGTCCGGCCGAGGAGTGGCGGAAGGGCCGATTCGACGGGCCCTACCTGCGCGATTCGCTGCTCGACGCCGGGGTCTTCTGCGAGACGCTCGAGACCGCGACGACCTGGTCGAACCTGCAGACGCTGCGTTCGGCCGTCGAATCGGCGCTCAAGGCCGGCTTCGCCGACGTCGGTGCGAAGTCGTACGTCATGTGCCATGTGTCCCACATCTATCCGAGTGGGGCGTCGCTGTACTTCACGGTGCTCGCCGCCCTCCGTGCAGAGCCGCTCCGGGTGTGGGACGCGGTGAAAGCGCGCGTCAACGATGCGATCATCAGCTCGGGCGGGACCATCAGCCACCACCATGCGGTCGGCAGGGATCATGCGCCCTGGCTCCGTCAGGAGATCGGCGAGACCGGCATCCGCATCCTCTCCGCCATCAAGCGCGAACTCGACCCCGCCGGTGTCCTCAACCCCGGCGCTGTGCTCCCTCTCGAGCGGATGCACTGACGTGTCCGAGCACATCGCCGTGCTCGCGAACCCGTACGCAGGCAAAGGCCGAGGCGAGCGGGCGACCGAGACGGCCGTCCGTCTCCTCCGGGAGCACGGCGTCGACGTGCGCACCTACGCGGGTGTCTCGGCAACGGATACCGCCCAGCTCGCCGTGGCCGCGCTGGCGGATGAGCCGCGTGTCCTCGTGGTAGTGGGGGGTGACGGCACGCTCTCCGGCGTGCTCGACACGGTGTGCGACGCCGCCGTCCCCATCGTCCTCGTGCCCGCGGGCACAGGGAACGATCTCGCCCGGGCGCTCGGGCTCCCGCGCGGAGACGCCCGGGCTGCCGCCGAACTCGCCCTCAGGGGCGTGCCACGAGCGATCGATGTCGGCGTGGTCCGCACCGCGGAGGGCAGCCGGAGGTTCCTGACCATCGCGGCGCTGGGCTTCGACGCGAAAGTCAGTGATCGCACCAACCGGCTCCGCTGGCCGCACGGCGCGCCGCGTTACTACCTCGCACTGCTCATCGAGCTCCTGCGACTGAAGCCGATGGACTTCACGCTCGCGGTGGACGGTGAACCCGCCAGGAGGTCGCCGGGGACGCTCATCGCTGCCGGCAGCACCTCCAGCTACGGGGGCGGGATGCCGATCTGCGCCGGGGCTGTGCCGGACGACGGGTTCCTCGACATCGTTCATGTCGCTCCGCTGGGCCGACTGCGCCTGCTGCGGCTTTTTCCGCTGCTGCTCCGCGGAACGCATCTCGCGCGCGGTGAGGTCGCGCATCGTCGCGCGCAGTCGGTCACGGTGTCGGCCCCGGGTCTCGTGGTCTACGCCGACGGCGAGCGGATCGGCGAGGATGAGTGCACGATCTCGGTCATTCCGGGAGCGCTCACGATGATGGTGCCGAAGGAGGGCGATGACTGAGTTCGATGAAGATGTCGTGGTCGTGGGTTCCGGATTCGGCGGTTCCGTTGCCGCACTGCGACTGGCGGAGAAGGGATACCGTGTGCGCGTCTACGAAGCGGGGCGTCGCTTCGAGGACGACGACTTCGCGAAGACCAACTGGAACGTCCGCCGGTACCTGTGGGCACCGGCCCTGGGCTGCTACGGGATCCAGCGCATCCACCGACTGCCGCATGTGCTGATCCTGGCCGGGGCAGGCGTGGGAGGCGGATCGCTCAACTACGCGAACACGCTGTACCAGCCCGGATCGGCCTTCTTCGCGGACCCGCAATGGCACGGTATCGCGGACTGGGAGACGGAGCTCGCACCGCACTACGCCACGGCGAAGAGGATGCTCGGCGTCGTCGAGCACTACCCGCATACGGGACCTGTGGAGAGGATCATGGCCGGTGCCGCGGAGGACCTCGGCGTCGGCGACACCTTCCGGCGCGCGCCGGTCGGCGTCTGGTTCGGAAAGCCGGGGGAGCGCACACCAGACCCCTTCTTCGGCGGCGAGGGCCCCGATCGCACCGGATGCACCCTCTGCGGGAACTGCATGGTGGGTTGTCGTGTCGGCGCGAAGAACACACTGATGAAGAACTACCTCGCTCTCGCGGAACGCCGCGGGGTCGCGATCGAGGCGCTGCGCACGGTCAGCGAGGTGCGGGAGCTCCCCAGCGGGGGGTTCGCGGTCACGACACAGCGCAGCGGGGCGTGGCTCCGGCACGCGCGGAGGACGGTGACCGCCAGGCAGGTGGTGCTGGCGGCAGGCACATGGGGCACGCAGCAGCTCCTGCATCGGATGAAGGAGTCCGGCGCACTGCCGCGGATCTCGGGGTCGATCGGCCGTCTCACTCGCACCAATTCGGAAGCGCTGGACGGCGCGGTCGCCACGGACGTCCCGGAGTCTCTCCAGCTCGCTCGCGGCGTCGCGATCACGACCTCGTTCCACATCGACGAGCGCACGCACGTCGAGAACGTCCGCTACGGGCCGGGCTCGAACCTGATGGGGGCGCTGGCGACGGTCATCGTCCCCGGAGGGCGGCCGCTGGGGGTGCGGCTGCGCAGCCTCGTCGCGCAGGTGCTCCGCTCCCCGCTGCGGCAGTTCCGTCTGGGGAGCCTCCGGCGCTGGAGTGAGCGGGGGATCATCGCGCTGGTGATGCAGACGGCGGACAACTCGCTCACCCTCTCGCTACGCCGCCGCTTCGGTCGCCTCGTGATGACGAGTGCGCAGGGTCACGGATCGCCGAACCCGAGCTACCTGCCCCAAGCTCACACCGCGGCTGCGGCGATCGCCGCGCGGGTCGAGGCCGAGGGCGGGGTGCCCGCAGCTCCGCGCGGATCCTGGCCGGAGGTGTTCGGCATCCCACTCACGGCGCACTTCCTCGGAGGTGCCGTGATCTCCGCATCGCCGGCACACGGGGTCATCGACGCGTACCACCGCGTCTGGGGGCATCCCGGGCTGCACGTCGTCGACGGTGCCGCTGTGCCCGCCAATCCCGGGGTGAACCCCTCGCTCACGATCACCGCGCTTGCGGAGAGGGCACTGTCGTACTGGCCTCGGTACGGTGAGGTCGACGGCCGACCGGTTCAGTCCGCCGGCTGAGCCTCGGCGACGGGAATCTGCGGTGCCACGTCATCGCAGAACGGACGACGAAGCGCCCCACCGGATTCGCGGGGAATCCCGTGGGGCGCGTCGCGTGATGGTGTTCGCGGTCAGCGGCTCTCGACGCCGCGGATCTGCGGAGTGTGGAACGAGCTGCCGAAGGCCCGCTCGGACGCTCCCTCACGGTCGAGGTACGGCGAGGCGCCCCCGTCGATGAACGGCCAGCCGGCGCCGAGGATGAGGCACAGATCGATGTCCTCGACCTCGGGCACGACGCCTTCGTCCAGCATCAGCTTGATCTCCTGTGCCAGGCCGTCCTGAACGCGCTGCAGGATGGTCGCTGCGGAGGCAGGGGCCTTGCCGACCGCCGGCTTCAGCACCTTCTCGGCCTGCTTGGTCCAGCCGATGACGCGTCCGCCCTTGTCCTTCTCCACGACCGCGTCGAGTTTCGCGAGCGCATGGAAGTTCTCGTTGGCGTAGAACCGGTCGGGGAAGGCGTGGACCATCGTGTCCTGCACGTGGGCGGCGACCTTCCACCCGACCAGGTCGATCAGCTGGAACGGCCCCATCGGGAGACCGAGCGGGCCGAACGCCTTCTCGACGTCGGCGATCGGCGTGCCCTCGTAGACCGCGCGGGCCGCCTCGCCCATGACCTTGGCGAGCAGTCGGTTCACGACGAAGCCCGGCGCGTCGGCGGTGAGCACCGCGTTCTTCCCGAGATTCTTCGCGACGACGAAAGCCGTCGACAGCGCGGCATCGTCCGTCGCCGGTGTCTTCACGATCTCGATCAGCGGCATCACTGCGACCGGGTTGAAGAAGTGGAAGCCCACGAGACGCTCGGGGTGCGCCAGCTTGGAGCCGATCTCCTCGACGGACAGCGACGAGGTGTTGGTCGCGAGGATCGCGTCCTCGGCGATGACCTTCTCGATCTCGCCGAACACCTGCTGCTTGACGCCGACCTCTTCGAACACGGCCTCGATCACGAAGTCGCAGTCCGCGTAGAGGCTCTTGTCGGTGGTGCCGGTGACGAGCGCGCGCAGCTTGTTGGCCGAGTCGGCGTCCAGGCGTCCCTTCGCCTCGAGCTTGCCGATCTCCTCGTGGATGTACGCGACGCCCTTGTCGACGCGCGCCTGGTCCAGGTCGGTGATGAGCACGGGCACCTGTAGCTTGCGCACGAACAACAGCGCGAACTGGCTCGCCATGAGACCGGCGCCGATGATGCCGACCTTGGTGACCTTCTTCGCGAGCTGCTTGTCCGGAGCGCCGACAGGACGCTTCGCGCGCTTCTGCACGAGGTCGAACGCGTACATGGACGCCGCGAACTGATCGCCCGTGACGAGTTCGGCGAGCGCCTCGTCCTCGCGGGCGAAGCCCTCTGCCTTGGTTCCGGCTTTGGCCTTGTCAAGCAGGTCCAGTGCGGCATAAGGCGACTTCGGCACGGTGCCGATCTTCGACTCGAGCATCCCGCGTGCCATCTTGATGGCGATCGGCCACTTGGTGAGGCGTTCGATCTTGCCGGGCTCGTTCTTGCGCTCGACCTTCTTGCCGCCGAGAACGGCGTCCGCCCACGACAGGGAGTTCTCGAGGTAGTTCGCCGCGGGGAAGATCGCGTCGAAGATGCCCAGATCGAATGCCTGCTGAGGCTTGAGCATGCGGTTCTGCTTGAGCGGGTTGGAGATGACGACCTCGAGCGCGTTCTCGATGCCGATCAGGTTCGGCAGGAGGTATGCGCCACCCCAGCCCGGGATGATGCCGAGGAAGACCTCGGGCAGGGCCACTGCCGCCGCCGAGGCGTCGACTGTGCGGTAGCTGGAGTTCAGAGCGATCTCCAGGCCGCCGCCCAGAGCGAGGCCGTTCACGAACGCGAACGAGGGCACACCGAGATCGCCGAGCTTGCCGAGCACCTTGTGGCCGAGCTGCGCGATCAGGCGGGCGTTGTCACGCGAGCCGACCTTGCTGATGTCGGACAGATCGGCGCCCGCGGCGAGGATGTACTGCTTTCCCGTGATGCCGACCGCCTGGATCTCGCCCGCGGCCGCTCGTGCCGTGAGAGCGTCGAGTGTTTCACCCAGCTGAGTGAGGGTCGCCGGACCCAGTGTGTTCGGACGCGTGTGATCGCGGCCGTTGTCGAGGGTGATCAGGGCGAGCACCTTGCCGGAGGCGAGACGGATGTCGCGCACGGGCGACTGCGTGATGACCTCGCCCTCGGTGAGCGCCTGGATGGGGGAGAAGTCGATCTCGTCGTAGTTGGTCACAGTGGCGCTCACTTCTTCTTCTTGCCGTCGTAGTGCGGGTTCTCCCAGATGACCGAACCGCCCTGACCGAGGCCGACGCACATGGCGGTCAGACCGTAGCGGACATCGGGGCGCTCGGCGAACTGGGCCGCGAGCTGGATCATCAGACGCACCCCGGACGCCGCGAGCGGGTGTCCCAGCGCGATCGCGCCGCCCCACTGGTTGACGCGGGGGTCGTCGTCGGCGATGCCGAAGTGGTCGAGCAGAGAGATCACCTGGATGGCGAACGCTTCATTGAGCTCGAACAGGCCGATGTCGTCGATCGTGAGTCCGGCCTTCTTGAGGGCCTTCTCGGTCGACGGGATCGGTCCGATCCCCATGATCTCGGGCTGCACACCGGCGAAGGCGAACGAGACCATCCGCATCTTCGGCGCGAGTCCGAACTCCTTCACCGCTCCGCCCCCGGCGAGCAGCGACATCGTCGCGCCGTCGGTGAGCGGGGAGGAAGTGCCGGCGGTGACGCGCCCGTGCGGGCGGAACGGCGTCTTGAGGGATGCGAGATCTTCCATCGTGGTCTGCGGGCGGCGGCCCTCGTCCTCGGTCGCGAGACCCCAGGCGCCATCCGGACCCTTGGTGGCGACCGAGACGAGGTCGGGCTGGATCTTGCCGGCGTCGTACGCTGCCTGCACCTTGTGCTGGCTGAGCATGCCGAATCGGTCCGAGCGCTCCTTCGTGAGGTGCGGGAAACGGTCGAAGATCCGCTCCGCGGTGACGCCCATGTTGAGCGCGCCGGGATCGACCATCTTCTCGGCGACGAAGCGCGGGTTCGGGTCCGCGTTGCCACCGATGGGGTGGTGGCCCATGTGCTCGACGCCGCCGGCGAGGGCGAAGTCGTACATGCCGACGCCGATCGACGCGCCCATGGTCGTCACGCTCGTCATCGCGCCTGCGCACATGCGCTCCACCGCGAGACCGGGCACGGTCTGCGGAAGGCCGGCGAGGATCGCCACGGATCGCCCGAGCGTCAGCCCCTGGTCGCCGGTCTGGCTCGTCGCCGCGATCGCGACATCGTCGATGCGGTCGGCCGGCACGGCGGCGTTGCGCTCCATCAGGCCGATGGTCGCCTTGACGGCGAGGTCATCCGCGCGGGTGTTCCAGTACATGCCCTTTTCGCCGGCGCGCCCGAAAGGGGTGCGTACTCCATCGACGAAGAAGACGTCCGAGATCTCGGCCACTCTGCCTCCAAGTTAGTGCGTGGCCTCAGTCTACGAAGCCCGTGAAAACCGGGAGGAATCGGTTGGATCGAACCTACGAAGCGGTCGCGGGGGTCGCGTCGGGCGTTTGCGCGGCTTCTACAAAGGCCGCAGCGATCTTCTGTGCAGTCTGTGCAATCTGCCAGGGGCGGGCGCCCAGTGCGGCCAACGCAGCGCCGATCTCCTCCGGGGTCTCTCCCGGCAGCTCCCAGGCCACGCGGCGCAGATACTCCGGCGTCAGGAGGTTCTCCGTCGGCATCCCCAGCTCTTCGGCCGTGGCCTCCACGACGGGTCGCGCAGCCTTGAGTCGCGCATCCGCTTCGGGGTTCCGGTCTGCCCACGCGCGGGCGGGGGAAGGCTGTCACTCGGCACGCGCTCACGGGGGAGGTCTTCCGTCGCCCTGCCCTCGACGATGGCCTGCCACCAGCGGTCGAGCTGTGTGCGACTGGCGCGCCCCTGGAACTCCTTGACGCCGGCCAGAGCCTGCTTCGACGGCGGGTTCGCCATCACCGCCGCCACCAGGGAGCGGTCCGGCACGAGTCGTCCGGGCGAGACGTCCTGGTCCTGCGCGTATGCCTCGCGGGCTTGCCACAGAGAACGGGCGACCGCGAGGTTGCGGGCGCCGCGCACCTGATGCAGGCCGCTGAGTCGGCGCCAGGGGTCTTCTCTCGGGGGTTTGGGTGCGCGTGTCAGGGTGGCGGCGAACTCCTCCGCCGCGATCTCCGTCTTGCCCTGCTCCTCGAGCTCCAGGACGAGGACGTCGCGGACGTCGATCAGATGCAGGACGTCGAGAGCGGCATACTCCAGCCAGGAGTCCGGAAGCGGACGCGTCGACCAGTCGGCGGCGGAATGCTCCTTCTTGAGCGTGATGCCCAAGGTGTCCTCGACGACCGCCCCGAGCCCGACGCGCTCGTGACCGAGCAGGCGGGAGGCGAGTTCGGTGTCGAAGATGGTCCGCGGTTCCAGGTGGAGCTCCCGAAGGGACGGGAGGTCCTGACTCGCGGCATGCAGTACCCACTCCACGTCGCCGATCGCGTCCTGGAGCGGAGCGAAGTCACCGATCGCAGGCGGATCGAACAGGAAGACCCCCGCGTCGCGACGGAAGACCTGCACGAGGTAGGCGCGTTGCGAGTATCGGAAGCCGGACGCGCGCTCCACGTCCACGGCCACGGGCCCGGTACCGGCGGCGAGCACGGCGCACGCCGCGCGGAACTCCCCAGCATCCGAGATCACGGAGTATTCAGTCACGTACAGCCTTTCGCGCGCCGATCACGGCGATGCCCTCGGAGCCGGGCGGAAGTCCCGCCAGCATTCCGACCAGCTCGGCCCATGCTTCGACGTGGGGTCGGAACGGGCCTTCCGGAGTCCAGGACGCCCGCAATTCTATCTGGGCCCCGTCGCCCTCGATGGCGAGCCCGCCGAATCCCTTCGACAGCGTCTTGGTCGAGGTGCCCGATTCCGAGTGGTAGACGGCCTGACGGGAGTCGAGCGCATCGACCAGCCACGACCACGTCACATCGGCCAGGAGGGGGTCGGTGCCGATCTCGGTCTCGAGCGGGGCCTGCGCGAAGATGACGATGCGCCAGGAGCCGCCCCATGCCCCTGGTTCCTCCGGATCGTGCAGCAGGACGAACCGGCCGGTGCCGTACACGGACTCGCCATCACCCTCCGGGCGCACATCGGCGGCGAGGGCGATGGCGAAGGGCGCGAGGCCCTGCGGTGTGGCGATCTCGCGCACCGTGATGTCATCGCGGAACTCGGTCGCGCGCAGTTCGGCCACGGCGCTCTCGAAGGGCGTCCCGGCTTCGGGGGGTGCGGTCACGGCAACAGGCTAGAGTCAGGAAGCGATGAAGAGTCTCAGGCACGCCGTTACCCTCCTTGTCCCCGCCCTGTTCGCTTTCGGGGCGGCGTTCGCTCTCGTCGTGTTCGCCGTGGCCCGGCGAGTGGTCACCCCCATGCGTCGCGCGACCGACACCGAGATCCTCGCCGTCGACACCGGCGCACAGACCATCGAGCTGCAGCGCACTCCCGACACCGAGCTTCCCGGTCGTTACGGCCTGTTCACGACGGGCACCTACGGCTATGTCAAGCTCGGCGCCGTGCTCAGCGCGGACGCGGGGACGGTGCGTCGCAAGCTCCTGACACAGATCGAGCCGGGTGCTCGCGTCGACCGCGCCGCGGCCTTCAGCGGCTACTACTACTCCTCGCCGAGTGAGCTTCATCTGCGGTGGGAGAACCTGCTGATCGGTTCGCCCGCGGGGCCGTGCCCGGCCTGGTATTTCCCGGCGTCGTCGAAGACCTGGGTGGTCCAGGTGCACGGCCGTGGGGCGACACGCGCCGAGTGTCTCCGTGCGGTGCCGGTGCTGCATGCCGCCGGCCTTCCCAACCTCGTCGTGTCCTATCGCAACGACGGCGAGGCCCCGCGCACGAAGGCGGGTGCGTACGCCCTCGGTGCCTCGGAGTGGCGTGACGTCGATGCCGCGATCGCTTATGCGTTGCGGCACGGTGCCGAACGCGTCATCTTGATGGGTTGGTCGATGGGAGGTGCGGTGTCGCTGCAGGCAGCGGTCACCTCCGGGCACCGCGATCGCATCGCCGGGATCATCCTCGAATCGCCGGTCGTCGACTGGCGCACGGTGCTGAGATTCCAGGCGAAGCTCGCCCGCGTACGGGCGCCGCTTCCGGAGCTGGCCATGGGGGCGCTGCAGATGCCCCTCACCGCACGCCTCAGCGGAGCGGATGCGCCGATCCCGTTCGACCGGTTGGACATGGTCGCTCGTGCGGACGAACTCACCGCGCCGGTGCTGATCCTGCACAGCGACGACGACGGATTCGTGCCGGCGGATTCCTCACATGCGTTGCAGGAGGTGCGCCCCGACCTCGTGACCATGCCGCGGTTCACGGTCGCCCGCCACACGAAGCTGTGGAACTACGATCAGGTCGGCTGGACGACTGCGATCACGGACTGGCTCGAGGCTCAGGGCTTCACCGCTTCTGAATGACCTGGTTCTTCGCGCGCATGAGCATTCCGGTCATGCCCCCGATCCGCAACGGCGATACGGCCTTGGTGAGCCCGATCGACTGCGGGTAGTCGTTCGGTATCGCGAGCACCTCATCGGTGGTGAGGCCGGTCAGGCCCTGGACCAGGATGCTCGCGAACCCACGCGTGGTCGGCGCCTCGGGCGGCGCTGAGGCGTGCATGGTGACGATGTCGTCGTCGACCTCGACGTGGATGTACACCGGCGACTGGCACTCGGCGACCCGTTCGTACATCTCCGGGTGCGCCGCGACCTCTGCGGACACGTCGGGAAGCTCGTCCGAGAACTCGAGCAGCAGCAGGAGACGGTCGGCTTCGGGAATCTCCAGGAATCCGTCGCGGATGTCGGCGAGGGCCTCAGGAACGTCGCTTGTGCTCATCCCTGTCATTGTCACATGCTCAGAGCGTGCCGGGCTCGGATCCGGTGACGATGGGAACACGTACAGCGCTACCCCACTCGGTCCAGGAGCCGTCGTAGTTGCGCACGTTCTCGAAGCCCAGGAGGTGCTTGAGGACGAACCAGGTGTGGCTCGACCGCTCGCCGATGCGGCAGTAGGCGACGATCTCATCGCCATCGTTCAGGCCTGCTCCGTCGCGGTAGATCTCATCGAGCTCGGCGCGGCTGCGGAAACCGCCGTCTTCCGCGACAGCCTTCGCCCACGGTACGCTCTGCGCGGTCGGGATGTGGCCGGCACGGAGCGAACCCTCTTCGGGGTATGCGGGAGCCGTCGTGCGCTCTCCGTTGTACTCCTCGGGGGAGCGGACATCGATCAGCGGGTTGCCGATGTGGGCGAGGACGTCCTCCTTGTAGGCGCGGAGCACCGAGTCATCGCGCTCGACCACCGGGTACTCGGTCGCTGGGCGGCTGGTCGCCTCGCGGGTGATCTCTCGGCCCTCGGCGATCCAGCGATCGCGTCCGCCGTCGAGAAGGCGGACGTCTTCATGGCCGAACAGGGAGAAGACCCAGAGGGCGTAGGCCGCCCACCAGTTGTTCTTGTCGCCGTAGATCACGACGGTGTCGTCACGGGAGATGCCCTTGCGGCTCAGCAGTTCCGCGAAGCCCTCGCCGTCGACGTAGTCGCGGACGACGGGGTCGTTGAGCTCGGTGTGCCAGTCGACCTTCACCGCACCCGGGATGTGGCCCGTCTCATAGAGAAGCACGTCCTCATCCGACTCGACGACGACGAGTCCGGGCGTTCCGAGCCGCTGGGCGAGCCACTCCGTGGTCACGAGGCGACCGGGCTCGGCGTACTCGGCGAACTTGGGGGAGGAGGAATCGAACTCGATGGCCATGGGATCTCCGAAGCGTGTGAGCGGACGAGGGGGTGAGTGCGGACGGCGTAGTGTTGATCCGTCCCTTCGACGATAGATCCCCGCCGAGCACCCTGCGCCCGATTCGTAAGACTTCGACACAGGCCAGCACCCGATTCAGGACCGTGATGACCGACACGACCAGCCGCACCGTGCACCTCACCGATCGTCAGCCGACGGTCACCGGACCCGAGATGCTGGCGAGCCTGGTGCCGCCGCCCCAGTTCGACACGGCGACTTTCGACAGCTATCGCGCGGATCCTGCCTATCCTTCGCAGGAGGAGGCGAAGGAGACGTTGATGCGTTTCGCGGGCCGCGGCCCCGCGGTGAAGCGCGGCGGCCTCTTCAGCCGCGCGAAGAAGGAACCCGAGCTCAAACCCGGTGTCTACCTCGACGGCGGCTTCGGTGTCGGCAAGACCCACCTGCTCGCTTCCATCTATCACGCGATGCCGGCCCGACGGAAGTACTTCGGTTCCTTCATCGAGTACACCGCCCTGGTCGGCGCCCTCGGATACAAGAACACCGTCGACCTGCTCAAGGGCGCGGATCTGCTGTGCATCGATGAGTTCGAGCTCGACGATCCGGGCGACACCATGGTCATGACCCGCCTCATCGGAGAGCTCGTTCCCACGGGGACCCGCCTGGCGGCGACCTCCAACACCCCACCGAACGCACTCGGCGAGGGACGATTCGCCGCACAGGACTTCCTCCGCGAGATCCACGCCATGTCCGACAGCTTCCAGACCCTCCGCATCGACGGAGTGGACTTCCGCCAGCGGGCGATCGACGGACACGCCGTCGTCCTGGATGACGACGCCTATGAAGCGGCAGCAGCGACGGCGGACGGCACGGCATCCGACGACCGCTTCGACGATGTGATCCGTCACCTCGCCCAGGTGCACCCGTCTCGCTACATCCGTGTGATCGAAGGTCTCGACCAGGTCGGGCTGCGCGACGTGCATCAGCTCACCGATCAGTCCGAGGCGCTGCGCTTCGTCGCCTTCGTCGACCGCGTGTACGACGCCCAGATCCCCGTCATCGCGACCGGGCTCGGGCTCGATTCGGTGTTCTCCGAGGAGATGCTGGCCGGCGGATACCGCAAGAAGTACCTGCGCGCCGTCTCTCGACTCAACGCCTTGACGCATTCTGCGTAACCCCGAAGGGCCGCGTAACGCGATGTTCACACCAGGAGCGGCGCTGTAACGGCGGGGAAACAAACCTCACGCATGCGCGAAACGGCGCGTCGTCACACTGAAGCTCTCAATTACTTCGGATGTGAGGTTTTCCTATGGATGCTCCCGGCAACATCTCGTGGGCGATCACCGCGACAGCGCTCGTTCTGCTCATGACGCCCGGCGTCGCCTTCTTCTACGGAGGTCTCGTCAAGGCGAAGAGCGTCGTCAGCATGATGATGATGAGCTTCGGCTCGATCGGACTTGTCGCCGTGCTGTGGATTCTCTTCGGCTTCTCGATGAGCGCCGTCGACAGCCCGACCGCCTTCGCAGGCAACCCCTTCGCCGACTTCGGGCTGTCCAGCCTGGCGTCCGGTGAGGGATCGAACGTCGCGCTCCTGGGCGTCGCTTACGGCGCGACCTTCGCGATCATCACCGTCGCGCTGATCTCCGGAGCGATCGCGGATCGTGCCAAGTTCGGCAGCTGGCTGATCTTCGCCGGCATCTTCGCCACGGTCGGCTACTTCCCGGTCGCCGCGTGGGTCTGGGGTGGCGGCTGGATCATGAACCTCGGCACGACGCTCTTCGGTGAGGACAGCGGCATCGGCGTGATCGACTACGCCGGCGGTACTGCGGTCCACATCAACGCGGGTGCAGCCGCCCTGGCGCTCGCTCTGGTCCTCGGAAAGCGCATCGGCTTCCAGAAGGGCATCCTGAAGCCGCACAACGTGCCGCTGACCCTCCTCGGTGCCGCACTGCTGTGGTTCGGCTGGTTCGGTTTCAACGCCGGTGCGGAGTGGCTCGCTGAGGACATGGGCGGAGTCGGACTCATCGGGCTGAACACGCTCGGCGCCACCGCGGCCGCGATCCTGGGCTGGATCCTCATCGAGCGCATCAAGGACGGCAAGGCGACTTCGGTCGGTGCAGCCTCCGGTGCCGTCGCCGGTCTCGTCGCCATCACCCCGGCCTGCGCCAACCTCACCCCGGGCTGGTCCCTCCTGCTCGGTGCCGTAGCCGGTATCGTCTGCGCCCTCGCTGTCGAGCTGAAGTTCCGTCTCGGCTTCGACGACTCGCTCGATGTGGTCGGTATCCACCTCGTCGGCGGTCTGATCGGAACCCTGTACCTCGGCTTCTTCGCCACCGACACGGGTCTGTTCGTCGGCGGCGACGCCCGCCAGCTCGCCGTGCAGGTCATCGCCGCGGTCGGCGTGCTGATCTACTCCTTCGTGGTCGCCTTCCTCATCGGCTTCGCGATCGAGAAGACGATCGGATTCCGCGTCACGAGCGAGGACGAGATCGCCGGTGTCGACCAGGTCGTCCACGGCGAGGAGGGATACGCACTCGTCGACGCGTGAACTGCGGTTAGGGTGACCGAGTGGGCAAGAGCAACAGCATCCTGACATCACTCCTGGACATCCTGCGCAAGGCAGTGGGTTCCGGCCGGGCGCCTCGGACATCAGGTCCGAGGCGCCCGGCCGCGCGTTTGCGCACCGAGGAGCAACGGCCCGCGCCGTCGTCGTCGACGGTGGAGCGGGGGCGGATGAGCGGCAGCGAGACCGTTCGCGTCGATCCGGACCGGATCACACGTCTGGAGGTCGCCTACGCGCCGCAGCGCGACGGGGCGCCGGATGCGGGGGAGATCGTCTGGACCTGGGTGCCGTATGAGGAGAACGACGGACGCGGCAAGGATCGTCCCGTTCTCGTGATCGGACGCGAGTCCGCTGAGCGCGTGTACGCCGTGCGCATGACGAGCAGACCCCATGACGGCGACCGCGACTATCTCTCGATCGGCACGGGGGAGTGGGACGCGCAGAGACGCGAATCCTGGGTCGACATCGAACAGCTCTACAGCGTGCACGAGGGAGGACTCCGTCGAGAAGCCGCCGTCCTCGACCGACGCCGCTACGACCGGGTCGGTGCCGCTCTCACACGACGCTACGGATGGTCGGCCGCGGGGTGAGGGCAGGGAACGCCTGCAGCACCATGTCGACGAGTTCCCCCAGCGGGCGGGTCAGCGGATCCGTGGCGGGGAGGCCGGTGTCGATCTCGATCCCGTCGATCGCCGCTGTGAGCTGATCCGCGGAGAGGTTCTCGTGATTCACGGTCACACCGATCACACGCGTGTCGGCGAAGGCCTCGATGAGAGCGATCTCGCTGTCGACCGTCGGCATCGCGACCATCGGGAAGTCTCCGAGCACCGTGCGGCCCGGGGCATGCTGCACGATCACTCCGGCAGGCCGGCTCCCACGGAGGATGTGCGCCGACGTGATGTACGCCGGGTGGCTGAGCGCGCCTTGCCCCTCGACGATGATCACGTCCGGGTCTTCGCCCTCGAACGCCGCGACCACCTGGTTCTCGACCTCACCTGAGCAGTACTGCGGGACGAGTGCGTCGAGCGCCACGCCGTAGCGGCCGCCCTGGATGATCGTGGTCTGTCCGGTGCCGACCATGACGGCATGGATGCCGCGTTCGTTCAGCGCACGAACCAGGATCGTCGCGGTGGTGCGCTTGCCGATGGCTCCGTCGGTGCCGAGGATCGCGATGCGCGGGCAGGTCACGTCGAAGATCCGCCCGGAGAACAGGTGGAGGTCCTTCTTCTCGCGCGGGCGACGGATGTCGGTGATCGTCACTCCGGCCAGCAGCGCGGCGGCCACGAACTCGGCGTCGTCGGTGAGGAACTCGTGCAGACCGTTGATGATGTGCATGCCTCGAGCGATCCCGTCGAGGAGTACGGTGCGCTGACCCGCCGAGAGGAGGCCGTCTGCCGGTGCGACGCCGCAGATCAGGTAGTCCGGGACGTGACCGGCGTGCGCGATGCCCGTGACGAGATCACTGACGATCGGGAGGCCGTTCGCGGTGCCGTCCAGCAGCATGCCGGCATCCGCACCGGCGCGGGTGCTGTCGATGACACTGAGGATCTCGTACTTCTCGGAGTGGCGGACCAGTCCGTTCGCCGTCTTGCCGTCCTGCTCCCCGAATTGACCTTCGCAGTAGACGATCGCCGTCGAGCCGCTCGGGAGGGCGATGGGTGCGGCCCATGCGTGCGCAGGGTCTCGGAAAGCAGGGGTTGACGGGATGGGCATGACGCTCCTCGGGCTCACACAGAGGAGGCGACGGAGAACGAAATGACCGATGAGGCCCGTTGGTCGACGAGAAGTCTTCCCTGATGCCGGCGAGTTGCCGACAGTGCTCACCGTAGCAGCGCCGCCTGGGACCGAGCCGCGAACACTCGCCCGTCACCCTTCCTCGCGCCGCGGGCAATCCGATGCGAGGAGGGCTTCGAACCAGTGGTGAGTCGCGTTCAGCGGCGCCACACAAGGAGGAATCATGCGTTTCATCCCCACCAAGGTCCACGGAGCTCTCGACTACATCGTCGGCATCGCCCTGATCGCCGCGCCCTGGCTGTTCGGCTTCGCGAGCATGGGCGGACCCGCGGTCATCATCCCGATCGTCCTCGGCATCGGGCTCATCGTCTACAGCCTGTTCACGAAGTACGAGTGGGGTCCGTTCGGCTTCATCCCGATGCCCGTGCATCTCGTGTTCGACATCGTCGCCAGCCTGTTCCTCGCGCTGTCGCCCTGGATCTTCGGCTTCTCCGGAGAGGCTCTCAACGTCTGGCTGCCGCACGTCGTGGTGGGGGCAGCGGTGATCGTCGTCGTCCTCTTCTCGCAGCCGGAGCCTGCGAACGCACGAGGACGCGCAGCCACGGCCTGATCACGCCCCGATACGCGGTGCCGGGCGACTGGACTTCCCGAAGCAGTCGC
Organism: Microbacterium sp. CBA3102; assembly: GCF_007954505.1. Lineage (GTDB taxonomy): Bacteria > Actinomycetota > Actinomycetes > Actinomycetales > Microbacteriaceae > Microbacterium > Microbacterium aurugineum. The sequence goes on along the minus strand of NZ_CP042412.1, from coordinate 3,023,654 downwards.
CCGGCATCGTCATGTGACGGCCCACCCGCGGTCATCGTCTCCGCGTAGCGCTGCGCTCAGCCAACGCGCGTAGAGCACCCAGGGTTCTCCCTCGTGGCGGAGGTGCGAGACGTGCGCGCGCAGAGCCGCGGTGAGGGTGAACCATTCGCCGCCCTCGCGGATGGAGGCGAAGTCGCGGTGTCGCTGCTGCTCCAGGGACCGCCCTCCTCGTTCGAAGGCGAGGAGCTCGTCGTGCCGGAGCGCGGCGAGGCGTCTGCGGGGGTTGCTGCTCGTCCCGATCTTCACGCGCTCGTCGAAGCGGATGTAGTAGACGACGTCGACGCGGGGGAGCGGGAGGTCGGCGTCCGGTACATCACCGTAGCGCCAGCCGCACGCCGCACAGCACCAGTGCTCCTCGGTGCGGAACCCCGTACCGTCGCCGCAGAGCGTGCACGGACCGGGGAGAGCGTGAGTCATCGACACCGGGGCAGAATACGCGCACGGTCGGACAGAACCGACGATGCGACCGAGGAACGGTGCCCCCGGGTCTTCTGCCTGCGTGGTCGTGCGTTTAGCCTCGAGGGGAAGCGTACGGTCCGGAAGGAGCGGTGATGGAGTCGAAGGTGCGACGTGTCCTGTGCGCGTTGGGCATCGCGTCGTTGTCCTCGTTGCTTCTGAGCGCCTGCGCGCCGCTACCTCACAGCGTCTCTGAGGGCGAAGCCACGGGGGAGACCTCGACGGTCGTCGAAGATCTGGCCGCGCCGTGGTCCATCGCTTTCCATGAGGGGGCCGCGCTGATCAGCGAGCGCGACACCGCGCGGGTGCTGGAGGTCTCCGACGACGGGGACGTGCGTGAGGTCGCGGTGATCGACGGAGTGGAGCCACGAGGCGAAGGCGGTCTCCTGGGCATCGCCGTCCAGGAGGGATGGCTCTACGCGTACTCCACAGCGGCGGACGAGAACCGGGTGCAGCGGTTTCCGCTGTCCGGCTCCCCGGGATCGATCGAGCTCGGTGATCCCGAGATGGTTCTCTCGGGACTCGCGGCCGCGACGAATCACAACGGAGGCCGCATCGCGTTCGGTCCGGACGGCATGCTGTACGTGACCGTCGGCGACGCCGGCGATCGCGAGAGCGCACAGGATCCGAGGAGTCTTTCGGGGAAGATCCTCCGCATCGCACCGGACGGCGGCATACCCGAGGACAACCCGTTCGAGGGCTCACCCGTGTACAGCCTCGGCCACCGCAACCCGCAGGGACTGGCCTGGGACGATCGCGGCACGATGTACGCGAGCGAATTCGGCCAGGACACCTGGGATGAACTCAACGTCATCGAGGCGGGCGGCAACTACGGGTGGCCGGAGGTCGAGGGCGCCGGAGATCGTGGCACCTTCATCGATCCCGTGCAGCAGTGGGCCCCGGATGCGGCGAGTCCCAGTGGGATCGCGATCGCGGACGGTGCGATCTTCGTCGCCAACCTTCGCGGCGAGCGAGTGCGTCGTGTACCGCTGGATGACCTGTCCGCCTCCACCGCGTTCTTCTCGGGCGAGTACGGTCGGATCCGCGATGTGGCGGTGGCTCCGGATCGCGCGCTCTGGGTTCTGACCAACAACACGGATGGCCGGGGTCGGCCTGCGTCCGGCGACGACAGAGTCATCCGCATGATGCTGGAGTAGCGGCGAATCGGAGGTTATGGTGGGCGATACCGGACTCGAACCGATGACCTCTTCCGTGTGAAGGAAGCGCGCTACCAACTGCGCCAATCGCCCATACCCGCGGGGTACGTCAACCGATACTACCCGACGCTCGGAGCCCTCGCGGACCAGTCAGCGAGACACGCGCGAGATTCGCAACGGGTTTGGCGGACGGGAAATCTTCGGCTAATGTTTCATGAGTGCCCGGGACAACCGGGAACGAAATGCGGATGTAGCGCAGTTGGTAGCGCACAACCTTGCCAAGGTTGGGGTCGCGAGTTCGAGTCTCGTCATCCGCTCGAGTGCAGAGGATCTTCTTCGGAAGGTCCTTCGCACGTGGGGTCAATCCACACGGTGGCGTGGCCGAGCGGCTAGGCACCGGCCTGCAAAGCCGTTTACACGGGTTCGAATCCCGTCGCCACCTCACGGGAAAACTGAATAGCCCCAACGGGCGCGATTGGCGCAGCGGTAGCGCGCTTCCCTGACACGGAAGAGGTCACTGGTTCGATCCCAGTATCGCGCACAGACAAACCCCCGGGATTTCCGGGGGTTTTTTCGTGTTCCCACCGAGTTGGGCAACATCTGGGGAATAAGAACCTGCGCGTCTCCCGCGACGGACTGTGGGTTCGAAACTACCCGCCGGGCGTGGCGGCTCACCCTGTCTATCACTCGCTCCCGCATGCCTCGGGGGGAGGGCAGTCTAGTGGGCTACACGTGTACGCGTCTGTAGGCCGAAGAGGGGACAGCGCTCGGCGCTCATCTGTTCGTAGGCTTCAGACCATGAGCGACCTAACGATTGGCGTCAGCGCGGTAACCGTGATGGACGGTGACCAGTTGACCACCTTCAGCTACAACGATCCTGACGCGCTGATTCAGGCGCTCACCGATGCGTTCGGATCCTCACCGAGCATCACTGAGGATCCGAACGGATACGAAGTGACTTTCTACGATTGGCAAGGCGCGCGGGTGCTGCGCCTAACTGACGCTCGTGCGAGCATTACGATCTCCGCTCCGGTTGTGGGTGGTGTGAACGCCGCAACGCTCGAGGGGATCAAAGTCGGTTCGGATCGTGCTTCGGCGCTGGCAGGTGAGGCGCGTGACGTCGGAGAGGGCGCGGACTTCCTCGGCATCACCGCCCGTGAGGCAACGAACACTCAATCGCTCACGAGGCCAGGCGAAGTGGGACTCGACTTCGTGAGGCTTCGCTTCAGCAGCGATCAGGTAACTCACATCCAAGCGCCCGCCTTCGACTACGGAGACGTATGACGGTCAAAGAAACTCACATCCTTCGAACAGCGAGATCGAGAGCATGACTGAATCGAGCGCACCTGTGTCCCCTGACATCCCGATGATGAGCGCGCACGGGATCTCGCGTCGAACGCTCCTATCGTCTGCCGGGGTTTTCGTCGCCGCATCGTCAGTCGGAGCAGACCTCTTCTCCAGACCTACGAGCGCGAGCGCAGCCTCTCTCGTGGTCAAGGCGGGCGCATGGGGCGGGCATGCGAACGGCAGGATCCCACTGTCAGCGCTGTCCACCGTGCCGTGGAACACTGCCCGACGGTTGCGTTCGGATGCTGTGACGGCATTGATCGCCTTGAATAAGGCCTTCCGGGCCGCATTGGGACGAGACCTGCCGCTAAGCGATGCCTACCGCGATTTCGCGGGCCAGGTTGAAGCCCGCAATTACTGGTGCGGTCAGGGGAACTGCGGGCTGGCAGCCGTGCCGGGGACATCCAACCACGGCTGGGCACTCGCGATCGATATCGGCGTCGGACGCACGGATTGGAGTAATCCCATCTACGTGTGGATGAAGGCCAATGCGCAAAAGTTCGGATGGTTCCATCCCTCCTGGGCGGAACCGAACGGAGCTCACCCAGAGGCGTGGCACTGGGAGTACTCAGGATCAACCACGCCCACACCACTACCGGAGGATGACGTGCCGATTTACCACCGCAAGCAAGGCGACTACACCGTGCCGATTGGTACGACATCGAACACTCGCCTGTACTTCTCATCGGGTGTGTTCGATATGGCCGGGGGAGCCGGAGGCGCGGGACTCTATCAGATCACCACCCATGCCTACTTCACGGGTCTTACGCCCGAAAAGACGCTCATGCTCCAGTACTACCTTCTGCACGCTAGCACTGGCGTGTACAGCGGTGGGTTCGCGGCAACATTCCCGGGCGTGACGGATGGCGTCGCACAGATCGAATTCAGCACGATCATTCCGGTGCCGGCGGGAAACTACTTGTTCGTGGCGGCGCGATCCCCGCAAGGTGGCGTCAACCAGACCCGAGTTGCCAAAATGAGCCTAAACTACGGCTCCGTCTAGAGAGCGCATCGGCGGCCCCATTCAACTTCGGTTGGGTGGGGCCGTTGCTCATTGGTGCCGGATCGGCGCGGAGGGGTCCGCATGCGGCGCCGCGGTTGGAGCGTGTTTGCGGGGCTTCTCTGACCTCCAATCCCATCGGTGACAGCAATCACAGATCGACCGAACCAATTGATTTCGCGCTTTCTCACGCTGGCTCAAGAACGCGAAAGGGCGACACGAGGATCGCGGCGCGGGCGCCGGTACGAAAGAACCTGTGCGTGCCGGAGCGCGCGTGGGGATCTCTCAACGTATCTCGCGTCGCATGGCATGTCTGTAGGCAGAAGAGGGGACAGCGCCGCGTGCACGCCGATCGGTAGCGTGAACGTGAAACGCCCTCGGCCGCGGGTACCCATCCAACTTTAGGAACTGAAAATGAAGAGAACCCAGGCGCTTCGTCGCGCCCGAATCGGAATCATGACGGCTCTCGCGGTCGTCGTCGGTGCGCTCGTACCCTTTGCGGCACCGCCCGCTGCGCAAGCCGCATACGGCGTGATGATTCAACCGGCAACCGGATACATCGTGTCCCGCGTCGCCGATGGCTGCGGAGGCGAGCGGCCCAGCCACACTGGCATCGACATCTCGCACAACGGAGGAACGCCGATCGTTGCCGCCTACGGTGGGACGGTCAGCACTCGCACGTTTAGCAGCGGGTATGGCAATTATGTGGTGATCTCCCACCCGAGTGGATACACCACGTTGTATGCGCACATGGCGTCCCCCGGCTCAGTGAACCCTGGGCAGACGGTGACGAAGGGCCAGCAGATCGGCGTCGTGGGAAGCACCGGAAACTCAACAGGAGCCCACCTTCACTTCGAGATCTATCGCAACGGTACCAACGTCGCCAACCAGGGGTACACCTGCAAGACGAACGTCACACGAGGCGCCGCGATCCCCATGGACTTTCCGGGTCTCGGAGGCAGCAGTACCGGCGTCAATGCTGACTACAACGGGGATGGCAAGGCCGACGTGCTCGCAGTGTCGACCACCGGTCAGATGACCGCCTACAACGGCAATGGCAACGGTGGGTGGGCCACCGACACACTCGGCGGCGGCTGGGGAACGACTCGCGCTCTTATCCACGGTGACTACAACGGGGATAGCAAGGGGGACGCGATCGCTGTGCGGGACGACGGCACCCTCTGGTTCTACCGAGGCGTAGGAGGCAACTCGTTCCAGGCCTCTCAGGTTGGGCACGGCTGGGGAACCATGCGGCTAGTGACAGGGGGTGCCGACTTCAACAGTGACGGACGGGCCGACCTCGTCGCCATCGGCAATGACGCCAACCTCTATCTGTATCCGGGGAACGGCGCGGGCGGGTTCAACGGCGGAGCTATACAGATCGGAAACGGCTGGGGCAATTTCAGCATGATCCTCGCGGGAGACTTCGGGACTGACGGCAAGGGTGACATCCTCGCACGTGACACCAGCGGCAAACTTCTCCTCTATCCTGGCAACGGGTCAACGCTCAACAACCCTTACCAGGTCGGTCACGGCTGGAACACCATGACGGCGATCACGGGTGGCGTCGACTTCGGTGCGGACGGCTATGCCGACGTCCTCTCGCGTGACGAAGCAGGCGATCTCTGGCTCTACCCAGGGCTCGGTGGATCCGGCTTCGGCACTCGCATCAAGGTCGGACACGGCTGGAACATCCACCGACTGATCGCCTGACCTAGGCGTGACGAAAGACCCCCACCCGGGCGAAAGCCTAGGTGGGGGTCTCTCTCGCGAGTCGATCGCAGGCTGCACACCCGCGTGGGTCGACCCTCCTACGTGCGCCATGCGCTCACTCCAGAACGTCGCCTCATGTCAGGAGCGTCTCACCGATGAACCCGCCCTCCGCGCAACCCGGCGGGATCGCGAAGACGGCCGAGCCGATCGGGACCGTCCACTCGTTGAGCAGGTCGAGTTCGTCGAGCCTCCGCTGCATCGGGACGAACTGCGCGTCGACGTCGGCCTGGAAAGAGACGAAGAGCAGGCCCGACTCCGAGACGGAAGCGCCCGAAGGGCGTTCGTCGTAGTTGTACCCGCGCCGGAAGATCCGTTCGGCACCGTCGCCGCGGGCACGGCGGATGTGAGCGAACTGCGGGATGACGGGGAAGCCGAGGGATGTCTTCGCCTCGAAGTCCGGTTCATCGAACTCCTCGGCGCCGGTCAGCGGCGCTCCATTGGCGAGTGTCCTCCCCACCGATGCATCCCGTCCGCTGCGATCCAGCCGGTCCCACTTGTCGAGGTCCATGTGGATGCGTCGGAGCACCATGCCCGTCCCGCCGGCGAGCCAGCCGTCCGCACTCCACACGACCTCATCGAAGTCCGCCGTGCCGGGTTCCGGGTTGGTCGTGCCGTCCACCTGGCCGAAGAGGTTCCGCATCGTCGTGCCGGGGCGCTCCGTTCCGTACGCGCGGCGGAAACCCTGCTGCGTCCACCGGACGTCGGCGAAGCCCCGGGCGTCCTTCAACAGCATCCGGGTCGCGTGGGCCACGGTCAGCGGGTCATCGGCGGCGATCTGCAGGAGGAGGTCGCCGTCGGAGAATTCCGCTTGCAACCGGTCCACCCCGAAAGCAGGCAAGGTGGCGAGCCACGATGGACCCACGCCGCCTGCACGCGCGACGAAGTTCGGGCCGAAGCCGAATGTCACGGTCAGCCTCGCCGGAGCGAGCGCGAGCTCCGGCTCGGAGTCGGCGAGCGCGGCGCGGCCCTGCGTCAGGCGTGCGGCGTCATCGGTCAGGAGTCCCATCAGCCGGGCGAGCCCGTCGCGATCGACGTCGTCATGCAGGTCGAGGGCGACGAAGAGCCCGTGCGCCTGCGCAGCCGTGTCTATGCCCGCTTGATGGTCGCCGAAGAACGGTACGGTCTGCTCACCGTTCATCGGGGTGGAGGCGGGTGCCTGATCAGCATCCGCGCGGTTCAGGGCGAGATCCACTCCGACGGCAGCGACCGCGCCGACACCGGCGACAGCTCCTCCGAGAAGGAACTGTCGCCGGGTCGACCCGGAGCGTCGGGAGCGGGCGCCCTCAGAGGGCGCCGACATCAGTGATCCATACCCTCGTGCTCTTCGCCATCCTCATAGTTCTCGTTCGCGCCGGAGTAGTCCTTCACCGGGGCCGTGAACTCGTAGGTGGAGTCGTCCGAGAAAGTCACGGTGAAGGTGACGTCGTTGCCGGCGGTGAGCGGGGTGCTCAGATCCATCAGCATGATGTGGTTCGCTCCCGGCTCCAGCGCGAGCGTCCCTCCGGCGGGAATGAAGAATCCGCCGGCCTTCTCGCGCATGACCATCTCGCCTGCCTCGTTCTCGACGGTCTCGTGCAGCTCGATCATCGGCGACGCCTCGGACGTCACCGACACGACCGTCACGTCGTCGTCTCCGCTGTTGACGAGGGTTCCGAAACCGGCGGACATTCCCTCTTCGGCCGACTTCACCCACGCATCCTCGATGGTTACGGTGTCACCGGCGGGACGCGTCGTGGGCTCACTCGTGGGGCTCTCAGGAGCGCACCCGGTGAGCGCGAGCAGGGAGACCGCGATCACAGCGGCGAGTCGGGGGAGGTTCTTGGTGGTGTTCACAATGGTGCCTTTCACAGGTCATCTGCTGTCGTCCGGGGACGACGAAGGAATCGAATGAGCACGAGGAGGAGGACGGCCACAGCCGCTCCCCCTGCGCCGATGAGCAGCACCCGGAGGGTGGTGCTCGAACCTGTGGCGTTCTGATCCGGTTGTTCTTCGCCTGCGGAGGATGTCGTCGCCGTGTCACCGGATGTCGGGACCTGCATCGGTTCGGCATCGCCGACCGTGAAGGGGATGACCCCGGCGATCGGATGACCGTCTTCCGACACCACCTGCCATCGCACCTGATAGCCGGCAACGGGCATCCCCGCTTCGAGCCTTGCCGTGACCGTGCGCCCGGCGACCGTGACGTCGCCGGAGACCCAGTCCTTCCCCGAGGCGTCGACGACCATGACGACAGCCCCGGTCAGCGACTCATCGAGGACCAGGAGCTCACCGGAGAACGACATCGTGATGTCTTCCGGCGCGGCCGCCAACTGCTCGTCAGCGGCCGGGGAACTGGATACCAACTGGTCGTGGGCGGACGCGGGCGTGGCGATCGCGAGGGTCGCGATCGTCGCCAACGCCAACCCGGCCGCAATCCTGCGGACAGGGGACATGGGATGGCCTCTCATCAGACGCCGTGTGTGCGGCGTTCATGCATGCGTTCAGAACCCGCGCGCGACGATCGCGCACGGTGTGACGCGCCTCTGGACCGGGAGGGTCCAGGGCACGGATCAGATCGCAGCGGAGAGAGGAGGAGCGCGGCCCCGAAGGGTCGCCAGAAGGATGAGGCCGCGGCTGCAGGCGAGGTCGAAGACGCCGCGCAGACGGCGGGGCAGACGGAGCGCCGGGATGAGCAGGACGTGATCGACACGGCGGCGCAGCCATCGACTCAGCTGCCGGGCGAGGTCTCGCACGGCGAGGACCAGACGCTCGCCCCGGTACAGCGCGGCCACCGTCAGCAGTGCCGCGACCGTGTGGCCGAGCCACATCGAGGTGTCAGCGGCGACCGCCTCCGGGATGCCGGGCCCCGCGGGGATCACGAGCGGTCCACCGTGCACGTGCGGCGTCGAGACTCCGGAGGGTGTGACGGTGCCGAGCACAAACAGCGCATGGAACAGGAACTGACTCACTGCGACGGACACTCCGAGGCGGATGAGTGACAGAGAGCGCCCGGCGAGGAGGACGCAGACCATGAACGAGAAGATCCACGGGACGAGGATGCCGAGCGCGCCGGGCACCTCCCCGCCGCCGGTCACGTGGCCGGCGAGTGCGACGAAGATCGCGAGTGACGACGCAGCGAAGCCGCGGATGACGGCTGGCTTTCTGGATTCGGTCACGCTTCCAGTCTGGCACGGACGGCGCGAACCACCGTCGCACGCCTACCGATCGCGGACGCCGTCGTTCCCCTCGCGCCGTGTCTTCGGGGCCCGCTTGACGACGTCGTAGGCTGCGAGCGCAGCCTTCCGTGTCTCCGCGAGGTCGACGATCGGCTCGGTCGGCGCCTTCGATGCCCAACGCGAGATGTAGACGCCCTGCGGGTCGAACTTCTTGGCCTGCAGTTCGGGGTTGAACACGCGGAAGTACGGCGCGGCATCCGCTCCGGAACCCGCTACCCACTGCCAGTTGAAGGGATTGCTGGCTTCGTCGGCGTCGACGAGCGTGTCCCAGAACCACTCCTCGCCGAGTCGCCAGTCGATCATCAGATTCTTGATGAGGAACGACGCCGCCACCATCCGCACCCGATTGTGCATGTAGCCGGTATGCCAGAGCTCTCGCATCCCTGCATCCACGAGCGGCACACCCGTCTCCCCGTGCTGCCAGGCATCCAACTGCGACGGGTCGAGCGGCGGCCAGGGGAAGGCGTCGAACTCCGGCCGCAGGTTCTTCGCCGCCAGATCCGGGAAGTGGTACAGCGTGTGCCAGGCGAACTCGCGCCAGCCGAGCTCCGAGAGGAAGCGGCCGCTGCCGTCGACGCCGACTGCCTCGTGCCAGACCGTGAACGGGCTCACCTCGCCCCAGCGGAGCCGCGGTGACAGCAGCGAGGTGACGCCCGCAGACGGCTCGTCACGGGCGCTGTCGTAGCCGGGAAGGTCGTTCTCGAGGAACTCCTTCACACGGCGCCGCGCGGCCGGCTCACCCGGCTCCCACGTCTCGCGGAGTCCCGCTGCCCAGTCCGGTGTCGTGGGGAGAAGCGCCCAGTCGTCGAGGGCGTCGGATGCCGGCGGACGCGGTGCTCCCGGGATCTCCCGGGGCTCGGGGAGGGGAGCGCGAGGCGCAGGGAGGGCGAGGCACGCGCGCCAGAACGGCGTGAAGACCGAGTAGTGGGTGCCGCTGCCGGTCGTGACCGTCCACGGTTCGTGGAGGAGCGACGCGGCGAAAGACGCGACCGTGACGCCCTCCGCGCGGAGGGCCGACTTGATGCCCGCGTCGACGGCGCGTTCCGGGCCGCCGTAACGACGGTTCCAGAACACGGCCCCGGCTCCGGCATCCGTCACGAGCTCTCTCAAGACGCCGGCTGCAGCGCCCCGCTTCAAGACGAGCGTCGCCCCCTTGTCATGCAGGCGTTCCGCGAGGGAGGCGAGCGAGTGGTGCAGCCACCACCGGGCTGCGCCGCCGAGCGGACGGAGCCCCTCGGATTCCTCATCGAGCACGAACAGCGCGATGATCGGCTCGCCGTGCTCGATCGCCGCACGGAGTGCAGGATTGTCTGCCAGGCGAAGGTCGTCACGGAACCAGACGATCGAAGGAGAGGACATCGCCCCATTGTCCCTGACCCCGAGGACGATGGGCGCTGTCCGCGGAGGCGGGTTCAGCGGCCGCGCGGGGGACGCTCGTCCGTCGCCCAGAGCGCCCACAGCACGAGCAGCGGCTGCAGGAAGAGGCGCCCGAGTCGTCGGGCATCCGTATCGAGTCCCGGGGTGGATCGTCCGGTCCGCCACTGATGGACGTTCCCGGGGAAGACGGCGACGAAGAACGCGGCGGTCGCCCAGCCGATCCGGCGACGTTCGCGGGGGAGCGCGATGAGGCCGGCGGACAGGGCGATCTCGGCGGCACCGGAAGCGAGGACGATGTCGTTCTTGTCGAGCTTCGTCACCTGCACCGCCCAGTCGGGCACGACGATACGGAAGCCGCGGGTCGAAGTGAAGTGCATGATGCCGATCGCGCCCAGCGCGATCGCAAGGATCCATCGGGCGACTGCTCTCATGCCCTCACGCTACGTGATGGTCCGGCGATCCGCGCCCTGTGAACTCATACCGAGGGGGCATACGAGGTCCGTACCCCGGTGGGTGGCGGACTCCGCCGGACGCTTCGTACGCTGAGACCATGCGCTCACGTCTCGTCGGTTCTTCCGTCCTCCTCCTCGCCCTCTCCGCATCGGCGCTGACGGGGTGCGCGTCGTTCGACGCGGGACCGGTCGTCTCGCAGGAGCGTGCGGTGCCGGATGTCGCCGCGGTCGAGCTCGACACCTCCGGCGATCTGACCGTGACTCTCGGCGCGACGCCCGCACTCACCGTGACGGCGGGCGAGCGGGTCATCGAGCACCTGACCGCCCACGTCGAAGGCGGCGTCCTGCGGCTCGGGATGAACGGCGAGCCGGTGCTCCGGAACGGCGAGATCCGCTACGAGTTGACCGTGTCGTCTCTCGAATCGCTCGTGGTGCAGGGGTCAGGCGATGCCCGCATCGACCTGTCCGGTGCGATCGCCCCGACGGTGACCGTGCGCGGCTCGGGCGACGTGGAGGCCACGGGGATCGATGCTGCGACGGCTGTGCTCCGGGTCGACGGCGCCGGCGAGATCGTCGCCCATGACACCGTCGTCGAGGACCTGACCGTGCGCATCGACGGCTCCGGCACGGTGGCGATCGACGGCACGGCGCGCTCCCAGGACGTCTCGATCCGCGGTTCCGGCGAACACACGGCCGAGGATCTGCGCAGTGAGGACGCTTTCGTCTCGATCCGCGGTTCAGGGAGCGCAGATGTGACCGTGGACGGAAACCTCGCGGTCGTCATCGACGGCAGCGGCGACGTCTCCTATGGCGGTGAAGCCCGTGTCACCCAGGAGATCGCAGGATCGGGAGATGTCCGGCGCCGATGACGAAGAGCGGGTGCGACGCCGTCGCGTAGCGGTCCGGAGCGCCCGACCGTACCGGTAACCTGGGTACCGACCCAGATGGAGAGTTTCTGTGCCTGAAAACGCCCGGCCGAATGACGGCTTCGCCCTGTTCACTGACCGAAACGTCGTCGCGATGCGCGTCAACGGCGAACTCAAGGATCTCGCCACGACCCTGACCGACACCGACGAGGTCGAGCCGATCACGATCGACAGTCAGGACGGGCTGAACATCCTCCGCCACTCCGCGGCCCATGTGCTGGCACAGGCGGTGCAGCGCATCAACCCGCAGGCGAACCTCGGCATCGGTCCGCCCATCACCGACGGCTTCTACTACGACTTCGGCGTCGAGACCCCGTTCACGCCCGAAGACATCAAGGCCATCACCAAGGAGATGCAGCGAATCGTCCGCGAGGGCCAGCGCTTCGTCCGCCGGGTGGTGACGGACGACGAGGCGCGCGCCGAGCTCGCCGACGAGCCGTTCAAGCTGGAGCTCATCGGGCTCAAGGGCGGGAAGGAAGCGGCGGAGGGTGCCTCCGTCGAGGTCGGCGAGGGCGAGTTGACGATCTACGACAACACCACCCGCGACGGCGAGGTCGTCTGGAAGGACCTCTGCCGCGGCCCTCATCTGCCCAACACGCGCATGATCGGCAACGGCTGGGACCTCACCCGCATCGCCGCCGCGTATTGGCGGGGCAGTGAGAAGAACCCGCAGCTGCAGCGCATCTACGGCACGGCGTGGCCCACCAAGGACGAGCTGCGCGCGTACCAGCACCGGCTGGAGGAGGCCGCCAAGCGCGACCACCGTCGCCTCGGCAAGGAGCTCGACCTGTTCTCGTTCCCCGAGGAGATCGGCTCCGGCCTCTCGGTCTGGCACCCGCGCGGCGGCGTCATCCGTGGCGAGATGGAGCAGCACGCGCGCAAGCGCCACATCGAGGGCGGCTACACCTACGTGTACACGCCGCACATCTCGAAGGAAGACCTGTTCCTCACGTCGAACCATCTCGTCACGTACAAGGAGGGCATGTTCCCGCCGATCGTGATGGACGAGGAGCGCGACGACGAAGGCAACGTCACCAAGCAGGGCCAGGACTACTACCTGAAGCCCATGAACTGTCCGATGCACATCCTCATCTACAAGGAGCGCGCGCGCAGCTACCGTGACCTGCCGTTGCGGTTCGCCGAGAACGGCACGGTCTACCGCAACGAGCTCTCCGGCGCGCTGCACGGCCTCACCCGCGTGCGGGGCTTCACCCAGGACGATTCGCATCTGTTCGTGACCCCCGATCAGCTCGAGGCCGAGGTCGCCAAGGTCCTCGAGTTCATCCTCTCGATGCTGCGCGACTTCGGTCTGACCGATTTCGAGCTCGAGCTCTCGATGAAGGACGACGAGAAGTCGAAGTGGATCGGCACGGACGAGTTCTGGGAGTCGTCCACCGATGCGCTGCGCCGCGTCGCCGTCGCCTCCGGCCTCAAGCTGACCGAGGTCCCCGGTGAGGCCGCGTTCTACGGTCCGAAGATCGACCTCAAGACGCGCGATGCGATCGGTCGCACCTGGCAGCTCTCCACCGTGCAGGTCGACCCCAACCTGCCCGAGCGCTTCGACCTCGAGTTCATGGACAAGGACGGGCAGAAGAAGCGCCCGATCATGATCCACCGCGCGCTGTTCGGCTCGATCGAGCGGTTCTTCGCGATCCTGCTCGAGCACTACGCGGGCGACTTCCCGGTGTGGCTCTCGCCGGTGCAGGTCGTGGGCATCCCGGTCGCCGAAGACTTCGCCGACTACCTGGGCGAGGTCGTCGACACGCTGCGCGCCGAGGGTGTGCGCGCGGAGCTCGACACTTCGGACGACCGCATGCAGAAGAAGATCCGCACGCACACGACCGGCAAGGTGCCGCTGCTGCTGATCGCGGGGGAGAAGGACCGTGACGCCGGCACCGTCTCGTTCCGCTACCGCGACGGCGCCCAGGAGAACGGGGTTCCGATCGCGGACGCCGTGGCTCGGATCCGCGCAGCCATCGACAGCCACGCCCTGGTGCAGACAGCAGGGGACCTGGCGTGACCGAGGGGGAGCAGCCGCTGGAGGACGCCGGACATCTGGCCGGTGTGCCCGACGAGTTCCAGCGGCTGTGGACCCCGCATCGGATGGCGTACATCCAGGCCGGGCCTGAACCCCTCCGTGAGGAATGTCCGTTCTGCGAGGCGCCGAAGTTCCCGGACACCGAGCGCCTCGTGGTCGCTCGCGGCGAGACCGCCTACGTGCTGTTGAACCTGTTCCCGTACAACTCGGGCCATCTGCTCGTCTGCCCGTACCGTCACATCGCCACCTACGACCAGGCGACGCCGGAGGAGGTCGCCGAGATCGGTGCTCTCACGCAGACCGCGATGCGCGTGCTGCGGGAGGTCTCCCGGTGCGACGGCTTCAACCTCGGCATGAATCAAGGTGCGGTGGCAGGAGCCGGTGTCGATGCCCATCTGCACCAGCACGTGGTGCCGCGGTGGACGTCGGACGCCAACTTCTTCCCGATCATCGCGAAGACCAAGGCGCTGCCGCAGCTCCTCGGCGAGGTGCGTCACGCCGTGGCTGCCGCGTGGCCGCAGCCGGAAGGGCCTACCGAGAAGGTCAGCGCACCTGACGCGCCGTGAACTGCATCTGCGGGTTCGCGTAGAACTCCTGCGCCTCGACCAACTGGAGCTCACGCTCGCCGGACTCCAGCGTCGCCTTCAGCAGGTCGTACACGCTGGACGCCGTGCGTTCGAGCGCGACCTTCGCGCTCCCGGTCTCGACGTAATGCGCGGTGAACAGTGCTGCCGTCACGTCACCGGAGCCGTTCGCCTTCATCGGAAGGTGCGGGGTCTGCACGACCCAGGCACCCTTCTCGTCGGCGGCGAGCATCTCGATCGTGCCCTCTTCGCGGTCGGGTCGTTCGACGCTCGTCACGAGGACGGTCCGCGGACCCATCGCGTGGGCGAGGTCGACCGAAGCGAGCGTGGACTCCAGCGTGTCCGGCTCGGTGTCGGTGAGGAAACCCAGTTCGAACTGGTTCGGCGTGATGATGTCCGCGACCGGCACCACGCGCTCGCGCAGGAGTACGGGGATGGCCGGGGCCACGAAGCACCCCGACTTGGCGTTGCCCATGACCGGATCGCACGCGTAGACGGCGTTCGGGTTCGCCGACTTCACCCGCGCGACGGCGTCGATGATCACGTCGCCGATGCCCTCTCCGCCCTGGTAGCCGCTGAGGATCGCGTCGATGCCCCCGAAGACGCCACGCTCTTCGATCCCGGTGATGACCTCACGCACGTCATCGGGGGCGATCAGCGGTCCGCGCCACGCGCCGTAGCCGGTGTGGTTGGAGAAGTTCACCGTGTAGACCGGCAGCACTTCGACGCCGATGCGCTGCAGCGGGAACACGGCCGCCGAGTTGCCGACGTGTCCGTAAGCGACGGCGGACTGGATGGAGAGGATCTTCATTCTCCGACCCTTTCGTTCAGGGCGGGGCGTTGCCCGCGACAGGTGGTGGTCATCGTCCGGCGGCGACGAGGTCAGCGACGAGCGTCTCCGCGTCGGCATCGGACAGGTCGTGAACGGTCAGACGCAGGTGGTGCGAGGGCTCCGCGCGTTCGTCGAGCGCGAAATCGTCTCCGGTGCGGGCCAGCCACCCGCGTCGCATGAGTCGATCGGCAACCGTCCGCGCGGGTCGCGACAGCTCGACCCACAGGCTGAGACCGTCGGACTCGGTCGCGTCGATCCCGTTCGCGCGCAGTCTCTCGACGAACGACGCATTCCGCTCGGCATAGTGCGCAGCCGCCGCGGCGACCTCGGTCCTGACCGTCTCGTCGGTCAGCTGCGTCAGCGCGAGGCGTTGCAGGAGGTGACTGACCCACGTGGTTCCCGGGCTCAGGCGCATCGCGAGCCGTTCCGCGGTCTCGGCATCCGTCGCTGCGATCGCGAGGCACATGTCGGGTCCGAGGAACTTCGACACCGACCGCACGAGGGCGAACCGTCTGTGCTCGGCGCCGATGAGGGACTCGTAGGGCCGCTGCGACAGCATCGAGAAGTGGTCGTCCTCGATGATCAGCACGTACGGATGGTCGGCGAGGATCGCGCGGAGCTCGGTCGCCCGCGTCGCCGTGAGGCTCGCCCCGGTCGGGTTCTGTGCGCGCGGGGTGCAGATGATGGCACGGACGCCCGCGTCCAGCGCCGCTCGCAGTCCGTCGACGGTCATGCCTTCGCCGTCGACGGGCACGGGGACCGCCCGGTAGCCGCCCAGACGCACCGTGTGGATACTCGCGAGGAAGCAGGGGTCTTCGAGCGCCACGGCGTCGTCGCGCATGAGTGCCTGCGCGAGCAGACGCTCGACCGCGTCGACGGCACCGCTCGTCACCGTGATCCGGAAGTCGTCGGCGCGGAGATCGGACGAGATCCACTGCCGGGACCATTCTTCGAGGCCACGATCGATCACGGGCTCGCCGTAGAGCACGGGACGGGAGGCGATCGTCATCAGCGCGGGTGCCGGGTCGGGGATGAGCCGGGGATCGGGGTTACCCGTGCCGATGTCGCGAAGGACCGTGTCGGGCGCGTATCCCTCCTGGGCCACCGATTCGAGACCCGCCACGACGGTGCCCGCACGCCCGCGCGAGACGACGAGGCCGGCCTGGGCGAGCTGCCGGTACGCGGCCACAGCCGTGTTGCGGTTGACGCCGAGCGTGGCAGCGAGCTCGCGCACCGGGGGGAGGACAGCACCGACCCGGAGGATTCCGCGGTCGCGCAAGGAACGCACGCTGTCGGCGATGTCCGCTGCGGTCGTCCCGGTGATCTGGTCGCTCATGGTCCTCCTCTGTGATTCTAGGTCGAATCGGACAGTGCTATGTTTGACCTAGATCAAACCCGACTTCGGTGCATCCGACAGGAGTTCCCCATGGCAGAGCAGACAACCACCGGATCCGCGCGCGTCAAGCGCGGTCTCGCCGAGATGCTCAAGGGCGGCGTCATCATGGACGTCGTCACGGCAGAGCAGGCGAAGATCGCCGAAGACGCGGGCGCCGTCGCCGTGATGGCTCTCGAGCGTGTGCCGGCGGACATCCGTGCGCAGGGCGGTGTCTCCCGCATGAGCGACCCCGACATGATCGACAGCATCATCGACGCCGTCTCCATCCCCGTGATGGCCAAGGCCCGCATCGGGCACTTCGTCGAGGCGCAGGTGCTGCAGGAGCTCGGCGTGGATTACATCGACGAGTCCGAGGTGCTCTCACCGGCCGACTACGTCAACCACATCGACAAGTACGGCTTCACCGTCCCGTTCGTGTGCGGTGCGACGAACCTCGGCGAGGCGCTCCGCCGCATCAATGAGGGAGCGGCGATGATCCGTTCCAAGGGAGAGGCCGGGACCGGCGACGTCTCCGAGGCGATGAAGCACATCCGCAAGATCCGCGGAGAGATCGCCGCGCTCACCGCGCTTCCCAAGGACGAGCTCTTCGTCGCGGCGAAGGAGCTGCAGGCGCCGTACGAACTCGTCGCCGAGATCGCTGAGACCGGCACGCTCCCGGTCGTGCTGTTCGTGGCCGGAGGGGTCGCGACCCCCGCCGATGCCGCCATGATGATGCAGCTCGGTGCTGACGGCGTCTTCGTCGGCTCCGGCATCTTCAAGTCGGGCAACCCGGCAGAGCGGGCCAAGGCCATCGTCAAGGCGACGACCTTCTATGACGACGCCAAGGTCATCGCCGAGGTTTCGCGTGGGCTGGGCGAGGCGATGGTCGGCATCAACGTGAGCGACCTCCCGGCACCTCACCGACTCGCCGAGCGTGGCTGGTAGAGGCAAGGTCGGCGTCCTCGCATTGCAGGGCGACGTGCGCGAGCATGTCGCCCTGCTGACGGAACTCGGCGCCGATGCCACTCCGGTGCGTCGCCCCGACGAGCTCGCCGCGGTCGACGGACTCGTGATCCCGGGGGGCGAGTCGAGCGTGATCGACAAGCTCTCCCGGATCTTCGGCATGCAGGAGCCGATCCGCGACGCGATCGCCTCGGGCATGCCGGTGCTCGGCACCTGCGCGGGCTTGATCATGCTCGCGGATGACATCGTCGACGCGATCGACGGGCAGGAGTCGTTCGGAGGGCTCGACGTCGTCGTGCGCCGGAACGCCTTCGGTCGCCAGGTCGAGTCGTTCGAGGCGGAACTCGAGGTCCCTGCGTTCGGCGGGGGCCCGGTGTCGGCGGCCTTCATCCGTGGGCCCGTGGTCGAGTCGGTCGGTCCGCGCGCGACCGTGCTCGCGGCGCTGCCCGACGGGCGTGTGGTCGCGGTGGAGCAGGGGAATCTGCTCGGACTGAGCTTCCACCCCGAGATCACGGGGGAGCGCCGTTTTCACGAACGCTTCCTCGCACGGGTGGAGTCGCGGCACCGCACGAGGGCGCCGCAGAGCGCCTAGGTCCGTCCGAGCGTCGCGGTCAGACGTGGCGCCGGTGGGAGAGGAGCCAGTCGTACAGCTCGGGGTTCTCATAGGTCTCGGTCCAGGAATCGTGACCGACGCCTGCGTATCGAGTGAACCGGGCGTCGGCACCGAGGCCTCGGAGTTCGCTGATGATCTGTTCCGTGGCGGAGAACGGCACGACATCGTCGGCATCACCGTGGAAAGCCCAGACGGGGACGTCACGGAGCGGCGCAGCGCTTTGCATCCAGAGTCCTCCGCAGATCGGCGCGATCGACGCGAACCGGTCGGGATAGCGCACCGCCAGGCTCCAGGCCCCGAATCCGCCCATGCTGAGTCCTGTCACCGATATGCGGGACGCATCGATGCGGTGCTCTGCGACGACTTCGTCGAGCAGCACGGACAACGTCGAGAGCTCCGCGACCCACTGGCTCGATTCGCCACACTGAGGCGTGACGAGGACGAAGGGGAACTCCTGCCCGGCATCCGCCAGACTCGGCGGACCGTGCACGGCGGCGAGCTCGACGTCGGTACCGCGCTCACCCGAACCATGCAGGAACAGGACGAGTGGCCACCGTCGGTCGGGGTCGGCGTCGTAGTCGTCCGGGAGATGGAGCAGGTACAGCAGGGAGTCGGCCGGCGTCGGCTCGCCGTTCCGCACGTCCGAAGAGCGGGAGGCAGGAGTGATGTGTCGCGATCTGCGCATGTGTCCATCCTGCGCCATGTGTGCCGTCTTCCGAGGGAACGATGTGCGGAGCGGGCAGCCGGATGTGGAGCCCACGGTCTCGGTCAACCGGCGGGTGACCCTGCGGCGACCAGGCCGCGGATGGCTTCGACCGTGCGGACGATGTCTTCCGGGGTGGTCGCCCAGGACGACATCGAGCACCGCAGAGCCGCACGACCTTCCCATTCGGCACCCGTCATCGCGGCCGTCCCGTCGACGAGGATCGCCGCGCCGAGCGCACGCGTCGCTTCGTCGGAGCCGAGGCGGAACATCACCTGTGTGTAGTCGACGTCGTTGATGACTTCCACCGACTCCACGGTTCGCAGTCCCGCCGCCATCGCGACGGCGTTCGCATGCAGGCGGTCGATCAGGTCCGAGATGCCCGACCGACCGAGACTGCGCAGTGCGGCCCACGCGGGAACCCCGCGGGCGCGTCGAGAGAGTTCCGGGGTGACATCCCATGGGTCGAGCCCCGAATAGATCAGATAATCGCCTCCGGTGCGGAATGCGGCGATCGAGTCGGCCGGGTCGCGCACGATCGCCATGCCGCAGTCGTACGGCACGTTGAGCGTCTTGTGCGCGTCGGTCGCCCAGGAGTCGGCGTCCGCCATGCCGGCGGTGAGGTGGCTCAGCCCGGGAGACGCCGCAGCCCACAGTCCGAACGCGCCGTCGACGTGGATCCATGCACCGTGCCGGCGTGCGAGGGGGATCAACGCCGCGAAGTCGTCGAAGGCGCCGGTGTGCACCTCTCCCGCCTGCAGGCACACGATGAGGGGTCCCTCCGCGCCGACGAGTGCCTGATCGAGCGCCTCCGGGCTCATGCGCCCTTGGCCGTCGGTCGGGACGATCGTGAGTTCCGCCCGCCCGACCCCGAGGAACCGGGCGGCGCGGTCGATGGACCCGTGCCGGTGGCTGCCGACGACGAAACGCAGCGGCGGAGACCCGTGGAATCCCTGCTCGGCGATGTCCCACCCCGCGCCCGCCAGCACAGAGTGTCGCGCGGCGGCGAGGCACGTGAAGTTGGCGAGCTGCCCGCCCGTGACGAAGCCGACGCTGGCGGTCGCGGGGAGCCCGAAGGCCTCGAGCATCCATTGCCCGGCGATGCGTTCCATCGCCACAGTGGCCGGCGTGAGAGTCGACGAGCCCGAGTTCTGATCCCACGCCGAGACGAGCCAGTCCGCGGCCAGGGCTGCCGGATGGGTTCCGCCGATCACGAAACCGAAGAACCGGCCGCCGGGGATCGCGACGAGTCCGGGGTCGGCGAGCACGGACATCTCCTCCACCACTGCCGCCGCGTCCACGCCATGTTCCGGGAGCGGACCCCCGAAGGCGGTGAGCATCTCGTCGAGCGAAGCCCTCGGCCACACCGGCCGCTCGGCCACCGAGTCCAGGAAGCGGAGCGCGGCATCGTGCGCGGTCTCGAGTGCGCGGGTCCGGTCGTCGGGAGCCGTCTCTTTCATGCCTCAGGCCTACACCCGGAGGCCCCATCGCACCAGTGGTCACGCGAGGCTGACACGGTCGCAGTGGCTGCCCGCGCGAGACTCGCGCGAGTGACGGCCGCGCGGTCGGCCGCGGTGGTCGCCACTCGGGCAACCGTGGCTTTTCGATAGAATGGTCGATGCCCTGGGCACGCTCCGGGGCGGATACGACGAGCGGAGACTTATGTCCGGGCATTCCAAGTGGGCGACCACGAAGCACAAGAAAGCCATCATCGACTCCAGGCGCGCGAAGTCCTGGGCCAAGCTCATCAAGAACATCGAGGTCGCGGCGAAGCTCGGCGGACCCGATCTTGCGGGCAACCCGACGCTCTTCGACGCGGTGCAGAAGGCCAAGAAGACCTCGGTCCCCAAGGACAACATCGACCGTGCGGTGAAGCGCGGTGCGGGCATCGGCGGCGAGGCCGTCGAATACCTCTCGATCATGTACGAAGGCTATGGACCCAACGGCGTCGCCCTCATGATCGAGTGTCTGACCGACAACAAGAACCGTGCGGCTGCAGAGGTGCGTACGGCTCTCAGCCGCAACGGCGGCACGCTTGCCGATCCGGGTAGCGTCGCCTACAACTTCAGCCGTAAGGGCGTCATCGTCGTCGGCTCCGAGGGCACCACCGAGGATGACGTCATGATGGCCGCGCTCGAGGCGGGCGCCGAGGAGATCGAGCCGCACGCGGAGGGCTTCGAGATCATCACCGAGGCGACCGACCTGGTGGCCGTGCGCACCGCGCTCCAGGAAGCGGGGATCGACTACGAATCCGCTGACGTCGAGTTCGTTCCGAACCTCAAGGTCGAGATCGACGCCGACACCGCACGCAAGGTCTTCCGTCTCATCGATGCGCTCGAAGACAGTGAAGACGTGCAGAACGTCTTCACGAACTTCGACCTGAGCACCGAGGTCCAGGCCGAGCTGGAGAACGACGAGGCCTAGGCGCGCCGGACCCGCGGTGTCCGCTCCGCCGCCTAGCCTGGGGGAGTGGCTTCCTCTCTGCGCGTGCTCGGCATCGACCCGGGCCTGACCCGGTGCGGTGTCGGTGTCGTGGACGTCGACCGTTCCCGTCGGGGAACCCTCGTGCACGTGGGGGTCATCCGATCGTCGCTGGATACGGAGATCGGTGATCGCCTCGCGATCGTCGCCGCAGGGATCCGCGCCGTGATCGCTGAGCACCGGCCCGATGCCGTCGCCGTCGAGCGGGTGTTCGCTCAGCAGAACACGCACACGGTGATGGGCACGGCGCAGGCCAGTGGGGTCGCGCTGCTGATCGCGTCCGAGTCCGGGTTGCCGGCCGCCACGCATACCCCGAGTGAAGTGAAAGCGGCCGTCACCGGGTACGGTGCCGCCGACAAGCGGCAGGTGCAGACCATGATCGCGCGGATCCTGCGTCTGGATGCGCTGCCCCAGCCCGCCGACGCGGCGGATGCTCTGGCGATCGCGCTCTGTCATGCCTGGCGTCGCGGAGGACCGACCGCATCCGGTCAGAGCGCGTTGACGCCCGCGCAACGAGCCTGGGCGGCGGCGGAGCGTGTCGCTCGAACATAGCTACGAGCGACACCGTAGGCTGAGACGATGATCTCCTCTCTGCACGGCGTCGTTCTGCACGCGACGTCCGATCAGGTCGTCATCGATGTGGGCGGGGTCGGGTTCGCCGTCGCCGTCCCGGCCGATGTCGCGCACACCGCCACGGTGGGGGAGAAGCTCCTCCTGCACACGAGTCTCATCGTGCGAGAGGACTCCCTGTCGTTGTTCGGCTTCGCGGACCGCGGCGAACTCGAGATCTTCGGCCTCCTGATCGGGGTGACCGGAGTCGGGCCGAAGTCGGCGCTCGGCGTGCTGTCGCACCTCACCACCGATCAGATCGCGGAGGCCGTCACCGCCGAGGACGATGCGCCGTTCCGGCGTGTCTCCGGGATCGGGCCGAAGACGGCCAAGCTCATCGTGCTCCAGCTCGCGGGCAAGGTGCAGGCGTTCGCCGCCCCGTCCACGTCCGTCGCCGCGGGGAACACCGATGTCGTCACCCAGGTCTCCGCCGCCCTGGTCGGCTTGGGGTGGTCGGAGAAGATCGCCACCGAAGCGGCAGCCCAGACGGCGGAGGAGGCCACGGAGGCGGAGCGTGCATCTGTCGCGGCGCTGCTCCGACGCACCCTCGCCCTGTTGGGCCCGGCGAAGGGAGCCCAGCCGCATGTCTGACCCTCTCGACGCGTCGGAACCCTCGGACGAGACCGAACTCGCGATCGAGGGCGCACTGCGCCCCACGAGCCTCGGAGATTTCGTCGGGCAGCAGAAAGTCCGAGGACAGCTGCAGCTGCTCCTCGAAGCGGCGCGACTCCAGAGCCGGCCGGCCGATCACATCCTTCTGGCGGGCCCGCCGGGGCTCGGGAAGACGACCCTCGCGATGATCGTCGCGCACGAGAGCGAGCGGCCGCTGCGTCTCTCGAGCGGCCCCGCGATCCAGCACGCGGGCGACCTGGCGGCGCTGCTGTCGAGCCTGGTCCCGGGGGAAGTGCTCTTCATCGACGAGATCCATCGCATGGCCCGCTCGGCGGAAGAGATGCTCTACCTCGCGATGGAGGACTACCGGATCGACATCATGGTCGGGAAGGGCGCGGGCGCGACCAGCATCCCGCTCGAGCTCTCGCCGTTCACTCTCGTGGGGGCGACGACCCGCTCCGGCCTGCTGCCCAACCCGCTGCGGGACCGCTTCGGGTTCACGGGGCACCTGGAGTTCTACGAGGAGTCCGAGTTGGAACAGGTCATCGCGCGCTCCGCCGCGGTGCTGGGCGTCGATCTGCCGACCGACTCGCTGTCCGAGATCGCGCGCCGTTCTCGGGGCACACCGCGTATCGCGAACCGTCTGCTCCGCCGAGTCCGGGACTATGCGCTCGTGCACGGCCACGGCGCGGCCACGATCGGCGAGGTGCGGGCGGCGCTGGAGCTCTATGACGTGGACGCGATCGGCCTCGATCGGCTCGACCGGGCGGTCCTCGATGCCCTCGTGCGGCGCTTCCGTGGAGGTCCGGTCGGCCTGAGTACCCTCGCCGTGGCCGTCGGAGAAGAGGGCGAGACCGTGGAGAGCGTGGTCGAGCCGTATCTCGTGCGCATCGGCTTCCTGGGCCGGACTCCGCGCGGCCGTGTGGCGATGCCCGACGCATACACCCACCTGGGCGTTCCTCATCCGGACGGGATGCTTAAGTTGGATGACCTATAATCACTGAAGACTTCCCGGATACCTTCGCGCGCCCAAAGGCTGGAGCGTGCACCTGAGAAAGGCGCTTCCCCCATGCCCATGGAATTCCTGCTCTTCGGCCTTCTTGCCGTCCTCCTCGTCTTCATGATCTTCAACACGCGCAAGCGCACGAAGCAGATGAAGGCCGAGCAGGAGGAGAAGGCGACCAAGACCGTTCCCGGCGCCAAGGTGCTCCTGCAGGGTGGCATCTACGGCACGATCGTCTCCTACGACCCCGAGGACCTCGACACCCCGGCGCTCGTCGAGATTGCGCCCGGCACGATCATCGACGTCCACAGCCAGGCGATCCTGCGCGTCGTCGAACCGAAGGACGCCGTCGTCGAGACGCCCGTCGACGCCGTCGAGGAGCAGGATGCGGACGAGCCGGCCGCGCCTCCGGTCGAGACCCCCGAGGAGACCCGCGCCCGCCTCGAGCGGGACGCCGACGACAAGTAAGTCCGCGGCCGACACGGCCCGCCGGATCTCCGTCCTTTCAGAAAGCTGAACACACGTGGCTTCATCCTCTCCCGTCCGTCACGCCTGGCGGGTCCTCCTCGGCCTGCTCCTCGTGACCGGCGTGCTCTTCGGCATCAACTCGCTCGGTGTGTACGTCTTCAAGGACGCTGAGGGGGCGCCGGCGAGTTCGTGGACGCCCGAGCTCGCGCTGGACCTCCAGGGCGGCACCCAGATCGTCCTGAGCGCCGAGACGGAAGACGGAGCTGCTCCCACGCAGGAACAGCTCGACCAGGCCGCGGCGATCATCCGGCAACGTGTCGACGCGTCAGGTGTGGCTGAGGCCGACATCACGACCGAGGGCGGGCAGAACATCGTCGTCCAGATCCCGGGCGAGGCCGACGCGCAGACCCGTGAGCGGATTCAGGCGAGTGCACAGCTCGAGCTTCGGCCCGTGCTCTACACGAACGCGGCGGGCACCGAGTTCGTCGGGGAGGATGGGAACTCCACGCCGTTCCCGAGCCCCGATCCCACCCTGAACGCGACGCCGACCGCGACGCCGACCGATGCGAGCGATCTCTCCTGGGTGACCGAGAAGCTCGCGGCGGAGTTCCAGGCATACGACTGCGCGAACCCCGACAACGACCCGGCCCGGGCGCCGAAGGATGAGCCGGTCATCGCCTGCTCGCCGGATGACACGCAGAAGTTCCTGCTCGGTCCGGCCGAGCTCGACGGCACCGCCATCACCGACGCTTCCGCCGGTCGCGACCAGCAGTCCGGCGCCTGGATCGTCCAGCTCACCATGAACGGCGAGGGCGGAGACGCCTTCGGCAAGGTCAGCACGCGCCTGAACCAGAACCGCATCGATGGGCTCTCGCCGCGCGATCAGTTCGCCTTCGTGCTCGATGGAGACGTGATCAGCGCGCCGCGCATGAACGGCGTCATCCTCGACGGACGTCCCAGCATCTCGGGCAGCTTCACGCAGGAGACCGCGACCACCCTCGCGGATCAGCTCAAGTTCGGTGCGCTGCCGCTCAGCTTCACCGTGCAGAGCTCCGACACGATCTCCGCGACGCTCGGTACCCAGCAGCTGCAGATCGGTCTGATCGCCGGTCTCATCGGTCTCGCCCTCGTCGCGATCTACTCACTCATCGTCTATCGCGCGCTCGGATCGGTGATCATCGCCTCCATCGCGGTGATGGCGATCTTGACCTACATCATCATCTGCATCCTGGCCTGGCGCATCGGCTTCCGCCTGTCGCTCGCCGGTGTCGCGGGTCTCATCGTCTCGATCGGCTTCACGGCCGACTCGTTCATCGTCTACTTCGAACGAATACGAGATGAACTCCGCGACGGCAAGTCCATCACGGCTGCCGTGGAAGACGGCTGGGGTCGCGCGAAGCGGACGATCTACATCTCGAAGTCGATCAACGTCCTCGCCGCTGTCGTGCTGTACATCCTCGCCGACGCCACCGTGAAGGGCTTCGCGTTCACGCTCGGACTCACGACGCTGATCGACGTGTTCATCTTCGTGATCTTCACGCACCCGGTGATGCAACTGCTCGCCCGCACGCGCTTCTTCGGCGGGGGACACAAGCTGTCGGGGCTCGACCCCGAGGCGCTCGGCGCCGTCTATCGGAGTCGCTCCCAGTACCGGGAGGTCTCGACGGCCTCGGCCGGGCGCGGCGCGAAGAACTCGCGGTCCCGCGGCGAAGCAGAACGTCGACAGACCATCGCCGAACGCAAACGCGCGGAGGCGCTCGCGGGCGACAGACAGACCAACGCCGGAAGTGAGGGAGACGCCTGATGCCTTCCATGAATGAGTTCGGCAACAATCTGTATTCGGGGAAGACCTCCTTCCCGTTCGTCGGCAAGCGTCGGCTCTGGTTCATCATCGCGATCGCCCTCGTGGTCGGTTCCGCGCTCGTTCCGCTGTTCCGTCCCATCCAGTTCTCGATCGAGTTCACCGGCGGGTCGCAGTTCACGGTGCAGGCCCCCGAGACGCTCGACCAGGGCGCCGCGACCGAGGCCGTCCAGTCGGTCGTGCCCGGCGCTTCGACCAAGGTCGTCGTCGTGAACGGCGCCGACATCCGCGTGCAGACCGACCAGATGAGCGCCGCCGAGACGCAGCAGGTCGCCGACGCACTCGCAGACGCCTACGGCGTCGAGGCCGCCAACGTCACGTCGTCGTTCATCGGTCCGGCGTGGGGTGAGAACGTCACCAAGCAGTCACTGTGGGGTCTCGCGATCTTCCTCGCCTTGACCTTCCTGATCCTGGCGATCTACTTCCGCACGTGGAAGATGTCGGCCGCGGCGATCATCGGTCTGCTCGACGTGCTCGTGATCACGGTGGGCGTCTACGCCCTGGCCGGATTCGAGATCTCGCCGGCGGCGGTGATCGGCTTCCTGACGATCCTCGCCTACTCCCTGTATGACACCACCGTCGTCTTCGACAAGATTCGAGAGAACACGACGGAGGACGGGGAGAAGTCTGCCCGCTTGTTCGGTGAGTCGGTGAACCTCGCGGTGAACCAGACGCTCGTGCGCTCGATCAACACGTCTGTCGTCGCCGCCCTTCCGGTCGGCGCGGTGCTCTTCATCGGTGCCTTCTGGCTCGGTGCGGAATCGCTCACCGACATCTCCCTGTCGATCTTCGTCGGCATCCTGGTGGCCACCTACTCGACGCTGTTCGTGGCCGCGCCGCTCTACTCGCTGTTCCGCGAGAACGAGCCGCAGCTCAAGGAGCGGGACGCGCGCATCCGCGACGCCCGCAGCAGGGCGTCCGTCGAAGCCTGATCGGCTGCCCGCAGCGGGAGCTCGGCCCGCACAGCACGCGTAGGATGAACTGATCGGGAGGTGAGTTGATGGCGGAACCGCAGACGTCGACGCAGGGTTCTAGTCTGCGACGACTGGTTCCCAGGATCTTCTCCCGCGCGTCGAGGATCAACGACCTCGACAATCTGATCCGTACGGTGCGTGTGAACCACCCCAAGGGTGACTTCTCGGTCATCGAGCGGGCCTATGCCGTCGCCAAGGAGAAGCACGAGGGGCAGAAGCGTCAGAGCGGTGAGCCGTACATCACCCACCCTCTCGCGGTCGCTCAGATCCTCGCGGAGCTCGGTCTCGGCCCCCGAGCGATCGCGGCCGCCCTTCTGCACGACACGGTCGAGGACACGGGCTATGCGCTCACTGATCTGACTGCCGAGTTCGGCGACGAGGTCGCGATGCTCGTCGACGGCGTCACCAAACTCGACAAGGTCAAGTACGGTGAGAGCGCCCAGGCGGAGACCGTCCGTAAGATGATCGTGGCGATGTCGAAAGACATCCGCGTCCTGCTGATCAAGCTCGCCGACCGCCTGCACAATGCGCGCACCTGGGGCTTCGTCCCGCCGGAGAAGGCGGCGAAGAAGGCCAAGGAGACCCTCGAGATCTACGCGCCGCTGGCGAATCGACTCGGTATCCAGGCGATCAAGTCGGAACTGGAGGATCTCTCCTTCGCGGTCCTGCACCCGAAGATCTACAACGAGATCCACAGTCTCATCGCCCAGCGCACGCCTCAGCGGGAGAAGTACCTGAACCAGGTCGTCGAGGAGATCGACGAAGACCTGCGCGACCTCCGCATCCGCGGCAAGGTCGTCGGCCGTCCGAAGCAGCTCTACTCGGTCTACCAGAAGATGGTCATCCGCGGCCGGGAGTTCGACGACATCTACGATCTGATCGGCATCCGCGTGCTCGTCGCGTCCGTGCGCGACTGCTATGCGGTCCTCGGCGCGATCCACGCACGGTGGACACCGCTGCCCGGACGGTTCAAGGACTACATCGCCACGCCGAAGTTCAACCTCTACCAGTCGCTCCACACGACGGTGATCGGTCCGTCGGGCCGAACCGTCGAGATCCAGATCCGCACCCACGAGATGCACCAGCAGGCCGAGTACGGAGTGGCCGCGCACTGGATGTACAAGGAGCGGATGAACGGCGGCGGCAAGACTGAGGTGCGCGCCTCCGACACCGACATGGCGTGGCTCGCCCACATCTCGGACTGGCAGGCGGAGACCGCCGACCCGGGCGAGTTCCTCGAGTCCCTGCGTTTCGAGATCGGCGCGAAGGAGGTGTACGTCTTCACGCCGAAGGGGCGCGTGATCGGTCTCCCGTCGGGTGCCACTCCGGTCGACTTCGCGTACGCCGTCCACACTGAGATCGGCCACCGCACCATGGGGGCCAAGGTCAACGGCCGACTCGTGCCGCTGGAGTCCGAGCTCAAGAGCGGCGACGTCGTCGAGGTCTTCACGTCGAAGAACCCCGACGCCGGCCCCAGCCAGGATTGGCTCGGGTTCGTCGCGAGCACGCGCGCCCGCAACAAGATTCGTGGCTGGTTCACGAAAGAGCGCCGCGAGGAAGCGATCGAGCAGGGCAAGGAGGCCATCGCACGGGCGATGCGTCGACAGAACCTGCCGCTGCAGCGTCTGATGAGCCACGACTCTTTCGCCGAGGTGGCTCGGGGGATGCACTACGAAGACGTTTCCGCGCTCTACGCCGCCGTCGGTGAGGGTCATGTCTCGACGCAGTCGGTCCTGGAGAAGGTCACCGCTCTGGTGGCGGCGAACGACCCGACGACCGGTGCCATCGACCTGCCGCGCAGCGTACCGAGCCGGGAGCCGCGTTCCGGTGATTCGGGCGTGCTCGTCCGGGGAGCCAACGACATCCTCGTGAAGCTCGCGAAGTGCTGCACCCCGGTGCCCGGTGACCAGATCGTCGGCTTCGTCACTCGCGGCAGCGGAGTGTCGGTCCACCGGGCGGACTGCGTGAACGTGAAGGCGTTGGAATCCGAGCAGGATCGTTTCGTCGAGGTGTCCTGGGCTCCGACCACGAAGAGCGTGTTCCGCGTCCAGATCCAGGTCGAGGCTCTCGACCGGTCGGGGCTCCTCTCCGACGTGACGCGTGTCCTCAGCGAACACCACGTCAACATCCTCTCCGCCACGGTGACGACGACGGACGAGCGGTTGGCACTCAGCCGCTTCGTGTTCGAGATGGGTGACGCGGTGCACCTGGACCGCGTGCTCAACGCCGTCCGACGTATCGACGCCGTCTACGACGTCTATCGCGTCACCTCCTCCTGAGCGCGAGTCGCTCCAGCGCGGCCAGCCCGACACGGCTCCCCGGTACCCTCCGCAGATCGCGCAGCGCGGCGACAGCCAGCTCCGCAGTACCGGGGGCCGCGACGGCGAGTCGGTCCATCCAGACCAGGACGCGGGGGTCGCGATGGAGGGTCGTGGCGAGGTCGAGCATCGTGCGCCCCGGTGTCGAGACCGGAACGCCGCCGATCAGCTCGACATCGGCGTCAGGCAGCACGGTGTCGTGGAAGACCAGGCGCGCACTCGTGATCGGTCGGATCCGACGTTCGATACAGCGCCTCACATGATGAACGACCGGGGGAGCGTCTCCGGCGCCGTGGATCCATGCGGCCGTCTGCGTGCAGGCGGCCGTGCCCGGCTGGACGAGCGCGGCCACCGAGCTCGCGCGGACGTCGGGTCCTGCGACCAGGTCGGCCGGGATGTAGGCGTCACCCACCTCGACGACATGGCCGTCGATCCGTGCGGCGCTGAGCTCGCTCTCGCTCAGACGTTCGCCGGGTAAGTAGAGGAAAGCGGGGTGCATGACGTCAGTCTGACGTCTTGCACCCCGCCTGCGCCGTGGGCGCGGAGAACTGTGGAGAAACCGATCAGCCCCCGAGAGCGCTCAGCCAGGCGCGACGAGCCTCGAGGGCGTCCGTCGCTTCCTTCGCGGCCTTCTTGTCACCGGCCTTCTCGGCTGCGGCCACCTCGGCCTCGAGCTTCTCGATGGCCTCGAGCAGCTGCGAGCTCATGTCGTTCGCGCGCGCCTTGGTCTCGGGGTTGTTCTTCTTCCAGTCGACGTCCTCGCGGGCCTTGAGCGCCTGCTCGATGGTGCGGAGCTTGTCGTCGAGAGCACGCTCCTTCTCGCGGGGGAAAATGCGACCGATCTCGTCCCACTGCCGCTGGATACGCGTGAGAAGGGCGCGAGCGCGCTTGATGTTCGACTCGTCAGCGACAGCCTTGGCCTCTTCGAGGAGAGCTTCGCGTGCTTCGATCTTCGGCGCGGACTCGGCTTCCTCGGCGGCGGATTGTTCCGCGCGGGCGGCATACAGGGCGTCGCCTGCAGCCTTGAACCGGGCCCAGAGTGCGTCGTCCGCCTTGCGTCCTGCGCGTCCGGCGGCCTTCCACTCGTCGAGCAGAGTGCGGTACGCCGGAATGCCGTCGGTTCCGCGCGGGGCGAGAGCCTCGGCGCGCTCGACGAGACGTGTCTTCGCGTCGCGAGCGAGCTTGTGCGCATCGTCGAGCTCCGAGTAGAAGGCCCGGCGCTGCTTGTCGACCACGGCGCGTGCGTCTCGGAAACGCTTCCACAGCTGCTGCGAAACGCCCTTCGACAGACGAGGGCCGTTCTGCTGCTGGGCCTGCCAGGCGTCGAACAGTTCCCCGAGCTCGGCGGTCACCTGCTTCCACTGCACCTTGCTGAGATCGCGGGCGGCGATCGCCTCCGCCTTCTCCACCAGGGCGGTGCGCTCGGCGATCGCCTGGTCGACGAGCGCCTTGGCCTGTTGTGCCTCCTGCTCGGTGGCCTCGGACAGTGAAGAGGTGAGGGCGTTCAGGCGGTCGCGGAGTCCTTCGAGGTCGCCGACCGCGGCGGCATCCGTCGCTTCATCGATCAGGTGACCCGCCTGCTTGACGAGGTCGGCGGCCGATGCGCCACCGGACTGATGGCGCTGTTCGAGCGTGTGCACCTTGAAAGCGATGTCGTCGAACTTGCGCACGAAGTAGGCGAGAGCCTCCTCCGGTGTGCCGTCGGGGTACTGTCCGACGACGCGCCAGGCGTCGCCTTCGCGGACCTCGACGGTTCCGTCGTCGGAGACGCGGCCCCATTCGGCGGATGTCGACGATGCGGCCGGCACCGAGGCGACGGGCGCGACGGCGGCCGGCGTCGGCGCCTTTCGCGGCATCGGCACGGCGGGTGGTCCGGGGACGGGGGGAGTCGGCTTCGAAGGCTCGGTGGCAGACACGTGATTCTCCTTGCGCGGTAGGGCCGCGGGAGGCGGAAAGGACGAGGCTCAGCCTAGTACGCCCGAGCACCGGGGGTGAGGCCGTCGTCCCCGATGCCGCGTCGTTACCGTTCTGTGAGCAGAAAGTTCGACGGAGGAAACATTCGACGTCACCTCCGGGAAACACGACGCTCCTATCGTCACCAGGACGACAGTCTTCCGGTCGACAGGAGCACGATGAACGGCACGGCACCCGCGGCGAGCGAGATCCTGGTCGTCGGAGCAGGTGTCGCAGCCCATCGGTTCGTCGAACAGCTGCTCCGCGATCCCGATGCGCCGGTGCGGGTGACCGTTATCGGTGACGAAGGATCGGGCCCGTACGACCGCTCGGCGCTGGTACGCGTGTTCTCGGGTGTCGGTGCGGAGGAGATCCAACTCGAGCGAAGCGTGTTCCGCGACGACCGGGTTCGGCTGATCCGCGACGACCGGGTTCTCCGGATCGACCCTTCGGGACAGACCGTGCGGACGCGAGCACGGCGCACCTACGCCTACGACACGCTCGTGCTGGCGACCGGTTCCTTCGGGGCGAAGGTCGCCGTGGACGGCGCGAACCTTCCCGGGTGCTTCGGGTTCCGCACCGTCGAAGACGTCGAGTCGATCCGAGCGTTCGTGGGGTCGAGGTCCCGGCAACTCGGGCGTCCTTTGCGCGGGACCGTGGTCGGTGCGGGGTTGCACGGTCTTCAGGCCGCCGAGGCGTTGAGCGAGCTGGGGGTCGACACGACGGTGATCGAGTTCTCGGACCGCGTGATGCCCCGCCAACTCGATCGGTCGGCCTCAGCCGTGGTGCAGGGCGTCTTCCGAAAACGAGGCATACCGGTGCGCACGGGCGTCCGCACGACGCGACTCGATCCGGACGAGTCGGGCTCGGTCGCCTCGCTGGAGTTTCAGGACGGCTCGTTCCAACGCGCCGACGTGGTGGTGTTCACCGTCGGGGTGCGTGCCCGCGATGAGCTCGCCCGCAACGCCGGTCTCGGTGTGCATCCTGAAGGGGGCGTGCTCGTCGACGAAAGAGGTGAGACCTCGGTTCCGAGCATCCTCGCGATCGGAGAGGTGGCGCGCCTCGAAGGACGAGGTCCCGGGTACGTCGGCGCGGTGCGGGTCACGGCTGACGTCGCCGCAGCGCACGTGCGAGGCAGGGACGCACGTCTCCCGCGCGACCTCGAAGGCGGGAACGTCGCGGTCGCCGGGGTCGACATCGCGACGTTCGGCGATCCGCTCGCCTCGCCGGCATCCGCGGTCGAGATCGTCACCCACGATGATCCCCAGGCGGGGATCTATCGCAAGCTCGTGGTCTCCGAAGACGGACGCACGGTGGTCGGGGGGATCCTGGTCGGCGACACGAGCGGTTATGCGGCGCTCCGGGCCCTGGTCGGAGAAGCGTGGCGGCCCGCTCACGCCGCACGCCTGCTCTCGGCGGTCGGTGGCGCGGATGCGGTGGAGATCTGCGATCACGCCACCCTGAGCGCGCAGGACCTCCTTGCTACCGCGGCTGGAGCCGGCGAGGCGACGTTCACGTCGATCCGCGACCGTTTCGGCTTCGCACGTGGCTGTCGGCGATGCACACTGGCGATCGCTCGAGTTCTCCTGCAGATCGCCGTCCAGCGGGATCTCCGGCATGCGACGGCGGCGCCCGAGGCGCAGAGGGAGGGTCACAGCCGGGTCCTGGCGGACGGAACGCACGTCGTCTCACCGGTGATGCGCGACGGCACGCTCACCCCGAAGGAGCTGCTGGCCATCGGGGAGCTCGCCGAGCGGTACGGATTGCGAGCACGGATCACGGACGCGCGGATCGAGTTGCGAGGGGTGCGGACCGAGCACCTGCGGTCCGTGCGTGCCGGTCTGGCTGCGGTGGGACTCGCGTCGGCGTCCGGCGCCGGCGAACAAGCGGTGCTCCTCGTCGCCGAGGATCTGCCGCGGCTGGACGATCCGCGCGTGGCATCGGACGTGCAGGAGAAGGGCCTGCCGCATCAGGGGAAGCCGGGGAAAGCTCGCGCGGGCGAGGGGAGCGCCCGCCGAGTGCCGCTTCGTCGAGTGGGGAGTCCTGCCTCATGACCCCGGTGACCGGTCGACGCCCGCCGCTCGCGGGATGCAGGATCATCGTGTCGGATGATGCGAGATCTGCGGAGCCCCCGCGCGATGGGGTTGCCGACGGACGATCGGAAGGTCTCATCGGGGTGTTGACGGATGCGGGGGCGGCGTTGTTCCGCGTCGCGGTGCCGCGAGGGGGCGCGCGGACGTCCGCCTCGCTGCGGAGCGTCGTCCAACGTGCGGCGCGAGGCGGGATCGACGCCGTGCTGTTCCTGGCCCCGACAGCTCCCTGGCTCGAGACGGCCGAGAGCACCGGAGCGCTCGAGGCCATCCGCCGAAGATCGGATTCGGGGAGGTTGCTGCTCGGAGCGCTCCATCGGGAAGATGCGGACCGACTGCGCCTCGCCGGCCTCACCGTGATGCGCACGGAGGGATCGAGCGTCACAGCACTCGCCCGGGGGGTGGTCGCGCACTACGACAGCGGTACGGCAGCGCTGGTCACCGACGCGGGCCGCCTCGAGGTCCGCAGCGGTGGTGTCGTCGTCGACGAGCGGTTCATCCCCCTCTCTCGTGGGGCCACGGGCGTCATGGAAGCGCTGTTCCTCGCAGGTGGTCGGGTCCTCTCGCGCGCCGAACTCGGCCGAGGTCTCCCGGGTGGGGAACGCAGCGGCCGGGCGGTGGAGGTCGCCGTGGCGCGCCTTCGCGAGTCGCTCGACGGTATCGATCTGGTGCAGACCGTCGTCAAGCGCGGCTATCGCTTGGCCGTCACCGAGCAGTGATCAGGTCGCGGAACCTGCTATCCGGCCGGGGTGTCGGAGGGGAGCGGCGTGGGAGTCTCCGACGGGGCGTCCGTGGGAGGGGTCGTCGGTTCCACGGTGGGAGCGGGCGTGGGTTCCGGCTCGGGTGCGGTGACCTGTGCATGCACGACCTGGCTACCGATCGCGGCGACGACGATGAGGCTCGCGGCGACCGCGGCGATCGTGTTGTCCCGGACGCGACGACGGATCTGGCCCTCGTGCCACTGCGTGCGGGCGGCGTGCAGCCGTGCGCGCTCGGCTGACGTGCGCGACTGTGCCTTCTTGGAACCGCGTGCGGCCATGCCTCGATCTCCCATCCCGACGTCATGACACGACGTCGCCTGAGAGCCTACCGGGATGCGCGCGGTCGCCCGAAGTGTCCGAGCCCGCCGGTAGCCTGGATGGATGACGTCCCCCGCCGCGCTGCTCTCCGGGCAGACGCCCCTCGCCGTGCGCATGCGCCCGGTCTCCCTCGATGAGGTCGCGGGGCAGCGTCATCTTCTGCGAGCCGGTTCCCCCATCGTGGCCCTCGCCGACCCGCAGGCGACCTCGCCGGGTGCCGTGTCGATGATCCTGTGGGGTCCACCGGGCACGGGCAAGACCACGCTCGCTCAGGCGATCGCACGGTCCTCAGGGCGCCGCTTCGTCGAGCTCTCGGCGATCACCGCTGGTGTGAAGGACGTCCGGGAGGTGATGCAGGAGGCGATCACGCAGCGCGATCTCTACGGGCAGACGACGATCCTCTTCCTCGACGAGATCCACCGCTTCACCAAGGCGCAGCAGGACGCGCTGCTTCCCGGTGTCGAGAACGGTTGGGTCATCCTGATCGCGGCGACGACCGAGAACCCCTCCTTCTCGGTGATCTCGCCGCTGCTTTCGCGCTCCTTGCTGCTCACGCTCCAGCCCCTCACCGATGAGGACATCGGGGTGCTCGTCGATCGTGCGGTGACGGACGCGCGGGGGCTGAACGGCGCCGTGGTCCTGAGCCCCGAGGCGCGTGCATCCTTGATCCGGCTCGCGTCGGGGGATGCCCGGCGTGCCCTCACGGGTCTCGAAGCAGGCGCGGCGGTCGCCGTCTCGCACGCGGCCGACACCGGCGAAGAGGACGAGTCGGACGACGGAGCCGCAGCGGCGCATGCGTCGTCGGGCGCCGCGGAGATCACCGCCGACCACATCGCGCAAGCCGTCGACAAGGCTCTGCTGCGATACGACCGTCAGGGTGACGAGCACTACGACGTCATCAGTGCGTTCATCAAGTCGATCAGAGGATCCGACCCCGATGCCGCACTCCACTACCTCGCTCGCATGATCGAAGCAGGGGAGGACCCCCGCTTCATCGCTCGGCGTCTTGTCATCTCGGCCTCGGAAGACGTGGGCCTCGCCGATCCCCAGGCTCTCGGCATCGCCGTCGCGGCGGCAGATGCGGTCGCCTTCATCGGCATGCCGGAGGGGCGCATCCCGCTCGCTGAGGCGACGGTGTATCTCGCGACCACGGCGAAGTCCAATGCGGCCTACGTGGGCATCGACGCGGCGATCGCCGACATCCGCTCCGGCGGGTTCGGACGGGTGCCGCTGCACCTGCGCGATGCCCACTATCCGGGAGCGAAGCGTCTCGGACACGGCAAGGGATACGTGTACTCCCACGACAGCGAGTACGGCGTGGTGCCGCAGCAATACCTGCCCGACGAGCTCGACGGCAAGCACTACTACGAGCCGAAGAATCTCGGTGCTGAGCGTGACATCGCCGCGCGACTCGAGCGCATCCGCCGCATCCTCGGCGACCGCTGAGCCGCCACGCAGCTGCGGAACCGCGATCTGTTAGACTTGAGCGGCTCGAAACCGAGTTTTCGGGCATCTCCTCGTTCACACCCCACCTTGCTGGCGCCCCGGCGTGCGCTCCAAGGCAGAACGCGGACGATACGTCCGTGAGTCGTGAAAGACGCGACCACGTCATCGGAAGGAAAGCTTCGTGACCACGAAGTCCCAGGACCGTCGCAAGGTTCGTCTGAGCCGCGCCCTCGGTATCCCGCTCACCCCGAAGGCCGCCCGCTACCTCGAGAAGCGTCCCTACGCTCCCGGCGAGCACGGCCGCACCAAGCGCAAGGCAGACAGCGACTACGCCGTCCGTCTGCGTGAGAAGCAGCGTCTTCGCGAGCAGTACGGCATCCGCGAGAAGCAGATGCGCAACACGTTCAACGAGGCCCGTCGTCACGACGGCCTGACCGGTGAGAACCTGGTCGAGCTCCTCGAGATGCGTCTCGACGCTCTGGTTCTGCGTTCGGGCTTCGCCCGCACCACCGCGCAGGCTCGTCAGCTCGTCGTGCACCGTCACATCCTCGTCGACGGCCAGCTCGTCGACCGCCCGTCCTTCCGCGTGAAGCCGGGTCAGCTCATCCACGTCAAGGCCAAGAGCGAGGGCACCGAGCCCTTCCAGGTGGCAGCAGCCGGCGGTCACGCCGAGGTTCTGCCCCCCGTTCCCGGCTACCTCGAGGTCGAGCTCGACAAGCTCCAGTCGCGTCTTGTCCGTCGCCCGAAGCGCGCCGAGGTCCCCGTGACCTGTGAAGTGCAGCTCGTCGTCGAGTACTACGCAGCTCGCTGATACAGCGAAAGAGCAATCAGGCAGGAGGCGTCGGGATTCCCGACGCCTCCTGTCGTTTCCGCATACGATGGTGACACCGCGCCTTCGCGGGTCAAAGGCAAGGATGACGACATGAAGAACGTGCTGTGGTTCCTGATCGGCGTGATCGGCGGCTTCGTCGCGGCTCACTTCATGAACAAGGACCCGCGTGGTCACGACATCCTCGCCGAGGTCGACGCCCGGATCAACGGATTCACCGCGATCCTCGGCGACGCCTACCGCGAGCAGGAGGCACGGCTCACGGAGCCGGGCGACAACTGAACCACCGCAGCAGCGCCCCGGCGCGGCATCTTCACGCAAGGACACCCGGCACTCTATGAAAACTGCGGAGATCGCGCAGCGTTACCTCGACTACTTCGAGAAGAACGACCACCTCATCGTCCCCTCGGCCTCGCTCGTCAGCGACGACCCGTCGCTGCTGTTCACGGTCGCCGGCATGGTGCCGATGATCCCGTACCTCACGGGCGTCGTCCCTGCGCCGCATCCGCGGATCGCCGACGTGCAGAAGTGCATTCGCACCAACGACATCGAAGAGGTCGGCCGGACCGCCCGTCACGGCACCTTCTTCCAGATGCTGGGCAACTGGTCGTTCGGCGACTACTTCAAAGAAGGCGCGATCCGATACGCCTGGGAGCTTCTGACGGGTTCCGAGTCGGACGGGGGGCTCGGCTTCGACGAGAAGGACCTGTGGGTCACCGTCTACGAGACGGACGACGAGGCCGAAGCCATCTGGCGCGACATCATCGGTCTCAAGCCGGAGCGCATCCAGCGCCTCGGGCGCGCGGACAACTACTGGAACACAGGGCAGCCCGGACCCGGCGGTCCTGATTCCGAGATCTTCTTCGACCGCGGGCCGGCCTACGGGAAGGACGGCGGTCCCGCCGTCGACGACTCACGGTTCCTGGAGATCTGGAACCTCGTGTTCATGCAGGACTTCATCGAGAACATCCGCAGCAAGACGGAGTTCGACATCGTCGGCGAGCTGCCGATGAAGAACATCGACACCGGGATGGGACTCGAGCGTGTCGCGTTCCTCAAACAGGGCGTCGACAACATGTACGAGTCGGATCAGGTGCGTCCGGTGCTGGATCGCGCCGTCGAGCTCTCCGGCCGCCCGTACGGTGCGCAGCATGAGGACGACGTGCGATTCCGCGTGGTCGCCGACCATGTGCGTTCCTCCCTCATGCTTCTGTCCGACGGGGTGCGTCCATCCA
The DNA here is from genome assembly GCF_007954505.1 of Microbacterium sp. CBA3102. Taxonomy (GTDB): domain Bacteria; phylum Actinomycetota; class Actinomycetes; order Actinomycetales; family Microbacteriaceae; genus Microbacterium; species Microbacterium aurugineum. The sequence goes on along the minus strand of NZ_CP042412.1, from coordinate 2,985,846 downwards.
ACGAGGGGCGTGGGTACATCCTCCGCCGTCTGATGCGCCGCACGGTCCGCTCGATGCGACTGCTTGGCGTCGATGAGCCGGTGTTCCCCGAGCTGTTCGCCGCATCGCGCGATGTGATGAAGACGACCTATCCGGAACTCGAGAGGGACTGGGCCGTACTGTCCGCGTCGGCGTTCGCCGAAGAGGAGACGTTCCGCCGGACCCTCGTGGCCGGTTCCACGATCCTCGATCTCGCCCTCGACGAGACCAGGAAGGGCGGGGGGAAGACGCTCAGCGGTCCCGAGGCGTTCCTGCTCCACGACACTTACGGCTTCCCGATCGACCTCACGCTCGAAGTCGCTGAGGAAGCGGGACTGGACGTCGACCGCGCCGCTTTCGACACGCTCATGCAGGAGCAGCGTCAGCGGGCCAAGGACGACGCCCGCAACCGCAAGCGTCAGCTCGCCGACGTATCGGTCTACCGGGAGCTGCGCTCCCTGGGCGAGACCGGTTTCGACGGATACACCGCGCTCGAGGTCGAGTCCCGCGTGCTCGGCCTCCTCGTCGACGGAGTGCCTGTGCGCAGCGCATCCGAAGGGCAGATCGCCGAGGTCGTGCTCGCCGAGACGACGCTGTATGCCGAGTCCGGTGGTCAGGTGGCCGACAAGGGCACGATCGTCGGCCCGGGCTACGCGCTCGAAGTGCTCGACGTTCAGAAGCCGGTCCCCGGACTCATCAGCCACACCGTCGAAGTCACGCGCGGAAGTGTGGCCGTCGACGACGTCGCGACGTCGGTGGTGGACGCGGCGAACCGCCGTGCAGCCCGCCAGGCGCACTCGGCCACGCACCTCGTGCACGCCGCGCTCCGTGACACCCTCGGTCCGACGGCGACGCAGGCCGGTTCTTTGAATCGTGCCGGCTACATGCGCTTCGACTTCGCCTGGTCGCAGGCGCTCTCGACCGATACGCGCAGCGAGATCGAGGAGATCACCAACCGCGCAGTGCAGGACGCCTTGGAGGTGACCACGCGTATCGTCTCGCTCGACGAGGCCAAGGAAGCCGGCGCCATGGCGCTGTTCGGCGAGAAGTACGGCGACGTCGTGCGCATGGTCGACATCGGTGGGCCATGGTCGCGGGAACTCTGCGCCGGGACGCACGTGACCACCAGTGCCGAGATCGGGCTGGTCAGCCTGGTCGGGGAGTCCTCGGTGGGCGCCTCCAACCGTCGTATCGAAGCTCTCGTCGGCGCCGATGCTTTCCGTGAGCTCGCGGCTGAGCGGGCGATCGTGTCGCAGCTGACGAGTTCCCTCAAGACGCCGCGTGAGCAGCTGCCGGAGCGGATCGCCGACCTGACGGCCAGCCTGAAGGCTGCCGAGAAGCGCATCGCGCAGTTCGAGGCGAAGGAGAGAGCCGGACAGGTGCCGGCCATCGTCGACGCCGCGACGCGCGTCGGTGCGTTCCGACTGGCCGCGCAGAGTCTGGGCGAAGTCGCATCGGCGGATGACGTGCGAGACCTCGTCAACGGCGTGCGCGATCGGCTCGGCTCGGATGCCGCTGTGGTGGCACTCGGCGCGGTCGTGGGCGGGCGGCCCGTCGTCGTCGTCGCGACCAATGACGCGGCACGCTCGGCGGGAGCGAAGGCCGGTGCGCTCGCGAAGCGGGCGGCCGGGGTGCTCGGCGGCGGCGGTGGCGGGCGCGATGATGTCGCGCAAGGTGGCGGCGCCGACACGGCGGCTCTGCCGGCGGCGCTCGAAGCCATCGCACAGGAGCTGCGCGGCGCGTGAGCACTTTCCGCCGCGGTGTGCGGCTCGGCATCGACGTGGGGCGCGCGCGGGTCGGTGTCGCGCGCTGCGACCCCGACGGGATGCTGGCCGTCCCCGTGGAGACAGTGCCTCGCGACGAGGCCTCGATCGCCCGGATCCTTCAGATCGCGAGCGAGTACGACCCGTTGGAGTTCGTGGTCGGTCTGCCGGTCAACATGCAGGGTGCGGATACTGCGTCGACCACGGACGCGCGGGAGTTCGCCGCCGAGCTCTGCCGGCGCAGCGGCACTCCGGTGCGGCTCGTGGACGAGCGGTTGAGCACCGTGACGGCGCATGCCGCATTGCGCAGTTCCGGGAGATCTCAGAAGAAGTCTCGTAGCATTGTGGATCAGGTCGCCGCCGTGGTGCTTCTGCAGCAGGCGATCGATATGGAGAAGAGCACCGGAAACCCGGCCGGTGCCGTCATCTCGCCTGACGAGGAGCACGCCTGACGATGTCCGAACGCGACAACGAAACGCCGCGGCACGACGCAGATTCCCGCCTGGGGGATCTCTTCGAGAACCTGCCCGAGCCGACCGCGCAGATTCCCACGGTCGACAACAGCGCGCCCGTTCCGGGCTCGCGTCGGGCGGCCAGAGAAGCGGCCGAGGGGGAGTCCCGCCCCGTCACCGGTGCCGATACTCCGGCCGAGGCTTCTCCCGTGCCGGTTCGCGCTTCTGCGGACGACGCCGTCGCCGCCGCCGGTGCGGTGCCCTCGCCGACTCCGGTCCGTGCCTCGGCGGATGCCGCGGACACCCCCACCCGTGCCGTGCCCCGGATCGAGTCGCCCTCGGGTGCCGCGGCGACACCGGAGCCTGTGCTCGGCGGTGGGCTGGACGACCTCTTCGTCCCCCATGACGATCACATCGACGCCGCGCCGAAGAAGAAGCGCCGCAAGGGGTGCTTGATCGCGCTGATCATCGTTCTGGTGATCTTCGGTGGTATCGCGGCGGCCGGAGTCTGGGTGGCGAACACCTACGGCGAGAAGATCAGTGACGCGATGGGCTGGGGCGATTCGAAGGACTGGGAGCCGGGTCTGGCGACCGGCGAGGCCTTCGTCACGATCAAGGAGGGCGACACCGGCTCTCCCGTGTCGACCGCACTGTACGAGGCGGGGGTGACGAAGACCGAGAGCGTCTTCTACGACTACCTCGTCGACGAGAACATCGCCGTGATCTTCTACCCGGGCGTGTACAAGCTGCAGACGAAGATGACGGCCGAGGCCGCCCTCGCGGCGCTCCGGGACGACGCGAACAAGCTCGAGAACACAGTCTCCGTCGCTGAAGGTGGAACCATCGTCTCCTCCCTCCCTGCCATGGCCGAGACCCTCGGTCTGCCGCTGGCGGACTTCGAGGCGGCCGTCAAGGATCCTTCGCAGTACGGGGTGGAAGCACAGAGCCTCGAAGGCTGGTTGTTCCCGGCCGTCTATACGTTCGATCCCGAGGTCACGGCCACGCAGGTCATCCAGCGCATGGTCGATCGCACCCGCGAATCGCTGGCCGCTGCGGGGTTCCCCGCCGGTGACGAGGAGCGCATACTGACCATCGCCTCGATCATCCAGCGAGAAGGTCGGCTCGACGACTTCGCGAAGGTCTCGCGCGTGATCCAGAACCGTCTCGATATCAATATGAAGCTGCAGATGGACTCGACCGCACAGTACGGCTACGGCTCGCTGCACGAGGGCGTCGTCTCGAGTTCCAAGGAAGCGCTGGAAGACGACAACGCCTGGAACACATACGTCCGGGAGGGCCTCCCCGCGACGCCGATCGCGAGCCCGAGTGACGCCGCGATCTCGGCGGCGATGAACCCCGTCGATGGCCCGTGGCTCTACTTCGTCACGATCAACCTCAGCACGGGGGAGACGCAGTTCTCCGAGACCATGGCCGAGCACGAGCAGGGGATCGAGAAGTGGCGCGAATGGTGCCGCGCGAACCCCGACGCCGGGTGCTGACTCGGTGACGCGCACGCGACTCGCGATCTGGGGGGACCCGATCGCGCACTCCAAGTCCCCTCACCTGCATGCCGCCGCGTATCGGGTCCTCGGTCTGGACTGGGAGTACGGACGGCGTCAGGTCTCTGCGGAGGCCTTCACCGTCGCACTCGGTGGACTCGACGACACGTGGCGCGGTTTGTCGCTGACCATGCCGTTGAAGGGGGAGGGCTACCGCGCCGCTGCGACGAGGGATCGCCACGCAGACCTCACGGGCGCCGTCAACACCCTGTTGCTCGGGGCGGCGCCCGCCGGTTTCAACACCGATGTCGGCGGGATCATCGACGCGCTGTCGGAGGCGGGGATCACCGCTGCGGAGACGGCGCGCATCATCGGTGCCGGCGCCACTGCCGCGTCCGCGCTCGTCGCCGCCTCCGAGATCGGGGTGAAGCACGTGGAGGTGCGGGCTCGACGCCCGGAGCGGGCGAAGGCACTCGTCGCCCTCGGCGACCGCTTGGGTATTCCGGTCGAAGTACGCTCCCTCGACGGCGGGCGCGACGCGGTCGACCTGACCCTCTCGACCTTGCCCAGTGCGACCGCCCTTCCTGTCGAAACCGCGGTGGGGTTGGCCGAGACCGGCGGAGCCTTGTTCGATGCTGCCTATGCGCCCTGGCCCTCCGCCCTCGCGTCCCGCTGGAGCGACGGCACGGTGGTGTCCGGCTTGGGGATGCTGCTGCATCAGGCCGTGCGCCAGATCCGGATCTTCCGGCACGGGGATCCGGCGCTCCCGCTGCCCGCCGAAGCAGAGGTCGTCTCGGCCATGCGCGCCGCGCTCTGAGCGGACGGCGTCGAAACGCGGCGCGGCGAGGGGGCCAACCCGTGGGAGACTGGAGCAATGCTCCGCGTGCTCACGGCCGGCGAATCGCACGGCCCAGAACTCATCGCCGTCATGGAGGGCCTGCCCTCCGGCGTCCCTGTGTCCTCCGAGGCCATCCAGGCCGATCTCGCTCGTCGCAAGCTGGGCTATGGCCGTGGCTCGCGCATGAAGTTCGAGCAGGACGCGCTGACCATCTCCGGCGGTGTGCGGCACGGCAAGAGCCTCGGCAGCCCGATCGCTCTGCGCATCGGCAACACCGAGTGGCCGAAGTGGATCGAGGTCATGAACCCCGAGCCCGTAGAGCTCACCGACAAGTCCCGTGGGCGCAGCGCGCCCCTCACCCGTCCACGTCCGGGGCACGCCGACCTCGTGGGCATGCAGAAGTACGACTTCGACGAGGCGCGTCCGATCCTCGAACGAGCGAGTGCTCGGGAGACGGCTGCGCGTGTCGCGCTCGGGGCGATCGCCCGATCGTTCCTCGGTGAGCTCGGTATCCGCCTGGTCAGCCACACCCTGTCGATCGGGCCGGTGCGGGTGCCCGAGGGGTCTCCGCTCCCCACGCCCGACGATGTCGAGGCGCTCGATGCCGATCCGCTCCGGTGCTTCGACACCGCGACCTCCGCTCTGATGGTGGCCGAGGTCGATGACGCGAAGAAGGACGGCGACACGCTGGGCGGCATCGTCGAGGTGCTCGCGTACGGCCTTCCTCCGGGACTCGGCTCCCACGTGCACTGGGACCGACGCCTCGACGCGCGTCTCGCTCAGGCGCTCATGAGCATCCAGGCGATCAAGGGCGTCGAGGTCGGCGACGGCTTCGAGACCACGCGCCGCCGAGGTTCGGCCGCCCACGATGAGCTCTTCGCCACCGCGGACGGCATCACGCGCGGCTCGGACAGGGCCGGAGGCACGGAAGGCGGCATGTCCACCGGAACCGTGTTGCGCGTCCGCGCCGGGATGAAGCCGATCGCGACCGTTCCGCATGCCCTCCGCACGATCGACACCGCCACGGGTGACGACGCCACCGCTCACCACCAGCGCTCCGACGTGTGCGCTGTGCCCGCCGCCGGAGTGGTCGCCGAGGCGATGGTCGCCGTGGAGCTCGCGAACGCCGTGCTCGAGAAGTTCGGTGGCGACAGCATCCGCGAGACCCGTCGCAACCTCGAGGGCTACCTCGAAGGCATCCCGGCGGGGCTGCGGACGACACCGGCGTCCGAGGCGGCGCTCATCGCGCATGACGAGCGCGGCTGATCCGCTGACGCTGGTGCTGGTCGGCCCGATGGCCGCAGGCAAGACCAGCGTCGGACGCCGCGTCGCTCGGCGACTCGGCGTCGCTTTCGTCGACACGGACAAACGCATCGTGGCGGAACACGGTCCGATCTCCGGCATCTTCGCCGAGTACGGAGAGGCGCACTTCCGGGAGCTCGAACGCGCCGCGGTCGCCCAGGCCCTCGCCGACGGGGGCGTGATCTCCCTCGGTGGAGGCGCGGTCACGCAGGCGGCCACCCGCGAACTCCTGAAAGCGCATCCGGTCGTCTTCCTGACGGTGAACCCAGACGCAGTGGCGGACAGGCTCCGCGGCAGCAACCGCCCCCTCCTGTCAGGGGATGAGGATCCGGTGGAGCGCTGGAAGAAGATCTTCGAGGAACGCCGGGGGTGGTACGCCGAGGTCGCCTCGACCACCTTCGACACCTCACGTCGTCCGATGCAGAAGATCGCGGATGACATCGTGACATGGAGGAGAGAACAGCGATGAGCACGACGACCATCGGCGTCACGGGGAACGACGCCTACGACATCACGATCGGACGCGGAATCCTGGATCGGGTCTCCGCCGCGCTCGCGCCGGGCGTCCGCAAGGTGCTGGTGGTGCATCCGCCCACGCTCGCGTCCCGCGCTGCCGAACTGCGCGACAGACTCCTCGCCGACACCACCGACGGTCCGCGCGAGGTACTGCTCGCGGAGATCCCGGATGCCGAGCAGGGCAAACGGATCGAGGTGGCGGCCTTCTGCTGGCAGGTGATGGGCCAGGCGGACTTCACCCGCAGCGATGCGGTCATCGGATACGGCGGGGGAGCGGTGACCGACCTCGCCGGGTTCGTCGCCGCGACCTGGCTGCGAGGCGTGCAGCTGATCCAGGTGCCGACCACGGTACTGGGCCTCGTCGATGCGTCGGTCGGTGGCAAGACCGGTGTCAACACCGCGGAGGGCAAGAACCTCGTGGGGGCGTTCTGGGCGCCGAGCGCCGTGGTCGGCGACCTCGACGAGCTCGCCAGCCTGAGTCCCAACGAGGCGACCGCAGGATTCGCCGAGGTCGTCAAGGCCGGATTCATCTGGGCTCCGGAGATCCTGGACATCATCGAGGCCGATCCGCTCCGCGCCGTCGACACGACATCCGAGGAGTTCCGCCGCGCGGTCGAACTGGCGATCGACATGAAGGCGAAGGTCGTCTCGGACGACTTCCGCGAGGCCGGACTCCGCGAGATCCTCAACTACGGGCACACGCTCGGACACGCGATCGAGCATGCGGAACGGTACCGCTGGCGGCACGGCGCCGCGATCTCGGTCGGGATGCTCTACGCCGCCGAGCTCTCGCGGCTCGCGGGTCGTCTGTCCGACTCCGCTGCCGAGCGGCACCGGACGATCCTGGAGTCGCTGGGCCTTCCGACCTCGTACCGTGCGGGGGCATGGCCGCAGTTGCTCGCCACCATGCAGCGCGACAAGAAGAGCCGCGGCGGGATACTGCGCTTCATCCTCCTCGACGACCTCGCGAAGCCCACCGTCCTGCAGGCTCCTGACGAGTCGCTGCTGTTCGCCGCCTATCAGGAGGTCGGGGAGTGAGCCGCCGGATCCTCCTGGTCAACGGGCCGAACCTGAATCTCCTCGGTACCCGCGAGCCTGACGTGTACGGCACGGCCACTCTCGCGGACGTGGAACGGATCACCACCGAGGCCGCAGCCGCGGTCGGATTCGAGGTCCGGGCGCTGCAGAGCAACCACGAGGGCGTGCTGGTCGACGCGATCCATGCGGCACGGGAGGACTGCGCCGGGATCGTGATCAATCCGGGCGGGCTCACGCACACCTCGGTGGTGCTGCGTGACGCGCTCACCGGGGTGGCGCTGCCGTTCGCGGAAGTCCACATCTCCGATGTGCTCGCGCGTGAGGCCTTCCGCCACCATTCCTACCTGGAAGATGTGGCGGCCGTGCGGGTCGCCGGCCGTGGCGTCGACGGCTACGCAGACGCTGTGCGACAGCTCGCCGCACTCATCCCGTAGAATCGACTGTCGGTCTCGTCCGACCCCGCAGACACACGAACGGAACTCGCAGCGCATGGCATCTACCGCAGACATCAAGAACGGCGTCGTCCTCAGCATCGACGGGCAGCTCTGGAGCGTCATCGAGTTCCAGCATGTGAAGCCCGGCAAGGGTGGCGCGTTCGTGCGCACCAAGCTGAAGAACGTCGTGTCGGGGAAGGTCGTCGACCGCACCTACAACGCCGGCGCCAAGATCGAGATCGAGAACGTCGACCGCCGCGACTACACCTACCTGTACACGGACGGCGACGGGTACGTGTTCATGGACCAGACGGACTTCGACCAGATCACGGTCGGGGCCGCCACGGTCGGCGACGCGAAGAACTTCCTCCTCGAGAACCAGGCCGTCACGATCGCCCTGAACAACGGCAACCCCCTGTACCTCGACCTCCCGGCCTCCGTGATCCTGGAGATCACCTACACCGAGCCCGGCCTGCAGGGTGACCGCTCGTCGGCAGGCACCAAGCCCGCCACGCTCGAGACCGGTTACGAGATCCAGGTGCCGCTGTTCGTCGAGGCCGGCACCAAGGTCAAGGTCGACACCCGCACGGGTGACTACCTCGGCCGCGAGAAGTAAGGCGTGAGCGCCCGGACGAAGGCGCGCAAGCGCGCTCTCGACATCCTCTTCTCCTCCGATGTGCGCGGGGACGACCTCGCCGTGACCCTGGCCGCCGAGGCCAAGCGTGCCGCGAGTGAGCCCGCACGCGAGGCCTCGTGGCTCTACGCGCGCGAGATCGTCGACGGCATCATCGACACCCGCGACGAGATCGACGAGCAGATCACGACGCACAGTCGGGACTGGAAGCTGGAGCGCATGCCCGCGGTCGATCGCGCGCTGCTCCGGATCGCGGTGTGGGAGATCCTGTACAACGACGAAGTGCCGACTGCGGTTGCGATCGACGAGGCCGTCGAACTCGCGAAGGAGTTCTCCACCGACGACTCCGGGGCGTTCGTGCACGGCGTCCTCGCCCGGGTGGCTCGCGCAGCCTGACCCGTCCGACGCGTCGTACTGTCGGCGGTGGCGGAGAGGATGGAAGCATGGCTCTTCCGTTCGAACCGTCCCGATCCGAGGGGCCGCCGTACGCAGACTGGCGTACGATCCTCGGTCCTTCGCGTGACGACGCGAAGACGCCCCTCGCGCTCGGTGTCGAGTTGCGGGTGCGCGACGGACGCGGGGCGAACCCCTGGGCCTCGCGCCCGCAGCGTACGGCCACAGCCCGCGACGTGGCGAAGCGCACGGGGGAGATCCTTCTCGGGATCCGCCCGCTCGAGCGGAGCGCCGCGACGGATGCCTGGGTGCAGGGGTCTGCGACGTGGGACGCGGTGCGGCGTTCGTCTTCGCAGTACGGGCGGGATCGATCACGGTGGTTCGCCGACCTGCTGAGCATCGCCCGGGACACTCTCTTGTCGGGTACCGCCGGTGACTGGCTGGTCGCGGATCTGATCGAATCCGGCCTGCTGTGGGGGCACCTGCGAACCGCTGCGGACCTCGGGATACCGCTCGTCGCCACGCAGAAGAACACGAGCGTCGCCGTGGCGGAGCAGGCCACCATCGGCGCGACGATCGGACGCGCCGAGGACGGAGGACTCGTGGTGCGCCCCGACATCACGATCGACGGCCGCGAGGTCGAGCCCCGGGACGTCCGGGCGATCGGTCGCAGCGGCGTGTACGAGATCGCGCAGCACGGCACGCGCCTGCACGTGACACTGGCGGAGGTGCCGCTCAGCGAGCCCGTCCACGCCCTGATCGGTCCCGCGGCGGGTCTCGAGGTTCCGGCGGGCGACGAAGCGGCGTTCTTCCAGGATGCGTATCCGCTGCTCGGGCGTCGGATCACCGTGCGCTCCGCAGACCGTGTCGAACTGCCTGCGCTGCCCGCACCTCATGCCGTGCTGGAGCTGTCTTTCCGTCGGGGTGACACGGTCTCCTATACCTTCGCGTGGGAGTATCGAGGATTCGGACGGGTTCCGTTCGCCGCCAGCGACCATGCGGTGCGCGACACCACGGCGGAGGCGGCGCACCGCGACGCGCTTCAGAACGTCTGGACCGAGCATCTGGGGGAGGCTCTCCAGGCAGCGGGCTCGTTCCACGACGTCGCGGCAGCCGAGTTCGTCACCCGGATCGTCCCCGCTCTCGAAGCCCACGGCGTCACGGTCGTGGTCTCGGGTCGGCGCAAGAGCTATCACGAGCTGACGGGCGACCCGGAGATCACCGTGTCGACCGTGGAGAGCACGGATCCGGACTGGTTCGACCTCGGCGTGCTGGTCAAGATCGATGGGCGCACGATCCCGTTCGAACCGCTGTTCACGGCACTGAGCACCGGTCGGAAGAAGCTCCTCCTCGTCGACGGCAGCTACTTCTCGCTGAACCATCGCGCCCTCGATCACCTGCGTGAGCTCATCGACGAAGCGGGCGCGCTCGACGAGTGGGAGACGGGTCCTCGGATCAGCCGGTATCAGACAGACCTCTGGGAGGAGTTCGAGGACCTCGCCGACGAGGCTCTCCCGGCCATCACCTGGCGCGCCACCGCCGACGCTCTGCGTCGTGCTTCCTCCGTGCCCTCGGTTCCGGTGCCGCCGGCGGTGAACGCCACGCTGCGGCCGTACCAGAAGGAGGGGCTGGATTGGCTCGCATTCCTCTGGAACCACGGCCTGGGAGGAATCCTCGCCGACGACATGGGACTCGGCAAGACGCTCCAGCTCCTCGCACTCATCACACACGCCAGGGAGGCGGGGGAGCATCGCCCGTTCCTGGTCGTCGTACCCACCTCCGTGCTGGCCACCTGGCGGAGCGAGGCCGCTCGATTCACGCCCTCGCTTCGGGTGCTGCTCCGGGCGAGCACCCAGGGTCCCGGGTTGGTCGACCACCTCGGCGAGACCGACCTCGTGATCACGACCTATGCCGTCGCCCGGCTCGACGAGGCCGAGTACGCGGCTGTGGATTGGGCGGGGCTCATCCTCGACGAGGCGCAGTTCTTCAAGAACCCCGCGACGAAGCTGCACCGCGCCGTCGCCTCCTTCTCGGCCGATGTGACCTTCGCCGTCACCGGAACCCCGATGGAGAACAGCCTCAGCGAGCTGTGGGCACTGTTGAAGCTCACGGCGCCCGGACTCTTCCCGTCGGCGCGGAAGTTCCGCGAGCGGTACATCCAGCCGATCGAGCAGGGCAAGGTGCCGGAGAACGAGGAGGGCGGCGAGTACCGGCAACGACGCCTCGCGCAGTTGCGACGACGGATACGCCCGTTGCTGCTGCGGCGCACGAAGGAGATCGTCGCTCCGGAACTCCCTGCGAAGCAGGAGCAGATCCTCGAGGTCGAGCTCGGTGCCTCCCACCGTGCCCTGTACGAGACGGTGCTGCAGCGGGAACGTCAGAAGGTGCTGGGCCTACTCGAAGACCTCGATCGCAACCGCTTCATCGTGTTCCGCTCGCTCACCCTGATGCGCATGCTCAGCCTCGCTCCCGGTCTCATCGACCCGGAAGACGCGAAGATCGGTTCGCGCAAGCTCGACGTCCTCCTCGAGCGGGTGATCGAGCTCCAGGCCGAGGGCCACCGGGCCCTGGTGTTCAGTCAGTTCACGTCCTTCCTCGACCTGGCCGCAGCCCGCCTGGATGCCGCGGGAATCCCCTACGCCCATCTGGACGGGACGACCAGGCATCGCCAGAAGGTGGTCGACGGATTCACCGGCGGGGAGCAGCCGGTGTTCCTGATCAGCTTGAAGGCAGGGGGATTCGGCCTCACGCTGACCGAAGCCGACTACGTGTTCCTCCTCGACCCGTGGTGGAATCCCGCGGCGGAGGCGCAGGCGATCGACCGCACGCACCGCATCGGACAGGACCGTCAGGTGTTCGTCTACCGGATGATCTCCACCGGGACCATCGAAGAGAAGGTGCTCGAGCTGCAGCGCCGCAAGGCCCGGTTGTTCACCGCCGTCCTCGATGAGGAAGCGCTGTTCGCACAATCGCTGACCGCCGACGACATCCGCGGCTTGTTCGAGGGGTGAGATGAATACTCCCGGCTCGGTCGACCGGCCGCACAGGGAGCCCTCGGTACAATCGAACGGTTCACTTTCGGGAGGAATGCAATGCGGATCACCGGACTCGGCCACGCCGGGATGTTCATCGAGACCGTGGGCGGGAACATCATCTGCGACCCGGTTCTCGGACCCTCCTTCTACGGATCCTGGTTCCCGTTCCCGGACAACCGGGGGCTGGATTGGGAGCGATTCGGCCGCGAAGCCGACTTCCTCTGGATCTCGCACCGCCACCGCGACCACTTCGATCCGCGTCTCCTCGAGCGCTACATCCGCAAGGACATCGAGGTACTGCTCCCGGAGTACCCGACCGATGATCTCGAGAAAGACATCCGCGCGCTCGGCTACACGAACATCACCTACGCTCCGGCAGGTCAGGTGATCCAGCGCGGCGACCTCAAGATGATGATCACGCCGCTGCGCGCTCCCAGCGACGGACCGATCGGCGACTCCTCGTTGAGCGTCGACGACGGTACCGGTTCGGTGCTCAATCAGAACGACTCGCATCCGCTTGACCTCGAGAAGCTGCTCGACTTCGGCACGCCCGACGCCTACTTCACCCAGGTCTCCGGTGCCATCTGGTGGCCCATGGTCTACGACCTGCCGCTCGACGCGAAGCAGAACTTCGCCCGCCTCAAGCGCGAAGCGCAGAACAAGCGCGCCATGTACTACATCGAGAAGGTCGATGCTCCGCACGTCTTCCCGATGGCCGGTCCGCCCATGTTCCTGCGCGACGATCTGTTCGACTTCAACGGTCTGGGCAAGAACGGCGAATCGATCTTCACGGACCAGAAGCAGTTCCTCGCGCACATGAAGGAGCTCGCTCCGCAGTACGACGGTCAGCTCTTCATCCCCGGGACCGTCGTCACGGTCGAGGGAGGCAACGTCACCTCCGAGCAGACGCTCTACACCGACGCCGAGATCGCTCACATCTTCGACGAGAAGTGGGAGTACCTCGAGGAGCAGCGCGCGAGCCGGCAGCAGGAGATCCGCGACGAAGAGGCGTCTCGTGCCGAGATCATCCCCCCGGCCGAGATGCTCGAGGCCATCAAGACCTGGTGGGAGCCGTTGCTGAAGAAGTCGCGCACGATCCGGTTGGGCGTCGGCGGATGCGTGCGCTTCCGCATCGGCGAGCTCGACATGGTCGTCGACTTCCCTCGTGCGAAGGTCCGCGAGTACGCGGGGGAGGAGTGCGTGTACTGGTACACCATCCCCGCAGATCTCGTCTCCACGAACATCGTCGATCACGAGATCGACTGGTCGAACTCGATCTTCCTCTCGATGCAGTTCTCGGTGGGGCGCAGCGGCAAGTTCAACGAGTTCCTCACCACGTTCCTCAAGTGCCTCTCGGTCGACCGGATCGAATACGTCGAGAACTGGTATCAGGAGCAGACGGATCAGACGGAGGATGCGGAGATCGGCGACTGGGTCGTCCAGCGGCGCTGCCCGCACCTGCGCGCCGACCTCACCCGAACGGGCACCGTCGACGAGGACGGGATCCTCACCTGCAGCATGCACGACTGGAAGTGGGACCTGAAGACCGGTCGATGCCTCTCCACGGCCGGGCACCCGATCCGTTCCGCCAAGGTCGACGACGTCACCGATCCCGTGCTGCAGGAGGCGAGCTGATCGCGGAGGGTCCGCGCTCCGATAGACTGGCCTGACTAGCAACCTTTAACACCGTCCTGTGAGGCGGAGAAGGGAGCGGCCGATGAGCATGCGCACCGTGCTGCACGAAGCCGACATCTCACGCGCGCTGACCCGTATCGCGCACGAGATCCTCGAATCCAATCGAGGAGCCGAGAACCTCGTCCTGCTGGGAATTCCGACCCGCGGCGTCACTCTCGCCCATCGCCTCGGGCTGCTGATCAGCGAGATCGCTCAACAGTCCGTTCCCGTCGGCGCGCTCGATGTCACCCTCTTCCGGGATGACCTCGCCAAGCACCCGACCCGTTCGCCGCAGCCCACGGAGATCCCGGTCGGCGGCATCGACGGCAAGACGGTCGTGCTCGTCGATGATGTGCTCTTCTCCGGGCGGAGCATCCGGGCCGCACTGGACGCGATCCAGTCCATCGGCCGCCCCGCTGTCGTCCGGCTGGCGATCCTGGTCGACCGCGGGCATCGTGAACTTCCGATCCGGCCGGACTTCATCGGCAAGAACATCCCCTCCGCGCGTACGGAGCGCGTCAATGTGCGCCTCTTCGAGAACGACGGGGCCGAGGAGGTGACGATCGGCGAATGAGGCATCTCCTCGACACCCGCACCCTCGATCGGGCGACCGCACTGCGCATCCTCGATGTCGCCGAAGACATGTCGGACACGCAGTCCCGCGAGGTCAAGAAGCTCCCGACACTGCGCGGCAAGACCGTCGTGAACCTCTTCTTCGAGGACTCGACCCGCACGCGCATCTCGTTCGAGGCAGCCGCCAAGCGTCTCTCCGCCGATGTGATCAACTTCGCCGCGAAGGGCTCCAGCGTCTCCAAAGGCGAGAGCCTGAAAGACACGGCGCAGACGCTCGAGGCGATCGGCGCCGACGCGGTCGTGGTCCGGCACCCCGGCTCCGGAGCGCCGCAGACCCTCGCCACCAGCGGCTGGATCTCGGCCGGCGTGGTGAATGCCGGGGACGGCACCCACGAGCACCCGACGCAGGCGCTGCTCGACGCTTTCACCATCCGCAAGCGTCGCTTCGGTGGCGACAGCCGAGGACGGGACCTCAGCGGGCTGCGGGTCGTGATCGTCGGTGACGTGCTGCACTCCCGCGTTGCCCGTTCCAACGTCTGGCTGCTCACCACGTTGGGTGCCGACGTCACCCTGGTGGCACCGCCCACGTTGGTGCCGCAGAACGTGTCTCTCTGGCCGGTGCGGGTCGAATACGACCTCGATCGGGCGCTGGCGGAGGACCCGGACGCCGTGATGATGCTGCGTATCCAGCTGGAACGGATGAACGCGGCGTATTTCCCGACTGAGCGGGAGTATTCCCGCCGCTGGGGCCTGGACGCACGGCGTGTGGGCGGTCTTCCGGCAGGTAGCATTGTCATGCACCCCGGACCCATGAACCGGGGACTGGAGATCTCTTCGGAAGCTGCCGATTCCCCCCGCTCGACGGTGCTGGAACAGGTGACGAACGGGGTGTCCGTCCGCATGGCGGTGCTGTACCTGCTGCTGGCAGGAGAACGAGACGACGAACGAGGGGGAGACCTGTGAGCGAGACCCTCGTCATCACTGGCGCACAGTTGCTCGGTGCCGAGAGCGCCGACATCATCATCGACGACGGCCGCATCGCCGACATCGGTCAGGGATTGCATCGCGCCGGTGCGCGCATCATCGACGGCGCGGGGCTCGTGGCCCTGCCCGGGCTCGTCGACCTGCACACGCATCTGCGGGAGCCCGGCTATGAAGCGTCGGAGACGATCCTCACCGGGACGAGGGCCGCAGCCGCCGGTGGCTTCACCGCGGTGTTCGCCATGCCCAACACCTCTCCCGTGGCAGACACCGCCGGAGTGGTCGAGCAGGAGCTCGGCCTGGGCGAGGCCGCCGGTTATGCCACCGTGCAGCCCATCGGCGCCGTCACGGTCGGGCAGAAGGGCGAGCGTCTCGCGGAACTGGGAGCGATGGCGTCGTCCCGCGCGAAGGTGCGCGTCTTCAGCGACGACGGCTTCTGCGTGTTCGATCCGCTCATCATGCGCCGTGCGCTGGAGTACGTGAAGTCCTTCGGCGGCGTCATCGCCCAGCACGCTCAGGACCCTCGTCTCACCGAGGGTGCCCAGATGAACGAAGGCATCGTGTCGGCCGAACTCGGTCTGAGCGGCTGGCCCGCGGTGGCGGAGGAGTCGATCATCGCCCGCGACGTGCTGCTGGCCGAGCACGTGGGATCCCGCCTGCACGTCTGTCACCTCTCGACGGCAGGGTCGGTCGACATCATCCGCTGGGCCAAGAAGCGCGGCATCGACGTCACCGCTGAGGTCACGCCGCACCACCTGCTGCTGACCGACGAGCTCGTGCGCGGCTACGACGCTCGCTACAAGGTCAATCCGCCGCTGCGTCGCGAGGAGGATGTGCACGCCGTGCGCGAGGGCCTCGCCGACGGAACGATCGACATCGTGGCCACCGATCACGCACCGCATCCGAGCGAGAACAAGGCGTGCGAGTGGCAGGCAGCGGCGAACGGCATGGTGGGCCTCGAGAGCGCGCTCCGCGTGGTGCATCAGTCGATGGTGCAGACCGGGCTGCTCGAATGGTCCGACGTCGCGCGCGTCATGAGTTCGACACCGGCACGCATCGGTCGGCTCGCCGGCCACGGCACTCCGCTCGACGTCGGACAGCCGGCCCACCTCACGCTGTATGACGCTTCTGTCGACGGCGTCTTCACGGAGGCAGATCTCCACGGCCGGAGCGTGAACTCGCCCTACCTCGGCCGGACGCTCCCCGGACGCGTGGAGTACACCATCCACGGCGGCACCCTCACCGTCGATGGCGGACACGTCGTCGAGGAGCTCCGCGCATGAGCGCTCGGGACCTCGCCGTCGCGATCATGATCGCGGTGGCGCTCCTGATTCTGCTGGCGATGCTCTTCGCCTGGCGACGACGAATGCGCCGCGATTCCGTGTTCACGGCGCCGCTCGGAGTCCCTGAGCATGCGGAGATCGTCCGCCGCGACGAGGTGCTGTACGTGTCGACGACACGACACGAGCAGCCGCTCGAACGCCTCGCGGTGTCCCCTCTCGCGTATCGGGCACGCGGCGAGCTCGCCCTCACGGATCGCGGCATCGCCCTCTGCCTCGACGGAACCCCGACGGTCTTCCTCGCGAACGACCGGCTCGTCACCGTCGATCGTGCCACCGTTACGATCGACCGCGTGGTCGAGCCTGGCGGCCTCGTGCGCATCGCCTGGAAGATCGCCGACGACACCGTCGTCGACAGCTACCTGCGCCTCGCCACCGGCGAGCCTCAGAACCTCATCTCCGACCTGCAGCGGCTCGTCCCCGCCGCCCCCGACACAGGAGCAAAGTCATGACTCTCTCGACACCCGCCGCGCAGGCCCCCGCGGCCCAGTTGCCCGACCCCGCCGTGCTCGTCCTGGAGGACGGCACGCGTCACGCCGGACGCGCCTACGGCGCACGCGGACGCACCCTCGGCGAAGTCGTCTTCGCGACCGGCATGTCCGGATACCAGGAGACCATCACGGATCCCTCGTACGCGGGCCAGATCGTCCTGCAGACGGCACCGCACATCGGCAACACCGGCATGAACGACGAAGACGCCGAGTCGCGTCGCATCTGGGTCTCCGGGTACATCGTGCGCGACCCTTCGCGCGTCGTCTCGAACTGGCGCGCCAACGCGTCGCTCGACGATGTGCTCGTCCAGGACGGCGTGGTGGGCATCAGCGGGGTCGACACCCGTTCGATCACGCGCCACATCCGCTCAGCCGGCTCCATGCGCGGCGGCATCTTCTCCGGCGCCGATGCGTCGCTCGACCCCGAGGAGCAGGTGCGCATCGTCCGCGAGGCACCCGAGATGGCGGGACGCAATCTGTCCGCCGAGGTCTCCGTCGACGTCGCGACCGTGACGACCGCGATGGGGGAGCGGATCGGCAACCTCGCCGTGCTCGACCTCGGTGTGAAGCAGGCGACGATCGACAATCTCGCGGCCCGCGGCTTCGAGGTGCACGTACTCCCGCAGAACGTGACCATCGATGAGATCAGAGCCGTGGACCCCGTCGCCGTCTTCTATTCGAACGGCCCCGGTGACCCCGCGGCCTCGGGCGATCACGTCGAGCTGCTGCGTGCGGTGCTCGACGACGGGCTGCCGTTCTTCGGCATCTGCTTCGGCAACCAGCTCCTGGGCCGTGCGCTGGGTCTCGGCACCTACAAGCTGCCGTTCGGCCACCGCGGCATCAACCAGCCCGTGCTCGACAAGCAGACCGGCAAGGTGGAGATCACCGCCCACAACCACGGCTTCGCCGTCGAGGCTCCGATCGAGGGGACCTTCGACAGCCCGAACGGGTACGGCAAGGTCGAGGTCAGCCATGTCGGGCTGAACGACAACGTCGTCGAGGGACTCCGCGCTCTCGACATCCCGGCCTTCTCGGTGCAGTACCACCCCGAGGCGGCAGCGGGCCCGCACGACGCCAACTATCTCTTCGACAGGTTCCGCGACCTGGTCATCGCCAGCCAGAAGGACTCCAAGTAATGCCCAAGCGCGACGACATCAACTCCGTCCTCGTCATCGGTTCCGGCCCGATCGTCATCGGCCAGGCCTGCGAGTTCGACTACTCCGGTACTCAGGCCTGTCGTGTGCTGCGCGAGGAGGGAGTCCGGGTCATCCTGGTCAACTCCAACCCCGCCACGATCATGACCGACCCCGACTTCGCCGATGCGACCTACATCGAGCCGATCACGTGGGAGGTCATCGAGACGATCATCGCCAAGGAGCGCCCCGACGCGATCCTGCCGACCCTCGGTGGACAGACCGCGCTCAACGCCGCGATCGAGCTCCACAACCACGGCATCCTCGAGAAGTACGACGTCGAGCTCATCGGCGCCAACTTCGAGGCGATCAACAAGGGCGAGGACCGCCAGATCTTCAAGCAGCTGGTCCTCGACGCCGGCGCCGACGTGGCAGACTCCCGCATCGCGCACACGATGGAGGAGGTGCTGGCCGCCGCGGACGAGCTCGGCTACCCGATGGTGGTCCGTCCCAGCTTCACGATGGGGGGCCTGGGCTCCGGCTTCGCCTACGACGAGGAAGACCTCCGTCGCATCGCTGGAGCGGGCCTGCGCGACTCGCCCACCACCGAGGTGCTCCTCGAGGAGTCGATCCTCGGGTGGAAGGAGTACGAGCTCGAGCTCATGCGCGACACGGCCGACAACACGGTCGTCGTCTGTTCGATCGAGAACGTCGATCCGGTCGGCGTGCACACGGGTGACTCGATCACGGTCGCGCCGGCACTGACCCTCACCGACCGCGAGTATCAGAAGATGCGCGACATCGGCATCGACATCATCCGCGCCGTGGGCGTCGACACCGGAGGATGCAACATCCAGTTCGCGGTCGATCCGAAGAACGGCCGGATCATCGTCATCGAGATGAACCCGCGTGTCTCGCGTTCGAGCGCCCTGGCCTCGAAGGCCACCGGCTTCCCGATCGCGAAGCTCGCAGCCAAGCTGGCCCTGGGCTACCGCCTCGATGAGATCCCGAACGACATCACCGGTGTGACGCCGGCGAGCTTCGAGCCGACGCTCGACTACGTGGTCGTCAAGGTCCCGCGCTTCGCCTTCGAGAAGTTCCCGGCTGCGGACGCGACGCTGACCACGACCATGAAGTCCGTGGGCGAGGCGATGGCGATCGGCCGCAACTACGCGACCGCCCTGCAGAAGGCGCTCCGTTCGTTGGAGAAGCGCGGGTCGAGCTTCCACTGGGGTGCGGAGGAGCGTTCCGTGGAGGAGCTGCTCGAGATCTCGAAGACGCCGACCGACGGTCGTATCGTCACGCTGCAGCAGGCATTGCGCAAGGGCGCCACGGTCGAGCAGGCCTTCGAGGCGACCGCGATGGACCCCTGGTTCCTCGACCAGATCGTGCTCATCAACGAGGTCGCGGAGATCGTGCGCACGGCGCCCGAGCTCGATGCGGCCACTCTCCGCTACGCCAAGGAGCACGGCTTCTCGGACGCTCAGCTGGCCGAGCTCCGCGGAACCTCGGAGGCGGAGATGCGCGGGGTGCGCCATGGTCTCGGGATCCGACCGGTCTACAAGACGGTGGACACCTGTGCCGGCGAGTTCCCGGCGCTGACTCCGTACCACTACTCGAGCTATGACTTCGAGACCGAGGTCGCTCCGTCCGATCGGACCAAGGTCGTCATCATCGGCTCCGGTCCCAACCGCATCGGTCAGGGTGTCGAGTTCGACTACTCGTGCGTGCATGCCTCGTTCGCGCTGTCGGATGCAGGCTTCGAGACCGTCATGGTCAACTGCAACCCGGAGACGGTCTCGACCGACTACGACACCTCGGATCGCCTGTACTTCGAGCCGCTGACGCTCGAGGACGTGCTGGAGGTGCTGGACGCGGAGGCCGCGAGCGGGACGATCCTCGGTGTCGTCTGCCAGCTCGGCGGTCAGACGCCGCTCGGCCTCGCGAAGGGTATCGAAGCCGCGGGCTACACCGTGCTCGGCACCAGCCCCGAGGCGATCGACCTGGCGGAGGAGCGCGAGCTCTTCTCCCGCCTGCTCGATGAGGCCGGTCTGGTCGCCCCGCGCAACGGCACCGCGATCGACGTCGAGGGCGCTGCGCGCATCGCCGAGGAGATCGGCTATCCGGTTCTGGTGCGTCCGAGTTTCGTGCTCGGCGGCCGCGGTATGGAGATCGTCTACGACACCGCGTCGCTCCGGGACTACTTCGTGCGCACCGCGGGTGAAGTCGTGATCGAAGAGGGCAAGCCGCTCCTGGTCGACCGATTCCTCGACGACGCGATCGAGCTCGACGTGGACGCCCTCTACGACGGCACCGACCTGTTCGTCGGTGGTGTCATGGAGCACCTCGAAGAGGCCGGAATCCACTCCGGCGACTCCAGCTGCACGCTGCCGCCCGTCTCGCTCGGCCGCACCGACGTGGATCGCGTGCGGGAGGCCACGCTCGCCATCGCGAAGGGCGTGGGCGTACGCGGACTGCTCAACGTGCAGTTCGCCATCAGCGCCGGAGTGCTCTACGTGATCGAGGCGAACCCGCGCGCCAGCCGTACCGTGCCCTTCGTCTCGAAGGCACTCGGCATCCCGATGGCCAAGGCGGCGAGCCGCGTGATGACCGGTTCGACGATCGCCGAGCTGCGCGCCGAAGGCATGCTCCCCGAACAGGACGGCTCGCGGGTCCCGCTCGACGCGCCGGTGTCCGTGAAGGAAGCGGTGCTTCCGTTCAAGCGATTCCGCACCGCCGACGGCAAGACGGTCGACTCCGTGCTCGGACCGGAGATGCGGTCCACCGGTGAGGTCATGGGGATCGACCGCGACTTCCCGACCGCGTTCGCGAAGAGTCAGGCCGCGGCCTACGGGGGCATGCCCACGTCGGGGACGGTGTTCATCTCGGTCGCCGACTCGGACAAGCGTGCCGTCATCCTTCCCGCGCACCGTCTGCGACAGCTCGGCTTCACGATCGTCGCGACCGAGGGCACCGCAGAGATCCTCTCGCGCAACGGCATCGCGGTCACCGTGGTCGAGAAGTACAGCTCGACACAGGAGACCGGCGCGAAGAACATCGTCGACCTCATCAACGAGGGGGAGATCGACATCGTCGTGAACACTCCCTCCGGTGGCACGGCCCGCGCGGACGGCTACGAGATCCGTGCCGCAGCAGTCGCCGCCGACAAGGCCCTGTTCACCACGATGGCGGTGCTCGGGGCGGCCGTGAGCGGAATGGACGCCGCCCACGAGGGCTTCCAGGTCAAGAGCCTCCAGGAGTACGCGCTGGACCGGAAGGCGGCACTGTGAGCGCACGCTTCGGCGAGCGGGTCCGCTCCGTGCTCGGCGCACGAGGACCCCTCTGCGTCGGCATCGACCCCCACGCCGCGCTGCTCGCGTCGTGGGGACTGTCGGACGACGCGCAGGGCGTGCGTGAATTCGGCCTGCGGACCGTCGAGGCTGCCACCGGGAGAGTCGGCTTCGTGAAGCCGCAGGTGTCGTTCTTCGAGCGCTTCGGCTCCCGGGGAATCGCCGCGCTCGAAGACGTCCTTGCCGCAGCGCGCGCGGCCGGCCTCATCGTGATCGCCGACGCCAAGCGGGGCGACATCGGGTCGACCATGGATGACTACGCGCGCGCCTGGCTCACGCCGGGTTCGCCGTTGGAGGCGGACGCACTCACGGTGAGTCCTTTCCTCGGTGTGGGAGCCCTCGACGGGGCCTTCGCCCTCGCCGGAGAGCACCACAAGGGGCTCTTCGTCCTCGCGGCGACCAGCAACCCCCAGGCCGAGGGACTCCAGCGGTCCACGGCGTCCGACGGCGCGACCGTGTCGGCATCGATCATCTCCGAGGTCTCGGGTCGCAACGCCGAGCAGGTGGCGGCAGGGGAGTGGGGGAGCTTCGGCTTCGTCATCGGTGCCACCGTGGAGTGGGCCCCGGCGGGTATCGAGCCCTTCGAGCCCGTCGCCCCCATCCTGGCTCCGGGCTTCGGTGCGCAGGGTGCTGCTCCCTCCGACCTGCGGCCGCGCTTCGGTGCGCTGTCGGACGCCGTGATCGCGAGCGAGAGCCGCAGCATCCTCTCCGCAGGCCCGGTCGACCTGGCCCGGACCGTCGCCGCACGCGCGGCCGAGTATCTCGAGGTGGCCGGTGTCTGACGCCCAGCGGACCGTTCCTGAGGTCGATCGAGCTGCGGCCGCCCGCCGTGCGGTCGAACGTCGCCGTGCCAGAGCGTCCGTCAAGCGCGACCTGACGATGCGGGTGGTCACGCCGCAGGCGGTGCTGCGTCGCGCCACAGCGGACGCCGACTCCGTCGAGGGGTCGATGCGCATCACCGACTTCCTGCTGGCTCTCCCCGCCATCGGTGCGGGCAAGCGCGACCGGATCCTGGAGGAGCTCCACATCTCGCCAGTCAAACGTCTCGGAGGCCTCGGCGCACGTCAGCGCCGTGCGCTGGAGACGTGGCTCGACGCACGCTTCCCGGTACCGGAGCCGCGTGGAGAGCGGAGTCGCCTGCTCGTGCTCGCCGGCCCGACGGCCGTGGGCAAGGGAACGGTGGCCGCGCATATCCGTGAGCACAACCCGGAGATCCATCTGTCGGTCTCGGCAACCACGCGGCCGCCTCGTCCGGGCGAGATCGACGGTGTCCACTACTACTTCGTGGATGACGCGGAGTTCGACCGGCTGATCGCCGACGACGAGCTCCTCGAATACGCGGTGGTGCACAACCGCTCCCGATACGGCACCCCGCGCGCACCGATCGATGCCGCTTTGGCCGAGGGCAAGACGGTCCTCCTCGAGATCGACCTGCAAGGGGCGCGTCAGGTGCGGCGAGCGGAACCCGCCGCGACGCTCATCTTCCTGCTGCCGCCGAGCTGGGATGAGCTGGTGCATCGACTGGTCGGGCGCGGCACCGAAGAGGCCGAAGAGAGGGCCCGCCGATTGCGTACCGCGAAGGTCGAACTGGCCGCTCAGAACGAGTTCGATCACCTGATCGTGAACGAGGACGTCGCCACCGCGGCCCGCGAGGTCGTAGAATTGTCTTCAAGCTCTGCGCGCTGAGCGTCTTCGCGCGCCTTTCGCACCGTCTTCGCGACGATCCCGTCGCCTGATCAGGAGGTCTCACCATGGCCGGACATAACAACGGCATCATCGATCCCCCCATCGACAACCTGCTCGACCGCGTCGACTCCAAGTACGAGCTCGTGATCTACGCCGCAAAGCGCGCGCGCCAGATCAACGACTACTACTCGGACCTGCACGAGGGCAACCTCTTCGACAACGTGGGCCCGCTGGTCGATTCCTCCGTCGAGGACAAGCCGCTCACCATCGCGCTGCACGAGATCAACGAGGACAAGCTCCGCCTGCGTCACGCGGAGTGATATTCGAGACTGCGCCTCCC
Source organism: Microbacterium sp. CBA3102 (assembly GCF_007954505.1). Taxonomy (GTDB): domain Bacteria; phylum Actinomycetota; class Actinomycetes; order Actinomycetales; family Microbacteriaceae; genus Microbacterium; species Microbacterium aurugineum. The sequence goes on along the minus strand of NZ_CP042412.1, from coordinate 2,962,356 downwards.
GTCTGTCGGAGGCGCAGTCCAGAATGGGTGCCACACCCCTTCTGTCCGTCCCGTTCTGGAGAATCGATGAGCGCGCTGCGTCTGTTCACGTCCGAGTCCGTCACCGAAGGGCATCCGGACAAGATCTGCGACCAGATCTCGGACAGCATCCTCGATGGTCTGATCGCGAAGGACCGCGGTTCTCGCGTGGCCGTCGAGACGCTCGTCACGACCGGCCTCGTCCACGTCGCCGGTGAGATCCGCACCGAGGCCTACGTCGATATCCCGACGATCGTCCGCCAGGTCGTGAACGGTATCGGCTACACCTCCAGCGAGACCGGCTTCGACGGCGCGTCCTGCGGTGTGAGCGTCTCGGTGGGGGAACAGTCCACCGACATCGCCCACGGCGTCGACAGCGCGCAGGAGCACCGCGACGGGTCGTCCGTCGATCCGCTCGACGGGCTCGGCGCCGGCGACCAGGGCATCATGTTCGGCTTCGCGACGAACGAGACGCCCCAGCTGATGCCGATGGCTGCCTGGACCGCACACCGCCTGGCGGAACGTCTCACCGAGGTCCGTCGCAGCGGAGTGCTGCCGTTCCTGCGCCCCGACGGCAAGACTCAGGTCACGCTGGGCTACGACGGCTTCACGCCGAAGACCGTCGACGCGGTCGTCGTCTCCACGCAGCATCACCCGGAGATCTCCCAGGACGAGCTGCAGGATCAGGTGCGCCGGCACGTCATCGACCCGGTCCTCGCCACGACGGGCCTCGACCTCGACGACGTCACGCTCTACATCAACCCCGCAGGCCCGTTCGTCACGGGAGGCCCGAAGGGCGACGCCGGACTCACCGGACGCAAGATCATCATCGACACCTACGGCGGGGCAGCGCGCCACGGCGGTGGAGCGTTCAGCGGCAAAGACCCGTCGAAGGTCGACCGCTCCGGTGCCTACGCCACGCGTTGGGTGGCCAAGAACGCGGTGGCGGCAGGACTCGCCGACCGTCTCGAAGTGCAGGTGGCCTACGCGATCGGCGTCGCGCGTCCGGTCGGCCTGTACGTCGAGACCTTCGGCACCGGAAAGGTCTCGGACGAGGTGATCACCCGGGCCATCACCGACGTGTTCGATCTGCGCCCGCAGGCGATCATCGAGCAGCTCGACCTTCTGCGGCCGATCTACGCCCAGACCGCGGCGTACGGTCACTTCGGTCGAGAGCTCGCCGACTTCACCTGGGAGCGCACCGACCGCGCCGAAGAGCTTCGCCGCGCTGCCGGGCTCTGATGGGACCACGGTCCTGATGCCTCCGGAGAGCCGGCGCATCGCGCGCGTGCTCCTCGATTCGCCGCTGCCTCAACTCGACCGGCTCTTCGACTACGCGCTTCCCGCAGAGCTCGGCGACGTACCACTCGGCGTCCGGGTCCGCGTGCCGTTGCGCACCGCGGGGCGGGTGATCGACGGATACATCGTCGAGATCGACACCGAAGACGACGCCGACCGCCCATTGTCCGAGGTCGAGAGCGTTGTCTCGGCCGTGCCCGTCCTTCCCGAGCGCCTCTACACGCTGGCACGTCGAGTCGCCGATCGTGCTGCCGGGTCGGCCTCGGACGTGCTGCGCCTCGTGATCCCCAAGCGTCAGGTGCGGGTCGAGAAGGCCTGGACGGCAGACTCGCCCGAAATGCAGCCTGATGCCGCCGCTCGCGAGATCGCGGAGGAAGCCATCGCGGCATACGACGGCCTCGGCGCCGTCCTCGATACCGGAGGACGCGCCGCGGTCGAAGCGATCCCGCAGCTCCTCGACGGCGTGCAGGGGTGGGCGAAACTCCTGGCCTCGGCTGCAGCGCGGACATTGTCGTCGGGTCGGTCCTCGATCATCGTCGTTCCGGACCATCGCGATCTCGATCGTCTGCTCGCCGCGCTCGAGCCGCTCGTGCCCGCTGGCACGGTGGTGCGTCACGACTCCCGGCAGGCCAACCCCGACCGCTATCGGGCCTTTCTGCGCACACTCGAGGACGCTCCCTGCATCGTCGTCGGCAATCGCTCCGCGGTCTACTCGCCTGTGGCCGCCGGGCTGGTGGCGATCTGGGACGATGGCGACCCTTTGCTCGGAGAACCGCTGTCGCCGTACGTCAATTCCCGTGACGCGGCGCTCCTCCGACAAGAGCTCGAGGGCTCCGCACTGCTGTTCGCGGGGCACTCGCGTACGACCGACGTCGAGCGCCTCGTCGTACTCGGTTGGCTGCAGGATGTCCGCGCCACGCGTCGCGTGCTCCCGCGGGTCGTCCTCAGCACGGCACAGGAGATGGAGCAGCCGACGGCTCAACGCATGCCGTCATCGGCGTTCCTCGCTGCGCGCAACGCCGCGGCCGAAGGACCCGTCCTCGTGCAGGTTTCGCGCCCGGGGTTCTCGCCATCCTTGGTGTGCGCCGACTGCCGAGCACCCGCACGCTGCCCGAACTGCGGGGGACCACTCGGTGCGCGGCATCGTGGGGCCGTGCCGGTGTGCGGCTGGTGTGGGCGAGGTGCGAGCGTGTGGACGTGCCCGTCGTGCTCCTCGACGAAGCTGCGCCTCGCGTCGTCCGGGAGCGAACGCACCGCCGATGAGCTCGGACGCGCCTTTCCGGGTGTCCGCGTGATCGTCGCCGACAGTGCGCATCCGGTCGAACGCGTCACGGACAGACCCGCACTCGTGGTCGCGACCCGTGGAGCGGAGCCGATCGCCGACGGCGGCTACCGAGCGGTCGTCCTGCTGGACGGGCCGCGCATGCTCCAGGCCCCCGACCTGCGTGTCGCGGAATCGTGTCTGCGCTGGTGGTCGAACGCCGCGGCCCTCGCTGCGCCCGGAGCGCCCGTCCACCTGGTCGGAGTGAACGGCGCAGCGGCCAAGGCGCTCGCGACCTGGAACCACGCGGCCCATGCGCGCGCCGAGCTGGAGAGCCGGGCGCCCCTGCACATGCCGCCCACGACGCGCGTGGCACTCGTGCAGGGGTCGGCTTCCGCCGTCGGTGACGCTCTCGCCGCGCTCAAGGAACTCGCCCTCCCCAGCGATGCCGTCCTCGGACCCGTTCCCGTCGAGTCCGACGAGGTGCCTCCCCGCGTACGTGCCCTCGTGCGTTTCGACTACAGCGCCGGCAGCCGTGTCGCCACGGCCCTGCGCGCGGCAGTGGTCGCCGAAGCCGTGAGCGGCCGCCGACGCAAGGGGCGGTCGACGAAGAGCACACTCTCGGTCCGTCTCGATATCCTCGATCCAGAGCTCTGACCCTTCCGGAGAACCTTCATGCGCCTCGTCTTCGCCGGCACACCCGCTGCTGCCGTGCCCACCCTGCGTCGTCTCGCGACCTCGCACGACATCGCCGCCGTCGTGACGCGGCCCGATGCCGCACTCGGGCGTCGGCGTGTGCTCACGCCGTCTCCGGTTGCGCAGGCGGCCCTCGAACTCGGACTTCCCGTGATCAAGGCCGCTCGGCTCGACGACGCCGCGACCGCGGAGATCGCCGCCCTGGAGGTGGAACTCGGCGTGATCGTGGCCTACGGGGGCCTGGTCCGCGAGCCGCTCCTGTCCATGCCGACGAGGGGATGGATCAACCTGCACTTCTCCCTCCTTCCGGCATGGCGCGGAGCCGCCCCGGTGCAACGAGCGCTCATCGCCGGAGACGACGTTCTCGGGGCGAGTGTCTTCCAGCTGGTCGCCGAGCTGGATGCGGGCGACGTCTATGCGACGCGGGAGATCGCGGTCGCGGAGACGGCGACCGCGGGCGAGGCGCTCGAGACTCTCGCCCACGACGGTGCCGACCTCACGGTCCAGGTGGTCGACGCGATCGCTGACGGCACAGCCGACGCGCGACCGCAGGTGGGGGAGCCGAGTTTCGCGGCCAAGCTGTCACACGCCGACGGCCTCCTCGATTGGAGCGCGCCGCTCGACACGGTGTTCGCACATTTTCGAGGTGCGACGCCCGAACCCGGCGCGCACACGACGGTCGGCGGGCAGGCGCTCAAGGTTCTCGAAGCGGTGCCCGCTGCGGATGCGGAGCCCCTCGCTCCCGGACGCTTTCGCGGCACGAAGAAGGCACTCCTCATCGGGACGGGCTCGGGGGCGCTGGCGGTGACTCGCGTGCAGCCGGCCGGCAAGGGAGCGATGAACGCGGTCGACTGGTGGCGCGGGCAGCGCGGCGGCGATGAGCTGCAGGCAGGATCATGAGCGGCGAAGGACGGGATCGTCGCACCCCGAGACCGCAAGGACGACGTCCGTCCGGGCAGTCTTCCCGCGAGGGACGGGGCACGGAGCGGCGCGGTCCTGTGCGCGCTGTTCAACCCGCTCGTCGGGTCGCGTACGACGTGCTGCGCGCGGTGTCCGAGACCGATGCCTATGCGAACCTCGTGCTCCCGACCGCGATCGCCGACGCGAAGCTCACGCCGCAGGACGCGGCGCTCGCGACGGAGCTCACGTACGGAACGTTGCGAAGGCTCGGCACGTATGACGCGATCATCGCATCGGCAGCCGACCGCCCGACGGACGGCATCGACCCTGCGGTGCTCGACGCACTGCGGCTCGCGGTGCATCAGCTGCTCGCCACCCGCGTCGCTTCGCACGCGGCTGTGAACGAATCGGTGAACCTCGTGGCGATGACATCAGGGCGTGGGGCGTCGAGCTTCGCGAACGCCGTCCTCCGTCGCATCACCCGCGACTCGGGAGAGGTCTGGCAGGCGCGCATCGAGGAGCAGGCACGCTCCGGTGACGAGCGGCTGGCCCTGCGCACCGCGCATCCGGTCTGGGTCATCAGGGCGCTCCGTCGGGCCCTCGCAGCCGAAGGGCGCGGCGACGAGCTCGAGGCGCTTCTGGAGTCCGACAACATCTCGCCCGAGGTGACCCTCGTCGCGTTGCCGGGGCTGGCCGAACCTGCCGAGCCTCGTCTTCCCTACGCGCCGACCGCTTTCGCGTCTCCCGGGGGCGACCCTCGACGCTCGGTCGAAGCCTCCGGCGGCACCGTGCGCGTACAGGACGAGGGCTCCCAGCTCGTGGCCCTCGCGCTGGCGGGCGCTGCGCCCATCGTCTCGGGGGAGCGCTGGCTCGACCTCTGCGCGGGTCCGGGAGGGAAGACCGCGCTCCTCGCCGCGATCGCGCTCGAGCACGACGCCACACTGGAGGCGAACGAAGTCGTCCCCGTCCGCGCGCGACTCGTCCGCAAGGCTCTCCGGGCCGTACCGGCCGACATCGTCGTCCACGAGCAGGATGGGCGCGTGCTCGCCGCATCCCGACGGGGGGAGTTCGACCGGATCCTCGTCGATGCGCCCTGCACGGGTCTCGGCGCGCTTCGTCGCCGTCCCGAGGCGCGCTGGCGGAAGTCGCCGGCGGATGTCGCCGAACTCGTCCCGCTGCAGGTCGAGTTGCTGTCCGCTGCGGTCGATGCGCTCGCTCCCGGTGGCGTCGTCGCTTATGTGACGTGCTCGCCGCATCTCGCGGAGACCACCGGCGTCGTGCAGGAAGTGCTGCGGGAGCGCACGGACATCGTGGAGCTCGATGCCCGTGCGGCGATCGCGGATGTCTCGATGTCGCCGATCGATCTCGCGGTCGAGGGCCGTTCCGGCTCCGGCAGCGCCCAGCTCTGGCCGCATCGACACGGCACCGACGCCATGTTCCTCGCGCTCCTGCAGCGCCCATCGACCGAGAACACCTCATCCGGGAAGGAAGACTAGGACCGTGGATCTGCCCCGCGCCCCGCGCATCAACCCGAGTATCCTCGCCGCCGATTTCGTGAACATGCAGGCGGATCTCGCCCGGATCGCCACCGCGGATTTCGCCCACGTCGACGTGATGGACAACCACTTCGTGCCGAACCTGACGTTCGGCCCGCAGATGGTCGAGCGGATCCAGGCGACCAGCCCCATCCCGCTCGATGTCCATCTGATGATCACGGAGCCGGAGCGGTGGGCGCCGGAGTACGCCGAGATCGGCGCCGCGAGTGTCACGTTCCATCTTGAGGCCACGTCCGACCCCGTGGCGCTCGCTCGCCGACTGCGTGACATCGGATCCCGTGCGGGTGTCGCGGTGAAGCCGGCGACGCCCGTCGACTCATTGTTCGAGATCCTCGATGAGTTCGACCAGATCCTCGTGATGACGGTCGAACCGGGCTTCGGCGGGCAGAGCTTCATGCCGGAGACGATGCCCAAGCTCGAGGCGCTTGCGGCAGAGGCGCGTCGGCGGGGATCCCGGGTCTGGCTCCAGGTCGACGGGGGCATCTCCGATCGCACGATCGAGATCGCCGCGGCGGCCGGCGCCGACACCTTCGTCGCCGGATCGGCCGTGTACGGGGCCGATGACGTCGAGGCGGCCGTCACCCGGCTGAGAGACCTCGCCCGAGCCGCTAGCCTGGAAGCGTGAAGACTTTCGACGAGCTGTTCGCCGAGCTCAGCGTCAAGGCAGAAACCCGCCCTGAAGGATCGGGCACGGTCGCCGAGCTCGACGGCGGCGTGCACACGATCGGCAAGAAGATCGTGGAAGAAGCCGCCGAGGTGTGGATGGCGTCGGAGTACGAGTCCGACGACGCTGCCGCCGAGGAGATCTCCCAGCTGCTGTACCACGTCCAGGTGATGATGCTCGCGAAGGGGCTCAGCCTGCAGGACGTCTACCGACATCTGTGATGCGCTCCGTTCCGACCTCCTCGAACTGAAAGCCATCCATGCTGCGCATCGCTGTTCCCAACAAGGGCTCCCTCTCCGAGACCGCCGCCGAGATGCTCGCCGAAGCGGGCTACGCCGGGCGTCGTGATCCCAAGACCCTCCATGTCGTCGACGCCGAGAACGACGTCGAGTTCTTCTTCCTCCGTCCCAAGGACATCGCGACCTACGTCGGCTCCGGCGCCATCGACGTCGGCATCACCGGACGCGACCTCCTGCTCGACGCGCGGATGCCCGGCGCGCGCGAGATCGAGGCGCTCGGGTTCGCCGGCTCCACATTCCGCTTCGCTGCACCGACGGGGCGTTACACCGACGTGTCGGAGCTCGACGGGCTGCGCGTCGCTACCTCCTACCCGGGCCTGGTGGATGCGTTCCTCGACGAGCGCGACATCGCGGTCGACCTGGTACCCCTCGACGGCGCGGTCGAGTCCGCGGTCCGACTCGGGGTCGCCGATGCGGTCGCCGACGTCGTCGAGACCGGGACCACACTGCGTCAGGCGGGTCTCGATGTGTTCGGCCCCGTCATCCTGGAGTCGGAGGCGGTGCTCATCGCCGGGCCGGTCGATGCGGACGGTGCGGAGACGCTGCTCCGCCGCCTGCGTGGCGTGATGGTCGCACGACGGTTCGTGATGATCGACTACGACCTCCCGGTCGCGCTCCTCGACGACGCTGTGAAGATCGCCGGAGGCGTGGAGTCGCCGACCGTCTCCCCGCTCCGCGACCCCGAGTGGGTGGCCGTGCGCGTCATGGTCGCGCGCTCGCGCGTCAACCCCGTCATGGATGCGCTCTACGCCCTGGGCGCGCGCGCGATCCTGGTGACGGCCATCCACAACGCGAGGCTGTGATGACTCTCGCCAGTCGTGTCATCCCGTGCCTCGACGTCGCCGCCGGTCGCGTCGTCAAGGGCGTCAACTTCGAGAACCTGCGGGACATGGGTGACCCTGTCGAGCTGGCACGGCACTATGCGGCACAGGGTGCTGACGAGGTCACCTTCCTCGATGTGACCGCGACGGTCGACGCCCGGGCGACCACTTACGACGTGGTGCAGCGCACCGCCGAGCAGGTCTTCGTGCCGTTGACCGTGGGCGGGGGAGTGCGCACCGTGGAAGACGTGGCCCGACTGCTCTCGGTCGGTGCCGACAAGGTGGGCGTGAACTCCGCCGCGATCTCGCGCCCAGACCTCATCGGAGAGATCGCGGACCGCTTCGGCGCCCAGGTGCTCGTCCTGTCCCTCGACGTGAAGCGCGCCCCCACCACGTCCTCCGGGTTCGTCGTCACGACGCACGGCGGTCGCACGGAGACGACGCTCGATGCACTCGACTGGGCTCGTGAAGCCGTCGATCGAGGAGCCGGGGAGCTCCTCGTGAACTCCATCGACGCCGACGGCACGCGAGACGGTTTCGATCTCGAGCTGGTGCGCCTGATGCGTGAGGTCGCGTCGGTGCCCGTGATCGCCTCGGGCGGTGCGGGGAAGGCCGCCGACTTCGCTCCGGCCATTAAAGCGGGAGCCGACGCGGTCCTGGCGGCGAGCGTGTTCCACACCGGCGCGCTCACGGTCGGCGACGTCAAGGATGCGCTCCGCGCAGAGGGAGTGGTGATCAGATGACCACCGTGGACGAGCGCATCGCGCAGGTCGACTTCAATCCGGACGGTCTCGCCCCGGTGATCGTGCAGCAGTGGGACACGCGAGAGGTCCTCATGCTCGCGTGGGTCGACGCGGAGGCCCTGCGACGCACCCTGACCTCCGGCCGCGCCACGTACTGGTCGCGTTCACGTCAGGAGTACTGGCGGAAGGGCGACACCTCGGGTCACATCCAGGTCGTGCGCGAAGCGCGGCTCGACTGCGACGGGGACGCCATCCTGCTCCTCGTGGCGCAGCACGGTCCGGCCTGCCACACGGGTACCCGTACCTGTTTCGACACGACCGATCTCGGCGCCGTGGTGGGGGAGGAGCAGTCGTGACACTCGCGAAGCGCGGTCGCTCGATCTCGGTGTCCGGCTTCCTGCTCGCCGGCGCGATCGGCATCATCTCCTCGACCCAGACCTGGTTCACGGTCGAGCGCGCGGATGCGGGAGAAGCGATCCTCGTGCCCGGCGCGTCCGCCCTCGTTCTCCTCGCCCCGCTCAGCCTTGCGGTTCTCGCCCTCGGTGCGGCGCTCTCGATCGCCGGCAAGGCGGTCCGCTTCGTCTTCGGAGTGCTGGCGGCCGTGACAGCACTGTTCCTCGGCTGGTCGACGCTCCAGCTCCTGCTCACCGAGCCGTTCGGCGCCGTCGCCGCCACCGTGACCGAGGTGACGGGTCTGGCCGGTGGCGCGGCGGTCCACGAGACGGTCTCGAGCATCGTGCCTTCCGCGTGGCCGTACATCGCGCTGGTCGGCTGGGCGATCCTGCTGGTCGCGTCCGTCGTCGTCCTCGTGACCTGGCGCGGATGGAAGACGGGCGGACGGCGGTACCGCACCGATCGCGTCGACGTCGCCCACGATGGGCCTGTGGATGCCGTCGATTCGTGGGACGAGCTGTCCCGCGGGACCGATCCGACTCGTTGACCCCGATAGACTGATTCCGAACTGCACGTCGTCCCCCGGAGGAGAACATGACCAACCCGATCGCCGATCCCGGCCACGGACATTCGCCTGCCGCCTGGACCGCCGTCGTCATCATGCTGGTCGGCGTCGCCGCCGCCACTGTCGCGTTCTGCTTCGAGCAGCCGGTCCTCGTGATGATCTCGATCGCTCTCGTTCCCATCGGCGCGATCATGGGCTGGGTGCTGGCCAAGGCCGGCTATGGCGTGAAGGGTCCGAAGTACGCTCCGAAGGCGCACTAATGGTCCTCGCCGACCTGACGGCCGGCGCTGTCGCAGACGCTGAGCGTCGCGCCTCATCGCGCCCGTTGGCCGCCGTGGAGCGCGATGCGCTCGCGCGTCCCGCCGCGAAGGACGCGCTGGCGTTCCTCGCGCCGGCCGATCGTGTGAAGATCATCGCCGAGGTCAAGCGCGCGAGCCCCTCGCGCGGCGCTCTCGCGGAGATCCCCGACCCGGCGCTCCAGGCATCTCTCTACGAAGAGGGAGGCGCCTCGGCGATCAGCGTGCTGACCGAGGAACGTCGATTCGGGGGGAGCCTCGCCGACCTCGAGGCGGTCACCGCCAGGGTCTCGCTGCCGGTGCTGCGCAAGGACTTCATCGCCACCCGCTACCAGGTCCTCGAGGCCCGTGCCGCGGGCGCCGATCTCGTCCTCCTCATCGTCGCCGGTCTCGACGCCGAAGTGCTTCGCGACCTCTTCGGGTTCATCACCGAACTCGGCATGACCCCCCTCGTCGAGACGCATTCGGCCGAGGAGCTCGAAGCCGCCATCGACCTCGGTTCTCCGCTGATCGGTGTGAACGCGCGTGATCTGAAGACACTCGAACTCGACCGCGACCTGTTCGGTCGCCTGGTGGATCGGATCCCGGACACCGCGGTGAAGATCGCGGAGTCCGCAGTGCTCACCCCCGAAGACGTCGCGCACTACCGCTCCGCCGGCGCCGACGTCGTCCTGATCGGCGAGGCTCTCGTCACCGGCGACCCCGTCGCCACTCTCACGCGTTTCCTGGAGGCATGATGAGCCTGCGCGACCAGCACGGTCCCTTCTTCGGCGAATTCGGCGGGCGCTACATGCCCGAGTCGCTCATCGCCGCGATCGACGAGTTGACCGTGGCGTACGAGGCGGCGATCATCGACCCGGATTTCCGGGCTGAGCTCGCGCACCTGCTGAGCTCGTACGCCGGGAGGCCGTCCGCGATCACCGAGGTGCCGCGGTTCGCCGAGCACGCCGGTGGGGCACGCGTCTTCCTCAAGCGGGAAGACCTCAACCACACGGGTTCGCACAAGATCAACAACGTCCTCGGACAGGCGCTGCTGACCAAGCGGCTCGGCAAGACCCGTGTGATCGCCGAGACGGGCGCTGGACAGCACGGCGTCGCGACCGCCACCGCTGCGGCGCTGTTCGGCTTGGACTGCACGATCTACATGGGTGAGGTCGACACCGAGCGTCAAGCGCTCAACGTGGCCCGCATGCGCCTGCTCGGTGCGGAGGTCGTTCCGGTGACGTCCGGTTCCCGCACGCTCAAGGACGCGATCAACGATGCCTACCGCGACTGGGTGGCGTCGGTCGAGACCACCAACTACATCTTCGGCACCGCCGCAGGACCGCACCCCTTCCCGGCGATGGTCCGCGACTTCCAGAAGATCATCGGCGAGGAGGCGCGTGCGCAACTCCTCGACGAGGTCGGACGGCTCCCCGATGCGGTCCTCGCGTGCGTGGGCGGCGGGTCGAATGCGATCGGCATGTTCGATGCGTTCCTCGACGATGAGGGCGTCGCCCTCTACGGCGTGGAGGCGGCGGGTGACGGCGTCGACACCGAGAAGCACGCGGCATCGATCGAGCGTGGGCGGCCCGGTGTGCTGCACGGCGCCAAGACCTACGTGCTCCAGGATGAGGACGGCCAGACGATCGAGTCGCACTCGATCTCCGCAGGGCTCGACTATCCCGGTGTCGGCCCGGAGCACGCCTGGCTCGCGGACATCGGCCGCGCGGAGTACATCCCGGCGACCGACGACGAAGCCATGCAGGCTCTGCGTCTGCTGAGTCGGACGGAGGGGATCATCCCCGCCATCGAATCGGCCCATGCCCTCGCCGGTGCGCTGCGCGTCGGGCGCGAGCTCGGTCCCGACGGACTCATCGCCGTGTGTCTCTCGGGTCGTGGCGACAAGGACATGGACACCGCAGCCCGCTACTTCGAGCTCTACGACCAGGCCGCTCTGGCCCACGAAGTCGCGGAGGAGAGCGCCGAGGAAGAGCTCGCATCGAAGGGGGAGCCCCAGCTATGAGCCGAGTCGAACAGGCGATCCAGCGCGCCCACGACGCCGGCCGCAGCGCGTTCGTCGGCTACCTGCCCGTCGGATTCCCCGACCTCGAGACGAGCATCCAGGCGGCCATCGCCCTCGCCGAGAACGGTGTCGACATCATCGAGCTGGGGCCGCCGTACAGCGACCCGGTGATGGACGGCGCGATCATCCAGGAGGCGACCACCACGGCTCTGGCCGCGGGCTTCCGGATGGCCGACCTCTTCACGGCGATCCGCGCCATCACGGCTGCGACCGATGTGCCGGTCCTCGTCATGACGTACTGGAACCCGGTCATGCAGTACGGCGTCGACCGCTATGCGGATGACCTGCTCGCCGCGGGCGGCGCCGGACTCATCACGCCCGACATCACGCCCGATGCCGCGGGGGAGTGGATCGCCGCGAGCGAGCGGACGGGCCTCGACCGCGTGTTCCTGGCTGCGCCCACCTCCTCCGACGAGCGGCTCGACCTCGTCGTGAAGTCGTCCACCGGGTTCGTGTACACCGTCTCGACGATGGGTATCACGGGCGAACGCGCCGAACTCGACCGCGCCGCACGCACCCTCGTCGGACGTCTGCGCGCGCACGGCGCCCGACGCGCGTGCGTGGGCATCGGCATCTCCACGGCCGAGCAGATCGCCGGGGTGTCGGAGTACGCCGACGGTGCCATCGTCGGCACAGCCCTCGTCCGTGCCCTGCGCGACGGCGGCGTCCCCGCCCTCGCCGAGGTCACCCGCAACCTGGCCGCCGGCACCTCGTCGGCGCGCCCCGATCACGAGAACTAGAATCGCACTCATGTCACTCGCGCTCCACAGCACCTTCACCGGTGTGCTCGCCAGCATCCCGAGCCCCCCGGTGTCCTACTTCGACCTCGGGCCCATACGGATCCACTTCTATGCGCTGTGCATCATCGCGGGCATCATCGCCGCGACGCTGCTGACCAACCACCGTCTCACCAAGCGCGGTGCGGAGCCGTGGGTCGTGATCGACATCTCGATCCTCGCGGTGCCCCTGGCGATCATCGGCGCCCGGATCTTCCACGTCCTCACCCACCCGAACGACTACTTCGGCGAGGGCATCAACACCTGGAACCCCTTCCAACCGGGCTCGGTGTGGGCCATCTGGGAGGGCGGTATCGCGATCTTCGGTGCGCTCATCGGTGGCGCGATCGGTGCGTATCTCGGCTGCCGCTGGACCGGCATCCGCTTCTGGACGTTCGCCGACGCTCTGGCGCCGGGGCTGCTGCTGGCGCAGGCCATGGGACGCTTCGGCAACTGGTTCAACCACGAACTCTTCGGCCTCCCCACCGACCTGCCGTGGGGGCTGGAGATCGAGTCCACGAACTCCGCGTTCCCTCCCGGTCTTCCCGAGGGCACGCTGTTCCACCCGACCTTCCTCTACGAGGTGCTGTGGAACGGGCTGGGCGTCATCGTCCTGCTCTGGCTCGGTCGCAAGCTCTTCTTCCAGTGGGGTCGCCTGTTCGCGATGTACCTCATCTGGTACAGCGCGGGACGCATCGTCTGGGAGTCGATCCGCATCGACCCGAGCGAGATCATCCTGGGGCTGCGCAGCAACGTCCTCGCGGCCATCATCGGCGTCCTCGTGGGTCTCGCGATCCTCATCGTGCAGACGCGTCGCCACCCCGGTCTCGAGCCCTCGCCGTATCAGCCGGGCCGCGAACGGACCGACGCGGACGCTGATGTACAATCGCAGAACAATCCCTCTGACTTCGTAGACGTGAGCGAGCCTCCGACCGAAGAAGTCACCGCAGGAGCCACCGCCACAAGCACTGCTCCCACGAGCGAGGACGGCTCTCGATAACGCCGCCTCGTGGCGGGAGAACCATTGCACTGAACGAGCGGGCCGACGTCGTCCCCGGGTTTCACTCGACGATCTGAGGACGGTAACTGGTGTACTTCCAGCCCCCTTACGGCGCCTCCGGCGCATACCCCCCGAAGCAGGGCATGTACAACCCGGCGTTCGAGAAGGACGCCTGCGGCCTGGCCATGGTCGCGACGCTGCGCGGCGAAGCCGGGCACGACATCATCGCGTTGGCCCTTCAGGCTCTTCGCAATCTGGAGCACCGTGGTGCCATCGGTTCCGACGCCGGAACCGGAGACGGTGCGGGCATCCTGACGCAGATGCCCGATGCGTTCCTCCGCGCTGTGGTCGGCTTCGAGCTGCCGCCGGTGGGCGAGTACGCCGCGGGGCTGGCGTTCCTGCCTCGCGATTCGAGCGAGCGTCGTCAGCAGAAGGCCGGGATCGAGAAGATCGCCCGCTCCGAAGGACTCCGCGTCCTCGGATGGCGCGATGTCCCTACCGCCAACGAGAACCTCGGCAAGCTCGCCGATGAGGCGCGTCCCGCCTTCGAGCAGCTCTTCGTGAGCGCCGGGGGAGCGACCCACGCCGATGCGCCGCTCACGGGCATCGCCCTCGACCGTGTCGCCTACCGCCTGCGCAAGCGTGCAGGTCACGAACTCGGCGCGTACTTCGTCTCGCTCTCGGCCCGCACGCTCTGCTACAAGGGCATGGTCACGACGCTGCAGCTCGAACCGTTCTACCCCGACCTGCAGGACGAGCGTTTCGCGTCCGAGCTCGCGGTGGTGCATTCCCGGTACTCCACGAACACCTTCCCGTCATGGCCGCTCGCGCAGCCGCTGCGGATGCTCGCGCACAACGGTGAGATCAACACCGTCGGCGGGAACCGCAACTGGATGCGTGCGCGCCAGTCGCAGCTGGAATCGGAGTTGCTCGGCGACATCGATCCGCTGCTGCCGATCTGCACCGACGGCGCGAGCGACTCCGCCTCTTTCGACGAGGTGCTCGAGCTGCTCACACTCACCGGACGGAGCCTGCCGCACGCCATCATGATGATGGTTCCCGAGGCTTATGAGAAGCAGACCGACATCTCGCCGGAGCTGCGTTCGTTCTACGAGTACCACTCGAACCAGATGGAGCCGTGGGACGGTCCCGCTGCCCTCATCTTCACCGACGGCACGCTCGTCGGCGCCACACTCGACCGCAACGGTCTCCGCCCGGGACGGTGGACGGAGACGACCGACGGTCTGGTCGTGATCGGCTCCGAGACCGGTGTGCTGCAGTTCGAGCCGGAGCGCATCAAGCGTCGCGGCCGACTGCAGCCCGGAAAGATGTTCCTCGTCGACACGGCACAGCGTCGCATCGTCGAGGACAGCGAGATCAAGCGCGACCTCGCCACCATGCACCCGTGGCAGGAGTGGCTGGATGCCGGCGCCGTGCGTCTCGCCGAGCTGCCGGAGCGCGAGCACATCGTGCACCCTCCGGCCTCGATCACCCGCCGTCAGCGGACCTTCGGATACACCGAGGAAGAAGTCCGCATCCTGCTCACCCCGATGGGTCAGACCGGCGTCGAGCCCCTCGGTGCCATGGGCTCCGACACGCCTATCGCGGTGCTCAGCAAGCGTCCGCGACTGCTCTTCGACTACTTCACGCAGCAGTTCGCACAGGTGACGAACCCGCCGCTCGACTCGATCCGTGAAGAGGTCGTCACGAGTCTCAAGCTGGGTCTCGGGCCCGAGAGCAATCTGCTCTCCTGGGGGCCGGAGCACACCCGCACCGTGTCGCTCGATTTCCCCGTGATCGACAACGACGAGCTCGCGAAGATCCGTCACATCGACAAGGCGATGCCCGGCCGGTCGAGTGTGACCATCCGCGGCCTCTACCACTTCGATGCGGGTCCCCAGACCCTGCAGGACCGTCTCACGGAGATGTGCGCGGAGGTTGACGAGGCGATCGAGAACGGCGCCGAGTTCATCATCCTGTCGGACCGCGACTCGAACAAGGACCTCACCCCGATCCCGTCCCTGCTGATGGTGTCGGCGATCCACCACCACCTCATCCGGCGTGAGAACCGCATGAAGGTCGGGCTCATCGTCGAGGCCGGTGACGTGCGTGAAGTGCACCACGTCGCCACGCTGATCGGTTACGGCGCATCTGCGGTGAACCCGTATCTCGCGATGGAGACGGTCGAGCACCTCGTACGCACCGGCTACATCAACGGCATCACGCCCGAGAAGGCGGTCAAGAACCTGATCTACGCCCTCGGCAAGGGCGTGCTCAAGATCATGTCGAAGATGGGCATCTCCACCGTGTCGTCCTACGCGGGCGCTCAGGTGTTCGAGGCCGTCGGCCTCAGCCAGGAGTTCATCGACGCCTACTTCACGCGCACCGAGTCCAAGCTCGGCGGCGTCGGCATCGAGGAGATCTTCGCCGAGAACCAGGCGCGTCACGACTACGCCTATCCGGAGGACGCGGCGGCGCGTGCGCACGAGCGTCTGTGGACCGGTGGCGAGTACCAGTGGCGCCGTGACGGCTCTCCGCACCTGTTCAACCCGGAGACAGTGTTCAAGCTTCAGCACTCGACCCGCACGCGTCGCTACGACATCTTCCGGGAATACACGAAGCTCGTCGATGAGCAGGCGGCAGAGCTGAAGACGCTGCGCGGGCTGTTCACGCTGCGCACCGGCACCCGCAAGCCCGTCCCGCTGGACGAGGTCGAGCCGGTGTCCGCGATCGTCAAGAGGTTCTCGACGGGGGCGATGAGCTATGGCTCGATCTCCCGGGAGGCGCACGAGACGCTCGCGATCGCCATGAACAGGATCGGCGGGAAGTCGAACACCGGTGAAGGCGGTGAGGATCCGGATCGCCTGGTCGACCCGGAACGCCGCAGCGCGATCAAGCAGGTCGCCTCCGGACGTTTCGGTGTGACCAGCCTCTATCTCACCGAGGCGGACGACATCCAGATCAAGCTCGCTCAGGGGGCCAAGCCCGGCGAGGGAGGACAGCTGCCGCCGACCAAGGTCTACCCCTGGGTCGCCCGCACCCGTCACGCAACGGCCGGTGTCGGTCTCATCTCGCCACCGCCGCACCATGACATCTACTCGATCGAAGACCTCAAGCAGCTGATCTTCGACCTGAAGCGGGCGAACCCCGAGGCGCGTATCCACACCAAGCTGGTGAGCCAGTCGGGCATCGGTGCGGTGTCGGCGGGTGTCGCCAAGGCTCTGAGCGACGTGATTCTCGTCTCCGGCCACGACGGTGGAACTGGAGCGAGCCCGTTGAACTCGCTCAAGCACGCCGGCACGCCGTGGGAGCTCGGTCTCGCCGAGACCCAGCAGACGCTCATGCTCAACGGCATGCGGGACCGTGTCGTCGTGCAGGTCGACGGTCAGCTCAAGACCGGTCGTGACGTGATCATCGGTGCGCTGCTGGGCGCGGAGGAGTTCGGTTTCGCGACGGCGCCCCTCGTGGTCAGCGGCTGCATCATGATGCGGGTCTGCCACCTCGACACCTGCCCGGTCGGCGTCGCGACCCAGAACCCGGTGCTGCGCGAGCGCTTCACAGGAAAGCCGGAGTTCGTCGTGAACTTCATGGAGTTCATCGCCGAAGAGGTGCGCGAACTCCTCGCCGAGCTGGGATACCGCTCTCTCGACGAGGTGATCGGGCGCGCCGATCTCATCGAGGTGAACGCCGCCGTGGAGCACTGGAAGGCAGAGGGTCTCGACCTGACACCCGTGCTCGAAGGCCCAGCCTTCCCGGCGGGCGAGCCGCGTCGCAGCGGCCGCGCGCAGGATCACGAACTCGAGAAGCACTTCGACGTGCAGCTCATCGACATCGCGAAGGGGGCGCTGCTCAACGGCGAACCCGTCGTGGCGGAGCTGCCCATCGCGAACACCGAGCGTGCCGTGGGGACGATGCTGGGGCATCAGGTCACGTCACGCCACGGCGCCGCAGGCCTCCCCGAGGGAACCATCGACGTCACGCTGCACGGCACCGCGGGGCAGTCGCTCGGCGCGTTCCTGCCGCCGGGCATCGTGCTCCGGCTCGAAGGCGACGCGAACGACTACGTCGGCAAGGGGCTGTCCGGTGGGGACATCACGATCCGCCCGCCTCGCGGGTCCTCCATCGCTCCGGAGGACAACGTGATCGCCGGAAACGTGATCGGCTATGGCGCGACGTCGGGGACGATGTTCATCTCCGGTGTCGTCGGCGAACGCTTCCTCGTCCGCAACTCGGGCGCGACCGCCGTCGTCGAGGGAGTGGGCGACCACGCGCTCGAGTACATGACGGGTGGTCTGGCCGTGATCCTCGGCTCGACCGGCCGCAACTTCGGCGCCGGTATGTCCGGGGGAGTGGCCTACGTGCACGCCCTCGACACCAGCAAGGTGAACGCGCAGTCGCTCGGGAGTGGAGAACTGCGGCTCGAACCACTCGATCGCGCAGATCTCGAGGTGCTGCGAAGCCTGTTGGTCGCGCACGCCGAGCGCACGGCCTCACCGCGGGCCTCCGCGCTCCTCGAGAACTTCGATGATGTCGCCGCGGAGTTCGTGAAGGTACTTCCTCGCGACTTCGCCGCGGTGCGGAGCATGCGCGAAGAAGCACTGGCCGAGGGGATCGACCCCGACGGCGACATCGTTTGGAACCGCATCCTGGAGGTGACCGGTGGCTGACCCCAAAGGCTTTCTGAAGGTGACCGAGCGGGAACTTCCCGCACGACGTCCGGTGCCTGTGCGCATCATGGACTGGAAAGAGGTCTACGAGCCGGGCGACAAGCAGGTCCTGCGTCGTCAAGCCGGACGCTGCATGGACTGCGGCGTGCCGTTCTGTCATCAGGGATGCCCGCTCGGCAACCTGATCCCCGAGTGGAACGACCTCACCTGGCGCGGTGAGGGCCGCGCGGCGATCGAGCGCCTGCACGCCACGAACAACTTCCCGGAGTTCACGGGGCGGCTGTGCCCCGCGCCCTGCGAGAGCTCGTGCGTGCTCGGCATCAACCAGCCGGCGGTCACGATCAAGCAGATCGAGGTCTCGATCATCGATGAGGCCTTCGCGAAGGGGTGGGTCGAGCCGGAGCCGCCCGAGCGCCTCACGGGAAAGACGGTCGCCGTGGTCGGATCGGGCCCCGCGGGTCTCGCTGCCGCCCAGCAGCTCACCCGCGCCGGGCACACGGTCGCGGTATTTGAGCGGGACGACCGCATCGGCGGCCTGCTGCGCTACGGCATCCCGGACTTCAAGATGGAGAAGACGCAGCTCGAATCGCGCCTTCGCCAGATGCAGGAGGAGGGCACGCGCTTCCGTGCCGGTGTGGAGATCGGCAAGGACATCTCCTGGCCCGACCTGCGTGCCCGCTACGACGCCGTCGTCATCGCGACGGGGTCCACGGTTCCGCGTGACCTCGCCATCCCCGGCCGTGACCTCGACGGCGTGCACTTCGCCATGGAGTACCTCGTCGAGTCCAATCACGCGGTCGCGGGCGACAAGGTCACCGACCAGATCAGCGCGGAGGGCAAGCACGTCATCGTCATCGGCGGTGGAGACACTGGCGCGGACTGCATCGGAACCGCGCACCGTCAGGGCGCTCTCAGCGTCACCAACCTGGCGATCGGCATGCAGCCGGGCGACGTCCGTCCGGACCACCAGCCGTGGCCGATGATGCCGACGATCTTCGAGGTGTCGTCCGCCCACGAGGAGGGCGGAGAGCGGGTGTACCTCGCGTCCACCGTCGAGTTCCTCGGAAACGACGTCGGTGAGGTGCGTGCGCTGCGCGTGGCCGAGACCGAGTACGTCGACGGCCACCGCGTCCCCAAGAGCGGCACCGAGCGAGAGATCCCCGCGGATCTGGTCCTGATCGCGATGGGCTTCACCGGACCCGAGCAGGAGGGGTACACCGAAGACACGCTTCCGCAGGTCACCGACCGTGGCGCCTTCCGCCGCGACTCGTCGTACGAGTCGACGGTTCCCGGAGTGTTCGTCGCCGGAGACGCCGGTCGCGGTCAGTCGCTCATCGTGTGGGCTATCGCCGAGGGTCGCGCCGCTGCCGCGAACGTCGATCGCTTCCTGATGGGCACCACCGTGCTTCCCGAGCCGGTGCGACCGAGTGATGTCGCGATCGGTCTCCAGCCCGCGTAGGCTGAGGCCGGCACCGTCGCCTGATTTACATCCCCCATTTCTACCCTGGAGTATCTGTTGAGACGCGCGAAAATCGTCGCCACCTTGGGCCCCGCAACTTCCACGTATGAGACGGTGCGCGCACTGATCGATGCGGGGGTGGACGTCGCGCGACTGAACCTCAGCCACGGCGACTACTCGGTCCACGAGAACAACTACGCGAACGTGCGTCGTGCCGCAGAGGATGCCGGCCGGGCCGTCGCGATCCTCGTCGACCTGCAGGGGCCGAAAATCCGCCTCGGCAAGTTCGAGGACGGGCCGTACGAGCTCGCCAAGGGCGACATCTTCAAGATCACAACCGAAGACATCATCGGCAACAAGGAGATCTGCGGAACGACCTTCAAGGGTCTCCCGCAGGACGTCAAGCCGGGCGACTTCCTGCTGATCGACGACGGCAAGGTCCGCGTCGAGGTCGTCGAGACCGACGGCGTCACGGTGACCACCAAGGTCATCGTGGCCGGCGCCGTCTCCAACAACAAGGGCATCAACCTCCCCGGTGTCGCCGTCAACGTCCCCGCTCTCAGCGAGAAGGACGAAGACGACCTGCGTTGGGGACTGCGCATCGGCGCCGATCTGATCGCGCTGTCGTTCGTGCGCAATGCCGCCGATGTGACCCGCGTTCACGAGATCATGGCGGAAGAGGGCGTCAAGGTTCCCGTCATCGCCAAGGTCGAGAAG
This sequence comes from Microbacterium sp. CBA3102, assembly GCF_007954505.1. Classification (GTDB taxonomy): domain Bacteria; phylum Actinomycetota; class Actinomycetes; order Actinomycetales; family Microbacteriaceae; genus Microbacterium; species Microbacterium aurugineum. The sequence continues at coordinate 2,942,161 of NZ_CP042412.1, read as the reverse complement.
CCGCAGGCCGTCGATGCGCTGGAAGAGATCGTCGACGCGTTCGATGCGATCATGGTCGCCCGTGGTGACCTGGGCGTCGAGCTTCCGCTCGAGGCCGTGCCGATCGTGCAGAAGCGCGCCGTCGAGATCGCTCGCCGGATGGCCAAGCCGGTGATCGTCGCGACGCAGATGCTCGAGTCGATGATCAGCAGCCCGGTTCCCACGCGTGCCGAGACCTCGGACGTCGCGAACGCCGTCCTCGACGGTGCGGATGCCGTCATGCTCTCCGGTGAGACCAGTGTCGGCGACTACCCGGTCGTGGTCGTCGAGACCATGGCACGGATCATCGCCTCCACGGAAGAGCACGGCTTGGAGCGCATCCTGCCGCTGACGACCAAGCCCCGCACGCAGGGAGGCGCGATCACGCTCGCTGCTCTCGAGGTGGCGGAGTTCGTCGAGGCGAAGTTCCTCTGCGTGTTCACGCAGTCCGGAGATTCCGCGCGTCGTCTGTCGCGTCTGCGTTCGCGCATCCCGATGATCGCGTTCACCCCGGAGCCGGGAATCCGTCGCCGCATGGCTCTGACCTGGGGCATCCGCTCCACCCTGGTCGACATGGTCCAGCACACCGACCTGATGTATCACCAGGTGGACGAGTATCTGCTCGGCAACGGTCTCGCACAAGAGGGGGACAAGGTCGTCGTGATCTCCGGTTCCCCTCCCGGAATCGTCGGATCGACAAACGACCTGCGCGTGCACAAGGTCGGCGACGCGATCCGCGGCGCGGCACCGATCTACAAGGCCGGCGTCTGACATCGCGCATTGAGGGGGCGGAGCTTCGGCTCCGCCCCCTCGATGCGCGATCCGGTAGTTTTCCCTCATGGGTCCGCATCGTCTTCTGAGGAGCACGTCATCGGCGCGCTGAGGAAGGCGGGGTGGTGGTGCGCGGACTACGCGTACGCGGGGTTCTGGCAGCTGCGCGCGATGTTCGACCGCACGGATCCTGCGTCGTTCACCTCCGGGAGCGGTGCACGGATCGTCGTCCTTCCCGGCGTCTACGAGACGTGGAAGTTCATGCAGCCGCTCGTCGCGGCGATGCATGAGCGAGGCCATCCGGTCCAGGTCGTCGACACCCTCCATCGCAATCGACGTCCGGTGGTGGAGATGGCGCAGAGCGTCGGGGACTTCCTGGAGCGCCATGACCTCACGGATGTGATCCTGGTCGCCCACAGCAAGGGCGGGCTCGCGGGCAAGCTGGTCATGACGGGACCGGCGGCCGGCCGTGTGCGCTCGATGCTGGCGATCGCGACACCGTTCGGCGGTTCGAGCTATGCCCGTTTGATGCTCTCGCGGACGCTGCGGGAGTTTGCCCCCGATGACCCGGGAATCGTGAGCCTCACACAGAGACGGTCGGTGAACGATCGGATCGTCTCGATCTACGCGGAATTCGACCCGCACATCCCGGAGGGCAGCGAACTCGTCGGTGCCAAGAACGTCCGCCTCGACACCGGGGGGCATTTCCGGATCCTCGCGCATCCCCGGGTGCTCGCCGAGCTGGCTGTCCTCGCCGAGGAGCCCTGAGGGCTCTCTTCATCAAACGGTGCCGGCGGTGGGACTCGAACCCACACGCCCTTTCGGACAAAGCATTTTGAGTGCTCCGCGTCTGCCATTCCGCCACGCCGGCTCGTGTGTCGCGTCTACGACTTTAGCGCAGCACGAGAGCCGGATTCTCCGCGCCGACCGCCTGGGGCCTGCGAACAGGGGCTCTCCACTAGGATGGTTGTGTGACAGAGCAAGAAGAGCAGGCTGAGCAGCCCACGTCATCCGCACCCCGACGCGTCGTCGTCGCTGAAGACGAGTCGCTGATCCGTCTCGACATCGTCGAGATCCTTCGCGACAACGGCTTCGATGTCGTGGGCGAGGCGGGGGATGGAGAGACCGCGGTCGCTCTGGCGACCGAGCTCCGACCGGACCTCGTCATCATGGACGTCAAGATGCCACAGCTCGACGGCATCAGCGCTGCGGAGAAGCTGCACAAGGGCAATATCGCGCCGGTCGTCCTGCTCACGGCGTTCAGCCAGAAGGAGCTCGTCGAGCGCGCGAGCGAGGCCGGTGCTCTCGCGTACGTCGTGAAGCCGTTCACCCCGAACGACCTCCTGCCCGCGATCGAGATCGCGCTGGCTCGTCACGAGCAGATCATCACGCTCGAGGCCGAGGTCGCCGACATGGTCGAGCGCTTCGAGACCCGCAAGCTCGTCGACCGGGCCAAGGGTCTGCTCAACGAGAAGATGGGCCTGAGCGAACCTGAGGCGTTCCGCTGGATCCAGAAGGCGTCGATGGACCGCCGTCTGACGATGCAGGACGTCGCCAAGGCGATCATCGAGCAGCTCGCCCCCAAGAAGTAGCGGTGAGCGCCGGCGCGATCCGGCTCGATACCGAGCACATCCTGCGGCCGGTGAGGCGGGGGGATGGGGTTGCGCTCGCCCGCGCGTATGTCGCGAATCGCGAACATCTCGCGCCGTGGGAGCCGACGCGCTCGGAGGCGTTCTTCACCGTCGCCGCGCAGGAGCAGCACGCCCAGCTCTGCGTGCAAGACGCGGACGCCGGGCGGAGTCTCCGCTTCGTCATCGAATCCGATGACGGGGAGATCCGCGGTCGGATGAACATCAACAACATCGTCCGGGGGGCGTTCTGGAGCGCTGACCTCGGCTATTGGGTCGATGCGACGCGGCTGCGTCGCGGCCTCGCGAGTCGCGCCGTCGCTCAGCTCATCGAGTATTCACGAACGCAGCTCCGCCTTCACCGGCTCCAGGCCGCCACCCTGCTGCACAACCTCGGTTCCCAACGCGTGCTGGTCGGCAACGGCTTCGAGCGCATCGGCATGGCGCCGAAGTACCTCCGCATCGCGGGGGAGTGGCAGGACCACCTGCTGTTCCAGCGACTGCTCGAGGAACCGCTCAGTTCGCGGCGGGAAGGTCCTTGATCATGTTGGTGATGCGGATCGTGGAGCAGCGGCGTCCCTGATCGTCGGTCACCACGATCTCGTGCACGGTGATGCTCCGTCCCAGGTGCACCGGTGTGCATACGCCGGTGACGACGCCCGACGTGGCCGATCGGGTGTGCGTCGCGTTGATGTCGACGCCGACGGCGAGACGACCGGTACCGGCGTGCAGGTTCGCCGCCATCGAACCGAGCGATTCGCCGAGCACCACGTACGCGCCACCGTGCATGAGGCCGACCGGCTGGGTGTTGCCTTCGACAGGCATCGTCGCGACACAGCGGTCGATGCCGAACTCGACGAACTCCATGCCCATCTTCTCGGCCAGGGCACCCATTCCGCGGGCCGTGGCCCAGTCGAGTCCCTCGCTCGTCGCGACGTCGCTCATGCATCCTCCTCAGCGGGTGTCTGTCGTCCTCGTTAGGCTGACAGGGTGACGGACTCCGCAAAGCCTACCCTCATGGTCGTCGACGGCCACTCGCTCGCCTACCGCGCTTTCTTCGCGCTCCCGGTCGACAATTTCACGACCAAGGACAATCAGCACACCAACGGCATCTACGGCTTCCTCTCGATGCTGGTGAACCTCATCAAAGCCGAGCAGCCGACGCACTTGGCGATCGCCTTCGACACCTCGCGTCACTCGTTCCGCACGGAGGAGTACTCCGAGTACAAGGCCACGCGTTCCGAGTCGCCACAGGAGTTCAAGGGTCAGATCCCGCTTCTGCAGGATTGCCTCGCCGCCATGTCGATCCCTGTCCTGACGAAGGAGGGGATCGAGGCCGACGACATCCTCGCGACGCTCGCTTCACAGGGCGCCGAGCAGGGCTTCGACGTGCTCGTCGTCTCCGGAGACCGTGACACCATCCAGCTCGTGAACGACGACGTCACGCTGCTCTACCCGTCGGTGCAGGGCGTCTCGCAACTCAAGCGCTACGACCCGACAACGGTGCAGGAGCGCTACGGTGTGCGTCCCGAGCAGTACCCCGACATCGCGGCCCTGGTCGGCGAGACCAGCGACAACCTGCCCGGTGTTCCGAAGGTCGGGGAGAAGACGGCGGTCAAGTGGCTCACGCAGTTCGGATCGCTCGATGAGCTGATCGCCCGTGCCGACGAGATCAAGGGAGTGGTCGGCGGCAACCTCCGCGACCACATCGACGATGTCCGACGCAACCGCAAGCTCAACCGTCTCCTCACCGATGTCGAGCTCCCGGTCGGGCCCTCCGACCTGGCCGTGGCACCAATCGATGCGCAGGCCGTGCGCGACATCTTCGCCCGGCTCGAGTTCCGCACCCTGCTACCGCGGGTGTTCGAGGCCGTCGGAGCCGGGGAGGTCGCCGACGACCCGGCGTCGGTCGTCGTGGTGCCCGCACCGGTCGAGACGTCACCCGCGGAGCTGGCGGCCTGGGCTGTCGCGCAGGACGGCGATGTCTCTCTGCGGATCATGACGCAGGGAGGTTCGCCCACACGGATCGGCGCCGCGACTCTCACCGACCTCCGCGAGTCGGATTGGACGGAGAGCGCCGCAGAGGCTCTGCGCGAATGGATCGAGTCCGACGCGCCGAAGGTGCTGCACGATGCGAAGCCGCAGGTGAAGGCCCTGATCCGTCAGGGAATCCGCCTCCGCGGTCTCGCCTATGACACGAGCCTGGCCGGGTGGCTCCTGCGGCCGAGCTTCCCCGACAAGACCCTGTCCGACCTGGTCGAGCGCTACCTCGGCGAGAAGCTGCCCGAGGCCGACCCGTCCCAGCTGGTGCCCGAGACCGAGGGAGCCACACCGTCGCAGGAGGCATGGTTCGCGTTGCGCGTCGCCGATGCGCTGCGTGAAGACATCCCCGAGTCGGTCGCCGCTGTCCTGGTCGACATCGAACTGCCGACCCTGCTCACACTCGCCGACATGGAGGTCGCGGGCGTCGCGGTCTCGCACGAGGTGCTCTCCACGTTCTCCGGCGAGCTCGCCGCTCGCGCCGAGGGACTCGCGCAGGAGGCGTTCTCGGTCGTCGGTCGTGAATTCAATCTCGGTTCGCCCAAGCAGCTGCAGGAGGTCTTGTTCGAAGACCTGCAGTTGCCGAAGACCCGCAAGACCAAAACCGGCTACTCCACCGACGCCGCGGTACTCGCCGACCTGCAGGAGAGCAACCCGCACCCGTTCCTCAGCCTGTTGCTGCAGCACCGTGAGGCCACCAAGCTCCGGCAGATCATCGAGTCCCTCGACACGGCGATCGGCGACGACCACCGCGTGCACACGACGTACGTGCAGACGGGGAGCCAGACCGGGCGACTGTCCAGTACCGATCCCAATCTGCAGAACATCCCGGTGCGTACGGAGGAATCGCGCCGTATCCGGAGCGCATTCGAGGTCGGCGAGGGGTACGACGCTCTCTTGACGGCCGACTATTCGCAGATCGAGATGCGCATCATGGCCCATCTGTCCGGCGACGAGGGGCTGATCGAGGCCTTCAACAGTGGCGAGGACCTGCACCGGTTCGTCGGCGCCCGCGTGTTCGGGGTCGAGCCCAGCGAGGTGTCTCCGGCGATGCGCACGAAGGTGAAGGCGATGTCCTACGGCCTCGTCTACGGACTCTCGGCGTTCGGGCTCTCGAAGCAGCTGCGCATCGAGCAGTCCGAGGCCAAGCAGCTGATGGTGGAGTACTTCGCACGATTCGGCGCGGTGCGCGACTATCTGCGTGCCTCGGTCATGAAGGCGAAAGAGGTCGGCTACACCGAGACGATCTTCGGGCGCCGTCGGCCGTTCCCTGATCTCGCGAGCCCGAACCGGGTACTGCGTGAGAACGCTGAGCGCGCTGCCCTCAACGCGCCGATCCAGGGGAGCGCCGCCGACATCATGAAGATCGCGCTGCTTCACATCCACGACGACCTTCGCTCCCAGCAGCTGTCCTCGCGCGTGCTGCTCCAGATCCATGACGAACTCGTCGTCGAGGTCGCCCCGGGGGAGTGGGACGCCACGGAGCAGATCGTGCGCGCTCGAATGGGTGATGCCGCACAGTTGTCGGTGCCGCTCGATGTTCAGGTCGGCCGCGGCCGTGACTGGAACGAAGCCGCGCACTGACCTCCGCCGCGGGAGGGGCCGGGGCTAGGCTGGCAGTTATGACTTCAGCTCCCCGCACCCCTTCCGCCATCGACGCCGTCGCCGATGAATGGGTCGACACGATCGCGGTTCTGGCACCCACTCTCGGCACCTACATCGGGCGCGACGAGGTGAACGACCGCTTCGGCGACCTGAGCCCCGCCGGTCATGAGGAGATCGCTGCGGCGACGCGTGCGACGTTGGACAAGCTCTCCGCGCTCGAGCCCGTGGACGCGATCGACGAGGTGACGAAGACCGACCTCGGTGCCGAGCTCCGGCTCGACCTCGAGCTGCACGACGCGAAGTGGCACCTGCGCGATCTCAACGTGATCGCTTCTGCCGCACAGGATGTGCGCGCGGCGTTCGACCTGATGCCCACGGCGACGGTGCAGGACTGGGACGTGATCGCGACCCGCTTCGCCGCGGTGCCCGATGCCCTTCGCGGCTACGTCGAGACCCTCAGGACGGGTATCGCGGAGGGCATCGTGCCGGCGCGCAGGCAGGTGACCGAGGTGGCGACGCAGATCGATCGCTACACCGCCGATGACGGCTTCTTCGCTGCGTTCGTCGCGAACGCAGACCCCGAGGAGGGGCAGCTGCCCGCGTCTCTCGCCCGCACTCTCGCCGACAACTCGGCCTCGGCCCGTGTCGCCTACGACGAACTGCGCCGTTTCCTCGCGGAGGAGCTCGCTCCTGCCGCAGGCGACGACGACGCAGTGGGGCGTGACCTCTATGCGCTCAACTCGCGTCGCTTCCTCGGGGCGACCATCGATCTCGACGAGACCTACGAGTGGGGGCGCGAGGAGCTCGCGCGCATGGTCGAGGAGCAGACCGCGATCGCGAACGAGATCCTCCCCGGTGCGTCCGTCGAGGAAGCGGTCGCCCACCTGGAAGCCGACCCCGCGCGCAAGCTCGTCGGCACCGACGCTCTCCAGAAGTGGATGCAGGAGACGAGCGACCGCGCGGTCGCGGAACTCGGCGTCTCGCATTTCGACATCCCCGAAGCCATTCGCACGCTCGAGTGCATGATCGCCCCCACGCAGGAGGGCGGCATCTACTACACCGGCCCGACCGACGACTTCTCACGCCCCGGTCGCATGTGGTGGTCCGTCCCCGAGGGCGTCACGGAGTTCGACACGTGGCGGGAGCTCACCACAGTCTTCCATGAGGGCGTCCCGGGTCACCATCTGCAGATCGCTCAGGCGGTGTACAACCGGGCCGAGCTCAATTCCTGGCGTCGGCTGCTCGCGGGAACCTCGGGTCATGCCGAGGGCTGGGCTCTGTACGCGGAGCGTCTGATGGAGCAGCTCGGGTACCTGGACGACCCCGCCGACCGGCTCGGCATGCTCGACGGACAGCGGATGCGGGCCGCCCGCGTCGTCCTCGACATCGGTGTGCACCTGGGCAAGCCGCGTCTCGACGGCACCGGAGTGTGGGACGCGGAGTACGCACTCGACTTCATGCGCCAGAACGTGAACATGTCGGATCAGTTCGTGCAGTTCGAGGTGAACCGCTACCTCGGCTGGCCGGGCCAGGCGCCGTCGTACAAGGTCGGTCAGCGCATCTGGGAGCAGGTGCGCGACGGAGTCCGTGCCGCCGAGGGAGATGCCTTCTCGTTCAAAGACTTCCACAAGAAGGCGCTCGACCTGGGCGGCGTCGGCCTCGACACGCTGCGCAGCGCTCTGCTCCCACGCTGACGGGAATGGGATCCGGCCCACGAGTGTTCATTCACCTGAATAGAGAGGGATGACATGGGCATCGAATTCGGACTGGACACCTTCGGCGACATCACGAGGGACGCGGGCGGGAAGCTCCTGACCGGGGCGCAGACGATCCGCAACGTCGTGGAGCAGGCTGAGCTCGCAGACACGGTCGGGGTGGACTTCTTCGGGGTGGGGGAGCACCACCGCGAAGAGTTCGCGGTGTCCGCGCCGGAGATGGTGCTCGCCGCGATCGCTGCCCGCACCGAACACATCAGCCTCGGCACGGCGGTGACGGTGCTGTCTTCGGATGATCCGGTCCGCGTGTTCGAGCGCTTCTCGACCTTGGACGCCCTCTCGAACGGCCGAGCCGAGGTCGTCCTCGGCCGCGGCTCCTTCATCGAGTCCTTTCCACTCTTCGGCTACGACCTGCGGGACTACGACGCGCTGTTCGAGCAGAAGCTCGAGCTGTTCGTCGAACTCCTCAAGGAGGAGCCCGTGACATGGTCGGGCACCATGCGCGCCTCGCTGGAGAATGCGAACGTGTTCCCCAAGACCGATAAGGGTCTTCGTACCTGGGTGGGGGTGGGTGGCAGCCCGGAGTCCGTCGTACGGGTCGCGCGCCATGGCCTGGGGCTGATGCTCGCGATCATCGGCGGGCCGGCGGCGCGGTTCAAGCCCTTCGTCGATCTGTACCACCGCTCTGTCGCGTCTTTCGGAAACACCTCGCACCCTGTCTCGGTGCATTCGCCCGGCCACATCGCCGAGACGGATGCGGAAGCCTGGGACGCCGCCTACTCCGGGTTCGAAGCGATGAACAACACCATCGGCCGGGAACGCGGATGGCCGGCGTACAGTCGCGCGCGCTTCCAGAACGACGTCGGGCCGGAGGGCGCGATCTACGCGGGCTCACCGGACCGCGTCGCCGCGAAGATCGCAGGCACGATCACGACCCTCGGTCTCGGCCGGTTCGACCTGAAGTACGCCACCGGCACCCTGTCGCATGAGTCGATGATGCGCAGCATCGAGCTGTACGGGACCGAAGTGATCCCGCGCGTGAAGCGGATCCTCGACGCGCAGGACTGACGACATCACGCGCAGGACGTCAGGCGCTCGGCTCTACGATGAAGAACATGGCCAACTCCGCCCTGCCGGGCCGCTCATCGCTGGCTGAGCGCCTGGACGTCCTGCCGTTTACACGTCGACACCTCCGCCTGCTGACAGGGTCCGGGGTCGGTTGGGCGCTGGACGCGATGGATGTCGGCCTGATCTCGTTCATCCTCGCCGCGCTCACGCAGCAGTGGGGGCTGACGAAAGGCGAGGCCGGCTGGATCGCCTCGGTCGGATTCATCGGCATGGCCGTCGGGGCCACACTCGGCGGGCTCCTCGCCGATCGTTTCGGCCGGCGGCAGGTCTTCGCCCTCACGCTGCTCGTGTACGGCATCGCGACCGGTGCCAGCGCCCTGGTCGGAGGACTGGTGGCGCTTCTGGTCCTGCGGTTCCTGGTGGGACTCGGCCTCGGCGCAGAGCTCCCGGTGGCGTCGACCTATGTGAGCGAGTTCGCACCCGCGCGGATCCGCGGCCGCCTGATCGTGGTGCTGGAGGCTTTCTGGGCGCTCGGATGGACCGCCGCCGCGGTGATCGGCTTCCTGGTCATCCCGGCTTCGGACGACGGCTGGCGCTGGGCGTTCGCGCTGGGCGCGATCCCCGCGGCGTACGCACTCTTCGTACGTTGGCGCATGCCGGAGTCACCTCGCTGGCTCGCCTCACGAGGACGCATCGCGGAGGCAGACCGCATCGTGTCGGCGTTCGAGACCGATGCCGGTGTGGACGTCGCACCCGCGATCCGGAAGGAACCCGCCTCCCGCGCGATCGCGGTCACGGCGAGGGCGCGGCTGGCGACACTCTGGAACCCGGAGTTCCGGCTGCGCACTCTGTGCCTGTGGGTGGTGTGGCTGGGGGTGAACTTCGCCTACTACGGAGCGTTCATCTGGATCCCGAGCATCCTCGTCGATGCCGGGTTCGATCTGGTGCGTTCATTCGGTTTCACGTTGATCATCACGTTGGCGCAGCTTCCGGGCTATGCGGTCGCCGCGTGGTTGATCGAGGTGTGGGGGCGCCGTGTGACGCTGTCGGTGTTCCTTCTCGGCTCGGCGGTCGCCGCCGTGGTCTTCGGCACCGCGACGACAGAGGGTGCGATCATCGCGGCGGGCATGGCGCTGTCGTTCTTCAACCTCGGTGCGTGGGGTGCGCTCTACGCCGTGACGCCGGAGATCTATCCGACGTCGCTGCGGGGGACAGGAGCGGGCTGGGCTGCCGGAGTGGGCCGTATCGCGTCGATCGTGGCTCCTCTGTCCGTTCCCGTGCTGCTGGTCGCCGGGGGAGCGCCGCTGCTGTTCGCGGTCTTCGGGGCATGCTTCCTCGGAGCTGCCGCCGCCGCCTGGGGGCTCGTCGATCGGCGCGGGCGAGCGCTCGACGATCGCTGATCCCCGTTGTCGCCGACCCGCAATAGGCTGGGGCGATGGCAGATGTGCGGTTCGTGGCGATCGGCGACTCCTTCACGGAGGGGGTCGGTGACGTCCTTCCGGATGGGCGGGAACGCGGTTGGGCGGACCTCGCAGCTCAAGGATGGGCCGATGCAGCCGGATACCCGATCCAGTATGCGAACCTCGCGATCCGGGGCAAGCTGGCCTGGCCGATCGTCGAGCAGCAGTTGGAACCGGCGCTCGCGCTGCGCCCGACCCACCTCTCCTTCAACGGCGGTGGCAACGACATGCTGCGACCGCGTACCGACGTCGAGCACATCGCCGACGCCTTCAGCCGGGTGCTGCGTCGCTGCGACGAGGAGGGCGTGACCATGATCCTGCTTTCCGGTGCGGACCCGAGCGGTCAGCTGCCGATGGGTTCCCTCGTCCAGCGCAGGGGAGACCTGCTCTCCGAGGCGGTGCTCCGACGCATCGAAGGACGCCCCGACGTCATCCGGGCGCTCAACTGGCCCGATCGCGAACTCTCTCGCGGCGCGTACTGGGCCGACGATCGTCTGCACATGAACGCGGCCGGTCATCACCGTGTCGCTGCCAGGGTGCTCCACGCGCTCGGGTTCGAGCCTCCGGAGACCTGGTGGGCGCCGAGCGATCGCATGGGTGCAGGACCATCGGGCCTCGCCTACTACCGCGAGTTCGTCGGGCCTTGGGTGCGCCGACGAGTGACGCGTACCTCGTCGGGCGACGGCCGTGCGGCGAAATACCCGGCCTGGGTCGAACGGGTCCCGTCGTGATGCCGCGGAGTGACGCGAAGTGACCGACATCGAGCTCGCGCGAATCCCCGCCGGGGTCGTGACCCTCCGCGATGCGCGACGGGGCGAGCAGCGTGAGGTGACGCTCGAGCCGTACGAGATCGGCGTGTACCCCGTGACCGAGGCGCAGCTCACCGAGGTACTGGGCATTCCGATGCGCCACCCGCGTCGCCCCGCAGCCGACCTGAGCTGGTTGCGCGCCGTCCACTTCTGCAACGCCGCCTCCGAGTGGGAAGGGTTGGACCAGGTCTATCTGTTCGACGGCGAGGAGGTCGCCTGGGACACGACGGCCGACGGCTACCGACTGCCCACCGAGGCGGAATGGGAGTTCGCGTGTCGGGCGGGGTCGACCGGGCCGCACTATGCGCCTCTGGCCGATGCGGCGTGGACGAGCGCGGACGGCGTCTCGTCTCCGCAAGATGTCGGGGGGAAGCTCCCGAACCTCCACGGTCTCTTCGACACCCTCGGCAACGTATGGGAGTGGTGCTGGGACCTCCTGGATCCTGCCCGCTACGACGACTACCGGGTGTTCCGCGGGGGCGGATTCGCTGACGATGCGTGGAGTGTCCGCGCCTCGGTCCGCCGAGGGGGAGCGCCGCGGATGCATCACGAAGACGTCGGCCTCCGGCTTGCTCGAGGGGCGTTCGACACGCTCGAACAGGCGCAGGGGTGGTCGGCTCGAGCCGACCGCGAGCGTGCTGTGCAGGACGGGCCGCTTCCGTCGGGTTGGACGCCGCGTCGACGGTGACGTCTCTCTCGCAGTCTCCGAAGTCCGCAGAGGGAAGGCTCGCTGTCCGACGGTTTTGGCGGGGAGCAGCACGGGTGGAAAGCTGGTTCCATGGCATCGGAATATTCGCTCATCGTCTCCCAGGGCCGCGTCGCCGACCGCACCGATGGGGCGCTCGCGGGTGCACGACGCGTCGGCGAGGCGGTCTCGTCACTTCTCGCTGTCGACCCGCTGATCATCGGCACGCCGACACCGAGCGAGATCGATGATTGGTCCGTCGCACTTCCCGAAGCGGAGACGACGTTGAGAGGGCTGCGCACCGCGGTGAGCGAAGCCATCGCGGATGGCACGACGCCTCTTCTGATCACCAACACCTGCGCGGCGAGCCTCGGCACGTTGCCGACGGCGGCCGCGCATCATCCCGAGGCCGTCGTGCTCTGGATCGACGCGCATGGCGACTTCAACACACCCGATACGACCGATTCCGGGTATCTGGGAGGTATGGTCCTGGCCGCTGCGTGTGGGCTCTGGAACAGCGGGCACGGGGCGGGCCTCGATCCGAGAAAGGTGGTGGTGGTCGGTGGCCGGGACATCGACACCGCTGAGGAGCAGCTGCTCGCCGATGCCGGCGTCACCGTCATCCCCCCGTCGGAGAGCACGCCCGAGCGCGTCCTCGAGTCGGTCGCGGGTCGCCCGGTGTGGATCCACGTCGATTGGGACGTCCTCGAGCCTGGCTACATCCCTGCCGCGTACCGCGTCGGGGGAGGACTGCTGCCTCACCAGATCGCCGCGATCTTCGCTGCGCTACCGCCGGACTCCGTGCGGGGGATCGAACTCGCGGAGTTCGAAGCAGGCGATGCGGAGGTGCCGGAGCGCGTCAGCGTCGAGTTGATCGTGGAGACACTCCAGCACCTGCTCCGCTGAGCGTCCCTCAGCGCCGACGTTCCGGATCGAGGCCGATGCGGATCCGAGTGCGTTTGCGTTCGATCAGGATGAAGGTCACCCCGAGGATCCACAGCGGGATGGGCATGAGGAAGGCGATCCTGAAGGCCTCCAGCGAATAGGTCTCGGGGTCCCCGCGCCCTGCAGGTCGAGCGCGAGTCCGATCAGGAAGATCGCGATCAATGCGGCGATGAAGCCACCCGCGTTCGTGACACCGGTCGCGGTGCTCAGACGATGACTCGGGTTGTGCGTCCGAGCGTGGTCGAAGGCGATCATCGAAGCGGGGCCACCGGTGGCGAGAGCGATCGCCAGCACGTAGAGGAGCCAGATCGGCGCCGCTCCGGGGAGAGCGATGACAGCGATCCACGCTGCCATCTGCACGCCGACGGCGGGGAGCACGAGCGCGAGTGAGCGGTGATTCGGGTGTCGGCGGGAGAGGTCGCCGATGATCGGCCCGAGAAACATTCCCGCAACGACATATACAGAGATGATGCCGGCGGCGTGCGCGGTGTCGAGACCCTCGCCGGCGGTGAGGAACGGCATTCCCCACAGCAGCACGAAAGCAGTACCCGCAAAGGGAGTGGTGAAGTGCGACCAGAAGGCGAGCCTGGTGCCGGGGTGAGCCCACGCCGCGCGTATGCCGACACCGGTGTCTATCGCAGACGTGACGACGCGGACCACACCCGTATCCGTGTTGACGGTGACGTCCGCGCCCTGCTCCGGGGGATGGTTGCGGATGACCAGCGCCACGAGGATCGCGAACAGCAGACCGAGTCCCGCGATGCTTCCGAACGTGATGCTCCAGGTCGTCGCGTGGAGCAGCGCCGCGAGCGGGACCAGCGCGATCAGCTGGCCGGCCTGGCCGATGATTCCGGTGAACTGCACCATCAGCGGTCCGCGCTGCGCGGGGAACCAGGTCGCGACGAGTCGAAGCACGGCGGGGAAGATCGCGGCGTCGCCGGCGCCGAGCAGCACACGCGCGAAGATCGCGATCCCGATGTTCGGAGACAGCGCCATCGTCAGCTGACCAGCCGCCATGAGCAGCATGCCGACCGTCATGATCGGTCGTGATCCGAAGCGATCGAGGAGCACCCCGACAGGAATCTGCATTCCGCCGTAGACGGCGAGCTGCACCACGGCGAACAGGGCGAGCGTCGACGCATCCGCCTGGAACCGGTCCGCCGCTTCGACGCCGACCGCGCCGAGGGACGTGCGATTCGTGATGGCGAGGACGTAGGCCGCGACACCGACCGACCAGATGATCCATGCGCGCAACCCCGGGGTCGACACGGGGGGGGGAGACCGGCGGCACGCCTCAACGCTACTCCTCTGCCACCGGGCTTCAGTGCCCTCGGAGCGTTGTCGGTGACGGTGGCTACGGTGGCGTCATGACAGGTTCACCTCTGCACCACTCACTGGACTACATCGAGCTCGTCGTCACCGATCTGGAGAAGTCGAAGGATTTCTTCCGTGAGGCCTTCGGTTGGGGCTTCCACGACTACGGCCCCGGATACGCAGGGATCGTTTCACCGCGCGACGACGGCAATGAATCCGGTGGGCTGATGCTCGCGGATGAGCCGCGGCCGGTCGGCGGTCCTCTCGTGCTCCTCTACTCCGAAGACCTCGACGCCACGCAGGCTGCGATCGAGAAGGCCGGCGGCACGATCCTCCAGGCGCCGTACGAGTTCCCCGGTGGACGACGCCTCCACTTTGCAGACCCGACGGGCAACGAGCTCGGCGTCTGGTCCACACAGTAGGAGTCCCGCCGGGGCTCTCATCTCACCGCGGCCCAGGCGCTACGAAGCGTGACGGGGACGTGCTATCCGGGGAGTTCGATCTCCCGCGCCTTTTGGAGCAACAAGCGGAACTCCGCGAGGTCAAGGTCGTCGACGGACCGGAAGGTGATCGCCGCAGCGCCGACCTTGACCTTCCCGAGCTGATGAGCGCGCGCACGCACGAGGTACTCGCCGTTCTCGGCCGCGTTCACGTAGACCGACAAGTGGCTCTTCTGCTCCGCGAGCCCCACGAGGAACCAGTCGACGCTTCCGCCCCGAGGGCGGGGCTGAGCGATCGTGCCGTAGCCCACGATCGCCTGTTCCGTGCCGCCCCACATCTTGCCTCGCCACAGCACACGGTCCACCCCAGGCAGCGCTTCACGGATGATCTCGTCCAAGCGCACGAGTTCATCGGCGCGTGACGCCGCCACCAGGAACCCATACACGTCATCTTTCACTCTGTCCACGATCGGAGCCTATCGCCGAGGTTCATTCGTCGATGCCGACTTCGGACTACGCGCTTTCGCTCGTCGGGTTGTGTAGCCCCGGACGCCCGAGGTTCTGCAGGATCGATGACACCAGTTCGTCGGTCGACACCTCGCGGCCCACTCGCGTCTCTTCGAACCAGGGGAGGGGCTGCCATCCGTCGTACCATTCGCGGAGCTCGTCCTGTCCGAAGGCGATCGCGAGCGGTCTTCCCGCATGACGCCGATCGGGGTCGTGCAGCACCTCGCGGCGAAAGTGATCCTGAGAGATGAGAGCCACCCGCCGCCCGAGGAGATTCTGCCGCAGCGAGAGGAGGAGAGACCTGATCGAGACTGCTGGCGATCCTGTGTCGCCGCTTTCCAACAGCTCGTAGTCACTTGGTGGCGTTTCGATGACGTCGTGCAACGCGGAGGCGGCTCGGTGGGCGCCCCGGTTCGGGAGGATCGGGAGCGTCCGCAGCCCCCAGCAGCAACGCGGTGCAATGGGGAGCGCGAAGGTGATGGGCGGCTTCTCCGCCTCCGCGGGGCGAACTCGTAAGATCGAGACGTGAGCACAAACGGGGCCGCGAACGTGTCAACCGCTGGCGATGAGGGCACTTCGCGGCCAGAGATCGACCTTCGGACATTGACGATCGCTCAGTTCTTTGTGGGTGGGTTCGTCTTGTTCGTCGCGGCGGTGATCGTGGGGACCGGCATGATCGCCTCAGGGGCCGGCGGCAACGAGTATGACGGAGCCATGTCGCTCATCGGAATCGTCTTCAGTGGCGTGTTGGTCGCCGCACCATCGATGGTCCTCGCAATGGTCATCGGACTGCCGATTCGACTCGTTCCGGCGCTTCGGTCTCGGTGGCTCGCGAACGGCGCGATCACGGTGGCCGGTGCGGTCGTTGGATTCATCGCTCTAATCGGAATCACCGCGGCGCTGGCCGTGAGCCCGGGGGAGGGCGGCGCGTCCGCAGCCGCGGTACTTTGGGGACTCTTGGCCATTGCTTGGGGCGTGTTTGCCCTCTCCGTTGCGCATTTCGTGTGGCCGGTCCAATGGCTACGAGGCAGGGTGAAGGCCAGCCCCTACGAGACTTAGAGGCGGTTCACGCCGAGCGGCTTCCGCTGGCTGTCGTGTGTCTCCCCTTTCAATCGCGTCGCCGCGCAGGATGACGAGACACGTGGAGTCACGGCCGGTGGGAGTCATCGAACCTATCCTCGCAGTTCCTGCCGCAGGGAGAGGAGGAGCGACCTGATCGACACAAGCTGACATAATGTGCATTATCGGATATAACTCGGACTGGAGCGTGGTGCTCGATAGGCTCACTGCGTGAACGGGAACAACGTCAACATCGACTGGGAATCTGCGCGGCTGGCGAACCAGGCGAACTGGGAAGATCGCGTGCCTGTGCACGAAGAAGCGTACGGACTCGACACGTTCGACGACCCGGCTCATCTCAGCGACGTCGTGCGCGACGATCTGGTCGCGATGAAGTCGTTCCTTCCGTCCGGTTCGCTCTCCGGGCTCGACCTGTGCCATCTGCAGTGCCACATCGGCACCGACACGGTCTCGCTGGCTCGAGCGGGCGCCACAGTCACCGGCGTCGACTTCTCGCCGTCCGCGCTCCGTGCTGCCGCCCAGCTTGCTGCACGCCTGGGTATCGACGCCACCTGGGTGGAGACCGACGTTCTCGATGCGCGTGCCGCAGTCGACGGCGTCTTCGATGTCGTCTACACGAGCATCGGGACGATCACCTGGCTCAGCGACCTGGACCGGTGGGCCGCCCAGATCGTGGCCCTGCTGCGCCCAGGCGGCATGTTCTTCATCCGAGACGGCCATCCCGCGCTCTACGCACTCGATGAGAACGCTGCTGAGCTCACCACACGCTATTCCTACTTCGCGACCGGGCATGCGCAGCAGTGGGATGACGACAGCACCTACGCCGGCGACGGACGCCTCGCTCACACGCGTACGTACGAGTGGCCGCACCCCCTGTCCGAGATCCTCGGCGCTCTGTTGCGCGCTGGTCTCCGACTCATCCACTTCGACGAAGGCCGAACGCTGCCGTGGCGCTTCAGCGACCGCATGGTGGAGGTTCCCGGCGGCTATGCCTGGCCCGATGCAGAGCGCGACAAGCTGCCGTGCACGTACACGATCATCGCCCGCCGGGACTGAGACCGCGACGAAGCGGGGCGCAACGCCGGGCGGACTATCCCCCTGCCCGACTCACGCTCCGACGTACTCCGCGAGGTGCTCCCCCGTGAGCGTCGCCTTTTGGGATACCAAATCTCTCGGGGTTCCCTCGAAGACGATCTTCCCGCCGTCGTGACCGGCGCCGGGGCCGATGTCGATGATCCAGTCCGCGTGCGCCATGACTGCTTGATGGTGTTCGATGACGATCACGGTCTTCCCCGCGTCGACGAGTCGATCCAGCAGGCCCAGGATCTTGTCGACATCCGCGAGGTGCAAACCTGTCGTGGGCTCATCGAGCACGTAGACGTCGCCCTTCTCCCCCATCTGGATCGCGAGCTTGAGACGCTGGCGTTCGCCGCCCGACAGCGTCGACAGCGGTTGCCCGAGCGACAGATATCCGAGTCCCACGTCTTCCATGCGACCGAGGATCGCCGCCGCGGCGGGCAGCTTCGCCTCGCCGTCGCCGAAGAAGAGCCGGGCCTCGGCGACCGGCAGATCGAGGACATCGGTGATGTCCTTGCCCGCGAGCTTGTACTCCAGCACGCCTGCCTGGAAGCGCTTACCTCCGCAGTCCTCGCACGGCGTCTCGATCGTGTCCATGAAACCGAGTTCGGTGATGATGACGCCCGCCCCCTTGCATGACGGACACGCGCCTTCCGAGTTCGCGCTGAACAGCGCCGGCTTCACGCCGTTCGCCTTCGCGAACGCCTTCCGGATCGGTTCGAGGAGTCCTGTGTAGGTGGCAGGATTGCTGCGGCGGGACCCCTTGATCGCGGCCTGGTCGATCGCGACGACGCCATCCTGATGGGACACCGATCCATGGATGAGTGAGCTCTTGCCCGACCCGGCGACGCCGGTCACGACGGTGAGGACTCCGGTGGGGATATCGACATCGACGTCCTGCAGATTGTTCGCCGACGCGCCGCGCACTTCGATCTTTCCCGACCCCGTTCGCACCTCGTCCTTCAACGTCGCGCGGTCTTCGAGATGATCTCCGGTCTTCGTTCCGCTCGCTTTCAGCCCCTCGACCGAGCCCTCGTAGCAGATCTCTCCGCCCGCGCTGCCGGCTCCTGGCCCCAGATCCACGACGTGATCGCCGATCGCGATGGTCTCAGGCTTGTGCTCGACGACGAGGACGGTGTTGCCCTTGTCGCGCAGTTGCAGCAGCAGGCCGTTCATCCGCTGGATGTCGTGCGGATGCAGGCCGATCGTCGGCTCGTCGAACACGTAGGTGATGTCCGTGAGCGAGGAGCCGAGGTGCCGCAGCATCTTGATGCGTTGCGCCTCTCCCCCGGACAGCGTGCCCGACGGCCGCTCGAGGCTGAGGTATCCCAGTCCCAGCGTCACGAATGCGTCCAGGTTGGCGCTGAGCGCCTGCAAGAGCGGTCCGGCGCCGGGAAGATCGAGGCCGCGCACCCACTCAGCCACGTCGGTCACCTGCATTCGGCACGCATCCGCGATGCTGACGCCCTCGATCTTCGAAGAGCGCGCACCTTCAGTGAGCCGCGTGCCGTCGCACTCCGGGCAGACCGCGAAAGTGGCGACGCGTTCGACGAAGGCTCGGATGTGCGGCTGGAGTGCGTCGAGATCCTTCGAGAGCATCGCCTTCGTGATCTTGGGGATCAGACCTTCGTAGGTCATGTTGATCCCCGAGATCTTCACCTTCGTGACCTCGCCGTAGAGGAACAGATGCCGCTGCTTGTCCGTGAACTCCGCGATCGGTTTGTCGGACGGATAGAACCCCGACTGGGAGAAGCCCTTCACCATCCAGCCGTCGGCGGTGTAGCCGGGGACCATGATGGCGCCCTCATTGAGCGACTTGGACTCGTCGACGATCTGCGTGAGATCGAGGTCCGACACCGCTCCCCTCCCCTCGCAACGCGGACACATGCCGCCCAGATAGATCGCATCCTTCACGATCTTCTTTTCGCCGCCGGGACCGGTCATGACGCCGCTGGCCTTCTGCGTCGGGATGTTGAACGAGAACGCGGTCGGTCCGCCGATGTAGGGCTGCCCGAGCTTGCTGAACAGGATGCGCAGCATCGCGTTGGCATCGGTGACCGTTCCGACGGTCGAGCGCGGATTCGCGCCGAGTCGCTCCTGATCGACGATGATCGCCGTGGTCAGCCCCTCCAGGACGTCGACGTCGGGACGCGGCACCGACGGCATGAATCCCTGCACGAAAGCGCTGTACGTCTCATCGATCATCCGGCGGGATTCCGCGGCGATCGTGTCGAAGACGAGGGAGCTCTTGCCTGAACCCGATACGCCGGTGAACACGGTGAGACGTCGCTTCGGGATCTCTACGCTGACATCCTTCAGATTGTTCTCGCGCGCGCCCTGAACGCGGATCAGGTCGTGGGTGTCGGCGGGGTGCTCGGTGGTCATCAGCGTCCTTCGTCGATTCGGTGGAGGGTTCAGGCGGCCTGGTTGATACGGAGCAGGTTGCCTGCCGGATCCCGGAAAGCACAGTCGCGGACGCCGTAAGGCTGGTCCATGGGTTCCTGCACGACGTCTGCCCCGCCTTCGACGAGCCGTTCGAAGAGCCCGTCGAGGTCGTCGCTCGCGAGGGTGAGCGCGGCATAGCTGCCCTTGGCGATCAGCTCGAGGATCGTCTGCCGCTCGGCGTCGGTGATGCCGGGGTCGGTTGCCGGTGGGTGAAGCACGATCGATGTCTCGGGCTGTCCCTCCGGTCCGACCGTGAGCCAGCGGAGACCGTCGTACCCGACGTCGTTGCGCACCTCGAAGCCGAGCGCATCTCGGTAGAACCCGAGCGCAGCTTCGGCGTCGGTGTGAGGCAGGAAGGCGTAGTGGATGCTGATGTTCATGGTTTTCACGTTAGATGGGCATCGATGCGGGGTGCTTCTTGATTCCTGATCGGTCGTGTGACCTGCTTGGCCTGGAACGAGGGAATCCCTTCGACGTGCGCTGCTCGTTCACGGTACACGCGGGGTGAGACACCGACCAGCTCGGTGAACCGGGTGCTGAACGTGCCGAGCGATGAGCAGCCGACTTCGAAGCAGACCTCGGTGACCGTGAGGTCGCCACGGCGCAGGAGTGCCATCGCCCGCTCGATCCGTCTCGTCATCAGGTACGAGTACGGCGATTCGCCGTATGCGTCCCGGAAGCACCGACTCAGGTGCCCCGCCGACATGTGCACACCCCGGGCCAGCGCCTCGACATCCAGCGGCCGGGCATACTCGCGATCGATGCGATCCCGCACTCTTCGCATCACTGTGAGCTCGCGCAAGCGCGCATCATCCGGACCCGTCACGAAGTCGATAGTGCCATGACGCCGGGTGTCCTGGTGTGACGGAATGAAACGCGAACGGCGACTCCTCCCCATTCGGGGCTGTGAGGGCGCTACCCTGAGGAAGCATCCTCACAGGATTTTCTCAGAAAGGGGTCCCCAACCATGTCTGAACCACTCGCCGAGGCGAAGTCACTGTTCAAATCGATTCGCATCTCGCTCGCCGTCGCCGGTGTTCTCGCGCTCGTCGCCGGAATCGTCCTCCTCGTCTGGCCGGTGAAGTCCGCGGTCATCGTGACGGCGATCTTCGCCTCCTACCTGGTCGTCGCCGGACTCGTCTACATCGGGCTGGGCATCTTCTCGAGCGCCAAGGGCGGATGGGCCCGCGTGGGGCACATCGTCCTCGGACTGCTCTACGTCGCGGCCGGCATCATCGCGTTCTTCAACTTGAATGCAGCTGCGGCCACGCTCGCGTTCGTGGTCGTGATCTTCATCGGCATCAGCTGGATCGTCGATGGCGTCGTGGCCCTGACGCTTCTGGGCAGCGATGGCTCGCGCGTCTGGACCGTTCTCTATGCACTCCTGAGCATCGTCGCCGGAATCATCGTCCTGTTCTCGCCGCTGATCGCCGGCTTCGCATTCTGGCTGCTGCTCGGCATCTCGCTGATCGTTCTCGGCATCATCCAGATCGTGCGTGCTTTCACGCTCGGCAAGGACGAGAAGGAGTATGTGGCCGCCGTTCAGGGAGACACGGCCAGCTGATCTCCCCCGCGAACAGAACGGCCCCGTCCTGCATCCAGCAGGACGGGGCCGTTCCGTAGGTCGGAGGTCACTCCGCGGCGAACGCGCTCACATCGCCGACCAGGCGTGTGTTGTCAGCCGGAACAGGATCGACCGTGGCCTTGGCCACCTCGGCAGCGAACTCGGAGACGTTGTAGAGCTTGCCTGCCGACTCCCGCCGCTCGGCGATCGCGCCGGGGTTCGCCCGCTCCAACAGGGTCGCAGTGATCGTTCCCTCGATCATGTCTCCGGAGACGACCGTGAAGCCGATCCCCTTCTCGGCAAGGCTCGGGATGAGCTCACGAAGCGCGTCTTCCCCGGCTCGCTTCGACAGCGCGACCGGCTCGTACTCCGGCATCGTGGGCGTGGTGCGGATGAAGTGGGCCTGGTGGCTGGTGACGAAGACCACCCGTGCACCGTCTCCGAGCAGCGGCGTCGCAGCCTCGAGCACGTTCAGCTGCGCGTCACGGTTCAACGTGAGCGCGTAGTCCTCCGCCATCCCCGACTCCATGCCACCGGACGCGTTGAGCACCAGCACGTCGAGGCGTCCGTACTCAGCGCGGACCGCCTCGAACATCTCGGCGACCGAGGCCGGATCGGTGAGATCCGCGCCGACGACGAGCGCGCGGCGACCGAGCTCGCGCAGCTGCGTGGCGAGCTTCTCCGCACGCGGCGCCTTGTTGCGGTAGTTGATGACCACATCGGCGCCGGCCTCGGCGAGGTAGCGCACGGTGTCGGCGCCGATCCCGCGTGATGAACCGGTGACAAGCGCGACCTTGCCTTCGAGGGATCCTGCGGGAAGAACGTCGGTCACGGTGACTCCTCATGATGCGTGAAAAAGCCGTGATCGCACGGCCCTCTCACACTATCAAGCGCGCGCCGGGGCACCCCGATGGGCGGGCCTCCGCGTGGTACGTTGACCAGAAAGGAGGCCGCATGGACAACTTCACGACATTCGTCACGTTCATCGACCAATGGGCCTGGATCGGCTGGCTGGTCCTGATCGCCGTCTTCCTCGTCATCGAGATGCTCTCGCTGGACTTCACGTTCCTCATGCTCGCCTTCGGCAGCGTCGTCGGTCTCGTGACCGATCTGCTGGGTGTGCCGGTGTGGGTGCAGGTGATCATCGCAGCGGCCGCTGCGGCGGTCTTCATCCTCTTCCTCCGGCCCCCGTTGCTCAAGCGTCTGCACCGCGGGGAGGATCCGACGAAATCGAACGTCGACGCCCTTCTCGACCTGCGCGGTGTGGCCCTGAGTGAGATCACCCAGATCTCCGGGCAAGTGAAGCTCGCGAACGGCGACACCTGGACCGCGCGGACTTCGACCCCCGTTCCGATTCCCTCGGGGGCGCCGATCGCCGTGAGCGTGATCAACGGCGCCACCGCCATCGTCCGACCCGTCAACGACTAGGAGTTCCCGTGGACGACGCATCGTTCATCCCCGCAGCGATCGGATGGATCCTCGCCATCGCCGTGATCATCTTCGTGGTGGTCACCGTCGCACGGGCCATCCGCATCATTCCGCAGGCGACTGCCGGCGTCGTCGAGCGCCTCGGGCGCTACCACAAGACGCTCACGCCAGGTCTGAACATCCTGGTCCCCTTCATCGACCGTCTTCGTCCGCTCATCGACATGCGCGAGCAGGTCGTCTCGTTCCCGCCGCAACCGGTGATCACCGAGGACAACCTCGTCGTCTCGATCGACACCGTCGTGTACTTCCAGGTCACCGATGCCCGCGCCGCCACCTACGAGATCGCGAACTACCTCGGTGCCGTCGAGCAGCTGACCACCACCACCCTGCGTAACGTCGTGGGTGGGCTCAACCTCGAAGAGGCACTCACCAGTCGCGACAACATCAACGGCCAGCTGCGCGTCGTGCTGGACGAGGCGACGGGCAAGTGGGGCATCCGTGTCGGACGCGTCGAGCTGAAAGCGATCGACCCGCCCATCTCGATCCAGGACTCCATGGAAAAGCAGATGCGCGCCGAGCGTGACCGTCGCGCGGCGATCCTCACCGCCGAGGGCACCAAGCAGTCGGCGATCCTCGAAGCGGAGGGCTCCCGTCAAGCCGAGATCCTCCGGGCAGAGGGCGACAAGCAGGCTGCGGTGCTCCGTGCCCAGGGTGAAGCCGAAGCGATCCAGAACGTCTTCAGCGCCATTCATCAGGGTGCGCCGGACGACAAACTGCTCGCCTACCAGTACCTGCAGATGCTCCCGAAGATCAGCGAAGGCCAGTCCAACAAGCTGTGGATCATCCCGAGCGAACTCACCGAGGCGCTCAAGGGCATCGGCAGCGCATTCACCCCGAAGCCGGGCCAGGGCCCGACCAACACACTGCCGGGCGCGTGACGCACCCGTACTTCTCGAAGGCACGGCATCCCCGAGTCCTCGCCCACCGCGGTCTGATCACCGCGGCCGGCGAGGACTCGGGCGTCTGGGAGAACTCGGCCGCAGCCATCGCCGCCGCCCATGCCGCCGGCGCCGAGTACGTCGAGACCGACTGCCAGGTGACCGCCGACGGTGACGTCGTGCTGTTCCACGATTCGACACTCGATCGCCTCCTGGGCGACAAGCGAGCCGTCCGCGACGTGCGCACGCGCGAACTGCGCGAGATGTTCGCCGACCATGGCGGGTTGCTCACCGTCTCGGAGGCACTCGATTCGTTTCCCGAGGTCCGTTTCAATGTCGACGTGAAGACGTCCGCCGCTGTCGAGCCACTCGGGCCGATCCTCGCCAACCACACTCACCGCGTGCTGGTGACGAGCTTCTCTGACTCCAATCGCCGTGGAACGGTCGCGTCCGTGCTGAAGGCGGGCGCCGCGCTCCGACCGGCCACCTCCGGGGGGAGCCGCACCATCGCCGCTCTCCGAGCACTCTCCGCACTGCACCTCTCCCCCGGTCGTGTGCTCGAAGACATCGATGCGCTTCAGATCCCGGAGCGCCACGGGAAGCTGACCGTACTCACCCCGGCCCTGCTCCGCGCCGCCCGCCGCCGCGGCGTCGAGATCCACGTCTGGACCGTGAACGACCCCATCGACATGCTCCGACTCGTTGCGGCCGGAGTGGACGGCATCGTGTCCGACCGTGCCGACATCGCACTGGCCACGCTCTCTGCGAAGTAGTCGCCGACGCGCCCCATAACCTCCGGCGCTGGGATTCGGCTGTGAATTCCGCCGCGAAGTCGCCCGCGTGGATGAAGCGCACAGGCTGGAGCGTTATACCTGACAGCGACGAGAGGACCACAAAATGGCAGATCGCAGCCTGCGCGGCATCCGGCTCGGCGCCCAGAGCCTACAGAGCGAAGAGGGCGTCGTTTTCATGGAGCGCCGCGAAACGACCTACACCTGTGACACGTGCGGACACGTCACGAACCTGATGTTCGCAGCGGACGCCGAGCCGCCCCAGACGTGGGAGTGCCGTGCGTGCGGCGCGGAAGCCCGTCTGAACGTCGACGGCGAGGCCGTGACGCTCGAAGCAAGCGATGAGAAGGCCGCACGCACCCACTGGGACATGCTGATGGAGCGCCGCACGCGAGCGGAGCTCGAGGAGCTCCTGGAAGAGCGCCTCGCCTTCATCCGCGCCCGTCGCGGTGCAGGAGAAGACCCGACGCGGGAGAAGATCGGGGCTTAACGCCCCCTGGCGCGCCACCACCCGAAGAGGAGCGCGCCGACACCGCCCCAGAGCAGCAGCTGCTGGATGACGGGGCCCAGGAGCACACCCGCTGTGAAGCCGGTACGAAGTTCGACATCGTCGAGCATCGCACCGGCCTCTCCTGCATCGAGGCTCGTGACGGTCGAACCGTCCGCGCGGATGACCTGGCTGGTGCCGACCGTCGACACGTTCACGACACTGCGACCGGTCTCGATCGCCCGCATCCGTGCGAACGCGAGCTGCTGGAGGTTCTCGTCGGTGCCGCGGAAGTCCGCGTTGTTGGTCTGGAACACCAGGACCTCTGCGCCGTCGTTCAGGCCTTCCCAGATGACGTCGTCATAGATGACGTCGAAGCAGATGGCCAGGCCGATCGTGACGCCGTCCACGTCGACGACCGGCGGGTTGGATCCGGGCGTGTACTCCCGTTGGATCAGACCGATCAGATCGGGCGCCAGCGCGTTGAAGAAGGGACGATCCGGAACGTACTCGCCGAACGGGACCGGATGTCTCTTGTCGTGCAGCTGCGTAGCCGTGCCGTCGGCCGTCCAGAGCATCGACGTGTTGAAGTAGACGTCATCGCGCCCCGTCGCCGCGTTGGCGAGCAGAGGCGCATCGATGCGGTTCGAGACGAGCGTCATCCGCCGGGCGATCGCGTCGTTCTGGAACGGATCGGCGTCCAAGGACCCTTCCGGCCACACGAGCAGGTCGACGTCTTCTCCGTACAGAGGTGCGGTGGCGTCCGTCTGCGCCTGGATCACGGCGAACGCTTCGCGCTCATCGAAGTATCCCGTCGGGCCGTTCCCCTGCACTGCCGCGATCCGCATCGAGCCCGACGGCGAGGTCGGGAAGAGCGGGGTGAACAGCAGCACGAGGATGGCCACGGTCGGTGCCGACAATCGCAGCGGCCGCCGCCACAGGCGCAGCCGCACCACCTCGACCAGCATCGCGACCAGCAGCACCATCAGGAAGCTGAGTCCGCTGACCCCGAGCCAGGAGGACACGGGGGCGAGCGGGCTCTCGGCCTGGCTCATGCCGAGCCGGGCCCATGGGAAGCCGCCGTAGGGCCAGGAGCCGACGAAGAGCTCCCTGCCGACCCAGAGAGCGGCCACGACAGCCGGAAGCCCCAGGAGGCGCCCTGCGGTACCGGGGAAGGCACGAGGCAGCCACCGGTAGGCCAGAGCGATCGGAATGAGGGCGAACGCGGTGAGTCCGCCTTCGACGACACTGAGCGCGCCCCAGGGGATGGGACCGAGATAGCGCGACGTCCACGACACCAAGAGCGCGAAGAAGAGAACCCCGTACACGAGTCCGACGAGCAGGGCGCCACCGAAGCGACGGCCGATCAGCGCGACGAGCAGAAGCCCCACGGCGGGGAAAGCGAGAACCCAGACGGCCCCCTCCGGATACGCCAGGTCCATGAGGACGGCGGCGACCCCCGCGGTGAGGACGGCCGCCCAGAGCGGGAGAAGGGCGCGCTGCGGAGCGGGGCGTTCGGGCATCGTGTCCACCCTCACATCGACGAGTAGGCCACGATGCCGCGGCGGACTCCGTCGAGAGCGCTCCGCGCGGTACGCGCCAGCGCGGCATCCTCCGCGACGATCGAGAGTTGATCCAGCAGATCGATGGTCTGCTTGGCCCAGCGCACGAAGTCTCCCGCTGCCATGTCGGCGTCGATCAGGACGCGGTCCAGCGCTCCCCCGCGCGCCCAGGCATGCATGGCACCCGCCAGACCGGCGGCGAGAGGCTCACTGCCGGGAAGATGGTGGTCCTGTTCCAGGTCGTCCAGCTCCGCCCAGAGTGTGGTGGTCTTTTCGTAGGCGGTGCGGAATGCGCCACGCGGCAGGCCGCGCTCCCCCGAATTGGCTTCATCGCGTCGCGGTTCGTACACGAGGCAGCAGGCCATGGCTGCCAGCGAAGGAGCATCCAAGCCCGCCCAGAGACCCTGTCTCAGGGACTCGGCCACCAGCAGATCCCGCTCGCCGTAGATGCGGCGCATCGTGCGTCCGGCATCCGTCAGCGTCGTGTCCGCACCATCATGCGTCACGTAGTCGAGTGTCTCCAAGACCTCGACGACGCGGTCGAACACCCGCGCGACCGTTCCGGTGCGTGTCTCGATCTGGCGCCGGATCCGGTCTGTCTGGCGCTTGAGCTTCCAATAGCGCTCCGCCCAGCGGGCATGAGCCTCGCGGTCGGGACAACGGTGGCACGGGTGGCGCTGCATCTGCGTACGCAGGGTCTGGATGCGCTTCATCCGCTTGTCCCGTGACGCCCGTGGCGCCTGGGAGTCCTGGCGGTTCTTCTTCTCGAGATCGCTCAGTTCGCGGCGGATCGCGGCGTACTCCGGGAAGCTCCCGTGCTCACAGGCCATCGCACTCTGATAACCGGCGAGCGACTCCTCGGCTTCGCGCACCTGCCGAGCGAGGCCGACGACCGCACGATCCGCCTGGAACTGCGCGAAGGACGACTCGAGGATCTGCCGCGCTCGGGGTTTGCCGAACATGTCGATCAGATTCACGGCCATGTTGTACGTCGGACGGAAGCTCGAGTTCAGGGGGTATGTGCGTCGGGACGCGAGGGCAGCGACAGCCTGGG
Source organism: Microbacterium sp. CBA3102 (assembly GCF_007954505.1). Classification (GTDB taxonomy): domain Bacteria; phylum Actinomycetota; class Actinomycetes; order Actinomycetales; family Microbacteriaceae; genus Microbacterium; species Microbacterium aurugineum. Next base: position 2,914,730 of record NZ_CP042412.1, on the reverse strand, counting down.
GATCCATCCCCTCGGTCCACTGCACGACGGCGTGGCCCTCGACGTCGATGCCACGGCGTCCGGCGCGACCGGTGAGCTGTGTGTACTCCCCCGACGTGATCGCGACGCGTGCCTCGCCGTTGAATTTCTCCATCTTCTCGAGCACGACCGTACGCGCCGGCATGTTGATGCCGAGAGCCAGGGTCTCGGTCGCGAACACCACCTTGACGAGCTTGCGCTGATACAGCTCTTCCACGACCTCCTTGAAGGCGGGCAGAAGACCGGCGTGATGAGAGGCGACACCGCGTTCGAGGTTGTCCAGCCACTCCCAGTAGCCCAGGACGTCGAGGTCTTCGTCCTGGAGGGTGCGGGTGCGGTCCTCGACGATGGCCCGGATCTCAGCTCTCTCCTCCGTCGACGTCAGACGGACGCCGGAGCGACGCACCTGCTGCACGGCCGCGTCGCACCCCACGCGACTGAAGATGAAGAAGATCGCCGGGAGGAGGTTCGAGCGCTCCAGAAGGCGCACGACATCCGGACGATCCATCCGTTCGATCCGGCGCGCATTCGCGGCACGGACGGGACGGCGGCCTCCTCGGGAAGGGCGCTGCGCCTGTCGGCCCGCATGCCGGTTGCTCCGATACGCCTGCGCCTGTCGGTTGTTGTCATACGTCGACGCGGTCGATGAGCGGATGCGCATCAACTCCTGGTTCACCTGGGCCGTGGCGAGGCCGGCGCGGTCATCGAACAGGGGAAGCAGGTCGTCCCGCACGAGCACGTGCTGCTCCAACGGCACCGGCCTGATCTCGGAGACGATCACTTCGGTGTCGCCGCGCACCGTGTCGAGCCAGTCCCCGAACTCCTCGGCGTTCGAGACCGTGGCGCTCAGGGAGACCAGCCGCACCTGCGCAGGCAGGTGGATGATGACCTCTTCCCAGACAGCGCCGCGGAAACGGTCAGCGAGGTAGTGGACCTCGTCCATGATCACGTAACGGAGATCCCGGAGCGCCGTGGAGTCGGCGTAGATCATGTTGCGCAGGACTTCGGTCGTCATCACCACGATGCGCGCATTGCCGTTGATGTTGGTGTCGCCGGTGAGCAGTCCCACCTGATCGGCGCCGTAGACGTCGACCAGCTCCCGGAACTTCTGATTCGACAAGGCCTTCATGGGTGTCGTGTAGAACGCCTTGTCGGTCGGCGTCTGCATCGCGAGGTGAATCGCGAACTCGCCGACGATCGTCTTTCCTGCTCCGGTCGGTGCGGCGACGAGCACGCTGCGTCCGTTCTCGAGCGCGTGGCACCCCGCCACCTGGAAGGGATCCAGCTGGAACTTCTGCAACGCCGCGAACGCGGACGACTCCGGGTGCTCGGCCGCCTGGCGCGCCCGGGCGTACTTCTCGGAAGGTGAACTCATACCGCGTCCGGCAGGAGCCCTGACGCATCGTCGCGCTTCCGCTTTCGCCGATCGAAGATGAGGGACAGTCCGGCGGCGGCGAAGAACAGGACGATCAGGATTCCGGCGAGCATCAGCATGCTGACCACGTCGGCTGCCGGCGTCGCCAGGGCCGCGAACACGGTCGCGATGAGGATGGCCACACGCCATCCCTTCAGGATCGCCCGGCCCGACATGACCCCGGACAGATTCAGCGCCACCAGGAACACGGGGAGCACGAAGGAGACGCCGATCACGATCATCAGCTTGAAGACGAAGTCGTAGTACTCCTGCGCGTAGTAGAAGTTGGTTGCGCCGTCCGGGGTGAAGCTCCACATGAGCTCGATCACGTGCGGCATGATCATCACGCCGAGATAGCAGCCGGCGAAGAACAGCGGAACCGCCGCGACGACGAACCCGACGGTGTACTTGATCTCCTTGCGGGTCAGTCCGGGCATGATGAACGCCCAGATCTGCCAGAGCCACACAGGCGCCGAGATGAACAGACCGATGGAGAAGGCGATACGCATGCGCATGTCGAACGCCGACGTGACCGTACCGAAGTTCAACGCGCTGAAATTATCGCCGCGCTTCTCCGTGATGATACGGATCGGTTCCGTAATGAAGTGGATCACGGGGTCCGCCACGATGAACGCGATGACCATCCCGACCACGAGTGCCAGCGCCGCGTACATCAGACGCTTGCGCAGTTCGACGAGATGCGCGCCGAGCGACATCCGTCGATCCCGATCCGCCTTCCGCATCACGGACGGTTCGATGGCTGCCACGGCCGGTCAGGCGCGAGGCGGAGTCTCAGGGTCAGCGCCCGAGTCCTTGGCCGAGGTGGGGTCGGCGACGGTCGAATCTGCGCGGGTCGCGTCTTCTTCCTTCATCGCCTTCATCTCGCCCTTGAACACGCGAGCGGACTGGCCCATGCTCTTCGCGAGCGCCGGCAGCTTGGCGGCACCGAACAGAAGGAGGATCACGGCGAGCACGATAAGCAGGTGCCAGCCTTGCATTCCAGCGAACATGTCAGGATTCCCGTCGTCGGTGAGCGTTCGATTCAGTCTACAGATCAATTCTTCGCATCGGGCTGGTGATACAGCGCGAGTCCCGAGGCGGCCCACTCCCTGGTGGCCGTGCGTGCGACACCGGGATCGATGACCTCCATCGCCCCGCCGAAGCGCGCCGCGAGCCGCTTGATCCCGCGCGGGTCGGCGAGGTGCAGTTGCGTGGCCACGAAACCGTCTACCACCTCGAGCTCCCCCGTGGGGACGAATCCGGCCAGCAGCGGGGCGAGGCGTTCCGGCACGCGCACCGTGACCTCGCGCTCGTCGTCGAGACCGGCGAACGCCTCAGGTACGTGATCCCCGCCGTGGGTGATCGGGATCTGCGTCAGCTGGGGCGCGCTCACACGATCGAGATGGAACGTGCGCATCGCCTGACGCAGGTGGCACCACCCCTGCAGGTACCACTGCCCGTTGGTGATCAGGATCTGCATCGGGTCGACCGTGCGTGTGGTCGGGGCGGCGTCAGGGGCCTGGTAGGTGAAGGAGATCGCGACACCGTCGTGAAGACCACGCGCGACCGCTTCGCGGACCTCGTCGACCGCGCTCGGCGCGACGACGACATCTGCGGGCGCATCGGCGGCGCCACGGGACAACTTCGAGATGAGACCCGCGACGAGTCCGGAATCCGACACCGCGGGCACGGCCGCGACCATCTGGAGGCCTGCGAGCAGGGCCGCGGCTTCACGAGCGGTGAACCGAGGCACTCGCCGCAGCGCGACGTCGTTCGTGATCTCGATCACGTCCTCGAGATCGAGCAGGTCCCAGTTGATGTCGAACATCTCCTGCGGCTGCTGCCAGTACCCGGACTCCCCGGGAAGCCCGATGACGGTGAGCTTCTCTACCATCCCGCGCATCTCCTGCGGCGTGACGCCGAACTCCTCCGCTGCTTCCGCGAGCGAGACCTGGCCGTGTTCGAGGAGATAGGGGACGAGCGTCAGATAGAGCCGCACCCGTTCGGCGGCGAGAAGCGGCTTGGGCTTCGGATTCATCCTGCGTCCTCCGCATCAGCATGCGCATCGACGACTGCTTCGAGCCGGGAGATCACCGCATCGCGGAGCGGGGCGGGCTCGACCACGCGGACCTCTGGGCCGTAGGACGCCAGCTCATCCGCGAGGATGTGCAGATCGACGAAGGGAACATGGATCCCCTGCGTCGCCGGAACCGCGCGTCGTCCGAGGCGGAGCGCGGCTTCGGTGCCGGGCGTGACCTCGAGCAATGCCGAGTTCTCCGACGCGACGCGTTCGAGCCCGGCGAGAGCCCTCTCCCCCGCGCCGTCGCGCAGATTCGCCTCGAAGCCCGTCGAACTCACCTTGACGTCTCCGACGATCCGGCCCAGCAGGAACGTCCGGTCTTCATCGACATCGACATCGATCCCGAACACATGCCACCGAGCCTCGTAGTCGACGAGGGCGAGCGGACGAATGCGTCGTCGCCGCGGCGCCTCCTCGCCGGGCTTCAGGTAGTCGAATGTGACGACACGACAGCGCTCGATCGCATCCTGGAGAGGAGCGAACGCCGCGTCACGCGCCGTGATGCGTGGGGCGAAGCCGATGATCGGCTCGTCACCGTCGATCCCGAGAGCGCGGATCTTGCGCACGCCGGACTGTGCATCCCCGGAAACGGACTCCGCGCTCCAGACGCTGCCGGCGAGACGCAGCACTGCCAGTTCCGCCGGAGAGAACACGATGTCACTCGGAAGGTCGTATTCTGCCTGCGGAATACGGTAGCGGGCCTCACGGAGATCGTTCGGATCAGCGGCGTCACCGATCGTCTCGATCGGCACGCCGAGCGTCCGCAACTCGTCCTTGTCGCGTTCGAACATCTTCTCGAGCGCATCGGAACGCGTGCCCGCTTCCGCTCGTTGGCGGTAGCCGGAGACGTTGTCGAGGATCTGCTGCTTCGTCAGCCCGATCTCCGTGGCCATCAGCGCCACGACGAGATTCGTCAGGCGCTCCTCCGCGGGGATACGGGCGGCCATCACTGCGTCGGCGCCGCCACTGCGCCCAGGATGTCGACGACGATCGCGGTGGCGGGAGCGCTCTCTGTTGCGGGGAACACGACGAGGAGCTGCGAACCGACGGTGGCGCCCACCATCTGCTCGGCGGCGACGCTCACGCTCGCGTCCTTGCCCCACGAGGACGTGGTCACGGTCTTCTCATCCCAGTCGACGCCCATGACGTTGGAGACCACGATGTCGCCCTCCTCGACCTTCGGACCATCGCCCTTGATCAGCGTCTGCGTGACGATCTCGGTCGGCGCCGGAACGTCGGGGACGATGATGCCGGGTGTGCCGTCGGGAGCCCGCACGACGCTGGGAAGGCCGCGCGCGTCATTGAACTGCAACGCACCGGACGCCTTCGACGGCATGACATCGAGCACATCGATGACCGCGACGATGTTCTCCCCTTCGTCGAGTCCGAACGCCTGGACGTTCTGGGCCCCGAAGTCCTCCGGAGTCAGGACGGCGAGGACACGGCTACCACCGGTGGCGCACTCCAGCACGTCTGCAAGACCCGCGGAACGCTGAGCCCAGTAGTCGATGCTGTGCACGCGGCTCGGGTCGCCGTTGAACTCGGACTTGTACAGAGCCTTGCCGCTGTCTCCGCCGAAGAAGGCGATATCGAGCACCACGGGCTGGAAGTCCGATCCGAGTGCCAGACCGTCCCCGACGGTGACGTCGGCGAACGAGGTCTCGTCCGTCTTGACCGGGCCGAAGACGTCGACGTCGGGAACCGAGCCGAGGTCACCGCTCACGTCGGCGATGTTCAAGACCTTGTCGTCGGTGCCACGATCACAGGCGGCAGCACTGTCGGGCGACGCGACGGTGCAGCCGGTCAGGGCGAGGACGGCAAGGCTGAGGGAGGCCAGAACGGCGGACGTTTTACGCACGCGCTCCAGTCTATTCCGTCGGGTGCGAGGAATCGCGCGAAGCGGCCGCCAGGCGCGCCCCCTCTGCCGCCTTCTCGGCCTCCCGCGCGCGCTTGCGCAGATTCTTGTCGCTGATCTCGCGGTCGCCGACGGCTCCCGGTGTCCAGGCCTCCACGTCCTCGTCGCCGTAGCTGCTCTTGGACGCACGGCGCTTGACCGAAGGAGCGATCGCTCCCGGGGCGAGTCGGCGCGCGGTGAGGAGGAAGCCGGTGTGGGCGACCATCCGGTGGTCGGGGCGCACCGCGAGTCCCTCGACGTGCCATCCGCGGACCATCGTCTCCGACGCGTCCGGGTCGGTGAAGAGCCCGGTGCCCCTGATGTACTCCGCGACTCGCGAGAGCTGCGTCGCCGTCGCCACGTAGCAGAGGACCACTCCACCCGGGGTGAGCGCGTCGGCGACGGCGTCCATGCACTCCCACGGCGCGAGCATGTCGAGCACGACGCGGTCGACGGATGCCGCCGGCACCTCGGTCGGCAGGGCTTCGACGAGGTCTCCCACGACGACACGCCAGGTGTCCGGGTTCTCACCGAAGAAGGTCTCGACGTTCGCGCGCGCGACATCGGCGAAGTCCTCGCGGCGCTCGAACGAGATCAGTTTCCCTGCCGGACCCACCGCGCGCAGCAGCGACAACGACAGCGCACCGGAACCGACACCTGCTTCGACCACGGTCGCCCCAGGGAAGATGTCCGCTTGCATGACGATCTGGGCGGCGTCCTTCGGGTACACGATCGCCGCGCCGCGCGGCATCGACATCGCGAAGTCACGCAGCAGAGGCCGGAGCGCCAGATAGTCGTGCCCGGAGCTGTTCGCCACGACGGAACCGTCCGGAAGCCCGATCAGGTCACGGTGGCGCAGAACACCCTGATGCGTGTGGAGCTCTCCGTCCTCGCGGAGCGTCACGGTGTGCAGGCGTCCCTTGGGTCCCGTGAGCTGGACACGATCGCCCGCGCGGAACGGGCCGCTCGGCCGCGGCGCGGCGGTATCGGTCATCGGATCGCTCCCGTCGCGGCGCTGTGGCTGTCGAACAGGTCGGTGAGATCGTCGGCGCCACGTCCGGCGAGTGTCGCCCACAGATCGTGCGCACCGAGTCCGTCCAGCGGCACGATGTGCGGCACCGCCAGCGTCACTGCGCCCGAGGCAAGCCCCGCTCGCACCCCGGTGGGCGAGTCTTCGATGACGATGGCCTCGGCGATGTCGACGTCCAGGAGTGCCGCCCCCTGCAGATACGGCTCCGGATGCGGTTTCGGGTTCTCCACGTCATCACCGGCGACGACGATGTCGAACGCCTCGAAGTCGATCAATTCCACGACGTCCAGTGCCATCCGGCGCAGTGACATGGTCACCAGACCGGTGGGGATTCCCGCGTCCCGGAGATCACGGAGCAGTTCGCGCGCGCCAGGCCGGAACGGGACACCCTGAGTGCGAAGCGACTGCTGCACGACGTCGGTCAGGTGCGAGACGATCGCCTCGGCTTCCATCGCCACACCCGCGTTCTGCAGGATCACGGCGCTGTCGATCAGACCGCTGCCGACGAGTCGCAATGCGTCTTCGTGGCTCCATGATCCGCCGAAGGACTCGACCAGCGCCGTCTCGGCGGCCATCCAATACGGTTCGGTGTCGACGAGTGTTCCGTCCATGTCCCACAGGACTGCGCTGGGCTTTCTGCTCACCGAACCCATGCTAGCCGGGGTGCCACCCGCATCCCGCCGTCGCGGACTAGCCTGGAAGGATCACATCTGCGAACTCGAAGGGAGCCCTCGATGGATGTTCTCGGTCCGCGCATCGTCATCGCCGCCTTCGACGGCTGGAACGATGCGGGTGAAGCCGCCAGCGCTGCGATAGAGGCACTGCGCACATCGACGGAGTACGACCTCGTGCACTCGGTCGACCCCGAGCTCTACTTCGACTACCAGTACACGCGACCGTCGACTCGCATGGATGCCGAGGGCCGCCGCCAGCTCACCTGGCCGGAAGCCGGACTCTGGCGCCCACGGAACCCCGCGCCCGGCCCGGAATTCTGGCTGCTCACGGGAGCCGAACCGGCACGTACCTGGCAGGCGTTCGCCTCGGAGTTCATCGACGTCGCTCTGCGCGACGACATCACGGGATTCGTCACCCTCGGTGCGATGCTCTCGGATGTTCCGCATACCCGGCCGATCTCGATCTTCGCGTCCAGTCAGAACGAGCAGGTCCGTGAGGCGCACGGACTCGATCGCTCGCTCTATGAGGGACCGGTCGGGATCCTCACCGTGTTCGAGCACTTCGCCGAGAACGCGGGAATCCCCACGGCAAGCCTCTGGGCCAGCGTCCCCCACTACGTTGCCTCGGCGACGCCTTCACCGAAGGTGACGCTCGCTCTCCTGGATCGGCTGGAGGAGCTCACGGGCGTCGACGTCGACCGCCAGGCGCTCCGCACCGAGGCCGCCGCCTGGGAAGCCTCGATCGATGCGGCAGCGGCCGATGACGAGGACATGGCCGAGTACATCCGCCAGCTCGAGCGCACCCGAGACACCTGGGACTCCCCCGAAGCCTCCGGCGACGCGATCGCGCAGGCTTTCGAGCGCTACCTCCGTCGCCGCGACGACGGACCGGGCGACCGCAAGCGCTGACGCCGGATCAGGCCGCGATCACCCCGGTCCCGAGCAGCACGAGCAATACCGTGCCCAGCAGGATCCGGTAGATCACGAACGGCAGGAAGCTGCGCTTCGAGATCCAGCTCATGAAGAACGCGATCACCCCGAGCGCGACCACGAAGGCGATGCCGGTGGCCGCGAGAGTGTCCCCGAACGAGAAGAACGACGGCTCGTCCCAGCTCTTGAAGACCTGGTAGAAACCGCTGCCGAAGACGGCGGGAATCGCCAGGAGGAAGGCATAGCGCGCGGCAGCAGCGCGCTCGTAGCCCAGGAACAGCCCCATGGTGATGGTGCCACCCGAGCGAGAGACCCCGGGGATCAGCGCCAATGCCTGAGCGAATCCGAAGGCGACGCCGTGGGGGTAGGTCAGATCGTTGAGCTTGCGACGCTTCGCACCGATGTGGTCGGCGACGCCGAGCAGGATTCCGAAAACGATGAGCATGATCGCGACGATCCACATCGACCGCAGGACGGTTTCGATCTGGTCCTGGAAGAGCAGACCCAGGACGACGATCGGGATGCTGCCGATGATGATCATCCACCCCATGCGGGCATCCGGATCGTTGCGCGGGGCCTTGCCGACGAGGGATCGGAACCACTGCGTGATGATGCGGACGATATCGCGCCAGAAGAACACGACGACAGCCGCCTCGGTGCCGATCTGGGTGATGGCGGTGAAGGCCGCGCCCGGGTCCTCCCCTGACGGAAGGAAGGTTCCGAGGATACGGAGGTGGGCGCTGGAGGAGATCGGGAGGAACTCGGTGAGTCCCTGGACGATGCCCAGGATCAGTGCTTCGAACAGGTGCATGGAGGGGCTTTCGGTGTCATCGCGGCACGGAGCGGCCGGCGCTCAGTACGTGCGCAGCAGATCGGCCAGCACACGCTGGCCGAAGACAAGCGATTCTACGGGCACTCGTTCATCGACTCCGTGGAACATCCCTGTGAAGTCGAGATCGGTGGGGAGCTTCAGCGGTGCGAATCCGTACCCCGTGATCCCGAGGTAGGCCAGTGCCTTGTTGTCGGTGCCCGCACCCAGGAGGTACGGGATCACCGGGATGCCCGGGTCGTGACGCCCGATGCTCGCGACCATCGCCTCGACCAGTTCGCCTTCGAACGGGGTCTCCATGCCGATGTCTCGCACGACCGTCTCGATCTCGATGTCGTCCCCCACGATGCTCTGAAGCTCGGCGAGCACGTCGTCCTCGGTCCCGGGGATCACGCGGACATCGATGAGCGCCTCCGCGCGCTCGGGAATCACGTTGTGCTTGTATCCCGCGCTGAGGACCGTGGGGTTCGTGGTGGTCCGGAACGAGGAACGCAGGAACGCCTCGGCAGGTCCCGCGGCTTCCGCGAGGGCGTCGGGGTCGTCCACGCTGCGTCCGCTCAGCGCGCTGAGCCCTTCGAGCAGCGCCGTCGTGGTCGGCGTCAGGCGGATCGGCCACCGGGTGCGACCGATCGCCGCCACCGCCTCGGCGAGCTTCGTGACCGCGTTGTCGTCGTGCAGGCGACTCCCGTGTCCCGCGCGACCCTTCGCGACCAGACGGATCCAGATCAGGGCCTTCTCGCCGACTTGCAGCAGGTACGCCCGACGGTCGTCCACCGTGATCGAGTAGCCACCGACTTCGCTGATCGCCGCCGTCGCCCCGGCGAACCACTCGGGTCGGTTCTGCACGACGAGCGCCGACCCTTCGACACCGCCGTTCTCTTCGTCAGCGAAGAAAGCCAGCACCAGATCGCGCTCCGGGCGCTCTCCGGCGCGGAGGATGTCGGCGACTGCGGTGAGGATCATCGCGTTCATGTTCTTCATGTCGACGGCGCCGCGCCCCCACAGCATGCCGTCCTGCACGATGCCGGCGAAGGGGTCGACACTCCAGTCCTCGGCCATTGCCGGCACGACGTCGAGGTGCCCATGGACGACCAGTGCAGGCTTGTCGCGGTCGCGCCCGGGCACCCGCGCCATCACGTTGGTGCGCCGCGCAACGGGTTCGTAGTACTCGACCTCGAGCCCCAACGCTTCCAGGTAGGACCCGACGTACTCCGCGGCCTCGCGTTCGCCCTTCGCGTTCCCTCCGCCGAAGTTGGATGTGTCGAAGCGGATCAGGTCGCTCGCGACGCGCGCGACCTCCGGAAGAGACGGATCGGTCATGGCTCCAGGCTATCGAAACCACGCGCCACGCCCGGGCGTATGGTTCGGTTCGAGTGCCCGCTGAGGACGTGGTAATGTCATTCTTCGGTCGGCAACGATCATCCAACACCTGCGCGGGTGGCGGAATGGTAGACGCGCTACGTTGAGGTCGTAGTGCCCGTAAGGGCGTGGGGGTTCAAGTCCCCCTCCGCGCACAGACAGCCCCGGAGCATGACTGGTTCGCCAGGAATGCTCCGGGGCTTCTTCGTTCCCGTTCCGGTTCGATCGTGGTCGCTACCTGGTCGGCGATCCGATCGCGGGATACTCGATCGGAGACCGCACCCCGGGCATCATCCGTGACGAGGACGGCGCTCTGACGATCACGATCTCCTCGCCTGGATCGGTCAGACTGCCCCGACGCCGAAGAGCACGCCGAGCACATAGGTGATCGCTGCCGCTCCGAAGCCGATCGCGAGCTGACGGAGTGCGCGCCGCAAGGGCGGTCCGCCCGAGAGCACCCCGACCATGGCGCCGGTGCTCAGCAGCGCGATGCCGACCAGCACCAGTGCGACGACGATCGCGTTCGTCCCCTCCAGCCCGAAGATCCACGGCAGCACGGGGATGATCGCGCCGGAGGCGAACAGCAGGAAGCTCGAGACCGCCGCAGTCCAATCGCTGCCGACGATCTCATGGTCGTCCGCGCGCTGGGCGTTGATCGGGCCGGTCGCGGCTCCGCGTACCCCGGCCTGCGCGGCGGTGACGATACGCCGAGCGCGAGCCAGCGACTCCTCCTGTTCCATGCCGCGCGCGCGATAGACGAGCGCCAGTTCGTTCTCGTCGATGTCGAGGTCTCCCGCGGACGCCGTGGCATCGTCGTTGGCGGCGGTGGCTGCGAGCAACTCGCGCTGCGACCGCACGGACACGAACTCTCCCGCGCCCATCGACAGGGCACCGGCGAGGAGGCCGGCGATGCCGCTGAACAGGACGAATCCCGAGCTGACCCCGGTCGCGCCGATACCGAGCACGAGAGCGAGATTGCTCACGAGGCCGTCGTTGGCACCGAAGACGGCAGCGCGGAACGAGCCGGAGAGGCGCCGTCGACCTCGAGCCGCGAGTCCACGGACGACCTCATAGTGGACCTTCTCGTCGGCACGCATCGCCGGGGTCGCATACTGCTCGGAGTCATACGGCGAACGCGCTTCGGCGTTCTGCGCGAGGGCCAGCACGAAGATCGATCCGAACCGACCGGCCATCCAGCCGAGCATCCTCGACCGGACACCCGCCCGGGGGAGCTTCTCGGGCTCCGCTCCGAGCAGATCGAGCCAGTGCTGCTCGTGTCGACGTTCCGCATCAGCGAGGCTGAGCAGGATCTCCCGCTCCTCCCCCGTGCGTCGGGCTGCGAGCTTCTGGTAGACGGAGCCCTCAGCGCGCTCCTCGACGAGATAGCGGGCCCAGCGCCGACGGTCGGCGGGGGTCGGGGTGTCGGCAGCGGGCGCTGTCATGGATCCTCCAGAACGGGCAATGCCCGGGCGCGGGCAACCGTTCCACGCTATCCGGACCGCCCCGCCGACACCTCGCTCAGACGCGGATTGACAGCATTTCGGGGATCCGAATCGGGCGGCACGAGGTCGCGTCCGACACGCACCGATCGCTCAGCTCAGGAGCGCACGCGCTTGCGCAGGACCTCGATGCGCGACTGCAGTTGCGTCACCGTGGCTTGTGCGACCGCGGGGCCGCCGCAGATCCGCCGAAGTTCGGCATGGACCGCGCCGTGCGGTTCGCCCTTCTGCCGGGCGTACAGGCCGACGAGGCTGTTCAACAGCTGTCGCTGCTCCTTCAGCGTGCGGTGAAGCGGCGGGGGCAGCGTCGTCGTCTCGGCGGGGCCCGCGGAGGCCTCCCGAGCCTCCCGCAACCGGGATTGCCGCGATTGTCGCTGCATGAGCAGCTCATGCACGTGCTCGGGTTCGAGGAGCCCGGGGAATCCGATGAACTCCTCTTCCTCCGGCGTACCCGGCTCGGCCAGCTGACCGAACTCCTGGCCCTCGAACACGACCCGATCGAAGTGGGCGACCGAGGAGAGCGCCTGATAGCTGAACTCCTGTGTCAGCGCGTCAGACGTCTCCTCTTCCCGGTTCGCACTCTCGAGCAACGAATCATCGAGACCGTCTTCCTCTTTCGACTGACGGTCGAGCGCGTGATCGCGCTGTTTGTCCATCTCGTTCGCCAGGCCCATGAGCACAGGCACCTGCGGCAGGAACACACTGGCGGCCTCACCGCGACGGCGGGCTCGCACGAACCGACCGATGGCCTGCGCGAAGAACAGAGGCGTCGAGGAGGAGGTGGCGTACACGCCGACAGCGAGCCGCGGCACATCGACGCCTTCCGAGACCATGCGCACGGCGACCATCCACCGGTCCGTGCTCGCGCTGAACTTCTCGATGCGTTCGGAGGCCGTGGCGTCGTCGGAGAGCACGATCGTCGGCTGTTGACGTGTGATGCTGTGGAGGATCTTCGCGTAGGCGCGCGCGACCGTCTGATCCGTGGCGAGGACGAGCCCGCCGGCATCGGGAACGTGGTGGCGGATCTCGGTGAGGCGTCGGTCCGCTGCGGACAGCACCGCGGGCATCCAGTCGCCCTCGGGATCGAGTGCCGTGCGCCAGGCCTGCGACGTCACGTCCTTCGTGTTGTCCTGACCGAGGTGCGTCTCGAGCTCGTCGCCCGTGGTCGTGCGCCAGCGCATCTTTCCGGCATACATGTGGAACAGCACCGGCCGCACGACGCCGTCCGCCAACGCCCGCCCGTAGCCGTAGTTGTAGTCGGTGCGTGAGACGCGCGCACCGGACTCGTCGGGGTGGTACTCGACGAACGGGATCGGTGCCGTATCGCTTCGGAACGGGGTCCCCGACAACAGCAGACGCCGCTTCGCGGGGCCGTACGCATCGCGGATGGCGTCTCCCCAGCTCAACGCATCCCCGCCGTGATGCACCTCGTCGAGGATCACGAGGGTCTTCGCGTCTTCCGTCAGATGCCGATGCACGGAGGACTTCGCCGCGACCTGCGCGTAGGTCACGACGGCACCGTGATAGTGCCGCGCCGGTGCCCAGTCGCTGTTGCGGAACCGAGGATCGAGGCGGATGTGCACCCGCGACGCGGCATCCGCCCACTGCGTCTTGAGGTGTTCCGTCGGCGCGACGACGATGATCCGATTGACCTCGCCCATGCGCATCAGCTCGACCGCGAGAGTCAAGGCGAAGGTGGTCTTGCCGGCACCGGGTGTGGCCGCGACGAGGAAGTCCCGTTGGTCGTCGCGGAAGTACTGGTCCAGCGCTTCCTGCTGCCAGGCACGCAGCTTGCTCGCGGTTCCCCATGGGGCACGCTGAGGAAAGGACGGAGAGAGCATCGACTCCACGATAATCGTTGCCGACGACACTGCGTCACCCGCCGCACTCCCCCGCGCGCGCCCCGCCCATCGGTCGGTCCCTCGGGGTAGGATCTGTCACTGCGCTGCGGCCACCGCCGCTCCGCGGAACGTTCGCGAAGGAGAGCTGGATGACCGACCAGGATTCGACTCGGACCCCCTATGTACCCAACGAGACGGCGCATCCGTGGCGCCGGTTCGTGGCACTCGGCGACTCGTTCACCGAGGGGATCGGCGACCCCGATCCGGCACATCCGGGAAGCCACCGCGGCTGGGCTGACCGCGTCGCCGAAGTCCTCGCCGCGCAGGTGGACGACTTCGCCTATGCGAACCTCGCGGTGCGCGGCAAGCTGATCGCGCAGATCGTCGCCGACCAGGTCGAGCCCGCGGTGGCGCTGCGCCCGGACCTCGTGTCCATCTGCGCCGGCGGCAACGACGTGATCCGCCCGGGCACCGATCCGGATGCGATCGCCAGCCAACTCGACGACGCCGTCGCCCGCCTCGCTTCGACGGGGGCGGCAGTGCTGCTCTTCACCGGAATCGACACCGGCTTCACGCCGGTCTTCCGCGCCTTCCGAGGGAAGGTCGCGATCTACAACGAGAACGTCCGTGCGATCGCCGAGCGCCACGACTGCATCGTCGCCGACCAGTGGGCGCTCAAGGTCGTGCAGGACATGCGCTTCTTCGACGACGACCGCCTCCACTACAACGCACTCGGCCACCACGAAGTCGCCCGGATGGTGCTGCGCGCCCTCAACGTCCCGAACGATCTCGAGTCCATGCAGCCCGAGCCCTTCCCGCTGCGGACCTGGCGGGAGGCGCGGTCGGAAGACCTCGGCTGGGCACGGGAGCATCTGGTCCCGTGGGTGCTCCGTCGGCTGCGGCACCAGTCATCCGGCGACAACATCGCCGCCAAGCGGCCCGAGCCCTCGCCGGTCGTGCTGCCCGAAAGGGACTGAGCTTCAGCGCTGCATCGCCCAGAGCGCGACCGCGGCCGCCGATGCCACGTTCAGCGAGTCCACTCCCCCGCTCATCGGGATCGTGACGATGTGATCGGCCGCGTCGAGCGCCGTCCGGGAGAGACCGTCCCCCTCGGAGCCCATCACGAGTGCGACGCGCTCCGGCCGTGCGGCTGCGTACGCATCGAGCGACACGGCATCATCGCGCAAGGCGAGCGCGGCGATGTCGAACCCGGCGGCGTGGAGGTCCTCGACCGCGGAGCCCCAGTCGACGATGCGTGTCCACGGCACCTGGAACACCGTTCCCATGCTGACTCGGACGCTCCGCCGGTACAGCGGATCCGCGCCACCCGGCGACACCAGGACGGCATCGGCGCCCAGTCCGGCCGCCGCCCGGAAGGCCGCCCCCACGTTCGTGTGATCGCCGATGTTCTCCAGGATGAGGACGAGCGTCGCCCCTTCCAGCACCGTGCGAACGGACGGCAGCTCCGGGCGGTGCATCGACGCGATCGTCCCGCGATGCACGGCGAAGCCGGTGACGGCCTCGGCGACCTCGTCGGGGACGACGTACACCGGCACGTCGAAGGCACCGACGATCGCACGGATGTCCTCCACCCGGCGCTCCTGCACCAGGACGGAGCGCGGAAGGTGTCCGGCGGCGATCGCCCGGGCGATGACCTTCGTCGATTCCGCGATGTACAGCCCGCCCGCCGGTTCATTCAGTGCTCTGAGAGCCGTGTCCGTGAGCCCGCGGTAGTCGTCGAGGCGTGGATCGTGGACGTCGGTCACCGGGAACAGTTGCACGACTCCCACTCTGCCACCGCCGCGCTCGACGCGCGCAAGGGGCGTCTCGCGCGATCCCCCGTCGACGCCACACCGTAGACTCGCTCGAGGAGGTCCCCGTGAGCGTGTCGAACACCGCCGAGCTGTCGGCCACCGTCGCCTACGCCGCAGAGCTGCTGCACGGCAAGCGCATCGCCCTCTTGACCGGAGCAGGCATCTCCACCGACTCGGGCATCCCCGCCTACCGCGGCGAGGGAGCCCGAACGCGTAGCGACCCGATGACGATCCAGACCTATCTCGGCGACGAAGCGGCGCGGCGACGCTACTGGGTGGGCGGGCATCTGGGCTGGCGTGCCTTCGCCAGTGCCGCCCCCAACCCCGGGCACACAGCTCTTGCTCGACTCGAAGCCGCCGGCAAAGTGTCCGGGGTCATCACCCAGAACGTCGACGGACTGCATCTGCGTGCCGGAAGCTCCCACGTGATCGAGGTGCACGGCACGATGCGCCGGGTGCTCTGCCTGCACTGCGGCCAGGTCTTCGATCGCCGCGACATCGCCGTGCAGATCGAGGAACGCAATCCCTGGATCACCGTCCCCGAGAACATCGCTCTCGCGCCCGACGGCGACGTGCTCCCCGAGAGCACGGACGGCTTCATCGTCCCGGTGTGCACGGTGTGCGACGGGATGCTGAAGCCGGATGTGGTCTTCTTCGGCGAGTACGTGCCGCAGGACCGCTTCCGCGCGGCCGAGTCGCTGCTCCGCTCCAGCTCCGCCCTGATCGTCGCCGGCTCGTCGCTCGTGGTCAACTCAGGGGTGCGCCTCGTCGAACGCGCCCGCCGCCGCAGCATCCCCCTCATCATCGTCAACCGGGAGCCGACGCGTGCGGACACCTGGGCCGATCTCACCATCGCCGCAGGTACCAGCGACGTGCTCCCCGCACTCCAGGAGCTCCTCACGTGACCTACCTCACGCTCGTCCGCCATGGCCAGACCGACTGGAACCTCGCACGGCGCATCCAGGGATCGACCGACATCCCGCTGAACGAGACCGGTCGGGAAGACGCACGTTGGGCTGCGGAGAAGCTCGCGGGGACGACCCATCACGCCGTGTACTCGAGTCCGCTGCTTCGGGCCAGGGAGACGGCGGAGATCATCGCGGACAGGCTCGGACTGGAGCTCGCCGCCGTCGTCCCGGACATCCGTGAGCGTGAATTCGGCGACGGCGAAGGGCTGCTCGTCGAGGACTACATCCGCACCTACGGAGACTGGCACGCCGAGGTGCCGGGTGCGGAGACGCTGCACGAGGTGGGTGTGCGCGCCATCGCCGCGCTCCACGCGATCGACCGCGAAGCGCGGCGCCGTTCGGCTCCGCAGGCGGAGTCCGTTCTGGTCGTCGCGCACGGCGGCGTGATCCGCGCGGTGATCGACCACGTCTCCGGTGGCACGCTCCCCCGTGAGGGCGATGTCCTGCGCAACGGCTCCGTACACCGCTTCGTCGCGGCCCCCGGGTACCTGCGCCTGCTGGAGGAGTCACCGGTCCTCTGAGCTGATCCTCGCGCGCGCTGTCAGCGTGCGCGGGAGACGACGGAGCGCGCGTGGCGAAGCACGGGTTCGTCGATCATGCGTCCTTCGAATCGGAACACACCGCGTTCGCTCTCGGCGGCTGCGAGCACCGCACGCGCCCAGTCGATGCTCGTGTCATCGGGCCGGTAGGCGGCACGGATGAGCTCGACCTGACTCGGGTGGATGCAGGCGGTCGCGCGGAAACCGGAGGCGGCGGCATCCCGCGCCTCCCGCTGAAGGCCGTCCGAATCGTCGAGATCGATGTGCACGGCGTCGATGGCCGCCTTGCCGTGTGCGCCCGCCTCGAGGAGAACACGCGCGCGAGCGTACCGGGCGATGTCGCGATAGCCTCCGTCGGCGTTCCGTGACGAGGTCCCTCCGAGCGAGGCGACGAGGTCCTCGGCGCCCCACATCATCGCGGACACCGTCGGGTGCGCGGCGATGCGGTCCGCCGCGTGGACGCCACGGGCGGTCTCGCAGAGGGCGATCAGCGAGTAGCGCTCATCGAATGCCGCCAGGCTCTCCGCGCTCTCCGTCTTCGCGACCATCACGGTGCGGAAGTCGGTCTGCGCCAGCGCCGAGAGGTCGGCCATGAAGGCATCAGTGTCCGGGGCGTTGACCCGCACGATCACGCGGTGAGGATCGATGTCGGCGGCGATCACGTTCCGGCGCGCGGCATCCTTCGCATCCGGGAGCACGGCATCCTCGAGGTCGAGGATGACGGCATCGGCTCGCTCAGAGGCCTTCTGGAAGCGCTCAGGGCGATCGGCGGGGCAGAACAGCAAAGCGGGCCCGAGGTCGAAATTCACGCCGTGGCTCCTTCCGGAAGGCAGTGCACGAGCACAGAGCGCACGGCGGTGGCGACGACCGTCCCATCCTGGTTGCGTCCGGTGTGCGCGATCTTCACGATGCCCTGCCCCGGTCGCGATGAGGACAGCCGCTTCTCCACGATGACGCTCTCGGTATAGAGCGTGTCGCCGGCGAACAGCGGATGCGGGAATGCCACGTCACCGAAGCCGAGTTGTGCCACGAGGGTCCCCTGCGTCAACTGGGCGACCGACGAGCCCACCATCGTCGACAGGGTCCACATCGAGTTCATCAGCCGCGCGTGGAACGGATCCTGCGCATCGGCGAACGCCGCGTCGAGATGGAGCGCCTGCGTGTTCATGGTCAGTGTCGTGAAGAGAACGTTGTCGGCCTCGGTCGCCGTGCGCCCCGGACGGTGCAGGTAACGGGCGTCGATCTCGAACTCCTCGTAGTACAGCCCCCGCTGGAGGATGTCGTGCGTGGTCATACCGGCCACGCTACCCGGCGAGCCCGAGACCCCGTGCGATCACGAGGAGCTGTACTTCGGTGGTGCCCTCACCGATCTCGAGGATCTTCGAGTCGCGGTAGTGACGCGCCACGGGGAACTCGTTCATGAACCCGTTCCCTCCGAAGATCTGGGTCGCATCCCTGGCATTGTCCATCGCAGCTTCGCCGCCGACGAGCTTGGCGATCGCCGCCGCTTCGGCAAAGGGTTTGCCCGCATCCCGCAGCCTGGCGGCGTGGTGCCAGGCGAGTCGGGCGGTATGCACCCGCGCACGCATCCGTGCCAGTGTGAACTGCGCGTTCTGCCGAGTACTCAGCGCGGCGCCGAAGATGGTGCGGCTCTGGGCGTACTCGACAGCGGCCTCCAGACACCCCTCGGCTGCACCGGTCGACAGCGCAGCGATCGCGATGCGCCCTTCGTCGAGGATGCTGAGGAAGCTGCGGAAGCCCGTTCCCCGCTCACCCAGCAGGTTCGATGCGGGCACCCGGACACCGTCGAAGGTCAGTGGATGCGTATCGGACGCGTTCCAGCCCACCTTGTCGTACGGTGCCTCGACCGTGAACCCCGGCGTGCCGTTGGGGACGATGATCGTGGAGATCTCCTTGCGACCGCTCTCGTTCCCCGTGACGGCGGTGACGGTCACGAAGCGCGTGATGGGCGTGCCCGAGTTGGTGATGAACTGCTTCGAGCCGTCGATGACCCATTCGTCACCGTCGAGTCGGGCCGTGGTCCTGGTGGCACCGGCATCGCTTCCCGCTTCCGGCTCGGTGAGACCGAAACCCGCCAACGCTCGTCCTGCGAGAAGATCCGGCAGCAGCTCGCGGCGCTGCTCCTCGGTGCCGAAGCGGAAGATCGGCATCGCGCCCAGGCTGACACCTGCCTCGAGCGTGATCGCGATCGACTGATCCACGCGACCGAGTGCCTCGATCGCGATGCCGAGCGCCATGTAGTCGCCGCCCTGGCCGCCGTACTCCTCCGGGAACGGCAGTCCGAACAATCCGAGATCGCCCATCTGCGCCACGACATCCATCGACAGCGTGTGCGAGCGGTCGGCCTCGTAGGCCTGCGGCGCGACGACGGTGTCGGCGAACTCCCGCACCATGGCAGCGAGCTCGCGCTCCTCCTCGGACAGATCTTCCATGTTCAGCTCTCCTCCGTCGTCACACGGGCGACCGGTTGGTCGCGCCGTACCTGGTCGCCGACCGCGACCAGCAGATGCACCACCCCGTCGTGGGGTGCGAGCACAGAATGTTCCATCTTCATCGCCTCGATCGAGACGAGTGCATCACCGGCGGACACCGGATCCCCGTCCGCGACGTGCACCGCGACGACGCTGCCCGGCATCGGGGCGCGTCCTTCCGGTTCCGTCGCCGCAACCCCCGCGTCACGCGCGGACAGTCGTCGCAGCATCCGCTGCTTCCGGTCGAGGGGCCGGAGGCGCACGGTGCGGCCGCCCGCGGCGACCCACACGGCTCCATCGCCATCCACGGCGGCACGGATCGCTTCGCGCGACCCGGTGGGAGACGTCTCCGTGAGCGCGATCTCGTCGTCGGCGTCCGTGAGTGCGACGAACGGTGCGCCTGCCACCTCTGCGGCCCCCAAGCGCCACCCCGGAAGCTCACGCCACAGGGGGCTCGTCCGCACCGGCTCGGAGTGCCCGGCTACCGCCTCCTGCGCCGCGGCGAGCTGCGCCGACGAAGGCCTCTCCGCGTCGAACGGAAGCAGGGTGTCGATGAGACCCGTGTCGAGGTCGCCGGCGAGGACACGCTCGTCCTGACAGAGGGCCCGGAGGAACGCGATGTTCGTCTC
Organism: Microbacterium sp. CBA3102; assembly: GCF_007954505.1. Taxonomy (GTDB): domain Bacteria; phylum Actinomycetota; class Actinomycetes; order Actinomycetales; family Microbacteriaceae; genus Microbacterium; species Microbacterium aurugineum. Next base: position 2,894,720 of record NZ_CP042412.1, on the reverse strand, counting down.
GACGCCCAGCACGACCGTGCGTGCGAGCGCCTCGTCGAGACGAGCAAGTGCAGTGGCACGGTCATCTGCGAACGCGATCACCTTCGCGATCATCGGGTCGTAGAAGCCCGTCACCGCGCTTCCTGTCTCGATCGCCGCGTCGACGCGGACGCCGATGGGGGGCTCGAAGAGCAGAACCGTCCCGGTCGAGGGGAGGAATCCGCGCTCCGGCGACTCCGCGTACACGCGGGCCTCCACGGCGTGACCACGCAGGCGCGGTGCGATCGCGAGCGGAAGCCCATCCGCGGCACGGAGTTGAAGAGCGACGAGATCGAGCCCGGTGACCTCCTCGGTCACCGGGTGCTCCACCTGCAGCCGGGTGTTCATCTCGATGAAGAACACCTCATCGGGAGCATCGGCGTCGATGAGGAACTCGACGGTGCCCGCGCCGACGTACTCGACACTCTCAGCCGCGAGGACGGCCGCCGCGAGCAGCTGTTCCCGGGTATGTGCGGGGAGCCCGGCGGACGGTGCCTCCTCGATGACCTTCTGGTGCCGTCGCTGCAGCGTGCATTCCCGTTCGCCTAGCGCGACGACCGTCCCGTGCGCATCTCCGAAGACCTGAACCTCGATGTGCCGAGGGCGCCTGATCAGGCGTTCGAGGATCAGAGCATCGTCCCCGAACGCCGCGGCCGCCACACGTCGTGCGGAGGCGAGCGCGCCTGGAAGCCCCTTCGCGTCGGCGACGACCTCCATACCTTTGCCGCCGCCGCCGGCGCTGGGCTTCACCAGCAGCGGGTACCCGACGCGCTCCGCCTCCTCGGCGATCTCGAGATCGGACAGGCCCTTGGCATCGAAGCCGGGGACCACGGGAACGCCGTGGCGCAGGACATGGTCACGAGCGCGCGCTTTGTCCCCCATGATCTGCAGAGCCTTCACCGAGGGGCCGATGAAGACGATGCCGCTCTCCGCGCAGGCCTCCGCGAGTCCGACGCTCTCGGAGAGGAACCCGTAGCCGGGGTGGATGGCCTGGGCGCCGGTGCTGCGGGCGGCTGCGATCACGGCATCGATGTCGAGGTACGACTCCGCCGCCGGTGCAGGACCGATCCGCACGGCAACGTCCGCCTCGCGCACGTGCGGTGCCGAGGCATCGGCGTCGCTGTACACCGCGACGCTGCGGATGCCGAGGGCGCGGAGGGTGCGGATCACGCGCCTGGCGATCTCGCCGCGGTTGGCGACGAGGACGGTGTGGAAGGAGATCTCGGGTGACGACGACATGGCACTCACATCCGGAAGACGCCGAAGCGCGGTTCGGGCAGCGGACTACGGGCGACGACATCGAGGGCGAGGCCCAGAAGGTCGCGGGTCTGAGCGGGATCGACGATGCCGTCGTCCCACAGTCGAGCAGTCGCGTAGTACGGCTCTCCCTGATGCTCATACTGTTCGCGGATCGGCGACTCGAAGGCGGCGCGCTCGGCACTGCTCCAGCTCTCGCCGCGCGCAGAGAGCTGGTCTTCCTTGACGGTGGCGAGAACCGAAGCCGCTTGCGTCCCGCCCATCACGGAGATGCGGCTGGCCGGCCAGGTCCAGAGGAAGCGGGGTGAGTACGCCCGTCCGCACATCGAGTAGTTGCCTGCCCCGAAGGATCCGCCGATGATGACCGTGAGCTTCGGCACCCTCGTGCTCGCGACAGCTGTCACCATCTTCGCGCCGTCCTTGGCGATACCACCGGCCTCGGCATCGGAACCGACCATGAATCCCGTGATGTTCTGCAGGAAGAGCAGAGGGATGCCGCGCTGGTCGCACAGCTCGATGAAGTGCGCTCCCTTGAGCGCGGACTCGCTGAACAGCACCCCGTTGTTCGCGACGACACCGACGGGATGTCCGTGGAGTCGGGCGAAGCCGGTGATCAGAGTCGTGCCGTACTCGGGCTTGAACTCGAGGAAGGTGTCGCCGTCGACCAGCCGCGCGATGACCTCGTGCACGTCGTAGGCGGCATTCACATCGACCGGAACCGCGTCGTAGAGACTGGATGGATCCGACGGCGGGCGGCTGGTGGCGACTTCCCACGCGGGTGCTGCGGGCGGGGGAAGCGTGGCGACGATGTCACGAAGGATCTCGAGTGCGTGCTCATCGTCTTCGGCGAGATGGTCGACCACGCCGCTGCGTCGTGCGTGCAACTCACCGCCGCCGAGCTCCTCCGCGGTCACGACCTCGCCGATCGCGGCCTTCACGAGCGGTGGCCCGCCGAGGAAGATGGTGCCCTGCCCCTTCACGATCACCGTCTCGTCACTCATCGCGGGCACGTACGCGCCACCCGCCGTGCAGGAGCCGAGCACGGCGGCGAGCTGCGGGATACCTTCCGCGGACATGCGCGCCTGGTTGAAGAAGATCCGGCCGAAATGCTCCCGGTCCGGGAACACCTCGTCCTGCTTCGGCAGGAATGCCCCTCCCGAGTCGACCAGGTAGAGGCACGGCAGACGGTTCTCGAGCGCGATCTCCTGCGCCCGCAGGTGCTTCTTGACGGTGAGGGGGAAGTAGGTGCCTCCCTTCACCGTCGCGTCGTTGCAGACGACCATCACGTGACGGCCGTGGACGAGACCGATGCCGGCGATCACACCTGCTCCCGGGGCCTCTCCCCCGTACAGACCGTCGGCCGCGAGCGGGGCCACCTCCAGGAACGGGCTGCCTTCGTCGAGGACCCGTGCGACACGGTCGCGCGGGAGGAGCTTCCCCCGGGAGACATGGCGTTCTCGGGACGCCTCCGGTCCCCCGAGCGCGGCCGTCGCGAGGCGTTCTCGCAGCTCCCGCGCGAGTGACTCCTGAGTTGCGGGCATCGTGATGTCCTCCTCGACCCACGTCCGCGCGGGCGAGAGCCCTGGCGCGGTGCATGCACTTTCGGTTAGTGTTCACTAACCCGTTGCTTCAGGTTAGCGAGGATTAACTGAGATGACAAGCCCGGTCACCGCCCGAGACCGCGCCAAGGCCGAACGGTCCGATGCGATCCTGCACGCCGCCGCACGACTCTTCGCCGCGCGCGGGTACAGCGGCGTGAGCCTGGAGGACATCGGCGCAGCCGTCGGCGTCTCCGGTCCCGCCGTCTACCGCCACTTCGCGGGGAAGCAAGCCCTGCTGGGCGCTGTGCTCGTCAAGGTCAGCGAAGACCTCATCCGAGGGGGTCAGCGCGTCGCCGAGGAAGCTCCGACCGCCGATGAGCGGATGCGCGCGTTGATCCGCTTCCACGTCGACTTCGCTCTGGGCAACGCCGAGGTCATCCAGGTGCAGGATCGTGACCTGGCCTATCTGAGCGACTCCGACCGCGCCGATGTCCGCCGATTGCAGCGCTCCTACATCGAGCTCTGGATGTCGGCGCTGTCGCCGTTGCACGCGGCTGCCGAGGGCGGGGTCGACCAAGACGAACTGCGCCTCCGTGTCCAGGCGTGTTTCGGACTCATCAACTCCACCCCTCACAGCACGCGCGCCGCTGCCAGGCAGCGCTCCGCCACCGCGACCGTGCTGGTCGCGATGGCGGAGGCCGCTCTGCGCGCGACTACCTGAGGAGCATCGCTCTTCCCGGTTCCTCGAGGATGTCGGCGACGTCCTTGAGGAACCGCGCTCCTTCCGCGCCGTCCACCAAGCGGTGGTCGAACGAGAGGCTGAGCGTCATGAGGTCACGAAGCGCGATCTCGCCGCGGTGCTCCCATGGCTGTCGCCGAACAGCACCGATCGCCAGGATCCCGGACTGCCCCGGCGGAAGGATGGGAGTGCCTGCATCGACTCCGAAGACGCCGATGTTCGAGATCGAGAACGTGCCGCCCGCGAGCTCGGCGGGCGATGTCTTTCCCGCGCGCGCGACCTCGGCCAGCGACTTCACCGCATCCGCCAGGCCGAGCAGCGTGAGCTGTTCCGCGTCCCTGATCATCGGGACGATGAGGCCTCGATCCGTCGCGGCGGCGATCCCGAGGTCCACGTAGTTGTGCTGGACGATCTCGCCGGCAGCCTCATCCCACCGGGAGTTCAGACCAGGAGTGCGCCCCAGCGCGAGGCAGACCGCCTTCGCCACGACGGTCAGCGGGCCGATGCGGTGCTCGGCGAGCGAACGGTCTTCGCGGAGACGGGCGAGGAGTTCCATCGTCCCGGTCACGTCGACCGTGTGGAAGACGGTGACGTGCGGCGCCGTGAACGCGCTCTGCACCATCGCCGCAGCCGTGTGTCTGCGCACACCGCGGATCGGGATGCGCGTCTCGCGCTGTTCGTCGCCGAGAGCTGCGGCACTGGACGGCACGGTCGATCCGCTCACCGCGTCTTCCTCGCCCCCTGTCCCCACGGCGCCGACCCGCTCCGCATAGGCGTCGACGTCCGCGCGGGTGACGACGCGGTCGCCCACCTCGGCGGCGACGAGCACCAGATCGATCCCGAGACGTTTCGCATGGGCGCGCACCGGTGGTGTCGATCGCGGCCGCTCGATCGGGGCCTCGACGGCGGCGGACGAGGTGGCATCATGCGGCGCCGCCTCGAGGACCGCCGTGTCGACCGCAGTCGCGGTGACGCCGACTCGCCGAGCACGTCGCGCTGGACGTCCCGCAGACGTGGGTGCCGCTCCATAACCGACGAGGTTGGGCTGGGCCTTCTCCCCCGATGCGGCGGCCGGAGTCGGCCCGCTCTCGTCGCCGACCACGTCGAAGTCGATCAGGGGTGCTCCGACGGCGACGGTCTCGCCGGCCTCGGCGTGGAGCGTCGCCACCGTTCCGGCATAGGGAGAGGGAAGTTCCACGATCGCTTTCGCGGTCTCGACCTCGGCAAGCGTCTGGTTGAGCGTGACCGTGTCGCCGGGAGAGACCAGCCAGGACACCACTTCGGCCTCGGTGAGCCCTTCCCCGAGATCGGGAAGGCGGAACTCGGCGTTCATGCGTCTGCTCCCGTCAAGCTGTTCGGCCGATCCAGCACGCGATCGACCGCGTCGAGCAGGCGATCGAGGTCGGGCAGGTGGTATTTCTCGAGCTTCGCCGGCGGATACGGGATGTCGTGTCCGGTGACGCGCAGCGGCGCCGACTCGAGGTATTCGAAGCAGCGCTCGGTGATGCTGGCGATCACCTCGGCCGCGACGCCGGCCTCGCGGGAGGCCTCGTGTGCAACGACGACTCGTCCGGTCTTCCGTACGGAGGCGGCGACCGAGTCGTAATCGACCGGCGAGAGCGAGCGCAGGTCGATGACTTCCAGGGAGATGCCCTCGTCTTCCGCAGCCTCGGCAGCCTGGAGCGCGGTCGACACCATGGCTCCGTACGTGATGAGCGTTGCGTCCGTGCCGGCGCGGACGACACGCGCCAATCCCATCGGAGGTGCGTCGGCGAGGGGTGCGTCGAGGTCGACCTCTCCCTTGTGGTGGTAGAGCCGCTTCGGCTCGAAGAAGATCACGGGATCATCCGAGGCGATCGCCTGCCGCAGGCTGCGGTACGCGTCCTCGGGATTCGAGACCGCGATCACGCGCAATCCGGCGGTGTGGACGAAGTACGCTTCCGGAGACTCGGAGTGATGCTCCGCCGCACCGATGCCTCCAGCCCACGGGATCCGGATGGTGATGGGCATCTTGACGCGCCCTTGCGTGCGGTAGTGCAGCTTCGCGACCTGCGCCACGATCTGATCGAAGGCCGGATAGACGAAGCCGTCGAACTGGATCTCGACCACCGGTCGGTAGCCGCGGAATGCGAGCCCGACCGCTGTACCGACGATGCCGGACTCCGCCAGCGGGGTGTCGATCACGCGCGCGGCGCCGAACTCGTCCAGGAGCCCATCGGTGATGCGGAACACCCCACCGAGCTTGCCGATGTCCTCGCCGAGGAGAACGACCTTGTCGTCGTCGCGCATCGCCTGGCGGAGTCCTGCGCCGAGGGCCTTTCCGAGCGTGAGTTCGGTCATGCTCAGACCTCGCCTTCGAAGGTCGCGAGGTACGCCGCGTACTCGTCGCGCTGGCGCTCGAGCCCGGTGTGCGGATCGGCGTAGACCCCATCGAACACGGCCAGCGGCGGGCGCGTCACCATGTTCAGGCACGCCGCCCGCATCTCCGACGCGATGACGTCGGCGGCCGCCTGAGTCTCGGCGAGATCCTCGTCCGTCAGGTCTCCGGTGGCGCGCAGGTGTGCCTCCAGCCGCGCGATCGGATCGCGGCGGCGCCACGACTCGAGTTCGTCCTGGTCGCGGTAACGCGTCGGATCGTCGGCCGTCGTGTGCGGACCCATGCGGTACGTGACCGCCTCGATGTAGGCCGGCCCCTTGCCGGAGCGCGCGTGATCGAGCGCCCAGCGCATGGCCGCCATGCAGGCGAGGACATCGTTTCCGTCGACGCGGACGCTGGGGATGCCGAACCCCGGCGCCCGCCCGGCGATCGGATATTGGGACTGCACCGCAACCGGCTCCGAGATGGCCCAGTGGTTGTTCTGGCAGACGAAGACGACCGGTGCCTGGTAGGACGCGGCGAAGATCATCGCCTCGTTCACATCGCCCTGGCTGGTCGCGCCGTCTCCGAAGTACGTCACCGCGACTTCGTCGGCACCGTCGTGCTGAATGCCCAGGGCGTAACCGACCGCGTGAAGCGTCTGCGCGCCGATGATGATCTGCAACGGAGCAACGCCGAGTGCAGCGGGGTCGTAGGCTGCCCCCTCTTCACCGCGCCACATGCGCACGTAGTCGCCGGGCTCTGCGCCGCGCGCGTAGATGACGCCGGTCTCCCGGTAGCTGGGGAACACGAAGTCGTCCTTCGCGATCGCCCGGGCAGTACCGATCTGCGTGGCCTCCTGGCCTTGGCAGGGAGCCCAGAGACCGAGCTGCCCCTGCCGCTGGAGCGCCACGCCTTCGGCATCGATCCGGCGGAGGATGACCATGTCGCGGAGCAGGGAGCGCAGCTGTTCGGCATCGACGTCCGAGACGAACGGGTCCAACCGAGGGTTCGAGACACGGCTTCCGTCCGGGGCCAAGATGCGCTCGGAGAGCTCCAGGTCCTGGGCGGTGTCTGCGATGGGGGTGATCTGCGGTGACATCATCGTCCTCCTCGTCCTCGGCGGCCCTCGTGAGGCTCCGCGCGGTGATGCCGGCGTCATCACCGGCATGGTCCGAGAGTACGTCTGCTGAACACCTCGCTCAAGCATTCGAACCCCGCTTGAGCATGTTGCTCAATTTGCGTCGGGGCTGTGCTGCTAAGGTTTGGCACTATGCCAGGACTGGACCGTATCGATCTCGAACTCCTCGCTGCTCTCGCCGACGACCCGAGGACGACGATCGTGGCGTTGGCGGAGAATCTGGGGCTGTCACGCAACACGATCCAGGCGCGGATGGCGCGGTTGGAGCAGAGCGGGATCTTCCTCTCCTACGAGCGGTCCTTCTCCCCCGACGTCCTGGGCTTCCCGCTTCAGGCGTTCGTCAGCATCGGCGTGCGACAAACGGAACTCCCCCGCATCATCAACGAACTGGCCCGGATCCCCGAGGTCGTCCAGGCGCACGGACTGAGCGGGTCGATCGATCTGCTCGCGCGGGTCGCATGCCGCGATGCACGCCATCTCTTCGACACCGACGCCCGCATCCTGTCGATCGAGGGGGTGGAACGCACCGAGACGTCGCTCGCGATGGGCGAGGTCATCCCGTTCCGCGTCGCGGGCCTCATCGGCCTCGCACGACGGGAATCCTGAGGAAGCGACGCACCGCACCCGCCGCTTCGGCAGGCGTCTCGTAGTGGATGAGATGGCCGACGTGAGCGATCTCGACCAATTCGGCATCCCGGAAGGTCTTCGCCAGCTTCCGCTCGGCCTCGATCGGGGTGATGTCGTCGCGCTCCGCAGCCACGAGCAGGGTCGGGACATCGATCTCGGGCGCGAACTCCCGGACGTCGTGCGAGACGCTCGCGACGAAGGCGTCGCGCAGCACGTCGCGGTCTGAGAAGCGCGAGAAGTAGGTGTCGTGCTGGTCGTGGATGAACCGGCGCAGCGCGGGATCCTTCGTCTTCGCCATCGTGATGCTCATCACCCGGACGATGACGCGGTTGCGCAGCAGCGCGGTTCCGAGCCGCTCCGGAAGACGGGCACCGAGCGCGTAGTAGAGCACGGCAAGGCGCGTCATCAGACCTTTGGGGCCTTCCAGCGCCGGAGCACCGATCGGGTTCAGCAGGATCAGCCGTGGGGTGCCCAGACCTCGCGCGACGGCCGCTGCCGTCACGATCGAACCGAACGAGTGCCCGAGGATCACGGCACCCGGCGCCACCGCGGACGCGAAGTCCGTGAGCCAACCGGCGTACTCGTCCAGGTCGTGCCGCCGCCCGGGCAACGGTGCCGACTCGCCGAAACCGGGGAGGTCAGGGGCGATCACACGCACTTCGGGAAGGTAGGCCAACACCGGTTCGAGGCCGTGGTGCTCGCCGCGGAAGCCGTGCACGGCGATGACGGTGGTCTCAGCATCCTCGGGCCCGTACACCCAGTACGCGGTCATCGCACCCCGCACCTCGACCTCGTGTCGCTGCACGGGGAGGCGACGCAGGCGGTCTGCATACGGGGAAGGCACGGTCATGATCCGAGTCTACGAGCCGACATGCGTCTGCCCGACCCGGAAACGATCAGACACGGTGCTATACGCTCCTGGTGATGTGCTGCCGAGTGGGATCGCAGCGCGAGGAACAAGGAGCACGGCCATGCAGTTCACATCCACCGACATCGCACAGGTGGAGTCCACGTGGCACCAGTTCGTCCCCTCGTCGTCGCTGCAGAACGCCGACCCTCGCCACTTCCGCTTCGACTGGCATTCCGAAACCCTCGACAGCGTCGCCGTCGTGAACTACCGACTCGCCGCACAGATCCACTCCCTCGCCGAACCGCAGGACCAGTTGCTGGTGTGCCGTGTCGACGCACCCGACGCCAGAGTCTGGTCCGCTCGCCACTCGCTCGACCCGGGGCGACCGTGGATCTCGGACGGCACCCGCGTCGAGGCGAGATGGGATCGCGCTGCACGAGTCCGCGCGTTCGTCGTCGATCGCGCCGCCGCGGAGACCCGCGCTGCGCAGATCACGGGGGTCGACGGACGAAAGCTGCGCACCACGGGATTCGCTCCCCCCTCCGCCGTCGCCGCGCAGCGCTGGGAGAGGGCTTTCTCCTATGTCGAGGGAGTCCTCGACGACGACGCCGCAGAGCCGCTCCTGATCGCCGAGCTCGAACGACACGTCCTGATGATGACCCTCGCCACCTTCCCGACGACGTTCTCCGAGTATCTCGATCGCCCGGCCCAGCGCGCCGCGGCACCGGCAGCCGTCCGGAGGGCGCTCGCGTACATCGACGAGAACGCGCATCGTGCGATCACCATCGACGATGTCGCCGCGGCGTCGTTCATCTCGACGAGGGGCCTGCAGTACGCATTCCGTCGGGCTCTCGACATCACTCCTGCGGAAGCGCTGCGTCGCGCACGCCTCGACGGCGCCCGGCGTGATCTCCACGCGGGCAACGGTCGCTCCGTCACGGAGATCTCCCGTCGCTGGGGCTTCAGCAACTCCTCGCGGTTCAGTGCCGCCTACCGAGAGGTGTACGGCAACACACCGTCGCTCACGGGACCGTGACACGGGGCGAACAATCTTTTCGTATCCGACGGCGAGTCGATCTCCCGCCCCCGTCGCTTCGCCGCCGTGTGGTTAGAGTTCAAGTACCCGGAGCACCCTCCCGGTCTGTCGCGCACACCGTCGAGGAGTCCCCATGATCCAGATCCGCTCTGACGTCGTAGCCTCCGCCCGCTGATGGGCAGTCTCTACTACGGCGACGCCCAGACTCCGATCCAGATCGACGACCGCGCGCTCGCGCACCTGAAGGTCGTCATCGCGACCAAACTCCGCCGCAACGAGAGCTTCACCCTCTCGTGGCGACACCCGGAAGGGGATGCACCCGGACGCTCGACCCTGTGGCTGCACCCCTCGATCCCGCTCCGGTTCGTGTTCCAGGAGCCCGAGTCCCCGGAACTGAGCCGGAAGTGGATCGAAGACCTCGCTCACTCCGCCAGCTCCAGTGGAGGGATCCTCCTCGTGGAGGAGCACCTCGAGAGCGGCTCTGCCGACTGACGGTCCCGGATGGCTCGACCACCCGGAACCGCCAGTCCACCCTCAGACCGCCTCGTCGCCACTCGAACTGACGGAGCGGCGAGTGGTCGGTTCCCCGGTCGCAGGGTCGACGAACGTGCGTGAGACGGTCTCGGTCCGACGACGACGGGCGAGGAGGATGATTCCGATCAGGAATATGACGACTCCGGCGCCCATGAGGATGTATCCGACCATGTCGAGGTCGACCCATTGGATGTCGACGTTCACCGCGAAGACGAGGATTGCTCCGATCACGAAGAGCGCGATTCCGCTGCCGATGCTCATGGTTTCTCCCGTTCTGCGACGCGATGCCGCTCCGTCGAAGAATGGCGTGGCAGAGTCACGCGCGGGAGGGGCTTGACAGCGGCGGATCGGCCCGGGCGCGCCCGTGTTCGTCTCACGAACGCAGGTAGCTCGCCTCGGGAGCGAAGAGTAGGGCGGGCGGGACTTGAACCCGCGATCGTTGGGTTATGAGCCCACTGCCTTAACCAGCTTGGCCACCGCCCCTTACGCACCTCAGCCTATCGTTCGGCGAGGTCACGCAGAGGTCACACAGAGGTCGCTGCGGAGTGCGTCTGCGAGTGCCCCAGATAGACGTCGGCATTGCTGATCAGGCCTGCACGCTCCTCCTCGCTGAGCGCACGGCGGACCTTCGCAGGCACACCGGCCACCAGTGAGCCCGCGGGGACCTCCGTCCCACCCAGGACGACCGCGCCGCCGGCGATCAAGCACCCCTCACCGATCACCGCACCACTGAGGATCACCGCCCCCATGCCGACGAGCGATCCATCGCCGATCGTGCAGCCGTGCACCACGGCATTGTGTCCGATCGACACCTTCGTACCGACGATGACCGGGTGTCCTCCGTCCACATGGACGGAGACGTTGTCCTGCACGTTCGACCCCGGGCCGATGACGATCTCCGCCGAATCGCCACGGAGCACGGCGTTGTACCAGACGCTGGATCCTGCAGCGAGCGAGACGTCTCCGATGATGCGCGCCCCCGCGGCGACGAATGCCGTGGAATCGACCGACGGCGCGCTGTTCGGCAGGGCGAGGAGGGAGGCTTCCACGGCGATGGTCATGAGGCGAGACTACCCTCAGATCCGCGGAATGACAGGGAAGTGAGCCGAGCCTCAGCTTGCTTGCGGAATGTCTGAGCCTGAGTAGCGTTGTCTTCATCAGGTAAGAGAACCGTTCCAGGAGGAGCACAGGATGAGCAAGGCACAGACCGTTTCCACCACCGCCATCGACCCGACCGTGGCTGCGGGGGCGGCCCAGTTCCTCTCCCCCGTCGTCCTCGGCCTCCAGGCCCTGACCGTCAACGGCAAGCAGGCCCACTGGCACGTCCGCGGCGCGAACTTCGTCGGCGTCCACGAGCTGCTGGACACCATCGTCGCCCACGCCGGTGACTTCGCCGACACCGCCGCCGAGCGGATCGTGGCCCTGGGTCTTCCGATCGACGCCCGTGTGAGCGCCGTCGCCGACAAGGCGGGAGCCACCTCGGTTCCGGCGGGCTTCACGCAGTCCGACGAGCTGATCCGTGCGGTCATCTCCGACATCGATGCGATCCTCGTCGATGTCAAGGCCGCCGTCGAAGGCCTCGACGAGGTCGACCTCACGAGCCAGGACGTCGCGATCGAGATCCAGCGCGGCCTCGAGAAGGACCGCTGGTTCCTTCTCTCGCACATCGCCGCCTGACCCGTCATCCCGAAGGGCCGGTCCTCCGTCATCGGAGGGCCGGCCCTTTCGGCGTTCGACTTCGGACTATCCGAAATGGGTGACGTTTCCCGCCAGCAGGGTCGCGCTGATCGGCATCCGCCGCAGCATGTCGCCGCTCGCCGTGAGCGGATCCGCACCGCACACGACGATGTCCGCCGGCTCGCCGGGGCGCAGCGCGGTCCGAACACTCGCATCGATGGCCTGCTCGACACCGAGCCGCTCCTCGGGGTGCCAGGGCGCGCGGTCATCGTCCGTGCGGGAGACGGCCGCGGAGATCGCATGCCAGGGATCGAGAGCCGCTACCGGCGCGTCCGAGCCGAACCGCAGCTCCGCCCCGGCCGCGTGCAGCGAGGCGAGCGGATATCCGATCGCCGTCTGCTCAGCCCAATGCCGCTCCACCAGATCCCGGTCATCGACCGCATGCTGCGGCTGGAGGCTGGCGATCACGCCGAGGCGCGCGAACCGCGCCAGGTCCGCGTGACGGACCAACTGCACGTGTTCGATGGAACCGACAGCCCCGGTCGTCGTGAAGGCATCCAGGGCGTTGGTGATGGCACGATCGCCGATGGCGTGCACGGCGACAGCCAATCCCGCCCCCGTCGCACGTGTCAGCAGGGAGACCAGCTGCTCGGCCGGCACGGTCAGCATCCCGAAGTTGTCGGGATCACCGGGATAGGGGTGCGAGCACGCAGCTGTGCGCGTACCCAGCGAGCCGTCGGTGATCATCTTCAAAGATCCGACATGCACGAGCCCACGCCCGCGTTCGGGGACGTTGACATCCTCACGGACGTCACCGGTACGGAGGCCGGCCTCGATGGCCCGATCGAGGTCGAAGGGATAGACGGCGAACTCGACGCGATGGGAGGCGAATCCGTTCCGAACTCGGCGAGGCCACGCCTCCGCGCCCCACGCCATGTCGAAGTCGACGAGTCCGGTGACGCCCCGAGAGGCCGCCTGCCGTCCCGCACGCTCCATCGCCTGATCGCCGTGCTCGGCCTCAACGGCGTTGAGGCGTCGGGAGATCTCGAACGCCTCCGTCTCCCGGAGCATCCCATCGGCACTCCGGAAGCCCTCCCGGGCCAAGGCCGCGCTGTTCAGCCACACGCTGTGGACGTCGGCATTGATGAGATATGTCGGCACCGCGCCGGTCTCGGCATCGAGGACTTCCTGCGTCGGCCGATCGGGCCACAGGGCATCACGGAAGCCGGTCCCCACACGGCGGCCGTCCGCCAGCGGTACGACATCGCGCATCGCCCGCGCCGCCTCGACAGCCGACCGGGCGTGTCCGAGCGGTTCCCGCTCCGACGTCAACGCCCATTGAACGGTGTGGACGTGGTTGTCCCACAGACCCGGCAACGTCCATGCGCCTTCGACATCGATGACCGTTCCCCCCGCACGCAAGGCTCCGGTCGGCGCGATGTCGACGATGCGCCCGTCGGCGATGTGGATGTCGACCGGTTCATCGTCGATCAGGAACTCGCGCCCCGGACCCGCGATCCGCGCGGCTCGGACGGTGCTGATCGCGGTTCCACGTTCGGTCACTGCGCTCCTCCGCGGCGTGCGTCCTGCGCGCGCCGCATCTCCGCGGCCAGAGCCGGGTTCGAGTAGGGCCCCTCCGCGTCGAGCGCGGCGATCACCGTCTCGATGGTCTCCGGAGGCTTGTTCTGGCTGAGCTTCCGCTTCGCGACGACGCGTGTCGGCACGAGCCGGAAGCCCACCGTTCCCGCGGCGAGACGTTCCACGAAAGCGGCGTCGTTCGGCCGCTCCCACATCAGCCTCGGGTCCGGCATGCGTGACTCGAATCGAGCGACCAGGCGATCGAGCACCCTGAGATTCTCCTCGGCATCGAGGATCTCGGGAACGCCTTCGAGGTGGACGGCCGTGTAGTTCCACGTGGGAACCGCCGGCACATCGCCGTACCACCCCGGTGACACGTATCCGTGCGGCCCTTGGAAGACGACGAGCAGCTCACGCTCCCCCATGCCGTGGATGAGATCGTCCGGCCGTCCGACATGCCCGACGATCGTCAAGTCATCGCGCCCCTCGTCGAGGAGCACCGCATAGTGGGAAGCGACGAGTCCGCCCTCACCCGCGCTCATGATCGTGGCCCACGGATGGGCGTCGATCACACGGCGGATCTCGTCGACATCCGCCAGGGTGAAGCTGGGGTTCTGTCGCATGCCAATAGCCTAGAGCCGCGACATCGAGCCACTCGCCGCGTCAGCGTCGACGGCGCCCGACCACAGGGATCGCCTGCGTCTTCCACTCCTCCCACCCCGGAGTACCGGCCATGAAGGCATCGATCTGCGCGCGATCCGCGCGCAGCTTCGGATCGTTGTCGAGGTACTTCTTGGTCTCCCTCGCCACCAGGCCGGAGAGGAGCAGGAGACCGATCAGGTTGGGCAGCGCCATCAGGCCGTTCATCGCGTCCGAGAAGGCCCACACGACGCCGAGCTGCACGGTGCACCCGATGAACACGACGAGCGAGAAGATGATCCGGAAGGGCATGACGGCACGTCGGCCGATGAGTCGCTCGACGTTGCGCTCTCCGTAATAGGACCATCCCAGGATGGTCGAGCCGGCGAACATCACCAGCCCCAGCGTCACGATGATGTGTCCCCAGTCCCCGGGGAGTCCGTGGGAGAACGCCGCCCCGGTCATGAGAGCGGGACTCAGCTGCTCGCCCGTCTCAGGGTCGATCTCCTTCCACGTGCCGGTCGAGATGATGACCAGACCGGTGCACGTGACGACGATGATCGTGTCGATGAACGTCTGCGTCATCGACACGAGACCCTGCCGCACCGGGTGGCTGGTCTTCGCGGCCGCCGCGGCGATCGCCGCGGATCCCATTCCGGACTCGTTCGAGAAGATGCCGCGTGCGACACCGAACTGTACGGCGATGATGATCGCGGACCCCGCGAAGCCGCCCACAGCGCTGGTGCCGGTGAACGCCTCGGAGAAGATCTGGGCGAACGCGGCAGGGATCGCCCCCACGTTCGCGATGAGGATGTAGAGGGCGCCGAGCACGTAGAAGATGATCATGATCGGCACCAGGCCTGCCGTCACACGCCCGATGGACTTGATACCGCCCACCAGGACCACCAGGGCGAACGCGGTGAGGACGATGCCCGTCACCCAGGTCGGCACGTCGAAACTCGCCTGGAGGTTCTGCGCGATCGAGTTGCCCTGCGTCATGTTGCCGATGCCGAAGCAGGCGATCACCGCGAACACGGCGAAGGAGAGCGCCAGGACCTTGCCGAAGGGACCCCGGATGCCGCGCTCGAGGTAGTACTGGGGCCCACCGGACTTCTCCCCCGCGTCGTCGGTCTTGCGGAAGCGCACGCCGAGGAACGCCTCGGAGTACTTCGACGCCATGCCGAGCAGCCCGGTGATCCACATCCAGAAGAGAGCGCCAGGACCGCCGATGCCGATCGCCGTCGCGACGCCGACGATGTTCCCCGTGCCGACCGTGGCGGCGAGGGCGGTCGTGAGGGCCTGGAACTGGGAGATGTCCCCATCGGCGCCGGGGTCGTTGCGCGTGAAGAGTCCGAGTCGCAGCGCCGAGCCGAGCCGGACGAACTGCAGGCCTCCCAATCGGATGGTGAGATACAGACCCGTGCCCAGCAGCAACGGGATGAGGAAGAACGGTCCCCAGATGAATCCGCTCACGGTCTCGAGAACTGTCTGGAGGTTGGTGAGATCCATGTCGGCTCCTGTCGGTGTCGGCGTATTCGACGCTGTCACCATATTCACAGGAAGCAGACCGGAGCGGACCCCCACCCGCGTGTCCGGGGAACCGACCTCACGCCTGGCAGCGCGGGCACCAGAAGAGCTTGCGCGCGCCGATCTCCTCGAGAGCGATCTCGGTACCGCAGATCCGGCAGGGAAGCCCCGCCCGGTGGTACACCCAGTGCCGATCGTCGCGGTTGGCCATCGCCGCCCGGTAGTCCTCGCCGGTGAGACCGTCCATGGTCATCATCTGCCCGGTCTCGACGCCGATGGCGAGCAGACGCACCCAGTCGTGCCAGAGCGCCCGGACGATCTCCTCCGGAACGTCTCGCCCCGGCGTGTGCGGATTCAACCGCTGACGATAGAGCATCTCGGCACGGTAGACGTTGCCGATACCGCTCACGACCGACTGGTCCATCAGCAGCAGCGCGATGACCGTCGACTTCTTCCGCACGGCACGAACGAAACGCTCCTCGTTCTCCACCGGATCGCCGACCAGCGGGTCGGGACCGAGCTTCGCGATCGTGGCGAGCATCTCTTCGGGCGACTGCAGCACGCAGGCGGTCGGTCCGCGCAGGTCCGCGGCGGTGATGTCCGTCATGAGGCGCAGACGCACCTGCCCGACGACCGGAGGCGGCCATTCCAGCCCCTCGTCCGCGAGCCCCTTGGTCTGCTCCGACATGCGCACGTGGACCCGCGTGCGACGAGGTGCTCCGATCGACGCCAGCGAGTTCTCCCCCGCGTCGTCCAGGATCGGTTCATCCAGGACGGTTCCCCGCTGGTTCGTCTGCCCCATCCGACCGTTCGCCGACGCGATGGTCGGGTCGACGAGGATCTCGCCCGCGAAGTCCCAGGCCCCGTAGAGACCGAGGTGCACCCGTAGCCAGATGTCCCCCTCCGCCTCCAGGAACATCTGCTTCCCGACGGCCTGCACGCTCACCGCCGCCCGCCCGTCGAGGACCGCGGCTCCTTCGGCGAATCGTCCCTGCGGGCTCGATGCACTCAGCGTCTTGCCGACGAAATTCCGATCGAACTGCCGCGCGATCCGGTGGACGGAATGCCCCTCGGGCATGTCAGGCCCGGGGGTCCGGGAGAAGCGAGCCGTCGCGCTCGAAGTCCGCGATCTGACCGATGCGACGGACATGGCGCTCGTCACCGGAGAACGGCGTCTCGATGAACCGGTCGATGAACGACGTGACCTCCTCGTAGGAGTGCTGCCGCGCACCGATCGAGATCACGTTGGCGTCGTTGTGCTCCCGGGCGAGCTCCGCGGTCGACAGATTCCACACGAGGGCCGCGCGGATTCCACCGACCTTGTTCGCAGCGATCTGCTCCCCGTTCCCGGAGCCGCCGAACACCACGCCGAGCGCCTCGACACCCGCACGCTGATCGGCGACGACCGCCTGCGCGGCGCGGATGCAGAATGCCGGGTAGTCGTCGACGGCGTCGTACTCGATCGGCCCGTGATCGACGACCTCATGGCCCGCAGCGCGCAGATGATCCTGGAGCTGGGTGGAGAAGTCGAGGCCCGCGTGGTCGGTGGCGATGTGGATGCGCATGGCTCCCATCCTAGAAGTGCCGGATCGCGATCGGGATGTCAGGGAACGAGGCCTGCGGCTGCCGGCTTGAAGCCCGCGCGCACGTTCTCGCAGCAGCCGGGACGGCACACGTCGAACGCTCCGGGAAGCGACGTCACGTGGGGTCGGTCCTCGTTGGGACGGCCCTGAAGACGCTCCTCGATCAGGTCGACGATGCCCGCGACGAAGGCAGGTGACACACCCGGGGTGGGAGTGCGGGTGAACGACAGACCCGCTTCCTCCGCGGCTTCGGCCGCCTCGGTGTCGAGGTCCCAGAGGACCTCCATGTGATCGCTCATGAAGCCGACGGGGACCACCGCGACGGCTTTGCGCCCGCGGCTCGGCAGCTCGGCGATGACGTCGCACACATCGGGCTCGAGCCACGGCTGCGAGGCGGGCCCGGACCGCGACTGGTACACGAGCTCCCACGACACGTCCTCCGCACCGGGTACGGTCCGGCGGACGCGGTCCATCACCCAGGCGGCCACGGCGAGGTGCTGCGCGGCGTAGGCGCCGCCCTCACCCCACTCGATGTCGCGGGCTCCGGAGCGTTCCGCGTCGGCCGTCGGGATGCTGTGGGTCGAGAACAGGATCTGGATGTCGGTGGCCGCGACGCCCTCGGCGAGGAAACCCTCGACCGCATCGCGCACTCCGGTCTCGAAGGCCTCGACGAAGCCCGGGTGATCGTAGAACGGACGGATCTTGTCGATCGTGACCGTCTCTCCCAGACCCGTCTCCTCCAGCACGCGGGCGAAGTCCTCGCGGTACTGGCGGCAGCTGGAGAAGGAGCTGTAGGCGCTCGTCGCGAAGGCGAGCAGGGAGTTGTGTCCGTTGACGGAGGCTTCGCTCACAACCTCCTCGAGATACGGAGCCCAGTTCCGGTTGCCCCAGTAGACCGGGAGATCGATGCCGCGCTCGACGAGGGCCTTCTGGAGAGCCTCCTTGAGCACGCGGTTCTGCCCGTTGATCGGGCTCACTCCACCGAAATGACGGTAGTGGTGCGCGACCTCTTCGAGCCGCTCGTCGGGGATGCCCCTTCCCCGGGTCACATTCCGCAGGAACGGGATCACGTCCTCCTGCCCTTCGGGCCCCCCGAACCCCGCGAGGAGGATCGCGTCATAGGCCACGGGCGTGGTCACGTACGGTGCACCACCGGCGGCACCGGGCGAGGCAAAGGGAACAGCATTCGGCTCGATCGCAGTCACGACTCCATCCTTTCACCTCCGCCGCGTAGGAGCGTCCACCTCGATGCGGGTGGACATTCGCCGCTCTGGCGTAGGCTGTCATGGTTGCCGTCGGCGCCAACTGCGCCAAGCCCCGGTGACATCCCCTCACCCCTGGGAGTACAGCTGTGCCTGGAGAGAACCTCACCCGTATCGAAGCGCAGGAGCGCCGCGACGTCATCGACACGCAGTCCTATGAAGTCGCCCTCGATCTGACAAAGGGCGCCGAGGTCTTCGGCTCTCGCAGTGTCGTGCGCTTCACCGCGACGCCCGAGAGCTTCACCTTCATCGATCTCATCGCCCGGGATGTGCGCGAGATCTCCCTCAACGGCGAGCAGCTCGACCCGAGCGAGGTCTTCGCCGACTCCCGCATCACGCTCACGGGGCTCCAGGCGGAGAACGTCCTCGTGGTCGATGCCGATTGCCTCTACACGAACACCGGGGAGGGTCTGCACCGCTTCGTCGATCCCGTCGACGGCGAGGTCTACCTCTACTCGCAGTTCGAGGTCCCCGATTCACGTCGTGTGTTCGCGGTCTTCGAGCAGCCCGACCTCAAGGCGACCTTCCAGTTCACCGTCACCGCTCCGGCGGCGTGGAAGGTCATCTCCAACTCCCCCACGCCGGAAGCCATCGTGCACGACGACGACGTCACCGCGACCTGGGGCTTCGAGCCGACCCCCCGGATCTCGTCCTACATCACCGCCCTCGTCGCCGGGCCGTACGAGTCGACCTTCTCGGAGCTCACGAGTGCGTCCGGCCGCGTCATCCCGCTGGGCGTGTACGGCCGCAAGAGCCTGTGGCAGCATCTCGACGCCGACTACATCTTCGACAAGACCCGCGAGGGCTTCGCCTACTTCGAATCGAAGTTCGGCGTCCCGTACCCGTTCGCCAAGTACGACCAGCTGTTCGTGCCGGAGTTCAACGCCGGCGCGATGGAGAACGCGGGAGCGGTCACGTTCACCGAGACCTACGTGTTCCGCAGCAAGGTGACCGACGCCGTCAAGGAGCGCCGGGTCGTCACGATCCTCCACGAACTCGCGCACATGTGGTTCGGGGACCTCGTCACCATGAAGTGGTGGAACGACCTCTGGCTCAACGAGTCCTTCGCCGAATGGGCCTCGACCATCGCGACGGCCGAGGCCACCGAGTGGACCGAGGCATGGACGACATTCAACGCCATGGAGAAGACCTGGGCGTACCGCCAGGACCAGCTTCCTTCGACGCACCCGATCGTCGCCGAGATCAACGACCTGGAAGACGTGCAGGTCAACTTCGACGGCATCACCTACGCCAAGGGCGGCTCCGTCCTCAAGCAGCTCGCCGCCTGGGTGGGCATCGAGGCCTTCTTTGCCGGGGTATCCCAGTACTTCCAGAAGCACTCCTGGGGCAACACCGAGCTGAGCGACCTGCTATCGGAGCTCGAAGCCACGAGCGGCCGCGACCTGAGCACGTGGTCGAAGAAGTGGCTCGAGACCGCCGGCGTCAACACGCTCGAGCCGGTCATCGCCGAGGGTGACGACGGCACGATCTCGCGCTTCGCCATCACCCAGACCGCGCCCGCGGACTACCCGACGATCCGTCCTCACCGCCTCGGTATCGGCTTCTACACGCTGACCGACGGCTCGCTCACCCGCACGCATCACCTCGAGGTCGATGTCGACGGGGACCGCACCGAAGTGCCCGAGTTGCACGGCCTCGCCCGACCGGACCTCGTCCTCCTGAACGACAACGACCTCGCTTACGCGAAGATCCGTCTCGACGAGAAGTCGCTCGCGACGGCGATCGCGCACCTGGCGGACATCCACGACCCCCTCGCACGTTCGCTCGTGTGGGGTGCCGCCTGGGACCAGACCCGCGACGCCGAGACCGGTGCATCGGAGTACATCGACCTCGTGCTCGGCAACATCGGCCGCGAGACCGAGTCGACCACCGTGCGCACCACGCTCGCTCAGCTCCGCTCCGCCGCGACGCTGTACGTCGCGCCCGCTGATCGCGAGGCTGCCCGCCTCAAGGTCGCCGACGGCCTGTGGAGCCTCGCAGAGGCAGCGGAGCCCGGCAGCGACAGTCAGCTGCAGTTCGTCACCGCGTTCGCGAACGCCCTGGTCACCCCGGAGCACGCAGGCATCGTCGGACGACTGCGATCCGGAGAGGACACCCTGCCCGGATTGGAGGTCGACGCCGACCTGAACTGGCAGCTCCTCGTCGGCCTCGCCACGATCGGTGCCACGGATGCCGCGACGATCGATGCCGCCCTCGCTTCGGACAACACGGCCAAGGGCGGAGAGTTCGCCGCGCAGGCACGCGCTTCCCTTCCCGACTCGGCGTCCAAGAAGGCGGCGTGGGCATCGCTGATCGAGCGTGACGACGCTCCGAACACGATCGTCCGCTCTGCGGCGCTCGGGTTCACGCATCCGGCAGGTACGGCGGTGCTCGCCGAGTTCGTCCCCGCGTACTTCGACATGCTGCTTCCGGTGTGGGAGTCGCGCAGCTATCAGATCGCGCAGTACCTGATCGTCGGACTCTTCCCGACGGCGCTGGCCGATATCGCGCTACGCGACGCGACCCGCGCCTGGCTGTCCGCCCACCAGGACGCGGCGCCGGCGCTCCGCCGACTCGTGCTCGAGAACCTGGCGGATGTGGAGCGCGCGCTGGCCGCGCAGGCGCGCGACGCCGAGGACTGATCCCCGACGCATCTGAAACGGAGACCATCCGTCCTGCACTCGGCGTGTCCCTCACCGACACGGCGACAGGGGGACGGATGGTCTCCGTTTTCGTCTGGCGCCCGCACCCAGCCCGCGCAGAGACCCGATCGCTAGGATCGTGACTGATGATCCTCCCCTTCGCCGACACCGACTCACCCGCGGAGACGCCCCTCCCCGATGGAGTGGAAGCGTTGCTCGCCTGGCTGACGCAGGTCGGCAAGAACGCGCTCACCGTCGCACTCATCATCGGCAGCTGCATCGTGATCGGCCTGGTGCTCCGTCTCATCATCCGACGGGTCGTGCGTCGCATCGTCGACAGCGCCAAGAACAAGGCCTCGGTCGACGACACGCAAGCACTCGAGCGCTCGCCGCTCGCAGACATGCGGCTGGTGCAGCGCACCAGGACACTCGGCACGATCCTGCAGAACATCGTCAACGTGATGCTGGTCGTCATCGCGATCGTGCTCATCGTCAATGCACTGAACTCGTCGCTCCTCGGCTCCCTGACGCTCCTCACGGCCGCCGTCGGTGCCGGATTGGGCTTCGGCGCCCAGAACATCGTGAAAGACGTGCTCAACGGCATGTTCATCGTGGCCGAAGACCAGATCGGCATCGGTGACGTGGTCGACCTCGGCCTGGCGAGCGGGGTCGTGGAGTACGTCAGCGTGCGCATCACCCAAGTGCGCGACGTCAACGGCACCCTCTGGTACGTGCGAAACGGAGAGGTCACCCGCATCGGGAACATGTCTCAGGGCTGGGCGCGATCGATCATCGACATCGGTGTTCCTGCAGACTCCGACCTCGACCTGGTCGAACACACCATGTTGGAGACGGCACAGGGGCTCGCGAAAGACCCGAAGTGGCGCACCCGCATCATCGAGAAGCCGGAGCTCTGGGGCCTCGAATCCATCGACGGCGACGCGCTCGTCGTCCGCATCGTGATCAAGGCCCGAGCCAATGCGAAGGACGATGTGGCGCAAGAACTGCGCCGCCGCCTGCGCGCGGCCCTCCTCGAGAAGGAGATCAGCGTCCCGCGGATGGCCGACGTCGTCCCCACCGGCCTCGACGGCGCACGCCGGGTGCGAGGCGCGAATCCGCCCAAGACGCGCCCGAACGCCGTCACCGGCGTTCCCGTCATCCCCGATCGCGGGATCTGGCGGCGCAAGAAGCCCACCGACGACGGGAGTACCCCGAAGTGACGTTCTACGACGAGGTCGGCGGTCACGAGACCTTCCGCAGGATCGTCTCCGTGTTCTACCGCGAGGTCGCACTCGATCCCGTGCTGAAGCCGATGTACCCCGAGGAGGATCTGGGGCCCGCAGAGGATCGGCTCCGCCTCTTCCTCGAGCAGTACTGGGGCGGACCGACGACCTATGGGGAGACCCGCGGGCATCCCCGGCTCCGGATGCGCCACATGCCGTTCCACATCGACCCGGACGCCCGGGATCGTTGGCTTCGTCATATGAGGACCGCCGTCGACGAGGCGCAGTTGTCCCCCCTGCACGAATCGACGCTGTGGGACTACCTGGAGCGCGCCGCCTATGCCATGGTGAACACATTCGAGCCGTCGGGCATCGGCGCCGCAGCTGGCGACCGTCCCACGCTCGAGACCCGCTCACGTCAGGAATCAACGGAGAACTCATGACGACAACGCCCCTGTCCACGGATGTCCTGGTGATCGGATGGGGGTTGTCCGGCCTCGTCGCCGCCGCAGAGGCGCTGGATGCGGGGCGGCGTGTCATCCTGATCGATCAGGAGCCGCGCACCAATCTGGGCGGTCAGGCCTGGTGGTCTTTCGGCGGCCTGTTCTTCATCGACTCCCCCGAGCAGAGGCGTCTCGGTATCAAGGACTCGCTCGAGCTCGCGACGCAGGACTGGTTCGGCAATGCGGCCTTCGACCGCCCGGAGGATGAATGGCCACGGCGCTGGGCCGAGGCATACCTGCAGTTCGCGGCCGGTGAGAAGCGCTCCTGGCTGCGTGAACGCGGCGTCGGCTTCTTCCCGGTCGTGGGGTGGGCGGAACGGGGCGGATACGGCGCGATCGGCCCGGGCAACTCCGTGCCACGGTTCCACATCACGTGGGGAACCGGACCCGGAATCGTGGCACCGTTCGCCGCTGCCGTGGAGCAGGGCGAACGTGAGGGGCGCCTGACCGTGCTTCCTCGACACCGCGTGTCGGAACTGATCGTGACGGACGGCACGGTGACGGGTGCGCGCGGCAGCATCCTCGCATCGAGCGGTGCGGAGCGGGGTGAGCCGACCACCCGCGAGGTCATCAGGGAGTTCGAGATCTCAGCGGGTGCCACGATCGTCTCCTCGGGCGGCATCGGTGGCAACCACGACCTCGTCCGCGCCGCGTGGCCGTCGAGGCTCGGCGCGCCGCCCGCGCACATGCTCTCCGGCGTGCCGGCCTACGTCGATGGATCGATGCACGGCGTGAGCGAAGCGGCGGGCGCGCGGCTGATCAACGGTGACCGGATGTGGCACTACGTCGAAGGCATCACGAACTGGGACCCGGTGTGGCCCTCTCACGGCATCCGCATCCTCCCGGGGCCCTCGTCGCTCTGGTTGGATGCCACCGGACGACGTCTGCCGGTTCCGCTGTACCCGGGTTTCGACACCTTGGGCACCCTCGAGCATCTGCGCTCGACAGGGCACGACCACTCCTGGTTCGTCACGTCGCGGCAGATCGTCGAGAAGGAGTTCGCGCTGTCCGGGAGCGAGCAGAACCCCGACCTGACAGGCAAGGATGTCGGGCTGCTGCTCCGTTCACGGCTCGCGAAGGGTCCGTCAGGTCCCGTGCAGTCGTTCCTCGACGAGGGCGAGGACTTCATCGTCGAGAACGATCTCGAATCACTCCTGGAGCAGATGCAGCGCCATCCCGGCGGAGAGCTGCTCGACATCGACGCCGTGCGCACGGAGGTGGTCGCCCGGGATCGTGAGGTGGAGAACGACTTCACCAAGGACGCGCAGATCGCGATGCTGCGGTCCATGCGGAACTATCGCGGCGACAAGCTCATCCGCACCGCCGCACCTCATCGACTGCAAGAGCGCAGCGCCGGCCCGCTCATCGCGGTGAAGCTGCACGTCCTCACGCGGAAGTCGCTCGGCGGCATCAACACCGATCTCGACGGTCGCGCATTGAACGCTCAGGGCGCACCGATCCCCGGGTTGTTCGCCGCAGGCGAGGCGAGTGGCTTCGGCGGAGGCGGGGTCCATGGCTATCGTGCACTCGAAGGCACGTTCCTGGGCGGCTGTCTCTTCAGCGGTCGTGCAGCCGGACGTGCGGCCGCAGCCGGGAGCTGATCCTCGGGTCTGCCGCGCGTGTCGCCGTCGACGTCTCAGCCTGCGGAGCCCGTGTCGCGGACGCCCGTGAGTCCGGAGGCGATCGGCCCTCGCACCAGGACATGACCGCGGCGGAAGGACAGCCGGGTCCACCGACCGGACCGGGTGACGGGCACCTGTTCGTCCCCGGAGATGAAACCCATGGCGTCGGCGGCGAAGGCGATGCCACGCGGCAGTCCGCCCAGCTCCTCATCCGGTTCCCCCCAGATCGCTGCGCGAAGCGCCCGGACGGCTTCCTCGCCCGATCCTGCACCCGCGCCCCGAGCCACCGCGGAGATCCCCCACTGCGCGCGCTGCGCAATCGTCGAGGCCGGGAGCGCGGAGGCCTGCTCCCATCCGGAGCGGGGCGGTGCGACGCCGGCCCACGCGGGCGATAGTCCCGTGTCCGGGAACGCGAGCTGGGCCTGCTCGTCCGTCGTGGTGAGCTGATCCACGACGACATCGCAGCGGAGTTCAGGGTCAGCATGCACGATACGCATGGCGAGGATCGTCGGAGTCTGGTCGAAGAGACCGTGCGGCGCCAGCGCCGCGGTGGTCAGAGCGAGGACGCCGTTCGCTGCCTGCAGCCGCACCCCGTCGTCCGTGATCCGGGTCGCTCGACCGACGAAAGTGAGGACATCCTTCGCGGTGTCCGGGTCGGCGAGGAGGAGGTGATGCGGCACGCGTTCTAAACTACCAACGGAGCGGCGTGTGCGGTCGCGGGGAAGGAACATATGAGCGCGGAGGACCATGCCGTCCGGACCGTCGAGCGGCTGCGTGAGATCCTCGATCTCGATGCGACGCAGGCACGGACCACGGAGGACATCTTCACGGGTTCGTCGCATCCCATGCCGAGCGGACGCATCTACGGCGGTCAAGTCCTCGCGCAAGCGCTCCTCGCCGCCGAACGCACACTTCCCGAAGACCGGGCTGTGCACTCGATGCACGGCTATTTCCTGCGCCCCGGCGACGCGAGTCAGGGAATCACGATCGCCGTCGATCGGATCCACGACGGCCGTTCCTTCTCGACCCGGAGGGCGCAGGCCTATCAGAACGGTGTGCCGATCTTCTCGATGATCGCGTCGTTCCAAGACGGTGATCCCGGTGTGGAGCACGCCCAGCCGATGCCGGAGGGCATCCCTTCCCCGGAGGAGCTCACGCCGGACGAGGAGCGCGTTCACGGCCTTCCCGAGGGCACCACGCGCATGTTGAGCGAACGCGCTGCCGACATCCGGCACGTCGACTCTCCCCTGTATCTGCCGAGTGATGACCAGCGTGTCGCGCGCCAGGAGGTGTGGATGCGTCTGCGTGCACCACTCCCCGACGATCAGCGCCTGCACCGTGCCGCGCTCGCCTACCTCAGCGACATGACGATCCAGGAGTCGATCCTCCGCGCACACGGCGTGTACTGGGCGTTGCCCGGGTTGAAGGTCGCGAGCCTGGACCACGCGATGTGGTGGCACCGTCCCGCCCGTGTGGATGAGTGGCTGCTGTATGTCCAGGAGTCCCCGAACGCCCGCGGTGGCCGCGGGCTCGCCACCGGACGGATCTACACACGCGATGGTTCTCTTGCGGCGAGCGTCGCGCAGGAGATCATGATTCGCGTCCCTGAAGACGCCTCCTGACGCCGCGCCGGTCTCGCGCCGTTCCGCAGCCTCAGCGGTGGGAGTACTCGATAGGTGCACCCACGTAGGGCTCCCAGGCGTCACGCATCTCCGGGGTGAGCCGGGTCGGGCGCCCGGTCTGCGCATCGACGAGCACGATGATCGCGGTCGACCGCGCGTAGATCTGTCGGGGCGCGGCGGTGGGGTCGTTGTGCACTTCGTAGCAGACTTCGACGCTGGAGCCGCCGAGCTTGCCGAACCACATCTGGACTTCGAGAGGTCGGCGCTGATACGGCACCGGTGCGAGATACTCGATCTCCTGGCGGGCGATGAGGGTCAGGATGCCCTCTTCAATGCCGGAATCGAGCACCGCGGTGGACGGCGCCTCTTCGCCGGGACCCGCCCGCCAGAATGCCCGCACGCGAGCCTCCTCGAGCAGCTTCAGCATCGAGGTGTTGTTCACGTGGTTGAAGGCGTCCAGATCCCCCCAGCGAAGGTGGATCGGAATGTGCAGGCGGGTCCCCGGCGACGTAGACATCGCGGTCTCAGTCGCGCGTCAGCTTGCGGTGCGTCGACCGGTGCGGCTTCGCGGCGTCCGGTCCGAGGCGCTCGATCTTGTTCTCCTCGTAGGCCTCGAAGTTGCCCTCGAACCAGTACCACTGGTCGGGCTTCTCGTCGGTGCCCTCGTACGCCAGGATGTGCGTCGCGATGCGGTCGAGGAACCACCGGTCGTGAGTGATCACCACGGCGCATCCGGGGAACTCGAGCAGAGCGTTCTCGAGCGAGCTCAGCGTCTCGACGTCGAGGTCGTTGGTCGGCTCGTCGAGCAGCAGCAGGTTGCCACCCTCCTTGAGCGTCAGAGCGAGGTTCAGACGGTTGCGCTCACCGCCGGAGAGAACGCCGGCCTTCTTCTGCTGATCGGGCCCCTTGAAGCCGAACTTCGAGACGTAGGCACGCGAAGGGATCTCCGTCTTGCCGACGGTGATGAAGTCCAGGCCGTCGGAAACGACCTCCCACAGCGTCTTGTTCGGATCGATGTTGGCGCGAGACTGGTCGACGTAGCTGATCTTGACCGTCTCACCGATCTTCAGGTCACCACCGTCGAGCGGCTCGAGTCCCACGATCGTCTTGAAGAGCGTGGTCTTTCCCACACCGTTCGGTCCGATCACGCCGACGATGCCGTTCGGCGGAAGGCTGAAGCTCAGCCCGTCGATGAGTGAACGCCCGTCGAATCCCTTCTTGAGGTTCTTCGCCTCGATGACGACCGTGCCGAGACGCGGACCCGCCGGGATCTGGATCTCCTCGAAGTCGAGCTTTCTGGTGCGCTCCGCCTCCGAGGCCATCTCCTCGTAGCGAGCCAGGCGAGCCTTCGACTTGGTCTGACGGCCCTTGGCGCTGGACCGCACCCACTCCAGCTCCTCCTTGAGGCGCTTGGCGAGCTTCGCGTCCTTCTTGCCCTGGATCTCGAGGCGCTCGCCCTTCTTCTCCAGGTAAGTCGAGTAGTTTCCCTCGTAGCCGATGAGACGACCGCGGTCGACCTCGGCGATCCACTCGGCGACGTGGTCCAGGAAGTACCGGTCGTGGGTGATCGCGATCACCGCGCCCTTGTACGCCTGCAGGTGCTGCTCGAGCCAGAGCACGCTCTCGGCATCGAGGTGGTTCGTGGGCTCGTCGAGGAGCAGGAGGTCGGGCTTCTGCAGGAGCAGCTTCGCCAGCGCGACACGGCGCTTCTCACCACCGGAGAGCGGGGCGATCGCGGCGTCGGCGGGAGGAGTGCGCAGCGCATCCATAGCCTGATCGAGCTGGGAGTCGAGGTCCCACCCGTCGGCGGCATCGATCTCTTCCTGCAAGGTGCCCATCTCGGCGAGGAGGGCATCGAAGTCGGCGTCGGGCTCGGCCATCAGCGCGGAGATCTCGTTGAACCGGTCGAGCTTCGCCTTGATGGCGATCCCGTCCTGGATGTTCTCGATCACCGTCTTCGACTCGTCGAGTTCCGGCTCCTGCATCAGAATGCCCACCGAATAACCCGGGGAGAGCTTCGCCTCACCGTTCGAGGGGGTGTCGAGACCGGCCATGATCTTGAGGATCGTGGACTTTCCGGCGCCGTTCGGACCCACCATGCCGATCTTTGCTCCGGGCAGGAACGCCATGGTCACGTCGTCGAGGATGAGCTTCTCGCCCACCGCCTTGCGCGCACGCACCATCGAGTAGATGTACTCAGCCACCGAAAACCGCTCCTTCTGTTGGCGTCGAAGATCGACACCCCAGCCTACCGGCCCCTCGGCCCGTCACCAGTCGATCGGGCGCGTGGTGCCTACGAGACACCGCCCCTCGGCGAGTTGCGGCATCACGGTCGCGACGACCTGACCCGTGGACGGTCCGACCTGTCCGACCAGGCAGGCTTCATCACCCCACCGCACGGAGAACTGAAGGCTCTCCGCCGGATTGCCTACCGTCGTCTGGTCCTGAGTCACCTGCATGGCGTCGCGATCGAAGCCGGCCTCGACCAGGGCATCCACGTATGCGCGGCCGGAACCACGCTGATCGGTCGCCCATACGCGCTCAGCGACCGCCGTGAAGACAGGAAGGTTCTCTTCTGCCGTGCCATCGGGAACCAGTGCCGGTTCGGGAACGGGCGTGGGGCCCGCCGACACCTGAGCCGTCGGAGAGGCGGAAGGCTCAGGTGTCGGCGCGCAACCGGCGAACAGGAGGACGGCAGCGACCGAAGCCACCACGCCGGCCGTGCGCGCCGGGGAGAAGACCGTTCGACGAATCACGTGCCGAGTCTACGGCTCCTGTCGAAGCGCCTCGGTACGTCACGGAGATCCCGCGTCGCCGTGGGAATCGCGTGCGAGCTCACCGCACCGCTTCCATCGTGGCGCTCGACTCCGTCCAGGAGAGACCGAGCGGAGTCGTCTCCTCGCCGCGGACGGACTCGTCGTCTCGAAGGTCTTCGGCCGGCGACATGGACCGGTCGCTGTGGACAGCGTGCAGGCCCGGCTCCGCAGTCGGGCGGGCGCGCGGTCGATACGCCGTCGTCCCCCAACGCAGATCGTGTCCGATCGCATCGGCCTCGATATCGACACTCGTGCCATGCTTGCCGTTGCTCTCCCACTCGCGGATCTTCAATCGTCCGGTGACGATCACGCTGTCACCGGTGCGCAGTGAGGCCCTCACGTTCTCACCGAGCTGCCGGAACGCCGCGACGGAGAACCAGTTCGTCCCGGAATCCGTCCACTCCTGCGTCGCCGGGTCGAACCGCCGGTGGGTGCTCGCGAGACGGAAGTTCGTCACGGGTATACCGCCGCCCGTCTGCCCCTGCGTCGGATCTGTGGCGACTCTTCCCACGATGGTCAGCGTGTCGATCATGTCCTGTCCTTCCGGTGACCGGACGCGTGTCGTCCGGGTCTCCAGCCTGCATCCGCGACCACGACTCGATAGCTCGGAATCACGCGAAACGTGCACCGATCGCGTCCCGGGCCTGTCAGTGCAGAAAGGGCCGATCAGGCCGCGTGTCGGAGCGGAGACCGAATGTCGGAGGTCGGTCATATCTTCGAAGGAGCGAAAGGAGTTCCGATGTCCGACAACCTGATCACTGCCCTCCCCGACGTTCCGTACGCAACGCCTCGGCTCTCTTCCAGCCGTGAGCACCTCGTGCGTGCCGCAGATCACCTCTGGCGCGTGCAGGATCGGAGGGAGCACGTCCTCGGGCATCTCAGGCTCACGGCCGATCCGCTCGGGCTCCGGTATCGCGCCGAGCGCCTGCACCTGGCCACGGGCTCTTTTCGCGTCGTCGGCGAGTTCTGGAACGTGGACGACGCCGTTGCTGCGCTGCGCCACTCGTGAGACACGGACCACACCTGCCGACAGCTCAGGCTGACGCAGTCGAAGTGCCCCCGGCAGGATTCGAACCTGCGACCAAGAGATTAGAAGGCTCCTGCTCTATCCCCTGAGCTACGGAGGCGCACGCGTATAGAGTACCGCGGTCGTGCGGCCTTGCACGAAGCCCGCCACGTCAGCGATGTCGGGCCCGTCGATAGGATGGCCGCATGGTAACTGCGTCCGAGAACGACCGTCTCGTATGGATCGACTGCGAGATGACGGGACTCGATCTGGCGGTCGATGAGCTCGTCGAGATAGCCGTCGTCATCACCGACTTCGAGCTCAACCCTGTCGATCCCGGCTTCCAGGTGGTGATTCGCCCCAGCGCGGACGCTCTCGCGCACATGAACGACTTCGTCACGAAGATGCACGAGACCTCGGGCCTGATCAATGAGATCGCCGGCGGTGTCTCCGTGGAGGAGGCCGAATCGCAGACCCTCGCCTACATCAAGCGCTTCGTGCCGCTGGAGCGCAAAGCGCCGCTCGCCGGCAACACGATCGGGACAGACCGGATGTTCCTCGCCAAGTACATGCCACAGGTCGACCAGTGGTTGCACTACCGGAACGTCGACGTGTCCAGCGTCAAAGAGCTCTCGCGACGCTGGTACCCGCGTGTGTTCTTCCAAGCGCCGACGAAAGACGGCGGGCACCGTGCGCTCGCTGACATCCTGGAGTCGATCCGAGAGCTCCGTTACTACCGCGAAGCGGTCTTCGTCGATGAGCCGGGGCCGTCCAGCGACGAAGCACGAGAGATCTCGACCCGCACGGTGTCAGAGTTCACTCCGAACATGTAATAGACTCGTATGGTTGCCCGCTCCGGTGGGCGCATGGTGGGTATAGCTCAGCTGGTAGAGCGCTGGCTTGTGGTGCCGGATGTCGCGGGTTCGAGTCCCGTTACTCACCCTGATGTGGTGAGGTTCAAACCCTCGACGAGAGTCTCCACTCTCGCGAAGGTCTGAACCTCACCACTTTTCTTTTTCCCAGAGCACGCCGCGGCTGCCCAGTTCAGCGCGTTCGCCTGCTCCTCTGCGTTGCACAGCGACCCGAACGGCCGCTCGTACTCAACCCGAGTCTCACGATCCTCATCGATGAAGATCCTCGTGAAGAACGCCTGGTTGCAGAGCCTGCGGTTCGCGTCATCGCAACGCTGGTAGATGCCAGCCACGTTCGCGAGCAGCCCCAGCGAGTCGTCGACGTTCGCGCGCGCCGACGCATACTCCTCGTGGTGCGCGGCGATCCGGTTCTCGATGTTCTCCAGGCTCGCGCTGATGCGATCCTGCTCGATCTTCAACAGATCGAGCGGCACCGCCCCCGCATAGTGCGCCTGCAACACCTTCACTCGTTCGTCTTCCAAGCGATCCCTCTCGGTCGCAAGCCGATTGAGTTCCTTCGATTCGGACGCCATGAGCTGGTCGAACTCGGCATGCAGCATGCCCGCAAGGCTCTGCCGCATCTCGCCAGTGACTTGGATCGTCTCGTAGTAACGCTCAATGAGATGCTCGACATCCTCGATCAGCATGGCCTGCCTCGTGCAGGCATTCTTGCCGGAGTGTCTGCCCGAGCAGACGAAGTACGGATAGACCTTGCCGTGCCGGTTGCGCGCGTTCGTGATGATGAGCCGCTCACCGCACTGCCCGCAATACACCGTCCCCTTCAAATAGTGGTCGTGCACCTGGGTCGCGTCGGCTGCGGACTTGTGCGCATCCAGCACCGTCTGCACCTGATACCAGACCTCTTTCGCCACAATCGGGGTGTGCGTTCCCTGGTACGTGGCACCTCCGTAGCGCACGTCGCCCTTGTAGTACGGGTTCGTCAGAATGCGATGCATCGTCGACAACGCGATCGGTTTCGACGGCCGCTTCGGCGTCGGCGGACTCGTCAGTCCCCGCGCGACGAGTTCGCGATGCAACTGCGTCGTCGTCCACTGCCCCGACGCGTACACCTGGAACGCCCACGTCACGAGGTCAGCCCGTTCCGTATCGACGACAACCGTGCGGATCTCTCGCCCCCGCTCGTCACGGATGCCCACGTTCGTGTACCCGATCGGGGCACGGTTCGGGGTGCCGCCCTGCGCAGCCTTCTGCGAGAGGCCCTTCACGGTTTCGGTGGCGAGGTTGCGAGAGTAGAACTCCGCGATCGACGACATGATGCCGTGCAGCAGCATCCCCGACGGGGTCTCATCAATGTTCTCACTCGCCGACACCAGCATCACCCCGGCATCACGGAGCGCGAGGTGGATGGTGACGTCGTCGGCTCGGTTGCGTGCGAGGCGGTCGACCTTGTGCACGATGCAGTAGTTCACCTGATGCTCGGCGACGTACTTGATCATCCGCATCAGCTCCGGCCGGTCGGCTTTACGCGCCGACTCACCGGCGTCGACGAACTCTTCGATCACGGTTGCACCGAGTTGCTCAGCCTTGCGACGATTGGCTTGCCGCTGCGCGGGGATCGAGTACCCCTCGTCAGTGCCGCCCTTCTCGGCCTGTTCCTTGGTCGAGACGCGCAGGTAGGTGACGGCAACCGCGCCGCCAGAAGGCATCGAGGGATGCACGAGATCATCGACCGCTTGCCGATCGATCGTAGAGGTCGTCATGGCTCTTCTCCGCGTTAGTGGTCCAGAACGTCCACCGCGGAGTTGTCAACTGCGAATGTTGATCGTGAGAAGAGCCCGAAGGCTGTAGGACTAGGCCAGACGGCAACGTTATAAGTGCTCCGCACCGAGGTACAGAGGTTTGGGACCACAACATCCACCTCAACGGCGGACACCCATATTCTACGACGAGGTACTGGCACTCGCCAGGGAAGTTCGTCTGCCGGTGCTCGCCGCGCGGGCCTCCCCCGCGTCTTGGAGGGCGAAGCGAATGAGCAACTGCGTGAGCATCTGAGCGTCGGGCTGCGGCCGATGCTCACCGCGCACCGACAGACTCCGCTCCACGCGGCTACGACGTTCGGTCTTCTTCTCGTACGAGCGAGCCATCATTCCCTCACCTCGCCCGTATCGGGGTCGATGCTCGCGAAGAACGCGTCCTCGGCGGCCTGGCGTGCTGCAACCTGGTCGAGCACGAACTGCACGAAGTCGGCGTCACGCTCGGTGATGACCTGCTCGACGATCTCTTGCTCGCGCTTCTCGCCCGGCCACGGGACACGTCGTGTCGGTCGATCCCGATCTCGACGTGTTCCACAGGCTGCGACCCAGTCGCGGAGCCTGCCGCGTGCGTCGGCGAAGTCGCGGTGCCATCCGAGTGGGGCGGAGCCGTCTTGGTCGGGGTCGTAGGCGCAGAGCCAGTGCAGGTGGAGCGCCGACAGTTCCCACAGGAGTTCGGGGTGGCGGTGCCACAGTGGCGGAACCTCTGAGGCGGGAAGCCCGTACTCCAGGCGCAGCCAGTTCACCCAGCGGTTGAGTTCGAGGAGTTCCTGCTCAAGGTCATGGGCGGTGAGAAGGTTCCAGTTCACTGGGTGCGGTGGCACGGCCGCGGGTTCTGGCTCGAAGGTGGTCTCGGGGACGTCGTCGAAGGCGTCGCCCGGTACGTCGCGGTCATTCATGATCTCGCTCCTGCGGTGTCTCAGCGGCCGAGGGTCGGAGCTTCAGTGCTCGGCCGCTGTCGAGGGGCGTCGAACGCTCGGCTCTGCTCCCTGGACGGCGCTTCGTGTGCCGCGGCGCGGGAGCTGCGGTCGACGCTGTACTGCGTGCGGGCCGTATCGTGGCCGATCTTCTTGGCGACGAACTCTTCGCCTTCGACGTTCTGGCCGTCGCGCTCGTAGGCGTACTCGTGGGAGTAGCCCTCAGCGACGAAGCTGTCGCCCTTCGCGAAACGCTCGTACGCTCGTTCGGCGGTGGCGCGATACATGACGAGGTTGTGGAAGCTCGGTTCGAGCTTGGTGAACGTGCCGTCGTCTTCTCGGCGGAAGTTCTCTTGACCGAAGCGGGCGTAGAAGCGTGCTTCGCCTCGATCGGTTTCGGTGAGCTGCGGGTCGCTGGCGATGAAGCCGGAGATCGACTGCTGCGTTCGGATAGTCATGGGACCGTTCTCCTGTCTGATGAGGAGCAGCCGACTCAGCTACTCGTACCAAACAGGTGCACTGGAGCACCCGCGTTGACGGCGCTCTACTCTGCGGTCGGCCGTCGTTGCAGCAACGCCTCGATCTCGGCGCGATCGCGCAGCAGCCCTGCGGCGTCCGGCCTCTTCGGCCACGGGTGCAGATCGGTCACGATCGGCGGTGCGGAACGCAGCAGCACGACGCCGGTACCGAAGGGCAGGGTGCGAATGCGGTCGGGCGGCATGATCGCTACGCGCCGCACCGATCGCTGGTTCGTGCGTGACCCGTAGTCGCCGAGGGTCACGGAGTCGGTGAACTCGTCTCGCTCGCCGATGAGGGTGGAGAGGTCTTGGAGATCGCGGGAGTTGGAAGCTCCGCCGAGGACGATCTTGGCGATGCTCGCGTCCCAGATCGCGGCAGCTTGATCCTCGCTCCACTTGTCCCGCGCCTGCGCGAGAGACTGCAACACGGACATCGTCGTAATCCCAGTACCGCCGCCCTCGGCCATGAGCGTCGGCAGGGACGGGAGCGGTGCGAGGTTGCCGATCTCGTCGAGCGCGAGCAGCAACGGCGGGTCGAGCCGTGCGCCCGGTGACCGTGCCGCCATGCGTCGGGCGGTCTCGACGAGATCCTCCACGAACGCCGCCACCAAGGCGGCGCTGTTGCCTGCCCCGGCGCCTGTGGCGAGCAGGTACAGGGTGCCCTTGTCGCGGATGAACGCTTCGGGGTCGAACGACTCGTCGTCACCAGGGCTCACGGCGTCGAGCACGCGCGGATCAGCCAGTGCCGCAAGCGCCAGCGAAACGCCCTGCCAGATGGAGTCGCGGGTGCGCGGGTCGGCGTCGATCATCGCTTCCAGCGACTCCGCCCACCCCGTTGCGGCGCACTCTGACGCGTTCAGGATTGCGACGGCATCAGCCGCGGCAGAGGGATCGAGGGTCCACCGGAACAGCTCTGCAGGTGTGCGGTGGTCGAGGGCTGCGGCGTGCAGCATTGCCTGGAGCGCGACTCTGGTCTTGCCTTCCCAGAATCCGCCACCATCGACGCCTCCGTCGGCGAGCCCCGTGGCTGCGGCAAGCCCCGCCGCACGGATCATGGCGGTGAGCGGATCATCGCAACCGCGGATCGGAGACCACCGGAGGCCGACCGGGACGCCCTCGGCGAGGCGCTGCGGGTCGAACACCATCACTGGGCCGAGGCGCATTCGAGCGCGCAGAGTTGCAGTGAGGTTGTCAGGACGGGTTGAGGTGGTGACGACCGCGCCTGGCGCGTCGAGGATTGCCGGGATCACCACGTGCAAGCCCTTACCCGAGCGCGGCGGGCCAACGAGCAGGATCGAGTCTTCGACGCTTGCCCACACGTCTTTGCCGTGCGACTGCCCGACCCGGTAACCGACGTCGGCTGGTGCTGGACGTTCGAGCGACGGGCGGAGCGTGCCAGCCCGGCGGAGCAGCGCACGGGCCGATGCCGTGGTCTGAACTTCGTGCGAGGTTGCCGTGCCAGCAAGCTTGCGTGGATCGGTATCGACCTTGCGTGAGTGATGCCTCCACAGCACCCAGGCCCACATTGTGACGGCGACAAGTGCGCTGAGCATGAGGCCCGCGACCACCCAGTAGGCGATCGAGTTGAGCCCGTTGATGCCGAGCGTCGCACCAGGATCACCCAGGTTGAAGAGCACGCCGACGCCACCGGTGATCCCTGCACCTGGCTGGTCGAGGCCGCTGAAGAACGCGGTGACAGACCCCGCAGCGCGGAGCACAAGTGCGACGCCGAAGACTCCAATGAGCGCGATCATCATGATGTTGGTCAGCTCGTCGCCCAACGACCCGGTCTGTCGCCTTTGTGCGTTCATGGCAGTCGCTCGGTCACGATGCGACCCGAGATGTGCCCGATGAGCATCACCTCCGTGGCATGATCCAGTAACTGGCTGAGGTCAATCACAGCTCGTGCCTCCCCGGTCGCGTTCCCTTCTGCTGAAGTCACCGGGATCGCGACCGTGATGTCTTCGCCAGGAATGAAGCCGTTGCCGCTGATCTCCAGCAGCAGCGGTGGCGTACGGCGTCGCGCACGCCGGGACTGCGTACCTGCGGGCGGCACCAGCTCGGCTTCCTGCTCGCCGTGCTTCAGGCGCTTGGCTTGGATGATGTCGGTGAAGACGGTCCCGTCGCTCTCATGCACTTCGATGCGAACGGTGCGCTTGCGCCCGAGAGTGAGCGCATCGAGCAGCGCACCGAACTGCGCCCGCGACCAGCTCTCGGCCGGGGCGGGCGGCGCGAACTCAATCCCGTCGAGCGTTGCGATCACCGCGCCAATCTCACCGACGGCGATGATCGCGAGGGGAATCGAGACGGGAGAAGCCTCGGGCTTGTCGGAGGGATCGTGATGGGAACTCATGCCAGAGAGGTGCGCACCTTTCGCCCGCCCTCCGGAGTTCAACCCGTCATCCGACCCGTCGTGTCGAACAGCTCCAGCTCCGCTGGGTGCAGCTGGTGTTGGCAAACGAATGAGCGGTCCTTGATTCGCCAGAGTCCCTGGCCAACCCCGAGACCTGGGAGGAGCTTCTGCTCTGTGCCGGTGAGGCCGAGGGCGTGTGCGGTGACGCCGAGTTGGTCGGATTCTTGCCGGTAGATGATCCTGGTCTCCGCGTTCGCGAGCAGACTGTTCGCGAGGGACCGCATCGCAGATCCTTGATCGCCGACGTTTTCGAGGTCGGTGAGTTTGTGGAAGATCAGCATGTTCGCGATGCCGTAGTGGCGAGCGAGTCGCCAGTGCGCGTCCATCCGCTTGAGAAGCGCGGGATGCGACATGAGACGCCACGCTTCGTCGTAGATGCACCAGCGTTGCCCGCCGTTCGGATCGAGCAGTGCTGATTCCATCCACGCCGACGAGCAGGTCATCAACACGGAGATCAGCGTCGAGTTCTCTGCGACCCGCGACAGGTCGAGCGAGATCATCGGCAGCGTCGGGTCGAACTCCACCGTTGATGGTCCATCGAAGAGCCCGGCGAGGTCTCCCGCGACCAGTCGTCGGAGGGCGTGCCCCACCAGTCGACCGTCTTCGGCGAGACGGCCGTCGGCATCGGCTGGGCTGCTCGGGTTCAGGATGTGGTCGACAATCATGGGCAGGATCGGCACCGCGTTCGTACGCACGGTCTCTGTGAGCGCGTTGTCGATCGCCGTGTGCTCCAGCGGCGACAGCGACCTTTCGAGCACCGTCTCGGCAAGAGCACCGATGAGGTCCCGGCGGCGGGATGCAATGGTGATGGCCCATGTTGCGTCGCTCATTCCCGATGGCCGGTAACCCTCGTCGAGCGGATTCAGGCGGGTCGACAGCCCGTGACCGAGCACGATCGCGCGCCCGCCGACGGCTTCTGCGACGGCAGTGTGCTCGCCCTTCGGATCGCCGGGCACATATACGCGGCGTCCGAACGGGAGCGAGCGCGTGTAGAGGCTCTTCGCGAGGGATGATTTGCCGGAGCCGACGATGCCCGCGAGCACGAGGTTGGGCGCGGTGATGAGACCTCGTGAGTACAGCACCCACGGGTCGTAAACGAAGGATCCACCGGAGTAAAGGTCTTGACCGACGAAGACCCCGTCAGCGCCAAGCCCACCTTCGGCAAGGAACGGGTAGGCGCCCGCGAGCTCCGCCGAAGTGTCTTGATGTCGCGGCAGCTTGAACCGTCCCGGGGACCGCAGCTGCGCGGAGCCAGGCTCACCGGCAGTCGGAAGGTAGCGCGTGGCCCGGCGCTCAGCCTGACCCGCCGCATACTTCTCGTGCGCCGCCAGCCGTTCGGACCGGTGCTGTTCGAGCTGAATCTGCTTCGCTGCGACCCTGCGTTGCTTGCTCAGCCGACGCTTCTCGTGAGCAGGCGTAACCAGCACCGAGGTGTGGAGCCGTTCTGCATCGTCGCGTTTCACAGCCCGATACCTCTCGCTCGCTTCACCGCGGCAACGCCCGGATGCTCGAACCACGATGATCGCGACGCTGGCTGCAACTTGCGCACAGACGCGCTGCCCAGATCCTCGTCTACGAGGGCATCAACAGGGTTGACCTCGCGAAGTCGGTACAGACCGACGTGACCGAAGGAGTGGCTGTAGGTCATGTCGTAGTTGCCGTTTCGAACTTCCTGCTCCAGCGGACCCGTGGGAGGCGCGTCGTAGACGTGCCCGTTCTCCATCGCGGCCTGGGTGGTCTCGTCTCCGAAATCCCAGTTCTTCAGGTATCCCAACGCAGCATCGACGCCTTCGTCGTCGATCAGCTTCAGCACTTCGTCGGCATCTTCGCCTTGCAGGAAGCAGACGCTGACCCAGCGCTGTTCGGCTGCCGTTCGTTGGACCGGCAGGGCTCGCCAGGCGATGCGCCCAGCTGCAGACATCGCAGCATCCATCCGGTCTTCTGCCTGGTCGATCAGGTTCGCCGTTTGTCGCAGTTCGTTGGCCGCAACAAGCGCCGCTTCCGATCCGATCGCATGGTCGCCGCCGTCGTCAAACGCGCGTGGCCGATTCACCTCGTGGGCGGTGGCGAGCTGGTCAACGACTTGGTGCAGCGACCGCATCACGGATAGGAGATCTCCGAGCACGCCGTACATGTCCTGCGGATTCTCGAACCCCCGGGTCGCGTGCGCGAGGCCGCGCAGCGCTTCGGAGGCTTCACCGGCGTCGGCGCCGGGATCGTAGAACGTAGGCATGAGGCCCTCCCTTGTTGAGACAGCGGTTCTGACATCCTTCAGGTGCGCACGGCCCTCCCCTGTCGGGTGGCCGCTCGATACGATGTAGCGCATGGGAAGTATTCCTGGTCACTACGAGTGGGACGATGACGATCTGACGCCTGGCCGGAAGAAGGAGGGAGGCCTCCACCAAAACCTCTTCGATGACGAGGGGAAACTCAAAGGCAGTGCGCGCTTCGTCCCGTCTGACATAGACCCTTCTGAGCCCCTGGTGGTTACGGAGAAGGTCTATGTGCCCGTCGAAGAACGTCGGAAGAGCAAAGAGCAGGAAGAGCTTGAAAAAGCAATCGCGGATCTACTCACAGTGCTCCTCCTTGTAGGGATCGAGAAGGCCAAGCCACACGTTGAGCAATGGTGGCAAGAGTCGTTTCGCCCCTTTGTTGGCAGACAATGGAGAAAAGTTCGTCGTGCCAAGCCGCCAGCGAGCGCGATCGACACCGTCGCGCCAGACGTGATCGAAGAGCCCGAGGCGGCTGCCACATCAGATTTGGTTCACGACGATCTCGTGCGACAGAAGATGTCGAGCGCAGAAGCTCAAGCGCGAATGCTGGCAGCGATCGCCGCTCAAGCCTTCAGCGACGAGCAGATGCGGCTGGTCAATAACGCCGAAATCGTCGACGAAGGCAACATAGAGTCCGTGCGCGAAGCCATCGCTCAGATGCCACCAGAAATCGTTGCTGAACTTGTCAAGAGGATGGTCACGAGTCCGTCGATGTTTGAGGAAGACTCGCTTGCGGAACTCGCAAGTGTTCTCGCCCGCAATACGGCTCATATGAAGCATGAGTTGAAGTCAAAGCCAGCAGGTGACCAGGCCGCGTAGTATCTCGGCCGTCTTCGTATGGCCTCTCAAATCGTTCGGCACAGCGGCAGCGCGGCGGCGGTGAACGCCTGAGCCTGCTGGCCGACGAGCAGGCGCGTCTCACAGGAGGCTTGGATCGCAGCCTGTTCGATCGCAGCGACCGCGGCGTCGAGTTCGTCGGCGCTCGCCGCGGAGACACTGATCAGTCCGGTGTAGCGAAGCACTCCGTGGCCAGCGGTGAGGTCAGCTTCTTGCTGGAGCACGTCATTGAACTCGGCGGTCTGTGAGGCGTCCTCGATCTGCCCGATCCGCTGACGCTGCGCGGCATCCGAGATGTACTCGGTCTTCTTCTTGCGGATGTCGCGGGCGGCCTGGTCCGAGCGCATCGGTGTGCACAGCATCGAGAATGAGCGCTGGATCCCTGTCGAGAGCAACACCGGTGCGAGGAATCCTGGGTAGACCATCGAGCGCGGCCACTCGCTGATCCACAGCACCGCGTGATGTGCCGAGTCAGTGCGCAGCCCCGACCACGACTCGTTCACTGCGACAGGTCCCGCGGTCGCAAGCGACTGACCCAGCTCGCCGTGCCGCTCCAGACTGGCGGCGACAGCTGGTGACTCTGTCACTCTGATTTGGCCCAGGGGTGACGGTCTGATCTGGCCCATGTTGCGACGCGCCGGGGTGTTCATGTCGGTTTGATTTGGCCCACCCCCGTCAGCGTGGTCCTCAGTCGTAGTCATTGCGAGTGAGGAGGGCCAGTTGGGGTCCAGGGTGGAGTTGTTTGCGGAGATCCGGCGCGCGGCGCGAGTCGAGGGCCTGTCGGTAAACGCGTTGGCGAAACGGTTCCGGGTACATCGTCGAACGATCCGTCAGGCGTTGGCGTCACCGGTTCCACCGGAGCGGAAGGTCCCGGAGCGGCGGGCGCCGAAGCTCGAGTTGTTCAAGCCGCTGCTGGATGGGTGGTTGCGGGAGAACCTGACCGCGCCGAAGAAGCAGCGGATGACGGCGACCAGGATGCACGCCCGCCTGCTCGACGAGCACGACGCGGATGTCTCGTATGCCGCGGTCCGTGACTATGTTGCGAAACGTCGGCGGGAGATCCTGGTCGAGGCGGGCCGGGTTCCGGAGGTGTTCGTCCCGCAGCTGCACGCGCCCGGGGCGGAGGCCGAGGTCGATTTCGGCGAGGTCTGGGTGATCCTGGCCGGGGTGAAGACGAAGTGCCACATGTTCACGTTCCGTCTCTCTCATTCCGGGAAGGCAATCCACCGGGTCTATTCGACGCAGTCGCAGGAAGCGTTCCTGGAGGGGCATATCGACGCGTTCGATGAGATCGGCGGCGTCCCGGCCCTGCACATCAAATACGACAACTTGACCTCGGCGGTCACCGCCGTCCTGCACGGTCGTGACCGGGCGCGGGTGGAGAACGACCGGTGGGTGCTGTTCCGCTCGCACTACGGGTTCGACGCGTTCTACTGCCAGCCCGGCATCGATGGTGCGCACGAGAAGGGCGGTGTCGAGGGTGAGGTCGGCCGGTTCCGCCGCACCTGGCTGTCCCCGATGCCCGAGGTCGACACGCTCGCCGAGCTGAACGACATGATCCGCCGCTGGGATGCCCGCGACGAGGATCGTCGCATCAACCAGCGACGCACGACCGTCGGCGACGATTTCGCCGCCGAGAGGCCCCTGCTGCGACCGTTGCCGGTCGAACGGTTCGATCCCGGACTGGTGCTGCACCCGCGGGTCGACCGGTCGAGCCTGGTCACTGTTCGGATGGCGAAGTACTCCGTCCCAGCCCGGCTGATCGGACGCCAGGTGAGAGTCTCGCTGCGCGCGTCGGAGGTCGTCATCTTCGAGGGCCGTGAGGAGGCGGCCCGGCATGAGCGGGTCGTCGCCCGCGGCGGGGAATCGATCCAGTTGGATCACTATCTCGAGGTCCTGCGCCACAAGCCCGGCGCACTGCCCGGATCCACCGCTCTGGCCGCCGCCCGGCAGGCCGGGGTCTTCACCGCAGCGCACGAGGCGTTCTGGCAGGAGACGCGGAAAGTCAACGGCGACGCCGCGGGCACGAGGGAGCTGATCGAGGTGTTGCTCCTGCACCGGAGCATGCGCGCTGCGGATGTGATCGCGGGGATCAGGGCCGCGCTCTCGGTTGGCGCGGTCACCGCGGACGTTGTCGCGGTCGAGGCCCGCCTGCACGCGGGCGGGGCCACGTTGCACCGACATCCTGTTGCTCACGACAACGACGTCGAGCAACGCGTTGTCAGCCTCACCCAACGCCGGCTCCGTGACCCGGCCGCGGTAATCGCGGACCTCCCGCCGGATCGGCGTCCGTTGCCGACCGTTACGCAATACGACGAGCTGCTGCGACGCCGCGTCCAGGCCACCGATGAAAGAGAAGGAACCACGAACACATGAGCACCCGAACCGCCGTGACCACGACCCTGCGCCGCCAGCGCGGAATGACCGAGGAAGCCGCCGCGGCCGCCGTCGACCAAGCCTGCCGGCGGCTCCGCCTGCCGACGATCCGGGCCGTGATGGATGAAGCTATCCGCGTCGCCGAGCACGAGCAGCTCTCCTACCAAGGATTCCTCGCCGAACTGCTGCTTGCGGAATGCGATGACCGGGACCGCCGCTCCACCGTTCGCCGCGTCACATCCGCCGGGTTCCCCAGACAGAAATGGCTCGGAGACTTCGACTACGACGCGAACCCGAACATCAACGCCGCCACGATCCACACCCTCGCGACCGGCGACTGGGTCCGCCGCGGTGACCCGCTCTGCCTCATCGGGGACTCCGGCACCGGGAAGAGCCACCTCCTCATCGGGCTCGGCACCGCCGCCGCTGAGAAAGGCTACCGGGTGAAATACACCCTCGCGACGAAACTCGTCAACGAGCTCGTCGAAGCCGCCGACGAGAAACAACTTGCCCGCACCATCGCCCGCTACGGCCGCGTCGACCTGCTCTGCATCGACGAACTCGGCTACATGGAACTCGACCGCCGCGGAGCCGAACTCCTCTTCCAGGTCCTCACCGAGCCGGAGGAGAAGAACTCCGTCGCGATCGCGTCGAACCAGTCCTTCTCTGGCTGGACGGACACGTTCACCGACCCGCGCCTCTGCGCCGCGATCATCGACCGGCTCACGTTCAACGGCACCATCATCGAGACCGGCACCACCAGCTACCGGCTCGCCCACACCCGCGCCACCGCATCTCCGAGCACCGACAGGTGATCGATCGACCAGCCCCACCACCAGCGCTCCAGCGTCGGCGCGAGAGGAGAATATGGAGATGACCATCGAGATCCTGCACATCGAGGAATGCCCCAGCTGGGAGACCGCGGAAGCCCACACACGAGAAGCATTGGACGCGCTCGGGCGGGCCGACATCCCCGTCACCACGCGACTGCTACGCACTCCGGACGAAGCAGCCGAAACCCCGTTCGCCGGCTCCCCGACGATCACCCTCAACGGGGTCGACATCTTCCCCTCCGACGGTCGCACTACTGACCTCGCCTGCCGCGTCTACGCCACCCCGCACGGACTCAAAGGCACACCCACCACCGAGCAGATCACCAGCGTGCTCCGCCCGCTCATCTGACCTCGAGCCGCGCCCGACCAGACTCCGCCTTGGGCCAGATCAGACCGTCACCCCTGGGCCACTTCAAGTTGACATAGCCAAGCTGGGTCGTACGCCGAACGCAGGATTACTGCGATCTGCCCGCATCCGAGCCACGCCGACGGAGCGAGATCTGCCGACCTGAGCGCGGCGACGAGCGTCGCCATCTCCTGCCGCAGCACAGCGGCCCCGCCGCGTACCCCGCCGCCCGCGGTGCGAATCTGCCGCGCGGCAGCACGCATGTCGAGCGAGAGCGAAAGGGTGGTGGCGTGTCGTTCACCAGCGGGGCCTGCCCGGTCGATGAGTTCGGCGTAGGTGGTTGAGGCCCAGGTGCCGTCGCGGGAGCCGTGCGCGGCCCACCATTCGACGAGGCCGGTACCGGAGTCGGGCAGCGTGCGCTCCAGCACCTGCAGCATCGAAATGCGCCCAGACCTGCAGACAGTGGCGAGCACACGCCCCCAGGAGGCGACGCGGCGCTCCTGCTCACCGGGGTCGAGCAGCACGAACGCGGGATGCGTCACCGAGAGGACCGCGGTCAGTGTGGCAGCGGCGGGGTCGTGGATCATCCCGGCTCCAGTCGCTGGATCGTCGTACTCACGTAGCCGAGCCATGTCCCCGG
Source organism: Microbacterium sp. CBA3102 (assembly GCF_007954505.1). GTDB lineage: Bacteria > Actinomycetota > Actinomycetes > Actinomycetales > Microbacteriaceae > Microbacterium > Microbacterium aurugineum. The sequence continues at coordinate 2,851,085 of NZ_CP042412.1, read as the reverse complement.
GCAGCGCGAGTGTTCCCACAGGTCGCGGGGCGACGATGCGGCGACGATAGAGCATTTGCCCGCCGGTGGTCTTCCACATCCACCAGAACGCAACCGGGATCCACTCGACGATCGGGCGCCGCGCGATGGGCACCCAGGCGAGAACGGCAGCAAACACCACAACGGGTGCGGCGAAGGCGATGAGGATGCCGCCTCCTGCGTAGAACGCCCACACGATCGACCCGACACCGATACTGAGCGTGACCAACTGCGATACGGAAAGTCCGAGGAGGACACCGCGGCGAGTGAGCCGGGAGAACTTCACCGGAGTGAGTTCACCGTCGGTTCGAGACGGTGTGCGTGACGACATTTCGGATCATCCCTTCGGCGTGCGCGGGGTCGGTTGCGCGGGCTTCGGCGGTGCGGGGTCAGCAGACGGCGGTCGCGGCTGAGGGGCAGAACGTGCAGGCGGATCAGCCTGCGGAGGCGCGGACGTAGCGGTCTGTTCCGCGCCGCCAGCGGCGGTCTCGGCTTGGCTCCCCATAGCACCACCGAGCTTCGGTCCCGCGGTTGCCGCAGCTTTTGCGACCTCGGCAGCGATGACCACGGCCGCAGCAGGTCCGGCGACCGCGGCTCCGGCACCGGCTCCGCCCGCGGATGCTCCACCCGATACACCCGCCGTCGTTCCGGCCGTGGCCGCCCCGCCCGTCCCTGCCGCCGCGGGGCTTCCTCCTCCAGCGGTGGGTATCAATCCTGCGCCGCCCGAGGGGTCACCTCTGCCGGATCCGCCGCCATCAAGCACCTTCTTCACGCCGTCGCTCTGCGGTTTCGTGGGCACTGGGACGGGTCGGTTGACGGCGTTCTTGGCGTCTTGTTCGGAGCCCATCGCGTGGTACTGGTCGAAGCCGAGGAACGAGATGAACCGGTACACCATGTACGGGGCGAACGCGGCGATGAACAGCAGCACGATGCCGCTGATCGGCTCAGTGACGGCGGCGAGATCGACTGCGATGGGCGTGGAGATCTGCGTGATTGCGATGAGGAAGATGACGACCAGGACGAGTTTCGAGACGATCAACGCGATCACGAATGCTGCCCACTTCCCGATCCAGCCCCGAGTGACATCCCATGCAGCTCCGGCGAATGCGATCGGCGCGAGCACGATCGCGACCAGCAGCAGCGCCTTGCGGATGAGGAGTGAGAACCAGACGATGGCGACGGCACAGATCATGAGACCGGCGAGGAAGATCGTGACGATCGCCCCCACACCGGGAGCTGCGATGTTGATGGTGCCGAGCCCCGCCGCGAGCAGCATGATCTTGTCGCCCATGGTCTCCGTGGTTTCGCCTGCGGCTTGCAGGATGCCGATGCAGAGCTGATCGACGATCTCAAGAGTTGTCGCGGTGAGTGTGATCACGACGAATGATCCGAGGATCGCCTTCGCGGCGCCCAGCGCGGCGCGTGAGAGCGCGGAGGGCTCCCTGCGGATGAGCCCGAGGATGAGTTGGAAGCAAAAGAACAGCAGCACGACGAATACGCCGATGCCGAACAGCAAGTTGTAGACGTCGAGGTAGCCCTCTGTGGTGACGTCGACGAGCGTCGTCGAGTCGAAGACCTGCCACATTCCTTCGAGCAGCCATCCGGCGGCTTGCCCCATCGTGGAGGCGAGCCAGTCGAACGGTGCCGAGATGAGAGACGCGGCGGCTTCACCGGCGGTTTCGCAGACGGTCGAGATGATCGGGATGTCGCAGACACTCATCACGTGCCACCTTCGGGTCGTTGATGTGTGTGCGTCAGACCTGCTGGCCGACGCCCCAGAAGAAGTTGATGAGCGTCACTGCCGCACCGCACAGCACCGCGGCGCCACAGGAGACGAGTACGCCGACTTTGCCGCGCGACGCCAGGTGCGGGTTGGATGAGTTCGATCCGAATCCCCACACGATCGCGGACACGATGAGCGCAAGGACGCTCAGGATCAGCCCGACCGTCATGACGGCGCCGACGATGGTGCGCAGCTGCGCGATCCCAGGCAGACCGGAGTCATTCGGTGTGATGTCGATCTCCATCGGTACCCAGGCGGGAAGGTGTGCTGGAACTTCCAGCAGTGTTGAGGCGAGTTCGAACACGGCATGCTCCTTGCGATTTGCCCGCCATGAGGACGGAAGCGAAACAGAGTCGCCAGCAAGGTGCGCAGCTTTTCCCGGCAAAGCGCCTGAACTACAGCTGCTCGCCAAGGCTGATCAGCCAGTTGATCCAGGCGACGCCGCATCCGGCGAGTGCAGCTGCTCCGACCGCGACGAAGACGCCGCCGCGACCTTTCGCGGACATGCTGGGGTTGCCGGTCGAGGTGGCGATGGCCCAGATGATCGCGCAGATGATGATCATGAGGACGGCCACGATCAGGATGATCGTCAGCAGCGCGCCGATGACGACCTTGAGGTCGCCGATGCCTCCGAGGCTGTCGAAGTCAGGGAACACGTTCATCAGTTGCCTCCTGCTTCGCAGCTGGATGGGCCGGTCGTCGCCTCGGGCAGGTTCGCAGCGTTGCGGTCGTTCAGCCAGGCTGCGGGGTCAATCGCGGTGCCATTGGTGCCGCCAGGGCGAACTTCGAAGTGCAGGTGCGCTCCGGTCGAGTAGCCAGATGAACCGACATCGCCGATGTGCTGGCCCGCTACGACGTGCTCGCCCGCGGTGACATGGATGCCGGTCTGCCACATGTGCGCGTACGCGGTCGCGACCGTCTCGCCACCCAGCTGATGTTCGATGACGATGAGTCCTCCCCAGCCGCCGCTGAACTCGGCCACGGTGCCGACACCATCGGCGGCGGCAAGGATCGGTGTCCCATCAGGGGCAGCGAAGTCCAAGCCATGATGCGTCGTCTGCTCACCGGAGATCGGGTCGATACGCGGCCCGAAGTCATCCGACTGCACCCAGGTGCCTTCGGGTAGCGGGAACACCACTTTCGACGCCGTGTTCGATGCGTTTGATGGCGAAGCGGTGGGAGAAGCCGACGACGCCGAAGCACCACCAGTCGTGAGCGTGACGAGGATCTCCTCGGCGACCGGCGCGTAATTGTCGTACCGTTCAGGGTAGGCCGAGACTTCGACGGCCTGTGCGACTTCGCCGAGCTCCAACGACTCCCAGCCGGGAATGTCGAGCAGCCCTCGCGGTGACGGATAGTTCGGCCCCGTCGGCCCGCCGAAGAACGCCGCAACCTGGTACTCCGGATCCATCAGCTCGGCGACCGTTCCCCAACCAGATTGCGGGCGCATCTGGAACAGGCCGAGCGAGTCGTTGTCTGACCCGCCGCCATCGTTTGGGTAGTCGCCGGATTCTGGGTAGGTCCCCGTGTTCGCGAGCATCCGCAGCGTCGACTCGGTCAGCGCCGCCATCAGCGAGATCTTCAACGCATCCCGGTTGACGCCGTCGATCTTCGAGCCGACGGTGATGATGGTCGCCGCGTGTGTGAGCTGCCGCTTGTTCAGAGTGATTGTGTACCCGTCCGCCGTGGTGACTTGCAACGAATCGGGGACGTTCCGCACGCTGATCCCACTGTCGCTGACGGTGCAGGCGGCGAGCACGGCGGGGTTCATCACGAGCCCGATGCTGACGAGGCCGAGCGTCGGTGCGAGGAACATCAAGGCGAGGGCGCCGATGGCGAGTTTCTTCAACACGATGGCCTCCTACCTGAGTGGGCTGCCGATGTGTGAGAGTCGCAGGAGGTAGCAGGGGTCACCGTCGGGTGGGCAGGCGAAGAACATGGTGAAGGCGACCGGTTCGGTGAGAACTTGCGGCTCGTCGTTCCAAATGCCGTCGCGGTGTCGTACGCCGTCGATCGTGTATGCAATCGCGCCGGGTGGGAGCTGGCCGGGCCGGGCTTGTGCGACTGCTTCGCTCCACGCTTCGGGTACAGCGATGTTGTCGATCGTCAGGTGCTGGGTTGTGGAGTATTGGCGCAGCTGCACCCATGCGTCCCGGCTGGGCAGATATGTCGCGATGTCGGCGGCGAGCCCGGCCTGCTCAGTGCCCGAGGGATCGCCGACATCGAGGATCGCTGAGGTGTAGTCGAGTGGCATCAGTCCAGCTCCGGTGTCCCAGGTGAAGAGTGCCGCAGCGACGCGGCGCGCGAAGGTCTCCGGGTCGGTTGTGGGCAGGATCCTCGGCACTTGCGGCCGCGAAGGGGTCTCGGGCCGCGGCGATGCCGTGGATGACGGTGCAGGATCGCGATGAACTGGTGCCGTTCCGCTGTCGGAGCCGATGAGGAGCCCATAGCCGCCGACCGCAACAAGGGCAAGCAGGATCACTCCGCTGACGATGATTGCGATGAGTTTGCGGCGCGTCCTGGGATCAGCTGAAGTTCTCATACCTAGCAGGTGCGCTGCGCGACCCGTGCGCTCGCCGCCACCTTAGATAGCGCGCAGTCGCGGCGGAGCTTCGTTCTCAGCGTGCAGTTGGTCGAGTGCTTCGCGCAGGTGCTCGGCGAACTGGCTCCATTGCTCGATGGCGGCGAAGAACATGTCAGCTTCAGCTTCGGTGAGCTTCGCTGCTATCGCTACGGGATTGGTGCTTGCGCAGAGCCCTCCGAGTTCGGTCCAGGTGATGACGAACGCTCGTATCGTCATCGGCTCGATGGCGGCTGGTACGTCCGCACCCGGGGTGCGTCGTTTCGGCTTCTTGCCCGCTTTGATCTGGGCGAGTTTCTCTTCTGCAAGCCGATGCAGCAGCACGTCGCGATCGGCGGTCGCTGCGGCAGCTAGTTCTCGAGTTCGCTCCCAGCGCGGGTGCGCCGGTGCGCCGTCGCGAATCTCGTTGAGAAACCCCTGCGCGGCTTTCCGCAGGTCGTCTGACTGGGCTGAGTCCTCGGCAGTTCGTTGGATGAGGTTGATCTCTTCGAGCCGCGTGTACGACGAGGTGCCCGTGATCATCTCTGCCGCCTGACGACGGGCCGAACCCAACGGTGTCTCCAACGGTCCTGCCGATTCGGCATGACCGTTCCACCTGGGCTGATTTTCCGTCGACAACTGCGTCGTTGCCTTCCGCTGTGCCGCTTCCTCCGCGAGCAGCGACTTCATCTCCCGATACAGCTCCGCTGCTTCCAACTGCGTGAGCGGCTTGTGCAGCCCGTTGTCGTCTTGCTCCGCGAGCATGTACCCGAGCGAGGTCGAGATCCCGGATCGCACCCACACTCGAACCTCGGTCCAGCCGAGCTGCTTGATGGCTGCCAGGCGCCGCGCGCCACACACGAGTACGCCGTCGGGTGTGACAGTGATCGGTTGCAGGAGGCCTTGTCGATCAATCGACTGCGCGAGGGCCGCGATGTCGCCGAGATCGTTGCGATGGCGATGCCCAACATGGATCGACTCGACAGTTCGGGTGACGGCACCATTCCCGTGCCTCTCTTCCATGGCAGGTCACCTCCGCCGCCCCGGAGCCGCGAGTGCGATCTGGAAGACGAGATCCTCGTCGTGCAGCAGCGACTGCAGCGTCTCACCGAGCAGCAGCCGGAGCAGCACTCCACGCCCCGCCGCGGTGGCTTGCAACGCAGGATGGGTATTTCCGAGGATCGTCCGCAGCAGCGCAGACCAAGAGTGTGCGGGCAAGTCCAGCAGCACGAGCGCATGCTTGTCGCGGCGCAGCGACTCGTAGGCGCTCGCCCGACTCCCGGCTCGTTCAGTAGCCTCGCAGACCCGATCGATCGCCAGCCGTGCAACATCCTCGGGCCAGTCGAGCAGCGTAAACAGCCGCACCGCATCGGCGATCGCGGCGCGAGCTGACGACGCCGAAGAGAGTTCGCTGTGAACGTCATCGACCTCCGGTTCGTCGTCGATGTCGACATTGTCGGTGACGCGGAACGCCGGGTGGTAGTCCGACAGCGGGTTCTCGCGATCGGAGATGCGTTCGGGATCGTGCAGTGCGGAGAACTGCGGACGGCGTGCCTGATTCGTCGAGCAGAGCAGCCCTTGCCCGCGTTCCTCAGCGATGCAGGTGACTTGCACGCCGCGGGTGACGACCGCCCAGGGATCCTTCGCATGGCGAGTCGCCGTTGCGCGCATGACCTCGAATGCAGCGCTCGACGCCTCCCACGGGTCGAGACCGTGCTTGCGCGCGAGCGCCGCGTACTTGTTCGCCGTGAAGGCCATGAGATCCGCAGCGATCGGGTCGTGCTTCCACGCGCTTGACCCCTGCTGGTGCAGGCGAGTGAGCACTCGGCGCAGGCCTTCACCCGTGCTGAAGTCTTCGGCGGTATCGGAGACTTGCGATGTCGATGTGTTGCGCATGGTGGGACACCTCCTGGCAAGCAGGTGCGCACTCGCTCCCACGACCGGAGTGACCGTGTTCGCGCGCATCGCCAACCTCCTGGACTTCCGGCGGTCAGCGCATGCCGACCGCGCCCCGCTCGGCACCGCGCTCGGCGCTCCCGCGGCCAAACGCTGACAACGGCGGAAGTTGGCGGGCGCGGTCGCGAATCGTGTGCAGGCGCTCCGTGGTTGCACCTCGCGTTCTGCGAGCGAGTTCCTTCTGGAAGTCGATCCCGGCACCGGCGACCCGGGAACCTCCGCGCGCGATGATGTCGGTGGGCCGCACCCACTCCACCCCGCGTGCTCGCGCGGCAGCAGGATCCGACGGGTACCCATGGCGGTGACGGCCGATCGAGGCGGCTTCAATCGCCTCCGGCGTACCTTCGGTCCCTGCGACGTCACCGGCAAGGCCATCGCGACGACGGTCGGATTCTTCAGCACTCATGATCATGGCTCCTCTTCTGGTTGCGGCTTGCCAGGTAGGTGGGAGGTCGCTGTCGAAGTCGTTTCGATGGCTGGCGCAGAGGCATCCTCGCCGGAGGTGAGCCAGCGACCGATCGTCGAGGGATGCACGTTGAGTTCGCGCGCGATCTGCTTGTTCGTCCATCCGACGCCACGTAACGCGGCGGCCAGATCGCGACGATCAGGCGGCACCAGTGCCTCGGTGCCCAGTTCGGTTGCAGGATCGGTCTCAGCCTCGGTGTGTGTGGCGGTGGCGGATGCTGCGCTGGTGAGAATGACCGTGAGGTGTGTGATCGCGAGCAGCACCACCGGCGGCACAGCGGCGACGGCACCGGCGAGAACGCTGGGAACGTCTGCGTCGGCCGCGATCACCGCGTGGATCGCATTCGCGGTGACCGACACAACGGCACCGCCGATCAGGAGAGCCCAGGGATACCAAGCGGAGCGGTTGCCAGCGAGCGCGACGACTGCGACTGTGGCGACGACGATGATCCCGTCGATGATCAACGGCCACGCCCAGGCTTGCCCTACTCCGATGCCGGAGCGCCTGGCGAGGTCGGCGAGAGAAGTGAACGAAAGCCAGAAGGCACCAGCGGCGATGAACACCGTGCCCGCCACCGCGGTGACGACAGCCCAGCGGCGACTCGTCGAGATGGCATTCATGCCAGCACCCGTGATTGTGAGTTGCGAGGTGGTGCTCGGTCTGGTTGCGGAAGTGACGAGACCCGCGCCGCGCTCGATGGTGCGCCCTGCACGGCGCGGTAGGCCGAGCGCACTGTTGTCGAGATCTCTCGGTCGGTGAGTCCGGCCGAGCCGCCCGCCACGGTGAGCGCATCGAGTGCAGCGCCAGCGGGAACATCATGTTCGGCCATCTTGCAGGCTGCCCAGAACAGGCCGTGGTTTCGTTCGCCCTCTTCACGCCGAGCAACCCATGCAGCAAGGCGCTCCACTTCGAACGGGTGATCAATCCCCGATTCGTTCCGGTGCATCGCGGGTTTCGGGGAGAGGAAGTCACGGAGGCGTTCGGCGTCGAGCATGAGGAGTTGCCCGGAGTTGACCCGCCCGACCGCGTAGGCGCATCGTTCACCGGCGACTGTGCGGGTAGAAGGCGGGACGACGATGTAGCCGCCGTCGCCGCGGAAGTCGATACCGGCGCGCGCCGCTTGCCACGACCGCTGCTGATCCGACGGCGACGCGTGGAAGTAGAGGTGTAGACCGCCGGATGGTGACCGCACTGCAATCTCCCACCCGGCGACAAGCCCGGCGACGTGCGCCCGGTTGAGCGCGTCATAACCGTTGACCTGGCCATGCACATCAACGTCGACGACCACGACACCCGACGCCTTGCCGGTCGGGATGCCGAGATTCGCGCGAGGGTGCGCACCCCACCACGACCTCAACTGCGCGGGATCGGCCGACGCATCATGGAACCCGCGCCGAGTCAGCGGCCGCTTGCTCTCAGCGGCGACCGGAAACACGGGCACGCCCGCAGCAGCCAACACGAGCGCGGTCTGCTTCGGTGCCGCCGTGCCCGGCATCCGCGCCATGACCGATGAGAAGGCGCTGTGCGCGGCAGTCATGCGATGCTCCGCACCTCAGTACGAGCGGGATCGTGCCGCGAGGATGCCGTGGCGCCCACGGCGGACGCGATCCTGCGTTCGGGAGGCTGCCGCTCCGCGCTCGCGCGGGACGGGACATCTCGTTGCAGCCCCGGCGGGGTACCGGTGCCGAGCTGGTCGGTGTCGAGCGGATCGAGAATCTTCAGCGCGATCGCACGCACCCGCTCGCCGGTGGCCTTGACCACCTCGGAGGGCTCTTTCCCGTCGACCTGCGCCGCCCAGGTGGTGACATACGGGATCGTGTAATTGCTGGTGTCCATGCCGTGCGCGGCACCGATCATGAGTGCGACCGACTCGGCCTCGACTTCGCCAATGCCGCGATGCAGGCGCACGTCGGCGCTCTCGGGGTCATGCATGAGCACATGCCCCAGCTCGTGCGCGAGCGTCTTCACCCGCGCCGCGTCATCCATGTCCGCCCGCACCAACACGGTGCGCTCGCCGTAGTTCGTCACCCCGTTCGCGCCGTGGATCGAACCCGCATCAGGCGCATCGCCCAGCGAGAATCCTGCAGCTCCGATTTGCTTCGCGAGCCCTTCCCAGAGGCGGGCTGGCGCCTCACCATCCAGGAGTCTCGGCGCTGGGAGTTCAGGCACCGGATCGCCCGCGGTTTGCGATGCGTCCCACACGTAGGCCGGGCGCACGCCGATCATCTTCGACCGGACCACCTCGCCAGACCGCGGCTTCTCGAACTTCTTGAGTCGCCGCCACGAGTCCACATCGGCCGGAGTGGAACTCGCGAATCGGCCAGTGACGGGAGCGAGGATCTGGTATCCGGGCTGCCCCTTCTGCACTTGGCGGCCGAGATCTTGCCACTGCTTGTACCCGGCGACGTACGACGGCACCGGCTCAGGCACCAGGCCGCGCTCGTGGGCAGCCAGGTGCTGCACCCAGATCAGCAGCGTGTTGTTGAACGAGCGACTGCGGAAGTTCGCGGCGAAGGTCAGGGCACGCTTCCAGTCGTCTCCCGAGACGAGCTGCTGAACGGCGTCAGCCAGTTTCTCGTGCACCTCATCAAGCTTTGCCTCCCGTGCGGCTTGGAGAACCTCGGTGGTAGCCATAGCTTGGCCCCCTCTCCGATGAACCGCGCGACGAGTCCGTGCGGCAGTACATCTGAGAGGTGCGCTCGACCAAGCCAAAGGGCGCGGTGAGTGCCTGTTTTTGGCATGGGAGAAGCGCATGGTGCACCTCCTCGGTGCGGAGACGTGTGCCTGCCCGACGACGCTGGTTGAGCATGCTCAAAGTTGCTGGACTTACCGTTCTAGCACCAAGTTTGAGCATGCGCAACGCTTGATTTGCGCATGCTCAAGAGGTACATTGAGCATGCGCAACAAGCCCACCGGAGTGGTGAACCATCACTCCGCACCCATCCCGAAGGGAAGGGGCATGATGTACGACACGGACGACCAGAACAAGACCGAAGCCGAGCTGCTCGAAAGACGTCTCCGGTTGCTGCTCGATGTCAAGGCTGCCGAAACCGGTGCTGAGCCATCGTTCTCCGAGATTGCCGCGTTCCTGAAAGAGCGCGGCACGAACCTGTCGCGCTCCCGCTGGACCTACATGGTGAACGGTCACCGCAAGGTCGACGACGCGGATGTGTTCGCGGGGCTCGCCGAATTCTTCGACGTCGACGTCGACTTCCTCACCGGCGACAGCGACGTCTCCACACCCGAGAAGGTCAACGCCCAGCTCGATCTCGTGCGCGCCATGCGCGCAGCGAAAGTGAGATCGTACGCGACCCGCACTCTCGGGGATCTTTCCCCGGATACCCTCGCAGCCATCACCAGGTTCTTGGATGCAGAGATGACCTAGTAGGCGAGCAACTACGGCGTCAACCCGCACAGAGTGACACCGCGGATGCTCTCAATCAGACAGTGAGCACACCGTGAATATCGAACAGACCATAGCGACCGCGGTCGTTAACTTGCAGCTGGGTGAGCGCTTTACGTTCGACGCCCTCACCGATGCGGTGGAGCGGCAACGCGGGCGCAGGATCAAGGTCGCCGAGGTTCCCGAGATCGGAGAATGCAACGGCCTGTGCGCATTGTTGCTCTTCGGCGATGAGCGAGACCTGATCCTACATGCCCAGACCGAGTCGGTGCTGCACAGTCAGCAGTTCGTGCTGCACGAGTTCGCGCACATCATCCTCGGGCACTGCGACGGCCCCGGGTGCCTACTCAACGACGGATCCCGCGACACCTTGCTCCCTGACATCCCCGCGAGCCTACGCGCGCGGGCGCTCGCACGCACAGATGTGGATACCGACGAGGAGATCGCGGCCGAGAGCCTCGCCGACCGCTTGGCCGCGGGCATTCGGGGCTCGGTGTTTGCGGAGACGAGCTACACGGAGATATTCGGATGATCCAAGGGCTTGTCGCGAGCGTCATGTGGGCGCTGGTGGCAAGCCTGCTCATCTTGCGACGCGGGCGCGCCGACCGCAGCATCACCTACGCCGCTGTCGCAATTGCTCTCGCGATGACGCTCAACGTCGACCCGGTCTACCTCGCCATTGACCCCGCGGTTGGCGGGACGAACTTGGTCACCCTGGCCGGTGACGGGCTACTCATGATCGGCCTGTTCTTCCTTGGCCGAGGCGTCATGAAGGCTGGCGAGTATCGGCCTCGCCTCGTCATGATCGCGGTCAGCCTTCCCGCTCTGCTCGTCGCTCTCGCGTGCGTCACCACGATGTTCTTCTTGGTTGACCGAAGCGACACCGCTACAACCACGACGTTCATGAGCGACCTTGGCGGACAGCTTTCGGCGGGCCTATACTCGATCACGGTGTTCAGCTACTGCGGCATCGTCGTCACAGCGATGCTCGTGCTCGCCACCCGGCAGTTCACACTCGCGGATGGAGTGTTGCGAGTACCGGCTGCGCTCCTCATGGGCGGCTCCAGTTGTGCGATCGCGCTCTGCGTCGTCGTGCTGGTCATGGACGTCGCGCATGTGTCCGGCGCGCTCGGTGTCTGGCACGCGGTCGAACCCGCGTACGGACCGCTCATGATCGCAACCTTCCTGTGCTTGTGCGCGGGATTCATCGCGCAGCCCGCCATGCGGCCGCTTCGGCAGCGTCTCCGGGCCGTGCGGACTGATGCTCTCGTCGCGCAGCTCGAACCGGTCTGGCGCGAGGCTACTCGGCTCAGGCCAGGACTCAGCGAGAGCAAGGCGACAGCCGGGATCTTCGAAGAGCCAGAAGCGGTACTGCACCGCAAGGTTGTCGAGATCCGCGACGCACTGATCGACCCTCGCGTCACCTTCACCATCGCAGCCGCTGACCACGCGTTGCTGGTGCAGGCCGAGCGCCATCTGCTCGGCGTGAAGGCACCAAATACGAAGAGCAACAAGACCGGAGCTGATGACCGCGAGACCGGACGATCATGAGCGCAAAGCGGTACATCGGCAGGTGCATCGGGATCAGCTCGGCAGTGCTCGGCGCATGCGTTGCCGCGCTCGGTTGGGGCATTGCCCGAAAGCTCACCGCGCCGGTCGGCCCTCGAACCTTCAACCTCGTCATCCGCGATATCGAAGACCGCGGAGACCGGCTCAGGATCGTTCTGGACCGTACACGCGACACCGAAGCGGTCGGCATCTACAACCTCTGGTTCGAGAATGGCGGATGGGTGCAGCTCGACGATGACGTTCAGGATCACGGCACAGACCAGGTTTCCCGGACTATCACTGGCTGTTCCGCAGGACTCACCCCTCGCGCCGGAGACCGAGTCTCGTGGAGCGGTATCTACTTCGCGACGCCAACCGACGCCGGACTCGAAGACCGCGATGTCAAGATCAGCACGGCTGGCGGGTACGCCCCTTCCTGGAAGGTCGACGGCGACCCGTCAACGTGGGCGATCCATATCCACGGCCTCGGCAGCACCCGCGCGGGTACGCTCCGGGGCGTACAAGTCGCCACGGAGCTTGGCTACACGTCGCTCGTCGTGAGCTATCGAAACGACGGCGAAGGCCCGCGCGTCGGTACCGGCCGCTCAACCCTTGGCGTCACCGAGGTCGACGACGTCGAAGCCGCGATTGGCTACGCGGTTCGCTGCGGAGCCGAACGCATCGTGCTGTTCGGCTGGTCGATGGGTGCTGCGATCGCGCTCCAGATCGCGCATCGCCCCCCGCATGGTCCACTGGTGGCCGGACTCGTGCTTGACTCGCCGGTGCTGAACTGGTCGGCAGCCATCGAGACCAACTGTCGGCGTGCGGGACTCCCCCGAAACGCTGGGGTTCTCACGACGCCATGGCTCACCAAACGGCTGCTTGCGCGCGCCCTCGGTCTCTCATCTGCCGTGCAACTCAACGAGATGAACTGGATCGAGCACGCGAGCAAGCTCTCGGTGCCAATGTTGATTCTGCATGGCTCTCGCGATGACTCCGTGCCGCTGCGAGTCTCGGAACTGCTGCGTGATCGACGCCCCGATGTCGTCACTCTCGAAGTCTTCGATGCAGGCCACACGCTCAGCTGGAACTCGCACTCTGAGCGCTGGCGTCGCAGCGTCGCAGAGTGGCTCTTTGTAGTTCAAGCTGGTTGCCGCACGCCTGGGTCGCTCCGGCTAAATGGATAGTAGGGCCTGGCTGCGCACAGTTTGACGGCGGTAGGCTCCGAACCATGGAGATCCAGACCTGGGAGGATGACGGGTACCGAACCTGTGCGTCCTGCGGTGCGGATTGCGAGCCGGAACCAATGCATCTGGACGACGGCACTGTGCGCATCGCATTTACCTGCCCGAAGTGCGGGTTGCATTCCGTAGTAGATCCGTTTTCGCACTTGCGGTGACGTGCCACCCGAGGAATGCGCTCGGGTTGTGATCCGCGCGGCGCTCTTCGTATAACAGACACGCACTCAGCCATGCCCGCGCCTGGTCGCCACTCTTCACGAGATAATCAAAGGTAGATCGCAGCGCCCGGTCGCAGCATCGCATGCTCCCGGCTGCATCATTCGATCCCGCTCGTGTCGGTGGCCACCGATACTGTGGGAGCACGGTCGAGAACGAGTATGTAAGCGCGCCTCCGGCGCAGAGGAGAAAACACAGCATGGCGAGACCCGCATCGAAGCCGAAACCAACGAAGTCGCTGGAGCAGACGCTGTGGGAAGCTGCCGACAAGCTGCGCGGGAACCAGGAGCCGAGCGAGTACAAGCACGTCGTCCTCGGGCTGGTCTTCCTCAAGTACATCTCTGATCGATTCGAGGAGCGTCGCCAGACTCTCGAGGCGGAGCTCACCGCTGACGGCATCAAGCCCGAGCGCCTCGCCTCCTTCCTTGAGGATCGTGACGAGTACGCCAGCCACAACGTCTTCTGGGTGCCCGAACTCGCCCGCTGGAGCTACATCCAGTCGGTGGCGAAGCTGCCCGATGTCGGCCAGCAGATCGACCAGGCGATGGACCTGATCGAGAAGGAGAACCCGTCCGTTCGTGGCGTCCTGCCGCGCAACTACGGGCGTGACGGCCTCGACAAGCGTCGTCTCGGCGAGCTGGTCGACCTCATCGGTTCGATCGGCTTCACCACTACCGATGACCACGGCGCGGACGACGTACTCGGCCGCGTCTACGAATACTTCCTCGGCCAGTTCGCAGGCAAGGAGACCGGCAAGGATGCTGGAGCCTTCTATACGCCCCGTTGGGTAGTCAAGCTGCTCGTTGAGATGCTTGAGCCGTACAAGGGTCGCGTCTACGATCCCGCCTGCGGCTCAGGCGGCATGTTCGTGCAGTCCGCCGACTTCGTGACGGCGCACGGTGGCAAGCGCACTGATATCTCTGTCTACGGTCAGGAGTTCACTGACACGACCTGGAAGCTCGCCAAGATGAATCTCGCGCTGCGAGGCATCGAGGCGGACCTTGGCCCGCGCTCCGACGATTCTTTCCTCGCTGACCTGCACCCGGATCTGCGCGCTGACTACATCATCGCGAACCCGCCGTTTAACGTCTCTGATTGGTGGGATGCGAAGCTCGCCGACGACCCGCGCTGGAATTACGGCACCCCGCCGCAGGGCAACGCTAACTTCGCATGGGTGCAGCACTTTATCCACCATCTCGCACCAAAGGGCACGGCGGGCTTCGTGCTCGCGAACGGATCGCTCAGCTCGAAGACTGGCGGCGAGGGTGAAATCCGTCGCAAGCTCGTTGAAGCCGGGCTGGTGGACTGTATCGTCGCGCTGCCCGACAAGCTCTTCTTTAACACCGGGATCTCGGTGTCTCTCTGGTTCGTGTCCAAGGGTCGCGACGGCAACGGCCACCGGGAACGCAAAGACGAGGTGCTCTTCATCGACGCCCGAAAACTTGGCTCGATGGTGAACCGTCGTCTGCGTGAGCTCACCGACGGCCCCGACGGAGACATACAGAAGATCGCTGGTGCGTACCATGCATGGCGCAACCGTGATGGAGGTTACGAGGATATCGCGGGCTTTGTGAAGGCAGCCTCGATTGAGGAGGTCAAGCAGAACGACTTCATCCTGAACCCCGGGCGTTATGTGGGTACGGCAGACTCTAGCGACGAGGACGAACCCGCTGAGGCGCGGCTTATGCGTCTCTCGGACGAGCTTCTTACGATCCTCGAGCGTGGCCACGATCTGGACAAACGTATTCGTCAGGGCATCGGGGGTCTTCGCGGTGGTCGCTAGATCGACGGTTGGAGACCTTGTCACGCTGCAACGGGGCAGGACTTACAAAGGGAACTTGGTAGGTGAGCCAGGCCCGGCGCTGCTCGGGTTAGGTTCAATCGTGCCAGGAGGGGGCTTCCGTGGTGATTTCAAGACCTACGGTGGTGAGTGCCCACCCGACCTGATGCTGATGCCCGGAGACTTGTTCGTTTCCCTAAAAGGGGCGACCAAGGATGGCGAGATGATTGGATCAATTGCTCGCCTGCCCGGGACTGTCGCGAGCGGACGGCTGACGCAGGACACCGTGAAGCTGGTGTTCCGTGCTCCAGACGGGGAGACCGCCCGCTATCTCTATTGGCTACTTCGTACCCCGGACTACCGCGCCTACTGTGCAGGCCGGGCAATGGGAAGCGCAGTTGTCGCCCTGAGTCGCGATGACTTTCTGAGCTATCCAGTGCCGTCGCTTACTTCGGCACGCAAGCACATCGTCGGTCTATTAGAAGATGTTGAGGACAAGCTCGAGTCCAACCGGCAGCTAGTCGAGGTACTCCCTCAGATCATCCGAGCATCGGTAGACAAGGCCGTCAACATCGACCAGCGAGTCGTGGCTGTCCTCGAGTTGGGTGCGTTCGTCAACGGTGGTGCGTACACGAAGGGCGCCAGCGGAACCGGCCGGATGGTCCTGCGGATCGCGGACCTCAACTCCGGACCGGGACCCTCTACCGTCTACAACGACATCGAGGTGCCCGAAGATAAGACCGCCCACGCGGGCGACATCTTGATGTCCTGGTCAGGCACTCTTGGCGTGTATCGATGGTTCCGCGATGAAGCCATCGTCAACCAGCACATCTTCAAAGTCATTCCAGCTAGATTCCCCGATTGGCTGGTCTTCGATCGCCTTGACGCCGTCATGCCAGTCTTCCGAGGCGTCGCCAAAGACAAGGCCACCACTATGGGGCACATCCAGCGTGGCCACCTCGAGTCCACGACCGTTGCGATCCCAACTGATGCCGCAATGGCCGCACTTGATATTCAGATGTCGATGCTTTGGGAGCGCCTCCTATTCGCCGAGCGTGAGAACGTGAAGCTACTCGATCTGCGTGATGCACTTCTGCGCCAGCTCGGATCAGAGGAGGCCGTGGCATGACGGCACTGGATACCGATTGGGCGACCACTCCGCTGAGGGCATTCATCCACGCCACGGATCAAGTGGCCTACGACAACTCCGGCGGCGGCATGGTTGTTTTGGGAAGCCATCAGCGCGTTCCCGATGCGCAGGCTGCCGAGCATGCATATGTGGCTGAACAGATCCTCGACCGCGTGCTCCCCGAATGGCGTTCAGCTGAAGGCACCAACGGTGAGGCCAAGGGTAAGGCGCGCTGGAAGCATCTGCGTGACTGGGCTGGACGAGGCATCGCCGCGCTGGAGCGAGAAACCGAACTTCGAGAGAAGCTCGGTGACACAGCGCCCCGGGTCTCAGCGGGAGACTTTCACCCGTGGATATGGGGCGGTGCGGCGTCTCTCTGGCAGTCGGCGCACTACCGCGAGGCTATCGAAGGCGCGATCAAGAAGCTGAATGCGGAGATGCAGAACAAGCTGAGACGACGCGATCTCAGCGAGTCAGACCTCTTCAATCAGGCTTTCAGCGAGCAGCCGCCGAGCGCAGACAGGCCGCGCCTGCATCGCATGACTAATGATGGCAGCGCAACCTCCAAATCGGTACAGCGAGGAGCACGGACCTTCGCGGAAGGTGTCTTCGCTGGGATTCGGAACCCGTTGGCGCATGAGTCGCATGACGAGATGAGCCAGCAGGAAGCGCTTGAGTATCTTGCGGCGCTGAGCGTTCTGGCGCGCTGGGTGGACGCTTCGACGCTGGAGGCAGCATCATGACCTCATTCAACGAGAACATCATCGAGCTCGCAGCGCTCGAGTACTTCGCCGAGCTTGGCTTCCACCGACTCCATGGACCAGATCTTGCGCCTGGAGAGCCTGGTGCTGAGCGCGAGTCATACGAGGACGTCTTCCTCTGGGGACGCCTCCGCGATGCCATTCGACGCTTCAATCCGGGTGTGTCACCGGCCGTCGCAGACGAAGCGATCAAGCGAGTGCAGCGTGCAGAGTCGCAGAGCCCGATCGATGAGAACTACCGGCTACACAAGCTCATCACTGAGGGTGTTCCGGTTGAGCACCGCGAAGCAGATGGAACGCTTCGCACCTCCCGGGTCACGTTGGTGGACTTTGAGCAGCCGTCGAACAACGACTGGGCAGCGGTCAACCAGTTCACGATCGTGGAGAACGGCAAGAACCGTCGCCCTGACGTGTTGGTGATGGTCAACGGCATGCCGCTGGCGCTGCTGGAACTGAAGAACCCCACAGCTGAGCACGCGACGTTGAAGTCGGCGTGGAACCAGGTGCAAACGTACCGAAACGACATTCCGTCGGTCTTCGTGCCCAACGCCGTGACCGTTCTCTCCGATGGCACCTCGGCGGCGATGAGTTCGTACACCGGCAGCTTCGAGCATTACGCGCCGTGGAAGACGATTGAGGGACGCGAGGTCGTAAGTAGCCTCCCTGCCCTTGAGGTACTCATCAAGGGCGTGTTCGAGCCGAAGCGATTCCTCGACCTGCTGCGGAACTTCGTGGTGTTCAGTGACGAAACCGCGACCGACCAGGCCACTGGCCAGCCGACACGCGTGCTTGTGAAGCGAGTCGCGAAGTACCACCAGTACTGGGCTGTGAACGCGGCGGTCGAGTCATCGGTGTTGGCCTCCCGGCCCGATGGCGATCGGCGCGGTGGCGTCGTCTGGCACACCCAAGGGTCGGGCAAGAGCTTTGAGATGGTGTTCTACGCCGCGAAGATTATGCGCGATCCACGCATGGCCAACCCGACGCTGGTCTTCATCACCGATCGCAACGACCTCGACGATCAGCTCTTCGGCGAGACCTTCGCACCGGCGCGGATCCTTCCAGAGACTCCCGTGCAGGCAGAGACTCGCACCGACCTGCGTGCGAAGTTGAAGCGTGTTTCGGGCGGCATCATTTTCACGACGTTGCAGAAGTTCGCGCCGGGTGAGGATGGTGACGCCGACCCGATGCTGACTGACCGCCGCAACGTCGTCGTGGTAGCGGATGAGGCTCACCGCTCGCAGTATGGCTTCAGCGAGAAGCTGGACCGACATGGTCGCCTGCGCGCAGGTCTTGCGAAGCACATGCGGGATGCCCTGCCCGGTGCCACCTATCTTGGCTTCACTGGCACGCCGATCGAGTCAAACGACAAGAGCACGCGTTCGGTATTCGGCGACTACATCGACATCTATGACCTCACTCGCGCAGTCGAAGACGGTGCGACCGTCAAGATCTTCTACGAGTCCCGGCTCGCCAAGATCGATCTCTCAGTCGAGGACTACGCGGCCCTTGACGAATTAGCTGAAGAGATCACCGAGACAGCCGAAGAAGACGCGGCGATCGCGGCGAAGTCGCGCTGGTCGCGGCTCGAAGCAATTGTCGGTGCAGACTCCCGTCTCGACATGATCGCCCGCGACGTCGTGGAGCACTGGGAGAAGCGCCGCGAGTCACTATTCGGCAAGGGCATGATCGTGGTCATGAGCCGCCGGATCGCCGTGAAGCTCTACGAGAAGATCGTCGCGCTACGCCCCGACTGGCACTCAGACGATCCGACGAAGGGCAAGATCAAGGTCGTTATGACCGGCTCGGCGGCAGATCCAGCCGAGTTCCAGCAGCACATCCACTCGAAGGACGTGCGCAAGGATCTCAAGCTCCGGGCTAAGAACCCGAACGATGAGCTCGAACTCGTGATCGTGCGAGACATGTGGCTGACTGGCTTCGACGCCCCGTCGATGCACACGATGTATGTCGACAAGACGATGCAAGGCGCCGGCCTCATGCAGGCTATCGCTCGAGTGAACCGCACCTTCCGCGACAAGCCTGGTGGCCTGATCGTCGACTACATCGGCGTCTTTGCGAACCTTCAAGCAGCGCTGATGGAGTACTCGCCATCTGACCGCGATCAGGCGGGCGTGCCGATCGACGAAATGGTGTCGATCATGCTTGAGAAGCATGACATCATCCGCGGCCTGCTGCACGGCGTGGACTACGACTCGTCGCCAGCGCTCTCGGCTTCGCAGCGCTTGGCGGAGTACGCCAAGGTGCTCGACTTCGTGATGGCAGATCCTGATCGTACGAGTCGCTTCAATGACCAGGTGCTGGCCCTTGCTAAGGCGTTTGCCTTGGCGGGTGCTCGCGATGAGGCCGGGGCGATCCGAAACGACGTGCGTCTCTTCACAGACGTACGCGCAGCCATCCTGAAGATCCAGAACCCCGACTCGGGGCGCGGGGGATCGGGTGCGGTCGAGATCGATACAGCGCTTGGCCAGCTCCTAAACGAAGCCGTCGCGGCTGACCAGGTTGTCGACATATACAAGCTTGCGGGCGTGGAGACGCCGGAACTGTCGATCCTCTCGGACGAGTTCCTTGACTCCCTCGCGGAGAAGGATAAGCCGAACCTGCAGATGGGGCTGCTGCGGCGCCTCCTCAACGACCAGATCCGCACGGTGCAACGCACCAACCTTGTGCAGGCTCGGAAGTTCTCGGAACTGCTCGATGAAGCGATCAACCGATACACGAACCGGTCGCTGACGACGGCGGAGATCATCGCGGAGCTGGTGAAGCTGGCCAAGCAGATGCGTGACGACCAGAAGCGCCACGAAGAACTGGGGCTGCGCGAGGACGAAGTCGCGTTCTACGACGCCATCGTCCAGAACGACGCCTCTGTGCTCGAACTTGGTGATGACGTACTCAAGGAGATCGCACAGAAGCTCGTGAAGGCGGTGCGTGAGTCCACGACGATCGACTGGAACCTCAAGGACTCTGTGCGAGCGACAATGCGCTCCAAGGTGCGCCGTCTGCTCGCGCGCTACGACTACCCGCCTGATGCCGAAGCGAAGGCAATCGAGCTGGTGCTCGAACAGGCGGAGCTGTTCGCAACCGGCGAGTCTGACGGTGGAGGTAGATAGAGATGACAGAGGCCCCGGAGTCCGCACTGCCGCTCTCGCTCCTTGACGCGAACCGCGACAAGTTCAACGCGCTCTTCTATGAGCCTGCGAGCACGGCACTCCAGACGAAGACCAACCTGCATCTGCATATTCTTCGTGTGCAGAACGGAGACTTCGACCTTCCGGGGCTGTATCGAGAGCTCAAGGGGAACAGCGCGGCGTACGTGTTGTCACGCCTCAACTACCAGAAGGTGCTGGACGACCCGAGCTTGATGATGGAAGTAGCGAGCAAGGTGCAGTCGCAATTCCGCAAGCCAGAGAAGACCTCCGGCGAAGGCGGAGAGGTAATCCTCTACTCGCTACTCGAAGGCCACCTCGGTGCTCCAAAGGTGCTCTCGAAGATGGAGCTTAAGACGAGTAGTCAGCACTACGTTCACGGCTCCGATGGAGTGCATCTGCTGCGTGTCGATGACACCACTTACCAGCTGATCTTCGGGGAATCGAAAATGTACGGCGATGCCGGGACGGTTGGGGCGAGCGCGAAACGAGGCATCAAAGCGGCCTTCGAATCAGTTGGCAAGGTTCATGAAGAGGGCTTCGACTTCGACACCTGGCTGGTGCAGTCTGAGCTGCTCAAAGAAGAGCTTGACGAGGCCAAGCTCGAAGCGTTGGCAGCGATTCTTCTGCCTTCGGCGGGCAACGGAAACGGTGCCATCAAGAAGCATCACGCATTCGGGATCTTCGTTGGTTACGAAATCGACGTCACCGACCTCAAGGTCGAAGACATGGAACTCGACGAGATTGAGGCTGAGCTGAAGAAGCGTGCGACCGACGCAATCGAGGGCGAGTATGAATTGATTCGTACGGAAATCTCCAACCGGGGCCTCGGTATCTATCCGTTCCACATCTATGCGATCCCGTTTGTGAAACGCGGCACGGGCGACAAAGCCCCGGGGATCGAGAAGGTTCGACTCGATCTTGCCGCTCAACTCGGAAACCACGGGGTCTCGAAATGATGACCGGCCGAATCGCCGCCGACGTGCTCGGCGACATGATCGTCGCAGACGGTGCGTACAAGCAGGATGCTACGACCCTCGAAGCGCACGTGTCCCAAGCGTTCCTCGTCGGCACGACGTCGGCCTCGCTGAATGATGATCTGGTTGACCGACTCCTTCGCTACGCAGACATCCTGTCGCACTCTACGAGTGAGCAGTATCGAGAGGCGTCGTACACACTGATCGCGCTGCTTCGTGAATACCAGGAACTTGTCGGGCTGTCTGAGCGCTCTACCAATCGTGTTGCAGCCGTGGCCGCCGCTGTACTCGTCGAGCTGGGCAACTTCCCTGGGCTGCGGACATTGGCGAACGGCTCCGAAGTAGAGTTCACGCTACCGATGTCACGTGGCATCCTGCGCGCGGCCAAGGAGGTGGTGCAGGCGACGAAGCACGGCAAGCAGACCCTCACCGACACTCAGTATCAGATCACGGAACGGATGCGAGGCGAGGATTACTTCAGCTTCTCGGGACCGACCTCGCTCGGCAAGTCATTTATCCTCAAGGACGCCATCTACGACATCGTCCGCCGCCCAGACCTGGATCAACACTGCGTCGTAGTGCTGGTGCCAACGAAGGCGCTTATCGGGCAGACGGCAGCTGATCTCCGCTCCCTACTCCAGGATGTTCCCGAGGTGAACGTCGCGACCTTCCCCTCACTGCCACGCTTCCTACGCCGCACGTATCCGCGGACAATCTTCGTCTTCACGCCAGAACGGTTGCTTCGTTACCTTGCCGACGCGAAACGTGACATCGACTATCTGATCATCGACGAAGCACAGAAGGTGATCTCGAAGAAGGATGCACGCTCGTCGATCTACTATCACGCGATCGTCGAAGTGACCCGACGGTACGCTACCAAGCTCATCTTTGCGTCCCCGAGCATCCAGAATCCGGAACTGTTCCTGGAGCTGTTTGGAAAAGCGACCAACGGAGCGCTGGCCGTCATGGAGCGTACGGTTGCTCAGCAGCGGTACTTTGTGGACCTCATCGATCGCAAGCAGTACTACCTGTCGGGCTCAGATGCGGACCAGCGTGAGATGGATCGGCCGCCAACGGCGAGGACTCCGATCGAACTTGTGACCTCGCTTAGCGGGGCTCGCAAGTCCATCGTCTACATCAACAGTTCAGCCAAGTCCGCTGACTTCGCCATCGAGCTTGCGGCGACGCTGCCTGAGGTGCAGGACGAGATGATCGACAAACTGATCAAGTTCGTGAAGGAGCATATCCACAAGGATTACTACCTCGTGAAGACGCTCAAGCACGGTGTCGCCTTCCATCACGGGAAGATGCCGCAGGAGGTGCGCGAGAAGGTTGAAGCGCTCTTCTCCGATCCGGACTCACGCCTGCAATTCGTCGTCTGTACATCGACGCTGCTGGAGGGCGTGAACCTTCCGGCGAAGAATATCTTCGTCCTCAACGACACCCACGGCCCGTCGGGTTTCGGCAAGATTGACTTCGAGAATCTCGCTGGACGAGCAGGCCGTCTCACCTACGACTTCTCGGGCAACGTGGTCTGCGTCCGTCACGAGCCAGGCGCATGGAACCAGACCACGCGTGACCTGATCCCGCGTGGAACACCAATTACGGCGGAGAGCTTTCTGGTCAACCCTGGTCGGAAGACCAAGGACTTCACCGACATCGGCAAGGTGCTCCAGGGCAAGCCACTCGCGAGCGGAACTTCGAACGATGCGAAGCGTGCCGTCGAACAGTATTCATCAATCCTGCTGCTGCACCTCCTCGGTAAGCAGCAGACGCCGTTGCGGACGTTATTCATGGAGAAGGTCACTGACGGGTCGAAGATCCTGGACAAGGCTGCCTCTGAGTTCACCGGTTCCGTCGAGGTGCTACGTCGCTCGCCGGGGATTCTGCCGAAGTACCAGAACCTTGTGTGGGACAGCTTGGTTATGGGTGTCGACGGCCCACTGATTCCTGCGGACACAGAAGAGCTCAATTATGAACTCTTCGAGCGAGTGCTCGTCCGGCTCGGCGCGCTGTACGACTGGATTACCACGGAATCGGGCGGTCTGGATCCCCTCGTGCCATCAACCGAACCAGGTTACTCAAAACGCGTCCGCTACTGGGCAATGCTCATGTCCTACTGGGTCAAGGGAGACCCGCTCGTGCTCGTGATTAAGCGCACGATCGCGTACCACGCCAAGCAGGGCACGATCACCTATCGTGACTTCAACAAGTCGCCATACCCGATTGATGAGCCGTTCGATGCGAACAGTGCGAAACACATCAACATCATCATCGAGAGCATGATGCGGGACCTTGAGACTGGTCTGAGATTCAAGATCATCAGCTACCTCGAGAATTACCACGACCTCAGTGTCCAGGCGCTCGGCGTGAACAACGCCGGGTTCAACGTGGCCAAGTTGGTTGAGTATGGCTCCAGCGACTCGAAGGTCATCAACCTTCAGGAGGTCGGCTTCTCTCGGGCAGTTGCGCTCGAACTGCTCGATAAGCACGGGAGTCTCCTCACGTTCACCGCGAACGATGAACTCGACGCCGTCGACGTTGAATCGCTGCTGTCCATCGCAGAGCTGGATGGGGACGTGCGAGATGAAGTTGAGAACATCCTTCGTAAGTCGCCACAGCAAGAGGTTCCGACATGATTCAACCGAACATGGTCTTGAAGCCAGGTGAGCGGGCGTCAATCGATCTGCCCTGGCGCGGGTCTCCCAGTGCCAACTACGAGTGGCTCAAAGAAATTTATGGCACGCGCACGCGGCCGACCTTCGACCGAGAAGCCAAGCGCTTCCTCGTGGCTCGGCCCCACGCGCAGCATGTCCTCGATGCGCTCGTTGATGAGTATGACCGGGTTCTCGTCGTGCAGTATGGTCACGCTGCAACGACTTGCGTCGAGCAGTGTTGGAACGCAAGACCTTAGACCACGGCTGACTGCGAGTGTGGATGTGCTGGTGCGAATCACGGCGCAGGCCATCCCATGGGCAAGGAAGTCAAGGGCGGGCTCTCGGTGAGGCATGAGCTGACGAAGGCGGTGTTTCTGGTCACATCAGATGGCTGGACGTTTCGTCCGCAAAGTGCTGCTTGAGAAACGAGCTCGATCACGTCAACCATCTCTTGGCCCAGTCGGTATCTGACTGACCACGCCTCTGGCAGATCGAGGATTGACCCTCGCTGATCACCTTCTTCGTGACGAAGAAGAGGTGGTCCGCGGTGACGGTTTCGATGCGCGTGATGTCAGCCGGAGACGGCTACAAGTACTTGCTGCGCACCGTAGCCGCGGGTGATGGTGACCGCTCTCTGTCGACGCCGCTCACGCGTTACTACGCCGCCGAGGGCACGCCGCCGGGCCGGTGGATGGGCGCCGGGCTCGCCGCCCTCGGAGCTGGACAGCTTACCGCTGGCAGCGGGGTCAGTGAGAAGCAGCTGCAGCTCCTGGTGGGCATGGGGCTCGATCCCATCACTGGCGATCCGCTCGGCCGCGCGTATCCCGTGTACAAGAGCGTCGCGCAGCGCGTCGAAGATCGCTCCGCAGCGCTCGACACGTCACTTAGTGTTGTTGAGCGTGCGCAAGCGATCGCCACGATCGAGACCGAGGAGGCAGCGGCGGGTACGCGTACCGCGGTCGCCGGGTTTGACTTCACGTTCTCGATCCCGAAGTCTGCAAGCGTGCTCTGGGCTGTTGCTGACGGCGGCTTCCAGTCGCTCATCGCTGATGCGCATCACGCGGCGGTTGCAGAGATGGTTGCGTACGTGGAACGCGAAGTTGCATTCACACGCACTGGCGCAAGCGCTGGCGACGGCGCGGTTGCACAGGTCGACGTTCGCGGCGTGATCGCAACCGCCTACGATCACTACGACTCGCGAGCTGGCGACCCTCACTTGCACACGCACGTCGTAATCAGCAACAAGGTGCAGACGGTGCTCGACGGCAAGTGGCGGTCGCTCGACAGCCGCCCGATGCACGCCGCAACCGTGGCGCTGTCCGAACTGCACGAGGCCGTGTTCGCCGATCACCTCACTCGCATGCTTGGCGTCGAATGGGAGATTCGCGACATGGGGCGCAACCGCAACCCAGGCTGGGCGATCACGTCCGTGCCAGAGCCGCTGATCGCTGAGTTCTCGACCCGCGCGCGGCACATCGACGAAGAGACCGACAGGCTCATCGTCGCCTACGTCGAAGCTCACGGACACAGGCCGAACCCGACGGCGATAATGAGATTGCGTGCTCAGGCGACACTCTCCACTCGCCCCGAGAAGACGCTGCACTCGCTGGCCGACCTCACCGCAGGGTGGCGCGAGCGCGCGCGTGCGATCCTCAGAGAGGATGCTGCCGTGTGGGCGCGCGAGGTTGCGATGAACGATGCACCGCTGCTGTTCCGCGCCGATGATCTGCCGCTCGACGTTATCCGCTCGCTCGGTGAGAGTGTCGTGGCATCGGTCGGCGAGAAACGCTCGACCTGGCGACGTTGGAACCTCACTGCCGAAGCTGCACGGCAGACCATGGGCTATCGATTCACGTCCATGGAGGATCGCGAAGCCGTCGTCGGTCTCGTCGTTGATGCCGCCGAGCAGGTCTCGCTTCGGCTCACTCCGTTCGAGCTGGCGTCGAGCCCGATCGAGTTTCGTCGCAGCGATGAGTCGTCGGTGTTCCGGCCCAAGAACTCGACCGTGTACTCCTCGAACCTGCTCCTCGATGCCGAGGATCGTCTGTTGGAGCGCAGTCGAGAAGTCACCGGTCCGACGGTGCCACTGGCGACGATAGAGCGATTCACGCGAAAGCCAGACCGTGAGAAGCGAATGCTCGGCGAGGACCAAGCAGAGGCGCTCGCTCGCATCGCCGTATCGGGCCGTGTTCTCGACGTGCTCGTCGGACCCGCGGGTGCCGGGAAGACCACCGCAATGCTTGCGCTGCGTCGCGCTTGGGAAGCAGAGTACGGTGCCGGATCAGTCGTCGGGCTCGCTCCGTCGGCGGGCGCAGCCGAGGTGCTCGCGGAGGATCTTGGCATCGCGACAGAGAACACAGCGAAGTGGTGGCAGAACCACATCAACACCGGCGCTTCCTTCAATGCTGGGCAGTTGGTGATCCTCGATGAAGCCTCACTCGCAGGGACGCTATCGCTCGAACGCATCACGGAGCTTGCCGCTGAGGCAGGAGCCAAGGTGCTGCTGGTCGGCGACTACGCGCAGCTCCAGGCGGTCGACGCGGGTGGTGCCTTCGGGCTCCTCGCCCACAACCGCGACGATGTACCCGAACTCGTTGACGTGCATCGCTTCACCCACGAGTGGGAGAAGACCGCGTCACTCGATCTCCGTCACGGCCACGTCGAGGCGCTCGGCGAGTACGAGCAACACGGGCGCATCGTTGACGGCGAGACGGAGGCCATGGTGGATGCCGCCTACGCTGCATGGCGTGCGGATCGCGGCGCGGGCCGATCCACGATCCTGATCTCCGACTCCAACGAGTCCGTTACAGCGCTCAACAGTCGGGCGCGCACCGACCAGATCCTCGATGGCACCGTTCACGGGCCACGTGAAGCGAGACTGCACGATGACAGCCGTGCTGCCATCGGTGACACCGTGATCACTCGGCGGAACGATCGCAGGCTACGGGCCGGTCGCGGCTGGGTGCGCAACGGCGACCGCTGGAACGTGCTCGACGTACGCACCGACGGCGCAGTCGTGGCGCGGAGGCTTGGAGCATCACGTGGATGCTCGGTCATCCTGCCCGCGTCGTACGTGGCTGAGCACGTCGAGCTGGGATACGCGGTCACCTCGTATCGTGCGCAGGGCATGACCACTGACACTGCCCACGTGCTCGTCGACCCATCGATGACGCGCGAGAACCTCTACGTCGCCATGACGCGCGGGCGCACGCTCAACCGCGCCTACGTCGCCGTCGATCGACCAGACGCTGCGCACA
Source organism: Microbacterium sp. CBA3102 (assembly GCF_007954505.1). Classification (GTDB taxonomy): domain Bacteria; phylum Actinomycetota; class Actinomycetes; order Actinomycetales; family Microbacteriaceae; genus Microbacterium; species Microbacterium aurugineum. Next base: position 2,824,172 of record NZ_CP042412.1, on the reverse strand, counting down.
ACGTGCCGCACCCGAGCGATAGTGGCGCCGCGAGTGGGCGCAGCGTGCTCTGCGGTGTGCTGCAGCACGTTGGGTCTGAGCCATCCGCGCACGAAGCGCTCGTGGCCGAGCAGGAGGCATGGGGCACGATCGCGCAGCTCGCCGCCGAGTACGAGACGATCGCCGCCGCCGCGCAGCGCGATCGCTGGGCCGCTCTGCTTCGCACCTCGGGTCTTACGGAATCGGATGCCTCCGCCGCGGTCGAGTCTGACGCGTTCGGCCCTCTCACAGCCGAGCTGCGACGCGCTGAGGCGAACCATCATAACGTGAATGCACTGCTCCCGCGGCTCGTGCGTGCTCGCGGGCTCGATGACGCGGAGGACGTTGCGGCAGTCCTACGCCACCGGGTCGCTGCGGCGACTGCACGGCCTGCGGGCTCTGGGCGCTCGCGCGTCTCGCCACGATTCATCGCCGGGCTGATTCCCGAAGCTTCGGGCATCATGAGCAGTGAGATGCAGCGGGCGCTGACCGAACGGCGCACTCTCATGGAGGATCGCGCCGATGCCGTGCTCGATCGGGCGCTGGCCGAAGGATCAGCGTGGGTGACCAGCCTTGGCGCTCAGCCCGCCGATCCTCAGCGTGCGGCAGCCTGGCGCCGCGCCGCCCGCGTAGTCGCCGCTTACCGCGATCGCTACCAGCTCACCGTAGATGCCGCGCTCAGTGCGCAGCCGGAATCGACCACCCAGAAGATCGACCACGCGCGCGCCGAGGCAGCGCTAAGGACGATCGTGAAGCTCGACGCGCGTCGGCAATCGGAGGCGCCGCGTCGTGCGCAGGAAACGCGCGGCGTGCGCCTGTGAGTAGCCGATTGTGAACCTCGAACTACGATCGAAGCCATGTCGGTCGAACCGCAGGATCCATCAGTCGTAACCTTCAACGCTGCTCGCGACGCATACCGTGAGGCGCGAAACGCTCAGCGTCTGAAGATCATCGATGCGCTGAAGTCCGCGGGCTTCGAGGTCAAGACGAGAGGCAACGCGGGTCGCGGTCTCAAGAAGTACACCAGCGGCTCCAGGCTGGTTCCGCCGTTCGATCTATCCGGATGGATGTGGGTCGAGGGACAGCGGGGCGAGGCGCACGTCACGGTGAACTTGCAGGTGCTCGACCAGGATCCCAACTCGTTGAACGTGCATGCGCTCATGGACAGGATCGGCGTTGCTGTATTCCGCGCCGACGACCCGATCGACGTTGACGACCCGCTGTTCGAGCGAGCGACCACGGGCCTTCAACTCCCGCTCGACGCAGAGAGCCTCGCCGCGCTGGTTGCGCTCGTCGAGGAGAAAAGCAAGGCAATGGCGTAGGCATCGCGTTGCGCCACTCGCGGATCGCGCAGGCCTGCTTCAAGGTCAGTGGTTCGCCGTAGTGTGGGAAGCAATGAACCGAAGTCAAGATCTCAGGGGGCGGTCGCGATGTCAACATCCATCGATGTCTATCCGTCTACGAGCACCGTTCCCAACCTCGGTGAGTTCGCCGCCGCAGTCCACGCGATATTGATCGAGCACCAAGACAACCCCACTGTTGTCCGCACACTCGGGAAGTTCGATGCGGCGAGCGCAGTGCCGACAGTCGAGCGTCTCACCGAAGTGGCTGGCCGCCTTCGGCCTCGCCGGACGAGTGACCCAGATGTCTCACTCGATATGGTGGGCAATGACTACGGTTGGCTCTCTGTGGACGCGATTGAGAGCGGTTTCGACTTCTACTTCTGCAGCGCGGACGACTACTTCGAAGATCTGCCGCACAGCGCAGTCGTCGACGATTATGCAGAGCGCGCAAAGCAGCTAGGTACGCTCGATGGCTTCCCGTTCGACGATGCGGCCAGCGTTGGATGGTGCTGGTACATACGGCTCCAGGCGACGCAACCGCTGCGTACGCGCCTACTCGCCGGGCTCGCGGCTGCCGCGCTCGCCAGAATCACCAACGGATTCATCCACGTCGATCCGCGATGAGGCCGGACTATCGGATGCGCTGACCCTGCACAGCCTGCGCCACTCGTATGTGACACACCTGCTCGAGTTCGGTTATGCCGAGCGGTTCGTCCAAGAACAGGTCGGGCACATGCACGCCTCCACGACGTCGATCTACGCGTCGGTGAGCTCAGACTTCAAGAACCGCTCTCTCGCTCGTGCGCTGGAGCGTCTGATGGAAGACGAGGATGACGATGATTGAACTGGCGACGACCTGGAATCTGCGCTCCGTGATGGCTTCCCGGGGCCTGTTCCAGACCTCGAAGCTCGGGCCGCTGCTCGCTGAGCGCGGCGTCGACCTGTCCCGGGAGCAGGTGTACCGCCTCGCGACGAACAAACCGCAACGGGTGCGTCTTGACGTGCTCGCGGCACTGTGCGATGCACTGGAATGCTCGCTGACCGACCTGGTCACCGTGGAACGCCGCGAACGTCCCGCCGTGCGGATCGCCGCCGGTGAAGAAGGAACACGGGCCTCGGTCGGCGACCTGCGCCCGGTGCGGGCGAGTATCCGCCGCCCCGGCTCGAACTGACCGGTCGTGGCCCTACCGCCTGAGGCCGAACAGCTCGCGCACATCATCGACATCGCGTTCTTTTCCGCGCCGGAGGTGAGCCGAGACCGGATCAGCCAGATCGTCACGAGCGTGGCGGCCAATCCGGTCGTGCTGCGAATGCTGCAACTCGAGCTGATCAAGAAGCCCGGGGTTCTCGAAGGACATCACAAAGACGTCCCCGTGACGGTGCAGAAGCTGTGCCACGCGCTCGTCGATGCCGGCGCAACGCGCGTGGTCCTACCCTCCTGTGAATCCTGCGACCGGCCCCTGCCGTTCCTCCCCACACCGTGGCCCTGGTGGGGGGCGTCTGTGCTCACGATGCGAACGGAACCGTCGAGCGACGGCCTGTGCGAACTGCGGCACCATCCGACCAGTGCAGCGCGCGATCAACGGCGAACGCTATTGCCGAGCCTGCTGGCGTCAGGACCCGCGGTCGTTCGACACCTGTTCACGATGCGGGAAGCACGCCACGATCGTCGCTCGTCGACCTCAGCTGGTCTGCGTCAGCTGCTACGAGGCACCCCATCATCCCTGCGGTCTCTGCAGCCACACCGACAGGATCGCCACCCGCCTCGACGGCGTCGTGGTCTGCCCCCGTTGCTACTACGGCATGCGCTACCCGCGACTGTGTCCATCCTGTGGACATCAGCGACTGCTGACCGCCCTCAAAGAGGGCCAGCTGTGGTGCGCCGAGTGCGCTGGATCACCCGTGACGTTCGCGTGCCCCGGATGCGGGTCCGTCACCGAGCCTCGGAAACACCGCCTGTGTGCGCGATGCCGCCGTCCGATTGTCGCCCGCTACCTCCTCACCAGCGTCGATGGCCAGATCCGTCCCGAGCTGCAACCGCTCGTCGACTACCTGGGCACGCATCATCCCTCGGCGCAGTCGCTTGAGCGGTGGATGCGCAAGAGCACTGCGGCGCAAGCGCTGCGAGAGATCACCGATGGCACGCTGTCTCTCGATCCGTATGCGCTCATCGACCGAGTTGGATCACCGCAGACAGCTTCCTTCCTGCTTTCCCTGCTCGTCGCCTCCGGCACGATCCCCAACCTCGATGCGCAGCGGGCGCGATTCGAGCACTGGTTCCGCAACTGGCTCCCCACGATCGGCACGACTGAGGAGCAACGCCTCCTCAAACGGTACGACGCTTGGGTGCTCAACAGCTCGATGCGCAGCACTCGACGCGACGCGTTCCAACGCCGCCGCTCCATGCTGCTGCAGACCGCGGCGTTCCTCGAACACATCAGAAGCAGCGGTCACACGGTCGCAACCTTCCCTCAGCGCGAGCTGGACGTCTACCTGACCGGATCCGACTATCGTCCAACTCGACCTCGCCGGACGCCAAAGACTGATTCACACGGTCGACGATTGAGTCGCCCCGGTGTGTCCGGAGGCAGAATTCCTTGGAAGGATCTGTCTCATGGCACGTCCCAGCAAATACCCGCGCGAGCTTCGTGAGCGCGCTGTCCGTATGGTCGCCGAGGTGCGGTCCGAGTATCCGAGCGAGTACGCGGCGATCACCGCGGTCGCGGGCATGCTGGGGATCGGATCGCCCGAAACGATCCGCACCTGGATTCGCCGGGTCCAGGTCGATGGCGGGCAGCGGCCCGGTGTCACGAGCGACGCGCAGGCAGAGATCAAGAAGCTGAAGCGCGAGAACGCTGAGTTGCGGCGTGCGAACGAGATATTGAAGGCGGCCTCGGCTTTCTTCGCGGCCGAACTCGACCGGCCACACCTGCGATAGTCGCCTTCATCGACGAGCACAAGGATCGCACCGATGGTGGGCTCCGGTGGGGTGTCGAGTCGATCTGTGCCATGCTCACCCAGCACGGTTGCAAGGTCGCCCCATCGAGCTACTACGACGCCCGGAGCCGGGAGCCGTCGGCGCGGGAGGTGTCGGACGAGCGGTGGAAGCCGATCATCCTGGCCACGTGGCGCAAGCAACGGCGGCTGCTCGGCGCTCGAAAGCTCTGGTTGCGGTTGCGACGTGAGGGGCATGACATCGCCCGCTGCACGGTCGAGCGGCTCATGCGGGAGCTCGGGATCGCTGGTGTCGTCCGTGGGCGGCGCAAGAACCCGGTCGACGCGGATCCGAGGGAAAGCAGGCCGGCCGACCTCGTCGACCGGCACTTCGCCCGGTTCCGCACGAATCAGCTCTGGGTGGCCGACTTCACCTACGTGTGGACGTGGTCGGGGTGGGTGTACGTCGCGTTCGTGTTCGACGCGCACTCCCGTCGCATCCTCGGCTGGCGGGCCGCGACGAGCATGACGACCCCGTTGGTGCTGGACTGCCTCGAGATGGCGCTCTGGATAAATCGGCCTGACTTTCGTTCCGTTCTTCAAGCAAGGATGGAACACGATGAACAGGAAGTATTCGCCGGAGATGCGTGAGCGGGCGTTGCGGATGCTCGCGGAGACGCGACCGTCGCACCCGAACATGATGAGCGCGGTCCGTCACGTCGCCGGGCTGCTCGGGATGAGCCCGGAGACACTGCGCCTCTGGCAGCGCCGCTTCGAGGTCGACCCGGGCGTGAAGCCCGGGCTGACGACGGATGCGGCGGCGGAGATCAAGCGGCTGCAGAAGGAGGTCTCGGAGTTGCGGAAGGCGAACGAGATCCTCAGGGCTGCGAGCATCTTTTTCGCGAAGGAGCTCGACCACCCCTCGACGAGATGATCCGGTTCGTCAACGAACATCGGGATCGTTTCGGGGTCGAGCTCATCTGCCAGGTCCTGCGACCGGCGGTGAGAGGATTCTTCACCTCACGCGGCTATCGCGCCGCGGTGGGCCGCGCGCCGTCCGCGCGGCAGCTGCAGGATGATCTGCTCGTGCCCGAGATCGCCCGGCTGCATGCGGAGAACTACGGCGTCTACGGGCGCCGGAAGATGCATGCGCTGATGCGCCGGCAAGGGTGGGACATCGGTCGCGACCAGACCGAACGCCTCATGCGCCTCGCCGGGGTTCGCGGTGTCCGCAAGTCGAAGCGCGTGTTCACGACCCGCTCCGACACGACCACAGTGCTGCCGAGTGATCTCGTGAACCGTCGCTTCACCGCACCAGCGCCGCGACGGCTCTGGGTCTGCGACGTCACCTACGTCGCCACCTGGTCCGGGTTCGCCTACGTCGCATTCGTCACCGATGTCTACTCCCGCCGCATCGTCGGCTGGAACGTTGCGGCGACGCTGCGCTCCGAGATCCTGCCGATGCAGGCCCTGGACATGGCCGCCTGGAACGCCGGTGGGCGCCTCGACGGACTCATCCATCACGCGGACCACGGGTCGAACTACACCGCGATGGTCTACACCGAGAGGATCGTCGAACTCGGCGCTGTCCCCTCGACCGGGACCGTCGGCGACAGCTTTGATAACGCGATGGCCGAGGCCGTGAACAACCTCTACAAGACCGAACTGATCCGCCAGCGCGGGCCCTGGCGCACCGTCGAGCAGGTCGAGCTCGCGACCCTCGAATGGGTGTGGTGGTGGAACAACTCCCGCCTCCACGGCGAGCTCGACATGCGAACACCCGCCGAGGTCGAACAGGCGTATTACGCTGACCAGGAATCAGCCAATCCGGCACCTGTCGGACAAGGCTCCCGATAGGAACGAAAGTCAGGCCGATTCAGGACTACGCTGGAATTGGGTGTTGGCAACCCCGCCTGCGCTGCACGGTGAAGGAGGAAAATAATGTCGAACACGCAACGCATCACGCGGCACGAGGATGGACTCGACCGGGTCGAGCTCAACCCGATCTTCTCCAGGCCGGGAGAGGCTACGATGCTGCCGAAGTTTCTCTTCCCCGAGGAGGAATCGCTGCAGGAAACCGCTTATCAGATCGTCCACGACGAGATGATGCTCGACGGGAATGCCCGACTCAATCTCGCGACTTTCGTCGGCACCTGGATGGACGATCACGCGTCTCGGCTTTATCTCGAAGCCGCCGATAAGAACATGATCGACAAGGACGAGTATCCGCAGACGGCAGCCATCGAGACGCGGTGTTGGCGTATGCTCGCCGATCTCTGGCACGCTCCGGACCCCGCCAATAGCATCGGGACATCCACGATCGGCTCGTCCGAAGCATGCATGCTAGGTGGCCTCGCCCTCAAGCGCCGCTGGCAGCATGCGCGCCGCAGTGCTGGAGAACCCACCGAGAAGCCGAACATCGTGCTCTCCAGCGCGGTGCAAGTGTGCTGGGAGAAATTTTGCAACTACTTCGAGGTCGAACCAAGGTATGTTCCCATCTCCGAGGAACATAAGGTTCTCGACGGTCACGGCCTCGAGAAGTATGTCGACGAGAACACTATCGGCGTTGTCGCGATCCTGGGCGTCACCTACACAGGGATGTACGAGCCCGTCGCGGCCATCGCCGCGGCGCTCGATCGCATCCAGGAGGCCACCGGAATCGACGTGCCCATCCACGTTGACGGCGCGTCTGGTGCCATGATCGCTCCCTTCTTGCAGCCGGATCTGGAATGGGACTTCCGTATCGAGCGCGTCGCCTCGATCAATACATCGGGACACAAGTACGGCCTCGTCTACCCGGGGCTCGGTTGGGTCGTTTGGCGGGACATCACCGCGCTCCCCGACGACCTGATCTTCCGCGTCAGCTATCTCGGCGGCAACATGCCGACATTCGCTCTGAACTTCTCCCGCCCCGGCGCGCAGGTCCTCCTGCAGTACTACCTATTCTTGCGACTGGGACGCACAGGTTTCCACGCCGTGCAGCAGTCGACCCAAGACGTTGCGCTGTACCTCTCGAGCGAGATCGCGAAGATTCCGGCCTTCGAGCTCTGGAACGACGGCTCGGACATCCCCGTATTCGCGTGGCGCCTACAAGATGGTTACACACAGAACTGGAATCTGTACCACCTGTCGGAACGGCTCCGCATGAAGGGTTGGCTCGTGCCCGCGTACCCGATGCCGGCCGACCTCGTGGACATCACCGTCCAGCGCATCGTCGTCCGCAACGGGTTCAGCCACGACCTCGCCTTCTCGTTCCTCGCAGACCTCCGGGAAGCAGTCGCCTACCTCGATGCCCTCGAAGGCCCGCTGCCCGCAGAAGGCCAACACTCCGGATTCCACCACTGACCCAGAGCACAAGGAAGGGACGAGCTGATGTCTCACCACGAGTCCGCAGGACCGGACGAGCGCGCGGACGGCACTCAGGCCCCTACGGCGGAGCACGTCAAACCTCATCCGTACGGCCGATCGGGTAACCGCCGCCCAAGAAACCACACAGGGCCGGCGATTGGCGCCCCCGCGGCAGGAGCGACGGCCTACATGTCGGTCGTGCAGCTGTCAATGCTCACGGTGGTAGTGGTGGCGTCGCTGCGATCCCTGCCCGCAATGGCCACCTATGGCCTGGGCTCCATCACGCTCTTCGTCATCCCCGCGATTCTGTTCCTCGTGCCGACCGCGCTCGTGGCAGCGGAGCTGGCAACGGGGTGGAAAGGCGGCATCTTCACCTGGGTGCGTGAGGCCTTCGGCGAACGCGCAGGGTTCGTCGCGATCTGGCTCCAGTGGATTCAGAACGTCGTGTGGTATCCCACGCAGATCGCCTTCATCGCGGCAAGCTTGTCGTTCGTCGTCGGAAAGCCCGATCTCGCACAGAGCGGGATCTACACCGCCATCGTCATCCTCGTCCTCTACTGGGGATCGACTCTCATCACTCTCGCCGGCGGCAACCTCTTCGCCAAAGTCGGCAGCTGGAGCGGGATCTTCGGCACGATCCTCCCCGCGGTTCTCCTGATCGCGCTCGGAGCGCTCTGGCTGGGCACGGGAGAACATTCCGAGACCTCACTACAGCCTTCAGCGGTCATACCGCCCTGGACCGGGATCGCCGCGATCGTCCTCGTAGTCTCGAACGTTCTCGCCTATGCAGGCATGGAAGTCAATGCGGTGCACGCGAACGATCTGAAGAACCCGGGACGCGGCTTTCCCCGATCGATAGCCTTCGCCACGATCCTCATCCTGGGTGTGTTCATCCTCCCCACAATCGCGATCGCCGTGGCCGTGCCGCAAACCGACCTCGGGGTGACCAACGGCATCAACCTGGCCTTCCAGACCTTCTTCGACCACTGGGGCATCTCGTGGGGCACACCGGTGATCTCGCTGCTCGTCGCACTCGGTGCTTTCGCCTCGGTGGTGACGTGGATTGCCGGGCCCTCACGCGGCCTGCTCGCCGCCGCGCGGACGGGACTGCTTCCGCCGTTGCTCCAGCGCCGGAACAAGGCAGGGGTGCAGGTGGGCATCCTCGCGGTGCAAGGAGTGATCGTGACGTTGCTCGCACTGCTCTTCGTCCTCGTCCCCAATGGCAACACAGCATTCGTCGCCCTGGTGGACATGGCAGCAGCGCTCTACCTCATCATGTACATGCTGATGTTCGCCGCCGCGATCCGGCTGCGCCGGACGCAACCAAGGGTTGTTCGTAGCTACCGGACGCCTGTGATGCCCCTGGTGGCAGGCTTGGGTTTCATCTCCTGCGCCGCAGCCTTCATTCTCGCCTTCATCCGCCCTACCGGGTTCTCTGGGCTCTCCGATGCCACCTACCCCCTGGTCGTCGCCGTCGTCGTGCTGCTACTGGGCGGCCCTCCGCTGGTCTTTTACGCCGTGCGCCGCCCAACCTGGGACCGACGGAGCACGGCGGAGAAATCGAGCACCGACATCGTTCTGGTGAATCCGATACGTCACGAGGACTGAACTCCTACGGGCGCCGCATGATGACATAGCCCACTGCCGACGACGGACTCCGTGTCGCGGGAGACTGTCGACGACGATTCGGGCGAGTCCTCCATATCTTGGATGCAGCATGGCGATGTCCATCCGCATACTTCCTGAGGAAAAGCGACGCGCGCGATCTCAGTATCCTCAATGTCGCGAGGACACTCGCGATCGGACCGCTCATGGCTGCCATACTGATCGACCTGTCGCGATACGCGGTGAACCTGATCTTTCGCACGGCCGTGCGGAGGCGCGATCACAGGCGCCCGGGGCGCAGACGTCACCATGCCACTCCCGCTGCACCTCGACTGCATGGCGTCCTTGACGGCGACCGGCCCGCGGGCATCGCAAGCAGCTCGGAGCCTGGCGGCTGCCTCCGGAGCAACCGCGCTGCCAGTCCCATCGGACGGCGATGCCCGGCGACGCGCTACGGAAGGTGCCTGTGCCAGCTCAGAGCGACGATGCTGAAACTGATGAGCGCAAGAACCGCGCCGATGACGAACATGACCGTGTACGGGAGCCACGCACCCACTAGCGCAAGAACGGCCGGGATGAAGAATCCGATGTAGGTCAGCGAGTAGTACACGGCCGTGAGCCCCGCGAGATCGTCGGGGCCGGCGATACGCTGAATCTCGCGGAGACCACCAACGAGCAAGAGTCCATACGCAGCCCCGAGCGCGGCAGCGGCGACGACGACCCACGCCAACGAGTCGAGACCGACCGCGACGGCCGCCAGCACCATCCCCCACGACGGTGACTGCGAGCGCCAAGCCGACACCGCGGGCCGAGCCGGGGTCATCGAAGCGGCCCGCAATCCGCTGCGCGCCGACGCCGCATCCTAGTGCGATCACACACAGGAGCCCGCTCATCGCGATCTCCAAGCCCGGAGCCTTCGACATCATCAGGCCAGGCAGTATCGCGTAGGCACTGGCCGCTGTGCCGAAGACCCAGGGCGCCATGGGCACGACGACGAAAAGGAAGCGACGATGCACAGCGGACGGAATCTTCAAGTCCTCGAGTAACGGCCGACCGTCATCACTTGTCCGCCTACTCTCCGGCACCCGCCACAGCAGCGAGAATGATGCGATGGCTAGCACGATGTGCACGAAGTATGGGCTCTGCTGCGGTGCGGGCCCGAATTGCGCGAGCGCCGCAGCAACCCCCGCGCCCAGGGCAAAGCCCGCTGTGAGGGCGAGCGCCGCGCGCCCTGCGCCGCTCCCTTCCCGGGCTCCGGTGTCGAACGGCGCCTGCGACAGCTCCTTCACCCAGGCAGTCCCCACCGCCATAACCAACCCCAGCGCCACACCCGAGAGAACTCGCCCGGCGAACAACACGGTCGGCGATGAAGCGCCCAGCGCGAGCAGAACGCTCCCAGCGACAGCGACGAGCGGAGCAGGAAGGAAGAACGGCCGGCGTCCGAATCGGTCGGAGAGAGGGCCTCCGAGGATCAGAGCGGGCACGATACCGAGAACGTACGCACCGAGCAGAACGTCGAGCACGAGAGGCGTCATCTCGTCCTCCTGTCGGTACATCACCAGCAGGGGGGGTGAATTCGTTACCACCCCACGCGACCGCGAAGAGCGCCGCGCACACGGCCATCCAGGGGCGGATGCGGTGCCGAGGACCCGCATCCGGGATCGGGAGGGAGTCCGTGATACTCATGGCAACAGCTCCCGATGTGTACGCCGGATGTGAGATTCGAGCGCGATTCGGAATGCGTCGCTATGCGCACCATCGATCAGCCGCGCGAGCTCGGTGTGGTCGTCGAGGACCCCCTCGAGGCGGTCCGCGCGCTTCCACAGCGATCGCGCCGTCATCCGCCTCTGCCGATCGCTCAACGACGCGAAAAAGTCCGATAGCAGACGGTTTCCGCCGGCATCGACGACCGCAGCGTGAAAGTCCGCGTCCAGGACCGCGAAGCCGTGAAGGTCTTCCCGCGCAGCGGCATCACGCTGCCCCCCGAGGATCGTCTGCAGTCGCTCGACAAGTTCGGAACGCAGCCGGGCATCGCCCGAGACCCGGGAGACGGCATCCGACTCGAGGAGAACGCGCGCCCGCACGATCTCCTCGCGTTCGTGTGGCCTCACCTCAACGACGAACGCACCGCGCTTGGGGTACAAACGCAACCACCCCTCGCCCTGCAGTCGCAGGAACGCCTCACGCACCGGAGTGCGACTCATACCAAGCTCGTTGGCCACCATCCCCTCGCTGATCATGCTTCCCCCCAAGTAACGCGCCATCCAAGATCTGGGCACGCAAATGGTGGTAGGCAACCTCGGACGCGGATGCATGGCTAGCGGCACCAGATTCGGTCACGCTTGCCCCCCTTGTTTCTGAATACAACATAGATACTAGTCGCATACTCTACAAAAGACAACAAGAGAATGGCGGGGTGTTTTTACGGCGCGGCCTGAGCCAGCCTGGGCACAGGTTGTGGGAGTGGACCTGCCGAAAACGATCGTTTTCGGCGAGCGAACATGACCGCCCTGATGACAGCAGCCAGAGGGAATGCAGGTTCGACATAGACGGTCTTCAGCTGCGACGAACAGGCTGCTGCAACTCCGTCACCCAATCGGATTGGTTTTCCGAGATCGCCCGGACATAGAGTTCCCGACACGGCCCTGCGTGAACAAGCCCTCTAGCAAATATCTCAGCGTGGATCGCTTGCCAGCTTTCGGCGATGTGATCCATGGAACCGAGATGGATGCCACACACGGCCGCATCAGCAGCGGGCAGGTCGACAACTTCGAAGCCATCGCGGACGGGCCCGTTGTAGGCGTAGCCGGCGATGACCTGCAGACCGGCTTCAATCGTCTCGTACTGTGCGATCGGCGTCGTCAGAGACCCGCACTCATCGCCGATGATCTCGGAAACGGCATCGAACGCGGGACCCACCACGCTTGCGACCTCAGGTTGATCTGCGACGACTACCCGGCGGGCGGCCAGGCGGACAGCGGGCAGCGACTTCTCAACGATCTCTATCTGGGACATGTGGTTCTCCTTCTCGATAAGTTGGAGCCGCCGTTCCACGTCAACGAGTCGGTCAGCAGCGATGCGGTGTTCCTGCTCGACCTCAGCGCGTCGGATACGCAGCAGAGCGGCGATGCGATTCGCGTCGACTCCGCGCTCAAGAATCGACGAGATGTCGTCGAGACCGAAGCCCAGTTGCCGCAGTGCAACGATCCGATGCAGGCGCTCAAGTTGCGAGGGATCGTAGGAACGGTAGCCGCTGCACTCGTCGACGTGAGCTGGTACGAGCAGACCAGCGGTGTCCCAATGCCGCAGCATCCGGTGGGTCACCTGGCCGACCTGCGCGAAGGCTCCTATGGATAACATGTCTCAGTTCTCTCGCCTTCCACAGTGTCAGAGTCAAGTGTCGTCCTGGATTCCGCGTCATGTCCGCCCTCTAGATACACGAGACGTCACATCGACGCCACCTGGTGCGTAACGCCAGCCGAACCGCGACGGGCGTCGCGTAGCCCATACGACACGAGGCACCCCGTCGCGCGGGCCCGCCGGAACCCCCTGCTGATTGCGGCGACCGTTTGTGGCAGCCGTCACGCCCCCTACATCCAGGCCGGCCGTAAACGATCGTTTTCGGCGGGCGTCCTCTTAGCTCGGTGAAATTTTTGCCAGCGGCTTCTGGGCACCCGCTTTCTCCGCCGCCAGATGCATCGTTCGCATGCGTGTGGAGTTTGACGCTTTGTGGCGGCGTTCTGTGATCGCACGGTGTCGCAGACAGGGCACAGTGTTGGCCTGCCCGAGGAACCATGCGGCCTTGCCGACACTCTGACACGAGGCCCAGTCGAGGTCCTCGACATCCGTGATCGTCAGACCTACCAGCGTGAGGGGCGGGAGCGTGGCGCGCTGCCCGGGGTGGACCAAGACGATCCTCGTCCGCAACATCCTTACGGAGCGGTGACACAAGTAGACGTCAGTTGGCGTGCTCGTCCGGCGCGCTGTCCTCGGGCTGGACGGTCCATACGGGAGGCTCGTCCTTACCGGTCGCTTCGTCTTGTTCTGCCTTGTCGCTGGTTCCCTGGGTGATGCCAGGTGCGTGGTGCACCGGGGCATAAATCGCGTAGAGGCGCAGCGGTTCGTCGCCAGTGTTGATCACGTCATGCCAGGTGCCGGCGGGGACCTGGACAGACCACCCATCCGAGACGTTTTGCTCGAAGTCGAGCCGGTCCTTGGCCGGGCCCATGACGGCCCTGCCCTGTCCGGCATCGAGGCGCAGGAACTGATCGGTGTTCTGGTGGACCTCCAGGCCGATGGACTCCCCGACCGGGATAGACATCAGCGTGACCTGCAAATACTTCCCGGTCCACGCCACGCTGCGGTAGTTCTCGTTCCGCCGGGTGGCCTCTTCGATGTCGAACGCGTTCGGGCGGGGCCCGATGTCGTTGATGGTCATTGTGTTCTCCTTTTGTGCTCGGACTTCGAGTCCAAGTCAGCATCATCTTTCGGGGGGAGTCAAGGGTGGGTGGGTTTCGGCGAACCTCGTGGGGGCGAGGAGAGCGAGTACGACGCCGGCCCCAGCGACGACGAGGACGCCGCTTAGTCCGGCTGCAGTGGCGCCCATGGTGGCGACCAGGGCACCGGCGAGCCCGGTGCCGATGGCGATGCCGGCCTGGTTGCCGAGCTCCATCTGCGATGAGGCGCGCCCGACCGTGCCAGCGGCATCATCGAGGACGGCGATGGAGTTGATCGTGAAACCGAGACCGGCGCCGAGCCCGGCGATGATCCAGCCCACGGCGGCGACGGGGACGGGGACGGTGGTGAGGATCACGGCACCGATCACCGTCAAACCCGCGATGACGAGAATCGCTCCGAGGCGCGCGATGCCCCCCCTTGGTCATGCCCCACTTCAGGAGCCGGGCGGGGCATAGGCGCCGGCGGTCCACCCGATGATGCCTGCGGTCAGGACGATCCCGGCGAGTGTAGCGCTGATCCTCGCACGCTGGTAAGGGCGAGCGGAATGAACAGGTCTGCGGTGAAGAACGCCATGGACAAGGCGGCTGCGAACACCACATTCGCCGGGAGCCCTCGACGCGCGGTGAGCGTCCCGGCAGGCAGAACCCGCCGGACGTGCGTGCGCGCCCTGACCTCGAGCTCGCGGAGGTTGCGGCTGACGCGTTCGATACGTAATTCAGTACAGGCGTATCGAGGTGGCTGCACCACTGGGCGCCGATTTGTGGGCGCGAAAAAGCCCCCCGACGCAGGTCGCGTCGAGGGCAGGTGAGTACGATCCGGTCGTGACTTCGTCTGATCTTCACGAGGCCTTTCCGACTGCTCGGTCTGCGGCTGAGCTGCCGATACCGGAGGGCGCCCGGAGGGTCACACGCCGACGCGCGGCGGGTGGTGAGACGGTCAGTGATGACTCAGTTATAAAGCATGCCGCCGTCGACGAGAAGCACCTGGCCGGTGACGTAGTCCGAGTCGGGGCCGGCGAAGAACGACACGACCTTCGCGACGTCCTCGGGGGTCTCGATGCGGCCGAGCGCGATGCCCTCCACGTTTTCCTTGAGGTTCTGGCCGAGTGGCTTGCCGTTGATCTTGCTGAGCTCGGCGTCGATGAGTTCCCACATGCCGGTGCCGACGATGCCGGGCGCGTAAGCGTTCACCGTGATGCCCTTCGGAGCGAGCTCCTGCGCGGCCGCCTGGGTGAAGCCGCGAACGGCGAACTTCGAGGCCGAATACGCGCTGAGGATGGGGAACCCTGGATCGACGCGATGGATGCCGCGGAGATGATCTTTCCACCGTGACCGAGCTGTTCGAACTTCGCTGCGGCCGCCTGGATGCCCCAGACCACGCTGTCGACGTTGATCCGGAAGATCTGATCGAGCTCTTCGGCGGTGATCTCGAGTACGGGCTTGATCTGGGCGATGCCGGCGTTGTTGACGATCACATCGAACCCGCCGAGCTGTTCGGCGGCTGCGTCGACAGCGGCAACGACCTGGTCGCGCTTCGACACGTCCGCAGCGACGAAGACCGCTTTTCGGCCCAGCTGCTCGATCTCGGCGACGACCGAATCACCCTTCTCGCGCTGCGGCTCGATGTCCGCGACGGCGATGTCAAAACCGTCGGCGGCGAGACGAAGCGCGATGCCGCGCCCGATCCCCTGCCCGGCTCCGGTGACCAATGCGACCTTATCCTGAATAGCCATTCTCGTACTCCTTCTCAAACGCGAACGGGCGCCCAGCAGATTCGATGTTCGCGGGCCTGGCGCGTCGTACAGTGCAGGGCCAGCAGAAGTGGCTGCCCGTCTCCCACTTCAACATGGCGAATCGATTGTATTCCCTGGCGCTCCTGACGTGCCAGGGTCACGCCATGAACGGCATGAGTTCGGGAGGCATGGTCACAAAGGGCCGCATCATATCGCGATCCTCGTGCTCGAGGATGTGGCAGTGGTACATGTAGCGGCCGCTGTAGGCGTGGAACCGGACGGCGATCTCGACGATTTCGTGGGGGTTGACGCGGACTGTGTCTTTGAGCCCGCGCTCGTTGGCGTCGATGACGTGGTCGAGCTCGTCGTCGGGGTCGCGACCGAGAGTGATCCGCGCGCTGAGGTCGAGATCGCCGATGCCGTCGTCGGGGATCTCCCAGCCGATGGGCCGGCGCGCGAGGACCTGGAAGGGATCGAGGTGGATGTGGATGGGGTGCGTGTCATCGGTGAGGTTGATGAGCTGCCAGATCTCGTACTGGCCGAGCATCGGGAAGAACGTGGCGGTGTCCTCGAAGTGGGCGGCAACCGCGCGGTAGCGCGTCGTGTGGTCGCCGTCGGTGAGGGTGATCAGCGGACCGGTCGTCTCGTCCTCGTCGTCGACAACGGCGAGCTCACGCATGGTCAGCATGTTGGGTACGTCCTCGAACTCGCGCTCGACAAGCGCGATGGCACGCCGCGGCGCCGCGTCCAGCTCCTCGGGTTTTGGCAGGGCGAAGTCGGTCGCCAGTTCGCGGGCACCGGACGGTGCGCGACCGGGCCGGGACGACACGGAAACGCATGACCTGGGGGTACGGCAGCAGCGCGTCGAGATCCGCGGCATCGGCGGCATCAGCGGCGGGAAAGGGCGCGCCATCGAACGGAGCGCCGGCGGTGTTGTAGAGCGTGAGCTCGGTGCCCGGTTGAAGGTCCGAGAAGTCGACGAGCAGGTCGGCGCGCTCGGCTGAGGCGAGGACCAGCCCGTCGGATGGCAGCGCGACGGGCTCGCGGAGTAGGCCCGAGTCGGTGCCGATCTGAGTGATGCGATCGAATTCGGGCACGCCGTCTCGCAGCAGCACGAGCCGGAAGGTGCGGGCGTTGGAGCCGTTGAGCACGCGGAAGCGGTACGTGGCGGGCTGGACGTCGAGGATAGGCCAGACTTTGCCGTTGACGACCGTGAACGGCGCGAAGGCCTCCATCACCCCAGGGTCGGTCTTGTGCACCAGCTGGCCGGTCAGCCGACCGCCCTCGTCGAGTCCGAAGTTACGGTCCTGCAGCAGCAGCGGCACCTCGTACGGTGGTCCCTCGGGCAGCCCGAGGTCACGTTCGCGCTGGTCGCGGATGATCCACAGTCCCGCCAGCCCGGCGTATACGTCGAACCGAGTGACGCCCATCACGTGGTCGTGGTACCAGAGCAGCGTCGCGCGTTGGTCCATCGGGTAGTCAAATACGGCGAGCTGGCCGGGTGCGAAGAGGTTCTCGGTCCAGCCGTCGTACACGGCCGGTGTCAGGCCACCGTGCAGGTGCACGACCGAGTGTCCCGTCAGCGCCGCGGCGTGCGGGTCCGGCGTGCCGCCGCTCAGACCGGGACTGCACTGCACAGGCACACCGTCGGCGTCGACCTCGTCGCCGGCCATCGTTACGATGACGGGCAGCCCGCCGTCAAGCTCGTTGCGCCACTCGACGCGGACCGGGTGGCCGCGCTCAGCCTCGATCGTCGGGCCTGGGAGCGTGCCGTCGTAGCCCCACACACGCGACCGGGGCAGATCGCGATGGAAGCTGTGCGAGCCGGTACGGATCCGCACCGTCAGACGGCCGTTGTGATCGCGCGCGAGCAGGCGCTCGGGCAACGGCAGAACGTCGACGAACGGCGTCAGAGGCATGCGGTGCGCGGCGGCCATGCGCTACACGCTACCAGCCCGCCCGACGTGTCGTGGGACTATGCACACACGGTATAACGGATGGAGTTCCGCGCGCAGACGCGAGCGTCGAACAGAGGTCTCGCGGATGTCGCGGGCGCGGTCTAGATTCCCGGGTATGAGCGCTGGGGAGCGGATCTACTCGGCGGTGTTGCACCGGGACAAGCGGGCCGAGCAGGAGCTCGATCCTGAGGTGCGGCGCAATCTCGCGCCCAATGGACTTCGACTGGTGGCCGCCAACGCGCTCCAGTCCTCGGGCGATCAGATCGTCAACGCCTCGACCGTGCTGCCGTGGATGTTCAACGCCCTCGGCGTTCCCGTGGCGCTGACGGGCCTACTGGTGCCGATCCGCGAGTCGCTCTCGATGCTCCCGCAGGCGTTCCTCACGCCACTCATCGTCCGTGTGCGGTTCCGCAAGTGGGTGTTCATCTCCGGCGCTCTGGTGCAGGCTGCTTCGGCGGGAGTGATCGCCGGAACCGCCGCGCTCGGGCAGGGCCTGGTCGCCGGGGTCGTGATCCTGGTCGGGCTGGCGGCGTTCGCGCTGGGGCGGTGCCTGTGCTCGATCGCCTCCAAGGACGTCCAAGGGAGGACCATACCCAAGGGCGAACGCGGGCAGATCAACGGGCTGGCGACCACGGCGTCCGGAGTGGTGGCCATCACCCTGGGCCTGGGCATCCGGATTCTCGGCGGCGAGGACTTGGCGGCCGAACAGCTCGCGTGGCTGCTGGCGGCAGGTGCCGCACTCTGGGTGCTGGTGGCGGCAGTGTACGTCGGCATTCGCGAACCATCCGAAGAACCTGTCGGCGCCGGCCGCGTCGAGAAAGATGTTGGCCCCGGGCCGAACTGGTTCGCAGAGACCATCGCACTCTTGCGCGGCGACCGCGACTTCCGCCGCTTCGTCGGGGTGCGCAGTCTCCTGCTCGTCTCCTCACTCGCCCCGCCGTTCGTGGTGGCCCTGTCCATCGCCTCCGGAGCGGGCGGACTGTCGGGGCTCGGCGGGTTCATCCTGGCCTCCGGGGTCGCCGCCCTGATCGGCGGCAGGATCTTCGGCCGATGGGCCGACCGCTCCAGCAGGAACGTGATGACGTTCGGCGCTGCCGCGGCATCCGCGATCATCGTGGCGCTCGTGGTGCTCGTCGCGCTCCCCGTCTTCGCAGGAGCATCGCTGGCAGGCAATCTGGTCTTCGTCGCCGCCTACTTCCTGCTGACGCTGACACACACGGGCGTGCGCGTCGGTCGCAAGACCTATGTGATCGACATGGCCGAGGGCGACCAGCGCACCACCTACGTGGCGGTGTCGAACACCGCCATGGGGTTCGTCCTGCTCATCGTCGGCGCGATCAGCGCGCTGCTGGCGACCCTCGCCCTGCAGTGGGCGCTGCTGTTCCTGGCCGCGATGGGCGCGGTGGGGGTGGTCGCCTCTCAACGACTACCGGATGTCTCCAGGCGCTGACAATGGATACATGGTCCACTTCTCTGATCCCCTGCTCGAAGCCATGGCGACTCGGCGCTCACTGGGCAAAGTGGGACCGGAGACGCCGACCGATGCGGAGCTCATGCACCTGCTCGGCGCAGCGACCCCGGTAGCCGACCACAAGTCCCTTCGCCCGTGGCGGCTCATCACACTCCGTGGCGAGGACCGCACCCGACTCGGCGAGGCACTGGACGCCGCCGGCAGCGTCGACCGCGAACCTGGGGAGCGCAACCCCAAGCCCTTCCGCGCGGAGCTGCTCATCGCCCTGGTCGCCAGCCCTCGAGAACACCCCGACGTGCCCGAATGGGAACAGCACGCCACCGCCGCCGGCGTCGGCCACCTGCTCCAACTGGCCCTCTGGCAGGCCGGCTGGGGCGTCAAATGGCGCACGGGACACCTGGCCAACTCGCCCGAAGTACGGGCCGCGCACGGGCTGGCCGATCACGAACTGCTGATGGGCTGGCTGTACGTCGGCAGCATCGACGACGCCCTGCGGGACCGCCTGACGAGCTCGTCGCGCCCGATCCTCGACCCCGGGCCTCACTTCGGGCAGATGCCGCAGAGCCGTGACCGGGGTATCCGTGCGCGACGCATGAGAACTCCCTGAGCCAGAACCTACAGGATCGCGACTGCACGATGACAGTGAACCGGCGGCCCGCTGAGGGGTCGTCCACCGGTACAGGTGCGGACCATCCGGGTGAACGACCAGAACCCAGCAACTACCTAAGCCTTCGATTCCCGTAAGACTGTCCCGCAAAAATGCCCGGTGAAGGTGCCCTAGACGCTACAGTCGCCGCATGCTTGTCGGATACGCCCGCGTCTCAACCTCTGGGCAGGACCTCGCCGCGCAGCGGGACGGCCTCCACTCGCTCGGCGTCGATCCCGAGAACGTGCACGTCGACCACGGCATGACCGGAACGAACCGTGAACGCCCGGGGCTCCGCGAAGCGCTTGCCGCGGTCCGCAAAGGTGACGTCCTGGTCGTCACCAAGCTCGATCGCCTCGCAAGATCACTCCCCGACGCTCGTGATATCGCCGACGAGCTGACGCGCAAGGGCGTGACGCTGAAGCTCGGAGGTTCCGTCTACGACCCAACCGATCCCGTTGGGCGACTGCTGTTCAACGTCCTCGGGATGGTCGCGGAGTTCGAAGCCGACCTCATCCGTGCCCGCACGCGCGAGGGGATGGCGATAGCGAAGGCCGCGGGCAAGCTCCGCGGAAAGAAGCCCAAGCTCTCCGTCTCGGAGGAGAAGCACCTGGTCGCGCTGCACCGTGCCGGCACGCACACCACGAGCGAAATCGCCGAGCTCTTCGGTGTCGCCCGCTCAACCGTGTACCGAGCGATCCAGCGCGGCGGAGCGAACCCACCCGCCGCCTGACGACACCGAGCGAAGCGAGAAGGACGACACCGAGCGAAGCTGCTCACATCGCTGGGCCCGAGCACGTCGCGGACAAAGGTGTCGGTGCTTCCCCGGGCTACTTCACCGCCGCACTGCACGCAGCCACCAACGTGACCCCATCGTGACGAGTGTGTCGCTGTGCGATCTGAACATCGCACAGCGACACACTCGACGAGATCGTAGTCTCAGGCGGGGAGCTTAGAGGCCAGGACGTCCAACTTCTCGATCGTGGGTTCGCTGAACAGTTTGCCGGCCAGAATCGCGGGTCACCCCCCCGCGATTGGGAGACACGCCCTAGGTGGCACTGGTCGCACAGGTCGCCTACTCGCCGCCGATTTGCTCGCAGACGGCCATGACGTCGCGATGCTCGTCCGCGAGCCCGCGAAAGCAGCAACCGTGGCTGACCGTGTCACCATTGCGGCGGGCGACATCCGGGATACGGCAGCGGTCGCCACAGCGATCAACGGTGCCGATGCCGTCGCCTCCGCGCTCGGCCCCGTCGTCAAAGACACCACTCTTCTGCGCGACACCGCGGCGATCGTGGTCCGCGCGATGGGCGATGCGCACGTGAGCCGGTACGTCGGCATTAGCGGCGCAGGTCTCACTCTTCCCGGGGATCGCAAAAGGAACCGGGACCGGATCATCTTTTGGCTACTAAACTCGCTCGGCGGCATGCTCGCGAAGGACAAGATCGCAGAGCGCGCGATCTGGCAACGCAGCGGTCTCGACTGGACGCTCGTTCGGGTCCCCGGCCTGGTCGACGGTGCTGCAAGAGAAGTCGACCACGACGCGCACCTGTCGGGGCGTCGCACCACACTCCGTCGAAGCGACCTCGCCCGATTCATTACGGAAACCGTTGCCAACGGCGATTACTCACGCAGCTCACCGTTTGTCAGCGACCGCTAGGCGCCCAGCAAGTCCGACGATCGCGACTCGTCCGGCCCGGCGCTCGGTGGCTTCAGACGGATAGCGCATCGCGTGCTGCACGCCGTCAACCCCGGACGCCGAGGGCTACCCCGCGGTGACCGGGAAACGGCTGGGCGGAGCAGCCCTCAGCGTGCGGCCGCCAGCATGAGGGGGAATCGCCCGCGGCTTGTCGCGAGCCTCCCCAGGCCCGCAACCCTGACGCCAGCATGACACCCAACCGTGCTTACGACAAGGGCTTCTGGACGCCGCCCGGACGAGCTCAGTCATCACTGTTTCAGGCCTGGGGAAACGGACACATCTATAAGATTCCCGGATCGCCCGACTCGCCATCAGACCGATGGTGCGCCGACAGATAGTGGGTCACCGTCTCCCGGGGGCCGCTCGACTATCTGTACAGCCTCGGCTTTTGTTAGATAGTTGGGATACAGCGACCGAGAGAAGCGTCCCAGGAGGGCTGCGGCCCCGTAAACGATCGTTTGCGGGGAATGGGCACCGAGTCGGCCCTGGCCGTGAGAAATACTGTTCTCGAGCGAGGCGACGCCACTTATCGCTGAGCTTGTCCTTTGATGACGCCTGCTGTTTTGCCGAGAAAGTTGGGTTTTCCGTCTGCCCCGAAGAAGGGGGAGTCGGATTGCGCGTCCCGGAACTGGGATCTGCTCTCAGACGCGCGGGCCTCGAGCGCTCCTCGGCCTGGTGGGATCATCGAGATAGAGCACTATCAAAATCGACACAGTGTTCCGGCTCATAGGAGGTCAGTGATGACTGCAAGATCGGAAGACTCTCAGCCTGGTCTTCGCCCTGACGAGCTTGGCGAGGCGGACTGCTGGGAACTACTCCGGACGACGCAACTCTGCCGGCTCGCCTTCACCGGAGCGGACGGATTTCCCGACATCCGACCGGTGAATCATCTCGCCGTCGACCGAACCATCTATATTCGGTCAGCGGTGGACTCGAAGTTCCTTGCGGTCGCTTCTCAGCCCCGAGTCGCGGTCGAGGTCGACGGTGTCGACGACGCGGATTTCTGGAGTGTGGTGGTCCGAGGAGTTGTGGAGCAGGTCACCAGCGAGGCCGAGCTGCACCGTGTGGGAGTTGAGCACTTCAAGTCGTGGACAGCGATGCCGAAGCTGTTCGTGCTGAAAGTTACCGCCAGCGAGATCACCGGCCGCCGGTTCCCGAAGGTCGCGCGCCCCACTCCCCCGGTCTACGCCGTGCCGGTCACGGAGACAGCGCGATCGCGACACCAAGAGCTCCGGGGTGAGCGGCCTGCCCCCATCCCTCACTTTCAGCCTCCGTCGCAATCGTGAGGGCATCGTCAAGAGTCACCCTGGCGCGTATGGACTTTTGGCCATAGTGGATTAGCTACAAGTCTATATCGGCGTGTTTGGCGCGTCTTTGTATCTGCACCCCAGAGGAGGTGCCGCGGCGATGCCGACCTGACAGAGTGGTGACGTCTCCCGACGGTGGGTTGCGCTTTCTCGCACTACCTCTGGGGAGTCGGTGAGCCGGGATCTGGGGATACCGGGAGCAGTTAGCGCGTGCCCTCCGCTTTGCGGAGTGAGATGTCGGGTCCCCCTCATACGCCCCCGCGCATGAGGGGGATCGACTTTCCGCGAACCCCCTCCTGAAAGGGCCCGGAGACCTCCGCGAGCGCTGTGGTCCGTGCAGGGTCTCCGGTAGTGCCCGAGGAAGCTGAGACCCCCGGTATGCCGACGATAGACGGAGCGCAGAGCGCCGGAAGGGGGTTGATCCCTCGCGGGGCATCCGCTTGCGTCTCAGGAGAGCACTCGTCGTCGCAGAGCTGGTTCCGACCATTAGCGCGCAGCCGCCGTCCCGCGTGCTACTCGATTAGCTCCCCTGAAGACCCTGTCACACCTTCACCGCGCCACTCCTGGCTGAGAATGGTCTTGCGGGACCTCGGTGATGATGGGACTCTGGCTTCCCGTCTACGGCATCGATGGGGTGGTGGCACCTTCCTGGGAACCGGAATCTTCGACGCGGTCGGGCGGTTTCTCTCTCCCCCTATAGCCTTCAGCGCCCGCCCGCGCCACCCTCCGCTCATGATCCGCAGGTGGCCGAGTGGTGTAGTAAATCCTCGGATAGTCACTAACCCTCGTCACGCTTGCGCAAGCCTCGGGAGCAGCCAGATACGTCCGCCGGGACCGGTTTACGGCGCTCGTTTCCTGGATGCCGATACCCCTGTCCCGCGCCACCACTGCCTGGTGCGTCTCGTCGAGCTGAGCATCCACCCATCGATCGACGGACTCCCGCAGCGGCCCCGTGTGCCACGGGCGGGCCGACAGGTCCTCGATCACACCGGCGAGCTCGTCGACGCTGGTTCCTCGGCCGCCTCCCCCGTCATCGTCGTACGTGCGCGATCCGTTGCCCGCATGCCCTCAGCGATGAGGGTGAGCCGATCCCCGGCCGCGATGTCGACTTCTCGGCCAGCCGTGACCCGGTTCATCTCGATTCGCTGCGCGGCCTCCGCGAACACCCGCTGCGCGGCCTCCGCGCTGGGACTGTCTTGTTCGTAATCGCTCATATCCTTGCCCCCTGTCTCCGGTCGTGCGGTTCACATTTGTTCACCACGACGGTCGGTTCCGGGTGTTCCTCGCACAACTTCGTGATCAGTCGACTGAGCGACTACTCGTGGAGCTGGACGAACAGCATGAAGAACTCCATCTCCTCGGTGCAGTCGGCGTCGCCGTGCAAGACCTACCTGTACAACGACGTCAACCTCACAGGCTCTGTCTACAAGATCAATGGCAACGCAGCATCGCTGAGCTGGATGGACAACCTCGCCTCGTCCGTCAACTTCACGGGCTGAGCAACAACACTGTGCCTCGCAGGCGGCGGCACCTCGATCAAGGTGCCGCCGCCTTTTCCGTGTAGGCATTGTTCGGGTGGCCCGCCTGAGCCACGCCGCTTTAGACCGTAAAGGGGCCGAGCATGAACTCAACGCGGCGCGTACCGAGCGTAGTTGACTGCATCCATCAGTTCTGCGTGGGTACGCAAACTGCGAGAGGAACGCAAGAACGGCCCACTTCGAACCCTTGACGCGGAGCAGTTGCGTCTCTTCTCGCAACCCGTCCCGGTCGTCCCCGACGCGACGAAACTCTGGGGCCCGGCATAGCTGCAGTTCCGAGAGACGAACGTGCGCTACGTCGTCCAGGTGACGCGATGGACAGCGGACGTTCGGCGTCAAAGTAGAAATCGACGCCGACCGGCTCCGCTCCTGGATCTGGCAGGGGGCCTGCCAGATCCAGGAAGAGCGCACGGCGGCCTGGTGAGATCCACCCGGAACGAGCGATCAGTTACTGCTGCGTGACCGGCGCCCAGGCGCCGATGCCCACCTCGCCGAGCTCGACATCCGCATCGAAGCGATCCAGACGGAAGGCATCGAGCACCGGAGACGGCCGACCCGTGACGATCTCCTCGGCAAGCAGTTCGCCGAGGATGAGGCCGAGCGTCGCGCCAGAGTGGGTGAACAGCGTGTAGAGCCCGGAGATCGCCGAGACGGCACCGACGACCGGTTCACCGTCGCCGGGGATCGGCTTCAGACCGGCGGCGACCCGCTGGACCGTGAGTCGCGGATTCCCGGCGAGAACGCGCGCACCCTCCTCGAGCAGTCCCTGCACGGAGGCATCGGGCACGGTGAGGGATCCGTCCGCGCCGAACTCGATCGACTTCTCGGCCCAGTCCGCGTCGAGCACCAGCCGACCGTCCGGCATCGGGCGCACGGCGACGCGCGGCGTGTTCAGGACGGTCCGCACGCGCGGCTCGACCGGCTCGGTCATCACGACGAACGCCGCGGGCGTGGCATCGGGAACCGTCACGCCGAGCGCCGCCAGCTGGGCAGGCACCTGCCCGCCGGTCGCGAGGACGACCCGGTCCGCCGCGAGAGCTGTGCCGTCGCCGAGAACGACGCCGACGACCGCGTCGCCGCGCACGTCGACGCGGACATCCCCCGCGTCCTCGATGACCTCGACACCGCTCGCGACCGCCTCGGCGAGAAGGGCCGCGATCAGATCGGGCAGGTTCACCCACCCTTCTCCGGGGTTGAAGATCGCACCCTCAGCGGCGACCGCGTCAGCGTCGACGTCGGGGGCGAACTCCGCGATCCTCGTCGGCTCGACCCAGACCGAGTCGTATCCGCCCGCGCGTTCGTAGGCGAAGGTGTCGCGGAAGCTCTCGTCATCCGCTCCCCACTTCAGGGCGCCGTCGAACCGCAGATAGCTGCTGCTCTCCGGATGCTGCTCCTTCCAGGTGCGGTATCGGTCGATGCCGATCAGGCGCAGGTAGCGGTACTCGGTCGAGCGGGCGCCGGAGGAGTTCAGCCAGGCGATCGACCGGCCGGATGCGCCATCGCCCGGCTTCCCGGAGGTGACGAGCGTGACCCGGGCGCCCGTGCGGGCGAGGTGGGCGGCCGTCGAGGTGCCGAGGATGCCTGCGCCGATGACGGCGACGTGCAGAGGGGGCTGGGGGGTCATCGTTGTCCTTCATTCGGAGTGGTGCGGTCGTCGACGCGGTCGTCGACGTGATCGAGGCCCATGCGCAGCGGGGTGCCGGCGTGGATCCTCTCGATCACCTCGAGCACGCTCACGGAGTCCATCGGGTCGACGGGAAGCGGTCCGCCCTGACGGATGCTGTCAGCCAACAGGCGGTAGAACGCGCCGTAGTCACCGCGGAGGGTCGGGTGCGGCGCGAGCGAGCCCTCGACCCCGAGCACGCCCCAGCGGTCTGCGGGGGTTGTGCCGTAACCCGCGTCGATCGGCGAGACGCCGCGGTCGAGTGCGGCCTCCTGTCCGTCGAGCCCGTGGCTGGTGTAGCCACCGCGAGAACCCAGAACGTGGAAACGGGGGCCGAACTGCGGGGCGAGCGAGTTCATCCACAGATGCGAGATCGTGCCGGTGGAGTGTCGGAGCGCGACGAAGGCGTCGTCGTCGGCCCGGTCTCCCGGCCGGTTCACGCCGAGCTCGGCCGTGACATCGACGATCGGGCCGAAGAGCCGCACGGCCTGATCGATCAGATGCGTGCCGAGATCGAACAGGATGCCGCCGCCGTGCTGTGCGGTCGCCTCCGCCTTCCAGGTCGCCCGCACCTCGGGCTTGTACCACTCGAACCGCGATTCGAAGCGTCGTACGGCACCGAGGCGCCCGGTCGAGACGAGTTCCTGCACCGTGAGGAAGTCGCCATCCCACCGGCGGTTCTGGAATACCGTGAGCCGACGCCCTCTCTGCTCCGCCCGTGCGATGAGCGCGCGGCCCTCGGCCGAGGTCACCGTGAAGGGCTTGTCGACGACCACGTCGAGCCCGGCGTCGAGAGCCGCGGTCGCGATCTGCGCGTGGGTCGCCGGCGGAGTGCCGATCGCGACGAGGTCGAGTTCGTCGGCGCGCGCGAGCATGTCGTCGACGGATGCCAGGACGGACGCGGCCGGGTATCTCTCCGCGGCATCCGACGCCCTGCTCGGATCGCCGGTGACGATCATGTCGAGCGAGTACGCCGGGTCCGCCGTGATCAGGGGGCTGTGGAACACCCGGCCGGAGACGCCGTACCCGACCACCGCGGTGCGGAGGGCGGGAAGCGCGGCATCGGCCATCACAGCACCTCCGAGAGGAACAGTCGCAGCCGGTCGCTCTTCGGCGCGTCGAAGATCTCGTCCGGTGTGCCCGCCTCGACGACACGGCCTTCATCCATGAAGACGACCTGGTCGGCGACCTTGCGGGCGAAGCCCATCTCGTGGGTCACGACGAGCATCGTCATCCCACGCTGAGCGAGTTCGGCCATGAGGTTCAGAACACCCTTCACGAGCTCGGGGTCGAGGGCGCTGGTGGCCTCGTCGAAGAGCATCACCTCCGGCTGCATAGCGAGCGCACGGGCGATCGCGACGCGCTGCTGCTGCCCGCCGGAGAGATCCCTCGGGCGGTGGTCGGCGCGCTCGGCGAGGCCGACCTCGGTCAGCCTGGCCAGCGCGAGCTGCTCGCCCTCCCCCTTCGACATCCGCTTGACGTTCCGCAGCGCGAGAGCCACGTTCTGCAGCGCGGTGTGGTCGGGAAAGAGGTTGAAGTGCTGGAAGACCAGGCCGACGCGCCGTCGGAGCACGTCGGGCTTGAGCGCGAGGGCGTCGTCATCGGCGAGCATCACGCGTCCGCCCTTCGGCTCGTGCAGGCGGTTCACCCCGCGCAGCAGCGTGGACTTGCCCGATCCGGACGGACCGATGATGCACGTGGTGGTACCGGGCTCGACGGTGATCGAGACATCGCGGATGACATCGATGTCGCCGTATGCCATGGCGAGGTTCTCGATCTGCAGGCGGGATCCCGCGTAGAAGTGGCCGTCGGTCACGGGGAGCGGCGATGTGTAGGTCATGTGTTCTCTCCACGGGTGAGCGCCGGGCTGAGGGTCTGTTCGGCGACCTCGTCGAGGCCGCTCTTGGGAGGCGTCGGCTTGCGACGGCCGACGCGGAAGCGATTGTCGAAGTAGTTCACGAGGTGCGTCAGCGGCACGGTGATGATCAGGTAGAAGATTCCGGCCATCACGAGCGGCGACAGGTTGCCCGTCAGGACGGCGGCATCCTGTCCGACGCGGAACAGCTCGCGTTCGCTCACGAGCAGACCGAGGAAGTACACGAGGCTGGAGTCCTTCACGATTGCGATGAACTGGTTGACCAGTGCCGGAAGCACCCGGCGGATGCCCTGCGGCACGACGACGAGGCGCATGGCGCTGCCGTAGGTCATCCCCAACGCACGGCAGGCCTCGAGTTGGCCTCGCTCGACGCTCTGGATGCCGGCGCGGAATATCTCTCCGATGTAGGCGCCCGCGATCAGGCTCAGAGCCAGGATTCCGAGCGGGTACGGGGATGGTCCGAAGATCTGGCGACTCAGCGCGGCGAAGCCCTGGCCGATCAGCAGGATGGTGAGGATCGCGGGCAGTCCGCGGAAGATGTCGGTGTAGATGCGGGCGGGAATGCGCAGCCATGCGGTGCGGGCGACGCCCATGACCGCGAGGATCATGCCGATCACGATGCCGAGCACCGTGGCGGCCACCGAGATGATCAGGGTGTTCACCAAGCCCGTTCCGAGCAGCTGCGGCATCACCTGCCACATCGCGTCGAAGTCGAGGAATGTCTGGATGATCTTGTCGAGCCAGTCCATGGGGATATCTCCTAGTCGGGGTGCGGGGCCGAGGCCCCGCACCCGGTGAGGCGGCTACTCGCCGCCGTCGCCCTCGGTCTGCTCATCGCTGGGCAGGTACTGGTCGGGCATCGGCGAGCCCGGGAACCACTTCTCGTAGAGCTCCTTCCACGTGCCGTCCTCCATGGCCTCGTGCAGCGCTTCATCGAGAGCCTTCTTGAACTCCGGCTTGTCCTTCGCGATCGCGAATCCGGCAGGTGCATCGAACGAGGGGATGTCGATGGCGTTCTCGAGTCCGTACTGCTCGGCGTACTCCTTCGCGGCCTCGAAGTCGAGGAAGTGCGCGTCGATCGAACCGCTGTTGACGGCCGAGATCGCGGAGTTGTTGTCCGGGAAGCGCACGAGTTCGGTGTCGGTGAAGTTCTTCACCGCGTAGGCCTCCTGGAGCGTACCCTGGACAACGCCGAGACGTTTGCCGGCGAGGCTGTCCTCGTCGCTGATGTCGCTGTCGGGGCTGGCCATGACGGTGAGGTATCCGGCGAGGTACCCGTCGGAGAACGCGACCGTCTCCTCGCGCTCGGCCGTGATGCCGATCGCGGCCACGCCCACATCGAACTGACCGTTGGCGACGGCGGAGAGCAGCCCGGAGAAGTCCTGGCCGGTGAACACGACCTCGTCGATGCCGATGCGGCCGGCCACGTCGGTGAAGAGCTCGACGTCGAAGCCGGTGAACTCGCCGGATTCGTCCGTGAAGGTGTAGGGCTTGGCGTCACCGAGGCTCGCGACGCGGATCTCACCGGGCGTGATCAGCCCGTACGGATTGTCCGTCGCCGTTCCGTCACCCCCGGCGTCGTTCGAGGTGGGAGAGCAGGCGGCGAGCGCGACGACCGCAGTGGCGGCCACTGCGGCGATCGCCGTGCGGCGGAGGGTGGAGCGGATGCTCATGAGGTTCCTCTCTGAACTGCGTGGTGCGTGGGGGTTGGGATGAATTGCACTGAGACCGGTCTCACTCTGCTAGATTGAGACCGGTCTCAATGCGTTTTATCGGACAGTACACGCCTCACGGCGACCCAGTCAACCGCTAGCGTCGGATCCGAGCGCTGCCCTTGGGAGAGGCACCGATGGAGGTGGCATGAAGGAATCAAGCACGAGCCACGAGGCGACCGTAAGCGATGTCGCACGACTCGCCCGTGTGTCGAAGGCCACGGCGGCACGCGCCCTGGGTGACTACGGAGCGGTCAGCGACGCCGTGCGCGACCGTGTGCAGAAAGCTGCAGACGACCTCGGCTACCGGCCCAACGCGCTGGCCCGCACTATGAGCACAGGGCGCTCACACACACTCGGCATCATAATCGGCGACATCGAAAACCCGTACTTCGCAGCGGCGACCCGGGGCGCCGCTGACGTTGCAGCCGAAGCAGGATACGACCTCATCCTCTCGAACTCCGATGAAGAGCCCGAGATCGAGGCCAAAGCGGTCGCGGTGCAACTCGCGAAGCGGGTGGACGGACTGCTGATCGCCCCCGCCTCCTCCCTCACCGCAGACAACCTCCAGCCCGTGCTCGACGCCAGGCGACCGCTCGTACTGTTCGACCGCACCGTGCCCGGGCTCGAGGTTGATGCCGTCGTCACCGATAACCGCTCCGGAGCACGCCAGCTGACCGAACTGCTGTTGCGCGCCGGGCACCGCCGCATCGCCTTCATCTCAACACTGACGCACCCGCGGGCTTTCCGCGCGGGGGAACTCCTCTCCTCATCCGCAGTCGCCGAGCGCGTCGAAGGATTCACACAAACCCTGACTGCGGCGGGCGTCCCCCGACCAGAAGACTGCGTGC
Source organism: Microbacterium sp. CBA3102 (assembly GCF_007954505.1). Classification (GTDB taxonomy): domain Bacteria; phylum Actinomycetota; class Actinomycetes; order Actinomycetales; family Microbacteriaceae; genus Microbacterium; species Microbacterium aurugineum. Next base: position 2,794,013 of record NZ_CP042412.1, on the reverse strand, counting down.
ATCTCAACGCGCGCCACGACGGCGTCGACACGGTAGCGTCTCGCATCCTCGGCGGCGACCACCCCGTGACCGCGATCGTTGCATCGGACAGCCTCGTCGCGCTCGCCGCCTTCCAAACCGCGCGGCGGATGGGCGTATCGATTCCGGATCAGCTCTCACTTGTCGCCTTCGACGATGCGGATTGGATGAGCGTCACAACCCCGGACATCACAGTCATGGAGCAGCCGATCAGCGAGATCGGCGCACACGCTACCCGTACGCTTCTGCGGCGTATCGCCGGCGATGGGAGAAACCCGGAAACCACCGTCCTCCCGCAGCAGCTCGTCGAACGCGGATCGGTGGCGGCTCCTCGTCGCTGATACGGAATACACGGGCAATGGCCTCGAAAGTACGGGAAGGCCGCCTGGGAACACATCGTTCGCGGATGCACACCTCTGATACGGGATGCCATCCTCTAGGAAGGAGGTTCTGGAGCACGGCATCCCGCCTTGAGGATCCCCTGCCTCAACCCCAGAACCGAACCTGCACGGGTGTCCGCGATCGTTCGGCCCGTTCAGCCTCCTCCCCAAACAGATCATCCACAAGTATCATTTGGGCCGACCATCCATGTGGACTACCCTGCGATCGCGTAGGAGGAGTCTCTTGTTCCAGCCCAGCGACTGGGCCATGTATTGCGGCTCCGACAGATCATCGATCGCGGCCATGACAACCCCGCCTGGGGATGCAGCAGCCGGGTGCCTTGAGTACGTTCGAGGACCACGACTCTGTGGCCGCCGCTGCGGCCGGGAAGCGCGCTGCCTGAGCGAGCACCTCCCCTCCTCCGGTCTGAATGTCCAACGGCGTCTTCGGGGATCGGCCGCGAGTCGGCATGCAGCCGTATCAACGTCTGTCGAGCGAAGATCAGATTCTTGCCAGGACGACCAGCTGGCCCTCATCGATGCGGAGACGCCATATTTTCTGTGGGATCTGCGCGCCCGTAGGCGTCGTATATTCCTCTACTTGAAGTCTGAATCCATTGGCGTCCACGGAGAGCACTCCGGCAGTGAGATTGTTAGCCGCAAAGATGAGTATCTCACCGGTTGTCAGTGCGACCGACTCGGGGCGCAGCCGCGCACCGGGGTAGAGATGTGATGCTGCGACAAACCATGCAGGCGTGGCAGGCCGTTCGCCGATCATAGAGCGATACTCCCGGCACCGCTTGGGGCCGAACGTCCGGTATTAACTGAGCTTGTCAGCGGGCTTCTCGCTTCGATGAGGTGACGCGTAGCGCAGAGCGTGCCGCCCATGCCTTGGAGATCGAGCGCATCGACAACCACGTGACCGCGGTCGCAGCTCTTGTCCCCTTCCCCGTCGAGGTGGAGGCCGAGATGGGCGGGCTCTTCACCCTCCAGATCCTCTTGGGAAGCCGCATCCCCGACGGCGCCCCTGACCGTGCGGGCATCAACCCTCACGTGCTGCGCGCCACCTGGTGGATCGAGACCGGCGAAGGCGAGATCTCCGAAGAGTCCGGGATCCCGGCCACCGCCGACCCCGCGCTCATCGCCTACTGGCTCACCCAGCGCGCCGAGCAGCTCGGCAGCCCCGCAGCAGCCAAGGCCCACGAACCTCTCTCCGCCTGAGCGCCCCGGGGGCCTGGCGGATCACCCCAGGCTCCCGGGTACCAACCCGTGAATGGAACAGCCATGAGCATCAGCGCATCACGCGTCGTCTACATCGGCCGGCGACTCCTCCCCGGACAGAAGATCGCCTACTGGTACCGAGAGCTCGACGCCAGCGACATCCTCGGCGCCGCCAAGGGTGCATTCCAGCCCTACCAGGCGGGTCTCCCCGTCGGCGCCATCCTCCAGATCCGTCAGCCCGCCGATGTCCCCACCAAGATCCTCATGAACGGCCCCAACGCGCCCCGCGTGGTCGGCTCCTGGCCGCACTCCGCCGACATCGAGACTTGGCGACTCGACGACCTCGCCGACGCGCAGGCCGCACGCACCGCCCAGCGCGCCCAGAACGCACTCCAGGGCATCCCCGATACCTTCGAACAGGCCCTCGACACCCTCGCCGCCCACTTCGCCCGTCTCACCGCCACGCAGAAGGCGGCACTGCTCCCCCTCGTCCAAGCCCGTATCCTCAGCCACTCCTCACGAGAAGAACCAGCGTGACCGCACCCGCCGCCGACCCGCGCATCGCCGAACTCCTCGAGGCGATCGCCGACACCGCCCCTGGGCACACGACAACCTGGATCAGCCGCGGCATCGAAGTGACCGTCTACGGCCAACGCCGCTACGAACTCCACACCCCCACCCCCTGGGCGGTCATCACCATCGCCGGGCGGATCCGCGCTATCCGCAGCTGGCAGCAGCTCCTCGACCTCGTCGACGAGCTCGCCGCGTCGACGTCGTCCGAATGAGTATCGGCGATGTCCCCGAATCCCTTTACGATCGCCACTGACGAGAGGCCCACCCGATGAGCAGCATTGATATCTCCCAGTACGTCTTCATGGCCGCGGTGATCGTGTCCCTGATCCCTGCGTTCTGCGCGATCCTGGGCGGCTGGATGCAGTCCTCCTCCGCCACGCTGCAGCCCCGCGGATCGATCGCCATGCTCATCACGATCATCGCGTTGGGTGTCACGCTCCTCGTCTCCGCGATCGGACGAGCCATCGAAGGCAGCTACCTCATCGCGGGCGCGCTCGGCCTCGGCGTCGTCCTGATGGTCCTCGCCGGAGCGATGTCACGCACCAACCTGCAGATCGTGAACCACCGCGTCGCAACCGGTGAATCCCTCGAGCTCACAACAGAGCAGCGCCGCCGCTACCGGCTGCTGGGATGGGCCATGACGGCCCTGTGCGTCGTCATCATCGCCCTCATCATCGGGACCCTGCCTTTGATCACGGCGCTGTTCGCTCACGCCGGTATAGAGATGAACCTGCTCCGGGTGAATCAGGCGGAACGTGACGCACTAACGCAGTTCGCCGAACTCTATCGAGAGACCCGTGCGCTGATGGCGTCCGGGCGTCTGGTCAACGCGGACGTGTTCGACCCAGCAGTCCGACTGTTCGGTGTGGTGAGTCCAGATCGGAGCCGTGCGCTTTTCGCTGTAGTCCAGATCGGCATGACCGCCGGACGCCCCGCGCGAGTCCAGATCCCCGGGCTCGATGAGAGCGCTGGGTATGACGTCCGTGTGCGCTCGGAGCTCGGGGTGCCGGATCGGGGCACGAGCACCGGGCCGGCCTGGTTCGACGCAGCGTTGAACGCACCGCTCCGCTTGGGGGGTTCCGTGCTCGCGCGCTCGGGACTCTCGCTTCCCCCACTGCGCCCCGAGACTGCCGCCCTGATCGAGCTGACCCGCGTGAGCGAGGAGACATCCGATGACCACTGACCTTCGTATCGGCATCGTCGGCTTCGGGCATCGAGCTCAGCTGACTGACCAGGTGCAACGTCCGGGCCGGGGCTCGTTTGTCTCGGCAGTGCTTGATACAGCCGAGCGCGGCCGAGCAGACGCTCGCGAGAGGCTGCCGAATGCCTTCGTGACCGACACGCTTGACGACTTCATCAGCGCCGGTGTGGACGCCGCGCTGGTGCTCACTCCCGATGATCAACACACCGATGTGACCGTGGCACTGCTGGAGGCGGGCGTTCCCGTGTTCTGCGAGAAGCCGTTGGCGACGAAAATCGCGGACGCGGATACCATCCTCGAAGCAGCGCACCGCACCGGAACCCGTTTGTACGTCGGCCACAACATGAGGCACATGCCGGTGATCGTGCTCATGCGACAGCTGATCCTCGACGGGCGTATCGGGGAGGTCAAGGCGATCTGGTGCCGCCATTTCGTAGGTCACGGCGGCGACTACTACTTCAAGGACTGGCACGCCGACCGCCGACGCACCACGGGCCTGCTCTTACAGAAGGGCGCGCATGACATCGACGTCCTGCACTGGCTAGGCGGCGCTCGCACGATGAGCGTGAATGCGATGGGGACGCTGGCCGTGTACGGCGACATCACAGGTCGCAGTGACCATGCCGGTGAGCGAATGCAGGACTGGTTCTGCCTCAACAACTGGCCGCCGACCGCGCAGACCGGCATGGCGCCGATCCTCGACGTTGAAGACCTCTCGCAGGTGAATATGACGTTGTCCAACGGCGTCCTCGCCTCCTACCAGCAGTGTCACTTCACGCCCGACTACTGGCGCAACTACACGGTTATCGGCACCGAGGGCCGGCTGGAGAACTTCGGAGACGAGATCGACGCAGAGGTACGCATCTGGCGTCGACGCACACACGGCGCAGGAGAGCCCGACGAGGTACACCGTGTAACCGAGCTCGCCGAGGGAGCGAGCGCGATCCACGGAGGAGCCGACGATCTCCTGATCGCTGAGTTCTTGCGATTCGTGCGGCACGGTGGTCGTACCGACACGTCTCCCGTCGCCGCAAGAGACGCGGTGGCGACGGGGATCGCGGCGACCGAGTCGATTCGATCAGGTGGTCACGTGCAGAACGTGCCGGCCCTCTCACCGGAGCTGGTCGCGTACTTCGAGGGCGGACAGAGTCGATCTACATCGGACCCGGGCATAGCCTCATGACGCAGCACGCAGCCTTACTCGATCTTGAAGCCGTCGAACGCGACGAGCCTGTGTCATGGGAGCTCGTCGACAAGCTCGGAGCGCTGATTCGCCGCACTGAAGGGGTGCCCCACCCCATCGATCCCGGGGCGTCGGGCGCCGCCGTGGCGCGTGCCCTGATCGAGCTCGTACCCGTCGCACTTGAGCGCCACCGCGAAGCCGATGTCCCCGCCGGCGTGACACGCGAGACGCTGATCGACGTCGGACGAAAGCACCGACTGTACGGCGCCGCGTCGGTTGTGCCATGGATGCTCGAGCTGATGCGAGCGGACGTGCTCAGCGCCGGGCGGCTTCAGGTCTCCATGCGCGAGAGCGAACACGGTCATCACCTGCACGTCCCTGAACTCGGACCACTGCTGCCAGCTGATGTCGATGCCGCATTGGCCCGCGCCTCTGAGCTGACCGGGAGCGCGCGGTACGCGTGTACGAGCTGGCTTCTCGACCCCCGACTGTCATCGGCGCTTGCCGGGTCGAACATCGCGGCATTCGCTGAGCGTTTCGACATCGTCTCGGGCGATGAGGAGACGCTGCTGGCCAGCGAGGAGGCCGCGAGGTTCGTTTTTCGTCGCCCGCTCGTCGAGGTCCTCGACCCCGCGTTGCCGACCAAGTCGCGGCTTGAGCGAGTGGTCGCCTCAGCGCTGCGCCGCGGTCGGAATTGGACGATGCCAACGGGAGTGCTGAAGGCCCGACACTCTCACTGACTCCACGGGGCGTCGACCGTGTGAAGACTGCCGCCCTCGGCAGACGTCTCCTTGCTCGGGACGGTGGGTTCAACCGACTCACTCGTCGGCCTTGACCTTGTTGCCCCACAAGGGGCGGATACCACTTCGAACTCGCTGGTGCCTTGGCTGGTAGTGAATCGGCCTGACTTTCGTTCCTATCGGGAGCCTTGTCCGACAGGTGCCGGATTGGCTGATTCCTGGTCAGCGTAATACGCCTGTTCGACCTCGGCGGGTGTTCGCATGTCGAGCTCGCCGTGGAGGCGGGAGTTGTTCCACCACCACACCCATTCGAGGGTCGCGAGCTCGACCTGCTCGACGGTGCGCCAGGGCCCGCGCTGGCGGATCAGTTCGGTCTTGTAGAGGTTGTTCACGGCCTCGGCCATCGCGTTATCAAAGCTGTCGCCGACGGTCCCGGTTGAGGGGACAGCGCCGAGTTCGACGATCCTCTCGGTGTAGACCATCGCGGTGTAGTTCGACCCGTGGTCCGCGTGATGGATGAGTCCGTCGAGGCGCCCACCGGCGTTCCAGGCGGCCATGTCCAGGGCCTGCATCGGCAGGATCTCGGAGCGCAGCGTCGCCGCAACGTTCCAGCCGACGATGCGGCGGGAGTAGACATCGGTGACGAATGCGACGTAGGCGAACCCGGACCAGGTGGCGACGTAGGTGACGTCGCAGACCCAGAGCCGTCGCGGCGCTGGTGCGGTGAAGCGACGGTTCACGAGATCACTCGGCAGCACTGTGGTCGTGTCGGAGCGGGTCGTGAACACGCGCTTCGACTTGCGGACACCGCGAACCCCCGGCGAGGGGCATGAGGCGTTCGGTCTGGTCGCGACCGATGTCCCAGCCTTGCCGTCGCATGAGGGCGTGCATCTTCCGGCGCCCGTAGACGCCGTAGTTCTCCGCATGCAGCCGGGCGATCTCGGGCACGAGCAGATCATCCTGCAGCTGCCGCGCGGACGGCGCGCGGCCCACCGCGGCGCGATAGCCGCGTGAGGTGAAGAATCCTCTCACCGCCGGTCGCAGGACCTGGCAGATGAGCTCGACCCCGAAACGATCCCGGTGTTCGTTGACGAACCGGATCATCTCGTCGAGGGGGTGGTCGAGCTCCTTCGCGAAAAAGATGCTCGCAGCCCTGAGGATCTCGTTCGCCTTCCGCAACTCCGAGACCTCCTTCTGCAGCCGCTTGATCTCCGCCGCCGCATCCGTCGTCAGCCCGGGCTTCACGCCCGGGTCGACCTCGAAGCGGCGCTGCCAGAGGCGCAGTGTCTCCGGGCTCATCCCGAGCAGCCCGGCGACGTGACGGACCGCGCTCATCATGTTCGGGTGCGACGGTCGCGTCTCCGCGAGCATCCGCAACGCCCGCTCACGCATCTCCGGCGAATACTTCCTGTTCATCGTGTTCCATCCTTGCTTGAAGAACGGAACGAAAGTCAGGCCGATTTACACCCAGTCCGCTGTCCGATGGGAGACTCTAGAGTTGTGAATGATCTGGCAGTTGTGCTGCGCACCTGGCGTGACAGGGTGCGACCCGCGGACGTGGGGCTTTCGGCAGGAGCCGATAGGCGGAGTCCTGGCCTTCGACGGGAGGAGCTTGCAGCGCTGTCCGGTATCTCCGTCGACTATCTGGTCCGCCTGGAGCAGGGTCGGGCCCGCAACCCCTCGCCGCAAGTGCTGGCATCACTCGCGCGGGCGTTGCGGGTCAATAGCTCCGAACGAGACATCCTGTTTCGAGCCGCGGGGATCGCTCCTCCGACGGCGGGCATCATCTCGACGCACGTGAGCCCGGGCGTGCACCGCATCCTGGACCGACTGGAAAACACTCCCGTCGCCGTGTACACAGCGTCGTGGGACTTCGTGCAGTCCAACACCACGTGGGACGCGCTCTTCGCCGGAGAGGTCGCGCGGGAGGGGCGAGAAGCCAATCTCGTATGGCGGGCCTTCACATCAAACAACATTCCCGTGATCTGGGCAGATGGCGAGGCGACGGCGTTCCAGCGAGACTTGGTGGCCGACCTGCACACGGTTGCAAGCGCCTACCCTCGCGATCCTGGCCTGGCGTCGCTCATCGCGGACCTCCGTCGTCAGAGCACATCCTTCGACACCATGTGGCGGGAGTGGGACGTGACACGACAACCCGCTCGACCAAAGCGCGTGCGATCAGCGACCGTCGGAGCGGTAACGCTCGATTGCGACATTCTGACCACGCACGACCTCGATCTTCGACTCGTCGTCTATACGGCCGCACCGGGCTCTGCGGATGCGGAGAAACTCGACCTCCTCCGCGTGGTCGGCGTCCAGGGATCGTAGGAAGGCGAGGATGCGGGTTCTGGACCGAGTTCGGGGTCGCGGGGGCGCGGTTGAGGTCCGGACCTGTCTGTCCGGGTGTTCCACTGGTAGCCCTGGTTGCGCCGGCGACGGCTGGATGGTCAGGTTGTCGCGATCGGTGGCGGTGAGCCGCCGACGTGCTCGAACAACGCGGTCCACGCCGTTTCCCATGGCCACTGATCGGGCAGGTGCAGGGTGATACGCCGCGCCGAGGACGCGATCCTGGCCGGGACGGTGACGAGTTTCCGGCGGATCGTTGCGGTGGTGGCTTTGGACAGGCCGGCCCCGGCGATGGTCGCGGCGGCACGGGTGAGGTTGAACGCGATCACCGCGAGGACGAGCCAGGCGGCGTTCGCGTTGAACACTCCGGAAGGCAGGTGGGCCAGGGCGCTGTTCTTCAAGTCGGCGTTGACCTGCTCGATGATCGCGTGACCGCGGTGGGTCTTGTCCGCGGCCACGGTGGCAAGGGTGCTGGTGGTGAAGAACGCGTGGAACCGGTGCGTGTCGAACAGGGTCGGCTGGGCCAGGTCCTTCTGGTTCAGTTCCGGGATGCGGCGCACGACCAGACGTCCGGCGATGTGCTCGGCTTTCTTCCGGGAGGTGAACGCGGTGAACGGGACCTCGGCGACCTCCGCGACGGAGATCCACCGCTTGGTGTCCTCGTCATAGATCGCGTCGGTGTACTCGATCGCCTCCCACGCGTCGTCCGGGATGGCGGTGATCGCGCGTTTGACCGCGGGGTCCATCCGGGCGGTGACAGACACGGCAGCACCGGCGCGGGTCGCCGCATCGATCGTGGCGTGCCCATAGAACGCGGAGTCCGCGCGGACCAGCACCGCCGCGCCGTGCGTGCCGGTGAGACGGCAGAGGGTGGCGAGGCTGTCACGGACCAGCCGGGCGGCGCCGCGTGGCGAGCCTGTCCCGCCGCGGCGCGACCGTTGCGCGAGGATCACCGGCGCCGACGTGGTCGTGGCCGCCGTCGCGAGGAGCGCGTTCAGGCCGCGAACACCGGAGTACCCGAACCCGGCGCCCTGCTTCTGATGCCCGTGGACCTCGATGATCGTGTCGTCAATATCGACGAACACGTACCCGTCGCCGGCCCCGCTGCCGAGCACGGGTGCCGCTTCGGAGAGGCCGGCCAGGAACCGGGACGCGACCGCGTCGAGCTGGCGGACATGCCCGAACGTGAAGGCCCGCAGGAACGAACCCAGCGTCGAGGGGGCGTACAACTTCGTGAACAGGTTGCGCATCCCGCCGTGACGCAGCAGTGCCATGTCATCGATCGAGTCCGCCCCGGCGACCATGCCGCCCACGAGCGAGGCGACTTTCTGGCCGGCGTTGGCGCCCTTGTCCGTCGGGACGCTGAGCCACCGATCGGCGAGCCGGCGAAGGCCCGCTTTCTCGGCGAGTTTCATGATCGGGACCAGGCCCGCGGCCGACACGAGATTCGGGTCATCGAATGAGACAGACACGGCGGCCGGAGCATGTTTGAATTGCATCTACGAGATGCCTTTCGAATCTGTGGGAATTGGACTCTAGACAAGATCAATTTTCCCTGATCCGATAGGCATTCTCGGCTTAACGCGCCGCGCCCTCCTCAATCCCAATCGGTGGATCGAGGTTTATCGTGCCCGAGAGCAGCGCGTCACCGGACTGGTATGTGACGGGGAGCGGTTCGCCGGTGACCGAGGATTCGTCGATGACTGCTCGCGCCGAGATGAGGGTGCCATCTACGGGTAGCACTTCGGTGGATCGCACCAGGAGTTCGTCCGCGATCACCACATCTGCGATGGGAATGCGTTCCACCTCACCGGTATGCGGGTCCACACGCTGCGCGTAGACCGGTGCCTGATTCAGCAAGGTGTCGAGTTCGCGGCTCGCCCGGCGCGCAGCGAGTGCTTCGAGCGCCTCGCCGCCGGTCAGCATCAGCGCGATGATGAGACCCGCCACATACTCACCAACCGCAAGGGTCGCGATCATCGCGATCACTGCGAGAATGTCGAGCTCCCAGTGCCCGCTCATCAGATCGCGCACCATACCAACGGCAGTGACGAAGATCACAACCTCGATGACAATGTATGCGACCACCGCGAGGGGCAGAGCCTGCCTGAGAGCCCACAGGGTTACACCGGTAGCTAGGCCGATCACGACGAAGATCATGAGCGGCCTGCTACGCAGAAACTGCAGCACCTCACGCATGGGTCGCCGCTTCGTGCCGCGCTCAAACTGAGGAACTGCCATTACCCTACGAATCCTTCTTCTTCACAAATTTGTTGAGAGCGCGCTCAATGCGTCGACGTCGGTGATCGTGACCTTGCCCCGGGGTGCTTGTGCGATCACGCCCGAGTCGCTGAGATGGCGCAGCTGCCGACTCAACGATTCCGGGGTCGTGTCCAGCAATGAGGCAATATCCTTCTTCGCCAATGGCAGCACGACCTCCGGGTGAATCCCTGATCCATGTCGCGTGGGCAAAGCCAGCAGATAGCTTGCGAGTCTGGAGGTGACATCTCCCGAGATGACAGAGGCCAATCGCGCTTCGGTCTCTCCCAGACGCCGGCTGACACTCTCCAGCATTCGCAACCCGATACTCGGGTGCTTCTCCACGAGGCGACCGAGATCAGCATGGTGGAACACGCACAATTGTGCTGGTTCGAGTGCGGTCGCTTCATGGTCAGGGCGGACACCGCTGAGAAACGCTGACTCTCCGATGAAATCCCCGGCGCCGAGCACCCGCATGATCTGCTCATGCCCGTCGGGGCTCGTTCGCGAGATTTTGACTCGGCCGGTATGCACCACCATCAGTTGCGAAATGTTCGAGCCTGCCGAGTACACTCGTTCAGTGCGATCGAGCAGTGTTGGACGTGCCACGCGTGCGACCTCGAGCTGCTGTTCGTGCGTGAGCCCGAGAAAGAGCGGAACCCGTGCCACGCAGAGTTCTTCGGAGCGAGCTGTGTCCACGGTTGGTAACGGCATAAACATAGGCCTCCTCTCCCTCACTAGTATGGCAACACGCGATATTCCGTGAGCCGTATGAGTTACGGCAGAGTGAACCACAGCTAGCGAATACTCTGAATGCTACGCGTTCGGGCGCATATGTTGGAGTGGCCTCAGATTCGTGCGGCCCTTCCCGTGTTCCTCATTCGGATGTCGTTCGCTCACTTCGCGTGCGGAGGGGTATCTTCACCTGCGGCCTCGGCGGCGTCTGCCAGTTCCTTGGTGGTGTACTCTGCATCGACCGCGTGCTCGGGTGGTGAATACACCGTGTAGAGCACCAACGGTTCGTCACCGGTGTTGCGGAAGTTGTGGCGTGTGCCTGCGGGAACGGCACACAGATCGCCGGCATCGACCGCGTGGGTGTGACCGTCGAGGTCGGCTTCTCCGGTACCGGAAACGAAGCTCAGCAGCTGGTCGGTGGTCTCGTGCACCTCGTCACCGATTTCTCCTCCCACCGGAACCGTCATTGCCACGAGCTGGGAGTGCTTTCCGGTCCAGAGCACCTTTCGGAAGCTCGCGTTCTCCTTCGCAATGTCCGCGATGATGAAGTGCTCGATGTTCCTACCTATATTGGTGTGCTTGTCGGTCATGTTGTCCTCATATTCTCTCTGAGAGTTTGTTCTGTTAGCGCTCGGCAGCTGCCTGTTAAGCCGTGCGGCTGGGTGTGCGTTCGGATTTCGGCATGGGTGTGGCACCTTGTGTGTTGCGCAGCAGTCGCATCGCATTGAGAATCACCACAAGTACTGACCCTTCGTGTACGAGCATCCCGATTGCCATGGTCACGCCTCCGGTGAAAACGCCGACCAGGAGGAGGATCACGGTGGTCAGTGCGATGATGATGTTCTGTCGCATCACGCTCACGGTGCGTTTAGCGAGTCGGATCGCCTCGGGCAGTTTCAGGAGGTTGTCTCCCATGAGGGCGATGTCTGCCGTTTCGACCGCCACGGCAGACCCGGCAGCCCCCATTGCTACCCCGATGTCTGCTGTTGCCAGCGCAGGAGCATCATTCACTCCGTCGCCGACCATCGCGACGGTGTGGCCCTCGCGTTGCATCTGGGCGACGGCCTCCAGTTTATCTTCGGGTAGCAGCGACGCATGGATCTCATCAATCCCAACAGCCCGCCCAATGGCCTCTGCCACGAGCCGAGTGTCACCGGTGAGCATCACGACCTTCTTTACCCCGGCCGCGTGCAAGCGTCGGATCATTTCGGGCGCATCCTCCCGGACGGTATCGGCAACACCGATCACACCGATCACTGCGTCGCCCACGGCGACGATCATCGGGGTCTTGCCGGCAGCGGCCAACTCATCAGCGACCGCCGCTGAACCCGCGTCGTCCGTGATGCCGTATTGCGTGAGTAGCGGCGCGTTTCCGATGAGCACCCGTTTGCCGTCGATGTCGACCACAATCCCCTTGCCGATCACCGGGGTGACGGTTCCTGGGATCCCGTCGGGTGCAACGCCTTCATCTCGTGCGGTGTCAAGGATCGGGCGGGCCAGCGGGTGCTCGGATCCAGCTTCTGCAGCGGCAGCCCAGCGCAGCACATCGCTCCGCTTCCGAGCCGGATCGAGCACGACGATATCCGTCAATTCCGGCCTGCCCTCGGTGAGGGTGCCGGTCTTATCGACCGCGACGGCCGAGATCTTCGCCGACGTCTCTAGGTACTCGCCACCCTTGATGAGGATGCCATTGCGGGCGGAGCGGCCGATTCCAGCCACGATCGCCACCGGAATCGAAATCACCAACGCGCCGGGGCAACCGATGACGAGCAGAGTCAGCGCAAGCACGACGTCGCCAGAAATGAGACCGGCAACCAAAGCAAGCACCATCACCGCGGGCGTGTACCACTTCGAGAAGCGGTCGATGAATGCCTGGGTTTTGGCCTTCGCATCCTGCGCCTCTTCGACCCGGTGGATGATGCGCGCGAGAGTCGTGTCTGCGCCGATCCCTGTTGCCAACACCTGAAGGAATCCGCTTCGCGAGATCGTGCCGGCAAACACATGATCTGATTTGGTTTTCTCTACCGGGATGGATTCGCCGGTGATCGAGGCCTCGTCGATTGCGCCGGCGCCCGATACCACCTGCCCATCGACGGGAACTTTCGCGCCGTTTTTGACCAGTACGATCTCGCCCATGCGCACCTGACTTGCGGGGATCTCGACCTGGTCACCGTCGCGAAGCACAACCGCGGTGTCGGGTGCTACCGCCACGAGAGCGGCAAGTGCCGCACGTGTCCTGTTCATCGTGCCTGCTTCGAGTGCGTGACCGATAGCGAACAAGAAGGTGACCGCGGCCGCCTCCCAGAAGTTCCCGATGATGGTCGCACCAATGGCCGCGATCGATACGAGCAGATCGATGCTGATGAACTTCACCATCAGGGCACGGAACGCTTTCACCACGATGCCGTAGCCGGCGACGATCGCCGCCGCTAGCATGAACGCATTGGCGAGCGTGAAGACATGCCCTGATCCGTGGGCGTGTTCGCCTGCGTCGATCCACCATTGCGGGCCGACGGTGATATTCCACGCCCCGCTGCATAGTTCTTCGACGCCGAATGAAGCAAGGATCAGGATGCCAGAAACAACTGGAATGAACCAGTTGCCTCGTCTCCATTTTCGGAAAGCTGTCACGCTGCCGCCGTCTTTCAAATTAGAAGGTGAGTGTCAGAATGCTGAGGCCTTGGATTTATATCCGGCCTTGTCAACGGCGGCAATCAGGTCATCGACCGACGTCGTGGCTTCGTCGTGGTCAACCTCGACGCGTCCGGACGCAAAATGGACCTTCACACTCTCGACACCGTCGAGGCGTCCGACCTGTTTCTCGATCTTGCTGACACACGAGGGGCAGGAAAATCCCTCAGCACGCAGGAGAGTGTGGGTGGTATCAGTGGTGTTGCTCATCGGGAGCCCTTTCTCGTTGCCCTACATGTGGGTGTGACCGGGATATTTTCCTGATCTATGCATTTCAGGATATGGGCGAGCTCGGGTCTTGGCCTTGATGCAGATCAAGTCACGGGTTTCTGCGCGAGCGTAATGGCGTGAGGCCGTCGCGGATCCGCGTACTGTGTCACAATTTTGAAACCTGCAGCGGTGCCGACCCCAGCCATAGCGTGTGTGGGCCACTGGTACGCGAGCGCGACGCGGTGCTGAAAAACCTCGAGTGTCTCACCTGAAAAGTACGACATCAGGAGTGTTCCGCCTGGTGCAAGAGCCTGATTCAAGACCTCGAGTGCTGCTGCCAACTCGTATGGAGTCATGTGAATCAGCGAATACCATGCCAAAATACCGGACCACTGTTCGTCCCCATCAGCGAGGTCTGCGATTGCCTGTTGCCGAAACGGAACTGACGGGTGTGCCACTCGTGCGATGTTGAGGAGTTCTGGCACCGGCTCAAGGCCCTGAACGTCAAACCCGAGACGTGCGAGATGTCCGCTCCATCGGCCTGTACCTGACCCGACATCGAGAATGCTGCCCGCGACCGACGCGGCCCAGGAATCAATAATTGTTCGATCCGGGTCCGCGTGGCCGATGTCGGTGCCGAGCACGGCAACGATGTCTGACGCGAGTGCGCCATACGCGTGCGACACCTCACTATCTGCCATACCGCCATCCTATTCGTGTGTGCATACGAGCGACTTGACGCAGGTCAAGGTGCCCGCCGCATAGGCCGCCTACAGTGACGGCATCGGCATCGGCATCGGCTTCCGCGAAGAGCGAAGCGAAAGGAATGCGAGAAGAATATGACCACACAGCACCTCGACCAGGCCACCCAGTTAGCCCCCGTTATTGGGCTCTTCGGACATCCGGTGGGGGTACGGCTCGCCGGGTGATGGTCGGCGGGTAGGGGTTGAGGTCCTCGAGGATCAGTAGCGCCAACTGCTGTTCCATCACGAGGACCTCAACGTGTTTCACCATAGTTCGGGGTGCGCTGACGCGCGCTGTGCCACCTGCCCGTGTTCCCGCTGCGACCTTCTACTCGGCCTGGACGGTGTCCACGTTGAGCACGTCGACCGCCTGGACGATCTGCTGATCGTCACCGTCTCGACACCGGCGGCACCGACCGGGTGCTCGTCGTGCGGGGTCGTCGCGACCGCGCGTGGACGTCGCTACCGTGTGCTTCACGACGTGCCCGGCGTGACGCGGGTGCGGATCGTGTGGCGGCAACGGGTCTGGCGATGCGGCGACGTGGACTGCGCGAAGAAGACGTTCGTGGAGCAGCTGCCGTCCCTTGTCGCCCAGCGTGGGTCGCTCACCCGGCGTGCGGTCGTCTGGGCGGTCGGGCAGCTGCGTCGAGAGCACGCCACGATCGAAGAACTACGTCGTCAACTCGGGACATCGTGGAAGACGGTGTGGCGGGCTGTCGAGCCCGAGCTGGTCAAGCTGGCTGAGGACGAGTCACGCTTCGAGAATGTCGCCACGCTCGGTGTCGATGAGCACATCTGGCATCACGTCGACCCCCGCAAGCGGGGATCGAAGGAGCTGACCGGGATGGTCGACCTCAGCCGCGACAGCACCGGAAAGACACGGGCCAGGCTGCTGGACCTCGTGCCCGGCAGATCGGGGAAGGCCTACGCGTCCTGGCTCGCCGACCGTGGCGACACCTTCCGCAAGAACGTGAAGGTCGCAGCGCTCGATCCGTTCGCCGGCTACAAGACCGCAATTGAAGACAAGCTCGAGGGACGCCACCGCGGTCTTAGATGCCTTCCACGTCGTCAAGCTGGGTACCGCCGCCGTCGATGAGGTCCGCCGACGTGTTCAGCAAGACACCCTCGGGCATCGCGGACGAAAGGGCGACCCGCTCTACGGGATCCAGACCATCCTCCGCGCCGGAGCCGAGAACCTCACCGACAAGCAGCGCGCCCGCCTGGTCGCCGCGATCGAGGCCGATGAAGCGCACGATGAGGTGTTCGTTGCATGGCAGTGCGCCCAGCAGCTGCGCTCCGCCTACCACGCGAAGGACCTCACCGAAGGGCGACGGATCGCCGAGAAGGTCGTCGAGTCGTTCCATACCTGTCCGATCCCCGAGATCGCCCGGCTGGGCCGCGCGCTGCGCCGCTGGCGCTCAGCGTTCCTGGCCTACTTCACCACCAGCCGGGCGAACAACGGCGGCACCGAAGCAGTGAACGGCATCATCGAACTCCACCGCCGCCTCGCCAGAGGGTTCTGCAACCGCGACAACTACAGGCTCCGCATGCTCCTCGCCGCCGGCGGCCTCACCCCATGACCCCACCGAATGTCCGAAGAGCCGCTTTAACGTGCAAAGTTCCTATAGGAACTTCCAGTTCAGCTAGCCGCAAGCGAACCGGCGGCGACGAGGGTAACGCGTACCTGTTTGCGGTCTACTCCGAGTGTGCGGGCGATCGCGCGCATCGAGACGCCACCACCGTGCAGCTTCACGGCCTCTGCTGCTTCCTCGGTAGTGAGTCCGTGCTGGCGGCGCACAACGTTGCTCCGGGTGAGATGCTTCGAGACAGTTGCGCGGTGCACACCATACTTCTGAGCCAGGTATCCGACGCTGAGACCAGCGAGGTAATCGTCCACAAGTCGATCTACTTCTGCGGGGGTGAGAAAGGTTTGAGGTTTCCCAATCCTCCTGACGCAATGGCCTCGCGTGTCCAGAATTGGGGTGCCATCGGCCCGCTGCGATACCCGGTATGTCCCTCGTTTCCAGCGAGAAATCAACGATTTCAGCCTCGGGGTGGGTTTTGAGAACTGTCTACGCAGGGACCCTCAGGAAGAAGGCCCGGGTCGAATGATCCGGGCCTTCTTCGTCCCCTCGTGAACAAGCCGGGCACGTCACCCCGAAGCTCTAGACTGACCTCGTGTCACTCGCGGTCTGGTTCTCGTTGCTGACCGCGTCCGTCGTGATCAGCCTCACGCCCGGTGCGGGCGCCATCAACACCATGTCCAACGCCATGAGCCAAGGGTGGCGGCGCTCGATCTGGGGCATCATCGGCCAGCAGATCGCTCTGGTCGTCCACGTGGCGATCGTCGCTGCCGGCGTCGGTCTCCTCGTCTCACGCTCGGAACTCCTTTTCAACGCCATCCGCTATGCCGGAGCCGCCTACCTCGTCTTTCTCGGGGTACGGCTCCTGCTCGCCCGGCCCGCTGCGGTCAACGTCGATGTCGACGCCCCGGCCCCGATCGACCTCCGTGAGAGCCACTGGTCGATGATCCGACGGGGGTTCTGGGTGAACCTCTTGAATCCCAAGGCGATCGTCTTCTTCCTGGCGTTCATCCCCCAGTTCGTGCGGCTCGATGAACCGCCACTCCCCCAGTACCTCACCTTGATCGCCACCGTGGTCGTGGTCGACGTGATCGTCATGTGGGGGTTCTTCGCTGCTGCCGCGCGGCCCTTCCGACGTCTGACGGCGTCCGCGCGTGGACAACGTGTACTCAACGTGGTCTTCGGAACGCTGTTCATCGCCGTCGCCGGTGTCCTCGTCGTCGTGCACTGAGCGGGCGCCGGGCGGCTACCGCCTCTAGGCTGGATGCGATGGAAATGAACGCCGACGCCTTCGAAGAGCTCGTGATCGACGAGCTCGACCGGCTCCCCGATGACATGGTCGAGGGGCTGGAGAACATCGTGTTCGTTGTCGAAGATCGCCCGGAGGACGGCAGCCTCGATCTTCTCGGTCTCTACGACGGTCTGGCCCTCACCGAGCGCACCCAGTACGGCATGGGCGAGCTCCCCGACCGCATCGTGGTCTACCGTGACCCGCACCTGGCACAGTGCGATTCCGAAGACGAACTCCGCGATGAGATCCACACCACACTGGTGCACGAGATCGCCCACTTCTACGGCATCGACGACGAGCAGCTGCATGAGATGGGATGGGCATGACGACACCGGCTGCGCTTCCCGAGCTCGACGAGACCACCGATCTTCGGGCCGCTCCCCTCGAGCCGTGGCAGGTCGTCGTCTGGAACGACCCGGTGAATCTCATGAGCTACGTGGTGCGCGTGTTCCGGACGTACTTCGGCTACTCGGTCGACCATGCCACCGCACTCATGCTCGCCGTCCACCACGAAGGCCATGCGGTGGTCGCGACCGGCCCCAGAGAGACGATGGAGGTCCATGCCCAGGCGATGCACGACTTCGGGCTCTGGGCGACAGTACGGAAGGCGGCATCGTGACCGCTGAGCGCATCCTTCAGGAGATGACGTTGATCGAGGCGTTCCACCTCGCGCGACTGGTGGACGACTTCGTGGAACTCGTCACCGATTCCCGGGACATCGCTGACCCCGCCGTCGATCGGCTGACTCCGACCCCGTATCCGGAGGACTCGGACGCGGCGGCGGAGTTCAGCGTCGCGACGAGAGACGATCTTCTCGACCGTCGCCTCGCCGACGCCCGCATCGTACGGTCGGCTCTCGGCACACTGCCCCCGGACTCCGACGCGCTCACGGAGGACACGGCTCTCACGACGCGAGAGGTGTTCGTGTCCATCGAGAGCGTCGACGCCTGGCTGCGCACGCTCACTGCCATCCGTCTCGTCATCGCCACCCGATTGGGCATCACCTCCGACGAGGACCCCGGCGGGGACGATCGCCACGGCATCTACGACTGGCTGGGTTATCGCCTGGATCTGCTGATCCACGCTGCGGATGAAGCGGAAGGACTTCCGATCGACTGACCGCTAGGGGATCTCGACGATACGCGTCGCGAGCGCGCGTGGGTCGTCTCGGTCGATGTGGCGTCGCTCCTGGGCCGCCCATCGGTCCCAATGTGGGCGATAGGTGTCACCATCACGGGCGAGCGCGCGCCTCTTCCGGGATTCTTCCGTCGATTCAACCCAGATCCGGACGTCGGCGAGGCCTGCGGTCGACGGCCGCAGGATCCCGCTGCCCTCGACGATCACGCCGAGAGCAGGGTCGACGGCGTGGCTCTCGGCCTCGGTCTCCGCTTCCCAATCCCAGCGCCGCCAGGTCCCCAAGTACCCCCGCCCGTGCGGGCGCAGAATCCACTCGAGAGCGCGTTCCGCGCCCTGATCGAGCCCGTCCCAGCCCGGGTAGATCGAGTCGAGCGCGACGAGCTGCACGTGGCCGAGCACAGGCCAGCGCCGCACGAGCCGCGCAGCGAGGGAAGACTTGCCGGCACCGCTGCCGCCGTCGATGAGGACGACCGGGTTGGCCGCAGCCAGTGATCGGATGTCCTGCGCGATCAGGGTCGCCGCATGCTCGAGTGCTGCCGCGACCGGGTCGTCACTTCTTGAGGGCACGGATGATACGTGCGAACGCTCGTCCGGCGACCCAGACGAACGGCACGGCCACAACGAGCAGAGTGACGATGTTGGGCTCGAAGCGCAGGCCCTCTTCACGCCGCACGTAGACACCGACCGGAACGGAAACGCCTCCGCCTCCACCGCCTTCGGCGCCGTCCCCACTCCCCCCGCCGAATCCCGAATAGGTGAACGCGACCGGCGTGATGCTCACCCCATCCACGTCCTGCGGCTCTCCATACGCGCTCTTCACGCCGAAGGACGCAGCTTGCTTTCCGAGTTCCAGTGCAATGTTCGGCATAAGCCCACGGTAGTCGAGGAACGCCGAGCGTGTGGGATCAATCCACGCCGTGCGCCTTGGGATGTTGGGCCGCGCCTCGCCCTTCACCGCGTCCGATGTGCCGCGCGCGGCTGATCGTCGTCGAGCCGAAACGAGCCATGGCTTCATCGACCGCGCCTTCGACCTTGCGCCAGTCCTCGTCGTCGTCCCAGAGTGCCATTCCCGCGCCACCGGCAGGTCGCAGATTCTCTGCCCGAACCCCCACGAGACGGACGGGGTCGCGTCGGTCGATCTGCTCGAAGAGCGTCTGTGCCGCCTCGCCGATCCGCTGTCCGACTGCCGTGGGCTCCGTCAGAGTATGGGATCTGTTCACGGTGCGGAAGTCGTCGAATCGGATCTTGATCGCGACGGTCGACGCCTCCCAGCCGGCGCGTCGAAGCCGGACCGCGACCCGGTCGGCCAGACGCAGCAGTTCGGCACGGAGGAAAGGCCGGTCCAGGATGTCCGTGTCGAAGGTCTCCTCATGGCCGATGCTCTTCTCCACTCGCTCCGTATCGACGGCTCGAGGGTCTTCTCCGCGGGCGAGTTGTCTGAGGCGGGCCCCGAGCGCGGCTCCGACGGCACGATCGATCATCTCCGTCGGCGCGTCGCGGACGTCCTGCACGGTGCGGATACCGCGTGCTTCGAGCGCCTCCGCAGCTTTCGGTCCCACTCCCCACATCGCACGTACGGGCCGAGGCGCGAGGAAGTCGAGCGTGTCGTCGCCGGCGACGATGAGCATCCCGTCGGGCTTGGCGATCGTCGAAGCCATCTTGGCGACATGCTTGGTCGCCGCGACGCCCACGCTGCACGTGATGCCGACCTCGTCGCGCACACGTTCTCGAATCAGCTCGGCGATGCGCCCCGGGCTCCCCCACAGACGCCGCACGCCCTGCACATCGAGGAAGGCCTCGTCCACGGAAAGCGGCTCGACGAGCGGCGTGAACGACTCGAAGATCGCCATGACCTGTCGGGATACCTCTTGGTAGCGCGCGAAGTGCGGCGGGACGATGCGCGCGGACGGACACAGACGCAGCGCCTGCGACACCGGCATCGCGGCGCGTACGCCGTATCGCCGGGCCTCATACGAGGCGCTCGACACGACGGAACGACCATCCGGTGCACCGATGATCAGCGGCAGACCCCGGAGCGTGGGGTCATCCAGCACCTCGACGGCCGCATAGAACGCATCCATGTCGACGTGCAGGATACGCGTGCCGGTATCCTCCGCACCCGCGTCGGAGACGATCCGCCCTCTGCCGTCACCGTGTCCCATGCGAGGATTCTCCCCCGAGCCTCAGACATGAGGCCCGGGGGCGCGCGCTACTGCGCCGCGCGCTCGAGGATGAGCTCACGGACGCGCGCGGCATCCGCCTGGCCCTTCATCGCCTTCATGACCGCTCCGATGACCGCTCCGGCCGCCTGCACCTTGCCGTCCTTGATCTTCGCCATCACGTCAGGCTGTGCCGCCAGAGCTTCGTCGATCGCCGCGATCAGCGCGCCGTCATCAGACACAACCGCGAGCCCGCGGGCATCCACGACCTCCTGCGGAGTGCCCTCACCGGCGATGACGCCTTCGAGTACCTGGCGGGCGAGCTTGTCGGTGAGCGTACCCGCGTCGACGAGCCGCTGAAGAGCAGCGACGTTCTCCGGGCTGATCAGCGCGGTGGCGTCCTGGTCCTGGGTGTTGGCGATGCGAGTGATCTCACCGGTCCACCACTTGCGTGCGGTGGCGGGTGTCGCCCCCGCGGTGATCGTCGCCTCGACGACCTCGAGCAGGCCGCCGTTGCGGACGTCCTGGAACTCCAGATCGGTGAATCCCCATTCCGTCATCAGACGACGGCGGCGAGCCACCGGCTGCTCGGGAAGAGCCGCACGCAGCTCCTCGATCAGCTCGGCGGCCGGTTCCACGGGCAGCAGGTCAGGCTCCGGGAAGTACCGGTAATCATCGGCGTCCGACTTCGGGCGCCCCGGAGAGGTGGTCCCGGTGTCCTCGTGCCAGTGACGCGTCTCCTGGGTGATCGTGCCGCCGTCGGCGAGGATCTGCGCCTGGCGCTGGATCTCGTACCGCACGGCCCGCTCCACGGAGCGCATCGAGTTGACGTTCTTCGTCTCGGTGCGAGTGCCGAGCTCGTCGGTGCCACGTCGACGCAATGAGACGTTCGCGTCGCAACGCAGGTTGCCCCGCTCCAGTCGCGCTTCGGAGATGCCGAGGCCACGCACGATGTCGCGGATCGCCTGCACGTAGGCCTTGGCGACCTCCGGTGCACGGTGCTCGGTGTCGTAGATGATGTTCGTCACGATCTCGACCAGCGGGACACCCGCCCGGTTGTAGTCGACCAGCGAGTACTCGGCCCCCTGGATGCGTCCGGTCGCCCCACCCATGTGAGTGAGCTTGCCGGCGTCCTCCTCCATGTGCGCGCGCTCGATCGGGATCG
Organism: Microbacterium sp. CBA3102; assembly: GCF_007954505.1. GTDB lineage: Bacteria > Actinomycetota > Actinomycetes > Actinomycetales > Microbacteriaceae > Microbacterium > Microbacterium aurugineum. The sequence goes on along the minus strand of NZ_CP042412.1, from coordinate 2,772,378 downwards.
TGATGAGCGTGCCGTCCTCGAGCTCGACCTCGACCGACCCGTCATAGGCGATCGGCTCGTCGTACTGCGAGATCTGGTAGTTCTTGCCGAGATCCGGGTAGAAGTAGTTCTTGCGGGCGAACCGGCTCGACTCCGCGATCGAGCAGCCGAGGGCGAGACCCAGGCTGATCGAGGAACGGATCGCCGTCTCGTTCACGACCGGCAGCGAGCCGGGGAGACCGAGATCCACGGGAGCGATGAGAGTGTTCGGTTCCGCGGCGTGGTAGGCCTCGTTGGCCGGGTTGGGCGCGTCGGAGAACATCTTCGTGTTCGTGTTGAGTTCGACGTGCACCTCGAAACCGAGGACCGGCTCGAACAGCTCGAGCGCCTTGTCGAAGTCCATGAGCTTGGCGGCGGCCATCAGCGGGTCCCTCCTGCGAGCTGGGGTGCGCGAGTGAGCAACGGAGCGCCCCACGAATCGACGAGCAACGTCTCCAACGCGGCGCCGACGCGATACAGGCGCGCGTCCTCACGCGCAGGAGCGATGAACTGGATGCCGACGGGCAGCCCGTCCTCGTCGGCGAGACCGCTCGGGATCGAGATGCCGGGGACGCCGGCGAGGTTGACCGGAATCGTGGTGATGTCGTTGAGGTACATCTGCAGCGGATCGTCGACCTTCTCGCCGATCTTGAACGCCGTGGTCGGAGCCGAGGGCGTCGCGATCACGTCCACCTCCGCAAAGGCGTTCGCGAAGTCCTGCTGGATGAGCGTGCGGACCTTCTGCGCACTCCCGTAGTAGGCGTCGTAGTATCCGGCGGAGAGCGCGTACGTGCCGAGGATGATGCGGCGCTTCACCTCGTCGCCGAAACCGGCATCGCGCGTCGCGGACATCACATCCTCGACCGTGGGCGTGCCGTCGGGAGTCACGCGCAGGCCGAAGCGCACGGAGTCGAACTTCGCCAGGTTGCTCGATGCCTCCGCCGGCAGGATGAGGTAATAAGCGGCCACGCCGTACTCGAAGTGCGGAGCACCGATCTCGACGATCTCCGCTCCCTGAGCCTCCATCATCGCGAGTGCGCTGCGGAACGACGCTGCCACACCGGGCTGGAATCCACTGTCGGGCAGTTCACGGATGACGCCGACCTTGAGTCCCTTGAGGACGTCCCCTCGCGCGCCTTCGCGCGCCGCCTCGGCGAACGACGGCCATTCGTCACGCAGGGAGGTGGAATCCTTCGGGTCGTGCCCGGCGATCACATCGTGCAGCAGCCCCGAGTCGAGGACCGTTCTCGAGACCGGACCGACCTGGTCGAGGCTGGATGCGAGAGCGATCGCGCCGTAGCGGCTCACGCCGCCGTAGGTCGGCTTGACGCCCACGGTGCCGGTGACGTGCGCGGGCTGCCGGATCGAGCCACCGGTGTCCGAGCCCAGGGCCAGCGGTGCTTCGAAAGCCGCCACCGCCGCGGCCGAGCCGCCGCCCGAGCCGCCCGGGATGCGGTCGAGGTCCCACGGATTGCGAGTGGGGCCGTATGCCGAGTGCTCGGTGGACGATCCCATCGCGAACTCGTCCATGTTGGTCTTGCCCAGCGGCACCAGTCCCGCCGCCCGCGAACGGGCGACGACGGTCGCGTCGTACGGCGAGCGGTATCCCTCGAGGATGCGCGAACCACTGGTGGTGGGCTGATCGGTCGTGACCAGTACATCCTTGATGGCCAGCGGCACACCGGCCAGCGGGCCGAGCTTCTCACCCGCGGCACGACGGGCATCGATCGCCGCCGCGGCCTCGAGGGCACCCTCGTTGACATGCAGGAACGCGTGGACGTCGCCGTCGACCGCGGTGATGCGATCGAGATGGGCCTGCGTCGCTTCGACGCTCGACACCTCGCCCGCGACCAGCTTCGCGGCGAGATCGGCCGCGTTCAGTCCGATGATGTCGCTCACTGCTCTTCTCCCAGGATCGCGGTGACGCGGAAACGGCCGTCGGCAGCGTCCGGCGCATTCTGCAGTACCTGCTCGTGCGTGAGCGTCTGTCCGACGACGTCGGGACGGAACACGTTGCTCAGCGGGATCGGGTGGCTCGTCGCGACGATGTCAGCGGTGGCGACCTCCGACACCTTGGCGATGTTGTCGACGATGGCGTCGAGCTGGCCCGTGAGCCGCGTCACCTCGTCGTCGTTCAGCTGGATGCGCGCGAGCACGCCGAGATGGCGTACAAGATCAGGGGTGATTTCAGACACCCCTTCAGTCTAGTTGGCGCGTTCCCCGGTCCTCCGTCCCGACGAGCGACTCGACATATGCTGGGCGGGTGAGCACGTTCCAGCCCCCTCGCCCGTGGATCGCCAGCTACGCCGCAGGCGTCCCGGAAGACCTGCCTCCCGTCGACGGATCTCTCGTGGACATCGTCACCGCGTCGGCCCGCGACTACCCGGACGCGCCCGCCCTCCAGTTCTTCGGGCGGGAAACGACATATGCGCAGCTGCAGACCGCGATCGACCGCGCAGCGACGGGACTGCGCGACCTGGGCGTCCGCGCCGGCGACCCGGTCGCGATCGTGCTGCCCAACTGCCCGCAGCACATCATCGCGTTCTACGCCGTCCTCCGTCTCGGTGCTGTGGTCGTCGAACACAACCCCCTCTACACGCCACGAGAGTTGCGCAAGCAGTTCGAGGACCACGGTGCGAAGCACGCGATCGTGTGGAACAAGGTCGTCTCCACCGTGCAGGAGTTCCCCGCGGATCTTGCCGTGACGAACCTCATCGCCGTTGACGTGACGAGGGCCATGCCGTTCCTCACCCGTGTCGCTCTGCGACTTCCCGTGGCGAAGGCCCGCGAATCCCGTGCAGCGTTGACCGAGAAGGTCCGCGGGGCGGTCGCCTGGGAGACGTTGCTCGCGGCGGCTCCGATCCCGGAATCGCATCCGAGACCGGGAACCGACGACCTCGCGATCATCCAGTACACGTCCGGAACCACCGGAACGCCGAAGGGCGCAGCCCTCACCCATCGCAACCTGCTCGCGAACGCCGCCCAGGCGCAAGCCTGGGTACCGTCGATCGAACGGGGGAACGGCTGCGTCGTCTACGCCGTGCTGCCGATGTTCCACGCCTACGGCCTCACCCTGTGTCTCACGTTCGCGATGTCGATGGGTGCACGACTCGTTCTCTTCCCGAAGTTCGATCCCGACCTCGTCCTCGACGTCGTCAAGAAGCACCCCGCGACCTTCCTGCCGCTCGTGCCGCCGATCGCCGACCGTTTTCTCGCTGCGGCAAAGGCGAAGGACGTGTCGCTCGACGGCATAGAGGTCGCGATCTCCGGCGCGATGGCACTGCCGCATGAGCTGGTGGTCCCCTTCGAAGAGGCGACCCACGGCTACCTCGTCGAGGGCTACGGGCTCAGCGAGTGCTCGCCCGTCCTCATGGCGAACCCGGTCGCCGACAACCGTGTGCCCGGCACCGTCGGGCTCCCCCTTCCGGGGACGGAGTGTCGCGTCGTCGACCCGGAGAACCCCCGCCGCGACGTCGAGGCCGGGGCGGCCGGCGAACTCGTCGTGCGCGGGCCGCAGGTCTTCTCGGGCTACTACGGCAAGCCCGAGGAGACCGAAGCCGTCTTCGTCGACGGCTGGTACCGCACGGGCGACATCGTCACGATCGACGACGCCGGCTTCGTACGGATCGTCGATCGGATCAAGGAACTCATCATCACGGGTGGCTTCAACGTCGCTCCCACCGAGGTCGAGAACGTCCTGCGCCAGCACCCGAAGGTCGCCGATGCAGCGGTCGTCGGTCTGCCCAGCGAGCATTCGGGCGAAGAGGTCGTCGCTGCGATCGTCGTGGACCCCGGAACCGATATCGATGTCGAAGAGATCCGTGACTTCGCGCGCAGCATCTTGACCCCGTACAAGGTGCCCCGTCGCGTCTTCGTGGTCGACGAACTGCCCAAGTCCCTGATCGGAAAGGTGCTACGACGCCAGGTGAAGGAGCGGCTGATCTCACTGACCACCGGCGTCTGAGGCCGCCCTCACAGGCGCCGAGCATCGCGGCGCGCTACCCTTGGGAAGTGACCCCTGAAGATGCAGTGCTGACCGACGCCCCCGAGGACTCCCCCGCGACCCCCGGATTCGAGGAGCTCGGCATCACCGGGCCCGTCCTCAAAGCCATCAAAGATCTCGGCTATGAGACCCCGTCGCCCATCCAGGCGGCCACCATTCCCACGCTCCTGGCCGGACGCGATGTCGTCGGGATGGCGCAGACCGGAACCGGAAAGACCGCGGCCTTCGCGCTTCCCGTCCTCGAGCGCCTCGACGTCTCGCAGAAGACCCCGCAAGCACTCGTGCTCGCGCCCACCCGCGAACTCGCGCTCCAGGTCTGCGAGGCCTTCGAGTCCTACGCCTCCAAGATGAAGGGCGTCCACGTCCTCCCCGTCTACGGCGGACAGGGCTACGGTGTTCAGCTGTCGGCGCTGCGTCGCGGCGTCCACGTCATCGTCGGCACGCCCGGCCGCATCATGGACCACCTCGCGAAGGGTACTCTCGACCTGTCCCAGCTCCAGTACCTCGTGCTCGACGAAGCCGACGAGATGCTGAAGATGGGCTTCGCCGAAGACGTGGAGCAGATCCTCGCGCAGACTCCCGAAGAGAAGCAGGTCGCCCTGTTCTCGGCGACGATGCCCCCGCAGATCCGCCGCCTCGCGCAGAAGTATCTGCGTGAGCCGGAAGAGATCAGCATCAAGTCCAAGACCGCCACCGGCACCAACATCACCCAGCGTTACCTCGTGGTGTCTTATGCGCAGAAGGTCGACGCTCTCACCCGGATCCTCGAAGTCGAGAACTTCGACGGGATGATCGTCTTCGTCCGCACCAAGAACGAGACCGAGACGCTCGCCGAGAAGCTACGCGCTCGCGGCTACTCCGCGGCAGCGATCAACGGCGATGTCCCCCAGGTGCAGCGTGAGCGCAGCGTGAACCAGCTCAAGGACGGCAAGCTCGACATCCTCGTCGCCACCGACGTGGCTGCGCGCGGGCTCGACGTCGAGCGCATCAGCCATGTCGTGAACTTCGACATCCCCACCGACACCGAGTCGTACGTGCACCGCATCGGTCGCACGGGTCGGGCGGGACGCTCGGGCGACGCCATCAGCTTCATCACACCGCGTGAGCGCTACCTGCTCAAGCACATCGAGAAGGCGACCCGTCAGCAGCCGACCCAGATGCAGCTGCCGAGCACGGAGGACGTGAACACCACGCGTCTGAACCGCTTCGACGACGCGATCACCACCGCGCTCTCGGAGACCGGACGTATCGAGGCGTTCCGCGACATCGTCGCCCACTACGTCCGCCACCACGATGTGCCGGAGGGAGACGTGGCCGCCGCCCTGGCCGTCGTCGCTCAGGGCGACAAGCCACTGCTCCTGGACCCCGCGAACGATCCTCTCTCGAAGGCGGTCGAGGCCGACAACCGTCCGCCTCGGGAACGCAGCGCCCGCGACTCACGTGAGCCGCGCACCGAACGCCGCAGCCGCGGGGACTATGCGGCGTACCGCATCGAGGTCGGACGCCGTCACCGTGTCGAACCCCGCCAGATCGTCGGCGCCCTCGCGAACGAAGGCGGGCTGGGTCGAGATGATTTCGGAGCCATCAACATCCGCCCCGACTTCTCGATCGTCGAGCTGCCTTCCAATCTCGACCCCGCCGTCCTGGAGAAGCTCCGCGACACGCGTATCTCCGGTCGCCTGATCGAGATCAAGCCCGATCGTGGCCCCGGGGGCGCTCGGCGCACTGCTCCGCGCGACGGTGGCAAGTTCGAACGACGCGACCGCGACGACCGTCCGGCACGCGACAACCGCGACGAGAAGCCGTACCGCAAACCCCGTCACAAGAGCTGACGCGTCGTCGCCCGTTCGAGGACGCCGATCGCGGTGACGGCTTTCTCGTCGGAATGGATCTCGGCATAGGCGACGCGAGAGTGGTCATCGAGGACGGTATGGACGAACGCGGTGCCGAGGCGGGGTTCTGACCGACTGTTGCGCTGCCCCGTTCGGCGGGCGGTGGCCTGACGGTTCCAGTCGCCTTGCTGTTTGCCGACGAAGCGCCATCCGCCGCCGTCGGGGATGTTGCCGAACTTCGTGACATCAACGTGGATCAGCGACCCCGGACGGTCATGCTCTTAACGTCGCAAGGGTTCGCCCGTCACCCGGTCGATACGGGAGAGGCGATTCACGCGGCTCGACCGATCCTTCATCCCCGTCGCGCCCTCGGCGCGATACCGGTCTGCCCATTTGCGGGCGGTGACCGGCGACACCGTGAACAGCTTCGCGACGTGGCGGACGGGATGCTTGCCGTCGACGATCATGCGTGCGAGTCGAAGCCGAGTGCGTGGCGTAAGAACAGCGTTGACGTGGGACATGAGGAACAACTCCAAGAGACAGCGCGCGGTCGGCGATGCAGAATCACGTCCAACCCGCGCAGAGACAGGGTTCAGAGCGGGCCGAGCACGCGTTTGGGGTCGGCATCGAGTGCGAGGGTCTCGAGCACCTCGAGGAGTTGCCGTTCCTCGTAACGGAAGTGGCTCTCCATGATCGCGGCGATCCCTTCCAGGTGCCGGGCGAGCTCGACCGGTGTTGCCGATGCGTCCACCGACGACTGCAACCCGCTCACAAGGTGAGCGATCATCGAGTGATCCTGCTGCAGATACCGCAACGTGTCCCGCAGTTCCGGGTGCGCGGCCGCGATCGCGGGGAACAGCTCGCGATCCTCGCCCTCGTGATGTCCGGTCAGTGCCGTGCAGAACCCATGGCAGAACAACAGCAGCTCACGCCCCGCGACCTCGGGAGATCGTCCCTGTGCGGCGGAGTCCTGCGCGACCCGCAGCGCCTGACGGAGCCGGTCATGCACCTGCCGCAGTTCGGCTGCCCAGGCGACCAAGCGCGCGCGCTCCCCCTCGAATGGCGGGACGGACGGCGAGCTGAGTCGCTGCAGTATCACCACGGGAATCACCCGCGACGTGCTCGCCTGATAGTCACCGAATTCCGGATCCTGCTCGACGACCTGCGCGAACAGCCGGTCGCGCTCTATGCCTGACGGAATCGACGCGAGTGCGTCGAATGACTCCGCTCCGACTTTGACGCTCACCTGGGGACGCGCGCGGACGTTCGCAAGCCATGCGGGGTGCCGTGGCCCGCCCATCGCCGATGCGACGACGGCGCGCATCCCGTTCAGCTCGAAGTACGCCAACGGTGTCGTGCGGCGGATGCCCGTGCGCGCGCCGGTCGTGGTGAGCAGAGCGAGGGTGAACCCCTCGAACTTGCCGCCGACGCGGCCGGCGTTCGCACGGAACTCGTCGATGACACCGCGATTGAACGCGTTGACAGCAGTGCTGTCGGTTTCGCCGTTCCGGGCTCCTGGCCCGGTGTTCTCGCCCTCAGTCACGAGAGGGCGAAGGGGTCGACATCATCTGTCGTCCTCCTTCATATCCCACGCCTCCATGCCTGACACGGACTGCCAACGACACGCGACGTTGGCATCAAGCTAACACCATCTGACGATGTCACCAAGGTCGCGAGGGACGGATCGACTCAAGGGAACAGCCTCCCTGGACATCACAGCTAACCCGTTCCGCGCGCAAGCTGCGCCGCCACGTCGATCAACCGTTCCGGATGCTCGAGCAGTGCACGCTGTTCGGGGTGCGCGATGAGATGGGCGATCAGGCGGTGCGCCCCCGCGACGCTCGGAGCCCAGTATCCGCCGACATGATGGCGACTCAACAGCACGGTGGTGTTCTCACCATCGACCGTGAGGGTCGCGGTACCGTCCTCAGGTTCGACTCCGGGGTCGCTCAGCATCGCCGCGGTCACGGCACCGAGCACCAGCGTGCCGACCAGACCCGGCAGACGAAACCTGGTGGTCGGCACGTCGAGCACGACCCGTTCGACGCTCGCCCACGGCAGGATGCTTCGGCTCTCGACACCCGCCCGGATCATCACCGCCTCCGGCGTCAGCCGAAGATGATGGCGGCCGGGATCGCCGACGGCCAGCGCATCCGGGACGACGATCAGCGGACCGTACCGCTTCACGAACCCTCGCTTGCGGGAGGAAGCGCCTCCCGCCCTTCCGTCACCAGCACGTGGAACTGGGCTGCGTCGAGAATCCGGAGTCCGAGCTCTTCGGCCTTCGCCAGCTTCGACCCGGCACCCGGCCCGGCAGCGACGAAGTCCGTCTTCTTCGAGACGCTGGATGCCGCCTTGCCCCCCGCCTTGATGATGGCCTCCTGAGCGCCCTCCCGGGTGTATCCGTCGAGCGAGCCGGTGGCGACGATGGTCAGGCCTTCCAGGACGCCGCCGGCGGGAACCGCACCACCCGGACCGGGGTGACCGGGCGTCGACCACTGCACACCGGCGTCCGCCCACTGCTGCACGATCTCCTGGTGCCAGTCGATCTCGAACCAGTCGAGGACCGAATCCGCGATGATCCCCCCGACCCCCTCCACGGCGGCGAGCTCGTCGCGCGTCGCAGCGCGGATCGCGTCGAGAGAACCGAACCACTGGGCGAGTGCGCGCGCCGCGACCGGCCCGACGTGACGGATGTTCAGCGACACGAGCAGACGCCACAAGTCCTTCGTCTTCGCCTTTTCGAGCTCAGCGAGGAGCGTCAACGCCTGCGAGGAGGGCTGCGGCCCCTCGAGACCGGACTTCCTCTCAGCCGGGGTCGGATTCCTGCGGAAGGGCGCACGCGTCTTGACGACCCCGTCGTCATCCTCCTTCGGAAGCCCGGTCTCGGCATCGCGCACGAAGAGTTCGATCGGCACGAGTTGTTCGAGGGTGAGGGCGAACAGGCCCGCCTCCGTCTCGAGAGGCGGGATCGCCGGTGAGGTCGGCTGCGTCAACGCGGCTGCGGTGACCTCACCGAGAGCTTCGACATCGAGTGCCCCGCGTGAGCCGATGTGCTCGACGCGACCGCGGACCTGTGCGGGGCAGGAACGGGCGTTCGGGCACCTCAGGTCGATGTCGCCCTCCTTCATCGCCCGAAGAGGTGTGCCGCACTCGGGGCATTCGACGGGCATCACGAACTCGCGCTCCGTGCCGTCTCGTCTCTCGACCACGGGTCCGAGGACCTCGGGGATGACATCACCGGCTTTGCGCAGCACGACGGTATCGCCGATCAGCACGCCCTTGGCTTTGACCACGTCCTTGTTGTGCAGCGTGGCCTGACGCACCACGGAACCGGCGACGTGCGCCGGCGCCATGACGGCGAAGGGGGTCGCACGACCTGTACGACCGACCGAGACCACGATGTCGAGCAGCGTGGTCTGCACCTCTTCCGGCGGGTACTTGTAGGCGATCGCCCACCTCGGCGCACGACTCGTGGCTCCGAGTTCAGCGTGCAGCTCGAGCTCGTCGACCTTGACCACGATGCCGTCGAGCTCATGCTCGATGTCGTGCCGATGCTCGCCGAAGTACTCGACGAACGCGACGACGTCGTCGATCGTGCCGCAGACCTTCGTGTGCGGGCTCGTCGGCAGGCCCCATCCGGCGAGCACTTCGTACACCTCGCTCTGCGCTGCGACGGGAGGATTCGTCCACGCGCCGACACCGTGCACGTAGAGCGACAGGGACTCGATGCGTAGAAGTCCCGCTTCGAGCTCGAGCCCGTTCTTCTTGTCGATCTGCTGACGGAGCCCTCCACTGGCCGCGTTCCGTGGATTCGCGAAGGACGGGAAGCGTCGCGCGGCGGCGGTGCGCGCCTTCTCTTCGTCGAAGGGCTTCTTGACCCCGCTCCGCGCTTCCCACTTCGCGAGAGCATCGGCGTAGGCGCGATCGCGGTAGCTCGCCTGCGCGGCATTGAGGCGTTCGAAGGCCGCGACCGGGATGAACACCTCACCGCGCACCTCGACGATCTCGGGGTGTCCCTCGCCGCTCAGACGATACGGGATCTCCGGGAGACGCAGGGCGTTCTCGGTGACGACCTCCCCCACTCGTCCATCACCACGCGTCGCCGCGGAGGTCAGGACTCCGTTCTCGTACCGGAGGTTGATCGCGAGGCCATCGATCTTCAGTTCGGTGAGCCATGCGACGCGACGGCCGGCCGCGGCTTCGGTCTTCGCCGCCCAGTCCCTCAGCTCGTCGACGGAGAACACGTTGTCGAGGCTGAGCATGCGCTCGGCGTGCTCGATGGTCGCGAGGCCTGTGGCCTCGGCGGCGCCGACCATCTGCGTGGGCGAGTCCTGCCCCTGAAGCTCGGGATGAAGCCTCTCGAGTTCTTCGAGCCGGTGCATCCACCCGTCATACGTGAAATCGTCGACGAGCGAGGTGTCTCGGCCGTAGTAGGCCTCTTTCGCATCGAGAATGCGGGTGGTCAGCTCCTCGGCTTCGGTTCGGGCGTCTTCCAGCGAGATGTTCTCCGGCACCTCGACAGTCTATGAGTGGGCACCGACACCGGAAACGTCTACGCGCCGACCGGAACGGCCGAGACCGTGGTGTCGATCGTGAACTGTCCGAGAACGCGGGTGCCGACATACAGCACCGCCGTCTGCCCCGGCGCCACCCCGTCGAGCGGAACGTCCGGGACGACGCGGACGCCGGTGTCCGAAACCGTGGCCCGCGCAGGGACCGGTTCCGCGTGAGCGCGGATCTGGACGTGGCATTCGAACGCGGATTCGGTGGGTGCGGCGCCCGCCCAGCTGAAGCGCTCCCCCGCGATCTCCGCGATCGCCAACGCTTCCTTCGGACCGACGACGACCGTGTTCGACACCGGCCGGACCTCGAGGACGAACCGAGGCTTGCCGTCCGGGGCGGGGATGCCGAGCTTGAGTCCGCGACGCTGTCCTACCGTGAATGCGTGGGCGCCCTCGTGCGATCCGACGACCTCACCACTGCGATCGACGATCTCGCCCGTGGCGGTGCCGACCTTCTCCGCCAGCCAGCCGCGGGTGTCGCCGTCGGGGATGAAGCAGATGTCATGGCTGTCAGGCTTCTGCGCGACGCTCAGCCCACGCGACTCCGCCTCCGCGCGCACGATCGCCTTCGACGGCGTCGTGCCGAGCGGGAAGTATGTGTGAGCGAGTTGCTCGGAGGTCAAGACGCCCAGCACATACGACTGATCCTTGGCGTTGTCCGAGGCACGGTGCAGCTCCAGCCCCTGCTCGCCGTCGATGAGTGTGGCGTAGTGGCCCGTGCACACGGCGTCGAACCCGAGCTCGATGGCTCTTTCCAGAAGCGCGGCGAACTTGATCTTCTCGTTGCAACGCATGCAGGGGTTGGGCGTGCGGCCCGCCTGATACTCCGCGATGAAGTCCTCGATCACGTCGTCGCGGAAGCGCTCCGAGAAGTCCCAGACGTAGAAGGGGATGCCGAGCACGTCGGCGGCCCGGCGTGCATCGAGAGCGTCTTCGATCGTGCAGCATCCACGGCTACCGGTTCGCAGCGTGCCCCCGGCGCGGGAGAGAGCCAGATGCACACCGACGACGTCGTGTCCCGCCTCCACAGCCCTGGCGGCTGCAACGGCGGAATCGACTCCACCGCTCATCGCCGCAAGTATCCGCATGAGAACAGTCTACGAGCGTGTGCCTGTGCCGGCGCCGGATGCGCGGGCATAGGCATCGGCGATGACGGCGAGTACCGCATCGACATCCGCGGCCGTCGACGTGCGCCCCAGGGAGAACCGCAGCACACTGCGCGCCTCCCGCTCGCTCCGCCCCATCGCCATCACGACGTGTGAGGGCTCGGCCACCCCTGCCTGACACGCGGATCCTGTGGATGCGGCGACCCCGGCCACGTCGAGAAGGAACAGCAGGCTCTCCCCCACGGCACCGGGGAAGAGCACGTGCGCGTTGCCGGGCAGACGCTCGATCGGGTCGCCGAGGAGCACGGCGGAGGGCACAGCGGAGCGGATTCCCGTGATGAGGCGGTCGCGGAGACCGGCCAATCGTGCTGCCTCCTGTTCGCGCTCGGTCTCGGCGAGTTCGACCGCGGTGGCGAACGCCGCAGCTCCGGGGACGTCTTGCGTCCCGGCCCGGAGCCCGCGTTGCTGGGCACCACCGCGCAACAGTGCCGTGATCCGTGCGGTGCGGGCAGCGACGAGGACTCCGACTCCCACCGGCGCGCCGATCTTGTGGCCGGCCAGGCTCATCGCCACGAGTCCGACACCGTCGGCGGCGTCGCCACGCATCGCGCGGAACGACACCGGAACATGGCCGAGCGCGGCCACGGCGTCGAGGTGCAGCGGCACGCGGGCGATCGCCGCATGGCGGGCCAGCATCGCGGCCGGGTTGATCGTGCCCGCTTCGTTGTTCGCGACGAGGGCCGTCGCGAGGGCGGCACCGGGAAGGCGTGCGGCGAAGTCCTCGGGGTCTATCCGCGCATGGGCGGTGACCGGCACCCGACGCAGCTCGGCGCCGTCGTCGAGGAGAGCGGAGACGGTGTCCATCGTGGCGTGGTGCTCCGCCTCCGGCATCACGACCGCCGCTGTCCCGGTCGGGCGGGATCGCCACATCCCCTGCAGCGCCAGATTGATCGATTCGGTACCACCCGAAGTGAACACGATCTCGATGGGATCGGCGCCCAACACCGCGGCGACACGCTCGCGCGACTCCTCGAGCAGACGCCGGGCGTCCTGTCCTGCCCCATGTGTCGACGACGCGTTGCCCACGGTCTCGGAGGCATCCAGCCACGCGGCGCGCGCCTCCGGTCGCAGAGGCGTGGTCGCCGCATGATCGAGATAGTGCCGCATCCCTCGATTCTCTCGCGAATCGGCCTCGGTCGGGGCGTGTGGGCGTGGAACCCGGTACGCCCGGAGATGAGACGGCGACACATCGCCTCTAGTGTGTACTCATGCCCGTGTCCCCTGCCCTCGCCGTGCCCGGCGGCTCCACTCTCGACCACCTCGGTGTCCGTCTCCATGACGGCGTCGGCACGCTGCGCGTCTGGTCGCAGAACGCCTCCTCCGTCGAGCTCGTGGTGTTCGACGCCACCGACCTCGACTGGGCGACGGATGAGCTGGAACTCGAGCGCCGCCCCGGCGGTGTCTGGGAGATCACGACGGAGCTGTTGCAGCCCGGCGTGCGGTACGCCATCCGGGTCGGAGGGCCGCACGGGCCCGGGAACACCTTCAACCCGGAGACCCTCCTCCTCGACCCCTACGCCCGCGGCCTCGCTCAGGGCGACGGCTACGAGGAGTGGCGCTCGGTCGTGATCGTCGACGGCTTCGACTGGGGCGACTCGCAGAAGCCCCGGGTGCCCCTGGATCGCACGGTCATCTACGAGGGCCACCTCAAAGGGCTCACCAAGCGTCACCCCGACGTTCCTCCTGCTCTGCACGGCACCTACGCCGGTCTCGCGCACCCCGCGATGATCGAGTACTTCCACTCGCTCGGGATCACGTCGATCGAGCTTCTGCCCGTGCATGCCTTCGTGCCGGAGCCCCGCCTGCTCGAGCGTGGCCTCACCAATTACTGGGGCTACAACACCCTGAACTTCTTCACCCCGCACACGGCCTATGCCACCGAGGAGGCCCGCAAGGAGGGCCCCGAGGCCGTGCTCGCCGAGTTCAAGGGCATGGTCAGGCTGCTGCATGAAGCCGGTCTCGAGGTGATCCTCGACGTCGTCTACAACCACACGTCGGAAGAAGGCATCGGCGGCCCCCGTTCGAGCCTGCGCGGCATCGACAACGCCTCCTACTACCGACAGGACGAGTCCGGGGTCTACATCGACACCACGGGGTGCGGGAACACTCTGAACACGGCCACCGACGCCGGTGCGAGGCTCGTTCTCGATTCCCTCCGCTACTGGGCGCAGGAGATGCAGATCGACGGCTTCCGCTTCGACCTCGCGACCGCGATCGCGCGGGACGGCACGCACACCTATACGCCCGACCATCCGCTCCTCGCAGCCATCGCGAACGACCCGATTCTGGCGGACACCAAACTCATCGCCGAGCCGTGGGACGTCGGACTCGGCGGCTGGCAGACGGGCAACTTCCCGACCGGCTGGCAGGAATGGAACGACCGCTACCGCGACCGCGTGCGCAACTTCTGGCTGAGCGACATCGACTACGCGCGTCGAGCCTCAGCACCGGTGGGGATCGGCGGGTTCGCGACGCGGCTCGCCGGCTCCTCGAACACGTTCAGCGAGGAGCGCGGTCCCCTCGCCAGCGTGAACTTCATCACCGCGCACGACGGTTTCACCCTGCACGACCTCGTCTCCTATGACGTGAAGCACAACGAGGCCAACGGGGAGCACAACCGCGACGGCGCCGACATGAACCGCGCGTTCAACCACGGGATCGAAGGCCCGACGGACGACCCGACGATCCTGGCCGCACGGCGCAAGGCCATGCGCAACCTCCTGGGGACGCTCCTGCTGTCCGCGGGCGTGCCGATGCTCACGGCCGGCGACGAGGTCGGACGCACACAGCGCGGCAACAACAACGCCTACGCGCAGGACTCCGCCCTCACGTGGCTCGGGTGGGAGTTCGAACCGTGGCAGGAGGATCTGCGCGCGCATGTCTCCCGCCTGACCCGGCTGCGGCAGGAGAACCCCGCGCTCCGTCCCAGTCGCTATGCCCGACTGGGTGAACACATCCCGAACGCCTCCGTCATGGACTGGTACGACCAGAACGGCGAGACGATGGAGCAGAGCCAATGGGCGGATCGCGGCAACCGCACCCTGCAGTACGTCGCGGCATCCACTCCTGACGCCGAGGCGTACAACCGCATCCTGCTCATCGTGCACGGAACCGAGTCACCGATCGACGTGCGTCTCCCGGAGGAGATCGAGGATGCGACGCGCTTCGTCTCGTTGTGGTCGAGTGCGCAGGAGCGTCCCTCCGACGACGAGGAGGTCTTCGCCCCCGGAGACGTCCTGCCCGTATCGGGCACGTCGATGAGGCTGTTCCGGGTCGAATGACACCCGGCTCCGACGCACCTCACGGCGCGCTACCCGCGATCACGTCCGCGCGGTAGATTCGGGATGTGGCTGCACGTGCTGGTACTCGGTCCTCGGCTCTCCGGAGCCCCGCTCAGATCCCGGCGCGCGCGCCCGGGCACGTAGACCTCCCCGGTGCGTTGCGTACGACCCGGCTCCCGCTGCTCGACCCCTCGCCCGCAGTCCCCGGTGGTTTTCCCGCCAAGGCCTTCGTCGGCGAAGTCGTCCCCTTCCACGTGGTGTCCTTCCGCGAGGGCCACGACATCATCGGTGTGCATCTCCGCCTCACGTCGCCCTCCGGAGAAGAGACGCTCCACAGACTCTCCCCTCGTCACGACGGCACCGACACCTGGTCGGCAGACGTCGCGCTCGACGAGCAGGGCACCTGGCACTACCGCTTCGAGGCGTTCGCCGATGACTTCGCGACCTGGGCCCACGCGGCAGCGTTGAAGGTCGCCGCGGGCGTCGACGTCCCCGTGATGGCGGCCCTGGGCGCCGAACTGCTCGCGCGCGCCGCCACGGAGAAGGACCGCCCGGCCGCGCAGCGACGACGGCTGCTCACAGACGCCGAGTCACTGCGGAGCGGCGACGGCGCGGTGACCGCGGCCCTCGCCGCGGACCCCCAGCTGACGGAGATCTTCCGCGCCCGGCCTGTCACGGCGATCCGCTCCGCCACCCCCGAGCAGAGTCTCGTCGTCGATCGGCCGGCCGCAGGAGTCGGTGCCTGGTACGAGTTCTTCCCGCGCTCCGAAGGCGCCAAGCGGTTGAAGGACGGGACGGTACGGAGCGGGACGTTCCGCACAGCGACGAAGCGCCTCCCGGAAGTCGCGGCGATGGGCTTCGACGTGGTCTACCTCGTACCGATCCACCCGATCGGCATCACGAACCGGAAGGGACGCAACAACACCCTCACGGCGGAGCAGGGCGACCCGGGATCGCCGTATGCCATCGGTGCGGAAGAGGGCGGCCACGACGCGATCCACCCCGACCTCGGCACTCTCGCGGACTTCCGGGCCTTCGTCCGCGCCGCGCGGAAGGAGGGCCTCGAGATCGCGCTCGACCTCGCGCTGCAGGCCTCCCCCGATCACCCCTGGGTCAGGGAGCACCCGGAGTGGTTCACCACGCTGCCCGACGGCAGCATCGCGTACGCGGAGAACCCGCCGAAGAAGTACCAGGACATCTACCCGCTCAACTTCGACAACGACCCTGCGGGGATCTCGGCGGAGATGCTCCGGGTGGTTCAGCACTGGGTCGCGCAGGGGGTGAAGATCTTCCGGGTCGACAACCCGCACACCAAGCCTCTGCAGTTCTGGGAGTGGCTGATCGCGGAGGTCAACGCGGTCGACCCTGACGTGATCTTCCTCGCGGAGGCGTTCACCCGTCCCGCGGTGATGCGCGCCCTCGCCGCTGTGGGGTTCCAGCAGAGCTACAGCTACTTCACCTGGCGGAACACGAAAGCGGAGCTCGAGGAGTTCCTCACCTCGGTCTCACACGAGACCGCCGACTACATGCGCCCGAACCTCTTCGTGAACACCCATGACATCCTGACCGAGTATCTGCAGTTCGGCGGTCGGGCCGCCTACCGGGTCCGTGCCTGCATCGCGGCCACGGCAGGACCGGTCTACGGCGTCTACGCCGGCTACGAGCTCTTCGAGAACGTCGCCCGCCCGGGTTCCGAGGAGAACATCGACAACGAGAAGTACGAGTACAAGTTCCGCGACTGGAACGGGGCCGAGGCTCGCGGGGAGTCGCTCGCGCCGTTGCTGCGCAGGCTCAACGAGATCCGCGCCGCCCACCCGGCGCTGCGTCAGCTCCGCAACTTCTCGACCCACTGGAGCGATGACGACGCCGTCCTCGTCTACAGCAAGCACCTCGCGGCGCCGTTCACCGGGAGCGGGCACGCGGACACGATCATCGTGGTCGCCAACGTCGACCCGCATTCGGTGCGGGAGACCACCGTCCACCTCGACACGACCCGGTGGGGTGTTCCCCTCGGCCACCCGTTCGAGGTCGAGGACCTCCTCACCGGCGCGATCTGGACCTGGAGCGACCACAACTACGTACGACTCGACGCCTTCGCCGAGCCGGTCCACATCCTGAAGGTGAGGGAGCGATCATGAGCTACGCGGAAGACGTCGCCGCATCCACCGAATGGGAGGCGGTCTCGTCGGCCACCCACCATGATCCGCATTCCGTGCTCGGTGCACATGCCCACCAGGACGCCGCCGACCGGACGGTGACCGTCATCCGCGTCCGACGCCCTCTCGCGTCGGAGGTCGCCGCCGTCTTCGATGATGGAACCAGACTCGAACTCTCCCACGCCGCGCACGGCATCTGGGAGGGGCAGCACGTCGGTCCCCCTCTCCCCTACCGGGTCGCGACGCGCTACGCCGATCACGCGGAAACCGTCGTGGGCGATCCTTATCGGCACCGTCCCACCCTCGGCGACCTCGACCTGCATCTGATCGCCGAGGGGCGTCACGAACGCCTCTGGGAGGCGCTGGGGGCGCACCCCCGGACCTCGGAGGGCGAGCCGGGCGTCTCCTTCGCCGTCTGGGCGCCCAACGCCACCGCGTTGCGCGTGGTGGGTGACCACAACGACTGGAACGGCGAAGCCCACGCGATGCGTTCGATGGGGGTGAGTGGAGTCTGGGAGCTCTTCATCCCGGACCTGTCGGTCGGCACCCGGTACAAGTACCAGATCCGTACGCGTGACGGGGCATGGATCCTCAAGGCCGACCCCATGGCGCTCGCCGCCGAAGTTCCTCCGGACACGGCCTCCGTGGTGACTTCCTCGTCCTATGCCTGGTCCGACGGTGCGTGGATGACCCGGCGTGCGGCAACGCATGCCGTCGCGCAGCCACTCTCGATCTACGAGCTCCACGTCGGGTCCTGGCGTTCCGGACTCGGGTATCGCGAGCTCGCGGGTCCGCTGATCGACCATGTGACGGCGGCAGGGTTCACCCATGTCGAGTTCATGCCTCTGGCCGAGCATCCGTTCGGCGGCTCGTGGGGCTACCAGGTGAGCGGGTACTACGCGCCGACGAGCCGGTTCGGCAGCCCCGACGATCTGCGCTACCTGATCGATCGTCTGCATCAGGCCGGTATCGGCGTCATCATGGACTGGGTGCCGGGGCACTTCCCGAAGGACGCCTTCGCCCTCGCCCGCTTCGACGGTCAGCCGCTGTACGAGCACCCCGACCCGCGCCGCGGCGAACACCAGGACTGGGGCACGCTCATCTTCGACTACGGACGCCCCGAGGTCCGAGGATTCCTGGTAGCCAACGCGCTCTACTGGCTCAGGGAATTCCATGTCGACGGGTTGCGGGTCGACGCGGTCGCTTCGATGCTCTACCTCGACTACTCCCGCGAGGCCGGCCAATGGGAGCCCAACATCCACGGCGGACGCGAGAACCTCGAAGCGATCCGGTTCCTGCAGGAGGTCAACGCCACCGCCTACCGCCTGCATCCGGGGATCATGATGATCGCCGAGGAATCCACGAGCTTCCCGGGCGTCACCGCCCCCACCGATCACGCGGGGCTCGGGTTCGGCTT
Source organism: Microbacterium sp. CBA3102 (assembly GCF_007954505.1). Taxonomy (GTDB): domain Bacteria; phylum Actinomycetota; class Actinomycetes; order Actinomycetales; family Microbacteriaceae; genus Microbacterium; species Microbacterium aurugineum. Next base: position 2,753,940 of record NZ_CP042412.1, on the reverse strand, counting down.
CAAGTGGAACATGGGGTGGATGAACGACTCGCTCCAGTACATCTCACGTGATCCCATGTACCGCTCGCATCATGAGGGCGAGATGACGTTCTCGTTCGTCTATGCCTTCGGCGAGAACTACCTGCTGCCGATCAGCCACGACGAGGTCGTGCACGGCAAGGGGAGCCTGCTCACGAAGATGCCGGGCGATCACTGGCACAAGCTCGCCAACACCCGCGCGTACCTCGCGTACATGTGGGGGCACCCGGGCAAGAAGCTCCTGTTCATGGGACAGGAGTTCGGTCAGCTCGCCGAGTGGTCGGAGAGTCGCGAACTCGATTGGTGGCTTCTCGACCAACCCTCGCATCTGCAGTTGCAGGATTTCGTGGGCGCGATGAACCGGACCTATCGCGCACAGGCACCGCTCTGGGCGCGGGACAACGACGGGTCGTCCTTCCATCGACTCGGTGCGCCGAACTGGGATCCGTCCGTGATCGCGTTCGAGCGGCGCGACGACCACGGAGGACGCTTGGTCGTCGTCAGCAACTTCGCGGGCGTCGAGCACGCCGGCTATCGCCTCGAGCTCCCCCGGGAAGGGGTGTGGCAGGAGGTTCTCAATACAGACGCCGCCGAGTACGGCGGCCGAGGCTCGGGAAACCTCGGCATGGTCTTCGCGAGCGCGGATGAGGGCGCCGCTCCCACCGCGGTGGTGACACTCCCCGCGCTCTCGACGCTCTGGCTGCGCCATCAGCCCGAGCCGCACGTGCCCACCGTGAGTCACGGGTGACAGTGCACCCGACCGGTTCCCGTCTTCCCTAGAAGAGCAGCGAAGAGAGCCGGTTGCGGGCGGAGACGACGCGCGGGTCGGCTGCCCCGATGAGTCCGAACAACTCGACCAGGCGCTCCCTGACAGGAGTGCGCTCATCGGAGGGCAGCTGCGCGAAGAGGTCGAGCAGTCGACCGAACGCATCGTCGACGTGACCTCCCGAAAGGTCGAGATCCGCGACATCGAACTGCGCCTGGACATCGAGCGGACGCTCGGCGGCCGCCGCACGGGCCGCCTGGAGATCGAGCCCCTGGACGCGATCGAGAAGGCGCACCTGTCCCAGTCCGGCGAGGGCTTCCTCGTCACGCGGGTTCTCGGCGAGTGCCTTCTCGTACGCGCGGATCGCGGCGGCGTAGTCCCCGACCTCGATCGCGGCGAAGGCCTCGGCGTGCAGCGGCGGAAGCTCCGGCTCCTCCGGTGCACTCGGTGCGTCAGCAGCCGCCGTCTCCTCGACCGCGAGAGTGCCGGTGACACCGTTCTGTGCGGCGACCTGCAAGAGCTGGGCAAAGACCTCTCGCACCTGCTGCTCCGGCACCGCACCGGTGAACATCGGCACGGGCTGGCCGGCGATCAACGCGACCACCATCGGGATCGACTGCGCCCGGAAGCTCTGCGCGAGCTGCGGGTTCGCATCGACATCGACCTTCGCCAACAGGACGCGACCGCCGAGTTCGCGGGTCACCTTCTCGATGATCGGGCTGAGCTGCTTGCACGGACCGCACCACTCCGCCCACAGGTCGACGACGACCGGAACCGTGCGCGAGAGCTCGAGGATCTGGCCGAACGTCTCATCAGTGGCGTCGACCACGACATCGACGACGCCGGGCGTGGCCGTGCTCTCGGACGGCGACGCCGGCCGGTTGCGGAGGCTCGAAAGGTCCACCGCGCCACGCAGCGCGGCCGGGGAGATTTCACTCACTTGATCACCTTCACGGAGAGGAGGTCCTGGTGGACTGCCAGGAGTCGGATCTGTTCCGTCGATCCCTGTGCGGGGACCGAGAAGAACAGCTGGAACTCGTACGTCGTCTCGACGCCCTTCGCGGACTCGGTCGCCCCCGTCAGCGCCTTCGCCTCGGCGTTGTCACCGAATCGGATCACCACATCCGACGACGTCGGAGTCACGGTCTCCTTGTCGGTGAGAGACACGGCGACGATCGCACCACTATCGAGAGTGGTCATCGAAATGGGCTCGGCGGTCGTCGGGGACATGTCGAAGGCTGCCTTCGACGTCTCTGACGCCCCCTTGTCGGCGAGGTTCTTCACGACGGCCTGCCTGCTGTCGGTGATCGAGCTCGCGAGATTCAACGCGAGGTCGTCGAAGAGACCGTAGTACTCGCTCTTCTCCCCGGCATCGACGACATCGGCGAAAGCCGGAGCGAGCTCAGCCGGTGGAAGCGTCAGGAAGGCGGAGTCGGACGGCACGAGGGAGGTGCCGAGCCAGGTGGCTGCGACGTCGGGGAACACAGCGTCCGCCGACATCTCCGCCATGTTGCTGATCCGGTAGTTCGACCACGGATCCGCCTGCGTCATCATGAGGAGGACCGGGGGCACGGTGTCGTCACCGGTGCTCTTCGACAGCATGAGGACCGTGCGGGGCCAGCGGTCGGTGGCCTCGGGGAGCACCACCTCGAAGTCGTCGGTCGGGATGGCTGCGGGTAGCGCCATGTCCGCGATCTTCGACCGCAATGCATACTCCGTGGTCCGCGCGGCGAGTGCGGGGCCGTCGAGACGAGTGGTCGCGAGGTCGAGGTCGAGCGCGGAGTCCGCTTCGGCGACGGTCTCGGACGCGGACTGCAGGATGCGCTTGGCCTGCGACTCCGTCACAGCGGGCGGCTTCTGGTTCTCGGGGGCGATCACCGTCGGGCTCGGCGACGGAGACGCCGAAGCGCCGTCGAACTGGGGCCAGGAGTCCGCCGAGCATCCGGCAGCGAGGACGGCCGTCAGACCGAGTGCCGGGAGTGCCAGCATCCGACGCCGCCGCATCGGGCGCGCCGCTCGCATGGCGTTCTTCGAGTCGGTTCCCTTGTGATCGTCCACGATCTCCGCATCTTCGGTCCCGTCGTCCGATGCTCCGTCGACGGAAGTCTGAGATTCCGATGTATCGTTCCCGGCTTCGAGTGCTGCGCGCTCCGCGGGCGGAAGCGCGGCGACGTCGATCGGCTCGGTCGCCGGAAGCGGGCCGGGACCCTTGCGACGAGGGCCGCGTCCTCGCCGCTGATGGCGGATCCCCAGCACGTACAGGATGAGTCCGATCAGCAGCACGATGCCACCGGCGACCATCAGCGGCCCTGCCAGAGGCGTCTTCGTGTCCAACGGCCAGGAGACCGTGATCTGGTCGGGCGCGTCGAGCGTGCCGTCGTAGGCGATCAACGTGCTCGTTCCCTCGGGCAACTGGATCTTGTCGACGGTGAGGAGGTTCTCATCCTCGAAGGAGTCCAGCCACAGGTCAGACCCTCGCGGGTCGCGGCCTGCGGGTTCCTCGGTCGCCCCGTCGCCCGCGTCCTCACCGGCGTCCGTCGAATCCGGGTCTTCGGGTGCCGTGACGTGCTCGACCGACAACTCGCCCTCGTCGTCCACCGTCACCCGGTTGTAGTCGGAGTCAGCCAGCCAGGCCTCCATGTCGGCGGTCCGACCGTAACTGCTGAAGATGTCTCCCTGGCCGCGGACGATCAGCTTCTGCGCACCCGGGTTCGTCCGCAGGACGTCGCCATCCAGCAGCACGAACGGTGCGGGCTCATCGATCTCGACCTGCGTCTGCTGCGAGTCGGGCCCCATGAATATGGTGCGCTGGGCGATCCCCGCCCCGATCAGCACCGCGGCCAGCACGAAGGCCACCACGGCCCATACGAAACGCACGAATAGTCTCCTCACGCATCACCGGCATCTGCCCGCGACGCAACACTCGACATTTCAGACTAGCGAAATCAGCTGTGTGTTGCCCACGAGGAGGTGCAGTGCGGGCAGGAAACGGCACGTCGCCCGCTGCTCGAGGCTCCCGCTCGGTAGCCTTGCTGCAGCCGTTTCGAGGAGTCCACAGATGAAGATCCACAATCCCTTCCGCACCGCGCTGGTGGCGACGCTCGGAGTGGGGTTGGGGATCCTGCTGATCAGCAGCGTGCAGACGCTCTCCACGGTGCTCCTGTACGTCGGCACCGCCCTCTTCCTCAGCCTGGGCCTGGATCCGCTGGTCTCGTTCCTCGAACGCCGCAAACTCCCCCGGTGGCTCGCCGTGCTGGTGACCATCGTCGCTGTCCTCGCCGTGTTCAGTGGGATCGTCCTGATCATCCTCCCGGTGCTGGTGGACCAGATCTCTCAGCTCATCGCACAGATCTCGGCGATCGTCTCACGCGGGAACCTGATCCCCGATCTCAAGGAGTGGATGCAGGCCACGTTCCCCAACCTGCTCGTCGATGACGTCTTCACCTACGTGACGGAATGGCTCACGACGAACCTGGCCGAGATCGGCGGCTCGATCGGTCAAGGGGTCCTCGTCGCGAGCGGCGCCGTCCTCAGTGGACTCTTCGGGGCGTTCATCGTGCTCATCCTGACGATCTACCTGACCGCGTCGACCCCCTCCCTCAAGCGCGCCGTCTACCAGCTCGCCCCGGCCTCGAAGCGCGATCGGTTCATCGACCTCTCCGAGCAGATCACCGACTCGGTCGGCTACTACGTGATGGGCCAGGTCTCCCAGGGTGTGCTCAACGGCGTCCTCAGCGCCATCTTCCTCTCCATCATCAATGCGCCGTTCCCCACGGTCCTCGCGATCATCGCGTTCTTCTTCTCGCTGATCCCGCTCGTCGGCACCCTGACGGGCTCGACGATCATCGTGCTCGTATGTCTCATCCCCGGACTCGGCTCGCCGGGAATCGCGATCGCCGCTGCCATCTACTACTTGATCTACATGCAGATCGAGGCGTACGTGATCTCCCCGCGCATCATGAGTCGTGCGGTCTCCGTTCCGGGCGCCGTCGTGGTCGTCGCCGCACTCGCCGGAGGAAGCCTGCTCGGGCTGCTGGGGGCGCTCATCGCGATCCCCGTCGCCGCGAGCATCCTGATCATCTACCGTCAGGTGCTCATCCCCCGCATGAACGAGCTCTGAGGCGAGGCGGAGGGCTCAGTCGGCCTCGGGCCAGTGCGTCGCCAGCGGGAGCGCCGACGGGTTCACCGCCGCCACGATCTCGGTGAGCACACGCCGGGTCTGCGTCTCCCCGACCCACAGATGCTTGCCGCCGTCCACGGCGATCAGATTCGCGTGCGGGATCGACGCGAACCGTTCACGTGCCTCGTCCGGACGCAGGTAGTCGTCGAGTTCCGGCACCAGGATCACCACGGGCACGTCGACCGCACCCCAGGCAGCGACTTCCGCGTCCGTCGCGCGGTGCAAGGGCGGGGAGAGCAGGATGATGCCGGCGATGTCATGGTCGCGACCGTACTTGAGGGCGAGCTCCGTACCGAACGACCATCCGACGAGCCAGGGATTCGGCAAGGCGCGGTCACGGACGAAGTCCATCGCCGCCGCCACGTCGAACTGCTCGGCGGCACCGCCGTCGAACGCGCCATCGCTGGTCCCGCGCGGCGATGTCGTTCCGCGGGTGTTGAAGCGCAGGACCGCGAGGTCGGCGAGAGCCGGCAGGCGGGCCGCTGACTTACGGATGATGTGGGAGTCCATGAAGCCGCCCGCGGTGGGCAACGGGTGCAGCGTCACGAGCGTCGCCACCGGTGCGGTCTCCTGCGGCACGGCGAGCTCGCCGACGAGCGTGAGCCCGTCCGCGGTCGTCAGCTCGATGTCCTCGCGCTGCGCCGGAAGCTCCAACGGTCCTCGGATCTCCATGCTCACGCCATCCTCCAGCAGTGTGTGTGCCAATGTCTACGCGCGGCGAGGTCCGCCGCGTCGCCCAGCACTCCGTCGGCACGCCAGGTCACGAGGTGCGCCGTGCCAATCACGATCTGTCCGCCGCAGCCCGGGCACACATACGCCTTCTGTGCCTGCACGGCAGAGACCGGCTGCACGGTCCACTCCGTGCCGCGGCGCGTCTCGGTGCGCTTCCAGCCGGCGAGCAACCTGTCGAACGCGTCCTCGGGTTCCGGGCGCGCCGGAGGGCGTCTGCGTGAGCGTGGCATGGCGCCTGCTCACCACCAGTGGTTGTTGGTCCAGAAGTTGTAGGCACCGGCCCAGCTGCCGTACCGTCCCGTGGCGTACCCCGTCGCCCACCGCAGGTTGTCGACCGGGTTGTAGCCGTTGCCCGGCACCTTGCTGCAGGGCAGTGCCTGAACCAGGCCGCACGCGCCCGACGACTGATTCGTGGCGTTGGGATTCCAACCGCTCTCACGCGAGACGATGTAGTCGACGTACTGCCAGTCGCTCTGGGCGATCCCGGCGGCAGCCATCCACTCGGCGGGTGCTCCGCCTCCCGAGTACGGGGGCAGCGACGATCCGCCGGACGACTCGCCGTTCGAGCTGGACGCGACCGTGGGAGCGGGCTTCGGCTTGGGCTTCGGCTTCACGTACACCTCGAAGGTGCCGCGCTCGATCGGCGTGATCGCGGCACCGCTCACGGTGACCGCGAGGTTCTGGGTATCGGCGAGAGCCAACGAGTAAGCCGAGTCGGGCGAGTCGGTCGGGGTGGGGTCCGCCAGCGCCACTCCGGTCGGTGCGACGAGTGCTCCGGCGAATCCGACCACAGCGAGGGCGCTGAAGACACTCACCACACCGCGTCGACGCGACCAACGGCGAGCACCCGGGCGCGAGGCTTTCACCCTGGCCGCGGGCACCGGCGAGGAGTCGCTTCGTTCGAGGTTCATGTCGTTTCGGGAGTTCACGATGAAGGACAGTCTACGCAAAGGCGCCTGAATCGACCATCAGGAACGTCAGCGGACGGCGAGAATGACGTCGATCGTCGCGTCGAGGAGAGCATCGACCTGCTCTTCGCGGTAGCCACCGCGCTGCATCCGGAAGGCTGCCGAGCGGAGTTGTTCCGCGGTGAGCGCATCGCCGTCACGCAGATAGCGCACGATCCTCGTCGACACGTGGTCGACCTCGTCGATGCGATACCCGAAGGTCAGCACGCCGGTGCGAGCGAAACGATGACGACGGGGTCTGGCGAGGTGGTCGAGGATCACCTGCGCATCGGCTCTCGCCTGATCGACCCAGGCGCCGGCTCCCTGCGTGCGCACGACGCGCTCGCGCTCCCGAGCGGCGAACGCGTCTTCCACGCGACCGAGAGCCGCATCGACGTCAGCGACCACGTAGCCGCCCTTCACGAGCGGGAACGAGGCGATGCGGACGTCTTCCGCACTCAGCTCGTCACCCCCGGACTCGAAGGCACGACGAGCAGAGGCGAGAAAGGTGTCGACCGCCGCGCGATGGTAGCCGCGCTCACGCCCGGTCGTCAGCGCGAACGCCGGCGGTGTCGTCGTCGCCTGTTCTTCGAGCTGTTCGTCACTCATCACATGACCACCCAGGGAGAAAGGAGGAAATACAGGCAGAGCGCGGGAATGGTCGACGGCAGGATGCTGTCCAGCCGATCGAGCAGTCCGCCGTGACCGGGGAGCCAGGAGCTCATGTCCTTGATACCGAGGTCACGCTTGAGCATGGACTCGCCGAGATCACCGAGCGTCGCGGAGAGGAGGATGGATGCGCCGAAGATCAGGCCCGCCCACCAGGGCAGCTCCAGCAGGAAGATCGCGAGCAGCACCCCTGCGATCAGGGACGCGGCGACGGCGCCACCGAACCCTTCCCACGTCTTCTTCGGACTGATCTTCGGGGCCATCGGATGACGCCCGAACGCCAGCCCCGCGGCATAAGCCCCCGTGTCGGCGGCCACGGCGATGGCGATGAAGCTGAGCACCCACCACTGACCGCCCTCCTGCTCCAGCAGGATGAGAGCGACGCCGGCGAGGAACGGCACGTAGATCTGCACGAATCCGCTGATCACGGCATCGGTCAGCACGTCACCGTAGGTACGACCGTCTTTCACCACCATCTGCGCGATCAGGCGCCAGACGACCACGAAGGCGACCGCGACGAACAGCATCACCCAGCACAGCCAGGGTTCGGCGAAGTACGCGGAGAGAACCAGGAACGCCGCGGCGATCAGCTGGGGCACGACGTCGATCCGTCTGCCGGACGCCCGCAGCGCGCGGGAGAGCTCGTACACGCCCAACAGCGCGGCGGCGAGAGCGAACGGCACGAAGAGCGCCTTGATGAACAGCAAGGATGCGAGCAGAGCAGCGCCGAACGCAAGGCCGATCAGGATCGCGAGGATGAGGTCGCGGCCTGTGCGCTGCTTGATCCGCTCGTTGGCCTGATCGAGCTGATCCCGTGCGTGTGAGACGTGGCTGCCGAGCTCATCCCGTGCGGCTCGCCACTGTTCACGGATCGCGTTGTGGTCAGCTGTGTCCAGCGGCCCGAGGGGGACCTGCGACGTGTTCTCCGGGGTCACCGGGAGCGGCGGACGCGGCGGAATCGCGTCCGCGTCGAAGGACGGAAACGCCGCGTCCACGAGCGGGATGCCGTCGGCCGGCGCACCACCACGCGCATCCCGGCGCGTCGGTGGCGTGCCGTCATCGGCATCTCGCGTTTCGTCAGACATCCCGACTACACCTCGAGGAGTTCGGCCTCTTTGCGCTTCAGCGCGTCGTCGATGAGTTCGACGTGCTGACGCGTCAGACCGTCGAGCTCCTTCTCCCCGCGGGCGATCTCGTCCTCTCCGAGTTCGCTCTTGAGCGCGTCCAGCTCGTCCTTCGCCTTACGACGGATACCGCGGACATGCACCTTGGCGTCTTCAGCCTTGGTCTTGACCAGCTTGACGTACTCCTTGCGGCGCTCAGCCGTGAGCTCGGGCATCGTGACGCGGACGAGGTTGCCGTCGTTGGTGGGATTGACGCCGAGGTTGGGCATGTCCCGGATGGCCTGCTCGATGGCCTTGAGCGCCGACTTGTCGTACGGCGTGATGATGAGGGTGCGCGCCTCCTGGTTCGCCAGCGATGCGAGCTGCGCGATGGGGGTCGGCGTGCCGTAGTAGTCCACGAGGACCTTCTGGAACATCTGCGGGTTCGCACGACCGGTGCGCACCGTGGAGAAGTCCTCCTTGGCAGCTTCGACCGCCCGGTTCATACGAGTGGTGGTTTCAGCGAGGACGTCCGCGATCACGGTGACTCCTATCGTCGGGGTGTTCTGGAAATTCTATCGGGCGGAGGCGGCTCCGCCGTGTCACACGCTCACGCGGTGACGAGGGTGCCGATGGCCTCGCCCAGCAGGGCGCGCGTCACGTTGCCCGCAGGCTCCATCCCGAACACACGCATGTCCATGCTGTTGTCCATGCACAGGCTGAATGCGGTCGAGTCGACGACCTTGAGCCCGCGCTGGAGTGCGTCACGGTAGGTGACCTGTTCGATGCGCTCGGCGTCCGCGTGCTTGTGGGGATCGGCGGTGTAGATCGCGTCCACCCCGTTCTTGGCGACGAGCACCTCATCGGCTCCGATCTCGAGTGCGCGCTGGGCCGCCACGGTATCGGTGGAGAAGTACGGGAGACCAGCGCCAGCACCGAAGATGACGACCCGCCCCTTCTCGAGGTGGCGCTCCGCGCGACGAGGGATGTAGGGCTCGGCGACCTGGGTCATCGAGATCGCCGACTGCACGCGGGTAGCGGCTCCGGCCTGCTCGAGGAAGTCCTGGAGGGCGAGGGCGTTCATCACGGTGCCCAGCATTCCCATGTAGTCGGCACGTCCGCGGTCCATGCCGCGCTGGCTGAGCTCGGCGCCGCGGAAGAAGTTGCCGCCGCCGACGACGATCGCGACCTCCACCCGGTCGACGGCCGCGGCGATGTCCCGGGCGATCTGGGACACCACGTCGGGGCTGACACCCAGCTGTCCCGCTCCGAAGGCCTCGCCGGAGAGTTTGAGAAGGACGCGACGGCGTCCGGTACGTTCAGTCATGGGTGGGTGTCCTCTCGTCCCGATTCAAGATAGTGCCTCGTGGGCATGAAGAAGGGGTTCGGATCATGATGATCCGAACCCCTTCGACGTCGCTACGCGCCGACCTTGAAGCGCGCGAAGTCTGTCACGGTGATACCGGCGTCCTTCGCCACCTGGGCGACAGAGAGCTTGTTGTCCTTCGCGTAGTCCTGCTCGAGCAGGGCGACCTGCTTGATGAAGGCGGACACGCGACCCTCGACGATCTTCGGCAGAGCCGCTTCCGGCTTGCCCTCGTTGCGGGAGATCTCGGTGACGATCTCACGCTCCTTGTCGACGGCGTCCGCCGGCACGTCCTCGCGGGACAGGTACGACGGGTTGGCGAACGAGATGTGCTGCGCGATGCTGCGCGCGGTCTCGGCGTTGTCGCCCGAATACGCGACGACGACACCGATCTGCGGCGGCAGGTCCTTGCTGGTGCGGTGCAGGTAGACCTCGACCTTGTCGCCCGAGATCGTGCGCACGCGACGCAGTTCGACCTTCTCGCCGATGATCGCGGCTTCCTCGGAGATCAGCTGCTCGACGCTCTTGTCGCCCGCGGGGGCGGCGAGAGCTGCCTCGATCGAGTCCGCCTTGACCGCAGCGGCCGCATCGGCGACCTTGTCGGCCAGCGTGATGAAACGCTCGTTCTTGGCGACGAAGTCAGTCTCGCAGGCGAGCTCGAGCAGGGTGACGGCACCGTCCTGCTCACGAGCGACGATCAGTCCCTCGCTCGTGGAACGGTCAGCACGCTTCGCGTTGCCCTTCGCACCCTTGAGGCGCAGGATCTCGGTGGCCTTCGCGACGTCTCCGTCGGCCTCCTCGAGCGCCTTCTTGGTGTCGACCATGCCCGTGCCGAGCTGCTCGCGCAGCGCCTTGAGGTCAGCGATGGTGAAGTTGGCCATGTGTGGTGGCTCCTTGCTTCGTTAGGTAGGTGTGTACGAGGGATTACTTGGCGTCTGCGGCCTCGGCGGCGGCGACCTCAGCGGTCTCCTCACCGGAAGCAGCGGCGATCGCCTCGTCGTGAGCCTCGGCACCGGCCTCGTCGGCTGCGGTCTCGTCGGCAGCGGGGGTCTCGACGACAGCGGCCTCGTCGGCAGCGGTCACGACCTCAGCGGCGTCAGCGGACTCCTGAACCTCCTGGGCGGGAGCTTCGAGGAGCTCCTTCTCCCAGTCGGCGAGCGGCTCAGCGTCACCCGTCTCCGGGTTGTGCTTCTGCTGCAGGCCCTCGGCCGCGGCGTCGGCGATGATGCGGGTCAGCAGCGAGACGGAACGGATCGCGTCGTCGTTGCCGGGGATCGGGTACTGGAAGTCGTCCGGGTCCGCGTTGGTGTCGAGGATGCCGATCACCGGGATGCCGAGCTTCTTGGCCTCGTCGATCGCGAGGTGCTCGCGCTTGGCGTCGATGACCCACAGAGCCGAAGGCGTCTTGGTGAGGTTGCGGATACCACCGAGCGACTTGTGCAGCTTGTCGAGCTCGCGCTTCTTGAGCAGGAGCTCCTTCTTGGTGAAGCCGCTGTTCGCCGGCGTCTCGTAGTCGAGCTCCTCGAGCTCCTTCATGCGTGCGAGACGCTTCGAGATCGTGGAGAAGTTCGTGAGGAGTCCACCGAGCCAGCGCTGGTTGACGAAGGGCTGGCCCACGCGGGTCGCCTGCTCGGCGAGGATCTCCTGCGCCTGCTTCTTCGTGCCGACGAAGAGGATGGTGCCACCGTGGGCGACCGTCTCCTTGACGAAGTCGTAGGCCTTGTCGATGTAGCCGAGCGACTGCTGAAGATCGATGATGTGGATGCCGCTGCGCTCCGTGAGGATGAAGCGCTTGACCTTCGGGTTCCACCGACGGGTCTGGTGTCCGAAGTGCACGCCGCTGTCGAGCAGCTGGCGGATGGTGACCACAGCCATGGTCGTCTCCTGGTTCTGGCACATTTCTGTACCGTTGAGGTTGTCAAGCCGATCGGATGACCGGACTTCCTGGTGCCCGGCACGCACCCTCCCCCTCGGAAGAAGGACCTGTGGGTGTCGATGCCGCGATGAGATCGCTCTGGGCACGCGTAGTCACCCCGATATCGAGGTGCTCCTCCAGCATACAGGATGCCGCGGCCTCACTGCCTCTGCACCGAGGCGGTCCCCGCTGAGTTGATCACCGTCGCCATCCTCACCGCAGGAACGCCGATCACGGACCGGAATCACGCGACAGGATCCCCGCATGAGCCTTCACTCTCGCACCAGGTCCGGCTCCGTGATCGGACTCCTCCTTCTCGTCCTGCTCGCAACGCTGGGCTCGTTCGGCACTGCGGAAGCCGCGGACCTCCCTCGATGGCGATGGCCCCTCCTGGGCACGCGGGCCGTGGTCGAGCCCTTTCGCGCTCCTGCGCACGAATACGGCGCAGGGCATCGAGGCGTCGACCTGGTCTCGTCCGTCGGGGCGATCGCGGTCGCTCCGGCAGACGGGGTCATCGCGTTCCGCGGAACCGTCGTCGATCGCCCGCTGTTGACGATCACGCATGCCGACGGTCTCGTGACGACGTTCGAACCCCTGCGCTCGACGCTCGATCCTGGGGATGCGGTGTCGGCCGGCCAGGAGATCGGCGCGGTCGATGTCGGCGGGCACACGCCGTCGGGGGCCCTCCACATCGGTGTGAGACGGGATGGCGCCTACATCAACCCGCTCCTGCTCTTCGGTGATATCCCGCGGTCGATCCTGCTCCCCTGCTGCGCGCCGCTCTGACGCGCGGAGACGATCACCTCCGTGAGCGACGATCACGCACGCGGGTGGGCGAGCCGATAGGTGGCCGTCAGACGCTCCGCAGAGACGTGCGTGTAGATCTGCGTGGTGCCGAGGCTCGCGTGACCGAGGATCTCTTGCACGGCGCGCAGATCCGCACCGCCATCGAGGAGGTGCGTCGCGGCCGTGTGACGGAGCGCGTGGGGTCCTATGGTCTCGGCACCGACGATCGGCGCCAGCACGCGTGCGACGAGCTCGTACACCGTCCGCGGTCCGACCCGAGCGCCCCGACTCCCCAGCATCACCGCGGGACTGAAGGTGCGTGCTCTGGCGACCAGGACGGGTCGCCCGCGTCGGAGGTAGGCGTCCAACGCGTCCCGCGCGGGAGCGCCGAAGGGGACGACTCGTTCCTTCGCCCCTTTGCCGAGCACCCGCGCCGTCGCTCGGTCGAGATCGAGGTCGTCGATGTCGAGCCCGCACAGCTCGGAGACCCGCATACCCGACCCGTAGAGGAGCTCGAGGATCGCGTGATCTCGCAAGTCGACCGGGTCCCCTGCGGCGGCATCGTCACGATACTCATCGAGCAACGCGGTCATCGCCTCCCGCGACGCAACGGTCGGGAGAGTGCGCCCCCTCTTCGGGGTGACCAGACGAAGGCTCGGATCCTGAGAGACGAGCTCCTGTTCGTGCGCCCACCGGAAGAACGACCGTGCTGCCGCAGAACGCCGCGCGAGGGTCGAGCGCGCATCGCCGCGCTGCGTCGCGTACCAGAGCCAGTCCCGGAGCGCGTCGAGGTCGACGTCTTCGAGCTGGACACTGCCCGTGGACGCGGCGAGGTCCCGAAGGTCGGAGCGGTAGGCCTTCACGGTCGCCGGCGACAGCCGACGCACCCGTTCCAGGTGATCGACGAACGCCTCGGCGGCGGCCGTGAGTTCCATACCTCCCACTCTGCCCCGGTCGGGGGACCGTGATCCGGAGCCTCGCCGCGGTGTCGGCCTGACCGTCACCCGCCTCGCGGGCGTGGTGCCCGACGCCAGCCCGTTCCGTCGGCATCGACATCGCCCTCCAGGTGCAACAGCCCGAGAAGAGACCTCACCCGCTCGGCAGACAGGCCGGAGCGCCGGGCGATCTCATCGACGGAGAGCACCGACCGCGTGGTCAGCGCATCGAGCACGCGCGTCCTGTTCGGATCCTCGAGTGCACCGGCTGTCGGCACGCCATCGAGTTGCCCCCACAGCTCCCGCACCTCCGCTGCCGAAGTGACGCACTGCGCGTCGTACTCGCGCAACAGACGATGGCACCCCGCGGACGACGCCGAGGTCACCGGCCCCGGTACGGCACCGAGCGGACGACCGAGTGTCGCGGCGTGACCCGCGGTGTTCAGAGAGCCGCTGCGCCACCCGGCCTCGACGACGACCGTCGCCTGTCCGAGTGCGGCGATGAGGCGGTTCCGTGCGAGGAAGCGCCACTTCGTCGGGGCGGTGCCGCATGGCGGCTCGCTCACCACGGCCCCGTGCTCAGAGATCTGCTGCAGCAATCGCTGATGACCGACCGGATACGCGCGGTCCACTCCCCCGGCGAGGAACGCGATGGTCGCCCCACCGACGCCGAGCGCCGCCCGATGCACCGCCCCATCGATGCCGTAGGCACCGCCGGACACCACCACGGCCCCTGTCGAGGCGAGATCACCGGCCAGCTCAGCGGCCACCTGCTCCCCGTAACCGCTCGAGGCGCGGGCGCCGACCATGGACACACGCGGGGACGCTGTGAGCAGTTCCACGCGCCCGCGCACCCAGAGCGCGCTCGGCGCGTGGGGTCCGAGATCGTCGAGGGCATCCGGCCACTGCGGATCACCGGGGATCACCAACCGCGCGCCGATCTCGAGTGCTCCGAGAAAGGCCGATCGCACGGCCTCCTGCTGCAGCCGAGGACGCCATCGCGCTTGGGCTTCCCGAAGGGCGCGGAAGCCTACCTCGCCGGTGTCATCGGTGAACGGCGACCTGCTTCGACCTCCCGCTGCCACGGAGAGGGCTTCCACCGCTCCGAGGGCGCCGATCAGTGCGCCGGCGACCGCATCTCCCGGTTCGGCGATCACCGTCCAGGCCGCTCGCGCCACGCAATCCGCCACCGCTTCACCCCCGTGGATGCGGCGGGCGGCAGCCATCAGTTCGGTGTCCCCCAGCAGTAGCCGCATCATCTCGGCAATCCTCTCCGCAGGTGCAACGCACGCCCGATCTCCTCGACACCGGGTTGTTCGATCTCGGCCAGGTCCGCCATCGTCCACGCCACTCTCAGCACTCGGTCGTATCCCCTCAGGGTGAGCAGACCGCGCTCCAGCGCCCGGTCGAGCGGAGATCGCGTGGCCGCCGGAAGGCGCTGAGTGCCCTGACGCAGCCAGGTCCCCGGTACATCCGCATTGCGTCTCCACGGACTGCTCCGCCACCGATGTGCGGCCCGCTCCCTGGCGGCTTGCACCCGGACCCGCGCCTGCGCCGTCGTCGTCTCCCCGCCGGCCTCACCCATCGCCCGGGATGCCGCGACACGACTGACCTGGAGATCGATGTCGACGCGGTCACGTAGTGGACCGGACAATCGCGTGGAGTACCGACGAATCGACATCGGCGGACAGATGCACTCGGCCCCTCTCACGCCGTAGTTGCCGCACGGACACGGGTTCATCGCGAGCAGGAGCTGGAACTTCGCCGGGAACCGCGCCGTGAAGCCCGCGCGGTGGACCTCGATCGCGCCTGACTCCAGCGGCTGGCGCAGGGCGTCGAGCGCCACCCGCGAGAACTCCGCCGCCTCATCGAGGAAGAGCACCCCGCCGTGCGCTCTCGCGATCGCCCCGGGTCGTGCCGTCCGCGACCCGCCGCCGACCAGAGCAGCGACCGATGCGCTGTGGTGCGGCGCCTCCAGCGGCGGCACGCGATCGAGTGCGGCGACGGCTTCGCCGCTGAGCGATCGGATGGACGCAACCTCGAGTGCTTCCTGTTCGTCGAGCAGCGGCATGATCCCGGGCAACCTCCGAGCGAGCATCGTCTTGCCTGCTCCCGGAGGACCACTCAGCAGCATGTGGTGTCCGCCGGCCGCCGCCACCAGGAGCGCCTCCACCGCCTCACCCTGACCGACGACGTCGCACAGATCGAGTCTCGGGTGATCGGCCACCGGCACCGACGCCGATTCGACGACGTCGACGTCCGGCACCTCGACGTCGGCGCCGTGCCAGACCGCGACCTCTGCGAGTGAGCCCGCAGCGCGCACCTCGACCCCCGGCACGAGCCTCGCCTCCGACTCGTTGCCGCGCGGGACGATCACGGTGTCGAACCCCGCGCGTGCGGCGGCGAAGACCGCGGGAAGGACGCCCGGGACGGGGCGGATCCGCCCGTCGAGTCCGAGTTCGCCGATGTGAACCGTTGCCGCGATCGACCGCGACCCGATCGCCCCTCCTGCCGCCAGCGCCGCCATGGCGATGCCGAGGTCGAAACCTGCGCCGTGCTTGGGAAGACTCGCCGGGGAGAGGTTCACGGTGAGCCGGCGTCGAGGGAGATCGAGACCCGCGTTCTTGCAAGCGTTGTGGACCCGCTGCACGGCCTCGCCGAGGGACTTGTCCGGCAACCCGATGATGCGGAATTCGGGCGTCTGATTCGACAGGTCGGCCTCGACTTCGACGAGATGCCCGTCGACACCGGTGAGCGCCACCGCCCAGGTACGCGCGGTGCTCATCCGATGTCCACGAGATGCTCGAGCGTCCCGCGTGCCGGGTCGGCTCCCACGATCCCGATGACTTCGAGTCGCACGGCCCTCCCCCGTGCCGCCTCGGGATTCTCGCGGGCCCAGGCGTGCGCGAGTTGCCACAGTCGACGGCGCTTCCGCACATCGATCGCTTCGAACGGGTGCCCGAACGCGACCGTTCGCCGCGTCTTCACCTCCACGATCGCCACGTGCTCTCCGAGCGTGGCGACGATGTCGATCTCTCCCTGCGCACACCGCCAGTTCCTCGCGAGAACGGTGTAGCCGTTCCCCGTCAGGTGCTGCGCGGCGCGCTCTTCTCCGGCTCTGCCGAGTTCATCCTTCGCTGCCATGGACTCAGCATCACGCGGCGCTCACGTCGCACGGCTCGATTCGACGTCGTCGGCGCGGATCCTGGGGAGAACTCACCCGTGGGGTGGAGTGTGGAGAGAGTTACTCACCGTCGAGCGACAGCTCCTGCGGGAGCTCGAACTCCCGACGCTGCAGTTCCTCGACGTTCACGTCCTTGAAGGTGAGGACTCGCACGGCCTTCACGAACCGGTCGGCACGATAGATGTCCCACACCCACACGTCCGTCATTGAAATCTCGAAGTAGAAGTCGTGCTCGCTGTCGCGACGCACGACGTTGACCTCGTTCGCCAGATAGAAGCGGCGCTCGGTCTCGACGACGTACTGGAACTGCGAGACCACGTCCCGGTACTCCCGGAACAAGGCCAGCTCGAGTTCGCGGTCGTAGTCGTCGAAGGCTTCCTCATCCATGATGAGTCCATCCTAGAGTCGCAGGCCGCTGGGCGCGGCATCGCACCGCTCAGAACAGCGTGGGTACGTCCGCAATCGCCCACGAGGCCCGATGGAACGGGGACAGTCCGTGGCTGCGGATGGCCTCGCGGTGCTCGGGGCTCGCATACCCCTTGTTCCGGTTCCACTGGTACGCGGAATGAGTCTCATGAAGCTCGGCCATGTACCCGTCGCGGGCGACCTTCGCGATCACGGACGCGGCGGACACCGACGCGCAGTCACGGTCGGCCTTGATCACCGGCCGGACATGCAGCGGTACGGGATGGATCCTCGAGACGTAGTCATGGTTGCCGTCGAGCAGGATGAGCGCGTCTTCGACGGTCGCCCCCTGATCGGCGATCGACTGCACCGCCCGCGAGGCGGCGAGACCGAGGGCGGACATGATGCCGATGTCATCGACTTCCTGCGCGGTCGCCCATCCGACCGCTGATGCCTGCACCCACGCGGCCGCTCGCTCCGCAACCTCCGGACGCCTTCTCTCGGTCACGAGCTTCGAATCGCGAAGCCCCTCGGGGACACGCCGACGAGCACCTGCGGCATCCATCATGGCGGCGCCGACGGCGACCGGCCCCGCGAGTGCGCCCCGACCGACCTCATCGAGCGAGATGATCAGCTCGCACTCCCTCAGGAGCCGGCGCTCGAGAGTCAGTTTCGGGGTGATGACGGTCATTCGGGATCCGGAACCCCGGTGAAGATGTCGTGATGCCCGTCGATGGGTCCGATCCGGTTCAACGGCCACGTGGTCAGGAATGCCTTGCCCACGATGTTCTCCATGGGCACGAAGCCTCCGCTGGGAAGGTCCTGATGCGCACGGGCGTCGCGGGAACGATCACGATTGTCGCCGAGCAGCCAGACCGAATCCTCCGGCACCACGACATCGAACGGCTCATTGGAGGCGGCGGTGTCGCCGTCGGGCAGGTTGAGGTAGCTCAATTCGTCGATCGGAGCACCGTTGATCGTGATCTGACCCAGTGCGTTGCAGCAGACGACGTGATCTCCCGGAAGGCCGATCAACCGCTTCACGAGATGGTCCTGCGAGTCGGTCGCGGAGATGCCGACGAAGTTCAGCACCCAGTCGACCGCCTGGACGAGAGGGGGCTGAGCAGGCGTCTGCGGCTGGGGATCGAGCCACCCGCCCGGGTCCTTGAACACGACGACGTCACCGCGTTCGTACGCCGCCCACCGCGGGGTGAGCTCATCGACGAGGATCCGGTCCTTCACGAGGAGCGTCCGCTCCATCGACGCCGAGGGGATGTAGAAAGAACGCACGACGAACGTCTTGACCACGAACGACACCAGTGCGGCGATGACGATGATCACCAGGACGTCGCGGAGGAAGACCAGGAACCCGCGGCGACGTCTGGCCGTGCGCGCGGACGAGGATTCAGTCATCAGGTTCCTTCACGATCATGCACCGTCGTGCGGCGACGCTATCTAGGTTCGCACACCGGGGAGAGAACGAAGCACCCCGGGACATCGTGTCCCGGGGTGCTGTGGAGATGCTGCGACTCAGCGGTCGCGCTTCTCCTTGATCTTCGCCTTCTTGCCACGCAGCTGGCGGAGGTAGTAGAGCTTCGCGCGACGCACGTCACCGCGGGTGACGACCTCGATGTGGTCGATCACCGGGGAGTGCACCGGGAAGGTACGCTCGACGCCGACCTGGAAGCTGATCTTGCGAACCGTGAAGGTCTCGCGCACGCTGTCGCCCTGGCGGCCGATGACGA
The DNA here is from genome assembly GCF_007954505.1 of Microbacterium sp. CBA3102. GTDB lineage: Bacteria > Actinomycetota > Actinomycetes > Actinomycetales > Microbacteriaceae > Microbacterium > Microbacterium aurugineum. The sequence continues at coordinate 2,735,189 of NZ_CP042412.1, read as the reverse complement.
CGCCCTGGAAGACCTGGATACGGGAGCGGTTGCCCTCGGTGATGTTGACGTGCACCTTGACGGTGTCACCGGGGAAGAAGTCCGGAATGTCCGAACGGAGGGAAGCCGCGTCGACGGCGTCGAGGATCTGCATGATCGTCTCTCTCTGCACCCGCCACAAGTCGCATGCATGTATTCAAAGGAACAAGAAAAGGGATGAACTGTACGGAGCTGATGCGTCCGCGGGCTCCCCTGTGGCAGAGCCGGTCACAGCACAAACATTCATTCTGCCATGGAAGGCGTGCTCGGCCAAAACCGCGACGTCAGTCGCGGCCGTCGGTCTCCCGCACCACGATGACCTCGTGCGCTCTGGTCGGAGGGGCCTGCTCGTCGGCGGTCGGGATCGTCGACCAGGTGATGGTCTCGCGCAGCCGAGAGCCACTCCCCCTGGCCTCCTGCCACAACTGCCACACCTGGAGCCAGACGAGCGCGATGCCGACGACGATCGCGCCGGTGAGCACCCACGGGAACACCCCGTCGATGAAGAAACCGACCGCGATCGTCAGACCGTGCCAGAGCGTGAAGCCGGCCACATCCCACCAGGAGACCGCGCGCTCGATGCGAACGGAGGGACGCGAGCGCGTGAGGAGCGTCAACAGGAGCTGTCCGAGGAACACGGACGGCATCGCGATGAGCAACACCCAGAGGATCGCCCAGCCGCCCTGGAAGACTCCCCACCCGATCAGAAGCCACAGTGGCAGCAGGAACGCCGCCGGAAGAAGCCAGCGGAAGAACGCCCGTCGCAACCACATGCTCAGATCGTACGACGGGACACGTGCCCGTGACCCGATGTTCGCTGAGAGCGGTCGGAGATCCCGGGGCGTCGGATCAGGGAGAATGGAGATGACGAGAGGACAACCGATGATCGAACTGCGCACCCCTGCCGAGATCGACGAGATGCGCGCCGCAGGACGCTTCGTCGCCGAGACGCTGGCGACGTTGCGCGATGAGACCAAGGTCGGGACGAATCTCCTCTCGATCGACCGTCGCGCGCACGACATGATCCGCAAGGCAGGCGCGGAGTCCTGCTACATCGACTACCACCCGTCCTTCGGCGCGAGCCCGTTCGGCAAGGTCATCTGCACCTCGGTCAACGACGCCGTGCTGCACGGACTCCCCCACGACTACGCCCTGCGCGACGGCGACCTCGTGACGCTCGACTTCGCGGTGGCCGTCGACGGCTGGGTCGCCGACTCCGCCGTCTCCTTCGTCGTGGGCGCCGCGCGCGACGAGGATCTGCGCCTCATCGACACGACGGAGCGCGCACTGGCAGCAGCCATCGAGACCGCCACCGTCGGCAATCGCATCGGCGACATCTCGGCGGCCGTGGCGGCCGTCGCACACGGCGAGGGGTACTCGATCAACACCGACTTCGGTGGACACGGCGTCGGTCGCACCATGCACGGGGATCCGCATGTGCCGAACGATGGTCGCGCAGGGCGCGGCTTCCCCCTGCGCGCAGGACTCGTCCTCGCCTTGGAACCCTGGTTCCTCGCGACGACCGACGAGTTGGTGACCGACCCGGACGGATGGACCCTGCGCAGCGCGGACGGGTCCCGAGGTGCGCACTCCGAGCACACCATCGCGGTGACCGAGGACGGACCGATCGTGCTGACGGACAGGTCTTTCCTCGGCGTCGACTGACCGGGAGCCCGTGTGCCATCCTGAGTCCATGATTCCGCAGGATCGTCACGTCCCCGAGCGTCTCTTCCTCGCTCGGCACGGGCGGACGACCTGGAATCTCGAGCACCGGCTGCAGGGACAACGGGATTCGCCGTTGACGGATGAAGGGGTGGCGCAGGCGCACGCCGTCGCCGAGCGCCTCCGGGACGCCGGAGTCCTGACAGTGTGCACGAGCCCGTTGGGACGAGCCACGCAGACCGCGGCCATCATCGCGGAGCGGATCGGCGCCGAGATGATCGAGGTCCCCGAACTCGCGGAGATCGACCACGGCGAACTCGCGGGGATGACCTGGGACGAGATCGACGAGCTCTATCCCACGCTCCGGGAGGAGCGGGCTGCGAACCGCTACGGATGGGCGTTCCCCGGTGGGGAGAGCTACGCTCAGGCGCGCGTGCGCGCCCGAAAGGCGCTCAGCTCATGCGGGTGGGCTGCCACCGGCGCGCCGCTGCTGGTGAGCCACGAGATGATCGGACGGATGCTGCGCGCGGAGTTGCGAGGACTCGACCCGACGAACGCGCTGGCACTGCGACATCCTCACGGCGTCGTCTTCGAGATCACCCGATCCTCGGAAGGCATCCTCTGACCGGGATCGCCGTCAGGATGCCGAGGTCTCGTCGCGTGGCAGGAGGTCGGGTCGACGCCGGCGCGTGCGCTCCCACTGCTGCTCGCGACGCCAGGTCGCGATGGCGGCATGATTACCGCTCAGCAGGACATCGGGCACCGATCGTTCACGCCATGACGCCGGCTTCGTGTACGACGGGTACTCCAGCAGGCCGTCCTCGTGCGACTCCTCGACGAGACTCTCCGGATTGCCGACCACTCCGGGGATGAGTCGTCCGACCGCCTCGATCATCGCCATCACGGCGACCTCTCCCCCGTTCAGCACGTAATCGCCGAGGCTGATCAGGCGCACCTCGCCGAGGTCCGCGGCGTACTCGAAGACGCGCTCGTCGATGCCTTCATAGCGCCCGCACCCGAACACGAGATGCTGACGCGTCGAGAGCTGTCTGGCCGTCTTCTGTGTGAACACCTCGCCGGCAGGAGACGGGAAGATGATGGTGGGGCGCTCATCGACGTGCGATGCCGACGCAGCGGTCAGCTCATCGAGTGCGAGCCCCCACGGTTCGGGCTTCATCACCATGCCGGCGCCGCCGCCGTACGGCGTGTCATCGACGGTACGGTGCCGATCCGAAGTCCAGTCCCGCAGATCCCGAACACGGAGGTCGATGAGGCCGGACGCCTGAGCCTTGCCGAGCAGGGAGAGCGTCAGTCCGTCGAAATACGACGGGAAGATGGAGACGACATCGATGCGCACGGGTGAACCGTATCAGCGGTCACTCGGCCGCTTCGGCGCCCGAGTCCGCCTGCGGATCGGTGTCGGCGGCGTCGGGAAGCTCCTCGAAGAGCCCCGCAGGAGGAGTCACGACGACACGCCCTGCGGCAACGTCGACGGTCGGCACGATCGCCGAGACGAAAGGCACCATGACCTCGCTCTCACCGGCCTTGACGATGAGGAGATCCTGGGCGGGAAAGTGCTCGACACGGACGACCCGACCGATGACGGCGTCATCACGGACGACATCGAGCCCCACGAGCTGATGGTCGAACCACGCGTCGTCCTCGACCTCGTCGACGTTCTGGTCGATCCAGAGGATCGCCTTGACGAGGTTCTCGGCCGCGTCACGGTCGTCGACGTCTTCGAAGAAGACGACCGGGTTGCCGTTCATCACTCGATACTCACGTACGGTGATGTCCTTGCCGTGCCACGGAGACGCCTCAGGCACCTGCAACGTGAAACCGGCACCGGGGACGAATCGCCCCTCGGGGTTGTCGGTGTAGAGCTCGAGCTTGAGCCCACCCTTCAGGCCGTGCGCCTTGACGAGACGTCCGACGCGCAGCTGGTTCTTGCCCTGATTGCGGTCCTTCGACACCACGTCAGTCGTCCGCGACATCGACGCGGACCCGACGCCCGTCAGCAAGAGCGCTGACCAGCGTGCGAAGGGCCTTCGCAGTGCGGCCGCCGCGCCCGATCACGCGTCCACGGTCGTCGGGGTGCACGCGCACCTCGAGGAGATCGCCTCGCGGCGATGTGGATTCGTTGATACGGACATCCTCCGGGTGATCGACGATCCCCTTGACGATGTGTTCGAGCGCGGCGGCGAGCACGACGGATTACTCCGCGTCTGCGGCGGGAGCCTCAGCGGCCTCCGCGTCGGCGGCGGCGGGAGCCTCCTCAGCGGGAGCCTCCGCCTTCTTCTCGGCCTTGGGCTTGACGACGGACTTCTTGGACGCGTCGACCTCGAAGGGAGCCTTCGGCTCGGCGACCTTGAGCGTGGACTTCGCGTCCTTGTCGCCCTTGAACTTGCCCCAGTCGCCCGTGATCTTGAGGATGGCGGCGACCTGCTCGGTCGGCTGCGCGCCGACGGAGAGCCAGTACTGCGCACGCTCGGAGTCGACCTCGATGAACGAGGGCTCCTCGGTGGGGTGGTACTTGCCGATCTCCTCGATCACGCGACCATCGCGCTTGGTCTTCGAGTCGGCGACGACGATGCGGTAGTACGGCGCACGGATCTTGCCCAGGCGCTTGAGACGAATCTTGACAGCCACGATTCTCCTGAATTGTGTGGAAGGAAACGAACTGATCGCCTGGAGAGTGGGGTGCACACCCGGCGGAAGCTCAAAATGAGTGGTACCTGCTGGATAGAGGGTCGAGCAGGTGGTCCAGCCCTCTATTCTGCCAGATGCACGCGCCTGGCGCGAAACGCGATGAAACTGCTGTTGCCGTGTCGCGTCGCGCCCGTGCCAGACTGTGCGGGTGAAACTCGAGTTCGCCTCTTCGGCCCGCTCCACCGTCGGCCTCGAATGGGAGATCATGCTGGCGGACCCCACCAGCGGTGACCTGGTCGGGCGCGCCCCGGAACTGCTCGCCGCGCTGGAGACGGAGAGCGCGGACGAGCGCCACACGGTCACGGGTGAGCTTCTCACCAACACGATCGAGGTGACGAGTGGAATCGGCGACTCCGTGGCGCACGCCGTCGACGACATCGCCAACGCGATCACCTCCGTGCGTTCGGCGACGGACCCCGCCGGGATCGAGCTGCTGTCCGCCGGAAGCCACCCGTTCGCCCAGTGGTTCGATCAGCAGGTGTCGGACAAGTCGCGGTATCACACCCTGATCGAGCGCACTCAGTGGTGGGGACGCAACATGATGATCTGGGGCATCCACGTGCACATCGGAGTCGAAGACCACCGCAAGGTCTTCCCCCTCATCAACGCACTCGCCGGCTACCTCCCCCACCTGCAGGCCCTGGCGGCGTCGAGCCCGTTCTGGGCCGGCGAACGCACGGGCTACGCGTCGAACCGTGCTCTGGTCTTCCAGCAGCTGCCCACAGCAGGACTCCCGTGGCCGCTGCACGACTGGTCGCAGTACGAGTCGTACCTCGAGGACATGGTCCGGACCGGCGTGATGGAAGATGCCACCGAGGTGCGCTGGGACATCCGCCCCGCCCCACGCTGGGGCACGATCGAGGTACGCGCCTGCGACGGCCTGTCCACCCTCCCGGAGCTGGCGTCCGTCGCCGCACTCGTGCAGGTGCTCGTCGAGCACTTCTCGCGGCAACTCGACGAGGGCAGGGCTCTCCCTGAACTTCCCGCCTGGTTCCACCGCGAGAACAAGTGGCGGGCGGCACGATACGGACTCGACGCCCGCGTCATCGTCGACGCCGCAGGCACCCAGCGCCCCGTACGGGAGCACCTGACCGAGACGCTCGAGTCGCTCGCCCCCGTCGCGGTGGAGTTGGGGTGCGGACGCGAGTTCGGCGGCGTGGGGACGATCCTGGAGGGCGGCGCCAGCTACGCGCGGCAGCTCGCCGTCGCCGATGCCGCGGGCGGCGATCTCACCGCCGTGGTGCAGCACCTGATCCGCGAGTTCCGTTCCGGTCCGGAGTCGTCGACCGACGAGGACTGACACTCCCGGCGCTGTTCAGTCCTCCACGAGACGGCGTGCGAGACCTTCGTCGAGGACCACGTCGGTGATGAGTCCGGCCGCCAGAGCAGCCCGGAGACTCACCAACTTCGGGATACCGGAGACAACGCAGACCCGGCGAGGGACACGGCGCAGACGATCGAGCCCGGGGCCGGTCGCCCTCGCGTTGACGCGGATGTCCCGCCAGGAACCATCTGATCGGAAGAAGACCGTCGCGACATCGCCGATCGCGTGGTCCTCGCGCAGGCTGCGGTAGTCGTCACGCCCGAGGTAGCCGCCGACGTAGACCCGGCTCGGCACCTCCGCCGCAGGAGAGCCCAGGCTGAAGACGGCGACGTCCATCTTGGCCTGAAGGTCGAGCACACGCCGCGTGCTCCGCTCCCTCCACATCGCCTCCCGGGTCGCCGGGTCATCGAAGAAAGCGGGGACGGGGAACTGCTGCACCTGCGCGCCGAAGGCACTGCCGAACCGCTGCAGGATGTCGCTGGAGTATTCGACGCCGGTCGTCTGGGTGTTCCCGGCACCGTTGAGCTGCACGAACGTGGTGTTGTGCGTCTCCTTCTGTGTCAGTCCACGGCTCACCGCACTGATCGTCGAGCCCCACGCGACTCCGATGACCATGTTCGAATCGACGAACTGCGATAGCAGACGACCCGCCGTGAGCGCCACACGCTCGAGACGTTCGACTTCGCTGAGGATCTCCGGCATCGGCACCACGTGCGCAGCCACACGGTGCCGGTCACGGATGCGCTGCTCGAGCATCCCGAGACGTTCCAACGGCGAATTGATGCGGATGTCGACCAGGCCGCTTTCCCTGGCGAAGCTCAACAGGCGAGACACGGAGGATCGGGAGGTGCCGAGTTCCTGCGCGATGACTTCCATCGTCTTGTCCTGCATGTAGTAGAGCTGCGCGGCGGTGAGCGCCGCGATCAGCTTGCTGTCGCGCGTTTCCGCGGCCTGACCGACCATCGTGACCTCCTCACCCCCGATCCTTGCACATATGTGCAGTGGGCTTGCGCGAGATGCCACACAGGTCGATGCTGGTTGGCAAGTAAGGAAGAGAGGGTCGACGATGATCGATTCCACACACTCGTCTGCGGAGCGCGCAGAGGTCAGCACCGTCCGTGAGTCCGGACGTACGAGCGTCCTCGTCATCGGTGGCGGGATCAACGGAATCTCCACGTTCCGTGATCTGGCACTGCAGGGAGTGGACGTCGTCCTCGTCGAGCGCGGCGACTTCGCCTCCGGCGCGTCCTCCGCATCGAGCCACATGATCCACGGTGGGATCCGGTACCTCGAAAACGGTGAGTTCCGCCTCGTGCGCGAGTCCGTCGAAGAGCGCAACGGCCTGCTCAAGATCGCCCCGCACTACGTCAAGCCGCTGCAGACGACGATCCCGATCTACTCCACCTTCTCCGGCATCCTCTCCGCTCCCCTGCGGTTCCTCACGCACAAGAGCGGCAAGCCGCAGGAGCGCGGCGCCTTCCTCATCAAGGTCGGCCTCACGATCTATGACACGTTCTCGCGCGACGGCGGAATGGTCCCGCGGCACCGCTTCCTCGGTCGGAAGAAGTCGTTGGCCGAACTGCCTTCGCTCGACCCGCGGATCAAGTACACGGCGACGTACTACGACGCCTCCATGCATGACCCGGAGCGTCTCGCTCTCGACGTGCTCCAGGACGGACGCGCAGCTCACCCGGGCGCGCATGCGCTCAACTACGTCGAAGCGATCGCCCGCGACGGCGACAAGGTGATCCTCCGCGACCGCGAGAGCGGAACCGAGTTCTCCGTGCAAGCCGATGTCGTGGTGAACGCCTCGGGCCCCTGGACGGACTTGACGAACGATGCGCTCGGCGAGGACACGAAGTACATGGGCGGCACCAAGGGGTCGCACATCGTGCTCGACCACCCCGAGCTGCTCGAGGCCACGCAGGGCCGTGAGATCTTCTTCGAGCACTCCGACGGCCGTATCGTCCTGATCTACCCGCTCAAGGGGCGGGTCCTGGTCGGCACGACCGACATCGACGCCGACCCGCGCGAAGTGCCGGTGTGCACCGAGGAGGAGGTCGACTACTTCTTCGACCTGATCCACCACGTCTTCCCGACGATCCCGGTGGCGCGTGACCAGATCGTCTACAAGTTCTCGGGTATCCGCCCGCTGCCGCGTCATGAGGACACGGCACCGGGCTTCGTCTCCCGCGACTACCGCATCGAAGTCGACCAGAAGGGCGCGGTACCGCTCGTGAGCCTCGTCGGCGGCAAGTGGACGACGTTCCGCGCGCTCGGCGAGTCGCTCTCCGATGTCGTGCTCGGCCTGCTCGGTCGTACCAGGACGGTCTCGACGGCCGGGCGCGCAATCGGCGGCGGCCGCGAGTTCCCGCGTACGGAGAAGGCGAAGCGCCTCTGGGTTCAGGAGAACCTCGCCGGCGCCGGCGCACGTGCCGACCGCCTGATCGCACGCTACGGCACCCGCGCCGCCCAGGTCTGGGAGTATGTCGAGCAGGGTACCGACGAGCCGCTCGCGAAGGGCGACCTCTCGACCCGCGAACTCGAATGGATGGTGCACAACGAGATGGTGAGTCGCCTCGAAGACGTCGTGCTGCGGCGCACCAGCATCGCCTTCACCGGAAACGCGGACGCCGAGGTCCTCGATGAGATCGCCGATGCGCTCGCACCGATGCTCGGCTGGGATCGCTCGCGTCACGACGCCGAGCTCGACCAGACACGTCAGCTGCTCAACGAGCGGCACGGACTCGATATCCAGTCCCGCACCCGCGGCTGACTGGACTTCGGACAGCCGCCCTCCTCGCGGCGCAACCCCCATAACGTGTCGGGGCAGAGGGGCCTCGACACACAAGAAAGGTCAAAGAAGACATGGCTGATGTGAATCTCGGTCTCTACTTCCTCTCGGAGTTGGTCGGCACAGCGATGCTCGTCCTCCTCGGATGTGGTGTCGTGGCCAACGTGGCCCTTGCGAAGAACAAGGGCTTCGGCGGCGGCTTCCTGATGGTCAACTGGGGATGGGGCCTCGCGGTCTTCGCCGGTGTGCTCGTCTCCGCGTACTCCGGTGCGATCATCAACCCGGCTGTCGGCATCGGACTCTTCGTCGCCGGCAAGATCTCGTTCGTGATGTTCCTCACCGCGACGGCCGCTGAGCTCCTCGGCGCGATCCTCGGTGCGATCGTCGTGTGGCTCGCATACAAGCAGCACTTCGACGAGGAGCCGGAGGCCGCCAACAAGCTCGGCGTCTTCTCGACCGGTCCCGCGATCCGCTCCTACGGGTGGAACCTCGTCACGGAGATCATCGGAACGTTCGTCCTCGTGTTCGTCATCTTCGCGTTCGCGGACTACGGCGACATCCAGGTCGGCACGCCCGGAGGCCTCGGACCGCTCACCGCGCTCCCGGTCGCACTGCTCGTGGTCGGTATCGGCGCATCGCTCGGTGGTCCGACCGGCTACGCCATCAACCCCGCCCGTGACCTCGGCCCGCGTATCGCTCACGCGATCCTGCCGATCAAGGGCAAGGGCGCCAGCGACTGGTCCTACTCGTGGGTTCCCGTCGTCGGTCCGCTCATCGGTGGTGTGATCGCCGCACTCGCCGCGCCCGTGCTGCTCGGCCTCGCCGGCTGATCGACACCCCATCCGCACTGGAATTCAAAGGAGAGCACAAGTGGCTGACTACATCATCGCCATCGACCAGGGAACCACGTCGAGCCGCGCGATCATCTTCGACAAGAAGGGCAGCATCGTCGCGACCGGACAGAAGGAGCACGAACAGATCCTTCCGAAGGCCGGCTGGGTCGAACACGACGCGGCGGAGATCTGGCGCAACGTGCAAGAGGTCATCGGCTTGGCCCTGGGCCGCGCCGACCTGACGCGCCACGACATCGCGGCCGTCGGTATCACCAACCAGCGCGAGACCGCCGTCGTGTGGGACAAGAACACCGGCAAGCCGATCTACAACGCGATCGTCTGGCAGGACACCCGCACGCAGGAGATCGTCGACCGCCTGGCGGCCGACGGCGGTGTCGAGCGGTTCAAGCCGGTCGTCGGTCTGCCCCTCGCGACGTATTTCTCGGGGACCAAGATCGCGTGGATCCTGGAGAACGTCGAGGGGGCCCGCGAGAAGGCGGAAGCAGGCGACCTGCTCTTCGGCACCACCGACTGCTGGGTTCTCTGGAACCTCACGGGTGGCGCCGACGGAGGCGTGCACGCGACCGACGTCACCAACGCGTCCCGCACGATGTTCATGGACCTCGAAACCCTCGAGTGGCGCGATGACATCCTCGAAGCGTTCGGCGTGCCGCGCTCGATGATGCCGGAGATCCGTTCCTCGTCCGAGGTGTACGGCACCGCGGAGAGCTCCTCGCTCCTGCGGGAGACGCCGATCGCCGGCATCCTCGGCGACCAGCAGGCCGCGACGTTCGGGCAGGCCGCCTTCCAGACCGGCGAGAGCAAGAACACCTACGGCACGGGCTGCTTCCTGATCTTCAACACGGGCGAAGAAGTCGTCCACTCGAAGAACGGGCTGCTCACCACCGTCGGCTACAAGCTCGGCGACGGACCGACCCACTACGCACTCGAAGGTTCGATCGCCGTCACCGGTTCGCTCATCCAGTGGCTGCGCGACCAGCTCGGCATCATCTCCTCGGCCCCCGAGGTCGAGAAGCTGGCCGAGCAGGTCGAGGACAACGGCGGCGTGTACATCGTCCCCGCGTTCTCGGGACTGTTCGCCCCCTACTGGCGTCCGGACGCCCGGGGCGCGATCGTCGGCCTCACCCGGTATGCCAACAAGAACCACATCGCGCGCGCCGCGCTGGAGGCCGTGGCCTTCCAGACCCGCGACGTGCTGGATGCGGTCAACGCCGATGCCGGTGTGGATCTGACGGAGCTCAAGGTCGACGGCGGCATGGTCGCCAACGACGCGCTCATGCAGTTCCAGGCGGACGTCCTCGGTGTCCCCGTCGTGCGCCCGGTCGTCGCCGAGACCACGGCGCTCGGTGCCGCCTACGCCGCCGGTCTCGCCGTCGGCTTCTGGAACGGTCTGGATGACCTCTCCGCGAACTGGCAGGAGGACAAGCGCTGGGAGCCGTCGATGGATGAAGCCGAGCGCGACCGCCAGCTCCGGTTGTGGCGCAAGGCCGTCACGAAGTCCATGGACTGGGTCGACGAAGACGTCAAGTAACAGCGTCGAGTGAAGCGAAGCGGGTCCGGAGTTCACCTCCGGACCCGCTTCTCGCGTCTTCCTGCATCCTCACGAGGAGGACGAGGCTGCGGCCCCGTGCTCCCCCGGAACCGCAGCCAGCACCGTGAGGAAGGCCCTGGCCACCGTCCGGGGCGCAGCCTGGTCCCAGGCCACGTACTCGACGCGCCGGGGACCGTCGAGCACGTCGATGGTCACGACATCGGCGCCCGATCGCGCCACCGTCTCCCGTGCGAGAAGCGTGACCGCCAGCCCCGCCTCGACGAGCCCGAGGATGAGAGTGGCCGAGTCGGCTTCGAACGCGACATCCCTCGTCACTCCCGCGGACGTGAACGCGGCGTCGCTCTGCGCCCGGCCGGAGGTCGCAGCCGGGAAGTCCGCGAAGGTCTGATCGGCCAGGTCCTCGATCCGAATCGCTTCCGCGCCCGCAAGAGCGTGCCCGCGAGGGACCGCCGCCACGAGTCGGTCACGCGACAGGACACGTGCTGCCACGCCGACCGGGTCCACGCCGTCGCGCAGGCCCAGAAGCGCCACATCGAGATCACCGCGACGAAGCCGGGCGACGAGCGTGTCGCTGTTTCCCACCTGCAGTTCGACTCGCGCTTGCGGATGTTGTCTGCGGAACCCCACGAGGACGGCGGGGAGATCGATGGCGGTCACGGTCGGGATGACACCGACGCGGAGAGTCCCCACCACCGCGCCGTCGACAGCGGCGGCATCCTCCCGTGCCTGTTCCGCCGCCCGGACCGCGGCACGTGCATGCCCGACGAACGCCTCGCCGGCCTCGCTCAATCGAACGCTCCGACTCGACCTGATGAACAGTCGCCGGCCGAGTTCCCGCTCGAGTGCAGCGATCTGGTGGCTGAGGGCCGACTGAGTCACGAAGCAGCGCTCAGCGGCCCTGGTGAAGCTCGAGGTGGCAGCAACCTCTACGACGTACCGGAGCTGTTGGAGTTCCATGTATCCATGATCAGCCCTCATGCAAGCGGTGACAACCATGCGTTGGATTCATCGGAGCACGGCGCGCACGCTGGAGGTATGAACCGCGTGATGCTCGTATTCCTCACCGCCCTCGCACCGATCTCCTGGGGGACCACCTATCTCGTGACGACAGAACTCCTCCCGCCCGGGCACCCTCTGTTCGCCGCGCTCCTGCGCTCCCTCCCCGCCGGGCTTCTCGCCGTCGTCCTGAGCCGACGGCTTCCGCACGGTTCGTGGTGGTGGAAGTCGATGGCACTCGGCGCACTCAACATCGGCGCGTTCTTCCCTCTCCTGTTCCTCGCTGCCGAACGCCTCCCCGGCGGGGTGGCGGCAGCGGTTGCCGGTGCTCAACCGGTCATCGTGCTGGCTCTCGGTTCGCTCGTGCTGCAGGAGCGCATCCGACCGCTCACCGCGGCTGCCGCCGTCGTCGGAGCAGGCGGTGTCGCCCTGGTCGTCCTCGGCCCTGCGGCGGATCTCGATCTCTGGGGAGTCCTCGCCGCGCTGGGCGGTGTCACCGCGACCGGAATGGGGATGATCCTCACCAAGCGCTGGGGCAGGCCGAGCGGGGTCGGGCCGGTGGCCTACGCCGGCTGGCAGCTCGGCGCCGGAGGGCTTCTGCTGCTGCCGGTCACTCTGCTCGTCGAAGGGGTGCCGTCGCGGATCGACGGTGAAGCCACGCTCGGGTATCTGTGGCTCGGCACGGTGGGCGGGATCGTCGCCTACTCGCTCTGGTTCCGCGGGGTCCAGCAACTGCCGGTGATCGTGCCGGGGCTCCTCGCGCTGCTCTCCCCGATCGTCGCGACCCTGCTCGGTGCGCTCGTCGCGGGCGAGTGGTTCACGCCACTCCAGGCCATCGGGTTCGTGCTGACGCTCGGCGCGTTGGTGCTGAGCCAGATCGTTGCGCGTCCGGCAGCAGGACCGGGACATCCCGCCGCCTCGGCGGTCGCGCCCGTGCTCACCGCACCGCGCTGACCAGGCTCAGCCCTTGCCGAAGAGCTTCTGGATCTCCGCGAGATCGGCCTCACTGGGAGCCTGGGGGACATTACCCAGCCCGAAGCCCGACCCCGTGGGTGCGGCCGAGGAGGTGATGCCCGCGTTCTCCGCAGCGCGCTTGGCCGGGTTGCCCGAACGAGAACCGCCGGAAGACTTGCCCTTCTTGCCCTTCCCCCGCTTCGAGGAAGCACCGGGACGTCCCATACCGGGCACCGCACCCATACCGGGGATGTTGGGCGTGCCCCCTCGGGCCACCGTCTTCATCATCTTCGCGGCCTGCTCGAAGCGCTGCACGAGCTGGTTCACGTCGGTGACCGTCATGCCGGCACCACGTGCGATGCGCAGACGGCGCGAGCCGTTGAGCACCTTCGGGTTTCGCCGCTCCCCCGGCGTCATCGAACGGATGATGGCTTCGGTGCGATCGATCTCACGCTCGTCGAAGTCCTCGAGCTGCTGCTTCATCTGCCCCATGCCCGGAAGCATCCCGAGCATCTTCTTCATCGAACCCATTTTCTTCATCTGCTGAAGCTGGTCGAGGAAGTCCTCGAGGGTGAAGGCCTCGGTCGCAAGCTTCTCGGCCATCTTCATGGCCTCTTCCTCGTCGAAGGCCTGCTGGGCCTGCTCGATGAGGGTCAGGATGTCGCCGAGGTCGAGGATCCGGCTCGCCATACGGTCGGGGTGGAACGGCTCGAGGTCTTCGAGGCGCTCGCCCGTCGACGCGAAGATGATCGGACGGCCGGTCACGGAGGCCACGGAGAGAGCCGCGCCACCACGCGCGTCGCCGTCGAGCTTCGACAGCACGACGCCGGTGAAGTCGACACCCTCCTGGAACGCCTTGGCCGTGTTGACGGCATCCTGACCGATCATCGCGTCGATGACGAACAGGACCTCGTCGGGGGTGACCGCCTTGCGGATGTCGGCGGCCTGCTTCATGAGCTCGGCGTCGACGCCGAGACGGCCGGCCGTGTCGATGATCACGACGTCGTGCTGCTGCCGTCGCGCGTAGTCGACACCGTCGCGCGAGACCTTCACCGGATCCCCGACGCCGTTGCCGGGCTCCGGCGCGTAGATGGTGGCGCCGGCCTGCTCCGCCACGACCTGGAGCTGGTTGACGGCGTTCGGGCGCTGAAGGTCGGCGGCGACCAGGAGGGGCGTGTGCCCTTCGCCCTCGAGCTGCTTCGCGAGCTTGCCCGCGAACGTCGTCTTACCCGAACCCTGCAGACCCGCGAGCATGATCACGGTCGGAGCGGTCTTCGCGAACTGCAGCCGACGCTGCTCGCCACCGAGGATCTGGACGAGCTCCTCGTTGACGATCTGCACGACCTGCTGCGCGGGGTTCAGCGCCTTGTTGACTTCGTCACCGAGCGCGCGCTCACGCACTCTGGCGGTGAAGTCCTTGACGACGACGAGCGCGACGTCGGCGTCGAGCAGCGCGCGACGGATCTCCCGTACGGTGCCGTCGACGTCGGCCGCGGTGAGCTTTCCCTTCGTGCGAAGGTTGCGGAAGGTCTCGGTGAGCCGATCGGAGAGCGTGCCAAAGGTAGCCATGGTGCTGTCGATTCTACGCGAGCGGAGCCTCCACGCTCAGCGCAGCGCGGAGCTCGGTCGCGACGCGGGGTCAGTCCGACCAGGGAAGGTCGTGGATCAACCCCAGCGCATCGGCGAGCAGGGCTTCCGGGGTACCCCGGCCGGCCCCCTGCTCGGCCCAGACCCGCAGCGACGAGAAGACGGCCGCGGCGTGCGCGGCGCCGAGGATGTCGGCACGCACCGCATCGACCCCGGAACCGCGAGCCGCGCGCGACACCCCTGCAGAGAGCTTCGCCAGACGCAGACCGGTGTCGCGAACGAGTTCGTCCTCGAGCCCCATGGCGGCCGCGTTACGGAGCGCGAGAGCCAATGCATCGGGCGCGAAGTCTCGGACGACGAGCAGAAGGATGCCACGGACGGCTCCCCCCGTCGCGCGCGTCCCGAGCTCTTCGAGGGACTCGAGTGCGTCCTCGATCCGCTCGTCGACGCCCGACCACAGGACGTCGCTCTTCGAAGTGAAGTAATTGAAGAAGCTCGATCGGCTCACGCCTGCGCGCTGAGTGATGTCGGCCACCGATGTGCCGTCGTACCCGCGTTCGAGGAAGAGCTCGCATGCGGCCTCCGCGAGAGTCTCGCGGGACGACGCCTTGGGGCGCCCTGCACGGCCGGTGGAGCTCATGCTCTCACGCTACCGCGCGCGACCGGCATGCATCCGATGCGCCTCGTCGGGAGTATTGTTAGACCCAATCCAACTAATCGATGATGGGAGACGTTCATGCTGGACATCCTCACGCCGGGACTGGCTCCGGACCTCGTGCCGTACGCCGACGGGTGGGAGCTGCAGCGCCGCATTCACCCCGAGGTGGTGGACGGAAGTCGACCGGACACGCTGATCCTGCTCGAGCACGAGGCGGTCTACACCGCCGGCAAGCGCACCGAGCCGCACGAACGCCCTCAGGACGGCACACCCGTCATCGACGTCGACCGCGGGGGGAAGATCACCTGGCACGGACCCGGCCAGCTCGTCGGGTATCCCATCGTCCGGCTCCCCGAACCGATGGACGTCGTCGCGCACGTGCGGCGGCTGGAACGCATCCTGATCGACGTGCTCCGCCCTCTCGGAGTGGACGGGTACCAGGTCGACGGACGGAGCGGCGTCTGGGTTCGTCGCCCGCTCTCGGAGGACAAGGTCGCGGCCATCGGCGTGCGAGTGCAGCAGGGCGTCACGATGCACGGTTTCGCGATCAACTGCGACAACAGCCTCGTGGGGTTCCGCGGGATCATCCCGTGCGGCATCACCGATGCCGGAGTCACCACCGTGAGCGAGATCGTCGGAGCCGACGTCTCCCCCGCCGACGTCATCGATCACGTCACGACCGCCTTCCTCACCGAGTACGCAGGAGTTCCCGCATGACCGCCGCCCCCGAAGGACGCAAGCTCCTCCGATTGGAGGTCCGCAACGCCGAGACCCCCATCGAGCGCAAGCCCGAGTGGATCAAGACCAAAGCGAAGATGGGCCCCGAATACACGGCGCTGCACTCTCTCGTGAAGAGCGAGGACCTGCACACGGTGTGTCAGGAAGCCGGCTGCCCGAACATCTACGAGTGCTGGGAGGACCGGGAGGCGACGTTCCTCATCGGGGGCTCGCAGTGCACCCGCCGCTGCGACTTCTGCCAGATCGACACCGGCAAGCCCGACGCCTACGACACCGACGAGCCCCGCCGCGTCGCCGAGAGCGTCGTGCGCATGAACCTCCGCTACGCCACGGTGACGAGCGTCGCGCGGGACGACCTCCCCGACACGGGCGCCTGGCTCAACGCTGAGACCGTCCGGAAGATCCACGAGCTCAACCCGAACACCGGCGTCGAACTGCTCGCGAACGAGCACAACGCCGATCCGGCCTTCCTCGGGCAGATCTTCGATGCTCGCCCTGAGGTGTTCGCGCACAATGTCGAGACCGTGCCCCGCATCTTCAAGCGCATCCGTCCGGCGTTCCGCTACGAGCGCTCACTCGATGTGCTCACGCAGGCCCGCGACGCCGGTCTGATCACGAAGTCGAACCTGATCCTGGGGATGGGCGAGGAACCGGAGGAGGTCGTCCAGGCGTTGCACGACCTCCATGACGCCGGCTGCGACATCATCACGATCACGCAGTACCTGCGTCCGTCACCGCGCCATCACCCCGTCGCGCGCTGGGTGAAGCCGGCCGAGTTCGTGGAGTTCAAGGAAGAGGCCGAGCGCATCGGATTCCTCGGCGTCCTCGCCGGCCCCCTCGTGCGCTCGTCTTACCGTGCGGGTCGTCTGTGGGCACAGTCGATGGTGTCGAAGGGACGGGAGATCCCCGAGCACCTCGCGCACATCGCAGACAGCGCGGAACTCGGTTTCGCGCAGGCCGTCTGACCACGCCCGGGTCGCAGGCGCCACCCGCGGCGGTGGCGCCTCAGTCGGCGCTCATCACCGACTGGACGGAACCGTTCGAGCCGAGGTTCACGAGCAGGACATCGTCGGACGAGCTGTCGTCCAAGGCGTACTCGAGCACGGCGAAGGGTTCCGAACCGCCGTGCTCGTCGGCCAGGATCGTCATGCTCATCAGTCGGAGCGAGCGGATGATGTCCACCGCGGCGTCGCCCGACACATCGACGAGGACGTCAGGGAGGTCATCGCCGTAGGCCTCCTGCTGCTGCAGGATGTACTCGGTCACCTCGCTGGTGCGATCGTCCACCTCGGCCAGCATGCCGCGACGTGCCGTCCCGTCCACGTTCTCGAGGCCGGCGATGAGTCCGGCGGCAATGTCGAGCGCGTCGGCGGACACATCATCCTGGTCCGGCGCGGTCAGATCGACGGTGACGCTCTGGTCACCGAGCTCCACGGTCTCCGACCAGAAGATCGAGCCGTCGGGGCCCGAGGACAGGAGTCCGAAGTAGTCGTGTTCGATCGCCATAACGCTATGAAACCAGCCTCGTGCTCACGGCGGTAGTCCCGTCCTCAGCCGACCAGGGATTGGACGAAGACATGAGGCGTGAAACCGGTGAGATCGTCGATCCCCTCCCCCTGCCCGAGGAGCTTGACAGGGATGCCGGTGCGCTCTTGAACGGCCAGCACGAACCCGCCCTTGGCCGAGCCGTCGAGCTTGGTGAGGACGAGCCCCGTGACGCCCGCGTGCTCGAGGAAGGCCTCTGCCTGCATCACGCCGTTCTGCCCGGTGGTCGCGTCGAGGACGAGAAGGACCTCGCTGATGGGCGCCTGCTTCTCGATCACCCGCCGCACCTTGGTGAGCTCGTCCATGAGACCGCCCTTGGTGTGCAGACGCCCGGCGGTGTCGATGATCGCGATCTCGATGCCTTCGCGCTTGGCGTACTCGACAGTCTGGAAGGCGACGGAGGCGGGATCCTGACCTTCCTGCTGAGGGCGGACGATCGCTGCACCCCCGCGCTGCGCCCACGTGGCGAGCTGATCGACCGCAGCAGCACGGAACGTGTCCGCCGCACCGACCACGACACTGCGCTGGTAGCCGCGGAGGAACTTCGTGAACTTGCCGATGGTCGTGGTCTTGCCGACGCCGTTGACCCCGACGACCAGCACGACGGCAGGACGCTCGGTGAGCTTGAGGGTGGTGTCGAACTTCGCGAAGTGCTCCTCCAGGGTCTCCCGCAGCATCCGCTGCAGGTCCTGGGGATCGGTGGTGCGGTACTTGTCGACCTTCGCACGCAGTTCCTCGACGACGCGCTCACTGATGTCGGGACCGAAGTCCGCGGTGATCAGCGCTGTCTCGAGGTCCTCCCACGTGGTCTCATCGATCGTGGGTTTGACGAACATGCCGCGCAGTGCGCGACCGAGTGACCAAGACTTCTCCGCCATCCCTCCAGCCTACGGGTAGCGCGGGCGAATCGACCGCGAAGCCGACCTCGATCGGTCAGACGGCGGCGGCCGCCCTGTCTCCGACCCGCTGCCCGACGACCGCAGACACGCCGTCCTGACGCATCGAGACACCGTAGAGCGCATCCGCGATCTCCATCGTGCGCTTCTGGTGGGTGATGATGAGCAGCTGGGAGCTCTCCCGCAGCTGCTCGAACACCGTGAGCAACCGCCCGAGGTTCGCGTCGTCCAGCGCGGCCTCGACCTCGTCGAGGATGTAGAACGGGCTCGGTCGCGCCTTGAAGATCGCCACGAGCAGCGCGACGGCGGCCAGCGAACGCTCACCGCCGGAGAGGAGCGACAGCCTCTCGATCTTCTTCCCGACCGGACGCACCGACACCTCGATGCCGGTCGTCAGCAAGTTGTCGGGATCGGTCAGCGAGATGCTCCCGGTCCCGCCCGGGAAGAGCAGCGGGAAGACCTGGCCGAAGGCCTCCTTGGTGTCTTCGAAGGCGCTCGCGAAGATCGTCTCCATCCGTTCGTCGAGGTCGGCGATGATCGTCCGGAGGTCCTCCCGCGTCTGCGTCAGGTCAGCGAGCTGCTCCGTGAGGAAGGCATGGCGCTGTTCGAGCGCAGCGAACTCCTCGAGCGCCAGAGGGTTCACCCTGCCGAGTTGCGCGAGCTTCCGCTCCGCCTCGGCCAGACGACGCTGCTGGATACGACGATCGAACGGGATGGCGGTGTCGTCGTGCGCGTCCTCGGCGGCCTGCTCCGTCCCCGGATCACGAGGAACCAGCTGATCGGGACCATATTCCGCAACGAGAATATCTTCGTCGAGCGACAGCTCGGACGACACCCGCTCGAGCAGGCTGCTCAGGTGCAGCTTCTTCTCGTGGATCTGCAGTTCGAGCCCGTGCACGCTCTCCGTCAGCCCCGCCAGGCGTTCCCGGAGCGACGTCTCCTGGGCACGCAGTGCGACGAGTTCCTGGTTCTGCGCCGACCGCACCGCCTCGGCTTCGGCGAGAGCGACACGGGCTTCGGTGACCGATCGGTCGAGCGAGTCGAGGATGCGCGGGAGTTCGTCGGCCACCCCGGAGGCAGCCTCGCGCTGAGCGCGACGGATCACGGCACGGCGTGCGGCTTCCGCCGCGGCATCCCGCTCCTGTTCGCGTTGCCGTTCGAGACTCGCCACCCTCGCCTGGGCGGCGCGCACCCGCTCACGCAGAGTCTCGATCTCGAGACGTGACCGCAGTTCTCCCTCCCGGGCGAGTTCGAGCGCCTCCAGGAGTCCGTCGCGAGCGGAAGCGTCGAGTACCGGGCGCGGTGTGGCGATCGCCTCGTCCAGTGCGGCTTTCGCATCGGTGGCCTTCGCCTCGGCGTCGGCAACGGCGGTCTGCGCCTGGGCGAGCCCCGTCTCGAGTCGTTCGCATTCGGCGACCGCGGACTCGTGCCGCACCGTGACCCGGTTCAGCTGCTCCGCATGCGTGGCGAGAGCGGCGTCGTGTTCGCGGAGAGCCCGCAGCGCATCCTTCGCCTGGCGCCGGGCCGTCTCCACCGCTTCGTTCGCATCCTCCCGAGCCTCACGGAGGGAGTCGACCACGATCTGGACCTCGGCGAGTCGTTCCGCTGCGGCATCCCGCTCCGCGGCGAGCTCGAGCCGTGAGCGCTCGCCTCCGGACCCGGTTCGCAGGGTGTGCGCCGTGATCACATCGCCACCGACAGTCACGATCGTCGTGGACGTGTCACCCGCCGTGTCGAGCGCTGTGCGCGCAGCACGAGCCGCATCCAGGTCGTTCGCGATGAGGACATGGGACAGGATGCCGAGAACACCATCGGGGGCGGTGACGGTCTCCACCGCAGGCGTGACACCGTCGATGGGTGCGACGACCACGGACCGGGGGGCAGGTACGTCCGCGACGACGAAGTCGACCACTCCCCGGCGATGCTCGGCCGCCTGCTCGGCCTGCGCGAAGGCATCGGCGGCGGTATCGATGAGCACGCCCTCGGCGAGCGGGCCCAGCACCGCCGCGATCGCTGCTTCGAAGCCGGCGCGGACCTGCACGGAGTCACCCACGAGCCCGCGCACGCCCCGACCGCCGGCTTCGACGACCTCTGCCGCTCCACCGGACAGCGCCAGTGCACTGCTCAGCGCGGCGGCCTTCGCCGTCAGAGCATCGACCTCACGCTCAGCGGTGTGCAGGCGCTCGCGCAGGGTCTCCCGTTCCGCTTCCGCCGCCGTGGAGGCGCGTTGGGCACTGTCGTACGCGGCGGCGTACTCGACGGCGGTGCCCTCGGGCGCCTCGGCATCGTCGATCGCCTCGAGCGCATCCGCGGCCTCCCGACGACGCATGTTCGCCGCTTCGAGCGCATTCTCCTGCCGGAGAACGGCCCCACGCACCGCGGCGAGGGCCGAGGAGGCCGCGTCGGCCGTGCCACGCAGCGCGGAGATGCGCATGTCGTACTCGGAGACCAGTGCGCTCTGCTCGGCGATGTCCACGTCGAGCGTGTCCAGTTCTGCGCGGGCCTGCACCACTTCGCGGCTCGCCGACGCGGCCGCGTCCTGCGCATCCCCCAGCCCCGCGGAGATCACGTCGATCTCTTCCTTCGCCTCGTCGATCGTGGCCTGAGTGACGGTGACCGTGGTGACGGCGGCGTCGTCCTCCTCCGATCCGAGCAACGCGAGGCGCTGATTCGCCAGCGTGTAGAGGCCGCGCATCCGCTCCTGCACCTGCTCCAGCCCGAAGGCGACGCTGCGCGCCTCGTCGACGGCGACCGAGTTCTGCTCGTGCTCGAGGCGCGCGATGCTCGCCCGCACCGTCTCCGCCTGGTCCGACAGCACCAGGCGTTCGGTGTGGCGTTCGTGCTCGGTGCGCGTGTGGTCGGCCAGAGCGGTGCGCAGAGCGACGACGTCGTCGGCGAAGATCCTCGCCTTGGCATCACGGACCACGGCGGCGATGGTCTGCGCCTCCCGCGCGATCTCCGCCTGGCGCCCCAGGGGTTTGAGCTGGCGCCGGATCTCTCCGGCGAGGTCGCTCAGACGGGTGAGATTGGTCTGCATGGCGTCGAGCTTGCGGAGGGTCTTCTCCTTGCGTCGCCGATGCTTGAGGATTCCGGCGGCCTCCTCGATGAAGCCCCGTCGATCTTCCGGGGAGGCCTGCAAGACCGTGTCCAGTCGTCCTTGACCCACGATCACGTGCATCTCGCGCCCCAGACCTGAGTCGCTCAAGAGCTCCTGCAGGTCGAGAAGACGGCAGCCCTCGCCGTTGATCGCATACTCGCTCGAACCGTTCCGGAACAGCGTGCGGCTGATCGTCACCTCGGCGTACTCGATCGGCAGAGCGCCGTCGGCATTGTCGATGGTGAGCTGCACCTCGGCGCGCCCGAGCGGACCGCGGGTCGAGGTGCCCGCGAAGATCACGTCCTCCATCTTGCCGCCGCGCAGGGTCTTCGCCCCCTGCTCCCCCATCACCCAGGCGAGAGCGTCGACGACATTGGACTTTCCGGAGCCGTTCGGACCGACGATGCAGGTGACACCGGGCTCGAACACGAAACTCGTCGGCTGCGCGAACGACTTGAACCCTTTGAGCGTCAGGCTCTTCAGATGCATGCGGGCACCGCTCGTCCGGGGAGAATCACGCGGCTACGCTACCGGAATTCCGGGCCGGAACGGTGATCCCGCGCGGATGCCCACGGAACCGGATGGGGTCGCGACACGCCGAGTCCGAGACGAGATGCTTGACGTCTCCGGCGCGCGTTCGCTACGGTGGCCTGCGGATCGCCACACGAAAGGAGGTTACCGATGATGATTCAGCTCAACGCACAGGCCACTGGCCTCGCCGCGCCCGCGCATTTCGCGCCGCGCCCTGCGTTCTCGGTAACCGCCGGCGTCCGCTCGAGCGCGCTCTGCTAGAACCGCACCCCGAGAATCCCGGCCCGTAGTGGGCCGTCTCCGGTCGGTCCTTCCGCGCCCCACCCTCTGATCTGCTCCAGATCACGGATCTTCCGCCGCCTTCGGCATCTGCGTCTTCGCAGGACCGAGGAGCCGCATCCCTCCGCACCGTCCCCGACTGCTTCGGCGGTCGGGCGTCGGTGCTTCCGCACCCCATCTCACCATCACTCACGAAGGAATCACCGTGAACACCACGTTGCACCGCAGCGTCTCCCACCCGCCCGATATCGAGGACCGTGAGGTCCTCCAGATCCCCCGTCCCGACGAACTGCGCCGCCTCTCGCTCGCGGATCGTCTCTCCCTCCGGATCGGCCTCTGGCTGTTCCAGAGGGCGCAGCGCCCGCAGCGACACCGCCGCGGCCTGTACATCGACCCGTCCGAGCTGTTCCTCCTCGGAGAGCAGCGCCACCGCTCCGCCGCCGAGTCGTCCGCCCTGCTGACGTTCGACATGCAGCGGGGGATGCGCTGACGGACGTCCGGCTGTGACAGCTCCCCCATCCCCCGCGCCGCATCCGCCCGTGCTCGTCACGGGCGGATGCGGGCACCCGCTCCACACACCGGCTCCCTCGGAAGCCCCACTCGAAGGAAAAGACATGACGACCATCGAACCGACGATCACCCCCCTGGTGGTGCCGGTCTCCCTGGACGGTGACGACGCCGCGGATTTCCGCGCATACGGCGAACTCAACCGGCGAATCTGCGACGAGCAGGTCGGTCTGCCCGATCTCGCTCCAGACGCCGCGCAGATGCTCCCGGACTGGCAGGACGACACCGATTCACTCGACCTCGGTTTCGTCGCACGCGTGGACGACGAGATCGTCGGGATGATCACGGTCTCCTTCGCGCAGGAGGCCGAGGCGCATGCGGCGGAGCTCGACCTGCTGGTGCCGGAAGCGCACTGGGGCCGGGGCGTCGAGGATGCCCTGCTCGCCCGCGCCGAAGCGGAAGCGCGTGCGCGTGGTCGGGGTCTTCTGCAGCTCTGGAGTCTCCACCGCCCGAAGGACGCCGACCGGATGCTCGTTCCGCGCACCGGGTGGGGTCGCATCCCGGCGACCCCGCTCTCCGACCTGGCCGAGGCGAACGGGTTCGTCCTGGAGCAGGTCGAGCGCAACAGCGAGTTCGACCTCCGGAGCGACCCTGCCCCCTTGCGCACCGCGCTGGACGACGCGCTCGCAGTGGCCAGAGCCGACTATCGCGTCATCGAGTGGAACATGCCCACCCCGCCGGAGCTGCGGGACGGCTTCGCCGGGGTCCTCGCGCGGCTGTCGACGGATGCGCCGAGCGGCGACATGGACTTCCCCGAGGAGGCCT
The DNA here is from genome assembly GCF_007954505.1 of Microbacterium sp. CBA3102. Taxonomy (GTDB): domain Bacteria; phylum Actinomycetota; class Actinomycetes; order Actinomycetales; family Microbacteriaceae; genus Microbacterium; species Microbacterium aurugineum. The sequence continues at coordinate 2,711,663 of NZ_CP042412.1, read as the reverse complement.
GGGACGCGGAGCGCGTCGTGCGCCGCGAAGCGCGTCTCCTCGGTGCAGGTCAGGCCGTCTCGGTCGTCGCCGTCGAACACGTGTCGACCGGAGAGCTCGTCGCCTACAACGAGCTTCTCATCGCGGCCGACCGCACCGGGGTCACGCACCAGTTCGGCACTCTGGTCAGCAAGGACCACCGGGGGCATCGTCTCGGCACGATCGTGAAGTGTGCGAATCTGCTCCGCTGGCGGGAGTTGATGCCGGATTCCACCGTGGTCTCCACCTTCAACGCGGAGGAGAACCGGCCGATGCTGAACATCAATGAGGCGATCGGCTTCGTCCCGGTGTCGTACGCCGGCGGCTGGCAGCGCGCTCTCTGAGACACGTGCGGACCCGATCTCATTCGACGGGATGACCTCGGGTCCGCATCGTCATCCGCCAGACCGACGACCCAGGGCGGGGCGACGGAGAGGCTGGGATCATGAATGTTCCTGTGATCGAAGCCCACGCCCTCAGCAAGACCTTCGGGATGACCCGCGCACTCGCCGGTGTCGACCTCGCGATCGGTCGCGGCGAGTCCGTCGCGATCATGGGTGCCTCCGGTTCCGGCAAGACAACGCTCCTGCACGTTCTGGCAGGTATCACCGCGCCCGATGCGGGAAGTGTCGTCTTCCGTCCGGCCGAAGGCGCGCCGATCGAGGTCACCGCCCTCGGGGAGTCCGCCCGTTCCCGGCTCCGGCGCGAGCGGTTCGGCTTCGTCTTCCAGCAGGGACTCCTCATCCCGGAGCTCACGGCCGTGGAGAACGTCGCCCTCGCCTCCATGATCAACGGTGTCCGGCGACGGGATGCCGTCCCGCACGCGGCCTCCTGGCTCGCCGCGCTCGGGCTCGCCGGGATGGAAGAGCGTCGGATCGGCGAGCTTTCGGGCGGGCAGGCCCAGCGGGTGGCCATCGCCCGTGCGCAGGCCACCGGTGCAGAGCTGGTCTTCGCTGACGAACCGACCGGCGCTCTCGACTCGCAGACGTCGTCCGAGGTGATGGACGCACTCCTGTGGTCGACGACAGGTCAAGGGCGGACACTCGTCGTCGTGACCCACGACCCCGATGTCGCCGCGCGCTGCACCCGGACGATCGCCGTCCGCGACGGTCGCATCATCCCCTCGGCGGTGGCCGCGTGAACGGCAACGTCCTGTCCATGCTGCTGCGCCCTGCTCCCGGGCAGAACAGCGTGCTCGCGCTCCCGGTCATCGCGTTCGGTGTCGTGACGACGCTCGTCCTGACGGTGATCGGTGGAGCCCAGTCGTTCTGGGGGTGGTCCGATGACTACGCCCCTCTGTATCAGGCGCTCGCGGCGATCGCCCTCGTGCTTCTCGTCGTCCCACTGATGTCGCTCGGCGGCGCGGCGGCACGCCTGTCGGCGCGGCGCCGTGACGAACGACTCTCGACACTTCGCCTGCTGGGGGTCACCCCCGGTGGCGTCACCGTGGTCACGGTCGCCGAGTCTGCCCTCGTCGCCGCCGCCGGAGCACTCGCCGGTGTCCTCGGGCACCTCGCGATCAGCCCTCTGATCGGGCTCATCCCCTTCCGGGGCGAACCGCTCGGATTCGGCGCGGTCATCCTTCCACCGCCACTGATCGCCCTCGTCTTCGCCGGTGTGCTCGTGCTCGCGTCCGCGAGTGCGGTCATCGGCCTCCGTCGCGTCGTGATCTCACCACTCGGTGTCCGCACCCGCACGACCGTGTCGAGCGTGCACTGGATCCGCGCCCTTCTCGCTGCCGGCGCCATCGCCATCGCCTTCGCATTGATCACGGTGTTCCCGTCGATCGGCGGCTTCGTCATCACCGTCGTCGTCCTCGCCGGACTGTTCGGCGCCGCCCTGGCCGTCCTCAACGTGATCGGCCCCTGGGTTCTCAAGGTCTCGGCGTCCCGCCAGCTGCGTCGTGCCGAACAGCCCGAGCGGTTGCTCGCGGCACGCATCGTTCTCGACTCGCCGAAAGCGGCCTGGCGTCAGGTCGGCGGCATCGCGATGGCGAGCTTCATGGCCGTGTTCGCAGGCACCGGCGTCGCGCTGATGAATGTGATGACGAGCGCGGATGCATCCGCCGCCGACTTCGCCCTCGCCCGTGATATCCGCACGGGTCTCATCATCACGTTGATCGGCTCGTTCCTCATGGTCGCCGCCTCCGTCGGAGTCAATCAGGCATCGGACGTGCTCGACCAGCGGGAGCTGCATCGAAGCCTCCATCACCTGGGCATGCCGGTGGAGACGGTGGATCGTGCCCGCCGTCGCGCGATCATGTCTCCCCTGCTCGTCACGGCGCTCGGCTCGGCTCTGATCGCGGCACTCCTGGTGTTCCCGCTCGTGGGGATCGCGGTGATCACGGCGCCCGTGTCGGTGCTGACGATCAGCGCTGTGGTCGGTGTCGGCATCGCCCTCGTGTGGGCCAGCACCTGGGCGACGCGTCCGCTCCTGCGAAAGGCGTTCCGGACCGCGTGACGCGAAGAGTTCAGCGCCGACGCTGGCAGGACGGGCAGAAGTGCGACGAGCGGTTCATGAACGAGGCTGCGGGTAAGCGAGTGCGACCTTGCTGAGCATCGCCTCCGACTGTTCAGGCCACCTGCAGCCGACTATCGCCGGCGACATACTCGATGACAAGGTCTCCGCCGACAGCTTCGATGTACTTCCGGACTGTGCCGACGCGCGCGCTGTCGAGATCGCCGTTCTCGATCTTCGAGACCTGACGCTGACCAACGCCGATACGTTCAGCGAGCTGCGCCTGGCTGAGTCCGAGTTGCTCACGGAGTTCGCGCAGCCGGTACGCCCGCACCTCGCCCAGCATGCGCTCTTTGTGTATGTCGACACGTGCACGGTTCGCAGGACGCTTCTCGAGCAGCTGCTCCGGGGTAAGAGCCATCGTGATCACTTCCTCTTGGTCTCGTCGTTCTCTGTCTTCTTCAGCTGGGCCAGATGCTCCGTGAACCGAGCGTCTGCGATCGGAATGCTCTCCCGGTACCAGTTCTTCCAGTTGCCGGCCTTGTCCCCGGCGACCAGCAAGATCGCCTGTCGCTGGGGATCGAAGGCGAACAGCACCCTCAGCTCCGACGCACCGGATGAGCCCGGACGAAGCTCCTTCATGTTCTTGTACGCGGACCCCTTCACCGTGTCGACAATGGGGCGTCCCAGCTGCGGGCCGTGGTCCTGGAGGAGCTCGATGGCGGCAATGACCTGGTCGTACGTGTCGTCATCCAGTTTCATCAGCCAAGCCTCGATCACCCCAAGGTCGACGGTCCACATACCCGACACTCTAGACCCTCCAGGGTCTATGAACAACGATACGCTCCGACATCGGCGGCCCGGCTTCGCTATCGATCCGATGGCGCGCCCTCGACGGAGGGCCCACGACGAGTGACTGGCAGGCCTCAACGCTCTCCGACGCCGCACCGGTGTGACGAGAAGCGAGGCCGTAGAGAATCGTGAACTGCGCAAGTGGGTGAGAACTATCGTCGTCGCTGGCAGGACGGGCAGAAGTGCGACGAGCGGTTCATGAACGACACACGACGGATACTCGTGCCGCATCGTGCGCAGGGTTCTCCCTGTCGCCCGTAGGCGTTGAGGGAGTGAGCAAAATAACCCGCCTGACCGTTGACGTTGACGTACTGGGCGTCGAAACTCGTCCCGCCCTCGGCAAGCGCCTTCTCCAGCACGCTGCGCACTTCGGCCAGCAGTCTGCGCACCGACGGCGTCGACAGGCGGGCCGCGGGGGTCTCGGGGTGGATGCGCGCCGCCCAGAGGGACTCGTCGGCGTAGATGTTGCCGATACCGCTCACCACGCCCTGATCGAGGAGGACCCGCTTGATCGCGCTGCCACGCCGGGCGAGCGCCGCGCGGAAGGCGTCGTCATCGAAGCGGCGGTCGAGCGGGTCGCGGGCGATGTGGACGACTTGGGTCGGAATCCTCGAGCCGCCGTCGTCTACCAGGGCGTCGACCGCGAGCGAGCCGAAGGTGCGTTGGTCTGCGAACACGATCGCGAGTTCGCCATGTTCGGGATGCTCGATGCCGATGCGCACACGTTCGTGTCGCTCCGCGGTAGCCTCCGGTGCGCGCAGGAGCATCTGCCCACTCATCCCCAGGTGCGCGATCAACGCGGAGTCGTCATCATCGAGCGGAAGCCAGAGGAACTTCCCCCGGCGAGAGGCCGCCGCGAAACGTCGCCCCTCGAGCCGGGCGACGAAGTCCTCGGCGCCGGCGGAGTGCCGCGTGAGCGCGCGTTCATCGAACACGCTCACCGAGGTGATCAGGGATCCGACAGCGGCCGGCGCGAGGCCGGCGCGGACGACCTCGACTTCAGGGAGCTCAGGCACGCGCGCTGAGCGTGCGCCAGGCGCTGAGGGCGGCCGCCATCTCCGCGGTCTTCTTGCTGCTGCCGGTGCCGGTCATGGTCACGTCACCGACGACAACGGTCGCCGTGAAACGACGGTCATGATCGGGACCGCTCGCCTCGATCGAGTACTGGGGCGGCGTCGCACCGACGCGGGCGGCGAGTTCCTGCAGACTCGTCTTGGGATCCATCGCCGCGCCGTAGCGCTCCGGGTCGGCGAGCAGCGGCTTCGTGAGACGCAGCACGAGTTCCGTGGCCGCATCCGGTCCTGCGGAGAGATAGGTGGCCCCGATCACCGCTTCCATGGTGTCGGCGAGGATCGAATCCTTGTCGCGACCACCGGTCTGCTCTTCTCCGCGTCCGAGCAACAGGTGACTGCCGAGATCGATCCCCCGCGCCACCTCTGCAAGCGCGACGGTCGAGACGACGCTCGCACGTCGCTTCGCCAGCTCACCCTCGTCGAGGTCCGGGTGCGTGGTGAACAGCATGACGGTCACCGCCTGCCCGAGCACCGAGTCGCCGAGGAACTCCAGGCGCTCGTTGTGCGGTATCCCGCCGTGCTCATACGCGTAGGAGCGGTGGGTGAGGGCCAACCCCAGAAGCTCCGCGTCGATCTCGACGCGGAGCTTATCTGGGAGAGGTCTCGTCCCCCCGGGGACCTCCGTCACGGTACGCGACTCAGACGTCGGCGACCTTGCGGCCCTTGTACTCCAGGAAGAGCTCGGTGCCCTGCGAGTCGGTGACGACCTTCGCCTGGTGCGGACGGCTGTAGACGACCTGACCGTTCTCGATGGTCTTGACGAGGGCGACGGGAGCCGCCTTCCACTGCGCGCGGCGCGAGCGGGTGTTCGAACGGGAAACCTTGCGCTTCGGGGGGTTACCAGCCATGACTAGCTCTCTTCTTTCTCGGCGGCGCGAGATTCTTCCGCGCCGTCTTGGTCTGTGATGTTCTGGAGCGCACTCCATCGAGGATCGATGGGAGCCACCTGCTCCGTTCCGGTGTTCACGGCCAGTCGCTCACCCGTTTTCGGGTCGAGACCCGGGCAATCCGGCTGACACACCGGCTGAAAAGGAAGCGACAATACGGCCGCATCCCTGACGAGAGTTTCAAGATCCACGTGGTCGTCTTGAACCTCGAAGTCAGTTTCTTCCTCACCAGGATACGCGAAAAGCTCCTGGAACTCGACTTCGACGGGCCGGGCGATGTCGATCAGGCATCTGCCGCAGACGCCGACGTATTCTGCATCGGCCGTTCCGGACACGAGAATCCCCTCGTGAACGGACTCCAGCCGCACGTCGAGGGCCATCTCGGAGCCGGCTTCGAACGTCACGATGCCCTCTCCCCATGCCTCTTTGAGAGCCACGGAGAACTCGTGTTCACGCATCTCCCCCGGTCGCCGGACGATGTCGCGGACGGGGAGCACGAAGGGACCGTTCATTCGAGAGCGCACTCCGCCATGCTACCCGGGTCGTCCCAGGGTCGCGCCGAGCCTGTACTCAGGAACGGCGGTCAGATTCCGCGGGCCCCCGTGTCGAGGAAGTCGGCAACCGCCGGCGGAACGAACGGTGCGACGTCGCCGCCGAGCGAAGCGACCTGACGCACCAGGGAGCTCGAGACCATCGCATGCGAGGGATCGGGCAGCAGGAACACGGTCTCGATGCCGGCGAGGTGCCGATTGACGATCGCCATCGGGGACTCGTACGCGACGTCGATCTGGGAGCGGATGCCCTTCACGAGCACACCGGCGCCGACATCGCGCGCATAGTCGACCAGCAGACCCATGGTCCATGACCCGATCACGATGTTCCCCGACATCCCGTCGTCGGCGATCGAACGCTCCAGCAGCGACAGGCGCTGTGCGATCGGGAGCATCGCCTCCTTGCCCGGGTTGTGCACCACGAGCACGTGGAGCTCGTCGTACAGGGCCGCGGCCCGACGGATCACATCGAGATGACCCAGGGTCGGCGGATCGAAGGAACCCGGGACGACGGCGATCCTGCTGCTCATGCCACCAGCCTAGGGCACCTCGCGCGCACCTCAGTTCTTCGCGAGCGCCGCACGGTCCTCGTCACTCACGCGGCGGGCGATGGCCTCACGCAGACCCGGATGCGCGTCGAGAGCAGGATCGGCCACGAGGATCGTCTCGGCCAGTTCACGCGCTCGGGTGATGAGACCCGCATCCTTCACGACACGGAGGAGCTTCAGCGAGGAACGCACCCCGGCTTGCGCCGCGCCGAGCACATCGCCCTCGCCGCGCAGTTCCAGATCGACCTCTGCCAGAGCGAACCCGTCGAGCGTCGCCGCGACCGCGTCGACGCGATCCCGCGCGAGGGAGCCGGATTCCGCTTCGGTGACCAGCAAGCAGAGACCAGGCACGCCGCCACGGCCGACGCGCCCTCGCAGCTGATGCAACTGGGACACACCGAACCTGTCGGCATCGAGCACGATCATCGTCGATGCATTCGGCACATCGACGCCGACCTCGATGACCGTGGTCGCCAGGAGCAGATCGATGTCACCGCGCGCGAACGCCTGCATCACCGCATCCTTCTCTTCCGAAGGCATCCGGCCGTGGAGCACGGCACGACGGATCCCGCCGAGCGTCGGATGCGTCGCCAGCGCCTCATCGAGCTGCACCACCCCCCACCGGGGGCCGGAGGCCCCATCGGGGGCGAGAGGCGGCTGTTCACCGGCCTCCGCGGTCTTCTTGGCGGTATCGATCGCGGCGCACACGGCGAAGACCTGGCGGCCCTGCGCGATCTCCTCTGCCGCGCGCTCCCAGACCCGGTTGAACCATCCCGGGTGCTCGGCCAGCGGTGCCACGAAGGACTCGATGCCTGCACGGCCGGCCGGCATCGTCCGGATGACCGAGGTGTCGAGGTCGCCGAACACCGTCATCGCCACCGTTCGCGGGATCGGCGTCGCCGTGAGGACCAGTGCGTGTGGACTCGACCCCTTGGCGCGGAGTGCCTCACGCTGTTCGACGCCGAAGCGGTGCTGCTCATCCACCACCACGAGACCGAGATCGGCGAAGGTGGTCTTCTCCCCCAGCAAGGCGTGCGTGCCGACCACGATGAGCGCCTGACCCGAGGCGACCCGGAGGGCGGCCTTGCGTCTCTCGGCAGCAGGAAGCTGCCCGGTCAGCAGCGTGGGCATCAGCAGCGGTGCCAGTTCCGGGCCCAGCATCTTCGCGATCGAACGCAGATGTTGGCCGGCCAGAACTTCGGTGGGGGCGATCAGAGCGGCCTGGCCTCCGCTCTCGGCGACCTGCAGCATCGCACGCAGCGCGACGAGGGTCTTACCTGAACCGACCTCACCCTGGACGAGCCGGTTCATCGGCCAGGATCCCATCAGGTCGGCCGCGATCTGCGCGCCGACCGTCTCCTGATCGGGCGTCAGCGTGTAGGGCATCGCCGCGTCGAAGCGCTCCAGGAGTCCGCCGGGACCGGCCGGACGGGTCGTCGCCGAGAGCGCCCGGACCGCATCCCGTTGCTGCAGGAGCGCCGTCTGCATTGTGAGAGCCTCATGCATCCGGAGAGTGCGGACCGCCGGATCGATGTCGTTGCGCGTCCGCGGGCGGTGGATACGTTCGAGCGCCTCGCCGGCCGTGAGCAGCTCCTCGCTCTCGCGAATATCCTTGGTCAGCGGGTCGGGCACCTCGGCGAGGTCGTCCAGCACCCGTCCGATGAGCCGGGCGATCTGCCAGGTCTGGATCGTCGAGGTGGCCGGATAGATCGGGATGGGAACAGCCGCACGCGCGTCTGCGCTCCGCCGCGCGGAGTCTTCATCGTCGAAGAGCTCGTACTCCGGATGCGCGAACTGCGTCACTCCGTTGAACTCTCCGACCTTTCCGGAGAAGACTCCCCGCCGTCCGACGGCGAGATCTTTGGAGCGCCATTCCGCGGCCCCGACATTCTTCGCGAAGAACGTGAGCGACATGCGTCCGATGCCGTCTCCGATCACCACGTCGACCATGGCTCCCGGACGATTGCGCATGCGCCGGAAGCTCGATGAGAGCACCTCTGCCACGATGGTCACCGTCTCCCCGAGCGGCAGATCGCGGATCGGGGTGAGCTCACCCGGGTCGGCGTACCGGCGCGGGTAGTGCGACAGGAGGTCACCGACGCTCTGCATGGCGAACGCACGACCGAGCGTCTTGGCAGACGCCGCGCCGAGCGCGTCCTCCAGCGAGGAATCGAGCGAGAGCGACATGCTCCGAGTCTAGGGAACCCGACCGACACCGGCTGTACCGCTGCTGTCGTATCGTGAACGGGTGACGAGGATCATCGCGGGCAGAGCCAGGGGCACTCGACTCGAGGTACCCGGTGCGGGAACGCGCCCCACCAGCGACCGTGTGCGTGAGTCGCTCTTCGGCGCGCTCGAGTCACTGAGTGCCATCGACGGAGCCCGGGTCCTCGACCTGTATGCAGGATCCGGTGCTCTCGGCCTCGAATCGCTGAGCCGGGGCGCGGCGTCGGCGGAGTTCGTGGAGCGCGGACGGCAGGCTGCCGCGATCGTGCGTCGCAATGCCGCGGCCGTGGCGAAGGCCGGCGGCATGGCGCCGGGCCATGTGCACGAGGGCGCGGTCCGCACGTTCCTGCAGCGGGCGACCGGCCCCTTCGATCTGGTCTTCAGCGATCCGCCGTACGACCTCGACGATGCCGCGATGACAGCGGATCTCGTCGCGCTCGCGCCGCTCCTGTCCCCCGATGCCGTCGTCGTGGTCGAACGTGCACGCCGATCCACGCCACCGGACTTTCCCGCCGCCGGCCTCGACCTGTTCCGGGAGAAGACCTACGGCGACACCGCGCTCTGGTGGGCCGAGCCCCGGGCGGACGACGAGCCGAAGACGTCCGACGCTCAGCCCGAGACCGAGTCCCAGTCGCGATAGGGGTCCCACCCGCTGACCTCGACCGGCGAACCGTCGCACAGCAGGTCCTCCTCGCCGCGCGGAAGCACCCGTCCGATCGCACGGAAGCCCGGCGGAAGCGCGTCCGCGGGGAAAGTCGCGAGCAGCGCATGGTCCTCGCCACCGGCGATCGCACGCTCGGGGTCATCACCGAGCGTCGCGCGGTCGAGCGCGATGGTGACCTCGGAGGCCGCAGCCATCCGCCGGGCGTCGAGGGCGAGCCCGTCCGACACATCCATCATCGCGCTGGCGCCGGCCGCTGCGGCGACCGCACCGAGTCCGATCGGCGGAGAGGGGCGCAATTGCGCGGCCACCGCCGCGCTCTCCCCTGCGGCGAGCATCGCCGGGTCGACCGCCACCGGCACGTCTCCGTCACGAAAGCGTCCGAACAGCACCGCCAGTCCGTGAGCGGCGTGACCGAGTTCTCCCGCCACCGCGACGACGTCGCCAGGACGCGCCCCGCTGCGGGTCACCGGCGCTCTGCTTTCGAGATCTCCGAGCGCCGTCACTGCGACCGTCAGCACATCCGACACCGTCAGATCCCCTCCGACGACCGCACAACCGGGCGCAAGGGCGTCACAGGCGTCCCGGAAGCCGTCTGCGAGCCTTTCCACGAAGGAGAGTCGGAGATCGACGGGCACGGCCAACGCCACGAGGAGTGCCGTCGGACGTGCGCCCATCGCAGCGACATCCGCCAGATTCACGGCCGCGGCCTTCCAGCCGAGGTCGTACCCGCTCGACCAGGCAAGGCGGAAGTCGGGTCCGTGCACCAGGGTGTCGGTCGTCGCGACCACACTGCCCGAGGGGGTCGCGACGACCGCGGCGTCGTCCCCCGGGCCGATGAGGGCGTGCGAGGCGGAAGACGTTCGGCTCAGGATCGCATGGAGGATGCGTCCTTCGGAGACATCGCCGAGGCGTGGATCGTCGGCGTCGGGTCGGGAGGGCATGCTGTCAACGGTAGCCTGGAAGCATGCCTCGTTCCCGTCGCCTCGCTGCCCTCGCAGGCGCGGTGACCCTCTCCGCCGCCCTCTCCGGTTGCGCGACGACCGTGCACCTCGAACCGGCCGACGATGCGAACAATCCCGCATGCGCCTCGGTGTCGGTCCTGCTGCCCGACAACGTCGCCGGTCTCGACCGCGTGTGGACGGATGCCCAGGCCACCGGCGCGTGGGGTGAGCCCACCGCGGTCGCGCTGCGCTGCGGCGTCGAGCCGCCGGCTCCCTCCGCCCTCGTGTGCACCACGCTGGGGGGCGTCGATTGGCTGGTCCTCGAGCAGGAGGAGGAACGTCAGCGCCTCGTCACCTACGGCCGGGATCCCGCGGTCGAGCTGAACATCCGGCGCGGCGAGCAGATCGACTTCCAGTCGATCGTGGACTCGATCTCGCAGAGCATCCAGTCCGGGCTCGCCCCGGCCACGGCGAAGTGCACCGATCGGGTCGAGTTCCCCGCGAGCTGATCGCCACGGGGAACTCGATGTTCAGCGGCGGAGGCCCGCTTCGACCAGCTCGGTGATCAGTTCGCCGTAGCTCAGCCCCGAGGCGACCCAGCATTTCGGGAACATCGAGATCGGCGTGAAGCCGGGCATCGTGTTCAGCTCGTTGACGACCAACTCGCCCGTCGGGGTCAGGAACATGTCGACCCGGGCGAGTCCCCGGCCGTCCACCGCGTCGAACGCGCGGATACCCGCCTGCTGGATCGCTGCGGTCTCGGCATCGGTCAGCTCCGCCGGGCACACGACATCGACGCCGTCGCCGCCGAGGTACTTGCCCTCGAAGTCGTAGAAGCCGCGGGACGTCAGCACGATCTCGCCCGGCAGAGACGCCCGGACCCCGTCGGCGCCCTCGAGGACAGCGACTTCGATCTCACGGCCGCTCACGCCGGTCTCGATCAGCACCTTGTCGTCTTCCGCGAAGGCCACGGCCAGCGCGGCGTCGAGCTCTTCCGCGGTGTCGACCTTCGACACGCCCACGCTCGAACCGGCGCGCGCCGGCTTCACGAACAGCGGCAGGCCGAGCGCGGCGGCACGGCGGCGCACGTCCGCGGCGTCCCCGTCCCAATCCCGGCGGCGCACGGTCACCCACGGAGCGACGGCGATGCCCGCGGCCTGGAGGGCGATCTTCATGAAGTGCTTGTCCATGCAGAGCGCGGAGTCGAGCACGCCGCCGCCCGCATACGGGACCTCGAGGGTGTCGAAGTAGCCCTGGATCGTGCCGTCCTCGCCGTGCGGTCCGTGCAGGATGGGCAGCACCACATCGATCTCGCCGAAACCTTCGACCGAGCCGTCCACCTGCACGACGCGCAGTGTGCGGTCGCCACCCGGCTCCGGCCACAGCACACGAGTGCCGTTGTCGACGACCTCCGGGAGATGCGCGGCATCCAGCGGGAACTTCGCGGGATCGTCGTCTTCCAGCACGAATGCACCCTCGCGGGTGATGCCCACCGGGATCACGGCATACCGGTCGCGATCAATCGCTCCCAGCACGCCCCCCGCCGTTGCGGAACTGATCGAATGCTCGCTGGAGCGCCCGCCGAAGAGCACCACCACCGTCTGCTTGTCCATGGTTGGTCCTCTCACCCTGCGGGGTGTCGTCGTCCGTCGTCAGGTGGGGTGCGATGTCCCGCGGATCCATCTTGCCGTCGAGCACCATCTTCACCTGCTCGACGATGGGCATGTCGACCTCGGCTTCGCGCGCGAGCTGCAGGATCGGAGCGACGGAGGCGAGGCCTTCCGCCGTCTGCTGCATCTGCTTCACGACGTCCTGGAAGCTGTACCCCTGGCCGAGCAGGCGTCCCGCCGTGTTGTTCCTGCTCAGCGGCGACTGGCACGTGGCGATCAGGTCGCCGAGACCGGCCAGGCCCTGGAGCGTCTCCGGATGCGCACCGTTGGCCACCGCGAAGTCCGTCATCTCGACGAGTCCGCGCGTGATGATCGATGCCTTCGTGTTCTCCCCGTACCCGACGCCGTCGACGATGCCGATGGCGACCGCGATCAGGTTCTTGAGGACGCCGCCGAACTCCGTGCCGATCACGTCGGTGTTCACGAAGGTGCGGAAATACTGGTTGCGAGCCGCGCGCGCGACGACATCGGCCGTCTCTTGACTGCGGGAGGAGATCACGGCTGCGGTGGGCTGCTCCCGCGCGATCTCCAGTGCGAGGTTCGGCCCCGATGCCACGGCGATGCGGTCGGGATCGCAGCGGAGTTCCTGCTGGATCACCTGGCTCATGCGCAGACCCGTGCCGCGTTCGACGCCCTTCATGAGGCTGATGACCTTGGTGTCGCTGTCGGCGAGCAACGGGCGCAGCGCCTTCAGGTTCTCGCGGAGCGACTGGCTCGGCACCGACAGGTATACCTGTTCCACGCCGTCGAGCGATGTCGCGAGTTCGTGGGTGGCCGCCATCGTCCGCGGGAGATTGATGCCCGGGAGGTAGCGTGAATTGCGCTTGGCCTCGTTGATCTCGTGCGCGAGTTCTGCACGCCGGGCCCACATCGTGACGTGTGCGCCGCCGTCGGCGAGGATCTTGCCGAAGGTCGTCCCCCAGCTGCCGGCGCCGATCACCGTGACGCGCGGTCCGCTCGGAACGGTTCTCTTAGGAGTCAAGGCGCCCGGTCTCCTTCTGGCCGTGGTTCGCGGGGTTCCATCGCTCCGCCGGGGCCTTCTCGTCTCGAAGCTCCTCGAGCAGAGCGGTGATGGCGTTCATGAGTCGATCGGTGGCTTCATTGAGGGCAGCAGGCTCGCCCGCACGTTCACGCAGATCCGCGACATCGACCGGATCTCCGATGAGCACGCGGACCGGCTTGCGCAGCGGCCAGAGGCTGAGACCCTTCTGATAGCGCCCCATGATCGCCTGGGTTCCCCACTGGGCCATCGGGATCAGCGGGATGCCGTCGGCGAGTGCCAGACGCACCGCGCCCGACTTGCCGCGCATCGGCCACAGCTCGGGATCACGTGTGAGCGTGCCCTCGGGGTACACGATCACACCCCGACCGTGCTCGACGAGCTCTTCCGACTGCTTCATCGTCTGCCGAGCGGACGCGGCCGAGGAAGTGCGAGCGACCGGGATCATCCCGGTGCGGCGCAGGAACCAGCCGAGCACCGGCACCCTGAAGAGGCTTTCCTTGGCCATGAAGCGCGGCGCACGACCGGCGCGCCAGACGGCGACGGCGACGATGAGCGGATCGAACTCCGAGTAGTGGTTCGGGGCCAGCACGAACGAGCCCTCACGCGGCAGCTTCTCCGCCCCGCGGACGCGGATCTTCGCGATCAGGGAGACCGGAGGGATCACCAGCGCCGCGAGCGGCCAGAAGATGCTCGGGCGCTTCGTCTCCGATGATCGGGACGCCACCTCGGTCACCGGATGACGTCGAAGTCGGCGCCGAGCGCGTCGAGCTTGGCGAGGAACTTCTCGTAGCCGCGGCTGAGGATGTCGACGCCGGACACCTTCGACTCCCCGGTGGCGGTCAGCGCCGCGATGACGTGGCTGTAGCCGCCGCGAAGGTCGGGGACCACGATGTCAGCGCCGTGCAGCGGCGTGGGGCCGGTGACGACGGCAGCCTGCTCGAGGTCGCGACGCGGGACCCGACGCGGGCCGTCCTGGAGACCCCGGGGGTGGACGACGATGTCGGCGCCCATCTTGACCAGCGCATCGGTGAAGCCCATCCGGTTCTCGTACACGGTCTCGTGAACGACGGAGCGACCGTGTGCCTGGGTGAGCGCGACGACCAGCGGCTGCTGCCAGTCGGTCATGAAGCCGGGGTGAACATCGGTCTCGATCACGACGGGCTTGATCTCGCCGTCGCGACGGAACAGGATGCCGTCTTCCTGGATGTCGAACCAGCCGCCCGCCTTGCGGAAGACGTTGAGGAACGTCAGCATCTCCTGCTGCTTGGCGCCGCCGACGAAGATCTCGCCGTCGGTGGCCAGCGCGGCGGAGGCCCAGGATGCCGCCTCGTTGCGGTCGAAGATCGACCGGTGGTCGTAGCCGCGGAGCTTCTCGACGCCCTCAATCACGATGACGCGGTTCGGCTCGTAGGAGATGATCGCGCCCATCTTCTGCAGCACGGCGATCAGGTCCATGATCTCGGGCTCGATGGCTGCGTTGCGCAGCTCCGTGACCCCCTCGGCGCGGACGGCCGTGAGCAGAACCTGCTCGGTCGCGCCGACGCTCGGGTACGGGAGATGGATGTTGGCGCCGTGCAGACGCGTTCCCCCGGTCGAGAGGCGGATGCCGCTGGGGAGCTTCTCGACGATCGCGCCGAACTTGCGCAGTGCGTCCAGGTGGAAGTCGATGGGGCGGTCGCCGATGCGGCACCCGCCGAGGTCGGGGATGAACGCCTGTCCGAGACGGTGCAGCAACGGGCCGCAGAACAGGATCGGGATACGGGAGGCCCCCGCGTGCGCGTCGATCTCCTCGAAGTGTGCGGACTCCACGTCGCTGGGGTCGAACACGAGCGAGCCGGGCTCGTCGCCCTCGGAGACCCTGACGCCGTGCACCTCGAGCAGCGAACGCACGACGGCGACATCGCTGATGGCGGGGACGTCGCGCAGCGTGCTGACCGTCTCGCCGAGGAGGGACGCGACCATGGCCTTCGTGGCCAGGTTCTTCGCGCCCTTGACGTCGACACGGCCGCGGAGCGGACGTCCGCCTCGAATGGCGAGGACGTCTCCGGTGAGTGCAGGGACTCCGTCCGGAAGAGCGTCGCGCACAGGTGTCGTCATTCGGAGCCTCACTTCATTTACGGATTTCGGGGGCGGGTTGCCCCTGGCTCCCCGCCCCCACCGTCTACTGAACGGGAAGGGTCTGTGGCCGCCACGACTCGCGACGGGCCTCGAACTGCGCGATCTTGTCTTCGTTGCGCAGCGTGAGCCCGATGTCATCGAGCCCTTCGAGGAGCCGCCATCTAGTGTAATCGTCGATCCCGATGTCGGCCTGGACGTCGCCGATGGACGCCGTCCGCGCCTCGAGGTCGACGGTCATCGACACCCCGGGATTCCGGTCGATCTCGGCCCAGAAACGCTCGAGATCCTCTTCGGAGATGGTCGCCGCGAGGAGGCCCTGCTTGCCGGAATTACCGCGGAAGATGTCGGCGAAACGAGGGCTGAGCACGACCTTGAAGCCGAAGTCGCGCAGGGCCCAGACCGCGTGCTCACGGCTGGAGCCGGTGCCGAAGTCGGGTCCGGCGAGAAGCACGGACGCGCCCTGGAACGCCGGCTGGTTGAGGACGAACTCCGGGTCCTGGCGCCATCCGTGGAACAGCGCATCCTCGAAGCCGGTCTTGGTGACCCGCTTGAGGAAGACGGCGGGGATGATCTGGTCGGTGTCCACGTTCGAGCGCTTCAACGGCGCCGCGATGCCGGTGTGAGTGGTGAACTTCTCCATGATTCAGAACCCTTCGGTCAGATCGCTCGGGCTGGACAGCGTGCCACGGATCGCGGTGGCGGCGGCGACGAGCGGCGACACGAGATGTGTGCGCCCTCCCTTGCCCTGACGGCCCTCGAAGTTGCGGTTGGATGTGGAGGCGCAGCGCTCCCCCGGCGCGAGCTGGTCGGGGTTCATGCCCAAGCACATCGAGCAGCCGGCGAAGCGCCACTCCGCTCCGAAGTCCTTGATGACCTTGTCCAAGCCCTCCGCCTCGGCCTCCAGGCGCACCCGCGCGGATCCGGGGACCACCATGACGCGGACGCCGTCCGCCTTCTTCTTGCCTTCGATGACCGAGGCGAAGGCGCGCAGGTCCTCGATGCGACTGTTCGTGCACGACCCCATGAAGACCGCATCCACCGGCACTTCCTTGAGCGGCGTGCCGGGGGTCAGGTCCATGTACTCCAGCGCACGCTCCGCCGCGGCGCGTTCGTTGGGATCGACGATCTGCGCCGGGTCCGGCACGGAGGCGGACAGCGAGCTTCCCTGACCGGGGTTGGTCCCCCAGGTCACGAACGGTTCGAGCTCGTCGGCGTCGATGAACACCTCGGCGTCGAACGTCGCGCCCTCGTCGGTCGGCAGCGTGCGCCAATAGGCGACCGCGTCCTCCCAATCCTGGCCCTTGGGCGCGTGCGGGCGCCCCTCGAGGTACGCGAAGGTCGTCTCGTCAGGGGCGACCATGCCTGCGCGCGCACCGGCCTCGATCGACATGTTGCAGATCGTCATGCGCCCCTCCATCGAAAGGGCGCGGATCGCGCTGCCGCGGTACTCGAGCACGTAGCCCTGTCCGCCACCCGTGCCGATCTTCGCGATCACCGCAAGGATGATGTCCTTCGCCGTGACCCCGGGACGCAGCGTCCCGTCGACGTTGATCGCCATCGTCTTGAACGGCTTGAGCGGAAGCGTCTGCGTGGCCATGACGTGCTCGACCTCGCTCGTGCCGATACCGAACGCCATCGCACCGAACGCCCCGTGGGTCGAGGTGTGCGAATCTCCGCAGACCACCGTGATCCCCGGCATGGTCAGACCGAGCTGCGGCCCGACGACGTGCACGATGCCCTGCTCCGCGTCACCGAGTGAATGCAGACGCACACCGAACTCCGCCGCGTTGCGTCGCAGGGTCTCGATCTGCGTGCGGCTGGTGAGGTCGGCGATCGGCTTGTCGATCTCCCAGGTCGGCGTGTTGTGGTCCTCGGTCGCGATCGTGAGGTCGAGCCGGCGCAGCGGTCGTCCTTCGGTGCGCAGCCCATCGAAGGCCTGGGGGCTCGTCACCTCGTGCACGAGGTGCAGGTCGATGTAGATCAGGTCGGGCTCGCCGTTGTCGCCCTTGACGACCAAGTGGTCGTCCCAGACCTTCTCGGCGAGTGTCCTGCGGCGTGACGGATCAGCACTGTGTGCGGGGGTGGTCATTGCGTGTCTCCTGTGGCTGACGGTTCGGCCCACGATGGACTCCGCGACGAGGAGGGGCTCTAGATCGAGGTCTCGTCGCGGCCCATAAGAAGAAGGAGCACGGTCCGCATGACGTCAGATTACCACCGCTCGGCCGTGCTCCGATCCGCCATGACACTCTGTTGAGCACCGAACGACCGAGAGGCACCGCATGACCGTCGCACACCCCCGCTTCGCCACCCGCGCGGTCCATGCGGCGCGCGACCGGGAGACCGCCGCATCGCGCGCGACACCGATCTACCTGACGGCGGGCTTCGAGTTCGACGACTTCGATCACGCGGCCGACCACTTCCGCACCGGAGCGGGCTTCGGCTACACCCGCACCGGGAACCCGACCGTCCGCGCCGTGGAACGCCAGCTCGCCGCGCTGGAGTCGGGCGCGGACGCCGTGCTCGTCGCCAGCGGCCAGGCGGCGGTCGCCACAGCCCTGCTCACCGTCGCGGCCGCCGGCGACCACATCGTGTCGTCCACGCACATCTACGAGGGCACCCGGGGCCTGCTCCTCGACAACCTCGCGCGGCTCGACATCGAGACGACGTTCATCGACGACATCGCCGACCCGGACGCCTGGCGGAGCGCGATCCGCCCGAACACCCGCGCGCTGTTCGCCGAATCGATCGCGAACGCCCGCAACGACGTGCTCGACATCCGCGCCGTCAGCACCGTCGGGGAAGAGTTCGCGATCCCGCTGATCGTCGACAACACCCTCGCGACACCGGCGATTCTGCGCCCTCTGGAACACGGCGCCGCGATCGTGGTCCACTCGGCGTCGAAGTTCCTCGCCGGGCATGGTTCCGTGCTGGGTGGCGTGATCGTCGACGACGGACGCTTCGACGCCGAAGGCGCAGGCCACAACGCGCCCCATCTCGTGCTCCCGGGCCGCGGCGACGCGCCCAGCGTCTTCGCGCGCCACGGAGGCCGCGCTCGCATCGCCTATGCCCGGGAGTCGGTGGCTCCGCGATTCGGCGCCTCGCCCTCCCCGTTCAATGCGTTCCTGATCGGCCAGGGCGTGGAAACACTCGGACTGCGCGTGGAGCGGCAATCCCGCAGCGCCCTGCAGATCGCCCGCTGGCTCGAAGAGCATCCGGAGGTGGAAAGCGTCGACTACGTCGGCCTGCCGTCGCACCCTGACCACGCGACCGCGAACCGGTACCTGGAAGGCGGATTCGGCTCGGTGTTCACGTTCACGCTCCGGGGCGGCCTCCCGGCAGCACGACGATTCGTCGAGCAGGTGCAGGTGTTCACGCACATGACGCACCTCGGCGATGTGCGATCCCTGGTCCTGCACCCCGGGACGACGAGCCATGCTCAGCGCACCGAGCAGGAGCGCGAGGGGCTCGGCGTGCGTGCGGGCACGCTCCGGCTCTCGGTGGGCATCGAGGACCTCGACGACCTCCTCTCGGATCTGGCACAGGTGCTCGAGGGCGTGCGGGAGACGGTGGCATGAGCCGCCTTCAGCACTTCGGCTGGTTCCTCGCCCGCGGCTTCGGGCCGCAGGGCTGGGGGTACCCGTCCCTCGACTGGGATTACGACTGGACGCGTCCCGAGGTCTATCAGGAGGCGGCACGGACGCTCGAGCAGGCGGGGTTCGACCTGGTCATCATCGAGGACGCGCCGTCGCTGGGTTCGCCCTCGACGATCGACCTGCGCGTGCGCCACGCGTTCGGCGGGCCGAAGCACGATCCGCTGCTGTTGGCCCCCTACCTCTTCCAGGCGACGAGGCATCTCGGTGTGGTGCCGACCGTGAACCCTGCGGCGCACCTCCCCTATACAGCGGCGCGCCAGTTCGCGACCCTGCAGCACGCGAGCGGACATCGGCTGGGACTCAACGTGGTCACCGACACCGGCAGCGCGCGTCACTTCTCCGACGCCCCGCAGCTCGGCCACGACGAGGCGTACGACCGCGCCGAGGAATGGCTCGCCGGGATCCGTGCCCTGTGGCACAGCTGGGAGGACGGCGCCCTCATCGCCGATCGCGCGACCGACGTGTTCGCCGACGGCTCGCGGCTGCGCGCTGTCGAGCACCGTGGCGAGCACTTCGCCTTCGACGGCCCGCTCAACGCCCTCCCCTTCACCGACGGCGACCCTGCGATCGTCTCCCCCGGAGGTTCCGGTCGCGGGCTCGGGTTCGCGGGCGCGAACTCCGATGTGCAACTCGCCCTCGCACCGCTGAACGAGAAGTCGGTGCGCGACTACCGCTCCCGGGTGCACGCGGCTGCCGTCGCCGAAGGACGACGCCCCGAGGACGTCAAGGTCCTGTTCGCCATCCAACCCGTGATCACGCCGTCGCGCGAAGAGGCGGATCGCGTCGTGGCGGCCTCCGCGCACCCCGACGACGGAGCACTCCTGCAGATCGCCCGCAAGCAGTCCAGCGATCTCGAGACCGATCTGACCTCCCTCGATCTCGACGAACCCCTGCCTCCCTCGCTCTTCGGCTCCCACGTCTCGCGCGGCAGCATTCAGCGTCTGATCGGCGACCGTGGAGAGGACGCCCCGTTGCGCGCGCACCTGACGGCGCTCGCCCGGACCGGACGGATCAGCGATCGGACGGGCTTCGTCGGAACCGCGGACGAGTTCGCCGACCTGATCGAAGAGCTCGGCGAATGGGGCAACGACGGCGTGCTGCTGTGGGGAGACTTCCATCCGGTCACGCTGCATCGCACGCTCGACGAGCTCGTGCCGATCCTGCGCCGTCGCGGCATCCTCCGCCGGGAGTACTCGCACGGCGGCCTGCAGGCGAACCTGCACGCGTTCTGACCGGCCGTCAGGCGACCGTCACCAGCCCAGCGAGCCCGGCCCGCCTTTGAAGGGACCGACGACGGACGAGGTGACCCACCCGCCGTAGTACCCGCCGGGTTGCGGTACCACGACCTCGCCGCCGACCGTGCACTCGTCCATCGGTGCGGCGTAGACGGCGACCCGATCGGTCAGCATCTCGAAGCCCGGAGAGGGATGCGGGTAGTTCCAGGCCGCCCCCTGGCGCAGGGTGTCTCCGCTGCGCACGTCGAAGTAACGGGCGGCCCCCTTGAACTCGCAGAACGACGAGCCCGAGGCCTCGACCAGTGCGCCGGGGACGAAGTCGGCCATCGGAAGGTAATACACCGGAGGGTGACTCGTCTCCAGCACACGCACGGCATCGCGGGTGTCAGCGATCAGGTTCCCCGCAAGGCGGATGGTGATGCGCTCGCCGACGGGCTCGACGCGCGGCGGCCTCGGGTAGTCCCAGACGGACTCCTGACCGGCGGCGGGGATTTCGGGGCGAGGTCTGCGCATCTGTTCACTGTACGTCTCTCGGTGTTGACTGGTGCCATGACCGCCCTCCCGATGTTCCCGCTCGGCTCGGTGCTGTTCCCGTACACCCCGCTTCCGCTCCGCGTGTTCGAGCCGCGCTATCTCACCTTGATCGGGCGGCTTCTGGACGAGGATGACCCGCGATTCGGTGTCGTTCTCATCGAACGCGGCCAGGAGGTCGGTGGGGGCGACCAGCGCCGTCGCATCGGGACGACCGCGCGGCTGGTCAGCATCTCCACCGGCGCTGACGCGCTGGTCGCCGTCGCCGTCGGCACCGAACGGTTCTCGGTCGACGAGTGGCTGGCTGACGAGCCATATCCCCGAGCCGAGGTCACGCCGCTGCCGGAGCTCGACTGGAACGACCAGCTCACCCCGATGCGCACGGAGGCCGAGGCCATCGTGCGGCGCACCCTCGCGCGCGCCCCCGAGGCCCCGTGGGATTCCGGCACGGAGCTCTCGGACGATCCGATCGCCGCGGCATGGCAGCTCGCGGCGATCGCACCTCTCGGCGAGTACGACAGATACGCCCTCTTGCAGTCCGCCACAGTCGGGTCGCTGCTCCGTCAGATCATCGACCTCACGCTCGAGGCCGAGCTTCTGTGGTCAGACGAGTGAGACGTCGGCGACGCTGAGGGAGCTCACTCCGCCGGCGTCGCGACCCTCGCCGCTCGCTTCTCCCGCGAGGAGGCGATCAGGCTCGCGATCGTCGCGATGGTCATCGACGCCAGGATCACCCCGAGCGAGACCATGTTGCTGATGTCGGGCACCCATTCGACGTGCTCGCCGCCGTTGATGAACGGCAGCTCGTTGACGTGCAGGGCGTGGAGGATCAGCTTGACACCGATGAAGCCCAGGATGACGGCGATGCCGTAGTGCAGGTAGCGGAGACGGTCGAGCAGGTCGCCGAGCAGGAAGTAGAGCTGACGAAGACCCATGAGCGCGAAGATGTTGGCCGCGAAGACGAGGAATCCGTTGGTAGTGATCTCGAAGATCGCGGGGATGGAGTCGATCGCGAAGATCAGGTCCGTCACTCCGATGGTGATGAAGACGATGATCATCGGGGTCCACATGCGCTTGCCGTCCACCGTGGTGCGGATCTTGGACCCGTCGTACGTCTCGCTGATGTCGATCCGACGCCGCAGCAGACGGACGACGAAGTTCTCGCGCTGCACCTCACCCTCGTGGTCTCCGTCCGGCATGGCCTGACGGATCGCCGTCCAGATGAGGAACGCTCCGAAGAGGTAGAAGATCGGCGAGAAGTTCTCGACGATCGCGACGCCCGCGAGGATGAACAGTCCACGCAGGATGAGGGCGATGATGATGCCGACCATCAGCACCTGCTGCTGGAGACGTCGCGGCACCGCGAACTGAGCCATGATCAGCACGAACACGAACAGGTTGTCGATCGACAGGCTGTATTCCAGTGCCCAGCCGGTGATGAAGTCACCCGCATTCTGCCAGCCGCCGACGTTGCCGAGGAGCACGGCGAAGAGGAGCGCGAGGCCGACGTAGAACACCACCCAGAGGGTGGACTCCTTCGTGGAAGGGATGTGCGGCCGCAGCCGGATGAGCAGCAGATCGGCGATCAGGATGATGGTGAGGACGACCATCGACGTGATCTCGAACCAGACGGGGATTTCCAACGGCGCACTGCACCTTTCGCGAAGGGTCGGGAATGACTCGAAAGTCTCTCCCCCGCACAGTGGTGCGTCGCGCGCCCGGAGCAACGATGACGGTGCTCGTGATGACGTTACGCGCGGATCCGGGATACTCCCTCTCGCTCGGGCAATGCTACCGGAGTGCTGGGAGCGTGGGGAACCGCCCACGCGGCGGACATCGACGGAACAGGATCTGAGACGATGAGGACTCCGTCGACACTTCCCGGGTGAGAGACACCGAACGGAATCAGGATGCCCGTGCAGACGAGTGATCAGAAATGGGCGGCCCAGGCCGCGGCAGGCGAGGAGAGCGCCTTCCGCGAGCTGTACCGCGCGCATGTCCGGCCGGTCTACTGGATCGCCCGAGGGATACTCGCATCGGCCGCCGATGCGGAGGATGTCACGCAGGAGACGTTCGTCGTCGCCTGGCGGAAGCTCCCCGCCCTCGACCTCCAGGGCGAATCGATCCTGCCGTGGTTGGCGACGATCTGCCGGTTCCAGGCCGCGAACCGGCTCCGCCAGCAGCGACGTGATCAGGCGCACACCGCCGAAGCCGTGGATGCGACGCTGTTGCCGGACACGATCAGCGTGGAGGAGCAGGTCATCACGTCTGAGCTCGCCGCACGGATCGCCGCCGAGGTGGGCACCCTGAACGAGCTCGACCGGGAGATCTTCCGACTCTGCGCGTCTGAGGGCTACGCCTACCAGGCGGCCGCCGAAGAGTTGGGCATCACCCACGCCGTCGTCCGAAACCGTCTCTCCCGAGTGCGCACCCGACTGCGCGGTACCGTCCAGGAAGCGAGAGACGCATGAACGATCAGAACCCCCACGGCGAGTTGCCGGTCGTGTCGGACGAGACCATCGCCCGCATCGAGGAGTCGGTGTTCGCCGAGATCGCCGCCGAGCGTGCGCCGGTGAACCTGGCTTCGGCCCGCGCACGCACGCGACGACGGCGCTGGCTGACAGGCGGTGGCATCGCCGCAGCCTTCGTCATCGGCGTGCTCGTGACTCCCCCGATCCTCGGCGCGGTCGGCGGCTCCACTACGGTCACCGCGGGCGGGTGGAGCATGTCCGGGGATGCCGCCACCGACGCTTCCTCCTCCTCGCCCGACCGCATGGCCGAGAGTGTTCCGGAGATGCTCGCCGAAGGGACCACTGATGCGGGCGGTGCCGTCGAAGGTGCCGTCGATGGCGCTGTCGACAGCGATCGGGAGATCATCGCCACCGCACAGGCCACGGTTCAGGTGCCGAGGATTCCCGAAGCCGCGACGACCATCGCCGCACTCGCCGCCGACCACGGCGGATACGTGGAGAGCACGGAGATCGGCAAGGCGGCCGCGATGGACGGCACCTCCGAGCCGGCGCCGACCGACTCCGCGTACGGGTGGATCAGCATCCGCGTGCCGTCCGATGACCTGCCCGAGGTGATCGCCGCGCTCGGCGACGTCGGGGACGTCCTCTCCTCATCGACGTCGAAGCAGGATGTGACCTCGATCTCCATCGATCTGCAGGCGCGGATCGACTCGACCAGAGCATCGGTCGATCGTCTCACCGAGTTGATGTCGCAGTCGGGCAGCGTGTCCGAGTTGATCGAGGCGGAAGTCGCGCTGACCGATCGGCAAGCGCAGCTCGAGTCGTACGAACAGCAGCTCGAGGCACTGCAGGACCAGGTGGCGATGTCATCCCTGCAGGTGCAGCTGACCCGGGAGAACTCTCCCACCACTGCTGACCCCGCCGGATTCAGCGACGGCCTCCTCGCCGGATGGAACGGCCTCGTGGTCTCGCTGAACGCGCTCGTGGTCGCGGTCGGATTCATCCTCCCGTGGCTGGCGATCGCCGGAGTCGTCATCCTGATCGTGTGGCTGGTCCGCCGGTCACGCCGGGCCCGTCGCGCCGCGCACGCGTCAACCGGAGACCGTACGGGCACCGAAGAAGCCTGATTTTCCGGGGTATACAAGAAGGCTTGTGCGTCTGCACGGGCGAGATTAGCGTCTTCTCCCGTGGAAGACATCTCCGTGATCACCGCCGTGCACCATCCGTTGCGTCGCCGCATCTACGACTACCTCCTCCTGTACGGGACGTCTCAGGTGACGACGCTCGCCCGCGCACTCGAGAGCCAGGTCGGCAGCATCAGCCACCACCTGCGCATGCTCGAGCGAGCAGGGGTCGTCGAGCGCGTTCCCGACCCGGACGGTGACAAGCGCACCAGCTGGTGGGCTGTCGCACGGAGAGGGTTGACCTGGTCGACCGACGACTACGCGGACTCCCCCTCCGACGCCCTTCTCGCCCGAGAGGCGCAACGCCAGGGCATCCGGATGCAGATCGAGCGACTCCAGCAGTGGCACAGGCACCGACACGATCCTGCCTACGTCGGGTATGACGGCTCCAACACCGAGACCACGACCTGGGCTTCTCCCGATGAGTTGCGAGATCTTTCCGCTCGACTCCTGGCGACGATCCGCGAGTGGCAGGACGGCATCGATCTCGCGGACGACCAGTCGCGCACGCCCATCTTCGTGTTCGCCCACGCCTTCCCGACGGTGCCGTGATGGCCACCCTCAGCGAGCCGACCGTGCTCCTCACTCCCCCGGAGTTCCGCCGCGATCACCGCGTGCACGCATGGATCGGCGTCAAGGCCCTCTCCGACGCGGGGGATGCACTCTGGACGATCGCACTCGCCTGGACAGCCGTGCAGATCGCGTCGCCGGCCGTCGCCGGCCTGATCGTCGCAGCCGGGACCATCCCCCGGGCGGCGATCCTGCTGTTCGGCGGCGTCATCGCCGACCGTGCCGATGCGCGGCGGATCATGCTCTTCTTCACCATCCTCCGCGTGGGCGTGCTCGTCACCGTGGCCGTGTGGGTCCTCACAACGCCCCCATCCGTGGCGATCCTGCTGTTCGCCGCGATCGCGTTCGGGGTGTGCGACGCGTTCTACGAGCCGTCGGCGGGCACCATCGCGCGACAGCTGGTCCGACCGACGGATCTACCGTCGTACGGGGCGGCCGCGCAGACCGCGTCGCGACTCGGCACCATGGGTGGCGCGGCGATCGGCGGGATCATCGTGGCGCACGCCGGCCTCGTCGGCAGCGCTTCGCTGAATGCGCTGACGTTCGCGCTCGTCGCCGCCTTCATCGCGATCTGGTTGCGACCGCGGTTCCGGCTCGCCCGGGCCGAGAAGGAGTCGGCGCTGCGCGGCATCGCGCGAGGATTCGCGCACCTCTCCGCGAATCCGACCACGCGCACCCTCGTGATCGCGCTGTCGGGTCTGAACCTCGCCGTGGGGCCCGCTGTCGGGATCGGCCTCGCGTTGCGCGCACACGCCGAAGGCTGGGGCGCGCAGGCGGTCGGCCTCTTCGAAGCCCTCCTCGGTCTGGGCGCGGCGATCGGGGCCGTCTCGGTCGCGAAGTGGCGACCCCGCCACGAAGCGCGCGGTGGCTTCTGGGCCCTGGTGGTCCAAGGGGCAGGGATCGTCGCGCTCGGGTTCGGGCCGGCGTGGACCGTGGCGACGGCCGCCTTCGTGATCGGAGCGACAGCCGGATACGCCTCGGTCTTGCTGAGCGCGACCTTCTCAGCCACCGTCGACACCGCCTATCTCGGCCGGATGGGGTCGCTGACCCGGTTGGGAGACGACTGCCTGATGCCTTTGGCGATGGCGGGGTTCGGCGCGCTCGCCTCACTCACGAGCCTGTGGGTGCCGTTCACCCTGTTCGGCGGCGCGATGATGGCGCTGATGATCCTGCCGCTGAGCAACAGGACCTTCCGCACGATGGCGCTTCGCTCGGCCCCGGCAGAATGACGGCCTCTGAAAAGCGAGAAAGCCTCCGGCGAACCGGAGGCTTTCTCGTGTTGTGTGACCCCAGCGGGATTCGAACCCGCGTTACCGCCGTGAGAGGGCAGCGTACTAGGCCGCTATACGATGGGGCCGTCTGGCGAAACGTTTCCGTCGCGCGACAACCGTTCAAGTATGCCACGGCGTTTCTCCGTCCGCAAAATCGAGGCCGCCTCCTCGTGACCCCCGGGCGTGGCGCGCGGAATCCGTTTGCCGTGGAGCAGACGAAGGAGTTGACTCATCTCATGCGCGTCACCAAGTTCGAACATGCTGCTCTCCGTCTCGATGCGAACGACAGGACCCTCCTGATCGATCCGGGGTCCTTCACGGCACCCGTGAACGATCTCAGCGATCTCGTCGGGATCGTGATCACGCACGAGCATCCCGACCACTGGACCCCTGAGCACTTCGACCGTCTGCTGCGCACGGCGCCCGGCACCCCGATCTTCGCGCCCGCCGGCGTCGCGCGCGCGGCAGAGGGCTACGACATCACCGTGGTCTCCCCAGGTGACACCGTCGAGGTCGGCGGTTTCACTCTGCGTTTCTTCGGCGGCATGCACGAGGTCATCCACTCATCTCTCCCCTCCGTGGAAAACGTCGGCGTCCTCGTCAACGACGAGCTCTACTACCCCGGCGACTCCTACGCTGTCCCCGAAGGCATCTCGGTGGGCACTCTCGCCGCGCCGCTCGGAGCGCCCTGGTTGAAGATCGGCGAAGCGATGGACTACGTGCTCGCCGTCGCGCCACGCCGCGCGTTCGGCACCCACGACATGACGCTGTCGGTCATCGGCAAGAACATGCACCGGCAGCGCCTGCAATGGGCCACCGAGCAGGGCGGCGGCGAGTTCTTCGTGCTGGAGCCCGGCGACACCCTCGACCTGTGACCGGCGCAGCACGCCGGCTCCTCCCCTCGCCGACCGCCCGCCTGCGCTTCCGCGAGATGAGGGAAGACGACCTCGATCAGATCGCCGAGATGCTCGGCGATCCGGAGGTCATGGCCTTCTACCCGGCCGTGAAGACGCGCGCGGAGAGCGCCGAATGGATCGCGCGGATGCAGGAGCGCTACCGGGAACACGGGCATGGGCTCTGGGTGATCGAGACGCACGACGGTGAGTTCATCGGGGACTGCGGTCTGACCTGGCAGTCCGCGAACGACGCTCCGGTGCTGGAGGTCGGCTATCACGTCCGTCGCGCGAGTCAGCGCCGGGGCTACGCGACGGAAGCCGCGAGGGCATGCGTCGAACTCGTCGCCCGCGAACTCGCCCCCACCCTGCTGACGGCGATCATCCACCCCGCCAACACCGCGTCGCGCGGGGTCGCCGAGAACCTCGGCATGACGCACATCGACGACGACCGCGCCCACCCGTGGATCGTACGTACGGTCATGGGCATGCAGGTCGCCCCGGCTTAGCCCTCGGCGGACGCGTCCTGTGCGGCGCGTACCCGGAGGTCGCGTTGCAGGTGATCCCGCTGCTCGACGACCAGGCGACGAAGTGCGGCCGGGGCGGCCTCGTTGTCCGCAAGCCAGGCGTCGACGGGGCCGAGGGTGTCGCCCGCAGGGAAGAACCCGAGGACCAGCCTTCGAGCGATCTCGATGCTGCGTCCGCTCCATGCCGCACCGATACGGCGGAAATACTCCTCATCGAAGCTCGCGATGAGGTCTCGGCGTCCCCCGGCGCGGAAGCCGTCGATCTCGGCATCCAAGTGGTCGTTGCTGAGCGATTCGTCATTCCACGCCGACTCCCACGCGCCGCGTCGCACGGCGGTTTCCGGGCGCGAGGCACGTGCGCGCCGCGCCGCCGTGCGCCCACTCCCCGTGTCGTCGCGTTCCTCCTCGGCCGCGATGTCTGCGAGGTCGGCATGCCCCGTCGCGACGAGTGCCGTGAGGAGCTGCCAGCGCAGGTCAGGATCGACGACGAGACCCTCGGGCACGTCCCCGTCGAGCAGTGCGCGCACCCGTTCGCTGTGCACATCGTCGAACGCGGAGGCCGTCGCCAGAGCCCGCGCCCACGAGAGCTGCGCGTCGCTCCCGACGTCCGCGGCCTGAAGCGCATTCCACACGGAGTCGGTCCAGGTGCGCTGCTCGTCGTCGCGCCGGGCGGGTGCGACGAAGTGCCGGATCGTGTGGACCGCATTGGCGAGGACGCCGGACAGGAGTCCGCTGTTCGACTCCGCCGGAGCATGCGTGCGCACGATCGCGAGGTAGCGCGTCGCGCTGAGCTCGCCGTCGCGGGTGGCGTTCCACAGCGACGACCACACCAGGGCGCGGGCCAGCGGGTCTTCGATCGACGAGAGGGACTCCTCGACGGTGCGCAGGGACGCCTCGTCCAGTCGCGCCTTCGCATAGGTGAGATCGTCGTCGTTGAGCAGCACCAGATCGGCGTCATCGAGCTCCACCTCGGTCCGTTCACCGAGCAGATCGAGTTCCTGCTGGTCCTTCCGGACGATGCGACCATCTTCGCGCCCGTAGAGCCCGATGCGGAGCCGGTGCGGGCGGGGATCCGTCTGCACGAGGAAACGGCGCTCGTCGTCGTCGCTCTCCAGCCGGATCGTCGACACGCCGGAGGTCTGCAGCCATGACGCTGACCAGTCGCTCATGTCACGTCCGGACACGGCACTGAGTTGCACGAGGAAGTCGTCCAGAGTCGTGTTCCCGAACGCGTTCGCCGCGAAGTAGCGACGGGCGCCCTCGAAGAA
Source organism: Microbacterium sp. CBA3102 (assembly GCF_007954505.1). Taxonomy (GTDB): domain Bacteria; phylum Actinomycetota; class Actinomycetes; order Actinomycetales; family Microbacteriaceae; genus Microbacterium; species Microbacterium aurugineum. Next base: position 2,683,052 of record NZ_CP042412.1, on the reverse strand, counting down.
CGCCTCGTCCCCGACGAACGCGACGAGCTGCTTCAGCACCGCAGCACCCTTGGCATAGGTGATGCCGTCGAAGTTGAGTTTCGCGGCTTCGAGATCGGTGATATCCGCCACGATCGGGTGCGTCGTCGGCAACTGATCCTGCTGGTAGGCCCACGCCTTGCGACTCGCGGCGAACTTGACCCACGCGTCATGGAAACGCGTCGCGACGGCGGACGCGTGTGCGCCCATGTAGTCGGCGAAGGACTCCTTGAGCCACAGATCGTCCCACCAGGTCATGGTCACGAGGTCGCCGAACCACATGTGGGCCATCTCGTGGAGGATCGTGTTGGCACGCGCGGCTCGCTGCGCCTCGGTGGCTGCCCCTCGGGACAGGTATGCCTCGGTGAAGGTGACGAGCCCCGGGTTCTCCATCGCTCCGAGGTTGTACTCGGGGACGAAGATCTGGTCGTACTTGCCCCAGGGATACGGGTAGGCGAACGCTTCCGCGAAGAAGTCCAGCCCCTGCCGGGTCACCTCGAGGATCTCCTCGGATTCGAGATACGGGGCCAGCGAGCGGCGGGCGAAGACTCCGAGGGCGACCTGTTCCTCGCCGCGCTGCCACTCGCCGTCCACCCGGGTATAGGGGCCGGCGGCGACCGAGGTGATGTAGCTCGAGATCGGGAGAGTCGGGGCGAACTCGACGCGCTGCACGCCGACGCCGAGGTCCGTGTGCGTCGGTGACTGGTTCGAGAGCACCTCCCACCCGGACGGCGCGTCGACCACGAAGATGTAGGACGCCTTCATGTCCGGCTGCTCGAAGCACGCCATGACCCGGCGCGAGTCGGCGGGCTCGTATTGCGTGTACAGATACGTCTCGTCGTCGGCGGGATCGTGGAAACGGTGCAGTCCTTCGCCCGAACGGCTGTAGGCGCCGACCGCTTCGACCCGGACGACGTTGAACGGGCCCAGCCCGACGAGGGAGATCCGTGCGCCGTCGTACACGACCTCCTGCTCGACACCGTTCAGGACGACGCGGGTGACGGCCTCACCGATGAAGTCGAGCCAGGTCGCTTCGGTGGACGCGTCGAATTCGAGCGTCGTCACCGTCGGGAACCCGGTGCGAGCCCGCTCGGGGGCGCCGGTCAGGTCGAGCTCGACGCGAATGCGGTGCACGGTGACCGCTGCGGATCGCGCTGCGGTCTCCTCGCGGGTGAGGTTGGCTGTATCCATGTATCCATCCTGTCATCCGGATCGCCGCGTCCTCTTCCGCGACGTCGCCGGTCCGCCCAGCAGTCGGCGGATGGCCGTCTCGGGCGACACGGAGATGTCGAGGGTGCGCCCCCGCGCATACTGCGTGAACACTCTCGGATCGATGTAGCTGCCGCGTGCGACGGCGGTGGTGTTGCCGAGTGCGGTCGCCGCGGCCTGCACTGCGAGCCGCTCGGCCTGCTTGCGCTCGCTGCGACGATCGAGTTCACCGATCCGGGCCAGGGCGTCGGCGGCGATGATCGTCCCGTGCAGAGTCCGGAAGTCCTTCGCCGAGAAGGAGGAGCCGGTGACCTCGCGCAGATACGCGTTCACTTCGGCCGGGCTGATGCGCACACGGCGGCGGCCGCGCCGATAGGCCAGCAGGAAGGCTCCGGACTTCCCCGCGGCGAAATCGGTCAGGGCGTCCGCGAGCGCCTCATCGGTGATCTCTATCGATGCGGTGCGCCCGCTCTTGGCGGGGAACGACAACGCCACCTCGCTCCCGGACACGCGCACGTCACGACGCCGCAGGGTCGTGAGACCACGGCTGCCGTGACGCACCAGGTACCGCTCCGAGCCGATCCGGAGTGCCGCATCGTCGAGCAGGCGGAAGGCGATCGCCAGCGCGCGCTCCTTCGTCTGTCCGTCCTCGCGGAGAGCCCGTGTCACTCGCGCTCTGGCACCAGGAAGCGCAGCGGCGAGTTCGAGGGCGCGGACGAACTTCTTGCGGTCGCGGCTGACGCGCCACAGCGGGTGGTAGAGGTACTGTTTGCGGCCCGCCTCGTCGACCCCGACCGCTTGGATGTGCGCCAACGGATCCGCAGCGATCCAGACGTCGCGCCAGGCCGGCGGAATCACCAGATCGTCGATGCGTTGCCGATCAGCTTCCGGGGCGGTCTCTCCCCCGGGACCCGCATACCGGAACCCCGATCCGGATCGCCGCCTGCGGAACCCGGGGTCCTCCCCCGGAACCACCCGGTTCAGTCTCGCCATCCGCTCTCCCTCCTCGACCCTCTCGCCTCAGACGAGGATGCCGCCTCGTCACGGCCGGCGATAGGGAGTGGCGTCGCGGCCCCGTGCGTGCTAATCGTCGTCGGAGGGAGGTGCGGCGAACGCACGACGCATGTGGTCGCTCGTCAGGAAGTCGGCGATACCGATCATGATGAGGCTGAAGATGATCTGCTCGGAGACCATCCACAGCGGATACAGGCCGGGGATGGCGGCCATCACGAGCGTGATGATCGGGAAGATCTGCGCGAACAGACGCAGGCGCTGATACGCCCAGCGCCACCCGCGCCGCGCTCGCCACGCGAAGTAGAACAGCGTGACGGTCATCGCGAGGACCACGAGCGTCCGCATCCACACCGCGAATGAAACGGGCTCTCCGTCGACCGCGAGCACCAGCGCCACCACGACCGCCCCGACACCGATCACGAGCTCGACGACGAGAAGCCAGAGGATCCACGCGAAGGCGCGCACCGTCCGGGGGTGGGTGCGGTCGGCCTCGCTGATGGCGACGCCGGCGTGGCGGCCGCCCGCGATCCGATCGAGACGGAGGAAGAGGGGTTCCAAAGCCATGTCTGGAGCCTAGGCGTTCCGATTCTCGGTGTCCTCCGGCAGGCCCACCTTCGCCTTTGCCCACGACCGCCCGTGCGTGTCCTTGAGGATGTCGTACTCGACATCGACGTGAGGCTCGATCGCGCTGTACTTGTCGTTCGGGGCGCCGATCACCAGCTGGAAGCCGAGACCTCTCCACGCACCGATCGCGCGCTTCGTGAAATGCGCATCGGCCTTGATCAGAGCCTCGTCCATGAAGACCGGGGCGTAGCGCGGTCGAGCCGCGCCCGCGTCTCCGAGCTGGTACCGAAGAGCGGCGCCGACGATGAACGCGACAAGCTCCTGCGACTCCCCTCCGGACTTCTCGCCGATGTGGTCGTAGAGCGCGACATGCGAACGCGTGGCGGCGTCCACTCTCTCCGCACTCACCCGCACATGGTTCCTCACGTCGATCAGCTCCGCGAAATCGGGGGCCGTGCGACGCATGCGTGCGATCAGCCGGCTCATCTTGCGGTAGACGGTCTCACGCTCCGCATCCGTCGACGCCGCATCGATGAGTCCGCGGACCTCACGGAGCTCCCTGCGGAACCGCTTGCGCGCCTCCGTCTGGTTCTCCCGCGGGGTGATCTGCAGCCGATGGTCATCGTCGTAGAACGGGAGCTCCTCCATGATCCTGTTGATGGGATCGATCCGATCCTTGATCTCTCGGAGGGAGCGGCTGAGCGTCGAGTCGAGGCTCGTCAGATCGTTTCCGGACAGCTTGAGGAGACTGTCGCGCCACTCGGTTTCGAGCTCATGCAGCCCGTTGGTCTGGAGCGCTTCGAGGATGCTCTCGAACTCGCCGACCGAGGCATCCGGATCGGGGAGGATCGTCAGACTGTCCCAGCGTTCGAGGAACCCGGTCATGAGTCGACGCATGCTCTCCCGCTGCTGCTCGTGAGCGTCGGCGGCTTCGCGGCGCTCCTCGAGGAGGCGCTGCGCGGCGGTCCGGAGCGCTGTGTCGAGATGCGACAGTCTCTGAGCCGCCGTCGGTGTGTCCCCGGTCTCCGCATGCAGGAATCGCCCGTCGAGGAAGGCCGCGTGCCCCTCCTCCAAGACGGTCCCCGACGACGCTGCCGCATCGATCACGGTCTGGCAGGTGTCGACGTCATCGGTCACCTGCCCCCACCGCTCCTGCGTCTGGGCGAGCTCATTGCCCAGACGCGCCTCGTCGTCGCGGAGGCGACCCGCACGGGCCCTCAACTCCTCGGCCTGGCTCTTCAGCTGCGCGATCTCGGGGCTGGCCGTCGTCACCTCGGCTTCGACCGCGAGCCAGCGCTCCTTCTCCGCTTCCACGGCGGCGACATCGATCTGCTCCCAGGTGAGGTCCTCGATCTTCGCGAGCGCGGTGGACGTCGTCTCGATCCGGTCGAGCGCGGCCTCGGCCTCCTGCGCCGCCGCGGCGGCGTCCTCGTATCGCTCGGCAAGTCGGTGGAGTTGCTCGTCGAGTTCCCGCAACCGGCGTTCGTTGGTGAAGCCGAGCACATTGGCACGGCCCTGACCGCCGTGACCGCCGCGGCTTCCCTGAGATACCTGACCGCTGATGGTGAGCGCCTTCTGGTGTTCGCTCAGCTGCGAAGAAGAATCCACGCAGACGTACCCGTAACGCTCCTGCAGTCTCTGCTGCAACCAGCCGGTGAAGGGCGATGGCAGGTAGTCGAGCCGGGCGGGAAGCGACTTCGGGTCAGCCGGGCGCATCTCGGGCAGTCCGACGTGCACGCCTTCGTAGTTCAGGCGCTCGGGAGTGCGGACCGCGTTGATGGCGGAGCGGAACGTCGCCAGGTGCTCGGCATCGATCAGCAGCGTCCGGGCGAAACCGCCGAGAGCGAGGTTGAAAGCCTCACGCCAGGGCTCGAACTCGGTCCGCAGCTCGATGAGCTCCGCTACGAAGGGGAGCTCCGACGGGGAGAGACCCACCGCTTCGGCGAGCAGCGCCCGCGACTCGTCGAGACGCGCCGGGATGCTGCCCCGCACACGGCTCGTCCGCTCGCGTTCCTCCCGAACACCGCGCATCTCCGTCTCCGCGGCTCTCCGAGTCGTCTCCGCGTCGGCGAACGCAGCCCGTGCCCCGCGGCTGTCGGACTTCGCCGACGCACCGCGAGCCTGGGAGACGAACGCGTCGAACTGCGCCGCGGTTTCGACCTCTGCGCCGAACTCGCGGACGATGGCGTCGAACTTCGCCCGTTCCCGACGGACGTCCTCGAGCCGGCGTTCCGCGACGCGGAGCTCGCGCTGCGCGGTCTCGAGGCGATCGCCGCCGGACTGACGAAGGACATCGAGGAGTCCTTCGCGCTCGAGGTCGGCCGCGTCGACGAGCGCACGCTTCTCGCGGACGGCGAGGCTCAGGGCACGCGCACGGTCGCCCAGTTCGACCTCCACCTCGCGGAGCAGATCCAGACGTCGCTGCGCATTCCACAGAGCGGCGAGCGAGGACGGATCCGTGAAGACCCCGACCTCGTCGATCACCCTGACGCGCTCGGCAGCCGCGGCGATCCGCTCCTTGATCGCCCGGATCGGTTCGAGAGCGCTCACCTGCTGCTTGGCGGTCAGCATCCGGGTGCGCGTGCTCTCGAGCTCGTCGAAGTGCGCGACGACGGCGTCTGCGGTGGCCATGGTCTCGGGCTCTTCCAGGACGAGCTTCTTGTAGAGATCGTCGACCGTCGTGATCTGCTGTCCTGCCTGGATGCGCGCCAGCAGGCTGATGGCCTTCGAGCCGGAGCCCGCGGCACCGATCCCGAGCACGGCCTGCAGCCGCGCCGAGAACTCACGGTCGGTGGCGAGCGTCTCCAGCCCGGTCCCACGCACCGCCGCATCGGACAGGCGCTGCGCGGCCGCCTGCTCCAACAGTCCCAGGTCGAAGGCGCCGCCGACCGTCGCCCGCACCCGGGTGGTGTCTTCCAGAGTGCGCGCATCCGCCGGGATGTACCACGCACGCACCGCGGTGAACCGTGACCCGTCGTGATCCAGCCACGTCGTGGCGATCGCGCTCCAGGTGTCCTCACCGTCACCACGCAGCACGCGCAGTTTGGTGCCGTCCTCGGTTCGGGACTCGTCGATCTTCCCGCGCCCGTAGGAGAGGATGTTCCGCTGCTCCTCGCCCCGGGGGCGCCCGGTCACGCCACCGTTGGACGCGCCGTTGAACGGTGTCGTGTGCGGCATCATGAGCGCGATGTACGCGTCCATCAGCGTGGACTTCCCCGACCCCGAACCGCCGCAGAGCAGGGTCGCATCCGGGGAGAAACGCACGCGGTGAGGGCCGCCGTCATAGCCGCCCCAGTTGATCAGCTGCAGTTCCTCCGCCATCCACTGCTGTCCTCGGGACCCCGAGGGAATGAGTCCGAACAGCGTGTCGACCATCGTCATCGTTGCACCACTTCCTGCGACCGCAGCCAATCCCGGAGCTCCTTGAGCGTCTCCGCGCTCAGCACCACTTCGACGAGCGCCGTGATCCGATAGCGACCACTCGTCTCCTCCTGGATGATCCCCTCACGGTCGAGGCGGTCCATCGCGTTGCGAATCGCCTTCTGCTGTCGGGCGGTCCCTCCGTCGACATCCGTGAAGTAGCTCAGCACCGTCTGCTCGAGATCTTCGATGTCGATGCGGACGGAGGCCTCACCGGCAGCGGACTCCCGCTGATAGACGGTGCGCAGGTGCACGAGCACCAGGGTCTCCGCACGTGTGTACGGCGCATCCTTGAGGAGAACAGGCATGTCGATCTCATCGGAGCGGAGTTGCTGCTTGTACGCGAACCCCCGGCCGTGGTCGATGACCAGGCGCAGGTACAGATCGTTCAAGCGCGACTCGATCACCTGCTGATGGTCCAGCAGCAGGGTCCACTCCCGACGGTTGCGCTCCGCAGCGATGAACCGGCGCTGCAGGATGTGCACGAGCACTCGTCGGATTTCCGGATCGAGCGTTCCCCGATCACCGGCGAAGTGCTCCTCGATGTCGTCTTCCATCGGAACCGGCGCGATGAACGGCTCATCGAGCGGCGCCTCGGTCGCGAGGCTCTGTTCAGGCATGTGCATCTTCCTTCGGGTTGCGCGCCGTGACGGCACCGAACGCGAAACGTCGAGTCGAGCCGTCCGGACGCAGGGCTTCGACCACCGACACCTCGTCGCTCTCGGTCATGCCGTTGCGGTGTGCGATCTCGAGCAGACCGAGAAGGTCGACGGGGCGGCGCGTGTCGTCCGCGGCTGTCGTGAACGCCGCGGCGAGGTCGAACTCCTCACCGAGAGCGGAGACGTGGTCTTCGAGTTCGGTGTATCTCGGGCCTCCCCAGGCGCGACTGTCGACGTCGAGGAACTCGACGTCGTCGGCGTCCGCGAGGGGAGCGGGGGCGGCGGGAGGGCGGATACTGCTCACCGTTTGCCGGAGGTGTCCGAGGTCGACGAGCGGGAGGCTGCGCACCGGCGCTGCGCTCGCGCCCGTGCCGTCCCAGACGTGGAGGGCGGCGATCACATCGCGGAGCAGGTCGTCGATCTGACGGTCCCGCAGCGGATCGTGCGTCTTCACCTGCCCGGTGATGACGTGCGATGCGCGGCGCTGCGCGGCCAAGACCTCCTCGACGCCGAGTTCGACCCGGCGTCCGATGGCATCGAGATCGGCGCGCTGGTTGCTGTCGAGCTTGCGTGCGAACGGCTGCCGGAGCAGGCCGTGGAGTTGCTCGGACAGCGCGTCGATGCGCTCCGGGTCACCGATCAACCGCAGCGCCCCGGCGAACGCGCGCCCTTCGGGGGTGGAGTTCATGACGTCCTGCGCGCGCTGCAGATACTCACGGAGGACCTCGCCCGTCGGACGCTCGTCGCGACGCAGGTGGGCGACGACATCGCGCTGCATGAGCTTCAGTGACTCGGCGACGCGCGTGAAGTCCGCCGGGAGCTCGCGAGCCAGATGCAGCACGTTCTCCGCCTCTTCGAAGAGCTCTTCATCATCGAGGGGATCCGCCTTGCCGGATTCCTCGATCCGGGCGATCTCCGCGTCGAGTGCCGTCCGCTCCTCGCGAAGGCGCGTGAGTCGTCGCTCCGGATCGACCTCCGCGCTGTCCGCCAAGTGCTCCACGGCCTCGAGGAGCGTGCGCACACGGGAGTTCGAGACGCGTGTGCGTCCACCGCCCGTCCGGCCCGCGATCTCCAGCGCTTCCACCGCATGCGCGGAGAGCCGATACACCTCGACGTCGTCATCGATCTGCTGGACCAGCCAGCCCAGGCGCACCCAGTTCCTCGAGACATCCCGTCCGGTCCCCGCCGGTGTCCGCCGCTCATCGTCGTCGTCGTCCGCGCCCCTCAGCTCCTCGAGGATCTCGGAGAGCTCGGCATGGGCATCCGCGATCGGGATCGACGGCCGGTCAGCCGTGAACAGCAGAGAAAGCGAGGCGACGACGAAGGGAGCGAACCGACCGTGGAGCAGATCGAGGGTCGGAGTGCGGAAAGCGGTGACAGCACGGGAGTATGCCGATTCCGCTCGTGTTCCTGTCACACATTCACATTAGTCGCGACGTCGGTGTTCCTCGGACGCGACGCGGGAGGATGCCGTGCGACGACCGGCCAGCTGGGGACGATCACCCGAACACGAAGAAACCCCCGTCTGAGCGGGGGTTTTGATCTTGCTGGGGTACCTGGACTCGAACCAAGAATAACGGAACCAGAAACCGTCGTGTTGCCAATTACACCATACCCCAAGGGCGAAACCAGGGCCTCGCACCGAGAATCAAGCCTACCCGAGCGGCGGCGGAACACCAAAACCGGTGCCCTGTGCCGCCGCCCGGGCGCGTCGCGGTTCAGCCCGCGAGGAACGTGGAGAGCGACCGCAGGCGTCGCAAGGACTCCTCCTTGCCCAGCAGCTCCATCGACTCGAACAGCGGTGGCGAGACCCGTCGGCCGGTGATGGCCACCCGCGGCGGGCCGTAGGCGATGCGCGGCTTGAGCTCGAGCTTCTCGACGAGCTCGGCGGCGAGGGCCTCTTGGATCTTCTCCGGCGTGAAATCCGTCACCGGTTCGAGCGCGGTGACGCAGGCGTCGAGCACCTCGGCCGCATTCGCCGGAAGGCCCTTGAGCGCGTCCTCGGCATACGAGACCTCATCCGTGAAGAGGAAGCCGACCATCCCCGGCACCTCACCCAGCAGCTGCACACGCTCCTGCACGAGGGGCGCGACGCGGAACGCCATCACCAGCTGCTCATGCGTGGGCTCATCGAACAGACCCGCGGCGGCGAGGTACGGCACGGTCCGCTCGGCGAAGTCCTTCTCCCCCAGCATCCGGATGTGATCGCCGTTGATCGACTCGGCCTTCTTCTGATCGAAGCGCGCCGGGTTGGGGTTCACGTCGGTGATGTTGAACGCGGCGGTGAACTCATCGAGCGAGAAGACGTCGCGGTCGGGACCGATCGACCAGCCGAGCAGAGCCAGATAGTTGAGCAGCCCCTCGGGGATGAACCCGCGCTCCCGGTGCAGGAACAGGTCCGCCTGCGGGTCGCGCTTGGAGAGCTTCTTGTTGCCGGTCTCCCCCAGCACCAGCGGCATGTGGGCGAAGCGCGGCACGAAGGTCGTCACACCCGCATCGATCAGTGCCGCGTACAGAGAGAGCTGGCGCGCGGTCGAGGGCATGAGGTCTTCGCCACGCAGCACGTGGGTGATGCCCATCAGCGCATCGTCGACCGGGTTCACGAACGTGTACAGCGGCACGCCGTTCGGACGCACCACCACGAAGTCGGGGAACGAACCGGCGGGGAAGGTGACCTCACCGCGGATCAGGTCGACGTACGTGAGGTCCTCATCCGGAACACGCAGGCGGAGAGCGGGCTGACGGCCCTCGGCACGGAACGCCTCCTTCTGCGCATCGGTGAGGTCGCGGTCGAAGTTGTCGTAGCCGAGCTGCTTGGCGCGACCGGCGGCCTCGTTGCGCGCATCGATCTCCTCCGCCGTGGAGTAGCTCTCGTAGAGGGCTCCGGTGGCGATGAGCTTGTCGATCACCTCACGATAGATGTCGTGACGCTCCGACTGCCGGTAGGGCGCATGCGGACCGCCGACCTCGACGCCCTCATCCCAGTCGATCTTGAGCCAGGTCAGCGCGTCCACCAGCTGGCGGAAGCTCTCCTCGCTGTCACGCGCGGCGTCAGTGTCCTCGATGCGGAACACCATCTTCCCGCCGTTGTGACGGGCATAGGCCCAGTTGTAGAGAGCCGTGCGGACCATGCCGACATGCGGCAGACCGGTCGGCGAGGGGCAGAAGCGGACGCGGACGTCGGCACCACTGACAGTCGTGGTGAGAGGATGAGGGGTAGCCATAGCCCTTCGATTCTACGGGGACAGCGCTGGGCGCCGTCGGCGGGTCGCGGCGCTCAGCGACCGGCGCTCACCGCGATCGCCGCACGATGCTCCAGCGGCAGCGATCCGCGCACGCTCCGCTCCTCCACGACGGTGTCGAACGCGGTTCGGAAGCGCTGCCGCTCGGCCTGGTCGAGACCGGCGTAGAGAGCACCCGCACCGGCCACTCCCCCGTCGACCGAGAGCCAGAGCGAATCCGGGTCCGCGTTCCAGATCCAGTCGATCTCGGTGACCGCGACGTGCGGGAGTCCCGCCTCGTGCAGCATCCGCCCGAATCCGTCAGACGTCCGCTCGAAGTCCTCCGCGTCCGAGAGCCGTGCGCCGACGAACGGCGCGATCCCGGCACGCTCGGTGATCTCGGCCCAGAGCCAGGAAGGCGAGAGGGTCCAGACCGTCGCCACGACGACACCCCTGCTGACTCGTCGCAATTCCGCGGCGGCAGAGCGCGGAGAGTCGACGTGATTGAGCACGAAGTTCGCGATGGCCACGTCGAACTCTCCCTCCGCGAACGGCAGTGTGGGCAGGGCGCCGTCGATCGTCTCGATCCGAGGGTGCAACCGGCGGGACGCCGCGCGCATGGTGGGTTCCGGCTCACATGCCGTCACCGTCCATCCGTCGGCCGCCCACCTCGCTGCGAGCGTGCCGTCCCCCGCACCGACGTCGACCAGACTGCGACCGTTCCCTTCGCCCAGCACCTCCCGCATCGCCGAGAAGGTGCCCGCGCAGAGCGCGGCGTAGGAAGCCGAGTACGCGTCGCCGACGCCGGACCAGTCCTTCACCGTGCTCCGGAACGAGCCAGCGGAGCCAGCGCCACGATCGCGATGACCAGCACGAAGGCGGCGACCCCGAGCCCCGCGTACTGGAAGTTCGCCAGCACCACTCCCGCGAGCACCGAACCCGCCGCAGCGGACAGGCTCATCAACGAGTCGCTGCGGCCCTGCCTGCGCGTGCGGAGCTCAGGCGCGGACGCCTCGGTGAGGAGCGCGGCACCGGCCACCGTCGCGGCGCTCCACCCCAGACCGAGCAGGATGAGGGCGACCATCACGCCCCAGGCCTCGGTGCCCGTGAAGACCGCGAAAGCCAGCGCCCCCGCGAGGAGCGCCTGACCGAGGAGGACGACCTGGAGCCGGCCCCACCGGTCGGCGAGCACCCCGAAGACGGGCGACAGCGCGTACATGCCGCCGACATGGAGCGCGATCGTGATACCGACCAGCGCGGAGACATCCGCCGGGCTCGGCGCCATCCCGCCGGCGCCATGCGCCATGTGGGACAGGTGGACGGGGGTCATCGCCATGACCGATGCCATGACCACGTGAGACCCCGCGATCGCGAAGATCGCGTAGCGCGCGACCCGAGGCCGGTCCGCGACCGCGGTTCCCGTGACGGCGGCGGACGACTTCGCGAGACGCTGAGCGGCCAGCAGAGGATCGGGCCGCAGCGCGACGATGTAGAGCACGAGCGCCGCGCACTGCGCCACGAACGAGAACAGATAGGAGCCCGTCTGCGGAGGCATCCCGACCGCCTGCCCGACGATCTCGCCCGGTCCGAGCAACAGCGGGCCGGCGACACCGCCGATGGTCGTCGACCAGACGACGATCGACAGGTCGCGACCACGATGCTGCGGTGCGGCGAGATCGGTGGCGGCGAACCGCGACTGCAGGTTCCCCGCGTTGCCCGCCCCGATCAGCAGGATCCCGACGAGAAGCAGAGGGAAGACGCGCAGGGAGGCGGCGACGATGACGACCGCGATACCGACGAGCGCGAAGAGGTTGCCGAGGGTGAGCGCCCGACGCCGTCCGACGTGCGCAGCGAGGCGGGCGAGCGGGATCGCGCACGCGGCCGCTCCGAGCGTCACGGAAGCCGTGGCCAGCCCGGAAAGCGCATCGTTGCCCGAGATGTCCGCGGCCAGGAGCGCGCCGAGGGAGACCGTCGCACCGAATGCGATGCCGCCGAGGACCTGTCCGAGCGACAGCACCAGGACGGTTCGCCGCTGGACCGCCGTCTGCTGCGCCGCCGTCAGGGCGACGGTCGTCATGGCACGGGAACGGCGTTGCGCGCGGTGTTGCGAAGGATGCCGAGTCCGGAGATCTCGACCTCGACGACGTCACCCGCCTCGAACGTGCCGACCCCGGCCGGCGTGCCCGTCATGATCACATCGCCGGGGAGAAGGGTGAAGACGGCGGAGGCGTACTCGATGATCGCCGGCACCGAGTGGATCATGTCGGTGAGTGGGGCGTGCTGGCGCACCTCGCCGTTCACCCGCGTCTCGATCGTCGCGTTGGCCGGATCGAAGTCCGTCTCGATCACCGGTCCCAGCGGGCAGAAGGTGTCGAATCCCTTGGCCCGCGACCACTGGCCGTCCTTGCGCTGCAGGTCCCGCGCGGTCACGTCGTTGCCGATCGTGTAGCCGAGCACGTAGTCGAGCGCGTTCTCGGCCTTCACGTTCTTCGCGATCTTCCCGATCACCACGACGAGCTCACCCTCATACTCGGTGCGCTCCGAGAGCGAGGGACGCACGATCGCATCACCTGGTCCGATCACGGACGTGTTCGGCTTCAGGAACAGCAGCGGTTCCTCCGGGGCCACTCCCCCCATCTCGGCGGCGTGATCGTGATAGTTCTTCCCGACGCAGACGACCTTCGACCGCGGGATCACCGGAGCGAGCAGCGCGGCGTCGGCGAGGGGCACACGAGCGCCGGTCGTCTCGTACCCGGTGAACATCGGATCCCCCGCGAGGACGACGAGTTCGCGCTCGTCGATGATCCCGTACATGATGGCTTCGTCGTGGCTGAACCGGGCGATCTTCATGGTGTCCAGCCTAGCGAGCGCGGCACCCTGCACCGAGACCCCCCAACGCCGCCGAGACCCCGTCCTGTGCGCGCCGAGACGACGGGGTCTCGGCGAGAGGACGGGGTCTCGGCGTCGGGGGTCCGGCGTCAGGCGTCGAGGCGCAGGAGCCAGCCGTGCTTGTCCTCACGGCGTCCGTACTGGATGTCGGTCAGCTCTTCGCGCAACGAGAGAGCGAGTTCTCCCAGCGGCTGCGGCTCGTCGAAGCCGTCGCCCACGAGCGCGCCGATCGGGGTGACGACGGCGGCCGTGCCGCACGCGAACACCTCGACGATGTCGCCCGATGCCACGCCTTCACGCCACTCGTCGATCGAGATCGGACGCTTCTCGACCGTGTATCCGCGGTCCTCCGCGAGCTGCAGCAGCGAGTCACGGGTGATGCCCTCGAGGATGCTGTCCGACTCGGGGGTGACGACGCGGCCGTCCTTGAACACGAAGACCACGTTCATGCCACCGAGCTCCTCGACGTCGCGCTTCTCGTTCAGGAACACGACCTGGTCGCAGCCCTGAGCACTCGCTTCGCTCTGTGCGAGCAGGCTCGACGCGTAGTTGCCGCCGGTCTTGGCCTTGCCGGTGCCGCCCTTGCCCGCACGGGCGTACTCCTCCGAGAGCCAGATGCGCACCGGCTTCACACCGCCGGAGAAATAGGCGCCCGCAGGGCTGGCGATGACGTAGTAGGCGACCTTCTGCGCGGCGCGGACGCCGAGGAAGGCCTCCTTGGCGAACATGAACGGACGCAGGTAGAGGCTCTGGTCGGCCCCGCTGGGTACCCAGCGACCGTCGACCGCGATCAGCTCGCGCAGCGACTGGATGAAGTACTCGGTCGGAAGCTCGGGCAGCGCGAGGCGGCGGGCGCTGGCCTGCAGGCGCGCGGCATTGCGGTCGGGGCGGAACGTGTGGATCGAGCCGTCGGCGTGGCGGTAGGCCTTGATGCCCTCGAAGATCTCCTGCGCGTAGTGCAGGACGGACGCCGCGGGGTCGAGCGGGATCGGCCCGTACGGCTGCACGCGGGGCCGGTGCCAGCCGCCCTTGACCGACCAGCAGATGTCGACCATGTGGTCGGTGAAGACCACGCCGAAGCCCGGGTTCTCCAGCACCTCGGCCAGCCGCGCGGGCGACGCGGCGGTCAGGTTCTTCGTGACGGCGAACTCCAGGGGAGCCACGGTCGCCTCGGCATCGATGGTCGTCATCTCATCATCCATTCCTCGTGGGTGGGCGCATCCTCGCGCCCGTTCAGCCTACGCCTGCGGTCAGAGTCGTGCGGTGATCGCGGAACCGATCTCCGCGGTCGTGCGCGCCGCGCTGCGGGCGGCGATGTCGGCCTCGACCGCGGCGCTCACCCGCGCGGATTCGGCGGAGAGGCCGAGGTGGTCGAGCAGCAGCGCGATCGAGAGGATCGCGGCCGTCGGATCGGCCTTCTGCTGACCGGCGATGTCGGGGGCGGAGCCGTGCACGGGCTCGAACATCGAGGGGAAAGCGCCATCGGGATTGATGTTGCCCGAGGCGGCGAGGCCGATGCCGCCCGTGACCGCTCCGGCGAGGTCGGTCAGGATGTCGCCGAACAGGTTGTCGGTGACGATGACGTCGAAGCGCGAGGGGTCGGTCACCAGGAAGATCGTGGCCGCGTCGACGTGCAGGTAGTCGACCGTGACCTCGGGGTGCTCGGCCGCGATCTCGTTCACGATGCGCTGCCAGATGGCTCCGGCGTGGACGAGCACATTGGTCTTGTGAACGAGCGTGAGCTTCTTGCGGCGACGCTCCGCGAGCTCGAAGGCGTAGCGCACGACCCGCTCGACACCGAATGCGGTGTTCACGGAGGTCTCGTTCGCGACCTCCTGCGGGGTGCCCTTGCGGATCGCCCCGCCGTTGCCGACGTACGGCCCCTCGGTCCCCTCGCGGACCACGACGAAGTCGATCTCCCCCGGCGCGGCCAGTGGTCCGGGAGCTCCGACGAAGAGCTTGGAGGGACGCAGGTTCACGTAGTGGTCGAGCGAGAAGCGCAACCGGAGCAGGAGTCCCCGCTCGATGTTCGCGTATTTCAGTCGCGGGTCCCCCGGCGTTCCGCCGACGGCGCCGAGCAGGATCGCGTCGTGGGCGGCGATGGCGGCGAGGTCGTCATCGGTGAGCGTGTCGCCGGTCTCCAGGAAGCGGCCGGTGCCGAGCGAGAAGCGGGTCTTCTCGAACACGACGTCGCTCGCCGCGGTCACGGCGTCGAGCACCTTCTCCGCCTCGGCGATGACCTCGGGACCGATGCCGTCACCGGGGATGACGGCCAGCTTCACGACACGCGACATGACACTCCTTGCGCACTGCACGGGGATGGACCGGCCCAGACCTGCCGCAGGGCGGGGCGGGCCGATCCTCCCAGCGTACTGGTCAGTGCGAGGGGGCTTTGCGCAGTGTGACGGCGGCGATCACCCCGGCGACCACGACGAGCCCGGCCCCGATCAGCGACGTCACCGTCACACCGGAACCGAATGCGTCGGCCGCCGCGTCCCACAGGGCCGTCCCCAGCTGCGCCGGGAGCTCCTGCGCGGCGGTGTAGGCACCGGCGAGGGTCTCCTCCGCCGCGTGGGCGACATCGGCGGGCAGACCTGCCGGAAGCACGAGAGCGCCGCGGTAGAACGCCGTGATGATGCCACCGAGCACCGCGGTGCCGAGCACCGCCCCGAGCTCGTACGCCGTCTCCGAGACCGCACTCGCCGCGCCTGCCTTGGCCGCGGGAGCGCTCGAGAGGATCAGCTCGTTGGAGATCGTCTCCGCCGCGCCGATGCCGATGCCCAGCACCACGAACGCCACCACGAGCGGGAGGACGCCGTGCTCATGCGTCGTGAACGCCACGATGAGGTAGCCGGCCACCGAGAACGCGAGCCCGGCGGGGACCACGATGTGCGGCGGCACGCGGCGCGAGACCGGCACGACGGAGAGCCCCGCCACGATCATCGCGAGCATGCCGGGGACCAGTGCGATGCCGGCCATCATCGGCGACAGGCCGAGGACCAGCTGCAGGTGCTGCGACACGAAGTACAGGAAGCCCACCAGCGCGACCACGCTGAGCAGGTTCACCAGGATCGCCCCGGAGAAGGAACCGCGCCGGAACAGCGCCATGTCGAGCATCGGGCTCTTGGCCCGCAGCTGACGACGGACGAACAGGTAGCCCATGCCGAAGCCGAGCAGAGCCCAGGCGCCGGCGGTGAGGCTCGGGCCGTCCACCGCGAGGGACTTGATCGCGTAGACCACCGGGATCATGGTCGCCATCGACAGCGCGATGCTGATCAGATCGATGCGACCCGGGTTCGGATCACGACTCTCCGGCACCAGCAGCGGTGCGGCGATGAGCAGGGGGATGAGCACCGGAACGGCGATCAGGAAGACCGATCCCCAGGCGAAGTGCTCGAGCAGGATGCCGCCCACGATCGGACCCAACGCCGACCCGGCGGAGAACGCCGATGCCCAGACCGCGATCGCCATGCGGCGCTGATCACGGTTGCGGAAGATCGACCGGAGGAGGGAGAGCGTCGACGGCATCAGCATGGCGCCGAAGAGACCCAGGAGCGCACGGGCGGCGATCAGCAAGCCGGCCGTGGGCGCGAAGGCGGCGAGTGCGGATACGGCGGCGAAGCCGGTCGCCCCGATCAGCAGCATCTTCCGACGTCCGAACCGGTCACCCAGGGTACCCATCGTGACGAGGAGTCCCGCGAGCACCAGCGGGTACACATCGATGATCCACAGCTGCTCCGCACCGGTGGGCGCGAGCGCGATGGAGATCTCAGGGAGCGCGAAGCTCAGCACCGTGTTGTCCACCGACACCAGAAGCACCGGCAGCATGAGGACGACGAGCGCCGCCCAGCCACGGGCTCCGACACGGGGAGCATCCGTCTCTGTCGTCGGGATCGACGCAGTACGGGTCATGGAACACCTCTCAGGATCGTGATCGACGGTTAGTGAACCGTCCGGCTGGTATAGTAACAGAATCCCGACCGCTCCCCCTGTGCAGAGGACCCACGATGCCCCGACCTCCCCTCGCTCGCGAGAAGGTGCTCGACGCCTTCGAAGCGATCCTCATCGAAGACGGCGAGCGTGCCGCGACCCTCGACGCGACCGCCAAGGCAGCAGGGGTCTCCAAGGGTGGTCTGCTGTACCACTTCGGCTCGAAGGAAGAGTTGGAGATCGGCCTGGTCGAGCGCCTCGACCGCCTCACGACAGCGGACCTCGAGCGGATGACGGCGGCCGAGGAAGGGCCCGTCGCCTACTACGTGCGCACCTCGGTGATGGAAGACGACGCCCTCGACCGTGTCCTGATCGCGACGACGAGGCTCGCGCAGGGCGGCTCGGTCGCTGCGGCCGACATGCTGCGCGAAACACGGCGACGTTGGGCTGAGACGATCCGTCCGCACGTGCGCGACAACGCGAGCCTCGACCTCGTGATGCTCGTCAGCGACGGCCTGTACTTCAACAACTCCCTCGACGTGCACGGCCCCGAACGCCTGGTTCCCCGAAGCGACGAGCTCAAGGACCTGATCGCGCTGGTGCTCCGAGCCACGGCCTGACGGTCAGAGAGACGGGAGAGGGCGGGAGCATCTCGCTCCCGCCCTCTCCCGTCTGTCGCGTCGAGTGATCAGACCTCGGTGATCTCGATCTGCCGGAAGAGGTCGGCGTCGATCGCGGCGCTCACGTCTTCGAGCAGCTCCTCCGACACCGGCGAGTCGAGCGTCAGCACGCTGAGCGCCTGCGCGCCCGCCGCCTGACGCGCGATCTGCATGCCGGCGATGTTGATGCCTGCTTCGCCGAACTTCTGCCCGTACACCGCGACGATGCCGGGGCGGTCGGTGTAGAGCATCACGACGTGGTGCTGCTCGATCGGCAGTTCGAGCGCGTGATCGTTGATCCCGACCAGCTTCTCCGTCTGCTTCGGCCCCGTCAGTGTTCCCGAGACCGACAACTGGGTCCCGTCGGACAGCGCGCCCGTGAGCGTGATCACGTTGCGGTACTCGTCGCTCACGTCGTCCTTGATCAGACGCACGGCGATCCCGCGCTGCTCGGCGAGGAGCGGGGCGTTCACGTACGAGACGGTCTCACTCACGATGTTCGTGAACACGCCCTTGAGCGCGGCGAGCTTGAGAACGCTCACGTCGTAGTCGTTGAGCTCGCCGTGCACCTCGACGTCGAGACTCGTGAGAGGCGAGGTCGCCAGCGAGGCGAAGATCTGGCCGAGCTTCTCGACCAAGGAGATGCCGGGGCGCACGTACGGGTCGATCACGCCACCCGCGACGTTCACCGCGTCCGGCACCAGGTCTCCGCCGAGTGCGAGACGCACCGAGCGGGCGACCGAGACGCCTGCCTTCTCCTGCGCCTCCTCGGTGCTCGCGCCGAGGTGCGGCGTGACGACCACGTTGGGCAGGTCGAGCAGCGGGCGCGCGGTTCCGCCTTCCACGGGAGGCTCGGTCGTGAAGACATCGAGCCCGGCGCCGGCGATCTCTCCTGCGACGAGCGCCGCGTGGAGCGCTTCCTCATCGATCAGTCCGCCGCGGGCGACGTTGACCACGAACGCCGTCGGCTTCATGGCCTGGAACTGCGCGGCACCGATCATGCCGGTGGTCTCCGGCGTCTTCGGCATGTGGATCGTCAGGAAGTCCGACTCGGCCACGAGCTCGTCGAGGGAGAGGAGCTGCACGCCGAGCTGCTGCGCGCGGGCGGACGTGACGTAGGGGTCGTAGGCGACGACACGCATGTCGAAGGCCGCGAGGCGCGCGGCGACGAGGGCGCCGATCCGGCCGAGGCCGACGATGCCGACCGTCTTCTCGAACAGCTCGGCTCCGGTGAAGGAGCTGCGCTTCCACGCGCCACCGGAGAGCGACGCGTGTGCGGCGGGGATGCGGCGGGCGAGGCTCAGAATGTGGCCGACCGTGAGTTCCGCCGCGGAGACGATGTTGGACGTCGGCGCGTTCACGACCATGACGCCCGCTGCGGTGGCTGCCTTGATGTCGACGTTGTCGAGACCGACGCCCGCACGGGCCACGACCTTGAGCTTCGGCGCGTGCGCCAGCGCCTCCTCGTCGATGCGCGTCGCCGAACGCACCAGCACGGCGTCAGCGTCGGCGAGTGCCGCGAAGAGCGCCTCGCGATCGGTACCGTCGACGTCGCGGACGTCGAAGTCGGGGCCGAGGGCCTCGATCGTGGCGGGAGAGAGAACTTCGGCGATGAGCACGACGGGCTTCGGCACAGTGGATCCTTCGGGGCAGCGCGGCAGGCGGGAGGGGCCGATGCGCCGCACACCATGGGGGCGCGATCGCGTCAACTCTACCCGAGGGCTCGGGGCGCTCCGTGCCGTGTGACGCCCGCGACTCAGGCGCTCGGCATCGTCAGGCTGAGCGCAATCAGGCTCATCCAGAACACCGCGACGACACCGAGTCCGGCCAGGAAGACAAGGAGGAGCTCCCCCACCCGCCGACGACGGCCGATCAGGTACGCGAAGACGAAGACGATCGCGGGGAACGCGACGCCGAAGAGCAAGGTCGCCCACCCGCCGGCGGTCAGTCCCGTCTGCGCCATCGTGATCAGATGCGCGACGGCGTTCCACACCGCGTATGCGTAGAACAGTCCGGCCAGGCCGACGACCAGGCCGACGAGCCAGCGCGGCGAACCGGCGGACACCGGCTCCGTGGTCGGGGATGCGCTCATGATCCGACCACCCCCACGGTGACGAAGGGCCAGGGAACCAGCAGGACGACTCCTGCGAGCAGCACGGCGACGCGGATCCACGAAGCCCTCCCCCTGGTCAGGACCCAGCTCGCGAGGAACCAGAGCGCCGGCGCAGCGATCGCCAGGACGAACCAGGGCAGGAACATCGCATCGGCGACCAGGAACGACGCCAGTGGCCGCAGACGCAGTCCGCCGACGATCCATCCGACCGTGTAGAGGAGATACACGCCGCCGACGATGCCGAGGATCAGCAGCATCGGCGTGCTCAGGCCGGCCTGTTCATCCGACCGGGCGGGAGTGATCGTTCCGTCCCCCTCGATCGTGCCGACGTCGCGACTGCCTTTCCCGACGGCGTTCCAGCCAGGGGGCAACGCGGGATCCTTCGGCGCGGAAGCCTCGTCGCCATCCCAGGTGAGGGCGTCGTCGGAGTCGGAAGTCATGCCCTCTAGCGTAGGACACCCGGTCCACTATGCTCAGGGTTGCCTTGAGCTGGAACGGCGGGCATCGGAGGGGAAAGGGAGCACCGTGGCCGAGAGTGACGACACCGACGCGCGGATCGAACCGTCCGCGACGAACGCGACTCCGGAGCCGCCCTCCGGCTGGACTCCCACTGCGGAAGCAAAGGCCAGGGCCACACGCTTCCGGTGGATCGCCGCGGTCCTCTGGGCGGTCGCGATCATCGGCGAGGGTGTCGGCATCTTCTGGCTCCTCCGCCAGCGCGAGTTCGTCGGCGAGGACGGCACTCTGCTCCGCGATCCCGACACCGGCCTGTTGGAGGAACAGGGCGTCACCGCGACGTTCCCGCAGTGGGCATTCGTCGCCCTGCTGGTGCTGCTGGTCGTCATCGCGGCGCTGTCCATCACCGGATCGGTGCTGTGGAAGAAGGCGAACCGCCTCGACCCCGCACGCAAGTCCGACAAGACGCGTTTCTTCGTGCAGAACCAGCTCGGCGCGATCATCGCGGTGGTCGCGTTCCTGCCCTTGGTCATCCTGATCTTCCTGAACAAGGACATGGACAAGGGACAGAAGACCACGGCCGGCATCGTCGGCGTGGCTCTCGCGGCCCTGGCTGTGTTCATCGGCGTCGACTTCGATCCGCCGTCCGTCGAGCAGTACACGGCCGACCAGTCCGCCGTGATCCTGCTCCTCGGCAAGGACGAGGTCGTCTGGGTCGATGGCGGCAAGGTGTACCACGTGTGCGATGAGGTGTCGGCGATCCAGACCGGGAGCGAGATCCGCACGGGCACGACGGCGCAGGCGGTCGAAGCGGGGAAGATCCGGCTGACGCTCCAGTTCACGTCCGAGCTCCGGGCGTGCGGGCTCCCCGTTCCCGAGAACGACGAGGAGATCACCGAGGCACTGCGCGCGATCCAGGCCGGCCAGACCGACACCGTGCTCCCCGCCCCGGAATGGACCGACCCCTCCGAGGCGCCGATCGTCGTGGAGGAAGCGCCGGCGGAGTGACGACGGGCGCGACGCTAGTCCGCGTCGAGCGCCTCCACCAGCCGCTCCTCGGCCGATGACAGGTGAGCGTCGAGGAGGATTGCTGCTCGCTCCCCGTCTCCCGAGGCGACCGCAGCCAGGATATCGCTGTGCTGCGCCGCGATCGCCGCCGCGTCGAGCAATCGTCGACCCTGCACCTGCGCCATGCACAAGCGCACTTCGTCGAGGACGCTGCGGTACATCCGAGCGGTGCGTTCACTGTCGAGCGCCTCGATGAGAGCGGTGTGGAATCGCAGGTCGGGCGCGACGGTCGCCGGGTCCGGCCCCGGCGGCATCGCGAGGAGCTCCGCGTTCGCCTCGACGGCCGCGCGTGGCACCGTCCGCGTCACCGCGAGGTCGCGAAGGGCGGCGCTCTCGAGCCGCGTCCTGGTGCGATAGACATCCCGCACCGTCGCAGAATCGATCCCGACCACGCGCGCGCTGCGATGCGCCGTGCGCACCAGGAGTCCGCTCGCGACGAGCTGCTCGATCGCCGCCTTCGCGCTGGGACGGGCCACTCCGAAGGACTGCGACACAGCCGCTTCCGTGATCGGATCCCCGGAACGGATCTCGGCACGGAGGATACGGCCGCGCAACTGAGCGGTGACAGCATCCACGACGCCGACGATCCCCAGCGTTGCGTCCGAAGCGGTGGTCATGCGGGTCAGCCTATCGAAGCATCCAGGTATCGGTACACTTGTCTGACAATCTTTCGACGGAGCAGAGGAGCACCGTGCCGACCACCCTCGCCGAACCCCTGGACACCGCATTGCTGGGTACCAGGACGCAGGTCCATTCCCGCTCCATCGACCGCTTCGCACGGGCCCACGACGCGTCCCACTATCTGCTCATCCCGGATGCCGTCCTCTCCCCCGCAGACGCCGAGGGCGTGGCGCGCGCCTTCGGCGCAGTCCGCGCCGCCGGGCGCACGATGACGTTCCGGTCCGGAGGCACCAGCCTCTCGGGGCAGAGCGTGAGCGGCGACATCCTCGTCGACACGCGCAGCAACTTCCGAGACATCCGGGTGGAGGACGACGGGGCCTCGGTGCGGGTGGGACCCGGTGCGACCGTACGTCAGGTCAACACACGCCTGTCGCGCTACCGCCGCAAGCTCGGCCCCGACCCCGCGAGCGAGATCGCGTGCACGATCGGTGGCGTCGTCGCGAACAACTCCAGCGGAATGGCCTGCGGGATCACCGAGAACTCGTATCAGACGATCGAGTCGATGACCGTCGTGCTCCCGAGCGGGACGATCCTCGACACCGGCCGCCCGGATGCGGGCGAGGTGCTGCGCGCGGCGGAACCCGAGATCGTCGCGGGCCTGCTCGACCTGAGAGCACGCCTGCTCGCCGCCCCCGAGCACGTCGCCTTCCTCCGCCAGCAGTTCTCGATGAAGAACACCATGGGCTACGGGCTCAACGCGCTGCTGGACTTCGACGACCCGGTGCGCATCCTGGAGCATCTCATCATCGGGTCCGAAGGCACGCTCGCGTTCGTCGCGGAGGCTCGATTCCGCACGATCGAAGTGCGACCGTCGATCGCGACGGGACTTCTCGTGTTCGAGACGCTCTCGGCGGCGATGACGGCGCTCCCCCACCTGACCCGGCTCGGTCTGGCCACCATCGAGCTCCTGGACGCCGCATCCCTGCGGGTCGCTCAGGGACTGAGCGATGTCCCCTCTGCGATCGCCGAGATCGAGGTCCAGGGTCACGCCGCTCTCCTGGTCGAGGTCCATGCCGCCGACGCGGACGCTCTCACCGCGTCGAGCACGAAGGCGCAGTCGCACTTCGAGCAGCTCCCGCTGGCCGTGCCCCCGCGCCTCACCACGGATGCGAGTGAGCGCGCCGCTCTGTGGCATGTGCGCAAGGGGCTCTACACCGCGGTCGCCGGTGCGCGCCCGTCCGGTACGACGGCGCTGCTGGAAGACATCGTGGTACCCGTCCCCCGGCTCCTCGCCACCTGCGAACGCCTGATCGAGCTGTTCGCCGAGCACGGCTACGAAGGCTCTGTCATCTTCGGGCACGCCAAGGACGGCAACGTCCACTTCCTCCTCAACGAACGGTTCGACGACCCCGACAGCGTCGCGCGCTATCGGCGGTTCACGGACGACCTGGTCGAACTCGTCCTCGCGCAGCAGGGATCGCTCAAGGCCGAACACGGCACCGGTCGCATCATGGCGCCGTTCGTGCGTCGCCAATACGGCGATGAGCTCACCGACATGATGTGGGAGATCAAGGCGCTGTTCGACCCCGACGGCATCCTGAATCCCGGAGTCGTCCTCTCCGATGACCCTGACTCGTACCTGCACGACCTCAAGCGGGTGCCGACGGTCGAGAACGAGGTCGACCGCTGCGTCGAGTGCGGCTACTGCGAACCGACCTGCCCGAGCAAGAGCATCACGCTCACCCCACGCCAGCGCATCGTGATCCGCCGCGACATGGCATGGGCCGAGGAGCAGGGCGACACCGAGCTGCTGCGCGACCTGCAGAAGGACTACGACTACGACGGCGTCCAGACCTGCGCGGTCGACGGCATGTGCGGCGTGGCCTGCCCGGTCGACATCAACACCGGTGATCTGGTACGTCGGCTTCGAGCGGAGCAGTCGAACTCCGTCGAAGGCGCGGTATGGGGCACCGCAGCCAAGCACTGGGGCACGGTCACGCGCGCCGGTGGAGTCGCGCTCACCGTCGCCGATGCCCTCCCTGCGCCGCTCGTGCGCGGGGTGACGCATCTCGGCCGCGCCGTCCTCGGTGCCGACACCGTGCCTCTGTACGACGGCGGGCTCCCGCACGGTGGTTCGAAGCCGCCGCGCCCGGAGTCACCGGCCGACGCGCAGGCCGTCTTCTTCGGTGCCTGCATCGGGACGATGTTCGGCGCGGAAGGCGACGGCGAGGGCTCTCGAGACGCACTCCGCGCCCTGCTGGACCGTGCGGGCATCGCCGTCGTGATCCCCGAGGAGAACGGAGGCCTGTGCTGCGGCACACCGTGGAAGTCGAAGGGGCACCTGGACGGTTACGCCCTGATGTCGGACCGGGTGCTGGAGTCGCTGTGGGAAGCCAGCAGGCACGGGGAGCTTCCAGTGGTGTGCGACGCGGCGTCGTGCACAGAGGGCCTGGACGTGATGCTCGCGCAGTCGGTCGCGAAGAACCCGCGCTACGCAGACCTGCGGATCGAGGACGCCACGACGTTCGTGGCACGCGAGGTGCTGCCGAAGGTCTCCGTGTCGGCCAAGCTCCCCACGGTGGCCGTGCATCCGACTTGTTCCACGACCGCGCTCGGCGCGACCGGAGCATTGACCGCGATCGCCGCGGCCGTCGCCGACGACGTGTTCGTCCCCGAGGGATGGGGCTGCTGCGCCTTCGCGGGCGACCGCGGCATGCTGCACCCGGAACTCACGGCCAGCGCGACCGCCCAGGAGTCCGCGGAGATCGCCGAAGCGGAGAGCACGCGCGGCGACTTCGACGCGTTCGTGTCGGCGAACCGTACCTGCGAGATCGGCATGACGCGCGCCACCGGCCGGCCGTACCGCCACGTGATCGAAGTCCTCGAGGAGCTCACCCGGCCCTGACACCCGGTGCACACAGCGAGGGCCCTCCCGAATCGACATCGGGAGGGCCCTCGCGTGGTCGCGATCCGGTCCGTCTCAGCCAGCGGACAGGACGGCGACAGCTTCCTCGCGCAGACCGGCCGGGATCACAGCGACCGTGCGGTCGTCCGTGGATCGCTCAGCGACGGAACCGTCGGCCCAACGCAAGTCGGAGCCCAGGAGCTCCGCGGGCAGCTCCAGCGTGCCGACGCTCGGGTCGAGCGCATGCACATGCACGGTCGAGCCCGTGGTCGTGTACCGCCGCGGCGCTCCGGTCCGCTCGCCCATTCGAACCCACGGACGGGTGCCGTAGATCGCCTCGCCGTTCGTCTCGAGCCACGTGCCCAGCTCGCGCATCGCGCGCCGCTGAAGTTCCGGGATCGACCCGTCGGCGGCGGGACCCACGTTGATCAGCAGGTTGCCGTTCTTGGCGACGACGTCGATGAGCAGCCGGATCAAGGCGGCTCCCGACAGCGAGTGACGCTCATCCTCGGCCTGGTTGAACCCGAAGGAGTAGCCCAGGCCTCGAGTCGACTCCCACGGCTCCGGGATGATCTCCGGGATGTCCGTGTACTCCCGCGTGAGGAAGCCGTGATACGGCACGCCCCACCGGTCGTTGACGACGCCGTCCGGGACGGCCTCGAAGTATCGCTCCAGCAGCGCGGCGACCGCATACTCGTCGCGCCCCTTGCCGCCGTCGGGCCACTCGATGTCGTTCCACAGCACGTCGGGTGAGAAGCGCGTGACCAACTCGTCGAGCTGAGCTGCCGAGTACCGCGCGAAATGGGCGTCGTTGCGGCGGAATCGGAACAGATCGGTGTCGGACTCGATCGGCGGGAAGTCGCTCACATGCCAGTCGAGCGCGCCCGAGTAGTACACGCCGAACTTCGCGCCCGCGCGCCGGGTGGCATCGTGGAACTCGGAGATCAGGTCACGGCGCGGCCCGCGCGCGACCGCGTTGAAGCCGGTGGTCTCGGTGCCCCACAGACAGAAGCCCTCATGGTGCTTCGTGGTCGGGATGATGTACCTGGCCCCTGCGCCGACGAGCTCGCCGACGAAGGCATCCGCGTCGAACGCCTCGGCGTCCCACCGATCGGCGAGGTCCTCGTAGGAGGTCCCCGGCCCGAACAGCTGCTGATGACGCTCCCAGGTCGGACTCCCCGCGATCCGCACGGTGTTGCCGTACCACTCGGCGTACTGATGCCAGGCGTACGCGTCCTCGGTCGGGATGTTCACGCCCTCGCCGTGCTGCACGGCCCACGCCGGCACCGAGTAGAGCCCCCAGTGCACGAAGAAGCCGAGCTTCGCGTCGCGGTACCAGTCGGGCACGCTCTGCGTCGGGTACGTCGGAGCATCCGCGCCGAGGTCCGGCCCGGTGCGCTTCTCGAAGTTCATCATGCGGTCGGCTCCTCTGCGACGCCGCGGCGGACGACCACGGCTTTCAGGTCGGGGTTTCCGTCGGGGTCGAAGGGGTAGACACCGGGGCGTAGACGGTGGTGACCGAGACGGAGGAGGTCCTGGTCGACACCTCCGGGAGTCAACGCGAGAGTCCAGCCCGCGGCGAGCTCGTACAGCTCGGGTTCGAGATAGCCGATCTTCACCACCACGATGTCCGCGGTCGTCGGCTCGAGGCCCAGCATCCGGAAGTCGGAGAGGTGATGGAACGGCTTGCGACGCTCCGTGATGATGGCGTGGAGTCCACCCGCCGCGATCACGACCTGCGTGCCTGCGTCCGGATCTCCGTCGGTGATCGAGAAGACGGTCCCGGTGATCGTCACGGGGCCGTGCGGGCCATCGTCGACCCGGGCGCCCGCCACGATCGTGATCGTCGCCCCGACGCCCGCTTCGACCGCCCGCGCGACCGCCTCGGGATCGAAGATCGACGCCACCAGGGTCGTGCGGTCGGGGCCGATGAGTTCGGAATGCGCGAGCAGGTGTGCAAGGGTCCACGTCACATCGCCCGCCCCGCCCGCCGTCGGATTGTCACCCGAGTCCGAGATGAGGTACGGGTGGGGCGCTCCCGGCGCGAGCGCCTTCTCGAGCGCCTCATCGAGCGTGCCCGTCTCAGCGACGAACACGAAGTCCTCGCGAGCCTCCCAGAACATGCGGGCCACCCGCTCGGCCTCACGCGCGATCAGCTCCCGATCGTCGCCGGTGACCACGACGTACGCCTGGCAACGGGGTTCGTCGGCCCAGGCGTAGCCGATCCAGACCGAGGCATCGACGACGCCCGGAAGCGCCTCGATCTCGGGCAGCTCGGCGTAGATGCTGCGTGCGGGCTCGAGCCGGGTGCTGGTCTTCTCGCCGGGGAGCAGGACCGGGGCCGGCACCCACGCCACGAACGGCCGACGGCCCAGCGGGTCGGCGCCGTGCGGCCCCCGCAGCCGGGCGAGGAGGTTCCACACCGCCCGTTCCTTGGTGTTCATCCAGTCCTCGTGCGGCGCCATCCGGTAGCACGTGAGCAGGTCGACCGCGTCGCGCAGCACCTCGGAGACGTTGCCGTGCAGATCCATCGATGTCGAGACCAGCGTGTCCGGCCCCAGTGCCGCCCGCACCGCGAGCGCGAGGTCGCCTTCGGCGTCGTCGAGACCGACGACGCTCATCGCTCCGTGGATGTCGAAGAAGAAGCCGTCGAAGGGGCCCTGCTCGCGGATGCCCTCGACGATGGCGTCCTTCATCCGACGGTAGGTCTCGGGCGCGACGGCACCACCGGGCAGCGAGCGACCATGGGTGAGGGGCACCCAGTCGGCGGCCGCAGCGAGCTCGCGCCCGTCGTCGAGGAACGGGTAGTAGCTGCGCAGAGCCTCACCTGTGCGAACCGTGAAGGCTTCGTCGCCCGAGATGTGCGGGGAGAACGTGCTCGACTCGATGGAGATCCCGGCGATACCGATCCGGGGCTGCGCGAGCCCCCCGTCGGCGACGGTCGGAAGCGGACCCATCCAGATCTCGTGGGCTTCGGGACGTACGGTCACGTGATGTGCTCCTTGTCGGTGCGGGAGGTCGGGCTCAGTGTGCTCCCGCCGGGACCAGAGCCCGGCGGGCGGTCTCGATGGCGCCGAGAGCGACGGCATCGGAACCGAGGACGGCGGGGACGATGCGCAGAGGGATCCCGGACACCGGGGAATCCGTGTGCAGAGTACGCGTGATCGCGGGCTCCAGAAGATCCCAGGCCGACGTCACGCCTCCTCCGACGATGGCGCACGGCAGGTCGAGGATCGTCGCTGCGCTGGCGCAGGCGAGGGCGAGTGCGCGGCCGGCGGCGTCGAACACCGCGATCGCCTGCACATCACCCGCTCGTGCACGATCCGCGACGACTCTCGCGTCGCGGACGATGTCGCCGGTGCGCTCCTGGTACCGCATCGCGATCGACGTACCGGACGCCAATGTCTCGAGGTGCCCGACCTGCCCGCAGGTGCAGACCAGCTCGCTGTAGCCGGGTGTGTGCCCGATCTCCCCCGCGGCACCGTGCGGTCCGTGGTGGAGCTCACCGTCGATGAGGAGCGCGCCTCCGACCCCGGTGCCGAGCATCACGCCCAGCACGTCGCGGTCCTCGCGGCCGGCGGCGGCGGCTTCGCCCAGGAGGAACGCGTTGACGTCGTTCTCCACACGCACCGGCACCCCCAGTCGCGCTTCCAGCTCCTCGGCGAGCGGGAAGCCCGCCCACCCGACGAAGGTCGCCGAGGCTGCGCGGATCGTGCCGGTCTCGTGGTCGATGACACCGGCAGCGCCGACACCGGCCGCCCCGAGCGGGACACCGGCCTCGGCAGCGAGAGAGGCGGCGAGACCCGCGGCTGCATCGGCCATCGCCGCACCGCCCTGCGCTGCGGGGGCGCCGACGCTCCCCCGTGCCAGCACCGTCCCCTCGCTGCTCACGAGGAGCGCAGCGATCTTGGTGCCTCCGATGTCGATACCGACGACTCCCGATCCGGATGTGCTCGAACGCGTGACGGGCATGGTGGTCCCCTGTTCCTGGCCGATCATGCTCAGCGGCCGCCCAGTCCTGCCATCGCGATGCCCTTGACCAGGTGCTTCTGCAGCACGATCACGAGAATCGTCGTCGGCACCATCGAGATGATCGCCGCAGCCATCTGCAGGTCCCAGCGCGTCCCGGTGAGTCCGGCGAAGCTCGCGAGACCCACGGGGAGGGTGCCGTGCGCGTTGTAGTCGACCGTCACGATGAGCGGCCACAGGTAACTGTTCCAGAAGGACAGGAAGGTGAACACGGCGAGCACCGCGACCGCCGACTTCGACAGCGGCAGGATGATCTGCAGGAACGAGCGTACGGGCCCGGCGCCGTCGACGCGCGCGGCCTCCTCCAGCTCATACGGGATGCCGCGGAAGAACTGCCGCATCAGGAACGTGCCGAACGCACCGAACGCGAACGGGAGCACGAGCGCCTGATAGGTGTCGACCCAGTTGAACCACTGCATCACCTGGAACATCGGGATCACGAGCACCTCGGCGGGCACCATGAGCGTCGCGAGGAACAGCACGAAGACGGCGTCCCGTCCCTTCCAGCGCAACCGCCCGAAGGCGTACCCGGCCGTGGTCGACACGATCAGCACGACGAGCGTGCCGAGGATCGCGACGATGAACGAGTTCATGATGTAGGTGAGGAAAGGGCCGTAGGCGAAGACGTCGACGAAGTTGCTCCAGCGAAGCTCCGACCCGACCAGGGTCGGCGGCATGGAGAACATCTCCGAATTCGGCTTGAGCGCCGAGAAGAACGCGTAGACGAGCGGGGAGATGAAGATCAGCGCTGCGACGTAGATCGCGACGTGCGCGAGGACCAGCCGCACACGCGACGCCGGTGTGGTCGCGGCACCCCGTGCGCGCTCGCGGTCCGAGCGGCCGGCGCGGCTTGTCGGGCGGACGAGGGTCTCAGTGC
The DNA here is from genome assembly GCF_007954505.1 of Microbacterium sp. CBA3102. Classification (GTDB taxonomy): domain Bacteria; phylum Actinomycetota; class Actinomycetes; order Actinomycetales; family Microbacteriaceae; genus Microbacterium; species Microbacterium aurugineum. The sequence goes on along the minus strand of NZ_CP042412.1, from coordinate 2,653,400 downwards.
TCATAGTGCACCCACTTCTTCTGCGCGGCGAACTGGAGACCGGTGATCGCGATGATGATCGCGAAGAGGATCCAGGCTGCCGCGGCGGCGAGGCCGAGGTCGCCGAAGGTGAATCCCTGCTCCCAGATGTACATGACGAGCGGCTTGGTGGCGTTGCCGGGGCCGCCGCCGGTGAGCATCTGCGGCTGGACGAACACCTGCAGGGACGTGATCATCGTCATGATGGTGGCGAAGAAGATCGAGGGCGAGATCATCGGGATGATGATGCTCCACACCCGTCGGAGTCCTCGGGCGCCGTCGATGCTCGCCGCCTCCAGCACGCTCTCGGGGAGCTGCTCGAGAGCGGCCGAGAAGATCAGCATGTTGTAGCCGAGCCCCTGCCAGACGCTCATCACGACGACCATGATCATCGCCCACGACGGGTCGGCCAGGAAGTTTGGCAGCTCGATGCCGAACCACGTCTGCGAGAGGCCGTTGAAGAGCCCCTGTGGCTGCAGCATCATCTTCCACACCAGCACGTTCGCGACCATCGGGGTCACGACCGGGATGAAGAAGAGGACGCGCAGGGCACCTCGCCCGCGGATCCGCGACCCGAGGCCGAGAGCGAGCACGAGCGAGAGAGCGACACTCAACGGCACGTACAGCAGCGTGTACACCGCCGAGTTGCGCAGCGCAGGCCAGAAGTCCGGGCTGCTGGTGAACAGCTTGACGTAGTTGTCCACCCCGTTGAAGTTCCGCTCGCCGAAGGTCGGCCAGTCGAAGACGCTCATCACGATCGAAAGGCCCACGGGCACGATCGTGAACAGGGCGAGCCCGATCAGGGCGGGGCTTGCGAACCCCAGCGCCTGACCGGCCTCGACCTTGGCGAGCGATCGTCGACGTCTCGTCGTGATCGTCATCTCATATTTCTTTCTTTGTCACCACTGACGGCCGAAGCCGGATCACTCGCCGAACTGGGCCTGGGCGTTCGACAGCAGCTCGTCCATCGTCATCTGGCCGTTGTAGACGCTGACGAGGTTGGGCTGGATGTAGCTGTCGAGCTTCTGCCAGTTCTTGGTCATGTACAGCGGGACGGTGTCACCGAAGGCCGCCTCGAAGACCGACTGCACCTGCTCGCGGTACTCCTCATCGATGGACTCGAAGTACAGCGGCTGCGACGACGTGCGTGCCGGGTACGAGCGGCCGGACGATGCGATGTAGTCCTGAGCGTCCTCGCCGAGCAGCGAGCCCATGACCTTGAGGGCCGCCTCCGGGTTCTCGCAGTTCGCCGAGATGCCGTAGCCGGAGCCGAGGATCGGGCCGGGGTTGCCGTCGACACCAGCGGGCAGCGGGACCATACCGGCCGCGAAGCCGGACTCGTTGTTCAGGTAGCTGACGGCGTTCCACGTGCCGTCGACCGCCATGGCGGCGTTGCCACCCGTGTACTGGTTCTCGCCCCAGCCGGTGTCGGAGGCGGATGCCACGGGGGCGGCGACCTTCTTCTCCGTCACGAGCTCGGCGTACCACGTGGACGCGTCGACGAACGCCTTGTCGTCGATGTGCAGGGTGCCGTCTTCGGAGGCCGGCTGCGTCGCGGAGTACGCGATCGGCATCGACATCCACTGGTATCCGCCCATGCCCATGCCGAAGCCGTACTTGCCGTCCTTCGTCGCGTCGGCGGCGATGGCGTCGAAGTCGTCGAACGTCCACCCGATCTCCGGCGTCGCTGCGCCGGCAGCGGTGAGCATGTCCTGGTTGTAGTAGACGAGCATCGTGGCAACGTCGAACGGCACGCCGTAGACCTTGCCTTCGAAGCTGAGGATGCCGTCGGCGCTCGGGTTGAAGTCCGCCCAATCGATGCCGGCCGTCTTGAGGTCCGCGTCGCTCAGCTCACGGAAGGCACCGGTGTAGCCACCGAGCTGCGCGCCGCTCATACCGGTGACGCAGGCCATGTTGCCGCTGGCCATGTTCGTGGTCAGCTTCGTGAAGAAGTCGCTCCACGGCGAGGTCTGCAGCTTGATCTTGATGTCGGGGTTCTGCTCCTGGGCGAATGCGACCTGCGCCTCGAGGGCATCCACGTCGGACTCGCTGCCTGCCCACATGTCGACGACGATCGTGTCGCCGTCGGCGGAACCACCGTTGCCGCTGCTGCTCGCGCAGCCGGTCATCGCGACTGCGACGCCGGTGACGGCGACGACAGCCCCTACACGCAACTTCTTCATTGAATGCCTCCTGGAAGGGAACTAGTTGCTTCGCGGGTCGAAACAACCTAGTAGGATTTCGTATGAAGTTACCGTTTCACACTTCGCAAGAGGCCGCAAGCTGAACATCCGATGTTTATCGGAGCTTGATAATTCGTAACTCCCGGGAAACATGACCATCCCCTACTACGCTGACGAATGCTCCGACCAGGAAAGTGCCCCCATGCCAAATCCCGCTGACACCGCCGTCGACGACCCGCACACCCGCCGCATCCTCGACCTCGTCGCCCGCGGCGAGGCCCGCTCCCGCACCGAGCTCGCCGCCGCACTCGGCGTGGCCGCCTCGACCGTGGGCCTCCGCGTGCAGTCCCTGCTCGACGCCGGCGTGCTGCGCGAGGCCGGCGACGGCACGTCACGTGGGGGACGCCGCCCGCGGGTGCTGCAGATCTCCGCGGACGGTGTCGTGCTCACCGCCGACCTCGGCGGCGGCCACGCGCGTATCGGCAGGCACTCCCTCAGCGGTGCCCTCCTGGACAGTCGCTCGATCACGGTCGATGTGACCGAGGGGCCGGAAGCCACGCTCGACCGCATCGGCGAGGTCTTCGACCAACTCGCCTCCGAGTCGCGGGTCCACGCGATCGGCATCAGCCTGCCCGGTCCCGTCGACATCGCCACCGGCACGGTCGACCAGCCGTCGCGCATGCCGGGATGGCCGGGCTTCCGTGTCGGCACCCATCTCGCGACCCGCTACGGCGTGCCGGTCGCGGTCGACAACGACGCCAACCTCGCCGCGCTCGGCGAGCATCGCGAGCGCTTCGGGCACACCGGGCACAGCATCACGGTGAAGGCCGGCACCGCCATCGGAAGCGGCATCATCGTCGATGGACACGTGCACCGCGGGGCGACGGCCGCGGCAGGAGACATCACCCACACGCGGATCGACGGCAGCGGCGACATCCCGTGCTCCTGCGGCAACACCGGCTGCCTCGAGACGGTGGCCAGTGGGGCGAGCCTCGTGCGCCAGATGCGCGAGCGCGGCAACGAGGTGGTCCGCACCACGACCGACGTGCTGAGCCTGGCGCGCGACGCCGATCCCCTCGCGACCACCCTGGTCCGCACGGCGGGAACCCATCTCGGGCAGGCGCTGTCAGGCGTGGTGAACTTCTTCAACCCGCACGCGGTGTTCCTGACCGGCAGCATGAGCGCCTCGGAACCGTTCATCGCCGCCGTCCGCAGCCGCGTCTACGAGGCATGCCACCCCCTCGCGACCCAGCGACTGCGCATCGAAGCGGCGACGACCGGCGCCGACGCGATCCTCCACGGCGCCGCACGCCTTGCGCTCGAAGGCATGGAGATACCGGTGACGACGGCCTGAGCCGTCGCCACCGTGTGGATCATTCGTCGATGAGCGTCAGCTCGACCACCGGCACCAGCACCTCGGGACGCCGCACCGGCAGATGCACGGTGAGCGTCCCCTCCGCCTCCCCCGCGGGCGTCATCAGATCAGCCTGACGGTCCGGGTCGGACACACTGGTCTGCAGCCAGGATCCGTCGTTCAGCAGCCGCGCGTAGGAGACCTTTCCGGCGAGCTCCGGAAGGTGCACGAAGCCCATCGGCCAGCTGAACAGGCTCAGGTAGAGCTTGTTCCCGCGCCGGGTGTAGACGCCCTCGCGCGGCGGGGTGAGCGGCGCATGCCCGGCCCCGATCACGGCATCACGGTGCAGACGCATCCACTCGCCGATCTCCGCCAGGGTGCGGGCATCCCGGGGCGCGATCGCACCACGACCGTCAGGGCCGATGTTGAGCAGCATGTTCCCGCCCATCGACACCGAGTCGACGAGCATCTGCACGAGCAGTGTGGCGGACTTCTGGTCCATGTTGTCCCGGTGATAGCCCCAGGAGCCGTTGAGCGTCTGGCATGCCTCCCAGGTCAGCGGTACGCCGTCGCGCACGATCGGTGCGGTGGGCTGATACTGCTCCGGCGTGACGAAGTCGGCGGGGATCCCGAGCCGATCGTTGACCAGCATGTCGGGCTGGAGCTCACGGCACAACGCGAGCAGGGTGGTCGCATCCCAGTCCTCGGGCCCCTTGCCCGCCCACCCCTCCTTGCTCTCGGGGTAGGTGAAGTCGAAGAAGAGGTAATCGATCTCCCCGTACTCCGTCAGGAGCTCTCGCACCTGACCGTGGAGGTAGGCGCGGTATCGGGCCATGTCACGCCCGACGTTGAGTTCGTGGGCGTTCTCGTCGTCGCGGCGCGGATGGTTCCAGTCGACGGTGAAGTCGGGGTGATGCCAGTCGATGACCGAGTGGTACAGGCCGACCTTGATCCCCTCCGCGCGCAACGCCTCGACGTACTCACGCACGAGGTCGCGTCCGACGTTCACCACGGAAGTGAAGTCGGTGAGCTTCGAATCCCACAGGCAGAAGCCGTCATGGTGCTTCGTCGTGAGGACGACATAGCCCATGCCCGTCTCCTTCGCGGTGCGTGCGAGGGATGCGGCGTCGAAGAGATCCGGATCGAAGTGCTCGAAGTACGGACGGTAGTCCTCGTCCGTCAAACGCTCGTAGTTTTGCACCCATTCATGACGGGCTGCCCCGCTGTAGAGGCCGAAGTGGACGAACATCCCGAACCGGGCCCGGTCAAACCATTCCTGTCGCATGGCTCCCATCCTGACACAGACATCCGATGTCTGGCGTGATTTGGCGCAGACCACACAAAGAACGGGCGCCCCTGGAGGGACGCCCGTTCTTTCGAGAATCGAATCAGCGTGCCGCGCTGCCGTCGACGTAGTCCTCGTCCTGCTGCTTCCAGGCGAAGAGCGAACGCAGTTCCTTGCCGGTGACCTCGATCGGGTGCTGCTCCTCCTTGGCACGCAGTGCCAGGAACTCCTCCGCCCCGTTGTCCTGGTCATCGATGAAGCGCTTCGCGAAGGCGCCGGACTGGATGTCCGCGAGGACGCCCTTCATGCTCTCCTTGACGCGCTCGTCGATCACACGCGGACCCGAGACGTAGTCGCCGAACTCGGCGGTGTCGGAGATCGACCAGCGCTGCTTGGCGATGCCGCCCTCCCACATCAGGTCCACGATGAGCTTGAGCTCGTGCAGCACCTCGAAGTAAGCGATCTGCGGCTGGTAGCCCGCCTCGGTGAGCGTTTCGAAGCCCGCCTGCACGAGGTGGCTCACGCCACCGCAGAGCACGGCCTGCTCGCCGAACAGGTCGGTCTCGGTCTCTTCGGTGAAGGTCGTCTTGATGACGCCGGCGCGGGTGCCACCGATGGCCTTCGCGTAGGAGAGGGCGAGGTCCCAGGCGTGACCCGATGCGTCGCGCTCGACCGCGATGATGTCCGGGATGCCCCGGCCGGCGACGAACTCGCGACGAACCGTGTGGCCCGGAGCCTTCGGCGCCACGAGGATCACGTCGACGCCCTCGGGCGCGTCGATGTAGCCGAAGCGGATGTTGAAGCCGTGGGCGAAGGCGAGCGTCTTGCCGGCGGTGAGGTTCGGCGCGATCGACTCGCTGTAGATGATGCGCTGGTGCTGGTCCGGCGCGAGGATCATGATGACGTCGGCCCACTCGGTGGCCTCCGCGACGGTCTTGACCGGGAAGCCCGCCTCTTCGGCCTTCGCAGCGGACTTGGAGCCCTCCTTGAGAGCGATGGCGACCTCGACGCCCGAGTCGCGCAGGTTCTGCGCATGCGCGTGGCCCTGCGAGCCATAGCCGACGATGGCGACCTTCTTGCCCTGGATCAGGGACAGGTCGGCGTCGGCGTCGTAGAAGATCTCGGTGCTCACTTTGTGTTTCTCCTTGTTCGTGACAGTGGTGCACGCCCTGCACGTCCGAGGACGGCGGGGCAGGTAGGTGTGATGGTCTGGAAGGTCAGCCGCGCAGGACGCGTTCGGTGATGCTCTTGCCGCCTCGGCCGATGGCGAGAAGACCGGACTGGGCAATCTCCTTGATCCCGAAGGGCTCGAGCGCGCGAAGCATCGCGTCGACCTTGCCCTTGTCACCGGTGACCTCGATCACGAGGGCATCGGAAGCGTAGTCGACGACGGACGCACGGAAGAGGTTCACGACCTCGATCACGTTCGACCGGGTGGCGTTGTCGGTGCGCACCTTCACGAGCATGTGCTCGCGCTGCACGGACGTGGCGAAGTCGAGCTCGACGATCTTGATCACGTTGATCAGCTTGTTGAGCTGCTTCGTGACCTGTTCGAGCGGGAGCTCATCGACGTCGACGACCACCGTGATGCGCGAGATCCCGGGGACCTCGGTCACGCCGACGGCGAGGGAGTCGATGTTGAAGCCGCGGCGGGCGAAGAGCCCCGCGACACGGGTGAGAAGACCGGGGGTGTTCTCCACCAGCAGGCTCAGCACGTGGGTCGACATGGCTCAGTCCTCCTCGTCGAATGCGGGCGCGTGCTCGCGGGCGTACTGGACATAGCTGTTGCTGACTCCCTGGGGGACCATCGGCCACACCATCGAGTCGGCGCTCACGACGAAGTCGATCACCACGGGGCGGTCGTTCGTCTCGAGTGCGAGCTGGATGGCGGCATCCACCTCTTCTTCCTTCTCCACGCGGATCGCGAGGCAGCCGTAGGCCTCGGCGAGCTTCACGAAGTCGGGGATGCGGATCGTGCCGTGCCCGGTGTTGAGGTCGGTGTTGGAGTGGCGACCGTCGTAGAACAGCGTCTGCCACTGGCGGACCATGCCCAGCGAGGAGTTGTTGATGATCGCGACCTTGATCGGGATGTTGTTGATCGCGCAGGTCGCGAGTTCCTGGTTGGTCATCTGGAAGCAGCCGTCACCGTCGATCGCCCAGACGGCGCGGTCGGGTTCGGCGACCTTCGCACCCATCGCCGCGGGGACCGAGTAGCCCATCGTCCCGGCACCGCCGGAATTCAGCCAGGCGTTCGGGCGCTCGTACTTGATGAACTGCGCGGCCCACATCTGGTGCTGTCCGACGCCGGACGCGTAGATGCCCTCGGGTCCCGTGAGCTCACCGATCCGCTGGATGATGTGCTGCGGAGCCAGAAGCCCGTCGGTCGTCGGAGCGTAGCCGAGCGGGAACTCGGTGCGCAGGCCGTCGAGGTATGACCACCACTCCGCGATGTCGGGCTTCACGCCCGCGGTCGCTCCGCGGAAAGCCGTGTCGAGATCGGTGAGCACATCGCGCACATCACCGACGATCGGCACGTCGGCGGTTCGGATCTTGGAGATCTCCGCGGGATCGATGTCGACGTGCACGACCTTGGCGTTGGGGGCGAAGAGCGCAGCCTTGCCCGTCACGCGATCGTCGAACCGTGCACCGAGGGACACCAGGAGATCGGCCTCCTGCAGCGCCAGCACAGCGGGAACCGTGCCGTGCATGCCCGGCATCCCGAGGTGCTGCGGGTGCGAGTCGGGGAACGCGCCGCGCGCCATCAGCGTGGTGACGACCGGAGCGCCCGTGGACTCCGCGAGCTCGAGCAGCTCGGCTGCCGCCCGGCCGCGGATCACGCCGCCGCCGACGTACAGGACGGGCTTCTTGGCCTCGGCGAGGAGGCTCGCAGCCGCTTGGATCTGCTTGCCGTGCGCCTTGGTGACCGGGCGGTAGCCGGGGAGGTCGATCTTGGGCGGCCACACGAACGGTGCCGTGGCCTGCTGCGCATCCTTCGTGATGTCGACGAGGACGGGTCCGGGACGACCGGTGCCCGCGATCTCGTAGGCCGCGGCGATCGCACCCGGGATGTCGGCGGCGTCCTTCACCAGGAAGGAGTGCTTCGTGATCGGCATCGTGATGCCCACGATGTCGGCCTCCTGGAACGCGTCGGTTCCCATCAAGGTCGAGAACACCTGACCGGTGATGGCCAGCAGCGGCACCGAGTCCATGTAGGCGTCGGCGATCGCCGTGACCAGGTTCGTCGCTCCGGGACCGGACGTCGCGATGCACACGCCCACCTTCCCGGAGGCCGAGGCATAGCCCTCGGCGGCGTGACCGGCGCCCTGCTCATGCCGCACCAGGATGTGGCGGAGCTCGGAGGCGTCCATGAGCGGGTCGTAGACCGGGAGGATCGCTCCTCCCGGAAGCCCGAACACGTCGGTGACACCGAGCAGCTCGAGCGAGCGCACCACGGCCTCGGCACCGGTGATCTCCGGCGCAGACGTTGGACGAGCGGGCGGCCTCGGCACGGCCGGGGCGGAATCAGCAGTCATGAGTTTCCTTCTGATGATCTCTGGAGGACGCCGGATGCCGGAGCGTCCGGGTCAGCCGGTGGTCGCTCCCTCGGCGGCGGACCGCACGAGGCGCGAGTACTTGGCAAGAACGCCTCGGGTGTAGCGCGGGGGAAGCGGCTCCCAGCCGGAACGGCGGGAGGCGAGCTCTGCGTCATCGACGAGTAGATCGAGAGTGCGAGCTGCGATATCGACCCGTATCAGATCACCATCGCGCACGAAGGCGATAGGACCTGCGTCCACCGCTTCGGGTGCTATGTGGCCGATGCACAGGCCGGTTGTGCCGCCTGAGAATCGTCCGTCCGTCAAGAGTAGTACATCTTTTCCGAGCCCCGCGCCCTTGATGGCCGCCGTGATGGCGAGCATCTCCCGCATCCCCGGTCCGCCCTTGGGGCCTTCGTAGCGGATGACGATGACGGTGCCGGGCTCGATCTCCCCGTCGGCGACCGCATCCATCGCGGCGCGCTCGCGCTCGAACACACGGGCGGGCCCCTCGAACACCGCGGCGTCGAAGCCCGCGGTCTTCACGACAGCGCCCTCCGGTGCGAGCGAGCCGTGAAGGATCGTCAGGCCGCCGGTCGCGTGGATCGGGTTGTCGAACGTGTGGATGACCTCGCCGTCGATCGGCATGGGGTCGAGGTCCGCGAGGTTCTCGGCCAGCGTCTTGCCGGTGACGGTGAGAGCGTCGCCGTGCAGCAGCCCCTCATCGAGCATCGCCTTCATGATCACCGGAATGCCGCCGTGACGGTCGACGTCGTTCATGACGTACTTGCCGAACGGCTTCATGTCGGCGACGTGCGGGACCTTGTCCCCGATGCGGTTGAAGTCGTGCAGGCTCAGCTCGACGTCGGCCTCGCGGGCGATCGCGAGCAGGTGGAGCACAACGTTGGTGGAGCCGCCGAGAGCCATCGCCAGCGCGATCGCGTTCTCGAACGACTCCTTGGTCAGGATGTCGCGGGTCGTGATGCCCTGGCGGAGCAGGTTGACCACGGCCTCGCCCGAGCGGTGCGCGAAGTAGTCGCGACGACGGTCCGCGGCGGGCGGCGCGGCGGATCCGGGAAGGCTGAGACCGAGGGCTTCGGCGACCGAGGCCATCGTGTTCGCCGTGTACATGCCACCACAGGCTCCTTCACCGGGAGCGATCGCGCACTCGATGCGCTTGAGGTCCTCTTCGCTCATGAGACCGGCACGGCACGCCCCGACCGCTTCGAACGAGTCGATGATCGTGACGTCCTTCTCGGTGCCGTCGGAGAGCTTGACCCACCCCGGGGCGATCGAACCGGCATAGAGGAAGACACTGGAGAGATCGAGGCGCGCACTGGCCATGAGCATGCCCGGGATCGACTTGTCGCAGCCGGCGAGCAGGACGGAGCCGTCCAGACGCTCGGCCATCATGACCGTCTCGACCGAGTCGGCGATGACCTCGCGGGACACGAGCGAGAAGTGCATGCCCTCGTGGCCCATCGAGATGCCGTCCGAGACGGAGATCGTGCCGAACTGCAGCGGGTACCCGCCGCCGGAGTGCACGCCTTCCTTCGCTCCCTGAGCGAGCCTGTCGAGGCTCAGGTTGCAGGGCGTGATCTCGTTCCAGCTCGAGGCGATGCCGATCTGCGGCTTGTCCCAGTCCGCGTCCCCCATGCCGACGGCACGGAGCATGCCGCGGGAGGTCGTGGCCTCGATGCCGTCGGTGACGACGCGGCTGCGGGGCTTGATGTCGATGGGCGCGCTGCTGGCAGGATCATGCGAGGACATGACGGAAGTCTATTGCCGCGCGGCGGTGCGTTCGTCCGCCAACGCCTCCAGAAGCTCGGCGATCTGTTGTGGAGTGTCCACACGCAGGGTCGCAGCGCTCTCCCCCGGGCCCACCCGCACACCGAGATCACCCGGTCCCAGCACGCGCATCGCGTCCTCATCGGTCACGTCGTCGCCCGCGAACAGGATGCCGGTGGCGTCGAAGCGCTCCCGCAAAGCGGTCATCGCGGCGTCCTTGCCCTCCGTGCGCGAGGAGAACTCCAGCACACGGTGTCCTGCCCGACGGCGCCAGTGCGGGAAGCGCTCGGCGACCAGCGCATCGATCTCGGCGAAGACGCGCTCCTCCGTCTCGCGATCGGCGCGTCGGGTGTGCACACCCATACCGAACGTCTTCGGCTCGAACTCGGCACCCTCGTAGCGCGCGATGATCGGCTTCGCGGCGGCCCAGAGCTCTTCCCGGGTGCCGTCCTCGTCGAAGGCGTCATGGACGGCGTCGGGGTCGTCGCCGGGGAACCAGTACTGGGCACCGTGCGAGCCCGCCAGTGCGATCGCGGAGTCATCCGTGTGCTCGGTGATCACGCGCAGATCGTGCATGCTGCGTCCGGAGACGTAGGCGACGACCGTGTCGGGCAGCGCCGCGAGTCGCTCGACCTGGACGGCGACTTCGGGGAGCGCACGCGCGGCCATCGGGTCGGGCACCAGGGGTGATGCGGTGCCGTCGAAGTCGAGGGCGACGACCAGCCGAGGCGTCGCCGCCAGCGCGCTCAGGTCTTCGTCGGCGGTTCCGGGGGTCCAGGGGCGCGTCACAGCTTCTCCAATCCGCGGGGCGTACCCCGTGTCTCCATTGCGAGGTCGATCAGCGCGCACGCACTTCGGCGAGCGCGGCCAGGAACGAGGAGGACCAGGCGTTGACGTCGTTGTCCAGCACACGCCTGCGAAGTGATCTCATGCGTCGTCCCTGGTCGGCAGGAGACATCTCCACCGCGGTCATGATCGCGTCCTTGAGGCCCTCGATGTCATGCGGATTGACCCGCACGGCCTGTCGGAGCTCGTCCGCCGCACCGGTGAACTCGCTCAGCACCAGCACACCGCGGTCGTCCACACGGGTCGCGACGTACTCCTTCGCGACGAGGTTCATGCCGTCACGGAGAGCGGTGACCAGCATCACGTCCGCGGCGAGGTAGAGCGCGACCATCTCTTCGCGCGGGTACCCCTGGTGCAGATAACGGATGGCGGAATGCCCGACCGTGTCGGTGTCGCCGTTGATGCGGCTGACCGCGAGCTCGATCTCGTCTCGCAGGTGCACGTATGCGTCCACGCGCTCCCTGCTGGGGCTCGCGACCTGGACCAGCGTCACGTCCTCGATCTTGAGACGCCCTTCCGCGAGCAGCTCCCCGTAGGCCTTGATGCGGTGGCGGATGCCCTTGGTGTAATCGAGGCGGTCGACGCCGAGCAGGATGCGCTTCGGGTTGCCGAGGCTGGCGCGGATCTCCGCTGCACGGGCACGGATGTCCGCGCGTCCCGCGAGTTCGAGGTAGGGCGCGGTGTCGATCGAGATCGGGAAGGCCTTGGCCAGAGCCGGCCGCACGCCGTCGCCTTCGGGGACGGAGACGTTGGGCCCCTTCACCTCGTAGCGGAGCCGGCGGCGGACGGCCGTCAGGAAGTACGTGGCGTCCTGAGCGCGTTGGAACCCGATCACGTCGGCACCGAGCAGCCCACGGAGCACCTGGTCACGCCACGGCAGCTGCGCGTACAGCCCGTGAGCGGGGAAGGGAATGTGGTGGAAGTACCCGATCGTCACGTCGGGCCGGATCTCGCGCACCATCTGCGGGACGAGCTGCAGCTGGTAGTCGTGCACCCAGACCGTGCCGCCCTCGACCACCGCGGACGCCGCCGCCTGCGCGAATCGACGGTTGACGGTGACGTAGGCCTCCCACCATTCACGGTGATACTGCGGGGGCGCGATCACGTCATGGTAGAGCGGCCAGATCGTGTCGTTCGCGAAGCCCTCGTAGTACTCCGCGACCTCCTGCGCGCTCAGCGGGACCGGGACCAGTTCGATGCCACCGGCTTCGAACGGGGCCAACTCGACATCGGCCTGACCGGCCCAGCCGACCCAGGCACCGTGCACGTTGCGCATCATCGGCTCGAGAGCGGCAACGAGTCCTCCCGGCGACGTCCGCCAGACCTCCTCGCCGTCAGGCCCCTCCACCCGATCGACGGGCAGCCGGTTGGCGACGACGACGAAATCTGCAGCTGCCAAGGGGGCTCCTCACACCAGGGGGTTGAGTCCAACTTACCCAGGTTGGCGTGACTCTGCCGCGCGGTGTCAGACCGTCACGGACAGACGACGCCGCTCACCGCTGAGAACCCAGTTGGCGGCCCCGGCCGCGAACGTGATGAAAGCGGCGACCATCGGCAGGAGGAGAGCGGCGGAGGTGCCGATGCTCTCGGCGATCTCTCCGGTGACGGCTGCGCCGATGGACTGCCCCACGACGACGCCGGAGCCCAGCATCGTCATGACGGTCGCGGAGCGACCGAGCGGGCTGCGGGCGGCACCGAAGCTGTACTGGGTCACGAGGGTCGGGCCGATGCCGATGCCCATGATCGCGAGAGCCAGGACCATCGCGCCCGGCGAATCGACGATGCTCAGCAGGAGCGTGCCGACGAACAGGATTCCGGAGAAGACCAGCCAGCGCGCGCGCAGCGAGAACGCGGGTGGCAGCCAGGCCACGCCCAGGGCGAGCAGGGCGGAGCCGACCCCCATCACGCCGTAGAGAAGGCCGGCCTGCTCCGGAGCACCCCGATCCGCCATGAACGAGGTGAGCGAGGTGAGCATGGCTCCGAAGAACATCCCGACGCCGAGGATGCCGACGACGACGATCAGCAGCCGCGGGCGGAACAGCTCCGAGACGGCCGAGGGCGCTCTCCCGTCGGCGTCACGGTCCTGCGAGACATGGCGGCCGCTCGGGTGGAGGGCGAATGCCCCGACGAACACGACGGTGAGAACGGCGGCACCGACCAGCGGCGCCCACGGCGAGATCGCCGACGCCAGGATGCCGACCAGGAACGGGCCGAACACGAAGACGGTCTCGTCGGCGGCGGACTCGTACGCCATCGTGCCGGACACCGTGCGATCACGTCGGGCCTCCGGCATCCGGTCCCGGATGATCGTGACCAGTCGTGAGCGCGAGAGCGGAGCGACCTGCGGCGCCGTCGCACCGATGCCGACCGCGGCGAGCAGTACGAAGCCGTCCGCGGCCGTGCCGTAGACCACGAACGTGAAGAGCAGGAGCATCGCTCCGTTGGCCAGCGCGAGGATGACCAGCACCGCACGCTGGCCGAATCGGTCGGCGGCAGCGCCGAGCAGAGGCCCGAAGCACGCTGTGCCCAATCCGACGGCAGCCGACGTCAGGCCTCCGAGCGAGAGGGATCCGCGCGCGGAGACGACGACCGTCAGCACGCCGACGACCATCATCGCGAAGGGCAGACGTGCGATGAAGGCGATGAGGAAGTACGGGAGGCCCGCGATGCGGAGGAGGCTCGGGCTCTGCGGGGCGGATTTCGGTGATGCGGGTGCGTGTGTCATGGCTCTCGCGCGTCGATGACGCGATGTCGGGTGCCGCCGCTGTCCGCCGGATTGCCGGCGGCCGGTAGATACACGGTGTGTGCGGCCGCGGGCGAGCCGCGACGCACCCAGGATAGCGGATGTGGACGAGGAAAGCCCGGGAATCCGCCGGTGCAGGGAGGGTCTATCCTGGGCGGCACCCGTCTCACGCTGCCGCTCCCGAGGAGGATTCCGTTGCCCACCACCGCCCCTGTCGCCGCGGCGACCGTCCCGCTTCCCTCACGCTCGCAGCGGGCCGGAACGGCCAAGACTTCCCCGGTGCGTGACCTGCTCGCACTGACCGAGCGGCCGGAGGTCATCTCGTTCGCCGGGGGTCTCCCGCCCCCGAGCTCTTCGACGTGGACGGCATCCGTGCTGCGTTCGACGCCGTCCTGGCCTCTCCCGGTGTGCTGCAGTACTCCACGTCGGAAGGCGACCCGCGGTTGCGGGAAGAGGTCGCGCGGCGCTATTCGATCGACGGACTGCCCACCGCCGCATCCGATCTGATCATCACGACGGGTTCGCAGCAGGGTCTCGGACTGCTCGCGACGACACTGCTCGACCCCGGAGACACGATCCTCGTGGAAGAGCCCTGCTATCTCGCCGCCCTGCAGACGTTCGCGCTGGCGGGAGCGCACGTGGTGGGCGTTCCCGCGAACGGTGATGACCTGGATCTCGAGGCGCTGGACAGACTGGCGCCGACGCACGGCCCGAAGTTCTTCTACACGGTGCCCACGTTCCAGAATCCGACGGGCCGAACACACGGGCTCGAGGCCCGCAGACGCATCGCGGAGATCGCGAGGAGCCGAGGATTCCGCATCATCGAAGACGAGCCGTACCGCCAACTGAGGTATTCGGGCGACCCCCTCCCCTCGCTGGCCGAGCTCGCACCCGAGCATGTCGTCAGCCTCGGCAGCTTCTCGAAGGTGATCGCTCCCGGCCTGCGAATCGGGTGGATCCGCACGACGGCCGACATCCGCTCGACCGTGACGATCGCCAAGCAGGCAGCCGATCTGCACACCTCGACCATCGATCAAGCGGCGGCCGCCCACTACCTCGTCTCCGGTCGCAGTGAGCCCGCGCTCGACCGGATCCGCGACGCGTACGCCGCCCGCCGCGACGCGATGCTCGAGGCGCTGCCGACCGCGCTGCCCGAGGGCAGCACGTGGACTCGACCGGACGGCGGCATGTTCGTCTGGGTCCGCCTCCCGGAGGGCTTCGACGCCACGACAGCGCTCAGGAGAGCGCTGGCTCGGGACGTCGCGTTCGTCCCCGGCACGTCGTTCTCCTCCGGCACCCCGGATCCACGGACGTTGCGCCTGTCCTTCACGACCTACTCCCCTGCCAGGATCCGGGAGGGCTTGTCAAGGCTCGGTGCGACATGGGGTGCGGACGGGTAGCGTAAAGGGATGCGCTACCTCTTCAGCACCGGACTCGTCGCTGCGATCTCCGCGGGTGTCTCCCTGCTGCGCGGCACCCGCGAACAGCCCATCACCTGGCGCGCCCTTCTGTCGTGGCTGAGCTGGGGCATCACGATGGCTCTGGCGATCGGAGCCGTCGTCGACATGAACCGTGAACGTCGCGGTGTGCTCGTCGATGCCGACTCGCCGCAGTCGGTCAAGAAGGCGAAGAAGGCCCAGCGGCTCCAGTTCCGTTCGCAGAAGGCGCTCGCCGACACGCAGGACCACGCCCAGGACGCACGGCGCTGAGTCCGAGCGCCCTGGACGGACACATCAGCGTGTGAGGATCAGCGCTTCGCCCTGACCGCCTCCCCCGCAGAGTCCGACGGCAGCAGTTCCTCCGCCTCGACGCACGAGTTCGTGCACCGCATGGACCACGAGACGGTTACCGGAGGCCCCGATCGGGTGGCCGATCGCGATGCCCCCTCCGTGGATGTTCACGATGCCCTCATCCAGTCCGAGCTCGGTCTGCGAGCGTGCCACGACAGCACCGAAGGCCTCATTGATCTCCACGACATCGAGATCCGCGGGCGTGATGCCCTGCTTCTGACAGGCGCGCTCGATCGCGCGCGCCGGCTGCGCCTGCAGCGAGTTGTCCGGTCCGGCGGTCTGACCGCTCGCCCCCACCCGGGCCAGGATGGGCCAGCCCTTCGCCTCCGCCGTGCGCCGCGTCGTGACGATCACGGCCGATGCGCCGTCGGAGATCTGGGACGAGTTCCCCGCAGTGATCGAACCGCCCTCGGCGAAGGCGGCACGCAGTCCGGCCAGCGTGTCGACCGTGGTGTCGGGGCGGACCCCCTCGTCTTTCGTGACCCGCAGCGGCTCCCCCCGGCGCTGCGGCACCTCGACCGTCACGATCTCCGCATCGAAGACTCCCGCTTCCTGCGCGGCGGCCGCGCGCTGGTGCGACAGCGCGGCGACGCGATCCTGCGCCTCCCGGGTGAGCTCGAAACGGGCGTTGTGGCGTTCCGTGGACGCGCCCATGCTCTCGCGGTCGTACGCATCGGTGAGACCGTCGTAGGCCATGTGGTCGAGGACCTCGACGCTCCCGTACGTCCAGCCGTCGCGCGAGCCCATGAGCATGTGCGGCGCCCGCGTCATCGATTCCATCCCCGCTGCCACCACCACGTCCGCGTCGCCCGTGGCGATCATCCGCGCCGCGTCGATGATGGCCGTCAATCCGGACAGACACACCTTGTTGACCGAGTGGGCCGGCACATCCCAGCCGATGCCCGCGCCGATCGCCGCCTGGCGCGCCGCGTTCTGCCCCGAGCCCGCGGCCAGCACCTGCCCCACGATCACCGCGTCGATGTCGGCCGGATCGACCGAAGCCTGCGCGAGCGCGCCACGGATCGCGAAGGATCCGAGCTGCGGCGCCGTGAAGGCGGCCAGTTGTCCCTTCAGCCGCCCCTGCGGCGTACGGGCCGCGGAGACGATGACGATGTCGTTCTCGGTGTCGTTCATGGTGCAGGGGTCCTTCCCTCGAGGAGATCCGGGTGGATGGCGAGCGGGGGCTGTGTCGCGTCGACGACCTCGTCGACGGTGACGCCGGGCGCCGTCTCGACGAGGACGAGCCCTTCCTCCGTGACGTCGATCACGGCCAGGTCGGTGATGATCCGATCGACCACCGCACGACCGGTCAACGGGAGTGTGCATTCGTCGACGATCTTGGCCGAGCCGTCCTTCGCGACGTGCTCCATGAGCACGATGACGCGCGCTGCGCCGTGAACGAGATCCATGGCGCCACCCGGCCCCTTGACCATCTTGCCCGGGATCATCCAGTTCGCGAGATCACCGGCGGCAGACACCTGCATGGCACCGAGGACGGCGGCATCGATCTTCCCGCCGCGGATCATGCCGAAGCTCGTGGCCGAGTCGAAGAAGGCGGCGCCCGGGAGGGTCGTGACCGTCTCCTTGCCGGCGTTGATCAGGTCGGGGTCGACGGCCTCTTCCCGGGGGTAGGGTCCGACGCCGAGGATGCCGTTCTCCGACTGCAGCACGACCGTGGTCCCGGCAGGCACATGGTTGGGCACGAGCGTGGGGAGTCCGATCCCGAGGTTCACGTAGGCACCGTCCGGGAGCTCGACTGCGGCTCGGGCAGCCATCTGGTCTCGCGAGAGTGCCATCTCAGGCTCCTTCCACGGCGACGGTCCGCCGTTCGATGCGCTTGGGGATATCGGTGCCGACCTCGACGATGCGGTGCACGAAGACTCCGGGGAGGTGGATGCTGTCGGGGTCGAGCTCGCCCGGCTCCACGAGTCGTTCGACCTGCGCGATGCAGATCCGGCCCGCCATCGCGGCGAGGGGATTGAAGTTGCGTGCGGCCTTGTTGAAGACGAGGTTGCCGTGGCGATCGCCTTGCGCCGCGTGCACGAGCGCGAAGTCGGTGACGATGGCCTCTTCCAGGACGAACTCCTGGGGCACGCCGTCCACGTCGAACGCGCGGACGTCCTTGACGGGAGAGGCGACGGCGATCGAGCCGTCCGAGTTGTATCGACGAGGCAGACCGCCCTCCGCGACCTGGGTGCCCACGCCGGTCTGCGTGTAGAAGGCCGCGATGCCCGAGCCGCCTGCCCGCAGCTTCTCAGCCAGGGTCCCTTGAGGCGTGAGCTCGAGTTCGAGCTCGCCGCTCAAGAACTGGCGCTCGAACTCTTTGTTCTCCCCCACATAGGACGACGTCATCTTCCGGATGCGCTGCGCGGCCAGCAGGACCCCGAGCCCCCAGTCGTCGACGCCGCAGTTGTTGCTCACGACGCTGAGGTCCTTCGTCCCCTGTGCCAGCAGTGCCTCGATCAAGGCGATCGGATTACCGGACAGGCCGAAGCCGCCGACGGCCAGCGAGGCGCCGTCCGGGATGTCGGAGACGGCTTCGGCCGGTGACTCCCATTGTTTGTCGATCACGTCTGCTCCTTCGAAAGCGTGCGTGTCTCCAGCTTCCCCCTCTCCCGGCGCCCGGGGGCAGTCCGTTCTTGTGATGTGGTCACATCCGGAGGTAGCGTCCACAATATGGAATCCCCCGACCGTTCCGTCCCCGGCGCACAGGCGATCGCCCGAGCGGCACGCCTCCTCCGCCTCGTGACGTCTTCCGGCGTGGACGGCGCGAGCCTGCACGACCTCGCCCGCGCCGCCGACCTGTCCCGCTCGACCGCGCACCGTCTCCTGAGCGCACTGCGGGCCGAGGGGCTCGTCGATCGAGACGAGGACAGCACGCTCTGGATGCCCGGCCCTGAGCTGTTCCTCATGGGGTCCGTGGCGGCGGCGCGCTACGACGTGACCGCGCTCGCACGGGACATCGTGCGCTCACTGGCCGTCAAGACCGAGGAGAGCGCGTTCTTCTCGGTGCGCCGTGCGGACGAGACGGTGTGCCTGCTGCGCGAGGAAGGCTCGTTCCCGATCCGCTCCTTCGTCCTGAGCGAAGGAGTCCGGTTCCCCCTCGGTGTGGCGAGTGCAGGGCTCGCGATCCTGGCTTTC
The DNA here is from genome assembly GCF_007954505.1 of Microbacterium sp. CBA3102. Classification (GTDB taxonomy): domain Bacteria; phylum Actinomycetota; class Actinomycetes; order Actinomycetales; family Microbacteriaceae; genus Microbacterium; species Microbacterium aurugineum. Next base: position 2,634,719 of record NZ_CP042412.1, on the reverse strand, counting down.
CTTCCTGACCACGATGTGGACGCGTATCTCGGCCGGCACCCCGAGCTCGAGAGCGGGTGGGGGCGAGCACACGGCCCCTCCGCTCTGCGCACCCGCCTGACCGAGACGAAGGAGCGCGGATACTCGGTGAACCCCGGCCTGATCGTCGAGGGCAGCTGGGGCATCGGCGCGGCCGTCTTCGATCGCAGCGGGCGACCGGAGTGGGCATTGAGCCTGACGGGCGTGGAGTTCCGATTCGGCCCCGAGCGTCTGGCCGAGCTCGGACGAACCCTTCTCGCGCACGCCCACCAGCTCTCCGCCCGGATCGCCGGCGCCCGACGCTAGATCCATTTACATACCAGCGGGTATATACTCGCTGGTATGAATCGCTCGGATGTCATCCCCTCACTGGTGCTCTCGGGATATGCCCTCGGACGCATCGCCGCTCAGGATGCCGGCAACGAGGCACCCGCTGCACAGTGGCGAGTACTCAGCCTTCTGGAGCAGTCAGGATCGCGACGTGTGGGAGAGCTCGCCGCTGCCGCCCGCACGACCCAGCCCGGGATGACCCGGCTCATCGGGGGCCTGGAACGCGAGGGACTCGTCCTCCGCTCCCCCGACGCCGACGATTCCCGCGCGACCGTCGTCGACATCACGCCGCAGGGCGCCGCCGCCATCGATGCGTGGCGTGCGGAGTTCCGGGAGACGCTGGCGCCTCGATTCGCGGCGTTGAGCGAGGAGGACTGGTCGGCTCTCACTCGTGCGGCGGAGATCCTCGCCGCACACACCGCCACAGAACGAACAGGAGAATCTCGGTGAACACCCCCACCACCTCATCGGTGTGGAAGCAGCCCGCGCAGGTCTGGGCGGTCGCGTTCGCGTGCGTGGTCGCTTTCATGGGCATCGGCCTCGTCGATCCCATCCTTCCCGCGATCGCCGATTCGCTCCAGGCGTCTCCGGTCGAGACGGAACTGCTGTTCACCAGCTATCTCCTCGTCACCGGGCTCGCGATGCTCGTCACCAGCTGGATCTCCAGCCGGATCGGCGCAAAAGCGACCCTGCTGATCGGCCTCGCGCTGATCGTGGTCTTCGCGCTCCTCTGCGCCGTGAGCGGCAGCGTCGACGCGGTCATCGGCTTCCGTGCCGGATGGGGGCTCGGAAACGCGCTGTTCATCTCGACGGCGCTCGCGACCATCGTGGGCGCGGCGTCCGGCGGGAGCAGCGCGGCGATCATCCTGTACGAAGCGGCGCTCGGCCTCGGCATCGCCGTGGGCCCTCTGCTCGGCGGCATCCTCGGCGAGCAGAGCTGGAGGGGACCGTTCTTCGGCGTCGTCGTGCTGATGGCGATCGCCTTCGTCGCCGTGCTCGTGTTGCTCCGCGGTCCGGGTGAGAAGAGGGTGCCGGTGCCGTTCTCCGCTCCGTTCACCGCACTGCGTCGCCCGGCACTCGCGACCCTCGCGATCGCTGCGCTGTTCTACAACATCGGCTTCTTCGTGCTGCTGGCCTTCTCACCGTTCCCCCTCGGCTTCGGCGCGCTCGGCATCGGTCTCACTTTCTTCGGATGGGGAGTCGCCCTCGCCGTCACGAGTGTGTGGGTGGCCCCCGTGCTGATGCGTCGGATACCGCGCACCCGCATCATCCTTCTCGTCCTCCCCTTGCTCGCGGCCGATCTGGTCGTCGCCGGGCTCGTCGTCGGGAGCGCACCGGCCCTGGTGGCGTGCATCGTCATCGGCGGCCTGCTGCTCGGTGTGATGAACACCGTGCTCACCGAGGCTGTGATGGAGGCCACCGATCTCCCGCGCTCGGTCGCGTCCTCCGCGTACTCGGCCGTGCGCTTCCTCGGAGGTGCGATGGCGCCTCCGATCGCCGCCCTGCTGTGGCACGCGTTCAACGCGACGGTGCCGTACCTCTTCGCGGCGGTGTCCGTGTTGCTCGCCGCGCTGACCGTGTTCCTCGGTCGACGCGTTCTCGCACACATCGACGACCAGCCGCAGGACACCGCCACCGAGGATGCGGCCGCGATCCTCGTCGGCGACGCCGGCTGACCAGGAGGACAGGCGGCGGAGCAGCATTGGATATCGTGGGGCGATGAGCGAAGGCACCCTCCTCCCGGAACGCAGCAGGCTCGTGCAGCAGCACCTGGTCGATGCGGGCGTGGACACCACGATCCGTGTCCTTCCCGACTCGGCGCGCACGGCGGCCGAAGCGGCGGCCGCGATCGGATGTGACGTCGCGGCGATCGCGAACAGCCTGGTGTTCCTCGCCGATGGCGAACCCGTCCTCATCATGACCAGCGGCGGACACCGCGCAGACTTCGCCGTCCTGACCGAGAGCATCGGGGCGGCGGAGGTCTCGATGGCACCGGCGTCCGTGGTCCGCGCCGCTACCGGCCAGGCGATCGGCGGCGTGGCGCCCGTCGGACACCCCGCGCCGCTGCGCACCTTCCTCGACGAGGCGCTCCAGGATCACGATGAGCTCTGGGCTGCGGCCGGTCACCCGCACACCGTGATGCCCCTCACCTTCGAGCATCTTCGGGTGATCACGAACGGGGCCGTCATCCCCGTCGCGTAGCACGGGTCGACCGAGCTGCGTCTCACTCCTGACGTCGGCGGGCCCGTGCCCCAGCAAACACCGTCAGAGCGATGCCGAGCAGGAGCGCTGCTCCCCCGCCCCAGAGGTACCCCGCCGGCACGTCTCCACCGGTTGTGGCCAGTGATCCCTGCCCCGTCAGCGGAAGCTCGTTCGGCGGGGTGACCGCGTCGGGCGGGGTGCCCGTGTCGGGCGTGGTCGGCGGAACCACCGGCGGCGTCACTGTGGCGGTGTTCGTGAGCGTGATCGCGATGGCCGCACCCCCGCCGATCGTGAACTGGGCTGACCCATCGGCCCGCCCGCTGACGCCGCTGCCGGAGAACACAGGCGTACCCCACTCGACCCCCTCGACGGCCGGAGGCGTGAGTTCCACGAGGGTGACGAGGGTACCCGCAGGCAACGAAATTCGAGACGTCGCCTCTCCGGCAGCCACCGTGAGCGTCCGCTCCACCGCCGGTTCGCCGTAGCTGTAGCGGACCGTGTAGACCGCGTCGGCCGGAACCTCCGACGAGCCCGATCCTTCGAGAACCTTGGTCAGCGTGAAGTCACCCGACGCGCTGCCGTCGCCTGTGCCCCCGCCCGTGACGCGCCAGGCCAGGTCATTCCGCAGCGTGAGACCGTTCACGTCGGCCACGTTCCCGTAGGTGGCGCCGGCGGCCTGCGAACTCGGCACGGTGAAGTACTTGACGAAGTAGGTGCGCGTCGGGTCGATCGGCCCGGGGATCACGAGATCGAACCCCGTTCCCTCCGCGTTCCAGCCGCCGGTCCAGTTCGACACGTCCTTGGCGTCCTGGTCGAGTCCGTCCGTGCTCCAGACGACGAGCGCCCCATCTTCGTTGTGATGCTCGGCGAACTGGTCGTCGGCCGTGGCCAGCATGTCGTGGATGACGAGGGAATCGACGTTCTGGAACTGTGCGCCGGGAAGGACCAGCTGCCACGCGATCCTGCCGTCGGCCGTCTGCCATGACCACTTCTGCGGTTCCGTGGGCAAGGGCGACGCCGGACCGATCCCGCCACCGGGGACCTCGACGGGCGTGATCTTGCCGTCGACGACGAACTCCACCGTGCTCTCGGTCGTCTGTTCGTCAGCGCTGGCTGCGAACCACAGCGATCCGTTGACTCCCGTGCGTCCGTCCACGAAGTCTGTGAGCGTGCAGGTGACGACGGGGGCGGCGTCGGCGCTCACGGTGCATTCGGCGACGGTCTGACTCGGATCCTCGACGGACGGCACCGAGAACGTCATCCCGGCGCGTCCGAACTGGCTCGGCAGCGTGAATCCGAACTTCTGCCCGTCGACGGCGCCGTCCGGCACCGCCCACTCGGCATCGACACGGATCTGCTGGTACTGCGTGACCGATGATCCCCCGTTCATCGTCGTGACGGTGATCGATGCCGCGTCGATGGCCGCGGGATAGTCGTACTCCGCGGCTGTCGCCGCTCCGGCGCCCACGAACGTCATGACAGCGGTGAGCGCTGTCGCGGCGATGGCCGTGATGGTCGTTCGGCGTGCGCGCGCACGTCCAGGATGTGTGTTCACGTTTCTCCCCAGTTCTCTTGACACGCCACACCCGGATCCTGCTGTCCTACAGCAGCGCATCCGTACGAGGTGCGGCGTATCCCCACGGGGAGAGACGACGTCCTGCCGATTCCGTTACGCGAGTTCACGGAAATCCGTCGGGAGATCTCCGTGAACGACGAAAGGTCCTGAAACTGGCGAGAGTTTCAAGACCTTTCTGGTGCACCCCCTGGGACTTGAACCCAGAACCCACTGATTAAGAGTCAGTTGCTCTGCCGATTGAGCTAGAGGTGCGTGGCCCGGGAGAACCCCGACCGAGGAATTACATTACCAGCCGACGGACCCCATGTGAAATCGGGGTCGCCTCGGGCGCGCCGCCGCCGACTCACGCGGAAACCTGGCCGTTCGACACTCTGGCCACGCCGTCGTGACGACTATTCTGAGACCGTGACCGACTCCCCCCTCACCGACTCCCTTCGCAGCGATCTCGAACTCGCACTCCGCCTCGCCGATGCCGCCGACGCCCAGTCGCTCCGCCGCTTCGACGCCGCCGATCTGGAGATCTCGACCAAGGCTGACAACTCCCACGTGACGGATGCCGACCTCGCCACCGAGCGCGCCATCCGCCGCGTCCTGGAAGCCGAGCGCCCCGAAGACGGCATCTTCGGTGAGGAGTTCGGCGCACAGGGAAGCACCCACCGCCAGTGGATCATCGATCCGATCGACGGCACAGCGAATTTCCTCCGTGGCGTTCCGCTCTGGGGCACGATGATCGCGCTCGCGATCGACGGAGTGCCGCAGGTCGGTGTCGTGAGCATGCCCGCTCTCGGTCGCCGCTGGTGGGCGGCCATGGGTGGCGGAGCCTGGACTGCCACCGAAGGCGAGCCCCGACGGCTGCAGACCTCGGCGGTGGACTCCCTCGACGACGCCAGCGTCAGTTTCCAGAGCATCGCGCAGTGGGCGGACGCCGGTCGTCTCGACACCCTGCTGAGCATCGGCGCACGGGTCTGGCGTGACCGCGCCTACGGTGACGTCTACGCGTACATGCTCCTCGCCGAGGGCCGCATCGACATGGTCGCGGAATTCGGCGTCAAGGAGTACGACATCGCCGCCGCCGTGCCGATCGTCCGAGAAGCAGGTGGCCGGATGACCGCCGTCGACGGAGACGAGACGATCTCGGCGCGCTCGACACTCGCAACCAACGGCCGTCTCCACGACGACTTCCTGACACTCATCAACGACTGATCCGGACGAAAGGGGCCCGCGATGAAGACGCGCATCATGTCCGCCACCGCGGGCGTCGTGCTGCTCATCGCTGCCCTGACCGCGTGTGCGGCACCGGAGGCCTCGCCGGCCACGCCTACTCCGGATCGAGTGACCCCGAGTCCCGTGGCGACTCCCGAGCCGGCAGCATCGACGGCGCCCGAGCCTCCTGCCGAGGAGCTCACGTGCGAGTCCATGATCTCGGCGGGGACGGTCACCGCTCTCACGGACGCCGGATGGACCGCACAGTCCAAGGAGTTCGTCGTGGGCGGCGTCGAACTCACCGACGGCCTGCTGTGCTTCTGGGCCGACTACAGCGTCGGTTCCGATCACGGTCAGCTCTACGGCTGGTCGCCGACGACATCGGAAGAAGCCGCCGACGCGCAGGCCGGTCTCCTCGCCGAAGGGTGGAAGCGTGAGGACGACGCCGCGGGCGTCTACTTCACCGAGGACCCTCAGTACTCGATGGGAACCGATGCGGACGGGTATGGGATGACCTACCTGTTCGGCGACGGATGGGTGAAGTTCGCCGACACCAGGCAGGGCCTGATCCTCGTCGAGTGGACGGGCTGAAGACGTCGCTACGGCCGCGCGGCGCCCATCGAGCTCTCTCTGATGCGTCCGAATCCCCGCGCGACCGGGGGTGACCACATCAGCGTGATGAGGGTCGCAGCCACCAGCACCGTCACCGCCGCACCCCAGTCCCACCGCTCGCCGAAGACGATGACGACGGCGTTGAGCGCGATGGCGACCCCGAGGAAGATCGTGAGCATGAGCCGCGAGAGTCCACTGCCACGACGTATTCCGGCAGCGACCGCGAGCACCAGAAGGCCGAACAAGGCGATCGCCGCACCGGCGAGGGAGAACGCCGACGTGCTCACATCCGGGTCGTAGCGACCGAGGAAGACGAGGATGCCGAAGCCCGTCGCGAGGACACCGAACGCATACGCGAGCACCACGACCACCGTCGTGATGATGCCCGCAACGACGCGAGCCGGAGGGGTCGTCGCCGTCGACGGCCGCGCGATGACCCGCGTGGTCGCGGCCGTCTTCGGGCTCAGGACGAGGCGGCGGTGAAGCAGACGCACCACCTCTATCGCGGCGACCATCACGATCGTGATCCCCGTGAGCGCGATGGCGAGGTCTTCTCCCGGGTCGACCAGCACGAAGAACTCTCGGGCGAGCGGGATGGTGAAGACCGCGATCAGCAGGACGAACATCGCCCCCACGACGATCACCTTGAACCGGTTGAGCGGACGTGCGAGCACCGCCAAGATCCAGATCCCGACCACAGCGAGGATCACGGTGGCCCCCGTCCGCAGCTGTTCCTCGTGGACTCCGAGGCCTCGCGCGACGAAGGTGTACCAGGTCAGGCCCAGGGCGACCACGACTCCCGAAGGGATCGCGAAGCTCAGCGAACGTCGTAGGAACCCCGGCACGTACCGGGCCGCGTTGGGCATGAGCGCGAGGAAGAAGGCGGGAATGCCGATCGTCAGGCCATCGGTGATCGACAGTTGGCGCGGCAGGAAGGGGAACTCGAGCACGAGCACTCCGAACATGATCGCGAGCAGTGTCGCGTACACGGTCTTGTTCAGGAAGAGCATCGACACGCGTTCGATGTTCGCGATCACCTGACGCCCTTCCGCGACGACATCGGGCAGGTGCGAGAACTGTCCGTCGAGGAGGACGAGCCTGGCGACCGCCTTGGTGGCGGGCGATCCGGAGTTCATGGCGATGCCGATGTCCGCAGCCTTGATCGCCAGGGCGTCGTTGACGCCGTCGCCCGTCATCGCGACCGTGTGCCCGTGGCTCTGCAACGCCGTGACCATGCGCTTCTTCTGCTCGGGGGTGACGCGCCCGAAGACCGAGTGCTGATCGAGGACGTCGGCGAGTTCGGCATCGCCTTCCGGCAGCCGCCGTGCGTCGTAGCCCTCCGCGACGTCGAGGCCGACTTCCCGGGCGATCGCAGCCACCGTGCGCGGGTTGTCGCCGGAGATGATCCGGATGCCGACCTCCTGCCGTGTGAAGTACTCGAGGGTCTGCGCCGCGTCGGGCCTGACCTGCTCGCGGAAAGTGAGGACGAGGACGGCCGTCAGCTCACTCGGAAGCTGCTCGGACTCGATGTCCGCCTCGGACAGCGGAGTCTCCGAACGACCGAGGACCAGAGTGCGCCGACCGGTCTCGGCGAGGGTGGTGACCATGCGTCCGAGTTCGGTCGCGTCCGACGTCGCCGCGTCTCCGAAGACCATCTCGGGTGCCCCCATCACCCAGGCCCCGGGGATCTCCGAGAACGTCACCGCGCTCCACTTGCGCGCCGAGGAGAACGGAACGTATCCGCGCACGACGAGGGGCTGCGTGACCGGATACGCCGTGGCCATCGATCGCGCCGTCGCGTTCGCATCCGGCGAGGCGGCGAACCAGGACAGCACCGCCGCGGCGGTGCCGGAGAGCTCTGTCGTGCTTCCGGCGAGGGGATGCGCCGCATCGAAGCCGATCTCCCCGACGGTCAGGGTGCCGGTCTTGTCGAGGCACACGACATCGACGCGCGCGAGGCCCTCGACGGCGGGGAGCTCATTGACCAGCACCTGTCGACGCGCCAGTCTCGATGCCCCGACGGCGAAGGCGATGCTCGTCATCAGCACCAGGCCGAGCGGGATCATCGCGGTCAGCGCCGCGATCGTGTTCACGACCGCCTGCACCCATGCGCCGCTCGAGAACACCATGGCGTATCCTCCACCGACGATGATCTGAGCGTTCAGCACCAGCAGCCCGACCGGGCCGATCACCCAGCTCACCCATTTCAGAACGCGGTCGACCGAAGCGCGGAGCTCGCTCGAGACGAGGGAGAAGCGCTTGGCCTCGCCGGCGAAGCGGTTCGCATACGAGTCCGCCCCCACTCGGGTCGCCTGAGCAGTCCCTTCGCCGCCGACGACGACAGCACCCGAGAGAGCATCGTCGCTCGGTTGCTTCTCCACCGGATCCGACTCGCCCGTGAGCATCGACTCGTCGATCTGGAGTCCATGCGACGTGAGGATGCGGGCATCAGCCGGCACCTGTTCGCCGGCGCGCAGGATGAGCACATCGTCCAGGACCACTTCGCCGGGTGCGACCTCGGCTTGCACGCCCTCTCGGAGCACCAACGCTCGTGGCGCATTCATCAGCGCGAGGCGGTCGAGCGCGGACTTCGCGCGGAACTCCTGCACGCATCCGATGATCGCGTTCGCGAAGGCAGCGAGTCCGAACAGCGCATCCTGCCAGCGCCCCACGAGGAACAGCACGAGGAAACAGGCGAAGACGATGCCGTTGAAGAGCGTGAACACATTCGCCCGCACGATGCTCCACGCGCTTCGGCTCGTGTCCGCCGAGAACGCGTTCGTCTTCCCGGACGCGACACGCTCTGCGACCTCCGTGCGCGTCAGACCGTTCGTGTCCGTTTCGGTCGTCGACTCCACAGACCTCAATATAGGCCCCTGTAAAGGATGCCCGTCGGATGGCTTCTGTTCTCCCCGGCCCCGACCACGCTGGCTGATGAGAAGCCGGACACACAGCGAAGCCCGCCTCCCTCGTGGCTACGAGGGAGGCGGGCTTCAATTCCTGTGACAACGACGTGGTGGAGCTGGGGGGAATCGAACCCCCGTCCAACGCTGAGTCTCCACGCCTTCTCCGGGCGCAGTCTGTGAAGATGTTCTGCTCGGCTCCGACCTTTGTCACAGACACCTAAGTCGACGAGCCCAGCCTGGGAAGAGTCCCACGTGACGTCCAGACGCCATCACGCAGCAAGATTCCTAGATGACGCCAGGATCCGTATCGGAATCACATACGGCCTGACGGACTATCGGGCTCGCTTATGCAGCGAGGGCGAAGTCGTTGCGCTTGGTTTCGGCAACTATTTTTTTGCAGAGAGCGTTTACGAGATAACTCTGCATCCTCGGCCCGCTTCTCGTGGATTCACAGGCGCTGTCGAAACCGATCAGCCCCGTGGTCCTTCTCTCGAAGGAGCCGTTGTCACACTATGGAATTGCCAACCCGGATGACGAACACCCGAGCATCTCAGACTACAACGTTCGACGGCTCTCCGCCATTCCGCAGGGCGTGATGAGCTGGCGTAGAGTCGGCCCATGAGTGAAGTCACCGTCACCGTCCGCGGCGAGCACGAGAGGCGCGTCGCACCGGAGAGAGCAACCATCCGCGTGAGCGTCCGCAGCGAGGGGCCGGAGCGGACGGTCGTCCTCGAACATGTGATGCGACTGGCCGACCCTGTGCGAACCAGCATCACCGAGCGAGCCGACGCGGGCAGCATCGTGGACTGGACCAGCACTCGTCTCTCGGTGCGTGCGGAGCGGCCGTGGAGCAACGACGGCAAGCGCCTCGCACCCGTGTTCTACGCCAGCGTCGACTTCACCGCGACCTTCGCGGAAGCTCCCGAGCTTTCGATCTGGACCTCCGACATCTCGCCGTGGGACGGCGTCGAGGTGGGCGGGGTCGAGTGGCATCTGACCCCCGAAACCCGGACGCAGGTCGAACAAGAGGTCGCTGCGGAAGCTGTCGGCGTCGCCGTCACACGGGCTCAGGCGTACGCCGGGGCGCTCGGACTGGAGCAGGTCACCCCCATCGAGATCGCCGACGCGGGCTTGATCTCGAAGGCTCAGGGCTCCGCAGAGGCGCCGCTGATGAAGGCGCGCGGAGGTATCGCTTTCGCTGCCGACGCCGGCCCCGTGATGGAGTACGAACCGGACGAGATCGTCATCTCGGCGACCGTCGAGGCCCGCTTCCTCGCCCGCTGACCCGGATCACTCCGGCGTCGCGAAGGGAGCGAGCTCCGCCGCGAGACGCTCGGACACCCGAGCATGAACGGCGGTTCCCTCCTCCCGATGATCCACGGCGAGCAACAACCCGGACTCGTGGATCGCGGCTACCAGGTCGCCGCGATCGTAGGGGATCACCGCGTGGACCTCGACTGCCGGCTTCGGGAGTGCGTCCTCGATGGCGGCACGCAGCTCCGCGATTCCCTCGCCGGACCGTGACGACACGAAGTGCGCGTGCGGCTGGAGGCCGCGGAGCACCAGACGCTCGTCCTCGTCGATCAGATCCGCCTTGTTGAAGACCACGATCTCGGGCAGATCCCGTACGCCGACATCACCGAGCACGTCGCGCACGGTCTGAAGCTGACCCGCCGGGTCGGCGTGCGAGCCGTCGACGACGTGGAGCACGACGTCGGCTTCGCCGACCTCTTCCAGCGTCGAACGGAAGGCCTCGACGAGCTGATGCGGCAGGTCACGGACGAATCCGACGGTGTCGGTCAACGTGTACACGCGTCCGTCCTCCGTCTCGGATCGGCGCACCGTGGCATCGAGCGTCGCGAACAGCGCGTTCTCGACCAGCACCCCGGCGCTCGTGAGCGCATTGAGCAGACTCGACTTGCCGGCGTTCGTGTACCCCGCGATCGCGACCGACGGAATCGTGTTGCGCTTGCGCTCGGCGCGCTTCGCCTCACGAGCCGGGCCGAAGTCTCGGATCTGGCGCCGCAGCAGAGCCATCTTGGTCCGGATCCGCCGACGGTCGAGTTCGATCTTGGTCTCACCGGGACCGCGCGAGCCCATGCCCGCGCCGCCGGCACCCACCTGCCCACCGGCCTGACGACTCATCGAGTCACCCCATCCGCGCAGACGCGGAAGCAGGTATTCCAGCTGCGCGAGCTCGACCTGGGCCTTGCCCTCACGGCTCTTCGCGTGCTGGCTGAAGATGTCGAGGATCACCGTGGTGCGGTCGATGACCTTGACCTTGACGACGTCTTCGAGTGCACGACGCTGGCTCGGCGCGAGCTCCGTGTCGGCGATCACGGTGTCAGCGCCCACGGCGGCGACGATGTCTTTGAGTTCCTGCGCCTTGCCGCGACCGAGATACGTGGCGGCATCGGGATGCGGCCGGCGCTGAAGCACGCCATCGAGCACCACGGCACCGGCGGTCTCCGCCAACGCCGCGAGTTCACGGAGAGAGTTCTCCGCGTCCTCCTGCGCGCCCTGCGGGTACACACCGACGAGGACGACGTTCTCCAGACGCAGCTGCCGGTACTCGACCTCGGTGACGTCCTCGAGTTCTGTCGAAAGCCCGCCGACGCGACGAAGCGCGTGACGGTCTTCGAGGTCCCACTGCGCACCATCGGTGCTGCCGTGGGAGGCCGTCGATTCATCCTGCAGCGCCTGTGCTGCGCCGAACACGTGCACGTCGGAACGCTTCTCTGCGCTCGCGAGTACGCGATCGACGGTGTGGTCGTCGGTGGAGGGGGTGGTGGTCTCCGTCATCCGTTCCTTGTCTCTGGGTTCGTAGCGAGCCTTAACCTTAGCCCGCGCTGTCCGGTACGCTCGCCCTATGGGGTCCGATCACTACTTCACTGCGGCCCCGGCAAGCCCCGAGAACCTTCGTAAGATCCGCGTATCGCTCGCAGGTCGAGAGCTCGAACTCACCACCGCCGGTGGTGTCTTCAGCCCGGATCGTCTCGACGCCGGCACTGCAGTGCTCCTCGCCAACACGCCTCCGGTTCCTCCGGGCGGCGACCTTCTCGACCTCGGGAGCGGTTGGGGTCCTGTCACGATCTCGATGGCCCTCGCCTCTCCCCATGCGACAGTGTGGGCCGTCGACGTGAATGAGCGCGCCCTGGATCTCGTCCGCCGCAACGCGGCTGCTCTCGGGCTCACCAATGTCAACGCATCTCTGCCCGACGATGTTCCCGCGCACGTGTCGTTCCGCACGATCCGCTCGAACCCGCCCATCCGCGTCGGCAAGAACGAGCTCCACGGGCTGTTGGAACGGTGGATCCCGCGACTCGACGAGCGCAGCGACGCGTGGCTCGTGGTGCAGCGGAACCTCGGGGCCGACTCGCTGCAACGCTGGATCGGCGCGACGTTCCATCCGGGCTACAGCGTCTTCCGGACCGCCACCGGCAAGGGGTACCGGATCCTGAAGGTCCGTAAGCACGGCACGCCCCCGACGGAGCCGATCGCACTCTCCGAGTTGTGACCGTCGCCGTCGTCTTGGACGACGGTCAGACGAGGTCGACCTCGCCCTGGAACACCAGCTGGGCCGGGCCTGAGAGCGCGACGTGCTCCCCGTCCTCGGCCGGGAACATGCGTACGCCGAGGGTGCCGCCCGGCACTTCCACCTGCCAGTTGTTCGGCGCCTTCTCCCCCGCCCAGTAGCGCACGGCCAGCGCTGTCGCGGCGACGCCGGTACCGCAGCTGAGGGTCTCGCCCACACCCCGCTCATGGACGCGCATGCTCACGTGTCCGACGCCATCGCGCACGAGCGGCTCCCCTGGCACGACGAACTCGACGTTCGCCCCCTCGGGAAGCGAAGGATCGAGATCAGGTGCGCGGTGCAGCTCGAGGCCAGCGAGCTCGGCCTCCGAGGCGAGCGCCACGACGACGTGCGGATTGCCGACATCGATCCCGAGGCCGGGACGCGTGACGGGGAGCCCGTCGACACGCACGAGCGGGTCGTCGCCCGAGAGCTTCCAACGGCCGAGGTCGACCTGGTATCCGGTCGCGCTTCGAGTCACGTCGCGCACACCGGCCCGCGTACCGATGGGCAGGGTGGATCCTGGCTCGATGGTCGCGAGACCGGAGCGAACCAGGTAGTGCGCGAACACCCGGATGCCGTTGCCGCACATCTCGGCGAGCGAACCGTCGGCGTTCCGGTAATCCATGAACCACTCGGCAGCAGGTTCCTCCGCCAGCGCGGCCTCGCCATCGGGGATCGCCTCGGATCGGACGACGCGGAGGATGCCGTCCGCACCGATACCGAAGTGGCGGTCGCAGAGGACGGTGACCTGTTCCACCGTCAGATCGAGCGCCCCGTCAGGGTCAGCGATGATGATGAAGTCGTTGCCCGTGCCGTGCCCTTTGGTGAATGCGACCATGCCCCCAGTCTAGAGAGCGGGGCTAGGCGTCGGAGACGAGACGCTTTCCCGTGTTGGCCACGGTAAACCGCTCGTACCCGGTCTACTCCGGCGCACCGGAGGTCGGTGACTCGGTCGACACGCTCACGCGGACACCACGGAATAGCGTCCACACAGGAAGTTCCGATTGCGCGCGACCTCCATGAGCTCGAGGTCGAGCCTGCGCGGGAGCAAAGGTGCGCCGGAGCCCAGCGTCACGGGCGCATACTGCACCCAGACCTCGTCCAGCAGCCCCGCATCGGCGAACTGACCCGCAAGGTCTCCCCCGCCGACGATCCAGATGTCCTGATCGCCCGCCGCCGCCGACATCTCGGCATGAACGCTCTGCACGTCCTGCTGGGTCAGCCGCACCTCGGCGTTCTTCGGGAGTTCGAGTTCACGGTGGGAGAACACCCAGGTCGGCTGGCTGTAGCCCCATCGACCCTCTTCGTGGCGCATGACCCACTCGTATGTCGATGACCCCATGGCCAGGGCGCCGACGTTCTTCTCGAACGCGTTGTACCCCATCGGACCATCGGGATCGACATCCTGCGTCAGCAACCAATCGAGCGAATGCTCGTCTGTCGCGATGAACCCGTCGAGGCTGGAGGCGGTGAAGAAATGGGTGACCATGCCCTCAGCCTCCCACCACTCACCGACATCGAAGGCGGTCGGTCACGACGGTGCGGTCTCGGCTCCGAGGAGCGCCTCCGCGTCCGCGGGTGCGGTCCACCACTCGAGCTCCGGGTACCGCTTGAACCACGAGACCTGACGACGCGCGTAACGGCGGGTCAAGGCTTGCGTCTGAGCGATGGCGGCGGCTTCGTTCAGACTCCCGTCGAGCTGGGCCAAGGCCTGCGCATAGCCGATGGCTCGCGGAGCGGTGACACCACGCTCGAGGCCGTGCTCCCGCAGGCCTGCGACCTCTGCGACGAGACCGGCCTCCCACATCCGCTCGACGCGGGCATCGAGGCGAGGCACCAGGTCGGCGCGATCGACGTGCAGGCCGATCACCCGTGTTCGCGGGTGCCACAGCACAGGCCTTTCCGGCAAGGCGGCGCCGTGTGTACTGCTCCCCTGCTCGAGGACTTCGAGGGCGCGGATGACGCGGCGGCTGTTTCGCGGGTCGACCTTCGCCGCCGCCGCAGGATCCTGGGAACGGAGACGCTCGAGCAGTCCGGCGAGGCCTGCGGACTCCAACTCGCGCTCGAGGCGCTCACGGATCGCAGGGTCTCGTGGCGGGAAGTGGAACTCGTAGACGACGCTCGACACGTACAAGCCGGATCCACCCACGAGGATCGCGTCCCCGCCGCGCCGGTGGATCGCACCGATCGCCTCTCGCGCCACCGGCTGATACCAGGCCACCGCCGCTTCGTCGGCGACCTCACGCACGTCGAACAGGTGGTGCGGGATGCCGCGCCGCTCTGCCACGGGCAGCTTCGCGGTTCCGATGTCCATGCCACGGTAGAGCTGCATGGCGTCGGCGTTCACGATCTCGGCCGGGTTGCCCCGAGCACGCAACGCCTCCGCGAGATCGAGCGCAAGCTCGCTCTTCCCGGTGCCGGTCGCCCCGACGATCGCCCAGAGGCGCGGGTCGCTCACACTCCGACGCGCAGCGTGGGAAGGCCGAGCGAGACCGGTCGCGGGCCGCCCTCTGCCGCGGGCGTCGGGACCGCGCAGGACTCGGCCTGCCCGCGATCCCACGCGTCGCCGCCGCGGGTCCGACGGATGCGCAGCGGAGCGCCGGTCGGGTCATCCGCGAGCAGGTGGAACGGTGCGGCATGGGTCACCGTGACCGTCACGACGTCGCCCGGCCGCGGAAGAGCCGAACCGTCGGTCACCTCGAAATGCACCAGCCGGTTGTCTTCGGCGCGGCCAGTGAGCCGGTGGGTCTCCGCGTCTTTCTTTCCTTCGCCGGTCGAGACCAGCACCTCGACCTCGCGACCGACCTGCTTCTGGTTCTCTTCCAGGGAGATACGCTCCTGCAGGGCGATCAGTCGGTTGTACCGCTCCTGCACGATCTCCTTGGGCACCTGGTCCTCCATCGTGGCGGCAGGAGTGCCCTCGCGGATCGAATACTGGAAGGTGAACGCGGCGGAGAATCGTGCCTGTTCGACGACGCGCAGTGTGTCTTCGAAGTCCTCGTCCGTCTCGCCCGGGAATCCGACGATGATGTCGGTGGTGATCGCCGCGTTCGGGATTCGTTCGCGGACCCGATCGAGGATTCCGAGGAACCGCTCGCTGCGGTACGAACGACGCATGGCCTTGAGGATGCGGTCGCTTCCGGACTGGAGCGGCATGTGCAGCTGCGGCATCACGTTCGGCGTCTCGGCCATCGCATCGATCACGTCGTCGGTGAATGCCGCGGGGTGCGGACTGGTGAACCGGATCCGCTCGAGTCCGTCGATCTCGCCCGCCGCGCGGAGAAGCTTGCCGAACGCCTGACGATCGCCGAACTCGACCCCGTAGGAGTTCACGTTCTGCCCGAGCAGAGTGACCTCGATCGCGCCGTCATCCACGAGGAGACGGATCTCGTTCAAGATGTCGCCAGGACGACGATCCTTCTCCTTGCCGCGCAGGCTGGGGACGATGCAGAAAGTGCAGGTGTTGTTGCAGCCCACGGAGATGGATACCCAGCCGCTGTGCGCGGAGTCGCGCTTCGTCGGCAGCGTGGACGGGAAGACCTCGAGCGACTCGAGGATCTCGAGCTCGGCATCACCGTTGTGGCGTGCGCGCTCGAGGAGGCCGGGCAGTGAGCCCATGTTGTGGGTTCCGAACACGACGTCGACCCACGGAGCCTTGTCGAGGACGGCCTGCTTGTCCATCTGCGCCAGACACCCGCCCACCGCGATCTGCATGCCGTGCTTGCGTCGCTTCACCGAGGCGAGGTGCCCCAGCGTGCCGTACAGCTTGCCGGCGGCGTTGTCTCGCACGGCACAGGTGTTGATGATCACCACATCGGCTTCGGCGCCGTCGAGCGCACGCACATAGCCGGCGCTCTCCAACGAGCCGGAGAGCCGTTCGGAGTCATGCACGTTCATCTGACACCCGAAGGTGCGGACTTCGTAGGATCGCTGTCGCCCGTCGTCGTCGACGGCCGCCGACGACGCACTGATGATCGTCGGTTCACTGCGCGGAATAGTCATGATCAACCCATTGTACGAGCCGATTCCACGCGTGTGCCGCGTCGGGATCTCAGTCCGAGTCGACGAATCGGACGCCCGAGGTCGCCCTGCCGAACGTCGCCTCCTGCAATGCCGTCTTCGCCGCCTTCATCGCTGTCGATCCGTTGTAGCCGCGACGCGAGAGCTGCCCCATCAGACGCCGAAGCGCCGTGTCGTGGTCCAACCGGGCGAGCGAACGAGCCTTGCTCCGAGCGAACTCGAGAGCGCGTTCGTCGTCATCGTCGGGTAGCTCATCGAGCGCGACGTCGATAACCTCGCGCGGGATGCCCCGCTGGGCCAGCGCCCGGGAGAGTGCGACGCGCCCCTGCCCCTTCCGCTCTACTCCCGACGTCACCAGAACCTCGGCGAGAGCGGCATCGTCGAGGTAGCCTCTGCGTCCGAAGTCTTCGATCACCTCGTCGATCGTGGCGCTGTCGAGCTCGTGTCCCCGCAACATCTGACGCGCTTCGGAAACCGACAGCGAGCGGGATCGTAGCTTCCGTACGAGCGACTCCTCGGCCGCGGTACGGGCCTCGTCCCGATCAACCTCGTCGCCACCCGACGCCTCGTTGGATGTGTCGAGCGCACGGAGACGGGGTCCGGAGCTCGCCTCGCCTGCTCGCCCGGCTCCCGGTCTCGCAGATGCTCCTCGGGCGGGATGGCGGTCACTGGGCGTGCCCGCATCGGACGTCGTCCCGAGCGCGGATCCGCGAGACGGAGTGTCCCACGTCGATCGCCACGCTCCGGCGTCGTTCGTGTGGCCGGGCTCGGCTTCCGAGACCACGTCGCTTCCTGCCGCAGCGCTCCGGCCGGGGTCAGCCTGAGGGCGAGCACCGCCGAAGAGAGGAATGATGGGGGCGATCCGCTCGGAATCGCCCCCACGTGTGTCATTCATCAGGCCGGACGACGCTCGGCGAGCTCGTCAGCGGCGTCAGGAGCGACGAGCTGCGCACCGATACCGAGCTTCTGCTTGATCTGCGTCTCGATCGCGAGAGCGATATCGGGGTTGTTCAGCAGGAACGTACGGGCGTTCTCCTTGCCCTGCCCGAGCTGGTCGCCGTCGTAGGTGTACCACGAGCCCGACTTCTTGACGATGGCATGCTCGACGCCGAAATCGATCAGGCTGCCTTCGCGTGAGATGCCGACGCCGTAGAGGATGTCGAACTCCGCCTGCTTGAAAGGCGGAGCCATCTTGTTCTTCACGACCTTGACCCTGGTGCGGTTACCGACAGCGTCGGTCCCGTCCTTCAACGTCTCGATACGACGGATGTCCATCCGGACGGACGCGTAGAACTTCAATGCCTTACCACCGGCCGTGGTCTCGGGCGAGCCGAAGAAGACACCGATCTTCTCGCGGAGCTGGTTGATGAAGATCATCGTGGTGTTCGTCTGGTTCAGGCCACCGGTCAGCTTGCGAAGCGCCTGCGACATGAGTCGAGCCTGCAGACCCACATGCGAATCACCCATCTCTCCCTCGATCTCGGCGCGCGGCACGAGCGCGGCGACCGAGTCGATGACGATCAGGTCGATCGCCCCGGATCGAACGAGCATATCGGCGATCTCGAGCGCCTGCTCACCGGTGTCGGGCTGCGACACCAGGAGCGCGTCGATGTCGACACCGAGCTTCGCTGCGTAGTCGGGGTCGAGAGCGTGCTCCGCGTCGATGAAGGCCGCGATACCGCCGGCGCGCTGTGCGTTCGCGATCGCATGCAGCGTCAGCGTGGTCTTACCCGAGGACTCCGGTCCGTAGATCTCGACGATTCGACCACGCGGGAGTCCGCCGACGCCGAGGGCGACGTCGAGCGCGATGGAGCCGGTCGGGATGACCGCAACGGGGGCGCGCTCATCACTGCCCAGCCGCATGACCGAGCCCTTTCCGAACTGACGGTCGATCTGGGCGAGGGCGGTCTCGAGGGACTTCTCGCGGTCTGCGGGTGATGGCATGATGTGCTCCTTCTGCGCGCGTGGTGCCGCCTGTAGGCTGTCGCGGCCCTCCCGGTTGGGAGTGACTCTCCGACAAGGCGTATGGCTCTTCGGCTTGTTCTCCACCGTACGAGGGGCCACCGACATCGTCTCGGCAAACTCACGTTCGGTGGACAATCACAGCTCTGAACCACCTGTGCAGAAGACTACGCTCTCTTCGAACGAATATTCGACGACACGCCGCCGATCGCACACCGTGTGCCGTAACCCGCGGACATCGCCGACGGAGTCAGTGCCCGCGCGGCTCCAGACGGCCGACACCGTGACGCCGGCTATCCGGGACGTCCATCTCCACGCACAGTGCGAGCCAGATCTCACGGGGCGGTGTCCCGTCGGCCAACGCCTCGAGCGCCGTGCGACCACGAAGAGCCGAGAGTGCGAGATCGTTCACCAATGACGATGCTCGTGCCTGGAACTCGGTGTCGACCGCGCGCAGAAACTCGCTACGACGCATCGTTCACTCCGGCACCCTGCTCAGTGCAACGAGAGCTGAGGCTCGACCGACGCCACGAGGTCGTCCGGAACGACGTCCGGGAAGACCTGGATACCCTCGAGAACCGAGATGCGGTCTCCGACCTCGCGCATGATCGTCGAGATGGGCACATCGAGAGCATCGGCGACGGATGCGAGGATCTCGCTCGACGCTTCCTTCTGCCCACGCTCGACCTCACTGAGGTAGCCGAGCGCAACCGACGCCTTGCTTGCAACCTGCCGGAGCGTGCGCCCCTTCTGCAGGCGGAAGTCCCTCAGCACATCGCCGATTTCCTGTCGTACAAGAATCATCGGAACCTCCTCCCCGTGTGGTCGTTCGGGGTCTCCCCCGATAGGACAGCCAGTCTAGTACGCCTGGCCTGCACGAAATCTACCCCTGCACTCTGTGGTTTGAATGTGAGCACATCATTGATAACCAGACCGGGGCGGACACTATTCCGCGACCAGGTCGAGCAGTGCTTCGAGCGCCGCAGCCACCGTCTGCGCCCGGATCGAATCCCGGTCGCCGCGGAAGCGGAATTCTCTCGCCTGCGCTCCGTTCGGCGTCACGATACCGATGTGCACGGTACCGACGGGCTGTCCGTCCGGCGAATCCGGTCCCGCGATGCCGGTGGTGGACACGCCGACATCCGCGGGCCGATCGTCTACGCTCACCACTCGCCGCACACCCCCGGCCATCTCCAGCGCGACCTGGGGGTGCACCGGACCGCGCCGGGCGAGAAGCTCGGCGTCGACGCCGAGCACCGTCGCCTTCACCGAGGTCGCATAGGCCACGACACCGCCGAGGAGAACGGCGGAGGCTCCGGGGACGGAGACGACCTCTGCGCACAGCGCCCCGCCGGTGAGAGACTCCGCCACTCCCAGTGTCCACCCGCGTTCGTCGAGCGCCGACAGAACGGCGGCGGCGCTCGTCTCGCTCATGCCCTCTTCTGCCGCGATCCGCGCACCTGCGCCACGATGTAGTCGATCCCACTCGCCACGGTCAGCAGCAAGACGATGATCATCAGGATGAACGTCACCAGTGTCCATGCTTCGAGACCGATGAGGACGTGCAGGGGAAGCAACGCCCATCCCAGGGCCACGCCCTGGAACGCCGTCTTGATCTTGCCCATCCACGCGGCCGCGACCACATGCTCGCTCGCGACCATCAGACGATGGATGGTGATCCCCCACTCGCGCACGAGAATGATCGCGACGATCCACCAGCTGACCTCGTCGAGGATCGCGAGACCGATGAACCCCGCCCCGGTGAGGAGCTTGTCGGCGATCGGGTCCCAGAGCTTCCCGAAATCGCTGACGATGTCGTATTTGCGAGCCAGGTAGCCGTCGACCCAGTCGGTGGAGATGCCAACGATGAAGATGATCGCGGCGGCCCAGCGCAATCCGGGCTCAGCCAGGCCGTAGGTTCCTCCGAGCAGCAGCAGGACGAAGAACACGACGGCGAGAGGGATCCGCGCGACCGTGATGGCATTGGGCAGTTGCCGGGGGATGGCCATCAGTCACGCCCCGTCAGGCCCCAGGCGTCTTCGTCGCCCTCGGCCTCCACCTCGGGAAGACCCTCGTACTGGGCCGCGATCGGATCATGGGCCGGAGGCATCGGCGGGACCGGCGGGGCGGCAGGTGCCGTCGGCGCGGCGGAGGCGGCAGGAATGTCCTCGCCGCGCAGCTTCGCCATCACCTGCGGCAGCTGCTCAGCCGTGGCCAGCACGTCCCGCGCCTTCGAACCTTCCGAAGGCCCGACGATCTCGCGGGATTCCAGCAGGTCCATCAGGCGCCCGGCCTTCGCGAAGCCGACACGCAACTTGCGCTGGAGCATCGACGTCGACCCGAACTGCGACGAAACGATGAGCTCGGCCGCGGCGAGCAACAGCTCCAGATCGTCGCCGATGTCCTCGTCGACTTCCTTCTTCTTGGTCGGCTCCATCGCCTCCTGCACGTCGGCACGATAGTCCGGGCGCGCTTGGCGGGTGACGTGCTTGACGACGGCGTCGATCTCCTTCTCGTCGACCCACGCGCCCTGCAGTCGGAACGGCTTGGAAGAACCCATCGGCGAGAACAGCGCGTCACCCTGACCGATGAGTTTGTCGGCTCCCGGGCTGTCGAGGATGACCCGGCTGTCGGTGACGCTGGTGACCGCGAACGCGAGACGCGACGGCACGTTGGCCTTGATCAGACCGGTGACGACGTCGACGCTCGGACGCTGGGTCGCGAGGACGAGGTGGATACCGGAAGCGCGCGCGAGCTGAGTGATGCGGACGATCGAGTCCTCCACGTCGCGCGGGGCGACCATCATGAGGTCTGCGAGCTCATCCACCACGACCAGGAGGTACGGGTACGGCTTGAGAACGCGTTCACTGCCCACCGGCAGCTCGACCTCACCGGCCCTGACGGCACGGTTGAAGTCATCGATGTGACGGAAGCCGAACGACGCGAGGTCGTCATACCGCATGTCCATCTCCTTCACGACCCACTGCAGCGCTTCGGCCGCCTTCTTCGGGTTCGTGATGATGGGCGTGATCAGATGCGGAACGCCGGCATAGCTGGTGAGCTCCACGCGCTTCGGGTCGATCAGGACCATGCGCACGTCGGCGGGACGCGCCCGCATGAGCAGACTGGTGATCATGGAGTTCACGAAGCTGGACTTACCGGAGCCGGTCGAGCCGGCGACCAAGAGGTGCGGCATCTTGGCGAGATTCGCGATCACGATGTTGCCGCCGACGTCCTTGCCGACGCCGATCGTCATCGGGTGCGTGCTCTTCTGCGCGGCGGGCGAGCGCAGAACGTCGCCGAGCGCGACCATCTCCTTGTCGGCGTTCGGGATCTCGATCCCGATCGCGCTCTTGCCCGGGATCGGCGAGAGGATGCGGACGTCGTTCGAGGCGACCGCATAGGCGAAGTTGTTGCTCAGCTGCAGGATCTTCTCGACCTTGACGCCGTGCCCGACCTCGACCTCGTACTGCGTGACCGTCGGGCCGCGCGAGAATCCGGTGACCTTCGCGTCGACCTTGAACTGCGACAGCACGCTCGTGATCTGCTCGATCACCTTGTCGGTCGCCTCGGAGCGCATCACGGGAGGCGGCCCTTCGACCAGCAGACCCGGAGACGGCAGGACGTACGGGGTGACGGGAGCCTGAGGACCACGATCCCCCGGGCCCGCGGTCCCGAATCCGTCCAGGCCGGGGAGCTCGGGGACCTCGCCGGTGTCGGACGCGTCATCCAGCAGCGCTGTGTTCTGCTGCTCGGCGAGGGAATCCGCAACGGAGCGCACGTCCGAGAGAACCTCGGTGGCGGCGTCATAAGGATTCTCGACGACGACCGCCTGGTCGTACGCCGGGGTCGGCTCGGACGTCGTCAGCAGCGCGGTGATGTCGTCGGAACCGAGGGTGCCCTCGTCGGGGTCTTCTTCGCGCCCGGACTTGTTCCGCCGCCACCAGGGCAGCACGTCGGGGTCGTCGACCTTGTCGGCGTCGTCGATCGCCGCATCCTTCGCCGGCTTCTCCGGGCGCTCGGCGTCGAACATCCACGCGTAGAGGTCGCCGAGTCGGGAGCCGATGCGGTTGGGAGGGGTCTTGGTGAGGATCAGGATGCTCAGCGCGGCGAGCAGCGACAAGACGATGTAGGCGGGAATGTCGGTGAGGTAGCTGAGCGGCTGACCGAGCATCCAGCCGAAGAGGCCGCCGGATTCGCTCAGGGCGAGCATCCCCTCCCTGGGCTGAGGACCGTCGCCGGCCACGTGGCAGAAGCCGGCTAGCGTCAGGATGAAGAGCCCGAACCCGATACCGATGCGACCGTTGTCATGCACGGACGACGGGTGGCGGAACAGCCATCCGGCCAGCAGAAGCAGAAGCACGGGCATCACGAAGGCGACGCGTCCGATCAGCCCGCCGACGGAGTACGCGCTGATGTTCGCGGCGACCTCGTTGCCGATGAAGAACCACTCGTTGACCGCTCCGAGGACGGCGAGCACGACCAGGAAGAACGGGAATCCGTCGCGGCGATCATCTTTCTCGAGCGTCTCCGGCCCGAACGCGCGGAAGAGTCCGCCGACACCGTGTGCCAATCCGACCCAGGCACGGACGACGATCGGAGGCTTCTCGGCCTCGTCGATGTACTTCTTCGGAGCGGGCTGGGCCTTGGGAGCCGTCTGCCGCTTGGGGCGCGACGGTGCGCTGGTCGACGCGCGCTCTGTCTTCGTGGAACTCCTGGCCATGCTCTCACGTTACGTCCAACAGCCGACATCACCGCGTAATGACGCGGCTTTCCGCGGATCCGAGAGGGCATCGACTAGGTGGTGGCACGGACCATCGTGTCGCGCGCGGAGCCCTGCCCGACCACGACGAAGCCCTCCGCGCGATAGAGGTTGCGTGCGAAGTTGTCCCGTTCCACGCTCAAGCTGATCCGCGAGTGACCTTGGGACCCCGCGAGTTCCACGACACCGCGCAACAAGGTGCGCCCGACACCGCGTGCCCGCCACAGCGGATGCACCCCGATGATCAGCTCCGGGACGGCGACACCCACGAAACCGAATCCGGGCGCATTCTGCGGAAGCACGCGATACCAGGCTGCGCCCACGGGCACGTCGTCCTCACCGGTGGCCACCAGTCCGTCGTCGGCCGACCTCTTCCACCCTGCGAGATAGCGCCGGTGCTCAGCCGACGTCAAGACCTCGTGCCGCGGACGCACTCCCCCGGCACGCCAGTTGGCGGCCTCGACGAGCATGTCGCCGAGGAACATCGCATCCGTCTGCGCCGCCCTGCGGAGGGAGAAACCCCTGTACATGACGTGAGCCTAGGGCGCCGGTGTTACATCGGGATGACGGTCAGCCGTGAGTGGGGAGACGACCCCCTGCACTCACGCTTCGATGACGAGCGGCACGATCATCGGACGACGACGCAACCGCTGGTTCACCCAACGACCGATCGTGCGTCGCACGACCTGCGACAACGCGTGGGTGTCACGGACGCCGTTGCCTGACGCTTCCTTGAGCGCCGCGACGATCTTCGGCGTGACGTCGTCGAACACCGAGTCATCCTCGGCGACACCGCGCGCGTGGATCTCCGGACCGGAGATGATGCGCCCCGTGCCGGCGTCCACGACGACGATGACGGAGATGAAGCCCTCCTCGCCGAGGATCCGACGATCCTTGAGGTCGGCATCGGTGATCTCGCCGACGGTGGAGCCGTCGACGTACACGAATCCGAGGTCGAGCTGGCCGGCGACCTTCGCGACGCCGTCCTTCAGGTCGATCACGGTGCCGTTCGAGGCGATGATCGTGTTCTCCTCGGAGATGCCGGTGTCCTGCGCGAGCTTGGCGTTCGCGATCAGGTGCCGATACTCCCCGTGCACGGGGAGGACGTTCTTCGGCTTGAGGATGTTGTAGCAATAGATCAGTTCGCCGGCGGCGGCGTGTCCGGAGACATGCACCTTCGCATTCGCCTTGTGGACGACGTTCGCACCGAGCTTGGTGAGTCCGTCGATCACACGGTAGACGGCGTTCTCGTTGCCCGGAATGAGGCTGGAGGCGAGGATGACGGTGTCGCCCTCGCTGATCTCGATCGCGTGGTCCAGATTCGCCATCCGGCTCAGCACCGCCATGGGCTCCCCCTGGGAGCCGGTGGACATGTAGACGATCTGCTCGTCGGGTAGGTCGCGCGCCTTCTTGAAATCGATGAGCACCCCGTCCGGCACCTTCAGATAGCCGAGCTGCTCGGCGATCGTCATGTTGCGAACCATGCTGCGGCCGAGGAAAGCGACACGGCGGCCGTTGGCGTACGCCGCGTCGATCACCTGCTGCACGCGATGGACGTGGCTGGAGAAGCTCGCGACGATGACGCGACGAGGTGCCTTCGCGATCACCTGGTCGAGCACGGGGCCGATCGAGCGCTCCGTCGGCGTGAACCCGGGGACGTCGGCGTTGGTCGAGTCGACGAGGAACAGGTCGACACCCTCTTCGCCGAGGCGCGCGAAAGCCCGGAGGTCGGTGATGCGACCGTCCAGCGGCAGCTGATCCATCTTGAAGTCACCGGTGGCGAGCACCATTCCCGCCGGGGTGCGGATCGCCACGGCCAGCGCGTCGGGAATCGAGTGATTCACGGCGACGAACTCGAGGTCGAACGGGCCGACCCGCTCCTGCTGACCTTCCTTCACCGTGAGCGTGAAGGCCTTGATGCGGTGCTCCTTGAGCTTCGCCTCGACCAGTGCAAGGGTGAGGCCCGAACCGATCAGGGGGATGTCGCTCTTGAGCCGGAGCAGATAGGGAACGGCGCCGATGTGGTCTTCGTGGCCGTGCGTGAGCACCACGCCCACGATGTCGTCCAGGCGGTCACGGATGGGCTCGAAGTCCGGAAGGATCAGGTCGACGCCAGGCTGGTGCTCCTCGGGGAAGAGCACACCGCAATCGACGATCAGGATCTTGCCGTCGTACTCGAACATGGTCATGTTGCGACCGATCTCGCCGAGTCCGCCGATCGGGATGACCCGAAGCGTTCCTTCGTCGAGAGCGGTCGGTTCTACCAGGGGAATGGACATGCTGTCTCCTCAGTCGGACACTCCGCGCGTCCGTTCGTTCGTGGCGACGCGACTCAGCGCGTCGTGCCGTGCACCTTCGGCAGGGCACCACCCGCAGCCGCATTGCGGTCGGGTCGGAAGTTCGAGAAGTCCGCACCGGGAACGTTCTGCACGAGGTCGAGCTCATCCTCGATGAGCGCGGCCTCCCATTCCTCGGGGCCGACCAGGGGAAGGCGGACGCGCGGGCTCGAGATGCGACCGAGTCCGTGCAGGATGTACTTCGCCGCGACCGTTCCCGGCACGTGGGTCATCACGGCACGCACGAGCGGCTCCAGACGCTTGTGCTCCGCGGTCGCCGTGGCGAGGTCACCCGCGTTCACCGCATCGATGATCGTGCGGTACGGGGCCGCCGCGACGTTGGCCGTCACGCCGATGAGGCCCGTGGCACCGATCGCGAGGTGCGGCAGCACGTTCGCGTCGTCGCCGGAGAAGTACATCAGGTCGGTCTGGTTGAGCACGCGGCTCACCTCGGAGAAGTCGCCCTTGGCGTCCTTCACGGCGAGGATGTTCGGGTGCTTCGCGAGCCGCAGGATCGTCTCGTACTTGATCGGCACGCCCGTGCGCCCCGGAATGTCGTAGAGGATCACCGGCAGATCGGTCGCGTCGGCGACCAGCCGGAAGTGCGTGAGGATTCCGGCCTGCGTCGGCTTGTTGTAGTAGGGCGTGACGATCATGATGCCGTCGGCGCCGGCCTTCTCGCTGGCCTTGTAGAGCTCGATCGCGTGGGCCGTCTCATTGGAACCACCGCCGGTGATGATCTTCGCGCGCCCGCCCGAAACGGACTTGCCGACCTCGACGAGCTTGAGCTTCTCCGGGTCCGTCAGGGTCGAGGTCTCGCCGGTCGTTCCCGTCACGACGATGCCGTCCGCGCCTGCGGTGATCACGTCATCGATGTGCTTCTCGACAGCGGGCCAATCGACTTCACCGTCGGCCGTCATCGGAGTGACGAGCGCGACGAGAACCTGTCCGAAAGGGTTGCCCGAGTGCGTCATAAGCCCAGCGTATAGGTTCGACCGGTGGTCCCGCGGACGCGGTGACGCAGATGCACCTCTCCTCGGGGCGAACGGGTCCGAGCGCGTCCCCCGGGCCTGCGCACGTCTCTCGTCGACTCCTGTCGGCCTCAGACGCGACCGCGCCGAGCGACGCCGGACGTGAACGAGCGGGGCAGGACACGCGTCAGCGCCACGATCGCCTTGTACCGAAGTGACGGAACGGATACTGCTCTGCCGCGCGCCGCATCGCGCAGACCGGTACGGACGACATCGCGCGCATTCAGCCACATGATCGCGGGCACACCCTCCTCCCCCACGGCCAGCCCCATCCGCTCATGGAAGGACGTGTGCGTGAATCCGGGGCAGAGCGCGGTGACACTCACTCCGTCTCGTGCGTACTCCGCATTCGCCCAGCCGCTGAATCCGATCAGCCAGGACTTGCATGCCGAATAGGTCGACCGGGAGATGAACCCGGCGACGGACGCGACGTTGATGATGCGACCACCGCGCCCGCGCATCGTCTGCAGCGCCGCGTGCATCAGGCGCATCGACGCCTCGACGTGCACGCGGAGGTGTCGCACCTCGTCGTCGATGTCGTTGTCCGCGAACTGCAGCGGCAGACCGAACCCGGCGTTGTTGATCAGGAGGTCGACCGGGTCGGAGGTGTCGCGCAATCGGGCGGCGACGCGCTCGACCTCGCTCTCCGCCGCGAGGTCGGCGACGAGGATCTCGACCGCGACACCGTACTCCGTGCGCAGCTCCGTGCCCAGCGCCTCCAGCGTCTCGGGTGTCCGCGCCACCAGGATGAGGTCAGCTCGACGCCGTGCCAGCTGGCGCGCGAACTCGGCTCCCAGCCCTGCGCTGGCTCCGGTGATCAATGCGGTGGGCATCAGCGCTCGTACCCGAGGAAGCGGTAGCGGACGCCGGTGCGCGATGTCTGCCACTCGCCCTCGTCGACGAGTCGCCAGCCGGTCGTGGCGGGCGCATAGGCGTCTCCGGCGACGTCGATGTCGAGCTCGGTGACCTCGAGGCGATCGGCGTCGCCGATGACCTGACGGAAGATCTCCGCGCCTCCGATGATCCACGCCTTGTCCAGCCCGCGGACTGCTTCGGCGACGGTCGCCGCCCGTCGCGCGCCCTCATGGCTCCAGTCCTGTTGGCGCGTGATCACGATGTTGTCGCGACCGGAGAGCGGGCGGAACCGCTCCGGAAGGGAGTCCCACGTCTTCCGGCCCATCACCACCGGTGCCCCGAGCGTGACGTCCTTGAAGTGAGCGAGATCCTCCGGAACGTGCCAGGGCATCCCGCCCTCCGCTCCGATCACGCCGCCGCGCGCCTCAGCCCAGATCAGCCCGACCCACGTCATACGGCCACCGCCGCCCGGATCGGCGCGTGATGCTGGTAGTCCTCGACGATGAAGTCCTCGTACCGGTAGTCGAAGATCGACTCCGGCGTCCTCGCCAGTCGCAGGGTCGGGTACGCGTAGGGCTCGCGGCTGAGCTGCTCGCGCACCTGCTCCACGTGATTGTCGTAGACGTGGCAGTCACCGCCGGTCCACACGAAGTCGCCGGGCTCCAGGCCGACCTGCTGCGCGATCATCAGGGTGAGCAGCGCATAGGAGGCGATGTTGAACGGCACTCCGAGGAACATGTCGGCGCTGCGCTGATACAGCTGGCAGGAGAGCTTTCCATCCGCGACGTAGAACTGGAAGAGCGCATGACACGGCGCGAGGGCCATGTCGGGGATATCCGCAGGATTCCACGCCGAGACGATCAGACGACGGGAATCGGGCGAGCGACGGATCTGCTCGATGACCTCGGAGAGCTGGTCGATGCTGCCGCCGTCGGGAGTCGGCCAGGAGCGCCACTGCACCCCGTACACCGGGCCGAGATCGCCCGACTCGTCCGCCCACTCGTCCCAGATCGTCACGCCGTTGTCGCGCAGCCATCCGACGTTGGAATCCCCTCGGAGGAACCAGAGCAGCTCGTACGCGATCGACTTGAAGTGCACGCGCTTCGTCGTGATGAGCGGGAAGCCCTTCGCGAGGTCGAAGCGGATCTGCCGCCCGAAGACGCTCGTCGTGCCGGTACCCGTCCGATCCGACTTGTGCGTGCCGGTCTCCACGACATCGCGGAGCAGATCTTCATAGGGGGTCGGAACGGCGGCGCTCATGACAGCCACGATACCTTCCCGCCCCCGTCGCGGGGTGGATCCTCCGCCTTGGAAAGCGCCGTTCGTCATCATCGGAAACATCGACTCCCGATCCCACGAGCGCGGCGTACTCTCGACGCATGTCGCCCGCGCTCGCCCTCGTGATCGTCCTCGGTCTCCTCGTGCTCGCCACGGCGGTCGGGGTCGCGCTTCGTCGGCGCGACGGGCGGCGGCGCGACGGCGGCAGGCTCCGGTTCGATGCCACGGACATCCCCTCGGCAGCACTCGGCTCCCGCGCGACACTGGTGCAGTTCAGCACCGAGACCTGTGCGCGTTGCCCGCAGGTGCGCCGGTTGCTGCACTCCTACGCTTCGGGTGACGACGGGCTCGCGCACATCGAGGTCGATCTGACGCACCGCCCCGACCTTTCGGCACGGTACAAGGTGCTGCAGACGCCGACGACCTTCCTCATCGACGGCTCCGGCACCGTCCACGCACGATTCCACGGTGTCCCCCACCGTCATGCACTCACCGAAGCGGTCGCGGCCGTCTGAGGCGCGAAGACTGGAGCACACATGACCACGCCCGCACGCATAGACCCCCGCGGTCCGCGATTCGCGGCCACGATCACCGCGGCACTGCTGCTCGTGGCCACGTTCCTGGCGTTGACGGGGATATCCACCGCCCAGGCGGGCGCGGCGACGTTCGGCTGGTACGCCTATCAGCCGTCGACCGGCGCGACCTTCGTCCCCGGCGGATGGGCCGTGGCTGGAACGCCCCTCGTTCACCGTGCCCTGGACCGGGGATTCCTGCTCACGGTGATCATCGCCCTGCTGTTCCTATGGGCCCTCGTCTCGCCGAGGACGGCCCCCTGGGGTGCCCTGTTCCGCGCGCTGGTGCGCCCTCGGCTCGCGCCACCTGCGGAGCTTGAAGATCCGCGACCGCCTCGGTTCTCTCAGGGGGTCGGCCTCTTCGTGGTCGGCGTCGGTCTCGTTCTGCACCTCGTCGGGGTCCCCTGGGCGTTGCCGATCGCCACCGCTGCCGCCTTCATCGCCGCCTTCCTCAACGCGGCGTTCGGCTTCTGCCTCGGATGCCAGATGTACCTGCTGCTCCAGCGGGTCGGCGTGATCGGCCGGACAGCCCCCGCAGCGTGATTCCGGTTCCCTCCGAACCGAACCGTCGATAGGCTGGCCGCGACGTGACCCCTCATCCCTCGGGGCACGAGAACCGGAGGAACCATGCCCGTCACCAGCGAAGCCGCCAGCACCTGGACAGGATCGCTCATGGAGGGGTCGGGCACCGTGGCGTTCTCTTCGTCGAAGCTCGGCACCTTCCCGATCAACTGGAAGGCCCGCAGCGAAGGCAGCGACACCACGACCACGCCGGAAGAGCTCATCGCTGCCGCTCACGCCTCGTGCTTCAGCATGGCGCTCTCCCACGCCCTGGCCGAGAACGGCACGCCTCCCGAGCGAGTCGACGCGAGCGCGTCCGTCACCTTCAAGCCCGGTGTCGGCATCACCGGCAGCCACCTCAACGTCAACGCGACCGTCCCGAACCTCACTCCGGAGGCGTTCCAGGAGATCGCGAACGGAGCGAAGACCGGGTGCCCGGTGTCTCAGGCGCTCGCGGGCATCGAGATCACGCTCGAGGCGACGCTCGCCTGATCGTCGAACCCGACGTCAGGGCCGACGGAAGAGGCGGATCGCCTCGCGGATGCTGGCTCTGGCGTCTTTCCGACGTCCGGCGGCGTCTTGCACGACGCCCAGGCGGTACCGTGCACGCCAGTCATCATGCGCGGCGTCCGCTTCCGCTGCGTACCGTGCGATGAGGGGGTCTGCGTCGGCGCGCGCGATACGCCCGCTCGGCGTCAGCTCGGTCTCCACCGGAGGCATTCCTCCCTCCGCGTCGAGCAGTCGCCCCAGGCGGTCCGCGCCGAAGCCGAACATCATCTCCCGGACGAGCGCCCAGGCACCGATCGGAGCCAGCACGAGGAGCGTGATGCCCATGCCGATCGAAATCGGAGTGCTGACCGAGATGAACATCACGGCGAGCCAGATCGCGACCGCAAGGTAGACGAGCAGCGCCGCCGCCATCAGCGCGACGCCGATCCGCGACATCACGAGCGGATGCCGATGTCGATCATGTGCTCGAGGCCGACGACCACGCCGGCGGCGCTTCGCGCGAACGGGACCGCGATGCGGATCCCGGGTGCGTAGGCGAGCGCCGAGTCCGTGGTGTCATGGGTGAACGTCAGCGATTCCCCCGGTCCGGACAGGATGACCTCCTGCTTGGCGACGACACCGGGGCGACGCAGCGAGTGGATCGGCACACTGCCGACCTGCTGCCCCCGGGCGCGCTGATCCGCGTGCGGAGCGCTGACCGGCCCCTGCTCGGCGCGCGCGGCCGCGATCAGCTCTGCGGTACGCACGGCCGTACCGCTGGGCGAATCGATCTTGGTCTCGCGATGCGCCTCGATGATCTCCGCGGAGCCGAAGAACGGGGCCGCCGCCGCCGCGAGGGCTGACCCGAGCACCGATCCGAGCGAGAAGTTGGGGATGAAGACCGCGCCGGTCCCGGCCGCCTCGACGAGGGGGCGCACCAGCGCGATCCGCTCGGCCGACCAGCCCGAGGTCGCGACGAGCACATTGATGCCTCGCTCGACGGCGGCGCGGACGACATCGATGCTCACCTGCGGCGTCGATGCATCGATGACGAGGCCGGCGCCGTCCAGCTCGGAGAGTTCACTCGACGAGGTCAGCACACGGCTCACCTCGAACCCCTCGAGCTCGTCGACCACCGCATGGATGATCTGTCCGAGCTTCCCGGTGCCGCCGACGAGTGCTACCTGCGTGGTCATGCGTCCAGTCTATTTCGCGGACATCGCCCGCCTCGCGGGGCGCGCGGGACCGCATCGCACCCGATTCGGGGAGCACTCGACCTCACACGAGCAGTGCGTCGGGAATTCCGGTGCGCAGCTCCACCGGCAGGTGACCGGTGTCGTTGTGCGTGAGCAGCGTCCACGGCCGTCCCTGTTTCTGCGCGATCACCGTCAGGCCGCAGTGCGACTGGTTCAAGGTCATCCAGCGCCACTCCGGCGCCGCGAGCACCTCGCGGACGAACCAGGAGATCACGAAGTTGTGGGTGATGAGCACCTCGTGGACATCACCGGTCTTGCGAACGAGGAACTCGTTGACGGCATCCGACATCTGTGCGCGCCCCGCCTCGATCTCCGCCTCGGTCACCGACCCGAAGAACGGTTCGAACGCAGACGGAGTGTCCTCGGTCATCCCGGTCGGCACGCAGTCGAAGAGCAGTGCCGTCGGTGCGGGGTCGACCGAGGGCAGTCGCGCGGCGATCGCCCGCGCCGTCTCGTTGGCCCGCAAGAGCGGGGAATGCCACACAGCATCGAGCGGAAGGCCGGACAACCGGTCGGCGATCAGCTCCGCCTGACGCTGCCCCCGCGGGGAGAGGGGTCCGTCGGCGAGACCATGTTCTGCGTCCTGATGTTCACCGTGTCTAACCAGATATATGTAGTGCGTCACAACTCGCTCGCTTCATTGCCAGCATCCGCCGGGCGTTCATTCCACCCTATGTCAACGGCGGACGATACTCAGTTGCCGGCCCGCGTGAGCTCGGCGAGGTGGCTCCGTGACAGCGAGACGCCGGCGCCCTGCATGAGCTCATCGACATGATCCGTCGCGAAAGCGTTCACGATCGGCGCAGCGACGGTGCGCTGCGCGAGAAGCCAGGCGATCGACACCGCCGCCACGGGAACGCCCAGCTCTTCGGCGACCTGATCGAGCGCGCGCAACACCTTGATGCCTCGTCGATTCAGGTGCCCACGCAACTGCTCGCCGCGCACGCCGCGCGAGGTGAGCGCCTTGTTGCGGTGCCGACCGGACAAGAACCCGTGCTCGAGCGCATGGGACGGCGTGACCGCCAGGTTCTGCGCGCCGGCCACGAGGCGCAGATCGCCTTCGAACGGCAGACGCCGGACCAGGTTGTACGGTGCGTCGATGACCTGCACCCGCGGGTAGCCGGCAGAGGCGAGGATGCGCGCCTCGACCAGCCGCTCCGGCGCGAGCCCGTAGGCGCCGAGCGCGCCGACCTTGCCCGCGTCCGACAGCCATTCGACGGTCGCCAGGGTGTCTTCGAGGTTGGTCGTCGCGTCGAGCGTGGCGTCGAGGTACAGCACGTCGATCCGCTCGACACCGAGTCTGGTGAGCGAGCCCTCGACCGCGCGCACGAGGTTCACGGAGCCGAGCCCGGGGTTGTCGGCATGAGCGCCGACGCGCACACTCAGGACGGCACGCTCGCTCTGTCCGCGCGAACGCAGCCACTGGCCGATGATGTGCTCGCTCCGGCCACCGGAGAATCCGTCCGCGGTGTGGATCGCATTGCCACCGAACTCGACGTAGCGATCGAGGATGCCGTGGCTGGTCTCGAGGTCGACGTTCCAGCCGAACTCTGCAGCGCCGAGCATCAGCGGGAAGGTCTCGAAGCCGGTCTCGCCGAGTGGCACCCGGATGGATTCCCCTATCCCCGGACCGACGATGGGAATGGGCGCGGAGGGATGCTCGGCTGCGGCCGCGTGGTCGCGTTCCGCTGACGCTCCTGCGCCTACGCCGAACAACCGCATACTCTCTCACCCCCGCGTCGATCGGTGCGTCCCGACCTGCGTACCTGCTGGATCTGCACCCCCCGGTGCGTACTTCCGAGGGTAGGCGAATTCACACAACGTCCTGACCAATCCGGGGAACGTCGGGGAAACGCCCGATAACGATTTGGTCACACCGGAGACGACGGAACCCGGGCCCGTCCAGCGCGGACGGACCCGGGTTCCTGTTCGAGCTCTGGGCCTACTCCGCGGCAGCGGCCTCGGCAGGAGCCGCCTCGGCGGCCGGAGCGTCGTCGAGCACGGGCTCGAGCGAGAGCTTGCCGCGGTCATCGATCTTCGTGATCTTCACGAGGATCTTCTGCCCGACCGACAGGACGTCATCGACGTTCTCGACCCGCTTGCCACCGGCGAGCTTGCGCACCTCGGTGACGTGCAGGAGGCCGTCCTTGCCCGGCAGCAGCGAGATGAACGCACCGAACGTGGCGATCTTCACGACGGTGCCGAGGAACTGCTCTCCGACCTCCGGGTTGGTGGG
Source organism: Microbacterium sp. CBA3102 (assembly GCF_007954505.1). Lineage (GTDB taxonomy): Bacteria > Actinomycetota > Actinomycetes > Actinomycetales > Microbacteriaceae > Microbacterium > Microbacterium aurugineum. Next base: position 2,600,937 of record NZ_CP042412.1, on the reverse strand, counting down.
GTTCGCGATCGCGTTGACCTGAGCACGGGCGGCCTCGGCCGAGGGGCCGTCGGTCGCGCCGATGTAGACGGTGCCGTCCTCCTCGATGGAGATCTGCGCGCCCGTCTCGTCCTGGATCGCGTTGATCGTCTTGCCCTTCGGGCCGATCAGCTCACCGATCTTGTCGACAGGGATCTGCACGCTGATGACGCGCGGAGCCGTGGGCGCCATCTCGTCCGGAGCGTCGATCGCCGCGTTCAGGACGTTGAGGATCGTCAGGCGAGCCTCGCGGGCCTGGGTGAGCGCACCGGCGAGCACCGACGACGGGATGCCGTCGAGCTTCGTGTCGAGCTGGATCGCCGTGACGAACTCGCTGGTACCGGCGACCTTGAAGTCCATGTCGCCGAGAGCGTCCTCGGCGCCGAGGATGTCGGTCAGTGCCGCGTAGCGAGTCTCGCCGTCGACCTCATCGGAGACGAGACCCATCGCGATACCGGCGACGGGGGCGCGCAGCGGCACACCCGCGTTCAGCAGCGACAGGGTCGACGCGCACACGGAGCCCATCGAGGTGGAGCCGTTGGAGCTCAGCGCCTCGGACACCTGACGGATCGCGTACGGGAACTCCTCGCGGCTCGGCAGCACCGGCACGAGGGCGCGCTCGGCGAGGAAGCCGTGCCCGATCTCGCGACGCTTCGGCGAACCGACACGGCCGGTCTCACCGGTCGAGTAGGGCGGGAAGTTGTAGTGGTGCATGTACCGCTTGCTCGTCGTGGGCGACAGCGAGTCGATCTGCTGCTCCATCTTGAGCATGTTCAGCGTGGTGACACCCATGATCTGGGTCTCGCCGCGCTGGAAGATCGCGGAGCCGTGCACGCGCGGAATGACCTGCACCTCGGCGTCGAGCGGACGGATGTCCGCCAGGCCACGGCCGTCGATGCGAGCGCCCTCGGTGAGGATGCGTCCACGGACGATCTTCTTCGTGACGGACTTGTACGCGGCGGAGAACTCCAGCGGAGCCGCGGCCGGCAGCGAGCCCGCCTCGGTGGCCTCGATGAGCTCGGCCTTGACGCGGTCCTTGATCGCGTCGTCAGCGGTCTGACGCTCGACCTTGTCGGCGATCTGGTAGACGTCGCTGAGCTCGGAGAAAACGCGCTCGGAGACGAAGCTGTAGACCTCGTCGCTGTACGCGGGGAAGACCGGGTACACGCCCGGCTCCTTCGACGCGGTGGCGGCGAGCTCGGCCTGAGCCTTGACGAGCTGGGCGATGAAGGGCTTCGAGGCCTCGAGGCCCTGCGCGACGATCTCCTCGTTCGGCTTCGTGGCGCCGGCCTTGATCAGGTTCCAGCTGTCCTCGGTGGCCTCGGCCTCGACCATCATGATGGCGACGTCTTCCGTGCCATCGGCCTTGGTGACCACGCGGCCGGCGACGATCAGGTCGAACACGGCCTCCGAGACCTGCTCGGCAGTCGGGAACGCGACCCACTGGTCCGCGTGCTGGCCGTTGCCGGGGATGAACGCGAGGCGCACACCGGCGACGGGGCCCGAGAAAGGCAGACCCGAGATCTGGGTCGACGCCGATGCCGCGTTGATCGCGAGAGCGTCGTAGAACTCGCCCGGTGCGATCGACAGGACGGTGATGACGATCTGGACCTCGTTGCGCAGGCCGTCGACGAACGACGGACGCAGCGGACGGTCGATCAGACGGCAGACGAGGATCGCCTCGGTGGAGGGACGGCCCTCACGACGGAAGAACGAGCCGGGGATCTTGCCTGCGGCGTAGGAGCGCTCCTCGACGTCGACCGTCAACGGGAAGAAGTCGAAGCCTTCGCGCGGGTGCTTGCCTGCGCTGGTGGCCGAGAGGAGCATCGTCTCGCCGTCGAGGTACGCGGCGACTGCGCCCTGAGCCTGCTGCGCGAGGCGGCCGGTCTCGAAGCGGATGGTGCGGGTGCCGAAGCGGCCGTTGTCGAGAACGGCCTCGGTGGCGGTGATTTCAGGACCTTCCAAGAGGTCTCTCCTTCTTTGTTTAGACTCGCGAGTCCATGTGACGCGCGAGCGTGTTCAAAGGAGCGGAACGGAAGGGTTCGGGCGCGCGGGCACTCCCGCGAATCTCGCCTGCGCTGGCCACCAGTAGAAAGCCACCCGACACGTGCCGAGGAACCCACCACAGGGGACCAGCTTCTCCGCCGATCGCTCCATGAGTCGGTGTGAAGTTGTGCAGTTGACACACGTCAACCTCATCCACCCTACCAGCGCACACCTCGAATCTTGGTGTCGCTCCGAGCTTCGCGGATCCGACACGTGACGGTCAGATGCTGTTCATCCGCAGGATCCCGCGGCGCGACGAGGATCCGCTCTGCTGAGATCATGCGCATGTCAGTGATCGGCTGCGGGTACCTCGGTGCCGTGCATGCCGCAGCGATGGCCTCCCTCGGACACGATGTCACGGGTATCGACGTCGACGAGGAGAAGATCGCCGCCCTCATCGCGGGGAAGGCACCGTTCTTCGAGCCTCGACTCCCGGAGATGCTCGAAGAAGGCCTCGCTTCCGGACACCTGCGATTCAGCAGCCGGATGGCGGATGCCGCGGGCGCGGACGTCCACTTCCTCGCGGTCGGAACGCCTCAGATTCCCGGAGGTCACGCCGCGGATCTCCGCTACGTCGATGCGGCGATCGACGCGCTGCTCCCCCACTTGCGCCGCGGGGACGTCGTCGCGGGCAAGTCGACCGTGCCCGTCGGCACCGCCGGGCGACTGGCACCGCTCATCGCCGCGTCGGGAGCGACCCTAGTCTGGAACCCTGAATTCCTCCGCGAAGGGTGGGCGGTGCATGACACCCTGACCCCGGATCGTATCGTGGTCGGTGCGGAACAGGATGGTGACGGGACGCGCGCCGTCGCCACCCTGCGCGAGGCGTACGCGGCGGCCGTCGACGCCGGAACACCCTTCCTGGTCACCGACCTCGCCACGGCCGAGCTGGTCAAGGGGGCGTCGAACGCCTTCCTCGCCACCAAGATCTCCTTCATCAACGCGATGGCGGAGATCGCCGAAGCCTCCGAAGCGGACATCACGCTGCTCGCCGATGCCCTCGGGCTGGACAGCCGTATCGGGCGACGGTACCTCGGCGCAGGTATCGGCTTCGGTGGCGGGTGCCTGCCGAAGGACATCCGCGCCTTCGCCGCGCGCGCAGATGAGCTCGGTCGCGGCGAAGCGGTCGGCTTCCTGCGCGAAGTGGACATGATCAACCTGCGACGCCGCGACCGGGCCGTGCGCCTGGTGGTCGATGCGCTCGGCGGACTCGTGTTCGGGCGCCGGATCGCGGTCCTCGGAGCGGCGTTCAAACCGTTCAGCGATGACATCCGTGATTCTCCGGCTCTGGATGTCGCCGTGCGCCTGCGAGGTCTCGGCGCAGACGTCGTCGTGACCGACCCTGCGGCGATCGACAACGCCATCGCCGCGCACCCGCAACTGGGATATGCCCGCGAGCGCGACGACGCGCTGCGCGACGCCGATGCCGTGGTGATCGTGACCGAATGGGACGAATACCGGCGTGACCTCTCGCCCGAGCACGCGGGCGGGCTTGTCCGCGGGCGGATCGTCATCGATGGACGCAACTGTCTCGACGCGGCGGCGTGGCGCGCCGCCGGCTGGCAATATCACGGCATGGGTCGACGCTGACCCCCCGTCCTGAGGGGACTCAGCCGACGAACGCGGATCGGGGAGCCGACGATCCTCCGAGGCGGACGTAGTCATCGTGCTTCGCCGTCCGCCCGTCGCCCGCAACGCGACCGTGCAGACGACGCCAGACCCAGGGCAATGCGTGGCGTCGCCACCACGCCCCCACGCCGAGGGGCTCGTGCTCGTGCAGTGCTGCATCGAGCGCTCCGAGAGCGTCGGCGTCCGGCACCCCGAGGAGTTCACCCGCCCGATACGCGAGGAAGCGATGCCCCCGGCTGCTCAGATGAACCAGGTCTTCGCCCCAGTTCGGGTGTTCGGCCAGCTGAGGGTGCAGATCCGTGTCGATCAGCATGGCCCCGGTGCGCGCAGCGATCCCGGTCAGAGCCGTCGCGTAGGCGGAGAACCTGCGGGTGTAGATCCACGCCGCACGGCGACCGGGGAGGAACGGCGTCACGAGGAGCACGTCGGCACCGATCGCCCGCAGCCGCCGCACCGCGACCTCGAGCTCTGCGGCGAGCGCGGAGACATCGACACGGCGCTTCACGAGGTCGTTGGCTCCGATCAAGATCGACACGAGGTCCGGGCGAAGCTCGAGTGCCCTGGTCAGCTGGACGCCGGCGACGTCGTGCACTCGCTGGGAGCGGACGGCGAGGTTCGCGTAGTGCAGGTCGCCCTGGGCGGCGAGCAGCAGGGCGAGGCGATCGGCCCAGCCGCGGAGGGTCCCGTCGGGGGCCGGATCGCACAGTCCCTCCGTGAGTGAGTCGCCGAGCGCGACATAGCGGTGCCACTTCCGAACGGTGACCGGTGCGGGCGGCTCCGGTCGCACGCGCCTGCGCGCGCGGGCGCGGGAATCCGCGTGGTGCAGCGCCTGCGCCTCGTCGAAGTACTCGAGGAGCTGGTCACACACGCCGGTCCAGCTGCGGCTCTGCACGGCGTCGCGTCCGGCTTCCCCGAACGCCCGGCGTTTGCGGGTGTCGCCGGCGAGATCGGCCACGCGCGCACGGAGGTCGTCGAGGTCCCCCGGGCGGTACAGCCACCCGTCGATGCCCATGCGCACCAGGTCCAGGGGTCCGCCACGCCCGGTCGCGATGACGGGGACACCGCTGGCATGAGCCTCTTGGAGTGTCTGTCCGAAGGTCTCGCTCTCCCCCGGGTGCACGAACAGGTCGAACGACGCGATCGCTGCGGCGAGCGCGTCACCGTCGAGGTGTCCGAGGAAATGGGCATCCGGGAGCACGGTCTCGAGCTGCGCTCTGCTGGGCCCGTCCCCGACGATCACGAGCCGGGCGCCCGGGATGTCCCGGAGGACGACGAGGTCCTCGACCTGTTTCTCGGGGGCGAGCCGACCGACGTAGCCGATCACGACGTCGGCGCCCCAGGTCGCACGGAGCGCGGGGTCGCGTCGCGTGGGTTGGAAGCGCTCGGCATCGACCCCTCTCCCCCAGCGGCGGACACGGTCCACACCGAGTGCGGCGAGCTGCTGCGCCGCATCGGCGGAGGGCGCGAGGGTCATCGTCGCCCGCCGGTGCAGTCGTGCGATGTGCGTCTGAGCGATCCCCGTGGTCGCCGCCATCCGGTACCTCTCGGTGTAGGCGGCCACGTCCGTCTGATACGCGGCGACGCTCGCGACGTCGAGCCGCTCGGCGGCGAGCACGCCCCGCCAGCCGAGAGCGAACGGGGAGGCGAGATGGACGACGTCGGGCGCGAAGCCTCGCAGGGAGGAAGCGATGCGTTGCGCACCCGACGTTCCCACCCTCACGTCGGGGTAGCCGGGCAGTCCGAGACTCGGGATCGCCTCGATCGGGGCGCCGTCAATCTGTTCGGGGACGCCGACGGCGGCCGGAGCCACGACATGTGCCTGGTGACCTCTCTGCTCGAGGTGGCGCAGGATCTGGAGGACGGAGCCGGTGACGCCGTTCATGTGCGGAAGGAAGGATTCTGTGACGATCGCTACTCTCACATCCCCAGGATGACGGCACTCGACGGCCGCATCGTCGGAAGACGGCACTCGGCACCGGATGTTCACCGGATGCTGGTCGACGGGTCACCGGCTATCCGATCTCCGGTTCCCGAGTCGGTCGATCCGGCGACCGACTCGGGCCCGCTGCTCGCCGGGTGCGCGATCGAGAGAGGGTGACCCGTTGCACCGGGTGCTCTAGGCTCAGGTCATGAGCACCGAAGAAGGCGCCTCCTCGTCTGAGGAGATGAAGCGCAAGTTCAAGGAAGCGCTCGAGAAGAAGAACGCGCACCAGCGGCAGGGCGAGGCACACCTCGACGGCGATTCCGCCGTCCACAGCGCGCACGCCCCGCAGACCCGGCGCGAGTTCCGACGCAAGAGCGGTTGACCGCGCGGATGCGGGAGTCCGTTCCTCGGACTCCCGCATCCCTCTCTCTTTCTTTCGGTCAGGCGCTTCCGGCCCGCATCCGAGCCCGCTCCTCCTTCGCCGCCATCTCCGTGAGAGCCGCCTCGCGCAGGTCCTGGACATCGGCCCCTTGCGACCCGCCCGATGTCGCGTGCGCGTCCACCCCATCGAGCAGCGACTCGTCGAACGGCAGCTCGCCGCCGAGGACCCGGCGCACGCGCGCCCGGTCGATCTGCTTCGTCCAGGTGCCGATCAGGAGCGTAGCCACGGCGTTGCCGGTGAAGTTCGTGAGGGCACGGCCCTCGGACATGAACCGGTCGATGCCGACGATCACCCCGACACCGTCGACGAGATCGGGACGATAGGCCTGCAGACCACCGGCGAGCGTCGCGAGCCCCGCGCCGGTGACCCCGGCTGCGCCCTTGCTCGCGATGATCATGAACACCAGCAGTCCGATCTGCTCGCCGATCGACATCGGCTGCCCCATCCCGGTGGCGATGAACAGCGATGCCATGGTCAGGTAGATCGCCGTGCCGTCGAGATTGAACGAGTATCCCGTCGGAACCGTGATGCCGACCACCGGCTTGGAGACGCCGACGAACTCCATCTTCGCGATCAGACGCGGGAGCGCGGACTCCGAGGAAGAGGTACCGACGATCAGGAGGTACTCCCGTCCCAGGTACTTCATGAGCGAGAAGATGTTCACCCGAGCCACCGTCCAGAGCAGCGCTCCCAAGACCACGACGATGAACAGGATGCACGTGATGTAGAACGCACCCATCAGGATGCCCAAGCTCCAGATCGCTGCGATCCCGGTCTTGCCCACCACCGCCGCGATCGCACCGAACGCCCCGATCGGGGCCAGCCACAGGATCATCCCGAGAATGCGGAACACGAGCTTCTGGAGTTGCTTGACCGCCTCCATGATGGGTGCCCCGCGCTCACCGAGCCCCTGCAGCGCGAAGCCGACGAGGAGCGCGATGAACAGCACCTGCAGCACACTCTCACCGGTGAAGGCCGAGAAGAACGTGGTCGGGATGATACCCAGGATGAACTCCTGCGTCGTCTTCGCCTCCGTGTCGGCCGCGTCATAGGTCGCGGAGGCCATGTCCAGTCCGGCGCCGGGGTGGATGATGTTGCCCACGAGCAGTCCGATCGCGAGTGCGAACGTCGACATCACCATGAAGTAGAGCAGTGCCAGCCCGCCGATCTTGCCCACGGTCGCGGCCTTGGCGATGGAGCCGACCCCGACGACGATCGTGCAGAAGATGATCGGCGCGATCATCATCTTGATCAGCGCGACGAAGCCCTTGCCGAGAGCTTCGAACCCCTGGCCGATCTCCGGCCAGACCAGACCCACCACGGCACCGAGCACCACGGCGATCAGGACGGACACGTAGAGCCACGTATGCCTGTCCCACGCGTGCTTCCCCCGTCGCCAGTTGAACTTCGGGAGTGCGAATCCTGTCGTGAGCGCCATGCGTCCTCCTTGATCGTCGACGTCGTCGTCCGGTGGCGGCTGCGGTGCCGCCGATCGGGTCCCAGAGTCGCCGACTTCGCGGCGCAGCACGATTTGTGGTCGTATTGGTCTCGGCACGGACCATCGACGATCGGAGGCACGCGATGACGCGCACCTCCCCCGGGCGCAGCACCGCCTCTCGCGTGTTCTTCGTGCTGCTCGGCGCGACCGTCGTGATCGGCGTGCTGGTGGCCGGTTTCCTCGTCGTGGAGGCCCAACGGGCGCTCCGGACCGAGGCGGAGCGGGTCACGGCTGCCACCGCGGAGGCTCTGGCGGTCTCGCCGGTGGTCGTTGCCGGGCTCGCCGGCACGGACGCCGAGGCAGCCACCGACGTGCTCGAGCCCTACACGCTGGACGTGATCGCGCGCGCGGACCTCGACTTCATCACGATCATGACGCCCGACGGCATCCGGATCACGCACCCCGATCCGGCACAGATCGGCAAACGCTACCTCGGAACGATCCCCACCGCCGCCCGCAGCCTCACAGAGGTCTTCACCGGCACGCTCGGACCGTCCGTGCGGACGATCGTGCCCGTGACCGCCGCAGACGGAGAGGTGATCGGGTGGGTCTCGGCCGGCGTCACGACCGAGACCATCAGCGATACCCTGATCCGCCGGCTGCCCCTCACCCTCGGCATCACCGCCGGGCTGATCGCACTCGGCGCGGCCGGGGCCGTGATCGCGCGGCGGGCGACGCGGCGCATCACGGGAGACCTTCCGCCGGGGCAGTTGCGCGATGCGGTCTCTTCGTACGAGTCGATCCGTACGCTCGGCGATGCCCTCCGCGCCCAGACCCATGAACACGGGAACCGGATGCATGCCGCCGTCGCCTTGCTCGAGCTGGGTCGCAGCGCCGAAGCCATCGAGATCCTGACCGAGACGTCTCGCCAGAGTCAATCTCTCGTCGATCAGGTCACGGCGCGGCGTCACGGTGACCCGGCCGTCGGTGCGCTGCTCCTCGGGAAAGCATCGCAGGCCAAAGAGCGTGGCATCGACTGGCGCGTGCACATCGAGCCGGAGACTCCGCGTACCCCGCTCTCGCCGGTCGACGCCGTCTCCGTGCTCGGCAACCTCGTGGACAACGCGATGGATGCGGCCGCAGAGTCCGAGGATCGCTGGGTGCGGGTGTCCCTGCGCTCCGGGGAGGAAGGTGAGGTGGTGCTCGAGGTCTCCGACAGCGGCCCGGGTATCCCGCGAGCCCAGCAGGACCGGATCTTCGAACAGGGCTACTCGACCAAGCCCGCGGACGCCCAGGGACGCGGCGTCGGCTTGGCACTCGTGCGGTCCGTGGTCACTGGAGCAGGCGGCACGGTCTCGATCAGTGACGGACCGACGACGTTCCGCGTCGTCCTGCCCGCAGCGACCGGGCCGCGGAGGTCACGCCCATGATCCGCACGCTGCTCGTCGACGACGATGCCCTCACGCTCGAACTCCACCGCGACTACCTGGCCCGCCTCGACGGGTTCATCGTCGCCGGAGAGTGCAGCAGCGCCCGCGCAGCCTTGAACGCGGTGCTCGATCGGCCCGGCGCCGCTGCCTTCGACCTCGTCCTGCTCGACATCACCATGCCGGACGGGTCGGGGATCGATGTGCTGCGGACGCTGCGTGCTCGGGCGGAAGCCACCGACGTCATCGCGATCACCGGGGTGCGCGACGCCGAGACCGTCCGTCAGATGGCGGCCCTCGGCGTCTACCACTACCTGATCAAGCCGTTCCCGTTCGCCGTGTTCCAGGAGCGGATGGACGGGTACCGCGCCCATCGGGAGCAGGCCACGACGACCGCAGGCGAAGCGACCCAGGCGGAGATCGACGCCCTCCTCGGCCGTGCCACGGGCGCGGTCGCCGTGCCGAAGGGCCTGTCCGTCGCGTCGCTCGAGAAGATCAGCGCCGTGCTGCGGACCTCCGGCCCGCTGTCGGCACGGGAGGCCGCCGAACGGCTCGGGATGTCCCGGGTCGCCGCGCGTCGGTACCTCGAGCACCTCGTGGCGGAGGGCGTGCTCACGCGGGCGGCGCGCTACGGGACGCGCGGACGCCCGGAGACCGAGTACGACTGGAAGCGGCGGACCGGACCGACCGCCTGACCGTCACCCGTCAGGGGCGAGTCGTGATCCGGCTCACTCGCCGGCCAGCCCGCCCAGCATGTGCCCGAACGAGCGCCCCTCGCCCAGGTACGTGGCGGGGTCGTACGGGTCCTCGACCGTCGTCTCCTCCCGACGGACGATCGCCTCTGCGAGCTCTCTGGCTCCTCGCTCCACACGCTTGCCGAGCGGAGCCACATCGTCGCCGGAACCACCCCAATCGCTCGACGCGGCGAACACCCCGGTCGAGACGGCATCGGCGTGGAGGTAGGCGAACAGCGGCCGGATGGCGTAGTCGATCGCGAGAGAGTGTCGCGCGGTGCCGGCGTTCGCACCGATCAGCACGGGCTTGCCCCGGAGGGAATCCGGGTCGAGCACATCGATGAACGACTTGAAGAGCCCCGAGTAGCTCGTCGAGAAGATCGGCGTCACCGCGATGAGAGCGTCGGCCGAGACCACGGTGTTGATCGCGGTCTCGAGCGCAGGCGGCGCGAAGCCGGTCAGCATGTTGTTGGTGATGTCGTGTGCGTAGTCACGAAGCTCGATGACGTCGACACTCGCCTGGATGTCCTGCTCGGCGAGCGCCTTGACGGTCTCGGTCGCGAGCCGGTCGGCGAGCATCCGCGTGGAGGACGGGTTCGACAGGCCGGCGGAGACGACGGCGATACGACGCGTGGTCATCTCACGCCTCCTTCCGGCCGAGCCCGAATGCCGCGCCGGCGGGGGCAGGAGAGTCCTGATACGGCGAGTCGCCGGTCAGGTTGTCGCCGCGGTTGGCGCCGGGACGGGCCTGACGGGTCGGCCCGTCGCCGAACTCGGCCTTGACGCGTGCCGCGTGGGTCGGCGCGTCGGGTACTGCGGCAGGACGGTCGTTCGCGAGTTCCTTGCGGAGCACGGGCACGACCTCGGAGCCGAGGATGTCAAGCTGCTCCAGCACCGTCTTCAGCGGCAGGCCCGCGTGATCGATCAGGAACAGCTGTCGCTGGTAGTCGCCGTAGTGCTCCCGCATGGCGGCGTAGCGGTCGATGACCTGTTGCGGGGAGCCGACGGTGAGCGGAGTCATCTCGGTGAAGTCCTCCATGCTCGGCCCGTGGCCGTAGACCGGCGCGTTGTCGAAGTATGGACGGAACCGGTTGACCGCGTCCTGCGAGTTCGCAGCCATGAACACCTGTCCGCCCAGACCCACGATGGCCTGCTCCCTGGTCCCGTGGCCGTAGTGCTCAAAGCGCTGCCGGTACAGCTCGATCAGGCGCTGGTAGTGCTCCTTCGGCCAGAAGATGTTGTTCGCGAAGAAGCCGTCACCGTAGTAGGCGGCCTGCTCCGCGATCTCCGGGGTGCGGATGGACCCGTGCCAGACGAACGGCGGGATGCCGTCGAGCGGACGAGGCGTCGAGGTGAAGCCCTGCAACGGAGTGCGGAACTTCCCCTCCCAGTCGACCACGTCCTCACGCCACAGCTTGTGCAGCAGCGCGTAGTTCTCGATCGCGAGCGGGAGTCCCTGACGGATGTCCTGCCCGAACCAGGGATACACCGGTCCGGTGTTGCCGCGGCCGAGCATGAGGTCCATGCGGCCGTCGGACACGTGCTGGAGCATCGCGTACTCCTCGGCGATGCGCACGGGGTCGTTCGTGGTGATGAGCGTCGTCGACGTGGAGACGATGAGGCGCTCGGTCTGCGCGGCCAGTGCCGCCAGGAAGGTCGTGGGGCTGGAGGACCAGAACGGCGGGTTGTGGTGCTCGCCGATGGCGAAGACGTCGAGTCCGACCTCTTCCGCGTGGACGGCGATGGCCGTCGTCGCCTTGATGCGCTCCTGCTCGCTGGGGGTGATGCCGGTGAGGGGGTCGCGGGTGATGTCGCTGACCGACATGATGCCGAACTGCATCGCCTGCGCGCCTGACTGCTCGCTCATGATTGCTCCGTGTTCTCCGAACCGGATGACTCGCATCCGGTTCTATTCACTTGAATGTAACTGTGTCAACGCGCTCACAGCAACTTTATTCCCGGGCTGTAATCTCGGACGATGAGCAGTACCGGCGCCGACCTCACAGGGCCCACCACAGGTTCGATCCCGCGACGAAGACGGCGCGTGCCGTTCTGGGACAACGCACGGTACTTGTGCATCGTGCTCGTCGTCCTCGGACACGCGATACAACGCCTCACCTACGACTCCGACATCGCGTTCGCCCTCTATCTCGCGCTGTACGCGTTCCACATGCCGGCGTTCGCGATCATCTCCGGGTACTTCTCCAAGTCCGGCTCCCCCACCAAGACGCAGATGGCCCGGGTGATCACGGACATCATCCTCCCCTACGTGATCTTCGAGACGCTCTGGACCCTCACCAAGTGGGCCGTGGAAGGCGAGGCATCGCCCAACTTCACGAAGCCGAGCTGGACGCTCTGGTTCCTCCTCGCCCTCGGCATCTTCCGCCTGATCCTCCCCTACCTCGCGCTGCTGCGCTGGCCGTTGCTGTGGACCGTCCTGATCTCGATCGGCTCGGGCTATCTCCCGAACGTCGACAGCACCTTCTCCCTGTCCCGCACGCTCGGACTCCTCCCGTTCTTCGCGCTCGGCTGGTGGCTCCGCGAGCATGACATCGTCGATCGACTGCGGTTGCTCGACTTCCGCCCGTGGTGGATCCGCGCTGCCGCGGTCGCCGTCCTCGCCTCAACGGGCTGGGCGGCCTGGAACTGGCTGCCCCTCTGGCAGGCCATCGACCTTCGACACTGGCTGTTCTACGAGGACGCCTACTCCGATCTGGGCGGCGACCAGTGGTGGGCGGGCGGGATCCGGATCGCCCTGATGCTGCTGGCCGTCGTGCTGTGCGCGGCGTTCTTCCTCCTGATCCCCCGCGGTTCGTATTGGTGGACGTCCTTCGGTCAGTACACGATGTACGTCTACCTGCTGCACTCCTTCGTGCTCTATCCGTTCCGCGAGACAGGCGTCCTCCGAGACCTCGAACCCACCTGGCTCTGGCTGCCTCTGGTCACCGCACTCTCGGTGCTCGTCGCACTTCTGCTCGCGACCCGGCCGGTGCGCTGGGTCTTCCGCCCGCTGATCGAACCGCGTCCGGGGTGGCTCTTCGCCGACCCCGAGCTCACTCGACGGGAAGGGCGTCGCAACGATCCCACCGGCTCGCGGCGTCCGCGTCCGACCTCGTGACGGCCATGAGCGTGGCGCACGCCGTGCGCGACAGCATCGTGGAGGCAGCCACGCTCTCCGGCTTCGGCGCACACGGACTGCACGTGCGCATCGGCGACGCCGAGGCCGAGCACCGGTGGACCGCCGACGTCCGGGAAGACGTGCACTCCGTCGCGAAGGGCGTCTGCGTCCTGGGCACTGCCCTCGCCGCCGACGAGGGGCTGGTCGACGTCGACGAACCGGTGGTCGCCTCTCTTCCCGACTTCGCGCACGGTGACGGGGTCGACGAGGTGACGCTGCGCCATCTCCTGACGATGTCGAGCGGGATCGATCTCCCCTGGTCGGAGACCCTGATGACGGATTGGCCCGACCTGGCGCGCGAGTTCCTCCGACGCCCATCACGCGGGCGCGTCTTCCAGTACTCCAACGCGAGCACCTACACCGCGATGACGGCTCTCGCGGCGCGAGTGGGCGACGTGGGCGAGTATCTGGATGCGCGGCTCTTCGCTCCGCTCGGCATCACCGACGTCGCCTGGGCACGCTGCCCGAACGGACGCATCGAAGCCGGCGGCGGTCTCCCCCTCCGTACGAACGAGATGGCGCGCATCGGGCTGCTGATCCGAGACCGCGGGCAGTGGCGAGGCAGACGGCTGGTGTCGCCGGAGTGGATCGACGCGATGCATGAGGATGCCGTCGTCGCCGGCGAGAACCCCGGATACGACCGCTATGGGCTCGCGGGATGGGGCGGCCCCGGCCCTGCGTGGCGGCTGCACGGAGCGTACGGTCAGCTCCTGATCTTCCTCGACGACGCGGTCGTGACGATCAGCGCGAACGACCATGCCGGTGCCGACGCGATGGCGGCCTCGGTGGTCGCGATCCTCGAGGATGCCCTCCCGATACCCTGAGTTCAGGCGAAGAGGTCGGCTCCGATGTACGACCCCGGCTCCACCCCGGCGGGAACCGCCCAGATCCCTGAACCGACGTGCCGGATGTACTCGTTCATCCGATCGGTCGAGAGTCGCCGCTGCAGGGAAACGAACTGCGCCGGGTCGCGCTGGTAGGAGAGGAAGAACAGCCCGGCGTCGAGTCGTCCGAGATCGTTGTTGCCATCGACGTAGTTGTATCCACGACGAAGGATCCGGACGCCGTCGTTGTGCTCGGGATGCGCGAGGCTCACGTGACTGTTCTCATCGATCGCGGTGCCCTGGAAGTCGGGCGCGGTGAACTCGTCACCCCCGGAGAGAGGAGCCCCCTCCCCCTTGTCCCGCCCGATGATCGCATCCTGCTCGGACAGGCGCACCCGGTCCCAGGTCTCGATCAGCATCGCGATCTTGCGGGCGACGAGGTACGAACCGCCGGCGAGCCACGTGGGCTCATCCTGGGTCGAGACCCAGACATGATCCCTGAGCGCGGCGGCATCATCGGCGAGGATGTTCGCCGTACCGTCTTTGAAACCGAACAGGTTGCGCGGCGTCGCCTGCGTCGTCGTGGTGCGTGACGTCTTGCCGAAGCCCAGCTGCGACCAGCGCAAGCGCGCGCGTCCGAACGCGATGCGGCTGAGGTTGCGGATCGCGTGCACGGCCACCTGCGGATCATCCGCACACGCCTGGATGCACAGGTCTCCGTGGGATGCCTGCGGGTCGAGGTCGTCCCCGAGGAACGCCGGCAAGCGCTCCAGCCCCGACGGCCGCTGCGCAGCTATGCCGTAGCGGTCGCCTTCCTCGTTCTCGAACAGTCCCGGGCCGAAACCGAAGGTGAGGGTGAGTCCCGAGGCAGGAAGGCCCAGGGCCTCACCCGTGTCGTCCGGAGGCGCTTCGGCCGGCCCTCCGACGGCACCCGTCGCGCTGACCTCGAGGCCCTGCGCCATCCGCGAGGCCGCATACGACCAATCCTGCAGCAGCGAGATCAGGTCCTCCCGGTCCGTGCGCGGCATCATGTCGAAGCTCGCGAAGTGGAGGTGATCCTGCACCGGGGTGGTGATGCCGGCCTGGTGCTCGCCGAAGAAGCCGTACGCCGAGTGCGCGTCCTCCGCCGCTCGCGCGCGCCCCAGCGCCACACCTCCGGCGAGCCCGGCGCCCGCTCCGACGGCGAGCCCCGCCACACTTCCGCCGATCGCCAGACCGAGGAGCCCTCGTCGGCTCAATCCACCGGAGGCGGATGCATCGCGCGTCGCCGCCTCGTCGGGTGCGTCGCCCTCTTCAGGTTCGTTCACGTCCGTGATGGTATCCGGTCGGTTCGGCACGCGGCTGATCAGTCGAGAACCGTGCTGGTGAGCTGCGAGAGCGGCTCGGCGAGGGCGTTGATCAGATCGGTGAACTCCCGCTTGTCGGCTTCCGTCAGCTCGGAGTATCCGACGAACCCGTCCATCAGCGAACCGTGTGCGGCGAGCGAATCATCGAGGGACGCGTAACCCGCTTCGATCTCGCCGACGAGCGCCTTCCCGTCTTCGCCCTGCGCGACGGCGAAGTCCTTCACGAGAGAGAAAGCCATCTTGGACCCCTCGACGTTCGCCGCGAAGTCGTAGAGGTCGGTCCCGGACCACCAGTCCTCCTCGCCGGAGATCTTTCCCGTCGCGACCTCGTCGAGCAACGCGATGGCGCCGTTGGAGATCCCGCCGATGCCCTGGTCGTCGAGAGCCGTCGTGAAGTCGTCCGAGTGCACGTACTCGTACAGCTCCTGGACGTCGGCGAGAAGCAGGTCACCGTAGTCGGCGCGCTCCTGGGGCGTCGACGGCGCCCAGTCCTGCCAGGCCGACGTCTCGCCGTCGGCATTCAGGGCGTCCTGCGCCGGCACCCACAAGTCCTTCTCGATGCGGTGGAAGCCTGTCCAGTCCAACCCCTCGGCGACCGCGTCGACCTCACGGTAATCGATGCGCGGGTCGAGGTCGCCCAGTGCCTCGGCGACCGGTTCGATGCGCTCGTAGAACGCACGGGTCTGCGGGAAGAGCTCCCGTGCAGCGGCGTCATCGCCGGATTCGTACGCGGTGACGAAGTCCTCGACGGCCGGGACGAGCTGGCCGACCTGGTCCTTCACGAACGCAGCGTAGAGGTCGACCGCCTGCTGCTTCTGCTCGGCGTCGGGTCCTTCGACGGCCACCCTATCGCCCGTGACGGTGAAGGCCGCCTTGCCGACTCCGTCACCGATCATGCCCGGCTTGCAGAGAGTGAAGTACTCTCCCGGCTGTGCCACGACCGTGAGGGTGCGGGATGCCGCGGGGGCGATGTTCTCGACCTCGCCGACGATGCGGAGACCGTCTTCGGCCAGGAGGTAGAACTCGGAGACCTGATCGGTGTCGTTCTTGACGTCGAAGGTGAGCGTCCCGCTCTTGGCCGTGGCCGCCGACACGGCGCAGTCGGTAGCGGTCGAGGATACGGCGAACGCGGCATCCGCGGCGACGTCGCTCTTCGCGACGCACCCGCTCAGGACGAGCACTGCGGCACCCGCGGCCGCCAGGGTCCACAGGACACGGTGAGAGGTGGTCATGCTGCTCCTTGTTGTGTGAGAGAAGTGGGTGGCGGCCCGGACTCGGGCTGCGGCGCGTCGTGTGACCGCACCGGACGCGGAGACCGCAGGCCCCGCACGTACAGTGATCCGACGACCAGGATGTAGAGGGTCCACGCGATGACCTGGACCCACGTCATCGCGGGCATGAAGCCGACCGTGGCCTGCAGCAACGCGGCCAGCGGACCACTCGGCGCGATGACGGCCGACACGTCGAAGGCCCAGCCGAACGGGAACCCCGCTCCGCCGACGGTGACCGCGCCCGTCACGGGGTCGAGCGGTGCAGCGGCGGTGAACGGCCCGGGGAGGGCACCCGCCTCCTGCAGATCCATCAGCGCGTAAGCGAGCACGCCGGCCGCGACGATGACCAGGAAACCACCGGTCCACGCGAAGAAGCGGCGCAGGTCGAGCTTCACGGCTCCGCGGGAGATGAGCCAGCCGACGATGACGGCGGCGGCGAGGCCGAGCAGCGCACCGAGCAGAGCGGAGGGAGCGTCGCCGAAGGCCTGCACCATCGACCACAGCAGGAGAGTCGTCTCGATACCTTCACGAGCGACGGAGACGAAACCGATCGCGACCAGCGCCCAGAGCCCGCCGGTGGTGAGCGCACGATCGAGACCACCCTCCAGCGTCGCCTTCATCGTGCGTCCGGCGCGCTGCATCCAGAAGATCATCCACGTGACCATGCCCACGGCCAGGAGCGAGAGCCCGCCGCCGATCAGCTCCTGCGCCTCGAACGTGAGCTCGTAGGCACCGAAAGTGAGCACGGCGCCGATGCCGAGGGCGAGGGCGATCGCGAGTCCCACTCCGGCCCACATCTTCGGGAGCGCATCCTGGCGGCCGAGGCGACGGAGATAGGCGACGAGGATGCCGACGACCAGCGCGGCTTCCAGACCTTCACGGAGGCCGATGAGAAATGTGGCGAGCACGGGAGAACTCTCTTGCGATGACTGAGGTAAGGCATCCCTTACCTCCAGGACTCTAGCATCCCCTCGACGCGATATCGGAACAGGATGCGTCGGGCTGGACGAACGTGCGCGGTAACGCGACGCAACAGTCGCCCTCACTCCTGGACGGCCGACGTACCCTCGGTCCATGGCTGAACTCTCGCTCCCGATCCTCGACCTGTCCCAGCTCGATCAAGGCCCCGAGGCCGCGGCACGCTTCTGTGAGAGCCTCCGGACGGCGACGCACGACGTCGGCTTCTTCTATCTCACCGGCACGGGCATCTCCCCGGAGCTGGAATCACGTCTGCACCGCGCTGCGCGCGACTTCTTCGCCCTCCCCGAGGAGGACAAGCTCGCGATCGAGAACGTGAACAGTCCGCACTTCCGTGGCTACACCCGCATCGGCGGCGAGCGCACCCGGGGCGAGGTCGATTGGCGTGAGCAGATCGACATCGGGCCCGAGCGAGAGCCTCTGGACGACGGCCCCGCGTTCAACCGCCTGATCGGGCCGAACCTCTGGCCGGCTGCACAACCGGAGTTGGAGGAGGTCGTGGCTGAGTGGCACGAAGCCCTCTCGGAGGTCTCGCGCACACTGTTGCGCGCCTGGGCGCTGGCGCTCGGTGCCGACGAGACGTACTTCGACGAGCACTTCGGGGAGCCGTCGACCCTCATCAAGATCGTGCGCTACCCGGGCACCCATGAGCCGGAGCCGCAGCAGGGTGTCGGGGCGCACAAGGACTCCGGTGTGCTCACGCTGCTGTGGGTCGAACCCGGCAAGGGGGGACTGCAGGTCGAACGCGACGGCGTCTGGGTGGACGCTCCCCCGGTGTCCGGGGCCTTCGTCGTGAACATCGGGGAGCTGCTCGAGTATGCGACCGGCGGATACCTCAAGGCGACGAACCATCGGGTCGTCTCTCCGCAGGCACCGGATGACCGCATCTCGATCCCGTTCTTCTTCAACCCCGCGCTCGACAAGCGTCTGCCGTTGATCGAGCTCAGTGAGGAACTCGCGGCGGAGGCGAACGGGGTGACGGACGACCCGGACAACCCGATTCACGCGCTCTACGGCGAGAACGCGCTGAAGTCACGCCTGCGCGCCCACCCGGACGTCGCAGCGATCCACCATGCCGACCTCGTCGGCGCGCGAGTCTGAGCGGGAGCGCCCATCTGTCGCCTGCCTCCGCGACTGCGTGACCCACCACACATGACGAAGGCCGCCCCACACCGTGGGGCGGCCTTCTCAAGAATGTTCTGCGCGATTGAACGCTGGCGGAATCTGCCTTATCGGCGAAGACCCAGGCGCGCGATCAGCGAGCGGTAGCGCTCGATGTCGACGCTCTGGAGGTAGCCGAGCAGACGACGGCGCTGACCAACGAGCAGGAAGAGGCCACGACGCGAGTGGTGGTCGTGCTTGTGCTCCTTCAGGTGCTCGGTGAGGTCCTTGATGCGCTGCGTCAGCATCGCCGCCTGCACCTCGGGGGATCCGGTGTCACCGGGGTGCGTCGCGTACTCTTCGATGATCGCCTTCTTGACGTCTGCTTCCAGTGCCATAGATTCGATCCCCTCTCTGCTTGTTGCGCGGCGCCCGACGCCTGATACGTGGGCTCTCTTTATCCGCGGCCGATCGAACGGCAACCTGAAGAGTCTACCAGCCGAGCGCTCCCCCGTGTGACACGGGCGGATACCGCGCACCCCGATGCAACTAGGCTCGAACGGTGCAGAAGAAGATCCACCGGTGAGCGCGCGCCGCGGTCATCTGATCGACCTCACCCCGCTGAAGACCAGTCCCGCCTTCGCGCGGATGTGGATCGGTTCGACCCTGGCCGGTATCGGCGGGCAGCTGACGATCGTCACGGTGATGCTGCACGTGTTCGTACTGACCGGGAGCACCTTCGCGGTGTCGATGATCGCGGTCGCCGGACTCGTGCCGATGATCCTCGCCGGACTGTACGGCGGGATGCTCGCGGACGCATTCGACCGGCGGCGGGTGGCGCTGATCGCGGCCACGATCACGTTCGTCTCGACCGCGCTCCTCGCCGCCCTCACCTGGACGGGCAGTGAGACCATCTGGTGGCTCTATGCGTTGAGCATGATCAACTCAGCGGCGAACTCCGTCGGGATGGCCACCCGCACAGCCATCGTCCCTCGACTCATCCCCCGCACGCAGCTCGCCGCGGCATCCGCATTGAACGGCGTCGCGTTCGGGCTCACCGTGATGGCGGGCCCCGCACTCGCCGGGCTCCTGGTGGCGCTCACCGGCTACGGCTGGACCTACACGATCGACGTCGTGCTCATGCTCTCGATGTTCCTCGGGCTGTGGACCCTCCCGGTGCTGCGCCCAGAAGGGGATGTCGTGCGACCAGGCTTGGCATCCCTCGTCGACGGGTGGCGATTCCTCCGCAGGGCCGGCAACATCCGGATGCAGTACATCATCGACATCATCGCCATGACCTTCGGTCAGCCCCTCGTGCTCTTCCCGGCGCTGGGCACGGTCCTCCTCGGTGGAGGCGCCATCACCACCGGAATCCTGACCGCGGCCGTCGCCGTCGGCACCTTCGCCTCGAGCCTCTTCTCCGGACGCGTCGTCCAATATCGCTGGCACGGCCGCGGGATCGCTCGGGCGGTCGAGGCATACGGGGCATCGATCCTGCTGTTCGGTCTGGTCCTGCTGATCGGAGCCCTCTCGGATTCCGCGTCGGAGGACGCACCGAACGTCGGATTGATCATCGCCGCCTGCGCGGCACTCGCCCTCTCCGGGGCATCAGACAATGTCAGCTCCATCTACCGCAACACGATGATGCAGGCGGCCGTCCCGGACGCCATGCGTGGCCGACTGCAGGGTCTCTTCGTGGTCGTCGTCGCCGGCGGACCACGGGTGGGCGCCCTCTACGCCGGAACCCTCGCGACCCTGACGACGCTCTGGTTCCCTCCCCTGTTGGGCGGCGTCCTGGTGATCGCCCTGGTCGCGATGCTCTCCCGCCGGAATCGGCGTTTCCTCGACTACGACGCAGAAGACCCCGAGCCCTGAGGGCCCGGGGTCCTGGATGCTGAGCGCAGCGCGATCAGTCCTGCTGCAGGGCGCCCTGAAGGTCCAGGTTGATCGTGATGTCCTTGCCCACGAGCACGCCGCCGGTCTCGAGTGCCGCGTTCCAGGTGAGGCCGAAGTCCTCGCGGTTGATCACGGCCTTCGCAGAGGCACCCGCCTTGTAGTTGCCGTACGGGTCGGTGCCGAAGCCACCGAAGTCGAGCTCGAAGCTGACCGGCTTGGTGACGCCGCGGATCGTGAGGTCGCCATCGACGACGAGCTCGTCACCCTTGACGCGGGTCCCCGTGGAGACGAACTCCATGGTCGGGAAGTTCTCGGTGTCGAAGAAGTCTGCCGAACGGAGGTGCGCGTCGCGGCCCTCGTCGTTCGTGTCGACGGAGGTCACGTCGACGGTCGCCTCGACCTTGGCCTCGAGCGGGTTCTCGGGAGCGATCAGCGTCGCGTTCTTGACGCCGAACGTGCCCCTCACCTTGGAGATCATCATGTGGCGGACGCTGAACGTCACCTCGCTGTGCGAAGGGTCGAGCACCCAGGTGCCGGGACGGTAGCCGGGAATGTCGATGCTGGTCATGGTTTCTCCTTCGGAGACATCGGCCGCGGTTGCGGCGTCGGACAGGGGCCGCGGTGACGCGACCCTCGTGACAACTTACATTCACTCGAATGTATTCCCACGAATGAAGATCTCGTGCCCGCACAGCACGAGACGCTCCTCTTCAGACGAAGAGGAGCGTCTCGCAGGAACGTCGACGGGGTCAGACCGCGATCAGATCGATGATGAAGATCAACGTCTTCCCCGAGAGGAAGTGTCCGCCACCGGCCGGACCGTAGGCGAGGTGCGGAGGGACGATGAGCTCTCGACGACCGCCGACCTTCATGCCGGGGATTCCTTCCTGCCACCCCTGGACGAGCGCGGCGAGAGGGAACTGGATGGTCTCACCACGACCCCAGGAGGAGTCGAACTCTTCACCGGACTCGTACTCGACACCGGCGTAGTGGACGGTCACGGTGTCGCCGCGCTTGGCCTCCGCGCCGTCTCCTTCGATGATGTCGCGGATGACGAGTTCCGCAGGAGCGGGACCGGTGGGAGCGTCGAACTCTGGCTTTGTGCGATCAGTCATGCTTCCATCAAACCGAGCATCGTGGACGAGGTCAACGCGATCGCACTTGCTCACAGCGAACAGCGAGACCAGGCGTCGACACAAAACCCTCTTGACACTCGGCGAGAGCCGGTGCACCCTGTTTACAGATCAACTCAGCGCCCGGGAGACTCGCAGGCATCGCCGCAGCACCGGGCGCTGAGTCTTGCCACGGGGTCCGTCAGCGTCCGACTCAGTACGCCAGCACCGCCGCCCTGGCTGCGCGCGTACGGATCAGCAACGCGCGCTCGTCATCCACCGCGAGGGGATCGCGCCCGGTGATCGCACGCTGGCGGACAGCGGCCAGTGCCGTCGCGTCCTTGATGAATTCGCGCATGAGTGGCCTCCGGTCGCCTCGGAGTCCGCGTGCCCAGGCGAGGCCCGCCTTGCGACCGCTCGACGTGGCGAGCATCGTGACCTCTTCCGGCGTGAACCACCCCGCGCTCGCATACTCGGCGAGGCGGGCCCGGGTGAGGCGCGCCTCCTCGCGGCGCAGCGCGATGATCCCGAGGATGAAGCCGATGAAGAGCGGCACCTGGAGCGTGAAGTAGAGACCGAAGAAGTCGGCGAACGTCGCTGAGCCGTTCCACAGTCCGTGCAGCAGCACGGCCCCGAGCCCTCCCACCAGTCCGGCACCCAGCGCCGAGCCCGCCGAGCCGTGTCGACGCGCCACGAGGCCGATCGCGAAACCGGTGACGGCGGTGAACATCGCGTGCGCGAAGGGCGAGAGGATGGCGCGCACCGCGAACGTCACGGTCAGCTGCTCGCCACCGCCCTCGATCAGGCTGATCGCGAAGTACTGGATGTTCTCGGTGAACGCGAAACCGGCTCCCACGAGCGCCCCGTACACGACGCCGTCGACCGGACCATCGAAGGCCCGGCGGGCCAGAAGGAAGATCAGGAAGACGCCGACTCCCTTCCAGAACTCCTCGACGATCGGGGCCTGCACCACCGCGGTGAAGGCTTCGGAGGTGGGACCGATCAGGATCGTCAGGCCGACGTCGACGAGAAGCGTGAGCCCGACCGCGGCCACGGCTCCCCAGGCGATCGCGAAGAAGATCAGTCGCTTGGGTTCGGGCTCCCAGCGGTCGATCATGCGCACACCGAGGAACACGATGGTCAGAGGGATCAGCGCGAGGACCAGGCCGACCACCGAGGCGAATGCGCCCAGTGCCCAGCCGAAGTAGCCGATCAGAGCCAGGAGCAGGAAGCCCAGGAAGCCGAACAACCACAGCGAGATCGTCCGCCCCTTGCGCGTCGGTACCGGCAGCGCCGGAAGCGACTCCGCGGGCGAGGGTGCGACCGGGGCCGGCGGCGTGTACGGCGTCGGCTGGGCGAGCACCGACGCGTAGCCCGACTGCCGAAACGCTGCCGTGGCCGGCGGAGGCGTGTAGGGCGACGGCTGCTGCGGCGGGGGTGGTCCTCCGAAACTCATAGCCAAAGCCTACGGGGCACAAGAGAGATGGCCTCGGTATGGCTGTGTCCTCCATCCGCGGACCGGCCGCCACCCGGTAGCGTAGGAGCATGCGGTTCGCTCATCTGCGCCGTCCTGACTCCCCTCGCGCGGTTCTCGCCGTGGTCCAGGACTCGGACGCCATCCTCGTCTCTGATCTCCTGACCGACGCCCCTGCCACGCTGCAGCAGCTCATCGAAGGTGGGGATGCTCTTCTCGAGGCTCTGCGCGTGGCGCTGGCCGCAGGCGCCGCCGTCCGTCATCCGCTCGGTGACTGGTCGTTCGATTCCGCGGTGCTCGCACCCCCGGCCGTCCTCGCCGTGGGGCTGAACTATGCCGCCCACTCGAGCGAGCTCGGCCTGAAGACCGACGCCGCGCCCACCGTGTTCACCCTGTGGCCGAACTCGCTCACCGGCCACGATCAGACGACCTCCTGGCCGCGTGACCTCAGTGAGGCCGTGGACTACGAGGCAGAGCTCGGCGTCCTCATCGGCACCCCCGCGAAAGACGTCAGCGAGCAGGACGCCCTCACGCACGTCTGGGGTTACACCGTGGTCAACGACATCACCGCGCGGAACATCCAGTTCTCCGAAGCCCAGTGGTCCCGATGCAAGTCCTTCGACGGGTTCACACCGACCGGGCCCTTCGCGGTGACCGCGGACGAGATCCCCGATCCGCAGGACCTCCACATCTGGACCGTCGTGGACGGGCACACCGTGCAGGACGCGAGCACCGGACAGATGGTGCGCTCCGTCGCGAAGCTGATCGCCCACCTGTCGCAGTCCCTCACGCTGCTGCCCGGAACCCTCATCTCGACGGGCAGCCCCGGAGGCGCCGGGTACTCACGCGACCCGCAGATCTTCCTCCGCGATCACTCGACCGTGACCGTGGGCATCGACGGCATCGGCGAACTCACGACCCACTGCCGCATCACGGACTGAAACGGATCGGACACATGAGGGGACGGACGCCGTGGCGTCCGTCCCCTCGTGCGTTCCCGCCCTCTCAGATCTCGATCAGATCCTCCGGCGCGACGACCGGGATCGCAGCGGTGACCGTCTCCAGTCCCGACAGGCGTGCCGGCGACAGCTGCTTGACGACCTCGTCACGCGACATCAAGCCCGCCTCGACGACGAGATCGGCGACATTCCGATTTGTCAGCAGCGCGGTCTTCGCGAGCGCCGCTGCGGCCGCGTAACCGATGAACGGCGTCAGCGCGGTGATGACGCCGACCGACGCGCCGACCATCGCCCCGAGGCGGTCGCGGTTCGCGGTGATGCCGTCGACGCAGTTGACACGCAGGGTCCACATCGCCTGGCGCATCCAGGTGATGGACTGGAAGATCGAGTGCGCGATCACCGGCTCGAAGGCGTTCAGCTGCAGCTGCCCGGCCTCCGCCGCCATCGTGACCGTCATGTCGGCACCGGCGACGGCGAAGGCCACCTGGTTCACGACCTCCGGGATCACGGGGTTCACCTTGCCCGGCATGATGCTGGACCCCGCCTGCATCGCGGGAAGGTTGATCTCGCCCAGCCCGGCCTGCGGTCCCGACGACAGGAGACGCAGGTCGTTGCAGATCTTCGAGAGCTTCATCGCGTTGCGCTTGAGCGTCGAGGAGAACGACATGAACGAACCGGTGTCACTGGTGGCCTCGACGAGGTCTCCCGCGGTGCGCAGGTCGAGCCCGGTGATCTCCCGCAGGTGCTTCAGCACGGACGGGGCGTAACCCCGATGCGTCGTGATGCCGGTGCCGATCGCGGTCGCCCCCATGTTGATCTCGAACATCAGAGACGCGTTCTCGGTCAGGCGGGTGTGATCGTAACCGAGCGTCGTGGCGAAGCCGTTGAACTCCTGGCCGAGCGTCATCGGCACGGCATCCTGCAGCTGGGTACGACCGACCTTCAGGACGTCGTGGAACTCCCGCGACTTGCCAAGGAAGGACAGTCGGAGCAGATCCAGCTCCTCGAGCAGGGACCGCAACGTCAGCGAAAGACCGATCTTCACGGCCGTCGGGTAGACGTCGTTGGTGGACTGGCTGCGGTTCGTGTGGTCGATCGGTGAGAGGAACGCGTAGTCACCCTTCTCCCGGCCGGCGAGTTCGAGCGCGATGTTGGTGATGACCTCGTTCGCGTTCATGTTGGTCGAGGTGCCGGCACCGCCCTGGATGACGCCCACCGTGAACTGCTCGTGGAACTCGCCGTCGATCACACGCTGCGCAGCACGATCGATCAGGTCGGCACGCTCGGCGTCGAGCACACCGATCTCACGATTCGCGCGGGCGCTCGCCTGCTTGACCATCGCCAGGCCGACCACGAGATCGGGGTACACCGAGATCGGCCGCTTCGTGATCGGGAAGTTCGCGTCGGCGCGGGCGGTGTGGATCCCCCAGTACGCGTCGACGGGAATCTCCATGCTCCCGAGCGAATCGGTCTCGGTGCGGGTCAGGGTAGGCGCGGCAGAAGCCATGTCACATCCTCGTGGGTCGTGGCGGGTGAGAAGAGTGGGGGATGTGCCCAGTCTACGCCGCTCAGCGCCCGGGTTTGCGGGAGAAGGCCTCGAGTCGCCCTTCCGGTGAGAGCTTCGACATCCGCTCCACCCAGGCCTCCGAGAAGTAGTCGCCGGTCACCGCGTCGGTCACCGGGACGACGGTGTGGGTGATCGTGTCGGGATACACGTGGACCATCTGGAATGCCTGCGCGGCGTCCATGCCGTTCACCTCGGCCGCCGGACGTGCCACGTTCATCGTGTAGCAGGTGGCCGACGCGACGCTGACCGGAACCCCGGCGAACATCCCGTGTGACGAATAGTGCAGATGTCCGGCGAGGATGCCACGGACATCGCTGCCGCGGATGACGTCGGCGAGTTCGTCCTGATGGCGCAGTTCAAGGATGTCGAAGAGCGGCAGATGGCTCGGGAGCGGCGGATGATGCATCGCGAGCAACGTGCCGTGCGGCGCAGGCCGGGCGAGCTGATCCGCGAGCCAGGACAGTTGACCGGTATCGAGATCGCCGTGGTGCCAGCCGGGGACGCTGGTGTCGAGGGCGACGAGACGCAGCCCGCCGAGGTCCCAGACCCCGGTGACGGGCTCTTCGGTCGGCTCGAGGTCCAGGAGTCCTGCGCGCAGGGCGGGACGCTCATCATGGTTTCCCGCCACCCAGACGATCGGCGCGCCGAGCTCCTCGGCAACCGGTTCGACGGACGCGCGCAGACGACGATAGGCGTCCGGCTCCCCCAGATCGGCGAGGTCCCCGGTCACGACGATCGCCGTCGGGTGCGGGTGCACCGCACGGATCGCCTCCAGCGTGCGCGCGAAGTTCGCCTCGACGTCATACCGCCCGCCCAGCGATGCTCCCCCGGCGAGGAAGTGCGGATCGCTGACGTGGATCAGGACATGCGACGCCGGAGCGTGCCGGCCGAAGGTGTACGCGTCACCGATTGCTGCGGACATGCCCTCAGCCTAGGCGTCTGGTCAGTACTGCAGGTGTAGTGATCAGATAGGATGCGGTGGTGGCGCGGAACGAAGGCAGAAGACAGGCGATCGCGGATGCGGGGCTCACCGTGCTCGCTCGCGAGGGCTCCCGTGGGCTGACCCACCGTTCCGTCGATGTCGCGGCCGGTGTGCCGACCGGCACCACGTCGAACTACTTCCGCAGCCGCGATGCGCTGGTGGCCGGACTGGTCGAACGCATCGGTGAGCGGCTCTCCCCCACACCGGAAGAGCTGGAGCGCCGCTCCGCGGGCGAACCGGGCCGCGCGCTGTTCGCCGACTACGTGCGCGACATCGTCCGCCGACTCACCGATGACCGGGAAGTGACGCTCGCGCTCTTCGAACTGCGGCTCGAGAGCAGCCGCCGCCCCGAAGTGGCCGCGGTGCTCGGCGCCTGGCAACGCGCAGGGCTCGAGGAGGACGTCGCCTTCAATACGAGGGCGGGCCTCCCGGGGGGACGGCGCGAGATCGCGCTGTTCCACTACGCGATCGACGGGATCCTGCTCGACCGACTGACCACACCGATCGACCCGGAGTCACCGACCGATGACATCATCGACGACCTGGTGGAGGGTCTGCTGCGGTGATCTGAGGGTGCGCCGTGCGAATCAGTGTCCGATGACGAGCATGAGGATGCCGGCGACGACAGCCGCAGCGCAGAGCGCGAAGCACGCATAGGCGCCGATGAGAGCCGTCGTCTTCTGCCCCTCGGTGAGTGGGCTCTTCTTCGCCGCCTTCGCCGCCTGCTTCTCGGCGCGACGGAGCTCCTTCTCGGTGATCACGGTGATCGCGTCGGTGAACTCCGCGGGGCTCACGACCGGAGCACGCCCGCTGCGCACCAGCAGCCGGAGACCGAGCGCGTAGAAGGTGACGATCGCAGCCGCACCGATCAGCGCCGCCAGGAACACCTGGAGGAACGCGAGCCAGTCGATCACGATGTTCATTCGGACTCCTCCTTCCGCGTCGCATCCGCACTCTTCGACACGGCCCCGGCCTTCGCCGCCTTGCCGTCGGACTTCGCCTGAGCCTTCTTCTTTGCCTTGTCAGCCGCGTCCTTCCTGGCCTGCGCCTTCGCCTTGTCGCGCGCTTCCGCACGAGCCTTCGCCTCCGCCTTCGCCTCGGCGATGCGCTGCTGGCGTCGCGTGGGCGGTGGCGTGTCGGGGAGCTCGACCGCGCGTCCCGACTCAGCGACGTCGCTCATGGCGTTCGCGGGCGTCACGGCGTTGCGGCGCGAGCGCATGAAGAGCCCGAGGATGATCGCGAGTGCGAGGACCGCGTCGATCGCGACGCCCCAGTTGCCGAGCCAGACCACCAGGAGCGCGGCCAGCGCGCCGACACCGCCGGCTGCGGGCAGTGTGAGGATCCAGCCCACGCCGATCCGACCGGCGGTCCGCCAGCGGACCGTGGAGCCGCGGCGTCCGAGTCCCGAGCCGATCACGGACCCCGAGGCGACCTGCGTCGTGGAGAGCGCGAAGCCGAGGGCGCTGGAGGCGAGGATGGTGGCCGCGGTCGAGCTCTCGGCGGCGAATCCCTGCGCGGGTTTCACATCGGTGAGTCCCTTGCCGAGCGTGCGGATGATGCGCCAACCGCCCAGGTACGTGCCGAGTGCGATCGTGAAGGCACACGCGACGATCACCCAGAGCTCGGGCTCGTGATGCGCCCCCGACTGCCAGCCGATCGTGATCATCGCGAGAGTGATGACGCCCATGGTCTTCTGCGCGTCGTTGGTGCCGTGTGCGAGCGCGACCAGGGAGGACGTGAAGATCTGCCCCCACCGGAACCCGTCACGGCCATCCGGCTTTCCGTCGTAGCGACGGGTGATCGAGTACGCGATCTTCGTCGCGGCGAAAGCGATCAGGCCGGCGGTGACGGGTGCGATCAGCGCCGGAAGCACGATCTTCGAGAGCACCATGCCGAAGTCGATGCCGCCCACGCCCGCGCCGACGATCGTCGCGCCGATGAGCCCGCCGAAGAGCGCATGGGACGAGCTCGAGGGCAGTCCGAGGAGCCACGTGAGCATGTTCCACGTGATCGCGCCGATCAGGCCGGCGAAGATCAGCGAGAGGAAGAGGTCAGCCCCCGCGGAGAGGATCGCGTCCTCCCGGATGATGCCGCCGGAGATGGTCTTCGAGACCTCTGTGGACAGGAACGCCCCGATGAGGTTCAGGACGGCGGCGAGGAGGACGGCGGTCTTGGGCTTCAGCGCGCCGGTGGCGATCGGCGTCGCCATGGCATTCGCGGTGTCGTGAAAACCGTTGGTGAAGTCGAAGAAGAGTGCCAGCGCGATGACGAGCACGACGATGAGGGCTGCGGTTTCCACCGTTCGCTTTCGGTCGTTGAGGAAGAAGGAGTTGTCGACGGTATCGACGTGCTGAACGAAGAGTTCACCGTGGGTTTGACTTCCGTTAACCGGCCCCGGTAAATCCTCCCACCCTCCCCCGCGCCGGTCAACTCGACCTGGGATAGCGTGGAACGGTGACTGACGCCCCGCTCGCTGCCCGCCGTTCCACCCTCCGCACTCATCATGGCGACACGTTCGACGACCCGTATGAGTGGATGCGGGCGAAGGACTCCGAGGAGGTCATCGCACACCTCGAGGCCGAGAACGCCTACACGGATGCGCAGACCGCCCACCTCGCCGCGCTTCGGACGAAGCTGTTCGAGGAGATCAAGGCCCGCGTGCAGGAGACCGATCTCTCGGTACCCACCCGCCGGGGCGACTGGTGGTACTACAGCCGGACCGAGGAGGGAGCGCAGTACGGTATCCACTGCCGCGCTGCTGCCGACGCCGGCGAGTGGACTCCGCCCGTGCTCGAGCCGGGCGTCCCTGTTCCGGGTGAAGTGGTCCTTCTCGACGGGAACATCGAGGCCGAAGGGCATGAGTTCTTCTCGCTCGGCGCGTTCGACACCTCCGACGACGCCACGAAGCTGTTGTGGTCGACCGATTTCGAGGGCGACGAGCTCTACACGGTGCACGTGCGCGATCTGACGACCGGAGCGACCCTCGACGACGAGATCCCAAACACGGGCGGTGCCTTCTTCACGCCGGACGGCACCGGAGTCCTCTACACGACCCGGGACGACGCATGGCGGCCCGACACCCTGTGGCTGCATCGCCTGGGCACACCCGTCACGGACGACGTCCGGCTGTTCCACGAACCCGATGAGAAGTTCTGGCTCGGTGCGGGGATCACACGAAGTCGGCGGTACCTCGTGATCGGCGTCGGCTCCAGCATCACGAGCGAGGAGTACCTGGTCGATCTGACCGGCGATCTCACCGCCGAACCGCGACTGGTCTGGCCGCGCCGCGAAGGGGTGGAGTATTCGATCGATCATGCGGTGGTGGACGGCGAGGACCGGCTGTTCATCCTCCACAACGACGGCGCCCTGGACTTCGAGCTGGTCTCCGTCGCGGCCTCCGATCCCCAGGGTGAGCGGCTCCCGGTCGTCGCGCACGAGGCAGGAAGACGTCTGCTCGGCATGGATGCGTTCCGTGACTTCGCCACCGTCGAGTACCGACGCGAAGGACTCGAGCGCGTCGGTCTGCTCGACTACCCCACGAACACCCTCGACGAGATCCCCTTCGACGAACCGCTCTACTCCGCGGGCGTCAGCGGCAACCCGGAATGGCACTCGCCGTTCCTGCGCCTCGGATACACGTCGTTCGTCACCCCGGGGACGGTGTACGACCTCGATCTCTCGAATCGCGACCTGATCCTGCGCAAGCAGGTCTCCGTCCTGGGCGGCTATGACCCCGCGGGGTACGGCCAGCGGCGTGAATGGGCGACGGCCCCCGACGGCGTGCGTGTGCCCATCTCGCTCGTGTGGAAGCGCTCGTTCGGCGAACCCGGCACGGACGCGCGGCCGCTGCACCTGTACGGATACGGATCGTACGAGCACTCGATCGACCCCGGCTTCTCGGTCGCCCGGTTGTCCGAACTCGACCGCGGGGTGATCTTCGCCGTCGCCCACGTGCGCGGTGGTGGGGAGATGGGCCGTCAGTGGTACGAGGACGGCAAGCTCCTGCACAAGCGCAACACCTTCACGGACTTCGTCGCCTGCGCCGAGCACCTGGTCGCGACGGGCGTGACGACACCGAAGCGCCTGGTCGCCGAGGGCGGGAGCGCGGGTGGTCTGCTGATGGGAGCGGTCGCCAATCTCGCTCCCGAGCTCTTTGCAGGCGTCCTCGCCGGTGTGCCGTTCGTGGACGCCCTGACGACGATCCTGGATCCGTCCCTGCCGCTCACCGTGATCGAGTGGGACGAGTGGGGCGACCCGTTGCACGGCGCGGACGTCTACGACTACATGAAGTCGTACTCGCCCTACGAGAATGTGAGAGACGGCGTCGAGTATCCGCGGATCCTCGCCGTGACCTCCCTCAACGACACGCGTGTCCTGTATGTGGAACCCGCCAAGTGGGTCGCACGTCTGCGAGAGGCCGGCGCCTCGGACGTCCTCCTCAAGTGCGAGATGGTCGCGGGACACGGCGGCGTGAGCGGACGCTACAACTCCTGGAGGGAGCGCGCGTTCGAACTCGCCTGGCTGCTCGACACCCTCGGTCTCGCCGAGGACTGAACCGCCGTGGTGGGGCGCCCCGCACGGGGGCGCTCCCCCGCTCCGCGTCCTCAGCCGAAGAGCGCAGCGGCCTCGTCGTAGCGGTAGCGCGGCACCGTGTTCAGCTCGCCGAGAGCATCGGCGAAGGGCACCCGCACGATGTCGGTACCCTGCATGGCGACCATCTGCCCCCAGGCGCCGTCGACGAGCGCATCCGCCGCATGCAGACCGAGTCGCGTCGCGAGCACCCGATCGAACGCCGACGGCGATCCACCACGCTGGATGTGACCGAGGATCGTCGCCCGGGTCTCGATGCCGGTGATGCGCTCGATCTCCGGAGCGAGCATGTCGCCGATGCCGCCGAGCCGGGGACGGTTGAAAGCGTCGAGCCCCTTGTCGCTGTAGGCCTCTTCCATGCCGAGGAGCTTGAATCCCTCGGAAACGACCACCAGAGGTGCGCGACCACGATCGTGGGCACTGGTCACCAGCTCGGTGATGTCGTCGATCGACATCGGAACCTCGGGGATGCAGATGACGTGCGCACCGGCGGCCATGCCCGCGTGCAGGGCGATCCAGCCGACGTGGCGGCCCATGACCTCGGCGACCATGCAGCGCTGGTGGGAATCACCGGTCGTGCGGAGGCGGTCCATCGCGTCGGTCGCGATGTTCACGGCCGTGTCGAAACCGAAGGAGTAGTCCGTGGCCTGCAGGTCGTTGTCGATCGTCTTGGGGACGCCGATGACCTTGATGCCGTCCTTCGCGAGACGGTCCGCAGCGGCGAGCGTCCCCTCGCCGCCGATCGCCACGATGCCGTCGATCTTGTGGCCGTACAGGGTCTTGGCGATGTTCTCGGCGCCTCCGCGCTCCCCCTCGTAGGGGTTCGTGCGGCTGGTGCCGAGGATGGTCCCACCGACCTTCGAGAGCCCCTTCACCTCGTGGCGCGTGAGCGGCATGAAGTCGCCGTCCACGAGGCCACGCCACCCGTCCCGGATGCCGACGAACTCCAGGTCGTACGTGGTGGTGCCCTTGAGCACGATGCCGCGGATGACCGCGTTGAGGCCGGGGCAGTCGCCGCCGCTCGTCAGGATGCCGATCTTCATGCTGGTGCCTTCAGACGTTCGGGTGATGGGGGAACAGGCGACGCTGCCTTCGATCGACACTAGTGCCCCCGCGCACCCGCGCGCCATTCGACGCCGACGAAAATCCCCGATCTTGACGTGGACGATGGAGGATATCGACGGACTTCCCGGAGATGCCCGATATTCAGCGCCGAAGTGACGTTAAGAACAGCCGTTCTTGACGCCTACGCCGCACCGAGTGCCTGCCGCAGCAGGTGCATGAGTGCTGCCAGCTGCACCGGCTCCGCGGCCGACTCCTCCACGGCCTCGCCGTCGAGCGCCCGCGCCGCGAGGCCCTGCTTCTGGTCGATCAGCTCCGCGATCTTGGTGTCGATCGTGTGCGCCGCGATGATTCGCCAGGCGGTGACCGGCTCGTCCTGCCCGATGCGGTGCACGCGGTCGATCGCCTGCGTCTGCTCGGCGGCGGTCCAGGACAACTCGGCGAGCACGACGTTCGAGGCCGCTTGCAGGTTGAGCCCGACACCGGCCGCAGTGAGCGAGCAGACCGCGATGCCCACGGAGGGGTCACCGTTGAAGTCGTCGATCGCCTGCTGTCGCGTGGTCGACGACTGGTCGCCCCGGATCGACACCGCCCGGATGCCCGCGGCGGCGAAGTGCGCCTCCGCCTGATCCATCACGTCGATGTGCTTGGCGAAGAAGACCACCTTGCCGACCGAGCGCTGAAGCTGCGCCGCGTAGTCCGCTGCGAGGGGCGCCTTGGCCTGGCCGATGCGCCTGACCATCGTGAAGACGTTGTCTCCCCCGGTGCCGGCGGCCTTCGACTCCTCGAGTTCGTTCTGAGCGACGAGACGCACGATGTCCTCGTCGATCTCCCCGGGGACCAGTCCGCGATCGCCCCGCGCCTCGATGATGCGACGGTAGCGTGCGGCGAGCCGCTCCCCCAGCTCGCGCTCGGCCTGACGGATGCCGCGTCCGAACTCGTCGTCGAGCTGCACGGGCAGGTCGGCGATCAGCTTGTCCGGGAGATCGGCGGCGACGTCCTTCTTCTTGCGGCGTACGATGCCCATCGAGATGACGGCGTCCCGCGCCTCGGGGTAGAACGCCTTGTCGGCCGGAGTGAACCCGGTCGCGTCCAGCTTCTCCATGAGCTCGGGGCCCGGCTTCTCGCCGGTCGTCCAGCCCAGGAACCGCCAGATCGCGTCGAAGTCCTCGACGTCGTTGATCAGCGGGGTTCCGGTGAGGGCCAGCATGAGCGGATCGTGCCCCGGGGTGCGCTCGCGCACCTGGGCGGCCAGCGACAGGACGTTCTGCGACCGCTGCGAGGACAGGTTCTTGATGAAGTGCGCCTCGTCGACGACCATGCCGCGCAGACCGATGGAGGCGAGCCACGACATGTGCCGGTCGAGGATCTCGTAGTTCACGATGAACACGTCGGCGAACGCATCGATGTCGTCGCCGTCTCCCTGGATCACCGTCGCACGGCGCTGCGGAGTCCAGCGTTCGACCTCGCGCGCCCAGTTCATCTTCACGACGTTGGGCACGACGACGAGCAGCGGATACGCACCCGCGACGGACGCGGCGAGCACCGACTGCGCCGTCTTGCCGAGGCCCGGCTCATCAGCGAGCAGGAAGCTGCGGTGCCCCGCCTTGACCGCCTCGAGGAATCGGGACTGGTGCACCATGACCTCGAGGCCCTTGGGCGAGATGTGGTCGAACTCCGGCGCAGGCGGGAGATCCATCGATGCGGCGGATCCGCCCGCACCCGTCTCGAATGCCTTGTACAGCGGGCCCATGAGCTCCCAGCCGTCGAGACGACGACGCGGGGTCGCCGCCGCACGCGGCGTCAGGTCGGGGGCGAGGAACGGGTTTGCCAGCTGACGTGCCTCCACCGAGGGCGGGGTGACCTGTCGCTCCGCGATCGCCGCGGGCACGACGGAGACCTGCACGGGGGCCGCATCGGCGATGATCAGGTCTTCGGGAGCGAGCTCGGCACCGGATTCGAGCAGCCAGTCGCGACGCATGCGCTTGGCCACCGGCGACGTCGCCTGGTCTGCTTCCAGCAACTGGATGAGCGACGTGTCGCGCGCAGCGGTCTTCGCGAGGATCGTGGCGACACCGTCGAGCCGCTTGAGCAGCTCGGCGCGCGCGGGATCCCCGATCTCAGCGTCGGCCTTCACCCGCGCACGTTCTTCGCGCACGAGGAAGGCGATCACCTGGAACTTCACCCGGTTCGTCGGACCGAGCTTCCCCCGCTGAGACTTGGCCTCGATCTCACGCACCTTGCGCGCGAGGATCGGGATGAGGGGTGCCTCGTCGTCACGACGGGACGTCTTCTTTCGCCGCGTGGCGGCGGTTGCCGTGGTCGGCATGCTCCTCCTGAGCGTGAAGGCTCCGGCTTCCCCAGGAAGCCGCCAGCCGTTCTCGTTGTCCGCGTGTGGCGTGAGCCAGGACCGTACGAACAGTGGATCTTCTTCCCGTCGAGGCACGCGAGAAGCGTGAGAATCGGCGGGAGCCGTTTCCCATTCTATGTCATGGTGCTCGCGTCGCGGATATTTCGGACGATCAGGAAGCCACGTCGAGCGCGCGGGCGGCATCGGTGACGTCGGCGGCCATCTGCTCCATGAGCTTCTCGATCCCCTCGAACGCGACCATTCCGCGCAGTCGCTCGACGAACTCGACGCTGACATCGTGTCCGTAGAGATCCAGCCCGGTCTCGCCGAGCACGTGCGCCTCCACCTGGCGCACGAGGACATCATCGAAAGTGGGGTTGGTCCCGACGGAGATCGCGGAGGGGTGCCGGATACCGGTGTCATGATCCACGAGCCATCCCGCGTACACGCCGTCGGCCGGGACGAAAGCATCGACGATCGTGGAGAGGTTCGCGGTCGGGAACCCCAGCTCTCGCCCGCGCTTGAGGCCGTGGACGACCTCGCCCCGCACGTCCGGGTAGCGGCCGAGCACGGTCGTCGCCGTCGCGACATCGCCCTCCATCAGCAGCTCTCGGATCCAGCTCGACGACACGCGCCGCGCGGAGCCGGGGAGGTACACGTCGTCGACGACCTCGACGGAGAAGCCGTGCTCGGGCCCGAGCACGCGCAGGAGGTCCGGCGTGCCCGCTCCCCTGTTCCCGAACCGGAAGTCCTCGCCGACGAGGACCGTGGAGACTTCGAGCGCACCGACGAGGATGTCGGTGACGAAGTCATGAGCGCTGCGGGCGGCGAGTTCCTCGTCGAAGGTGAGCACCAGAGTCGCGTCGATGCCCATCTCGCCGAGCAGTTCGAGTTTGCGCTCGACCGTGACGACGTTCTCCGGGCATCGGTCCGGACGAAGGATGGCCAGGGGGTTGCGGTCGAACGTGACCACGACGGCGCGGCTGCCACGGGCTGCAGCGGCTTCGTTCAGCCGGGCGATCACCGCTCGGTGGCCGGCATGGACGCCGTCGAACTTTCCGATGGCGACCGCGCTCGGTCCGAAGCCGTCCGGGATCTCCTCCGGACTGCGGAACACGATCACGCGTGGACCTCGACCGATCGCGGGGCGTCGACAGGTCGGTGCGTGCGCAACCACCAGACGCCGAAGATCGGGAGCACCAACGGGACGAAGAGGTACCCGCGCCCGAACAGCGACCACACCGTCTCATGTTGGAACAGCGCCGGCATCAGGACGCTGAGCAGACCCACCACGAGCACCCCGGTCAGTTCGAAGACGATCGCGATCCAGGCCACCGTGTACCAGCCGCGACGTCGGGCGAGGACGAGCGCGAGGGTCGCGAGGATGTACACGACGGCGGCGAGTGCGGACAGCGAGTACGCGAGAGGTGCCTCGTCGAAGCGGCGGACGATCTGCACGAAGCTGCGTCCGGTGGCGGCCAGCGCCATCACGGCGTAGACGATCACGAGGACGCGACCGATGCCGGTCATCCGAGTGGGGGGTGCGGTGGAGCTCATAGCGCATTCCATCCTAGAGCCGCGGGAGGCGGCCGGACTCTGCCCGAGGTCTCAGCTCATGCGATCTGGACGGACCAGATGACCTGCATGCGCCACAGCATGATCGCGATCGCGAACGCCGCGACCCCGAGGATCACGGTGCTCCACCTGCTGCGCTCCATGAGCGCCCACAGCACGGCTCCTACGGGAAGCAGTGCGGCCGACACGAGGTAGACCCAGTACTCGAGCAGGTCCCCCGTCGGCGGGTTGCCGGCGAGAGGTGCGACGATCGCGACCATCACCTGGACGATCAGGAGGAGCTCGACCAGCGCGAGTGCACCGACGCTGAAGTCGCTCGGCCGGCGCCCGATGAGCCCCGCGATGAGGCAGAAGACACCCGCCGCGACGGCCACGACGACCTGGGCGATCGTGAACCACAGGATCATCGCACGGCCTCCGGCATGTTCATCGCACTCTTCAGGTCGGCTCCCCGCTTCTCGACGATGCCGACGAGGAGCCCGTCCTCGTCGATGGCGGCTGCGATCGGTCCGTCCAGGCGCGCGGCGTGGCCGGTGAGACGTTTGCCGTGCCGCAGGTCGCGCGCTTCCTCGGCCGTCATGTCCACAACCGGGAGGATGCGCCGGGCCGCCTGCGCCGCGGTGAGAGTGGACGCCCC
The DNA here is from genome assembly GCF_007954505.1 of Microbacterium sp. CBA3102. Taxonomy (GTDB): domain Bacteria; phylum Actinomycetota; class Actinomycetes; order Actinomycetales; family Microbacteriaceae; genus Microbacterium; species Microbacterium aurugineum. The sequence goes on along the minus strand of NZ_CP042412.1, from coordinate 2,564,377 downwards.
CTCGAGCGCGTCGACATCCACGGCGTCGCTCACATCGAACGGGCCGATCCGCGTGCGCCGCAGCGCGGTGAGGTGCCCGCCGACGCCGAGGGCGTCCCCGAGGTCGCGAGCGAGCGAGCGGATGTAGGTGCCGGACGAGCAGTCGACGATCACATCGAGATCGAGCGCTTCGTCGCTCCGCCGGCTCGCGATGAGGTCGAACCGGGAGACGACGACTTCTCGGGCGGCCAGGACGACCTCTTCCCCGGCACGGACGCGATCGTAGGCTCGACGCCCGTCGACCTTGATGGCGGAGACGGCACTGGGCACTTGCGAGATCTCTCCGGTGAGGGCAGCGATCCCCGCGGCGACCGCATCGTCCGTCACAGCGTCCCACGCCTCCGCAGCGGCGGTCGTGAGGATCTCGCCCTCCGCGTCATCGGTGCCCGTGGTCTGGCCCAGTCGGATCGTCGCCGTGTAGGTCTTGTCCGCGCCCACGATGTAGGTCAGGAGCCTGGTCGCTCCCTCGATCCCGATGACCAGTAGCCCGGTCGCCATCGGATCGAGCGTTCCCGCGTGACCGACCTTCCTCGTTCCGAACGCACGACGGGTGCGCGCGACGACGTCGTGACTGGTCAGCCCAGCGGGCTTGTCGACGAGGAGGATGCCGGGCGAGACCATCCCCCCAGCCTACCGAGGCCACAGCGGTCGACCGTTCGCGAGCCTCGGTCGACGGCGTCGTTCCGGGCACGGCTGCGCGCTCCCGTAGGCTGAGGGGATGCCCGGATCGCAGGCCCTGCCCGACATCGTGTCGCGCCTGTCGGACTGGTATCGGGACGCAGCGCGTGACCTGCCGTGGCGCCGGTCCGCGTTTCATGACGAGTTCGGCGCCTGGGGCGTCCTCGTGAGCGAGTTCATGCTGCAGCAGACCCCCGTCTCGCGGGTCATCCCCCACCTCGAGGCGTGGCTGGCGCGGTGGCCGACCCCGGAGGCGATGGCCGCGGCATCCGCGGCGGACGTCGTGCAGCAGTGGGCGAACCTGGGCTATCCGCGACGGGCGCTCTGGCTGCACCGTGCCGCGGTGGAGATCACGGAGCGGCACGACGGCATCGTTCCCCGCGATGTCGACGCGCTCCTCGCGCTCTCCGGCATCGGCGACTACACCGCCCGAGCGGTCGCCGTGTTCTCCTACGGAGACCGGCACCCGGTGGTCGATACGAACACGCGTCGCGTTCTGGCGAGGGCGATCGACGGCCGCGCCCACCCCGCGCCGCCGTCTCGTCGTGACCTCGCACTGATGGAATCCCTGCTCCCGGCTTCGGTGCCCGAGTCCGTGGTCTTCAACGCCGCGGCGATGGAACTGGGCGCCACGGTCTGCACGGCGCGAGCTCCGCGCTGCGAGCAGTGTCCTCTCTCCGCGTCCTGCGCCTGGCTCGTCGCGGGCCGCCCCGACACCGGGGATGACCGACGACGCCAGGCATCGTACGAGGGATCGGATCGTCAGGCCCGTGGCCTCGTGCTGCGCCTTCTGCGGGAGGCGTCCCCCGACGCGGTGCCCCTGGTCGCCGTCCTGCCCGACTGGTCGGATTCGCCTCAGCGCGATCGCGCGATCGACTCGCTCATCGCCGACGGGCTCGCCGAGGCCGACGGCGAAGCCCTCTCGCTGCCTCGGTGACGACGCTTCAGAGGTGATGATCGGTGCGGTGTGCGAGCACCGTGAGCTCGACGCGGCTGCGGACGTCGAACTTCGTGAAGATCCGCCCGAGGTGCACTTCGACCGTGCGGACCGACACGTTCAGCATCTCGGCGATGTCCCTGTTCGGGGATCCGCCGACGGCGAGCATCGCCACCTCGAGCTCCCGTGCGGTGAGCGCGAGCGACCATGCGGCGCGACACGCGGAGAGCGGATCGGCCGCCGGAACGATGCTCCCCTCCCTGGCGTCGAGCCGGTCGATGCGGTCGCGGATGGACCGCGCCCACGCGGTCGCTCCTGAGACCTCGAACAGACGCTCGGCACGGTGGAGGTGCACCCTGGCCGCGGCATGGTCATCGTGGATCGCGTGCTGGGTTCCGAGCATGGTCTCCACTCTGGCTCGCGTGAACGGAGAGGCGAGCGTGCGTGCGGCCTCCGTCACGGCATCACGCTCCGAACGCCACCGAGCGTCCCCGGCCGTCGCAATGCGCACGCGCAGCCGCTGCGCGAGCGCGATCTCCGGCGGCTCGATCGAGCCGACCGTCATCGGGCGCGCCTCCACCGTGAGAGCGAGTTCGTCGAGCGCCGGCACCGACATCGCGGTCCGCGGTGACCCGAGCTCGGCCCAGAGTCGAAGCGTGGCGGCGGCATCGTGGAAAGCGCCGGCGAGAAGCGACTGGATGCCCCGATCGACGAGCACATCGATCCGTGCCCCGTTCGGCAGGGCTGCCGTGAGTGAAAGCGAGAACGGACCGAGTTCGCCGAGCACGGCGAGATCGAGACGGCGCGCGAGGACAACGCCCAATCCCGCGAACGGCAAGGCGACCGGCAGCACGAGCGCGGCCTGGATCAGTCGTTCCCGCGCGAGGCCGATGTCGCCTCGCCACGCGAGCAGCAGGACGTCGACGACCCGGCGGTACGCCTGGATGATCGGGCTGTGCTCGTAGCCGGGAACCAGAGGGTCCGGCGCGGAGCCGATCGCCGAGTCGTCTTTGGCGAGGAGACGTCGCGCTCGATCGATGTCACCGTGCAACGCTGCGCGCAGGGCACTCAGCATCCCCCCGCTCACCGGACCGGACCCCGCGACCTCATCGACGTCACGGTCTCCGGCGATGAGCCAGCTGAGGGCGATCGCCGGATCCCGCAGTTCGCGCTCCGCACCGGTGCGAGCTGCCCCCTCGCGGAGCGCATCGAGCCACACCCGCATCCCCCGCCGGTCACCTCGCTCAGCGCACATCACTGCCACGAGTGCGCTCGCGCGCGTCCAATGTCGCCAGTCCTCCGGGTCATCCGTCTCCGGACGCAGCGAACTCGGATCGATCTCGGGCACCGCCCCTTGCGCGAGCGTCTGGGCGACGAGGAGTGCGCCGAGGCCTCGCGAACGCCGGGGGTCGGAAGTCTCGGAGTACAGCGCGTTCAACCATGCCGAGGCCTCGGACACGAAGCCGGCTGCGAGCGCCGACGTGCCTGCGACCAGACGCGCGTCGTCTCGGTCGCTTGCGGTGGCGTGGTCCGAAGCCTCGCGCGCGAGCAGCAATGCGCGCTCGGGATGGCCCGCGTCACTGAGTTGCCCGGCGATGTCGATGAGCTCGGGAGCAGCCGCAGGGTCGCCTTCGAGGGACGCCCGCGCATGATGCCAGTTCGCGCGCACCTGGTCACCGCGCGCGCGGAAGACAGTGCTCAACCGCTCGTGGACGACCGCCGTGGTCGCGGCCGAGGATGTGGCTCTGATCCAGATCGACAGGCGGGCATCGACGAAACGAACACGACCGGCATGCACGCGGAGGCGGTCGCCCACCGGAGCGGCCGCGACCTCTGATGCGGATCTCCCGTCGAACGCGAGCAGAGGTTCGAGATCATCCTCCAGCGACACCGAGAGTGCGAGGAGCAATTGCCGGTCACGCGATTCGAGTTCCACGGTCTCGAACCTGCGGGCGATCGACGGGACCAACGGGAGCGGTGAAGGCAACGGACGGTGTCCGTGTCTTTGCTCGGGCGTCAGACTCTCGACGACTTCGCGGACCGTGGGGGCATGCGCGTCGAGATCGACGGCGAGACCGGCGAGCACATGCGGTGCGCATGCGAGGTTCCGTTCGAGAAGCTCCTCGAGGATGATTCCCACCACCGCGGGCGCGACGAATCGCCCCCGCGCCATGCTCCGACCCACGATGCCGCCCCCCAGCTTCGCGGGATCTGGTCCCGCGAAGCTGAGCGTATCAAACGGCGATCACTCCGCGTCGTCGTCCGTGCGGTACGGGTCGGCGTCGCCGGCATGCGATGCCGAGGACGCGAGCTTCGCGACGTCCGCATCCCGCTGCTGGGCTTCGCGGAGCAGCGCACCGATGTGATCCGCGTTCTCCGGAAGCGCGTCGGGGATGAACTCGAGCGTCGGCACGAGCCTGGTGCTGAGCTGCCGCCCGACCTCGCTGCGCAGCATTCCGGTGGCCGAGGTGAGCGCGGCACCGCTGGAGATGCGCTCTTCCTCCGTGCCGAGCACCGTGTAGAACACCGACGCGTGCTGAAGGTCTCCGCTCACGCGGACGTCGGTGATCGTGACGAAGCCGAGGCGCGGGTCACGCAGCCCCTTCTCCAGTCGTTCAGCGAGGATCACGCGGATGCGATCCGCGAGCCGAGCCTGTCGTTCGCCTGCCATTGTTCTCTCCCTGTACGGAAACCTCAGGGCGTCCCCGCCCCGCGCCCCGAGGGGAGCGGGGCGACGGACGCCCGAGAGGTTGTTCGAATCGATCAGCCGCGAGGCTTCTCGACGAGCTCGGTCGTCTCGATCTCATCACCGATCTGGATGTCGTTGTACTTGCCGAGGCCGATACCGGCCTCGTAGTCCGTACGGACTTCGGTGACGTCGTCCTTGAACCGGCGCAGCGACTCGATGGCGAGGCCATCGGCGACCACGACGCCGTCGCGGATGACGCGAGCCTTGGCGTTGCGGGTGATCGTTCCCGATCGCACGATGACACCGGCGATGTTGCCGAACTTCGAGGAGCGGAACACCTCGCGGATCTCGGCCACACCCGACTGGACCTCTTCGAACTCCGGCTTGAGCATGCCCTTGAGCGAGCTCTCGATCTCGTCGATCGCGTTGTAGATGACGGAGTAGAAGCGGATGTCCACGCCCTCACGGGAGGCACGCTCGCGCGCCTTCGTGTCGGGGCGGACGTTGAAGCCCACGATGATCGCGTTGTCGATCGTCGCCAGGTTCACGTCGGACTCGGTGATCGCACCGACACCGCGGTGGATGATGCGCAGCTGCACCGAGTCGTCGACCTCGATCTTGAGCAACGACTCCTCGAGCGCTTCGACGGCACCGGAGACGTCACCCTTGATGATGAGGTTGAGCGACTCGACCTTGCCCTCTTCGAGAGCACGGGTGAAGTCTTCAAGCGAGATGCGCTTGCGGGCCTTGGCCAGCTGGGCGTTGCGCTCGACCGCTTCACGCTTCTCAGCGATCTGGCGGGCCATGCGGTCTTCCTCGGTCACGATGAAGACGTCACCGGCACGCGGCACGGAGTTCAGACCCTGCACCTGCACCGGACGCGACGGGTAGGCCTCGAGGACCTGCTCGCCGTTCTCGTCCGCCATGGCACGCACACGGCCGTACGCCGTACCTGCGACGATCGCGTCGCCGACCCGGAGCGTTCCGGACTGGATGAGCACCGTGGCGACCGAACCGCGGCCCTTGTCGAGCTTCGCCTCGATGGCGACACCACGAGCGGCCTTGTTCGGGTTGGCGGTCAGGTCGAGACCGGCGTCTGCGGTGAGCAGCACGGCGTCCAGGAGTTCCTGGATGCCGGTACCGGCACGTGCGGACACGTCGACGAACATGACATCTCCACCGAACTCCTCGGCGACCAGGCCGTACTCGGTCAGCTGCTGACGCACCTTGGAGGGGTTGGCGTCGGGCTTGTCGACCTTGTTCACCGCGACCACGATCGGCACGTTCGCCGCCTGCGCGTGGTTCAGCGCCTCGACCGTCTGCGGCATGATGCCGTCGTCGGCTGCGACCACGAGGATCGCGAGGTCGGTGACCTGCGCACCACGGGCACGCATGGCGGTGAACGCCTCGTGACCCGGGGTGTCGATGAACGTGATGGCGCGCTCGATGTTCTCGTGCTCGGTCCAGACCTGGTAGGCACCGATGTGCTGGGTGATGCCACCGGCTTCACCCTCGATGACGTTGGTCTGACGGATCGCGTCGAGCAGTCGCGTCTTACCGTGGTCGACGTGACCCATGACGGTGACCACCGGCGGACGGATCTCGAGGTCGTCCTCGCTCTCCGCCTCCAGCTCGGCCTCGAGGTCGAGACCGAAGCCCTCGAGGAGCTCCTTGTCCTCGTCCTCGGGCGAGACCATCTGGATCTTGTAGCCGAGCTCGGCCCCCAGGACCTCGAAGGTCGCCTCATCCAGGGACTCGGTGGCCGTGGCCATCTCGCCGAGGTTGAAGAGGATGGTGACGAGGGTTCCCGGCTGAACCGTGTAACCGGTCAGCGTCTCGATCTTGTCGGCGAAGTCCGCGATCGACGCGCCGCGGCGCATGCGGATGGTCTCTCCGTTGCCGCGGGTGACGTTGACGCCACCGACGACCGGAGCACTCCGCATCTCGAACTCTTGCCGCTTCGCCCGCCGCGACTTGCGCTGCTTGCTCTTTCCGCCGCCCTTGCCGAAGGCACCTGCGGTGCCGCCACCGGGACCACGGCCTCGGCCGCCGCCCCCACCGGGACGACCAGCGAAACCGCCGCCGGGACGCGCGCCGGGACCACCGGCACCGCCGGGTCCGCCGCCGCCGGGACGACCGGGACCGCCGGAGCGCTGCTGGAACGGAGCACCCGGACGACCACCCTGACCGCCACGAGGAGCGCCGGGACGCGGCGAACCGGGACGCGGGGCACCCGGACGGGGTGCGCCGGGACGCGGAGCCTGCGGACGCGGGATGTTGCCCGGGGTCGGGCGCTGTCCCATGCCCTGAGCGGATGCGAAGGGGTTGTTGCCCGGACGGGGTCCGGCGGGGCGCTGACCCATCCCCTGCGCAGAGGAGAACGGGTTGTTGCCGGGGCGCGGAGCCCCGGGAGTCGGTGCGCCGCCCTCAGCAGGCTTCGCCGCCTCGGGAGTCGCTGCAGCCGGAGCCTCTGCCGCGGGAGCAGGCGCCGGAGCGGAGGGCGCGGGAGCCGCGGGGGCCGGGGCCTCCGGGGCAGGCTTGGGACCGGGCTTGGGACCCGGGGTCGGTGCCGGCTTGGCACCGGGCTTGGCGCCGGGCTTGACGGCGGGCTTCGCGGCGGGAGCGGCGTCAGCCGCTGCCTTGAGCGAACCGTCGGCCTCGATCGCCGCACGCAGCTTGCGCGCCACCGGCGGTTCGATGGTCGAAGACGGGCTCTTCACGAACTCGCCGAGTTCCTTGAGCTTTGCAAGTGCGACCTTGCTGTCGACGCCGAGTTCGGCGGCGATCTCATGTACGCGTGGTTTACCAGCCACAATTCTCCTGTCTGAGTCGGTCCACCCAGACAGGGCAGACCACTAGTCGCGGACGGGTCTCATTTCGAGCCGTTCACTTTGTTTCCATAGCTGTTCAGCCTTTGTTTCTTGGTGGATGCTGTTCGAAGTTCCGCGTGTCCAGCTGAGTGGTCACGCGCAGTGCTCGTCCGAATGCGCGGCGCCGCAGAGCGGCATCCATGCATTCGCGTGTCGGATGGACCCACGCGCCTCGCCCCGGCAGGACAGCACTCTCATCGACGATGAGGGTGTCGTTCTGGGACACCACCCTGAGGAGGGCGGAGCGGGGAGCACGCGCGCGACAACCGACGCACGTTCGTACGGGTTCCATCTTACACCTGCGTTTCGCCCCGCCCTGCCCGTACGCGGGGCGAGCCGGGAGTCCGGAGCCGTTCAGTCGAGGATGCTGTCCGGCTGGATGTCGATCTTCGCACCCGTGAGCTTGGCGGCCAGACGCGCGTTCTGACCCTCCTTGCCGATCGCGAGCGACAGCTGATAGTCGGGGACCAGCGCACGGACGGCCTTGGTTCCCGCGTCGAGCACGAACGAGCTCGTGACCTTCGCCGGCGAGAGCGCATGGGCGACGAAGACCGGAAGGTCGGCGTCATAGTCGACGATGTCGATCTTCTCCCCCGCGAGCTCCTCCGTGACCGCGCGTACGCGCCGTCCGAGTTCGCCGATGCACGCACCCTTGGCGTTGATCGACGGATCATTCGCCTTCACCGCGATCTTGGTGCGGTGTCCGGCTTCACGGGCCAGAGCCACGATCTCGACGAGACCGGCTGCGATCTCCGGAACCTCGAGGGCGAAGAGCTTGCGCACGAGTCCCGGATGCGTGCGCGAGACCGTGATCTGCGGTCCCTTGAGCCCCTTGGCGACGCTCGTCACGTACACACGCAGGCGCGACCCGTGCGTGTACTCCTCGCCCGGCACCTGCTCCTCGGGGGGCAGGATGGCTTCGACGGCGCCGAGATCGATGTGGATCATGCGCGGATTCGGACCCTGCTGCACCACGCCGGCGACGATGTCGCCTTCCTTGTCCTTGAAGTCACCGAGCACCACGTCGTCGGCGATGTCCCGCAGACGCTGGCTGATGACCTGCTTCGCCGCGAAGGCCGCGATGCGTCCGAAGTCGTCGGGGGTGGCGTCTTCCTCGCCGATGACGGCGCCTTCCTCATCCCGGACGACCTGGAGGACGGCGACGTGCCCGGTCTTGCGGTCCAGGTCGACGCGGACGCCCTCGGGGGTCACACCGTCCTCGGACACGTGCTTGGAGTATGCGGTCAGGATCGCCTGCTCGATGATCGCGACGAGTTCGTCGAAGGGGATCGCCTTCTCCTTCTCGATCCCTCGCAGAAGACTCAGTTCGATGTCCATGACGGCCTCTCTATTCAGCTCTCGTCGCGCCTGTTCGCACGCGCGACATCCGTACCACGATACCCTGTGCCGACCGGCCCCTGCCACGGCGGCAGCGGAGGCGGCCGCGGACCGGCCCGAGGAGGACCACGTGAGCGCATTCGACACCATCGTCATCGGTGCAGGCATGTCGGGGCTGACGAGCGCCCGCATGCTCGCAGACGCCGGCCAGCGCGTCGTCGTCCTCGAAGCACGGGACCGCATCGGCGGACGGATGCACACCGATCGGAGCGCGGGGTTCCCCGTCGACCTCGGCGCGTCATGGATCCACGGGATCGACGGCTCTCCCCTGTGGGACCTCGTCCAGGCCCTCGGTGTCCCGACCATCGAGTACACGGTGGGCAGCTTCCAGGTCGGCGGGCGACCGATGGAGAACTTCGACGGCAAGGGGCGAGCGATGGGTGACACCGCGACCGCCCAGTGGATCGCGGATGTCGATGAGGCCGATCGCCTGCTCGTCGAGGAGATCGCGGCATCCTCCTCGGGTGACACCTACCTCGACGTCACCGAGCGGGCCCTCGATCGTTCCGGGTTCTCGCCCGAGCGCATCGACGAGATCCGTGAGTTCTTCCGTCACCGGGTGGAGGAGCAATGCGGCGCCTGGATCGGCGACCTGGATGCGCACGGCCTCGACGAAGATGCCATCGAGGGCGACGAGGTGATCTTCCCGCGCGGGTACGACGAACTCCCCCGGCGCATCGGTGCCGGGCTCGATGTCCGCACCGATACGCCGGTCTCACGCGTGACCCGCTCGACGGCCGGCGTGGTCGTGCAAGCAGGCGACACGGAGTACACCGCTGACCGCGTGATCGTGACCGTGCCACTCGGCGTGCTGAAGACGGGAACGATCGAGTTCGACCCGGCGCTGCCGGACGCGGTCGCAGGCCCGATCGACCGGCTCGGCATGGGGGTCTTCAACAAGATCTTCCTGCAGTTCCCCGCACGTTTCTGGAACGACGAGAGCTACGTCATCCGTGCTCTGGGCGAGGCCGGGGAGCACTGGCACTCCTGGTACGACGTCTCCGCCGTCAGCGGACTGCCCACGCTGCTGACCTTCGCGGCCGGCCCCTTCGGGCGGCACATGCAGGAGCTGCCGGACGAGGAGGTGGTCGCTGACGTCCTGCGCGCCCTCCGCAGCCTGTACGGCGACGCGGTCGGCGAACCCCGCGCCCACTGGATCACGCACTGGGGGCCTGATGCGTTCTCGAACGGCTCCTACTCGCACCTGGCGGTGGGATCGACGCATCACGACCACGATGCCCTGGCCGGTCCGGTGGACGACGTGCTGCATTTCGCGGGCGAAGCCACCTGGGGCGACGAACCCGCGACGGTCGGCGCCGCCTTCTACTCCGGGCACCGAGCGGCGGAACGGATCCTCGGCCACACCGTCGACCTCGGCGAGTTCGCCGCCGGCATCACCGCGCGGGAGCAGAAGGAAGGGCGTTGATCGCCCCGATCAAGCGGAAGAGGTTTCCGACCTGGCGTTGATCCAAGTGGAGCGCCAGTCGCGGCAGTTCGAGTCGGTCGTCGTCGGCGACCTCGGGCTGCCGTGGATTCGTCCTCTCGATGCGACCCGAAGCCAGCATCGTGGCGAACTGCTCGTTGAGCGCTTCGACCTCGGCATCCGTCGGCTCTTCCCGCAGGCGCAGGATCAGCGCGTCGCCGACCCACCGCAGCGAGTCGTAGTTGTGCCAGAAGCCGGTGATCTCCGCGCGCGCCTCCTCCACGGAGTCGGTGATCACGACACGGTCGAAGTCCCCCTCCGAGATGACGCCGGTAGGAGCGAGGTGGTCGTCGATGAAGCTGCGCAGCCCCTGCCAGAACGTCCCGCCCGGCTGATCGAGGAGCACGATGGGCGTGGGCTCCGCCTTACCGGTCTGCTGGAGGGTGAGCAGCTCGAACATCTCGTCGAGTGTGCCGAAACCACCGGGAAGGCAGATGAACCCCAGCGACTCCTTGATGAGCATCAGCTTGCGCGTGAAGAAGTACTTCATCGCGACCACGTGATCCTGACCGGCGACGAAGCCGTTCGGCTTCTCCTCGAAGGGCAGTCGGATCGACACACCGAGCGAGAGCGCGGGCCCCGCCCCTTCGGACGCCGCCTGCATGATCCCGGGACCGGCGCCGGTGACGACCATCCATCCATCACCGGCCAGTGCCGCGGCGACATCGCGGGCGGTCAGGTACAGCGGATCATCCTGCCTGGTGCGCGCCGAACCGAAGACGGTGACCTTGGGCACGCCGCGGAACGGGGCGAACAGTCGGAAGGCGTCGCGCATCTCCGCCAGTGCCGCGGAGGCGATCTTCAGGTCGAGTCGGTCGGCACCGTCCTCACCCAGCAGGATCGCGGTCCGCAGCATCCGCATCACCAATCGTCGATCGGCGTGCACGCCCGCGTCGTCGAGGACGGTGTTGATCTCGGCACTGAGCGCTTCCGGCAGAGGTTCGTCGTTCATGCCCCCAGCGTGTCATGCGGCGCGAGGAGTGGGGGCCGCAACGCCGGGCACCGGACCGACACGGTCGGTCATCCCCTGAGCACGACACCGCGGCGGTGTCAATGCCCGTGACCACCATCCCGGCAGCGGGCACGCTGATGCCATGACGGAGATCACAGGACCCGAAGCCCTCGCCCGCGTCGCCGAGCTCGTGCAGGACATCGACATCACGATGCTGACCACCACGGATGACGAGGGCAACCTCGTCAGCCGGCCGATGTCGACCCGGCAGATGGACGATGCCGGGGACATCTGGTTCTTCACGGCTGAGGACACCGAGAAGGTGGACGAGGCTCGACAGAACCACGACGTCGGGCTCGCATACTGCGATGCCAAGGGAATGCGCTATGTGTCCGTCGCCGGGACAGCTGAGATCGTGCACGACCGCGCCAAGATGGAGGAGCTCTACTCCGCGTCACTGGAGATCTGGTTCGCCGACGGACTCGACACACCGGGAATCGCGCTGCTGAAGGTGACGCCGAAGGTGACGGAGTTCTGGGAGCCCGCCAAGGGCAAACTCGCTCTCGCCGCGGGGGCACTCAAGTCCCTCGTCACCCGCGATACACCGGATGACGACATCATGAACCACGGCCGCATCGTCTGCTGACGACGCGGCCCTGGTCTCACCGCGAGGCCGTGAGACGCTCGACGACCTCGTCGACCGAGATGGCGTCGCGGGCACCGGTCGCCCGGTCCCACAGCTCGACCTGCCCCTCGGCCGCGCCGCGTCCGACGATCACGATCTTCGGCACGCCGACGAGCTCGGCGTCGCCGAACTTCACTCCCGGCGACACCTTGGGACGGTCGTCGTAGAGCACGTCGAACCCAGCGGTCTCGAGCTGAGCGGAGAGGCCCTCAGCGACGTCGAACGCGACCTGGTCACGACCGGCTGCGACGACCTGCACGTCGAACGGTGCGATCGAGGCCGGCCAGATGAGCCCCTTGTCGTCGTTGTTGAGCTCGGCGATGATCGCCAGGATGCGGGTCACACCGATTCCGTAGGAGCCCATCGTGACGGTGACGAGCTTGCCGTTCTCGTTCAGCACCTTCAGGCCCAGCGCCTCGGCGTACTTGCGGCCGAGCTGGAACACATGACCGATCTCCATGCCGCGCGCGAGCTCGACGGGGCCGGATCCGTCGGGAGCCGGGTCTCCGGCACGCACGTTCGCGATCTCGACGATGCCGTCGGCGGCGAAGTCTCGTCCGGCCACGACGGAGTGGGCGTGCTTCTGGTCGATGTTCGCCCCGGTGATCCAGGTCGTCCCCTCGCTCACACGCGGGTCGACGAGGTAGCGGATGCCGGTCGCGGACTCCTCGCCCAACACGGCGCCGGTGGGTGACCACGGGCCGATGTAGCCCCGCACGAGCAGCGGGTTCTTCTCGAAGTCGTCGGCCGTGGCGGTCTCGACCTCAGCGGGAGCGAACGCCACCTCCGCACGCTTCTCGTCGACGTCGCGGTCGCCGGGGATGCCCACGACGACCAGCTCACGGGTCCCGTCGAGATGCGTGAGAGCCAGAACCACGTTCTTGAGGGTGTCCGCCGCCGTGTAGTCGCCGTCGAGCTCGCGGTTGCTGTGCGCCACCAGCGTCTCGATGGTCGGGGTGTCGGGTGAGTCGAAGATGACCGGCTCTGCGTCCGGGTCGAATTCGATCGCTTCGGGCACCGCGGTCGTGAACGCCTCGACGTTGGCGGCGTATCCGCCCGCGCTGCGCACGAACGTGTCCTCTCCGACCGGCGTCGGGTGCAGGAACTCCTCGCTGCGGGAGCCCCCCATCGCGCCGGCATCCGCCTGGACGATGGCGTACTCGAGACCGAGACGCTGGAAGATCCGCTCGTAGGCATCGCGCTGCGCCTGGTAGCTGACGTCCAGACCCTCGTCGGAGGAATCGAACGAGTAGGCGTCCTTCATCGTGAACTCGCGGCCACGGAGCAGGCCGGCCCGCGGACGCGCCTCGTCACGGTACTTGTCCTGAATCTGGTAGATCGTGAGCGGGAGGTCCTTGTACGACGAGTACAGGTCCTTCACGAGCAGCGTGAACGCCTCCTCGTGCGTCGGGGCGAGGAGATAGTCGCCCCCCTTGCGATCCTGGAGTCGGAAGAGCAGATCGCCGTACTCCTCCCAGCGACCGGTCGCCTCATACGCCTCACGCGGCATCAGTGCGGGGAAATGGACTTCCTGCGCACCGGCCGCGGCCATCTCCTCGCGCACCACGGACTCGATCTTCGCCTTGACGCGCAGACCGAGTGGCAGCCACGCGAAGATCCCGGCAGCCTGCGGCCGGATGTACCCGGCCCGGATCAGCAGCCGGTGGCTGGCGACCTCTGCGCCTGCAGGGTCTTCGCGGAGCGTGCGGAGGAAGAAATTCGAAAGACGAGTGACCACGGAGCAAGTCTAGTGAGCCGTGGTCACTCGTCTCGCGTCAGTTGAGCGCGGGGAGGTTCGCGGGGACGACCCCACCGGCGTACAGGTCGGCCGCGAGTTCCTGCAGGGCGGTGAGAGCGACCCGCTGCGGAAGAGGACCGTAGGAGATGCGAGCGACGCCGAGCTTCTCGTACTCCGAGGCGGCGAGCGCTCCCGGGAGACCGATGACGCTGACCTTGCGCTCACCGATGCCCTCGACGAGCTGACGGGTGACGTTCATGTCGAGGATGCCGGGGACGAAGACCGCCGTCGCACCGGCGTCGAGGTAGGCACGACCGCGCTGGATGGCATCGGCGACGCTCTCCTTCACGGACCGCCCACCGGCACGGACGAAGGCGTCGGTGCGCGCATTGAGGGCGAAGGGCACTCCTTCGCCCTCTGCCGCCTTGACGATCGCCTCGACGGCGGCGACGGACTCGTCGAGCGGCTTGAGCCGATCCTCGACGTTCGCACCGACGACACCGGCGGCGATGGCGAGACGCGCGGTCTCCCCCGCGTCCCCGTAGCCGTCATCGAGGTCGGCGGTGACGGGGACCTGCACAGCGGCGGCGATCCGCCCGACCATGTCGATCATCACCTCTCGCGGCGTGGCTCCGTCCTCGTAGCCGAACGAGGCGGCGATGCCGTGCCCCGCGGTGGCGAGCGCCTTCGTCTCCGGGAGCGCGGCGACGGCCTTCGCGGAGACGACGTCCCACACATTCACGACGCGGAGGATCTCCGGAGCGTCATAGAGTCCGACAAGAGTCTGGGCCTTGGCTGCAGTGGTCATGTAACCACGGTAACGCGACCCGCGGACGGTCGGGTCGGCTCCAGCGGATCCGGCATCGATGAGGGAGCCCGCATAGTGTGGAGCCATGCCGCAGCGCCGATCGCATGTGTCCTCCTCCGCCACTCGGAGCGAGCTCGCGGCCGCCCTGGCCGCGCTCCGGGAGTCTTCGGAGGCGCCGCTCGAATTCCCACCCGAGGCGCTCGCCGAAGCAGAGACCAGCACCGCGACCGCCCCGGAGCTCGACCTCCGGGACGTGCCGTTCGCGACGCTGGATCCGGCGGGTTCCCGCGACCTCGACCAGGCGTTCCACCTGGCTCGTGCGGGCACCGGCTACACGGTGCGCTACGCGATCGCCGACGTTCCGGGATTCGTCGTGCCGGGCGGAGCGGTGGACACCGAGGCTCGACGCCGCGGACAGACGCTGTACGCGGCGGACGGGTCGATCCCGCTACATCCTCGAGCACTGAGCGAGGATCGCGCCTCGCTGCTCGCAAACGTCGACCGCCCTGCGCTGGTCTGGACCTTCGACCTCGACGAGGCGGCCTCGGTGCAGGACTTCCGCCTCGAACGCGCACTCATCCGCTCTCGCGCCCAGCTCGAGTACGTGACCACGCAGCAGGCGTTGGACCGCGGCGACGACGGACCCGCGGCTCTGCTGCCGGAGATCGGAGCGCGGCGCCTCGAACAGGAACGGTCACGGGGCGGGGCGAGTCTCAACCTCCCCGATGAGGAGGTCGTCCAGGGTGCGGACGGCGCGTATTCGATCGAACGCCGCAGCCCTCTCCCCGTCGAGGAGTGGAACGCTCAACTGTCCCTCATGACGGGGATGGCGGCGGCGTCACTCATGCTCGACGCCGGGATCGGTGTCCTCCGCACCATGCCGGAACCCGACGACGCGGCCTTCACCACGTTCCGTCACCAGACGGTGGCCCTCGGGCGACCGTGGACGTCGGGAACCTACGGGGAGTACCTGCGCCGGCTGGATCGCGCCGACCCCGTCACCCTCCCGGTGCTCGAAGCCGCAGCATCGCTTTTTCGCGGCGCAGGGTATGTCATCTTCGACGGAGCGCCCCCGGAGGACGCGGTGCAGGCCGCGATCGGCGCTCCCTACGCGCACGCGACCGCTCCCCTGCGCCGACTGGTCGACCGCTGGAGCCTCGTCATCTGCCTTGCGGCATCGAGTGGCGCTCCGGTACCGGAGTGGGCCCGCGCGTCGCTTCCCGAGCTCCCCGCTCTCATGCAGGAGTCCGGTCAGCGCGCGTCGCGGCTGAACTCGACGACGATCAACACCGTCGAAGCCGCGCTGCTCGTTCCGTTGATCGGCACGACGATCGAGGCGACGGTCATCGAGTTGCGCGGTGAGCGCGCGAGCGTGCAGATCGCCGACCCCGCGGTGACGGCGACAGCACCCGTTCCCGCCGACGTGAAGCCGGGAGACCTCGTGCGCCTGCAGGTCGTCAACGCGGACATCGCCGCGGCCGAGGTCGAGTTCGCCGTGTGAACGAGCCTTGAAGTGTGTCATCACACTGGTACATAATGTATCAGCGTGTTGACACACTGACGGAGGCGACGATGATCCTGTTCCTGCTTCTCATCTGGGGGCCCAGCGTGCTCGGCGCAGTGATCGCGCTCGCCCTCCGGCTGACTCTCCTGCGCGGAACCCCACGGCTCCCGACCAGAGACGCGGTGTTCACCGCGATCGCGGGTGGAGTGCCGGTGATCGTGTTCCTCGCTCCCCTCGCCGGAGATCTCGGCTTCGGCCCGCAGCTCTGGTGGGACCTCGGGAGCCGGACGGCACTTCCGCTGATACTGGGTATCGTCGGCGTGATCCTGCTCTGCCTCCCCTCACGGTCGACGCAGATGGACGCCTCGGCACAGCTCGTCCCGCGTACGGTCCGGACGTTCCTCCGCCCGAGACAGCCCATCCTCCTCGGGGCCCTCGCAACCGTTGCCGTCGCGCTCGCTCTTGCCGCCGGCGCCGCATCGGAGACGGATGAGCGGGGAGAGTACACACGATTCTCGATCACCCTGGGGTCCTCGGGCACTTCGGCCTCGACCGGCATCTACGGCTGGCACTACTCGCTGCCGTCGCTGGCGCTGCTCGGCGTGCTCCTCCTCGCCACCGCGATCGGCTGGCTCCTGATCCCGCGTCCTGCCTGGAGCGACGACATCGACCGCGACACCGCGATCCGGCGACTACGTGCCGCCAACATCGCCCGGATCGCGTGCGGGGCCGTACTGCTCCATCTCGCCGTGGTGTTCAGCTCGCTCCGAGGCACCGCATCGATGATGCTGTCGGCACAGGCGGGCCCTCTCGGCATGGTGTCCCTCGGCACCCCGTTCGCCGCGATGGAGCCCGCACTGTTCGTGGCGTGGGCCCTCTCCACCACGGCAGGGATCGCGCTCTGGCTGCTCACCGCCCTCAGCGGTGTGCCGATGGGCGCGCGGACACCGAGTCGGGTGCGCACGTCATGATCATCACGATCCGCCGTGATACCGGAGAGTCGCCTGCAGAACAGGTCCACGATCAGATCCGAGGGTTGATCACGACCGGCCGGCTCCTCGCCGGCGACCGCCTTCCGTCCGTGCGTCAACTCGCCTCGGACCTGTCGATCGCCCCCGGAACCGTGGCCAAGGCGTATCGCCTGCTCGAGGAAGACGGGCTCGCGACCTCGCGCATCGGCTCCGGCACGCGGGTGAGCGATACGGCCAGCCCCGTCGCGGGCGGCATCGCCGATGCCGCCCACGCGCTGGCCGCCATCGCCCGGGCGGAGGGCCTCACGCTCGCAGACACACAGCGGGTCCTCCGCGCGATCTGGTGACCGCTCGCCGAGGCGAGGCCACCGGGCGCGAACGACATCGGCGGATACTCTGACGGCATGGATCATGCCGAACGCGCCGAGCGATTCATCGCCGGAACCTACCCCCGCGCGCGGATCGCGATCGTCGCCGGGAGCACAGCACGTGAGGAGCGCACGGCAACCAGCGACACCGATCTCCTCCTCATCGGCGATCCGCTCTTCGACGACCCGACGCAGTCGAGCGAGGCGGCCACCCACGAGTTCGAAGGAGAGATCTTCGAGGTGTTCGCCTACACTCCGGACGGCTTCGCCGAGTGGGCGGATCGCGGGCTCGACAACCACCGCCCCGTCATCGTCCACATGCTCGTGGAAGGAATGCCGATCCGGGATGACGGGTCGCTGGATGAGTTCCGTGCGCACTGGAGCAGACTCCTGGCCGCGGGGCCGACACTCACCGCTGAAGAGTCCGCCTTCCGTCGTTACGTGATCACCGACCTCCTCGATGACCTCCACGACGCGGAGGATCCCCTGGAACAACGGGTCGTGGCGAACCTGCTGTTCGAACGCATCGCAGAATTGATGCTCCTGTCCGAGGGCCACTGGGTCGCGACGGGAAAATGGCTTCCCCGTCGACTGCGTTCCCTGAGCCCCGAGCGGGCCGACCTCCTGGGCAACCCGCTGCTCGCCGGAGACCTCGCGCTCTTCGCCGCACAGGTCGAGACCGAACTACGGCGAGCGGGTGGCCGCGTTCAGGCGGGATTCGTCCGCTGAGGTCAGACCGCCGGGGTCGCGGTCGTGGTCATCACCAGGAGCTGCGGGTCGCTCAGATCGAGCTCGACCACAATCGCGGAGAACTCCGTGAGACTGTCGACATGGGTGCCGCCGCAGAGGATCGCCGCGTGGCCCTCCGGCAGGTCGCAGTGCCACCGCCGGCGGTCGACGATCGTGGCCCCCTCCGTCCGGATGACGCTGGCTGCGCCCGACGCCACCCACGCGGCGAGCCGGCTGTTGATCTGCTCCTCACGATCGGCGAGCGTCGCGGCGAAGGTCTCGGTGTCGAATCCAGCTCTGCGCAAGCTCTTGCCGAGACGGTACTCGTCGACGGCGCCGTTCTCGTGGATACGGCTGGACTGGTTCGCGCGGCCTTCGAAGTCGGGGTTCCCGAGCGCATCCACTCCCGGGTCCTTCCGCCACAGGTCGGAGACGGCGAGGTCGAGCGCGAGGGAGGCCAGGTGGCAGGCCGTGTGACCACGACTGAGTCCGGCTCTGCGCGTCTCGTCGACGGACAGGCGGACGCGGGTGCCCTCCACCAGCCCGTCGGGCACCTCGGCGTCGATGCGGTGCCCGACCAGCCACGTCCACCCCTCCGCGCCACGCTTGACGGGGATGTCGCTGCCCACGGCGAAGGCACCCTCCGCGGAGGCAGCGGCCATCACGGCCTCCGCGACCGGGAGAACCTGCCCGCCCGACGTGATCGTTCCGCTGTCGCCCGGCTGATCCGGCCAGGTGTGGTCGACGGGGTGGAAAGGAGTCGCGTCGACCACGACCACCGTTCCGTGCGGGCCCTGCTCGATGCGGGTGACGACGCCGTCACCGTCTACAGCGCCTTCGGCGAAGGTCACGATGGTGGGTGTCGACATGGATCTCCTCGGATTCGACGGTGATGCCGGAGTGCGGTCGGCGGCCTGTGGCAGCGGGGTCAGTGCGACGGCGGGATGGTGAAGCCGGCCAGCTTGTCGCCCTCGATCACGAAGATCCCGATCGCATCGACCATCGCCTGAACGGGGGCGGGAAAAGCGGCTTCGGACATGTCCGTGCTCCTCAGGACTCAGGCGGTGACGACCTGCGCGGTGCCGAGGGGCGCTTCCGGGCCCATCTCGGCGGCGATCCGGGTGGCCTCTTCGATCAGGGTCGCGACGATCTCCGCCTCCGGCACGGTCTTGATGACCTCGCCCTTGACGAAGATCTGCCCCTTGCCGTTGCCCGATGCCACGCCGAGGTCGGCCTCACGGGCCTCGCCCGGACCGTTGACGACACAGCCCATGACGGCGACGCGCAACGGCACCGTCATGTCCTTGAGCCCCTCGGTGACGTTCTCGGCGAGTGTGTAGACGTCGACCTGAGCGCGTCCGCACGACGGGCACGAGACGATCTCGAGCTTGCGTTCACGGAGGTTGAGCGACTGCAGGATCTGGTGCCCGACCTTCACCTCTTCCGCCGGCGGCGCCGAGAGGGAGACGCGGATGGTGTCGCCGATCCCCTCGCCGAGCAGGATGCCGAATGCCGTGGCGCTCTTGATCGTGCCCTGGAACGCCGGCCCCGCCTCGGTCACCCCGAGGTGCAAGGGCCAGTCGCCGCGCTCGGCGAGCTGACGGTAGGCCTTGACCATGACGATGGGATCGTTGTGCTTGACGGAGATCTTGAAGTCGTGGAAGTCGTGCTCCTCGAACAGCGACGCCTCCCAGACGGCGCTCTCGACCAGAGCCTCGGCCGTCGCCTTGCCGTACTTGGTGAGGATGCGACGGTCCAACGATCCGGCATTGACGCCGATGCGCAGCGAGACGCCGGCGGCCTTGGCTGCCTCGGCGATCTTGCCGACGTTGCCGTCGAACTCCCGGATGTTGCCGGGATTGACGCGGACGGCCCCGCACCCCGCATCGATGGCCGTGTAGATGTAGCGCGGCTGGAAGTGGATGTCGGCGATCACGGGGATCTGGCTCTTCATCGCGATGATCTTGAGCGCATCGGCATCGTCCTGATGCGGCACGGCGACGCGCACGATCTCGCAACCGGACGCCGTGAGCTCGGCGATCTGCTGAAGGGTCCCGTTGATGTCGGTGGTCTTCGTGGTCGTCATCGACTGCACACTGACGGGAGCATCGCCGCCCACGAGCACCTTGCCCACTTTGATCTGCCGAGACTTCCGGCGCGGGGCGAGGACTTCGGGGATCTTCGGCATTCCGAGGTTCACTGCTGGCACCCCACCAGCCTACGCCGCCCGGATGCGAGAGGGCTGGACGGACGCACCTACGCTGGTCGCATGGCGGTCATCCTCCTCACCGGCTTCGAGCCCTTCGACGGCGCCGCCCGCAACCCCTCGGCGGACGCCGTCCGCGCAGTGGCGGCAGACTACGACGGCCCGCACGATCTCGTCATCGCGACGCTGCCCGTCGCCTTCGATGCCTCGGCGCTCCGCCTTCGTGACCTGATCGCGACGCACTCCCCCGATGCCGTGATCGCCACCGGGCTCGCCGGAGGCAGCCAGCGGATCGCCGTCGAGCGCATCGGCGTGAACCTGATCGACGCACGGATCCCCGACAACGACGGCGCGCAGCCGTTCGATGCTCCCAGCGAGATCGGCGGCCCCGCCGCTCGCTTCGCCAGCCTCCCGACCAAGCGTCTGCTCCAGGTGCTGATCGAGGACGGGCTGCCTGCGCGCCTCTCGCTGTCGGCGGGGACCTACGTCTGCAATCACGTGCTCTACACAGCCCTCGGCGCTGTTCGGGCGGACGCGCGAGCCGGATTCGTGCATCTGCCCTGGTCCACCAGCACCGCACCGGCCGGCGCAGCGCACCTCGCCGACAAGGATCTCGCACGCGCCGTGCGCCTCGTCGTCGATCACGCCCTCGATGCCGAGGTGACCCGGCCCGGCGGCAGTCTCTGGTGAGGCCCTGCCGCTCAGACGGGCACGGGCGATGTGGTAGTTTCAGGCCCATGCTCGCGAACTTCACCTGGTGGCCCGCCTTCTAGGCGGTGTGTTCGCGTTCCCACGAATCCAGACCGCCTCCGGGGCGGTCTTTTCGTTGCGCCGAGCCGGAGCACTGCACAGGAGACATCGATGACCCTCTCACGACTCGCCGAGCTCAGCGCCGACCCGACGGCATCCTTCGTGCTGATCGCCCGCGACGGTGCCGACACCGTCGAGCTGCTCAGCGGCGACGTGGTCGATGTCGACCTGCTCGCCGACATCCCGCTCATGCTCGACGGCACCCCGCGCGAGATCTTCGCCCTGGTCCCCTACCGCCAGGTGCGTGAGCGTGGTTTCGTCGCACAGGACGACGGCGCACCGCTGCGGTGCGTGATCGTCAACGAGCACCTCCACCTTCCGACTCCCGCTCTCCTCGAGCAGCTCCCGAACACCCCGGTGCCTCTCCGCGACGACGGCTTCGACATCGCGGACGACGAGTATGCGGCCATCGTGGAGAAGGTCATCGCAGACGAGATCGGGCGCGGCGAAGGCGCGAACTTCGTGATCCGCCGCGACTTCACCGCGAACATCGATGTCGACGACCGCACCGCGGCGCTCACCTGGTTCCGCGCCCTGCTCACGCACGAGCGCGGCGCGTACTGGACGTTCGCGGTCTTCACGCCGGGGCACATCGCCGTCGGCGCGAGCCCGGAAGCACACGTCGTCGCGCGTGAGGGCGTCGTCACGATGAACCCGATCTCCGGAACCTTCCGCCACCCCGCAGGGGGCGCGACCAAGGACACACTGATCGATTTCCTCGCCTCCACCAAGGAGACCGAGGAGTTGTTCATGGTCGTGGACGAGGAGCTCAAGATGATGAGCGCGGTCTGCTCCGACGGCGGGCGCATCACCGGCCCGCACCTCAAGGAGATGTCGCGGCTCACGCACACCGAGTACATGCTTCGCGGACGCAGTGCCCTCGACCCGCGCGACATCCTGCGGGAGACGATGTTCGCACCGACCGTCACCGGATCACCCATGCAGAACGCCTGCGCTGTGATCCGGCGTCATGAGTGCCAGCCGCGAGGCTACTACTCCGGCGTGGCCGCACTGTTCACCCCGAACGCGGACGGCGGACATGACCTGGATGCCCCCATCCTCATCCGCACCGTGTACCTCCAGGACGGCACGCTGCGCGTTCCCGTCGGTGCGACACTGGTCCGCCACTCCGATCCTCTGGGCGAGGTGTCGGAGACGCACGGCAAGGCGGCCGGCGTGCTCGGCGCGATCGGTGCGATCGATCGCGATCGTGTGGCGGAGGCCCGGAGCGATGCCGATGCGCCGGGTGGGGAACGCGCCCTCGCCGACGACCCGGCGATCGCCGCACTGCTGTCTTCGCGCAACGCACGCCTGGCCGAATTCTGGCTCAACCCGCAGGGCGAGGACTTCACCGGACCGTTCGCGGGGCACACGGCTGTCGTCGTGGACGCCGAGGATCGCTTCACGACGATGCTCGCCCACCAATTGCGACACCTCGGGCTCGCCGTGACGATCGCGCCCTGGGACGAGGTGACGGACGCCGACATCGACACCACGGATCTCGTCGTCGCCGGCCCCGGCCCCGGCGACCCGCGGGACGCCACGAGCACTCGCATCTCGCGGATGCGCGAGATCGTGGGACGCCGCCTCGAGGCCGAAGCTCCGCTGCTCGCGGTCTGCCTCAGCCATCAGATCCTCGCCGACCGGCTGGGCATCGCGTTGACACCGCTCGCTGCGCCGCACCAAGGCCTGCAGAAGGCGGTCCCGGTGTTCGGAGAGGACGCATCGATCGGCTTCTACAACACGTTCACGGCGCGAGTGACACCGGGGACGACGACCGTCGCATCGGCCGAGGTGTCCGCAGACGACGCGTCGGGCGACGTCTACGCCCTGCGCGGCGCGCACTTCGCCTCGGTGCAGGGACATCTCGAATCGATCCTGTCGCGCGACGGCATCCACACCCTCGAACGCCTCGTCTCCCACGCCCTCAGCTGAGCGGACGCCCAGTCGGCTCAGCAGAGTTCTCGCGAGCGGAGCAGCCGCCGTTCCGCTTCGTTGGTCGTCAGGCCGTGCGCCGTATGAAGCGCGCGGATCGCCTCCTCTTCTCGGCCGAGCCCGCGCAGCAGTTCGGCGCGCACCGCATGCCAGAGGTGGAAGCGGACCATCTCATCTTCCAGCGCCTCGACCTCGGCCAGCGCAGCCTCTCGTCGGCCGGTCTCCCCGAGCGCGACGGCACGGTTCAGACGGACGACCGGCGACGGGTCGTAGGCGAGCAGCATGTCGTAGAGGACGATGATCTGCTCCCAGTCGGTCTCCGAAAACACGCGGGCGTCGGAATGGCACGCTGCGATCGCTGCCTGGAGCTGCCACCTCCCCGGTCGCCGAAGCGCCGCCGCTGCCGCGAGCGCCCGATGCGCTTCCGCCTGTAGACCGACATCCCATCGTGAGCGGTCCTGGTCAGCGAGGAGCACGATGCGCCCGGCGACCGATCGCGCAGGCTCCCGGCTGCGATGAAACTTCAGCAGGGCCACCAGCCCGAGCGCCTCAGGCTCACTCGGAAGTGCGTGAGCGACCACATCGGCGAGCCAGAGCGCATCCTCCGCGAGGTCGCGATTCGCCTCCGCACCGCCACCGGCGGTGAGATGTGCCTCGTTGTACATGACCGAGATCACCGTGAGAACCACGTCGAGCCGGGGCGAGCGCTCCGCACCGATCGGAACACGCAGCGGGATTCCGGCCGCGCCGATCTTGCGCTTCGCCCGGACGATGCGCTGCCCGACCGCGGTCGGGGTGCTCATCGTCGCCCGAGCGATCTGCTCCGTCGTGAGTCCGCACACGGCGCGGAGCGTGAGGGCGAGCTGTGCCGACTCGGTCAGGGCAGGGTGGCAGCAGCCGAACAGCAGCGAGACGCGCTCATCGATCGCACTCTCGGAGGGGGCGGGTGCGCCGGCGAGGAGCTCGAGCTTCTTGCGATATCGCTGGTCGCGCCGCAGCCGGTCGAGCGCATTGCGCCGAGCCGCGACGGTCAGCCAGCCGCCCGGATTCGGAGGCGCACCGACCTCCCTCCAGGAGACGAGCGCCTCGGCCACCGCCTCGGCCACCGACTCCTCCGCGAGATCGAGGTTGCCCAGCGAGGCGGTGAGCGCCGCGACGATGCGAGCAGACTCCGCGCGGACCACGCGTTCGAGGGCACGATCGGATGCCGCGCCCGACGGCGACGCGGCATCCGATGCGGTCACTGCTCGAACTGGCTGTAGTCGGTGACGATGGGCCGGACCTCCACCGACGTGCCCTCCATCTCCAGCATCGGCCAGCTCTTCGCGAGAGCGATCGCCGCGTCGAGGTCAGGCACGTCGATGATCGTGAATCCGCCGACCGCCTCCCGGGCTTCGGTGAACGGCCCGTCGACGACGACCGCTCCCCGCGCACCGTGCCGGACGGTGGTCGCGGTTTCCACCGGCTGCAACTCGGCACCGCTGTCGTCGATCACCTCGGCGTTGTCCTGGAACCACTGGAACACGCGTCCGTAGACGTCCTGTGCGACCTCCGGTGCGATGGCGGCGTCGAGCTGTGGAGTCGAGGTGAACATGATGACGTACTTCATGAGGTTCGTCCTTTCGTCTTGAGAACCGTTTCACCCCCACAGCGAACGAGCAAGGACGAATTCGACACGTCAACCGAGAAGATTCACCGGATTGAAGAGATCGGCGATCAGGAGCAGTGCGCCCATCGCGATCAGCAGGACCGCGACCACCACGGTCAGCGGCACCAGCTTGGTCGCGTCGACAGGTGCAGGAGGGGGCCGCCGGAAGAGCTTCGCCCAGGCCCGCTTGATCCCATCCCACAGGGCGACCACGATGTGCCCTCCGTCGAGCGGGAGCAACGGGATGAGGTTGAACACGAACAGGGCGACGTTGAGCGAACCGAGCAGTCCGAGCAGGATCGCGAAGCGATTGAGGACGGGGGCATCCGTCGCCGCGACCTCGCCCGCCAGGCGCCCGACACCGACCACGCTCAAGGGTCCGTTCGGATCCCGCTCACCCCCGGTCACCAGGGAGACGCCGATGTCCCAGAGCCGCACGGGGAGCGTGACGAGCAACGAGCCGACCCTGGCGACGTTCTCCGCCGCCATCTGCGGTCCCGCGCTCAGCGGCTGCTGCACGTATCCCATCTGCGATCCCATGCCGACATAGCCGACCTCCTTGACGACGGGATCACCGGCGTCGTCCAGGATGGGCTGGCCCGAGGCATCCGTGATCGTGCGCTCGGCGGCCACCGGGGTGATGCTCAGGCTCTGCTCGGTGCCGTCCCGCAGGACCACCAGGTCGAGCGTCTCACCGGGCGCCGCCTGCACGATCGCCGTCGCCTCCGCGAAGTCCGACACCGGCTGGCCGTCGACGGAGACGAGCACGTCCCCCGGCTTGATCCCGGCTTCCGCAGCGGGCGACTTCGGGTCATCCGCGGTGCACTCGGTCTGGGTGGATCCTGCGGGGACGACGCACTCGGTGACCGAAGCGATCGTCGTCGTCCCTTGCTGGACGCCGATACCGGACACCAGCACCGTGAAGATGACGGTCGCCAGGATCAGGTTCATCAGCGGGCCGCCGAACATCACGATGACACGCTTCCACACAGGCAGACGGTAGAAGACCCGGTCCTCTGCGCCTTCCGCGATGGTCTCGTCGTTGGCGGAGCGCGCGTCCTGGATCAACGACCGGAACACGCCGGATGCGGGACCGGTGCTCTTCGACGGCGGGTACATCCCGGACATCGAGATGAAGCCACCGAGCGGCAGCACCTTGAACCCGTACTCGGTCTCTCCGATCCGCTTCGACCACAGACGCGGCCCGAAGCCGATCATGTACTGGCCGACGCGCACGCCGAAGAGCTTCGCGGGGACGAGATGGCCGACCTCATGCAGGCCGATCGACAGGCCGAGGCCGATCAGCATGAAGAGGATGCCGCCCAGATAGAGCAGGAATTCCACGTGCCAACGCTACTGCCCCGAGCTAGGAATCCGCCCGGCACGCTCGTCCCGGCTAGGCTGTGAGCGTGAATGCCCGGCAGCTGCGACTCGTGCGCGCCGCCGCCGTCTCCTCCATCGCGACGCTGCTCGCCGGTGTCTCCCACACGCTCGGCGGAGGTTCCGCCCCTCATCCGCTGCTGATCCTCGCGGTCGCCACACTCGTCACGCCGCTTTCCGCACTGCTCATCGGTGCCCGCCCCTCGCGTGGCCGGGTCGCGGTCACCGTCCTTCTCGCACAGGCGGCGTTCCACGTGCTGTTCCAGGTGCTGGGCTCCCCGGTCGCGTCATCGTCCCCCGGCGGGCTCGGCCACGTGCACCATCTCGATCTCGCGCTGCTCGCCTCCACGCCGTCCGCATCGGCCGCCGGTGCC
Source organism: Microbacterium sp. CBA3102 (assembly GCF_007954505.1). Lineage (GTDB taxonomy): Bacteria > Actinomycetota > Actinomycetes > Actinomycetales > Microbacteriaceae > Microbacterium > Microbacterium aurugineum. The sequence goes on along the minus strand of NZ_CP042412.1, from coordinate 2,538,175 downwards.
CCCATGCTCGTCGCCCACGTCGTCGCCGCCGTCCTCACCATGCTCCTGATCTGGCACGGCGAAGCGGTCGTGCGAGCGGTGGTCCGTTGGGTCGAGGCCCTTCTCCGGCGTTCCGTCACGACCACCCCGACCGACCACCGCAGGCCGCCCGGACTGCGTTCCCTCGATCTTCCTGTCCTCGAAGTCGCTTTCGCGGCCGCCGTGACGCGACGGGGTCCACCCGCGCTCGTCCGCGACTGATCCGCCCCGATCCGTCGCACGGAGTCCGCTGCTCGTTCCCGAGCGGCCTCACCCCTTCGCGGATTCGCGCCGTCCGGCGCGCCCGCACATCGAGCACCAGGAGATACATCATGTCCCGCAACACCCCCTCTCGCACGCGCCGCACCGTCCTCGCCACCACCGGCTTGCTCAGCGGTGCGCTCCTCGCCCTCGCGGTTCCCGCCATGGCGAGCGCCCATGTGGGCGTCAGCCCCGATGAACTCGTCGCAGGAGACCACGGCGTCCTGACCTTCTCCTTCTCGCACGGCTGCGAGAATTCCCCGACCACCGCCCTGCGCATCACGATGCCCGAGGGTCTCGCCTCCGTCGCGCCGACGATGGACGGCGACTGGAACATCGAGGTGGAGCGCGGGGACGACGGCCTCGTCAGCGCGGTGACCTACACCGCTGTCACACCGGTGCCGAACGACCTCCGCGGTGCGGTGAGCATGTCGGTCGGGCTCGACGAGAGCACCCCCGACACCCTGGCATTCCCCGTCGTGCAGGAGTGCGTCGAGGGGTCGACCGAGTGGACGCAGCTCGCCGAGAACGGGGAGGACCCGCACAGTCTCGATGCACCGGCGCCGGTCGTGTCCGTCACGGAGGCCGCAACCTCGGGTCACGGTGACCACGAGGCTGCCGCTGACCACGAGGCTGCTGAGACGACGGAGGAAAGCACCCAGGCCGCTGCGAGTGACCCCGTGGGCATCGCCCTCGGCGCCGGCGGGCTCGTGGCCGGTGTCGCGGCTCTCGTCGTCGCGGTCCTCGCCTACCGCCGAAAGGCCTGACGCCGCGCACGACTCCTCGCGCGCCGTGTTCCGGGCGTGCGGGGAGTCGTGCCGCAGGAGGGTTCGCCGCGCCGCCATGAGATCATTGATGCGACATGTCGATTGAACAACAACCGAGCCTGCCTCCCGTGCTCCGCCCCGCGAACCCGCCCCGGCGTGAGCTGTCCGAACTCGCTTCCCGTTTCGCCGGTTCCGTACGCGGCGACATCGACGGGATCACCCTCTCCGGCATCACCTTGGCCACGGCGGACCTCCGTCCGGGTGAGGCCTTCGTGGCGATTCAGGGGGTCAACCGTCACGGCGCGGACTTCGCGCTCGCCGCTGCCGAGAAGGGCGCCGTGGCCGTCATCACGGACGAGCCGGGAGCAACCATCGCGGACTCCGCAGGGCTGCCGATCATCGTGGTCGACGACCCCCGCGCCGTCCTCGGCGACCTGAGCGCCTGGGTGTACGGCACGGGCGCCGATGATCCGTTGCCGCTGCTGTTCGCGACGACGGGGACCAACGGGAAGACCAGCGTCTCGCACCTCCTCGAGGGGATCCTCGACCAGCTCGGGGTCGTGACCGGGCTCTCCTCCACGGCAGAGCGCCACATCGCCGGGGAGGTCATCGTCTCCCGACTGACGACGCCTGAGGCATCCGAGATGCATGCCCTCCTCGCCCTCATGCGAGAACGAGCGGTCGAAGCGGTGGCCGTCGAGGTCAGCGCTCAGGCGCTGTCCCGGCACCGCGTCGACGGTCTCCGTTTCGATGTCGCCGGCTTCACCAACCTCAGCCATGATCACCTCGACGACTACGCCGACATGGAGGAGTACTTCGAGGCCAAGCTGCCGCTGTTCCGACCCGACCGTGCGAAACGCGGCGTCATCTGCCTCGACTCGCCGTCCGGGGCGATCGTGGTCGAACGCGCAGAGATCCCCGTGGTGACCGTCGGAACACCGTCGATCGCAGCCGACCCCGCCGCGGCCTCCGCGGCGGACTGGGTCGTCGTGATCGACGACGAGCGAGCGGCCGGCACCACGTTCACCATGACCGGACCCTCCGGTTCACTCACGACGACGGTCCCCGTCATCGGTCCGCACATGGCCGCCAACGCCGCGCTCGCGATCGTCATGCTCCTGGAGGGCGGCTACGCGTGGGACCGCATCGTCACGGCGCTCGCTCAGGACGACGGCATCCGCGCGTATCTCCCCGGCCGCACGCAACTCGTGTCCGGCGAGCGGGGTCCCGCCGTGTTCGTCGACTTCGGGCACTCCCCCGACGCGTTCGAGAAGACGCTCGCCGCCGTCCGTCGGGTGACACCGGGCCGAGTGCTGATGCTGTTCGGCGCCGACGGAGACCGCGATGCGAGCAAGCGGTTCGACATGGCGCGCACGGCGGTCGAAGGCAGCGACATCCTCGTGGTGACCGATCACCATCCGCGGTTCGAGGATCCGGCATCCATCCGCGCCACGCTCATCGCCGGCGCGCGACAGGCCCGGCCCGACGCGGAGATCCACGAGGCCTCACCGCCCGAGAACGCGATCATCACCGCTGTCGGACTGGTCGGCGACGGCGACGCGATCCTCTGGGCCGGCCCCGGCCACCAGGACTACCGGGACATCCGCGGCGTCCGCACGCCCTACTCCGCTCGTGAACTCGCCCGTCGCGCGTTGCGTGCGGCGGGATGGCCGGTTCCGGAGCCGCGCTGGCCCGTTCCCTACCCCGACGAGGACTGACCTCGTCGGGGCGGCGCCGGTCGCTCCGACCCCGGGCTCAGCCCGCCGCGATGATTCGATCGGCCGTCTCGCGCGCCCAGGTCTCGGCCGCCGCGAGCGTCTCGACGGTCAAGGCGTCGGGAGCGTCATGGGCGTCGATGACGCGGGCGATCGTGTCGACGATGCCGAGGAACGACAGCCGTCCCTCGTGGAACGCGTCGACGGCCTGCTCGTTGGCGGCGTTGTAGACCGCGGGGAAGGTCCCGCCGGCGCGACCGACCGCCTTCGCCAGGGCGACGGAGGGAAAAGCCTCTCTGTCGAGCGGTTCGAACGTCCAGGACGTCGCTTGCGTCCAATCCAACGGCCGTCCGACGCCCCCGACACGGTGCGGCCAATCCAGCCCCAGGGAGATGGGCAGGCGCATGTCGGGCGGTGACGCCTGCGCGATGGTCGAACCATCGATGAACTCGACCATCGAGTGCACGATCGACTGCGGATGCACGACAACCTCGATGTCGTCGTAGGCGACGTCGAAGAGCAGGTGTGCCTCGATCACCTCGAGCCCCTTGTTCACCAAGGTCGCCGAGTTCGTCGTGACCATGCGCCCCATGTCCCAGGTCGGGTGCGCCAGAGCCTCGGCGGGGGTCACCTCGGTGAGTTCTGCGCGGGAGCGCCCTCGGAACGGGCCGCCGGATGCGGTCACCACGAGGCGCCGCACCTCGGCGTGGGTGCCGGCGAGGAGCGCCTGCGCCAACGCCGAGTGCTCGGAGTCGACCGGGACGATCTGCCCCGGCGCGGCAGCGGCCAGGACGAGGTCACCGCCGACGATCAAGGATTCCTTGTTCGCCAGCGCGAGAGTGCGCCCCGCGTGCAGCGCGGCCAGCGTCGAGCCGAGACCGATCGAACCCGTGATGGCGTTGAGAACGACGTCGGCCTCGACGTCGCGCACGAGCTGCTCGGCGTCGACGGCTCCGAGCGCCGTGTGCTCGACGCGGAATTCCTCAGCCTGCGCCTCCAGCATCTCGCGGTTGGATCCTGCGGCGAGACCGACGAGTTCGAATCGCCGGGGGTTGGCGCGGATGACATCCAGCGCCTGGGTGCCGATGGAGCCGGTGGAGCCGAGGACGATGATGCGACGCATGACGCCAGCCTAGGACACGTCCTGGATACCGCCCCTGCTACTGCTGGACGGGCGTGGTGGCGAGGATGTCCACGACGAAGACGAGGCTCTCCTTCTGGAGCTCGTGACCTTCACTCGCGCCGTAGCCGTCGGACGGCGGCATCACGACGATGACCTGCGAGCCGACCTTCTGCCCTTCGAGAGCCTTCTGGAAGCCCGCGACGACGCCGGTGGTCTGGAACTGTGCCGGTGCAGCGTCGCGGCTCCAGCTCGAGTCGAACTCCTCGCCGTCCGACCACTTGACGCCCAGATACTGCACGACGACGAGGTCGCCGGATCCGACGGTCGGTCCGTCGCCCTGCGTGAGGACAGCGACCTTGGTCTCGGTCGGTGCGTCACCCTCGGGGATCTTGATCGAGGGCTTGCCGTCATCATCGAGCGTGACCGTCGGCATGCCGGGGGTCGGGTCGACGGGGGTTCCGGTGGCGATTTCGGGCAGCTGCTCGACGGCCTGTGCGTAGACGACCACGTTGTTCGCGCCCTCGCCCAGGGCACTGCCGGGCAGCGAGAGCACGACGCGTGAGCCGACCGGCTCGCACTCGAGAGCGGCGACGAAGAGCGAGGACTGGTTGGTGTCGAGGAGCACGGGCAGCACCCCTCCCTCGCCGCGAGCGGAGGAATCGAGCACCTCGTTGGTCGTCGCATCCACGATCTGGTACTGGACCGAGACCAGGTCGTTGACGAGCACGTCGTCCCCCGTCGCCCGCAGAGACGACCGTCCGCTCGACGCCCGCGAAAGCCGCGTCAGACGGGACGGTCACCTTCGTGTCGGCGCCCTCTCCCTCGACGACGACGGCATCCGAGGTCTCACCTGGCTGCGCGTCCAGAGCACACGTGCTCGAAGCCGACGGGTCAGGCGTGCCGGAGCTCGACGGCGCGGAACTGCCGGAACAGCCCGCCAGCAGCAGGGTCGCCGCGGCGACGGTGGACAGGACGATGAGCGGACGCTTGCGCACAGTGAGACCTCGGGATCGCGGGCGGGACACCCCATACTCCCCCATACCCCTTTGCCCCGGCTGGGAGGCGCGGCGGAACTCTTCATTCCCACACGAGCATGGATCCGGGAGTAACCTGCTCTGATGACCTCTGAGCAGTCCGTCGAGCCCGAATCGTCGCCCGCAGAGGGATCCTCGCCCGCTGAGGCCGCGAAACCACGCCATGCCGGCTTCGCGTACACCCTCGGCCGCAGCCTCATCACCCCCGCTCGCCCGCCTCGTGTACCGGCCGCGTATCGAAGGTCGCGATCGGGTGCCGCTGACCGGGCCCGTCATCTTCGCGAGCAATCACCTCTCGTTCATCGACTCGATCGCGATCCCCGTCGCCGCGCCCCGTCCGGTGCACTTCCTCGCGAAGTCCGCCTACTTCGAGGGCACCGGCTTCCAAGGCTGGATGAGCAAGACGTTCTTCGAGTCCATCGGAGCCATCCCGGTGCGACGCGGGGCCGGCCAAGCAGCACTGGACGCGCTGGATCTGCAGCGGCAGCTCCTCGATGAGGGCCTCGCGGTGGCGCTGTATCCGGAAGGCACACGCTCCACGGACGGTCGACTCTACAAGGGCCGCACCGGCGTCGCCTTCCTCGCCTTGCAGACGGGCGCGCCCGTCGTCCCGGTCGGGCTGATCGGCACGGACAAGGTGATGCCCGTGGGGGCCAAGGTCCCGACGCTCTCGGAGCGCATCACGGTCCGCTTCGGCGAGCCACTCGATCTGTCTCCGCACGGTCCCGCGACGAGCGGACGTGCGCGCCGCCTCGCCACCGATGAGATCATGGCCGCGATCCACGGATTGTCGGGCCAGGAGCTCGCGGGGGCCTACAACGAGGCACCGGCGCAGAGCACCATCGAGAAGATCAAGCAGGCGCTCCCCCACGAACGTCGCTGACGGTCCACCGCATCTCTACGCGAGCGCGCTGATCTTCGCCTCGTGGCGCACGGGGAAGTTCATCGAGTTGGCGATGAAGCACCATTGGTTCGCCAACTCGTGCGCCCGCTCTGCGGCTTCGATCATCGACGCCTCCGCGACCACGACATCGGGGCGGAGCATCACCTCCACGAAGGCCCTCCCCCTTTTCCGTCCTCGCGCATCATCCCGCTGGCGTCGTCGCTGTAGGAGACGACGACCACACCCAGCGTCACGCAGGCATGCAGGTATGACAGCAGGTGGCACTCGGAGAGAGATGCCAGCAGCAGATCTTCCGGATTCCACCGTGCAGGGTCCCCGCGGAACGGTTTGTCGGCGGATGCGAGGAGCTCCGGCTTTCCGCTGACTTCGATGGTCACGTCACGGCGGTAGTCGCGGTAGCCGGATGTGCCTGTTCCGAGATTGCCGGTCCACGTCGCGGTGAGTGCGTAGTGGTGTTCGCCGAGGGCGCGGGAAGTCGACTGTGCCATGTCGCCAGTCTGCCAGCCCCGTGCGACGTCGGCGGAGCGACCAGGCCTGCGGCGATAGAGTTGACGGGTGCTGGAGACTCTCACCATTCAGGATTCCGTGGAACTCGCCGTCGTCGAGCGGAGCGGCTTCGTCGAATCGCGTCACGTCGGAGCCGCGGTCGTGCTGTCCTCCGACGGTGATGTCATCGCCCGCCACGGCAACGTCGACGCCCTGATCCTCCCTCGTTCGAGCCTCAAGCCCCTGCAGGCCGTCGCCTGCATCACCGCCGGTGCCGTCTTGGAGGGCGAGCAGCTCGCCATCTCCACCGCGAGTCACGTCGGCACCGATCGGCACGCCTCCGTGGTGCGCGACATGCTCACCGAAGGCGGGCTGACCGAAGACCACCTCGGTTGCCCGGCGTCGTGGCCGACCGACTCCGCCAGCCGCGACGAACTCGTCCGCGAGCACGGCGAACCCTCGCGGGTCCGGATGCCCTGTTCGGGAAAGCACGCCGCGATGCTGCGCGCCTGCGTGGCGACCGGCTGGCCGACGGACGGTTACCTCGACCCCGCTCATCCTCTCCAGGCGCACATCCGCGACGTCGTCGAGCGCCTGACGGGCGAGAAGGTGGCGCACACGGCGATCGACGGCTGCGGCGCCCCCGTGCACGCGATCACGCTCACGGGCCTGGCGCGCTCGATCCATCGCATCGGCACGGCATCCGACCGTTCGCCGTTCGCCCTCCATCGGGTGGCGGGTTCTCTGGTCCGCGCAGTGCGGGAGAACCCCTGGGCGATCGAAGGCCCTGGTCGGCCCGACACCATCGCGATCGAGAAGCTCGGAGTGTTCGCCAAGTTCGGAGCCGAGGGCATCATGGTGATGGTCGCCCCGAACGGCACGACCGTGGCGCTGAAGGTCCTGGACGGAGCGACCCGCGCAGCGACGATCGTGGCCGCCACGCTGCTCGCCCGCTCAGGCGGCCTGAGTGACACCGACGTCGCGACGCTGGCGGAGGCTCTGCCCCTGGGCGTGTCCGGCGGTGGCTCGATCGTCGGGACCATCCGCCCGAGCGCCGCCATCTGAGGCGCGAGCGGTCGGCTCACGGGCTCTCGAAGATCCGCTGGTCCTCACGGCGTCAGCTCCGCGAGGATCACTCGGCGCGGCGGCTCCGCTCCCCGAACGGACCAGGCCCGTCCTGCATGCGACCGTGCAAAGGGCGGGAGTTCGCGGACCCCCGCGAGCTGCCGCAGGTCCGCCGGCTGCTCCGCTCGGATCACGACCTCTCCTTCGGCGCGGATGCGCTGCCACGACGACCAGTTGCGTTGCCAGGTCTCGGCATCGGCGATCAGGATGCGGTGACCGTCCGGCAGGGTCGGCTCTGCACCGACGAGAACTACTTCGAAGCCGGCGTGCGCGTCACGTAGCCGCGACGCTGTCGCCCTCGCGCCGGCGCTGACGATCGCGGTGACGGCGCACGACGGCGACCACGTCGTCATCGCGGGCGGCTCGATCGGCTCGCCGACGCCGTCGTGGTCGTCGTCGACCCAGGCGAGCTGGACCTCCCGGTCACCGATCCACGCGCGCCCGGGGTTGCGGTCGCGGAGGAACGCGGATGCCTCACCTCCGGCCGCGAGGTGCTCGACCCGAGTCGCCATGCGCAGGAGCGCGCGGCGCGGAAGTGCATCGAGGACGCGTCCCACTGCTCCCGTCGATCGGCCGGCGGTCACGGCGAAAGTCGTCCCCGCGCCGGAGCGCAGCAGGTGTTCCCAGCGTTGGGCGAACTGCTGGCCGTAGTCAGGCGGGAAGCCCGCGACGAGCGCGTCGAGGTCGTCGCAGAGCACGAGAGCGGGGACCCGCTCCTCGCCCGAGCTCCATGCGTCGACGAGATCCCATGCGCCCTCGAGGTCCCGCGGCACCCAGACGGAGTCCGTGCCGGAGCGCTGCGCCGCGAGGACTCGCAGGGCCGTTGTGCGTCCCGATCCCGACGCCCCGAGGAACACCAGCCCCCGCTCCTGCCCGCAGTGCAACGTCTCCAGCGGTTGCATCTGCTGTGCCGGTTCGTCTGCCCGGCCGAGGATCACCGCGTCACCCGACGCGCGGTCAGGCGCCGTGAGCAGATCGCCGAGTGGAAGCCGCGAGGGAAGCGCCGGAAGCCACGGGCTGCGTGGTGGCGCGGTCTCCGCCCAGCGCAATCCGATGCCGCGCAACTCGGTGGCTCCGGTGAGCGCGACTCGCACGGCGATCGGTTCCGAGTCTGAGGGGCGCCGCACGAGCCCGACCCCGCGGGAAGCAGCACCTCCGGGAAGCTCGGCCGCAGCATCGGTGCCGATCATCGCCCTGCTGTCGGCCGCGTCCCCCACCCGCAGACTGATGCGAAGCGGACAATTGGCGGCGAGTGCGTCTCGCACCACACCGGTCGCACGCTGCGTACCGAGGATGAGATGCATGCCCAAAGCGCGTCCTCGGGCCGCCACATCGATGAACACCGCCCCGAGATCAGGATGCTCGGCCAACAACGCCGCGAACTCGTCCACGACGATGACCAACCGCGGAATCCCGACCTCACGCACATCACGGGCCCCTGCGGCCGCCAAGAGCGCCTCGCGCCGACGGAGCTCCGCTGTGAGGCTCGAGACGCCGCGCCGTGCGCCTTCCTCATCGAGGTCCGTGATCACCGCCGCGACCTGTCGCAGCGCCCTCAGCGGCTCGAAGGCCGTGCCACCCTTGAAGTCAGCCAGGAGGAAGGTCACCCTGTCGGGGCCGTGGTGCGCAGCGATCGCGGTGACCCAGCTGACGAGCAACTCGCTCTTGCCCGTCCCCGTCGTGCCGGTGACGATGGCATGCGGACCGTCCTCGACGATGTCGAGCATGACATCGCCGTACGCGCTCCGTCCGATCGCCGCGGGCAGACCTTCGCCGGCGGGCGGCTGTTCCAGCTCGTGCAAGGAGACCACGTCCGGGAGCACGTCGGCGCCGTCGCTCCGCGCTGCGTGTTCTTCGGCGACCTGACCCACTTGGGCGAGCGACAGGCACTCGACCGCAAGCGTCGACGTCCCGTTCGGCGTACGGAGGTTCGCTCGTCCCGGCTCGATGACGTCGATCACGGTGGTGATCCCCTCGGGTACCTCTGTGTCGGCGGGGACGAGCCAGATCAGTGCATCCGCCTCCACGCGACCGGAGTCAGGCGTCCCGACGCCGAGGCGAAAGCCGCTTCGACGCGAACGTCGCGCATGCGGCAGCGCGGCGAGGCCGCAATCGTCGAGGGCGGTGCCCACCAACGACAGCTGTGCAGCACCGAAACGCAGACCGAGCTGCACCACCAACGCCCGCGCGACGGCGAAGATCACCGGTCGCGCCCCGCGTATGCAGACGCCCCCACCCAGTCGGACCACGATCGGCGCGTCTTCGAGGACGCCGGAACGTTGACGGAACTCGCGGCCACGGCTGTCGTCTCCCCCGCTACAACGGACCCCGCTCGCGACGCTGCCGGTGCCCACGACGAGGGAGGTCTCCGCATCGGGCGGCTGTGCCCCGCGGAGGGGCGGCTGCGTGAGGCAGACGGAAGCGTCGGGCAGACGGAGCCACAGCGCTTCACGCTCAGCCCGATGGCGGCGGATCAGGTCTGCGTCGACCGCGGCCCAGTTCCGCTCCGCATCAGCCTCACCCTGCCGACGTTCGCGGCGTCGGTTTCGGGCCGCATCGAGGAACGAAGCCGCCATCATCAACGGGCCCAATGCCGCGAAGCAGAGCGCGAACAGCGAACCGGTGATCAGCCACAGCGCCACACCCCCGACCACCGGGACGACGGCCGCCAGAAACGGCAGCCCAGCGCGGCGAGAGGCTGCGGGGGCCGCCGGGAGAACGATCGGAAGAGATTCCATGCCACCCAGTGGACCGCACGGACGTCAGAGGAACGGCGCTCTCCACAGCGCTGAGCGACTATTCCGAGGTGTCTTCGGGTGGGGAGGAGGAGTCGCTGTCGTCCTCGATCTGGACGATGATGAGCGTCACGTTGTCACGCCCACCGTTCTCCAAGGCGGCCGCGAGCATGGCATCGACGCCTGCCGCTGGATCGCTGTTGGCCCGGAGGAAGTGCTGGATCCCGTAGTCGGTGAGCTCCTTCGTGAGCCCGTCGGAGCAGATCACGAACCGATCCCCCGCGCGCACGTCTAGGGTGACGTAGTCCGGTGCAGTGAGTTCGCTCGCCCCCACCGCCCGCGTGATCACGTTGCTGTACGGATGCCCTTCCGCCTCCTCGGGGCTGAGCTTGCCTGCCGCGATCAGCTCCTGGACCACGGAGTGATCCGTCGTCACCTGTACGAGCCGGTCATCGCGGAGCAGATACACCCGCGAGTCCCCGATATTCAACGCCACCCAGTGCGCATCTTCGCCGTCACCGACCAGGAAGACACCCGTGAGCGTGGTGCCGGTGCCTTCGTCGGTCGTCTCCGGGTGGTCGGCGATGTCAGCCACGGCCAACTCGAGTGCTTTCTCGATCGCCGGCCCGTTGACCTCACCGGCAGCGACCACGGCTTGGAGCCGCGCGACGGTGCTGCTGCTCGCGATCTCGCCGCCGGCATGGCCCCCCATGCCGTCCGCGACGATGAAGAGCGGGTACTCGGCGAGGAACGCGTCCTGATTGATCTCGCGGCGGCGACCGAGGTCGGTGGCCCCTGCCCAGGACAGCAGCAGAGGGCGCTGCGCAACCGTGACGCGATGCGTCTTCGTCTCAGCCACGTACTGCCTCCGATGGGCCTGCGACGGATCGGGCGACCGCAGGATACTCACACATCGTAGTAGAACTCCCCCGCACTGCGATCACACTCGTGCGCCCGGGTCTGCGGGCAGCGGGAACAGATGGTCGATGATCTCGAGGTCGGCGGCGTCCGGACGCCAGGCATCACCCGCTGCCGCGTTGGCTTCGACCTGCTCCGCCGATGTCGCTCCGGCGATGACGCTGGAGACCGCCGGGTGCGCGAGGAGCCACCCGAAAGCCGCCTGCAGCATCGTGATGCCGCGGTCGTCGCAGAAGCGCCGGAAGTCCTCGAGCGCCTCCCACGGAGCGTCCTCCCAGACATGCCTTCGTGCGGACATGATCCTGCTCGACGCAGGCCCACCATCACGCGTGAACTTCCCGGTGAGGAGACCGTTGTGCAGCGGGAAGTAGGGGAAGAAGCCCAGCTCGTACCGCTCGGCGGCGGGGAGGACTTCGCGCTCGGCGGCACGCGCCAGCAACGAATAGTGGTTCTGCGCGGAGATGAACCGTCCGGACGAACGCGCACGGGTCGTGAACTCCGCCTCGGCGATCTCCCATCCGCGGAAGTTCGAGTGCCCGAAGTAGCGGATCTTCCCCTCGCGCACGAGTTCATCGAGCGCGTCGGTGGTTTCCGCGATCGGCGTCTCCGGGTCAGGCAGGTGCAGTTGGTAGAGATCGATCCAGTCGGTGCGCAGGCGACGCAGGGACTCCTCGACGGCGCGGCGGATGTATCGACGGGAGCCGCGGGCGGCGGGGAACGCATACCCCATGTCCCGCTCGTGGCCGAACTTGGTCGCGAGCACGACGCGATCGCGCCGCCCTTCGAGCGCTTCGCCCATCAGCGTCTCGCTCGCGCCGGCCACCGCACCGTACATGTCGGCCGTGTCGAAGAACGTGATGCCGTTCGCGAGCGCCGCGTCGATCACCTCTCGCGTTCCGGCAAGGGTCTCGGTGGCCGTCCCCGCGCGCCCGAAGTTGTTGCAGCCGAGGCCGGTCGCGGAGACGAGAAGACCGGATGCGCCGACTCGGCGCTGCGTCAAGACCATGTCTCCACGTTAGCGTCCGCTCGGGCCCGGAGACGATCGCACACAGCACAGAGCCCCCGACCGAAGTCGGGGGCTCTGTGTCAGACGGTCACGCCGGAGGCTGCGTGGGATCGTTCGGCGATGCGGGCGGAGCCGCAGGAGGCGCCGGCGGAGCTGCGGGCGGTGCCGGCGGACCGGCAGGAGGTGCCGGCGGGGCCGCGGGAGGTGCCGGAGGCGTCGTCGGAGGAACCGGGGGAACCGGGGCTCCGGTCGCGGGCGCCGCAGGGCCTGCCGGCGGTGCGTACCCGGGCTGGGCCGGCGGTGCGTACCCGGGCTGGGCCGGCGGCGCATAGCCCGGCTGCGCGGGCGGAGCGTATCCCTGCGGCGCACCGTAGCCAGGCTGCGGGGCTGCAGCGGCCGGCTGGACGGGCACGCCGTTCCAGACCGTCCGGTCGCCGAGGAAGCCGTTCGAAGCCCACGATGCCGGCTGGATGTTCGGGTTCCAGCGAGACTTGTCGAACGCGTTGATACCGAGCCACACGATGCTCAGGAACACGTAGAGGACGACCCAGACGGCGTCCTTCTGAAGCTTGAGGCCGATGCGCCAGGCCGCGATCGCGGAGAAGACTCCGAGAGCGAGCGAGAACGCGTAGCCGATGCCGATCCAGCTGAGCAGCGCGGCACCAGCGATTCCGTAGAGGACGAGCCACGGGCTCAGGTCACCGAGCTTGAAGAAGATCATCGCGTTGTAGACGGGCACCCACGCACGCCACTTGCCCTCGACACCTGCTTTGTCGAAGATCTTCATCAAGAAGAGAGAGCCCAGCACGTACCCGGCAAGACCGATGATGACGCTGAAGATGACGATGCCGAAAACTACGGCGAGGTATCCCGAGTCGTAATAGGAGTCCATGATCCCCTCCGGATCTGAATGTACGGACGCGATTGACGCCGCGACACCACACTAGCGGTGCGCGCGATCCCCGGGCAACGAGGTCTGCGGAAGCGCGTCAGCGCCCGAAAGCGCCCGCTACTCCGCGACGACGAGTTCGATGGTGCCCCGATGATCGGTGTCGCGGAGCGTGATCCCCCGCGACTGCGCCCACGTGCGGAAGCCACGAAGAGAGGAGCTTCGGGGCCGATCCTCGGCGAGGGCGCGGACGAGCAGCCCCTTCGACTTCTTGTTGAAGTGGTTCAATGCCCTGCCGTGCTCGGTCACGACCCGCACGTACGCCGACGGCACGCTGTCCGGAACCGGCCCCAGAGCGACATACGCCTCGCTGCGCAGATCGAGCACGAACGACACAGCGGTTTCCACGAACGCCGCAGAGGTCGCATCGGCCCAATGGCGCCGCAGCGCGGGAAGGCCGGGGAGCGACGTTCCCGCCGCGAGACGATAGGTCGGTATCGGATCGAGGGCGCCGACCGGACCGAACGGTGCGCTGTGGATCCAGACATGGTCGCCCAACCACCGGCGGGACGCCGTCGAGAGAGAGGGGGCGTCGAGCGCGTCGAACAGGACGCCCGTGTACCGGTCGACGGCAGGCATCGTCGGTGCCGTCCGCAGTCGCCGGTTGTGGGCGATATCACCGGCCTGACGCTCACTCAGCTTCAGCACACGCCGCGACTCCTGCTCGTCGGCTGCGAGGTCGACGAGCGCATCCAGCACGGCGGCGCGGTGCGGGGCCAGACCGGGCAGGGCCAACGAGGGCAGGTCGAGCGGGACGTCGACGCCCCCCTCTCGCTTCGTCTCGGACGGAGGGAGCAGGATCTTCATGAAACCTCGGTGGATGCAGACGCGTCCGCCTCGGGACCCGAGCGGGTACCGAGGCGGACGCGTCGAAAGGAGAAAGCTAGCCGATGAGAGCCGCGTTGCCGGCCACGATCGTCAGGGTGTCGCCCTCCATCGAGAGGAAGCCGTCCTGCGCGTTGGCCAGCACCTTGGTGCCATCCGACTGCGTGATGCGAACCTGCCCCTCGGCGAGGATGGCCAGCACCGGCTCGTGGCCGCTCATGAAGCCGATCTCACCCTCGACGGTCTTGGCGACCACGAGGCTCGCCTCTCCCGTCCAGACCTCCGCATCCGCGGAGACGAGGCTGACATGCAGCGCCATGGTCAGCCGTTCTCCTTCTGGATCTTCGCCCACTGCTCTTCGACGTCGGAGATACCACCGACGTTGAAGAAGGCCTGCTCGGCGACGTGGTCGAAGTCACCGCGGGTGATCGCATCGAACGACTCGATGGTCTCCTTGAGCGGGACGGTCGAACCCTCGACACCCGTGAACTTCTTGGCCATGTAGGTGTTCTGCGAGAGGAACTGCTGGATACGACGTGCGCGCGACACGACGATCTTGTCTTCCTCGGAGAGCTCGTCGACACCGAGGATCGCGATGATCTCCTGCAGCTCCTTGTTCTTCTGGAGGATCTGCTTGACGGTCGTCGCGACGCGGTAGTGGTCCTCGCCCAAGTAGCGGGGGTCCATGATGCGCGACGTCGAGGTCAGCGGGTCGATGGCGGGGTACAGACCCTTCGAGGCGATCTCACGAGACAGCTCGGTCGTGGCGTCGAGGTGGGCGAAGGTGGTCGCCGGAGCCGGGTCGGTGTAGTCATCGGCCGGCACGTAGATCGCCTGCAGCGAGGTGATCGAGTGACCACGCGTCGAGGTGATGCGCTCCTGGAGCACACCCATCTCATCGGCGAGGTTCGGCTGGTAACCCACGGCCGAGGGCATGCGGCCCAGCAGCGTCGAGACCTCGGAACCGGCCTGCGTGAAGCGGAAGATGTTGTCGATGAAGAGCAGCACGTCCTGCTTCTGCACGTCACGGAAGTACTCCGCCATCGTCAGAGCCGACAGCGCGACGCGCAGACGCGTCCCCGGCGGCTCGTCCATCTGGCCGAAGACGAGGGCGGTCTTGTCGAAGACGCCCGCCTCCTCCATCTCGTGGATCAGGTCGTTACCCTCACGGGTACGCTCACCGACACCGGCGAACACCGACACACCACCGTGGTCCTGCGCGACGCGCTGGATCATCTCCTGGATGAGCACGGTCTTGCCGACACCGGCACCACCGAACAGGCCGATCTTTCCACCGAGCACATACGGCGTGAGGAGGTCGATCGACTTGATGCCGGTCTCGAACATCTGAGTCTTGGACTCGAGCTGGTCGAAGTTCGGAGCCTTGCGGTGGATGGGCCAGCGCTCGGTGACCTCGAAGGTCTCGCCGGGCTCGAGGTTCAGCACCTCGCCGATGACGTTGAAGACCTTGCCCTTGGTCACGTCACCGACGGGAACCGAGATGGCCTCACCGGTGTCGCGAACCTCCTGACCGCGGACGATACCGTCGGTCGGGTTCAGGGCGATGGCGCGGACGAGGTCGTCGCCGAGGTGCTGAGCGACCTCGAGCGTGATCTCGGTGGACTCTTCGCCCATCTCGATCGTCGTCTTCAGGGCGTTGTAGATGTCGGGGATCGAGTCGTGCGGGAACTCGATGTCGACAACCGGACCGTTGACGCGTGCGACGCGCCCGACGACCGCGGTCGCCGGCTGGTCAGCCGGAGCGGTGAGGGTCATTTTCGTCTCTTTCCTGATGGTCTATTTGCTCGAGAGGGCGTCGGCGCCGCCGACGATCTCCGCGATCTGCTGCGTGATCTCCGCCTGGCGCGCATTGTTGCGCAGACGGGTGTAGTCGGTGATGAGCTTGTCGGCGTTGTCGCTGGCCGACTTCATCGCCTTCTGCGTCGCTGCCTGCTTCGCGGCGGACGACTGGAGAAGTGCGTTGAAGACGCGGCTCTGGATGTACACCGGCAGGATGGCGTCGAGGACGGTCTCGGCATCCGGCTCGAACTCGTACAGCGGGTAAACGGTGTTGCCCGCCTCCGACTCATCGGCTTCCGTGATCTCCAGCGGGAGCAGACGCACGGACTCCGGCGACTGCGTCATCATGCTGACGAAACGGTTGTACACGAGGTGGATCTCGTCGACGCCGCCGTCCTGTCCCCCGCGGGCGAAGGCTTCGAGCAGCGAGGCGGAGATCTCCTCGGCGGTGTGGAACGACGGGGTGTCGGTGTCACCGGTCCACTCCGCAGCGGCCGCGAGGCGACGGAACTGGAAGTATCCGACCGCCTTGCGTCCGATGAGGTAGAAGACCGGCTCCTTGCCCTGCTCGCGCAGGAGCTCCGCGACCTCGAGACCCTCACGGAGGATCTGCGAGTTGAAGGCTCCGGCGAGACCGCGGTCCGAGGAGAAGATCACGACCGCGGAGCGGGTGATGTTCTCGGACTCGCGGGTCAGCGGGTGATCCACGTTCGAGTGCGTCGCGACGGCCGATACGGCCCTCGTCACGGCTCGCGCGAAGGGGGTGGACGCCTTGACGCGTGCCATCGCCTTCTGGATGCGCGAAGCCGCGATGAGTTCCATCGCCTTCGTGATCTTCTTGGTCGTCTGAGCAGAAGAGATCTTCTGCTTGTAGACCCTGAGTTGAGCGCCCATATGTCAGTACCTCACGCGATTACGCGCGACGACCCTTGACGATCTTCTCCTGGTTGACGTCCTCAGCCTCAGCCGCAGCGTACTCCTCGTGACCGGGGGCGCCGATGGCGTGACCCTTGCCACCCTGGAATTCCAGGACGAAGGCATCCGTCTGCTTCTCGAGCTCGGCGACCGTGGCGTCATCGAGGACGTTCGTGTCGCGCAGAGTGTCGAGGACCTTGGTGTTGCGACGCAGGTAATCCAGGAGTTCGCGTTCGAAGCGCAGGACGTCTTCGACCTCGATCGTGTCGAGCTTGCCGTTGGTACCGGCCCAGATCGAGACGACCTGCTCTTCGACGGGGTACGGCGAGTACTGCGGCTGCTTGAGCAGCTCGGTCAGACGCGCACCGCGGGAGAGCTGACGACGCGAAGCCGCGTCGAGGTCGGACGCGAACATCGCGAACGCCTCGAGGGAGCGGTACTGCGCGAGCTCCAGCTTCAACGTTCCCGAAACCTTCTTGATCGACTTGACCTGCGCGTCACCACCGACTCGCGAGACCGAGATACCCACGTCGACCGCCGGACGCTGGTTGGCGTTGAAGAGGTCGGACTGGAGGAAGATCTGGCCGTCCGTGATGGAGATCACGTTGGTGGGGATGTACGCGGAGACGTCGTTCGCCTTGGTCTCGATGATCGGGAGACCCGTCATGGAACCGGCACCGAGCTCGTCGGAGAGCTTCGCGCAACGCTCGAGCAGACGGGAGTGCAGGTAGAACACGTCACCGGGGTACGCCTCGCGGCCCGGCGGGCGGCGGAGGAGGAGGGAGACGGCACGGTAGGCCTCGGCCTGCTTGGACAGGTCATCGAAGATGATCAGCACGTGCTTGCCGCCGTACATCCAGTGCTGGCCGATGGCCGAACCGGTGTAGGGCGCGAGGTACTTGAAGCCTGCGGGGTCAGAAGCCGGAGCGGCCACGATCGTGGTGTACTCCAGCGCGCCGGCCTCTTCGAGCGCGCCCTTCACCGAAGCGATGGTCGAGCCCTTCTGGCCGATGGCGACGTAGATGCAGCGAACCTGCTTGCTGACGTCGCCCGACTCCCAGTTGGCCTTCTGGTTGATGATCGTGTCGATCGCGATCGCCGTCTTGCCGGTCTGGCGGTCGCCGATGATGAGCTGACGCTGACCACGACCGACGGGGATCATCGCATCGATGGCCTTGATGCCGGTCTGCATCGGCTCGTGCACCGACTTGCGCTGCATGACGCCCGGGGCCTGGAGCTCGAGAGCGCGGACGCCCTCGGTCTCGATGGCGCCGAGGCCGTCGATCGGGTTGCCGAGCGGGTCGACCACACGACCCAGGTAGCCGTCGCCGACCGGAACCGAGAGGACCTCGCCGGTGCGGGTGACTTCCTGTCCGGCTTCGACACCGGTGAACTCGCCGAGGACGACGACACCGATCTCGTGCTCGTTGAGGCTCTGCGCGAGACCCTTGGTGCCGTCCGCGAAGATGACGAGCTCGTTCGCCATGACGCCGGGCAGTCCCTCGACGTGCGCGATGCCGTCTGCGGCGTCGATGACGGTGCCGACCTCGGTCGCCCCGGCCCCGGAGGGCTCGTATGCGGCGGCGAAGTCCTTCAGCGCGTCACGGATGACGTCGGGGCTGATCGATAGTTCTGCCATTGTCTTCCCTTTGTATCTGGGTGCGCGGTTCCCCGCGCGAAGTCGTGTTAGCCCGCGAGCTTCTGGCGAAGGTCGGCGAGTCGTGCGGAGATGCTGCCGTCGATGACGTCATCGGCGATCTGCACACGCAGACCTCCGACGACGGCAGGGTCGATGACGACGTTGAGCGAGACCTGACCGTCATAGCGACGCGAGAGCGAGTCGCTGAGACGGGTGCGCTGCGCATCGCTGAGAGGTGCCGCGGTGTGCACCGTGGCGACCACGCGACCGCGCTGGCTCGAGACGATGCTCATCGCCCGGTTCAGCAGTCGCCGGATCCGGCGTCCGCGCGGCTCGCGCACGAACGAGGTGATGATCAGCGTCGAGGCGGCGCTCGTGGAGCCCTCGGCCAGGAGACGCTCGATGAGCGCGCTCTTGGCATCTTCTCCTCCGACGCGGCTGCCCAGAGCGAGCTCGAGCTCGGGGTTGGCGGCGATCACCCGGGAGAAGCCGAACAGCTCCCCCTCGATGTCGACGCCCGGCTCCGCGATCGCTGCCGCGCGGATCGCGAGCTCCTCGATACCGTCGACGAGCTCACCCGCGTTCGACCAGCGCTCAGCGACGACGGTCTTCAGAACGTCCTGAGCGCCTGCGGAGAACCCGCCGAACACCGCGGTGACGACGTTCTGTCGTGCCACGGCGGGAGCGGAAGGGTCAGCAAGCGCGCCGCTCAGCTGGGACGACTCGCTCACGGCACGCGCGGCAGCCAGCAGCTCCCGTGCGGTGTCGAGAGAGAGGTCCTTCGCTGCGGCAAGCGTCTTGATGGATGCCGCGAGTGCCTGAGTGGTCGCGCTGCCCATTACTGAGCCGCCTTCTCGGATGACTCGAGCTCGGCGAGGAAGCGGTCGACGACGGCCGTCGCACGTGCGTCGTCGGAGAGCGTCTCACCGACCACGCCACCGGCGAGGTCGATGGCGAGCGTTCCGACCTCGCTGCGGAGCGAGACGAGAGCGGTCTGCCGCTCGGCCTCGATCTGCGTGTGCGCGGTGGCGGTGATGCGAGCGGCCTCGGAAGCCGCAGCTTCCTTCGCCTCGGCGACGATCTTCTTGCCGTCCTCACGGGCGGCCTCACGGATCTCGCCGGCCTCGGTGCGCGCCTCAGCGAGCTGACGCGTGTACTCCTCGAGCGCAGCTTCAGCCTGCTTCTGAGCCTCGTCGGCCTTCGCGATGTTTCCCTCGATCGCGGCGGACCGCTTGTCGAGCATCGCCGTCAGACGCGGAAGCGCGAACTTCCAGACGACGAAGAGGATGACGATGAACCAGAGGCCCGACCAGATGATGTCGTACCACGCAGGGATGAGAGGGTTGTTCGGCTCACCCTCTGCTGCGAGGTTCGTGACAAGAGCGTTCAGCATCCTGTCTCCTTCAGAAGTCGGTGAGGATTACGGGAAGGGGATGAATGCGACGGCGATGCCGACGAACGCAAGCGCCTCGGTGAAGGCGATACCGATCCACATGAGGACCTGGAGACGACCGGCCAGCTCGGGCTGACGGGCGACACCCTCGATGGTCTTGCCGACGACGATGCCGACGCCGATGGCCGGGCCGATGGCTGCGAGGCCGTAGCCGACCGCTCCGAGGTGACCGTTGATTTCAGCGAGAACCGTAGTAGCGTCCACGGGTTTTTCCTTTCGTTGGGTGGGAAGGCGTATGCCTGCCCGCTCAGTGCTCTTCTGCGACCGCGAGCTGGATGTAGACCGCGGTGAGGACGGTGAAGACGTATGCCTGGAGGACGGCGACCAGAATCTCGAAGAGAGTGAAGGCGCCGCCGAAGGCGAGGGTTCCGACACCGAGCGCGGCCCAGCCGCCGCCTGCGGTGAAGAAGAAGAACTGGGTCGCGGAGAACGCGAGGACCAGGATCATGTGCCCCACGACGAGGTTCATGAGAAGACGCAGCGTCAGCGTGACGGGGCGGAGGATGAACGTCGAGATGAGTTCGATGACCGCGACGATCGGCATGGCGGCGACCGGCACACCCTGCGGGAACAGGGAGTTCTTGAAGAACTTGAAACCGTGGCGCTTGATGCCGGCGTAGATGAAGGTCACATAGCTGACCACCGCGAGCGTGAGCGGAACCGCGATGATCGCGGTGCCCGGCATGTTCAGGAACGGGATGATTCCCGTGATGTTCATGAACAGCACCATGAAGAAGATCGTGGTGAGGATCGGCAGGAACCGATCGCCGTCCTTGCGCCCGAGCATGTCGTGGGCGACGTTGGTGCGGACGAAGCCGAGGCCCATCTCCACCAGGCTCTGGAAGCGTCCGGGGACGACCTTCATGCGGCGGGTTCCGAGCCAGAGGATCAGCACCACGGCGATCACCGCGAGCAACTGGACCAGGTGGATCCGGTTCACGGGGACGGGGCCGACGTGGAAGAGGATCTCCGGGAAGAAATCGTCGATCGAAGGGCCGTGGAACTCACCGTCGGAGGCAAGTCGGGGGGTCAGGGTCGCAGCAAGATTAAACAGCGCGGGCTCCAGCTTCGGGGCACCGGTCTAAACCGGGGCGACGATGGTCGGTGTGCTACACAGCGCAAGCGCTCGCGGGCGAGCGGCGGGCACGGTTCAACAGTATCAGAATCTGAGGGGACCCTAAGACCGCGGGGCCTCGTCGACGGGCCCTTCTCCGATGTCGTTGGCCCTTCCGGGGGCACGGTCCTCCGGCACCTCCGTCGGAAGCGATATATCGCTTACGTTCGGCAACCGCATGCGGGTGAGGACGATGACGTCGATCGCGAGCGACATCAGCACGCCGGCGACGATCGAGAGGAAGAAGACCATCGGGTGCAGCCACGGCTGCCCCGCGAGAAGGATCATCGCCACCACGAACAGACCCAGCTTCAGCAGCCACCCCCCGAGGACGATGGCGAAGAAGAGCTGCACGTAGATCGGATCGCCGTACCAGCGGTTGGCGATGAGGATGCTGATCCCGGTGATGGCCAGGAAGAGTGCGGCGAGCAGCACGCCCAGCAGCCCACTGACCAGCCCCTCCCCCTGGGCCACGAGGTAGCCGACGCCACCGGCGATGATCGCGAGCACGGCGGTGGCCACGCCCGATGCGATGAGTGTGCGCCGGAGGATCGGCGTGCTGGAAACGGGGCTCGGGCTCATCAGGACTCCACGGGTGTCGGGTCGGTTTCGGCGGCCGCGGGGTTCTTCCTGCGGCGGGTGGGGCTCAGGGTGACGACGAGGCAGGCGGCGATGCCCACGATGCCGAAGCCGACGCCCGGGAGGTACTGTCCCGGCCAGTCCTCCCGCGCACCGACGTACATCAGGAGGACGGCGATCGAGATGACGGCCGTCCACGCGTAGAAGATGAGGACTGCGTCGCGGTCCCGGTGCCCGAGGTCGAGCATCCGGTGATGCAGGTGCTTGCGATCGGGCGAGAACGGCGAACGCCCCGCACTCATGCGACGGAGCACCGCGAGACCGAAGTCGAGCAGCGGCAGCAGGACGACGAGCAGGGGCAGCAGGATCGGCAGGAAGGCACCGACGAGCTGCGAACGTCCGAGACGCTCGGGGTCCAAGGCGGACGGGTCCATCTGCCCGGTGATGGCGATCGCCGAGGTCGCCATCAGCAGCCCGATCACCAGAGCGCCGGAGTCGCCCATGAAGAGCTTCGCCGGGCTCCAGTTCAGCGGGAGGAAGCCCAGGCAGGCACCGATCAGCACGGCGGCGAGGAAGGTCGACAGATTGAAGTAGCTGGAGGCGCCGGAGTCACGCGTGAAGATGTACGAGTAGGCGAAGAAGACACCGTTGGAGATGAGGCACACGCCCGCGACGAGACCGTCGAGCCCATCGATGAAGTTCACCGCGTTCATGACGATGACGATCGCGAACATCGTGATCGTGATGCTCAGCCAGCTCGAGACCACGATGAGATCGCCGAAGGGCAGGGACAGGATCTGCAGCCCCCCGCCGACCGTGATGAGGCCGGCGGCCAGGAACTGCGCACCGAGCTTGATCATCCAGTCGATGTCCCAGAGGTCGTCCACGACCCCGATGATCGCGATCAGCAGCGAAGCGCCGAGGATCGACCACATCGTCTGCGGCGGGATCCAGATGCTCTGGAAGAACGGGTTGATGGCGGAGAACCCGAAAGCGGCCGCGATGCCGAGGAAGATCGCCACACCGCCGAGTCGTGGCGTGGGCGTGGTGTGCACATCACGCTCACGGATGCCGGGATACAGCTTGAAGCGAAGGCTCAGTCGCCAGACCGCCCAGGTCAGCGCGAAGGTGATCGCTGCCGTGAGGATGACCGTGGCGAGATACTGCTTCACGAATCCGCGTCCTGCTGCTCCTCCGCGTGCTCGTGCCCCTCGTGCTGCTCCTCCGGCTCGAGGAGGTCACCCAGCACGTCGTGCAGCTGTTCACGCGTCACCGCACCGTCGCGGAGGATGCGCACCGTTCCGGCATCTGCATCCCCACCCCGGCGCACGAGGGAGGTGGCATCGACGATCGTGGAGGCGATGCCGTCCTTGCTCAGTCCATCGGCGAGGTACACGGCGACACTGTCACCCAGCATCTTCTCCGCATCGAGCGCCGAGATCGCCGCCGCCCGTCCGGTGAGGTTCGCGCTGGACACCGCGAGCGGTCCGGTCTCGGCCAGGAGCTCCAACGCCACGCGGCCTTCCGGCATGCGGACGGCGACGGTCCCCTGGGTCTCGCCGAGGTCCCACACCAGCGAGGGCTGTGCGGGGAGCACGATCGTGAGCCCACCGGGCCAGAACGCCTCCACCAGCCGCTCGACCGGTTCCGGCACGGACTCGGCGAGGGCGGCGAGCGTCTCCTTCGTGCCGATGAGAACGGGCGGCGGCTGATCGCGTCCCCTCCCCTTCGCATCGAGGAGCCGCTGCACGGCGGCCGGTGAGAAGGCGTCGGCAGCGACGCCGTAGACGGTATCGGTGGGCATCACGATGAGGTCGCCACGGCCGATCGCCTGGCGCGCATGGCGCATGCCGGCGAGCAGCTGCGATTCGTCGCGGCAGTCGAAGATGGTGGACATGACGGTTCGATTCTATGCGGCGCGGGTATGTCGGATGCTCGGAGGCTGCTGATCAGGGCCTGAGCGCCGTGGTGGTGCGGTCGCGCAGGGTGAGATCGCGATGCGTCGCCGTCGCCCGCCATCCGTCCGCAGCCAGGATGTCGCGGATCGACTCCCCCTGCAGCTCTCCGTGCTCGATGACCAGAAGTCCCCCGGGATGCAGCAGACGCAGCGCGCGGGAGCTGAGCGCCCGCACCACGTCGAGGCCGTCCTGTCCCCCGTAGAGCGCCAGCGCGGGATCGAAGAGCCGCACCTCGGGGTCGCGCGGGATCGCCTCATCGGGAACGTACGGCGGATTCGAGATCACGACCGTCGCCGTGCCGTCCAACTCGGGGAAGGCCTCTCTCAGATCGGAGAGCACGAGCGTCAGATTCTCGACTCCCGCGACGTTGCGCCGTGCCCACTCGTGCGCATCCTCGGAGAGCTCCGCAGCGAAGATCCGCGCATGCGGCACCTCGGTCGCCATCGCCAGCGCGATCGCGCCGCTCCCGGTCCCGAGGTCGACGCCGATCGGTGCCGACTCCGGGGAGTTCAGCAGCGCATCGATCGCGTACTGCACGACGGTCTCCGTCTCCGGACGCGGCACGAAGACACCGGGGCCGACGGCCAGTTCGAGGTGGCGGAAGGGCGCCGAGCCCGTGATGTGCTGCAACGGCTCGCGTGCGGCACGGCGGGTCACCAGAGCATCCAGCGCCGCCGCCCGCTCGTCGTCGAGGCCGTCTCCGCGGACGATGCCGGCCTGCACCTCGCCACGTCGACGGCCGAGGACATGACCTGCGAGCAGTTCGGCGTCGACCAGAGGATCCGGGACGCCGGCGTCGGTCAGGCGCTGGGCTGCGGCACGGACGTGCGCCGCCAGAGAGGTGTCGGACATGCCTTCCAGCGTAGAGTGCACGCGCCTGTCACATAGGCGCCGTCCACTCCCCTCTCCCCTAGGCTGGTCCGGCAGCGATCCCGCACAGGAAGGCTCCTCATGCCCGGCATCCACTCCGACATCACGACCGCGTTCGGCAACACGCCGCTCGTTCGTCTGAACCGCGTGACCGAAGGCCTGGGAGCCACCGTGCTCGCCAAGCTCGAATACTACAACCCCGCGTCCAGCGTGAAGGACCGCATCGGCATCGCGATGATCAACGCCGCCGAAGCCTCGGGCGAGCTGAAGCCGGGTGGCACGATCGTCGAGTCGACCAGTGGCAACACGGGCATCGCCCTCGCGATGGTCGGAGCAGCACGCGGATACCGCGTCATCCTCACGATGCCGGCCTCCATGTCGAAGGAGCGCCGGGTCCTGCTCAAGGCGTTCGGCGCCGAGATCGTGCTCACGGACCCCACCAAGGGCATGAGCGGTGCGATCGAGGAGACGAAGCGCATCGTGGCCGAGACGCCGGGCGCTATCTGGATCCGTCAGTTCGAGAACCCGGCCAACCCGCAGATCCACCGCGAGACCACGGCGCAGGAGATCCTCCGCGACACCGACGGCGCGATCGACATCTTCGTCGCCGGGGTCGGAACCGGCGGAACCGTCACCGGCACCGGCCAGGCCCTCAAGGCCGCGAAGCCCGGTGTGCAGGTCATCGCCGTCGAACCCAAGGACTCCCCCGTCCTCAGCGAAGGACACCCCGGCCCGCACAAGATCCAGGGCATCGGTCCGAACTTCGTCCCGGACGTGCTCGACCGCGACGTGATCGACGAGATCATCACCGCCGAATTCGACGAGTCCCTCCGCGTCGCCCGCGACCTCGCCGCCACGGAGGGTCTGCTCGTGGGCATGTCCTCCGGGGCCGCCGTGTCCGCGGCGCTGAAGGTGGCGGCCCGCGCCGAGAACGCGGGCAAGACGATCGTCGTGGTGATCCCGGACACCGGTGAGCGCTACCTCTCCACCGCGCTGTTCGAGGACCTGCGCGAAGACTGAGATCTCCGATGGGCATCATCGGGCGAATGCGCGAAGACATCGCGGCAGCCCGTCTCCGTGATCCGGCCGCACGCAGCGCCGTCGAGGTGGCACTCCTGTACCCGGGACTCCACGCGATCTGGGCGCACCGCGTCTCGCACGCGCTCTGGCGACGGCGACTCCGACTGCTCGCGCGCGCCGGGTCGCAGCTGTCACGCTGGATGACCGGGATAGAGATCCACCCGGGCGCGAAGATCGGGCGCCGCTTCTTCATCGACCACGGCATGGGCGTGGTCATCGGCGAGACCAGCGAGATCGGTGACGACGTGATGCTGTATCACGGCGTCACCCTCGGCGGACGCACTCGCACCGCAGGGAAACGCCATCCGACCCTCGAGGACGGCGTGGCCGTGGGCGCCGGCGCGAAGATCCTCGGCCCCGTGACGATCGGGGCCGCCTCCGTGATTGGCGCGAACGCCGTGGTCACGCGCGATGCGCCCGCCGACAGCGTGTTGGTCGGCGTTCCCGCGAAACCACGACAGCGCAGCGCCGGTGAGGACACCCGCGCGCTGCTCACCGCTCCGGACTACGCGATCTGAGCGTCGGGCGTCGCTGCACGACTCAGCGTCGTGCGCCCTTGACGGACTCGACCTTCTTGCGCAGGAAGATCAGCGGCAGCAGGACGCTGCCCAGCGCGGTGATCAACCACACGATCACCGATCCGAGAAGCCAGCCGGTGAGATCGGTGATGCGGAGTCCGCCGATGGGAAGCAGCACCACGATGATCAGCGAGATCAGGGTCGAGAAGATGCCGATGCCGCCCATGAGCACGGGCGCGTAGCGATTCGCCATCTTGCCGACCCACGGTGCCAGGACGCTCTGCAGGATCGCGAAGATCAGGATGCAGATGACGAAGCCCCACCACTTGTCCCATTCGATCTGGAACCCTTCGAGAGCGAGGTCGGCGACGATCAGGCCGAGGCCGGCCGATATCACGTACATCAGACCGCGGAACAGGAGTGTGATCACGGCCCGAGCCTAGCGCTCAGCGTGGCTTCGCGCCTCAGGATTCGGCGCCGAGTGCGGCGAGCCGCGCTTCCTCATCCGCGGTGATCGCGCTCTCGATCAGCGGGTCCAGCGCGCCGTCCATCACCTGATCGAGGTTGTAGGCCTTGAAGCCGGTGCGGTGGTCCGCGATCCGATTCTCCGGGAAGTTGTACGTGCGGATGCGCTCGGAGCGGTCCATCCCGCGGATCTGCGAACGGCGCGCGTCGGACGCCGCCGCGTCGAGCTCCTCCTGCTGCCTCGCGAGCAGTCGGGCGCGAAGCACGCGCATTCCGGCCTCGCGGTTCTGCAACTGCGACTTCTCGTTCTGCATCGACACGACGATGCCCGTGGGGACGTGGGTGATGCGCACGGCGGAATCCGTCGTGTTCACCGACTGCCCGCCGGGGCCGGACGAGCGGAAGACATCGATCTTGAGATCGTTCTGATCGATGTGGATCTCCTCCGGCTCATCCACCTCGGGAAAGACCAGCACACCCGTCGTGGAGGTATGGATGCGTCCCTGCGACTCGGTGGCCGGCACACGCTGCACGCGATGCACGCCCCCCTCGTACTTGAGATGCGCCCAGACGCCCTGCGCGGGGTCGGACGAGGAGCCCTTGATCGCGACCTGCACGTCCTTGTAGCCGCCCAGGTCGGACTCGTTGCGCTCCAGGAGCTCCGTCTTCCAGCCTTTGGAGGCGGCGTACTGGATGTACATGCGCAGCAGGTCGGCTGCGAACAGTGCGGACTCCGCACCGCCTTCACCGGCCTTGATCTCCATGATCACGTCACGCGCATCGTCCGGGTCACGCGGGATGAGCAGACGACGCAGACGTTCCTGGGACTCCTGCACCTCCTCCTCCATCGCGGGGATCTCCGCCGCGATGGACTCGTCTTCCCGGGCGAACTCGCGAGCCGTCTCCAGATCATCGGTCGCCGCGACCCATGCCTCGTAGGCGGCGACGATGCGCGACAACTCGGCATAGCGACGGTTCACACGCTTCGCGCGGGCGGCGTCGGCGTGCACCGCCGGGTCGGAGAGCTCCTCCTGAACCCGGCGGTGCTCGTCGATCAGAGTCTGGACGGACTCGAACACGGCTCGGCCGCTCAGCGGATGTTGTTGTCGTGCCCGTGCGCGCCCGAGGGGAGCGTGGGGATCGACTTCTGCATCTGCACGAGGAACTCGACGTTCGAGTTGGTCTCCTTGAGCTTGCCGAGGACGACCTCGAGGGCCTGCTGCTGGTCGAGGCCGGCGAGGGCGCGACGCAGCTTCCACGTGATCTTGACCTCGTCGGCCGACAGCAGCATTTCCTCGCGACGGGTGCTCGACGCGTTCACGTCGACCGCCGGGAAGATGCGCTTGTCCGCGAGCGCACGCGACAGGCGCAGCTCGCTGTTGCCGGTGCCCTTGAACTCCTCGAAGATGACCTCGTCCATCTTCGACCCGGTCTCGACCAGGGCGGTGGCGAGGATCGTGAGGGATCCACCGTTCTCGATGTTGCGCGCGGCTCCGAAGAAGCGCTTGGGCGGGTAGAGCGCGGAGGCGTCGACACCACCGGTGAGCACACGACCCGAGGCCGGAGCCGCCAGGTTGTAGGCACGGCCGAGGCGCGTGATGGAGTCGAGCAGCACGACGACGTCGCGGCCGAGCTCGACCAGACGCTTCGCACGCTCGATCGCGAGCTCCGCCACGGTGGTGTGGTCTTCGGCGGGGCGGTCGAACGTGGAGGCGATGACCTCGCCCTTGACCGAGCGCTCCATGTCGGTGACCTCTTCGGGGCGCTCGTCCACGAGCACGACCATGAGGTGGACCTCAGGGTTGTTCTGCGCGATCGCGTTCGCGATCTGCTGCAGCACGATCGTCTTGCCGGCCTTGGGCGGAGCGACGATGAGGCCGCGCTGTCCCTTGCCTACCGGGGCGACCAGGTCGATGATGCGCTGGGTCAGCTTCTCGGGAGCCGTCTCCAGACGCAGGCGCTCCTGCGGGTAGAGCGGAGTGAGCTTGCCGAACTCCACACGCGTGGCGGCGTCGTCGATCGAGAGACCGTTGATGGAGTCGACCTTGACCAGCGCGTTGTACTTCTGACGGCCCTGCTGCTCGCCTTCGCGCGGCTGCTTGATCGAGCCGACGACGGCGTCACCCTTGCGCAGGTTGTACTTCTTGACCTGTCCGAGCGAAACGTAGACGTCGCTCGGTCCGGCGAGGTAGCCGGTCGTGCGGACGAACGCGTAGTTGTCGAGGACGTCGAGTATGCCGGCGATCGGGATCAGGACATCGTCCTCGCCGATCTCCGTGTCGAACTCATCGGTCGGAGCACCGTTGCGGCGCTTGTTGCGCTGGCGGTTGCGGTTGCTGCCGCCGGACTGCTCGTCATCCCCAGCCGGCTGCGCCTGCTGGTCCTGCCCGGAGCTGTTCTGCCCGCGTCCTCGGTTGCGGCTGCGGTTGCGGTTGCGACCACGCCCGCCCTGCTCCTCACCACTGTCGGAGTCGGAGCCGGAGTCGCCGTTCTGAGGCGCGTCGGCGGGAGCGGCGTCTGCTGCCGTGTCCTTCACCGGCGCGGGGGCGTCGGCGTCGGGCGTCGACTTCTGCGCACCGCGGCGACCGCGTCCCGTCGACTTCGGTGCGGATTCCGCAGCGGCTTCGGCCGGGGCGGCGTCTGCAGCCGGAGCGTCCGAGGAAGCGGCATCCGCGGCGGGAGCCTCGGCGTCCGCCTTCTTCGCGCGGCTCCGACGCGGTGTCTTCGCCTTCGGCGCCGCCTCGGGCGACTCGGCGGACGCCTCCGCAGATGCGGGCTCGCTCGTCGTGGCGGCAGCCGCCTTCGTCGTCTTCGCCTTCGTCGTCTTCGGCTTCGCGGGCTTCTCGGCGCTCTCGACCTTTTCCGCGTTCTCGGCCTTCTCGGCCTTCTCCGCGGTCGTGGCGGTGCTCGCACGACGCGGTGCGCGCTTGCGCGCCGGCGCCGTCTCGGTGGTCGCTGCAGCAGCTTCCGCGGCCGGTGCCGACGAATCGTTCTGGGTCTCGGAGAGGTTCTCCACGAGTACTCCCTTATATGTCATGGGGAATGAGCGTTGAACGCGCACAACGGGTGCTGCGCACGATCGCACGGGCCGGCGCTCAGCGCCAGCCAGCCTCGGCACTTGTGCCTCAAGGGTTTGCGTGCGGGTCTTGCAAGAGTTGCAATGGGGCCAGATTCACGTCGTTACGTGGAGCCCTCCGCTCGAGTCCCCACTGTACCACCACGAACGTCGACTGCGAGCAGGAGCGCCTCCCACGGGGTGTCGGTGACCTGGTCGGCCAGCTCCACCGCGTCTTGACGACTCCCCGGTCCGTCCGCGAGGACGAGAACGCTCGGCCCGGCACCGGAGACGACCGCCGCGAAGCCCGCCTTGCGCAGCGCCTGCACGAGTCGCTGGGTCTCCGGCATGGCCCCGGCCCGGTAGTCCTGATGGAGCCGATCGGCGGTCGCATCGAGGAGCAGTTCCGGGCTCTGCATGAGGGCGGCGATCAACAGCGCCGAGCGGGAGACGTTGAACACCGCATCCGCTGTGGACACATGGGGCGGCTGCAGCGATCGCGCCTGCGAGGTGGACATCGTGTAGGCCGGGACGAGGACGAGCGGCGAGACACCGCGGTGCACGAGCAGCTTCTTGTGCTGCGGGCCGTGCTCTCCCATCCAGGCGATCGTCAATCCGCCGAAGAGCGCAGGGGCGACGTTGTCGGGGTGGCCCTCGATCTCGGTGGCCAAGCGCAGCAGATCGGTGTCCCCGATCTCGACATCGCCCGCGAGGAGCCCCTTCGCCGCGAGCACCCCCGCGGCGACGGCAGCCCCGGAGGATCCGAGACCACGGCCGTGCGGCACGCCGTTCTCGGCGACGATGCGCAGTCCGGGCACCGGTCGGCCCGCGTCCGCGAAGACATAGGCGATCGTCCGGACGATGAGGTTCGAGGCGTCGCGCGGAATCTCGGCCGCACCGGAACCGGTGACCTCGATGTCGAGTTCACCGGCCGGCAGCGCGGTGACCTGGAGCGTGTCGTAGATGCTGAGGGCCAGGCCGAGCGTGTCGAATCCTGGACCGAGGTTCGCACTGGTCGCGGGGACCCGCACCTCGACGGTGCGCCCCTCGACGGATACCCCGTCGACCGGGGGCAGCGCTGTCGCCACCGTCACTCGCCTTCCACGCGGAGCACCGACACGACCCGCGCCACGACGGCGCTGTCGGCGAGGGCGTCGACGGTGGCGCTGAGTGCCTGCTCGGTCGCACGGTGGGTTCCGATGATCAACCGTGCGGTCGGCTCGT
This sequence comes from Microbacterium sp. CBA3102, assembly GCF_007954505.1. Classification (GTDB taxonomy): domain Bacteria; phylum Actinomycetota; class Actinomycetes; order Actinomycetales; family Microbacteriaceae; genus Microbacterium; species Microbacterium aurugineum. The sequence continues at coordinate 2,507,639 of NZ_CP042412.1, read as the reverse complement.
CCTCGCCGTCGACGGTCTGTACGACGGTCGCGACGGAGACTCCTCCGTCGCTGAGGATGCCCGCGACCGTGGCGAGCACTCCGGGCGCATCCGAGACCTCGAGCGTGATCTGGTAGCGCGTGGTGACGTGTCCGATCGGGACGACCGGAAGATTGGCGCGGGTCGATTCGCCCACGCCGACGCCGCCGGCGATGTGGCGACGGGCCGCCGAGACCACGTCTCCGAGCACGGCGGACGCGGTCTGGACGCCACCGGCACCCGCACCGTAGAACATCAGGGATCCGGCGGCCTCCGCCTCGACGAACACGGCGTTGTTGGCACCGTGCACCGAAGCGAGGGGGTGGGAGTTCGGGACAAGCGCCGGGTACACGCGCACCGAGATCGACTCGGCACCGTTCGCCTCGATCCGCTCGCACACGGCGAGCAGCTTGATCACGAAGCCCGCTGCGCGCGCCTCCTCGATCATCGACGGGGTGATCGACGTGATCCCCTCGCGGTACACGGCATCGAGCGGCACCGCGGTGTGGAAGGCGAGGCTCGCGAGGATCGCGGCCTTCTGCGCGGCGTCATAGCCCTCGACATCGGCGGTCGGGTCGGCCTCGGCGTACCCGAGGCGCTGCGCGTCGGCGAGCACATCGGCGAAGTCCGCGCCCTCGCTGTCCATCCGATCGAGGATGTAGTTCGTGGTGCCGTTGACGATGCCCATGATGCGCACCACTCGGTCACCCGCCAGCGAGTCGCGCAGGGGGCGGATGATCGGGATCGCACCCGCGGCCGCGGCTTCGTAGTACACGGAGGCACCGACGCGGTCGGCCGCTTCGAACAGCTCGGGGCCGTGGGTCGCCAGCAGCGCCTTGTTGGCCGTGACCACGTCCGCACCGGCGCCGATCGCCTGCAGGATGGTGCTGCGGGCCGGCTCGATGCCGCCGATGAGTTCGATCACGATGTCCGCGCCGAGGACCAGCGATTCCGCATCGGTGGTGAAGAGCTCCGCGGGGAGATCGACGTCGCGGGGCGCGTTCACATCGCGCACTGCGATGCCGGCGAGTTCCAGTTCGGCACCCGCGCGGTCGGCCAGCTCGTCACCGTGGCGCAGCAGGAGCGCCGCGACCTGGGAGCCGACCGCTCCCGCACCCAGCAGTGCCACACGAAGTCGTCGGTAGTCAGTCATGGTTACTCCTTCGGAGGTGGGTCATTTGTCTCGATCGGCGGCCGGCGCCCCGTCGATGCCCATGTCACGGGCCAGCACATCGACGAGGGTCTCGCCACGGACGATGACCGTCGACCGGCCTTCGCGCACGGCGACGACCGGCGGACGCGGAACGTGGTTGTAGTTGCTGGCCAGCGACACGCAGTACGCGCCGGTCGCCGGTACCGCCAAGAGGTCTCCGGGCACGAGATCGTCGGGCAGATACTCGTGATCGACCACGATGTCGCCCGATTCGCAGTGCTTGCCCACGACCCGGCTGAGGCGGGGCTCGCCCGCACCGACGCGCGAAGCAAGGCGTGCAGAGAACTGCGCTCCGTACAGAGCGGGGCGCGCGTTGTCACTCATTCCGCCATCGACGCTGACGTAGCGGCGCACGGCACCCGACTCCACCGTCACGTCCTTGGTGGTGCCGACCTCGTAGATGGTGACGCCGGCGGTACCGACGATCGCGCGGCCCGGCTCGAACGACAGGGCAGGCATCGGGATTCCGCGCGCGGCACACCCCTCCGCCACCGCGTCGACGATCTCACCGGCGAGGTCCTCGATCGGCGTCGGGTCGTCCACGCGCGTGTAGGCGATGCCGAAGCCGCCGCCGAGGTTGAGCTGCGGCACCGGGCCGTCCTGGAGCAGGGTGGCATGCAGGTCGAGCACGCGCGACGCCGACTCGCGGAATCCTGCGACGCCGAAGATCTGTGAGCCGATGTGACAGTGCAGGCCCGCGAACACCAGCCCGGGAATCTCCCGGATCCGGGCGACGGCGTGCTCGGCGTCCGGCAGCGGGAAGCCGAACTTCTGATCCTCGTGGGCCGTGGCGAGGAAGTCGTGCGTCTCGGCGTGCACACCGCTGATCACACGCACCAGTACCCGTTGCGTGGCGCCGGTGCGGGCGGTGATGGCCGCGAGCCGCTCGATCTCGATCGCGCTGTCCACGATGATCGTGCCGACTCCGACCTCGACCGCACGCTCCAGCTCGGCGACCGACTTGTTGTTGCCGTGGAAACCGAGGGACGCCGGGGCGACACCGGCAGCGAGCGCGACCGCGAGCTCCCCTCCGGTGCAGACGTCGATGCGGAGCCCCTCGTCGACAACCCAGCGCGCCACGGTCGTGCACAGGAACGCCTTGCCTGCGTAGTAGACCTGCGCCGTCGTCCCGTGCTCGGCCGCTGCACGATCGAACGCGACACGGAACCGTCGGGCACGACCCCGCACCTCATCCTCGTCCAGGACCAGCAGCGGCGAGCCGTAGGTACGGGTGAGCGAGGGGGCGCTGACGCCGGCGATGAGGAGCGCGCCGTCGTCGTCGCGCACGGCGGACTCGGGCCAGACGCCGTCGGCGAGATCGTTCGCGTCGTCGGGGACGACGAGCCATTCCGGAGCGAGCGAATCGGCAGGGGGAAGCACTGATCACCAATCGTGGGAAGGATCTCGGGCGAGCGGGCGCACATCGAGGTTGTCCCGATTCTAGGGCACCGGCCCCGCCACCCTGGTCAGAGTGACGCTCGACGTCAAGCCCCCTGTGATGAGCAGTTCACGGCTCCTAGGGTGGGGACGTGGCGAACACCGAAACACCGACAGACTCCCCCGCGCGCCCCGGACTGGTCGCGCGCATCACGGGCCCGCTCATCGCGTGGGCTCTGGCACGGCGCCCGGTGCGCGCGGCATTGCTGTACAGCGAGCGACGCGGGCCGATGCTCGCCGACAGCGTCACCTACCGCGCGTTGTTCAGCGTCTTCGCCGGCGTACTGCTCGGCTTCTCGATCGCCGCGCTCTGGCTCGCGGGGAATCCGGCAGCGTTGCAGGCGATCATCGATGCCGTCGAGGCGGCCGTGCCGGGACTGATCGGAGAGGAAGGGGTGATCGATCCGGACGCCCTCCGGGCGCCCGCATCCTTCTCCATCGCCGGCATCATCTCCCTGATCGCCCTGGTGGGCGCCGCGCTGAGCGCCATCGGCTCGTTGCGCACGGCGGTGCGGGTCCTCGCCGGCACCCTGCAGGACGACATCCTGTGGATCTGGGTCATCCTGCGCAATCTCGCTCTCGCGCTCGGCATCGGTCTGGCGTTCGTCGTCTCGGCAGGACTCACGTTCGTCGGTCAGCTCGGCGTGACGTGGATCGCCGACATCCTGGGCCTCCCGTCCGATTCCCCTGCGGTGACGTGGGGCGTGCGTCTGCTCTCACTCCTGGTCGTGTTCGCTCTCGACACCGCACTCATCATCGGCGTCTTCCGCGTGCTCTCGGGAGTGCGCCCGGCCGCGCGCTCCCTGTGGCCCGGCGCGCTGCTCGGCGCCTTCGGCCTCCTGGTCCTGCAGGAGCTGTCCGGCCTGTTCGTGGGCGGCGCGACGAGCAACCCGCTCCTCGCCTCCTTCGCCACGCTGCTCGCGCTGCTCATCTGGTTGAACTTCTCCGCGCAGGTGATGCTGTTCGCCTGCGCGTACATCGTCACGGCCGAGGAAGAGGCCTCGGACCGCGTGCACGCACGTTATGCCGCGACCACCTTCCCTCAGCGGCGTCTGCAGCGGGCCGAGGTCGACGTGCGGATTGCGACGGCGGAGCTGCGGGCCGCGCAGGAGGCCGTAGCAGCGGACACGTCGTCCTAGCGTCACCGCGCCCCGCTACATCACCACGGCTCCGTTGTGACCATTCCGCCTATACTGGTCACAACGAGAGGAAGCCATGCACGCTCGACGACGGCGGATCGACCTTCCCCACGCCACGGTCTCCGCGCTGGAGTGGCGGCCGTCGACGGAGTCCGGGCCGCCCGTGCTGCTGTTGCACGGTGGAGGTGCCGACAGTGCCGCTCTCTCCTGGGGCGAGGTCGGCCCCGCCCTCGCCGACGCCGGACACCGCGTCTTCGCGCCTGATCATCCCGGCTTCGGACAGAGCCCGAGCGCCGCGTGGACCCTCACGCAGGAGAACCTCGTCCGCCACGTCGGCGAACTCGTCGACGCCCTCGAGCTGAGCGACTACGCGATCGCCGGACTCTCCCTCGGCGGCGGGATGACGATCGGGCATCTGTTCGACCGCCCCGCCGGGGCGCGCACCGCTGTCCTCCTCGGATGCTACGGAGTGATGCCCCGCCTCGCCGACGGCCCGCTCGGTCGGGTGACCCATCTGGCCTCCTTCCTCCTCCTGCGCTCGGGCCTGCTGGCTGCGATGACCCGCTCGTACGCGCGCAACGCCTCGGCGATGGAGCGCGGTCTGCGCGACCTGGTCCGCGATCCGCGTGCGCGCACACCGGAACTCGTGGACGCCGTGGCCGTCGAAGCGGCGAACGGAACAGGCTTGGCGACCTTCGGTCAGTGGCAGCGCGACCAAGTGCAGTGGAATCGGTTGCGCACGGTCTACACGGAACGGCTGCCGTCGATCCGCACCCCGACGCTGTTCGTGCACGGAACCCGGGACTCGGGCGTTCCGCTCGCACGCATCGAGAAGGCCTCTGAGCTGCTGCCGGATGCAGCCCTGCTCACGGTCCCCGAAGCCGGGCACTGGGTCCAGCGCGACCGGCCCGATCTCGTGATCCCCGCGATGATCGAACACCTGCGAAGGAGCGACGATGCCGCGACCGCGCGTCCCTGACCGGAGAGAACGCATCCTCGATGCCGCAGAAGAGCTCGTGCTCGCTCAGGGCTTCGACCATATGAGTGTCGCGTCCGTCGCCGCACGCGCAGGCATCGGCAAGGGCGCCGTGTATCTGGAGTTCGCCGGCAAACGTGATGTCCTCGATGCCCTGCTCCTGCGAGGGAACAGGCGCATGGCCGATCGCGTCCGCCGCGAACTGGGAGACCACCCTCGTCTCGGCGATGCCTGCCGGGCGACTGCGCGAGCACTGCTGGATGATCCGCTGATGACTGCGGCCTTCCTGGATGACCGGGGCGTGCTCGGCTCCCACGTGATGGAGGTGACCGACGACCGCTACCGGACACGCCATCACCGAGTGGTCGAGTGGTTCCGGGAACTGCAGGATCGCCACCTCATCATCGCCGACGTCGATCCCCGCTCGCTCGCCCTGGCCCTGTCGAGCACGACGATCGGGCTCCTCTCTGCGGCGCGTCTGCTCGGCCCGCTCGATCGGTCCGTGCTGGAGGACACGATCGACACCATCGGCCGGATGGCCGCGACCTTCGAAACGGAGCGATGATGCAACGGGAATCCTCCGCTCCGGCCCACGACGGCCCAGTGCTGCTCCTCCACGGCGGGGGCGTGGCCGGATGGATGTGGGATCCGCTGCGTTCCCACCTCACCGCGGAGCATCGCCTCCTCGTTCCGGACCTCCCGGGCCATGGTCGCAATGCGGCCGATCCGTATGTGTCGCACGCAGAGACCACCGCCGCACTCGCGCAACTCCTCGAGGAGGAAGGAGGTTCTGCGACGGTCGTCGGGTTCTCGCTCGGCGCACAACTGGCCGTCCGACTCGCCGCGGAACGGCCCGACCTCGTGGACCGCGTGGTCGTCATCAGCGCGCAGGCCACGCCGATGCGAGGCACCGCCGCGACGCTCGCGATGCTCGGCGCCCTGTCGTGGCTCGCGCGGCAGAGGTGGTTCGCGAAGCTGCAAGCGCGTCAGCTGTACATCCCCGATGAACTCCTCCCCGAGTACATCCGGACCTCCGCAGGCATATCCCGAGAGACCCTCCTGCGCTCCGTCGAAGAGAATCTCCGGTTCGTTCCCCCCACGGCGTGGGGAGCCTTTCCCGGCGACGCGTTGATCCTGGTCGGCGCCGCGGAGAAAGCACTCATGAAACGCTCTGCCGCCGCACTCGACGCGGCCCTCCCACAGAGCACGCTCCAGGTCGTGGACGGATGCGGCCACGGCATACCGCTGCAACGTCCGGCCTGGCTGGCACAGCGGATCGAGGACTGGCTCGCCGACACCGCTGAACGCCCCTAGCGACGCTCCCTCAGCTCGGGCAGACGCCCTTGTCCTGCAACGACGTGTCCGTGACGATCGCTCCGTCGACGTCGACGTCGATCACCGCCGCGCCATCGACGATCTCGAGCCCGGTGAGGGTGAGTCCGGCGGGGAGTTGATCGGCGATGCACACCCGCTGCGGTTTCGTGACCTCCTGACCGAGCGAGCCGAGCGTCGAACCGACCTGATCGAGGTCGATGTCGAGCCCGCCGATGCTGGCGGCCACCGGTGTGAGTTCGAGGTCGCCGTCGACGACTCCGGGGGTGACGGTCAAGGAGAGCGGCACGGACGCGCCGAACACGGTGATCGATCCGCTCACGGTGGCGTTCGGAGCCTCGAGCTCGACGGATTCGATGGGAAGGTCTGTGCCGGCGAGCAGGGAGGTGAACTGCCCCTGATCGATGCGGATCGTCCCGGAGGCGCCGCCGAGCTCACCGCCGCGCAGCGGGACGTCGGTCGCCGTGACCTCCGCCGCACCCGTGATGCCTTCGAGGGTGACCGAATCGGTCGACAGACGCAGGGACTCCAGGTTTCCGCCGATGAGTTGCGGAAGCACCAGGCCCCGCGTCTCGACATCGAGCTGCTGATCGGCGGGCAGATCGAGCTGCTCCACGACGATCGACCGCACGATGCCCGGCAGCACGGCGCGCGCCACGAACTCGGCGGCGACGACGAGCGCTGCCAGAACGATCACCACGACCAGCAGCACCCAGGGCCAGCGACGTCTCCGGGTCGCGCCCTCGGGTGACTGCTCAGGCGAAGAACCGGGGATCACGAGCGTCGGATGCTCGGCACCGGCCTCCGGATACGGGAGGGTGTGGTTGTCGTCGCTCATGACGCGACCATCACATGCGCTCGGGTGCGCTGACCCCGAGGAGGTCGAGGCCGTTGCGGAACACCTGACCGGCGGCATCGTTCAGCCACAGGCGGGTGCGGTGGACCGTCTCGATCGGGTCATCGCCCTGAGGGATGACGCGGCAGTTGTCGTACCAGCGGTGGTACAGCCCCGCGAGCTCCTCGAGGTACCGCGCGACACGGTGGGGCTCACGCACCTGGGCGGCGAACGCGACGATGCGCGGGAACTCCTGCAGAGCCCCGAGAAGGGCGGCCTCGGATTCGTGCGTGAGGGTCTCCGGGGCGAACTCAGAGCGGTCGACGCCGGAGTCGGCGGCGTTGCGGGCGACGTTGTGGGTGCGGGCATGAGCGTACTGCACGTAGAACACCGGGTTGTCGTTGGTGCGCTTCTGCAGCAGCTCGGGATCGAGATCGAGCGGGGAGTCCGCCGGCGAGCGCTCCAAGGAGTAACGGAGCGCGTCGGTGCCGAGCCAGTCGAGCAGGTCGTCCATCTCGATGATGTTGCCGGCGCGCTTGCTGAGGCGGGCACCGTTGATCGACACCATCTGTCCGATCAGCACCTCGACGTTCTTCTCCGGATCCTCACCCGCCGCTCCCGCAATGGCCTTGAGCCGGTGCACGTAGCCGTGGTGGTCGGCGCCGAGCAGGTAGATCTTGTTCTGGAACCCGCGGTCTCCCTTGTTCAGGTAGTACGCGGCATCGGCGGCGAAGTAGGTGTACTCGCCGTTCGAACGGCGGATGACACGGTCCTTGTCGTCGCCGAAGTCGGTGGTGCGCACCCAGACCGCACCGTCCTCGTCGAAGACGTGGCCCTGCTCGCGCAGACGGTCGACGGCCTGATCGATCAGGCTCGACCCCGATGCGTCCTTCGCGTGCAGCGTGCGCTCGGAGAACCACACGTCGAAGGGCACGTTGAAGCGGCCGAGGGAGGACCGGATCTCGGCGAGCTGGAATTCATAGGCGAGCTCGAGCGCCACCTCTGACTGCTCGTCGTCGGGCAGCTGGAGCAGATCCGGGCGCGATTCGAGAACACGACCGGCAAGCGTCGTGATGTACTCCCCCGGATAGCCGCCCTCGGGGGTGGGCTCGCCCTTCGCCGCAGCGAGAACCGAAAGGGCGAAGCGCTCCATCTGCGCGCCGGCATCGTTGATGTAGTACTCCCGGACGGCATTCGCGCCGCTCGCGAGGAGGAGGCGGACGATCGAGTCGCCGAGCGCGGCCCACCGCGTGTGCGCGATGTGCAACGGCCCTGTCGGGTTCGCCGACACGAACTCCACGTTGACGCTGACGCCTTCCTGCGACGTGTTCGTGCCGTACGCGGAACCCGCGTCGACGATGACCTTCGCCAGGGCACCGGCGGCGGCCGCATCGAGCCGGATGTTGATGAAGCCCGGACCAGCGACCTCAGCGCTCGCGATCCCCTCGACCCCACCGAGACCGTCGGCGATCTGCTGGGCGAGCTCCCGCGGGTTCGTGCCGAAGGGCTTGGCGAGGCGCATGGCGATGTTCGTCGCCCAGTCGCCGTGGTCGCGGTTGCGCGGACGCTCCAGCACGATGTCGGCGGCGGTGAGTTCCAGAGGCTCACCGGGACGTCGTTCCTCGGCGAGGGGTGCGAGGACGGCAAGGACGGCGGCGGCGAGCGATTCGGGGTTCATAGCCTTCTCAGTTTACGGGGCGCCACGTCGGCATCCGACGGCACGGGACGTGCGGAATTCGCAATCCGCTCACGGTGATCTACTCTCGTCCCATGAAGGCCACCGTCCCGCGCCGTCGACTGCACCGCGCAGGAGTGGCCATCGCCCTCCTCCTCGCCGTGACTGCGGGTGTTCTCGGAGTATGGCGACCGTGGATCCCCCTTCCCGCGGCGGCACCGATGGGCGCCGCGATCGAGGGTGCAGACGCCGCGTCCGAGGCGCTCGCCCCTGCTCCGCTCACCCTGCCCGAGCACCCGACCGTTCTGGTCTTCGGCGACTCCTGGACCTACGGCTCTGCGGCGACGGTACCGGCGCTCGGCTACGCCTACGTCCTCGCGAGCCTGATCGACGGCCAGACGATCGTCAACGGCGTCCGAGGGAGCGGATATCTCAAGCCGGGTCTCGACGGCCCGACCTTCGGCGAGCGCATCGCCGCACTCGACCCCGCCCTCTCCCCCGACCTCGTGATCATGCAGGGATCCATCAACGACCGGAAGCAGGGCGTCGCAGGCTACCGCGAGGCCGTCGCCGCAGCCTGGGACGCGATGGCTGCGAAGTATCCGGAGGCCGCGATCGTCGTGCTCGGCCCGGCACCGCACGAGCTCCCCGTGGGTTCGACGACCGCCCGCATCGACACGGATCTGGGTGAGCTCGCCGCGGCACGGGGCTGGTGGTACATCTCCCCCATCGCCCAGGGCTGGATCACCGCACAGAACTATATCGACGTGATCGACGTCGATCTGGGACGCAAGCACCCTTCGACCGAAGGACACCGTTACCTGGCCGAAAAGGTCGGCGCCGCCCTCGACGAGATGCGCGCCGCGCCGGTCACCGAGGCGGGCGGGTCGGAGACGACCCCCGACGAGTGATATTGTCGATCGGTACGCCTCCGTAGCTCAGTGGATAGAGCGCCGGTTTCCGGTACCGTAGGTCGCAGGTTCGACTCCTGTCGGGGGCACAACACCATCAGAAGGCCGCTCTTCGGAGCGGCCTTCCGTGTTCCGGCCACCCCGATATGAGATTCGCGAGGTTCGGGCGCGACCAGGAGCCGACGATGGCAGCGTCTCCGGCGTGGTCATTCCGTCACGCGCCGCGCGGTGTACCCGGCAGCTTGGTCTCCGTCGAGCAGGATGACATCGCCGTTCGACAGCCGCGAGCACGGCTGCTCCGTCACCGTCTCGATGCCGAGCCGCAAGAGCGTGCCGTGCGCCACGACCACGGTGTTCACTCCCTCCCGAAGGAGCTCTCTCAGGGCACCGGCAGCGCGGTCGGCAGTGGCCGCGACGGATTCGGCACCCGGATACTCCTGGTCCGGCCACCGCTCCCAGACCTCGGCGATCGGCAGACCGTCGGCCTCACCGTAGTGCCGCTCGACGAGGTCCTCGTGCACGCGGTACTCCGCACGGGGGATGTGACCACGGATGATCTCGGCCGACTGCGCCGCACGTCGCAGCGGAGACGTGACGATCTGCGACCAGACTGCCCTCGCCAGCAGACGACCCGCAGCATCGGCCTGGGCCTCACCGACCCGATCGAGGGCGATGTCGGACTGCCCCTGCATTCTGCGTTCGTGATTCCACGCGGTCCGTCCGTGCCTGACCAGCGCGAGCGTCATGCCGACATCACCGCCTCGCGCGCGGCAGCGTGTCCCCCGGCCTGTGGATAGACCACCGCCTCTTCGATGTGGACGGAGACCGCATCCCCGACCAGATGACGGCTTCCGCTCGTCCGCGCACGGAGATGTGTGCCCTGCCAGTCCACGACGACGTCGCTGCCGTCGGGGGTGAAGAGCGAGGAGCGGATGACGGCATCGCCGCCCGGTGTGAGGGTGATGGAGCCGGGAAGGACCGCAGCGGTAGCCCGCGCAACGCTCGCCCGTCCGGGGCAGGGGACGCTCAGCGGATGATCGGCGGCAGAGAAGACGCCGTCGACGACATGTCCCTCCACGAGCGTGGCGTCGGAGAGGAACTTCGCGACGAACGGGCTGTCCGGGCGAGCGAGCAGGTTCGTCGGGGTGTCGACCTGTTGGATGCGTCCCCCGTCGAGCACGGCGACGCGGTCGGCGAGCGCGAGAGCCTCCGAACGGTCGTGGGTCACATGGACGACGGTCAACCCCATCTCCCGCGTGAGGGTGCGCAGCTCGAGACGAAGCCGATCACGGAGTGGTTCGTCGAGGGCGGAGAGCGCTTCGTCCAGGAGAAGCACGCGGGGGCGAGCGACCAGAGCACGGGCCAGGGCGACACGCTGTCTCTGGCCACCGGACAGAGTGGCAGGGTCACGGCGCTCGTAGCCCGCGAGTCCCACGAGGTCCAATGCCTCGCCGACGCGGGTCCGTCGTTCGGCGCGCGGGACCTTGGCGCGCCGCAACGGATACTCGACGTTGCGACCTACGTCCCAGTGCGGCCAGACGGCGTGCTGCTGGAACACCATCCCGAGCCGCCGCTGCTCCGGTGGCACGGCGACGCCCGGGCCGGCGATGACGCGATCGTCGATCAGGACCCGACCGGCCGTGGGCGTCAAGAACCCTGCGATACTGCGCAGCAGCGTCGTCTTCCCGGATCCGGACGGGCCGACGAGGGCGAGGAACTCCCCGTCTGCGATCTGCAGGTCGATGTCGGCGAGTCCGACGGCACCGGAGCGGTATCGCAGAGAGACGTGATCGAGCGTGACGGAGGCCATGGGCGTCCTTTCTGTTACTTCGTCTTCGGGATCGCAAGCCCGATGACGGCGAGTCCGAGCACGGCCACGATGAGCGACCATGCGGCGGCGGTGCTGAACGCGCCCGCCTGTTGAAAGCTGAAGATCGCGACCCCGAGGGTCTGCGACCCGGGAGAGAGGAGAAGCACCGAGAGTGTGAGTTCACGCACAGCGGTGACGGCGACGATCACGGCGCCGGAGAGAGCGGCGGGCGCCGCCATGCGGCAGGAGATGTCGATCAGGGCGCGCACCCGTGTCGCACCGCCGATCCGCGCCGCCTCTTCCGCACTGGTCGGTGTCGATGCGAGCGGAGCCGCGACAGCCTGCACCACGAGCGCTGTGAACGAGGTGACGTATGCCGCGAGGATCAGCCACGGTGTGTTGAACAGCCCCAGCGCAGGTGCGAGCACGAGCCAGGCCACGGCGATGACGATGCCGGGCACTGCCTGCGGCACCATCGCGACGGCCCCGAGCGCCCGGGTGGCACGACTCGGAACCCGCGACACGAGCAATCCGATGGCCAGACCCACGACGCCGCAGATCACTGCCGCCAGGACAGCGAGCATCACCGAGTTCGTCGCCCCCTCCAGCGCGTTCCTCGTGGTGAGTGCACGGATGAGGTGGTCCAGTGTGAGGTTGTCCCAGGTGAGGGGCACGCCGGGCGCGCGCAGCAACGTCTGCGTCAGCAGGGCGATGAGGGGCAGGACCGTGATGGTCAGCACCACGAGCCACATCGCCACTCCGAGCCCGGCCCGAGCGCGACCGAGCGAGACGCGTTCGATGACGGCGCTCGAGGAATCCAGTTCCCATCCGCGTCGTCCGATCATGGCATCGGCGACCAGCGCGAGGACCGCCAGCACCAGCAGGACGATGCCTATCGTCGCGACCACGGCCAGCGGGTCATCGACCGTGCCCGACTGCAGGTAGCGGTAGACGAGGGTCGCAAGGGTCGTGAAGCGCTCGGGCAACCCGATGATCGACGGGATGCCGAAGTCGGCGAGGTTCCCGACCGCGATCAGCACGAACGACGACAGGAGTGCCGGCCTCAGCAGCGGGATCGTGACGGAGGTGAGAGCGCCCACCGGCCCGGCGCCTCCGACCCGCGCGGCATGTTCGAGATCGGTGGGGATGCGGCGCAATGCCGCAGAGACGATGAGCATGGCGATCGGGTAGCTGTGGATCGTGAGCAGCACGATGACGCCGTCCGCACCGTAGATCGACCAGAGCGGCCCGCCGAACATGTCGCGCCACCACAGGTTCAGCGGGCTGGTGGGGCCGGCGACACCGAGCCAGGCGATGGCGCCGACGAACGGAGGCATGAGCAACGGGCTCAGCGCGAGGAGACGAAGGGCTGAGCGCCCCGGCAGATCGGTGCGTTCCAGGAGCACCGCGAAGGCGGTGCCGACGACGACCGCCAGCACCGCAGAGACCCCGGCGGAGAGCAGGCTGTTCGCACCGGCTTCCAGGACGTCGCCCTGGAGAAGGACCTGTGCCTGCTGTCCTCCGCCTGCCAGCACCAGGATCGCGCCGATGGGGAGCAGGATGAACGCTCCGCAGGCCGCCCACAGGGCGACCGTGAGGAGACTGACCCCGTCGAACCCTCGGGACCCGTCAGCGCGGGTCCGGCGCGATGCCGGACCCGCGACAGGAGTGGAGATGTCGGCCATCTAGAGGAACAGCGAGCGGAAGGTCTCGACCGCGGCGTCCTGCGTGCTGCGGATCGTCTCGAGGTCCGGGGAGAGGATCTCGACGTCGTCCATCGACGGTGCACCGTCCGGCGTGCCGACGTCGGAGCGCACCGGCAGGTACGACTGCTCGACCGCGAGCTCCTGGCCGGCGGCACTCACCAGGAAGTCGACGAACGCCTTCGACGCTGCCTCCGCGTCGGTGTCCGCGAAGATCCCGACGGGCTGGGACACGTACGGCACACCCTCGCTCGGGTAGGACACGGCGATCGGCGACCCCTGTGCGGCGAGCTCGCGGACCAGGTAGTCGACGACGATGCCGACGGGCTGCGCGCCGGTGGCGACGGCCTGAGACACCGGACCGTTGCTGTCGGCGATGACCGGGCGGTTCTCGGCCAGAGCCGTCATCCACTTCTCCCCCAGCTGGTCGTCGTCCAGCCACACGGCGGCGTTGTAGGCCGCAGCTCCGGACACATCGGGATTCGGCATCACGATCTTGTCGGCGTACTCGGCGTCGGTGAGGTCCTTCCACGACTCGGGGGCCGTGGTGACGATGCCGGTGTTGTAGGCGATGACGGTGGGGATGATCCTCGTGCCGGTGTAGAAGCCCTCGGGATCGACGACATCGGGATTCAGTGCATCCACGTCAGCCGGTGTGTACTTCAGCAGGAGGTCGTCCGCCGCGTACCCCTCGAACGTGCCGGCATCGGCGGCGAGGAACACATCGGCCTGGATGCCGCCCGACGCCTGCTCTGTCGCGACACGGGTGGTCAGGTCGCCGGTGCCGGCGCGGAAGACCTCGACGGTGATCTCGGGGTGGATCTCGTTGAAGGCGGCGACGAGCTCGTCGGCCTTCTCCTGGGGTTCGGAGGTGTAGAGCGTGATGGTCGTCGGTTCCAGGGCCGCGGCGGACTCCTCGGATGTCGCGGTGGATGCCGGCGTCGGGGCGCAGCCGGCGAGGGCGAAGGCGGCGACGCCGAGCAGGGCGACGGGAGCGGTCTTGCGAAGGAATGACATGGTGTCCAATCAGGGTTCAGGTGGAGATGACGGAGGAGAAGATCGGCGCGGGCGAATCGAGCCCGACGTTGGTGACGGCGACCCCGCTCGGCAGGAGGTGCACGAGAGAGAACATCGCGAGGTCGTGTCCGCTCACGCGGTTCGGACCGGCATCCATCACCTGGTGATACGCCAGCGAGGGACCGACGAAGACGGGGATGCCGCGCAGCGTCGCGGACAGCGGGTGATGGAAGTGCCCGGCGAGAACCGCCCGCACGTCGGAGCCGGTCATGTCGTCGAGGAAGTCGTCCCCGTCCCGCAGGCCCGCCTTCGCCAGCGTCGGCAACGGAGAACCCAGTGGCGCGTGATGAAGCGCCACGACCGTGCCGCTGCCGTGCGGCGTGCGCAACACGTCTCGGAGCCACGCACGCTGGTCGATACCGAGCTCACCGCGAGACGAATCCAGGATGACGAAGCGGAGCTCGTCGATGAGGTACACCCGGTGGTGGGTCCGCTCATGGCCGCGCAGCACACGCGCGGCATCGGGCTCGTCGTGATTGCCGAGTGCCGTGAGCACCGGTACGCCCGCAGTCTCCGAGAGCTCGTCGAATGCGTCGCGCAGCGCCGGGTAGGCGGCGGCGTTCCCCCGCTGCACCAGGTCACCGGTGACGACGATTGCCTCCGGCGTGATGCGGGCGTCTCGCAGATAGGCACCGACGGCGCGCAACCGAGCGAATCCGTCGACGGTGTCGTAGAGAAGACCGCTGCTCGTGGCGTGGACATCGCTGAGGTGCAGCACCGTGAGCCGCCCGGTCTCGCGACTCATGCGGAGGCCCCTTCCTTGCGACGCAGCGCTGCGAGGCGGTCCGGGGCGAGACCGTGTTCGCGGAGATACGCCTCGGCCCCACCCTGTTCTCGGATGACGGCCAACGCGTGGGCGATGGCCTCCGGCGGGCTCTCCAGGTGCAGTCGCAGAACCTCGGCTCGCTCCCGGGCGTCGACGGAAACCGCGATGCGCTCGGCATGCTCCTCCCGCACCGGACGAACCTCCGGACCGGATCGCACGTAGTCCGCGATCACATCCTCTTCGCTGACCCCCGCAGCGAGTCGTGCCAGCGCGACGACGAGCCCGGTACGGTCTTTCCCTGCCGTGCAGTGCACGAGGGCCGCTCCCTCGGCATCCGCGATCGCTCCGACCGCCGCGGTCAGCGCACGCCCCCTGGTTCGGAGCAACCCCTCGTAGATCGCTTCGAGGGAGCCGGTGGCTGGCGGCTCAGCCCCGTAGACGGGGACCGACGCGACACGGATGCGGTGGGAGACGGCTCCGGTCTCCGCAGGCTCGCGCAGGTCGACGATGACGCTCACCCGCAGCGCGCTCAGAGCTAACTCTCCCGCATCGCTCAGCGACTCCGGCGCACCGGAGCGGAGTAGCCAGGGCGAACCCGTCGCGTTCGCCCGGACGTTGAACAGACCGTCCACCTCAATCGCCCGCATGAGCCCACCCCGCCGTTACATGTATTTCGAACCACACGAAACGCCATTACAGTCGGGGCGCCCCACCGTCTGCTGGCCCGGCGATGACGCACTGCTGACCAGGAGGTGAACGGTCGGGTTCGCTACTCCTCGGTGATCGCTTCCGCGACGACGTGACGCATACCCGCTGCATCCGACGGAGTCACATCGGACGCGAGAGCCGAGTGCAGCGCGTGAAGCACCACGGTGTGCCCGATTCGGGCGAGAAACGGGTCGACATCGTGCGTCACGGCTGCCGGCCCTGTCGCGATGACGATGTCGGCAGTGCGTCCGATCGGCGAGCGAGCGAAGCTGGTGACGACCGCGACGCGTGCTCCGCGGTCCGCAGCGGCCGCGCACGCACGGAGCGTCTGCACGTTCGCACCGGAATAGCTCAGCCCGAAGCACAGATCGTCTTCACCCAGGGTGTTGACGGCGAACTGCTGCGCGAGCGGATCGACGGGCGCCTCCACCGGGCGCCCCAGGATGCTGAGCCGCATCGCGAAGTCCTGCAGCGGTGGTCCGGAGAACCCGTTGCTGACGAGCACCACGCGGCGCGCATGACGCAACGCCATCGCGGCCTCGCGGAGGAGCGCCGGGTTCACGCACTCCTGAGCCAGACGTACGGCCTCGACCGCATCGTCGAAGGTGTCGGAGCCGGCTTCCTCTTCGCGGGGCCGCAAGGGGGTCGAGCGGGCGAGTTCGAGCCGGAGATGCTGGAACCCGCGGAAACCCAGGCTCTGGCAGGCGCGGATCACCGTCGCCGTCGACGTTCCCGCCGCCTCCGCGAGTTCCGCCGTCGACCACACGACGACCTCGGTCGGACGCTCGATTATCAGCGCTGCCACCCGTGACTCACTGGGGCCGAGCAGGGACGACGAAGCGCGTACCCGAGCGAGCACGCTCAGATCAGGGCGCGAGATGACCATGGCTTCCTCACCGGCGCGCGTCGGACTGCGCCTGCATGGAATGTAGCGCCTGATGTCGAACAGGAAGCAAACGAGGTCGGGACCTTCCACCTCGATCACGAACGCACCCCCGTGTGCTGCTGGCACCGCGCAGCGATTCGCGGGAAGCTGAGGCATGAGGTTTCTCCCCCTGCTGTGGCGCTATCCGGCCATCACGATCACCGTCCTCGTGTTCGTCGGCGTGCTGGTCCTCCACGCGAGCGGAACGGCGGACCTCGGCCGATGGATCGCGACGGGCTATGTGGCGGTGTTCGTCGCGTGGACCCTCGTCGGGATGGTGCGCGACGTGCTCCGCGGTCACGTCGGGCTCGACATCCTGGCGGTGGTCGCGATGGTCGCCACGCTCGCGGTCGGCGAGTACATCGCCTCCCTCATCATCGTGCTGATGCTCTCGGGAGGAGAGGCTCTCGAGGACTTCGCCGGACGCCGCGCGAAACGCGACCTGTCCGCGCTGCTGGATCGCTCCCCGCGCATCGCCCACGTGCTCGTGCATCCGGAGACCACGGAATCGGATGATGTCCGGGATGTTCCCGTGGATCAGGTCTCCGTCGACGACGTCCTCCTGGTACGACCGTCCGAGATCGTCCCAGTCGACGGCACCCTCCTGACCACAACGGGGACCTTCGATGAGTCCTCGCTGACCGGCGAGAGCATGCCCGTGACCCGCGAGGCCGGCGGAGAGGTGCTCTCCGGGGCGATCAACGGAACCCGAGCTGTGCGCATTCAAGCCGTTCGCACGAGCGCGGACAGCCAGTACCAGCAGATCGTCGCACTCGTGCACGAAGCGGAGGCGTCCCATGCTCCGGTCGTGCGACTGGCCGACCGCTTCGCGATCCCGTTCACGGCGGTGTCGCTCGTGCTCGCGGGCGCCGCGTGGGCGATCTCCGGCGACTCGACACGGTTCGCCGAGGTGCTCGTGCTCGCCACGCCGTGCCCCCTCCTGATCGCGGCTCCCGTCGCCTTCCTCGGCGGACTGTCGCGCGCAGCGAAGGCCGGAGTCATCATGAAGGGCGGCGCCGTCCTCGAACAGATCGCGCGCGTGCGGTCGGCCGCTTTCGACAAGACGGGCACCCTCACGCAGGGCAGACCGGAGCTCGTCGACGTGCGCCCGACGAACGGCTTCGATGCGGACGAACTCCTGCAGCTCGCCGCCTCGGCGGAGCAGTACTCGACGCATGTCCTCGCCGAGGGCATCCGACGGGCGGCCGAGCAGCGCGGGCTCCCCCTCCATTCCGCCGAGGAAGCGCGCGAGGAGGCGACGAACGGTGTGGTCGCCCGCATCGGCGGGCGGGTGGTGGTGGTCGGTAAACCGGCCTACGTCTCCTCCCACGCGCCCGACACGGTGCGCGCGACGCTCGACGTGAGCCAGGCCGCCGCGTATGTGTGCGTCGACGGTCGCTTCGCCGGCGTCCTCGTGCTCGCCGACCATCCGCGACCGGAGGCGGGATCGGTCGTCTCCTGGCTGCGCGGGAACAGCGTCGACCGGATCGTGATGCTCACCGGTGACGTGGGTCCGACGGCGGAATCCGTCGCCCATCAGGTGGGGATATCCGAGGTCCACGCGGAGCTGCTTCCTCCGGAGAAGGTGCGTCTGGCCGCCGAACTCCACCCGCGGCCGGTGATGATGGTCGGCGACGGGGTCAACGACGCGCCCGTGCTCGCCGCCGCCGACATCGGCATCGCCATGGGAGCGAAAGGAGCGACGGCCGCCGGCGACGCCGCCGATGTCGTGATCCTCGTCGATTCCCTGGCGAAGGTCGTGGACGCGCTCTCCATCGGCCGTCACACCCTGCGCGTCGCGCTCGCGGCGATCTGGATCGGTATCGGGCTGAGCGTCGGGCTCATGCTCGTCGCGATGACGGGCGTGATTCCAGCGGTGGCCGGGGCTCTCGTCCAGGAACTCGTCGACCTCGCGACCATCCTGTACGCGCTCCGCGCGCTCAGCGGTCCGACCTCGTCCCTTCCGCCCACGACGGTGCGGCCGTTACTCAAGGGCGCACGCGAGTCCTCCGGATGAACTTCTGACGAAAACGCTCGCGTGCGGGGACAACGTGGATAGTCTGGCGTCATCGTGGAAGCCGCCGTCGCCGATGACGCAGCTCACGGCCGAGAGGACCATCGCATGACATCACCGATCCCCGGACGCCTCGCCGACGTCGAGATCGACCTCGACATCCCCGCGCGCTCGTCCCTTCCGCTGATCTTCGACGAGCTGGACTACCAGCTGGCATGCCAGACCTACCTCTGGGCTCTGCCCCTGGTCTCGTATGCGCAGTGGAAGACGCAGCACTACGACGTCTTCGGCGCGACGAGCAGCGATCTCGTGCGCTACCTGAGCTACCGGGACCGTCTCGGGCTGATCACCGCCAACGCGACGACCCCCTATATCCTCAACTTCTTCGACCTCGCAGAGACGGGGCCCCTCGTCATCGAACTTCCCGCCGGCCCGACGGCCGGGGGCGTCTCCGATTTCTGGCAGCGCGAGGTCGGAGCGATGGGCGAGATGGGCCCGGACCGGGGCGAGGGCGGGAAGTACGTCATCCTCGCACCCGCTGTCGCCGAGCCGGACGACCTCGATGCGGGATACCGCGTCCTCCACTCCTCCGGCGTGAACATCATGTTCGGGTTCCGCACCCTCGATCCCGATCCTGCGCGAGCCGATGCGCTCGTGAACGCGGTGCGCATCTATCCGTACGCCGACCGTGCGAACCCCGCGCCGACGCGGATCGTATCCCCCGACGGCCGCGCATGGACCGGCGACCAGCCCCGCGGCCTCGAGTACTGGAAGCGCCTCCACGCGATCTACCAGAGCGAGGTCGTCGACGAACGGGACCGTTTCTACCTCGCCATGCTCAAGCAGTTGGGAATCGAGAAGGGAAAGCCGTTCGCGCCCGACGAACGGCTCACGCGCATCCTCGAGCAAGGCGCGGCGGCCGGGGAGCTCATGGCTCAGGCGAACACCTTCGCGAAGCGCTTCGACGAGGTCAGGTACTGGCCGGACCGCGCGTGGGAACTGGCCATCGTGCTCGATAACCCCGCGCAGCGCGGCGACGGATACGACGAGCTGTTCGAGCGGGCGTCCTGGTTCTACGAGGCCGTGTCCTTCTCTCAGGCGATGAAGAGCACCACGCCGGGCGTCGGTCAGGCGTACCTCGGTTCCTACGTCGACGGCGCGGGCGAGTGGCTCGATGGAGGCCGCGACTACACCTTGCATGTCCCCGCGGATGTTCCTGCCAAGCTCTTCTGGTCGGCCACCGTGTACGACGTCACGACGCGCTGTCTGATCGACAATCCTCAGCAGCGTGGTGACCGTGGTTCCCGGGACACCGACCTCACGCTCAACGACGACGGGTCGGTCGACCTGTATTTCGGTCCGGAGGAGCCCGCGGAGGGACCGACGAACTGGGTGCAGACCATTCCCGGGCGGCATTGGTTCTCGTACTTCCGCTTCTACGGCCCCACCGAGCCGTACTTCGACCGGAGCTGGAAGCTCGGCGACATCACACCCCGCTGACACGGGACGAGCAGCCGCCCGCCCCCGCTGCACCGCCGAGTCTCACCCGAGAGGGGTGACCGGCGGCCTCTCCACGCTTTCGTGGGATGCCAGCATGGAGCCGTCGAACCGCCGATCGATCGAGACGTGAGGATCCGAGATGACCGAGAACGCCGCCCTGCCGTCGTGGCGCGACACCCGCACACGGCGCGAGATCGAGGAGTTCGTCGCCTCCGTCACCGACGGCCCGGAGGCGGTACCGGTCGAGGAACGGGTCGCCGTGTTCGACAACGACGGCACCCTGTGGTCCGAGAAGCCGATGATCACGCAACTGCACTACGTGGTGGAACAGTGGCGCGCCGCCGCGGAACGCGATCCCGCGCTGGCCGAGAAGCAGCCGTACCTCGCTGCGGTGAGCGGCGACTTCGGTTGGCTGGGCACGGCGATCGACAAGCACTACGGCGGAGACGACTCCGACCTGAAGGTCATCATCCAGGCTCTCGTCGGCCTCACCGATGGCATGAGCGTCGAGGACTACGCCCGCTCGGTCGCCGAGTTCTACGAGGTCGCGCAGCACCCGACACTGAAGCGCCCCTACGCCGAGACCGTCTATCAGCCGATGGTCGAACTGCTCCGCTACCTCGAGCTGCACGGCTTCACGTGCTACATCGTGTCGGGAGGTGAGCGCGATTTCATGCGCCCGATGACCCAGGCGAACTACGGCATCCCGCCGGAACGCGTCGTCGGGTCGGCGTTCGGCCTCGCCTGGGACGACACGGACGCGACCGTTCGCTACTCGCCGTCCCTGGCCTTCTTCGACGACGGCCCGGAGAAACCCATCCGGATCTGGACCCGTATCGGTCGACGACCCCTGTTCGTCGGCGGCAACTCCAACGGCGACGCCGCGATGATGGACTTCGCGCGCCGCGGACCACGGCCCGGATTCGCGCTCCTGGTCCACCACGACGACCCGGAACGCGGCGACACGCCCTACGACGCCGGTGCCGAGAAGGTGCTCGCAGACGCTGCGGACAAGGGCTACACCGTGGTCAGCGTGAAGGACGACTGGGCGACCGTGTTCCCCTCGTCGACGCGCGACCCGCAGGCATCCTGAGCCTGCGGGCCGAACGCTCGGTGGGGTTCAGGGGGTCGTCGAGACGGTGGCTTCCGGTGCGGCCGCGTCCTCGCCGGTGTCCTCTTCCCCGAGAACATCCGTCGCGGTGGAGGGACGCCGCACGAGCTCGACCAGGATGAGGAAGACCACGAGACCGACCGATACTCCGACCACCGAACCGAACGAGACCGGTCGCGTCATGATGAGGATGAGCAGCGCGAGGGCCATGCCGGCGATGACGATCGGCCCGTGGAATCGGTCGATCGCAAGGCCGAAGCGTCCCGTGGACACGCCTCGCCGTTCCCAGGTGTTCCGTACCGCAGCGAACCCGCTCGCCGATGCGCCTCGAAGCGCGACGGCACTGCGGCTCGACCCGGCGATCCAGGCCCACACCGCTACCAGGACGCCGACCAAGGCCAGCGCAGCGATCGTCGAACTGAGCAAGGACGTCACCTGATCGAAGAGGGACTCGGCCGCGGCAGCCGTCATGATCGACGGACTGACCGCACCGATGAAGAACACTCGGCCGATCCCCATCCCTGCGGACAGGAGCAGGAATGCCACGGCGAGCGCCGCGCTGGTCCAGAACAACGCACGTGGGCGGTTCCGGGCGATCAGGATCCCTCCGACCACCAGGCCGAGCACGACCCACGGCAGCCAGAAGCCCGCGGCGACCGCGATCTGGTAGACCGTCCGCACCAGCACCAGAGCATCGGCCTGCGCGATGGGGATCGAGCGATCGATCTGCGGGATCAGGTCCGCGAATCCGACGCCGCGTTCCGTCAGCACCGCCTTGACGCGCTCGACCACGAGACCGAGATCGATCGACAGCACGCCGTCGTCTGCGAGCTGAAGCGCGGTGTCCGGACTGTTCTGCATGATCGCCACGGCACGCTCATGACTGAAACGCAGCGACTGCGCCCAGATGTCGGCGAACTGGTCGGAGGCGACCACGTCATGGATCACGTTGTCGACGAGGGACGTGAGCCCGCTGGCAGCCGGCGCCTCCAGGAGACTGAGGGCGGAGGACGCGCGAGGGGGAAGGTCCAGCTCCCGCAAGCCGTCGAAGACCTCGCCCACGACCGCGTCGAGGTCGACCTGCTCGTGGATGGCGGCACTGACCTGGTCGGCGACGAAATCCTGAACGTCGGGATCCTCGGCCAGAGGCGCGAACGTCGCCACGAACCTGTCGGCATCGACGAGCTGGAGGCGCGCCCACGTGCCCATCGCCGCGATCGGTGCCATCAACACGGCGACGGCGAGCACGATCCCCGCGACGATGCTCCTCGCCACCGGGCGCCTGCGCTCCTTCTCCGCCGGCGATTTCTTGAGCGCCTCGTTCTCCTGCTCGAGCAGGAGAACGCGGGCACGCAGATCCTCCAGTTCGCTCATGCGGCGTCCTCCTCCGTGTCGCCCCCTCGTGCGCCGGGTCCGGCGCACGCCCCGATCGTCAGCTCAGCAGCTTCTGCTTCGCCGCGACGAACTCCTCCTGCGAGAGGACGCCCGAGTCCTTGAGCGCCGCCAGCTGCTGCAGCTTCGCGACCATGTCGTCGGGCGCCGCTGCCGCCGGGGGTGCCGCTGCTGCAGGTGCAGCGGCGTACTGTGCGGCGGCGTTCTGCGCGGCCGCATCGATCTGCGCCTGCTGCTGGGCGGCCTCGTACTGCTGCTGCTCGTACTGTCCCTGAGCCCGCTGCTGCTGGTTCCGAGACATGGCACCGCCCACGGCCGACGCCGTTCCTGCCACGACGGCTGTCCTTGCTGCCAGCCCGATCAGTCCGGGGCGGCCGAATCTTCTCATTGGCATGTCACTAACCTTCCTGGTCGAGGATGTCCATCATGGCGTTCACGACGGGAGCGGGGACGCGCTCGCTCCGGAGCACCTGCCCGCCTGCGGCCGCGAGGCTCTGCGCCAGAGCGCGGGCGAACGTGAGTTCCAGGACGACGACGGCGGCGGACTGCCCCGGATCGAGGGCTGCAGCGAGCGCCTCCACGTCTTCCTCACCGGCGAGGCCTGCGGCGATCGGCTGGAAGTCGTCCAGCCCGAGATCGCCGTCATCGTCGTCGAGCTCGACGATCTCGACCTCACCGCTCGCCGACTTCGACAACACGACGAAGTCGAGCAACCGGACGACACCGCTGTCGATGAGGTCGGTCAGTGCTCGGAACGTCGCCGGGTCGGGACGCTCTCCCTCGAACCCGACGAGGTAGAACTCGGCGGGGCCGAATCGGAAGTCATTCATGGATTGTCCTTTCTCACGGTGACGAACCGGACCGTGCGCTCATGCTCGCATCGCTGTCGAGGCGGAGGTCCGCATTCTCACCCCAACCGGGTGAGCGCTCAGCCGTCCGGCGGCTCGGTCTGACTGTTCTGGCGCGGGATCCACACCTTGCGGACGATGATCAGGATCGACGCGGTCAGCGGGATCGCCACGAGCGCGCCGAGCAGTCCGAGGAGGGTGGCGCCGATCATCGCGCCGATGATCACGAGCACCCCGGGCACCGCGGCCGCCTTGCCCATGACACGGGGGGTGACGACGTACGCCTCCACCTGGATGTAGACGAGGTACGCGATCGCGAAGATCAGCGCGGCCAGCGGGCTGACGAACAGCGTCGCGACGCTGCCGATGACCAGGAAGACCAGAGACCCGATCATCGGGACCAGCGTGACGAAGAACGCGACGATCGCCATCACCGCGGGGATGGACGAGCCGACCGCGAACTGGATCACAAGCACGACCAGCGCGTTGATGATCGAGAGCGTCACGCCGCCGGCGACCACTCCCCCGACCGACTGCGTGATCTCCTCCAGCACGTCGGCGAATCGAGCCCGCCGGTACAGCGGGACCAGGGAGACGACCGCGCCCTTGATGCTCTGCAACGAGGACACGAAGTACAGCGTGAGGACGACCACCATGATGAAGCTCGACACCGCTCCGATCACGCCGAAACCCGCTTTGAGCACCCCTCCGGAGATCGCGAGGAAGGAAGACAGCGTGGTGAGCGAGTGGATGCCCTCGGCGACGACGGCCGAGAGGTCGACACCGAGGTTCGCCTCCAGTGCCAGGTACCACTCGCTCTGCTGCATCGCCGCGATGGTTTCGGGTGCCGCCTCGATCGCGGCGGAGACCTGTCGGATCGTCATCGGAACGAGGACGAGGAGGATCACGGCGACGACGGCCAGGAACACGGCGGCGACCACCGCGACACCGGCCGCACGGCTCATCCTCCGGCGTTCGAGAGCGCGCACGGCCGGATCCAGTCCGAGCGCGAGGAACATCCCCAGGAAGATCGAGATGAGAACGGTGGAGATGCCGGCGATCGTCGCTGCCAGGGCGATCGCGAGCAGGACCCCCACGGCGACGGTGAAGCCCGACAGCAACGGCTTCGCCGGGAGCATGAGCTGCAGGCGGGACAGGGGTCGACCCCTCTCCCGCTCCGTGTGCATCACCGGCTCCGTCTCGTCCACACGGTGCACGATACGCGCGAGGTTCCGACGGAGCCCCCACCGCCTCACCCGTTCCTGGTGACCGTGCGAGGGTCGCCCGCTAGGGGTGAGCGAGATCCCCGCCCTCCCCGTCGCGCTGTCACTATCGCGGTACGCAGTAACTCAACGAAAGGGGTCCGAAGTGTCGATTTGGACAAGCTTCTGGGACATCATCTGGTGGTTCTTCTGGGTCTTCGTGTTCATCTCCTACCTGATGGTGCTCTTCAACATCGTGGCGGACCTGTTCCGGGACCACGCCCTGAACGGCTGGTGGAAGGCCGTCTGGATCATCTTCCTCATCTTCGTCCCCTTCCTGACGGCCCTCGTCTACCTGATCGCGCGCGGCAGGGGCATGGGCGAACGCAGCGCTTCGGCGTACAAGGAGCAGCAGCAGGCTGCCGACTCCTACATCCGCAGCGTCGCCGGTTCCAGTCCCAGCGATGAGATCGACAAAGCGTCGAAGCTCCTCGCCGCCGGCACCATCACCCCCGACGAGTTCGCTGCCATCAAGGCACGCGCGCTGAGCTGAGATCGTGCCTGAGGCGGTCGGTGTGACCCTGGAGGCGCTCGGCGACGTCGAATTCGTCGTCGTGCGCCTCGAGGACGGCCGCCTCAGCCCGAACATCCTGGAGGCTCTGCTTCGACAGGTGGAGAGCGGAGCCATCCGCCTTCTGGACTTCCTGATCCTCCATCGACTGCATGGAGACGATTGGCGGCTGATCGAGATCGACACCGACGAGTTCGCGCTCGCCGGACTCGGACTCGACACCCCCGGCCTGATCGGCGACGACGATGCGCGGCACTTCGCCTCGCGCCTTCCCGTCTGCACCGTCGCGGCGCTGATGCTCATCGAGCCGACATGGAGCGAGCGCTTCTCCCGCGACGTCGATCGACGAGGGGACAGCATCCTGGCGATGCAACCGATTCCGGCCGCGATCGCGAACACGGTTCTCGCCACGGCCCTGCAGCACCACTGAGCGTCCCGCATCGCCAGGTGCGTGGGGCTCAGACCGTGGTGCGCACGGCCTCACGCCGCGAGGACACCCCGAGCTTGCGATAGATCGCCCTCTGGTGCGTCTTTACCGTGTTGATCGACACCGCCAGCTCTCGAGCGATCTCGTGCAGCGTCCGCGCGGTCTGCAGCTGTTGGAAGACATCCCGCTCCCGCTCCGAGAGCGTCTCCACCAGCGAACCGGCGGCATCGTTCGCGAGGCAGCGTCCGATGAAATCCTCGAACTGCGTGCCGAAGTGGACGTGTTCGCCCAGCAGCTTGCGCACCGCCGTCTCGCGAGGCCCGAAGGGAAGCCGGATGTTCTCGCCGGAAGCGACGGCGACCGCCGCCTCGCACAGATCATGCGCCTCGTCGTGATGACCACCCTGCCGGCGCAGCACCGCAGCCGTGATCAGTGTCGCCGACTTCACGTAGGGGATCTCGCTGAACTGACGGAGCGAGCGCAGCATCTCCAGCGCCGCGGAGTATTCGCCGGCCCGACGCAGGACCCCCGCGAGCGCGACGTTGACGACGGGGAGATCCGGGCACTGGATGTACTTCCTGGCGATCCGCATCGCCCGATCCTGACGCCCGACCGTCTCCTCGAGCAGAGCGACCGACGACTCCCGGAATGCCGGCCAGGAGATGCCGTGGATCACCTCGAGGGGAATGTCCTGGATGCCGATCGCCGCGCGACGGCACGCAGCGACGTCGCCCGTCTCCGCCGCCGCGTAGGCGGTCATCATGCGCGCGACGCTCGTGAAGGATCGGTCGGAACCCCCGTTGGCGATCACCGTGCCGAACTCCCGGATCGCCTCGGGGAACTCGCCCGACCAGTACGCGACATAGCCCGAGGCCGTCGCTGCGCTCCCTCCGGCGTACGTGCTCCAGGGAAGGGTGGCGTCCTCGACGTCGTACGCGGCGGCGAGGGACACCCGTGCGTCGGTGAGACGGCCGGCCCACGTCTGACCGAAGGCGAGATGCCCGAGCGAGCGCTTCGCCAGTTCGCGGTCCCCGGAGGTCTGCGCCTCCCTGGCGGCGACCGAGAAGTACTCCAACGGAATCATCGGGTTGCCGCGATGACGAATCTCGGTCCAGCCGAGGAGATAGTTGAGCGCCGCGCGATCCCCGAGTTCGGTCGAATCCCCCTCGAGGAGCATCCGGCGCACTCTGGCGCTCGCCTCAGCGACCTCGGTGCGTTCATCCGCGATGAACAGCCGGGCGATGAGCAGGACCGGGGGTTCCGCTCCCTCGCACGTCCGGGCCACCGTCGCCTCGGCGCGGCGGAACAGCTCGCGCGCCACACGATGGTCGCCCAACACGTCACTCGCGCAGGCGCGGACGAGGAGGACCTGCGCGTCGTCGGGGGTTCGATGCAGCATCTCCACCGCCGTGCGCTCGACCTCGGCGGCACTCGTCCCCACGACGAGACCGAGCCAATGGCGCAGCAACGTGTCTCTCGCGGTCACGGACTCCCCTGCGCGGAGCGAATGCGCGATCGACGCGATGGGATCAGTCCCCTCGAGCGCGCTCGCCGCACGACGATGGCAGGCGGCGGCGCGTACGGCATCGAGCCGCACGATCTCCGCGCACTGTCGTGCGAACGAGGCGTGCCAGCGGTACACGACCCCGTGCGAACCGTCGAACCGGTCGAGGAAGAGACCGAGCCGTACGCACGTCTCGAGGAGTTCGGCCGCGTCGGGACGCTCCGTGACCGCAGCGGCCAGCTCCGGGGTGAGCTCGCCGCAGACACTCGCGTCGAGCACGAAGTCGGCCACGCCCGGTGGCAATGCGCCGAGCACATGTTCGCGGACGTAGGCGCCGAGAAAGCCCGAAGCGCTCTGCGCCACGGAGTCCGGTCGAGCCCCACCGATCATCATCAGGCGGACGGCGATCGGCCAGCCCCTGGTCTCCTCGAAGATCGTGTCGGCGGCGAGACCGTTCGCCGCCGACGCCTGCAGACGCTCCACCTCCGGCGCCGTGAAGCTGAGGGTCTCCGCGCCCACGAAGGCGTCCGGATGCGTGATCCGATGCCGGGAGAGCGTGACCTCGAGCAGCGTCGTGCCGACGAGGACGATCCGCAGGTTGTCCGGACCCTGCTCCGCGAGCATGCCGAGGAGACCCCGACGCCAGTCCTCCCCGGCGCGCTGCGCGTCGTCGATGATCAGGTGCACGCGGTCATCGACGCCCTCGAAGGCGCTGCAGATCTCCTGGTAGGCGTGACTCGGGTCGTCCAGGTCCCGAGAGATGGCCAGCGACCGCCCTACTCTCTCGGCCCCGACCAGCAGGGCGTGCACGACTCCCTGCGTCAGCCGCGACGGATCGCAGTCGAACGAGCTGAGGCCCAACCAGGCGACCTGCTCGAGCCCGGAAGCCCAGTCAGCGACGGCGGTGGTCTTGCCGAATCCGCTGGGGGCACTGACCACGACCAGCGAGTCCGCCGCCGCTGCCGCCTCAAGCGCGTCGCTCACGCGTTCGCGACGGATGGCGCCTGGTTGCGGTGCCGGCGGTCGGAATCGCACCGTCGGTCCCGGCGTCGTCGAGCGTACGGGGGGGCGACATGGCACCAAGGTACTGGCGTATCGGTTAGCCCTTCAAGGTGACTTTCGTCGAGTTCCGCCGTCCGAAGCCTCTCGCTCCGCGTCGCGCTTGAGCGCATCGGCCGTGCGGATGAAGAGGATGATCCAGCTGAAGACGACCGTCCCCGCCACCAGCTCGACCGCGGTGAGCGTGTAATAGCCGACGGCGAAGAACACCGAGAGCAGCAGGATCAGCAGGATGAACACGTAGCCGAGGATGACGAACGTGCGGGAGACACCGGGGATCCATCGCCGGATGGCGACCACGAGCACGGCGTACGCGACGACCATGCCCGAGGCCACGCCCGTGTGCAGCGCGAAGTGCTGATCGACGGGGAACACGCCGACGAGGCCGAGAAAGATTCCCACGATGACGAGGCACGTCCGCACGGCGACCACTCCGCGTGGATGCGTGGTTGGGATGCCCCGCGTGGCGTAGCGGGCCAGCGTCGTCACGAGGATGCCGGCGACGATCAACGTCAGATTGAAGGCGCGCGCCGAAAGATCGTCGGTCATACCGAGGGCACTCAGATTCTCCTTCCACCACTGCGGATCGCTCGCGGTGAGCATGCTCGCGAGGACTCCGAGCACGAGGAACACGGCGAGCACCGTCGCCAACAGCTGCAGATCGAGGTGGGTCGCGGAGTAGTAGGTCACGTACGCGGTGAGCGCCGCGGCGGCTCCGGCCAGCATCAGCACGGGTATCGGATACACCACGGCTCCGAGGAGCCCCTGCTCCATGATCGTCGCCGCGAGCGTCCATCCGAGCAGCGCGATCATGGCATGGGCGAACGCGAAAGCCGCGATGTCGATGATGTCGAGCACGCCGAGCCGCTTCTCCCGCGCGGGATCGGCGGCGATGATCCGCCCCAGCACGAAGACGACGATCGCCGTGACTGCCGACATCAGTGCGACGAACTGGCCGAGCGAGTCGGGGCCGGAGATCGGCGCTGAGCGCAGACCGAAGACGGGGAGGGCGACGAGTGCCGCGAGGATGAAGGCGAAGATCGAGATCTGGAGCCCGATGGCCTCCCGCGCACGCTCTCTCGTCGCTCCGCGCGAGCGTGCGGCCGTCAGCAGATCCGGCGTCGGCGGAGTCGTGGACATGGGCCCAGTGTCCCGGCGGTCACACGCCACCGCACCGCCGGGCTCACCCGCGCGGGGTGACCGCGGCGCACGCGCTGCGACCGGGTCGGCGCATCCTTGTCGCATGAGGCGGATGACCCGGACGAGCCCGAAGGAGCCGCGATCGTGACTCTGGAGGACCTGTTCCCCGACGGCCTCTCCGCCCTGCAGATCGGGCTGGCGGTGCTGTCGGTGCTCGTCGGGTGGCTGCTGTCGCGGTTCGCGCGCAAAGGCGTTCTGAAGCTCACGACCCGGACACCCGGCATCTCGGACTCCGTGGCGCAGCTCGCCGCGCGATTCACCCAGTACGCACTGCTCCTGGTCGGCATCGGGGTCGGCCTGGCCTTCCTCGGCGCGAATGTGCAGCCGCTGCTGGCGATGACGGCCATCGCGGTCGTCGTCCTGATCCTGGTGCTGCGAGGTGTCGCGGACAACTTCGCGGCGGGCGTCCTGATCCAGTCCCGCCAGTCGGTGAAGATCGGCGAGGAGATCGCGATCGACGGCCCGGACGGGGAGATCCGCGGCAAGGTGCAGGAGCTCAACGGACGCGCGGTGATCCTCACCACGGTGGACGGGCGCACGGTGCACGTGCCCAATGCCGCGCTGCTCACCGGCGTGCTCGTGAACAACTCCCGACACGGGGCGCGTCGAAGCGCGCTGGAAGTCAGGATCGCGCGGTCCGACGACCTCGACCTGGACGAGGTGATCGGGATCATCACCGACGCGGCGGCCACCGTCGACGGTGTGCACACGCGCGAGCGCCCGGGTGTGCGCATCAGCTCAGTCTCCCCGACCCGATGGATGCTGGAACTCCAGGTCTGGCATCACCCCCTGCACGGCGCCACCGTCGTCTCCGACACCGTGCGCGCAGTCGCCGAGGCACTGGAAGCGGCCGGCCTGCGCAGCGTGGTGGCGCCGGAGCAGAGCACGCCGCCCCTCGTCCCGCCCGAGCCGTACTGAGCGCCGGCATCCGTCCGCGGTGCCATCCGCGAGGCGAGCGCGATCACCCGCGAGCGACGGCTACGCTGGCCGCGTGACCACCTCATCACCGCCCGGGGGCTCCGGCGATCGGATGCTCTCCCCCAGTCTTCGAGTGCTCCTGGTACTCGCGGCGAGCGTGGTCACGCTGGCGGGCGTGTACTTCGTGCGCGACATCTTCGGACCGCTGGCTCTCGCGATCGTGATCGTGATCATCTGCGAACCCCTCCGTCGCCCGCTCGACCGCCGCGAATGGCCACGGTGGGCGAGCACGACCGCCGTCATCGTCGTCGCCTACCTGATCCTCCTGGCGATGGGCGCCCTGCTCTGGCTCGCCGGTACACAGTTCGCACGGCTCGTCGGCGATCTCGTCTCGGAGGGAGGCCTGGCGAACACCGCCGACGAGTTCATCGCCTGGCTGCAGGCCCTGGGCCTGGACGAGCAGGCCTCGGATGCGGCAGCCTCCGTGCTGGATCCCACCACTCTGCTGGGCCTCGTGCGCAGCATCGGCGGCACCGTGCTCAGCGTCGCGACCGCGCTGTTCTTCGTCTGCGCCTACATCATCTTCATGGCGGCCGACGCGGCACGATACCGGCAGGCGCCCGAACTCTTCGGCGCTTCGAAGGGTGCGGTGATCGCGCGCATCACCCACCTCAGTTCCGGAATCCGTCGCTACTACATCGTCAACGCCACCTTCGGCGCCATCGTCGCGATCATCGATGGCCTGGCGCTGTGGTGGATGGGCGTTCCCGCACCCGTCGTCTGGGCGATCCTCGCGTTCGTGACGAACTTCATCCCGAACATCGGATTCGTCCTCGGACTCGTCCCCCCGGCGATCCTCGCGTACGCGGTCGGCGGCTGGCCGCTCCTCCTCGGTGTGGTCGTCGTGTACTGCGTCGTGAACGTGGTGCTCCAGGTTCTCGTGCAGCCGAAGTTCGTCAGCGACGCGGTCGACCTCAGCCTCACGCTCAGCTTCTTCTCGGTGATCTTCTGGACGTTCATCATCGGGCCCCTCGGCGCGATCCTCTCGATCCCGCTCACCCTGCTGGCACGCGCACTCGTGCTCGAAGGCGATCCGGGGACCACCTGGGTGCGCTGGCTGTCCGGGGATCGCACGGCCGTGCCCACGATTCCGGACCCGGAGCCGGACCCCCAGCCCCGAGGCCGTCTGCGGCGACGGATTCGACGCAGCGTCTGACCTCCCGTGCCCCGATCCACTCCGTCGGAGTATCACCCGAGGGAGGTTAGGCCCTGGTGGCCACCGTCTTCCCGGACTGGGATGGTGGACGCGAACGCGCCCGACCGGGTGCGACGGAGGGAGGCGACGTGCAACGACCACTCGCGGGGCTCACCGGGCGGAACTTCATGACCGAGCTGACCGCGGGTGTGACGCTGCTCGCGATCGCCATCCCCCTGAACATCGGCTACGCACAGATCGCCGGTCTCCCGCCGACCGCGGGGCTCTACGCCCTCGTGGTGCCGACGATCGTGTATGCCCTGGTCGTCTCCTCACGCCAGCTCGTCGCGTCTCCGGATGCCGCGGCCGCCGCGCTCGTCGCCTCGTCGATCGGTGGTCTGGCCGCCGCGGGCAGCGCCGACTACGCCACCCTGGCACTCGCGCAGGCGATCATCTGCGGGGTGATGTTCGTGCTTCTGGCCGTGTTCAAGCTCGGCTTCCTGGCGAACTTCCTGTCGAAGCCGATCCTCGTCGGCTTCGTGGGCGGCCTCGCGCTCGACATCATGGTGAGCCAGGTGGCGAAGATGCTCGGCATCAAGATCGACTCCGGGAAGGAGTTCACCGGCAAGATCGCCGATCTCGTGGGAGGCTTCACGACTCTCAACGGCTGGGCCGTCCTGATCTCCGTCTGCTCGGTGGCCGTCCTCCTGCTGGGGCGCCGCTTCCTGCGTGCGGTCCCGTGGGCGCTGATCGTGCTGGTCGTGACCACGCTCGTGGTCGTCCTGACCGGCCTCGATCAGCGAGGGGTGGATGTGCTCGGTGAAGTTCCCGCGGGGCCGCCGGTGCTGACCTGGCCCATGATCGACTGGTCGCTGTGGCTCGCGCTGGTGCCCTCCGCGATCGCGCTCACGCTGGTGACGACGGCGGAGGGTCTGCTCGTCTCCCGCTCCTATTCCGAGAAACACGGCTATCCGTTCCGCGCGAACCGTGACCTGTTCGCGTTCGGCATCTCCAACATCGCTGCGGGGGCGCAGGGCAGCTTCGCCGTCGGCTCCTCGACCTCCCGCACCGCGGCGATGGATCAGGCCGGATCCCGCACACAGTTCCCTGCTCTGATCCTCGCGGCGGGAACCCTGCTGCTCCTCCTGTTCGGCACGGCACTGTTGGCCGACATCCCCTCTCCCGCGATCGGCGCGATCGTGGGCGTGGCCATCATCCCGCTTCTCGGCGTGCGCGACTTCATCGATCTGTGGCGCAAGGATCGGTTCGAGTTCCTCATCGGGGCGACCTGCTTCCTCACCACGCTCTTCGTCGGTTCGATCGCGGGCATCCTGGTGGCCTTCGTGCTCGCCCTCATCAACCTCGCCAAGCGCGCCTCGCATCCGGCGATCGATGTCCTGGAATCCAGCGGCGACCCTGGCGAGTCCCTGCTCGAGGACGCCCCCGCGGGCAACGTCACCGCCCCGGGAGTGATCGTGATCCGCCTCGCAGCCCCCCTGTTCTTCGCGAACGGCGCCGTCTTCTCCACCGCCGTGAAGGAGGCGATCCGCTCGGCAGGAACGGAGTCGGTCCACCACCTCGTCGTCGACATGGAGGCCGTGACCGATGTGGACGTCACCGGAGCGGAGTCCTTCACCGCGCTCAAGGAATGGCTCGCGTCGCAATCCATCTCGCTCGCGTACAGCCGAGTCCGCCCGAAGACGCTGCGCCGTCTCACCAGCCTCGGGTTGCTCGACGCGGAAGAGGTCTTCTCGACCAACCGCGCCGCGATCAGCCGACTGGCCCCGTCGTCGGCGGAGCCCACATCCCCAAGGAAAGCAGGTCACTGATGGGCACCGTCATCGGGGAGATCCTCCCGCTCGCCCTCGGCGTGGCGATCAGCCCGATCCCGATCATCGCGGCGATCCTCATGCTGCTCTCGCCGAAGGCGCGCGTCACGAGTGTGGGCTTCCTGCTCGGGTGGGTGATCGGCATCGTCGTGGCGGTGACGGTCTTCACGCTGCTGTTCGCCATCCTCCCGGAGGAGGACCCGGACGCTTCCCGTCCGATCCGCGGCGTCGTGCAGCTCCTGCTCGGGGTGCTCCTCTTCGTGCTCGCGTTCGGACAGTGGCGCAAACGTCCGAAAGCGGGCGAAGAGGCGGCCCTGCCGAAGTGGATGAAGGCGATCGACACGATCACCTTCCCGGTCGCCTTCGGACTCGGCTTCCTGCTTTCTGCGGTCAATCCGAAGAATCTCATCATGGCGGCCGGTTCCGGCACCGACATCGGCGCTGCGGCTCTTCCCGTCGGCTCGACGGTCCTCGTGGTGGTCGTCTACACGCTCATCGCGGCCTCGACGGTGCTCGTCCCGGTGATCAGCTACCTCATCGCGGCAGACCGGCTTCGAGCGCCTCTGAACGCCCTGCGCGGCTGGCTCGCCACCGAGAACGCGGTCATCATGGCGGTGCTCCTCCTGGTGATCGGGATGTCGATGGTCGGAAAGGGCATCGGCAGTTTCTGACCGATGTCCCGCACCAGGCGAACGTGAGACCGATGGTCAGCGTGGTTCGTCGGGTTCAGCAGGAGTCACGGCGTCGAGCGCGGCATCCGTGTGCGCCGCGGCGATCGACGCGATCCCGGCTCGTACGGAGACATGCACCCGCCCAGCGGCGGAGAGCCGCAGGAACCAGGGGGTGTGCTCCGCGACCGCCGACGCCGGTTCCGGAAGCGCAGCCAGGTGCAGGGAGACACCGCGCTGCGCCAACTCGCGATCAAGGTCTTCGAGGGCGTCGAGCACCGTGATCGTCATGACTTCCTGCTGTCGCAGCCCGAGCACGAGCGCGCGGATGGGCTCGCTCTCTCGATCGACGAGCTCGAGCACGCGGCGCTCGTTGACCAGCGCGTTGGCGGTGTAGAGCCCCCGTTCGAGGTCGACGCCGAGCACCCCGTCGTTCCTGCCCACCACGCGCACCTTCGGCACGTTCAACTCGCGCAGCACGAGGATCAGGGTGACGACGACTCCGACCGCGACGGCCGGGAGGAGCCCTGCCGTGAGCCCGAGGACAGCGACGGACAGGGCGACCCAGAAGTCCACCCGACTGATCCGTGCCCACCGCACCAGCTCGGGGATGTCGATGAGACCTGCGACCGCCACGAAGACCATCGCCGCCAGGGTCGCCTCCGGCAACAGACTCAGCACGGGGCCGAGGAACAACGACACGAGGAGGGCGAGCACGACCGTCACCACCGTCGCCAGCTGCGACGTGGCGCCCGCACTCCGATTGACGGCGCTCTGCGAGAACCCGCCCGCCGCCGGCATGGTGCCGAAGAACGCGCCGACCGTGTTCGCCGCCCCGGTCGCGAGAAGCTCCTGGTCGCTGTCGACCTGACGATCGGTCGCCGCGCGGAGACTCCGAGCCACCGCTGCGGACTCGAGGAAGGCCATGACCGCGATGGCGAGCGCACCCGGGAGCAACGCGGGGATCCGTGCGAGGTCGGGGATGCCGGGAACGGGGAGCCCGCTCGGGACGGGCGCGATCAGGCGGACGCCGAGCTCATCGATGCCCCCGAGCCCGACGAGGAGGATGCCGCCGACCACGACGACGAGTGTTCCGGGGATCTTCGGGGCGACGAGGTTCAGGACGAGCAGCGCGGCGATCGAGCCGACCGACAGGGCCAGTGTCGGCCAGTTCACGCTGTCGAGAGCGTTCCCGACGGCCGCGAGCGACCGGAAGAAGCCATGTCCGGAGAAGTCCTCGCTCTGGCCCAGCAGCGTGGGCAGTTGCCCGACGGCGACCGTTGCGCCGACGCCGATCTTGAGCCCCAGCACCGTGGCACCGCTGATGTTCTCCACGAGCGACCCGAGTCGACACAACCGAGCGAGGAGAAGGGTCACTCCGACAAGAAGCGTCAGCGTCATGAGGGAGCCGATCGCGTCATCGGCGCCGGCGGCCACGCCCGCGGTGACGAGAGTCGTCGCGGTGAGAGTCGCGATCGTCGACGTCGTCGAGACGCTCATCGCCCGGCTGCCGCCGAGGAACGCGTAAACGAGCATCGGCAGGATGCACGTGTACAGACCCACTTGGACGGGGAGATCGGCGATCGTCGCGTAGGCCATCGCCTGTGGGATCACGACAGCCCCCGCCGACAGTCCAGCGATGACGTCGCGCGCGATCCAGCGGTGCCGGTAGCCGTCGAGCGTGCTGAAGAACCACGACGGTCTTCTCACTGCGCTCACCTGCTTCCGGCGGTCCGATGGCCCGAGCGTACTGCGACCGACCGTGGTCGACGCGAGGATCCTCACCCGCCGCGGGTGGGGTGGCGTACGGCTCACGAGGCGGTCCGAGAGATTAAGTTGTGCACAACTGACTTGTGTGCAAGCATTACCGTATGGCAATGACCGATGAAATGGTGTGCTTCTCGCTGTACTCCGCTGCCCGCGCCACCACTCAGGCGTATCGGGCGCTGCTCGCGCCCTGGGGACTCACCTACCCGCAGTACCTCGTGCTCGCGGCGCTGTGGCTCGACGGCGAGCAGACCATCGGATCGCTCGGCGAGGTGATGCGCCTCGACTCGGGCACGCTCTCGCCGCTCGTGCGACGCCTCGAACAGGCCGGTCTCGTCGAGCGATCCCGCAGCCGGACCGATGAGCGTGTCGTGACGGTGCAGCTCACCGCGAGAGGGAACGAGCTTCGTGCGGAGGTGGCGCCCATTCATGCCGCCGTCGCCGAAGCCGCCGGTCTCCGCGACGACGATCACCGCCGCGCGCTCATCACCGAGCTGCGGGACATCACCGACCGACTCCAGCGGGTGACCGCCGGCCTCGCCACGTCCGTCGACACGGACGACCCTCGTTGAATTCACTCACACAGGAACGGAACCCCATGCGCGCACTCATCCACCAGACGTTCGGTGATCCCGAGCAGGTCCTCCGGATCGAAGACCGCCCCCTCCCGGAACCGGGCGCGGGCCAGGTCCGCCTCCGGACGGTGCTCTCCCCCATCCACAACCACGATCTGTGGACGGTCCGCGGCACCTACGGCTTCACGCCCGAGCTCCCCGCGGCGTCCGGCACCGAGGCGCTCGGTGTCGTCGACGCGATCGGGGACGGCGTCGACAACCTCGTCATCGGTCAGCGGGTCGCCACCGGCGGCACATTCGGGGCCTGGTCGGAGTACTTCCTCGCGAACGCGGCCGGCCTGATCGCGGTTCCCGATTCGCTCTCGGACGAGAGCGCCGCGCAGCTCGTCTCGATGCCGTTCAGCACGATCGCCCTGCTGCGGTTCCTCGACGTGGAGCCGGGCCAGTGGATCGTGCAGAACGCGGCGAACGGCGCCGTCGGTCGGATGCTCGCGCAGCTTGGAGCCGCACGAGGCGTCCGCGTCCTCGGCCTCGTCCGCCGCGGAGCAGGGGTCGAGGAGCTGCGGGCGCAGGGCATCGAGGGCGTGGTCGCCACCGATCAGGAAGACTGGCGCGAGCAGGTCGCGCACATCACCGGTGGAGCACCCATCGTCGCCGGCGTGGACTCGGTCGGCGGTTCCTCCGCGGGAGACGTCCTCTCGCTCCTCGCCGAGGGAGGCACTCTCGTCGCCTTCGGGGCGATGAACTCTCCGACCATGGAGATCGCTTCCTCCGACGTGATCTTCAAGCAGGCGACGGTGAAGGGCTTCTGGGGCAGCAAGGTGATCCCGCAGCTCGACCCGAGCGTGCGCGGCGAGCTGTTCGGTGAGCTGATCCAGCGGGTCGGCGACGGCAGCCTGACGCTTCCCGTGGCGGGAACCTTCGACGCGGGAGACATCCGCGCGGCGGTGCAGGCGAGCAACACCCCGGGGCGCGTCGGCAAGGTGCTGTTGCGCTTCTGATCCCGCGATCCGAGGGCGGGGCCGGCGATGTCGGTTCCCCGAGGCAGAGTGTGGCCATGGAGATCACCCTCATGCAGCCCGAAGGGCTCGTCGCCAGCCCCGCCTTCAGTCACGTCGCCGTCGTGCCGCCGGGTGCGACCACGATCTACGTCGGTGGCCAGAACGGTGTGGATACGACCGGCGCGGTCGTATCCACGGATGCCGCGGAGCAGTCTCTCCACGCCGTCGAGAACGCCCGCATCGCCCTCGAGTCGGCGGGCGCCGGGCTCGCCGACGTCATCAGCTGGACCGTGCTGATCCGTCAGGATGCGGATCTCCGCGCGGCCTACGGCGCCGTCGCGTCGAGGCTCGCCAGAGACGGCGCCCCGCCCCTGGTCACCGCGGCCCTCGTCGCGGGCCTCGGTGTCCCCGGGGCTCTCATCGAGGTGAGCGCGGTCGCCGCAGTCATCCGCGACTGACCCGGAGATCCTCGATCGGAGCCGCCGTACCCGGAGGAGGAGTCAGATCCTCCCCCGGACCGGCGTGCGCCCGGTGTCGTCCGCGGCATCGGGCATCGTCATCTCCGCGCGCACACCGAGAAGACGGACCTCGCGCTCGGCGTCGAGGGTCGCCGCCAGCGCGAGAGCCGCCGCCACGAACTCCTCACGGTCCTCGGTCGCACCCGGCAGCTTCCGACCGAGCGTCTTCGTCTCGAAGGGCGCGTAACGAACCTTCAGATGCACACGCACGACCGGCCTGCCCTCGGCGGTGCAGTCATCGAAAGCCTGGACGGCGAGCTCGCGAACGGCCCGCTCGATCTGGTCCGGTGTCGTGAGGTTCTGCTGGTAGGTCGTCTCCCGGCTGTGGCTGCGAGCGACCCACGGCGTGTCATCGACGACGGCAGGCCCCTGACCGGATCCGAGTCCGTGATACCAGACCCCCATCCGCGGGCCGAACTCCTCGACGAGAATCGCCTCCTCGGCGTCCGCGAGTTCCCGGACGGTCGAGATGCCATGTGCAGCCAGACGCTTCTGCACCTTCGAGCCGACGCCCCAGAGATCACGTGTCGATCTGTCGCCCATGACGTCGAACCAGTTCGCTTCGGTGAGCCGGAAGACCCCTCGGGGTTTGCCGAACTCCGTCGCGATCTTGGCGCGCACCTTGTTGTCGCCGATGCCGACCGAGCAGTGCAGCTCCGTCGCCTCACGCACGGCCTCCTGTGCAGCCCGCGCCACGCTCTCGGGGTCGTCCGTACTCACACCGAGGAAGCACTCGTCCCATCCGACGACCTCCACCACGACCTCCGGCAGCGCACGAAGCGCAGCCATCACGTCCGCGGAGGCGATCTCGTACGCCTGGTGATCGACCGGGAGGAACACGGCGTCCTCGGGAGCCTTGCGTGCCGCGATCTTCAGCGGCATCCCCGAGCCGATGCCGAAGGCACGTGCCTCATACGACGCGGTCGACACGACGGCTCGCTCGGTGGGATCCCCCCGTCCGCCCACGATCACCGGGCGTCCGGCGAGCTCGGGCCGCCGCAGCACCTCGACCGCGGCGATGAACTGATCCATGTCCACGTGCAGCACCCAGTCGGCCATGACACGAGTGTGCCGGGTGAGAGGGCGTCTGTCACCCCGTTCCCCGGGCGACCCCGGGCGCGCGCGTCAGGAGATCGTGACGCCGATCGCCGTCACGATCACGGCGAGCAGAGGTAGCGCCCCCTGCATCGTCGCGGCGCGAGCCTTCGTGCGGTCCGCGAGCACCAGGACGAGTGCGGCGGCGAGCATCATGGCCGTGCCCGCGAACACCAGGGTCAGACCGACCGTCTCGGCTCCCACGATCACGAGACCGATGCCGAGCAACGTCGTCAGCGCCAGGAAGAGGTTGTAGAACCCCTGGTTGAAGGCGAGCTGCTTCATCGTGACGGCGTCCGCCTCGCTGGCGACGCCGAAGATCTTCCTGGTCTCGGGTTCGGTCCACCTCAGCGACTCGAGCGCGAAGATGAACACATGGAACGCAGCGGCAGCTGCGGCGAGGACGAGACCGACGATGAGCATGGGCTGATTCTCTCGTCCGAGAGCTCACCCGGCAAGCCCGCGAGGTCTCCGCGCGTGCTCAGACCAGGAAGATCGGAAGCAGCCCCGGGTTGTGCGCGTGGACGAGCACCGCGAACACGACGGCGTCGAACAGCAGATGCACGGTGACCACGTACGCGAGCGAATGGGTGCGCAGGAAGATGTATCCCTGCAGGAGCGCGAACGGGATCGTGAGCAGCGGACCCCACTCCCGGTACCCCAGCTCCCACAGGAACGAGACGAACACGACGGCCTGGAGCAGGTTCGCGATCACGTTCGGGAAATGGCGACGGAGCAGAGCGAACACCGTGCAGATGAAGAACAGCTCGTCCCAGATGCCGACGGCACCCACTCCGACGAAGAGCCGCGCGATGAGGTCGGGAGTGTCGACCACGGGCCAGTTCTGGTAGACGCCGCTCGTGATGAAGTAGAAGGGGAGGATCAGCCAGCCGAGGACGAGCACCGCCACCAGCCATCCCCATTGGAGCCTCCCCCATCGACGATGGGTCCGCCACGGGAAACTGATCGCACGGTCGCGGTACACGAAACGCGAGATGACGTAGGGCACGGCCACCGCGCCGCCGAGAGCCAGCGTGAACCGCAGCATCGCGAGGTTGTCCAACTCGGCGGCCAACGGGATGATGCTCACGATCAGCAGACCGACCGCGATCAGGGAGAGGTCGCGGACGAGCGACGGGGGGCGTTGCTCTCCCCCGCTCACGATCCGGCTCTCGGACGGCCGACGGCGTTCGATCACCCAGGCGGCACCAAGGCCCAGAGCGAGCAGCACCCAGCCGAGCCACGGGATCTCCGCCACGAAGAAGGCAGGAGCTGCGGCGCAGACGAGCCCCGCGGGGACGATACCGGGCCACGTCGCCGCCGCGGTCCGCGCCTCGGTCATGGGCGGGTCTGGCGCCGGTAGACGAGATCGCGGATATCGCGCCCTTTGGCGATGCCTTTGCGCTCGAAGGCGGTCATGACGCGACCGTCGAAACGCTCGGCCCACTCGCCGTCGAACGCGCGCTCGAACAGGGGTTCGGCATCGAGCACCTCGCGCATCTGCAGCGCGTAGTCCTCCCAGTCGGTCGCAAGCCGCAGCAGGCCGCCATCACGCAGCGCTCTCGCCGCGGTGTCACCGAAGCCCGGCCGCACGAGCCGACGCTTGGTGTGCCGCTTCTTGTGCCAGGGGTCAGGGAAGAAGATCCACACCTCTCGTGCCGCCCCCTCGGGCAGGTACGACGACAGCACCTCGGGCGCGTTCGCCTCGACGACACGGAGATTGCGTGCGCCCTCACGGTCGGCATCGAGCATGGTCCGGGCGAGCCCCGCGCGGAACACCTCGACGGCGAGGAAGTCATCCTGCGGGCGCGACGACGCCGCCGCGACGATCGCGTGCCCTTGCCCTGAGCCGATCTCGACGTAAAGGTCGGAGTCGCGACCGTACTCCGCCGCAGGATCGAGGCGCGCCTCCGGGTGCACCGAGGTCCAGGCGACGTCGCGCGGGACGTCGAGCAGGTAGTGCGGTCCGAGCTCGGTGAAGGCGCGCTCCTGCGCCTCGGACATCCGACCGCTGCGGCGTACGAACGACACCGGTTCGTCTCGGAAGGTACGGGGTTCGGGCATGATTCCAGGGTAGTCGCCGTGCTCGGGTGCGCCGGCGCACGCGGACCGCACCTCTGTCACTCTGCGGGGGCGGTGACGAAGTCGATGAGTTCTTCCACACGACCGAGCAGCGCGGGCTCCAGGTCCCGATACGTCGTGACCTTGGAGAGGATGTACTGCCACGCGCGTCCGGTGTCGCCCGGCGCCTCGTACGGCCAGCCGAGAGCACGGCAGATCCCCGTCTTCCAATCGGTGCCGCGCGGGATCTCGGGCCACTTCGCGATACCGAGGGCACGCGGTGTCACGCACTGCCAGACATCGACGAAGGGATGCCCGACGATCCGGAGGTGCCGCCCGTGCGGGCCGCGCGCGATCGCCTCGGCGACCCTGGTCTCCTTCGATCCCGGCACGAGGTGGTCGACCAGCACACCGTAGCGCCGCGTCGCCGTCGGCGGCTCGGCGGCGAGGAGATCGTCGAGGAGGTCGATTCCCTGGAGGAACTCGACGGCGACACCCTCGACGCGCAGGTCTGCGCCCCAGACCTTCTCGACCAGTTCGGCGTCGTGCTTGCCCTCGACGAGGATGCGACTGGGCAAGGCGACACGCGCCCGCTGATCGGCGACGACGAAGGAGCCGGACGCCGTCCGACGGCGGCCCTGTGCGGGGGTGGACGGGCTGATGAGCCGCACGGGGGCACCGTCGATCAGGAATCCTCCGCCGAGCGGGAAGAGCCTCCGGCGTCCGCGTCGGTCCTCCAACTCGACGTTTCCCGCCTGCACGCGTGTCACGGCACCGCAGAACCCGTCATCGGCGACCTCGACGACCAGATCAGCCTCCGCCGCGACCTGTGGCACCTGCTTCGCGCCGCGGTCGCGCCACCCGGTCGCCAGCACATCCGAACCGTACATGTCGTCCATGCCTTCCAGCGTATGTGCCTCCGCTGACGGCGAACGGCGAACCGCTCTCCAGTGCTGTCGCGTGTCGTAGTCA
The DNA here is from genome assembly GCF_007954505.1 of Microbacterium sp. CBA3102. Taxonomy (GTDB): domain Bacteria; phylum Actinomycetota; class Actinomycetes; order Actinomycetales; family Microbacteriaceae; genus Microbacterium; species Microbacterium aurugineum. The sequence goes on along the minus strand of NZ_CP042412.1, from coordinate 2,465,687 downwards.
GTGCATAGACTCGACGCATGGGGCTCGGCTGCCGGTCGGAGGGAACACGATGACGAAACGGTGGCTCATGCTGACCGGACTCGTGCTGGCGATCGTCGCAGGGGCACTCGCCCCGTCGGCTGCGTCCGCCACCGATCCGATCACGCTCGACGCCGGGTTCGTCACGGACCAGGCCGGCGTGCTCAGCGCCGACGAAGAGGCGACGGTCGAGGCCCGGCTGAAGGAACTGAGCGAGAACTCGAACGCCGACCTGTTCGTCGTGCTCGTCGACGAGTTCACCAACCCCACAGACGATGCGCAGTGGGCAGACACCGTCGCCGAGGCCAACAACCTCGGCACCAAGCAGTATCTCCTCGCCATCGCCGTCGACGGCCGCAGCCTCTACATCTCCGCGGCAGCCGACGGACCGCTGAGCTTCGGCCAGCTCGACAGCATCGAAGACAAGATGGTCCCGTTCGCCGCCGACGGCGACTGGATGGGGGCGATCGCCCTCGCCGCCGATGAGATACAGGGAGACGGAGGTGCCGGAGCACTCCGCATCGGCGTGATCGTCGTCGCCGTCGTCGTGGTCGCCCTGCTCGTCTGGCTCGTCGTCGCGCTGGTGCGCCGTGCGCGCCGCAGGGCCGAGATCCGCGAACGCGGCGCGATGCCGGAGACTCCCGATCCCGCCGACCCGTTCTCCACGCTCACCGATCAGCAGGTCGAGACGCAGGCCGCGCTCGCCCTCGTTCAGGCCGACGACGCCATCACCTCGAGCAGAGAAGAGCTCGGCTTCGCGATCGCGCAGTTCGGGGAGGGCGCCACGGAGGAGTTCACCCGGGTGGTCGACACCGCCAAGGCCAAGATCGCCGAGGCATTCGACCTGAAGCAGAAGCTCGACGACGAGATCGAGGACACGATCCACGATCGCCGCGCCTGGCACATCCGCATCATCCGGATCGCCGAGGAGATCGACGATGTGCTCGATGACAACACCGAAGCGTTCGACGCGCTCCGCAAGCTCGAGCAGAACGCCCCGCAGGAACTCGAGAGGGTCCGCGGCGAACGCGCGGCTCTGACCCCCGCACTCGCTGCCGCCGCACCCGCGCTCGCGGCGCTGGCAGAGACCTACGACGCGGAAGCGCTCCGCACGATCGCCGACAACCCGGCCCAGGCGCAGGAGCGCGCCGAGCTGGCGGATCGATCGATCGACGCCGCCGCACAGGCGATCGCGGCGGGCAGATCCGGTGAAGCAGCCTTCGCGATCCGCACGGCCGAGCAATCCGTGGCGCAGGCGGCGCAGCTCACCCAGGCGGTGACGGCCCTGGGGTCCGAACTGTCCGCACTCGAGACGAAGTCGCGTGCTCTGGTGGCCGAGCTGCAGGGGGACCTCGTCGCCGCCCGGCAGCTGCCCGACGCGGACGGAGCGATCGCCGCCGCGACCTCGGCGACCGCAGAGCAGTTGCAGCGCGCACAGGTCGACCTCGCCGGGTCCGCCCGCAACCCGCAGCGAGTGCTGGAGGCGCTCACCGCCGCGAACGCCCAGATCGACGGCGCCATCGCTCACGGGCAGGAGAGCGTCGAACGCGCGCGCCGCGTGCAGCAGATGCTCGAGCAGACCCTCGCACAGGCGACCTCCGAGATCCGCGCGACTCGGGATTTCATCGAGACCCGTCGCGGCACCGTGGGCTCCACCGCCCGCACCCGGCTCGCGAACGCGGAGGCGAGCCTGACGCACGCTCTGAGCCTGCGGGCCACCGATCCTGATGCCGCACTGGCCGAGGCCAATCGTGCCCTCTCCCTCGCCCGAGAGGCGACGGCGGCCGCACAGTCGGATGTCCAGGCATACGCCCCTTCCTCCGACCAGGGCGGCTTCGGTGGCCTCTTCGGAGGCTCCGGATCGGCGGGCGGCGGCTCGGGCATCGGCGGCGACATCCTCGGCGGCATCATCGGCGGCCTGATCGCCGGCGGGGGCGGCCGATCCACGAGCCGCGGCAGCCGCAGTGCCTGGCGCTCCTCCGGGGGCGGCGGTTTCCGCAGCTCCGGCTTCGGCGGCGGCGGGGGTTCCCGCGGCGGCGGCCGTAGCGGGCGATCCGGAGGTAGACGCTTCTGATCCGCCACACAGATTCTTACGCCAAGCTCTCGAAGACGCCCTCTGAAAGGAACCACGCATGACCAAGCAGTCCATCTTCGGACGTATCTCGACCCTCGTCCGCGCGAACATCAACTCTCTGCTGGACTCTGCGGAAGACCCGCAGAAGATGATCGACCAGCTCGTCCGCGACTACACGAACAGCATCGCCGACGCCGAGTCCGCGATCGCGGAGACCATCGGCAACCTGCGCCTGCTGGAACGCGACCACGAAGAGGACGTCCAGGCGGCCACCGAATGGGGCAACAAGGCTCTGGCCGCCAGCCGCAAGGCCGACGAGATGCGCGCCAGCGGTGATGCCGCCGACGCCGACAAGTTCGACAACCTCGCCAAGATCGCTCTCCAGCGTCAGATCAGCGCGGAGCGCGAGGCCACCGGCGCCGAGCCGCAGATCGCCGCGCAGACCGAGATCGTCGACAAGCTCAAGAGCGGCCTGAACGGCATGAAGGACAAGCTCGTCGAGCTCAAGAACAAGCGCAGCGAACTGCTCGCCCGCGCCAAGGTCGCCGAGGCGCAGACCAAGGTGCAGGACGCGGTCGGCTCGATCAACGTGCTCGACCCCACCAGCGAGCTGGGCCGGTTCGAGGACAAGGTCCGCCGTCAGGAGGCTCTCGCGCAGGGCAAGATCGAACTTGCTGCGTCCAGCCTCGACGCGCAGTTCGAGAGCCTGGAAGACCTCGGCGAGCTCACCGAGGTCGAGGCTCGTCTCGCCGAGCTCAAGGCCGGTGGCAGCGCCCCCCGTCAGGCCCTCGAAGGCTCCTGACACGACCAGCGGATGCCCCGGACCTCGTGTTCGGGGCATCCGCGTTCTCCCTCGGAGGCACCCATGGTGCGATTCCTGGTCATCCCGCAGTGGCAGGGCTCACCCGCGCCACGGGCGATGCTCCTCGTCGACGGCGCGTCCGCGATCGCCGGCGATCTGCCCCGCGCGGCCACGACGGTGTTGGACGTGCCGGTCGAGGCCGGTGAAGCGCTCGGCACGGGCGTCCGCCGGCTGAGTGCGCTGCTCCGGACTCGTGAGCTCGTGCACGGCCATATCGACGTCGACACCGTGGTGATCGGCGGCGACTGCAGCGTCACCGTCGCCGCCCTCGATGCACTCCCGGGCGGCACTGAGGATCTGGCCGTCGTGTGGTGCGACGCACACGCAGATCTGCACACACCCGAGACGTCGCCTTCGGGCGCCTTCTCCGGCATGGCACTGCGCGCGTTGCTCGGCGAGGGCGAGGAGCAACTGGCGCTCTCCCCCGCAATCCCTGCCGACCGCGTCGTGACCGTCGGCATGCGTACCCTCGATGACGCGGAGATCGCGCCGCTCGCGCCGCTGACGAATCTCTCGGTCGCCGATCTCGAGCGCCCGGAGGCTCTGCTCGATGCGGTGCGTTCGACGGGCGCCTCACGCGTGTGGGTTCACATCGACGTCGATGTGCTCGATCCCTCGGACTTCGCGGGTGTGTCGTCGTCCGTGCCGTTCGGCCTCTCCCCCGCCGCACTCAGCACCGCCGTCCGAACCCTGCGCGGAGAGATCCCGCTCGCCGGAGCCACCATCGCCGGCTTCGCTCCGCGGTCCCCGGCCGACGCCGTCGATGATCTCGGCGCGCTGCTGCGACTGATCGGAGCGGTGGCATGACGCCGGACTCGGAGTGGCGCGCAACGGCCGACGAGGTGCTCGCGCGCGGGCGCCGCTTCGACAGACGGATCCCCTCCTTCCTGCTGCGCTCCCCGATCAGCCGACTCGGCTACGCGTGGGGTACCTCCGTGGGCTGGATGTGGGGCGCGCTGTGGAGCACCGGCCCGGTGGAGAGACGCTCCGGGCTCTGGGTCTTCCGGGGCATGCCGAAATGGACCTTTCGCCGCGGTGGGGTCTGTGTCGGAGGCTGCTTCCTGACCGGTGACGCGCGTCCGACCGAAGCCGTGCTGCGCCACGAGGCCGTGCACAAGGCCCAGTGGCTCCGCTACGGCTTCCTGATGCCCGTGCTCTACCTGTTCGCCGGGCGCGACCCGTTGCGCAACCGCTTCGAGATCGAAGCGGGGCTCGAAGACGGGAACTACGTGCGGCGCACCCGCTGAGAGCTACGCCTCAGCGCTGCGCGGGCAGCAGGCCGAAACGCTCGGGCGTGCGGATCTGTGCCGGGGAGATCGCCAGGGAGCCGGTGAGGTGCTCGACGATGTCGGCCGTCCCCAGGTAGCCACCCAGAAGCGTGACGTGCGTCTCGATCTCGTCGTCGCACATCATCTCATCGGCCCACGCGCAGGTCGCCCGCGCGAGAGCCTGTCCCGGCGCGCAGGAGCGACCACTGCCGGGCGCACCGGTGCGCTGCTCGCGCGCGAGCCAGGTCACCGTCATACGGCCCGGGGCGTCGATCACGCCGATGTCCGCGGCCTCGGGCACCTCGATGAAGATCCGCCCGGAAGCACACAGCGGCAGCGTGGTCAGGAACACCTCGAGCTCGGCGAGCGACTGCTCGTCGGCCGTGACCAGGTGGTGCGCGCGCTGACGTGCGGCGCGACGTTCCGCGCGCGTGCTGCGAGTCTCGAGCGAGGTGTTCATGATGACTTCATCGTACACCAAGTGAAGGCTTGCCTAACCTTGCTCCTGCTGTGAGAAAGCGTGCGCACGCACTACTCGGCCGGCTCGACGAGCGCCTGCGCCAGCGCCGCGAGCTCCCCCTCGGTCATCCCGTTGGCGCGCAGGTACCCGGCGACGGAACCCCAGCGCTCATCCACCTGCTCGAGAAGACCTCGCATCACCGGCGCGGGCGACTGCGTCGCGAGCGCGACGGCATGCACGGCGTCCGGGTGCTGAGACCGCAGGTACTCGGCGATGCGCCGCGTGCGCTGGGCGGGAAGCTGCGATTCGGTGAGCGCGTAGTCGGCGATCACGGCCTCCCTCTCGGCACCGACGGCGGAGAGCGCCAGAGCGACGGTCACCCCGGTGCGATCCTTGCCGACGGTGCAGTGCACGAGGGTGCGCTCGCCCGCGGCGATGATGCGGAGGGCCGCCACCAGTCGATCGCCGCTCTCCTCGAGGAGGTGCAGGTACAGCCCCTCGAGGCTGATGTCGGTTTCGAAGAATGATCGCACCGACCCCAGGAACAGGGGAAGGTGCGTGGTCTCCGGCCCGTCGATCTCCGTCGGCTCCGCTGCGACCTCCTCGCCGTCTCGAAGGTCGACGATGCGCTGCACGCGCTCACGGAGGAGGGCCGCCCCGGCGGGGGTCGCACCGGACAGCTGCCCCGCCCGCAGGAGCACACCGGCGCGGATGCGACCGCCTGCTGCCGGGATGCCGCCGACGTCGCGGATGTTCGCCACCCCATCGACGCGGAGAACGGTCATGCCTGCGCCTGCGACGCACGCGGGGGCACCGGGTAGCGGCCGGCGATCACGATGCGGTTGAACGCGTTGATGGAAACGCACGCCCAGCTCAGAGCGGCGTATTCCTTCTCGGTGAACACGCTGCCGACCCGGTCGTACACGTCATCCGAGACGCCGTCCTCGGAGATGAAGGTGAAGGCCTCGGCGAGTTCGAGTGCCGCCCGCTCCCGGTCGCTGAAAACACCGCTCTCGCGCCACGTGGAGATCTGGGTGAGCACATCGGTGTCGACGCCGGCCGCGACGGCACGGTCGACATGGATCCGCACGCAGTACGCGCAGCCGTTGAGCTGGGAGCAATGGATCATGACGATCTCCTTGAGACGATCGTCGATGCCGTTCGCCGCGCAGATCTGGCCCACCGTCTTCGAGAACGCATCGAGCGCCTGGTACGCGGCAGGCTCGGTCTTGGACAGGTGCACACGCGTCTCACTCATGACTCCATGATATTCGTCGCGCGTCCGCTGGCCCCCCGCTCGCCCCAAGAGGTCGAAATGCAAACTGCCAATCCTGTCTGTACTAGGGGCGCCATAAAGACAAGTGAACTCTGGGTTAAATTTAGCTTTTTGCTCTCGCATTTCTCCGTCTCCGGGCGCAGGGAGCAGAATGTGGAGGTGGCGATCGACATCAGCGAGTTCAGCTATCTTCCCGCACAGGCCGATGCGCTCGGCGTTCCGCTCCCTCCGGTGGAGCGTGTCACCCTCCCCCTCGACGACGGGCGCATACTCAGCGCGCTGCGCTTCGGGACCGGCGCGCCTCGGGTCACCCTGCTGCACGGTGCCGGTCTGAACGCGCATACGTGGGACACGACGGTCCTGGCGCTTCAGGAGCCCGTGCTCGCGATCGACCTCGCCGGACACGGCGACTCCTCCTGGCGTGACGATGCCGACTACACCCCGCGCACACTCGCCCGAGACATCGCGGCGGCCTTCGACGCGTGGGCGGTCCCGCCTCAGATCGTCGTCGGTCAGTCCCTCGGCGGACTCACCGGAGCTGCACTCGCTGCCGTGCGCCCGGATCTCGTGTCCGAGCTCGTCGTCGTCGACATCACCCCGGGCATCGACGTCACCGCCGGTCCGGCCGCGCTGCGCGAGTTCTATGCCGGTCCGACCGATTTCGCCTCCCGAGATGAGCTGGTCGACAAGGCGATGTCGCTCGGTTTCGGGGGCAGTCGCGCCGAGACCGAGCGCGGCGTCTTCCTCAACACCCGCGTGCGCGAGGACGGCCGCGTCGAGTGGAAGCATCACTTCGCGCACCTCGCCGCCCAGGCGCTCGCGGCCCACGATCCGGGCTCGGTGGCCGCGCCGTCCGTGCTGCACGAGACCGGGTGGGAGGATCTCTCCGCCGTCCGCGCGCCGATCACCCTGGTCCGCGCGCAGCGCGGCTTCGTCAGCGAAGCGGACGCCGCCGAGCTGCAACGTCGCGTGCCCACCGCCCGCCTGGTCACGCTGGACGCGACACACAATGTCCAGGAGACCGCCCCGACCGCCCTCGCCGCCCTCATCGCGTCCCCCGCCGTCTCCCACGGAATATGACGCTTCGTTCCATACCCGACCCGCACCATCCCACGCATCTCTAGGCTCGATCCAACGGCACACAGCAACTGCCGCACCGAGAGGAAACGCCCATGTTCCGACGTACCCGACGTCTCTCGCTGATCGCCGCGCTCGCGGCGACCGCCGTCATACTCAGCGCCTGCGCCGGCTCCCCCGAGCCGACCGTCACCACGGGCACCGGCACGCCCGACCCCGACGCGACCCTGCACGTCGGCCTGGTCCTCGAACCGACCAACCTCGACATCCGCCACACCAGTGGCGCCGCGCTCGAGCAGATCCTCATCGACAACATCTACGAGGGACTGGTCAGCCGGACGCAGGAGAACGAGATCGAGGGGCGCCTCGCCTCGGACTACACCGTGTCCGACGACGGCCTCACGTACACTTTCACCCTCAACGAGGGCATCCAGTTCCACGACGGAACGGCGCTCACCTCCGCGGACGTCGTCTCCTCGTACGAGACCGTGCGCACCGATGCCACCGTGCAGGGCAACGCCGAGTTCGCGAAGGTCTCCTCGATCACCGCACCCGACGCGACCACGGTGGAGATCGTGCTCACCGAGCCGGACCAGAACTTCCTGTTCACCCTGACGGGCCCCGCCGGGCTGGTCTTCAAGACCGGGGACACGACCGACCTGAAGTCGGCGGAGAACGGCACCGGTCCCTTCACCCTGACCCGGTGGAACAAGGGCAGCACCATCACCTTCGCGCGCAATGACGACTATTGGGGCGAGAAGGCAGGCGTCGCTCAGGTGGAGTTCCAGTACATCCCCGACTTCACCGCCGGTGTGAACGCCGCGCTCGCCGGCGACGTCGACGTGCTCACCGCCGTGGACCCGAACCTCGCCCCGCAGCTCGAGGACTCCGGCGAGTTCGCTCTCACGAAGGGCCGGACGACTGACAAGGCGACGCTGGCGTTCAACAACCAGAAGGCCCCCCTGGACGATGTCCGGGTGCGCGAGGCGCTGCGACTCGCGATCGACCACGATGCGCTCGTCGAAGCCGTCGGCGCAGGCACGACCCTGCACGGTCCCATCCCCGAACTCGACCCGGGCTATGAGGATCTGTCCGATGTGATCTCCTACGACCCGGAGAAAGCGAAGTCGCTGCTCGCCGAAGCCGGCCAGGAGGACCTGGAGCTCACCCTCACCATCCCCGCCTTCTACGGGACCACGGTGCCGAAGGTGCTGATCTCCGACTTCAAGAAGGTTGGCGTCTCCCTTGAGGTGAACTCGGTGGAGTTCCCGACCTGGCTGGAAGACGTGTACACCAACCACGACTACGACCTCAGCTTCGTGCTGCACGTCGAGCCGCGCGACTTCGGTAACTTCGCCGACCCGGACTACTACTTCGGCTACGACAACACCGAGGTGCAGCGTCTGTACGCCGAAGCCCTCGCCGAGGTCGATCCCGACAAGTCCGCCGAGCTGCTCGCGCAGGCCGCGCGCATCGTGTCGGAGGACCACGCCGCGGACTGGCTGCACAACGGCGAGACCATCACGGCAGTGAGTCCGATCGTCGCAGGCTTCCCGGAGGACTCGATCAACTCGCGCATCGACCTCGCCGGCGTCACCGTCTCCACCGACGGGTAACGGGCGGCCACCCCTCCGTGATCCGATACGCACTCACACGAGGAGCCCTGCTCATCGCAGGGCTCCTCGTGTCGAGCGTGCTCATCTTCCTGACTCTGCGCGTGTTCCCTGGAGACGTCGCGCAACTCATCGCCGGCACCCAGGCCTCACCCACCGAAGTCGACGCGTTGCGTGAATCCCTCGGCCTGAACCGCCCGTTGGTCGCCCAGTACACCGAGTGGATCGGCGGCATCTTCCGCGGCGACCTGGGGACCTCCCTGCTCTCCGGGGCCTCTGTCGGTGAGGAGCTTCTGCTCAAGGCGCAGGTCACCGTGCCCCTCGGCATCATGTCGCTCCTGATCGCCGTACTGATCGCCGTGCCGTTCGGCATCCTCGCCGCACTCCTGCGCGGTCGCCGCGGAGGCACGGCTTTCAGCGTCGGCGCCCAGGCGCTGGCCGCCGTCCCCGTCGTCTGGGCCGGCATGATGCTCATCGTCGTGTTCTCGGTCTGGCTGGGCTGGCTGCCTCCACAGGGCTTCCCACGCACCGGATGGTCGACACCGTGGCGGGCGATCGAGTCGCTGCTGCTCCCCGCCTTGACGATCGGCATCGTGGAGGGCGCGATGCTGATGCGGTTCGTGCGCAGCGCCACGCTCCAAGCGGCCGGACAGGACTTCGTGCGCACGGCCGCCGCGAAGGGCCTCACTCGCACGCGAGCACTCATCCAGCACGGCATACCGGCCGTCGGACTCTCGATCGTCACCGTCCTCGGGCTCCAGGTCGCCGGGATCATCGTCGGATCGGTCGTGATCGAGCAGCTCTTCACCCTCCCCGGCATCGGACGGATGCTGGTCGCCGATGTCGGAACGCGCGACCTCATCAAGGTGCAGAGCGAACTCCTCGTCCTCACCGGCTTCGTGCTGGTCGTGGGCTTCGTGGTCGACCTCGTGCACCGCGCGATCGACCCCCGCCAACGGGAGGCCGCATGACTCCCCGATGGCTCGCCCGCCTCTGGAGCACCCCGACCGGGCGCTTCGGGCTCGTCGTCGTGGCCGTGGTCGCGGGCACGGCGCTCGTCGCCCTGTGGTGGACCCCGTTCGACCCTCAGGCGTCGGACATCGGAGAGCGGTGGCTCCCCCCGGGATGGCCGCACCTGCTCGGCACCGATGACACCGGCCGTGACATCCTCAGCCTGCTGATGGCGGGAGCGCGCACGACCGTGTTCGTGAGCGTCGGCGCCGGCGTCGTGGCGACGGTCGTGGGAGTCTCCCTCGCCGCGCTCGGCGCCCTCACCGCTCGCTGGATGCGGGAGACCGTCGCGGTGCTCGTCGACATCCTGATCGCCTTCCCCGTCCTCCTGATCGCCATGATGATCTCCTCGGTCTGGGGCGGCTCGCTCTGGGTCGTGATCTGGGCCGTGGGGATCGGGTTCGGCGTGAACATCGCCCGCGTGACGCGACCGGAACTGCGCCGTGTGCAGCAGAGCGACTTCGTGCTGGCCGGTCGAGCCGCGGGGCTGACTCCGTCGCAGAGCCTGGTCCGCCACCTGCTGCCGAACGTCGCACCGGTCTTCATCGTGCAGCTCTCATGGTCGATGGCCGTCGCCGTCCTCGCCGAGGCAGGACTGTCGTACCTCGGGTTCGGTGCCTCCGTGGTCGAACCGAGCTGGGGGCTGCTGCTCGCCGACCTCCAGCGCTACATCGGGGTGCATCCGCTCTCGGTGATCTGGCCCGGTCTCGCGATCACGATCACCGTGCTCGCGCTGAACCTCCTCGGTGACGGCCTGCGCGAGGCGACCGACCCGACCCTGCGGCACCGTTCCGCCGAAGTCCATACCCCGGGGGTGGTCGCATGAGTCTCTCCGTGGAAGACCTCGTGATCGAGATCGACGGGCGCCGCGTCGTCGACGGCATCTCGTTCGAGGTTCCGGATGGTGCGCGCCTGGGTCTGATCGGCGAGTCCGGTTCCGGCAAGTCGCTCACCGCTCTCGCTGTGCTCGGCCTCCTCCCCGACGGTGCGAGCGCGTCCGGCAGTATCCGCTGGAACGGCGTGGAACTGATCGGAATGCCCGATCGCGAGCTGGCCCGGTTGCGCGGCGACGACATCGGCATCGTGTTCCAAGAGCCCCGCACGGCGCTGAACCCCATCCGCGCCGTCGGGCGACAGATCGCGGAATCGATCCGCATCCACGAGGGAGTCGGTCGCCGCGAGGGCCGAGAGCGCGCGATCGCCGAGGCCGCGCGCGTGCGTCTGCCGGATCCGGAGTCGATCGTCGACCGGTATCCGCACCAGCTCTCGGGCGGTCAGCGGCAGCGCGTCGCGATCGCCATGGCTCTCGCCTGCCGTCCGCGCCTGCTCATCGCCGACGAACCGACGACCGCACTCGACGTCACGATCCAGGCCGAGATCCTGTCGCTCCTGCTCGCCCTCGTCGCCGAGGAGGGCATGTCCCTCGTCTTCATCACCCACGATCTCGCCGTGCTCGCTCAGGTCGCGACCGTGGGCGTCGTGCTCGAGCGCGGGCGCGTCGCGGAGTCGGGGGCGGTGTCGACTCTCCTCTCGGCCCCCTCCTCCCCGATCACACAGGGGCTGCTGCGGGACGCGACAGCGACCCTGTGGCGCCCGGACGGCGGTGTCTCGTGACCCTGATCGAAGCGCGGGGACTCGGACGGGATCACCGCCTCCCGAAGCGCTCCCTGTTCGAGCGCCCCCGTACGCAGACCGCGCTGTTTCCGACCGACCTGGAGGTCGCCGAGGGCTCATCCGTGGGGATCATCGGCGAATCGGGGTCGGGGAAGTCGACCCTGGTCCGACTCCTCCTGGGGCTCGATCGAGCGACATCCGGCATCGTCACCATCGACGGACACCCCGTGGACGCCACCGCATCCGCCAAGTCCCTGCATTGGCTGCGCCGCGAGACCGGGATGGTGTTCCAGGACCCGTTCGCCTCGCTCGATCCGCGCATGACAGCCGGGCAGATCATCCGCGAACCCCTCTGGGCGCTCAGCGTCGACGGCGATCACCGAGCGAGGGTCCGCGAGGTCCTCGCACAGGTCGGCCTGGAGCCCGAGATGGGCGATCGCTACCCGCACGAGTTCTCCGGTGGTCAACGCCAGCGGATCGCGCTCGCCCGGGCGATCGTGCATCGACCTCGCATCCTCGTGGGTGATGAGCCCCTCTCCGCCCTCGACGTGACGGTGCGCGCGCAGATCCTGGATCTGCTGATGGAGCTCCGCCGGACGACGGACCTCACGCTCCTTCTGGTGTCGCATGACATCGGTGTGGTGCAGAACCTGTGCGACAGTGTCGCGGTGATGAAGGACGGCCGCATCGTCGAACGGGGATCGACGGAGGAGGTCCTCCTGCACCCCGCACAGGAGTACACGAAGTCCCTGCTGGCGGCGATCCCGGTGATCCCGCGCTCCGGGGACGTCTGAGCGCACATCGTCACCGCCGGTCGCCCTGCTCAGCGACGTGCCCCGAAGAGGCTTCCGCGCCGCCGTCCCGTCGGCTTGAGCACGCGCCGCATGTACACGGTGCCGAGGTCGCGGCCGAACTTGTACCCGACGCGCCCCATGCGCCCGGCCTCGACGAAACCGAGCTTCTCGTGAAGCCGTATCGACGCCTCTGCGCCGCGATCGCTGATGACGGCGACCATCTCTCGAAGCCCGATCTGCTCACACGCGTCGATCAGTGCCCGCAGCAGTGCGGCTCCGAGCCCCTTCCCGCCGGCCCCCGGGCCCAGGTAGATCGAGTCCTCGACGGTGTACTTGTAGGCGTTCTTCCCCGCCCACGGCTGGGCGAGCGCGTATCCCATCACGACCCCGCCCGGGGACACGGCGACGAGGAAGGGCAGCTCCAACCGCGTGAGCAGCGCGTACTTCTCGCGCCAGTACGGGATGCTGCTGCGTCGCTCATCGAGTGTGACCGCGGAATTGCTCACGAAGTGGTTGTAGATCTCCCGCACGTGAGGCAGGTCAGCCGGGCGGACCGGCCGGATCGTGTACGCGAAGATCTCGGGCGCGGCCTGCGGGCGAAGGTGGCGCGGGAGGACACGGCGACGGTCCCCCGGTTCGAACTGCATGCGCTCAGCTTAGAGACGGAGCGGCTTCGCCTTCCACCCTCCAGTCCACGGCTTCGGCCCCCTGTTCCGTGAGCAGGGCATTAGCGCGCGAGAACGGCCGGGATCCGAAGAACCCGCGGCTCGCCGACAGCGGGGAGGGATGGGCCGAGACGATCACCGGCGTGTCACCGAGCATCGGCTGCAGATTCGCTGCGTCCTTGCCCCAGAGCACGGCCACGAGAGGCTGATCCCGGGCGACGAGGGTTCTGATCGCGAGTTCGGTGACCTTCTCCCACCCCCAGCCTCGGTGCGAGGCGGCCGCCCCCGGACGGACGGTCAGAACGCGGTTGAGCAAGAGCACGCCCTGATCGCTCCAGGCGGTGAGATCACCGTGCGGCGCCGGCGGTATGCCGAGGTCGCTCTCCCGCTCCTTGTAGATGTTCGTGAGGCTGCGCGGCAGCGGCCGTACCTCACGGTCCACCGCGAACGACAGGCCGATGGGATGACCGGGCGTCGGGTACGGGTCCTGCCCCGTGATCAGCACGCGCACGTCCGCGAGGGGCCGTTCGAACGCCCGAAGGACGTCCTCCCCGGCAGGCAGGTACCCGTGCCCGGCATCCTGTTCCGCCCGGAGCCTCTCCCCGAGTCCGGTTATCGTCTCCTGGACCGGGGCGAGTGCTTCCGCCCAGCCCGCGTCGATGAGGCCGTCCGCAGCGAGCTCGGCCAGCGTCCGCGCCATCGTCAGTCGATCGAGCGCACGCGCAGCGGTCCGCGGGCGAGCAGGTGCTGAGCGGATTGGGCCACCGGACGCATCGTGACGAGGTCGAGGTTCACATGCCCCGGTGCCTCCAGCGCATAGGTGATGACATCCGCGACATCCTCCGCGAGGAGCGGTGCGTCGACGCCGGCGTACACGGCCTCTGCGGCCACGGCGTCGCCGCCCAGCCGGTTCAGCGTGAACTCCTCGGTGTGCACCATGCCGGGCGCGACCTCGACCACCCGGATCGGCTCGCCGTTCAACTCCTGGCGGAGCACCTTGACCAGCATGCCCTCGGCGGCCTTCGCCGCGTTGTACCCGGCTCCCCCCGCATACGCCGATTGGGCGGCCGTGGAGGTGACGAAGACCGTGTCCGCGTGCCCGTCCGCGTCGGCAGCTCGGCGCAGCAGCGGGAGCAGTCCCGCCACGAGCCGCTGCGTCGCGAGCACGTTCGCATCGAACATCCACTGCCAGTCCTCGACCGAGGCATCTTCGATGCGATCGGTCCCGCGCGCACCGCCGGCCACCTGCACGAGCGCGTGCACCGGGCCCGACTCCGCGAGCGTGGAGACGAGCGCGTCGACGGCAGCCGGGTCGGTCAGATCGCAGGCGATCACGGAGGCTCCGGTCTCCGCGGCGAGCGCGGACAGACGGTCCTTGCGCCTGGCGACCCCGACCACATCCCATCCCCGCGACCGGAGTGCGCGCACCGTCGCCGCGCCGATCCCCGAACTCGCCCCTGTCACCACTGCACGTCTGTTGGCCATGCCTCCACCGTACGATGTTCGCCCCGGATTGCGGAGTCCCCCACGGGCTGTCGCGGATCCCTCGCTCGCGCGACGGCGGGCACCGCTCTGTTACGTCACATTTCTCCCTCACTGTTGACACCGAGCGATATTCCGTACTCTCGCAGCAACGGCATCCGCCATCCGACCTTCCGACCACTCCTGGGGGAATCACATGTCCGCACCTGAGTCCTGGCGCTTCGAGACCAAGCAGATCCACTCCGGCGCCGCCCCCGACCCGGTCACGAAGGCGCGCGCCACGCCGATTTATCAGACCACCTCGTATGTCTTCGACAGCGCGGATCACGCGGCCAACCTCTTCGCCCTGGCGGAGTTCGGCAACATCTACACCCGCATCCAGAACCCGACCCAGGACGTGCTGGAGCAGCGGCTCGCCGCGCTCGAAGGCGGCACCGGCGCGCTCGTGCTCGCCAGCGGACAGGCGGCCTCGACCTTCGCCATCCTGAACATCGCGCAGGCCGGAGACCACTTCGTCGCCTCGAGCTCGATCTACGGCGGCACCTACAACCTCTTCAAGTACACCCTCGCGAAGCTCGGCATCGAGGTCACGTTCGTCGAGAACCAGGACGACCCCGAGGAATGGCGCCGCGCCGTCCGTCCGAACACGAAGCTGTTCTTCGCAGAGACGATCGGCAACCCGCAGATCAACATCCTCGATATCCGTACCGTCGCCGACGTGGCGCACGAGAACGGCGTGCCGCTGATCGTCGACAACACCATCGCCACCCCGTACCTGATCCGTCCGTTCGAGTTCGGTGCCGACATCGTCGTGCACTCGGTCACGAAGTTCCTCGGCGGCCACGGCACGACCATCGGCGGAGTCATCATCGACGGCGGCACGTTCGAGTGGTCGAAGAACGTCGACAAGTTCCCCGGCCTCACGGTCCCGGACCCCTCGTACCACGGCGCCAGCTACACCGCCGCCGTCGGCGACCCCCTCGCGTACATCATCAAGGCCCGTGTGCAGCTGCTGCGCGACCTCGGCTCCGCGATCGCGCCGCAGAGTGCGTGGAACCTCATCCAGGGCGTCGAGACGCTGTCGCTGCGCATCGAGCGTCACGTGCAGAACGCCCAGGAGATCGCCGAGTGGCTCGACGGCCGTGACGATGTCGCGACGGTCAACTACTCGGGGCTGCCCTCCTCGCCCTGGTACGCCAAGGCGAACGAGTACGCTCCCAAGGGTGTCGGTGCCGTGCTGTCGTTCGAGCTGAAGGGCGGCGTGGAGGCCGGGCGCGAGTTCGTGAACAGCCTGTCTCTGTTCAGCCACCTCGCCAACATCGGCGACGTCCGCTCGCTCGTCATCCACCCGGCCTCGACCACCCATGCACAGCTCACCCCCGAGCAGCAGCTCACGGCCGGTGTCACACCGGGCCTCGTGCGCCTCTCGGTCGGCATCGAGAACATCGAGGACCTCAAGGCCGACCTGGATCAGGCTCTCGCCGCGGCACGCGCCGTGTCGGAGGCCGCCCGCGCCTGACCCCCGCTGTTCCGGTCGGCACCCCGTCCTACCGTCGACGCCCCTCCTGAATCACGGCTCTCAGGAGGGGCGTCGACGGTGTGCGGGGGCGTCGACCGGAAGTGGGGGGCGCGAGAGATCGGGGCGTAACCTGCCGCCGATGTGTGCCGGGTCACGCGACAATGGAGGGATGGACTGGCAGACGACCTCCGAGGACACGGTGCCGTCGGCACCCGTGACGGAGGCCGACGTCCGTCTCCTCCGCGCCCGCCCCCCGGCGACCGGAGCCTGGCGTGATGGTGACCCGGTCGGCGGCAGGCGCTTCGCCGCCTTCGGAGCCTTCGCCACGGAGAGCGGTGCGGAGCTGCCCGGTATCCGGATCGCCTACGAGTCCTGGGGCGAGCTGAACGCCGCCCGCGACAACGCGATCCTCGTCCTCCATGCACTCACGGGCGACAGCCATCTGCGTGGCCCCGCAGGAGCGGGCCATCCGACCGCGGGCTGGTGGGAGGACATCACGGGCCCCGGCGCACCCCTCGACACCGATCGCTGGTTCGTGATCGCGCCGAACATGCTGGGCGGCTGCCAGGGCTCCACGGGCCCGGCGAGTGTCGCCCCGGACGGCTACGAGTGGGCATCGCGATTCCCCTACCTGACGATCCGCGATCAGGTGGCGGCGCAGGTGCGGCTCGCTGATGCGCTGGGAATCGACACGTGGGCGGCGGTCATCGGCGGCTCGATGGGGGGCATGCATGCCCTGGAGTGGGCCGCCACCCACCCCGAGCGCGTGCAGCGGCTCGCGGTCCTCTCCTCTCCGCCGGTGACGACGGCCGACCAGATCGCGCTGAACACCGTGCAGCTGGAGACCATCCGCATGGATCCGCGGTTCCAGGGCGGCGAGTACTACGACCTGTCCGACGGCGACGGCCCCCACCGCGGTCTCGCCCTGGCGCGGCGCATGGCCCTGCTGAACTACCGCAGCCCGATCGAGCTCAACCAGCGCTTCCAGCGGTCCTGGCAGTCGGAGGTATCGCCGCTCGGGCACGGCGGGCGCTTCGCGGTCGAGTCGTACCTGGACTTCCACGGCAACAAGTTCACCCGCCGCTTCGACGCCAACAGCTACATCACCCTCGTCGAAGCCATGAACTCGCATGACGTCGGGCGGGAGCGCGGGGGTGTCGAAGAAGCTCTGCGGGCGGTCACGGCGACCACGCTGGTCCTCGGGATCGACAGCGACCGGCTGTTCCCCGTCGACGGGCAGCAGCGCATCGCCCGCAGCATTCCGCACGTGATCGACGACGAGGCCGTGGTGCTCACCAGCGACTTCGGACACGACGGGTTCCTGATCGAGACCGAAGCCGTCGGGTCCCACCTCCGCCGGCTCCTCGACAGCTGAGCCTCCCGAACGCCTCAGCCTGCGACGAACCTCCACGGCAGCACGCCGGCCTCGAGGCGCCCTTGCTCCCAGGAGAAGTCACGACCGGTCTCGGTGTCGAGAACACGCGTCTGGAAGAGTTCCGCTGCACCGCCGGACGACAGTGCCGCAGCGGCATCCGCGAACGCGGACAGGCGGTGCAGCGTGACCCACGTCGGTGGGTACAGCATCCACTCCCCGCCCCGTGGCGCGCCAGTGCTTCCGTTGGCCGCGCCCAGGCCAACTCAGCGACCTCGTCCTCAGCAGGTGACGGCACCGCGTCCGACGCCGCGGCGAGGAAGAACCAGGTGCGGATGCGGGTGGGAGCCTCCATCGGCGGCTGCCACTCGGAGAGGACGACGAGATCGTCGACCACCAGCCCCACTTCCTCGAAGGTCTCCCGGATCGCGGCGCGGCGCGCGTCCTCGACGTCTCCTTCGCCGTCGCGTCGGTCCTCCGGCTCGACCTTGCCGCCCGGGAACACCCAGGCGCCTGGGAAGGATCCGCGGTCCGGTCGACGCAGCAGCAGCACCTCGAACCCGGGTTCCGCGGGCCGCAGCAGGACGACGGTGCCGGCGACGGGCAGGGAATCCTCGGGCGCAGTCATCCCGTCACTCTACGACGCGACGAGCTCAGAGACCTCGGGGCGACGCGCTTCGATGCGGTACGACAGCACGGCGATCAGGAGCCCGGCGACGGCGAGCGCTGCTCCGGTCCATGCCGGCGCGGTGAAGCCCCATCCGACGGCGATCACGACACCGCCCAGGAAGGCGCCGAGGCTGTTCCCGATGTTGAGCGCCGAGTGGTTCATCGCCGCCGCGATCGACTGGTTGTCCCCGGCCACGTCCATGAGACGCGTCTGGATGGTCGGGCTCAGCACCGAGGAGACGAATCCGACCACGAGCACCGTCAGCCCGAGGCTCACGATCCAGAACGACAGGAAGGCGAGCAGGGAGAACACGATCGCCATCGCCGCGAGTCCCCACAGCAGGGTGCGGCGCAGATCGATGTCGGCGAGGTGGCCGCCCACGAGGTTTCCGGCGGTCATGCCGAGCCCCATCAGCACGAGCACGATCGGGACCGCCCACTCGGGTGACCCCGCCACTTCCGTCACCAACGGCGCGATGTAGCTGTACACCGCGAAGAACCCGCCGAAGCCGATCGCGCCGATGCCGAGTGTGAACCACACCTGCGCCCGCCGGAACACCCGGAGCTCCTGACGCATCGTCCGCCCCGGATCGCCCGGGTGCGCGGGGACGAACAGGGCGATGCACAGCGTTGCGAGCGCGAACACCAGCGCCACGACGGCGAACGCCGCCCGCCACCCCCACTCCTGCCCGAGGAAGGTCCCCAGCGGCACCCCGATGACATTGGCGACCGTGAGGCCGGTGAGGATGAACGCCACGCCCTTGGCACGGTTTCCCGGACCCATGACATCGGCGGCGACGAGGGCTCCGATGCCGAAGTACGCACCGTGCGGCAGCCCGGCGAGGAATCGCGAGGCGGCGACGAGCTCGAAGGTCGGCAGCACCACCGTGAGGGCATTGAACACCGTGAGCGCGAGAGCGAGCACGATCATCACTCGATGACGCGGGTAGCGCGCCACGAAGCCGGCGATGGTCGGGGCGCCGATGACGACACCCAGCGCGTACAACGAGATCAGCCACCCCGTCTGGCTCAGCGCTTCTTCCGGACGGGTCGTCCAGAGCGCAGGCAGCAGGTCAGCGGCGATGTTGGGCAGCAGGCCCATGACCACGAACTCGGTCATGCCGATGCCGAAACTGCCGATGGCGAGAGAGAGGAGCGCCCACTTCGCCGCACCCCTCGATTCATTCGAGGGATTCACCGGATCAGCTTAGCGGCCGTCGGGGGGCACGACCGCCGGGACGCCTCGTTCTCGCGTCATGAACACGTCCACGTCGTCCTGCGAGTCGACGGTGAACCCGTGACGCTCGTAGAGGCTGCGCGCCGGACTGCCCTGGAGCACGTTGAGCCGGTACCGCCGGTCGTCGTCGAGGATCATCGCTAGGACCCGAGTGCCGACGCCCCTCCCCTGGTGC
Source organism: Microbacterium sp. CBA3102 (assembly GCF_007954505.1). Classification (GTDB taxonomy): domain Bacteria; phylum Actinomycetota; class Actinomycetes; order Actinomycetales; family Microbacteriaceae; genus Microbacterium; species Microbacterium aurugineum. Next base: position 2,446,501 of record NZ_CP042412.1, on the reverse strand, counting down.
GAGGCGTCGAGGTAGAGGTGCTCCAGCCACGTGATGTCGCCGTCTGGACGGAGGGCGACAGACCCGACATCCACAGCGTCCACCACGATGATCCGCGTGTACGCCGGCTCGAACGCATCGCGGAAGCGTTGCCGGACACGCGTCGGGTCGTAGCGCCCCAGCCGCTCCAGGTCGGCGCGGAGCACGTCGGCGCGCAGCTCGGCGATCCACTCGGCGTCCTCGGCGAGCGCCGTCCGGAGAACGACCGATCCGAGCGGACGCGGATCAGTCACGGGGCTCCGCGGCAGCCGCCTCCCCGATCGCCGACTCCAACCGTTCGATCTTCGCGTCGAGCTCTCCGGAGTACCCGGGACGGATGTCGGCCTTGAGCACGAGCGAGACCCGTGACCCGAACGGCATCACCGCTTCGGTCGCGCGCTTGACGACGGCCATGACCGTGTCCCAGTCCGGACCCTCGATCTCGGTGAACATGCTCGTCGTCCGGTGCGGCAGCCCCGACTCGCGCACGACGCGCACGGCGGCCGCCACGGCGTCGTGCACGGAGGCGTCGGTGCGCTGCGCACCGTCGGCGGGGGTGCCACTCGGGGCGACGGAGAAGGCGATCAGCATGGGTTCACTCCTGGGGTTTCGGATGACGGGCGGGCACACGTGCGAGAGCACGGATGCTCAGGATGAGCAGGACGAGGAGAAGGCCGTTGCGCACCGTGAGGACGGCGACGGCGATGGCATCGGCACGCAGGAGTGCGTCGTAGCCGATCGGATAGACGAGGCAGGTGAGCAGGCAGAGCGCGAGGACGACGACGGCGGGAACGCGCGCTCTGACCCGATCGAGCACGAGCCAGAGGATCACCGGGGCGATCAGCCAGGTCTGGAACTGCGGCGAACCGACCTTGTTGGTGACGATCAGCAGCGTGACGAGCGTGAGGGCGAACGGAGGGAACAGCCGGGGGAAGGTCGCACCGCGCGCCGCTTTCCGCGCGCCCACCACCGTCACCGCGAGGACCGAGAGCGCCATCAGAGGTGTGAGCGCGGCGGCGACGGCGTCGACCCCGGGGGCCGTGATCTGGAAGGTGAGGATCTCGAAGCTGTACTCGATACGTGCGGCTCCGGCGACCGCGAGCCAGAGGAACGGCGTGGCGGCCACGGCCTCGATCTGCAGCCCCCGCCCAGTCTGCTCCGTCAGGAACCCGAAGATCTCGGTGTCCGCGCCTAGCAGGAACAGCGTCGCGACGACCCCGGTGGTGACGACCGCGGCAGCGAGGAGCACCCGCATCCTCGCGCGGAGCGCCACGACGGCCGCCAGGACCAGCGCCCCGGGCCAGATCTTGATCCAGGCGCCGATCGTGAGGAGGGCGGCACCGATCGTCGGCCGCGACACGAGCCAGAGCCCACCGATCACGGCGATCGGCACCGTGATCGCGTCGATCCGGTAGAGCGCGATGGGACCGAGCAGAAGGAGCGCCGCACACCAGAACCAGGCAGCCACACGACGTGCGCGCGACGGCGAACGGCCGACGAGCACACCGAAGGCGACGGCATCGAGGATGATCACGAGCGTCGCCCATCCGACCAGATACGCATGGGAGACGCCGAGCAGGAGTACGAGCGGCGCCGACAGGGCCGCAGCGATGAGCATCGGCACGAGGGCGAGCTGCGGGTAGACCCAGGTCTCGTCGATTCCGACGATCGGTCCCCCGCTGAGCGCCGACGTCGCCCAGGGCTCGTACACGAGCACGACATCGCCCATCGGCTGACTCGGATACACCCACCCGAGCCACGCCGTGAGCAGGTGCACGAGCAGGAACACGGCCCACAGCACGACCACCCTGCTGTTCGACGCGCGCCTCACGCGAGGACGTCCGCGATCGCGGGCGGCAACGCCGCGGCGACATCCAGCGCGACGATCGGATGCCCCGGGCTGCCGGCGGTCACGTCTGCGGCGATCCGTGCCGCGTGGCCGTGCACCCAGGCCCCCGCGGCGGCGATCTCTGCGAGCGGGGCATCGGGATTCGCGGCGGTCACCGCGCCGAGCACGCCGGCGAGCACGTCTCCGGTTCCCGCCGTCGCCAACCAGCCCGTCCCGGCCTCGATCGCGAAAGTCGTCCCGTCCGGGGCTGCGACCAGCGTGCGAGCGCCCTTGAGGAGCACGGTTCCGCCGATGTTCGCGGCGACCTGTCGGGCCCCTTCGGCGCGTTCGCCGCCTGGTTGCAGGCGCAGACGCTCCTGGAGCCTGGCGAATTCGCGTGCGTGCGGGGTGATGAGGAAGGGGGCGCGGGCACCGGGGGCGAGATCCAGCGCTCCGGCATCGATGACGACCGGCACGCTCCCCGCGAGGATCTCCCGGAGCGCGACGCTCTCCGCATCCGTCCGAAGGGCCGGATCCGTGCCGGATCCGATCACCCAGGCATCCACGCGGGAACGACCAGCGTCCGCTCCGACCACCGTCTCCGGGCGCCGGGCGAGCACGGCATCGGCCGCCCGCTCCTCCCCCACGTAACGCACGAATCCTGCACCGGTCCGCCACGCGGCCTCGACACCGAGCACCGCGGCACCGGGATAAGCGGCCGATCCGGTGCGGAGCGCCACCACCCCGCGCGTGTACTTGTCGTCCTCTGCGGCGGGCGCGCGGAAGTACCGGGACGTATCGCTGCGTGTCCACTCGCGCACCTCGACCATGACTCCACGTTAGTGCGGCGCTCCGCGAGGCGCGTCGTCGCGGTAGCGTCGAACGGTGAGTCTTCTCTTCTCCCCGCTGAGCATCCGTTCCGTCACGTTCCGCAATCGCCTCTGGGTCTCGCCGATGTGCATGTACAGCGCCGTCGACGGGCTGGTGCAGGAGTGGCACCACACGCACCTCGCGCAGTTCGCTTCAGGCGGCGCCGGACTGATCGTCGCGGAGGCGACCGCGGTGGTACCCGAGGGCCGTATCTCGCCGCGCGACGCGGGTCTCTGGAGCGACGAGCAGCGCGACGCCTGGACGCCGATCGTCCGCGCTATCCACGACCGTGGGGCGTCCGCCGGGATCCAGCTCGCGCACGCGGGACGGAAGGCATCGACGTGGTGGCCGTGGGCACGGGAGCGGGGGTCGGTGCCGGCCGCCGAGGGAGGCTGGACGACAGCTGCGCCGTCGGCGATCGCCTTCGACGGCTTCGACGCGCCGGTCGCCCTCGACCTCGCCGGGATCGACCGCGTGGTCGAGGCCTTCGCCGACGCCGCGCGACGTGCTCTCGAGGCGGGCTTCGACGTGCTGGAGATCCACGGTGCGCACGGCTACCTGCTGCACCAGTTCCTGTCCCCGCTCTCGAACCGGCGAGACGACGAGTACGGCGGCTCGCTCGAGAACCGCGCGCGGCTCCTGCTGCGCGTCGTGGATGCTGTGCGCGAGGCTGCGGGTCCCGAGGTGCCGGTCTTCGTGCGGATCTCGGCCACCGACCACGCCGAAGGCGGTTTCGCCCCCGATGAGGCGTCCGCCGTCGCCGACTGGGCCACGCAGCGCGGAGCGGACCTGATCGACGTGTCGAGCGGCGGGCTCGTGGCCCATCAGCGGATCGAGGTGTTCCCCGGATACCAGGTCCCTCTCGCCGAGACCGTCCGCCGCGGAGGCCGCATCCCGGTCTCGGCGGTCGGGCTGATCACCGCATCCGCCCAGGCCGAGCAGGTGCTCGCCGACGGCGCGGCGGATGCGGTCTTCGCCGGCCGAGAGTGGCTTCGCGACCCGCACTTCGCGCTCCGCACCGCACATGAACTCGGCGCCGAGGTCGCATGGCCACCCCAGTACGAACGCGCGCACTGGCGCTGAGCCCGGACCGAGACACGAAGGCCGCCGACTCCCCGGGGAGCCGGCGGCCTTCGTCCGTGTGATCGGGGTCAGCGTCCGCGGAAACGACGAGTCGCGTCCTGCACCTCTCCCACGAGCTCTTCGAGGATGTCCTCCAGGAACAGCACCGCGGTGGTGTTCCCCCGCGCGTCACGCACCTTCGCCAGGTGACGACCGGCGCGGCGCATGACCGCGAGGGCGTCCTCGAGATCCGTGTCCTCCTGGACGGGCACCATGTGGTGGATGCGCTTCGCCGGGACCGGTTCGATCATCTTGACCTCGGCATCGGGGCCCTCCGAGGCCCGGAGGATGTCCTTCAAGTGCACGTAGCCGATCGGCACGGACTCGTCGTCGACGATCACGTAGCGCGAGAACCCGTAGCGGGCGACCGCCTTCTCGATGTCGTCCGGCGTGGTCGACTGCGGAAGCGTGACCAGGTCGCTCAGGGGCACGGCGACGTCTCGCGCCTTCTTGTCGGTGAACTCGACGGCGGCCGCGACCGTTCCCGCGGTGTCCATGAGCAGGCCCTCACGCCGCGACTGGCTGACGATGGTGGCGACCTCGTCGAGGGTGAAGGTCGATGCCGCCTCATTCTTCGGCTCCACCCGGAACAGCCGCAGCACGCCGTTCGCCGTCGCGTTGAGCACCCAGATCACGGGCATGAACACCTTCGACACCCACACGAGGGGCGGGGCGAGGATGAGCACGGCACGGTCCGGCACCGAGAACGCGAGGTTCTTCGGCACCATCTCGCCGAACACGACATGAAGGAACGACACGATCAGCAGCGCGATGGCGAACGACACCGCGTCGACAGCGCCGTCTGGCCAGCCGAGGGCATGCAGCGGCACGGCCAGCAGGTGGTGGATCGCGGGCTCGGAGACGTTCAGGATGAGCAGCGAGCAGATCGTGATGCCGAGCTGCGAGGTCGCGAGCATCAGCGTCGCATGCTCCATCGCGTACAGCGCCGTCTTGGCCGCGCGCGATCCCTGATCGGCGCGGGGCTCGATCTGCGACCGCCGCGCGGAGATCACGGCGAACTCGCCGCCGACGAAGAAGGCGTTCGCGACGAGAAGCACGACGAGCCAGGCGAGTCCTGCCCAATCGTTCATCGGGTGGCCCCCTCTCCCTCGACGAGCGGACTCGGCACGTAGCGGACGCGATCGACGCGTCGGCCGTCCATGCGCACGACCCGGAGCGTGCCGCTGTCGAGCGGAACCTCGTCGCCGACCGAGGGCACGCGCTCGAGCACGCTCATGACGTATCCGCCGACGGTGTCGTAGACGTCGCCCTCCGGAACCTCGACCCCGGCGCGACGACGCAGCTCATCGGGCCGCAACTCGCCGGGGAAGGTGATGCCCTCACGGTTGCGGATCACTCCGGCCCGAGTGCGGTCGTGCTCATCGGCGACCTCGCCCACCAGCTCCTCGACGAGGTCCTCGAGCGTCACGAGCCCTGCCGTTCCGCCGTACTCGTCGACGACGACGGCCAGTTGGTAGCCGCGTGCCCGGAGCTCGGAGATCAGGGCGTCGACGTGGACCGTCTCCGGAACACGGAGGGGCTCGGTCGCCAGCGCGCCGACAGGCACCTCCGCACGGCGCTCGCGCGGCACGGAGATGGCAGCTTTCAGATGCACGACGCCCATGATGTCGTCGAGGTCGTCGTCGTAGACCGGGAACCGGCTGTGCCCGGTGCGGCGGGCGAGCTGGATGACATCGTCGGTGGAGTCACCGGCGGCGATCGCGTGCATGCTCGGGCGGGCGGTCATCACATCGGCCGCGGTGAGTCGGGAGAACGTCAGAGTGCGGTCGAGGAGCGTGGCCGTGTCGGCCTCGAGCATGCCCGCGCTGGCGGAGCGCCGGACCAGCGAGGAGAGCTCCTCCGCACTCCGCGCGCCGGAGAGCTCCTCTTTCGGCTCGATCCCCATGCTGCGCAGCACGCCGTTGGCGCTGCCGTTGAGCACGACCACGGCCGGCTTGAAGACCGTGGTGAATGCGATCTGGAAGGGGACCACGAGCTTCGCGGTGGCGAGGGGAAGAGCGAGCGCGAAGTTCTTCGGCACCAGCTCACCGAGGATCATCGAGAGCACGGTGGCGATGAACATCGCCACGATGGTCGCGATGGGCGAGACGGCGGCTTCCGGAATGCGCCAGGCCAGAAGCGTCGGCCGGAGGAGGTTCGACAGCGCCGGCTCCATCGTGTAACCGGTCAGCAGCGTCGTCAGCGTGATGCCGAGCTGGGCCGCGGAGAGATGGGTCGACGTGTGCTTGAGGGCACTGATCGTGAGCGAGAGCCGGGACTCCCCCCGAGCCTGACGCGCTTCGAGGTCGGCGCGGTCGAGATTGACCAGCGCGAACTCGCTCGCGACGAAGAGGCCGGTGCCGACCGTGAGCAGGAGCCCCACGCCCAACATGATGTAGTCCATCAGAGGTTCCTCTCCGAGGAGAGAGGCGGACAGTGGGGCGATGTTCTACAACTGGGAGGGTCGTCCATTATGGGGACGATTGTATCGAATGAGGACGGGCTCGCGCTCGCGCTCACCAACTGACCGGCAGCGCCTTGCCCTCTTCGTATCCCGCTGCCGACTGGAGGCCGACGAGCGCACGGTCGTGGAACTCGGGCACGGTCGACGCTCCCGCGTAGGTGAACGACGAACGTACGCCCGAGGTGATCATGTCCAGCAGGTCCTCCACGCCGGGCCGCAGGGGGTCGAGGTAGATCTTCGACGAGGAGATGCCCTCGGCGAAGAGCTCCTTGCGCGCACGCTCGTACGCGTCGAGCCGGCCGAATCGCGCCTGCACCGCCTTGGTCGACGCCATGCCCCAGGACTCCTTGAAGAGACGCCCGTCGCCCTCGTGCTGCAGCTCCCCCGGAGCCTCGATGGTTCCCGCGAACCAGGAGCCGACCATGACGGAGGCCGCACCGGCGGCAAGCGCCAGCGCGACGTCGCGGGGGTACCGCACCCCGCCGTCGGCCCAGACGTGTGCGCCGAGCTCCCGTGCGGCCTGCGCGGTCTCGAGGACCGCCGAGAACTGCGGTCGACCGACCGCCGTCATCATGCGGGTCGTGCACATGGCCCCGGGCCCGACACCGACCTTGAGGATCGAGGCGCCCGCGTCGACCAGGTCGGCGACGCCGTCGGCGGTGACGATGTTCCCCGCCACGATCGGGAGCCCCAGGTCGAGATCGGCGACCGCGCGAAGCGCCCGCAGCATGCCTTCCTGGTGTCCGTGTGCCGTGTCGACGACGAGCACGTCGACGCCTGCTCCGGCGAGTGCCCTCGCCTTGGCGGCGACGTCGCCGTTGATGCCGACGGCCGCGGCCACCGCCAGACGACCGTCAGCGTCGAGCGCCGGCCGGTAGAGAGTGGACCGCAAGGCGCTGCGTGCGCTCAGAGTGCCCACGAGGTGACCGTGGTGGATCACCGTCACCATCTCGACACCGGCGTCGGTGATGACGTCGAACGCGTGCCGCTCCGAACCGATGTCGTCGGCATCGATCGACGGCGTACCCCGGTGGACGAGGTCGCCCAGTTGCGCATCCGGCAGCGCCGTGGCGAGTCGGACGGCGGGGAGGATGCCGACGATGCGCTCCACGTCGATCGGTGCGTCGCCGCGGGCCACGACGATCCCGTGTCCGCTCGTCGCTGGAAGCAGGCGGAGCGCATCGGCGACGGACGCTTCCGGCGGCAGCACGATCGGGGTGTCCCAGAGGACCGGCTGCGCCTTCACCTCGCGAATCGCGGAGTCGAGATCCTGCAACGGCAGGTCCTGCGGAAGAACACCGAGAGCGCCGCGTCGCGCGAGCACCGCCGCGATGCGCGGACCCGTCACGGAGTTCATGTTGGCGGCGACGATGGGCAGGGTCGCGGGGGTGCCGTCCAGGGGCGCCAGATCGACCTGGAGGCGGCTGCTCACCGCGGATCGGCGCGGCACGAGGAAGACGTCCGAATAGGTCAGATCGACGGCCGGCTGCGCTCCTGAGAATTCCATGTCTCCACGGTACCCAGATCCCCTCGCCACGGGCGCATGGCTTCGACGAATCCCCGAGCGAAACACGTTAGGCTTGTTGGTCGAGAGCGTGCGGGCCCGAACGCATCCTGCGACGACGTCCGCACCAGAGAGCTTCAGCGATGAAAGAGGGCGATCGAGCGTGTCGAACCAGGTGACCGGCGTCAACGGCGACGGGGGGTTCGGAGCCAATTCCTGGCTCGTTGAAGAGCTCTACGAGCAGTTCAAGGTGGACCGCGACTCCGTCGACAAGGAGTGGTGGCCGATCCTGGAGAAGTACCACTCCGACGCGGCGTCCGCGGCTCCTTCCACGGGCACGGCGACGGCTGCTGCGCAGGCACATCCCGTCACCGCCCCGATCCCCGTGATCGGCTCGCAGCCCGTGGCACGTACCACGGCCAAGCCGGCCGCGACGGCGCCGATCCCCGCCCAGGCTCCCAAGCCCGCGCCGAAGCCCGAGGCGAAGGACACCACGGACGTCGTCGAAGAGGACAAGGTCACCCCTCTGCGCGGCCTGCCGAAGACGTTGGCCGCCAACATGGACGAGTCCCTGACCGTCCCGACCGCGACCAGCGTGCGCACCGTGCCGGCGAAGCTGATGATCGACAACCGCATCGTCATCAACAACCACATGTCACGCACCCGTGGCGGCAAGATCAGCTTCACCCACCTCATCGGCTGGGCTCTCATCCGCACGCTCGACGAGTTCCGCAGCCAGAACGTGTTCTATGCCGAGGTCGACGGCAAGCCCTCCGTCGTCGCCCCGGCCCACGTCAACCTCGGCATCGCGATCGACCTGCCCAAGCCCGACGGCACGCGCGCTCTCATGGTGCCCAGCATCAAGCGCGCCGACACCATGTCGTTCACCGAATACCTCTCCGCCTATGAAGACCTGGTCACGCGCGCCCGCGGGAACAAGCTGACCGCGGGCGATTTCCAGGGCACCACGGTCTCCCTCACCAACCCCGGCGGTATCGGCACCGTGCACTCCGTGCCTCGCCTGATGAAGGGCCAGGGCTGCATCATCGGAGCCGGTGCCCTCGAGTACCCGGCCGAGTTCCAGGGCGCCAGCGAGAAGACCCTCAACGAGCTCGCGATCGGCAAGACCATCACGCTCACCAGCACCTACGACCACCGCGTCATCCAGGGTGCGGGGTCCGGCGAGTTCCTCAAGAAGGTGCACGAGCTGCTCATCGGCCAGCGCGGCTTCTACGACGACATCTTCGCCGCGCTGCGCATCCCCTACGCCCCGATCCGCTGGAACCCCGACATCGCGGTGGACCTCGCCGAGCGCGTCGACAAGCAGTCCCGCGTGCAGGAGCTGATCAACTCGTTCCGCGTGCGCGGTCATCTGATGGCCGACATCGACCCGCTCGAATACGTGCAGCGCTCGCACCCCGACCTCGAGATCGAGAGCCACGGCCTCACGTTCTGGGACCTGGACCGCGAGTTCGTCACCGGAGGGTTCGGCGGTCGCCGCGTCGCGAAGCTCCGCGACATTCTCGGTGTGCTCCGCGACTCGTACTGCCGCACCCTCGGCATTGAGTACATGCACATCCAGGATCCGGAGCAGCGCCGCTGGTTCCAGGAGAAGGTCGAGGTCAAGTACCAGAAGCCCGGCCACGACGAGCAGCTGCGGGTTCTCCGCAAGCTCAACGAGGCCGAAGCGTTCGAGACCTTCCTGCAGACGAAGTTCGTGGGTCAGAAGCGCTTCTCCCTCGAGGGCGGGGAGTCTCTGATCCCGCTCCTCGACGAGATCCTCCAGGGCGCAGCCACCGCCGGGCTCGAGGGCGCGGCCATCGGCATGGCCCACCGTGGCCGACTCAACGTGCTCACCAACATCGCCGGCAAGACGTACGGTCAGGTGTTCCGTGAGTTCGAAGGCACGCAGACCCCCGGCAACCAGCGCGGCTCCGGCGATGTGAAGTACCACCTCGGCACCGAGGGAACCTTCGTCGCCGATGACGAGTCCGAGCTTCCGGTCTACCTCGCCGCCAACCCGTCGCACCTCGAGACGGTCGACGGGGTGCTGGAGGGCATCGTCCGCGCCAAGCAGGACCGCAAGCCGATCGGCACCTTCGCGTGGCTGCCGATCCTCGTGCACGGCGACGCCGCCTTCGCGGGCCAGGGCGTCGTGGTCGAGACACTGCAGATGTCGCAGCTGCGCGGCTACCGCACGGGTGGCACGATCCACGTCGTCGTGAACAACCAGGTCGGCTTCACCACCACCCCGAACGACGGTCGCACCTCGATCTACTCGACCGATGTGGCCAAGACGATCCAGGCGCCGGTGTTCCATGTGAACGGCGACGACCCCGAGGCCGTCATCCACGTCGCCCAGCTCGCGTTCGAGTATCGCGAGCGTTTCCACCGCGACGTCGTGATCGACCTCGTCTGCTACCGCCGACGCGGCCACAACGAGGGTGACGACCCCTCGATGACGCAGCCGCTCATGACCGACCTCATCCAGGCCAAGCGCTCGGTGCGCCGCCTGTACACGGAGTCGCTCGTCGGTCGTGGCGACATCACGGAGCAGGAGTACGACGAGGCCAAGGCGGACTTCCAGAACCGTCTGGAGATCGCCTTCGCCGAGACGCACGCAGCCGAGACCGGCACCCTGGACGTGACCCCGGACGCCCCGCCCGTCGATGACACGGTCGGTGCTCCGGACGTGACGGGTGTGCCGAGCGAGGTCATCCAGCTGATCGGTGACGCGTTCGTGAACAAGCCCGGCGGCTTCACGGTGCACCCGAAGATCCAGCAGCTGCTGGAGAAGCGTCTCGACATGAGCCGCAACGGAGGCATCGACTGGGGCTTCGGAGAGCTGTTGGCCTTCGGCTCCCTGCTCGTCGAGGGCACTCCGGTGCGACTCGCGGGCCAGGATGCGCGTCGCGGCACCTTCGTGCAGCGGCATGCGACCCTGCACGACCGCGCGAACGGCCAGGAGTGGCTGCCGCTGTCGAACCTGTCGGACGCCCAGGGCCGCTTCTTCGTCTACGACTCGCTGCTGAGCGAGTACGCCGCCCTCGGGTTCGAGTACGGCTACTCGGTGGAGGCGCCGGAAGCCCTCGTCCTGTGGGAAGCACAGTTCGGCGACTTCGTGAACGGTGCTCAGTCGGTCATCGACGAGTACATCTCGGCAGCCGAGCAGAAGTGGGGCCAGCAGTCCAGCGTGACCCTGCTCCTCCCCCACGGCTACGAGGGCCAGGGCCCCGACCACTCCTCGGCGCGGATCGAGCGTTTCCTGCAGCTGTGCGCGCAGGAGAACATGATCGTCTCCCGTCCGTCGACGCCCGCGTCGTACTTCCACCTCCTGCGGCGCCAGGCGTACGCCCGTCCGCGCAAGCCGCTGATCGTCTTCACTCCGAAGGCGATGCTGCGCCTGCGGGGCGCGACGAGCCCCGTCGAGGCCTTCACTCAGGGTCGGTTCGAACCGGTCATCGACGACGACCGCGGTCTCGACCGCGCTGCCGTCAAGCGCGTGCTCGTGCACTCGGGCAAGGTGCACTGGGATCTGCGCGCCGAGCTCGAGAAGAACCCGAACCCCGAGGTCGCGCTCGTCCGTCTCGAGCAGCTGTACCCGACGCCGATCGACGAGCTCAAGACGATCACCGATTCCTACCCCGGCGCCGAGCTCGTGTGGGTCCAGGAGGAGCCGGAGAACCAGGGCGCCTGGCCGTTCCTCGCGCTCGCCTTCGCGGACGTCCCGGGAGACCGGTCGTTCCGTCCCGTCTCGCGTCCCGCGTCCGCCTCGCCGGCGACGGGCTCGTCGAAGGTGCACGCGGCCGAGCAGGCCGAACTGATCCACGCGGCCGTCACGCTCGACTGATCCGCAGACGAGGACGGGCGCCGCGACTTCGGTCGCGGCGCCCGTTCTCGTTTCCGTCCAGCTCCGGTCAGTACCAGATGTCGAGCGAGGGCGACGGGAACGCGACCAGCGCCTTGTCGAAGGCGTCGATCGCGGCACGATCCCCGGTGAGACGGCCGGCACCGTGCAACGAGGACGCCCGAACCCCGCCGGCGTAGAGCGACGACAGCGCTGAGACGTCGAGCTCGATGTCGGCGGAGCCTCCGTGCGCCTCCTCGACGGTGGCGATGCCCGACTCGTCCACGCGCAGCCGCCAGTCGCCGGCGGTGAATCCCAACGGGTCCTCGACCCGCAGGACCGTGTCGAGCGGTGCCGAATAGCCCCGCGCGGTGAGGGCGGCCGGGAGGTCGAGGATGCGCAGCCAGCCGTGGTCATGCACCTCCTGCTTCACGCCACGCGGATCGGCGACGAGCCACGGCAGCGGGTCATCCAGCGGACGGAGGTCGGCGACGACCTCGTCGACCAGATCGTGCTGCAGCACGAAGCGCCAGAGCGCGGTGCGTGCATCGGCCGTCTCGGCGACGAGCAGACGCACGTCCATCCGGAACCGGAAGGTGCCGCTCGCCTCGCTCACCGTGTACGCCAGGACGCCGCGGAGCACTCCGTCCTCGTCGAGGTAGCGCACTCCCCTGGCCTGGTCCCGATCCGGTGTCGGCGCGACTCCCGAGTACCCTTCCCATCGGCCCTGCCAGCCCGGGATCTGCCCGGGGACCTGTCGACGCGCACGCTCGTGCACGGTCCCGAGGTCGGCGGCCAGCGTGTCGCGATCGACATACTCGAGGCGCCCGGGGGGCGTCGCACCGCCCCATCCCGCACGCCGCGTGTTCACGGTCAGCCGTGCGACCGGTATCGCGGAGCCGAAGCCGTAGCGCCCGTAGATCGTCGCCTCGGAGACGGTGAGGCCCGCGACGGGAACGCCGGCCGATGCTGCGGCTCGCAACTCGCCCTCCAGCAGAGCCCGCGCGATCCCGCGGCGCCGGTGCGTCGCCGCGACGGTGACCGCGCTGATCGCCCACATGTCGATCTCGCCGCCGCCCGGGAGCGTGAGCGGCGTGATCCAGGCGTTCGTGGTCGCGATCGGAAGCGTCGCATCCGTCGCGTCGGGCTCGAACACGCCGATGTTGCGCCGAGCCGCGAAGGTCTTGGTGACCTGGGCGATCATGTCGCCCGTCGGCTCGGCTCCCAGGAACCCGCGGTCCACCGCGCGTTGGAATGCCGCCGAACGGGTGTCGTCCGACAGATCGACGACCCGGTATTCGAGCCCGGAGGTCGCCAGGCGTTCAGTCGAAGTGGGGTCTGCGGTCACGTCCCGCGCATCGATGGAGCTCATCCATCCACACTACCGAGGCGGTCGGACGCGACGTCAGTGCTGCGCGGCCTGAGCCTCACGCAGACGCGCGAACACCTGATCGCGCAGCTGCTCCGGAGCCGTCTCCTTGCAGGCGCGGGCGATGACCTCGGTGAGGGTCGTCGCCACCAGCGCCTCGTCACGGCACGAGGGGCAGTTCTCCAGATGCTCGCGGATCTCGGTGTGCTCGGTCTTGCACACCTCGTTGCGGAGGTACTCCTCCAGATCCTGACGCGCTTTCTCGCAGCCGCAGTCGCTCATCCCTTGCTCCTCGTGTCAGCCGCGGCGATGCCCCGCTCGGCGGCGTAGTCTGCCAACAGCTCCCGCAGCATCCGCCTGCCACGGTGCAGGCGGCTCATCACGGTGCCGATGGGCGTCTTCATGATGTCCGCGATCTCCTGGTACGCGAATCCCTCGACATCAGCGAGGTACACCGCGAGTCGGAAGTCCTCCGGGACGGCCTGCAGAGCGTCTTTGACGACCGAGGCCGGCATCCGGTCGATCGCCTCCGCCTCCGCCGAACGACTGTGCGACGCGGTGGTCGACTCCGCACCGCCCAGCTGCCAGTCCTCGAGCTCGTCGATCGTGCCCTGGAACGGCTCGCGCTGCCGCTTGCGGTAGATGTTGATGTACGTGTTCGTGAGGATGCGGTACAGCCACGCCTTGAGATTCGTCCCCTGCGAGAACGTCGACCAGGAGCCGTACGCCTTCACGAACGTCTCCTGCACGAGGTCTGCGGCGTCCGCCGGATTGCGCGTCATGCGCATCGCGGCGGCATAGAGCTGATCCATGAAAGGGATCGCCTGCTCCTCGAACTCGCGCCGAGGGTCGCTGACGGTGTCTGCGGTTGCGGTGTCGTCCATCACCGGCCAGTCTAGGCCGCTGAGGTCGATCACCTCGCGCTCCAACGTCGCCGGCATTCTCTCTCCTTCACCTCGGGAGCCTCGTCTGTCGCGCCGAAGCTCCCTGCGTTTACTAAGGTGAGAACCGATGAGCGCCAACAGGTATTCCCCCATCCGCGTGCAGGGTGCCTTTCCTGCGCCCACCACCGATGTGCCCGTGCATGCCGAGCTCACGATCCCCGGCTCGAAATCGCTGACGAACCGCGAGCTGATGATCGCCGCGATCGCAGACGGCCCCGGCCGGCTGATCGCGCCGCTGCACTCCGACGACTCCGCCCGCATGGTCGATGCGCTGCGCGCGCTCGGCGTCGGCATCGAGGAGGTGGAGGCCGGTCACGAGTTCGGTCCCGACCTGGTCGTCACCCCGGCGAAGCTCAGCGGCGGCACGACGATCGACTGCGGACAAGCCGGTACCGTGATGCGCTTCATCGCTCCGCTCGCGGGGCTCGCCGAGCACGACGTGCACCTCACCGCCCACGAGACGGCCCTGCACCGACCGATGGGCGGACTCATCAGCGCCCTCCGCGACCTGGGCGTCGACATCGACGATGAAGGCACCTGGTCCCTCCCGTTCACCATTCGCGGTCACGGACGCATCCGTGGCGGCCGCGTCGAGGTCGACGCCTCCGCATCGAGCCAGTTCGTCTCCGGTCTCCTGCTCGCCGCTCCCCGGTTCGATGTCGGGCTGCACCTCGTGCACACCGGCGAACACCTCCCGAGCCTGCCCCACATCGACATGACCATCGAGGCGCTGAGCCGTCGCGGCATCCGCATCGAGCGTCCCGCCGTCGGCGAGTGGCTCGTCGAGGCCGGCGTGCCGCGCGCCAAGGAGCTCGCGATCGAACCCGATCTCTCGAACGCGGCGCCGTTCCTCGCCGCGGCGCTCGTCACCGGCGGTTCGGTGGCTGTCACCGGTTGGCCCGCGCACTCCACACAGCCGGGCGCGATGCTGCCGGACATCCTGCAGGCTTTCGGTGCCCACGTCGGACGCCACGGCGGCACGCTCACGGTGCGAGCCGGCTCGAGCATCCGCGGCCTCGATCTCGACCTCTCGGCAGCGAGCGAACTCACCCCGACGCTCGTCGGTCTCGCCGCCTTCGCCGAGACCCCCACCACGATTCGCGGCATCGGCCACATCCGCCTTCACGAGACGGATCGGATCGCCGCGTTGATCGGCAACCTCCGCGCGCTCGGCGGGGAAGCCGAGGAGCTCCCGGATGGGCTGCGGATCATCCCGCGCCCGCTGCACGCAGGAGAGTGGGCGGCGCACCACGACCACCGCATGGCCACGACCGGCGCGCTCATCGGGCTGCGTGTCCCCGGCGTCGTGATCGACGACATCGGCACGACCGCCAAGACCCTCCCGGAGTTCACGATGCTCTGGGAGCGGATGCTGCGGGGCTGACGGTGAGCTGGCTCGACGACACCGACGACCTCGACGACGACTTCGAGGACTACGACGAGAGCACCATCCGCACCCGTCCCAACCCGAAGGCCAACCGCCCCAGGACCAAGCGTCGCCCTGCGCATGAGGATGCCGAAGTCGGCAGGGTGCTCGGCGTAGACCGCGGTCGCTACTCCGTGCTCGTCGGCGAAGACACCCCCGACGAGCGCATGATCACCACGACCAGGGCCAGGGAGCTGCGTCGCATGCCCATCGTCACCGGCGATCAGGCACGCGTGGTCGGCGACACCTCCGGTGACGAGGGAACGCTCGCCCGCATCGTCGGCATCGTGGAGCGTACGTCCCTCCTCCGGCGCAGCGCCGACGACACGGACCAGGTCGAGCGGGTGATCGTCGCGAACGCCGACCAGATGCTCGTCGTCGTGGCGGCTGCCGACCCGGAGCCGCGTGCGCGTCTCGTCGACCGGTACCTGGTCGCGGCGCTCGATGCCGGGATCCGCCCCCTTCTCGTTGTGACGAAGACGGACATCGCGGACCCGACGGAGTTCCTCACCCATTTCGACGGCCTCGACCTGCGGGTGTTCACGAGCGCACAGGAAGAGATGCCGGTGGACGAGATCGGCGCCGCCCTGGTCGGGCACTCGACCGTCTTCGTCGGGCACTCCGGCGTCGGCAAGTCCACCCTCGTCAACGCGCTCGTCCCGACGGCCGGACGCGCCACGGGTCACGTGAACCAGGTCACCGGACGGGGGCGACACACCTCCTCCTCCACGGTGTCGCTCCGGTACCAGGGCGCCGAAGGGACCGGCTGGGTGATCGACACCCCCGGCGTCCGCTCCTTCGGTCTCGGTCACGTGGATCCGGCGAACATCCTCGCGGCCTTCACCGAACTCGCCGAGATCGCGGAGAACTGCCCGCGTGGCTGCACGCACCTGGCGGACGCTCCCGATTGCGCGCTCATCGAAGCCGCCGATCGGGGCGAGCTGGGCGAGACCGGGCGCGCGCGCCTCGACTCGCTCCAGCGACTGCTGCAGACCTTCGCCGACAAGGCGGAGCAGGCCCCCGGCCGGTAGGCTGGAGGCGTGACCCAGCGCCTGGAACCCGGTACCGCAGCCCCCGACTTCTCCCTCCTCGACCAGGACGGGAACCTCGTCCGTCTGGCAGACCTGCGCGGCGAGAAGACCGTGCTGTACTTCTATCCGGCGGCGATGACGCCCGGATGCACCACCCAAGCCTGCGACTTCCGCGACAGCATCTCCTCGCTCCAGGGCGCCGGCTACCGGGTCATCGGCATCTCCCGCGACGAGCCGGCGACCTTGGCGAAGTTCCGCGAGCGGGACGCCCTCACGTTCCCCCTCCTCAGCGACCCCGACCACTCGGTCCATGTCGCCTACGGCGCCTGGGGCGAGAAGATGAACTACGGCAAGGTCGTCGAAGGCGTCATCCGCTCCACGTTCGTCCTCGATGAGGACGGGAAGATCGACATCGCCCTCTACAACGTCAAGGCCACCGGCCACGTGGCGCGGCTGCGCAAGCAACTCGGCATCGACGCCTGACCCGGTTGGCGGCGGCGCGGCCGCGGCGTCGACACGGGCACCGCACGGAGCTCACTCCGGCGCGCGCTGCGCGCCTTCTCGTCGTGCGCTCGTGATGAGCAGGGCGAACCCGAGCAGAGCCGGAAGTCCGACGCCGAGGGTGAACGTCCAGGAGACCGGTTGAACCGTCAGGGACGCGAGGGCGAGCGCGACGGCCAGCACCTGGAGCACCACCCCTCCCGAACGCGCCCACGACTTGCCGGCGCGCGTTCCGAACGCGAATGCCGCGAGAGCGGCCGCACCGATCAGCGTGAGAACGATGAGCGCGATGGCGGTCGGCAGCGACGACGCGTCGCCCGCTCCGAGACCCGCGAGTTCGATGATCGCGAACACCAGGAGCGCCACCGCTTCGAGGGCAAGGACCCCTGCGGCCGCGAGGGCGATTCCGGGTGCGCGCACAGTGTCTCCCAAGGATCGAAAGAGGAGAAAACCCTTGATTTCAGGGTATTCATGTAACAGAATAGAGAAAGTCATGTGCTCCCACAGCGGCGTGGGGCGGGCGTTCACGCTCGCATCACAATTCGCGGCATTCCGTCCGCATCTCAACAGGGTAGCCGAACCCGAACAGCTACCCGAATCCGAGAAATCGCACCGCGACATCTCTTGAAATCCACACCGAGGAGCCCCCATGGACTGGCGCGATAAGGCCGCCTGCCTGACTGTCGACCCCGAGCTTTTCTTCCCCGTGGGGAACACCGGCCCGGCCGTCGACCAGATCGAGAAGGCGAAGACCGTCTGCGCCACCTGCACGGTCACCGAGATCTGCCTGCAGTACGCCCTCGAGACCAGTCAGGACTCGGGCGTCTGGGGCGGCCTCTCCGAAGACGAGCGCCGTGCGCTGAAGCGCCGCGCCGCTCGCGCCCGCCGCGCCTCCTGAACTTCCGAAAGCGGCCCGAGATCGACTCTCGGGCCGCTTTCGCGTGTGCCGGGAGCGCCGGCCCTCAGCGGTCGAGCCAGCGGAGCGGGATGTCGATGACCACCTCGGTGCCCTCGCCGTCGCTCCCCCGCCACTCGATCGTGCCGCCGAGCTCGCCCTGGATGAGTGTGCGGATGATCTGCGTCCCGAGCCCCTGACCGATCCGGCCTTCGGGCAGGCCCAGACCGGTATCGCGCACCGTCACGCGGAGGTTCTCCTCCGTGCGCTTGGCGTCGATGGTCACGATGCCCTCTTGGCCTGCCAGACCGTGCTCGACCGCGTTGGTCACGACCTCGGTGAGCGCGAGAGCGAGCGGTGTCGCATACTCGCTCGGAAGCACACCGAAGCGCCCGGTCGACTGCGTGCGCGCGCGGGTGCTCGGCGCCGATGCCACCTCCGCCACGAGCTTGAGCACGCGGTGGAAAACCTCGTCGAAATCGACCTTCTGCGTGAGTCCCTGCGCGAGCGTGTCATGCACCACCGCGATGGCGTCGACACGGCGCATGGCCTGTGTGAGCGCGTCTCTGGCCTCATCGGAGTGCGTGCGGCGGGCTTGGATCCGCAGCAGCGAGGCCACCGTCTGCAGATTGTTCTTCACCCGGTGGTGGATCTCGCGGATCGTCGCATCCTTGGTGATGAGCTCCTGCTCCTGGTGACGGAGTTCCGACACATCGCGGCACAGCACGATCGCCCCGATGCGGGTGCCGTGGTCCTTCAGCGGGATCGCACGCAAGGACACCGTGACACCCCGCGCCTCGATGTCGGTCCGCCAGGGGGCGCGCCCTGTGACGACGACCGGGAGTGACTCGTCGACCTGCCGCGAAGGCGGCACCAAACGCGTGGTGACTTCGGCGAGGGACTCCCCCTCGAGTTCGTCGTCGAAGCCCA
The DNA here is from genome assembly GCF_007954505.1 of Microbacterium sp. CBA3102. GTDB lineage: Bacteria > Actinomycetota > Actinomycetes > Actinomycetales > Microbacteriaceae > Microbacterium > Microbacterium aurugineum. The sequence goes on along the minus strand of NZ_CP042412.1, from coordinate 2,427,752 downwards.
TCCTGTTGAAGGCGGACAGAGCGTTCGGACTCGCGAACGTGCTGATCCCGTCCACGTCGATGCGGATCAGGCCGTCCGACGCGCGAGGGGCGCCTCGGCGCGGCGAGGTCGGCGCTGCGAGATCGGGGAAGCTCCCGTCCGCGATCATCCGGAACAGGTCGTTCGCGCACTCGTCGAAGGTGATCTGCTGGCGAGACGGCGTCCGCAGCTCACCCAGGTTGGTGTGTCTGGTGACCACGCCGATCGCTGTGGGGGCTGTGCCTGTGTCCCGGCGTTCGGGCACGATCGGCACGGCTCGGACCCGCGTCGGCGTCTCCTCGAACCAGTCCGGTGATGAGGAATCCACGATCTCGGCCGACTCGAAAGCGCCCTGCACCTGCGTACGCCACTGAGGCCGGACCCGCTCCCCGACGATGTCACGATAGAAGAGCGTGGCCGCACCACTCGGTCGTGCGTGCGCGACCGCGATGAAGGAGCCATCCTCGGTCTGGATCCAGATGACGATGTCGGCGGACGCGAGATCGGCGAGGAGCTGTCCGTCTCCGGCGAGACGATGGAGCCACTCCACATCGCTGTCGGTCAGGAGACCCTGGGCATGGGCGAGATCGCTGAGGGTTGACACCCTTCCAGCCTACGGTCAGATCGGTCAGAGAATCGCCAGGGAGGTCGCGCGCCAGCGTCGATCGATCCCATCCAGCCTCACCGCGACCGCCCGCGTGCGCCCCGGTCCGGCCACCACGACGACCGCTTCGATGACCCCGTCGATCGGAGCCGTCACCCGCAGGGACCGGATCTCGAACGTCGGGCGAGCGGGAGCGACTCCGCGCGCGCTGCGCGCCCTCGCCGACAGGTTCGCCCGGGTGACCAGGCTGCGGAACGCGTCTTCGCTGAACCACCGCGCGAGCTGATCGACCTCACGGACGCCGGCGAGCACTTCGAGCACACCGCGGGTGAGACTGCGCAGGAGCGGTGCGGGATCGGGCAGTTCGCTGGTCGGTGTCGGCTGCGGAGCGAAGTACTCGTGAGGCGTCATGTCGATCTCTCGGTCGGGAAGGTCTGCGAGGTCGTCAGTACAGCACCGACCGCCGGGCTCCCGAACGCCGATCGAGGAAGTATGTGGATAACTCGTACGTCCGAAATCGGCGTCGCCTACGCTCGGTCGGGTGCACTGGGACCGACTGTTCGAAGACCTCGAGGGCCAACTGGCGTCCGAGTGGGAGGCCGAACGCGCCGTGCTCGATGCGGAGTCGGAGAGGCTGCGCATCGCCCGGTTGGATCTGCGTGCGCGGCTGCGGGTTCTCTGCGGCTCCGACACGGACGCCCTGATCGACCTCGTGAACGGTCAACGCCTTCCGGTGACGGTGCGCACTCTCGGGGCCGACTGGATGGCCGTCGAATCACGCGGCACCGGGGATGCCGTCCGCGCTCCGGCGGCCGCCCTGCTCGTCCCGCTGCACGCGATCGCCGGCATCACCACCGACCACGGCATGATCCTGGCGAGCCTCGAGGAGGTCCCTGTCATCGAGCACGCACTCCGGGAGAGGATGACACTGGGCTTCGTGCTGCGTGATCTCGCGCGGCGCCGCGTCCCCGTACACCTCACCACCCGGGTGGGTGAGGTGCACGGCACGATCGATCGCGCGGCCGCGGATCACCTGGATCTGGCGGTGCACGACCCGGGGCAGGCGCGCCTCACCGGTGCGGTGCAGAGCTTCCGCATCGTCCCGTTCTCCGCACTGGTCGCGGTGCGTACCGCGGGAGATCAGTTGCCGTGAGCCGACGAGATGCCCCAGACCTCGGGGAAGCTCGCCACCTGTGATTGCCTCCACAGCGCCATACGGCGAGACGTCTCCGATTCCTCGGCCAGATAGCCTTCCAGGCTCGACTCCTCCACGCGCCAGCGCGGCGGCGACCCGAGCTGAGTTCCTCGCAGTCTGCCCTCGTGCACGAGCTCGATCACCTCGCCCACTCCGATGCTCAGCAGCTCGGCGACCTGCGCGGGGGCGAGGAATCGCGGCGCGCGCGAGGACGGGGCTGACATGCCCCCATTCTCCCTGACACGCTCCCCCGGATCGGGTCGGACGGAACCCTGTGGATAACCGAGGAGGTCCTGTTTCGATCTCTGTGACGATAGCGCCATGCCTTTCCTCTCCCGACCTCGGCGCGCGTTCTGGGGCGACCTGCGGTTCCTCATCGGGATCGCTCTCGTCGCGCTCTCGATCACCGCCGTGTGGCTCATCATCGATGCGGCAGACGACGCGGAACCGGTACTCCGAGCCGACCACACCATCGTCGAGGGCGAGACCCTCACCGCGGACGACTTCCAGGTCGTCGAGGTGGGACTCGGGTTGCTGAGCGACGACTACCTCGGGCCCGAAGACCTGCGATCGGGGCAGATCGCGGCACGGACGATCGAGAAGGGCGAGATCGTGCCGTTATCGTCTCTCACCGACGCGGACCGGAGCCGGAAGACCACGATCGTGATCGAGAGCAACACCGGCATCCCGGAGGAGGTGGAGCCCGGCACCGTCGTCGAGGTCTGGCACGCTCCGCCGATCGACGACGGGCGCTCGCACGAGGCGCCCCGTATCCTCGTCGCCGACGTGATCGTCCGCGACGTGATCGAGCCGGACGGGGTCCTGGCTTCGGCGGGCACCCGGCTCGAGCTCGTGATCGACCGATCCGACGTGGCGGAGGTCCTCGCCGCGGTCACCGGCGGATCCGCCCTTTCGGTGCTGCCTGTCGGAGGCGCCTCATGACCGCGGTGGTCGTGGCAATCGCGGAGCCACGCGCGAGCGCACTGGCCGCCGAACTGGAGCTGGAGGGGATCGACGTGCTCGCGGTCCTGACGGCCGGCGCTCCGGTCGTCGACCTGCCTCCCGGCACCGAAGCGCTCATCGTTCCGGCGACCCGGGCCGTGCTGACCACCGAGCTGATCTCGACGTGTGATCGTGCGGGAGTGCGCGTCCTCGCCCTCGGCGGAGCGGACAGCCGCCTGCGCGGACGACTCGGGTTGTCTGCACCGCTGCCCACCGAAGCCACCGGCTGGGAGGTCGCCGCGGCGCTGGGCACCGAGACCGTCGACGCGCCACTGCCTCACGGCCCCGAGCCCCACCGCGTCATCGCCGTCTGGGGACCGCACGGCGCCCCTGGACGCTCGACCGTCGCGATCCAACTCGCGGTCGAACTCGCCCGGGCCGGCCGCCGCACGGCTCTGATCGACGCCGACACCGTCGCGCCGTCGATCGCCCTGCTGCTCGGGCTCAGCGACGACGCTCCCGGAATCGCCGCCGCCTGTCGTCGAGCCGAACGAGGTGCCCTCGACGACGACGAACTGTCCCGCTTGTCCACCCGAATCCTGAGCGGAGGTCAGGACGTCGAGGTTCTGGCGGGGATCAATCGCCCGAGCCGCTGGCCGGAACTGGCATCAGCCCGTCTCCGCACCACGCTGCAGGCCAGTCGGGGGTGGAGCGAGGAGACGGTCGTGGATGTGGCCGCAGCCTTCGACGCGGACGACGAGGTCACGTACGACCTCGCCGGGCCCCGTCGACACGCGGCGACCTCGGCGACGCTGATCGAGGCGGACCTGATCGTGGCCGTCGCGGCGGCGGATCCTCTCAGCATCAGCCGGTTCCTGCGTGACCACGCCGAACTGCGCCGCCTCACGGCCCCGACGCCCCTCGCCGTGGTCGTCAATCAGGTCAGGCAGGGTCCCCTCGGCATCGATGCGCGCAGGCAGGTCCGGCGCACCCTCGAGCGATTCGCGGGCATCACTGAGGTCACGTTCCTGCCCTTCGATCAGCGCGCTGCCGATGCCGCACTGCTGCACGCCCGGCCGATGACCGACGTCACGCCCCGTTCACAGCTCGTCGCCGGTGTGAGGAGGCTGGCCGCGACCCTGTCTCCCACACGTCCGGAGCTTCCTACTGGCGGTAGCTCGAGAGGAAGTTCCCCAGTCGTTCGACGGCTTCGCTCAGCACTCGCGGCTCGGGCAGCGTCACCAGTCGCAGGTGGTCCGGGGTCGGCCAGTTGAAACCGGTGCCCTGCACCAGGAGGATGTGCTCGGAGACGAGGAGGTCGTAGACGAGGCGGGCGTCGTCCCTGATCTCGTGCACGTTCGGATCGAGACGCGGGAATGCGTAGAGCGCACCCTGAGGCTTGACGCAGGAAACCCCGGGAATCGACTCCAGCCCTTCCCAGGCGATGTCTCGCTGCTCGCGCAGACGCCCGGTGGGAGCGATCAGCGCCTCGATGGACTGCACGCCCGACAGCGCGGCCTGGACGGCGTGCTGCGCAGGGACGTTCGGGCACAACCGCGTCGACGCCAGCAGCGTGATCCCCTCCAGGAAGCCCTTGGCGTGCCCCTGCGGGCCGGTGATGACCATCCACCCCGAGCGGTATCCCGCCACCCGGTACGTCTTGGACAAACCGTTGAACGTGAGGCAGAGCAGGTCGGGAGCGAGTGTCGCGGTCGGGATGTGGACCGCGTCATCGAACAGGATCCGGTCGTAGATCTCGTCGGACAGGAGGAGCAGCTGGTGCTCCCGCGCGATCTGCACGAGACCTTCCAGGATTTCACGCGAATAGACGACACCCGTCGGGTTGTTCGGGTTGATGATGACCAGAGCCTTGGTGCGAGGCGTGATCTTCGAGCGGATGTCCTCGAGATCCGGCTGCCACTCGTCGTCCTCGTCGCAGAGGTAATGCACGGGCGTGCCTCCCGCGAGACTGGTCATCGCGGTCCACAGCGGATAGTCGGGGGCGGGGATCAGAACCTCGTCGCCCTCGTCGAGCAGAGCCTGCATCGTCATCGTGATGAGTTCGGACACGCCGTTGCCGAGGTAGACGTCATCGGGGTCGAACCGGGGGAACCCCTCGATCTGCTCGTACCGGCTCACGACCGCGCGACGGGCGGAGATGATGCCCTTGCTGTCGCTGTAACCGTGCGCCGTGGGCATCGCGGCGAGCATGTCGTGCACGATCTGGTGCGGTGCATCGAAGCCGAAGATGGCCGGATTGCCGGTGTTCAGCTTGAGGATCTTGTGACCCTCCGCTTCCAAGCGCGCCGCCTCGACGAGGGCGTTTCCGCGAATCTCGTACAGGACGTTCTTGAGCTTCGACGACTGGTCGAAGTTGCGCGTTGGGGTCATCGACCAAGCCTACAGCGACGAAAGGAGGGCCAATCCACCCGGACTGGCCCTCCTCCTCACCGAACGCTACTTCTTCTTCTTGCTCTGCGCACGACGCTGTTCACGGTTGCCGGCGGCCGGTGCGTCGCCGTCCGTGCGCTGCCCGAACGCACCGCGGGGTGCCTCCTCGGGCTCGGTCTGCGGCGCCTGCGCGCGCACGGCGGCCTGACGGACGCGATCCGTCGCCGCCTGCTGAACCTGGCCGCGGTCGTTGCGCACCTCGACCTCGCCCGCATCGTTCGCGGCGGAGTACTCGAGACGCTGCTCGCCTCCGCCCGCGGCGAGGCCCTTGGCTTCGACCTCGGTGGTGTCCGAGTCGGCGGCACGGCGCACCTCGACCTCGAGGTTGTAGAGGTAGCCGACCGACTCCTCCTTGATCTGCCCCATCATCGACTGGAACATCGCGTAGCCCTCACGCTGATACTCGATCAGCGGGTCGCGCTGCGCCATGGCTCGCAGGCCGATGCCGTCCTTGAGGTAGTCCATCTCGTAGAGGTGATCCCGCCAGCGGCGATCGAGCACCTGCAGCACGACGCGTCGCTCGAGTTCGCGGGTCGCGGCCTCGCCCAGCGACTCCTCGCGGGCTTCGTAGGCGATCTTCGCGTCGGAGAGCAACTCGCGTGTGAGGCCTTCCGCGGTGATGCCGCCCTTGCGCCCTGCAGCCTCCGAGACGACCTCGTCGATGGTGACCCCGACCGGATAGAGCGTCTTGAGCTCCGTCCACAGAGCATCGAAGTCCCAGCTCTCGTTGTGGCCCTCGCCGGTGTGGTCGCGGACGACTCCGGCGATCGCGTCCTCGATGAAGTGCTGCACCCTGTCGGCGATGTCGTCGCCCTGCAGGATGTGACGGCGGTCGGCGTAGATCGCCTCGCGCTGGCGGTTCAGGACGTCGTCGTACTTGAGCACGTTCTTGCGCATCTCGGCGTTGCGCGACTCGACCTGCGACTGCGCGCTGCGGATGGCGCGGGAGACGAGGCCGGACTCGATCGGCACGTCGTCCGGGAAGTTGGTGCGCGCCAGGATGGCCTCGGCGGCACCGGACTGGAACAGTCGCATCAGGTCATCGGTGAGGCTCAGGTAGAAGCGACTCTCACCGGGGTCACCCTGACGACCCGAGCGACCGCGGAGCTGGTTGTCGATACGGCGCGACTCGTGACGCTCGGTGCCGAGCACGTAGAGCCCGCCGGCCTCGATGACCTTCTCGGCCTCCTCGGCCACGACGCTCTTCATCGCCTCGTAGGTCTCGTCCCAGGCGGTCTCGTACTCCTCGGGGGTCTCGACCGGATCGAGGCCCTTGGCCTTGAGATCCTGCACCGCGAGGAACTCGGCGTTCCCGCCGAGCATGATGTCGGTGCCTCGACCTGCCATGTTCGTGGCGACGGTGACCGCTCCCAGGCGACCCGCGCGGGCGACGATCTCGGCCTCACGCGCGTGGTTCTTCGCGTTGAGGACCTCGTGCTTGATGCCCTTCTTCGCGAGCAGGCGGGACAGGTACTCGCTCTTCTCGACGCTGACGGTTCCGACCAGCACCGGCTGACCTTCGGCATGACGCTCGGCGATGTCCTCGACGACCTGCGCGAACTTGGCGGTCTCGTTCTTGTAGACGAGGTCCGACTGGTCCTTGCGGATCATGGGACGGTTCGTCGGGATCGGGATCACGCCGAGCTTGTACGTCGACATGAACTCAGCCGCTTCGGTCTCGGCGGTACCGGTCATGCCGGCGAGCTTGTCGTAGAGGCGGAAGTAGTTCTGCAGCGTGACGGTCGCGAGCGTCTGGTTCTCAGCCTTGACCGGCACGCCCTCCTTGGCCTCGATCGCCTGGTGGATGCCCTCGTTGTAGCGGCGTCCGACCAGGATGCGGCCGGTGTGCTCATCGACGATCATGACCTCGTCGTTCATGACGACGTAGTCGGTGTCCTTCTTGAACAGCGCCAGTGCCTTGATCGAGTTGTTCAGGAACGAGATGAGCGGAGTGTTCGCGGACTCGTACAGGTTGTCGATGCCGAGGTAGTCCTCGACCTTCTCGATCCCGGGCTCGAGCACGCCGACGGTGCGCTTCTTCTCGTCGACTTCGTAGTCCTCGCCCACCTCGAGGGTGCGGGCGATCTTCGCGAACTCGGCGAACCAGCGGTTGGCCTCGCCGGAGGATGGTCCGGAGATGATGAGCGGCGTACGGGCCTCGTCGATGAGGATCGAGTCGACCTCGTCGACGATCGCGAAGAAGTGCTCGCGCTGGACGAGGTCTTCCTTCCGCCACGCCATGTTGTCGCGCAGGTAGTCGAACCCGAATTCGTTGTTCGTGCCGTAGGTGATGTCTGCGGCGTACTGCTCACGGCGGATCGCCGGCGTCTGACCGGAGACGATGATGCCGGTGGTCATGCCCAGGGCACGGAACACACGCCCCATGAGTTCCGCCTGGTAGCTCGCGAGGAAGTCGTTGACGGTGATGACGTGGACGCCCTTGCCGGCGATCGCGTTCAGGTACGCGGGGAGGGTGGCGACGAGGGTCTTGCCCTCACCGGTCTTCATCTCCGCGATGTTCCCGAGGTGCAGCGCCGCGCCACCCATGATCTGCACGTCGTAGGCGCGCATACCGAGCGTGCGCTTGGCGGCTTCGCGCACCGCGGCGAACGCCTCGGGCATCAACTGGTCGAGCGTCTCACCCTTCTCGTACCGCGCCCGCAGCTCCGTCGTCTCGTTGCGCAGTTCGTCGTCGGTGAGCTTGGAGATGTCCTCTTCCAGCGCTCCCACTGCCTTGACGACCTGATTCAGGCGGCGGATGACCCGCCCCTCGCCCGCACGCAGCAGCTTCTCAAGAGGATTGGCCACGGATGTCATCTCCCTGTCAGTGGGTAAATCGCCGGCCATCGGTGGACCCGACGCCAGGCATACTTCGCCATGTTACCGGGCCGTGACCTCCACGTCGCCTGCACGTCGCCTGCAGGACGACCCGCGCGTCACGACGAGAGCATGCCCGGTAACCATATACTCGGTATCGCATTCGGCCCGATCACACGAGGAGACGACGATGTCCGTACGCCAGAGCATGCTCGCCATCCTCGCCCAGGGACCCTGCTACGGATACCAGCTCCGGCACGAGTTCGACCGACGCACCGGTTCGGTCTGGCCGTTGAACGTCGGCCAGATCTACAACACCCTCGAACGACTCGAACGGGACGGCCTCGTGCAGCGCGGCCACACCGATGAGCAGGGGCATGTGTACTGGCGGATCACCCGCGCCGGAGAGGCGGAGGTCGCACGGTGGCTCGCCTCCCCCCTCGCGCGTGCCAAGGGAGCCCGTGATGAGCTGGCGATCAAGCTCGCCGTCGCCGCGACCCTCCCCGGTGTCGACGCCGCGACCACGATCCACGCCCAGCGCGCGGCATCCCTGGCGCATCTCGAGACGTTGCGGCAGGCCAGACGGACGAAGCGCGGTGAGGACGGCCCCGAGGGACTCGCCTGGTCACTAGTGGTCGACTCGATGATCTTCTCCGCCGAAGCCGAGGTGCGCTGGCTCGACCACGCCGCCGAGCGCCTCACCGGACACCCGCAGCACGCGATGGCGCTCGAACTCACGGAGGAGCGACCCAAACGCGGACGCCCTGCGAAATCCGGCGCCGCGATCACCGATGCCGAGATCACCGGCGCCGAGATCACCGAGACCGCGCCTGCAGCCTGAGCGAACCCCGTCGCGACGACCTCAGGGCCGCTCGGCCGAACTTCCCCGTTCGCCCGGAGCGGATGCTCAGCCGGCTCATGCGCCGGGGAAACTAGGATCGACCCATGGCTGGTTTTTGGGGCAAGCGCAAACGCGAACAGGAAGAGCTCGCCGCTCGGGACGCCGATCTGGCTCGGCGTGCGGAGCAGGCCCTCGTCGGAGCGGACGAGCGGATCCGCACCACGGCCGACGAGCTCTCCTTCGCCGAGGCCGAACTCGGCGAAGGCCTGACCGCCGACCTGCGGACGGCACTCGCCGCGGTGCGCACCCATCTGCGCGAGGCGTTCCAGCTCCACCAGCTGAATCACGATGAGATCCCCGACACGGACGAAGAGCTCCGCACCCGCAATGCACGCATCCTGCAGCTGTGCGACTGGGCGCAGGACCTCCTCGACGAGAAGACCTCCGAGCTCGCGGAGTCCGTCTCCACGGTTCGACGCGCGCCCGAGATCATCGCACGGGTGAGAGCGGAGGCTGAGGCGCTCAGCGCCCGCATCCCGCAGACCAACGAGGCTGTCGCACGTCTCTCCGCACGCTACGCCGATTCCGCGATGCACCAGATCACGGCCAGCGCCGCCGAAGCGGAGCAGCTCATCAGCTTCGCGACCCACAGCGCCGACGTGTCGGAACGCCGTCGCACGGCGAAGCAGAACGAAGAGGCGAACGTCGCGCTCGAGACCGCGACCGAAGCGACCCGGCGAGCATCCGCGCTCCTCGACGCGGTCGAGGACTTCGAGATCGAAGCATTGCGCGCCGAATCCACGCTCGCCGAAGTCGTGGCAGACTCCCGCAACGACCTCATCGCCGCACGCAACGCTCCCGCGGTACCGGCGGTGGCGTCAGCCGTCGCAGACCTCCAGGCCGCGCTCTCGGCGCTGACGCCGTCGGGACAACCCAACGATCCGTTCGCGGAGCTCTCCCGCTTGCGTGACGCCAACTCCGCGCTGGACGACGCCATCGCGAAGGCACGCCACCGCGCCGAGAACCCGCTCCCGAGCATCGCCCAGGTGCAGCACGCGATCGACGACGCCGACCGGCAGCTGGGTGTGGCACGCGGCTTGATCGCCGGTCATCGCGGCTGGATCGGCGCGGACGCCCGCACACGCCTCGCCGAGGCGGAACGACTTCGTGTCGACCTCTCCGACCTCCTCCCGGCCGAAGAGACCCGCGAAGCCGCGCTCGTGCAGGCACGACGGGTCGCACACCTCGCCTCCGAGGCGCTGCAGCTCGCCCAGCGCGACATCGACTCGTCCCGCCCGCAGGACGAGGGCTGGGGCGGCGGCGGATGGGGAGGCGGCGGCGGACGACGCGGTGGCGGCGGAGACCTCGCATCCGGCATCCTCGGTGGACTCGTGATCGGCAGCCTGCTCGACGGCATCTTCGACTGACCCGAGCCCTCACGCCTCCCGGACGTCGAAACGGCCCGGTCCCTTTCTCGGGGCCGGGCCGTTTCGCAACGTCGATCAGGAGGCGAGGGCCTCGGACGGCGGAGCCTGGGTGCTCAACGCGATCACGCCGTAGTCCCAGCCCTTGCGCCGGTAGACGACACTCGGGTGGTCGGTGCGGACGTCCACGAAGAGGAAGAAGTCGTGTCCGACCAGTTCCATCCGGTCGACGGCCTCCTCGACGGTCATCCACTCGGCGTCGAAGCTCTTCGTGCGGATGACGACGGGCGAGTACTCCTCCTCTTCCGTCTGCTGCACCGGCACGTTGCCGGTGGCGACGGCATGCAGGACATCCGCCGACGCCGGCTGGACGTCGATGCCCGTGAGAGCTCCGCTCTCCTTCTCGAAGTGAGCGCCGCGGGGGTGCTGTCGTCCATCGACCCGCTTCTCCTTCGCGCGACGCAGCTGCTCGGACATCTTGTCCACCGCGAGATCGAGAGCGACGAACTTGTCTCCATCGGTCGCTTCGGCTCGGACGACCGGTCCCTTCCCGATCAGCGTGAGCTCGACGGTCTCATCGGGCACATGACCGTTGCGATACACGCGATGGGTGACCTTCACATCCAGCCGCTGCGCGCGAGACGCGAGCATCTGGATCTTGGCGATCTTCTCTTCGACAACGGTTCGGAAGCGATCGGTGATACCCACTCCGACGCCAACGATGCTTGTTTCCATTGCTGCCTCCTTGTCCCGGTCCTCCCGGCCAAGGGCGGACCGTGGTCGCCTTGTGTCCCCCCACCGTAGTCCGCCCGTCGACGGATGTCACGAGCTGGTTCTCCTGTGTCTCCGGTGGGTTGTCGATGAGGTTCATGCGAATCCGCCACGAAGCGGCGTGGCGGCGAGCGCGACGGCCGCGACGACTCGGAACCCGGCCACCGTGAGGGCGCGCGCTGCCTCGTCGAATGTCGCCCCGGTCGTGATCACGTCGTCGACGATGACCGCCTCGGCTCCCTCCCCTCGGTGCCGTGCACGCATCGCTCCGCGGACGTTCGTCTGGCGTGCGCGAGCGCCCAGCCCGCGCTGATCCGGGCGCGCTCCCTCGACGGCGAGCACGGCCTGCGGATCCGCGTGCGCACGGCGGACCAGCAGGTCCGGGACACGGTAGCCCCGACGTCGGAAAGCGGCCCGGCTCGTCGGAACGGGCACGATCCACGTCGCCGATGTCACCAGCGGGCTGAGGACGCTCGCCAGCGCCGCACCGAGCGGGCGCGCGATGAGCGTGTCCCCTCCCCCTTGAGCCGCCGGATGCAGCGCGCCGCCACCCCGTCGAACTCGAGGGCGGACCAGACGGGCAGCCCCGCCGGTGTCACCGACTCCTGCGCCCGCGGCGCCAAGGCACTCCGACAGCCTGGGCACAGCAGGAGGCCGGGCTCAGCGCAGCCCGCGCAGTTCGCGGCGAGCAGGAACGCGGCGACCTCGGCTCCGATCCGAAGGAGACGGGATTCTTCCTGCATCCGACGATTCTGCGACTCCTGGCATCGGTGACGCCGCCGAGCCGCCGGCCGTCCTGCACAAGCCTCGTGCGGGACTCTGCCGTGCAGGAAGGGTCATTCGCCTGCGCGGGTGGCGAGGACGGAGATCCCGGACGCGACTTCACGCCAGGCCGTCCCCGCATGTGCGAACAGCTGTCCGCCCGCACCGAGGATGCGCACTCCCGCGGTCGTCCGCGCACCGGCGGCGGAGATCGCATCGCCCGGAGCGGCCTCCGAGGTACCCGGCCCCCCGACCATCTGAGTGATGAGTTTCGGACTGCTCGGGTCCATCAGCACACCCAGCTGGTCGGGACCCAACCACACCAGGCCCGTCGCCGGCTCGGAGAGCTGGATCAGCTGCTTGGCATCGCTGAGCTCGATCGGAACACCCGCGGCGTCGCGGACGACGCCGGCCACGACCACCCAGTACTGCCTGCCGACCGTGATGACCGCGGCAACCCGACTGCCGTCCGCGGCGACCCGGAGGTCCGAGATCGCGGAAGCATTCGGCCAGGCGTTCGCCACCGTCTGCGGAACCACCTCAGCGTCCCAGGCGCGTAGGGCGGAAGGATCCCCTCGCGGCACCGACCAGGTGTACCCGTACGGGTCGAGTGAAGGATCGATGAGCCCGGTACGCGAATCCAGCTCGATGCGGCTGCCGTCGCGGACGAGGTAGACGTGACCGTCTCCGAGTCGCGCCGCGACCTGGGACTCGTCCGCCGCCACATCGAGGGAGAGGATGGGTTGAGCGATCGCGGCGATCTCGGTGCTGATGCCGGGGAGCGGCGAGATCTCATCTCCCACGATCTTGCCGAAGACCCCGTCCTTCAGGACGAGCGTGCCGATCTCGGTCGAAGGTTCGATCACGTCGACCACGCCGGCATCGAGGTCGCGGCCGTCCACGGTGAACTGCACGCGCGTGACTGCGACCCCCGCGGCCCTCAGCGTCGCCTGCAACTGGGTGCGCATCCGCGCGAGCGTCGTCTCGTCGAGCGCGACCGCAGGACGGGTGAGCGCGACTTCGGCCACCTGCCCGGTGATCGGAACCGCGTCCTGGGCCAGCTGGACGTCGGCGGGGAACGAGTTCTGCACGACGGGATCCAGCCAGGCGCTGGGCACACCGCCGATCAGTGCCCGCGTCACCGTCGTCGCCGGACTCTGGCGCCGAGGGAACCACCTCATGTCGGGGACGAGTCGCGACCAGCTGACGTCGAAATACTGCAGCGGGTAGGCGTCGTACACCTTGTCGAACCGCGGGTCGTCGATCACGACCCCGTCCAGCGCTTCCGTGATGCGCCATTCGCCGTCGTCCATCCGCTCGAGGGCGAACGGCATGGTCGAGGCACCGGGCGCATCCGCGTAGGCACCGGATTCGTCGACGCTCGCGACCAGGTCCAGCTCGACCTGCACCTCCGCCGAATCCGCCTCCTCGACCAGCTCTTCGGGGACCGTCGAGGTGAGCGTGCGGGATTCCGGGCCCGCGTCGACGGACACGCCGGACGCGGGTCGCCAGGTCCGCTGCAACGCCGGCGAAAGGAACTCGCGTGCTGTGGCCCAGTTGTCAGCCGTGGTGATGCCGGCCTCCAGGAAGCCCTCCACGATCCGCTCGGGGCCGGCCCCCTTGACCGGGCCCGAGGCGACCGGGAAGAAGTCGATGTCCTGCGACGATTCGCCGAGCTTGAGGCCGACCGTCACATCGCCGCTGGTCGGAAGCCCTGCACACGCCGGCAGCAGCAGCGCGGCGATCGCCAGCGCCGCGCCACGCAATCGTCTCTTCGATCGTGCGCGGATCATGGCCTCTCCCCCTCGTCGAACAGCTCGATGCGACTCTCGGCGAGCGAGATCGGCTGTGTCGCGTCGCCCAGTTCCGCCAACGGCTCCTGCGGCTCGACGGGGACCGGGCTCGGTCCGTCCAGCGTCCCCTCGTGCCGAGGAATGGTCAGCACGAAGTTCGTCCCGACCCCGAGTTCCGACCAGACCGCCAGCGTTCCGCCGTGCAGGGTGGCGTCGCCGAGAGCGATCGACAGCCCGAGCCCCGTGCCGCCGATGGTGCGCTGTCGCGACGGGTCCGCCCGCCAGAACCGGTCGAACACCCGCTCCGCGTCACCCGGCTCCATCCCGAGACCGAAGTCCCGGACGCCGGCGGCGACCGCGTGCTGGTTGCTGTCGACCGTGATGACGACCGGACGGCCCTCACCGTGCTCGATCGCGTTGCCGATCAGATTGCGCAGCACCCGGCGCACCCGGCGGGGGTCCATGTCCACGGGCGAGTAGCCGCCCGGCGCCACCAAGCGCAATTCGGTGCCGTGGCCGTCCGCGAGCGGTCTCATCTGTTCGATGATGTCCTCGGCCAGGTGCGCGAGACTCGTGGCCTCGAGCTCGAGCTGCACCGACCCCGCATCGTAGCGACTGATCTCGAGCAGGTCGGAGAGCAGCGTCTCGAACCGCTGCACCTGCGCGTGCAGCAGTTCCGCTGCGCGCGCCGTGGTCGGCTCGAACTCCGCACGCTGGTCGTTCAGCATGTCCGCGGCGAGTCGAATCGTCGTCAGCGGTGTACGCAACTCGTGCGAGACATCGGAGACGAAGCGCTGCTGCACCATCGACAGCTCGCCGAGTTCCTTGATCTGCGCCTCGATGCTGTCGGCCATGGCGTTGAACGAACGCCCGAGAACGGCCAGCTCGTCCTCGCCGTGCACATCGATCCGCACCCCCAGATCGCCCGCGGCGAGTCGCGCACTCGTCTCGGCGGCCTGGACGATCGGTGTCGACACGGCTCGCAGGACGATCCAGGAGATCGCCGCCACGATCGCCACGAGCCCGATCCCGGCGATCCAGAGCGTGCGTTGCACGAACAGGAGCGTCTGATCGGCATCGCCCAGGTCATAGGCGAAGTAGATCTCGAACGGCCCTGCTTCCGGGACCTGGAGCTGCTGCCCCACGACGATCCCGGGGACCACCCCACCGTTCTCGACCGGGAGCGCGACGGACTGCCACTCCTGGCGGTCATCGAGCTCGACCACACGCCTGCGCAGTTCCGGGCTCAACAGGCTTTCGTTCAGCCCGGCCTCGAACCCGTTCAACGGCGAGGTGTCGGCGCCCGTCTCGATCTTGTATCCCGCGAGCTGGTCGGTGCTCGACGTCCGCGCCAACGTGTCCCTGATGCCGTCCCAGAGAGTGCTGAGTGCAGCCGGGTCGTCGCCCACCTCGGCCACATCGAGGATCCGCTGCGCCTGGTCGACCGCCCGACGGGCGTCTTCGAGGGCGACGTTCTTCCGTGAGATGAAGAGGTCGTTCTGGATCGCGAGAGCCATCGTCACGCACGTGATGAAGATCGCCAACGAGGTCGCGAGCAGCGTGATCGAGAGGGTGCGGAACCGGAGGGACCGTCTCCACAGGAGACCGAGCATCGTCGGCCAGCCTCGCCAGTCGCGCAGGACGGCGACCGTCGTCGTGGTCGCTGTCGTCGCAGCCATCGTGCTCCTAGCCCACGCTCCCGGCACGGTAGCCCACACCACGCACCGTCATCACGATCTTGGGGTTGTCCGGGTCGAGCTCGACCTTGGCGCGAAGGCGCTGCACGTGCACGTTCACGAGTCGCGTGTCGGCCTTGTAGTGGTATCCCCACACCTGTTCCAGGAGCATCTCCCGGGAGAAGACCTGCTGCGGCTTCGAGGCGAGAGCGACGAGCAGCTGGAACTCCAAAGGCGTGAGTGCGATCGGGTCCGTCCCTCGACGCACCTCATGCGCGTCCACGTCGACGGTGAGGTCACCAACCCGCAGCTGTTCGCTGGTGGCCTGCGGCGTCGGGCGGAGACGAGTACGGATCCGCGCCACGAGTTCCTTGGGGTTGAACGGCTTGACCATGTAGTCGTCCGCGCCCACCTCGAGCCCACGGACGACGTCGGCGGTGTCGCTGCGTGCCGTGAGCATGATGATCGGCACCCCGGATTCGGCGCGGATGCGCGTGCAGATCTCGATCCCGTCCATCCCGGGGAGCATGAGGTCGAGCAGCACCAGATCGGGTCGCTGCGTGCGCCACTCCTCGACGGCTCGCGCTCCGTCCGCACAGAAGACCGGCTCGAAACCCTCGGTGCGCAGCACGATTCCGATCATCTCGGCGAGTGCTGTGTCATCGTCGACCACGAGAATGCGTGAGGTCATAACTGTTACCTTATGGCACCCAGTCCCAGAGGCCCCAGGTCTGCGCACCACGTCGTGGATATGACACGATGGGACCGCACGATGGAGGGAGTGCCTTTTGAGTGGCCAGACATGGACGCCCGCCCCGAAGAAGGGGATCATCCCTCTTCATCCGCTGACCTTCGGAATGCTGCTGGGGAAGGCCTTCGCGGCGCTTCGGCACAACCCGAAGGTGCTGTTCGGGTTCGCCGTCGTCATCCAGCTCGTCGTCGTTCTCGTCACCGCGGGCGTGATGGGGGTCGTGTTCTTCACGACGTTCTCCCGGTTGGAGACGGTCTCCCCCTCGTCACCGGACTTCGAGGCGGTGCTGGCCGGGACGGTCGGGATCAACCTCATCGCCGGAATCGCCGTGGGCCTCGCGACGATCGCGTTCACCGCGGTCATGCAGGGCGTCGTCGCCGCCGAGATCGGCTACGCAGCCGTCGGCGTGAAGGCCACGCTCCGGATGCTCTGGCGCAGGATGGCGCCGTCGTTCTGGCGGCTCGCCGGCTTCGCGTCGCTGACGGTGGCCGCGGTCTTCGGGCTCTTCGCGATCGTCGCGGCGATCATCGCCGCGTTCGTGGCGGGCGGCCTGGGTGGCAGTGCCGAGTTCATCGGGGTCGTCGTGCTCACGGTGGTCCTCATCGTGCTGGCCGCCATCCCGCTGTTCGTGTGGCTGACGACGAAGCTGCTGCTGGTGCCGTCGATCCTCGTCCTCGAACGCGCACGCTTCCGCGACGCACTCGTCCGGTCCTGGCGCCTCACCCGGGGCCGCTTCTGGGTCGCCTTCGGGGTCGTGTTCCTCATCAACCTCATCATGGGTGTGGCGATGCAGGTCGTGAGCATCCCCTCGACGCTGCTGAGCACGCTCCTCACTCCCGTGATCGCGCCCACCGGCGCCGTGGAACCTGCGGCCGTCGTCGGTTTCGTCCTCGCGATCCTCGCGCCGCAGATCCTGATCCTCGTGATCCAAGCGATCGCGGCGGTGGTCCAGAGCACCGGTGCCGCGCTCATCTACGTCGACTGCCGGATGCGGTACGAGGGCCTGGATCAGACACTCCTCGCGTATGTGGAACGCCGGGACCTCGGCTGGACGGACGAGCAGCAGGGTGACCCGTTCCGCGTGGACCCCGCCCGCGCCGTCAGCTCCGCACCACCGCCCCGACAGGTTCCCGAGCACGTGCAGATGACCCAGGGCTACGCCTCTGCTCCGTACGGCACCGCACCGGGTGCTCCCTCCTCCCCCTACCCGGCAGCACAGCCCTACCCGGCAGCACAGCCCTACCCGGCAGCACAGCCCTACCCGGCAGCACAGCCCTACCCGGGACAGCCTTTCCCCCGCCCCCGGCGCCGCTCTCCGCACCCCCGGTGGCGACACCATCGCCGGGGAGCACGGGATCGATGGGGACCGCGCCGACGGGGTTCCCGCCCCCGCCTCCGCCCGCACCGCCCGCACCGACCACCCCTCGGGAGACCGGGTGGGCTGCGCCCGGCGGCGATGACACGGCATGATCCGACCGTTCGACGACCTGTTCGTCCCCGACGGCGATGAGGCGCGACGCTGGGCCGAGGAGGAGCTCTCCAACCCGCGCTATGCCGACGCGAAGCCGACGTGGTTCGACCACTTCGCCCGTGACGTGGGCCGTTTCCTCGCCGATCTGTTCAACGCCGACAACAGTGCGAATGTGGGGCCGGCTGCCCTCATCATCGTGATCGCCCTCATCGTCGCCGCGTTGATCGCGGCCCTCATCATCTGGGGTCGGCCTCGAAGGTCTCGCACCGTCCGACGCGGCCGCGCGGATCTCCTGGGCGCGGCCGATGATCGCTCGGCGTCACAACTGCGCAGCGACGCCGAGCGCCGAGCACGCGAAGGCGATTGGAGCACGGCGACGATCCTCCGGTACCGAGCGATCGCCCGGAGCCTGCTGGAGCGGGATCTGATCGATCCCGCCCCCGGCGCCACCGCGCAGTCCATCGCGCGCGACGCGATCCGGGTGTTCGAGCAGGAGGCGGAGGCGATGCGCCGCGCGGCCACTGCGTTCGACGACGTCCGCTACCTCGGGCACGCCGCGACGGAGCAGACCTATCGAGAGCTCGCCGCGACCGACGCCCGACTCCTGTCGCTTCGCCCCGAGGAGGTGCCGGCGTGAGCATGACCGCTCAAACCCCGTCCGTCCCGTCGACCGCCGAGCACCGACCGCGCAAGACGAAGGCGATCGTGGGCTGGCTGATCGTGGTGGCGCTCGTGCTGATCGTCGCCTTCGTCGCGCTCCGCGTCAGTGTGACACCGCCGGGAGCACGGGGAGCGCTCGATCCGGAAGGCCGGGACGATGCGGGCGCGCTCGCCCTCGCCGAGATCCTTCGCGACCGAGGAGTCGACGTCGACGTCGAGCGTTCCCGGACGGCCGCGCGCGCGGCGATCGGCGACGACACGACCCTCGTCATGGCGAATCCGTACACGTTGACGGACGACGCCTTGGAGACGCTGATGGAACCGGCGGACCGCATCGTGTTCCTCTCCGCAGGCACCCATCTCCTGAGCGCACTCGACATCGGCGAGAACGCCCCGGGGACGCTTCCTGCGGTGTCCGCCGAGTGCGATGTCGCCGAGTTCGCCCGAGTGGGGACGATCCGCGCGGACAGACTCTTCTCCCCCACGAGTGGGGTGGTGCCCTGCTTCGGCGATGCGAACGGCGCCGCGGTGCTCGTGGACGACCGCACGGACGACCGCCGCGTCGTCGTGGAGGGCTCGAGGCTCTTCGGAAACGCGTCCCTCGCGGAGAACGGCAACGCCGCGCTGGCCCTCGCCCTGCTCGGGCAGACGGACCACGTCGTCTGGTACGTCCCGAGTTTCGCGGACTCCGACATCGAGGGCGAGTCGATCGACACGCTCGGAACCTTGACACCGCCCTGGGTCACCCCGGTGATCCTCCTGCTGCTCCTCACGGGGATCGCCGCAGCCGTCTGGCGCGGTCAGCGCTTCGGCCCGCTGGTGGCCGAGACCCTGCCCGTGACCGTCCGCGCCTCCGAGACGATGCACGGGCGCGCGCGTCTGACGGCCAGGGCCGCGGACTCGGCGCACGCCGCGGAAGCTCTCCGCGACGGCGCCCAGCGCCGACTCGCACGACGCCTCGGGCTCGCCGCACACGCCGGCGCGGACGAGGTCGCCGACGCGGCCTCCGACCGCCTTCGGATCCCGCGCGGCACCCTGCAAGCCCTGCTGGCCGGGCCCCTGCCCACCGACGACACAGCCCTGATCGATCTCGCACGACGACTCGATGACCTCGAGGCCGCAGTGGAGTCGAGCACGCACAGTGCGAGGCATGACGAATGATCGAACGAACCGACCCTTCCATCCACCCAGAGAAGCCGAGGGAACCCCGTGACCGTTGAGAATCTCCCCGCCGACGACGCCGCGCTTCGTCAGGCCATGCATCGGGTCCGCACCGAGGTCGACAAGGCCGTCGTCGGGCAGGCCGGCACCGTCACCGGACTCCTGGTGTCCCTGCTCGCCCGGGGCCACGTCCTCCTCGAGGGCGTGCCCGGGGTCGCGAAGACGCTGGTGGTCCGGTCCTTCGCTCGGGCGCTCGGCCTCGACACGAAGCGCGTCCAGTTCACGCCCGACCTCATGCCGGGCGATGTCACCGGTTCGCTCGTGTACGACGCTCGCACCGGTGAGTTCGATTTCCGGGCCGGCCCCGTGTTCACCAACATCCTGCTCGCGGACGAGATCAACCGCACGCCTCCGAAGACGCAGGCAGCCCTTCTCGAGGCGATGGAGGAGCGCCAGGTGTCGGCCGACGGTGTCAGTCGTCCTCTGCCAGACCCGTTCCTCGTCGCTGCGACCCAGAACCCGATCGAGCACGAGGGCACCTACTCACTGCCCGAGGCACAGCTGGACCGCTTCCTGATGAAGCTCGTCGTCGGCATGCCCGAACGCGATGCCGAGCTCTCGGTGCTGCGCCGCCACGCGGACGGCTTCTCCCCCCGCGAACTCACGGGTATCGATCCGGTGGTCTCGCCGGACGAGATCCGTGCCGCCCAGGAGCGCGCGGCGGCGGTCGAGGTCACCGACGACGTCCTCGGCTACGTCGTCGACCTCGCGCGCGCGACACGCCAGTCCCCCTCGGTCGAGCTCGGTGCCAGCCCCCGCGCCTCGACGGGACTGCTCGCGGCAGCCAAAGCCTGGGCCTGGCTCAATGCCTCCTCCGCGGTGACCCCCGACCACGTGCAGACCATGCTGGTTCCGGTCTGGCGCCATCGGCTCCAGTTGCGGCCGGATGCCCAGATGGAAGGCGTGTCGGCCGACGCGGTCCTCACTTCCGTGGTGCAGCAGACCCGGGTGCCGATCTAGGTGTTCATCACCGGCCGGCTCACCATCGCCCTCGCCGTGGGCGTCCTCCCGCTCGTCCTCATCGGACTGGCGGGCTATCCGGCGTACCCCGCCCTCGGGGCCTGGATCGGCCTGTGCGTGCTGCTGGTCGCCCTGGATCTCGCACTCGCTGCGAACCCCCGATCGGTGACCGTGAGCCGCCGGGTGCCCCAGCGAGCTCGTCTGGGCGAGCAGGTCCCGGTGAGCGTCGCCGTCCACAACCACGGCACCAGGACACTGAACGCCGTGATCCGCGACGCCTGGCAGCCCACGGCCGGGGCTCCCGCCGAACGCCAGCAGTTGCGTGTGGCGCGGGGGGAACGCGCCCGGGTCTCGATCACCCTCCGCCCCCGGCGACGCGGGGAACTGGTGAGCGAGTTCGTGATGATCCGCTCGCGCGGCCCCCTCGGCCTCGCCGGCCGACAGGCACGACACGTCGTCCGCGGCGCGATCCGGGTGCTGCCTGCCTTCTCCTCGCGAAAGCACCTGCCCTCGCGCCTCGCGCGGTTGCGCGAACTCGACGGCAACACCAGCATCCAGGTGCGCGGTCAGGGAACCGAGTTCGATTCGCTGCGCGAATACGTACGGGGCGATGACGTGCGCTCGATCGACTGGCGGGCCACGGCTCGAGCCGGAACGACGATGCTGCGCACGTGGCGTCCTGAGCGCGACAGGCACGTGGTCATCATCATCGACACGGGCCGCACAGCCGCTGCCCGAGTCGGGGACGGCACCCGTGTCGATGCCTCCCTCGAGGCCGCTCTGCTCCTCGCCGCGCTCGCCTCCCGTGCTGGCGATCACGTGCACCTGCTCCTGTACGACCGCGTCGTCCGTGGCAGGGTGACCGGTGTCGACGGCAGCGCGCTGCTCCCGGCGATGACCGACGCGATGGCCCCGGTGCACGCACGCCTGGTCGACACCGACTGGCACGGTGCCTTCGCCGCAGTCCGCTCGCTCACCACACGACCGTCGCTGATCGTCGCGCTGACCGCGCAGGATGCCGCAGAATCGGCGCGCGGCTTCCTCGGGGCCTTCCCGCGGGCGTCACGGGCGACGACGGTCCTCGTCGGTTCGGTGACGGACGACGGCATCGGTGCCCTGGCCCGAGAACGAGGTTCCCGGGAAGAGGTGTACCTCGCTGCCGCGGCCGAACGCACCCTCCGTGACGCGGAGAACGTCGCCGACGCGATCCGCAGAGCCGGTGGAGAGGCGATCGCCGCCGACCCGGAGGAACTCCCCCCTCGCATCGCGGATCGCTACCTCGAACTGAAGGCCGCAGGACGCCTCTGACCTGTGCCGTGCCCGTGCACTGAGGGCGATCAGCCGGAGATGAGCCGCGGAGTCCCTGCCTCGTACTCGACGAGGTCGCCGGTCTCCCCCGCCCGGTGCGCACGCCCTCCGATGACGAGCATGTAGATCAGGAACACCGCGAGCGCGGCCGCACCGATCCCGATCTTCACCGGCCATGGGAGACCCCAGCCGGTCACGAAGCCCTCGACGAGCCCCGACAGGAACAGCGCGAAGATGAGTCCGATCGCGACCGTGGCGAGTGCCCTCCCCTCCTCGGCGAGAGCCTCCCCGCGGGTGCGGTGCCCGGGAGCGACCCAGGCCCAGAAGATGTGCAGCCCCGCGGCGCCGGCGACGAAGATGCAGGTCATCTCGAGCATGCCGTGCGGGAGGATGTAGAGCACCATCAGATCGGCCTTGTCGTGCGCCGCCATGATCGCGCCGGCAGTGCCGATCCCCATCGCGTTCTGCACGAGCATGTAGACGGGCCAGATCCCGGTGACGCCGAACAGCACACACTGCATCGCGATCCAGGCGTTGTTCGTCCACACCATGCCCATGAACGTGGCCGCGGCGTTCTCGGTGTAGTAGCCCGTGAAGCTCTCGTCCGCGTACTGCTCGAGGGCGTCGGGCGGACCGAGGGTCGCGATCAGCGCCGGGTCGCTCGCGATCCATGCGGCTGTGCCGACCGCGACCGCGATGAAGGCGACCGCGATCACCAGAGTGGTCCATCGCAGGCGATAGAGAGCGGCAGGAAGCTGCAGTCGGAAGAACCGTGCCGTCTGGGTGAGGATGCTGTCGGACGCGCCGGTGAGGCGGAGCCGGGCTCTCACGAGGATCGTGGACAGGTACGCACCCTGCGGCGAGTCGCCGACCGAGGTCTTCAGTTCGGCGAGGTCGGCCGACGCGGCGCGGTAGCGGACGATGAGCTCATCCACTCCGGCGCCGTCGAGTCGGGCGCGGCTGAGCTCGTCGAGCCGTTCCCACTCGGCACGGCGTGCATCGGTCAACGCGTCGGCATCCACCTGATTTACTGTACTCATGTCCACCCCGATCGACGTCTCCGACGAGGTGCTCTCCGGCGAAGCCGTCGCCATCGATGTGCAGCCGGTCGGCTTCCTGCTGCGCGCGCTCGGTGCCGCCATCGACATGCTCCTCGGATACGCCGTGTTCGCGCTGTGGCTCTTCCTGCGCATCTGGCTGCTGAACGCCGGCGTGCTCGACGATGCCACCGACCGCATCGCGACGGTCGCGGCGATCGTGGTCAGCTTCGTGGTGCTGCCGATCACCATGGAGGTCGCGCTCAAGGGCCGCAGTCTGGGCAAGCTCGCGATCGGCGGACGCATCGTCCGCGTGGACGGAGGCGCCGCCGGATTCCGCCATGCCTTCATCCGCGCGCTCATCGGCGTGCTGGAGATCTACATCACGTTCGGCGGCATCGCCGTGCTCACGGGCGCCTTCACGGCGCGGTCCCAGCGGCTGGGCGACCTCGTCGCGGGGACCTACAGCCAGCGCGTCCGCACTCCGGCCCTCATCTCGCACGCCCCCGTGCTGCCCCCGGCGCTGGCCGGGTGGGCGCAGATCGCCGACGTCGCGCGAATGCCCGACCGGCTGGCTCGGCGCATCTCGCAGTTCCTGGTGAGCGCTCCGCGGATGATCCCCGCCGCGCGGGCCCGCGTCGCGCAGGAGCTGCTGGCGGAAGCGACACCGTTCGTGTCGCCGGTGCCGCCCGTGTCACCCGAGCACGTTCTCGTCGGCATCACCGTGCTGCGCCGCGAACGGGAGCGCCGAGCGCTGGAGAACGCCGACCGCCGCGCCGAACGGCTCACCGGACGTCACGTCGGCGTCTGAGTCCCGCCGGAGGACGAGCTCCGAAGCGGACGAGCGCCGACGCGGACGCGGTCAGTAGCGGTAGTGCTCGAGCTTGTACGGCCCCTCGACCGGCACGCCGATGTATGCGGCCTGCGCGGCGCTGAGCGTGGTCAGCTGCACCCCCAACGCGTCGAGATGGAGGCGGGCCACCTTCTCGTCCAGGGACTTGGGAAGCACGTACACGCCGATCGGGTACGCCTCGATGTTCGTGTAGAGCTCGAGCTGCGCCAGCACCTGGTTCGTGAAGGACGCACTCATCACGAAGGACGGGTGGCCGGTGGCATTGCCGAGGTTCATCAAGCGGCCCTCGCTGAGCACGAGCACACTGCGTCCGTGGGGCAGACGCCACTCGTGGACCTGCGGCTTGATCTCGATCTTCTCCGCGCCGTCGAGGGCTTCCAGACCCGCCATGTCGATCTCGTTGTCGAAGTGCCCGACGTTGGCGACGATCGCCAGGTGCTTCAGCGCCAGCATGTGCTCGGTCGTGACGACATCGCGGTTGCCGGTCCCGGTCACGACGATGTCGACCTCGCCCGCGACGTCGAGCAGACGCGCCACCTGGAAGCCGTCCATGGCGGCCTGGAGCGCGCAGATCGGATCGATTTCACTGACGATGACCCTGGCTCCCTGTCCACGGAGGGCTTCTGCCGCCCCCTTGCCGACGTCGCCGTACCCGCAGACGAAGGCCACCTTGCCGCCGATGAGCACGTCGGTCGCGCGGTTGAGCCCATCGGGGAGGGAGTGGCGGATTCCGTACTTGTTGTCGAACTTGCTCTTGGTCACCGAGTCGTTGACGTTGATCGCCGGGAACAGCAGGTCTTCGGAGGCGGCGAGCTCGTAGAGACGATGCACGCCCGTCGTGGTCTCTTCCGTGACCCCGATCAGCCCTGCGGCGAGCGCCGTCCAGTGATCGCTCGACTCCGCGAGGGAGCGGCGCAGGAGGTCGAGGATGATCGAGTATTCTTGTGAGTCGGTCTCGGTCGGTGCAGGTACTGCTCCGGCCTTCTCGAACTCGACGCCCTTGTGCACGAGCAGAGTCGCATCGCCGCCGTCGTCGAGGATCAGGTTGGGTCCGTCGAACCCGCTCGACGACCAATCGAAGATCCGCGCCGTGCAGGCCCAGTACTCCTCGAGGGTCTCCCCCTTCCAGGCGAAGACGGGCACGCCTGCCGGGGCGTCGACGGTGCCTTCGGGACCCACGACGACGGCGGCGGCCGCCTCGTCCTGCGTGGAGAAGATGTTGCAGCTCGCCCACCGGACCTCGGCGCCGAGGGCCACGAGCGTCTCGATGAGGACCGCGGTCTGCACCGTCATGTGGAGCGAGCCCGCGATCCTGGCGCCCTTCAGCGGCTGAGCACCGCCGAACTCCTCCCGGAGTGCCATGAGTCCGGGCATCTCGTTCTCCGCGAGCCGCAGCTGGTGACGGCCGGCTTCGGCGAGGGACAGATCGGCCACACGGTACTCGAGCTCAGGCATGCGCTCATTCTTCCATCCTGTCGGCCCCTCACGACCGTGTGTGTCAGAAGCGGATCGCGTCGATCACCTTCACCCGTAGAGCCACGAGCGCGGGGATGAACCCCGACACGGCGCCCACGACGACCGAGGCGATGAGTCCGACCAGCGCCGCCCTCATCGGGAACGGCGGGACGTCCTGGATCCCGTAGAACATCGTGGTCACGATCCAGTCCGATCGCAGGACGGCGACGACGATCGCGATCCCGATGACTCCGGCGACGGTCGTCGCGACGAGGCTCTCGAGGAAGACCGAGAAGAAGACCCGGCCCGAACTGGCGCCGAAGGCGCGTCGCACGCCGATCTCCCGCACGCGCTGCCGCATCGCCACGAGCTGGATGTTGATCAGGCTGAGAGCACCGAGGGCGAGGATCAGCGAGGCGATTCCTCCCGTGATCATCTCGAAGGTCGCCTGGACGTCCAGAGCGCCCGGCTGCGCCGCCCAGTCGGTGCGACTCACCGAGATCGTCTGCCCCTCGGGCAGCCCCGCGCGCAGATCCATCGCCAGCACCGGGCCGATCTGATCGGCTTGATCGACACCGACCCACACCTCGTACTGCGTCGAGACTTCCGCGGGCAGAGCGTCCACTCTGTCGCGATAGTCGTCGTACAGCAGATCGACCCGCAGCTCCTCGTCCCCGAAGCCCTGCCGGGGAACGATGCCGATCACCTGATAGGTGCCGCCTGCCGCGCCGCCGAACTCGACGGTGGGGTGCTGAGACAGCGGCACCCTCCCCAGACGGTCCCAGAGCGCCTCCGTGATCACGACCGGAGGTGCCATCGCCTCCAGGTCGGAGTCGAGGAACCAGCGCCCCTCCAGGAGCTTCTCGCGATGGATCTGTGGGAATGCCGGGTCCATGATGCGCGCGGGGACCGCGGTGATGCCCTCGGGAAGATGCACATCCAGCACGACGCCCTGCGCGATCCGCGTGGTGTGACTGAAACCGAACCGCTCGGACACCCGGGTGAAGCGATCGTCGAATTCGTCGGCGTCGATCGGCGTGCCGTCGGCCGTGCTCGCCGAGACGGCGATGGTCGCGGCGCGTCCGCCCCACCGGTCGGACTGCTCCGCCTGGAACTGGCGCTGGTACTCCGAGATCGCCACGACCGCGGTGAGTGCGCCGACCGAGACGGCGATGCCGATCAGGCTCAGCAGCACTCGCAGCTTGTGGACGCGGATCTCCGCCCAGGCGTCGGAGAGCGCGCCGAGGAACCCGGTCACGAGACGGACTCCGCCACCGCGGGTGTCCCCTCCGACGGCACGGACGCCGCGAGCGTCGAGGCCTCGAAGGCGCGGCCCAGGTCCACCGGTTCCAGGCGTCCGGCATCCAGGCGGTAGTGCCTGCGTGCGCGCGCGGCGACGTGCAGGTCGTGCGTGATGGTGACGAGCGCCGCATCGGTCTCGGTGGCGACCTCGTCGAGAAGGGACATCACGGAGGCCCCGGTATCGATGTCGAGGGCGCCCGTCGGCTCATCCGCGAGGATCAGGACGGGCTTCCGCACCAGCGCCCTGGCGATCGCGACCCGCTGCTGTTCACCCCCGGAGAGCTTGTCGGCGATCTGGTCGATGCGATGGCCGAGGCCGACACGCTCGAGCATGTCCGCGGCGATCTGTCTGCGGTTCCAGAACATCCGGCCCTTCGCATGTCCGAGAGGCATCGTCACGTTGTCGAGCGCGGTGCGCCCGGGGAGCAGATTGAACTGCTGGAAGACGAAGCCCACGTTGTCGCCACGCAGCCGATCGAGGCGCCCCGATCGCATCCGGCGCACTTCACTCCCTTCGAAGGAGACGGAACCGGAGGTCGGCGCATCCAGCATCCCGAGGATGTTGAGCAGCGTCGACTTGCCGGACCCCGAGCGTCCGACGATCGAGACGTGGTCCCCTGCACCGACTTCCACGGTGATGCCGCGAAGGATCTCGAGCCGCGAGTCGTCCGGGAGCAGAACGCTCTTCGCGACGTCGTCGAGAGCGACGAGGCTCACCAGCTCATCCCGCTGTCGCACTGTTCGACCCCCGGCGACACTTCGTAGCAGAACTCCTCGACGGGGGCGACGAAACCGGGCACGAACTCGCGGATGCTGTCGCCTTCCGCCAGTCCCTCCGTGACCTCGACGATCACCCCGTCGTTGACCCCGAGCGTCACCGTGCGCTCCTCCGGCTCGGAGCCGTCAGCCGCGTCCACCCAGACGACGCCTGATCCGGCACCGCCCTGCACCGCGGTGACCGGGACCACGAGTGCGTCGTCGACCTGGCCGAGGGCGAGGTCGAGGGTCGCGGGAAGCCCGGCGAAGACCGTCTGGTCCTTCGGGATGGCGCACCGCACGCTGGCTGTCCCCTCTGCCGAGACCTGGACGCGCACGCCGGTGCACGCGAACGGGGCCGGTCCGCCCGTGATGGTGATCGTGGCCTCGCTCGGCGCGTTCACGAGACGGTACAGCTGGACCGGGTCGACGGTCGCCAGCAGGTGGTAGCGCGCGGGCGTGAGCTTGTACGTCTCGGTACCGACGGACGTCATCTGCCCCTTCACGAGAGCGATCTCCGACACGTCGCCGGCTTCGGGGGCGAGCACGTCGATCTCCTTCCGGGGATACTCCTGACGAACGGTGAAGAGCTTCTGACCGGCGCTCACCGCCGCGCCTTCGCTCACGTGGACGGCCGTGACCGTCCCGTCGAGTTCGCTGCGCACCCCGAAAGTCTCGTCGCGAGCGATGTTGCCGGTCAGGGTCAGAGCATTGACGACCGAACCACGTTCCACGGCGATGATCGGGTCGGTGATCCCGGCATCAGGGCTGACGATGGTCTCGGCCCTGTCGGGGAAGAAGGCGATCTTGACGAGCGCGGCGGCGCACGCACCGAAGACCACGACGAGAAGCAGGGGGAAGATCCAGCGACGCCAGACGATCACGAGTGCCTTTCCGGCTGCGCCGCCCTGGCACGCCTCGGGACAGCGTATCCAGGCTCAGGCGTTCTCCCGCGGCGGCGGACACCGCGTGTCCGGCCCGAAGGGGCGCCGTCAGACGCGGAGGGCTTCGTGGCGGACGACGAGCCAGCCGGCCGGGACCGAGAGTCGATCCGCGTGCGGCGAGCAGAGGTCGTGGGCCTGAGGGTCGTTCGCGGCACCGAGCGGTCCGAGCGCCGCCATCTGGTCGCCATAGTCATAGGTGAGGGTGGCCACGGCTTCTCGCACGCAGCCGACCTTCGAGCACAGTCGTCCGTCCATCTCCGCCAGCGTACGGCTGCCGTCCGTCGACGCTCGGGATGCCGCGCCGCAGACGCGGACACCACCTAGACTTTCGTCATGCCCCGTCGTCGCACTGCCCACACCTCCGCCGCCCCTCGGCGTGGTGCCCGGCACGGACGTCACGGACGTCTGGGCCGCAGCGAGGTCGTACGGCCTCCCCTCGCGCCCCTCGACGGACGCCTGGACCGCTTCGACCTCACGGTCGGCACGGCGGTCGAGTTCCTCCGTGGAACCTGGCCGGAGCTGCAGGAGGTGCGATTCGAGATCGGGGCGATCCCGGGTTTCGACGCGACCGACGAGGTTCCGCGCTGGTACCTCGACCGTGAGAACCGACGCATCGTGCTGTTCCGTCTGCCCATCGAACGGTTGCTTCCCCCGGGTCACGACGACGCGCCGCATCGGCGGATGGCGATCGAGAGCGCCGTGTTCCGGGCCGCCGCCGAGTACGTCGGTCGCGAGCCGTGGGATCTGGGCCACGAGCACTGACCTCTCCCCGCGGGAGATCAGGGGTAGACCGTGATCGCCTTCTCCACGCCGGCGCTGGCCTGCACGGGTGACACGGCGATCGCTCCCGGGGCGGTGAGGGTCAGGGCGGCGCGAATCGAGCCGTCCGTCCTCATCCGATAGGTGGCGCCGGGATCGACTTCCACACCGAGCGACTCGCCTGCGGCGATGGCCATCTCCTCGGGCAGACCCCCGTCCGACGTCTCGAGGGTCACGGTCACATCCTGATCCGACGTGTTCGCGAGCTGGACCCGGGGCGCCGGCCCCGACGGCACGGCGAACAGGACATCGCCCTCGATCTCCGGCGCCGGGGTGATCCAGGCGAAGTCGGAGTCGCGACCGAAGCCGTCCTGCTCCCGGAGCGCGGCCACGACCGGCGCGTCCGAAACGACGTCGACCGTGTACGAACCCGGTGCCAGGCCGGTGAGCGCGACCTGCGCGGGCAGGTCGGCCTCGACGGGGACCGAGAACTCATCGACCACGGCGGACGATCCCTCGGCCCGCACCCGGACCTGCACCCGAGCATCCACTCCCGGTGACAGCACTCGGAGGACGGCCATCTCGGCATCGTCCCCTGCGGACGCGAAGACTTGGACCCCGGCCAGCACGAGGTTCTCCTGCGGGCCCGCGACGGCGTCCTGCAGATCGATACCCGCCGGGTCGAGGACCTGCACGAGGGAGGATTGGAGGACGGCACGGACGGGTGCCCCCACCGCCCCGACACGAACCACCGGCGTGGTATTCCCCGCCGCGATCGACGTCAGTGGGACCGCGGTCTGCGTGCGAGCGGGCACGATCACGGTGCGCGCGCTCCTCGTCTCTCCATAGACCGAGAGCGTGACGGTCGACGGCACCTCGGCCGCGTTCGTCAGGATCACGATGTCTTCGGTGCCGGTCGCGGTGCTGCCGCCCACGAGCCACGAGTCCAGCTTCGGAACACCGCAGGGGGCGGCCGCGTATCCGGCGAGATCCTCTGTCGCGATGCTGACCGACTCGGCGGCGGCGATCAAGGGAGCAGTGCGTCCTTCCACAGTGCCGGTGAGCACGCGGACCTCGCCGGCATCCGGCACATCCTTCACGGCGAGCCCCTCGGACGCGGGGTCTCCCGCAGTTCCGCCGAGGGTCACGGTCGGCCGCGCGGCGGACGACATGCTGAGCGGATCGATCGCGTCGCGACCGAGCGCGCGGAGGTCCCCGTTGCAGACGAGCACGCTGTCGCCGGGAAGGGGGGTGACCTGCATCTGGGCCGCGTCGTGGCTGATGCTCGGCCAGGGCGCATGCACGGCCGCAGCGATCCCTGCCACACAGGCGACGATGACCACGCCTCCCGTGACCAGGCGCGCGCTGGTGGCGGCGACGCGGATTGCGCGTGAGCGGCTCATCGGTCTCCCTCCACGGACCTGTCGGGGCCGTCCTCATCAGCGCCTGCCGGTGGGGACGCGTCGTCCGCTGCGGCAGCCTCATCGCCGCTCGGCTCGGGGTCGGTCTCAGGTTCAGCGATCGGCACCAGCGCCTCGTCATTCAGGGCAGCGGCATCCTGCGGCTCCTCGAGAGCGCCGACCGGGGGCTGCTCCTCGAGATCGTGACGGTCCTCCGCATGCCGCGGAAGCACCAGAGGCTCATCCGGAGCGCGCCCGACGATCCGGGACTGCGCGCGCGCCGCGCGGCGCGAGGCGCGCGTGGGGATCGACAACAGCAATGCGGCGAGCACCGCCATCAGCTGGAGCGTGAGGACGAGCCTGACCGTCCCCTGCTGAGCGGCGCTGAGGGCAGGAGAGGCCGCAGCCTCCGCTTCCAGCCGCCAGAGCACCCCGCGATCCGTGCGGCCCGCATGCACGAGCCCGGGACGCTGATCGATCGAGGCGATGGCCATGGCACGGAGGGCACGCGCCTTGTCTCCGTCGCTGCCGGCGCCCTGAGCGACCAGCACATAGCTGATCCCCTTCGCCGCCAGCTCACCCGGCGCATCGAACTCGCGAGCGGACAGCAGGTCCACCGCGAGGGTCGAGACGTCCGCCCCCTGCGGTTCCGTCGCCGTCGAGGTCATGGTCGTCTGCGACCCCAAGGTCTTGCTCGCACCCCGGACGACCTCGACCGCGAGTCCGCCGTCGTTCTTCGGGGTGAGGACGAGCGTCGCGACGTCGCGATCACCCGCTGCCTGGGCTGCGACGTAGGCGGGCAGAGTGGATTCGGGACCGTTCGTGAGGAGGGAGCGATCCGTGAGGAAAGCCGTGAGCGCCGGGACCGCGCAGACCGCGAGGGACAGGGCCGCGACGGTCGCTGCGACACCTCTCAGGCGAGGCGCAGTGATGGCCGTGTCCAGCGTGACGAGCGCAGCGCCGAGCACCCCGATCCACGCCAGACTGAGGCCTGCACCCGGCCAGATCGCCACTCCTGCGCCCTGGTCGAAGCTGACGGTGATACCGACGGCGAAGAAGGCGGTGGCGAGGCCGGTCACCGCGACGACGAGGAGCATGATCCCCGCCCGCCACCGCGGCGCCAGGGCCGAGCACAGAGCGAGGAGCGCGGTCGGGGCACAGAGAACCCAGACCCAGGGTGTGACCGCTTCGGGCGCGAATGATGCCCACCCGGCGAGGTCCGTGGTCGGGAAGCCCATCGCGAGGGCCAACCTGCCCGCGGCGTCGGCTGAGGCCTGCGAGCCCGCCCAGATCAGACCGGGGTCGCCCAGGACACCCCACGGTGTCCCGTGCGCGAACTGCCAGAAGACGAGGGGGGCGAACAGAGCCACCGTCGGAACCGGCAGCCAGAGCAGACGCACGGCCCCCCGGAACTGCGCCGTGCCGAGCACGATGCCGAGCGCCACGATCCACAGCAGGACCAGCGCGGGCGCCAGCGAGGGCGCGCACGCGAGGACGGCCGCGAGCAGCAGCGATGCACTGCCGGCGGCTCCCCACGACCGGTGGGCGACCACGGCGGTGTGGAAGAGCCAAGGAAGGAGGAGATGTACGAGGACGGCGCTCGGACGCCCCTCGACGAGCGCCGTGAGGAACGGAGGGCTGAGCGCCCATGCGACGCCGGCGAAGATGCGCAAGCCCGACCGGTCGGTCACCCGAGTCGCGGCGAACCATCCCCCGAGGACGGCGAGCGGGAGGGCGAGGATCCACAGGAGCACCATCGCGAACGACGGACCAGCAGGCCACAGGGTACCGAGCACCGCCACGATCGCTGCGAACGGATCGGCAGGTCCGATGAGGTCGACGGCGGTGCCCCGAAGGCCCCAGGCCGCGTCGCTCCACAGCGTGGCGACGGTCTGACGGAGCGGGAGCAGTCCGCCGCCACCGAGTGCCGGCCACGCCAGGAGGGTGGTGAACGAGGCGATGCTGACGACGAGCGCCCCGAGCACGGCCCACGCTCCCCCTCCGGAGAAGAAGCGGAGTTCGCTGACCGCGCCGCCCTCGCTGCCATGCCCGTCGTCGAGGTGCCGACGCAGATCCGAGGAGGTGATGCGCAGCGGCGCGATGCTCGCCCACGTCGACGTTCGGAAGGCGCGGATGCGCGACCTCGATCGCGCGATCGCTCCGAGGCGGATCATCGCGGTGAGCGCTGCCCCCCATTCAGGGAGCACGGCCTCGGGCCGCTTGCCGATGAGGTGGGTGAGGGAGCGCCACAGCGCGAGCGGAAGCAGGCTCAGCCAGTGCAGCGGCACCGCCGCGGCGGGAGCGTAGGCCAGGCGTCGATGCAATTGGGCGAGCCGCGTGACGTACGCCCGGCGCGACCGCCCGGACGGCAGCGCCGCAGGACCACCGGGAGCAGCCGAGATTCGTGCGCTCGGTGCGAGTACGACGCGTCCGCCGCCCAGGCGTGCCCGCACCCCGAGGTCGAGTCCCTCATCGGCGCCGGCGAGGGCGGGGTCGAGACGCAGAGCATCGCGGACTTCGCCCCGGATGAGGATGCCCCGCACATCGGACCCGAGAGCGTCATCCATGCGATCGTGCTGGCCCTGGTCGAGTTCGCCGGCCGCGAGCTCGACCGAGCGGCCGAGAGCGGTCATCGTCACCCCGAGGGAGACGATCTCGCGGTCGTTGTCGGTCGCGACGAGCTTGGGCGCGATGATCGCCGCGGAGGGCGAGCGTTCCAGCGTTCCGCGAAGACGCTCCAGTGCGCGCGGATGCGGGGCCGTGTCCTGAGCGAGCAACCAGATCGCTGAGCCTTCGAGCACCCGCGGCCGAGCGAGGTCGACCGCCTCGGCGAAGGAGGTGCTGGCGCGTGCCTCGATGATGCCCTCGACCGTCGCGGCGACCGCTTCGCTCTCCCGCATCGAAGACGAATCCCCGCAGACGACTAGCGTCACGGCGTCCGCGGGTGCGGTCTGGGATCGCACGGCGTCGAGAGTGCGGAGGAGCTGCGCGCGGGAGGCGGATCCGGGGCGCGCGACGATGATGGCGTGAACTCGGGCTGGCATGTCCTCGTCAGCCTATGCGCGGGTCAGGCGGCGCTGGAGCAGCCCGTGCGGCGCGCCCGCGAAGCCGTGCCACGCGGAGACGATGCGGACGATCAGCTGGCGCGACGCTTGAGCTTGCGGCGTTCGCGCTCCGAGAGACCGCCCCAGATGCCGAAGCGCTCATCGTTGTTGAGCGCGTACTCGAGGCACTCGCTGCGGACGTCGCACGTCGTGCAGATGCGCTTGGCGTCCCTGGTGGATCCACCCTTCTCAGGGAAGAACGCCTCCGGGTCCGTCTGCGAGCAGAGCGCGTCGCTCTGCCAGGCGAGGGCGTTGTCATCGTCGGATGCTTCGGTCCGTCGAACCCCGGGAACACCGAGGTTGATCGGATCGACGAACCAGTTCTCCGGTACGTCGGAACGGTATCCCGTCATCTCGATCTCCAACCCTGTCTCCGCCCCCCGGCGGGCCGTGCTCATGACTAATTACACCCGTGTCATTCGCTCCGGTCAAGTCGCGGATCGTAAACCCTCAAGCGGCTCTTTAAGGTTCTTGAGGGTCGATCGGCGTGTCGCGCGGTCGGGCCGGCTCAGCGCCCGGGGCTCGCGACGAAGACCTCGCCGACGCCGGAAATGGTGAGGGTGCCTTCGTCGGCACTCGCGAACGCCGCCGCACCGACCACGACGTCGATTCGCTCGCCGTCCGCAGAAGCGACGGCGACCTGCCCGTCCGTCGCGAGCACCATCGTCGGCCCGGACACGTCGAGGGCGACGGGGGTTCCGTCGAGCTCGATCCTCGTGAGCGCGAAGTCGGGCACCGGAACCGGATACGCCGTGACCCCGCCGTCACCGTGGGGGCGCAGCACCGGAACCTCACCGGGAGTGGCGTCGAGGATCGCGAGCAGTTCGGGGACATCGATGCGTTTCGGGGTGAGCCCGCCCCGCAGCACGTTGTCGCTCGCCGCCATGATCTCCACCCCGAGTCCGGACAGGTACGCATGGAGCAGACCCGCGCGCAGGAACACCGCCTCGCCGCGACGCAGGACGACGTGGTTCATGAGCAGGGCGACCACGACGCCCGGATCCCCCGGATAGTTCTCGGCGACGCTCGCGATGGCACGGAGCGTCGTCCCCCACTCCCCCGTGTCACCGTCTCCACGCACGGACGCGGCCACGACGGCCGAGATGATGTCGTCGACCGCAGCGTTCGCTCCGCCCCCGAGCAGCCAGCCGATCGTGTCCCGCAGGGAATCGTCGCCGGCGCCGAGTCGGTCGCGCAGCTGGACGACGCCCTCGCTGTCGTCGAGCAGCCCCAGCAGCGCGAGTGTCTCGTCGACCGGACGAAGACCGCTCAGCGACTCGAACCGCTCGCTGAGGGCGACGATGAGCTCGGGCTTGTGGTTGTCGTCCCGGTAGTTGCGCTGCGGATCATCCGCAGCGAGTTCGCTCTCGCGCTCCCAGCCCGCGCGTGCCTGCGCGATCGTCGGGTGCACCTGGATCGAGAGCGGACGCCCGGCCGCGAGGAGCTTGAGCAGGTACGGCAGGGTCCCTCCGGTGACCTGATCGAGGGTTCCCCCTCCGGCGACATCGGCCGGATCTCCGGGGTGGTCCCCGAACCACACCTCAGCCTCCGGCGCGCCTGTCGGCGTGCGCCCTTCGAGTCCGGCGAGGAGGGAGTCGGATCCCCACGCGTAGTCGCGGGGAGCATTCGTGAGGCTCAGCAGCATGGTCCCAGCGTAGGGTGCACTGCGGCGTTCAGCGACGCGCCGAGCGCGGCGCGGTAGCCTGAACGCGATGGCCCAGTACACCAAGCACCCGGTGGCAGCCCCGCCGACACCGCCGGAGCGCGAGTCGACGGGGCATCTGATGCTGCGCGGCTACGTGATCCTCGTGTTGATCGTGACGTTCGCGCACACCGCGGTGTACAACCTCGTCGGCATGGAGGGGGCCGGTGCCACTCTCGTCGCCTTCACACTCGCGACGCTGGCCATCGGCGTCCCGATGCTGGCCCGCAATCACCCGCAGCCGTTCCGCTGGCGGCGCCTGCCCTGGACGGCGATCGGCTACACGGCGTTCGCCCTCCTGTCCGTCGCCTGGTCGCAATGGCGGGGGCCGACTCTGATCACCTGGTTCCTCCTCGCCGCGGTGACCGTCAACGGCCTCTTCATCGCGCACGTGCTCACCTGGCATGAGATCGTGCGGGCCCTCTCCTCCGCGTTCAAGTGGATCCTCGGCCTCTCGCTCGCCCTCGAGCTGTGGGTCTCACTCGTCCTGCACGGTCCGCTCCTGCCGAATTTCGCGACGCTGCCGGACGGCCGGATCGACCCGCAGCTCTACTGGGTGCGCGACAACCTCTTCGACGGCGGCAGGATCCAGGGGATCGTCGGCAATGCGAACGTGCTCGCGATCATCTCGCTGTTCTCGATCATCACTTTCGGGGTGCTGTTCGTCGCCCGCGCGCGCTGGCGCACCACGCTCGCGCTCTGGATGCTCCTCGCGGCATACTTCCTGTTGCGCACGTCCTCCGTGACCGCGTTCATCTGCGCAGCCGCGACCGCGGTCGTCCTCGTGGTCGCACTCCTCATGCGTCGCGCCCGCACTCCCGGCGCACGAACGCGCATCTACGTCGTCGCCATCGGCGGGACGGCTCTGGCCGCGGCCGTGGTCTGGCTGCTTCGAGAGCCACTCCTCGGACTCGTCGGCCGCACCTCCGATCTCACCGGACGTTCCGATCTGATCTGGGCGAAAGTCCTGGAACGCGTCCGCGAGCACCCGATTCTCGGCAACGGCTTCTCCAGCCCCTGGATCCCCACCGACCCGTCGTTCGATCACTGGATCACCGATCACGGCATCACCGTCTTCCACGCGCACAACATGTGGCTCGATGTCCTGTTCCAGCTCGGCGTCGTCGGCGTCATCCTGATGGGCGTGGCGTACGTGAGCCTGTTGTGGCGCTCCTGGTTCTTCGCCGTCGATCGCCCTCGGTGGGATCTCGATTCCGCGCGCCCCTTCTCTCCGCTGACTCTGCTGCCCAGCCTGTTCACCGTGGTCCTCCTCGTCCAGGGGTTCGCCGAGTCGACGCCGATCATGCTGTGGGGCTGGATGCTCGTGGTGCTCCTGTCGTTCAAGCTGAAGTCGGTCCCGCTGGTCGGGGTCGGCGAGCGCGACCTCGTGTTCGAGCGCGGTGCCCGGCAACGGCGGGTTCCGTGACGTCGTCGCGCCCCCTGGTGCGGCTGCTCGGATCGGTCGAGCTGGCTCGCGCCTTCGCCCTCGCCACTCTGACCACGATCTTCGCCTCGTACGCGATCGAGCGGATGACGTCGAAGGTCACGCTGGCCACCATCATCACGGTGCTCTGCCTCCTGGGCGCGGCGATCCTGTGGGTCCGACGGGATGAGCTGTCCCTTCTCCGGATCGCCCCGTCGTCGCTCATCGCCTTCCTCGGCTGGGCTCTGGTGAGCTTGGTGTGGACGACGGACCGCTCGGACACGCTGTTCGGCTGGATGTCACTGTTCGGCTACGCGTTCCTCGCGATCACGATCGGCCACATCCGTGACACCCTCCAGACCGTTCGCGCGATCGGCGACACCCTGCGCGCCCTCCTCGCCGTCTCGCTGGGGATCGAGATCCTGTCCGGCATCCTCCTCGATCTCCCGTTCACCTTCCTCGCGATCCAGGGAAACCTGGCGGAAGGCGGTCCGATCCAGGGCCTGTTCGGCAGCCGCAACATGCTCGGGTTCATCGCGGTCATCGCCCTCATCACGTTCGTCATCGAGTGGCGCACGCAGTCCGTGAACCCGCCACTCGCCGTGGTCTCGATCGGCCTCGCCGGTTCCCTGGCCTTCCTCTCGGCATCGCCGACCGTGCTCGTTCTCGCCGTCGCAGTGGGCACCGTCACGCTCGCGCTGACGATCGTGCGACACACGTCACCCGCGCGGCGCAACATCGTGCAGCTCGTCCTCGGGATCCTCGTGACCCTGACGCTCGCGATCGCGTTCGCGCTGCGCCACCAGATCATCGCGCTGCTGGATGCCGGATCGGACTTCTCGATCCGCGCGTCTCTGTGGAACACGATCCTCGACTTCGTCGCCGTGAGACCGATCAACGGGTGGGGATGGTTCGGTGAGTGGGCCCGTGGCGAATACCCGTTCACCTTCATCAACTTCCAGCTGGACGACCATCACCAGAGCGCACTGAACGCGTTCTTCGATGTGCTGCTCCAGCTCGGCGCGGCCGGTCTGGTGCTGTTCCTTTTGCTGGGCGGCGTTGCGCTGATCCGCTCCTGGCTGGTGGCCAGCGTGCGACGCTCGGTCGTCTACGCCTGGACGCCGATCATGCTGGTCACGTTGGCCGTCGACTCGATGTTCGAGAGCTTCACGCTGGTCGGCGCCGGGTGGTTCATGCTGGTGCTCTGCGCGTTGCGCGCCGGACAATCGCGGTCCTGGCGCGAGAACATCGACGCTGTGCACACGGGCGCGATCCCGACGCTCCGCCCACAGGAGTGACCGCCCACAGGGGTGGCTGAGGGCGCCGCGGCGCGCTCAGCTCAGCGAGCGCAGCTTCTCGGCCCAGGCGATCGCGTCGCGCACACCATCGTCGACCGAGCGCTCTGCACGCCAGTCCAGCACCTCGGCCGCACGGTCGACGATCGCGAAGGCACCCGCCTGGTCACCGGGGCGGCGATCGGTCTCGATCACCGCGAGAGGTTCACCGGTCACGCGTTCGAACGCGGCCACGAGCTCTCGGACCGTCACACCGTCGCCGGTGCCGAGGTTGATCACCTGGTACGGCTCATCGTGGGTGGCGACATCGTCGAACTTCTGAACCGCCGCGACATGTGCCAGAGCGAGATCCCAGACGTGGATGTAGTCGCGGAGACCCGAGCCGTCGCGTGTGGCCCAGTCGGTTCCAGTGATCGTGAAGGGCTCTCCGGACGCGCTGGCCTGCATGATCTTTCCCAGCGCGTGCGAAGGAGTCGGATTCTGCAGGCCGGTGCGCAACTGCGGGTCGGCCCCGATCGGGTTGAAGTACCGCAGCGCGATCGCGCGGAAGTCGCCGGCGTTCGCTGCATCGTCGAGGATCTGCTCGACCATCGCCTTGCTCGTGGCGTACGGG
This sequence comes from Microbacterium sp. CBA3102, assembly GCF_007954505.1. Taxonomy (GTDB): domain Bacteria; phylum Actinomycetota; class Actinomycetes; order Actinomycetales; family Microbacteriaceae; genus Microbacterium; species Microbacterium aurugineum. The sequence goes on along the minus strand of NZ_CP042412.1, from coordinate 2,389,444 downwards.
CTCGCCGGCGCCAGTCGGCCGGCCTCATCCACGCCGTCGCCGCCCTCCCCGGCGTACACGGCCGCCGAGGAGCTGAACACGATGCGAGGGATGCCCGCGTCCCGCAAGCGCTGGAGAAGCACGATCGTCTTCCCGACGTTCGCCTCGTAGTACCCGAGCGGGTCGGCGACGGATTCCGGGACGACGATGCGTGCGGCGCAGTGGATGACCGCATCGATGTCGGGGTGATCGGCCAGAAGTCGGTCGACCACGGCGACGTCGGCGATGTCGCCGACGTACAGATCGCGCCCCTCACCGAAGGACCGGAGCCCGCGGGAGAGGTCGTCGAGGAGGACCACATCGAGACCCGCCTCGATGCACGCCGTCGCAATGGTCGAGCCAATGTAGCCGGCGCCGCCGGTGATCAATACCTTCATCGCGGTCAGTCTAGTCAGTGCATCTGCAGGGCCGGAGGGAGACTCTCCGCAGATGCAGAGGTCATCGACGGTAGGCTACTCACTGCTCGTCGAGTCCCGCGCTGTCCGCTGACAGCGGCCTGTGGCATCAACATCGGAGAACCTCCCAGTGGCCCACGTCCTTCAGAACGTCGTCTTCCCACTTGATCGCGACCCCGACCTCCTTCCGCTGTATGCCGATCCGGAGACGTGGTCCGTGATCGAGAACGAACCCGTCCGCGTCTCGAACCGCGCGCACCTGGGGAACATCCTGGGCAGGAATCGTGCCCGCATCGTCGCCGGACGTCGCGTGTCGATGGGGACGTACTTCAATGCCTTCCCCGCGTCTTATTGGCAGCACTGGACGAGTGTCCGCCAGGTTCAGCTCACCGTGCGCACCACCGGCCCGGCGACGATCCTGGTGTACCGCTCCAACGGATCGGGCGTGCGTCAGCGTGTCGCCACCCGCGAAGTGACCGGCGAAGCGTCGACATCCTTCGACCTCGAGCTCACGCAGTACAGCGACGGCGGGTGGATCTGGTTCGACATCGTCGCGGATGAGAAGCCCGCCGTGCTCGAAGGCGCGGAGTGGACCACCGAACAGGAGCCCGCTCGGGAGGGCAAGGCCTCTCTCGGGATCACCACCTACAACAAGCCGGACTACTGCGTCGAGACCCTCCGCGCACTGGCCGCGTCGCCCGACGCGCTGGAGTTCATCGACCGCATCTTCCTGATCGACCAGGGCACACAGCTCGTCGCCGAACAGGACGGTTACGACGATGTCGCGGAGAGCCTCGGGGAAACACTCCAGGTGATCCGCCAGGACAACCTGGGCGGCTCCGGAGGATTCGCCCGGGCGATGCACGAGACGCTGCAGCGTCCGGAGAGCGATTTCGTGCAGCTGCTCGACGACGATATCCGTCTCGAACCGGAGTCGCTGCGCCGCTCCATCGTCTTCGGTCGGTATGCGACCACCCCGGTCCTGGTCGGCGGTCACATGTTCGACCTACTCGACCGCCCGAAGCTGCACGGATGGGCGGAGGTCGTCGACGAGGGCCCGTTCATGTGGCGAAACCTCTATCAGGAGAAGATGCCGCATGACTTCGGCGTCTCGAACCTGCGCCAATCGACTCTTCTGCACATGCGCATGGATGCCGACTACAACGGCTGGTGGATGTGCTTGATCCCCCTCGACGCGATCCGGAAAGTCGGGCTGTCGCTCCCTGCCTTCATCAAGTGGGACGACGCCGAGTTCTGCCTCCGCGCGGGTGAAGCCGGCTTCCCCACCGTGTCGATGCCCGGGGTCGCGCTCTGGCACGTCTCATGGGTGAACAAGGACGACTCGATCGACTGGCAAGCCTACTTCCATGCACGCAACCGCCTCGTCGCCGGACTTCTGCACTCCAACACCCCGCGCGGCGGACGATTGATCCGGCACAGCCGACGCGTCGACCTGAAGCACCTCATGATGATGCAGTACTACCCCGTCGCGCTCCGCGCGCAAGCGCTGCGCGATGTCCTCTCCGGCCCCGACCACATGCGGCAGAACCTGGCGACGGCGATGCCCGCGGCCCGCGTGATCGCCGCGGACTACCCGGAGACGGTCGTTCATCGGGACCCGACCACGGTCCTCCACTCTCGGCGCGGTCGCCAGGTGTACAAGAAGCTGTCGAAGAACGACTTCGACAGCCCGAAGGGTGTGCGGCTGCGCTTGTTCACACTGTCGACCCTCGTCTCCCACTGGATGCATCGGCCGGACCCGGCGAACATCGCGCAGCCCGAGGTCGAGTTCGGTAAGGAGGACGCGCACTGGTGGCGCGTCCCCGCATTCGACAGTGCCCTGGTGAGCGCGGCCGACGGTTCCGGGAAGAACATCTACACCCGCGACCGCGCGAAGTACCGGCGCATGCTTCGAGACACGATGCGACTGCACGCGGAACTCCGTCGCCGGTGGCCCGAATTGCAGCAGCAGTACCGCCAGGCGTTGCCCGATCTCGTCTCCCCCCAGTCCTGGCAGAAGATCTTCGAGGAGAAGGCATGACCGCGGCGACCGCTGCATTCGACCCGAAGGCCGCCACGATCGTCATCGTCACCTTCAACCGTTCCCACCTTCTCTCTGGCCTGCTCACGAGCATCACCGCGATGGACCCCAAGCCGGGCCACGTCGTGATCATCGACAACGCCTCGGCTGACGACACCACCGACGTGGTCGAGTCGTTCCGCGATGACATCGGGACCGAGATCGTGTACCGACGTCTGGAGACGAACACCGGCGGCTCGGGAGGCTTCAGCGAGGGCATGCGCACCGCATACGACCTCGGCTCCGAGTGGATCTGGATGATGGACGACGACGTCGAGGTCCTTCCCGAGGGGCTCGCGAGAATGGGAGCCTGGAGCAGCCGGTTCAAGAGCATCCAGGGCCGTCGATTCGACTACGACGGCAGCGAATTCTACTGGCAGTACCGCATCGCCGAGCGCATGGGCATCCCGATTCCGTTCGCTCCTTCCGCCTTCGATGAGAGCGGATACAAGGAGATGAACAGCGGTTGCTTCGAGGGCATGTTCATCCACCGCTCGCTGGTGCAGCAGATCGGTCTGCCCGATCCGCGCTTCTTCATCTACTGGGACGACCAGATGTACGGCTGGTTGGCATCGCGACTGACCACCGCGGTCATCGTCGATGAGTTCGTCCTGCGACGCACGCGGGAGATCAAGCAGTGGGACATGGGCATCCGCCACATGAACGCCTCGAGCAACGCCTACCGCTACTACATCATGCGCAACCGCGGCTTCATCAAGCAGTACTACCGGGTCCACGGCGTCTACAACCCGCTCCTCTTCGGCCTCGGCACCACGGCGACGTTCTTCAAGGAGCTCATCCGCCTCGTCTTCGTCGAGCGGACCGTTCGCGGCACGAGCAACCTCTTCCGCGGCATCCGTGACGGCGGCAAGGTCGGACGAGACCGCAGCTGGCAGCCGATGCCCCCGTTGGAGGCGTGACGATGGACGAACCGCAGCCCGAGCTCCGCTGGGCCCCGCTGCCCCCGCAGCCGAAGAAGACCGGAAAGGTCTGGCTGATCGTCGGGCTCGTCGTCGCTGCACTCGCCATCGTCGGTGCACTGTTGTTCTTCTTCCTCCCGCGCGGGGACGCGCCGGCACCGACGGATTCCGCCTCACCGTCGCCCTCGGCCACCTCAACCCCGACTGCGACTCCGACGCCGACATCCTCCCCCACGCCCGAACCGGTGCAGACGCCGCAGGTCACAGCGCCGCCGGTCGCTGACCCGTCGATCGAGGTCTTCCGCGAACGGGTCAGCGGATGGCTGGGCGACGCCCCCCGCGGCCTCGACATCATCGCCGGCGCGAGCGGCCAGGACGCTCTGCCGGTCCTCGACACGCTGCAGCAGGATGCACAACGACTATCGGACGCGCTCCCTCCGTCCTCGATCGAGCAGCAATGGCGCGAAGGGGTCTCGACCTACGCCACCCGCCTCTCCCAGCTGCGTAGCGCCATCACCGACGGCTCAGGCGTCGCCGCAGCCGTCGAGGCTGCCCGGTCGTCGGTTCAGCAGCTGAGGAGCCTGGCCGGACTCTGAACGACCGTCACGCCGCGTAATCGGCGTTGTAGCGGTCCAGAACCTCGCCGATCGGCGCATCGAGAGCGAGCTCGCCCTTGTCGAGGTAGAGGCCCCGCGTGCAGAACCGACGAAGATCTCGTTCGTTGTGACTGACGAAGAAGAGCGTGCGTCCGTCGGCGAGCAGCTCGTCGATGCGCTTGTAGCACTTGTCGCGGAATGCCTTGTCGCCGACCGCGAGGACCTCGTCCACGAGCAGGATGGGCTCGTCGAGCTGGGATACCACGGAGAAGGCCAGACGGACCTTCATGCCGTTGGAGAGGTGCTTGTAGGGCGTCTCCTCGAACCCCGCCAACTCGGCGAACGCGATGATGTCGTCGTAACGACGCGACACCTCGTCACGGGACATCCCGTGCAGGCCCGCCGTGAGCCGGACGTTCTCGCGCACGGTGAGGTCGCCCACGAAGCCTCCGGTGATCTCGATCAAGGGAGCCACGCCGCCGTTGACACTGACCGTCCCCTCATCGGGGAGCAGCACCTTCGCGACCAGGCGAAGCAGCGTGGACTTGCCCTGACCGTTGCGTCCGACGACGCCGATCGACTCACCGGGTTGCACGGTGAAGGAGACGTTGCGCAGCGCCCAGAACTCCCCCGGGCGAGACCTGCGGGAGGCACCGGCGAAGAGATCCTTGAAACTCCGGCGCCCGCGCCGGTTTCTTCGGAAGTGCACACCGAGGTTCGTGACTTCGATCGCCGCAGCCATCACAGCTCCTTCAGCACGGGTCGCTCCAGGCGTCCGAACGTCCACATCCCGAGCGCGAGAATTCCCACGCACATCACCGCGCTGATCAGGATCGGCATCGGATCCCAGAGGTCGGCGAAGAAGCCCACGCGGTAGAGGGTGAAGATCCCGGCGAGCGGGTTGAAGGCGCCGATCACGTCGAACGGCGCCGGGAGGTCCCGGAAACTGTAGATCACCGGCGAGGCGTAGAAGAGTGCCCGCAGGATGAGCGCCGTCGTCCGTTCCAGGTCGGTGTAGAGCGCGCAGAGCGGCGCGACCAGGAGCCCGAGCCCGACCAGAAGCATCGTCTGCAAGACGACCGCCACCGGGAACCACAGCAGCAGCCAGTTCACATGCGCACCGCTGAACACGGCGAAGAGCACCAGGACCGGCATCGAGAAGAGGAACTCGATGCCCTTGCTCAGCACGATGCGGTTGACCCAGATCGAGCGCGGGATCGCCGTCGAACGGACGAGCCGGGCATCCTTCTTGAACGCGCGGGTGAAGTCGGACACCGAGGTGTTGAACCATACCCACGGCAGCAGCGCCACGATGAGGAAGACGATGTAGGGATCTTCCCCCACGCTGCGTCGGAAGATCTCCGTGAACACGAACCAGTAGATCGCGCTCATCACCAGGGGGTCGAGGATCGACCAGAGGTACCCGAGGGAGCTCGTGGCGTAGCGGACCTTGAGGTCGCGAGCCGAGAGCAGCCACAGCGAATGCAGATAACGCCGGGGCGTCCCGGGCGCCCCGACAGCAGCGTGACTCACGATGTCGAGTCTAGGAGAGAGTGTTGTTCCAGAGCGACAGCGCCGAGCCGATGGCCATGTGCATGTCGAGGTACTGGTAGGTGCCGAGGCGCCCGCCGAAGTGCACGCCGTCCTCCCCCTTCGCGAGCTCGCGATAGGCCAGCAGCCCCTCACGGTCGCTCGGGGTGTTGACCGGGTAGTACGGCTCGTCCTCGCGCTCGGCGAACCGGGAGAACTCCCGCATGATGACGGTCTTGTCCGAGTCGTACACGTCCTTGCGCTCCGGGTGGAAGTGCTTGAACTCGTGGATGCGCGTGTAGGGCACGTCCATGTCGGGGTAGTTCATGACGCTGGTGCCCTGGAAGTCGCCGACGTTCAGCACCTCCTGCTCGAAATCGAGCGTGCGCCAGCTGAGCGCCCCCTCCGCGTAGTCGAAGTAGCGATCGACCGGGCCGGTGTAGACGACGGGAACCTGTCCGACGGTCGCCTTCTTGCTGAGCGGCTGGGCGTCGTCGAAGTAGTCGACGTTCAGCTTCACCTCGATGTTGGGGTGATCCGCCATACGCTCCAGCCACGCGGTGTAGCCGTCAGTCGGAAGACCCTCCCACGTGTCGTTGAAGTAGCGGTTGTCGTACGTGTAGCGCACCGGCAGGCGGCTGATGATGTCGCCCGAGAGCTTCTGCGGGTCGGTCTGCCATTGCTTCGCGGTGTAGTCGCGGAAGAACGCCTCGAACAACGGGCGTCCCACGAGGGCGATGCCCTTCTCCTCGAAGTTCGAAGCCGTCTTGACGTCGAACTCCCCCGCCTGCTCCTTCACGAGCGCACGGGCCTGGTCGGGTGTGTACGCCGACTGGAAGAACTGATTGATGGTGCCGAGGTTGACCGGCATGGGGAAGACCGTGCCCTTGTGCGTCGTGTAGACGCGGTGCACGTAGTTCGTGAAGCTCGTGAAGCGGTTGACGTACTCCCACACCGTCGCGTTCGAGGTGTGGAACAGATGCGCTCCGTAGCGGTGGACCTCGATGCCTGTCTCGGGCTCCGCCTCGCTGTAGGCGTTTCCTCCGATGTGGTGGCGGCGGTCGATGACTGTCACCTTGCGGCCGGCTTCGGCGGCACGCTCGGCGATGGTGAGGCCGAAGAAACCCGACCCGACGACAAGAAGATCCATGTCGTCCATCGTATCGGCGTCTGGCTGGGAGCTTCAGCCAGCGACCCCCATCGCCTGGGCGAGCGGCGGCGCCAACCGACGGACGTAGTCCAGATTGAGGTGATCGGCGTCGTAGTAGACAGACACTCCACCGATCACGGCGTAGCACGCGTCCGAGTCGCAGAAGTAGGGATCTGCATCGAAGGCGCGGATCGCCGGCGACGCCGACTGTGCGGCCGCGACGAGATAGGGGTCGCTGGGCTGCGCCTCCGATCTCGGAACGGCGCAGGCGCCAGGGTTGCCGGCGTTCACCACCACGCAGTCGGGAGAGCGCACCTCTCCGTTGAACGGCACACCGCCGAGGGGGATGACGGTGATGCCCGCATCAGCCCACTCCGTCCAGGTACGCACGAGCCCGTCGGCGAACTGGACGTCCTGAGGACGACCCGACCCGTCCTCGACGAGCTGTACGCGGCCGGCGGAGGAGGTCAGCACGAAATCGGGCTTCTGCTCGACGACGGCTGCGCGCACGGCCGTCGACCAGTCCCGACACTTTTGCTGATCGGCTCCGGGTGCCGCCTTGCGAAAGCCGACGAACGGGACATCGATGACGGGGCATCCGCCCCCGAAACTCGCCGTCACCGACCAGTGGTTCTGACGCGCGAGATCGAACACCGTCCCCTGCCACTGCTGCGCGTGCGAATCGCCGACGAGCCAGACTGTGGTCGGATCCTCGGTGCCATCGCTGAAGTCGCATTCCACCGTGGCGGTCTTGTCGCCGAACGGCAGCAGGTCCCGGCGGGCGACGCACTCTGCCGGGACGTGGAAGTACGAGTTCCGCGGCCCCATGACGGTCTCCACGGCTGGAGCGAAGCGGTCTTCGCAGCTCACCGACTGCGGCATTGCCTGCGGCCCGACACATTCCTGGATGGTCACGGAGATCGGCGGCACGTCCGCTGCCGCGCGGACGTTGCCGGCCAGCATCAGGGCACCCCCGGCGACGATCACAGTCGCCATGCCTGCCAGCATGGCAAGGAAGGTACGTCGATTCGACGCGGCGACCAGGCGCCAGCGTTGCCCGGGACGCTCCACCAGCCGATACGTCAGCCAAGCCAGGACGAAGGCGACACCGAGGATGCCGACCTTCATCATCGTCGTCATCGTGCTCGCCAATGCCGACGGGACAAGGACGATCAGCGGCCAGTGCCACAGATAGAGGGAATACGACACGTCCCCGAGCCATTGCACGGGGCGCAGGGAAGTGAGCCGCGAGTGCCACAGCCGCTGCGTGACAGTGCCCGCGGCGATTACCGCTCCCGCGCCGAGTACGGGGAGGAGCGCATACGCGCCAGGGAACGGAGTCTCCGGCCCGAACGCCACGGCCGACACGGCAATCACGACGAACCCGATGATCGCGACGACGTTGGCTGCGAGCCGTGGCAGTCGTCGGAACGTGACGAGAGACAGGAGGCCGCCGATGCCGAATTCCCACGCACGCGTGTAGGTGACGAAGTATGCCTGACTCGGCATCCCCGCGGTCGCGAACATGCTGATCGCGATGCCCAGCGTGACGACGACGCTGAGCGTGATCGCGGCCACGAGGCGCGGACGCCACGCCTTCTTCGCAGCCCACCACCAGGTGGCGAGGAGGAGAAGTGGCCAAACGAGGTAGAACTGTTCCTCGACCGACAGAGACCAATAGTGTTGCGCCACGGTTGCCTGGTCGTTGAGAGCCGAGTAGTCGACCGACATCGCGGCGAGGAACCAGTTCTCGACGTAGCCGGCACTCGCCATGATCTCGGCTCCGCCGCGCGTCCATCGCGGGTAGGGCAAGACCAGGAGGGTTCCGACCGCGCTCACGAGGAGTACGAGGAGCGCGGCCGGGAGCAGTCTCCGCACGCGCCGGGCGTAGAACGACGCGAGCGCGATACGTCCGCTCGAGGTCGCGTCGCGGACCAGATGACTCGTGATGAGGAATCCGGAGATCACGAAGAACACATCGACACCGATGTATCCACCGGTCAAGCGCATCGGCCACAGATGATTCAAGACGACCGCGAGGATCGCGATGGCGCGTAGCGCCTGGATGTCAGGGCGGAAGCCCCTCCTGACAGACGACGGGGCTTCCGGCGTCTGGATCAGCGTCAGCGTCAGGCCTCGGTGTGCGCAGTGCCGACGACGATGCGCGGCGTACCGGCCCAGCGCGCCGCATCTGTCGCCGCTCGTCCGTCGACGAGAAGCTTGATGCCCGGCAGCTGCGCAGGCGTGAGCTCCCTGTAGTCGGCGTGATCGGTCTGCAGGATCGCGAGATCGACTTCTCCGCCGATCGTGTACGGCTCGAAGCCAAGGCCTCGCAACTCCTCGTCGGTGTACAGCGGGTCATGCACGACGACCTCGGCACCGCGATCCTCAAGGGCCTTCACCGTCGGGAAGACGCCGGAGAACGCCGTCTCCTTGACGCCGCCGCGATAGGCCGCGCCGAGCACGACCGCGCGCTGCCCGCTCAGGTCGCCCAGGATGCCTTCTGCCTGCGCGACGAGCCGCTCCGGCATGGAGGCGTTCAGCTGACGCGCCACACGGACGATGTCGGCATCGGGGTCCGTCGACAGGTACAGACGCGGGTAGACGGGGATGCAGTGGCCGCCGACGGCGATGCCGGGTCGGTGGATGTGGCTGTAGGGCTGCGAGTTGCAGGCTTCGATGACCTTGTAGACATCGATCCCGTGCGAGGCGGCGAAGAGCCCGAACTGATTCGCGAGGCCGATGTTCACGTCGCGGTAGGTCGTCTCGGCGAGCTTGGCCATTTCGGAGGCCTCTGTCGTGCCGAGGTCCCAGACCCCGTTCGGACGAGGAAGGTCGGGGCGCTCATCGAACTGCAGCACCGCCTCGTAGAACTCGCGTGCGCGGCGGTTGCCCTCGTCGGAGAGCGCGCCGATGAGCTTCGGGTACTTGCGGAGGTCTGCGAACACCCGACCGGTGAGCACCCGCTCGGGTGAGTATGCCAGGAAGAAGTCCTCACCCTCGACAAGTCCGGAGCCCTCCTCGAGCATCGGCTTCCAGCGGGTGCGGGTGGTCCCCACGGGGAGCGTCGTCTCGTAGGAGACGAGGGTCCCAGGGGTCAGGTGCTCGGAGAGCGAGCGGGTCGCGGCGTCCATGTACTTGAAGTCCGGTTCCCAGGTCTCATCGTTCACGAAAACGGGAGCGACGAGCACCACGACATCCGCACCGGGGATCGCATCACCGTAGTCGGTGGTCGCCCGCAACCGTCCGGAGGAGACCAACTCGGAGAGCCGCTCCTGGAGTTCGGCCTCGCCGGGGAAAGGCTCCTGCGCTGCGTTGATCGTGTCGACGGCCTTCTGGTTCACGTCGACGCCGATCACCTCGTGACCGGAAGAGGCGAACTGGACGGCGAGGGGAAGCCCGATCTTTCCGAGGGCGACGACGGCGATACGCATGGTCTTCATTCTATGGTGCGAGGACCACGTGAACGCCATCCACGCTCCCGGCGTCAGCACGTCCGGTCAATGCTCAGGCGAGTCTCAGGCAGAATCGAAAGGTGGATTCCCTCATTGGGCGCCGGATCGCGCTCGTCTCGCGCATCTTCACGCCCGAACCCGGCGCTGCCTCTCTGCGTTTGCGAGCGCTCGCCCGTCGTCTGCACGACGGAGGAGCGAACGTCGCAGTCTTCACGAGCACCCCTCCACGTGGCACTCCGTCCGCCGAGCCCTCCGAGCACTACTCCGTCTCCCGCGCGCCGGTGCTACGCGATCGCGCCGGCTATGTCCGCGGGTATCTCCAGTATTTGAGCTTCGATGTGCCCGCCTTCTTCCGCGTGCTCTTCGCGCGCCGATTCGACGCGCTCATCGTTGAACCCCCGCCGACCACAGGCGTCATGATGCGCGTCGCTGCTTGGGCGCGCCGCACGCCGTATCACTTCTACGCGGCCGACGTGTGGTCAGAGGCAGCCGCTGTCGCCGGCGCGCCCGCTTTCGTCGTTCGAGTGGTCCGCTCGTTCGAACGTTTCGCCTATGTAGGTGCGCGTTCGGTGCTCGCTGTCTCGGAGTCCGTCGCTGAGCGCGTTCTCGCGGTGTGTGAAACCGCTACGGTCACCGTCGTCGGGAACGGTTTCGACACCGATGTCTTCCGCCCCGACGGCACCATGATCGTCTCCGAGCGACCGTACCTTCTCTACGCCGGCACGGCTTCAGAGGTTCATGGAGCGATCATTTTCATCCAGGCCCTGCCTCTCGTTCTCAGCGAAGTTCCGGATGCGAGAATCGTGTTCATCGGACAGGGTTCGGAGAGAGACGCGATCTCCGAGGCAGCTGAAGCGCTGGCACCGGGTGCCGTCGAATTCATGTCACGCATGAGCGCTGAGGAGACGGCGATGTGGATCCGCGGAGCACGCGCTACCTTGGCGAGCATGCTCCCGCACGGCTACGACGCGTTCCCGACGAAGATGTACGCATCCGCTGGTTGCGGTGTCCCTGTGGTCTATGCGGGTGACAATGCTGACCAGGAGTTCTTCGATCAACCGGGATCCGGATGGACCGCGGACTACGAGCCTGCTGCTGTAGCGAACGCGATGCTCGAAGCGCTTCGGCACGAGCGCGACGAGCAGGAGACCCGACAGCGGGCAGAGTGGGCAGAGGCGAATTGGTCACTCAGGGCCGTGGCCGATCGCATCGTCGACAGGCTGAACCCCGAAGCGAAACCCCACCCAAGCCGAGAAAGAGATGCCACAGAATGAGCAACGAGCGGCCACGCATCCTGTGCATATCCCTCTCCCCTCTGCGCAGCGACGCGCGCGTCCTCCGACAGATCTCGCTTCTGAGTGAGATCGGTGATGTCACCACGGTGGGCTTCGGAGCGGCTCCCGACGGCGTGTTCGCGCATCACCAAGTTCCCGAAGGCCTCTCGACCCTGCCCCAGACGCCGCTCGGAATCGTGCGCCTCGCATTGCGAATGCACAGGTCGGCTGAGATCTCCGCGCCGGCTGTTCGTTGGACAGCGAACCGCGTCGGCGGGCATACTTTCGACTTGGTCGTCGCGAACGAGGCACGAGCGCTGGGCGTGGCGCACCGCATAGCCGACGGAGCTCCTGTCTGGGCGGATATGCATGAATGGGCCCCCGAAGAGCGCACGCACATTCTCCGTTGGCGCTTGCTCGTCGCCCCGTTCATGGTGCATCTATGCAGGACGTATCTGCCGCCGTCGGCGCTCGTGACCACCGTAGGAGACGGCATTGCCGCCCTCTACCGGCAGCAGTTCGATGTGCCTGCCTTGGTCATGCGCAATGCCGGCGGATTCCGCGCCCTCAAGCCTTCGCCCGTGAGCGACGAACAGATCAGGCTCGTCCACAGCGGAGCAGCGATTCACGGGCGACGACTCGAACTCATGATCGAGACAATGAAACTGCTTGATGCGCGCTTCACTCTAGATCTCTATCTCATGCCCGGCGGCGACGGAGGAGCCTACCTGCGAGAGCTCCGTGCGTCAGCCGCGCCGGACAGCCGGATCACCTTCCACCCGCCAGTCCCGCCGGAAGACCTCCCCCGAGTGCTCAATGCGTACGACGTCGGGGTGTTCTGGATCCCCCCCACTCACACGAACGCACGCCTGACCTTGCCCAACAAGTTCTTCGATTTCGTACAGGCGCGTCTGATGGTGGCTGTCGGCCCGTCGCCGGAGATGGCCGAGTTGGTCACGCGCCACGACCTGGGTGTGATCAGCCATGACTTCACACCGGAATCGTGCGCACAGTCGCTAACGTCACTCGACATGGAATCCGTAAGATCAGCGAAGGCCGCCTCGGATGCGGCAGCGCAGGAGCTCAGCTTCGAAAACGACGCGGCTCACATCCGCGCAGTCATCGAGAGCATCCTGGGTGCGCGGTCCGGCGGCGAAATCCCCCCACAGGAGGAGAAAGCGTGAAGATCGCTCTGAACCTCTATCGCGAGCTCCTGCAGGCGCTTCCCACGGACGCACGTCGTTTCCTCAACGTCTACGCCACACTCCTCGCGTCACTCGCCGTGTTCGACGCTGCTGCCTTGGCTCTGCTGGCCGTCGTGATCGGCCCACTTTCCGTCGGCAATGCGGTGACCCTTCCGCTCGTCGGCACTCTCGACAGCGCAGGTGTAGTCGTCGCGATTCTCGTCATCTGCGCGCTGATGATCACGAAAGGCGCTCTTTCCGCGCTCGTGATGCGCTGGGGATCGCAGCGCATCGCCACCTACGAGGTCGCTCTCGGGGATCGACTGTTCCGGGCCTACCTCGGCGCATCCTGGCAGGAACGTCTCACGAAGAACTCCACAGACATGCTCCGTTTCACAGACGGCGGTGTCGACGCCGCAGTGAACTCGTTCATTCGGCCCGGAGCAACGTTGCTCGGCGAGGTAGTGAGCATGGTTGTGATGGTGGGCACCATAGCCATCGTTCAGCCGCTGATCGCTCTGGTGACTCTCGTCTATCTGCTGGCGCTGGCAGCCGTGCTCTATCTGTGGATCGCTCGCCACTCTCGCCGCGCCGGCGAGATCAACGTCGAATCAACGATCCGCACCTCCCGTCTCATCCTTGAGGTGATGTCGGCCCTGAAGGAGGTCACCCTCCGCCGAAAAGAGCCTGAGGTGGCCGAGGTCGTCGAGCGGAGCCGAACACGCAGCGCACGGGCACGGGCGAACATCTATTTCCTGGGTCAGGTGCCTCGCTACGTTTTGGAATCAGGAATCATCGGCGGCTTCATCGTCGTCGGCGGTGCCGGATTCCTGATCGGCGGACAGGAGCAGGCGATTACCGCCGTGGCGCTCTTCGCCCTCGCAGGGTTCCGCATGGCCCCCTCCGTGATCCGGTTTCAAGCGGCAATCTCGCAGATGCTGGCTGCTTCGATCTACCCCCGGCGTGTCATCGACGAGCTCACCGCTGCGGAGCACCACATCACTTCGGTCAACGAACGACCGACCGTGCCGCTGCCCTCGCCGATCCACAGGATCAGCTTCCGTGACGTCACCTTCGGCTACGACCCGACCGCTGACCCCGCGGTCGAAGGTGTCTCGTTCGACATCGATATCGGAACATCGGTGGCGTTCGTCGGCTCTTCGGGCTCGGGGAAATCCACCCTGGTCGATCTCCTCCTCGGACTTCTCGAGCCGCAGTCTGGACGCATCGAGATCGACGGGCTGGATGTGCAGCATGTCGCGAGGGCATGGCGAGATCACGTCGCGTATGTGCCGCAGGAAGTCGCGCTCTTCGACGCGAGCCTGGCACAAAATGTTGCTCTCACCTGGACGGATGACTACGACGAACAACGCGTCATCGAGGCGCTACAGAGCGCCCACGTTTGGGACATCGTCGCGAGCCGCCGAGATGGAATCCGGGGATCTGTGGGAGAGCGCGGCATGGCACTGTCGGGTGGGCAACGACAGCGCATCGGGATTGCCCGGGCGTTGTACTCCGATCCCCTCGTTCTCGTCATGGACGAGGCAACCAGTGCGCTCGACACGCAGACTGAGGCCGCAGTGAGCGATTCCATCCGCGCCATGACCGGCGAACGCACCATCGTCACCGTGGCGCATCGGTTGGCAACCGTGAAGCACGCCGATCAGATCTTCTTCATGAAGGGCGGCCGTCTTGTGCACTCGGGAACATTCGATGAAGTCGTCGCGGCCGTGCCAGATTTCGCGCGGCAAGCGGCGCTTGCAGGTCTTGCGCCCATGCCCGCTGAGGGAATCGGCGGCGCTCAGCCTTCGGGACCGCACGAAGTGTAATCTTGACGAAGAATTTCTGTCGCCCACACGCGACGAAGAACCGTCCCCACGACGAACCTCGGCGTCACCGAGGGATCAAGGAGCAACAGGTTGGCAATCGTAAACGGAGAATCCGTCCAGACTCCTGACGAGTCTCGGCCGTATCAGCGGTGTGTGCGAACCATCATGGACACCACCGATCCGGAAATCTGGTTCGACGAGCAGGGCGTCTCCTCTCATGCGCTCCGCTTCGATGAAATGATGCGGGCTGACGTTGAGGCAGCGCAGAGCGGACAGCGAGCTGGCGAACTCGACGAGCTTGTTGCAGAGATCAAGCGCGCCGGCCAAGGCAAGCCCTATGACTGTATCGTCGGCGTCTCCGGCGGGGTCGACAGCACCTTCCTCATTCTCCAAGCGGTCAAGCTCGGCCTCCGCCCCCTTGCCGTGCATTTCGACAGCGGCTGGAACTCAGAGCTCGCCGTCGACAACATCCACAACATCGTCTCCCGCCTCGATCTCGATCTCTACACCCACGTCGTCGACTGGCGGGAAATGAAGGACCTGCAACTGTCCTTCTTCAAGGCCTCAGTGGCCAACTGCGATATCCCCACCGATCACGCCTTCGGCTGGGTCGCCTACCAGCAGGCCGTCAAGTACGGGATCAAGTACATCCTCTCGGGGGCGAACCTCGCGAGCGAGTCGATCTTGCCTCAGTCCTGGGGATACAACGCCTCCGATGCCAAGCACGTCAAAGGCATCCAGAAGCGGTTCGGCTCCGTCAAGCTCAAGACCTATCCGTTGATGGGGCTCTTCAAGCGCCACATCTGGTACCCCTACTTCCGCGGTGTGAAGACCGTCAAGCCGCTCAACCTCATGCCCTATCGCTACAAAGATGCGAAGCGGGAGATCACAGAGGAACTCGGGTGGCGAGACTACGGCGGTAAGCATTACGAGTCTGTGTTCACGCGCTACTTCCAGGGTTACTACCTCCCCATGAAGTTCGGATTCGACAAGCGCATCGCTCACTACTCCTCGCTGATCCTGTCCGATCAGATGACTCGCGAGGAAGCGCTCGAACTCATGGAGACGGAGAACTACCCCGAGGGACTCCGGAAACAGGATCACGAGTTCATCGCCAAGAAGCTGGGCGTCAGCGTCGACGAACTCGAGCGCATCTATGCGCAGCCGCCGAAGGACTACAGCGAGTACCCGAATGCGAAGAAGCAATGGGAGCTCGCAATGGCACTCGTTCGTGTTCCCATGAAGGTGCTCAGGGCGCTCGGGATTCGCAAATGACTGTTTCCCTCGTCGACTACGGTCTGGGAAATCTCGGGTCTGTCGCGAACATGCTCAAACGCGTCGGCGTCCAGAGCAGGCGTGTGACGACCCCGGAAGAGGTTCTCGACAGCGAGCGGGTACTTCTCCCGGGGGTCGGAGCGTTCGACGCCGGGGTCCGCCTCCTCAAGGAGAGCGGTCTCCATGAGGGACTGCAACAGTTCGCGCGCACGGGGCGCCCGCTCTTGGGCATCTGCCTCGGGATGCAGTTGCTCGTCGACACGAGCGCCGAGGGAAGCGAACACGGCCTCGGCCTGATCCCCGGGCATTGCCAGCGCTTCGTTGAGAGCCCCCGGCTCCGCGTTCCCCACATGGGTTGGAATCACGCACGAGCTTTGCGCTCGGACTCCCTCCTCCATGGTGTCATGGAGGACAGCCGCTATTACTTCGTGCACAGCTACCATGTCGTCCCCTCGGCGACGGAAGATGCGCTCGCGGAGACTGAGTACGGCAACACCTTCGTCTCGATGGTCCGCCGCGAAAATGTCATGGGCGCCCAGTTTCACCCCGAGAAGAGCCACACCTTCGGCATGACCATTCTGAGGAACTTCGCGAACATATGAGTGCATTCCCCCGTGTCATCCCCGTCCTCCTCGTCAGCGACGGCTATCTTGTGAAGCCGGTGAAGTTCCACGGCGACAAGTACATCGGGGATCCGATCAACGCCGTACGCATCTTCAACGAAAAGCAAGTCGACGAGCTTGTTATTTGTGACATCGACTCGTCCGTCAAAGGCGCGGGGGTGAACTACTCACTCATCGAGGAGATCGCCAGCGAGGCCTTTATGCCCGTCGGTTACGGCGGCGGGGTGTCATCCGCCGCCGAAGCTCAGCGCATCACCGGTATCGGTATCGAGAAGGTGATCTTGAACTCTGCTGCTTTCAACAGACCCGAGGCGATCGGCGAGATCTCGGCTGCGCTCGGTTCTTCGAGCACGGTGGTGAGTGTCGATGCGAAGAAGCGCCTTACGGGGGGCTGGGATACGTACTCGCAACGGGGGAAGAAGAAGCTCGGGATGACGCCCGCGGAGGCCGCGCGGCTGGCCCAAGAGCACGGAGCAGGTGAGATCATCGTCTCTGCAATCGACCGGGAGTCGACGTTCTCTGGCTATGACCTCAAGCTCGTCACTGCCGTCTCAGAGGCAGTAACGGTGCCGGTGATCGCGCTTGGAGGCGCCTCCGGGTACGCAGACTTCGCGCCGGCCCTGGAAGCAGGCGCGTCCGCCGTTGCTGCAGGCAGCATGTTCGTCCTGAACGGCAAGCACCGCGCCGTGCTGATCACCTATCCGACGCCGGATCAGATACGCGCGTTGAAGTCCTGAGCGCGCCCGCCCCTTCCGTCGATCGAGGAGCTTCCTTGTGACCGTCCGTCGAAAAATTCTCGTCCTGACTTACACGCCCATCGCGAGGGAACCGCGAGCACTCAAACAGATTCGATTCCTCCGGCAGCACCATGACGTCACGACCGCCGGATTCGGGCCGGCTCCTTTCGATGATCTCCCCCATATCGAACTGCACGATAGCCGACCGTATCGCGGAGGTCTGCTCGGGCGCGCGCTCTACCTGGCCCTGCTCCTTCTGCGTCTCTACCCGTTGGTCACGTCGCTCAGTCCTCGCGACGACGCCGCACGCTCGCGACTGGCAGGCACGCAGTGGGACGCGATCATCGCACACGATCCGCAGACAAGTGCCCTCGCGAGCTCTCTGTCGACGACGCACGGAGTGATCGCAGACCTGCACGAATACTCGCCTCGGCAGAATGAGCATTCGCGGCTCTGGCGCATCCTCATCGCTCCGTACGTGCGGTGGCTGTGTCGCACATATGTGGCCAAATCGGCCGCGATCGTGACCGTTGGGCAGGGCATCGCCGACGAGTACTACCGAAACTTCGGCATCGTGTCCACGGTCGTGATCAACGCGACGCCTTTCCACGACCTGACGCCCGGCGCTGTCAAGCAACCGATCAAGCTCGTCCATTCAGGCGTCCCCGGCGTCCAGCGCAAACTCGAGATCATGATCGACGCCGTCCTACAGACGCGGGCAGACGTCACCCTGGACTTCTTCCTTGTCGACGATGGTTCTGCCTATTTGCAGTCCCTGAAGGAACGCGCTGGCGGTGATGAGCGGATCCGGTTCAACGACGCGGTTCCGTATGCCCAGCTCGTGCCCACGCTCAATCGCTACGACATCGGTCTGAGCATCTTCGCTCCGACCACCTTCAATCTTGCCTGGTGCCTCCCGAACAAGTTCTTCGACTTCATCCAGGCCCGCCTGGGAGTCATCGTCGGACCGTCGCCGGAGATGAAACGCATCGTCACGAGGAACGGTATCGGCCGGGTAATGCCCGACTTCGAGGCGTCTTCTCTCGCTGCTCTTCTGAGCGAGATCACGGTCGACGACGTGGAATCCTGGAAGAGCGCCTCTTCCGCGCACGCCGTCGAGCTTTCGAGCGAGAAGCAGTCGGAGATTTGGGGCGACATCATGGAATCGGTGTTCGGAGACGACGAGCAGGCGCGATGACCCCCTCAACGGGCCTGCCCTACAGCCGATCGGTTCGTCTACTTCTCGACGTCGAGGATTCCGAGCCCTCCGAACTCCTGGAACCGCTCCCCGGCACAGCATTGCCGCTCTGGCCTCGGGTGCGCATGTTCTTTGCGAGCGCCCTCGCCGCCGTGGAACTCGGCGAAACCGGGGTGCCCCAACGGCAATCTCGGGCGAAGACCTATCGCAGACTCGCACGGTCGTTCCTCCCTTCCAGGCATGACGCAGCGTGGCTTCGGGGGCGCTCCCCCGTTGTCATGGTCGCGAGCGGCGTCACGACCTCCCGGGAGGGCGGGTACGAGCGCAATTGGCTCGTCGGCGATCTCGCAGAAGCCCTCGGCCCGGAGGCAACTCTGCTCCAGTGGACCCCGCCGCACCCCGGAATCAAGCCGGCCTTCCCGCGCACGCGCAGCCTGGACGCGATCAACGCACGCACGGATCTACGTACGTATCGAAGAGAACTGTCCACGGAGACGGCAACAGCGATCGATGTTCTCGTGCACCGCTATGCGGCACTCTTCTCTGGTGCGATCTCCGCTGAGCAAGAGCGGACGATCGCAGCGTCGGTTCGCTACCAGGAACGGCGAGCACCTCTCCTGCAGGACGCATTTCTCACGGTCATCGATCGTCTCGACCCTCACACCGTTGTCCTGGAGGACGCGTCCTACGGTCACCGCGGCGGACTCATCCAAGCGATGAAAAAAGATGGCCGACACGTCGCAGAACCTCAGCACGGGTGGATCGGCCCGTCCCACGCTGCCTACAACTATGGCAGCATCTTCCGCCATGAGGGCCTGCATTCGCAGATTCCAGACGAGCTGCTTCTCTTCGGCGAGTACTGGGGCCGCAGTATCCAGCATCCTGCAACGCTGACGACTATCGGCAAGCCGCATCTGCAACGGGCGATGGCGTCGGCACCACCGGTCGCAGACCGCGAGAACATCGCCTTGATCGCCAGCAGCATCACTGACCCCGATGCAACGACGAGTCTCATTTTGGCCCTACGCAAGAAATTGCCGGGCTGGCGGCTACGCTTCCGTCCGCACCCCTCCGAGCGCGCGACTCTCGCCGACCGGTATCCCTCTCTGATCGACGTCGTCGGTGTGGAGATCGACCCCCACGACGACCTCTACGAGTCGCTCGCCGACTGCCGCGCGGTGGTCGGCGTAGCCAGCACCGTCCTCTTCGAAGCGGCCAGCTTCGGTTGCGACGTCCTGGTGCGTCGCAGCCCCTTCACCGAGTACTACGTGGGCGAGCTGTTCGGACCCGCCTACGATGATGCTCGAGACGTCGAGGCCATGGCAGCTCGTCTGCGCGCGGGCAACACGCCCGTCGACGTGGAATCGTTCTGGGCGTCACACAGTCTCGATCTGGTCCGACGTTGGGCCCTATCGACAGGAACGGCAGACTAGAGTTCCCTGGTGCGCTCAGGCCGCTTCACTCGACTACCGCGGATGGTCGATGCAACAGTCCGTCCGCGGCCATCCTTTCAGCAATCTGCACCACTTTGGCCCCCTCGTCGAGCGTCACGATACCTTTCGCCGCCCCGTTGATCACCGAATCGCGGAAAGCCTCGTGTTCGGCGAGTAGCGGTTCACGGCGCTCGAGCGCGAAACGGGTGACATCACCTTCGACGACACCACGGAAGGTCGAGACCTGCTCCCATTCGCTGCGGATCGTCCCGTTCTTGAAATACGTCAGGTCTGCCGTCAGCGTGTCCGCGACGAGCGAGCCCTTCTCGCCCGTGATCACGGTCGTGCGTTCCTTGAAGGGCGTCAACCAGTTCACCGTGTGCGACGTGATCGTTCCCGAAGAAAGCGTCCCCACCGCCAGCACCATGTCCTCATGCGGACGACCACTGCGGAACGTGGTGCGTGCATTGACAGACACGTACTGCTGTTGTGTCACCCACGCCGTCAGGTCGATGTCGTGAGTCGCCAAGTCCTTGATCACCCCGACATCCGCGATGCGCCCAGGGAACGGACCTTGGCGCCGCGTGGTCACCTGATAGATGTCACCCAGAAGGCCGGCCTCGATCCGCTGACGCGCGGCCTGCAACGCAGGATTGTATCGTTCGATATGGCCGACACCGCCGATCAGCCCCTTCGCGTCGAAGAGATCCCGCAAGGCGCGAGCATCCTCGCTCGTGGAGGCCACCGGCTTCTCGATCAACGCGTGGATGCCACTCTCCGCCAAACGCGTACCCATCTCGAGATGGTAGACAGTCGGAGCGGCGACGACCACGTATGAGAGGTCTTGGGCGAGGAACTCGTCGAGGTCGCGGAACACAGGGCGGTCGTGAACGAAATCCGGTGTGGATTCCGCCGGGTCAAAGACACCAACGAACTCGACTCCCGTGAGCCCGGCAAGAATTCGCGCATGATTGCGCCCCATCACTCCCAGCCCCATCACGCCCGCACGCAGAACCATCAGGCGCCTGCCTTCGCGACGGCGTTCACCGCGGCGACGACGCGCTCGAGGTCGTCACTGCTCAGCGACGGGTGCACGGGCAGCGATGCGACCTCGCGCGCGGCACGCTCCGTCTCCGGAAGGTCGAGCCCCGGCGCGAAGTGCGTCAGCGAAGGCAAGCGGTGGTTCGGGATGGGGTAATACACGCCCGCACCCACGTTGTACTCGCTCTTGAGCGCGGCGACGAATCCATCGCGGTCCTCGGGGACGCGGATCGTGTACTGGTGGTACACGTGCACCGCTCCGTCGGCGACCGGCGGGACGACGACGCCCTGCAGGTTCGCGTCGAGGAACGCGGCGTTGGACTGGCGGGTCTTCGTCCAGGCGTCGACCTTGGTCAGCTGCACGCGACCGATCGCGGCGTGGATGTCGGTCATGCGTGCATTGAAGCCGATGACCTCGTTCTCGTACTGGCGCTCCATGCCCTGGTTGCGCAGGAGCTTCACCTGACGTGCGAGCTCATCGGTCGCGGTCGTCACCATCCCGCCCTCGCCGCTGGTCATGTTCTTCGTCGGGTAGAGACTGAACATCGCGAACTCGCCGAACGAGCCGACCGGACGACCGTCGAGCGACGCACCGTGCGCCTGCGCCGCGTCCTCATAGAGAGCGACGCCGCGCTCCGCCGCCAACGCCTCGAGCTCACGCATCCGCGCGGGGTGCCCGTAAAGGTGCACCGGGAGGATCCCTTTGGTCTTCGGGGTGATCGCGGCCTCGACCGCCGCAGGGTCGAGAGTGAACGTCTCCGGCTCGATGTCGACGAACACCGGCGTTCCGCCCGTGAGCGCGACCGAGTTGCCGGTCGCGGCGAAGGTGAACGAGGGCACGATGACCTCGTCGCCCGGTCCGACCCCGGCCGCCAGGAGGCCGAGGTGGAGGCCTGCCGTACCCGAGTTCACCGCAACGGACGGTCGACCGGGCACGAAATGCGCCGAGAACTCCTGCTCGAAGGCGGCGACCTCCGGCCCCTGCGCGACCATGCCACTACGGAGCACGCGATCGACGGCCTCGCGCTCCTCGTCGCCGATGATGGGCTTTGCCGGGGGAATGAACTCGCTCACACGATCTCCTTGGTCAGTGTTCCGTCAGTCTCGATGTAGCGCGCGCCCGTCGAGGGGCACACCCAGGTGTTCTCGTCATCACCGACGACGAGCGGTACACCCGACTCCCCCACCCAGCCGATGCGCTTCGCGGGGACGCCGGCGACGAGCGCGAAAGCGGGGACGTCCTTGACGACGACGGCGCCGGCAGCGACCGTCGCCCAGGCGCCGATGGTCACCGGCGCTACGCAGGTGGCCCTCGCGCCGATGGCCGCCCCGCGCTCGATCGTCACGCCGACAGGCTCCCAGTCGTGCGCGCTCTTGATCGTGCCGTCCTCGTTGATCGCGCGAGGGTACGTGTCATTGGTGAGAACCACGGCGGGACCGATGAAGACGCCGTCGCCCAAGCGCGCCGGCTCATACACGAGCGCGTAGTTCTGCACCTTGCAGTTGTCTCCCATGACGACGCCCGTCCCGATGTACGCGCCTCGACCGATGATGCAGTTCTCGCCGAGCTGAGCCTGCTCACGCACCTGAGCGAGATGCCAGATGGACGAGCCGTCCCCCACACTCGCGGCCGGGGACACATCTGCGGATTCGACAATCCGGACGGGAGTAGGGTGGGTCACTTCGCACGCTTCCTGCGCCACCGTGACATGGCAGTCGCACTCCCTAGTCTATCGGCTGCGGGTGCGACACCTGGCGAATGGCCGAAAGCACGCACCCGCCCTGTCAGAATGGTTGCATGAGCGAAACACCGATCGGCTCCGAAGCCGACAGCACCGCATGGATCGTGATACCGCTCTACAACGAAGCGAGCGTCATCGGAGACGTCATCACGAGCCTCCTGCCACATTTCCCCCACGTGGTCTGCGTCGATGATGGGTCGACCGACGGCTCTGCCGAGGTCGCAGCGCGAAAGGGGGCACATCTTGTGAAGCACCCCGTCAATCTCGGACAGGGGGCCGCGCTCCAGACCGGGATCGAGTACGCTCTGGCCCACGATTCCTGCGAGTACATCGTCACATTCGATGCGGACGGTCAGCATCGGATCGAAGATGCCATCGAAATGCTCGAGTTCGCCCGAACTGAAGACGTCGCCATCGTGTTCGGATCGCGATTCCTCGACGATCGGACGGACCCGGGTTGGATCAAGAAAGTCGTGTTGAAGACAGCCATCCGCGTCACGAACCTCACGACCGGCATGAAGTTGACCGACGCGCACAACGGGCTCCGTGTGATCAGGCGCGACGCCGCCGCAAAGATCGACCTCAAGCAAGACAGAATGGCGCACGCCACGGAGATCGTCCTCGAACTCGGGCGCACGGGCCTCCCGTGGCGTGAGCACCCGGTCGAACTCCTGTATACCGACTATTCCAAGAGCAAAGGCCAGAGCGTGCTCAACTCCGTCAACATCCTCGTCGATCTGGTGGTGCGCTGAGCATGTGGATCCAGTTCCTCCTCATCGCCGCGATCATCGTTCTCGGACTGATCGTGATGCGTCGAACCGGTGCCGACAGTCACCTCGCTATCCGCCGCCTACTCATGATGCTGTTCATCCTCGCGGCGATACTTTCCGTGCTCTTCCCGCAGTGGCTCACATGGATCGCTACCCTCATCGGTGTCGGACGAGGCACAGACTTGCTTCTCTACGCCCTTGTCCTGATGTTCCTCACCTTCGTCTACACGCAGTATCGAAGGAACCTGCAGCTACAACGACAGCTGACGTTGCTGGCACGTAAGATCGCGTTGCTCGACGCGGAAGAAGACGAGGACCGCACTACCCGCAGCCAGTGACCTCATAGAGAACGGCGTCGCCAACGCGATCGACCTCGCTGAGCAACGGCGAATCGGCAAGGTGGTGCAGACCATCGAACGTTGTCCAGTGATTCTCAAACAGCTGACGATCCCCAAAGTCGAGCACGAAGGTCACTCCAAGACGCGCGGCCGCATCACACACGACCTCGCCTCCTTCAGAGAAGCTGCGTGCCAGCAGCTCAGCGTCGGCTCCATAGCGGCCGGTGACGTGAGGGAAGACCACACGGTGCCCGGTGTACGCGAAGAGAAGTCCGGCCCCGGTCAAGGGGTCGCCGAGCACGATGTCTTCACTGTTCAGCCGCCCCGCGATCTTCTCGAACAGGGCCGCTTCATCAGACGAAAGACCCTGCGAGTCCGGGGTGAACGCGAAACTCGAATTCCTCATGTAGGAGAGGTCATTGACGACCGCAGGAATGTGGGTCGCAGCGCCCAGCACCAAGAGCCCTGAGATCGCGCCTGCGAGAAGGCGGGATCCATTGCGCCAGCGGTCACCCACCCAGGAGACGACCACGGCGGCTCCGAGTCCGGCCAACGGGATGCCCCACATCGCGAGAAGCGCTCCCACCCGGGTCGTGTCGTCATACCAGACGCCGACGGCAAGGCTTCGGAGCGACAGCACAGGGAACCACGCCGAAGCGAGATAAAAGGCGATGCTCACGCCATACGAGTACAGGATCCACCACTGACGATCCTTCACGACCCGCCAGATACCGATCGCGGCGAGAGGACCGAGAAGGAGACCCGCAGTGCGCCCGACCGGGCTCAGGAACGCCACCTCACCGAATGCCTGGCTCATGGTTTCGTTCGGCAGCCATTCATGAGTCGTCACATTCGCGGCGAGCCAGACCGCGATCAGCAGTCCGCCGCCGAGCAGCAGCGATCCGACAAGCACCACACGACGCGTCGTGCCGCCCGTCGGCCAGAGCCGAAGCGCTCTCCACACCACGAACGGCACGCTGAGGGCCACGCCCGCGAGAAGAGATGACGGATGGGCAGCAGCGACCGCTGCGGCTGTTGCCGCTGCGGTGAGGATCCACAGGGCCTTCCCTGCTCTTCCGTCGCCGGGCTCGAAGCATCGCACGATGAAGGAAAGAAGAAGAGGGAGAAGCAGGTTGCCTAGGAGGTTCGGATACAGCACCCCCCAAGTCAGAAAGCCGAGCGGAAAGACACTGAAGCCGAAAGCAACCAACGGCGCCCACACCGCCACCGACGGGCGTGAGGGGAAGAGGATTGATGCCAGACAAGCCATCGCGAGCGGCCAGATCACGGCGATCACCGCCACCGTCACAGTGTTCGTCGCGGTGACCACGCCTCCTGAGACAGGCACGACCAAGGCGACGATCGCATGCCACAGCGTGGGATACGTGCCCGTCGCGGCGCCAGGCGTCACCATCGTCATGTGGAGGGGCGACGCATCACCGGTCTGGGTGATGAACTCGACCGCGTTCAGATGGAATAGTCCGTCGTAGAGCTGGCTAGGGTGCGTCGGATCGGCAATACCGAGCGCCACGACCACGACCCAGCCGGTGAATGCGGCACCCAGCGCGCCCCAGACAGCAGGTGTCCGCGAACCACCGAGCCCAGGAACGCCCCGCCCTGTCCAGCGCAGCAACGACGCGATAGCAGTGACGATCGATGCGACGATGGCTACGGGCAGCGGAGACCATGCGAGGCCGAAGACGGGCGCGATCACGGTTGCCGTGGCAACGATCCCGAGCGAAAGCGCGACGGCGGCTCCCACCCGCAGCAATGGGCTAGCCCTCAGGCACATCGCGGCTGGCAGGCCAGGCAACACGATGACCGCTATGGCGACGAGGAGCGCGGGAACTTGCCCGGCCCACGACAGCATCAGGCGTCCACCAGGGCGATCGCACCCTCGACGTCACCGTCGTAAACGACTTCACCTCGGTTGATCACGATGCCTCTGGTGCAGAGTTCCCGAACCATCTCCATGTCGTGACTCACGATCACGAGCGTCTTGCCCTGAGCAATCAGCTCCTCGAACTTCAGACGGCACTTCTCTCGGAACGGAGCATCGCCGACAGAAAGGATCTCGTCCACCAACAGCACGTCGAGTTCTACGTGAATGGCGACGGAGAAGGCCAGACGCATGAACATACCCGACGAATAGTGCTTGACTTCCTGGTCGATGAACTGTTCGATCTCGCTGAACGCCACGATCTCGTCATAGCGCCCCTCGATCTCATGCTTCTTCATTCCGAGGATCGCGGCGTTGAGGAAGACGTTCTCCCGGCCGGACAATTCCGGATGGAAACCCGCACCGACCTCGATGAGTCCAGCCACGCGTCCCCGAGTCAACACCTGCCCTTCATCAGGTTCCATCACGCCGGAGATCAGCTTGAGCAGCGTCGACTTCCCCGAGCCGTTGAACCCGAGGATGGCGACTGACTGCCCCTCGCCGATGCTGATGTCCACGCCCTTGAGCGCTTCGAACTGGCTCGTGAGCTTGCGCCGCTTGAACCAAGAAACGACGGTGTCCTTGAGCGAAAAAGCGTGATTGAGCGTGAAGTGCTTCTTCACGCCGTCGATGATGATGCTGGGACGAAGTGTCTGCGTCGTGCTCATAGATCCTGGGCGAACTTTCCCTCGAGGCGGCGGAAGACGAACTGGCCGATCAACAGTGTCCCGATCGCGATGATGAACGTCCAAAGCGTGTTCATCGCAAGGCCGGGCGGGAGAGCATCCATAGGAAGTCCGGCATAGCCGGGGGCTGAGGTCATCGCCTCCGTCGCGGGACGCCAGAACGCGAAATGGAAGAGCTCGACGCCTTGCGTGAGCGGATTTAGTAGGTAGACCTCGACGAGCCACTGCGGCCAACCCAGGGTCTTCACGACGGCGTCCTGAACCATGACCCACGAATACAAGACCGGCGATGCCCATGTCGCAAGCAACAAGAACAACTCGACGATGTTCTCAGCGTCCCGAAACCGCACGTTCGCAGCACCGAAGAGCAGACCCAGGCCGAGCGCGAATACCATCACGATGATCATCGCGGCCACGATCGCGAGCACCGCGAGAACGGACACGTGCGCGAACCAGCCCAGGAGAGCGCACACAATGAGGAGAAGCCCGACTTGCGGGAGGAAGTGCACGAAGGCCACGATCACGGCGGATACGGCAAAGAGCTGCCGAGGGAGGAACACCTTGCGCACAAGAGGCGCGTTGCCCACGATCGAAGTCGTCGCGTTCTTGAACGCCTCGGAGAAGAGGTTGATGACCACGATTCCGGAGAAGAGGTAGACAGCGTAGTTCGGGATGCCTTTGTCGAGGTTCATGAAGAGCCCGAGAACGATCCAGAAGACGAGGAACTGCGCTGCAGGTCGCACGTACGACCAGGTCCATCCCAACACGGAGTTGCGATAGCGCGTGGTCACGCCTGTGCGCACCAGAAGGCTCAGAAGATAGCGCCAGCGCACGACATCGATCAGCCCGCGGCTTTTTCCCGGGGTATCGAACTCGGAACGCGGGACGGCGGCAAAAAGATCTCGGGTTTCAGTCACTGGCCCACTCATTCGGACGCGACGGCGGGTGCCGTCGCAAGCCCGAGTAGTCTATCCCCTGGCCCGGCGAGACAACTGAACGACGCAGAGATCACCCTTGATCGGACTCGCGCCGAACCAGCTCCGGGTTCTCCTCGAGCAGCGCAAGCACCTCCGCCTGGCCGAACGCCGGCTGCTGATCGTAGAGACGCTCGTAGATACCACGAGCAAACTCCAGATCTGCCGGATAGTCCACGGTCCAACGAAGATCTGATCGATTCTGCGGCTGCGTGACGGAGTGCAGTGCGAAGACGTCAGGACGTCGATAGATGCCTAGAGTGACATGTTCGCGTTCGTCCGGCGCGTTCGAGATCCGATCCGCTTCCCGGAGAGCGGCTGCCCGGATCACCTCGACGTCGAGCCCCCTGGGATACGAACGCTCCAGCGTGTTCGCCGTGTAGTCGGCCCCGCTTCGCTCATGCGCGTCGATCACATCGTCGATCACCGAAGGATCGCAGAGTGCGTTGTCTCCGGTGAGGCGCACGATCGCCTCGGAATCGTCCTCACCGGAGATCACTTGGATGAATCGGGTGAGCACGTCGTCGAGCGGTCCACGGTGCACCCGATACCCCGCGTCTGCGACAGTTTCCGCAAGCAGATCGTCACTCCGATCCGTGGACGTTGCAAGAACGATCGCATCGATCCGCTGGGATCGGGCGATTCGCTCGAGAGCACGAAGGATCAGCGGAACTCCGAGAATCGGTGAAAGCACCTTGCCAGGGAGCCGTGCAGAGCTTGTTCGGGCCTGGAGGATCGCGAGCACCATGTCCCTAGTGTATTCAGGACGACGGTTAGGATGATCACCGTGATCATCATCCGCGCCGTAACGCCCGGGGACGCTGGTCTCCTCCTGTCCTGGCGGAATGATCCCGAGACGCGTGTCGCCTCATTGAGTTCCGCGAGCGTCGATTGGGAGACCCACGTCGCCTGGCTGACACGTACACTCAGCGATCCTCTCCGCACGCTGTACATCGGCGAGCTGGGTGGGACAGCGATCGGAACGGTTCGCTTCGATCAGGACGAGGCGGGCGCCGCCGAGGTCAGCATCACGGTTGCACCGGCCCAACGAGGAAGACGGCTGTCTTTGCCACTTCTTCGGGCGGGGATGGCCACCTACGCAGCGGCGCACCCCTCGACGAAGAACGTCATAGCGCGAGTCAGAGAAGAGAACACCGCTAGCCGATCTCTGTTCGCTGCGGGCGGGTTCACGGAGATGGACCGGTCAGCAGATGGCGTTATCAGGATGACATCGGCTCCAGCAACGTCCACGCAACTCAGCGGAGAAGGTCCCAACTGACCGGAGTTCCCTTTGCCGCCGGCCTGACGAAGGTTCGCTCCAGCACGCGCGGCAGGTCCGAAGGTGGCAGGCCGCCCGCAGGCCTCACGCTGCGAACGTTGTGGGTCGTCACGGCATCACCTGCCTTTACATCTGCGGCGACGTAAAGCGACGGGCGGAGCCGGAGAGACTCGGACTCCGCACCCGTAGCCCACACGTCCGCACTACCAAGCGCGCGCACAGCCGCATCGCAGCCCTCGACCAGCAGTCGAAGCTCCTCGGGTTCCAGAGAGAATGCCGAATCCACTCCCCCGTCCGCGCGACGCAGGGTGACGTGCTTCTCGATCACTGTGGCCCCCAGCGCGACAGCCGCGATCGACACCCCGACGCCCATCGTGTGATCGGAAAGGCCGACGTCGACGCCGAACATCTCTTTCATCACCGGAATCCGCCGCAGGTTGGCGTCGTCCGGCTCCGCAGGATACGAGCTCGTGCACGCCAAGAGCGTCAGATCCGCACATCCGCCCCGCCGGGCGGCCTCCACCGCTTGCGCCACCTCAGCGATCGAGGCGGTCCCCACGGAGAGGATCACGGGCTTGCCGGTCGACGCGACCTGCTCGATCAGCGGCAGATCGACGATCTCCAACGAGGCGATCTTATACATCGGTACGTCGAGACTCTCCAGGAACTCGACGGCCGTTTCATCGAACGGCGTGCTGAAGGCCAGCATCCCGAGCTCCTGCGCCAGAGCGAAGATCGGGGCGTGCCATTCCCAGGGCGTGTGCGCCTCCTCATATAGGGAGTGGAGCGTTCGCGCGCCCCAGAGGGAATGATCGTCGCTGACACGAAACGCTGGCGTGTCGACATCTAGGGTTATCGTGTCCGCCGTATAGGTCTGGATCTTTATGGCGTGCGCACCGGCCTTCGCCGCTGCCCTGACGATCTCCAGCGCTCGCTCGAGTGATCCGTTGTGGTTGCCCGAGATCTCGGCGATGATCAGGGGGCGCTGTTTCGTATCGTTCACAATGTCTCCTCAAGCGAGAATCGAACGCAGAGCTTCGATCACGCGGTCCTGGTCGCTTGCGTCGAGATGCGCGTACATGGGCAAGGAGATCTCTTCGCTGTAGTACCGCTCCGCGACGGGGCACAGCCCCCGACGATACCCGAGGTCCTCGTAATAGGGATGCCAGTACACAGGCATGTAGTTGACCTGGACGAGAATGCCCTCCTCGCGCAGGCGCTCGAAAACCTCGCGGCGACGACCATCATGCACGCGCACCGGGAACAGATGCCACATGGGGTCCACGTCGCTGCGTTTCGTGGGAAGGGTGAGTCCGTCGATGTCGCCGAGTCCGTCCTGGTAGCGCTCGAACACCGCGGTCCGTGACGCCTTGAACTCGGCGAGCCGGCGGATCTGGTTGACTCCGAGCGCGCAGAGGACATCGGGGAGTCGATAGTTGAGCCCGAGCTTGTGGATCTCCTGATGCCACGGGCCCTCGTTCGGATACCGCTGCTCAGCTCGGTCGCGGACGAGTCCATGCCCCCGGAATCCCCGAGAGGCAGTGATCAGAGCTTCGGAGTTAGAGACGACGGCGCCCCCTTCCGCCGTCGTCATGTTCTTGGTCGGGAAGAATGAGAACGTCGTCAGATCGGCGAGGGAACCAACCGGGCGCTCTCGGAGAGTCGAGCCGATGGAGTGCGCCGCGTCCTCCAAGACCAAAGCCCCAGCCGCGCGGGCGATCGGCAGCAGCACATCGATATCAGCCGGATGACCCGCGTAGTCAACGGCCGAGATGACGGCCGTCCGCTCTGTCGCGAGGGCCGCGACCGACTCAGGGTCGATGTTGCCGGTGTCTTCCTCCACATCGGCGAAGACGATCTCCGCCCCGAGCAACGATGCGGTCGACGCCGTCGCGGCGAATGTCAGAGCGGGCACAATGACCTGGTCCCCGGAAGTGACTCCGGCGGCCGCGTACGCGACGTGGAGCGCAGCGGTTCCGCTCGTCACCACCACAGCGTCGTCCGTCCCGGCGATCGCGGCGATCTCGGCCTCGAACGCGGCGACCGTGGGACCTGTGGTCAGCCACTCGCCTCGCAATGCTGCGGCGACAGCGGCGACATCCGATTCATCGATGTACTGATGACCGTAGGGGATCGGCTGTGCCACTAGTCCAAGGTTTCCAGGATCTCGCGGATTCCCTGGGCATCGAGCCACAGGTCGTTGCTGTCGGACTGGTACGCGAATCCGTCCGGGAGATCCTCACCCTGTGGCGGATTGAAGCCCCAGTTGGCGATCGTCGGCAGCACCACGAATCGATCGCCCAGTCGAAGCGTTCGTCGCGCGTCGTCGAGGCTGATCATCTCTTCGTGCAGCTTCTCGCCTGGACGGATCCCGATCTCGTACGTCTCGGCTCCGGGCGCGATCGCTTCGACGAGATCCGTGATCTTCATGCTGGGGATTCGCGGCACGTACAACTCGCCTCCCTGCATCTGATCGAACGAGTCGACGACGAACTCCACGGCCTGAGGGAGCGTGATCCAGAAGCGTGTCATCCGGCTGTCAGTGATCGGCAGCGGCTTCCCCTCGGCCGCGAGCTTGCGGAAGAAGGGAACGACTGAGCCGCGGCTTCCCATCACATTCCCGTACCTCACCACGCTGAAACGAGTCACGTAGCTCGCAGCATAGTGATTCGCCGACTGGAAGAGCTTATCGGCGGCGAGCTTCGTTGCACCGTAGAGGTTGAGAGGGCTCGAGGCCTTGTCGGTCGACAACGCGACGACCTTCTTCACACCGGCGTCGATCGAGGCTTCGACGACGTTCTGCGAGCCGACGATGTTGGTCTTCACGTACTCGAAGGGGTTGTACTCAGCGGTGTCGACCTGCTTGAGTGCCGCTGCATGCACGACATAGTCGACCTCATGCATAGCCCTTCGCAGTCGATCCTGGTCGCGGATGTCGCCGATGAACCAGCGCAGACGCGGGTCATCGGCGAACATCTGACGGGCCTCGTACTGCTTCAGCTCATCCCTCGAGTAGATCACGATTCGACGGGGACCGAGGTTGTCCAATGCGTAGCGAATGAACGCCTTCCCGAACGAGCCAGTGCCCCCCGTGACGAGAATCGACGAGTCCTGCAAGATGGTAATGATGATCCTCCAAGTCCGGGAACGACGGTCGTACTCTGAGAATCACGTTGACCGCCGACTGTCTAGGATATTACCCGTGAGGTGCCTGATCCGCGCAGACGCGACGTTCGAGACCGGCACGGGCCACGTCATGCGGTGTCTGACGCTCGCCGAAGAGCTACGCGCACGCGGTCATGAAGTTCTTCTCCGTGGCGAGCTCGGCGGAATCACCTGGCTGATCGAGCGTGTGGCAGAGGCGGGCGTACGACACGAGCATGTGCAGGCACACGACCTCGCCTGGGCCGATGAGGATGCATATTCCTTCGACGTGGTCGTCGTGGATTCCTACGTGATCGACGTCGATAGCGTGAACGCGATGGCTCGCGTGACGCCGACGCTCGCCATCGTCGATGCGGATCACCGTGGTCTCATCGTGGATCTGTATCTGGATCAGAACCTCGGTGCCGCGGACTTCCCGTGGGAGCACTCTCTCATCGGGGCTCCATTCGCGCTCGTGCGGGCCGACATCGTGCGCCTCAAGCGGGACCGGCTTCGTCCCCTGACGTCGCCTCCGCAAATCCTGTCCTTCATGGGAGGAAGCGACCCGACCGGAGCGATCGTGACAGTCACGCGCGAGCTGCTGTCGTTGCCGATGCCGGTCGAGGTGACTCTCGTCGTGGCCCCGCGTTGGCAGGACGACGTAGACGCACTGATCGCCGACCGGCCCGGCTTCCGCTCATTGGCTCCGACACCGGCTCTCCCCGAGCTTCTCGCTGGCGCCGACGTCGTGGTGTCGGCGACGGGGACAAGCGCCTGGGAGATCTGCACGATCGGCGTTCCCTCGATGTTCATCGCGGTCGTGGACAACCAGAGACCGGGCCTGCGCGCATTGGTCGAGGGTGGGCTCTCGTTGGGCATCGATCTGACCGACCTTCCGGCGCCCCCGGGGACCGCGCCGGAGATCGCACACGGGGTCGAGCGGCTCATCACAGAAGAGTCGCTTCGTGAGCGGCTCTTCTCCGCGTGTAATCACGTATTCGACGGACAGGGAGCGCGTCGCGTGGCCGCAGCGCTCGAAGACATCGCGCGCTCGGGACGTTAGCGGGCGATCGTCACCTTCCCCGTGCCATCCACATTGATCGTCCCGTTCTGGAACGACTGCGAGCAGCCACCATTCGGCAAACCACATGCCTGCGCCGCCGTCGGCCATCCCAACGGACCTCCCACGCCACCGGCCTTGCCATGCGCATCCCGGATCGCGCCCGTCATCAAGAACGCACCAGCCGGCCCCGCATTCACCAGACCATTCGTGAAAGCCTGCGCAACACCGCCACCGTTCGCCGAAACCGGAATCGTGTCACTCACCGGATAACCCAACGCACCCGCCGGACCACCATTGGACTGATAGAACGTCGCAACCGGACCCTTCGACACGACCCGAGCCACACCACCGACGACATAGATCGTCCCGTTCTGGAACGACTGCGAGCAGCCACCATTCGGCAAACCACATGCCTGCGCCGCCGTCGGCCATCCCAACGGACCTCCCACGCCACCGGCCTTGCCATGCGCATCCCGGATCGCGCCCGTCATCAAGAACGCACCAGCCGGCCCCGCATTCACCAGACCATTCGTGAAAGCCTGCGCAACACCGCCACCGTTCGCCGAAACCGGAATCGTGTCACTCACCGGATAACCCAACGCACCCGCCGGACCACCATTGGACTGATAGAACGTCGCAACCGGACCCTTCGACACGACCCGAGCCACACCACCGACGACATAGATCGTCCCGTTCTGGAACGACTGCGAGCAGCCACCATTCGGCAAACCACATGCCTGCGCCGCCGTCGGCCATCCCAACGGACCTCCCACGCCACCGGCCTTGCCATGCGCATCCCGGATCGCGCCCGTCATCAAGAACGCACCAGCCGGCCCCGCATTCACCAGACCATTCGTGAAAGCCTGCGCAACACCGCCACCGTTCGCCGAAACCGGAATCGTGTCACTCACCGGATAACCCAACGCACCCGCCGGACCACCATTGGACTGATAGAACGTCGCAACCGGACCCTTCGACACGACCCGAGCCACACCACCGACGACATAGATCGTCCCGTTCTGGAACGACTGCGAGCAGCCACCATTCGGCAAACCACATGCCTGCGCCGCCGTCGGCCATCCCAACGGACCTCCCACGCCACCGGCCTTGCCATGCGCATCCCGGATCGCGCCCGTCATCAAGAACGCACCAGCCGGCCCCGCATTCACCAGACCATTCGTGAAAGCCTGCGCAACACCGCCACCGTTCGCCGAAACCGGAATCGTGTCACTCACCGGATAACCCAACGCACCCGCCGGACCACCATTGGACTGATAGAACGTCGCAACCGGACCCGCGACGAAGAACGCAGTGGCACCGGTCTGAACGACCGAACCCTTTTGGTATGTCTGCACGCAGGCTCCCTTCGGGAGATTGCAGATGCTGTCGCTCGTGACCCAACCGAGTTGGCCGCTCACACCGCCGGCTCTGCTATGAGCGACGCGGATCTCTCCGGTCATGGAGAACACGCCTGCAGATGTCTTGCCGATCGCGCCTCCGACAAAGGCCTGTTCCTGTCCGCCCCCGCTCGCACTGGAGGAAACGAGGTCACTCGTCGGGATCCCCAGACGCCCCTTGGGCCCCCCTTCCGCGATGTACTTGGAAAGCACCGTCGGTTCCGCAACCGCGTAGGCGTGACCCCCGACTTCGGAGATGACGGCTTTCTGAAAGCTCTGAACGCAGTAGTCGGTGTTCTTCGAGCACGTCTTCGCAGAAGTCGGCCATCCAGTGGCCTGACGCACTCCGCCGAGCTCGCCATGGGCTGTGCGGGTGAGGCCGCTGACAGCGAAGATCCCGCTCGGACCCGCGTTCACAAGCACCTTCGTGAACGACTGGGCGACACCACCGCCGTTCTCGGTGACCGAAACGGGAGCTGAATCGGGGTATCCGGTCGTGGCGACCCCCTGCGAGCGCACCCACAGTGCAATGGATCCCGTCGCCAGAATCACCCCTTTCCCGGGTTGCCAGTATGCGATCGCCTTCTCGAAGACATGACCGCACGGTACCGATCCCGAGCACGCGGGCGCGTCGAGGCGATTGCCCCACGATCCGGACTTCCCGCCAGCCGCCGCCCACGCAGCGCTGATCGCCTGAGCCCCCTCTCCGAGAGCATTCGACTGCGTGGAGCCGAACCAGTCGGTGAAGTAGTTGTAGAAGTTGCGGTTGCCGTACGCCGAGCATCCGTCGCCCTCCCCGTAGCCCGCGCGCATCGCGGCGGCATTGGGCTGGTACGGCGTGTAGTAGTAGAGCGCCGAGGTCGCCTTGTTCGCGACGTAGACCGGGGCCGACCCGCAAGACGCCTTCGGGTTGTAGAGGATGTTCCAGGTCTTGCCCGGGGCGTACCACTGGAACCACTTGCCCTCCATGTAGATCTGCATCTGACGCGCCGCGCCGTAGATCTGATGGAAGAAGCCGATGTAGTTCGGGTCGCACGGGGCTGTATCGGGACATCCCTGCCCCAGCGCGATCCGGTAGCGCCACGCGCTCGGCCAGACGTGGGTGATCAGCCCCTGCTCCTTCTGCAGCATGACGATCAACACCTGTGGGTTGATGTTGCAGGCCTGGGAGACGCGATAGATGATGCGGGCCGCGGACTCGTTCGCGGCGCCGGAGTAGCCGGAGCAGTACGCGTCCGCAGGACGCGTGACGGTGTTCATCCGGAAGTCCTTGAGGCAGACGATCGGCTCGTTGTTCTCATCCCGACCGCCGAGGCATCGTGAGACCTTGCTGTTGAAGAAGGTCTGGATCTGCGCCTCGGTCATCGTGCTCTTGTTCGTGAACACGGCGTCGCTGATGATGTTTCCCGGCGTGAAGCCGACGAGCGTGCTCTTCGCGACTCCCGTCGTCGCCGGATCGGCGACGGCGCTCGAGACGCTGACCGTGGGCGCAGAGACGGAGGCCTGGGCAGCGGCGGCGGGGACCACCGTTCCGATCACCAGGGCGGAGACAGCGAGGAAACAGGTGAGGAGCGGGTGGGTCCTCAGGGTGTTTCGCGAGCGTGGGGCACGTCGAGACATGTGACCAGTGTGACGGAAGTTGCGCGATGATGCCACTGTTGCGCCGTTCACGACACAAGTTTTCGGCGTGTCGCCCTGATGTGCAGTTGACTCTCAGCGGATCACAGGTCGGCGTGCAGACCCCAGAGGCGCTCCCCCGAGCTGGCCCAGGAGAACGCCCTCGATCGGTCGGACGCGAGAATCCGGAGCCGCTCGGCCGCCGGCCCCGCCGCCTGCTCGATCGCACCTGCGATCTCGTCCGCCGCCACGAGCGTGCCGCCGTCCGCGACGACGTCACGATGGGAGCCGGTGTCGATAGCCACGACAGGGACTCCGAGGGCCATCGCCTCGACGGCCCGCCACGGCCAGCCCGCGAAGTCGCCAGTCGCAGCGAAGACCGACGCACCGGCGAGCACGGCCGCACGATCTTCGACTGCCAGCGCACCCCGCACATGGGCGCGACGCTCCGGGAGGCCTGCTGCGGATGCGATCTCGACGTAGCGAGGCTCCGCCCCGTCCGGAGCATCGAGCACGACGGCGTCGACCGCCGCCGCCACGGCCCCGCGGAAACCGTCCCGCAAGGACGACTCCGAGCCGGTGAGCACCACGTACTCGTCCGGCAGCGACAGCGCATTCCGGCGACGACCGGCGTCATCCGGGACGACGAACCCCCGAGGCGGCGCCCCCGCGATCACGCGCACACGATCACCCAGACGTGCGAGTTCGGAGAGCCGCGCAGCGACCGCGTGCGAGGGCACCACGACGGCATCGGCATGTTTGACCGCCCGGCGAAGCATGCCTCGCTGCCAGGAGACCTGGTTCTTCGACAGCAGCTCCGGTGCATCCCACGCGCGCAGGTCCCACAGGGTGACCGTCGTCTGGTCATCGTCGTGGACGCGGTCGTGCTTCACGAGAGGAGCGAACAGGCTCGGCGAATGGATCATGCCGCCCCCGACCCCGGGAGCGATGCCGAGCTGCCAGGAGGCCGCCAGCTCACGACGCGCCAGACCGAGGGTACGCACCTCTCCCACGCCTCGGATCGTCGCGTCGGAGCCCGCCGGAACGATGAGGTCCACCGTGCAACCGGAGGGTGCTGTCGCGATCACGCCGTCGGCCAGATCCACGGCCGCAGAGGCGAGATCGGGGTCGACGATCTGGCCGAGTTGATCCAGAACGAAACGCAGCCGAGCTCCCATGCGCTCAGGCTATCCTCGGGCCGCGACGCCCCCGTGGAGCGCACCACCCGTGGCGCATGAATATCAGCGTTCCCACAGTTTCCGGCCACCACCGGCACCACCGTTCATGCTTGAATGCTCGGGTGAGCGATGGCCGGCTTCCCGTCAGACGCCGATGGATCGGGTGGACCATCGGCGCGTTCCTCGCGTTTCTCCTCATCGCGATCGGGTGGGTCACCGTTCGGGGGATCGGGGCGGTGAACGACCTCCAGGACGTCGCAGACGGGGCGACGCAGCTGAAGAAGACGATCGCGGCGGGAGACCTCGACGGCGCGGAGCCGGTCGCCCGGAGTGTCGCACGCAGCGCAGCCTCGGCCGCCGACCTGACCTCGGACCCGGTGTGGCAGGCGTTCGGCCTCGTCCCCTGGCTCGGTCCGAACTTCCGTGCCGTGAGCGAGATCGCCGACATCGCCGACAGCGTCTCAACGGATGCTCTCGCCCCTCTGCTGGAGGTGGCGGACGGCCTCGATCTCGCAAGCCTCGGGTTCGTGGGCGGCACCATCGACCTCGCCCCGTTCGCCGAGATCGAGAAGCCGCTCCGCACGGCCAGCACCGCGCTCGGAACTGCGGAGCTGCAGGCCAGACGCATCGACGCCGACGCCACCCTCCCACCGCTCGCAGAGGCCATCGATCAGATGCGGTCCGCCGTCACCGAGGCTGCCACGGCGGTCGGTGCGCTCCACGGCGCCGCCGTCCTCCTGCCGACGATGCTCGGAGGGGAAGGCCCCCGCAACTACGTGCTGGCGATGCAGAACAACGCAGAGCTGCGCTCGTCGGGCGGGATCATCGGCTCAGTCGCTCTGCTCCACGCGGAGAACGGGAAGATCACCCTCCAGAAGCAGGCTTCGACACGGGACTTCCCCGCCCTCGACACCCCCCTGCCGCTCAGCGATTCGACGGTCGCCCTGTTCGAGGATCGGCCGGGCCGCTTCCTGCAGAACATCACCAGCATCCCGGACTTCACCGAGGCCGGAGAGACCATCGCCGCGCGGTGGACGGGACGATTCGGCGGAACGGTCGATGGCGTCATCGCCGTCGACGCCATCGTCGCGGAGAACCTGATGGCCGTGACGGGAGACCTCACGTTCGGGCCGTTCACCGCGACCGCCGAGAACATCACCGGCATCCTGCTCTCGGAGATCTACGCGGCCGTCCCCGACCCCGCCGTACAGGATGAGATCTTCGCCCAAGCGGCCGGTGCGCTCTTCAGCGCAGCCTTGTCCGTTGGGGACCCGAAGGCGCTGATCGGAGCCCTGGCCGAATCCGCCGAGGAGGGCCGGATCCGCATCTGGAGTGCGCACGCGGACGAAGAGGAGTTCCTCGCCTCGTCCGCGCTGGGAGGGACGATCCCCGAGGACGATGCGGACGCCACCTACGTGGGCGTGCTGATCAACGACAGCACCGGCGGGAAGATGGACTACTACGCCCGCGGCGCCTTCTCGACTTCCGTGGGCACCTGCAACGGCGCGCCGACGACTCAGGTGCAAGTGACGTGGACCAACGCCGCGCCCGCGGACGCCGCGACGTCCCTCCCCGCCTACGTCACCGGGGACGGCTACTACGGGGTCCCGGCCGGCACGGTGCGCACACTCATCGCGGTCTACGGCCCTGCCGGCGCGACGCCCTCCCACATCGACCGGGACGGCGAAGAAGAGGGCGTGCAGACAGCCATGCTCGATGGCCGCTCCGTGGTGCAGCACGAGGTCTCGCTCGCGCCGGGCGAGTCGACGACGATCACCGTGGAGTACCAGGGAACCGGCGCCGGAGAGCGGCTCACGCAGATCCTGCACACACCGCTGGTCGACGAGCCCGATGCGACACGCAAGCCACTGACCTGCGCATCGTGACATTCCCCGCTCGATAGGGTACTGTCGACTCACTGGGGAATATCTGGAGTCTGCAAACCTGCCGTGGGGGCAGGGAGGCTTCACGCAGTCGGATGCAGGGGTGTATCCGGAGGCGATTCCGCGTGAAATTCTGGGGAGAAATCATGCTGAAGAAACTGGCTGCCATCAGCCTCACCGCTGGCGCGCTCGTACTCGCTGCGCCGGCCGTAGCGACGGCGGCGCCGACGCTCGCTCCGACCGCGTCGTCCAACGACTACCCGACGCCTCCGGGAGTCAAGGTCAGCGACCCGATCATCGACACCTGCGAGGTCTCGACCATCGTTTTCGGAGCAGGATACTTCCTGCCTTCCGAGAACGTGAGCGTCTCCATCTCCGGACTCGAGGCCGCTCGGGCCGCGGGCTCGGGCAGCACCGCTGGCGCAGACGGCGGACTGACCTACACGTTCCGACCCCCGGCCGATGGTGAGGGCTCGTACGCTGTCTCCTTCAACGGATCGCGTTCGTACACCGCCACCATCACGGTGTCGCACGGCCACGACGCGGCCACGTCCTGCGACCACGATCCTGGTGTGGCCCCCGCGGGTACCGAGCTGCCGCTCACGGGCGGAGACAACGCGGCGTCTGCCGGCGGGTTCGAACTCGCCCTCACCGGCGGCAGCGTCTCGCCGTGGGTCCTCGGCGGTGGCGCCGCAGCGCTGGTCGCCGGTGGCGCCCTGGTCGCCGTCGGAGCATCTCGCCGCAAGCGCGCCTAGGTCCGGCTGCCGCCTCGCGCGGTGGTCGACTGGACGACGGTGATCCCTCCCCCTCCGATCACCGTCGTCTGGTGCGTCCGGCGGGCGCACCGCCAGCCCACGGCTCCCCCTCCTCGGAGGTGGTGACCGTGGGCTTCGTCGTGCACCTGGTGCCCGGCTCGCCCGTTCCCGCCGTGACGGAGTGCACCCGATGACTGGAAGGCACCGCGTCAGGGAGCGGGGGTCGGCGTCTCCGTCGGGGGGTGCAACGTCTGCCGGATCAGATCGTGGATGTACGCGTAGTCCGGCTGGTGCTCATCCACTCCGGAATCAGGGGTGAGCTCGATCGTCGTGACAGGCTGTTCCTTCGCCTTGAGCATCAGATCGAAGAACTCCGGCAGCTTGTCCGACGGGAGATCCGTGCTGATCAGAGCCGTCCCCGCCGCCGCCACCTCGTTGAACCTCGTGAGCACCGTCTGCGGGGTGAACTGCGCGAGGATCGCCTCCTGCAGCTCCCGCTGACGCTTCATCCGATCCCAGTCACTCGTCGTGTAGCGCGAACGGGCGTACCACTGGGCGGTGTCACCGTCCATCCGTTGCTCCCCCGGCTCGATCCAGCCGATAGCCCACTCGTTCACATCGGTGCCGGTCCAGCCCTCCGGCGGTCCGCCCTTGGGCAGACGCTCGGTGACGTTGATCTGCACTCCACCGAGCGCATCGACGAGCTCGGCGAACCCGTGCATGTCGACGAAGACGTAGTAGGGGATCTCGATTCCGAGAACACCCTCCGCCGCGTCCTTCGTCGCCTCGATACCCGGCTCGGAGCCGTTGGCCTTCGCGTCAGGATAGAGCCCGGTGCCGCCGTCTTCTCGACAGACCTCCGCGGCGTTGCGGATGTGGTTCATCCATCCGTTCCACCCGCAGGTGGAAGAGCCGTGCCCTTCGAAGCCGTTCGGGTAGAGCTCCTGCATCGGGCTCCCCTCGCTGAACGGCGCGCTCGGGAGTTCACGCGGGATGCCGGTGATCGTCACGGCCCCGGTATCGGCGTTCACCGAGACGACCGAGATGCTGTCGAAGCGCATCGAGTCACGCCCGTCGCCGCTGTCCGCGCCCAGGAGCAGGATGTTGTAGTAACCGTCGCTCGGCTCGACGCTCGGTCCGCTCTGCCCGAAGATCGCCCCGATCGTGCTGCGCACCGACCCCACCGCGGTCGCGGCATACCCGACGCCACCGCTCACGAGCCCCAGCAGCACCAGCGCGACGACCGGGATGGCGAGGCGAGAGGGTCCGGGGACCTTCACGAGTCGCACCAGCCGCAGGGCATCGAAGGTCAACACGACCCAGAGCACGATGTAGCCGACGAGGAGCACCTGGATGACGGTGAGGATCGCGGCGGAGAACAGCCCGCCTCCGATCGTGAGCCACAGCAGGGCCGGGCGGGCGAAGAGGGCGAGGCCGAGCGCCACCACCGCGAGGAGCCACGCCAGCAGAGTCGCGCCGAGCCCGAAGCGGCCGAGCCTGCGGTTGCCCGCGAGCACCTGCGCAGATCCGGGGACCAGGAGATTGAGGGCGACGAGCCACCACCCGCGCTTGGCCATCATCCCCGAGTCAGCCACATCGGGGTGCCGCAGAGGGCGTGTCTCGATGAGCGGGCGCTGTGTTGCGCGCGGAGGCGCAAGGGTCACAGCGACCCCTTCAACCGTTCGTTCTTCTCCTCGACCTGTGCCTCGAGATCGCGGGCGTACGCGTCCACCCGGTCGGCGAGATCCGTGTCCGCCGTCCCCAGGATGCGGGCCGCCAGGAGCCCCGCGTTGCGGGCGCCGCCGATGGACACGGTCGCGACGGGGATGCCGGCGGGCATCTGCACGATCGAGAGCAGGGAGTCCATGCCGTCGAGGTAGGCGAGCGGCACGGGAACGCCGACCACGGGAAGCGGCGTCATCGAGGCGAGCATGCCCGGAAGGTGGGCCGCTCCCCCGGCGCCGGCGATGATCACGCGGATACCGCGGGAGCGTGCCTCCCGCGCATACGACATGAGCTTGTCCGGTGTGCGGTGGGCCGAGACGACCTCGACCTCATGCGGGATGCCGAAGTCGGTGAGCGCCTGAGACGCATCGCTCATCACGCGCCAGTCGGAATCGGATCCCATCACGACGCCGACCAGAGGGGCGGCGGAGGAGTGCAGTGGCTCAGTCACCAGATCAGGCTACGGTCTACCGCTGTGAGAAACCCCGAACGGCGCGCGTCTTGTCCCGCATGTCCGACCGTGAGAGGTGCGCCGGCGTACAGGATTCAGACGAAATGTGCGGCGGCCGCACGCGCGATGTAGACGGCATCGTCGAGATCGTCATCCGCGACGTTCACGTGACCGACCTTGCGACCGGGCCGTGGCGCCTTGCCGTACGTGTGGATCTTCGCCTGCGGGTGCTCGACCATCGCCGCGGGGAAGCGCTCCTCGAGCGTGCCCTCCGCCGGACCGCCGAGGATGTTCACCATCACCGACCAGGCTGCACGAGGAGCCGTGCTCCCCAACGGCAGATCGACGACCGCGCGCAGATGCTGCTCGAACTGTCCGGTGACGGCGCCGTCCTGGCTCCAGTGACCGCTGTTGTGCGGTCGCATGGCCAGCTCGTTGACGAGGATCCGCTCATCGTCGGTCTCGAACAGCTCCACGGCGAGCATGCCCGTCACACCGAGTCCCTCCGCGATCGTGCGTCCGATCTCCTCAGCGACCTGCACGAGGCGCTCGGCTGCCGCGGGCGCCGGGGCGATGACCTCTGCGCATACGCCGTCGCGCTGCACCGTCTCCACCACGGGGTACGCGACAGTCTCGCCGCTGGGGCGACGCGCCACCTGCTGGGCGAGCTCGCGGACGAAGGGGGACGAGCTCCTCCACGAGGAGTGCATCGTCTTCGGCCAGCGCATCGAGCCAGTCCTGCGCCTCTTCCGCCGCGCGGACGACGCGCACACCCTTGCCGTCGTAGCCGCCCCGAGGCGTCTTCACGACACCGGAGCCCGCGTGGGCATCGAGGAAAGCCTGCAGCTCAGCGACGTCGCGCACCGCGGCCCAGTCCGGCTGAGGGACGCCGAGCTCGGCGAGGCGGGCGCGCATGACCAGCTTGTCCTGCGCGAACTGGAGAGCGTCGGGGGCCCGGGTGCACGACCACACCATCGGCGACGAGGGCACGCAGCACGGACTGCGGCACGTGCTCGTGGTCGAACGTGACGACGTCGACTCCTGCGGCGAACGCACGCACCACATCGATATCGCGATAGTCGCCGACCGCCGTCGCGGCGAGTCCGGCGGACATCCCTTCGTCTTCGGCGAGCACCCGGATCTCCAGCCCGAGTTCGACCGCCGGAGCGATCATCATCCGGGCCAGCTGCCCTCCACCGATCACGCCAACACGCAAAGCCATGTGCCGTCTCCCTTCGTCCGACCCCATTCTCCCGCACCTGCGCAGGAGGATCGGACACGTCTCCCCTGCGCGATCGTCGATCACCGGCAGGACGGATCGTGGTCACGCCGTGTCGAACTCGTCTCCGCCCGCCTGCGCGTCGCGATGCGCCAGGATCTGCCCGACCTCGATCTGGTCGGCGAGAGTCTCATGGACCAGCGTCACGTTCGGTACGTTCGCGAGACGCATCGGCGCGTCGACGCCGTTCGACAGGGTGATCGTGCCCGCACCCCACAAGCGCTGCAGCGGCCCGCGTCGGACGGCGATCGTGTAGCCGCGCGCGTGGGACATCTCCCGGCGTCGACGGGCACCGACGCCGTGGTGGGCGATGACACGTCGCGTCGTGACCGTCGTGCTCCGCGAGTACCAGACGATGAACGGCAGCACTACGGCGAGAAGCACGAGCGCGCCCGCCGCGGAGAGCAGCATCCAGTCCTCATACCCCGCCGGGAGGTTGCCGTAGAAGTAGGCCGTCGCGCCGAATGTCGTGATGAGGACGAGTGCAGACCAGAACAGTCGACGGGCATGGCCCCGGAAGCGTGCGATCAGCAACTCCTCCGAAGGCGTGCCGGGCGGCGGCATCAGAGGCCGTCCGCCGAGCGTCACAGGCTGGGTCACCCCACCATTGTGCCTGTGATCCCCGACAAGCCCGTGTGTGTCTCGGCGTGTCAGTTTCCCGCAGGACGCACGTGCACGACGTCACCCGCGGATATCGCGTGCTCCACGCCCTCGGAGATGACCAGCAGCCGCCCTTCCGCATCGAGGCCGATGGCCGTGCCCTCCTGTGTGCGATCGCCCGGCATCGATACCCGGATCGCCTGCCCGACAGTCGCGCATCGTTCGGTGACGGCACCGTGGGCGCCGCTCGCGACGGCGTCTCCGGCGGCGGCGACGAGGTCCGTGAGCCGGGTGTCGAGCGCCGTCACGTAGGTGGCGAGCAGCCGATCCTCGTCGACGTCGACGCCCTGCGCCGCGAACGATGTCGCCGTCGGGACGGGAAGCTGCTCCACCGTCATCGCCGTGTTCACTCCGGCGCCGACGATGATGGCGTCCGACGCCGCCTCAGCGAGGATTCCGCAGATCTTGCGGCCGTCGACGAGCACGTCGTTCGGCCACTTCACCGCGACCGCCTCGTCCGGGAGCTGCGCGGCCACGGCCTCCGCCATCGCCAGTCCCGCGAGCAGCGGTATCCAGCCCCGCGACGCCGGTTCCGCCGGAAGAGCGCGCAACAGCACGGAAACCGCAAGGGCTGAACCATCCGGCGCCACCCAGGTCCGATCGAGCCGCCCCCGACCCGCGGTCTGGTCGTGGGTCGCCAGGATCGACAGGTGCGGCCAGCCGTCCGCGTCGTGCGCATGCCCGCGAAGGTCCGCGTTGGTCGACCCCGTTCGCGCCACCAGTTCCAGGCGCGGCACGATCGCGGTGGAGCGCGGGAAGCCGATGCTCATGCGTCCTCCTCGTCGGCTTCTTCGTCGTCGTCATCCTCGTCTTCGCGGACCGCCCCGACCTCGTGGGCCTGCCATCGTTCCCACTCCTGCATGAGCCCGTCCACGGCGGCATGGAACTTCGCGGTCGCCACCCCCTGTGTGGTGTCACCGAAGTAGTGCTGCACCCACATCCGCAGTCGGGCGATCGCCGCCTCATCGACCCGCACGCGCTCGATCTCGGCGACGACGTCTGCCGCCGACTCGGCGGTCAGCCACTCGCAGTCGGACAGATAGCCCTGCGTGTCGACAGAGGCCTGGTCGTCCGTGGGGCGCGTGATCATCAGCGGCTTCCCCGCCGCGAGCCGGTCGTAGACCATGGCGGAGATGTCGACGATCGCGACGT
Organism: Microbacterium sp. CBA3102; assembly: GCF_007954505.1. Lineage (GTDB taxonomy): Bacteria > Actinomycetota > Actinomycetes > Actinomycetales > Microbacteriaceae > Microbacterium > Microbacterium aurugineum. The sequence continues at coordinate 2,344,653 of NZ_CP042412.1, read as the reverse complement.
CCGCGGCGGTGAGCTGCCAGCCGAGCTCGGGGCCGTCGTCGTAGACGTGCTGGGCGCGCGGGTCCGCGGCGTTCGCTGCAGCGATAGCCGCGATGATCCGTCGATGCGCGGCACCGTAGGCCTCATCGACGACGCCACTGCGCGGATGCGGACGGTAGATCACCCGGTGCTGTCCGGTGGCGAGCAGGCGTGCCACGAGGGTTTCGCCGTGCGATGCGATCGATCCGTAGTGCGCACTGGGCCTGTCGCCCTCCCACGTGGGGGCGTACAGCACGACCGTGCGGTCATCGGGGACGAAGGGCAGCGTGCCGGAGTAGTGATCGGCCTGAGGGCGCCCGATCTCGATCGTGCGGCGATCTACGTCGTAGTCCCAGAGCGTCCGCGAGAGGCGGTCCCGCGCGGCCTGGCCGGCCACGAACGCATAGTCGTACGCCTTGTACTGGTTCGTGGTCATGTACATCTTGTCGGACTCGCCGTGGTTGATGAACACGTGCCACCGCCGCCCGTAACGGAACATCTGGAAGTTGCGGGTGTTCTGGTTGACGTACAGCACGATGCGGATGTCCTGCGTCGCGATGAAGCGCTCGAGATCGCGGACCTTCGGCACGAACGCGACCGGAGGCGAGGGCTCGTCCAGGAGCTTCTCGGTGCCCGTCGCCTGCCGCGAGAGCACGACGACCGGCCAGCGGCGGGCGAGCTCCGCGAGCGGACGATACCACTGCCGCATCTGGTACATGTTGACCGCACCGTCGGCGAAGTACACCGCCACTTTGAAGTGCCCCGTCGGATACGGCTCGGTTTCGGCGAGGCGACGACGCACCCGCTGGACGGCGGTCCGGGATGCGAGCGCCCGCTTCAGCAGACGGTACGCCTTCTTCGCGTCAGACAGTGCACCCATCCCTCCAGAGTAGTTCGTCCACGCGGGGTGCCCCGGCCTGTGGACGATCCGGGATGCGACGCGCATGACGGCTTCCCCTCAGGCAAAGCCGGAAGCCGCCGTGACATGATCGTCATGTGCCAGCCGACGAGTCAGCCGCTCCCCTGCCCGGGGTGTCCTTCGTGATGCCGGTGCTCAACGAACACGCCTACCTGGAGCACGCGGTCGAGTCCGTGCTCGCTCAAGACGTCGATGTGCCCACGGAGCTCGTGCTGGCTCTCGGTCCCTCCACCGATGGGACGACGGAGCTGGCCCAGCGGCTCGCAGAGACGGACGAGCGCATCCGGCTCGTCGGCAACCCGGCTGCGCACATCCCCGTGGGGCTGAACGCCGCCATCCGCGCCAGCCGCTACGCGACGATCGTCCGCGTCGACGCGCACTCCGAACTCTCCCCCGGCTACGCCGCCCGAGCGCTGGCCACGCTGGAACGCACGGCGTCGGCCAACGTCGGCGGTGTCATGCACGCCGAAGGGCGTACGCCGTTCCAGAAATCCGTCGCACGCCTCTACAACTCCCCCGTCGGACTCGGCGGAGGCGCCTACCACGGAAGCTCGCAGGAGGGCGAGGCCGAGTCGGCCTACCTCGGCGTCATGCGCCGTGAGGTTCTCGATGAGGTGGGTCTCTTCGACGAGACGATCCGGCGCGGCGAGGACTGGGAGCTCAACCTCCGCATCCGACAGGCCGGCCACCGCGTCTGGTTCGATCCCGACCTGTCCGTCACCTACTGGCCCCGGGAGAGCTGGACGCGGCTGGCGCGGCAGTTCCGCGCGACGGGCGCCTGGCGGGGTGAGCTGGTGCGACGCTTCGGGCGACGCAACGGCCTCCGCTATTTCGCTCCCCCCGCGCTCGTGCTCGTGGCCGCGCTCGCCCTCGTCCTGGGGGCGCTCCAGCTGGCAGGAGTCATCACCGGCGCGGTCTCCTGGGTCGCCTCGATCCTCGTCTACGGGCCACTCGCCCTGTACGTGTTGCTGGTGATGGGCGTCGCTCTCGCGCCCGGCGGCGGCGGTGCGCGCCAACGGCTGTGGACTCTGCTCGTCCTGCCCACGATGCACCTCTCGTGGGGCATCGGGTTCCTCGGCGGCGTGCTCCGAGGCGCTCGGGACACCGTGGATGCTTCGCGCTTGGGCACGCGGAACACGCCACTCCCCTGAGACGGGTGAGCGGCCGGATCAGGGTGTGACGAAACCGAGGTCGAGGATGCGATCGACCACCCGCTCGGCAGCACGGCCGTCGTCGCGGGAGTTGAACTGTCGTCGCCACGCCGTATAGCGCTCGGCGAACGCGGCTTCGTGTTCCGGGTCTTCGAGCGCCGCGGCCAGCTCCTCCTGCGTACGCACCAGCGGACCCGGGGCCCGCTCCGCGAGGTCGAAGTAGAAACCTCGCAACTGACCGCGATAGTGGTCGAGATCCGGTACCAGGAAGTACATCGGCTTGCCCGTGACGCTGAAGTCGAACATCACCGAGGAGTAGTCGGTGATCAGCGCGTCCGCAGCGAGCAGCAGACGCGCGGTCTCCGGGTAGCCCGTCACGTCGATCACGCGCGCTCCGGCACGGTCTCGTCCTTGTTCCAGAGTCCGCGAGTGCCCACGCACGAGCACCACGGCATTCGCCTCCCGGGCGAGACGCTCCGCATCCACGAAGTCGACCATCTCCGCGCGATCGTCACGCCAGGTCGGGGCATAGAGAAGCACCCGCTCCTCGGTCTCGATGCCCAGATCCTTGCGGATCGCGGCGGGTCCCCCGTGATCAGCGCGTCGTTCCGGGGGTACCCCTCCACCCAGATCGGTCGTCCGAAGAACGCATATGCCTTGCGGAGTATGCGCTCGGAGTACGTGTTCTGAGCCAGCAGCACGTCCCATCGACGCGATTCCTTCACGACGGCGGCCATCCGACGCGGATCGAAACCGGGACGGTGCAGCGCGAGGCGCTTCAACGGCGTCCCGTGCCAGGTCTGCACGACCTTCTGTCCGGGTTTGCGGGCGAAACGACGGCGCAGCCAGTCGTTCACGACGAGGAGCCGGGCAGCGCCCCGCGCGTGCCACCACTGCGGGCTTCCTTCGACGACCGCGATCGCCCCGTCCGGCACCTCGACGGAGAGGTCGACGACGCTCCAGTAGCGCCGCACACCGGGCGCCCTCGCTGCGAGCTCCCGGTCGATCGCCCGCGGATTGCAGCCCACGCTGCGGCCGTAGAAGCTCTCGAAGAAGACCGCGTTCTCGGTGCCGCCGGACTGCGCGACGTACCGCTCCTCGAGGGTCGATCGTCCCTCGGCGGTCTCGTACACGGGGTCGATCGGCGGTGCGATGCGGACAGCGCTCCCGGTGACGGCGACGCGTACACCGCGGAGGACGACGGGATCGATGTGCAGAGCGTCGAGGTCGGCGTCCGCGATCTGCAGTTGATACGCGCCGGAGGGAAGCGGAAGCGAAGGCCCGCCCCACCGCGAGGCCTCCAAGGCGAACGTGGCCTTCCAGGTCTTGCCTCCTCCGCTGACGCGAGCCTCCACCCGCGCCCGCGGTCCGACGAGCGCCGCCGTGGCCGGACGCTGACCGGTCCCTGCGATGACCAGCGTCTCTGCCACGTCATCGATGCGGGCCGTTGTCATACTGCTCCCTTCGGCGCGGGGATCCCCCGTGCGCGGATCACGCGGTACACGCGCTCCGTGTTGCGACCGTCCCGATGCGCATGCATCGTCGCGCTGAGCGTAGCGGAACGTGCCGACGCCGCGTCGTACGAGTCGGCATCGGACAGGAGGTGCTCGAGCTGCGTGAGAAGCGACGGCCAGTCCGCGGCCGTCGCGGAGCCGGCGACCTCCTCGAACCGACCGTAGAAGCCTCGAGTGCGCGCATACTCCGCCGCGTCCGGGGCCAGGAAGAGCACCGGCATCCTCAGCAGTCCGACGTCGTAAGCGAGCGAGGAGTAGTCGGTGACCAGCACATCCACGGCGGCGAGCGCAGGCGTCGCATCGGCCAGGACGGACGCGCCGAGCGCGCGGACCCTCCGGCTCGGCAGCGGCGGCGCATAGCCCCCCGCTCCCAGAGGGTGCGACCTCACGAGCAGCACCGCGTTCTGCTCTTCGAGGAGGCGGAGGATCGAGACCCACTCCGCGGCGGACGGCACCGCCGGATCGGGCGCTCCGTCACGCCAGGTCGGCGCATAGAGGATCGTCCGCGCCCCCTCCGGGATCTCCCCGAGGACGCGGTGGAGAAGCGCGGAGGCCGCGTTCCGACGTTCCTCACCCGAGCCGGCGGAGAGCACATCGACGCGCGGCTCACCGGTCACGACCACCCGATCGTCCCCGAGACCGAATGCCGATTCCAGTCGCCCCCTGGCACGGGTCGAAGCCGCCGGCAGCACGCGGATCCGCTGGGCGGTCGCACGGTACAGGAGGGCGATCACCCGGCGTAGAAGCGGTGCCCCGGGAACCTTCGGCACCTGCGTCGTGGCCGGCGAATCCAATCCGATCCTCTTCAGCGGGATCCCGTGCCAGAGCTGGACGACGAAAGCGCCGCCGACGGCGTAGCGGTTGACGTCGCCGAGGCCGTGCGTCACGACGAGGACACCCGCTCCGGCTGTCGCCCACCAGCCGCGCAGACCGTTCTTCCGGACGAAGCGGATGCCGAGAGCGGTCGCCTCCCGCTCCTCGCGCGCGGACCCGGTGAGCCACACGGTCTCGTGGCCGAGCGAAGAAGCGTAGTGATACAGGGCGAGGGCTCCGTCGCCGATGCCTGCGCCGCAGCCGAACACCCAGCGTCGCCCTCGCGGGACGAGGAAGGTGCCGAGGCGCCCGACGGCGTACAACGGGATCCGGAGCAGCTTGGCCGCGTTGCCGGAGCCGAAAGAGAAGGACGCCACCTCGCGAGCCTATCGCGGGGCGGCGTCCTTCTCTGTGAGACCGGGGACTCAGCCGGCGAGTTCGCCGAGCGTCACCTCGATGTCGTAGGACTTGCCGCCACGGACGTAGGTGACCTGGGCATCGCTGCCGGCCGCCGCCGCGCGGACCTGCGCCGTGAGGTCGGTCGCGCTGGTGATCGGAACCCCGTTGAACGAGGTGACGATGTCACCCTTCTCGATGCCGGCTGCCGCCGCAGCGCCGCCGTCGCTCGCCTCGGCGATGTACGCGCCGGCGACGGTCGCACCCTCGACGTTCGAGGCGTCCTGGACGGAGGCGCCGAGGAGGCCGTGCGTCGCTGCGCCATCGGCGATGATCTCGTCGGAGACCCGCTTGGCGATGTTCGACGGGATGGCGAAGCCGATGCCGATGGAACCGGAGTCCTCGGAGTTGCCCGAGCTCGCGATCGCCACGTTGATGCCGATCAACTCGCCCTTGCTGTTGACGAGCGCACCCCCGGAGTTGCCGTGGTTGATGGCGGCGTCGGTCTGGATCACGGCGATCGAGATGGAGTCGGACGTCTGCTGACCAGAGTTTCCGGGGATGTCGAACTGGAAGGGCCCCTGGCCCTGATCGGGCGACTGCTGCTCAGGAGCATCCTCGGAGGAGGAGTCCGGCAGTGCCGACGACGCGATCTGGATACTCCGGTTCAGTGCGCTGACGATGCCGGTGGTGACCGAGTTCGCCAGGCCGAGCGGGGCGCCGAGCGCGACCGTGGTGTCGCCGACGTTGAGCTTCGACGAATCGGCGAACTTCATGGGCGTGAGCCCCTTGGCGTCCTTCAGCTTGATCACGGCGAGGTCGTAGATCGGGTCGGTGCCCACGACCGTGGCTTCGTAGAGCTTCCCATCCGAGGCGGTCACCCGGATCGCGGGATCGGCGACGGCTCCGCCCAGCGTCACCACGTGGGTGTTCGTGAGCACGTAGCCGTCATCGCTGATGATGACACCGGAGCCGCTTCCGGCCTCCTGGGAGCCCGCGACCTCGATGGTGACCACGGAGGGGAGGGCCGACGTCGCGACGGCGGTGGTCTCGTTGACCGACCCGGGGTTGTTGACCGTGACGGTCTGCGGCCCCGAGGCCGTGCCGGAGGACGGCGGGTTCTGAAGACCGTTCAGCAAGGCGCCGCCACCGAACCCGGCGACACCGCCGACGAGCGCGGCCGCGACGATGAATGCCGCGATCTTCGCGCCGCCTCGGGACTTCTGGTCTTTGGCCTTCGCCTCGCCGGGAAGCGTGTCCGCACCGAGGGGCTGCGTGGGCTGCGTGTAGGACGCGGCGGTGGGGATGCCGAACGCGGCACCCGGGGCCGTTGCCGTCGCGGAGTTCGCGGGGGCGGCGAAGACATGCGGCACGGGCTCGACCACGGGCACCGCCGGCACCTGCGAGGTGAAGGTCGGCGGTACGACGTGTCCCTGGACGGGGGCGACGGGAGCCGGCGCGGAGGGACCCGGCGAAACGGCGGACGGCGCGGTGGTGTCAGCGGCGGCCTCCGTCGCCGGCTGAGCGGCGACCTCTGCTGCCTCGGTGGACGGCACGGCGTCGTTCGACGCGGGTACCGAGTGGTCCTGTGTGTTGTCTTCGTTCATGGTGTGTGCTCCTTCAACGACCACTTCAGAATGACGCCTGTGTCTGTGCGTTCCTTATGTCGAAGATGAGTTTCAGCTATGGCCTTAGCCTGTTCTTCATGAGTGTCATCCCCGGCGCATGGCGTCGCACGGCGGCGGGCGCCGGTCTGCTCGCCGCAGACGGAACCGTCGCGCCCACCATCTTCGCAGAGATGTCCGCTGCCGCGGCCCGAACCGGGGCGATCAATCTCGGACAGGGATTCCCCGACGAGGACGGCCCTCCGGAGGTGCTCGAAGCCGCTCGGGCCGCGATCGCCCACGGGGCGAACCAGTACCCGCCGGGTCGCGGCGCACCCGACCTGCTCCAGGCGATCAGCGAGCATCAACGCCGGTTCTACGGGCTCGATGTCGACCCCGGTACCGAGGTGATCGTGACGGCAGGGGCGACCGAGGCGCTCACGGCCACGCTGCTCGCACTGATCGACGGTCCCGACGACGAGGTGGTCGTCTTCGAGCCGTACTACGACTCCTACGCCGCAGCGGTCGCTCTGGCGGGAGCGCGCCTTCGCACGGTTCCGCTCCGCGCGCCCGACTTCCAGCCCGATCTGGACCAGCTCGCGGCCACCGTGAACGATCGCACGCGGATCATCCTCGTCAACGACCCGCACAATCCGACGGGTGCGGTCTTCGGACACGACGTCCTCACCGCGGTGGTGCGGCTCGCTGCGCGGCACGACGCCGTCATCGTGACTGACGAGGTGTACGAGCACCTCTCCTTCGAGGCACCCCACACGCCGATCGCGACGCTGCCCGGCGCCGCCGAGCGCACCCTGACGATCTCTTCCGCCGGCAAGACCTTCTCGGTCACCGGATGGAAGATCGGCTGGGTGCACGGACCCGCCGCTCTCATCACGGCGGTGCTCACGGTGAAGCAGTACCTCACGTACGTGAACGGATCCCCCTTCCAGCCCGCCGTCGCCACGGGGCTCCGACTCTCCGACTCCACCTTCGCCGATGCCTCATCCGCGCTCGCCCACAAGCACGGGATCCTCGGCGACGGACTGCGCGCGGCCGGGTTCACGGTGCACACCCCACAGGGCGGTTACTTCACGGTGGCCGATGCGACCGCGCTGGGCGGCAGGGACGCCGCGGCGTTCTGCCGAGCACTGCCGGAACGTGTCGGGGTCGTCGCCATCCCGTTGACCGCGTTCGTGTCGGAACCGCATCGACAGGAGTACGCGGGACTGGTGCGCTTCGCCGCGTGCAAGCGAGTGGATGTCCTGGAGGAGGCGGCGTCCCGCCTGGCCGATTTCACCGCCTGAGCGTTCGAGGGACCGGATCGTTCCCTCAGCGCGGCACGACGGCGTACCGCCGCACACGGAGCGAGGGGTTCACGGCGCGCACCCGGTCGATCGCAGAGCGTTCCACGACCGCCACCGCGATTCCGGGCGCGGTGCCGACCCCGGCGAGGACGACGCCCTGCGGATCGATGATCTGCGAATGCCCGACGCCGATCGGCGTGGGGTGGTCCGCCGCGACCACGTACACGGTGTTCTCGATCGCACGCGCGGCGAGCAGCGTGGTCCAGTGGTGCTCCTTGAGCGGACCTCGCACCCACTCCGCAGGCACGACCAGCGCATCGGTCCCCGCGTCGACCAGCGACCTGGCGACCTCCGGGAAACGCAGGTCGTAACAGGTCATGAGCCCGAACCGCAGACCGGCGAGCTCGAACGTCGATGCCTCACCCACGTCGCCGGCCTCGATCCAGTCGGACTCCGTCTGTCCGAACGCGTCGTAGAGGTGCTGCTTGCGATAGACCGCGAGGACACCGTCACCCCGCACCGCGACGAGCGTGTTCCGCACGCGGCGGTCGTCCGACGCGCGCTCCACCAGCCCTGCGACGATCACGACCGCATGATCGGCGGCGAGCGCGGTGAGCGTCGTGACGAAGTCCCCGTCGAGGTCTTCCGCGTTCGCCGCGAGGCTCTCGTCCATCGGGTCGACGAAGTAGCTCGAGTACTCGGGGAAGACGATCAGCCTGGCCCCGCGAGCCGCTGCCTCCGCCGTCAACTCCGCGATCTTCTCGCGGTTCTCCGAACGGGAAGCGGTCGGCGCGAACTGACACACGGCGACGGGGACGGCTGCTGTCTCGGACATACATCCATCCTCCCGCATCGACACGCCCGGGGCGTCATCCCCGAGCGCCTCGATTCGCCGAGGTCCGCATTCCGTGATAAGTTACTTCTTGTGCCGCGGGGTGGAGCAGTTCGGTAGCTCGCCGGGCTCATAACCCGGAGGTCGCAGGTTCAAATCCTGTCCCCGCAACAAATGAAAGGCCCTCTGATCTAGAGAAATCCAGATCAGAGGGCCTTTCGCCTTTCCTGCAAGAGCACGTGCGCGTGGACGTCGCCCGCGGGCGCGAAGCCGGCCGGATCACGAGATCTCCCCGGTTCGGATGAGTCGTGGAACGAGCCGGACGAACGCCACCATCACGATCAGCTCGACGATCGTCTGCGTCACCACCACCAACGGTGCGAGAGCGAAGGATGCCGGAAGAGCGAGCGCCAGCGGAAGGACGACGAGCGAGTTGCGTGTCGCGCCGGAGAAGACGATCGCACGTCGAGCGGGGACGCCGAGCTTCGAGACACGACCGGCGACTGCGCCGAGAGGGAGCATCAGGGCGGCGAACCCGAGGAAGATCGGCACGGCGACCCAGAGGTCCGCCAGGCGCGCACTCACGCCGTGCACTTGGGAGGCGACGACGACGGCGAGCGTCAGCATCATCAGCGGCACCATCGCATCGGCCGCCACCGCCTCGACGCTCCGCCCCCACCGCGACCGAGACGCCGCGTACTGCACCGCCCCCGCGGCCGCGAGGGGCAGGAGGATCACCCAGACGAAGGCCTCGATGAACGGGGTGAGCTCGACGGTTCGGACCAGATCCACGCCGACGAACCACCACAGAAAGAGCGGGAGCAGCAGCATCTGTCCGAGCATCAGGATCGGTGCTGCCGCGAGCAGCCGTTCCTTCGCCCTTCCCCCGAGCCCGGTGAACACGATCACATAGTCGACGCAGGGGGTGAGCAGCACCAGGAGGACGCCGGCCAGCAACGCCGCGTCATGCGCCACGAAACGCGAGAGCCCGAACACCACCACGGGCACGATCACGAAGTTCACCGCGAGGAGGACGGCGAGGAACCGCCCGTCGCGCAACGCCCGGCCGATCGCCGGGAAGGGCACTCCGAGGAAGGTGGCGAAGAGGAGCACACCGAGCACCGGGGTGATCGCGAGTTCGAGCGGACGCGCTGCAGAGGGCACCAGCAGTCCCAGCACGCCACCCGCGGCGATCGCCGCGAGATAGAGAGCGACCTGGTGACGCTCACCCCAGACGATCACGCTTCGCATGCCACCAGCATGTCCTGCCGCACGACCACTCGCGAATCGGAGCCGCGCCGGTGGAACAGAAATGGGCGCCCCCTCACGGGGGCGCCCATTTCACTGGGGTGCGGGACGACTCACTTCTCGGCGGCGGCGTCCAGCTCCAGGAGCTTCTCGACGGCCGCGGTGAGGCGCTCATCGGCCTCCGCGAACTTCGTGAGGTCACCCGACTGCAGCGCCGTCTCACGGTCGACCAGTGCCTGCTGCGCGGCAGCCAAGGCGTCGGCCTGCGCATCCGTCGGCTGCGTGGGCTCGGTCGGCGTCTCGCCGGCGTCCGGGGTCTCCGTGTCCGGGTCACTCGGCTCGACCGTGTCGTCACCACCGGCGGCACCGGAATCCCCGCCGAAGAGCGTGTCCAGAGCCTCGGTCAGCGTGTTCTCGAAAGCGACGCGATCACCGAACGCGACCAGCACCTTCTGCAGACGCGGCAGCTGCGTGCCCTCGGAGGACTGCACATACACCGGCTGCACATAGAGCAGACCGCCACCGACCGGCAACGTCAGCAGGTTGCCGTAGATGACCTCCGACTCTCCCTGTTGCAGCAGGTTGAGCTGAGGCACGACGGACGTGTCGGAGTTGTAGGTGTTCTGCACCTGGCCGGGGCCCGGCACCGTCGTGTCCGTGTCGATCTCGAGCATCCGCAGCTGGCCGTAGCCCTCTGCCTTCACGCCCTTCTCCGAACCGGCGTCCGAGTCCACCGCGAGGTAGCCCATGAGCACGTCGCGGCTGCCGCCCGAGCCCTGCGAGTTCGGGATGAACGTCGAGAACATCGAGAACCGCGGGGAATCCTGGCCGGGCATCTGCATCGTCAGGTAGTACGGCGGCTGCAGCATCGACTCGCTGCGCGGGTCGTTCGGCGTCTGCCAGCGGTTGTCCTGCTGTGCGAAGGAGCCGGCCTTGTCGACGTGGTAGACGCCGAGGATGTCGCGCTGCACCTTGAACAGGTCCGTCGGGTAGCGCACATGGCTCATCAACTCACCCGACATGTCGCTGATCGGCTTCAACGTCGACGGGTAGATCTTCTGCCAGGTCTTGAGGACCGGGTCCTCATCGTCCCAGGCGTACAGCGTCACGGAGCCGTCGTAGGCGTCGACCGTGGCCTTGACCGAGTTGCGGATGTAGTTGATGTCGTCGATGGCCAGCGTCGGCGACGTGACGTTGGAGTCGGCGATCGCGTCCGACAGGCTCACGCTCGTCGAGTACGGGTAGGTCTGGCTCGTGGTGTAGCCGTCGACGATCCAGACGATACGACCGTCCACCACACTCGGGTACGGATCGCTGTCGAGCTCGAGGTAGGGCGCGACCTTCTGCACACGGGTCGTCGGATCGCGGTCGTAGAGGATCTGCGACTCCTCGTTCACGAGGTTCGAGAACAGGATCTGCTCGGACTGGAACTTCAGCGCGTACAGCAGCTTCGTGAACGTGTCGCCGATCTTGGGTCCGCCGTCCCCGGAGAACGTCGTCTTGGTCTCGCTGGAGCCGTCCTTGCCCCGCGGGTAGTCGATCTCGGCCGGCTCGGCGCCTTCGGGCGCTCCGACGATCGAGTACTCGGGCGACTTCTCGCCGAAGTAGACGCGAGGCTCGAAGTTCTCCCGGTCCGTCAGGAACCCGGAGGACGGGATGCCGCGCTCGAGGAACACCGGCTCGCCGTCCGAGGTCCGCTGGTTGCCCGCGGCGGCCACGAGACCGTAGCCGTGCGTGTAGACCGCCACACGGTTGTTCCAGTTGTCGCCGTCGCCGAGACCGGACATGTCGAGGTCACGCACGGACACCACGGTGTCCTGCATCTGGCCGTCGATCTCGTAGCGGTCGACGTCCATGGTCGTCTGGAACTGGTAGTAGCCGCGGTACTGCTCGAGCTGACGCACCGTGGGCGGGATGACCTTGGGGTCCATGATGCGGGTCGACGCCGTGGTCTCGGCATCGGCGCGCAGCTGACCGGCCTCGGCGTCCGTCTTGGCGGCGAACGGCGTGGTCTCGAGGTCTGCGACGCCGTAGGCCTCCTTCGTGCCGTCGATGTTCCGCTGGTAGTACTCCGCCTGGTAGGCGTTCTGGTTCGGCTTCACCTGGAAGGTGGTGACCACCCAGGGGTAGCCGACCCCGACGACGAGCGCGGCGACGATCAGGAGCGCCGTGGCCGCGAGCGGGAAGCGCCAGCGGCCGATGACCGCGGTGACGAAGAACAGGATCGCCACGACGGCGGCGATGATGGCGAGGATCGCGAGGCCCGGGATCGTCGCGTTGACACCCGTGTACGCCGCACCCGTGATGCGGTCGTCGGGCTCGACGAGGGTCTTGTACTGGTCGAGCCACAGGCTCGCCGCCTGCACGAGCAGGTAGAGACCCGCGATGACCGCGAGCTGGATACGCGCAGGCTTGGAGATGCGCAGCTCTCCCTGGCCCACACGAACCGATCCGTACAGGTAGGAGACGAGCGCGGTGACCAGCAGCGCGAGGAGCAGGACCGCCGACACGAACGCGAGCAGGATCGAGTAGAACGGCATCGCGAACATGTAGAACCCGGTGTCGATGCCGAACTGCGGGTCGACACTGGACGTGGCGACACCGTTGGCCCAGAGCCACACCGTCTTCCACTGCCCCGCGGCGGCGAATCCGGCGAAGAGCCCGAAGAAGATCGGCATGCCCCACATCGCGAGTCGACGCAGCGGCTCGATGACCTCCTGGTAGCGGTCCAGCTGAGAGCTGAGCCGCACGTACACCGGGCGCAGCCGGTACGCGAGCTGGATGGCGACGAACAGCGGCACCGCCATTCCGAGGAAGCCCACCACGAACATCACCGCCGTGGCGATCCACTGCGTGGTGAGGACACCGGTGAAGCCCAGCTGGTCGAACCAGAGGAATTCGGTGTAGAGGGAGGCGAACACGAAGAACACCGCGATCAGGGCGGCGATGATCACCAGAGAGATGCCGAGAATACGTCGGGACGTTCGAGGCGTGGCCGGAGTCGGAGCTGAGGTCGAGGTCACCCCTCCATCCTAGGCATCGCTCACTGTGCGCAGGCTGTCATCCCGGTCACGGCGAGGTCACGGTGCCCGGTCGGGGATCAGCTGCCGGCGGTCTCGCACGTCGGCAGCGCGGCGACGTCGCCGTCGTCGGCGATCACCTCGAGCGCGGCGAGCGACTCGTCGAGCGTCGCGGTGCGGATCACCTGGAGTCCGTCCGGGACGTGCCCGACGACCTCGTCGCAGTTCGCCGCGGGCGCGAGGAAGAACTCCGCGCCGGCGTCGCGCGCACCGTACAGCTTCTGCCGGATCCCGCCGATCGGACCGACGGTGCCCGCGGCATCGATGGTCCCGGTACCGGCGATATTCTCCCCACCGTTGAGCTCCCCCTCGGTGAGGGTGTCGATGATCCCCAGCGCGAACATCATCCCTGCACTGGGCCCGCCGACGTTGTCCAACTGGATGGTGACATCGATCTCGAAGTCGTAGTCCGTGCGGAGCGTGACGCCGATGAGCCAGGTCGTGACCCCGCCCTCCACGTGCTCCACCGGTGTCACCTCGACCGTCTGCTCCTCGTCATCACGCAGCACGGTGAGCGTCACGGGGTCGCCCGCCGCCACCTGGATCGCCTCTCGCAGCTGCGTCGCCGAGGCCACTGGTGCGCCGTCGATCGCGGTGATCACGTCGTCGGCCTCGAGCACGCCCTGTGCCGGTGAGTCGGGGACGGCGTCGACCACCACGACCTGCGCGCCGGTGTCGTACCCGAGCTCGTTCAACGCGGCTGCGGTGGCCTCGTGCTGTGAGTCGATCATCAGCGTGGCGTTGCGCTCGTCGCGCTGCTCGGTCGTCACGCCTTCAGGGAAGACGGAGTCCAGCGGCACGACGGCGCGCGAGGAGTCCATCCAGGCCAGGGCCAGCTCGAACCAGCTCGGGGTTCGCTCACGGTTCCCCACGACCTGCACGGTGGTCAGATCCAGCGTGCCGGCCGTCTCGAACGTCTCGGCGCCGTCGACCTTGATCAGCGGAACCTCGTCGCCGTCCTTGTCGGTCGCGGTGCCGAGCGTGTCGTAGACCGGACCGGGCCGTTGGATCACATAGGGGGACGGCAGGAACGTCAGTACGACGAGGGCGACGAGCGCGACGATCAGCGCCCAGACTCCGAGTCCAGGCTTTCCAGACCGCGTTCGATCCACAGCATTCCTCCGTCGTTCGCGAGCGGCGTACACCGATCTGCCCGCATCGGGGTCGCGCGCAGAAACCTGTGACTAGCGTAGATGCCACGGCAAGAGATGTGCTGAGAGGCGAGCGACATGGCAGACAACGACCCGACCCCCGAGGACTTCCAGGAGTTCCTCCGACGGATGCTCGCGAACCAGGGCGGTGGCGACATCGACCCCGAGGCGCTGCGCGGCGCGTTCGAAGGCATGGACGGCTTCAGTCTCGACCCCGCGATGATGCAGACGATCATGTCGCAGCTCCAAGGCGCATTCGGCGGTGACCCCTGGGAGAACGCCCTGCGTCAGGCCCTGTTCATCGCCAACCGCGACGGGCAGGGCATCAGCGGCGGATCACGCACCTCACTCGCCGATTCCTTCTCTCTCGCCAACCTGTGGCTGGGCGAGGCGACCACGATCTCGGAGCTCGCCGAATCCCCGATCGCGATGACGCGCGGCGAGTGGGTCGAGAAGACCCTTCCGGTGTGGAAGGAGATCGCCGATCCGGTGTCGACCAGCATCGCCGATGCACTGACCTCCGCGCTGGACACGCAGGTCCCCGAGGAGATGCGCGGCGTCGTCCAGGGCGCCGGAAAGCTGATGCGGGGTCTGGGCGGATCCGTGTTCGCGGCGCAGTTCGGGCAGGTGCTCGGGAACCTCTCGCTCGAGGTCGTCTCCGGTGGCGACGTGGGAATCCCTGTGCTCCCCGCCGGCACGGCGGCCGTGATCCCGCAGAACCTCACCGCTTTCGGCGAGGGCCTCGAGATCCCGGAAGACCAGATCGCGCTCTACCTCGCCACCCGGGAGCTCGCGTATGCGCGTCTCTACCGGCACGCGAAATGGCTGCACCTGCACGTGATGGCGCAGATCACGGACTTCGCCCGCGGCGTCACGGTCGACGTGGATGCTCTGGAAGACGTCGCGAGCCGGCTCGACCCCTCCGACCCGGAGGAGTTGCGTGCGGCCATCGAGGGCGGCGCACTGCTCCCCGTGCAGAGCGAGGCCCAGCGCGAGGCGCTGACCCGGCTGGAAAACCTCATCGCGACGATCGACGGGTGGGTGGACGTGGTGACCGCACAGGCGACATCGCGGCTCCCCGACGGTGCGCGCATCGCGGAAGCAGCCCGCCGGAGGCGCGCGGTGGGCGGCCCCGCGGAGGACGCGCTCGGCGCACTCGTCGGGCTCAAGCTTCGTCCGCGGCGGATGCGGGAGGCGTCGGCGATGTGGCAGGCCGTGACGGACGCCGTGGGTATCGGTGCACGGGACTCGCTGTGGGACTACCCTGACCTGATGCCGACCGCCGAAGACATCGACGACCCCCGGGCGCTCGTGGCGCGACTGCAGGCCGCGGAGCGCGGTGAGCAGCCGGTCGCCGACGAGTTCGACGAGGCGCTGGCGCGGCTGCTCGACGGCGACGACTTCGCGGAGGACAAGCCCGAAGATGGCGACGACGACGACGCTGCCCCGGAAGACGACCGACCCGTCTGACCGACGCGGCGCGGACGGAACCGAGAAGTCGCACTTCTCCTCCCCCGTCATGCGAATCGCAGGGAGTTCTCCACCGAAGCGGCGGAGTGGCGATCGCTGTGCGCGTGCCCCCTCCAGAATCGGAGGGATGCCGCTCACTCCCCCGATCCTCACGCGCGTGGACCCGAACGCGCCACTGCTGTGGCGCGACGAATGCACGCTCCAGCTCGGCTACGACAGTGCCCTGAGCTTCGATGCTGTCGCCCCCTGGGTGGAGCGCCTCCTCAGCCGCTTGCGCTCGCCCTTCCGCCGGGGATCGTTCGACGTGATCGCCCATGCCGCCGGCGCCCCGCGCGAAGAGGCTCGCGCCCTGCTCGCCCGGGTGGAACCGCTCCTGGTCGATGAGCCAGCCGCGGCACGTGCCGCCTGGGTCGAGAGCATCGGCATCTCCGACGGCAGGTGCGAATACCGCGTGCGGGAGTCGCTCGTGGACGAGGGCATCACCCTCGTCGATCCTGCTCAGCCACCCGCTGTCGCCGTCGTGCTCGTGCGAGGCGCCGCCGCCGCTCTGCCGTTCGCCCGCTTCCTCCGTGACGACGTCCCGCACCTTCCCGTGTCGTTCGAACCGGGACGCGTGACGGTCGGCCCCCTCGTCATCCCCGGAGCGTCCGCGTGCCTCGCCTGCCGGGACGCACAGGCCACGGATCTCGACCCGGCCTGGCCCCTGCTGCACGCACAGCTGATCGGTCGCGATCCCGGGCCGATCCGCGCGGTGCAGGTCGCCGAGGCCGGACGGATCGCCGCAGTGCTCCTGGGTGAACATCCGGCTTCGGAGAGCCGCATCGCGCAGGTCAGCGCCGACGGCTCGATCGGGTGGCATTCGGTGAGGTTTCACGAAGAATGCCGGTGCCGCGAGCCGTGGTCCCCATCTCAGCGAGGAACCTCGACGGAGACCGCTCTCCCCGCCCCGCCGTTCTCGCCCACGACAGCGACAGGGTCCTCGCGGCGCGCGTGACACCGACGTAGGCCAGGCGCCGCTCCTCATCGACCGATTCGAAGCTCGTCGCGTAGGAGATCGGCAACGACCCCTCGGCCCACCCGGCGAGGTGCACGTGGGGCCACTCGAGGCCCTTCGCCGCATGCAGGGTCGACAGGGTCACCGTGCGCATCGTGGGCTCGTGCTGGTCTTTCGCGCGGGCCATGAGCGCGTCGCTGAAGCTGCGCAGATCCGCCTCGGGACCGGCATCCTCCGCGAGGCGCAGGATGGCACGACGCGCCTCCCATCCGCCGCGCTGCGCACCGCCCGCAGCCGGCGGCTCCTCCGTGAGACCGAGCTCGCGCAGGACCCGCTGGACCGCGGGGAGGAACCCGTGCTCGGAGGGAGCCACGGCGGCCGCCCGCAGCGCCAGGATGGCCTGACGCACCTCCGGCATCGCGAAGAAACGAGTACCACCCAGTACCGTCGTCGCGATGCCCTCGGCCGCGAGCGCCTGCTGCAGGACCGCGGACTGGGCGTGCGCGCGGTAGAGGACCGCGATCTCCGAGGGCGATGCCCCTGCGGCGAGCTGAGCCGAGATCGAGGCCGCTATCCCCGCGGCCTCCTCGCTCTCGGAGTCGTACGCGGTCACGGTGGGTGCATCGGCCGTGAACTGCTCGCGCGCGGGCACGAGCTCGAGCGCACCGGGGCGTCCGTGCATCAGCGCGTTCGCCACGGTCAGGATCGGCGCCTGGGAACGATAGTTCGTCTCCAACCGCACCACCGTGGCGTCGGGGTGGCGACGCTCGAACTCGAGCAGGAAGCGCTGGTCGGCGCCGGCGAAGGAATAGATCGTCTGGCTGGCGTCTCCGACGACACAGATGTCGTGCCGATCTCCCAGCCAGAGCTCGAGCAGCCGGTTCTGCAGCGGTGAGACGTCTTGGAACTCGTCGACCGTGAAGTGCCGGTACTGCTCGTGGACGGATGCGGCGACCCGTGGCTCCGTCTCCAGCATCCCCGCGCAGGCGAGGAGCACGTCTTCGAAATCGAGCTGACGGCGGTCGTCCTTCAATGCCTCGTACCCGCGCATAAGTTCGATGAGCTGACCGGTGTCCACTCCGCTGATCGGACGGTCGAGCGCCGCATACTGGTCGATCGAGAGCATCGAGACCTTGCGCCACTCGATCTCGGAGGCGATGTCGCGGAGAGTCGCGGTGCTGGGCCGCAACCGGATCGCATCGGCCGCCTGCCCCAGCATCCGTACCTTGTTGTCGATGATCGACGGAGCGGGCGAACCCGCGAGCGTCGGCCAGAAGAAATTCAGTTGCGCGAGCGCGGTCGCGTGAAACGTCCGAGCGGCGACTCCCTCGACGCCGAGCGCCCGCAGACGCCCTCTCAGCTCGCCGGCGGCCTTGGCCGTGAACGTGACCGCCATGACGCGGGAGGGCGAATAGGCCCCGGTATCGACGCCGTGGGCGATGCGATGCGTGATGACGCGCGTCTTCCCCGTACCTGCGCCCGCGAGCACGGCCACGGGTCCGCGCAGGACCGATGCTGCCGCTCGCTGCCGCTCGTCGAGGGCATCGAGTGCGCTCACGCGCGCTCCTCGTACCAGTCGACGATCAACGCGCGGGCGATCGACGCGGGCCCGGGGAGGCCCACCGGTCCCCGCCCTGCCAGCGCGGAGCCGATCTCCGCGCGGGAGAACCAGCGCACGTCGATGATCTCCTCACCATCGGCGAGCGCAGCGGACTCCTCGTCGACGACGGCCCGGAAGCCGACCATGAGGGAACGCGGGAACGGCCAGGCCTGCGAGGAGACGTACCGCAGCGACGACAGCCGCACGCCCGACTCCTCCTCGATCTCCCGGTGCACGGTCGACTCGAGCGACTCCCCTGCCTCGGTGAACCCGGCGAAACAGGAGTACATGCGACCGCCCCAGTTCGCGTTCGCTCCGAGCAGCAGCCGCTCGCCGTCACGGCTCTCGACCGCGACGATCACCGCCGGGTCGGTGCGGGGGAAGTGCTCGCGAGCGCACACCATGCACCGTCGTGACCACCCCGCCTGCCGCAGCTCCGTCCCACCCCCGCATGTCGGGCAGAACGGCGCATCGCGGAGCCAGCCGGCGAGGGCGATGGCGCCGATGAGGAGTTCGGACTCCTGATCGTCGATACGGCCGCCGAGGTCGCGGAGCCCGAGCCAGATCTCATCCGGCGCCGCGTCGAGGGAATCGGTCTCCGGAGGGGCTGCGGCGAGGAGCACCACGGCACCATCGGAATCCCGTCCGAGCAGAGCCCAGGTGGCTTCGACGACGGCCGAGGGAGGAACCCGCAGCAACGTCGAATCGACCACCCGGACGCGCCCTTCACGGACGACGATCACGCGGGTGGCGGGGTCTTCTCGGAGGCGTTCGAGGACGTCCGCCTCATCGCGGAGTTCGGCTGCACGGTCGAGAGACGGGCGCTGACTGGTCATCGACTCCCTCTTTCACGGGCGTGGCGGAGGCGGGACCGCCCCTGAGCCGACCTACCCTGGGGGCATGGGACGCTCTCCTTTCACTCTAGCCGCGGCAGTGACCGCTGCACTGCCCGGGGCGGAGGTCACGGGGGCGCGCCGTCTGAGCGCCGATGGCGATGGACGGTTCGACTCGGCGATCGCCACTCTCACCGATGGCCGTGAGCTCGCGATCCGCGTCGCCGACGATGACGAGACAGCGCGGGAACTGGCTGCCGAAGCGCTCGCCCTGCGCGCGCTGACCGACGGGGCACGCGCCATGCTCCCCTTCCGTGCCCCGGCCTACATCGGCGAGACTCGGCTCGGCGAGGGACGTGCTCTCGTCACCGAACTCCTCCCCGGATTCCAGATCGAGGCGGCCATGGTGCCCGCCGGTCGCGGCGCCGCGGAGTCCATGGGCGCCTCGATCGCCGCCGTCCATGGCCTGCCCACCTCGGTCGTGCGCGGTGCCGGTCTCGCCACGCGCAGCGCCGAGGAGAGCCGCGCAGAGCTGGAGCGCCTGGTCGACACCGCGGCCGCCACCGGCCGCGTCCCCGCGCGCCTCACCGTGCGGTGGCGTGACGCCGTCGCCGACGATGAGCTGTGGCGCTTCGAATCCACCGTCATCCTGGGCGGCGTGCAGGCGACCTCCTTCCTGTTCGACGATCACCCCGAGCGCGGCCCCGAGGTGGTCGGCGTGGTCGGCTGGCACGGCCTCTCGGTGGGAGACCCTGCCCTCGACCTCTCCTGGTTGTCCGCTGCACCGGACGCTGCAGAAGACGTCCAGCGCGCGTATTCTCACGCGATCGACCGGGCGCCGGACGCCGGCCTCGAGGTGCGCGCCCGCCTTCTCGCCGAGCTGGAGTTCGCCCGCTGGCTCGTGCACGGCGACGCGATGCATCGGCCCGACATCGTCGACGATGCGGCGTCCCTGCTGGAGGCACTCGCCGAGGGACTGCGCACCGACGACCTCGCCATCATCGACGCCCGAGGTGTCGGCGTCGACTCCGCACTCGATGCTCTCGACCGCGTGCCGAAGGACGCCGTCGCCGAGGTCGACACGTCGATGCACACCGATGCGTACAACCCCGAGGAGCTGTGGGCGGACTCGGCGGACTCGGCGGACGGGGAAGACACGGTGACCGCGTCCTCCGCCGAACCGACCGCGACCGTGCCCGGCGAGCGCGTCGACGACGCCGACCGTCGTGCCGGGATGCTGGATATCGAGACCGAAGATCTCTCCGGGGTCGCGAGCCTGTTCGCCGGGACGAGCGGTCCGGCCGGCGCGCGCGAGGACTCCCACCCGCGTCCCCCGCGATCCGACGACGAGTACGGCGATTTCGACGAGAACGACTCGGACGAGGCTCAGCGGGCGGCGCGCGCGGCGCTCCAGCGCTGGAAGAGCTCTTCCTCGGAGTAGACCCGGTCGCCGCGGATGATCAGGTCGTCCGCCACGTAGTACAGCGCGACGTCGATCGCCTCCAGCGGCACGTCGTACCGCCGGTGGTATGCGAGTCGATAGAGCGCGAGCTGCAGCATCCGCTCGTCGCGCTCCTTCGCCGTGCGCGGAGCCCTGCCCGTCTTCCAGTCCACGATCTCGATGCGATCACCGCGATCGGCACGCCGGTACACGGCATCGAGCTTGCAGATGACGATGTGTGCCGCTCCCGCATCGACGTCCGGCAACCCGGCGCCGAGGGCGAAGTCGATCTCGATCTCCACCGCGATCGGCTGCAGCGGGCCCCACTCACTGCGCTCGAACGTCGCCTGGAGGACCGCGAGATCCGCGGCATCCGCCGATGCCCCCGGCGCGTCGATCGCCGCCGTCGCTCCGACCGCAAGCTCCGGGGCGACCTCGTCTTCGTCCACCTCCCAAAGCGCCTCGTCCACACGCGTGCCGACGCCGACGAGTTCGGATCTCTGTTCCACCCACGCATGGAAGAGGGTGCCGAGGCGGGTCTGTCGGTACGGTCTCTCCGGCATCGGCCGGACGATCGACGACAGCGTGCCGGAGAAATCCGTCACGTAGTCCTTGAACCGCGATGCCGGCACACGGGTCGGGGCCTCGGCGTCGTTCCCGCGTTGCCGGGCGGCACGTTCGGCCAACAATCGCGTGAGCTCGATCGACGGCTCGGCGGCACCGACACGGACCGCCTCGTCGACGGCCCTCGCTGCCGCCGAGACGGTCGCGCGCCGGGCACCCAGCGGGTCGAGCGGCCAATGCAGGGTCGATCCGGGACCGTCGTAAGGGTTGTCGTCGGGATCCACTGGGGCGATCGGCTCGACTCCCACCACTTCCATCGCCTCGACCAGGTACGGGCTCGGCGTCCGTGGCGCCTTCTGGCCCGCCCAATGTGCGCCGCTGAGCAGGAGATCGGTCCGCGCACGTGTCACTGCGACGTAGGCGAGACGCCGCTCCTCCTGCTGCTGATACGCCCGGTACGCGTCCTTGAAGCGCTTGAGCGCGCCGCCCAGCGGATTCGCCTTCGTCGCGCCGCCTGACAATGAAGCCTGCGCGAGCTTCTGCCTCTTCTGCGGATCCGCCTCCTCCCCCATCGCCTGGACGGGGTCCCACTCGAAGCGAGGGAGCGCATCCCGATCACCGCGGAGGGCGAACGGAACCACGCCGAAGCCGAACCACCCCGAGGTGTCGGAGACACGGCTGGGGAGCTCGTCGACCACGAGACGCACGACGGCGACCGCATCCCATTCCAGGCCCTTCGAGCCGTGAATGGTCAGCAGCTGCACGACACCCGGCTCCGGAGGCTCAGGGCGCGGCATCAGCTCGTCGGTGCTCTCGGCCTTGTCGAGCCACGCCAACAGGCTCCCGATGCTCCCTCGCTCGTCGGCCGCGAGGAAGGCCCGCACCTCGTCTGTGAACGCCCGCAGTTGCGTGGCGGCGATCCGGGCCGGCCCTCGTGTCTCGTTGGCGGCCAGTTCGATGTCGAGTCGGAGCTCGAGTTCGATGAGACGGATCAGTTCCGGGATCGGTTGCGACGCTGCCCGCCGAAGCCGTTCCAGCATCTCCCCTGCGGCACGGACGCGTGCACGTCCGTCCGGGCTGATCGTCTCGAGCAGACGGTAGTCATCACGCACCGCGCGCACCACGTCGACCGCATCGACGATGGACACCGCCTCATCGGCACCGCGCGAGGAACGCAACCGCGCGCGCACCTCTTCCGGCAGCGGTGCCAACGCGGTGTCTCGCTCCGAGAGCGCGCGACCGAGGTCGTAGAGGGCGGCCATGTCGGCGACCCCACCCCGAAGCGGGGTCCCGTGAGGAGGCGGATCAGGGCGGACCCCGCCGTGGGGTCATGCACGACCCGGAGTGTCGAGACGACATCGACCACCTCGGGAGTCGCGAGCAGCCCGCCCAGGCCGAGGATGCGGTGCGGGATGCCCCGAGCGGCGAGCGCAGCCGCGAAAGTCTGCATGTGACGCTTCGACCGGAACAGGATCGCACCGGTGTGCGGACGCAGACCCTGCGCAGCGCCGACCCCGCGCGCCTCATGCTCCTCCCTCCGCGCGGCGAACCAATCCGCGACGGCGGAGGCCTCGTCATCGACCGTGAACGCGTACTCGACGGACACCGAGCCGTCCCCCGCTCCGGGACGAGGCTCGAGGGGCGGCACGTCGAGTCCCGGCCGCTGCAGGGGCTCGAGCACACGGTTGGCGATGCCGAGGATGCCGCGGTCGTTGCGCCAGCTCGTCATGAGGCTGTAGGTCTGCGCCGTTCCGGTGCTCGAGAACGTCCTCGAGAAGGCGTAGAGGTTGTCGGCGCTCGCACCGCGCCAGCCGTAGATGGACTGGTGGGGGTCGCCGACCGCCATCACCGCGGAGTCCCGGAAGAGTTCGGCGAGGAAGCGGGTCTGGATGACCGACGTGTCCTGGTACTCGTCGAGCAGCACGACACGATGCTGCTCCCGAAGCTCGTCGCGCACGTCGGGCGCGGACTCGACGATGTCGTACGCACCGCCCACCTGATCGGCGAAGTCGAGCACGCCGCGGCGCTCCTTCTCGGCGATGTAGTCACGCACCAGACGGGCGAGCGTCGGCAGGCTGAGCAGGTTCACAGCCGCCTTCTCCACGTCGGCATTGCCCCGGTAGGGCGCGAAGGCGAGTGCCTGGTCCCGCGCGATCCGTTCTGCCACCTCCAGGTCGACTCGATGGTCGAGGGCGTCGCCGGCGAGGCGCTGGACCGCGTCGATGATCGTGCCGAGCGCGAAGTCGATGTTCTCCAGCTCAGGAAGATCGCTGCGGAGCACGACCTCACGGGCGAGCATCCAGGAGGCGGCCTGGCTGAGCATGGCCACGTCGGGATCACGGCCGATGCGCGCAGCATGTTCGCGGACGATCCCGTCGGCGAAGGCGTTGTAGGTCGACACCCGCGGACGGATCATCACGTCTTCCGCCGCGCGAGGAATGGCGGGGTCCCACCCGGTGCTGTGATGAGCGGCGAGCTCGTCGAGGACATGCCTGCGCACCACCTCGCGCTGCCGGCCCTCAGCGGACTCCTCGACACGGCGAAGGGAGCCGTCGGCCACGATCTGCGCCAGATGGGGCAGCAGGCCCCGGTGGCCGTACTCGTCGATGACCGCCAAACGGTGGCCTATCCGTTCCGCGAGTTCTCCCGCGGCCTTGCGGGTGAACGTGAGTCCGAGGATCTCGTCACGTCGTACGTGCCCGTTCGCGACGAGCCACACCACTCGCCCGGACATGGTCTCGGTCTTGCCGCTGCCTGC
The DNA here is from genome assembly GCF_007954505.1 of Microbacterium sp. CBA3102. GTDB lineage: Bacteria > Actinomycetota > Actinomycetes > Actinomycetales > Microbacteriaceae > Microbacterium > Microbacterium aurugineum. The sequence goes on along the minus strand of NZ_CP042412.1, from coordinate 2,320,963 downwards.
TCCGGCGACGACGAGCGCCGGCTCCGGGGGCGCCTCGATCACCCGCTGCTGCGCGGGTGTGGGCGGAGGCTGTCCGAGCGCGGCCGCGATGTCGGTCGCCGAGATCCCCTCGCCGCCGCTCCACCCGGTCATGCGCTCACCGCCGGGACGGTGTGGATGCGACACGGATGCACGCGGCGCTGGGTGTCGGCGCAGTGCGACTCGACCTGCGCCGTGAAGCTCGACGCCGACATGCCGCGGGCGGCATCCGAGACGCGGCGCAGGAAGGCCGCCCGCGATTCGTCGCTGAGCGTGTGCTGATGCGCGATGCGGTACTCGCTCTTGGCAAGCGTCTTGGAGACGATCACGAGACGCGCCCCGGCCAACGACCCCGGCGGAGCGTCCTCCACCAGGCCCTGCTGGACGGCGACCTGATAGGCCGCGAGCTGCGCGTGCTCGCGCACACCGGGATCCGACTCAGGGTCGTTCTTCCCGGTCTTCAGATCGACCACCACGATGCGGCCGTCCGGGCCGCCAGACATCCGTTCCCAGCCGCGTCCGCGTGCGGCGCCGTGCTCGCCCGCATCCGGCGGATACGCCTCGACGCGATCGATGTACCCGTGGATGATCGCCTGGTTCGCGCGGTCCTCCCCGACGGGATGCACGGCGGGCACCGCGTGCGCATCGCCCTCAGCCACCACGTCGACGGCGAAACGGAACTCCACCTCGCTGCCGAGGACCCGCCCGCCTTCGCGGCGCACCTCGCCGAGATACGTGTGCAGGCGCCCGACGAGCAGATCGGCGCGTCGACGCTCCTTGCGGCCGATCCACTCGGTCTCGAAGTCGAGTTCCGGCCATCGCTCCGCGACGATCGCACGCATCTGCTCGACATCGCCGTCGGGCACCCGCTCCATCGCCTCGTGCACGATCGTGCCGATCCCCGCCGTCGGCGGCATCACCGTGTCTCCGCCGAGAGCCGAGACGACCCAGTTGAGTCCGCACTCCTCGAAGGACTCCATCTTCGAGGGCGAGACCCGCGCGCCGTCGACGGCGAGATCGCGCAGCGGCGCCTGCGTGGAGGGGGCCGTGACGCCGTACCACTCGGCGGGGTCGGCGCCCGGCACGCCTTCTCGGGCGAGGACGGCGAGCTGGCCTGCCGCGTCGCGTCTGAGCGAATCCGAGTGCGCCGCGGTCAGCGTCCGTCGGTACCGGGCGACCAGCCCCCGCAAAGTGAGCGGATGCTCGGCCGATGCGTGGCGCTCCGGCGGGTGCGGGGCGGGCAGGAAGGCGAAGAACGGGCTCGGGGTGAGGTCGTCGTCATCGACCGCGGTGATCAGGAGTCGCTTCCGTGCCCGCGATACGGCTCGCACGAACAGGCGGAGCTCGTCATGCAACGCTGCCCGCCGGCGGTCCAGTACCCCGGGCGGTTCGATGCTCACGCCGGTGCGAGCGGCTTCGAGCGCATCGGCCAGACGCCAGGTCTGCAGCAGACCGCCGCGGAGACGGACGTTGGGCCAGACGCCGTCCTGCACCCCGGCGACGACGACGGCGTCGAACTCCGTGCCGAGCGCCGTGGCCGGAGTCAGCAGCGTGACCTTGCCAGGACGGTCCGGGGTCGACAGGGAATCCTCGGGGACCTCGCTGTCGAGGACGTCGCGCACGAAGGCCTCGGGCTTCTCGTTCGGAGTGCGCTCGACGAAGCGCTTCGCCGCGTCGAAGAGCGAGACGAGCGCGTCGAGCGAACGGGCCGTCTCCGCTCCGGTGGGCAGCAGGGAGATCTCGCGCCACGCCACCTGCAGACGCCGACCGTCGACGGCACGAGCCTGCTCCCACACCCGCCACAGCAGATCGTGGATCGTCTCGCCCTGGTCGGCGGCACGCGCCACCGCCTCGATCGTCTCCGCGAAGCGCTCGGCGGAGCGGGATTCCGGCGAGTCGATGAGCGTCAGGTGGCTGGGGTTCGCCATCGCCTGGCGCAGCAGCTCGCGCGCAGGCGTCGACCCGCCCTGTGCGAGTTCGATGTGCCGGAGGCGGGCGCGGAGACGGCGGAGCCCGATCGCGTCCATCCCCCCGAACGGGGTGCGCAGCGCCTCCTCCAGCGCCTCCGGGGTGCGCTCCTCGACCGGCGTCAACGCGAGGCGCACGATGCCGACGATGTCACGCACGATCCCTTCGCTCCCGAGCGGACGCTGCACACCGGCGGCGCGCGTGGGGACCTCCCTGGCCGCGAGCTCGGTCTCCAGCGTGGTCACCTGACGCGTGTCGTGAGCGATGACGGCCATCCGATCCCAGCGGATTCCCTCGGACAGATGCCAGTCGCGCATCACACCGGCGATGCGGTCCAGCTCTTCGTAGGGAGACGGGGCGACGAAGGTCGACACGTGCGCATCGACCGCCTCCGGGTCGACGGGCACCGGCGCCCGGCGATGCTCGACGCGTCCGGAGACTCCGATCGCCTGTGTGACGGTGCGAGTCAAGGCGGTGAGCGCCGGATGCTGCCGGTGCGCGCCGTCGAGCACATGCACCTCGCCGACGGCACCGGCGAGCTGCGCGAAGAGCTCCGGGCTCGCGCCACGGAACGACCCGGATGAGATATCGGGATCGCCGAACGCCAGCACCGCGATGCCCCGCCCCCGCAGCGCTCTGACGACATCGATCCCTCCGCGGGTGAGCTCCTGTGCGTCATCGATCAGCACGACGCGCAACGGCGCGAGCGGGCCGAGCGTCGCCGCCTCGGCCGAGCGCAGGATGGCAGCTGCCTCGCTGAGCAGGTCCGCGGCGTCGCGGTGCGCGGAACGCAGAGCGTCGAGTACCGTCCGGTACTCGACGAGGAACTCCGCGGCTGCCACCCACACGTCGTTCCCCGATGCGCGGAGCTCGTCCGGCCGGGCCCCGATCTCGGTGCACTCCGCGAGGAACGCGCGGAGCTCCGAACGGAATCCCTTCGACGCGCGCACCGAGCCGCTGAGCGCGTCCGGCCAGGGGATGCGACCGTCTTCGGTGTCACCGGCGAGCAGATCCGCGATGATGCGGTCCTGGTCGGCTCCGGTGAGCAGCGCAGGCGGCTCCGCTCCCTCGCGCACCATCGCCCCCCGGACCAGCTGGAAGGCGAAGGAGCCGAGCGACCGCGCCAACGGCCCCGGGGTCGCCTGCCCGATGCGGACACCGATCCGGTCACGCAGTGCGGTTGCGGCCTGGCGGCTCGGCGTGAGTGCCAGCACCTGCTCGGGTCGCAGATCGGCCGCATCGAGCAGGTGCACGACGCGGTCGACGAGCGTTCGCGTCTTCCCTGTTCCCGGCGCCCCGATGATGACACCGGAGGCGAACGGCTCGGCGGCGATCACAGCTCGCTGCGCGGCATCCGGTGTCATGCCCTCCACGCTATCCGGACGCGGGGACATCGTCGTGCGCGCCTGCACGCGACACCCTCGCGACCCGCCACCCCCGACCTGTGCGCTCACGGCGAAACCGACGCCGGGTGCCGATCCCGCCCGATGCCCGCGGGGTAGAGTTGGGCCAGTCCCCGAACTTCAAGGAGCACGCGTGGAAATCCGCATCGGCATCATCAACACCGGCCGCGAACTGAGCTTCGACACCGGCGTGAGCGCAGACGAGGTCCGCACCCAGGTCACCACGGCGCTGGAGCAGAACGCGACGCACGTGAGCTTCGCCGATGTGAAGGGCAACTCCTACATCGTCCCCACGGCGAACCTCGCCTACATCGAACTGGGCACCGAGGAATCGCGTCGCGTCGGCTTCGTCGCCTGAGCAGACGATGTACATCCTGCTCGCACTGATCGGCGCGTGTGCCCTGGGCATCGCGGTGCATTTCCTGATCTCCGGGCGCGAGCTGCGCGGAGTGGCGCTCGCGCCCGCCGTGGCGACAGCGGTCTCAGCGATCACCTACACGGGTCTGCAGTGGGCCGGCGTCGGTGAGGACAGCATCTGGCTGTGGCTCGCGAGCGTGCTCGGTGCTCCCGTCGTCGCCGCGCTGGTGACGGTGGCGATCACCGGGATGCGCAAGCGGTCCGATGCAGATGCCAAGGCGGCACTCGGCATCTGACGGGCGGCCCAGGCCGTGCCCGGGCGGGGCATGCCTGGCTCGAAGCTCAGCGAGGCCAATCAACTCGCGGCCACGGTAGGCTGGTGATGATGTTGACCAGTCAGGCCCATATCGGCCGCTCCCAGAACGGCGATCTGGTCCTGGCCTGATCCGCGCACCTCCTTGCGTGAGTGAACCGAACTCACCCTCACAACGCAAGGAGAATCATGACAGCACGTTTCAACCACACGATCATCGCCTCGATCGACGCGGCCGAGATGGCCGACTTCTATCGTGATCTGCTCGAAGCCGCCGAGGCGCCATCATGGGGCCCATTCGTCAACGTCGAGATCGCGGACGGCGTCCTGCTGCAATTCGCGGCTCCGCCGATGGAGTTTCCGCCGCAGCACTACGCATACCTCCTCGACGACGCCCACTTCGACCGCGCCTATGGAATCATCACTGATCGCGGCTTGGACCACTGGGCGGACCCCCAGCGGTCCACGCCGGGAGAGATCAATCACGAGCATGGCGGCCGAGGCGTATATCTTCTCGACCCCTCGGGACACTATCTCGAGTTGATCACTCAGCCCTACCTCTGACCAGGTTGGAGCGAGGGCTGGCATCCCCAGCCGTCTACTCCTCACGCTGCGCCGGGGTCGGACCCCACACACAGGACCAGCCCCGGTTCAGCGACACAACCTACGAGGCGAGGCCCATCGCGTCCATGCGCCGCGCGTGGGCTCCCATGAGTTCGGTGTAGACCGGCTCGACGCGCTCGTCGTCGACCTGGAGCAGCTCCGGCCGCAGTGCGGAACGGCAGACCAGGATGGTGTCACCGACGAGGCGCCGCGCCCACATCGACAGCAGGGACCGCCACTCCTCATCGCTCTCGATCGTCTCCTGGATGATCGCGACGATCTCATGGCCGGCATCGTCTTCGCGGAGGATCTCCGCCACCCGACGACCGGTCTCGCCGTAGCTCGACGCGAGCGCGAGGTAGAAGTCGTCGAGCATCCCGGCGGTGATGTACACGGCGAGGAGCGTCTCCCGCGGTCGCGCACCGATGGTCTTGCGTCGGAACGCGTCGAGGTTCTCGCGGAACGGCAGCATCACCTGCGTGGGGTCGCCACCGCGCTCGGCGATGACCTCCACGATCCCGCGATGCTTCGTCAACGCCGCCCCGGCCGCACGCGACAGGGACTCCTTCTCGGAAAGCTCGGGGGTCGCCCGGATGAGCCTGGTGAGCGTCTCGAAGTAGCCCAGCTGCAGGTACGCGGCCTGACCGAGGAACCGATCGAGCTCGGGGGCGAGTTCGGCGAAGTCGACCCTCGTCGCATCGCTCTGCTCGCCTCGGCTGCGCAGGGTGAGGATTCGCCGTGGCGCGTCATCGCGCTGCCAGAACCACTTAACCACGAGGTCTTCCTCCCGAGTCCACCACGAGATTCACAATACCCGCGCCGGGCACTCCTTCCTGGTCCGCACCACCCCTCCGGTAGGCTGGGCGTGTCCCCGCCGTCGGAGCGGGGCCCCGCGCCTGTGGCACAAGAGACGGCGTGGATCCGTTTACGTGGCGATCCCCCAGGGTCGCCGGACAGGCAATCTGAATAAAGTGACAACTTTCGCCGATCTCGGCATCGATCAGGACATCGTCGACGCACTCGCGGCCAAGGGCATCATCGATGCCTTCCCGATCCAGGAGCAGACCATCCCCCTCGGCCTTCCGGGGCAGGACATCATCGGCCAGGCGAAGACCGGAACGGGAAAGACCTTCGGGTTCGGCATCCCCGTCGTGCAGCGCCTCGGCAAGGACCCGGAGCACGGCGTCAAAGCACTCGTCGTCGTCCCCACCCGCGAGCTCGCCGTGCAGGTCTATGAAGACATCGACCTGCTCACCAGCAACCGCTCCACCAGCGTCGTCGCCATCTACGGAGGCAAGGCGTACGAGGGTCAGATCGACCAGCTCAAGGCGGGCGCGCAGATCGTGGTCGGCACTCCCGGCCGCCTGATCGACCTCGCGGGCCAGCGCCTGCTCGACCTCTCCAACGCGACGGAGGTCGTGCTCGACGAGGCCGACAAGATGCTCGACCTCGGCTTCCTCGCCGACATCGAGAAGATCTTCCAGAAGGTCCCGGCGGTCCGCCACACGCAGCTGTTCTCGGCGACCATGCCCGGCCCGATCGTGGCCCTCGCCCGCCGCTTCATGTCGAACCCGATCCACATCCGCGCCAACGACCCCGACGAGGGCCTCACCCAGGCCAACATCAAGCACCTCGTCTACCGCGCGCACTCGATGGACAAGGACGAGATCATCGCCCGCATCCTGCAGGCCGAGGGCCGCGGCAAGACCGTGATCTTCACGCGCACCAAGCGCGCGGCGCAGCGCCTCGTCGACGAGCTCAACGACCGCGGCTTCAACGTCGGCGGCGTGCACGGCGACATGGGGCAGGACCAGCGCGAGCGCTCGATGGCCGCGTTCAAGGCAGGCAAGCGTGACGTTCTCGTCGCGACCGACGTGGCCGCCCGTGGCATCGACGTCGACGACGTGACGCACGTCATCAACCACACCATCCCCGACGAGGACAAGACGTACCTGCACCGCGCCGGCCGCACGGGGCGTGCAGGCAAGACCGGCATCGCGGTCACGTTCGTCGACTGGGAGGACCTGCACAAGTGGGCCCTCATCAACCGGGCGCTCGAGTTCGGTCAGCCGGAGCCTGTCGAGACCTACTCGTCGAGCCCCCACCTGTACGAAGACCTGGACATCCCGCAGGGCACGAAGGGCCGCCTCGTGTCCGCGCCGAAGACCGAATCCGTGAAGACCGAGCGCACCCGTCGGCCCGAGCGTGCCGCGGACGCCGCCGCGGAAGGCACCGACGAGACCGGGACGCGTCGCCGTCGCCGCCGTCGCAACAGCGCGACTCCGGTCGGCTCGACCTTCGCCGAAGGCGCGTCGGGGACCACCACCGGCGAAGGACAGTCCGCTCCGGCCGCAGACCGCAGCGCCGAGGGCGCCGGCACCCACGACGGGGCGGGCAAGGAGCACCACGACGGCAAGCCCGCGCCGGCGCGCCGTCGCCGTCGCCGCCGTGGAGGTTCCGGCGCAGGCGCAGCGCCGGTCACCGGAGCCTGACACCTCGACGTCTCAGAAGGGCGCGTGCCGCGGACGAAGTCCGCAGCACGCGCCCTTCGTCGTCGCCGCCGCTCAGCGAAGAGAGGCCGCCCGCTCCCCGTGGAGTATCGCCGCAGGAACCTGCGGCGGATAGACCCACGCGACCAGCACGACCGAGATGATCATGAGCAGGAACCACGAACTCAGCTTGCTCGGCGAGACCGGCTGCCATCCCGCCGCCTGATCGGGGTATGCCCATGCTCCTGCCCAGGTGCCGATGTTCTCCGCCACGTAGATGAAGACGGCGACTCCGACGAACACGACGAGCAGCGGGATCCGGATCGTCCGACGCCAGATACGCGCGTGCATCACCGTCGGCAGCCACAGCACGATGACGGCAGCCAGCAGGATCCACCGCGCATCCCACCACCAATGGTGTGCGAAGAAGTTCACGTAGATCGCGATCGCGAGGATCGCGGTCATCCACCGCTGGGGGTATCGCGTGAAGCCGAGGTCGAAGAGCCGGTAGACGCGCACCATGTAGGAGCCGACAGCGGCATACATGAACCCGCTGAACAGCGGCACTCCACCGATGCGCAGGAAGCCGTCCGCGGCATACGCCCAGGAGCCGACATCGGTCTTGAACAGCTCCATCACGGTTCCGGTGAGGTGGAACAGGACGATCACCCACAGCTCTCGTCCGCTCTCCCAGCGGAACACGAGCATGGCCACCTGGATGAGCACGGCGGCGATGGTGAGGGCATCGTTGCGCGCGAGCGCCGCATCCGGCGGGTACCAGAACCGCGCCGCGACGATCACGAGCAACAGCGTGGCCCCGAACACGCACGCCCATGCCTGCTTGACCACGAACACCGCGAACTCGATCAGGCCGGCGCGGAAGCCGCTCGTCGGGGCGCCGAGCAGCAGGCGGTGGGCCCACGCATCGACACGGCGTTCCGCGGACGTCGCTCGTTGCATGCTCGGAATGTAGCGCTCCCGGTCGACAGGTCACCGGGAGTATCCCGACAGTATCCCGACCGTCAGGGGAAGCGCGGGGCGATGCCGGTGCCCTGCGCCAGGAGGCGGGCGACCATCTCGTCGGACGTCGTGTTCTCCCCCGGACGGTTCGGCTTGCCGCTGCCGTGATAGTCGCTGGACCCCGTGACGATGAGGTCGTGCTTCTGCGCCAGCTCGCGCAGCATCCGCTTGCCCGCTTCGGTGTTCTCGCGGTGATCGACCTCGAAGCCGCCGAGTCCGGCCGCGATCAGCCGCTCGATGTACGGGATGGGCATCATCCGGTCGCGACCCGCGGTGACCGGGTGGGCGATGATAGCCACTCCCCCGGCTTGCGTGATCAGGCGCACCGCGGTCAGCGGGTCCGGGGCGTAGTGCGGCTCATAGTATCCCTCGCGCGGATGCAGGATCCCGTCGAACGCCTCCGTGCGATCGCGCACGATGCCCCTCGCCACGAGAGCGTCCGCGATGTGAGGGCGCCCGACCGTCGCATCCAGAGCCGTCTGCGCGACCACGTCATCCCAGTGCAGGTCGTAGTCCCGTCCGATGTTGCGCACGATCCGCTCCGCGCGCCCGATCCGATCCCCGCGGATGCGATCGGTCTCGGCCCGCAGAGCCGGGTCTCCGGGATCGAAGAGGTAGCCGAGCACGTGCACGCTGCGCCACTCGTGCTTCGCCGACAGCTCCATCCCGGGGATGAACGTCATGCCGAGCGCGACGGCGGCGTCACCGGCCTCATCCCACCCGGTGGAGCGATCGTGATCGGTGAGCGCCACGGTGCGGATCCCGTGCGCGTGTGCCTGCCTGATCACCTCGGCCGGCGCCTCCGTCCCGTCGGACTGGTTGGAGTGCAGGTGCAGGTCGGCGGGACCGGCGAACCCGGCGGACGGAGAGGCCATCCTCCGAGCGTACCGAGGGCGACGGCCAGTGGGGGCGGAGGCACACGGAAGCGGATGTCGGGGCAGGGACTTCACAGGCGGCGCTCCTAGGCTTGAGGGGATGTTTCGACTACTGGGGATCCTCTTCACCGTCCTGCTCGCGATCGCGACGGCGATCGTCGTGTGGCCGCAGTTCTTCCGTCTCGAGCAGACCTATCCGTTCGCGCAGCTGGTGTCCGCGCGCGGCCTGGTCCTCGGCGGATTCCTGGTGATCGCTGTGCTCGCGCTCCTGCTGCTCTTCGCTCGTCCTCTGCGCGGATTCGCCGCGTCGGTCCTCATCGTCGCGCTGCTGGGTGCGGGGGCCACCGGCGTCATCGGAGCGACCCGCGGCTTCGGCACCACCGAGCTCCCCCAGAAGACGGAGAGCAGCATCCGGGTGCTGACCTGGAACACGGCGGGCGAAGCCGTGTCCGCCGAGGTGATCGCCCAGCAGATCCTCGCTCAGGGCGCCGATGTCGTGGCCCTGCCGGAGACGACCGAGGACGTCGGCGAGCGCATCGCGATCATGTTGCGCGAGCAGGGGCATCCGATGTGGGTGCACCACGTGCAGTTCCGCCCCGATGTCCCGAACGGCCCCCAGTCCTGGCACACCACGGTGCTGGTGGCCCCCGACCTCGGCGAGTACTCGGTGATCGAATCCTCGAAGGACGGCAGCAGCAACACGGGCTCCGTGCCGAGTGTCGTGCTGATGCCGGTCGACGGCTCCGGACCCACGATCGTCGCCGTGCATGCCGTCGCTCCCCGTGTGGAAGAGATGCAGCAGTGGCAGAGCGATCTGCAGTGGATCGCCGATCAGTGTCCGCAGGGCGACTTCATCCTGGCCGGAGACTTCAATGCGACGATCGATCACATGGCGCCCCTCGGAGTGGACGGTGGTGACATCGGATACTGCCGCGATGTCGCGTCGCGCACCGGCAACGGTCTCGCGGGAACGTGGCCGAGTTCGCTCCCGCCCCTCGCCGGGGCGCCGATCGATCACGTGATGGCCTCGCCGAACTGGACACCGACGGGCTCGGTCGTCCTCGGCGATGCCGGGGGCAGCGACCACCGCGCGCTCGTCGTCCAGCTGGAGCCGGCCGGCTGAACTCCCGAAACACGCCCTGCAGGTGACAGACTGGAGGGATGAGCACCGGAGAACGCGACACGATCGCAGAGCCCACCGTCGAAGCGTCTGTCGAGAACAGCAACACGAACCGCAAGCAGCCCTTCCCGCAGGGGTTCCTCGACACCATCTCGACGGGATGGGCCGAGCGTCCGGAAACCCTTCCCGCTCCGCGTGCGCAGGCACCGTACGCCGCCGCCCGTCGAGCCGCGGTCTCTGCCGCCTTCCCCGGGAAGCGTCTCGTCATCCCCGCAGGATCGCTCAAGCAGCGCAGCAACGACACCGACTACGTCTTCCGGGCACACTCCGCCTTCGCCCACCTCACGGGGTGGGCCGCGGATGCCGAGCCCGACTCGGTCCTGGTCTTCGCGCCGACCGACACGGGGCACGACGTCACCCTCTTCTTCCGCGAGCGCGCCGACCGCACCACGACGGAGTTCTACGCCGACGCCACGATCGGTGAGTTCTGGATCGGCCCACGCCCGTCCCTGGACGGTGTCGCGGCCGACCTGGAGATCGCGACCGCCCATCTCCACGAGCTCGAGGCCGTGGAGGGAGAGCTCGTGCTCGACGAGGACGAGACCCTCACCCGTTTCGTGTCCGAGCTGCGCCTCATCAAGGATGAGTTCGAGATCGCCGAGATGCGCCGTGCCGTCGAGATCACCGCGAACGGCTTCGACGACATCGTCCGCGAGCTTCCGTCCGCCGTCGCGCACGCCCGCGGCGAACGTGTCGTGGAGGGTGTCTTCCACCGCCGCGCCCGTGAAGACGGCAACGGCGAGGGCTACGACACGATCGCGGCGTCCGGTCCGCACGCCTGCTACCTGCACTGGACCCGCAACGACGGCACCGTGGCCCCGGGCGATCTGATCCTCGTCGACGCCGGTGTCGAAGCCGACAGCCTGTACACGGCGGACATCACCCGTACGCTGCCCGTCTCGGGAACCTTCACCGAAGTGCAGCGCCGGGTGTACGAGACCGTGCGCGAGGCCGCCGACGCCGCATTCGCCGCTGCGCGGGTGGGCGTCCGTTTCCGCGACGTGCACGCGGCCGCCATGAAGGTCATCGCTGCACGCACCGCGGAGTGGGGCCTGCTGCCGGTGACCGCCGACGAGGCGATCGACGCGGACAAGGGCGGCCAGCACCGTCGGTACATGGTGCACGGCACCTCCCACCACCTCGGCATCGACGTGCATGACTGCGCGCAGGCGCGCCGCGAGATGTACTACGACGGCGTCCTGACACCCGGCATGGTGTTCACGATCGAGCCCGGGCTGTACTTCCAGATCGACGACCTGACGGTGCCCGCAGAGCTCCGCGGCATCGGCGTGCGGATCGAGGACGACATCCTGATGACCGAGGACGGCCCCGTGAACCTCTCGGCCGATATCCCCCGCACGGCCGACGAGGTCGAAGCATGGATCGCCCGGCTCCAGAGCTGACCTCGGCGGATGCACGACGGTGAGCTCGCGCTCGAGACCGAGGTCGCGGCACGGCTGATCGCGCGCCGCTTCCCCGAGCTGCGCCGAGAGGAGCTGCGACCGGTCTCGTCCACCGGGACGGTCAACAGGATCATCCGGGTAGGCGACGGCCTGGTCGCCCGCTTCCCGCGCCTCGCGGCATCGGAGCCCACTCTCGCGCGTGAGGCCGCGGCGCTCGATGAGTTGGCCGCAGCGAGTCCGTTCCCCGCCCCGCGTTCCTACGGGATCGCTGCCGCGTCGGAAGAGTTCGACTCGGCCTGGGCCGTCCAGTCCTGGATCGACGGCGAGCCGCCGGGCCCCGTGCGTGCTGCCGCGTCGGAAGCCTTCGCTCACGATCTGGTCGTCCTCATCCGTGCACTGCGCGCGGTCGACGTGCGCGGACGGGTGTTCGACGGGAACGGTCGCGGCGGGCGACTCGGCGACCACGATGAGTGGGTCTCGGAGTGTCTGTCGCGGAGCGCACACCTGATCGACGTGGCACGCACCGCGATGCTCTGGGCGGCCCTGTGCGCGCTTCCGCCCGCCGACGCTCCGCTGATGTGCCACCGCGACCTCACGCCGTTCAACCTCCTGGTCATCGAGCGCGACGACGAGGTCCGGCTGGCGGGCGTGCTCGACGGCGGGGACTTCGGACCTGCGGACCCTGCGCTCGACCTCGTCGCCGCCTGGCACCTCCTCGATGCCCCGACACGACGCCTCGTCCGCGACGGTGTCTCCGCCGGCGAGGCCGAGTGGCAGCGGGGTGCCGGGTGGGCCCTGCAACAGGCGCTGGGCCTCGGGTGGTACTACGAGAAGTCGAACCCGCAGATGAGCGCGCTGGGGATCTCCACCGTCCGCCGCGTGCTCGCGGACCCCGAGCTGTCGATGCTCGTCGGCTGAGAGTCAGTCGACAGCATGTCCGAGGGCGAACTCGGCCACGATCGGGGCGAGCGACGCACCGATCTGCTCCGCGGGGAGCTTGCGCCCCTTCACCTCGAACGTGTGCCCGCCGCCCTCGATCCAGACGATCCGGGCTTCTCGACAGGTCGCGACAGCCTGTTCGAACTGCGAGATCGGCTGGATGAAGGAATCGTTCGTCCCCTCCACGAAGAGCTGTGGCACGGTGATCGCGGGCAGGTGCTCGACCCGCGGCTTCTCCGGCCGTCCTGGCGGATGAAGGGGATAGCCGAGATAGACGAGTCCGTCCACCCGTAAACCCTCCGCGACCGCCATCGATGCCATGCGTCCGCCGTAGGACTTCCCCGTCGCCCAGATCGTCGCCGCGGGGTCTGATGTGCGCGCGAACGTCGTGACCGCGTTCCAGGTGGCGATCGCATGCGCGGCCGGCCCCGGCATCCGCCGCCCCTGCTGCACGTACGGGAAGTTGAAGCGCAGTGTCGAGAAGCCGATCGCGCGGAGTGCCTCGACGTACCCGGTGAGGAAGGGATGGTCCTTTCCCGTTCCCGCACCGTGGGCGACGATCACCGTCGCCCCGTTGTCGCCGCGCGTCCAGTCGGCCGACACGACGGTGGTTCCCTTCGGCAGCGCGACCTGGATCTCGACCATCAGGAGGAACGTCCGGGGATCGTCGTCACGCCCGCTCGCCCGGGGCGCCTTCTGCACCCGGCGTCGCGTCGGGCTCGATCGGTGCGGGCGTCCCGGGCTCGGGCGTACCCGGCTCCGGATCGGCGGCCGGTTCGGCAACGGGGTCTGCCGGCCGCGGGGGGATCACGGGCTCCTCGGGTGCCGGCGCCGTCGCGCCAGGCGTGATCCGTTCTCCGTATCGCGGCGGCTCGTCGAGGTTCACGGGAGGCCGGACCGGAGCGACGCGCGTCGCTCCGAGAACGTCGCGAGCCTTGGCGAGCGAGGCGGCCTGGACGGTGACCTCGTAGTGATCCGCCGCGAACTGCGTGACGCTCGCGAAGTCGCGACGACGCCGGACGATCGCGTAGGTCACGAGACTCAGGAGCATCCCGACCGCGACGCCGATGAGGACGAAGCCGACGAAGAGCTGGATCGGGACCTCCGGGTTGCCGAGCACGAGGATCGCGGAGAGGAACAGGCCGATCAGGACTCCGTTGATGGCTCCGGAGCGGGCGGCAGCGGCGTATCCGAGCTTGCCGGTCACGCGCTCGACCGTCCGCACGCTCTGCCCGACGATCGCGATGTCCCGTGCTGGGACCTCCCCGGCGATCAGCTTCGAGACGGTCTTCTGTGCGTTCTCGTAGTCGCGCGTGGAAGCGACGATCTCGCCGGTCTCCGAGCTGTTCGCGGGGCGGTTCAGCATACTCATCCGACTATTCTTCCACGCGCACCGTCAGACCGCCCGAGGCGCGGCCATCCCGCCGATGACCGGGCCCGCCGACTACTCTGGAGGGGTGAGCACACAACGGGTTTTCGCCGCGCGCCTGGCCGGGTGCGCCGTCTTCGATCCCGTCGGCGACCGGCTCGGCAAGGTCCGGGACGTCGTCGTGGTGTACCGAAGTACCGCGGCACCCCGCGTGATCGGTCTCGTGGTCGAGATCCCGGGACGACGACACGTGTTCCTCTCGATCGGCCGCGTCACATCGATCCGCTCCGGTCAGGTCATCACCACCGGACTCATCAACGTGCGACGCTTCTCTCCGCGGGCCGGCGAGGTGCGGGTGCTCGCGGAGCTGCTCGGAAGACGCGTCAGCTTCGCCGACGGCAGCGGTACCGCCGTGATCGAAGACGTGGCGATCGAGCCCAATCGCCTCGGGGAATGGGCCATCAGCCAACTCTTCCTGCGCCGGCCGAAGACCAGCGCCTCGCCCTTCGCGAAGGGGCCCACGACGTTCGCCGCGTGGAACGAGGTCGCCGAGGAACGCGCGCCGGGCGAATCCCAGTCCGCCGAACAGCTCGTCGCTTCGTACTCCGAGCTGCATGCCGCCGACCTCGCGAACACTCTTCTCGATCTGCCGCAGCAGCGGATGATCGAGGTCGCCGAGGAGCTCTCGGACGACCGCCTCGCCGATGCCCTCGAGGAGATGCCCGAGGACGAGCAGGTGCACATCCTCGACCGGCTCGGCGACGAGCGCGCGGCCGACATCCTCGACCAGATGGAGCCGGATGATGCCGCCGACCTGCTCGCCCAGCTCACCCCGGACCGCCTGGAGCAGCTCCTCGAACTGATGGAGCCCGAGGAGGCCGAGGACGTCAGGATGCTGCTGCGCTACGGCCCGGACACCGCCGGCGGTCTGATGACCCCGGAACCCATCATCCTGTCGGCCGATGCGACCGTCGCCGAGGCCCTGGCTCTGATCCGGCGCCACGAGCTGCACCCGGCGCTGGCCGCGGCCGTGTTCGTGACACTCCCCCCGTTCGAGACGCCCACCGGTCGCCTGCTCGGGCTCGTGCACTTCCAGCGGATGCTGCGCTATCCCCCGCATGAACGACTCGGAGCGATCCTCGATGACAGCCTCGAGCCCGTTCCCGTCACCGCGTCGGCGGCCGAGGTGGCGCGTCTGCTGGCGAGCTACGACCTCGTCTCGTTGCCGGTGATCGACGCAGCCCATCGGCTCGTCGGCGCCATCAGCATCGACGACGTGCTCGACTATCTCCTCCCCGATGACTGGCGTTCACAGGACAGCGACGACATCGCCGCCGCTGCGAAGGAGACGAGCTGATGGCCCGCGAGTCGCGTCTGGACGCGCCGGGACGCAGCACGGCCCGCCCGCGCACCACCTCTCGCGACCGCTTCGGACGGTTCACCGAGTGGGTCGCGCGGGCGATGGGGACGCCGGCGTTCCTCGTGATCCTCAGCCTGTTCTGCGTCGTCTGGATCGTCTGGAACACCCTGATGCCCGAGCATCTGCGTTTCGATGATGCGGCGCTCGGGTTCACGGCCCTGACACTCATGCTCTCGTTGCAGGCCTCCTATGCCGCACCGTTGATCCTACTCGCGCAGAACCGCCAGGACGACCGCGACCGGGTGCAGATCGAGCAGGACCGCCAGCGCGCCGAGCGCAACCTCGCCGACACCGAATACCTGGCCCGCGAGATCGTGGCACTGCGCATGGCGCTCGAGGAGCGCAACTCGCAGACCGTGACCCGAGACGTGCTGCGCCAGGAGTTGAAGACCCTGCTCGCCGAACTCGAGGACACCGACGACAGGGCATCGGGGGGCGCCGCATCGTGACCGAGGCCGACCTCGTCCGCACCGCGGTCTCCGCCGTGACGGACCCGGAGTTGCGTCGACCGATCGGCGAGCTCGACATGGTGCGCGACATCTCCGTCGACGGTGCCCACGCCCAGGTCGGCATCGTGCTGACGATCGTGGGCTGCCCCGCCGCGGCCCGAATCGAAGCCGACGTGCGACAGGCCGCGGCGTCCGTCCCCGGCATCGCTGACGTCGACGTCGAGGTGGGCGTGATGACCCCCGCCGAACGCAAGGCGCTGACCGAGAAGCTGCGCGACGGTCGCCCGGCACGGCACATGCCGTTCGGCCCCGACTCCCTCACCCGCGTGATCCTCGTCTCGAGCGGCAAGGGCGGAGTGGGCAAGTCGACGGTCACCGCCAACCTCGCGGTCGCCCTCGCCGACCAGGGGCTCTCGGTCGGACTCGTCGATGCCGACGTGCACGGCTTCTCCATCCCCGGTCTCCTCGGGATCCCGGCCGGGACGCAGCCGACCCGCATCGACGACCTGATGCTGCCACCGGTGGCCCACGGCGTGAAGACGATCTCGATCGGGATGTTCCTGCGCGACGGCGAGTCTGTCGTGGCCTGGCGGGGGCCGATGCTGCATCGCACCGTGTCCCAGTTCCTCACCGACGTCTTCTTCGGCGACCTCGATGTGCTCCTCATCGACATGCCGCCCGGCACGGGCGACATCGCCATCTCGATCGGACAGCTGCTCCCGCACGCCGAAGTCCTGGTCGTGACGACTCCGCAGACCGCTGCCTCCGACGTGGCGATCCGCAGCGGTCTGGTGGCACGGCAGACCGGTCAACAGGTGATCGGCGTGGTCGAGAACATGGCCGCGTACACGCTCCCCGACGGAACCGTGCTGGACCTGTTCGGGTCGGGCGGAGGAGCGGCCGTCGCCGATGCGCTCTCCGAACCGGACGAGGTCGTCCCGCTGCTGGCCTCGATCCCCCTGAGCCCTGCGCTGCGCCAGAGCGGAGACGCCGGCGCGCCCCTCGTCTCGGGGGCAGCCACGGATGCCGCCGCCACCGCGATCCACGACCTCGCTCGCGCGCTCACCCGGCGAGGACGCGGCCTCTCCGGCCGTTCGCTGCCGATGACCGTCGGCGGACCACGCAAGGAAGAGTGACCGATGCCTCCCCGCTCCCTGATGATCGACGAGGGGCTGCTGCAGCGGATGGCTCGCGATGCGGCGATCTACTCGCTGACCCGGCCGGCCGCCATCGTCATGTGGGTCGCACTCGCCGGCGCGCTGACGCTCAGCATCCTGAATCTGAGCACCCCCCTGCCCGCGGGCGCAGAACCGCCGTTCGGCGCGGGCTGGATGCCGCTGCTGATCATCGGTCTCGCGGTGTTCGCCGTCGTGATGTCGGTGTCGTCGGCCCGCCAGGCCGTGCGGACGGCGATGCCCGTCGAGACCGTGGTGTGGGCACAGCTCGAAGACGACGTGCTGAGGCTGGGCAGCGGCAGGAGACAGTCGGAGATCGCCTACGGGACGTTCCAGAGCATGCGCGTGGGCAGGGATGCGGTGCTGCTCAAGGTGCGTGGGACGAGCGCGGCGACCGCCATCCCCCGTGCCCTGCTCAGCGACGCGGACATCGCGACCCTGCGCTCACGGATCTCCTGAGAGCCCCTTCGCGCCTGAAGGTCAGGTGGCCTCGGGATCGAACGGGGGGCGGTTCGTCGCGCTGAACTCCTGCGGGGCGGCGCGGGGGGCGATGGGCTCGGCGATCGTCTCCTTGGCCTGTACCGGCGTCGCCGGCTGCGGCTCCTCGAACAGGGCGTCGCGGATGATCCGACGCGGGTCGTACTGACGGGGGTCGAGCTTTCGCCAGTCGACGTCGTCGATCTCGGGCCCCATCTCCTGGCGCATCCGACTCTTGGTGTCGCGAAGGTATTCGCCGGCCTTGCGGACCATGCGGGAGAAGCTCTCGGCGGCCCGCGGAAGACGCTCAGGACCGATGATCAGCACCGCGATGAGGCCGATCAACAGCATCTTCTCGAAGGTGAGCCCGAACGTCATCTCTACAGGCTACCGCCGCGCCTGCGGTCCCCGCGCGCGACGAGCGAATACGCTGGAGGGAATCACCGGGCAGGCAGGGAGAACAGGCCATGAGCGAGCACGACGCGAACGCGCGTTTCCTTCGCGAGTCCATAGTGGAGCCGGACTCCATCGCCCGCGCTCGGGCACATGCGGTCGAGCTGGGCGCGATGCCGGTCAGCACGGTCGTCGGCTCCCAGATCGCCGTGCTCGCCGCCGCGACGGGTGCGCGGTCGATCGTCGAGATCGGCACCGGTGCCGGTGTCTCCGGCCTCTGGCTCCTGCGCGGTGCCCCCCACGCCGTGCTCACCACGATCGACAACGAGCCCGAGCACCTCGCAGCGGCACGTCAGGCGTTCGCCGATGCGAGGGTCCCCTCCACGAGGGTCCGTTTCATCACGGGACGCGCCATCGACGTGCTGCCTCGGATGAACGAGGCTTCCTACGACATCGTGCTGGTCGACGCCGACCCCGAGCACATCATCGAGTACGTCGAACACGGGCTTCGTCTCGCCCGCACCGGCGGCCTGGTGCTGGTCCCCCGCGTCCTCGCCGGCGGCCGCGTCGCCGATCCCGTCCAGCGCGACGAGATCACGTCCGCCTACCGTTCCCTGGTGCAGGAGACGCAGGAATCGTCGGCAGTGCTCGCGACCGTATCCCCTGCCGCCGAAGGCCTGCTGCAGCTCATCAGCCTCCCCGAGCGCGACTGAGCCCTCCGCACGGATCGCTCCCGAAGAGCCCGGAATCGACGAAGGGCGGTGGATCCGAGGATCCACCGCCCTTCCGGATCCGCGGACGCGGATCCGAGATCGATCAGGCCGGTGCCACGACGGCGGCCAGCACGTCGTGAAGCTCCTTGGCCTCTGCGTCGTTCACGGAGACGACCAATCGGCCGCCGCCTTCGAGTGGAACACGCACGATGATGAGTCGTCCTTCTTTCACGGCCTCCATGGGTCCGTCTCCGGTCCTCGGCTTCATCGCTGCCATCGTGGCTCCCTTTCCTCCGGTGGTATGGGATGAGTTTATCGGGTGTCACCGGGACCTGGAGGTCACCGAGCAACAATTGGGTCGAGCTTCACGATCACGGCACCTGCCAGAACGTGTTCCCGAGCGCGTACATGTGGTAGATCCAGAACCACTGACCGACGAGACACAGCGCGAGGATCCCGAGCCTCCAACGCCGTGAGCGCGGGACGGCGACCGCACCCCACATCGGGCTGAGCGGCAGGAGCAGACGGAAGGTGCTCGACTGGGGGAAGAACACCGCGAGCAGGTAGAGCAGGTAACTCGCGCTCCACAGCCGCAGGTCTCCGCCCAGGGCACGGACCTGCGGGGAATACAGCAGCGTGGCCGCGAGCCCGACGACCAGCAGCGCCAGTGCGATCGGCCCCCACCACTGCGGAAGCCCCCAGAAACCGAACCAGAACTGCGCTGCCTGGACCCAGCCTTCGAACGGGACGAAACCGTCGACACCACCGACGATCCAGTGGCGGCGCCATGCGAGTTCGGTGGCGAGGTACGCGCCGGGGTCGCCGGTGACGATGCCGGCGATCACCTGCCAGGCGAAGCCGGTCACGCTCGCCAGCGCACCCAGCGCGAGGATGTGCGCGATCTCGCGACCGGACAGCGGATCCTCCTGCCGGCGAACCCATCGCATGATCCCGCGCAGCCCCAGGTAGAGGGCGAAGGCGAGTACACCGGGGCGGGTGAAGGCCATCACCGGGATGAGCACGTAGAGCCAGGAGTAGCGGTGCGCGGCAGTCGCGTCGAGTGCGAGGAACAGCAGCAGGAGGAAAAGAGTCTCGGCGTAGCCGACCTGGAACATGGCCGCGATGGGCCCGGCGGCGAAGAAGACGACCGCCCAGGTCGCCGCGCCGCTTCCGATGCGCTTACGGAGCAGGCGGTGCAGGGCGAGGCAGGCGAGGTACCCGGCGACGAACGAGATCACGAGAGCGCCGACGCCCCACGAGCCGAACAGGAACCCGACCGTCTTGGCCGCATAGGCGAACACCGGCATGAACGCCCAGGCGTTCTCGGCGACCTCCCCGGAGTCGGTCAGGGGGAGGTCGGTCGGATACCCGTTCTCGGCGACGAGCCAATACCACTGGGCGTCCCAACCGAGGATGAAGTCGACGACGCCCGCGTCTGCACCGAACCGAGAGGCCCCGGTCGACAGGGAGCCCGCCACGAGGAAGAAGGCGGTGGTGACCACCCGCGCACCGAGATAGATGAAGGCGATGCGCAGTGCGAGCGGTGTCTGCGCCCACCGGCGGGCCGCACTCAGTGCGAAGCGAGCCATACGCGCAGGCCCCGCTCCACGGCGTCGATCTGCGCGAGCGGCACGCGCTCCTCGTCGTGGTGCGCGAGGTGCGGGTCGCCCGGGCCGTAGTTCACCGCGGGGATGCCGAGGGCCGAGAACCGGGCGACATCCGTCCATCCGTACTTCGGTCGCGGCTCCGCGCCGACAGCAGCCACGAACTGCTTCGCGATCTCGGCATCGAGCCCGGGGCGCGCACCCTCGGCGGCGTCCGTGATCTCGATGTCGAAGCCCGCGAGAACACCGCGGAGATGGGACTCGGCGTCCGCAGCCGACTTGTTGGGAGCGAAACGGTAGTTGACCTCGACCTCGCAGGCATCGGGGATGACGTTCCCCGCGACGCCACCCGCGATGCGCACGGCGCTCAGGCTCTCACGGTAGAGCAACCCTTCGACCAGCACCTCCTTGGCGCGATACTCCGCCAGCCGGGTGAGGATGGGCGCGGCACTGTGGATCGCGTTCTCGCCGATCCAGGCGCGGGCACTGTGTGCTCGCACGCCGGTCGTCCGGACGAGCGCCCGGAGGGTGCCGTTGCAGCCCCCCTCCACCTCACCGTTGGACGGCTCTCCGAGGATCGCGAAGTCCGCCTGGAACAGATCGGGACGAACGGCCGCGAGCAGCCCGAGACCGTTCTTTGAGGCTTCGATCTCCTCGTTGTCGTACCACATCCAGGTGATGTCGACGGCGGGAGCGGTGAGCTCGGCCGCGAGTTTCAGCTGCACGGCGGTGCCGGCCTTCATGTCGACCGTGCCGCGTCCCCACAGGTAGGGCACTCCGTCGATCTCGATGTCCCGCGTCGGGAGGTTCGCATTGATCGGCACGGTGTCGATGTGACCGGCGATCGCGACGCGCTGCGCACGGCCGAGGTCGGTGCGGGCGACGATCGTGTTCCCGTGCCGGAAGACCTCGAGATGGGCCAACGGCGAGATCGCGGCCTCGATCGCATCGGCCAGCGTCTTCTCGTCGCCGGAGACGCTCGGGATGTCGCAGATCGCACGAGTGAGTTCGACGGAGGACGCGGTCAGATCGAGCACCATGCGTCCAGCCTACTTACCTCGTCATGCGTGAAGTCGTCGCCGGCCGGGCGCGATAGCGTGGAGGGATGAGCGACGCACGCACGGTATGGGGTAACGGACTGACCACGATCGCCGGGGACGGCACGGTTCTCGATGCCTGGTACCCGGAGGTGCGACGCGGGGAGCTCGTCGCGGATGAGGCGGGCGTCGCCGCACTCGAACCCCTCGTCGGACGCGACGAGCGACGAGACGTCACGGTCGAGGTCGTGCAGCTGCAGATCAACCTCGACGAGGCTCCCGCCTCCACCGCCGACGCGTATCTGCGTCTGCACGCGCTCTCGCACCTCGTGGCGCGTCCCAACGAGCTGAACCTCGACGGCATCTTCGGACACCTGCCCAACGTCGCCTGGACGAACGCCGGACCGGTGCACCCCGACGTCGCGGCGCGTCGTCGTCCGCACCTCCAGCGCGCGGGCATTCAGGTGCAGGGGCTGGACAAGTTCCCCCGTCTGACCGACTACGTCCAGCCGGCCGGCGTGCGCATCGCCGACGCGTCCCGCGTGCGTCTCGGCGCCTACCTCTCCCCCGGCACGACGGTGATGCACGAGGGCTTCGTCAACTTCAACGCCGGCACTCTCGGTGCCTCGATGGTCGAGGGGCGCATCTCGCAGGGTGTCGTCGTCGGGGACGGCAGCGACATCGGCGGTGGCTCCTCCATCATGGGCACCCTCTCGGGCGGCGGCACGCACCGGGTGTCGATCGGAGCGCGCACGCTCCTCGGCGCCAACGCCGGCATCGGCATCTCGCTCGGCGATGACTGCATCGTCGAAGCGGGCCTCTACGTGACAGCCGGCACCAAGGTCGTGCTCGCCGACGGTCCTGCGACGCCGGATGGCGGGCGGCGGACGGTGAAGGGTGCGGAACTCTCGGGCCAGGACGGACTGCTGTTCCGCCGCAACTCGCTCAGCGGGGCGGTCGAGGCTGTGCGACGGGCGGGCGTCGGAGTGACGCTGAACGAGGCGCTGCACGCCTGATCCGCCGTCGACGACTCGCGCACGCAGCGGGCATGCAGCTGACGGCATGCCCGCGCTGATAGACTGACCTCGTTGCACGGACCGCCGGTCCCACAACATCGTCGTCGTCACGGGGTCTCCGAGGACCGAAGCGAGCGGAACTGCTCCCATCACCAGCATCAGCTGGCCTTTCGAACGGCGAATCGATGCGCAATTCCTGCGCCGTCGCCCACCTCACCCCTTATCTCGCGCCGTTCACTCGTGCGCTGACGGAGTTTCTGCATGTCTACTTTCCTTGAACTCGGCGTTCCCGCCGAGCTCGCCGCCGTTCTCGCCGACTCCGGCAAGACCGAAGCGTTCGCCATCCAGCGCGACACGCTCCCCGACTCCCTTGCCGGACGCGACCTCCTGGGGCGCGGACGCACGGGCAGCGGCAAGACCATCGCCTTCGCGCTCCCGCTCGTCGCGCGACTCGCCGCGTCCGGGGGGCAGCGCCGCGCAGGCCTGCCGCGCGGACTCGTCCTCGCTCCGACCCGAGAGCTCGCAACCCAGATCGCTGCGACGATCGCTCCTCTCGCCGAGGCCGCGGGCCTGCGCGTCACGACCGTCTTCGGCGGCGTCAGCCAGCGTCCGCAGGAGCAGGCGCTGCGCGGCGGCGTCGACATCGTGGTCGCCTGCCCCGGTCGACTCGAAGACCTCATGAAGCAGCAGGTCGTGCGCTTGAGCGCGATCGAGGTCACCGTGCTGGACGAGGCCGACCACATGGCCGACCTCGGCTTCCTCCCCGGTGTCACCCGCATCCTCACGGCGACCCCGGCCGGCGGTCAGCGCCTGCTGTTCAGCGCGACGCTCGACCGCGGCATCGACACCCTGGCCCGCCGCTTCCTCTCGAACGCGGTCAGCCACGAGGTCGACGAGGAGAGCGTGCCCGTCGGCGAGATGACGCACCGTGTGCTCGTGGTCGACTCGACCGACAACAAGACCGCGCTCGTGCGCGACCTCGCATCGGGCACCGGGCGCCGCATCCTCTTCACCCGCACCAAGCACCAGGCGAAGAAGCTCGCGAAGCAGCTCACCGCTGCAGGCATCCCCGCGGTCGACCTGCACGGGAACCTCTCGCAGAACGCTCGCGAGCGCAACCTCGGCGCATTCTCCGCGGCGCCGGAGGACGGCGGCGTGCGCGTGCTCGTCGCGACCGA
The DNA here is from genome assembly GCF_007954505.1 of Microbacterium sp. CBA3102. Taxonomy (GTDB): domain Bacteria; phylum Actinomycetota; class Actinomycetes; order Actinomycetales; family Microbacteriaceae; genus Microbacterium; species Microbacterium aurugineum. The sequence continues at coordinate 2,297,564 of NZ_CP042412.1, read as the reverse complement.
CGTCGCTGCGCGCGGGGTGCACGTGGACAACGTGGACCTCGTGGTGCACGTCGACCCGCCCGTGGAGCACAAGGCGTACCTGCACCGTTCCGGTCGCACGGCGCGCGCCGGAGCCGCCGGTACGGTCGTGACCGTCGTGCTGCCCGAGCAGCGTCGTGACGTCAAGGATCTGCTGCGCAAGGCCGCCATCAGCGCTCCGCTGGAGGACGTGACCACGGCGGCCGTCACCGCTCTCGTCCCCGAGCGCGCACCGCACGTGCGCCCGGCCCCGGTGCAGGCGCCGCAGCAGCAGCGTCAGTCCTCGAAGCAGCGTCCCGCGGGCGGCGAGCGGAACGGGGCGGCGAACCCGCCTTCTCGTCGTCGTCGCCGTCCCCGCTCCGGCGCATCCGGTGCCGGCCAGGGCGGAGGCTACTCCACGCAGAGCGGCCAGTCCCGTCAGGGCGGCGCCCGGGGGCGCTGACGCATCCCGCTCCACCCCTTTTCACGTCGAGGCCCCCTCAGCGCGTCGACGCCCCCTCTGACAGTCGTCAGTGTGAGGGGGCGTCGGCGGGCAGAGGGGGCCTCGACCGCTTACGGCCGCGCGCGGCCGAGACTCAGCGGGTCGGGAAAGAGCGCTCCGAGGATCCGGTGTACAGCTGCTGCGGGCGGCCGATCTTGGTCTGCGGGTCGAGCTGCAGCTCACGCCACTGCGCGAGCCAGCCGGGCAGACGTCCGATCGCGAAGAGCACGGTGAACATCCGCGTGGGGAAGCCCATCGCCTTGTAGATCACACCCGTGTAGAAGTCGACGTTCGGGTACAGGCGACGCTCGCGGAAGTAGTCGTCGGCGAGCGCGAGCTCCTCGAGCTCCTTGGCCAGGTCGAGGAGGGGATCGGTCACGCCCAGCGAGGAGAGCACCTCGTCGGCCGCGTCCTTGACGAGCTTGGCGCGCGGATCGTAGTTCTTGTAGACCCGGTGCCCGAAGCCCATCAGCTTCACGCCCTCTTCCTTGTTCTTCACCCGCTCGACGAAGCGCGAAACGCTCTGACCGGAGTCACGGATCTGCCCGAGCATGGTCAGCACAGCCTCGTTCGCGCCGCCGTGAAGGGGGCCGGAGAGAGCCTGGATGCCGGCGGAGATCGACGCGAACTGGTTCGCACCGGTGGAGCCCACGAGGCGGACGGTCGAGGTCGAGGCGTTCTGCTCGTGGTCTTCGTGCAGGATGAGGAGCAGCTCGAGAGCCTTCGACATCACCGGGTTGACCTCGTACTCCTCGCTGTGCACACCGAAGTTCAGCTTCAGGAAGTTGTCCACGAAGCTCAGCGAGTTGTCGGGGTAGAGGAAGGCCTGGCCGACGCTCTTCTTGTGCGCGTACGCCGCGATCACCGGAAGCTTGGCGAGCATGCGCACCATGTTGAGTTCGACGTGCTCGGGGTTGTGCGGGTCGGTCTGACCTTCGTAGTAGGTCGAGAGCGCCGCGACCGCCGACGACAGCACCGACATCGGGTGCGCCGTGTGCGGCAGGGCGGAGAAGAAGCGCTTGAGGTCTTCGTGCAGCAGCGTGTGGCGGCGGATCTTCTCGTCGAACTCCGCGAGCTCGGATGCCGAGGGCAGTTCGCCGTAGATCAGGAGCCAGGCGACCTCGAGATAGCTGGTCGATCCCGCCAGTTGTTCGATCGGGTATCCGCGATAGCGCAGGATGCCCTTGTCGCCGTCGATGAAGGTGATCTCGGACTTCGTCGACGCGGTGTTCACGAAGCCGTAGTCGAGGCCGGTGTAGCCGGTCTGACGGGTCAGCGTCGAGAAGTCGATGCTGTCGTGCCCCGCCGTGCCGCGCAGTACCGGGAATTCGGCGGTCGTCTCACCGATCGTCAGCTTCGCCGTCTGGTCTGCCGCTGCACTCACGCGGACCTCCTCCTGGTGTCCGCCCCCGCTCGTCGCGGTGGAGTCGGACATGATCTTGATCAAGTCGGAACTGGCGATCTCACGGCGCTGAGGCACCAGGTCGGGTCACGACCGAATCGCTTTTACAGCCTAGTAGGCACTCCGGCCTACTGTGACATCCGCCAAACAGACGGCCACTTCAAGGGGATAACCTACAGAGCTTCGACAGTGAGGCGTCGCGCCGCCTCGAGGATGCGCTCGGTCGGGGCGGTGAGGGCGAGCCGGACATGCTGCGCGGCGTCAGCACCGTAGAACGGCCCCGGGCCCGCGAGGATGCCGAGCTCAGCGAGCCTCGCCATCGAATCCCAGGCATCCCGTCCCTCCGTCGCCCACAGGTACAGCCCCGCTTCTGAACCATCGATACGGAAGCCGGCCGCTGCGAGCGCAGGACGCAGCGCATCCCGCCGAGCGCGATAGAGCTCCTTCTGCGCCGCGACGTGCGCGTCGTCGCCGAGGGCCACCGCCATGGCGTGCTGCACCGGAGCGGGCGGCATCAGGCCGAGATGCTTGCGCGCCGTGAGGAGGTCGCCGACCACGCGCGCACAGCCGGCGACGAACGCGGCGCGGTAGCCGGCGAGGTTCGACTGCTTGCTCAAGGAATACACGCTGAGCAGATTCGCGCGGCTGCCACCGGTCACCCGCGGGTCGAGGATCGACGGAATCGGCGAGGCGGCCCATTCGCCATCCCACCCGAGTTCGGCATAGCACTCGTCGCTCGCGAGCACGGCGCCGAGTTCACGGGCGCGACGCACGGCCGCGGCGAGCTCGTCCACCGTCCAGGTGCGGCCGTCCGGGTTGCCCGGGGTGTTGATCCAGATGAGCTTCGTGCCCTCCGGCCAGTCCGCGGGGTCGTCGGCGGGGAGCGGTGTCGCGCCGACGACGCGGGTGCCGACCTCGTAGGTCGGGTACGCCACTCGGGGGTGCACGACGATGTCGCCCTCCCCCAGACCGAGCAGCGTGGGCAGCAGCGCGACGAATTCCTTGGAGCCGATCGTGGGCAGGACGTTGTCGACGCGGAGGTCGGGCACACCGCGGCGGCGCGCGTACCAGTCGACGATCGCCTCGCGCAGGGTCGGCGTGCCGACCGTCTGCGGATAGGCGTGGGCGTCGGTCGCCTCGGCGAGAGCGCGCCGGATGATGTCGGGAGTCGGATCCACCGGCGAGCCGATGGAGAGATCCACGATCCCTTCCGGGTGGCGGGCCGCACGCTCGCGGAACGGGACGACGGCATCCCAGGGGTAGTCGTCGAGGTCTCGGACGCTCACAGCGCGCGCCTACTCGCCCTGCGGCGGGAGCGCGGCGACGATCGGGTGATCGAACGCGTAGACGCCGACCTTCGCCGCGCCTCCGGGAGATCCGATCTCGTCGAAGAACTCGACATTGGCCTTGTAGTAGTCCTGCCACTCGTCGGGCAGGTCATCCTCGTAGTAGATGGCTTCCACCGGGCACACGGGCTCACAGGCGCCGCAGTCCACACACTCGTCGGGATGGATGTACAGCGAGCGTTCGCCCTCGTAGATGCAGTCAACGGGGCACTCGTCGATGCAGGCTCGGTCCTTGACATCGACGCACGGGAGGGCGATCACATACGTCACCGCTCCAGTCTACGACTCGCGCGCCTCGGATTCCTGCGCGGCGGGTGCCTCCGTGCGCACCGGGACCCGCGAGAAGGAGGGCCAGGCGACGACCAGGAGCACGATTCCCGCGACCACGTACGTCCAGATCTGACCGCTCAGCGAGTCCGGCACGACCACGGACCCGCCGGGACCCACGCCGGAGATCAGCACCAGCATCCCGATCATCCCCAGTCCGGCGGCGACCGCTGCCCCTCGGTCGTGGGTGAGCGCGCGCACGGCGACGAGGATCGCTGCGCACGCGATCGCAGCGACGATCAGTCCGATCGGGATGGGCCCCCACATCACACTGTGGGCGATGGTGCCCGCCACGCCGTAGACGCCGCCCACCAGGGCTGCAGCCACCCAGGACAGCACTCTCGACAACCAGCTCACGCGCACCCGTTGAGCTTACCGGCGCCGGCGGTGTGCCGACGAGATCCGGGGTTCACGATGCGAGGCCGAAGACGCGCAGCAGGGCCGCCACCAGTGCAGCAGCCACCACGACGACGAGGAACGACTGCCGCAACCACAGGAGTCCCCCGGCGACCAGCAGAGCGGGCACACGCGCATCGACCATGATGGCCTGTCCGTCACCGAGGGTCTGCACGGCGACGAGCGCCGCGAGGAGGGCCACGGTCAGCAGATCGGAGATCCGGGCGACGCGGGGCTCTTCGAGTACCGAAGACGGCACGAGATAGCCGGCCGCCTTCATGGCGAGACAGATCACCGCCGCGAGGAGGATCGCGCTCCAGAGGCTCATGAGGGGGCCTCCGCGCCATCCAGCGGCTCCTCGGCCGGCGACACGGGTCGTCCGAGCCAGTTGAACCAGCCGACGGCGATCGCGACCACGGCCGCGACGAGCACCGGAAGGCCCGGCATGAGGAACGGAGTGAACGCGGCGGCGACCACGGCGGCCGCCACCCCCACCGCGATGGCCTGCCGCTGCCGGAGCCGCGGCCACAGCAGCGCGAGGAACGCCGCGGCGGCTGCAGCGTCCAGCCCCCACGTCTTCGGATCCCCCAGCACGTCACCCACGAGCGCGCCGACGAGGGTGGTGATGTTCCAGCCGATGAAGATACCGACGCCGGTCACCCAGAAGCCGATCTGCCGCAGCCGCGGGTCGCTCTGCGAGATCGCCACCGCGGTCGATTCGTCGATCGTGAAGTGCGCCGCGATCGCCTTGCGCCCGGGCCCTCCCCCGACGATCGGCGACATCCGCATTCCATAGGCGACATTGCGCACCCCGAGAAGGGCCGCCGACGCGATGGCCGAGGGCAGGGCAGCGAGACCGCCGGCCGTGAAGACGCCGACGAACGCGAACTGCGAGCCGCCGGTGAACATCAGCAGGCTCAGGACGCAGGTCTGCCAGACATCCAGGCCGGAGGCCACGGCCAACGCACCGAAGGAAACCCCATAGGCACTGGTCGCGAGCACGACACCGAGCGCCTCGCGCCAGACCTCACGCTCCGCGGTCATGGCGCCGATCGCATCCAGGTGTTCGCTTCAGTGAACGCATGACCATCATTCTGAACATTTCTGAATGCATAGTCAAGCGAACGATCGTTTGACATGATGAACACATGGAGGATCTCCGCACACGTCTCGCTCGAACCCTGCGCCGCGAAAGGGAGGCCGCGAGCCTGTCGGTCTCGGAGCTCGCCCGGCGAGCCGGGGTGTCCAAGGCCACTGTCTCGCAGCTCGAGAGCGGCTCCGGGAACCCCAGCGTCGAGACGCTGTGGGCACTCGGAGTGGCACTCGGCGTGCCGTTCGCGGTGCTCGTCGACCAGCAGGCCAACGCCCCGACCCTGATCCGTGCCGACGACCTGGCCGGCGTTCCCTCCTCCGCCGCGGCCTACAGTGCGACCCTGCTCTCTGCCAGCCCTCCGGGAGCACGCCGCGATGTGTACCTGATCCAGGCCGACCCGGGCGATCCCCGCCTATCGGACCCTCACCACCCGGGCACGATCGAGCACGTGATCCTGGTCGCCGGCGAGGCGCGGGTCGGACCCGCGGGCGAACCCGTGGCCCTCCACCCCGGCGACTACCTCACCTATGCCGGCGATGCCCCGCACATCTTCGAGGCGACGAAGCCCAACACGAGCGCCGTGCTCATCTCCGAATTGCGCTGAACGAGGGGCGACCGCGCCGGGTCAGTACCAGTTCACGGCCTGGGAATGCCCCCACGCGCTGCACGGGGTGCCGTACACCGAGGAGATGTACCCGAGCCCCCAGGCGACCTGGGTGGCGGCGTTGGTCTGCCAATCGGAACCGGCTGACGCCATCTTGCTACCGGGGAGCGCCTGCGGGATCCCGGTGGCGCCGCTCGGGTTGTACGCCTGGTAGTTCCACCCGGATTCCTTGTTCCACAGGGAGTCCAGGCAGGAGAACTGGTCGCCACCCCATCCGTAGGTGCTCGACATGAGCTGCCGTGCGGTGGCCTTGGCACCCTCCGGCGTGTTGGCTGCGGCCAGGGCGGCCGCCGCCTGCTTCTCCGCCGCGGCCCGAGCGGCGGCCTCCTCTGCGGCGATCCTGGCCGCCTCTTCCGCTGCGCGCTTCTGCTCTGCAGCATCGAGCGCACTGCGCAGCTCTGCGGTCTCGGCGACGACATCTGCCGTCTCCCGCTTCGCCTCCTCGGCGACGGGGACGACCAGGAGCACCGGAGTCACGTCGAGCTCTTCGAGCTTGTCGATGTCGCTCTCCAGATCGGAGGTGTCGACGGACGACGTGGTCTCGAGGTCGAGGCCCGAGCTGACGACCTCGCCGTTCAGCGTCTCCGCCGCGACGACCGCGACCTTCGCCTGCGTCAGCGTCGCGGACGCGACTTTCGTGATCTGCGCCAGGGGCTCCGCACCGGAACGGACAGCCGAGGTGACGGCGGAGGGGATGTCCACCGCACCCGACGCGGGCACGGACGCGAGACCGACGCTCACGGTGATGCCGACGAGAGCGGCCGCCGCCACTCCGAGGACGGACAGGGGACGGTGGATCGCTGTGCGGGCTGAGGCCGCTGCGGAGGCGCGCCGAAGCGCACGAGTCTTCTGAAGCATGGGGTCGACTTTCGGGTTGTCGTACGCCGTTGCAGGAGACTCATCGGGAGCTCGTCCCCGGCGCAGTGAACCACCCTGACTCACGAACCTGAACGAAAACCATCCCTCACCTGGGATTTACATGAGAAGAGGGTCTCGCACGCGCCATCCGGCGGTGCGAGACCCTCTCACTCGGAGCGTGTCCGAGGCTGGTGTCAGACGTTCGCGTCCTGACGCTTCAGGCGAGCCGTCTCCCGTGCACGGGTGTTCGCATCGAGGTTCACCTTGCGGATGCGGACGACCTCCGGGGTCACCTCGACGCACTCGTCATCGCGGGCGAACTCCAGGCTCTCCTCGAGCGTCAGCTGACGCGGGGGCGTCATCGACTCGAACGTGTCGGAGCTGGCCGCACGCATGTTGGTGAGCTTCTTCTCCTTGGTGATGTTCACGTCCATGTCGTCGGCGCGCGAGTTCTCGCCGATGACCATGCCCTCGTAGACCTCCTGCGTGGGCTGCACGAAGAACGACATGCGCTCCTGCAGGGCGATCATCGCGAACGGGGTGACCACGCCCTGGCGATCGGCGACGATCGAGCCGTTCTGACGAGTGGTGATGGAGCCCGCCCACGGCTCGTAGCCGTGCGAGATCGCGTTCGCGATGCCGGTGCCGCGCGTGGTGGTGAGGAACTCGCTGCGGAACCCGATCAGGCCACGCGACGGGACGATGAACTCCATGCGCACCCAGCCGGTGCCGTGGTTGGTCATGTTCTCCATGCGACCCTTGCGGTTCGCGAGCAGCTGGGTGATCGCACCGAGGTGCTCTTCCGGGGTGTCGATGGTGAGGTGCTCGAAAGGCTCGTAGGTCTTGCCGTCGATCTTCTTCGTGACCACCTGCGGCTTGCCGACCGTGAGCTCGAAGCCCTCGCGACGCATGTTCTCGACGAGGATGGCGAGGGCCAGCTCTCCACGGCCCTGCACCTCCCAGGCGTCCGGGCGTCCGATGTCGACGACCTTGAGCGAGACGTTACCGATCAGCTCCTTGTCGAGACGGTCCTTGACCATGCGAGCGGTGAGCTTGTGGCCCTTGACCTTGCCCATGAGCGGCGAGGTGTTGGTGCCGATCGTCATGGAGATGGCGGGGTCGTCGACCGTGATCGCCGGCAGCGGACGCACATCCTCGGGGTCGGCGATGGTCTCACCGATCGTGATGTTCTCGAATCCGGCGATGGCGACGATGTCGCCGGGGCCGGCGGAGTCGGCCGGGTAGCGCTCGAGAGCACGGGTCTTCAGGAGCTCCGTGATGCGCGCGTTGCTGGTGGTGCCGTCGGCACGGACCCAGGCCACGGTCTGGCCCTTCTTCAGCGTGCCGTTGAAGACGCGGAGCAGAGCGAGACGACCGAGGAAGGGGCTGGAGTCGAGGTTCGTGACCCAGGCCTGCAGCGGGTGCTCGTCGTCGTACTCCGGAGCGGGAACGTGCTCGAGGATCGCCTCGAACAGCGGCTCGAGGTCGTCGTTGTCCGGCAGCGAGCCGTCGGCGGGACGATTCTGCGATGCGGCACCGGCGCGACCGGAAGCGTAGACGACAGGCACGTCGAGCAGCGCGTCGACATCGAGGTCGGGCACGTCGTCGACCAGGTCGGAGGCGAGACCCAGGAGCAGGTCGTGTGCCTCCTCTTCGACCTCCGCGATACGGGCGTCGGGACGATCAGTCTTGTTGACCAGGAGGATCACGGGAAGCTTGGCCTCGAGCGCCTTGCGCAGCACGAAGCGCGTCTGCGGCAGCGGGCCCTCACTCGCGTCGACGAGCAGCACGACACCGTCGACCATGGACAGGCCGCGCTCGACCTCGCCCCCGAAGTCGGCGTGACCGGGGGTGTCGATCACGTTGATCGTGATCTCCTCGCCGCCTGCGTGCTTGCCCTTGTACGTGATCGCCGTGTTCTTGGCGAGGATCGTGATGCCCTTCTCACGTTCCAGATCGTTCGAGTCCATGGCGCGCTCATCGACGTGGGCGTGTTCACCGAAGGAGCCCGTCTGACGCAACATGGCGTCGACGAGAGTGGTCTTGCCGTGGTCGACGTGCGCGACGATCGCGACGTTGCGGAGGTCAGAGCGAAGGGCGTGCGCCATGCAGGTGTCCTAAAAGATGTGGGGTTTCGCCGGGAAGCCGACGTTCCAGGATAACGCAAGCACAGAGCTTGTTCCTGAAAGCAGGTCGTAGCATCGAGATCGTGACCAGACCGCAGGCTCCGTGGGACCTCCCCGACCTCTCCCCCGCCCCGTCCCGTGCGCGACTGTGGTGGGAGATCGCGATCGTCCTGGCGCTCGGCCTCGGACAGTCCGCCGTGTATGCGATCGTGCAGCTCGTCTACCGGCTCACGGATGAGGTCCCGATCGCCGACCAGGTCGCGAAGCTGAACCCGTCCCGGAGCGACCGCGAGATCTTCGACCTCATCTACCAGGTGCTCGCGATCGGGTTCTCCCTGATCCCGGTGGTGCTGGTGTGCTTCCTGCTCTGGCACTCACGGCGCCCGCATCTGGCACGGCTGGGTCTGGACGGCACCAGGTCAGGACGCGATGTCGGTCGCGGAATCCTGCTCGTCCTCGCGATCGGCATCCCCGGCCTCGGTCTCTACCTCGCCGGTCGCGCTCTGGGACTCACCGTGGCCATCGACCCCGCGGGGATCGACGCGTATTGGTGGACCGTTCCCGTCCTGCTGCTGGCCGCGGCCCGCGCATCGCTGCAGGAGGAGTTCGTCCTGCTCGGCTATCTCTTCACCCGGCTCCGTCAACTCGGCTGGAGTCCGTGGACGATCATCGTCTCCACGGCGGTGCTGCGGGCGAGCTACCACCTCTATCAGGGGTATCCGGCGTTCCTCGGCAACCTGGCGATGGGCCTGCTCTTCGGCTGGCTGTATCAGCGCAGCGGACGCCTCCTGCCGTTCCTGGTCGCACACTTCGTGATCGACGCCGCCGCATTCGTGGGGTACCCCTGGGCGGCGGCGACGTGGCCCGCACTGTTCGGGCTTCCCGGCTGAGTCGATCAGACCGAAGCGGAACCGGCGAGGAGGATCGCGACGACCGCCCAGATCACGATCACCACGAGCGCGATGACCGCCGGCCGATCCCACTCGCGTCGGATCGGCGCATCGGACGCGGGCGCGGCGTCCCAGAGGTCGCGGATGTCCGTGAGTGCGTGAAGGCCGGATGACGGCTTGGGTTCGGCGTCCTCCCCGCGACCGGGGCGAGGTGGCCGGGCGCGGGCGGGTCCGCCGTAACAGCTGACCTCGCGCCCGTCGTCCAGGGAGAACAGCAGCTGCCACCGCAGGTCGACGTCGCGCACGCGACTCCAGTCGAAGCGCGTGCGGCGGAGCATGTTCTGGACGACGACACCGTGGGCATCCACGCGGACATACGAGACGTAGCTGATCTCGTACACGATCCAGAGGGCGAGCAGCACCCACGGAGCGACGAGCAGCATCTGCTCCCAGCTTCCCCGAACGGCGGTGTCGCCGAGCAGGAACAAGGCCAGGAGGGCGCTGAAGACGAGGACGACCACGCCCGAGGGCGCGCGGTATGTGCGCGCGCCCTCGGGTTGTTGCGATGAGGTCACGCTCCGGCGCCTCCGAGCGTGAGGGACGCACCCGGGATCGCCTGGAGGAGGCGCTCGGTGTACTCCTCCTGCGGATTCGCGAAGATCTCGTCGACGGTGCCCTGCTCGACGATCTTCCCCTTCTCCATGACGCAGACGAGGTCGCTCGACACGCGGACGACGGCGAGGTCGTGCGTGATGAACAGATACGTCAGGCCCAGCTCGGACTGGAGGTCCGCCAGGAGTTTCAGGATCTGATCCTGCACCAGCACGTCCAGCGCGGACACGGCCTCGTCGAGGACGATGATGTCCGGCTTGAGCGCCAGGGCCCTGGCGATCGCCACGCGCTGGCGCTGTCCGCCTGAGAGCTCGTTCGGATAGCGACTCGCAAGGGCCTGCGGGAGGGCGACCTGCTCCAGCAGTTCCTTGACACGAGCCCGCTGCGACGCCTTGTCGCCGACACCGTGGATCTGCATGGGTTCGGCGATCGTGCTGCCGATGTTGCGCAGCGGATCGAGCGAGCCGTACGGGTCCTGGAAGACCGGCTGCATCCGACGACGGAGACCGAAGGACTGCGCGCGCGACAGGTTGGACACGTCGCGGCCGTCGATCTCGATCGTGCCGCTGGTGGGATCCTCCAGCTTGAGCACCATCTTCGCCACGGTCGACTTGCCCGAACCGGACTCGCCCACCAGCGCGAGGGTCTTGCCGCGCGGGATCTCGAAGGACACATCGTCCACTGCACGGAAGGCTTCACTGCGGAAGTTCCCCTGGCGGATCTTGTAGTCCTTGGTCAGCCCTGCGACGCGAACGGTCGGCGGGATCGCGGCGAGGTCTTCGCGCGTCTCGATGCCGCGGTCCGCGACCACGGCCTGGATCCGCTTCGACGCCACACTCGGTGCCGCCGCGACCAGCCGCTTCGTGTACGGGTGCTGCGGATCCTCGAGGATCTGTCGGCTCGGACCCGCCTCGACGATGTTGCCGCCGTTCATCACGATGATCTTCTCGGCGCGTTCCGCCGCGAGTCCCAGATCGTGGGTGATCAGCAGCACCGAGGTGCCCTTGTCCCGCGTGAGCGTTGCCATGTGGTCCAGGATCACGCGCTGCACCGTGACATCGAGAGCCGATGTCGGCTCATCGGCGATCAGCAGCTTCGGATTGGCTGCGAGCCCGATCCCGATCAGCGCCCGCTGGCGCATGCCGCCGGAGAACTGATGCGGATACTGGTGCAGTCGGCGCTCAGCATCTGCGAGCCCCGCCTGCTGCAGCACCTCGACGGTCCGCGCCTTGACCGCGGCACGGCCCTGGGCGATGCCGTTGGCTCGGACGGCCTCCTTCACCTGGAAACCGATGCTCCACACCGGGTTCAGGCTCGACATCGGGTCCTGCGGCACGAATCCGATGTCGCGCCCACGCACCGACTCGATCTCCCGGCGGCCGAGGCTCGTGAGTTCACGTCCCTCCAGCGTGACGGATCCCTTCGTCACCACGCCGGTGCCGGGAAGCAGGTTCACGATGGCCGTGGCGGTGGTCGACTTGCCGGAGCCCGACTCACCGACGATCGCGACGGTCTCGCCGGGCATGACGTCGAAGCTCACGCCGTGGAGGACCTCGCGCATCCCCTCCTGAGAGCGGAAGGCGACCGTGAGGTCGCGCACGCTCAGCAGCGGGGTCTGATCAGCAATACGATCGCTCATCGCCGAGCCCTCGCCTTCGGGTCGAGGGCGTCTCGGATGAGCTCACCCAGAGTCACGAACGCGAGCACCGCCAGGGTGAGCGCGATCGACGGATAGATGAGCGCCATCGGAGCGACGCGCAACGAGGCCTGCGCCTTGCCGATGTCGAGGCCCCAGGACATCACGTCACTGCCGAGACCGACACCGAGGTACGACAGGGTCGCCTCGGCGACGATCGCCGCCGCGAGCCCGAGGGTCGAGACCACGAGCAGCGGCGCGAGGGCGTTCGGGATGACGTGGCTCACGAGGATCCGGAACTTCGACTGCCCCACGGCCTGTGACGCCATGACGAAGTCCGCTTGGCGGACCCTCAGCACTTCTGCGCGGACCACACGGGCTGTGGAAGCCCAGGCGAACCCACCGATCGCGAAGGCGAGCGTCCACACGGAACGGGAGTCCCGGAAGACGGTCATCACGACCACGGCGGCGAGGATGTAGGGGATCGCGAAGAAGATGTCGCCGACGCGCGAGAGCACCGAGTCGAGCCATCCTCCGTAGAACCCCGCGAGCGCCCCCATGATGAGGCCGAGGATCGACGCGATCACCGTGGCGATCAGGCCGACCGCGAGCGACGTCTGCGACCCCCAGACGATACGGGAGTAGATGTCGCAGCCCTGGAAGGTGAAACCCAGCGGGTGCCCCTCGGTCGGGCCGCCGTTGCTGTCTGACAGGTGACAGTCGCTGTTCGGCGGCACCTGTGTGAACAGCGTGGGCCACAGCGCCATCAGCAGGAAGACGAGCGCCAGCACCACCGAGAACCAGAACAGCGGGCGCTTGCGCAGGTCACGCCAGGCGTCTCGCCACAGGTTGCTGGGCTTGTCGGCGATGCGCACGGCGTCGACGTTGACGGATTCCGTCTCGACGGGAGCAACGTAGTGCTTCTGAGTGGTGGGATCAGGCATAGCGAATCCTCGGGTCGAGCAGACCGTAGAGCAGGTCGATGACAAGGTTGACCAAGACGTAAAGGATCACGAAGACCGTCACGAACGAGACGACGGTCGGACCCTCACCGCGCTGAATCGCCTGGAACAGCGTGTTTCCGACGCCCGGGACGTTGAAGATGCCCTCGGTCACGGTCGCGCCGACCAGCAGCACACCGAAGTTGGTGGCGGAGTTGGTGATGACGGGGATCAGCGAATTGCGCAGCACGTGCACGGGCAGCACGCGATTGCGTGACAGCCCCTTGCTGTACGCCGTGCGCACCCAGTCCTGGTTGAGCGTGTCGATCACGGAGCTGCGCATCAGACGCATGCTGACCGCATAGAGACTGAAACCGAGGACTATGGCCGGAAGCCACAGACCTCCCCAGTCGTTGTCCGCGCCCACGGTCGGTTTGAACCAGCCGAGCTGGATCGCCAGGAAGTACTGGGCGAGGAAGGCGACGACGAAGATCGGGATCGCGATCGCGACGAGCGCGATCATGAGCGAGACGTTGTCGAAGAACTTTCCCTTGCGCAGCGCCGAGATCGTGCCGATGACGATGGCGAGGAAGAACTCGATGCCGATCGCCATGACGGCCAGGCGCCCCGTCACAGGAAGCGTCGCCGCGAGAACCGCGGAGACGGGCCTCCCGGAGTAGGTGGTGCCGAGGTCACCCTGGAATACGCCGGTGATGTAGTACCAGTACTGCACCAGGAACGGCTGGTCGAGGTGATACTGCGCGCGCAGCTGTTCGATGACCGCCGGGTTCGGGGTCTTGTCACCGAAGAGCGCGAGGATCGGGTCGCCAGGCATGGCGAACACGAGGAAATAGATGAGCAGGGTGGCTCCGAAGAAGACCGGGATCACCTGCAGAAGACGTCTCAGAATGTAACCGAGCATCCGCTTGTCCCTTCTTGAGGGCAAAGAAAGCGAGGCGAACACAGCCCATGAGGCGGTGACGAAGAATCGTCACCGCCTCATGGGTGAAGTGCCGTCAGACTTTACTCGCCGGCCTTCGTGATCTCGTAGTACAGCGGGACCGAGTTCCAGCCGAACGTCACGTTGTCGACGTTCTCGCTGAACCCACCGGTCACGTTCGAGTACCACAGCGGGATCGCAGGCAGATCCTGGAACAGGATCTCCTGTGCCTTGGTGAAGTCCTCGAGCTGCGCGTCGGGGTCAGGGTTGCTGATGCCCGCCGAGATGAGGTCGTCGAACTCGGGGTTCGAGTAGTCACCGTCGTTGGAACCGGCGCCCGTCGCGTAGAGCGGTCCGAGGAAGTTGTACAGACCCGGGTAGTCGGCCTGCCAGCCCGAACGTGCCGCCGTGGTGATGGTGCGGTCGTTGATCTTGGTGCGCAGGTCCTGGAAGGTCGGGTACGGGTCGCCCGATGCCTCGATGCCGAGCGTGTTCTTGATGCTGTTGCTCACTGCGTCGACCCAGGCGTCGTGTCCGCCGTCGGAGTTGTAGGCGATCTTGAAGTCGCCCTCCCACGGAGCGATGGCGTCAGCCTCGGCCCAGAGTTCCTTGGCCTTCTCGGGGTCGTAGCTGAGGACCTCGTTGCCGGGGATCGAGTCGGACCAGCCGGCGATGACCGGGGACGTGAAGTCCGCCGCCGGGGTGCGGGTGCCGGAGAAGATCGTCTCGGTGATCTCCTCGCGGTTGATCGCCATCGACAGCGCCTGACGACGCAGCTTGCCCTCTTCGCCGCTGAAGTGCGGGAGGAACTGGCCGATGGTGAACGACTGGAAGACAGCCGAGGGCTGGTTGACGGCCCGGTCCTCGAGCTCGTCCTGGAAGACGGGCAGCGAGCTGGTCGGGATCTGGTCGATCACATCGACGTCATTGCCCTGCAGGTCAGCGTAGGAGGCTTCCTGCGTGGCGTAGAACTTGATCGTCAGACCGCCGTTGGCCGGCTTGCGCCCGCCCTCGTAGTCGTCGTTGCGGACGAGGTCGATCTGCACGTCGTGCTGCCATGCGTCTTCGCCGTCGATCATGTACGGGCCGTTGCCGATGGGGTTCTGGCCGAACGCGTCCATGTCCTCGAAAGCGACATCGGGGAGCGGGTAGTAGGCCGAGTAGCCGAGACGCAGCGCGAAGTCCGAGGCCGGCTTGTTGAGCGCGATCGTGAACGTGTAGTCGTCCACCTGCTCCAGACCGGTGAGCTCGGAGTCCTCGTCGTAGCTGAAGCCCTCGATGTCCTCGAAGAAGTAGCTGGAGAGGTGAGCGTTGGAGGCCTTCGCGCCCTCGTTCCACGCCTTGATGAAGTTGTCGGCGGTGACCTCTTCACCGTTGGTGAACGTCTGCCCCTCCTTCAGCTTCACGGTGAGGTGCTGAGGGTCTTCGGTGGTGATCTCCTCGGCCATGTCGTTGACCGGCTCGCCATCGGCGTCGTAGTAGACCAGACCCGCGAAGATCTCGTCGAGGATCTTGCCTCCGCCGACCTCGTTGGTGTTGGTCGGGATCAACGGGTTCTCGGGCTCGGAGCCGTTCGTGGTGATGATGGCGTCGGGATCGGCGTTCGAGCCGTTGCCACTGTCACCGTTGTTGCCGGATCCGCTTGCGCAGCCCGCGAGCGACAGAGCGCCGACCGCGAACAGCGCGACGCCCGCGAGGGCGATCTTGTTGCGCTTCACTTTGTGTCCTCCTGTGGACGTGGGAATTCTGCGCACTCACCATCGAGCGAGCAGGGATACCTGAGCGTAACCCGCACCTTCGCCCCCGCCGCGCTCAGCTAACGAACCGTTACTGAGTGGTGACCATCCGTAATCTCGCCGAAACACTCGCAGACACGAAGACGGTGCCGCACCCCACGGAGGTGCGGCACCGTCTGCTCACATGAGCACGAGAGCTCAGGCGAACGCCTCCACCGGCGGGCACGCGCACACGAGATTGCGGTCACCGTAGGCCTGGTCGATCCGGCGCACGGGCGGCCAGTACTTGCCTGCGACGAGGGCAGGCACGGGATAGGCCGCCTCCTCTCGCGTGTAGGCGTGGTCCCACTCCCCCGCGATCAGCGAGACCGCGGTGTGGGGTGCACGCACGAGCGGGTTGTCGTCGGCGGGCCAGCGTCCTGCGGCCACGGCGTCCGCTTCCGCCTTGATCAGGATCATCGCCTCGATGAAGCGCTCGATCTCGTCCAGGTCCTCCGACTCGGTCGGCTCGACCATGAGTGTGCCGGCGACCGGGAACGACATGGTCGGCGCGTGGAAGCCGTAGTCGATGAGGCGCTTGGCGACGTCGTCGACCGTGATGCCGGTCGCCTCCTTGAGCGGACGCAGATCGAGGATGCACTCGTGCGCGACCCGGTCGTTCTCACCCGTGTACAGGACGGGGAAGTGGGCCGAAAGGCGCTCCGCGATGTAGTTGGCCGAGAGCACGGCCGCCGCGGTCGCCCGTCGCAGCCCGTCAGCGCCCATCATGCGCACGTACGCCCAGGAGATCGGCAGGATGCCGGCGGAGCCGTAGGGCGCAGCCGAGATCACCCCGCCGTCGAAGGTGAAGCCGCCGAAGTGCTCGGCGCGCTGCGCGAGAGGGTGCGAGGGGAGGAACGGCGCGAGGTGGGACTTCGCCGCCACCGGTCCGATGCCGGGTCCACCGCCGCCGTGCGGGATGGCGAACGTCTTGTGCAGGTTGAGGTGCGAGACGTCGCCGCCCAGATCACCGAAGCGCGCATAGCCGAGCAGCGCGTTGAGGTTCGCACCGTCGACGTACACCTGCCCGCCCGCGTCGTGCACGGCGGCCGTGATCTCGACGACCTGCTCCTCGTAGACACCGTGTGTGGAGGGGTAGGTGATCATCAGGGCCGACAGGGAGTCGGCGTGCAGGGCGATCTTCGCGCGCAGATCGTCGAGGTCGACGTTGCCGAGCTCGTCGGTTGCGACGACCACGACCTTCATGCCGGCGAGCACGGCGGAGGCCGCATTCGTGCCGTGGGCGGACGACGGGATGAGGCACACCGTGCGGTGCTGGTCGCCGTTCGCGTGGTGGTAACCGCGGATCGCCAGCAGACCGGCGAGCTCACCCTGCGAACCGGCGTTCGGCTGCAGCGAGACGGCGTCGTATCCGGTGACCTCGGCGAGCCAGCCCTCGAGCTGCTCGATGAGCTCGAGGTAGCCCTGCACGTCGGAGGCCGGCGCGAACGGGTGGATACTCGCGAACTCGGGCCACGTGATCGCCGCCATCTCGGTCGCCGCATTGAGCTTCATCGTGCATGAGCCCAGCGGGATCATGCCTCGATCGAGCGCGTAGTCGCGGTCGGCCAGGCTCTTGAGGTACCGCATCATGGCGGTCTCCGAACGGTGCGAGTGGAACACGGGGTGCGTGAGGTACTCGTCCTGACGGAGCAGGTCGACCGGAAGCGCCCGCAACTTCTCGGCGCCGAAATTCCCGAAAGCCCGCTCGTTCTTGCCACCGAAGACGCGTGTCACCTGGTGCAGCTCGCCGAGGGTCGTGGTCTCATCGACCGCGATCCCGACCGTGTCGGCGTCTGCGACATGGAGCAGGATGCCGTAGCCGTCGTGCGCCTGCGCGGCGTACTCGGCCGCACGTCCGGGGACCCGCACCTGCAGGGTGTCGAAGAACTGGGCATGCACGATGTCGACGCCCGCCTCAGTCAGCCAGTCGCGCAGCAATGCGGCCTTCGCGGCCGTCTGCGTCGCGATCTCGCGGAGCCCGTCCGGACCGTGATAGACCGCATACATCGACGCCATGACGGCCAACAACACCTGGGCCGTGCAGATGTTCGACGTCGCCTTCTCGCGACGGATGTGCTGCTCGCGCGTCTGCAACGAGAGGCGGTAGGCGGGCTTGCCGTCGGCATCCACGGACACTCCGACGAGTCGGCCGGGCAGCTGACGCTCCAGACCGGCGCGAACCGCCATGTAGCCCGCGTGCGGCCCGCCGAACCCCATCGGCACGCCGAAGCGCTGGGTCGTGCCGACCGCGACGTCGGCGCCGAGCGAGCCCGGCGATGCGATCAGGGTGAGGGCGAGCAGGTCGGCCGCGGCCACCGCGAGTCCGCCCGCGAGGTGCGCAGCATCGAACACGGCGGTCGGATCCCAGAGCCGACCCGATGCTCCCGGATACTGGACGAACACGCCGAACAACTCGGCGGGCAGCTCCTCCCCCGCAGCGAAGTCGACGAAGACGAGCTCGATTCCGAGGGCCTCGGCGCGCGTCGCGAGCATCGCCTTGGTCTGCGGAAGCGCGTCCGCGTCGACGGCGAACACCGTGGAGGTCGACTTCGAGGCGCGCCGCGCGAGCAGCATCCCCTCGACGACGGCCGTGGACTCGTCGAGCATCGAGGCGTTGGCCGTGGTGAGCCCGGTGAGTTCGGCGACCATCGTCTGGAAGTTGATGAGAGCTTCCAGACGCCCCTGGGAGATCTCCGGCTGATAGGGCGTGTACGCCGTGTACCAGGAGGGGTTCTCGAGCACGTTGCGCTGGATCACCTGCGGCGTGATGGTGCCGTAGTAGCCCAGGCCGATCATCGGACGGTTCACCGTGTTTCGCGAGGCGAGGTCCCGCAACTCGGCGAGTGCCTCGGTCTCGCTCGCGGCAGCAGGGATCCGCGACGTCGCGCTCCCGGCGCCGGACGACGGGCCGGTGTAGATCGACGCGGGGACGGCCTGACGCATCAGCGTCTCGACCGGACTCAGAGCGTCGCCTGCTCCGGAGATGTCCAGACCGAGAGCGCTGAGCATGGTGTGCTGCGCGGCATCCGTCGGTCCGATGTGACGATCGGCGAAAGTGACCACTGCGCGATCAGCCCTCCGTCAGTGCGACGTAGGCGTCGCGGTCGAGCAGTCCGTCCAGCGCGCCCGCGGCGACGGACACCTTGAGCAGCCAGCCGCCCTCGAACGGCGCCGCATTGACGAGCGAGGGATCGTCGACGGCCGCATCGTTGATCTCGACGACCGTTCCCGAGACCGGCGCGTACAGCTCGCCGACCGACTTGGTGGATTCGATCTCACCGACGACCGCTCCCGCGGTGACCTCGGTGCCGACCGCGGGAAGCTCGACGAACACGACGTCACCCAGCTTCTCTGCGGCGTAATCGGTGATGCCGATCGTCACGGTGTCGCCGTCAGCGGCGATCCACTCGTGTTCTTCGGTGTAGTGGAGTGCGGCGAGGTCGGTCATTTGGTCCTCCGGTAGAAAGGCAGGGCGGTCACGGTCGCGGGGATTCTGGTCCCCCGCACATCAAGGAATACTGCGGTTCCCGCGTCAGCGGAAGAAGGGTGCACATAGGCCATCGCGATCGGATGTCCGAGTGTCGGGCTGAGGGCCCCGCTGGTGATCTCACCGAGCGTGATCCCGTCGCCGTCGACCACGGCGTATCCGGCTCGCCCGGCACGTTTGCCCTCGGCGACGAGGCCGACCAGCACCGGTGCATCGGATGTCTCGTCCTGCTCAGCGGCGAGGAGTGCCTCCTTGCCCACGAACCGCTCCTTCGCCGTCACGACGACGCGACCGAGGCCGGCCTGCGCCGGACGGGTCTCGAGGCTCAGCTCGTGGCCGTAGAGCGGCATGCCCGCTTCGAGGCGCAGCGTGTCGCGCGCCGCGAGTCCGGCGGGAACGAGTCCGTGCGGAGCGCCCGCTGCGAGCAGGGCGTCCCAGAGGGCGACCGCGTCGTCGGCTGCGACGAGCAGCTCGAAGCCGTCCTCGCCGGTATAGCCGGTGCGCGCGAGGAGAACGGGCTTGCCGGCGTATCCGGCCGACGCCCAGGCGTAGTACTTCTGCTCATCCCAGGGGGTGCTGACATCGGTGAGGTCGGTGGTCGCCGCGAGGACAGCCTCCGCGTGCGGGCCCTGCACGGCGATGAGGGCGTAGTCGTCGGACACGTCCTGCACGACGACCCCGAAGCCCTCGGTGCGAGCGCTCAACGCGGCGGACACCGCGTCTCGATTGCCCGCGTTCGAGATGATGAGGTAGTCGTCATCGGCCAGGCGGTAGACGATCACGTCGTCGATGATCCCGCCGGACTCGGCGAGCAGCAGCGAGTACTTCGCCTTGCCGACCGCCAGCGCCGACAGACGACCGGCGAGCGCATGGTCGAGGAACGCCCCGGCTCCGTCGCCACGCACGGTGAATTCGGCCATGTGCGAGATGTCGAACATCCCCGCGCTCTGGCGCACCGCATGATGCTCGGCGAGGTCGGACGTGTAGCGGACCGGCATCTGCCAGCCGCCGAAGTCGGTGAACGAGGCGCCGAGCGCTTCGTGGCGTTCACGCAACGGGGTGTAGCGAGGTTCGGACATGGAGTTCTCCCGGGCTGTGTCGGGCGGAACGGCGGTGGGCCGTCCCTCGGAACTCCCCCTCTGTCATAGGCCTGAGAGTTTCACCCGTGCACAGAGGCGGGGCTTTCACCGTCGGCGGATCCGCACGGTCGCGGGATCGCTTTTCAGAGTGGCCGGACCCGCGCGGTACGCATACCTGAGAGATTGGCGGGGAGGCTTGCTCCTTCGGTGCCCGGCTGCGTTCGCCGGGGCTCTCCCGCGTGGGTCATACGGCCTGTCTTCAGTTGTGGGTCCAGTCTAGCCGGTCGGATTCTCGGTGCCGGATCCTCCGGAACGGCCTTCGAATCACGCGATTCGAAGGCGGAGTGCCGACCGTCAGTGCACGATGCCGAGTTCGCGGCGGACATCGTCACGGAGACGTCCGAGGTTGTCCGGCTCGGGCGCCGCGCCCAGGAGGGTCTTGGTGTACTCGTGCTGCGGGTTCAGGATGACCTCGTCCGCCGGGCCCCGTTCGACGACATCGCCCTTGTAGAGCACCATGATCTCGTCGGAGAAGTGCCTCGCCGTCGCCAGGTCGTGCGTGATGTAGAGCACTCCCAGGTTCTCCTCGCGCTGCAGCTCTGCCAGCAGGTTCAGGACCCCGAGGCGGATCGACACGTCCAGCATCGAGACCGGCTCGTCCGCCACGATGAACCGTGCCCCGGGCGCGAGAGCCCGCGCGATCGCGACGCGCTGCCGCTGTCCACCGGACAGCTCATGCGGACGACGCTCGGCAAAACTCTCCCCCGGCGTCAACCGCACACGCTCGAGGAGCTCCACCGCGCGCTCCCGCACCTGCGTGCGCGACAGCTCCGGGTGGTGCAGGCGCAGCGGCCGCTCCAGGTGGTGCACGATCGTGTGGAACGGGTTCAGCGAGGCGAACGGGTCCTGGAAGACCATCTGCACATCCGAGCGATAGGCCTCCAGCGCCCGACCTCCGGTCCCCGACGGCTTCCCGTCGAGGAGGATCTCCCCGCTGGTGGGAGTCTCCAGCTTCATGAGCATCCGCGCGATCGTCGACTTCCCCGACCCGGACTCCCCCACCAGAGCGACCGTCTTGCCCGCTTCGATCGTGAAGGACACATCCTTCACCGCATGCAGGACGCTCGATCGGAACCCCGAACGCAGATGGAAGTCCTTCACCAGGTTCCGCGCCTCCAACGTCGCCGTCCCCCCGGCGCCGGTCGCGGCCTCTGTGGTGGTGTTCGCGTTCATCGCACGCCCTCCTGGCTGACGCCGGTGCGGACGAAGTCGCCCCGCTCGCCCTTGAGCGACGGGAAGCTCGACAGCAACCGCCGCGTGTATTCGTGCTGCGGGGTGCGGTAGATCTCTTCCGCCGTCCCCTCCTCGACGATCTGCCCCTGCAGCATGATCGCGATCCGGTCACTGATCTCGATCAGCATCGGGAGGTCATGCGTGATGAAGATCACCGCGAACCCCAGCTTCTCGCGAAGACGCATGATCTCCCGGATGATGCCGCGCTGCACGACCACGTCGAGCGCGGTGGTCGGCTCATCCATGATCATGACCTGCGGGTCGAGTGCCAGGGCCATCGCGATCATCATGCGCTGCCGCATACCGCCCGAGAGTTCGTGCGGGAAGCTCGTGAGCCGACTCGGATCGACTCCGACCAGTGTCAGCAGTTCCTCGGCGCGCTCCTGCTTGGCCTTCTTGCTCATGCCAGGGCGGTGCGTGTCGAAGATGTCGAAGATCTGCGCCTTGACGCTGATCACCGGGTTCAAGGAGTTCATCGCTCCTTGGAAGACCATGGAGATCTTGTCCCAGCGGAAGGCTCGGAGCCCTTCGCCATCGAGCCCGACGACGTCGATGTCCTGACCGTCTCGGTCATGGAACACGATCTCCCCGGCCGTCATCAGCGCGGGTGCCTTGAGAAGGCGGTTCATCCCGTACGCCAGCGTCGTCTTCCCGCAGCCCGACTCCCCGGCGAGGCCGAGGATCTCCCCGCGGTTCAGGGTGAGCGAGACATCACGCACCGCCTTCACCGGCGGGTCGACTTCGTACTCGATCGACACGTTCCGTGCCGTCAGCACCGGCTCGCTCATGCGGTGACTCCCTTGGTCTTGGCGGCCTTGCGCACACGACGCGCGGCCTCCGGCGCATTGCGCAGCTTCGGGTTGATGACCTCGTCGATCGCGAAGTTGATGAGCGACAGCCCGGCGCCGAGCAACGCGATCATGAGTCCGGGCGGCACGAACCACCACCACGCTCCGCGACCGAGCGCCTGCCCCGATTGGGCGTCGTTCAGGATCGATCCCCACGTGATCGAAGAATTGGGGCCCAGGCCGAGATAGGACAGACCCGCCTCACCGAGGATCGCGAAGATGATGGCGAAGAGGAACTGTGCCGCGAGCAGAGGGAGCAGGTTCGGCATGATCTCCACGAGGATCACGCGGAAAGAGCGCTCCCCCGCGACCTTCGAGGCGTAGACGTAGTCCCTCGTGCGCAGCGACCTCGTCTGCAGCCGCAGAACGTAGGCGGCGCCGGCCCATGACGTGATACCGAGCACGAACGCGACGAGCTGCCAGCTGCGCTGCGGCACGAAGGAGGCGATCACCATCACGAGCGGCAACCCGGGGATCACGATCATCACGTTGGTGAGGAGCGCGAGTCCGTCTTCCCGCCATCCGCCCAGATAGCCCGCCAGGACACCGAACAAGAGGGAGAGGATGATCGCGATGCCGCCGGCGGTGACGCCGATGAGCAGGGAGCCCTGAGCACCGATGGCGAGCTGGGCGAACATGTCGTTGCCGAGCTTGGTCGTACCGAGCCAGTGCTCCGCGGAGGGCGGCTGGAGCGCGGGGTTCGCGGTGCTGCGCGGATCCTGCGTGAAGAAGGGCGCGATGATCGCGAAGAGCACGATCGCGACCACGATGCTCGCGCCGACGATGAACTTGGGTGAGGTGCTGGGCAGGATACGGCGCCGCTTGCGTCCTTGCTGAGTGGCCAAGGAGATCGTGCTGGCCGGTGCCGTGATCGGCGGCTCCTGCGTCAGGAGCGGGTTCTTCGTGTCAGACATTCTGGCGAGCCCTCGGGTCGATGAAGCCATAGACGAGGTCCATGATGAAGTTGGCGGCGAGCACCGTCAGGGTGATGACGAGGAACAGTCCCTGCATCAGCGCGTAGTCGTTGTTGGTCACGGCCTGGAACATCAGCTTGCCGATGCCGGGGTAGGTGAACACCTGCTCCATGACGATGGAACCGGCGACCACGAAGCCGAGTGTGATCGAGAACCCCGCGATCGAGGGGATCGCCGCGTTGCGAGCCGCGTACGTCGTCATGATGCGTCGCGGACGAAGCCCCTTGGCCTCCGCCGTGAGCACGTAGTCCTCGGCGAGGGTCGACACCATCATGTTGCGCATGCCGAACATCCAGCCACCGACCGAACTGATCACGATCGTGATCGCCGGGAGGATCGCATGCGCCACAGCATCGGTGAAGAA
This sequence comes from Microbacterium sp. CBA3102, assembly GCF_007954505.1. Lineage (GTDB taxonomy): Bacteria > Actinomycetota > Actinomycetes > Actinomycetales > Microbacteriaceae > Microbacterium > Microbacterium aurugineum. Next base: position 2,274,011 of record NZ_CP042412.1, on the reverse strand, counting down.
CGCCCACGTCGGTTCGGGGCCGTCCGGATAGTCGAACACGTCGTAGCCGCCGAAGATCGGGAACCAGCCGAGGCCGACCGCGAACACGGCGACCAGGATCAGGGCCATCCAGAAGTACGGGATCGACTGGAGGACGGTGGTCGCGGGGATCAGGTGGTCGACCCAGGTGCCGCGCTTCCATCCGGCCCAGGCGCCGAGCACGACGCCGAGGACGAAGGAGATGACGGTCGCGGTGCCGACCAGGACGAGCGTCCACGGAAGAGCGCCGGCGATGAGCTCCGTCACCGGAGTGGGGAACTTCGTGACCGAGACGCCGAGGTCGCCCTGGAACATGCGTCCCCAGTACGCCAGGTACTGCTCCCACAGGGAGGAGTCGTCGCCGCCGAGCAGGAGCTTGATGTTGCGGATGGCCGTCTCGGAGACGTCGCCGCCGGCCCGCTGCATCTTGGCGATCATGATGTCGGCCGGGTTCCCCGGCATGAGCCGGGGAAGAAGGAAGTTGATGGAGATCGCGGCCCAGAGCGTGAACGCGTAGAACCCGATTCTTCGTGCATAGAACTTCATGTCACTGTGTCCTGACTTCCTTCTTCCCCGACTCCTCTCGGTTACTTGACCGGCTGCAGCTGCGTCAGGACGTAGCCTGCCGCAATCGCACCCCAGGACGGCGGGAAGGCGTAGAGGTCCTCCTCGGTCGGCCACCCCGTGAAGTCCTTCGTGTTGTAGAAGGTCTGCGTCGCGTTGATGACGAGCGGGATGTAGGGCAGGTCACGCACGATCTCGGTCTGGATCGTGCCGTAGAGCTCCTTCTTCTCCGCCTCGTCGTTCGTGCTGATGGCCGACTGGATCGCCTCGTCGACGACGGGGTTGTTGTAGCGGCTGAAGTTCCAGCGTGTCGCCGGGATCTCCTCGCCGACCGGTCCCGTGGAGCCGACGGTGGTGCCGCCGAACCAGTCACGGTAGATCTGGAACGGGTCCGCCACGGAGGTGCCGATGACACCACCGACGATCAGCTGGAACTCGCCACCCTGCCGAGCGTCGGAGAACTCCTGCCACTGCACCGTCGACGCGGTGATCTTGATTCCGGCGGCCTCGGCCTGCTCGGCGATCAGCTTCGCGGCGTCGTTGTAGTCCGTCCACCCGTCGACCGAGGTGAGGGTCAGCTCGAGGGGCACGCCGTCCTTCTCGTAGATGCCGCTCGAACCCTTGGTATAGCCCGCCGCCTCGAGGATCTCCCCCGCCTCGGCGACGTTCGCCTCCTGCGGGCTCACCTCGTTGGCCGGGTCCGCGACCCACTTCTCGTCGCGCGGCAGCAGGGCGAACGTCGGCGAGATGTCACCGGTCAGACCGACGAACGCCTTGTCCTTGATGGTGGCGCGGTCGATCGCGACGTTGAGCGCCTGGCGCACGGCGACGTCGGTCTGCGGACCTGTGCAGCCGAGGTCGGCGTTCGAGCAGGTGTACAGGACGGTCGGGTCCTGCGGGGTGTTGATCCAGTCGATCTTCCCGTTGCCGGTCACGTCGTCCGGGTTCGGGATGAACATGCCCGTCCAGTCGAGCTTGCCGGCGGCCAGCAGATCCTGAGCGGTCTGGTTGTTGTCGACGGCGATGTACTGGACCTTCTTGACGCCGAGCTTGTCGGCATCGCGGAAGTTCTCGTTCGCGACGAGCGTGTACGACTCGCTCGTGGTCTTGTCGACGACGTAGGCCCCGGAGCCGACGGGCTCCTCGTTCGTGAAGTTCGCGAAGTCGGTGATGTCCGCCCAGATGTGCTCCGGGAGGATGTAGGTCGAGCCCAGACGCTGGAACTCGGTCGTGTACTGCGCCGAGGAGTAGGTCAGCACGACGGTGGTGTCGTCCGTGGCCTCGGCGGAGACCAGGCCGTTGCCCTCGGGGTTGTTGGCCTCGTAGTTGAAGGAGAACGCGACGTCCTCCGCGGTGAGCGGCTCGCCGTCGCTCCACTTGAGGTCGGGCTTGATGGTGATCGTGATCGCCGTGCCGTCCTCGTTGTACTCGAACGTGTCGCCGATGAGTCCGACGGGCTCGGAGTCAGCCGTCTTGTTGAAGAAGAACAGCGGCTCGTAGATCGGCCCGAGCGCGCCGTGGAGCACGGTCGGTGCGAACGGGTTGTAGTTCACGGCGATCGGCGTCTGGCTGCCGGCCCAGACACGAAGGGCGCGGTCGCTGTCGGCGTTGTCATCGCCGCTGCCGCCGGTGCCACAGGCGGTGAGGCCCAGGGCGAGGACGGATGCTCCGGCGATGGCGGTGAGCGCGAGCTTGCGCTTTCCGTTTCGGATCATTTCTCTTGTTTCCTCTCGGTGCTGCACTGCAGGAGGGATCGCTCCGGATGGAGCAGAACCCCGGGTCTGGGGTTCGCGGGCCCCGGGAGGCGACCGGCTGGCCACCACGAAGGGGTTTGTTAGGACAGTAACCTAACAAACCCGTATGCCGATAAACAAGGCTCCTTGCGCTCGCTGGATAACGTTTCGGACTCGGCGACGGATCGCGTCACACGTGCGCACTAAGGGTCCGCATGACACTAAGATCGTTCTCGGAGGTTAAGGTGTCTATGACTCAAAGCAGTGACATCCGGGTCGCCGTCTCGACGGTGATCCTGACGCTGCGGCGCACGGATGACGGGCGGGCGCGGCTCGCGCTGCCACTCGTGCTGCGCACCCGCGAGCCCTTCGCACAGCAGTGGGCGCTTCCCGGCGGCTGGCTGACCGTGGCCGAGTCCCCCGTCGATGCGGCGGCGCGCACACTCGCGGAGACCACCGGCCTCGCGCCCAGCTACCTGGAGCAGCTCTACGCCTTCGGTGCGGTCGACCGCTCCCCCACCCGTGTCGTCTCGATCGTGTACTGGGCGCTGCTCCGCCAGGACGACGTGACCGCCCAGATCGCGGCGCACCAGGCTTCCGGCCGCGCCCCCGAGAACGTGCGCTGGTTCGATGTGGATCAGCTGCCCCGACTGGCTTTCGATCACTCCGAGATCGTCGAATACGCGCTGTGGCGACTCCGCAACAAGGTCGGATACAGCCGGGTCGCCCAAGGCTTCCTCCCCGAGGAGTTCACGCTCGCCGAGCTCCGGGAGGCCTACGAGTCGATCCTCGGCCGGACCCTCGACCCGGCGAACTTCCGCCGCCAGGTAGAGGCCGCCGGAAACCTCCTCCCCACCGACCGCTTCCGCACCGGAAGCCATCGTCCTGCACGTCTGTACCGCGACAACACCGATGTCGAGCTGGCCGACCGCGGCCCGCTCGGTCCCGAAGAAACGAGCACCCGATGAGCATCACCTTCGTACCCGCTCCCGCCGTTCCACCGCTGGACCCCTCTGTGGACCACGCGATCCAGGCGATCGTCACCGGCGCGTCGACCGACGCCACCTGCGCCACGGACCTCGCCGCCGGCCCCTGGGACTTCGACGCGCGCCCCGGATACGGTCCCGGTTCCTCGATGGGCGACGTCATCCCGACCGGAGCCCCGCGGCAGGGCGAGCTGCCCGCCGAGTACCGGGAGGCATCCGAGGAAGAGCTCGACGGACGGATCCGCGCGGCCAAGGAGACGCTCGGCGACCGGGTCGTCATCCTCGGTCACTTCTATCAGCGCGAAGAGGTCGTCCAGCACGCGGACTACGTCGGCGACTCGTTCCAGCTCGCCACCGCCGCCAAAGGCCGGGCCGACGCCGAGGCGATCGTGTTCTGCGGGGTGCACTTCATGGCCGAGACCGCCGACCTGCTCTCCCAGCCCGACCAGGCCGTGATCCTCCCGAACCTCGCCGCCGGCTGCTCGATGGCCGACATGGCCGACATCGACCAGGTCGAGGAGTGTTGGGAACAGCTCGAGGAGGTCTTCGGCGACCTCGAGGCCACAGACACCGAAGGCCGGGTACCGGTGATCCCGGTGACCTACATGAACTCCTCCGCCGCGATCAAGGGCTTCGTCGGGCGTCACGGCGGGATCGTCTGCACATCGTCGAACGCCCAGACCGTGCTCGAGTGGGCCTTCGAGCGCGGCCGTCGCGTGCTGTTCTTCCCCGACCAGCATCTGGGGCGCAACACCGCCAAGGCGATGGGCGTACCGCTCGAGCAGATGCCGATGTGGAACCCGCGGCGAGCGCTCGGTGGTTCGTCCGCCGAGCATCTCCTCGACTCCCGGGTGATCCTGTGGCACGGCTTCTGCTCGGTGCACCGGCGCTTCACCGTCGGCCAGATCGAGCAGGCCCGCGCCGAACACCCCGGCGTGCGCGTGATCGTGCACCCCGAATGCCCGATGGAGGTCGTCGACGCCGCCGACGAGGCCGGCTCGACCGAGTACATCCGGCGGGCGATCGACTCGGCGACCGAGCCTTCCGTCTTCGCGATCGGCACCGAGATCAACCTCGTCCGGCGACTCGCGGCGCAGTATCCGCAGCACGAGATCTTCTGTCTCGACCCCGTCGTGTGCCCCTGTTCGACGATGTACCGCATCCACCCCGGCTACCTGGCCTGGGTACTGGAGGAGCTCGTGGCGGGCCGCACCCCGAACCGGATCACGGTGTCCGGCGACGTCGCCGATCCCGCGCGAGTGGCGCTGGAGCGGATGCTCGCCGCCAAGCCACCGGTGGCCGCAGGCGTGCGATGAACGTCGTCGTCGTCGGAGCGGGCATCGCGGGCCTCACCGCTGCGCTCCACGCCGAGGAGGCCGGTCACTCGGTGACGGTGGTCACCAAGGGTGCGCTCGGAGACGGATGCACCGCGCTCGCGCAGGGCGGTGTGGCCGGGATCTACGGGCCCGGAGACTCGGCAGAGCAGCACGCGGACGACACGATGGAAGCGGGCGCAGGACTCGCCGACCCCGCTGCGGTGCGAGCGCTCGTCGCCGACGCGGCAGAGCGGATCGCAGAGCTGATCAGCCGAGGTGTCGCCTTCGACAGGACGGCAGACGGCGAGCTGCAGCTCGGGCGGGAGGCCGCGCACGGCCACGCCCGCATCGTGCACGCGGGCGGAGACGCCACCGGAGCCGCGATCTCCGCAGCGCTCGTCGCCGCTGCCCGCCGGGCGTCCATGAGCATCGTGGAGCACGCGCTCCTGACCGAGGTGATCGTCGCGGATCACGCCGCGTGCGGCGTCGTCCTCCTCATCGGCGGGGAAACCGTCGAGCTCCTCGCCGATGCCGTGATCCTCGCCACCGGCGGCGCCGGGCATCTCTACGCGCACACGACGAACCCCCGTGGCGCGACGGGCGACGGCATCGCCGCGGCCCTGCGCGCGGGAGCCGCCGTCGCCGATCTGGAGTTCGTCCAGTTCCATCCGACGATCCTGGCGTCGGGACCGGCATTCCTCATCTCGGAGGCTGTGCGCGGGGAGGGGGCGACACTGGTCGACGACCGCGGCCGTCGTTTCACCTTCGACAGTCACCCGGACGGAGAACTCGCTCCGCGGGATGTCGTGTCGCGCGCCATCGCGAGGCACGCAGCGATCCAGGCGACACCTGTGCGTCTCGACGCCACCATGCTGGACGCCGAGAAGCTGGCGGCGCGGTTCCCGACCATCGATCGCGTGACGAGGGAACGCGGATACGACTGGTCACGCGAGCCCATCCCCGTCACTCCGGCCGCCCACTATCTGATGGGCGGCATCGTCACCGACCTCGATGGCCGCACCACGATCCCCGGGCTCTATGCGGTCGGCGAGGTCGCACGCACCGGCGTCCACGGCGCGAATCGACTCGCCTCCAACTCCCTGTTGGAAGGGGCCGTGTTCGGGGCCCGAGCCGCGGCCGCGCTCGGGACTCCCTGGCGCCCGATCTCCCCGGAACCGTCTCCCGCGGCCGTCCACGAGCCCGCGCCCCTTTCGTCTGCGCCACCCGCCTTCACCCGCACCGCCTTGCAGCGGCTGATGTGGGAGGACGTCGGGCTCCTGCGCTCCGGCACGCAACTCGCCCGAGCCTGGGCCACCGTGCGTGCATGGGCCGCCGCCGTCCCCGCTCCGGCCACGGCCACGGAGCACGAAGACGCGAATCTGCTGCTGCTCGCCGAGGCCACTGCTGCCGCCGCCCTCGCCCGCACCGACTCGGTGGGGGCACACCATCGCGTCGACGCCCCCACCCCTGAAGCGCTCCCGTCGTCCCGCGACCGCTCATCGATCCTGGAGACCGTCTGATGCTCACCCGCGCCACCCTCACCCGCGTCGTCGGAGCAGCCCTCGAAGAAGACGCCCCCTGGGGAGACCTCACCAGCACCACCCTGCTCCCGGCGGAGGCGACGGCCACGGCTGACCTCGTGGCCCGCGAACCCGGCGTGTTCAGCGGTGGCGCGGTCTTCGCGGCCGCCTTCGGCCTCACCGATGACGAGCTCGTCGTCGACGTGCACGTCGGCGACGGCGACGAGTTCGCCGCGGGCGATGTCCTCGCTTCGGTGTCGGGCTCGGCACGCAGCATCCTGACGGCCGAACGGGTGGCGCTGAACTTCGCGCAGCGGATGAGCGGCATCGCGAGCCTCACCGCGGCGTACGTCAGCGCGATCGAGGGCACGGCTGCGCGCATCGCCGACACACGCAAGACCACGCCAGGGCTGCGCGCCTTCGAGCGGCATGCGGTCGAATCGGGCGGCGGCCGCAACCACCGCTACTCCCTGTCGGACGCGGTGATGGCGAAGGACAACCACCTGGCCGTGCTCACCCGATCGGGTCTCGACCTCGCGACCGCTCTGCGTCAGGCACTGTCGCGGCTTCCGCACACCACGCACGTCGTCGTCGAAGTCGACCGTCTCGACCAGATCCCGGCGGTCCTCGACGGCGGTGCCCACACGGTGCTGCTCGACAACTTCTCCCTCGACGATCTGCGTGCGGGCGTCGCTCTGATCGACGGGCGAGCGACGGTCGAAGCCTCCGGTGGGGTGAACCTCGACAGCGTCGGCGACATCGCCCGCACCGGGGTGGACGTGATCTCAGTCGGGGCTCTGACCCACTCGGCCCGCGCCCTCGACCTCGGCCTGGATCTGCGGATCGACTGAACATCGTGCTCTACCTCGACCATGCAGCGACCTCTCCGGTGCGTCCGGAGGTGCTCGACGCGATGCGTCCGTACCTCACCGGAGTGTTCGGCAATCCCTCGAGCCATCACACGGCAGGCGAAGCGGCAGCGAGGGCACTCGACGATGCCCGTGCCCGGGTCGCGCGGGTGCTGGGAATGCGCACCGGCGATGTGGTCTTCACCGCGGGCGGGACGGAAGCGAACAACCTCGCAGTGAAGGGCATCACGCTCGCGACCCTCGAGACCGGGAAGCGGCATCTCGTCATCTCCCCGATCGAACACGAGTCGATCCTGGAATCCGCCGCGTACCTGCGACGCTTCCACGGGGTCGAGGTGACGATGCTTCCCGTCGACGACGCCGGTCGGATCGCACCGGCTGCGCTCGCGTCGGCGATCAGAGACGACACGGCACTGATCTCCATCGGCCATGCGAACAACGAGGTGGGCACGGTCCAGGACGCGACGGCGCTGGCGTCCGTGGCCCGGACTTCTCGCGTGCCCCTCCACCTGGATGCGGTGCAATCGGCGGGGTGGCTTCCGCTTGACGGGCTCGGCGCCGACGCCGTCTCCATCGCCGGTCACAAGCTCGGCGCTCCCAAAGGCATCGGCGCTCTGGCCGTGCGAGGTCGCATACCCCTGGAACCGGTGCTGCACGGGGGCGGTCAGGAACGCGGGCGTCGGTCGGGCACGGAGAACGTCGCCGGAGCCGTCGCACTGGCGACCGCCCTGGAACTCGCGGAGAGCGAGCGGGAGGTCCTGGCACCCCGTGTCGCGGCGACGACGGCACGGTTCATCTCCCTCGTGCTCTCCGGCATCCCCGAAGCCGCGCTCACCGGCGACCCCGCTAACCGCCTGCCCGGCACAGCGAGCTTCACCTTCGCCGGGACCAGCGGCGAATCGGTGCTGCTCGAGCTCGAACGCCGGGGGATCATCTCCTCGAGCGGCTCGGCCTGCGCGGCGGGCAGCGACGACCCCTCGCACGTCCTCCTCGCGTGCGGCGTGCCCCCCGAGGTGGCGCAGACCTCGGTCCGATTCACCTTCGGCAGGGAGGCACTGCCCGATGACGCACCGGAACGACTCGCGGAACTCGTCATCGACTCCGTGCACGCGGCCCGAGGCTGATGCCCGGCCATAGACTCAGCTGGTGACTGCCTCCGACCCGATCGTGACGCTGGTCGTCCCCGGACGCGATATCGCCGCCTTCGCCCCTGCAGCCCTCGACTCCCTGCGTGCGCAGACCGAGCGCCGGTGGCGGGCGATCCTCATCGACGACGGTTCCACCGACGACACGGGAGCGATCTTCGATGCGGCTGCGGCCGCGGACCGACGCTTCACGGCGATCCACCACCCGGCCTCCCGCGGCCTCGGAGCCGCGCGCAACCTCGGACTCGACCGCGTCGACACCCGATACCTCGGATTCCTCGACGGCGACGATGAGCTCCTCCCCGATGCGCTCGCACGGATGACCCGCACGCTCGACCACACCGGAAGCGACTTCGTGGCCGGTGCGTACGTGCGTTCCCGCCCGGAGGGGTCCGGCTACGTTGCAGGGCGGGTGCAGCCCTGGGTGGCGGCCGCGACCTCTCCGGAGCGACTCGGCACGACCCTCACCGCGCACCCGCAGGCGGTGTCGAACATCGTCGCGTGGTCGAAGGTGAGCCGCACCGCCTTCTGGCGGGACCTCCGGTTCCCCGAGGGTGTCGCGTACGAAGATCAGGTGGTCGCGCAGCTGATGTACACCCGGGCGCGCGCCTTCGACGTGATCCCCGATGTCGTCGTGCGATGGCGCCTCCGCGCCGACGGCACGTCGATCACGCAGAGCAAGTCGCAGCTGTCCGTCCTGCGCGACTACCTCGCGGCGTTGCGTGGCGGCATCCGCGTCCTGCACGACGCGGGCGCCCGCGCATCCGTCACCGCCCGCCTCGACCTGATCCTCGCGATGGACATCGCACCCCTGCTCGAGATCGCGAGCACCCACCCCGACCCGGCCTACGCGGCCGAGGTCGATGCGTTCATCGCGGAGCTCCGGGCACTCCCCGAGTTCGCCGACGCCGCGCCCGACCCCGCCATCGCCGCCGCGCTCGCGTGGTGACGCACGCCCTCCGACCGAACAGGTACCCACGACATGCACGACTACCTCTCCTCTCTCTTCTCCCTCGACGGCCGCACGGCGGTCGTGACGGGCGGCAGCTCCGGGATCGGCCGGGGCATCGCCACCGCGCTCGCCCGCGCCGGTGCCGCGACCGTCATCGTCGCCCGCGGTGAGGCGCGCATCGACGAGACCGTCGAAGAGCTCCGCGCGCACGGATGCCGCGCCGCGGGGGTCGTCGGCGATCTCCGCACCCGTGCGGGCATCCACGCGGTCGCAGAGGCGGCCACGGAGCCGTTCGGCGAACCGGACATCCTCGTCAACTCCGCCGGGATCAACATCCGCCCTCCGTTCCCGGAGATCACCGAGGATGACTGGGATGCAACGATGACGGTCAACGCACTCGCGCCCTTCCTCCTCGGACAGCGATACGCACCCGGCATGGCGGAACGCGGCTACGGCCGACTCATCCACATCAGTTCCCAGCAGGCCCACCGCGCCTTCGTCGGCAGCGGGATCTACGGTGCGTCCAAGGGAGCTGTGGAGTCGCTCATGCGTTCTGAGGCGGAGGCATGGGGCGGCACCGGCGTGACCAGCAACACCCTGGTGCCCGGGTTCGTGCTCACCCCACTGAACGCCCGCCTTCAGGAGGATCCTGCGAAGATCGCCGAGCTCGCGGCACGCACCATGATCGGCCGCAACGGTCTTCCGAGCGACTTCGCCGGTGCTGCCGTCTTCCTCGCCGGCGCAGGCTCGGCCTACGTGACCGGACACTCGCTGTTCGTCGACGGAGGCCTCTCGGTGCACTGAGGCCGAACACAGCGGCTCAGGACTCCGGCGGGTAGATCGGCTCATCGGGCCGAGGCTCCGCGAGCAACGGCACCGCCGCCGTGATCGTCGCGACCGCATCGGCACCCGCAGAGTCGGCGGGCGCCCTGTCCGCACGACGATCGGCGAGCGGGGCGGGGGCTCCGCCGGTCACGGCCTGTTCGACTGCGGCCTCGGTATCGAGCACGCGGGACGCCGCGACCTGTTCCGCTGCGAGCTCGGCATAGAGACCGCCGAGCGCGAGGAACTCGGTGTGCGTGCCGGACTCGACGATGCGCCCGGCTTCGAGGACGTGGATCACATCCGCCCCCATCACGGTCGACAGTCGATGCGCGATCGACAGCGTGGTCCGTCCCTTCGCGGCCTCATCCAGCGCCTCCTGCACGACACGTTCCGAGACGGTGTCGAGAGCGGAGGTCGCCTCGTCGAGGAGCAGGACCGGCGGATCCTTGAGCAGCACGCGGGCGATCGCGATGCGTTGCTTCTCGCCACCGGACAGCCGGTACCCGCGCTCGCCCACGACGGTGTCGTAGCCCTGCTCGAAGCCGGCGATGATGTGGTGGATGTTGGCAGCCGTGCAGGCCGCGATCAGTTCGTCCTCGGTCGCATCCGGCTTGGCATAGCGAAGGTTCTCGCGGATGGTGGCGTGGAAGAGATACGTCTCCTGCGACACGATGCCCACGTGGTCGATGATCGACTCCTGGGAGAGTTCCCGGACATCGGCACCGGCGAACAGCACGGCGCCCCCCTTGGCTTCATACAGACGCGGAGCCAGGTAGAGGATCGTGGTCTTGCCTGCGCCGGACGGTCCGACGAAGGCGACGTGCTGTCCCGGTTCCGCGACGAACGAGACCCCGTCCAAGGTCGCACGTGCCTCGGCGGACGCGTCCGGGTAACGGAAGACGACGTCGACGAATTCGAGCCTTCCGCGCGGACCCGGAGCCTGGTCGACTGTGATCGCGTCGGGGGCATCCTGGATCTCGGGCACCAGGTCGAGGTACTCGAAGATGCGCGCGAACAATGCCGAAGAGGTCTGCACGTCGAGGGAGACACGCATCAGTCCCATCAACGGCATGAGCAGTCGCGCCTGCACCGTCGTGAACGCGACCACGGTTCCTGCGGTGATGGCCCCGGTTCCGCCCGCGATCAGATACCCCGAGACGAGGTAGATGACGGCGGGCACACTGGCCATGAGCACCTGCACGACCGCGAAGAAGCCCTGACCGCTCATCGCCCTCCGCACCTGCAGGACGACCTGGTTGCGGTTCTCCGCCTGATAGCGCTCGGACTCCGTGCGCTGGCGGTTGAACGCCTTCGACAGCAGCATCCCCGACACGCTCAGCGTCTCCTGCGTGATCGAGGTCAGTTCGGAGAGGGATTCCTGCGTCTCGCCGGCGATCCGCGCACGCACCTGGCCCACACGGCGCTGGACGAAGATGAGGAACGGCATCATGACGACGGCGATGAGCGTCAGACGCCAATCGATCAGGATCATGGCGACGAGCGAGGCGATGACGGTGACGACGTTGCCCAGGATGCTGGTGACGGTGTTGGTCAGCACGCCCGAGACCCCGCCGACGTCGTTCTGCAGCCGGGACTGGATGACCCCCGTCTTGGTGCGGGTGAAGAAGCCGAGTTCCATCGCTTGCAGGTGCTCGAAGAGTTTGACCCGCAGATCGCCCGTCACGTTGTTGCCGACCGTGGACGTCAGCCAGGTCTGGGCGACACCGAGCACCGCGGAGAGCAGGAACAGGCCGACCATCGCGGCGACGAGCCAGGCCAGCAGCTCGGGGTGCGGGCCTCCCCCGGCGACGGGGAACAGCGCGTCGTCGAAGATGCGCTGCACGATCAGGGGCGGGACGACGGCGATCGCGGCGCCGACGATGACGAGGATCCCCGTGAAGAAGATGCGCCAGCGATAGGCGCTGAAGAGCGAGACCACCCGCGAACCCAGCCCGGCGATCCGTGGCGCCTCGGCGTTCAGCTTCCGCTGCGCGTCTTCGTCGACTCCGCGGAACCCACCGCGGTGTCCGCCGCCCATGCCGCCGCCCATGCTCATGGCGCCAGCGTACCCACGCGCGGGGACATCACGGCCCGCGCACCCGTCCTCCACGGATATCTGTGAGTTCGGAATGAAATGTCGGCGATTGCCGTTACGCTGATTGACTCTTGCGAACTCTCGCGAATTCCGTTTCTTCTTCGCCCTGGAGGCCGCCCATGTCTGCCGTCGATACCGGCTCCATCTCGACGACCCCCGCGACGGCAGGGGGCGAGATCTCCCGCACCGACATGCGCGTGATCTGGCTGCTGCTCGTCGCCGCCTTCGTCGCGATCCTCAACGAGACCACGATGGGGATCGCGATCCCCCACCTGAACACCGACCTGGGCATCCCGCCCGAGCTCGGCCAGTGGCTCACGAGCGCGTTCATGCTCACGATGGCAGTCGTGATCCCGACCACGGGCTTCATCCTGCAGCGGTTCACCACGCGCCAGGTCTTCATCGCCGCGATGACCGCGTTCTCGCTCGGCACCCTCGTGGCCCTCGTCGCACCCGGCTTCACCGTGCTGCTGGTCGGTCGCGTTATCCAGGCCGCCGGCACCGGCATCATGATGCCGCTGCTGATGACGACGATCATGAACGTCGTGCCACCGCAGTCGCGTGGCCGCATGATGGGCCGTGTCGGCCTCGTGATCTCGCTCGCTCCGGCGATCGGTCCGACCCTCGCCGGTGCCGTGCTCGAGTTCGCCAGCTGGCGCGCACTCTTCGGGATCATCCTGCCGATCTCGCTGATCGCCCTCCTCATGGGCGTGAAGTGGATGACGAACCTGGGTGAGACCCGGTCCGTCCCGCTCGACATCCTCTCGATCCCGCTCGCAGCGCTCGGCTTCGGCGGCGTCGTGTTCGGGCTCAGCCAGTTCGGTGCCGAGGGCGGATCGGGTGAGACCGCCGGCATCATCTCGCTGATCGTCGGTGCGCTGTCGCTGGGGCTGTTCGTCTGGCGTCAGCTCCTGCTGCAGCGCATCGATGACGCACTGCTCGATCTGCGCGTCTTCCGCTCCCGCAACTTCACGCTGTCCGTGATCATCATGTCGATCCTGGCGCTGTCGATGTTCGGCACCCTGACGCTCCTGCCGCAGTACCTGCAGAACGTCGCCGGGCTCAACCCGCTCCAGTCCGGCCTGATCCTCCTCCCCGGTTCCCTGCTGATGGGACTGCTCGGACCGATCATGGGCCGTGTCTACGACGCCCGCGGCACTCGCCCGCTGCTCATCCCCGGCACGATCCTGGTCTCGTCGTCGCTGTTCTTCTACTCGACGGTCGGCGAACACACCATCTGGTGGGCGCTCATCATCGTCCAGGCGGCCATGTCGGTCGGGCTGGCGATGTCGTTCACGCCGCTGTTCTCCGCCTCGCTGGGTTCGCTGCAGCGCTCCCTGTACTCCCACGGTTCCGCGGTGTTGAACACCCTGCAGCAGGTTGCCGGGGCTACAGGAGTCGCCCTGCTGCTGGTGACCTACTCCACGATCCTGCATGCCGGAGAGCAGGAGGGCCTGTCGACCGCGGTCGCGGGTGCTCCCGGTGCTCGCACGGCGTTCCTGATCGCGGCGTTCATCTCGCTCGCAGCCGTGGCGCTGAGCCCGTTCGTCCGCAAGCCTTCCGACGACGCCGGGGAGGCACTCCCCGGCGGACACTGACCGTTCGGAGGCTGCCCTCGATGGCGTCTGTCGCTTACTCGCTCTTCGGCGCGGGGAACTGGCAGACGCCATTGCTGCAGTAGCCCGCAGCGTCGCCCTCGAGGAGGTTCAGGGAGTCCAGGAGCGGTTGCAGCCCGGCGGGCTCGTCCTGCTGCACGGAATCCTGCCGCGTGTTCTTCATCCCTCGATGCTACGCCTGTCGGGAAGGGGTGGCGCCGGATCCGCACGGTCGGACATGCCCGCAGATCGACCGCGGTTCTCCCGTACGGTTGAGGGATGGTCAAACGACTCCTCGCCCGCATGTTCTGGGCGTTCAGCAGATGGACGCTCGTGAGCGAGGCAGCGCCGACGCGGCCGACCGTTCTGGTCGGCGCTCCGCATACGTCCAACTGGGACTTCGTGCTGATGCTGGCGATCGCCTGGCGACTCGGCATCGACGTGCATTGGCTCGGCAAGAAGAGCCTCTTCCGTGGATGGCGCGGTCCGATCATGCGTGGGCTCGGCGGAATCCCCGTCGACCGCGCCGACCCCGCGAGGGTGGTCAACGACGTCGTGGGCCAGGTGCACGCGGGTACCGTCTTCGGGCTCGTCGTGACACCTGACGGCACCCGAGGCGGCAACGAGTACTGGAAGTCGGGGTTCTATCGGATCGCTCGCGAGACAGGTATGCCGGTGACGCTCGGCTTCGTGGATCGCACGACCATGACGAGCGGGCTCGGTCCGACCATCGATCTGACCGGCGATGTGGCGGCCGACATGGATCGGATCCGAGCGTTCTACGCGGACAAGGCCGGCGCGCGGCCCGAACGTCGCACCGAACCACGGCTGCGCGAGGAAGGCGCCGAGACCACGGAGCCCGACGCCGCGTAGGCGCGGGTTCCTGCGATCAGCCCGTCTCCGCGGGGTGTGCACGGGCGTACTCGAGATCCTCGTCACTCAAGGACTCCACCATCCCGACGACAGCACCGGTGATCACGCGGATCTCCTCGCGCACCGCCTCGTCGAGGTGCGGGGTGTCGGCGTCGAGCACGGCCCGTCGCCCGTCTTCGGAGAGTTCAGGCCACCAGTCGCGGATCGGAGGGAGCGTCATCATGCCTTCTTTCGTTCCACGGATGCAAGCGTCTGGACAGCGGCCGAGCGGGGAAACCACACTGAGACCATGACATCAGATCCTTCGGGTGGAGGGAACGGTCTCGACGGCCGTCACGAGACCGCGAACGAGCGGGCCGATCGCAACTGGGAAGAGCTTCTTCAGGAGCTTCGCGTCATGCAGACGGGGACCCAGATCCTCACCGGCTTCCTCCTCGCGGTCGCCTTCCAGCCACGCTTCACCGACATGGACGCGCTCCAGCGCGATCTCTACGTCGTGCTCGTCGCGCTCGCGGCGGTGGCGACGATTCTCGCTCTCGCACCCGTGGGGATGCACCGCGCACTGTTCGGTCGGCGTCGCAAGCCGGAGCTGGTGCGGATCGCGGCGCGGATCGTCCGCATCGACCTCGTCGTGATCGGCGCGCTGACCATCGGCGTGACGACGCTGATCATCGACTTCACGGTCAACCGCGTCGCCGGCATCATCGCGCTCATCGCGGCGCTGGTCCTCGTGACGGCGCTGTGGGCGGCGCTTCCGCGGATCATGCGCGGCAGCGCCCACGCCCGCGGAGCCGCCGCCGAGTGACGGCCCCGCGGTACCCGCAGTCAGCGTCCTGCCGGGCTCCGGTTCTCTGCGCTGACCATCCATGCGAACTGCTCGAGCCGTTCGATGATGGCGTGCAAGAGGTCCGCAGAGGTCGGGTCCTCCTCGTCGACGGCGTCATGCACGTCTCGTGCTGTTCCGACCGCCGCCTCCAGTCGCTCCGTGACGAGGTCGATCGTCTCGGTGGTCGAGACCTCGCCGGCGGGGAACTCGGGAAGCGAGCTCGTCTTCGCGATGGTCGCACTGCGCCCGTCGGGGACGGCATGCAAGGCCCGCATGCGCTCCGCGATCGTGTCGCTGAAGGTGCGTGCATCGTCGATGATCTCGTCGAGCTGGCGGTGCGTGTCGCGGAAGTTGCGCCCCACGACGTTCCAGTGCGCCTGCTTTCCCTGGATCGCGAGATCGAGCAGATCGACGAGCACGGCCTGCAGGTTGTCCGCAAGGGTCTTCGAAGCTGTGAAGCCCTTCTCCGCGTTCTGCTGCCTGGTCGTCTTCGCCGCGCGCTTCGTCGAGTCGCCGGCCTTCTTGGTGGTCGTGCTTTTCGCCATGATGTACCTCCTGTGGCTGACGTTAATCCGGCGCGCAGCCGAGAGCGAGGGGGTTGACACCGCGGGGGCGGAACCCGGAATCTGACACGCGTGAGTGACGCGGACATCGTGAACGAAGACCAGGAAAAGACGCAATCGGAGATCGTCATCTCTCCGATCAGCGATGAGGACGCCGGCGAGGTGCTGACGGTGCAACGCGCTGCCTTCGTCTCGGAAGCCGCCATCTACGGCAGTGTCGACATGCCGCCCCTGACCCAGACGCTCTCCGAGTTGGAAGCAGAGCTGCGCTCCGAGTCGGGACTGACCGCGCGCATCGACGGGCGCCTCGTCGGCGCCATCCGCTACGTCGAGAGAGACGGTCTGCTGCTGATCGGCAGGATCGCGATCGCACCGGACGTGCAGGGCGAGGGAATCGGCAGACTACTGCTCGAGAGCGCCGAGAGGGCGTCCGGAGCGGACGTCGCGGAGCTGTTCACGGGGAGCTTGAGCGAAGCGAACATCCGCCTCTACCGATCGTGCGGGTATGAGGAGCACGAGCGCGTTCCGGACGGCGACGGCACCGCGCAGGTGTTCCTCCGCAAGAACCTGCGAGCAGGGTAAGAGTCTCCTCCGAGGACGCGCAAGGGGGTTGAGAGCATTCCCGACGTCGGGCATCGTAGCCAGGACATGTCGCGACCGCGGCATGCCCCAACCGGAAGGAGAGTCTCGTGCTCACCCTCACCGACAACGCCTCCGCAATCGTGACGACTCTCGTCAGCCGTCAGACGGACGCCCCGGACGCCGGGCTCCGCATCCACTCGACCGAGGCCCAGGGCCCGGAGGGCAGTGCACGTCTCGCCGTGCTCGTCGCCACCGACCCGGAGCCGCAGGACCAGGTCGTGGAGGTCGCCGGTACCCGGCTGTTCCTCGACGAGTCCGCTGTCGCCGCCCTCGACGACAAGATCCTCGATGCCGGCGTCGACGACGAAGGCTCCGTGTCGTTCGCCGTCACACCGCAGGTCGCCTGACCGAAGGATTCCGGATGCCGCGGCCGACTCGGCCGCGGCATCCGTCTGTCTGCACCGCGTAACCTGGAGCGAGCTCGCACGCCCGTGTGCGCAGTCGAAAGGCCATCGTGAAGATTTCCCTGCTCCGCCGCTTCGTCGTCCTCGCGGACGAACTGCACTTCCCGCGCGCGGCGGAGAAGCTCGGCATCCCGCTGGCTTCTCTCTACACTTCGATCGACAAACTCGAGGCCGAGGTGGGTCACCCGATCGTCCATCGCGACGGGCCCACGCGTTTGACGCCCGTCGGCGAACTTCTGCTGGTGGAGGCGCGGGCCGAGGTGGCCGCCGCACCGGAGCCGGTGCGCAGCGCCCCTGCCCCGGCCGGAGGCAAGGCCAAAGCCTCGAAGGGCAAGGGCCGGGCGCCCGCGGTGAAGGGGCAGCCGAAGCCGTACAAGAAGCGTCAGGGGCGCTGAGCGCCCGTCAGGGGCTCAATCCCAGTCGAGGTACTCCTCGATGACGACCGCGGTCTCGATCGGGTGTGTCATCGGGAACAGGTGATCAGCGCCGTCGATGCTCTTGACGCTCGCGCGCTCGGGTGCCGTGGACTGCAGCTGCTCACCGTTGGCGAACCGATTGGCGAGGTCCTTGGTGCCCTGGATGATCAGCACGGGCATCACCGGCGCGAGAGGCAGGTCGTTCTCTTCGACACCGAGCAGTGCGAGACCGTTCACCCGGTCGGCGTGCGCCAAGGCGAAGGCCCGTGCGACCGTGCCGCCGAAGCCGTGCCCGCCGATCCAGGTATCACCCAACCCGACGTGGTCGATCACGGCGAGGGCGTCCTCGACCCGATCGTCGAGGGAGACCTCTTCGCGCTTGGCCTCGGCTCGATGGCCGATGCGCAGCACGTGGAATCCCGCTTCCTCGGCGAGGTAGTGCGCCACGACACCGAGGACGTCCGCCGCCAGATCGCGCTCCTGGATCAGGACGAGCTTGACAGGACCGTCGCCTTCATCGACGAACGGGATCGCGCGACCGTCGGGTTCGAAGATCTGGGTGTCGGTCATCGGCGTGAATCTCCTCGTGCCGTCGGTGTCAGGAACTCAGGCGGGACGTCCACGGCGGACGCCAGCGACCGGACCGCGGCCGGAGCCACCGTCCTCCAGCCTAGCCGCATGTTCTCTCCGGCCGACGCTGCCGCTCAGACCTCCGTCACCTGCCCGGCCTTCACCCGCCAGTGCCGGTCGGTCTTCACGGTCGCGAGCATTCGACGGTCGTGGGTGACGAGCAGCAGAGTGCCCTCGTAGGACTCGAGCGCCTGTTCGAGCTGCTCGATCGCGGGCAGGTCGAGGTGGTTCGTCGGCTCGTCGAGCACGAGCAGGTTGACGCCCCGCGCCTGCAGCAGCGCCAGTCCTGCGCGGGTGCGTTCCCCGGGCGAGAGCTCATCGACGGCGCGCATCACGTGATCGGCTTTGAGACCGAACTTCGCGAGGAGCGTGCGCACCTCCCCGGACGCCATCTCCGGCACGAGTTCCTCGAAGGCGCCGGCGAGCGGCTGCGTGCCGACGAGCTGCGCACGGGCCTGGTCGATCTCGCCGATCTGCACGCTCGCACCGAGGCTCGCCGTTCCCTCATCGGGGAGTTGCCGCCCGAGCAGCCCGCGCAGCAGCGTCGATTTCCCGGCGCCGTTCGGGCCGGTGATGCCGATCCGCTCGCCCGCGTTCACCTGGAGCGACACCGGGCCGAGCTGGAAGGATCCCTGTCGGAAGACGGCGGAACTCAGCGTGGATACCACCGAGCTGGAACGCGGCGCCGAACCGATCGTGAACTCGAGCTGCCACTCCTTGCGCGGCTCCTCGACCTCTTCGAGCCGAGCGATCCTGCTCTCCATCTGACGCACCTTCTGCGCCTGCTTCTCACTCGACTCCGCAGAGGCCTTGCGTTTGATCTTGTCGTTGTCGGGCGCCTTCTTCATCGCGTTGCGCACGCCCTGGCTCGACCACTCACGCTGGGTGCGGGCTCGGGCGACGAGGTCGGCCTTCTTGTCCGCGAACTCGTCGTACTTCTCACGCTGGTGTCGACGGATCGTCGCCCGCTCCTCCAAGTACGAGTCGTAGCCGCCACCGAACACGCGGTTGCTCCCCTGCGCGAGATCGAGCTCCAGGACGCGGGTGACGCATCGGGCGAGGAACTCGCGATCGTGGCTGACCACGACGACACCCCCGCGGAGGCCGCGCACGAACGCCTCCAGCCGCTCGATGCCGTCGAGGTCGAGATCGTTCGTCGGCTCGTCCAGCAGCGCGATGTCGAAGCGCGACAGCAGCAGTGCGGCCAGACCGACGCGCGCCGCTTGTCCGCCCGACAGCGATGTCATCAGCGTGTGGGCCGGATCCTCGCCCAGATCGAGGCCGAGGTCGGCGAGCACTGCCGGAAGCCGCTCTTCGAGGTCTGCCGCCCCGCTGGCCAGCCAACGATCCAGCGCGGCCGAGTAGGTGTCGGCGGGGTCTGTGCCAGGCGCAGCGAGCGACGGATCCCCGAGGGCCGCTGCGGCAGCATCCATGTCTCTGGTCGCCGCCGCACACCCAGTCCGGCGTCCGATGTAGTCGACCACGCTCTCACCCGCGACGCGCTCGTGTTCCTGCGGGAGCCATCCGACGAAGGCATCCGCCGGCGAGAGCCGAATGGTCCCGGCCTGCGGCTCGTCGACACCGGCCAGCAGCTTCAGGAGGGTCGACTTCCCTGCGCCGTTGGCCCCGACGAGGCCCACGACATCACCCGCGGTGACGGTCAGGTCGAGGGAGTCGAACAGGGTGCGGTGGCCGTACCCGCCGGCCAGCCCTTGGGCCACGAGTGTTGCGGTCATCCGTCAATCCTGTCACCCGTGCGGATGGTGCACGGACGCGGTTCCTCCGACAGCGGTGACGACATTCGATCTCTCGAGTCGTCGCGTCAGCACGAGTGCGATCGTGAGAGGCACCGCAGCCACGACCCCGAAGGAGATGTCGATGAGCTGCCAGCCGATCGGCAGACCACGGATGGCTCCGGCGATCACCGCCAGCGGGACGATACCCGCGCACATGATGAGGCCCCAGATGGTCACCCACACGTTGCGCACTGGATCGATGAGCGGACCGATGAAGGCCACCGCGATGGCCAAGTGCGCGAACGCCAGCCAATCCGTGCCATAGGCCAGGAACGGATACGCGCTCCCGGTGACGTCGAGCCCTTCCGCTACCCGCTGCACCCAGAAGGCGACGTCGGGGAAGGTCGCGCTGAGGCCCGTGTTGTTCAGGATGTCGCGCCCGAGCGACAACTCTTCGCGGAGCGGGAAGGCGGTGACCCCGCTCACCACGAGCCCGACGATGACGATGACCAGGCAGACACGGATGACCAGCGCGCGGCGTCTCCCGAGCGCGGCGGGATACGAATCCGGTGTCTCGACTTCCATCACTACCTCCCGGTTTCGCCGAGCTCCGGTGTCGGCCGGGTCTCATCGATCACCATGGGTCCTCCGACCGGTGGGAGTCAGTTGTGGTGGCGGAACCCCACCGAGTTCCACCACTAAAGGCTGCGCTACGCAGCCTGAAGTGGTTTGATCGCCGCGATCTGCTCGGCGGCACGATCCTCAGCCAGATCCAGTTCGTAGCGCGTCTGAAGATTGAGCCAGAACTGTGCCGAGACACCGAAGTATCGCGCAAGCCGCAGGGCGGTATCAGCCGAGATCCCCCGCTTGCCGTGCACGATCTCATTGATCCGACGCGGCGGCACACCGATGGCGACAGCGAGCTTGTTCTGCGTGATCTCGAAACCCTTGATGAAGTCCTCCATGAGGACCTCACCCGGGTGAATCGGGGGAATCTTGTCAGTGGTAGTCAACGATCTCCACCTCCTCTGGGCCAGCGTCGGTCCACACGAAGCAGATCCGCCACTGGTCATTGACTCTGATGCTGTATTGGCCGGCTCGATCACCCTTCAGAGCTTCCAGCCGGTTTCCTGGCGGGAGACGAAGATCGTCAATCGATTCTGCAGACCCCACTTGCCGAAGCTTGCGCAACGCCACCGAGAGGATCCGAGGATCGACCGACGGTACGCGCTCACGACGCCACAGACGTTCGGTCGCCTTGCTCCCGAACGATCTGATCACACCCAAGAATATAACGGATCCCGTTAATAACGCTAGACGTTATACCGGGACCCCGCGACGTGCCGTAACCAAGCAGCCTCATAGGATCGCCGGATTCGCGGCACGCCTTCGCCTATTCGGCCACCCCGCTATTCACAAGCGTTGATTGGGAGCGTACGGTCGGTAACGTTGCCGACTGGGTGACGCTCGGAGCGAACTCGACCTGAATGAGTCTCATCGGATACGTACTTTCGCCCGATAGCAGCCCGGCGCACGTCGACGGTGGAGAGCAGCGACGCCGTGTAGCTTCGTCAATTGGCTCGATCCCGGGAAGGCGAACACGCGGCACCGTCTGCACGCGCATTGCCTCGATCCGCCGTGGCTCGGATCGAGGCGATGCGAGTGGTGATCAGTCGATCACGGAGCGGACGATGTCCGCGATCCGCTCCTGCGTGGTGGAGTCGACGTGATCTTGTCGATCACCTCGGCCAGGTTCTGTCACATGGAAGCGAAACGGTGGCATACCACCGCGATCAGGCCAACAGAACCTGTCACTGTCACGCCGGTGTCGAAATGAGCCGCGCCCGTTCGTGGTCCTGATAGCCGGATGCAACGATTCCGGCCCGATCAGGAAGGGCCTCCTCCATGTTTATGGATCCGATGTTGACGATCATCTATCACCAGGCCGAGACCCGGCGGGCCATGGTTGAGGCGGAGCGACGTCGCGTTGCCGCTGAACGCAGGGCGGCCGCCGAGGCCGAGGGCCCGCGGCGAAAGTCTTCCGACCGCACACCGATCCGGCGGCTTTTCCGGAAGACTGTCGCAAGCTGAACGGCCCGCTCGGAGTATATGCAGCGAGGAGATGATGGCGATGCCGGAACCCCGGGACGACACTCGGGATGTCGCGACGGTGATCACGCGCACGCATCGGGAGGAGTGGGCGCGGATCGTCGCGGGACTCACGCGGCGGTTCGGAGACCTCGACCTGGCCGAGGAGATGACCGCGGAGGCGTTCGCGACCGCTGTCGAGCATTGGCCAGCACACGGCATACCGCCGAACCCTGCCGGGTGGGTGACCACGACAGCGAATCGCAGGGCGATCGACCGGCTGCGACGTGAGGCGCGTCGAGACGAGAAGCACTGGGAGGCGCTGCGGCTGCACGATCCGGAACCCGCCGCCCCGACCGGCGCCATCGAGGATGATCGGCTTCGGCTGCTGTTCATCTGCTGCCATCCGGCGCTCTCGCTCGACGCGCGCGTCGCGCTGACCTTGAGGATCGTCGGCGGGCTCACCGTCGCCGAGATCGCCCACGCGTTCCTCGTGCAGGACACGACCATGGGTCAGCGGATCAGCCGGGCTAAAGCGAAGCTCAAGGCGGCCGGCGTCCCCTTCGCGATCCCCACGGCGGAGGACCTCCCCGAGCGCATCGATGCCGTCCTCGTTGTGCTGTATCTCGTCTTCAACGAGGGATACCTCGCTTCCGGCCCCGACACGCCCGCGATCCGGCGCGAGCTGACCGCCGAGGGGATCCGACTCACCCGGCTCGCACAGGGACTCCGTCCTGACGATGCCGAGGTGGTCGGTCTGCTCGCGTTGATGCTGCTCACCGACGCCCGCTCTCAGGCCCGCGTCTCGGTCGACGGTGAGCTGGTGCGGCTCGATGAGCAGGATCGGGGGTCCTGGGATCGAGAGTTGATCGCTGAGGGTCTGCAATTGCTCGGATCACGGGAGGCTGATGAGCCCTCCGGCAGATACCGGCTACTCGCGGAGATCAATGCCGCCCACGTGACCGCCCCGCACCCGCGTGACACCGACTGGGCGCGCATCGCGAGCCTCTACTCCCGGCTCGAGGAGATCGACCCGAGTCCACTCGTCACCCTCAACAAGGCCATCGCGATCTCCGAACACGACTCACCCGACCTCGCTCTCGCGATCATCGACCGACTCGCCGACGCGCTCGACAGCCACCACGCCTTCCACGTCACCCGTGCGGAACTGCTGCGCGCGACCGGCCGCTCCGCCGACGCCCGAGCGGCCTATGACCGCGCAATCGGTCTGGCCGCGAACACCGCCGAGACCACTCACCTCATCCGCCGACGGAATCAGCTCGCACCATCGAATGGAGAACTCTCATGAGCAGCAAGTACCTCGTCATCCACATGTCCGACCCCACCGGCACCGATCTGACCCAATCCGAGGACCAGGCGATGCTCGAACGCTGGGCTGCCGAGGGCGAAGCGGCGGGACGTCTGGGTGAGGGGGCACCGGTCGCGGGTCCCGAGCAGGCGAAGTCCGTCGTCGTCCGTGACGGCCGCGCCCTGATCACCGACGGCCCGTTCCCCGAGTTCAAGGAGTGGTTCGCCGGCTACGACCTCATCACCGCCGATTCGATCGACGAAGCCGCCGAGTACATGACGAGGCATCCGGTCGCGACCCTCGGCCGCATCTACATCCTGCCGCAGGTGAGACTGCCGTGGGATCAGGAGTGATCGTCACCAAGAATGACGCTAGTTGTTGAAGCGGAACTCCACGACGTCGCCGTCCTGCATGACGTAGTCCTTGCCTTCGAGGCGCGCCTTGCCCTTGGCGCGGGCTTCCACGACGGAGCCCGTCTCGACCAGGTCGTCGAACGAGACGATCTCCGCCTTGATGAAGCCCTTCTCGAAGTCGGTGTGGATGACACCGGCCGCCTGCGGCGCCTTTGAACCCTTGGGGATCGTCCACGCACGAGCCTCCTTCGGACCGGCCGTGAGGTAGGTCTGCAGGCCGAGGGTGTCGAAGCCGATGCGGGCGAGCTGGTCCAGGCCCGACTCGTCCTGGCCGGTCGACGCGAGCAGTTCTGCCGCATCCTCCGGATCGAGGTCGATGAGCTCGGACTCGATCTTCGCGTCGAGGAAGATCGCCTTCGCGGGAGCGACGAGAGCGGCGAGCTCCGCCTTGCGCGCATCGTCGGTCAGCACGGCCTCGTCGACGTTGAACACGAAGATGACGGGCTTCGAGGTGAGCAGACCGAGTTCCCGGATCGGCGTCAGATCGATGCCGGCG
Organism: Microbacterium sp. CBA3102; assembly: GCF_007954505.1. Classification (GTDB taxonomy): domain Bacteria; phylum Actinomycetota; class Actinomycetes; order Actinomycetales; family Microbacteriaceae; genus Microbacterium; species Microbacterium aurugineum. Next base: position 2,249,997 of record NZ_CP042412.1, on the reverse strand, counting down.
ACCGACAGCAGCACGCCACGCTCCAGAGCGTCCTTCGCCGCCTTCGCGGTCTCGAGCACGACGGGCTCGATCTTCTTGCCGCGGACTTCCTTCTCGTACCGGGTGATCGCCTTGTCGACGGTCTCCAGGTCGGCGAGCATGAGCTCGGCGTTGATCGTCTCCATGTCGGACGCGGGATTCACCGTGCCGTCGACGTGCACGACGTCGTCGTCGGCGAACCCACGGACGACCTGTGCGATGGCATCGGCCTCGCGGATGTTCGCGAGGAACTTGTTGCCGAGTCCCTCACCTTCGCTCGCGCCGCGCACGATGCCCGCGATGTCGACGAACGAGACCGCAGCGGGGAGGATCCGCTCGCTGCCGAAGATCTCGGCGAGCTTCTCCAGACGCGGGTCGGGCAGGTTCACCACGCCGACGTTGGGCTCGATCGTCGCGAACGGATAGTTCGCCGCGAGCACGTCGTTCTTGGTGAGTGCATTGAAGAGGGTGGACTTGCCGACGTTGGGCAGGCCGACGATACCTATGGATAAGTTTGGCATGGCTATACGAGCATAGTCCCGCGACCATCACAGCCCGTGACGGTGCCAATATCAGCACATGACAACGAAGTTCAAGAACGGCGACATCGTCTTCGTGCCAGCCCGCGTTCTGCCGAACCCCGACCGCGAACCGTTTGCTCTCAAGGACGTCACAGTCACCGGGCAAGTGAAGCGAAAGATACAGATCGATCGCCAGGACGGACACGGCAATGACATCATCGTGGCCTCGCGGCTTGTGCACGGGCCCAACTTGGGTATCACGGTGCTTGAGATCGGAGATCTCTCGACCGAGGATCACACACTCGACCCGCTCGCGAAGTCAGTCCTGCACTACCTGCGGTTGCTCGTCCGACCGGAGAACATACGACTGCTCAAGATCCGTACGGTCTCGGAACTACAGCATCTCTGGTCCAAGTACGAGCCTGCAACTAGCCATGTCGTGTTTATCGGGCACGGTTCTGAAGACTCAATACGATTTCTGGATCGCAGCGACCCCGTCACTGGTTCCGAGCTCGCCAAGTTGATGCTCGACGCCGCGCCAAGCACCGATGCCAAGCTCTTTCTATCGTTGAGCTGCCTCACTGGAAGAGCCCCGTTCGCGAAGCCGTTCAGCAAGTCCCCCGTCTGTCGGGACTACATCGCACCGTTCCAATCCGTGCATTCTGCCGCTGCCTCTCTTTACAGTCAGAGCTTCTTCGCGCACCATCTCCTCAGCGGCGAGGAGGTCAGGCCGGCACACGCGAAGGCTAGATCCGCCGTGGGTGCTGGCGTTAGCTTCCGCCGATGGCGGAACGGAGCGATGATCGCGAACTGAACGGTGTGGATCAGGGGTGCCACGTCTGATTCGTTGCTATATCTCTTTGCTGCGCCCAGAAGAGTCTGAACGTCGCTGAATGACCCAGCGTCCGCCTTCGTTGCGAAGCACGGTGCCGCCGCTGACATTCACCACCTCGCCACGGCCCTGCGTCGTCTTCGCCTCCTGCTCTGTGATGGATGCACCTCCCGCACCATCTTCATCAAACGCGAAGATGGACGCCGGCTCGGCAGCCCGAAGGCTCTTAAGTAGTCGCAACGAGGCAATGATCAGAAGCGCGACATAGAAGAGAGACATCACGATGAAAAGTACGATAAACGTGGGGTCAGACGCAGCTTCCCCCTGGCTAGCCACCCTCTGAGCAAACTCCGCCTGGCCTTCTATCGAGCCAAGATCGTAACCAGATCTCTCGACAAGCATCGGCGTTCGGTTCAACCTAGTGAACATGAATGAGACGGCGAGCCCGATACCAACAAGAGCCAGGATGAGGTTGCCAGTCCAAAAGATTCGCTGCCCCCTTCCTGGCCCCGAGAAGAGGCGCATGCGCGCCGGGAGAACTCTCGCGCTTCGTCCACGCGGACTGAGATCGCTTGCGACTGCCGTCCGGACCTTTGCGCCTCGCACCGTTCCCGCGATGCGGGCGGGCTCGTCGCCTATGTGAAGCACCTCCAGCACGCCGCCATCGCCGGCATCTAGGAAGTCGAACTTCACGTCCCCGCCATCGAGCGTAAGCCCGATCTGCTCCCGGCTGAAGCTTCCGATTCGCACCTGGAGTATCTCGTCGTCGTCCGCCACCTCAACTCGAAGCCGGTCGCTGGCTACGATGTCGACGCCTCGCACCATATCCCCGCGGTGGTTCCAGAAGGCGATATTCGTTCTCGAGACCTGCGTCAGAGAACGCCCCCTCCAGGTGAGACTCAGTCCTCCGGCGAATGACAGAGGGGCCATGACTTGATCGAAATCGGTGGAAGCCCTAAGATCTGGTCGCTGCCGGTTCCGGCGGCCGAAGAAGTAGGCAAGCGGGATACCGACCACAGTCACCAAGAGACTGACGATCCCGAGCAGAAGTTCCATGGTCGAACTCTACTGATATCTTCCGCTCGCCCCTCACCTACAAAGAAGCCGGCAACGAGCTACCCAACTTAGACGTTGCAGTCACCGACGATTCCTATGGATAAGTTTGGCATGGCACTTTCGATCCTGCCGGCAGGCCGCTCGCCGCACCCTCGGAGCGCTAGTTCGTTGCTCCGCTGTTCTGCCAACTTCGAAAGGATTCAACGATGTCGATCTACGAGCACCTAGCGACGCCGGAGGGTGTCCCAGTCTGCCTCTTCTGCCTTACTCCGATTGAGTCACAGCGTGCTCGATCCAAGGAGCATCTCCTCGCGAAGTCCTGGTCGACTCTCTTGGATCCAGCGACCTCGACATATACCCCGGATCAGTGGCATCAGACGCGACACGGCGAGTGGGTGCAGCGCCAGGAGGATCGACATGCCAAACCACCATTCGCAACGACGGTGCCGGTCGTGTGCCACAAGTGCAACAACGAATGGATGAGTCAGCTCGAGGATCGCGTCAAGCCGATCCTGTGGCCACTCGCCCAGGGGAAAACCGCCGTGATCACACGAGCCGAAGGGGCCGTTATTGCCCAGTGGATGGCCAAGACCGCCCTCGTTCTGGAGAGCAGTACGCCTCCCGGAGAGGCGAAAGCTCAGAACGGCGTTCACAACTTCAACGTGATGAATGCAGCCTACGCTGACACCTATCCAGTGCAGTTCGCCACTTGGGCGTTCCCGGTCGTTCCCAATGAGACCACCCAGATGCGGTCGAAGGTCGGCACCGTGTTCTTCGGGGACCACCCGTGCACTGGTCATCACGTCCGCGCATCACTAGTGCAGATTCGAGAGATTGCGATCTGCTCCGTACACGCTGCAGACCGGCGTGTGTGGGAACAACGCGTCCAGCCGTTTCTCGCAGTCGCGGCTCCTGCGCTCTTCCCGGAGTATGGGGACTTTCACCTTCACCGCGATGAAGCGTTCGGCGTCGATCGAGCTGACGCGCTTGCCCTCGACCTTCTGCGCGGCATCATTGGGGAACCAACCTTTCGTCCCCCTGCGGCCTCACCGAAATCGGGAACACCAGATTAGCCCGCTTGGCTCCGGCCGACAGCGTGCTCGCGGCTCTGGCAGCTAGATGTTGCCATCACGGACGATACCGATAGTGAGAGCCACGGGGCACGAGTCTACCTGGCCGGGGCCCGCGGCTCAGTCGCGGATCGCTCGGAACGCCCTGGTCACATAGGGCAGGTCGATCGTGCTCTCGCGGTCGAGTCCGAGTTCGTCGAAGAGGTCGTCCATCTCTCGCCGGATCCGCCGTTTCTCCTCGTCGGACGCAGTGATCACGTAACTTCGTGAGGAAGCCATCCGATGCAGGTGGTCGCGCGAGATCGGACGCACCCACTCCCACGACTCCTCCTCCAACGGCCCGAACGGCGCGGCGACCTCGGGCCCGCCGTCGGCCAGCATGACCTCGGCATTGCTGCCGTGCATGATCTCGGTGAGACGGCTCACCCAGGAAACACGCTCATCACGGATGTTCCAGATCAGGCCGAGCACTCCCCCACTGCGCACCGCGCGGCCGATCTCGGCCGAGCCGGCGACCGGATCCACCCAGTGCCAGGCCTGTCCGAGCACCACGGCATCGAGGCTGGAGTCAGGGAGCGGCAGGGATTCCGCCGTGCCCGCGAACGTCGGCACGCCGGGCACAGCGGCCCGAAGAGCGGTGAGCATCTTCGGGTCCGGATCGATCGCGACGATCTCCGCTTCCGGCGCCCCGGCCAGGACCCTGGTGAGTTTCCCGGTGCCCGCGCCGACATCGGCGATCCGCCGCGAACCGACCGGCATCTTCTCCAGCATCCACGCGACCGCATCGAACGGGTACTCAGGCCGTCCCACCTCGTAGTCCCCGGCCCGTGCTCCGAACGACGTCGCCATCTCCTCAGCCATGCCGCCAGCCTACGGCGAGTCTGCGTGCCGCTCGGCGCGCTCGGAGGGAGAGTGGTTGTGTGCCCTTGGACTTCACTGCGATCGACTTCGAGACCGCGAACTCCAGTCCTGCCTCGGCCTGCTCCGTCGGACTCGTCCGTGTGCGCGGAGGCGAGGTCGTCGCCACCACGGGATGGCTGATCCAGCCGCCGCCCGGGCACGACGAGTTCCAGGAGTGGAACGTTCGCATCCACGGCATCCAGCCCGAGGATGTGCTTTCGGCCGCCACGTGGGTCGACCAGTTCGACCGCCTGTGCGCGTTCGCCGGAGCCGACGTGCTGGTCGCCCACAACGCCGGGTTCGACCTCAACGTCCTGCGCCGCGCCTCCGAGGCCACGGGACAGAATTGCCCGCCTTATCGTTCACTGTGCAGCCTTCAGGTCGCTCGCAAGACGTACGAGCTCGAGTCCTATCGCCTGCCCGTGGCCGCAGCCGCCGCCGGCTTCGCGGAGTTCGCACATCACGACGCTCTCGCAGACGCCCGCGCATGCGCACAGATCGTGATCGACGCGGCAGCCCGAGCGGGCGCCGCCGACGTCTTCGCCCTCGCCGATGCCCTGAGTCTGCGCGTGACCGCCCCTGTCCCCCCTGTCGCACCCGTACTGGAGCGCGCGGTCGCCTGATCCACCGCTCACCCCTGTGCGCGTCGACCGCGGAATGTCGGACGCCGGGAGCATCATGAACACATGGATGCACTCTCTGTCGTTCTCGTCCTCGTCGCCCTCGCGGCGGGCGTCACGGTGGGCTGGTTTCTGCGGGCCGGCCGCGGAGCCGCGGAGCTCGCCCGTGCGCAGGCCGAACTCGCGGCTGCGCGCGACGACCGTGACCGCCAGTACGACCTCTACCGCGACGCCGTCGAGCATGCCAGGACCGAGCAGCGCGCCGAAGCCCAGAGAGTCCAGCAGCAGAATGCCGTCCTGACCGCCCTCGCGCCGGTGCGGGAGAGCCTGCAGCAGATGCAGACCAAGGTCGCCGCGATCGAGCGGGAGCGTCACGCGCAGTTCGGCACGCTCGAGGAGCAGCTGCGTCGTGCCCAGGAGTCCGACGAGGCGCTGCGGGCAACCACGGAATCACTCGCGGGAGCCCTGCGCTCGACCGCCACGCGCGGTGTCTGGGGCGAGACTCAGCTCCGCCGTGTGGTCGAAGCCGCCGGCCTCACTCGGCACATCGACTTCGACCTGCAGGCGACGATCTCCTCCGACCGCGGACAGGGACGACCCGACATGGTCATCCGTCTCGCGGGCGGCAGCTCGATCGCCGTCGATGCCAAGGTGCCCCTCGACGCCTATCTCGAGGCCTCCGCACTTCCGCAGGGAGACGCACACGAATCACAGCGCCGCGCGCACATGCAGAAGCACGTCAAGGCGGTCCGCGCGCACATCGACGCGCTGGCGAAGAAGGCGTACTGGACCGGCCTCGACGCGAGCCCGGAGTTCGTGATCTGCTTCCTGCCGAGCGAATCGCTTCTGGCCGCCGCCATCGATGAGGATCCGACGCTGCTCGACTACGCATTCAGCCGCCGCGTCGCACTCGCGTCACCCGTCAACCTGTGGGCGGTCCTGAAGACGGTGGCCTTCACCTGGACGCAACAGGAAGTGTCCTCCGAGGCCCGCACCCTGCTCGCGCTCGGCACGCAGCTGTACGACCGCCTGGGAACCCTCGCCGGGCACGCCGACGATCTGCGCCGCGCTCTGGAGCGGGCGGTCGACAGCTACAACCGCTTCGCCGGCTCCCTCGAGACGCGTGTGCTGGTCACGGCCCGACAGTTCCCGGGGGTCGACGAAACCGCGCTCGCATCCGTGCCTCCGTCGACCGCGGCGAGCGCACGCCGCTTCACGGCTCCCGAACTGCTCGCCGCAGACGATCTTCCCGAGAGCGCCGATGTCACGGTGGGGCGCGTGAGCGCCGCGGCAGTCACCGCTGACGTCGGCGACGTGCGAGCACGTCTGGCAGAAGACGAGACGTCGACGCCATGACCGAGCGCGTCGGGGGTGCGACAGAAGAGGTCAGGCGATGCCGGGGACGCCGCTGAGAAGCAGGATGACCAGACCGCTGGTCGCGAGGAAGGCTCCGATCATCCACCACGCGCTGATCTCGTGACCCTCGTCGCGGCGGACCCGGAACAGGACGTCAGCGCGACGCGCGGGATCCACCAGAGCTGCGGGTGGCGGTGTCACGGGAGGAGTGACACCGAGGCCGGGTTCGGCATCGGCACTCACCCGGAGAATACGCCCCGTGTTCGTGGTGACTATCTTCGTCGCGGCGGCCTTCGAACCGCTCGTGTGCTGCGTTGTCATCCGTTCGCCCTCCTGTGCCTGCGGTGCCTTGCGGCTCCGTCCACGGCGACAAACCCAGTGACAATTGTGACACGGCGCTTCCGAAAGCGTGGCGCACGCCACTCGGAACCGATACCGGCTCGATAACGATGACCCGATGCGCCGCGCGGCCGTCACCGCGAGGACGCGGCCTCAGACCGGGCGGAAACCGGGGACACGCAAGCTCAGAGCCACTTCGAGACGAGGTGCTCCGAGGCGATACGACGCAGTGTTCCGGAGGCACCGCGAAGCACGACGCTCTCGGTGTACACGTATCCCCGCTCACGCCGTACCCCGGCGACGAGCTGCCCGTCCGTGACACCGGTCGCGACGAAGATCGTGTTGCTCCCCCTGCACCAGGTCATCGGCCTCGTAGACCTTGTCCATGTCGAGTCCGGCGTCGATCCCCCGCTGGCGCTCCTCGTCGTCGCGCGGCCAGAGGCGTCCCTGGATGTGTCCGCCCAGGGCCTTGATGGCGCACGCGGTGACGATCCCCTCCGGGCTCCCCCCCGACGCCGACGCACATGTCGGTGCGGGCATCGTGCCGAGCTGCGTTGATCCCGCCGGCGACGTCGCCGTCGCTCATCAGGCGGGTACCGGCCCCGGCATCGCGGATCTCCTGGATCAACCGCTCGTGACGCGGACGGTTGAGCACGGAGACGACGATCTCATCGACGGGCTTGTCGAGCGCACCGGCCAGCTTGCGGATGTTCTCGCCGATCGGAAGGCGGATGTCGACGACTCCGACGCCGGCGGGCCCCGTGACCAGCTTGTCCATGTAGAAGACGGAGGAGGCGTCCAGCATCGTCCCCCGGTCCGAGACCGCGATCACGGAGAGTGCGTTCTGCCGACCGGCTGCAGTCAGCGAGGTGCCGTCGATGGGATCCACGGCGATGTCGCACAGCGGGCCGCGGCCGGTTCCGACGACCTCGCCGTTGAAGAGCATGGGCGCGTTGTCCTTCTCGCCCTCACCGATCACGACACGGCCCTGGAAGTCGACGGTGCCGAGGAACGCGCGCATCGCATCGACGGCGGCACCGTCCGCGGCTTCCTTCGCACCCCGCCCGATGAAGGGGACCGCGCGGATGGCTGCGGCCTCGGTCGCACGGACCAACTCCATCGCGAGGTTTCGATCGGGACGAAGAGGGCTCAGATCCGCTGTCAGACTCACCATGCGGTCAGCCTAGCGAGCGAAGAAGCGGAACTGCCCGGTTTTCCTGCCCGTGACAACGAAGGAATCTCGATTCTTAACGTCACCGCAGAAGCTGGGCCGCCCGCACCCCGTCACGTCTGCGGCAAGTCCGTATGCGCCCCGATAGAGTGGCACCTGTCCCGGCTTCACCTACCGCAGGAGTTCATATGCCCGTCGCCACCCCGGATCAGTACGCCGAAATGCTCGACCGCGCGAAGGCCGGCGGCTTCGCATACCCCGCTTTCAACGTCTCGAGCTCGCAGACGATCAACGCCGTCCTCCAGGGGCTGACCGAGGCCGGCTCCGACGGCATCATCCAGGTCACCACCGGCGGTGCCGACTACTTCGCCGGCCACACCGTCAAGGCCCGCGCCACCGGTGCGCTCGCGTTCGCCCGATACGCCACCGAGGTGGCGAAGAACTACCCGGTCACGGTGGCTCTGCACACGGACCACTGCCCGAAGGACGCTCTGGCCGGCTTCGTGGAGCCGCTGATCGCCGCCTCCGAGGAAGAGGTCAAGGCCGGGCGCAACCCGATCTTCCAGTCGCACATGTGGGACGGCTCGGCGGTTCCCCTCGCGGAGAACATCGAGATCGCGAAGGACCTCCTCCCCCGCATGAAGAACATCAACGCCATCCTCGAGGTCGAGATCGGCGTCGTGGGCGGCGAAGAGGACGGTGTGCAGCACGAGGGCTCGAACGAAGCCCTCTACACGACGTTCGCCGACGTCGACCAGGCTGTGCAGGCACTCGGCCTCGGCGAGCAGGGTCGGTACATCGCCGCCCTCACGTTCGGCAACGTGCACGGTGTGTACAAGCCCGGTGGCGTGAAGCTTCGCCCGGAGCTCCTCGGCGAGATCCAGGCGCAGGTCGCGGCGAAGTACAACACGGGCGCGAAGCCGCTCGACCTGGTCTTCCACGGCGGATCCGGCTCGACCGATGATGAGATCGCGCTGGCTGTCGCCAACGGCGTGATCAAGATGAACATCGACACCGACACGCAGTACGCGTACACGCGCGCGATCGCCGACTACATGTTCAAGAACTACGACGGCGTGCTCAAGGTCGACGGCGAGGTCGGAAACAAGAAGCAGTACGACCCGCGTGCCTGGGGCAAGATCGCGGAGACGGCGATGGCCGCCCGCGTGGTGGAGTCGACCCGTCAGCTCGGCTCGTACGGTCAGTCCCAGAGCTGACCTTTCCGCGTCGAAAGAGATGCCCCGGCCGCGACGGCCGGGGCATCTCTCGTCTGGGGGTCGGTCCGGCTGCCGGACGACCTATCCCTGGCGTCCGCGACGGATGCGTGTGATCCAGATCGCGAGATCGATCAGCGCGTCCACGACGAGCAGGACGCCGAACGACCTGCCGCCTCCGCGCGTCCGTGAGGTCAGCCACATTCCGGCCGAGAACTCCGCCAGTGCCAGCGCGATCCCGACCACCGGCCGCCGCCGAATCGCGTCTCCGAGGCGCGCGAGGGGTCGGTCCCGACGGGTCAGAGCCGTGAACTCTCCAACGCCGGCGATGGCCGTCTCCCGCACCGTCGCCCACGGCCCCAGAGGCAGGAACCGTCGGTTCGGACACGCGCCCTGACCGCCGAATGCGGCGTCGATCAGGTCGGGCGCGATCCCGAACGCTGCCAGGAACGCACGCTGACGAGCTTCGGTACCGACCACTCCCCCCAGCGACTCCGGCATCAGCGCGCGATGGGCCGCATCCACATCGAGCCGCACCATCGCGGCGAGCTCGAGGAGTTCATCACGGCTTCCGTCCCCCTCAGCGAGCAGCCGTCGGCAGATCTCCGCCGTCTCGGGGATACGGATGGCTTCGATGTCGAGAACGGGTCGGGTGCCGCGCTCGGCATCGATCCAGAACGGGATCGGGCCTCCCTTCGGTGGCGTCACTTCGATCCAGGCGTCGGAGTCGACGCGGTTCAGCTCGATCACGGGCAGCTCCGCCCGGGAGGTGGTCCAATCGCCCGTCGGCTCCGAGGTCTCGAACTGCTGGAGAGACCATTCCCCGGACTCCTGGTGATCCACCACCATCCGACGAATCGACGAGAGCAGGCGCGCGACGGCGGGACCCCGATGCGAGAAGGCGCAGACCTGCACGGTGGGGAGGGTGAAGGTCGAGGTGTCCGAGTCGAGCTCCTCGTCTTCCAGATCGTCCTCGTCTTCCTCGTCTCCCACGTCTTCGGGGTCTTCGGGGTCTTCGGCATCGATTCCGTCGTCGTCAGGATCGGTGCCGTCCTCCAACCAGAGCGTGAGCCCCTGAGATCGGAAGGCCTCACGCAGGTCGGCGACAGAGAGCGTCGACGCGATCCGGTCCTCCTCGGAGAGCGTCAGCACATGCCCATCGTCCGTCACCGGGATCGCGAGCAGGGCGGCGGAGTGGTCGTCCCACTCGTCCTCCGCCTCCCGCACGCCCGCGGGGACACGCAGACCGGCCAGGATGTCGTGCGCGAGCGACCGAGGGTCGGAGCCATCGCCGCGATCGACGGACGCAGAAGAGATGTGGACGCCGAAGCTGTTCTGAAGCATCCTTCGACAGTACCGGGGCGTCGGCCGCCGCTACGGCCCGACCGACGTGAGGTAGGCCGTGAACGCCGGGTCGCTCATCATCGGGACGGCGATGCACATCGAGACGATGATCCCCGTCACGATCGCACCCACGATCGGCAGCCACCACGTGAGACGCCCGCGACGCAGGCGACGAATGGAGAGTGCAGCTGTGATCGCCCACCCGACGGCCAGGACGATCGCACCGATCGTGCCCCACGTGCGTCCCTGCGCGAAGTTCGTGAACTCCCCGTCGATGCCGAGGATCCTCATGGTCTCGTTCATCACGTTCGGAAGGTCGAGATACGACAGCCCCGTGACGATGACGTTCACCAAGCCGTACGCGAGAAGCGCGATCGTCACGAGCCGATCCACGGGGCGCCGACGCGTGGTCGAGCCATCACCCGGTGCCGGGGACGCAGCGGCGGCGGTCGGTGCGACGGAAGGCGTCGGCGGCGCGACGGCGACCTCGTCCAGCGGCGGCAAGCCGGCGGCTCGGCGCTGCTCCTCCGGCGTTGCGAGTTCGCCGTACTGCGGACGTTGATCGGTCATCCCGCCATGCTAACCGTCCCGGCTTCGCACGGCTCACAGCGAAGCGGCCGGACAGCGTGACACCGCATCACGCCCGGATACGATAGCGGCCCCGGAGAAGTGGGGACTCCTCGGGGCCGCGGACGTGAAGCGCTGGGGACGCATCTCATCCATAGTGACCGCCTGCGCTGGGGACGCTCGGACGATCAGTAGCGATCTCGTATGGCGCTACTCCCCTGATCATAGGAAAACGCATGCCGCGGCACCAGGGGTCTCTGTTCAGATAGTGAACTCCGGGCCTGCATCGCCATCGAGAGAAGCGGCGCCGAGCTGCAGGGACAGTCGCCGCGCCTCGCGCTGCAACGTCGTGACCAGCGCGCGGTCGACCACGGCGCGGTCCGTGGGCAGGGAGATCGCCAAGGAGGCGGTGACCCCGGGCGCGATCACCGGCACGGCCACACACGTCGCGCCGATCGCGTACTCCTCCTGATCCACCGTCCACCCCGGGGAGTGCTCCAGCTGCGTCAAGAGGGTCCGGCGATCGCTGATCGTGCGCGGTGTGAGCTCCTCCAGGCGATGTCGCGAGAGGTAGTCGAGCCTCTCGTCATCCGGGAGGTCCGCGAGGATCTGCTTGCCCAGCGCCGTCGCGTGGGCACTGGACTGCAACCCGACCCACAGCTCGACGCGCGGGTTGCGGACCGCATCGACGATGTCGACGAGGTGCATCTCACCGTCGTGGAAACGGGAGAGGTAGGCGGTGGCTCCCGCGACCTCCGTCACGTCGCGAAGAGCCGCACGGACGCGTGCGAGGAAGACGCCCCGCGAATCGACCTGCTGCTGGAAGGCGGGGAATCGCGCACCGAGCACGAGCCCGTCCGGTTCGGCGTTCAGATAGCCCTCATGGACCAGGGTGCGAACGAGGTTGTAGGTCGTGCCCGGCGTCAATCCCGTGATCGCCGCGAGCATCTTGGCAGGCAGCGGACGGGGAGAGTTCGCGACGATGTCGATCAACCGCAGAGCGCGCTGCACCGACCCGATGAGGGTGGGCTCCGCCTCCGCGGCGCTCAACGCTACGCGCCTCCTCCAGCTGCGCGACCGCCGAGCGCCCGCTCGTCGCGTTTCCCCGCGGCGTCCTGACGCAGTTCCTTGGGGAGGGAGAACATCAGATCCTCTTCGGCCGTCTTCACCTCTTCGACGTCACGGTAGCCGGCGTCGCCGATCGCGTCGAGGACTTCGCGCACGAGCACCTCGGGGACGGACGCCCCGCTGGTCACCCCGATGGTCTCGACCCCGTCGAGCCACTCCTGCTGGATCTCCTCGGCGTAGTCCACCCGGTACGCGGCCTTGGCGCCGTATTCGAGGGCCACCTCGACCAGGCGCACGCTGTTGGACGAGTTGGACGACCCGACGACGATCACCAGGTCGGCGCCCGCAGCGACCTTCTTGATGGCCACCTGGCGGTTCTGCGTGGCGTAGCAGATGTCATCGGACGGCGGATTGTGCAGTTCGGGGAAGCGCGTGCGCAGACGGTTGACCGTCTCCATGGTCTCGTCGACCGAGAGAGTGGTCTGCGAGAGCCAGACGACCTTGTTCGGATCCTTCACGACAACCGTGTCGGCCTCTTCGGGAGAGTTCACGACCGTGACGTGCTCGGGAGCCTCTCCCGCCGTACCTTCGACCTCTTCGTGCCCGTCGTGGCCGATGAGCAGGATCTCGAAATCGTCCCGCGCGAAGCGCACGGCCTCCCGGTGCACCTTGGTGACCAGGGGGCAGGTGGCGTCGATCGCGTGCAGGCCGCGGTCGGATGCTGCGTTCACGACCGCCGGGGAGACACCGTGGGCGCTGAACACGACGTGTGCGCCCTCGGGGACCTCGTCGACCTCTTCGACGAAGATCGCACCCTTCTCCTCGAGTTCCGTCACCACGTGGATGTTGTGCACGATCTGCTTGCGCACGTACACAGGCGCTCCGTAGCGCTCCAGCGCCTTCTCGACGGCCACCACGGCGCGGTCGACACCGGCGCAATAGCCGCGCGGTGCGGCGAGCAGGACCCGCTTGCGTCCGACCACCGGGTTATCCTGAAGCCGCCCGGCCGCCGCCCGCACTCGAGGGAGACGGGGAATGGGAAGATGAACGGCAGTCGAAGTCACCCCTGAATTCTACCGCCGCACAGCTGTGCGGGGCCGGGGAGACTCCAGACGGGAGCGGGAGCGGATGACAGTCTTCGAAGCGACGACGGGACAGGGAGAGACTCCGCCCGCCGACTCCGTCGCCCCGCGCGACTCCACGGCCGACGCACCCACCTCGGTCACCCGCCTCAACTCGACCATCCGCGACTTCATCGCGCGCTGGAACACGGTCTGGGTCGAAGGGGAGATCACCTCCTGGAATGTGCGTGCCGGCAACGTCTTCGCACGCCTGAAGGACACCCGATCCGACGCCCAGATCTCGATCCGCGTGTGGTCGAGCGTTCGCGGGCGCATCCCTTCCGACCTCGGCATCGGCGATCACGTCGTGGCTGCGGTGAAAGCCGACTACTTCGTCAAGGCAGGAGACTTCAGCTTCACGGTCTCGGCGATGAAGCACGTGGGCCTGGGCGATCAGCTCGAACGCCTCGAGAAGCTCCGTGTCCAGCTGCGCCAGGAGGGCCTGTTCGACCCCGCCCGCAAGCAGCGCCTGCCCTTCCTCCCCCACGTCATCGGGCTGATCACGGGTGAGCGGTCGGACGCCGAGAAGGACGTGCACCGCAACGCCGAGCTCCGCTGGCCCCAGGTCCGGTTCCGGACCGAGTACGCCGCGGTCCAGGGCGACCGATGCGTGCCGGACACCCTCGCCGCGCTCGCACGGCTCGACGCCGACCCGGACGTCGACGTGATCATCATCGCCCGGGGCGGCGGCGACCCGCAGACCCTCCTCGGCTTCAGCGACGAGCGACTCATCCGCGCCGTCGCCGCTGCGTCCACCCCGGTCGTCAGCGCGATCGGACACGAGAACGACCATCCCCTGCTCGACGACGTCGCCGACCTGCGCGCATCGACGCCGACCGATGCGGCGAAACGCGTCGTGCCGGACGTGGGTGAACAACGTGCCCTCATCGCCCAGCTGCGCTCGCGCGCGACGACGCGCCTCACCCAGCGCCTCTCGCACGACATCGCGCAGCTGGAGCAGCTCCGCTCGCGCCCTGTCCTGCGCTCCCCCGATCCGATCATCGACGCCCGCTCCCAAGAGCTGTGGCTGCTGCTCTCACGCGGGCGCGACACCGTGACCCGGGAGATCGATTCCGCCGGTCGGCGGACCGGGGAGCTGCGTGCCTCCCTCCGCGCGCTCTCCCCCGCGGCCACGCTCGCGCGCGGCTACGCGATCGCGCACCTGGACGGCGGCGTGATTCTGCGCGACGCCGCCGATGCCCCGGCAGGCAGCGCCCTCACGATCACCGTCGATCGCGGCTCCGTCGCTGCGCGTTCGGAGGGCGAGATCCCGGAGTCCCCCTGAGCCGGAGCGCCACGCCGCACGACGTAGGATGGAGGAGTGAGCGCCCTCAACGACACCCCCGTGGACACGCTGTCGTTCGAGGCAGCCCGTGACGAGCTCGTCAAGGTCGTCGCCGAACTCGAACAAGGGTCGCCGACCCTCGAGCACTCGCTCGCGCTCTGGGAGCGTGGCGAGGCGCTGGCCGCCCGGTGCGAGGAATGGCTCCTGGGCGCGAAGCGCCGTCTGGAAGAAGCCAGGGCCGCATCATCCACCACCGAGACCTCGGGCGCGGAGTCATGAGCAAGCAGACCAAGCAGCCGCCCATCATCGCGGAGCTGGGTCGTCCGGAGACGCCGGACGAGACCGCAGCGCGCAAGGCCGCCTCCAGCAAGGCGTATCGCTCGAGTCAGACGTTCCGGAACCTCATCGCAGCTCTCCTCGTGACGGTCGCCGTGGTCGCCGTGATCATCTTCGCCGTCCCCCGCGGGGAGCCGGTCGAGCCCGAGCCGATCGACGTCGCCGGCATCGCCGCGGGTGTGGAATCCACGATGGACAGCCCCGTGCTGGTTCCCGAGCTGGGCGACTTCTGGCGGGCGAACAGCGCGAAGCTGCTCGGCGGCGCCACCGTCGTCTGGGAGGTCACGCTGGCCCCGTCCGCCGATGACGAACGCGGGTTCATCAAGGTCGCTCAGGCCTTCGACGCCGGTGCGTCCTGGGCTCCGCAGCGCCTGAACGGCATCGCCCCCACGGACACGGTCCGCATCGGCGGCCTCGATTGGGACGTCTACGAGCCGGGCAACGCCGATTCGAACGCCAACGTCACCTACGCGATCGGCACCCAGGCCGGCGACGACTACATCCTGCTCTACGGCTCGCGCTCGCCCGATTCCACGGCAGAGCTCGCGGAGTCGCTGATCCCACAGATCCGTTCACTCTCGGAGGCCTCATGACGCACCCCTTGACTCCTTCCGCAGCCTGGCAGCAGATGCTGGACGGCAACCGTCGATTCGTCGCGGACGAGCCCCGGCACCCGAACCAGGACGTGGTACGGCGCAAGGATCTCGCCGCGGCGCAGCACCCCGTGGCGACCCTCTTCGGCTGCTCGGATTCCCGCCTTGCGGCCGAGATCATCTTCGACCTCGGTCTCGGTGACCTGTTCGTCGTGCGCAACGCCGGTCAGGTCATGGGCGAGTCGATCGTCGCGAGCCTCGAGTACGCGGTCGCCGTGCTCGAGGTTCCGCTGATCGTGGTCCTCGCGCACGATTCGTGCGGAGCGGTCCGCGCCGCGATCGACGGGACGGCGATCGATGCCGCTCCCCTCCCGCCGCACATCTGGAAGCTCGTCGCGCCGATCGTGCCCGCCGCGCGGAAGGTCCTCGCCGAGAGCGGCGGCGGCACGGTCGCCGACATCGACTCGGAGCTCGTCGGACGCGAGCATCTCCGCAACACCGTGAACGACCTGCTGCAGTCCTCCGAGATCATCAGCAACGCCGTCGCCGAAGGTCGTCTCGGCCTCGTCGGCGCGAACTACCGTCTGGCCGAGGGCACCGCGACGCCGGTGATCACGGTCGGCATCGACACCGAGGGGAACAGCCCCGTGACCAAGGAGGGTTCGGAATGACCGACAACGACCAGCGCAGCGGCGAGAGCTCGCAGGGCTACCGGATCGAGCACGACACCATGGGTGAGGTGCGGGTGCCCGTCAACGCGCTCTACGGGGCGCAGACGCAGCGGGCCGTGGAGAACTTCCCGATCTCGGGCAAGGGTCTGGAGTCGACGCAGATCGCCGCGCTCGCCCGGATCAAGAAGGCCGCCGCCCTTGCCAACAAGGAGCTGGGCACGCTCGACGGTGCCATCGCCGACGCGATCGCCCAGGCTGCCGACCAGGTGGCTTCGGGTGCCCACGACGGTGAGTTCCCGGTCGACACCTACCAGACCGGTTCCGGCACCTCGTCGAACATGAACATGAACGAGGTGCTGGCGACTCTCGCGACCCGCATCCTCGGTGCGACCGTGCACCCCAACGACCACGTGAACGCTTCCCAGTCCTCGAACGACGTGTTCCCGACCTCGGTGCACATCGCCGTGACCCAGGCGCTCATCGACACGCTCATCCCCGCGCTCGACCACCTCGCCGTCGCACTGGAGGCGAAGGCGGAGCTGTGGAAGGACGCCGTCAAGTCCGGCCGCACGCACCTCATGGATGCGACGCCTGTGACCCTCGGCCAGGAGTTCGGCGGCTACGCCCGCCAGGTGCGCCTCGGCATCGAGCGCGTGCAGTCCGCCCTCCCCCGCGTCGCCGAGGTTCCCCTGGGCGGCACGGCTGTCGGCACCGGCATCAACACCCCGCTCGGCTTCCCGCAGAAGGTCATCGCGCTGCTCGCGTCCGAGACGGAGTTGCCGATCACCGAGGCGAAGGACCACTTCGAGGCACAGGCCAACCGCGATGGTCTGGTCGAGGCATCCGGCGCACTGCGCACGATCGCCGTCTCGCTGACGAAGATCAACAACGACCTCCGCTGGATGGGCTCCGGCCCCAACACGGGTCTCGGCGAACTGCACATCCCCGACCTGCAGCCCGGCTCCTCGATCATGCCCGGCAAGGTCAACCCCGTGGTCCCCGAGGCCGTCCTCATGGTGTGCGCCCGAGTGATCGGCAACGACGCGACCGTGGCCTGGGCCGGGGCCTCCGGGTCTTTCGAGCTCAACGTCGCGATCCCGGTCATGGGCACGGCGGTGCTCGAGTCCATCCGCCTGCTCTCGAACGCCTCCCGTGTGCTCGCCGACAAGACCATCGACGGTCTGCAGGCGAACGTCGAGCGTGCCGCCGCCTTCGCCGGCATGAGCCCGTCGATCGTGACCCCCCTCAACAAGCTCATCGGCTACGAGGCGGCGGCGAAGATCGCCAAGCACTCGGTGGCGAAGGGCATCACGGTGCGCGACGCCGTGATCGATCTCGGCTACGTCGAGCGGGGCGACCTCACCCTCGAGCAGCTCGACGAGAAGCTCGACCTCCTCTCGATGACCCACCCGGGCTGATCCGAGCGTTTTCCGGATGCCGCGAGGACACGTTCCTCGCGGCATCCGTGGTTTGCGGCTCCGTTTCGGGCTTCGGCTCCGAGGCTCCGGTCCTCCGTCCCTCCGTCTGCCCCGTCCGGCCCCGTCTGAACGACCGCCGACACGCCAGATGCCGGACCTTGCATGAGGATGGATCCGACATCTGGCGTGTCGGCAGGCACGTGCGCGAGGGACTGCTCCTGCTCCACGCGAAGGATCCTGGTTGTTGTTCACAGTCGCGGCCTCGACGTCGGTCCGCGTATCGGCGCAGAGCCGAAACTGGACGAGTGCTCGATCCTACGGTTCTTCTGGCCCGACTCGGCGGCCTCGCGCGCGGCGTCGAACTTCAGCGATGCGGCATGTCGCGCCCGGAACTCGCGAAGGCCGTCCGAGAGAAGCGAATCGACCGCGTGCGACCGGGTGTGTTCGCGTCGCCCGCGCTGAACTCACATCTGCGACGGGCCGCACTACACGGGGGTGCGCTCACGTGCGGTGCAGCACTGCGGTTGCACGGAGTATGGGTCCTCTGTGACGACTCGCCCCTTCACGTCTGGGTAGGAAGGCGAGGACGCGTTAACCCGCACGTCGGGTGCCAGTGTGTCACCCACTACTTCCGAGGCACACCGGGTCTCGGACTCGTCGACGTCGAAACCGCCCTGATTCACTTCCATCGGTGCCGCGGCGACGAGGCATTCTTCGCGGCGTTCGAGTCGGCATGGAAGAATCGACTGCTCTCCTCGGCCGCAAGAATGCGAATCCGCAAGGCACTTCCGGCCTATGCACGGTGGCTGGTCGACATCGGGCGTTCCGATGCCGATAGCGGGCTCGAGTCCCTGGTCCGACTGCGGCTGCATATGCTCGGCATCCTCGTCGAGTGCCAGGTGCTGATCAGTGGCGTGGGGAGGGTCGATTTCATCATCGATGGTCGTTTGATCCTCGAGATCGACGGAAGGCGAAACCACGACGGTGCCTCACACCGCCATAAGGATCTCGCCAGAGACGCGGCCGCATCGGCACGAGGGATGGAGACACTGCGGTTCGACTTTGCGCAGGTCGTCTACGACTGGTCAGCAGTGCAGACAGCCATCATCGCTGCTCTCGCACGTTGCCGAGAGCACGCGTGAGGGCACGCGACGCACGCCGACACACCAGATGTCGGACTTGTGGGCCTTCAACGTCCGATATTTGGCGTGTCGGCCGCAGTTTGCAACGCCCCACCGCCCCGCCCCCGCCCGCGCACGGTCCCCGGACACACGACAGCGGATGCCGCGGGGCAGTCCGCGCGGCATCCGCTGTCGCCCGTCGTCAGCTGAGCTCTCCACCCTCCAGGAGCTCGGTGACGAGGGCTGCGATCGCTGAACGCTCGGAGCGTGTCAGGGTCACATGCCCGAAGAGGTCATGTCCCTTCAGCGTCTCGATCACGCTGGCGATGCCGTCGTGTCGGCCGACGCGGAGGTTGTCGCGCTGGCCCACATCGTGGGTGAGGATGACTCGCGAATTCTGGCCCATCCGACTCAGCACCGTGAGGAGGACGTTGCGTTCGAGCGACTGCGCTTCATCGACGATCACGAATGCGTCGTGAAGGGAACGACCGCGGATGTGGGTGAGCGGCAGCACCTCCAGCAATCCGCGTTCGATGACCTCTTCGATGACGTTGCCGGAGACGACCGAGCCGAGCGTGTCGAACACCGCCTGCCCCCACGGTCCCATCTTCTCGCCCTGGTCCCCGGGGAGGTAGCCGAGCTCCTGCCCGCCGACGGCGAACAGCGGCCGGAACACGATGATCTTCTTCTGCTGCTGCCTCTCCAGCACCGCTTCGAGACCCGCGCACAGCGCGAGTGCCGATTTGCCGGTACCGGCCCGACCGCCGAGGGAGACGATGCCGACTTCCTGGTCGAGGAGCAGGTCGATCGCGATCCGCTGTTCGGCCGAGCGACCGTGCATCCCGAAGATGTCGCGGTCGCCGCGCACCAGTCGGTATTCGCCGTCCCCGGTGACGCGTCCGAGCGCGGAGCCGCGTTCGGAGTGGATGATCAGGCCCGTGTTGACCGGAAGGCCCCGCGCCTCCTCGCTGATGCCGACCTCGCTCTCGTACAGGTCGCTGATGTCGTCGCCGGAGAGGTCGAGCGTCGAGATGCCGGTCCAGCCGGAGTCCACGGCCTGCTCGGCGAGGTACTCCTCGGCGCGCAGCCCCAGCGACGCCGCCTTCACGCGCATCGGGAGGTCCTTGGAGACGATCGTGACGTCCTGCCCGTCCTGCGCGAGGTGCATGGCGACGGACAGAATCCGCGTGTCGTTGTCGCTGAGCCGGATGCCTGCCGGGAGGACCGAGGAGTCGGTGTTCGCGAGCTCCACGCGAAGCGTTCCCCCTTCACCGACCTCGACCGGGAAGTCCAGTCGCCCGTGCTCGATGCGCAGGTCGTCGAGGTGTCGCAGCGCCTGGCGTGCGAAGTAGCCGATCTCCGGGTCGTGACGCTTGCCCTCGAGCTCTGTGATCACGACGACCGGAAGGACGACCGAGTGCTCGGCGAACCGGAAGAACGCCTGCGGATCACTCAGCAGGACCGAGGTGTCGAGGACATACGTCCGCAGATCCTGATCAGGCTCCGCGGATGATGCGCGTCTCGTCGTCTTACGGGTGGACTGCTGCGCGGTGCTGGTGGCCTGCTGCGCTGTACGTGTGGTCACGACCCACTCCCGACCCGGGGAATCCCGGCTATTCGAACGAGTCGACCAGGGGGTCACGAGTCGTCAACCTGAGGCCGACCCGACCGGGCGCCTTGCCCGATGCCTAGAACGTACGACCGCGAGGCGCGTACCCGACACCGACACGCCAGTGGATTTCGTTACGTGCTGGTGAACGTCTCGTTGCCGAATGCGTGCAACGCCTCATCGAGGAGCTCGAAAGTGGCCGCATCGGTTCCCGCGTGCGGCGCGAGACGCACCGAGGAGCCGCGTGCCGTCACCACGAGACCGGCGTTCGCGAGAGCAGCGGCGAGACGCGCCGGTTCGTCCGGCTCGAGGGCGACGATGCCCGCCCGCTCTCCCCGCTCCCGCGGCGAGCTCACCTCGATGCCGTGACGATCGGCGATCTCGATCACGGTGTCGACGTGCTCGGCGAGACGCGCCTCGATCGCGGCCACGCCGGCATCCCGCACATCCCGGACACCGATCGCGAGTCGGCCGGCGGCGAGCGTGTCCGGTTGGCTGACCGTGTACGCCCGCGCCGATGCCGCCGGCGCCGGAAGCTCGTCGACAAACAATCCGGTCGCGGTGGTCCCGGTGATCCCGGAGAGCACGGGCGTGATCCGCTCCCGTGCTCGCGGCGCGAACCACGCGAAGGCACTGCCCCGCCCGGCGCGCAGCCACTTGTAGCCGTGGCCCACCACGACATCGGCCGGGCCGTAGTCGACGTCCATGATGCCGAAGGACTGGACGGCATCGACGATGAGCAGGCGATCGGGGCCGATGAGCTCACGAAGCGCCGCGAGATCCACCCGATAGCCCGTTCGGAAGTCGACGTGGCTCACGGCGAGCGCGACCACGTCGTCGTCCAGCGCCTCGGCGACGGCGTCGGTGGTCACGCGTCCGTCTGCGGGGGTGATCCATCGCGGCGTCACGGCGCGGTCCGACGCCGATGCGGCCCGCTCCACGGTGAGACTGACACTGGGGAACTCCGCCGTACTCGCGATGACGGCGCCCTTGAGCCCGTACAGGGCGTGCATGAGCCCGTGGGTCGACGAGGGCTGGAGCGTGACGTCGTCCGCCTCGCCGCCGAGGAGTTCTGCGACGAGCTCCTGTGCCTGGCCGATCCGCTCGGCGACGAGCGACAGTGAAGACGGGCGTCCACTGCCGAGAAGGTCGGCGTCGGCGAAGACCTCTTCGCGCACGGAGGGCGACAGCGGGCCGAAGGCGGCCCAGTTCAGATAGCCGGACTCATTGTCGAAGGTGTCGACGTAGTCCTGGAAAGTGCTCACTGCGTCATTGTGGCACGGCGCCGTGCATCGCGCGGACGGTCACCGGCCGTATCTGCGGTCGCGGTCGGCATAGTCGCGGATGGCGCGGAGGAAGTCCACCTGCCGGAGATCGGGCCCCAGCGCTTCCACGAAGTAGAACTCGCTGTGCGCGCTCTGCCAGAGCAGGAAGTCGCTGAGCCGCTGCTCGCCGCTCGTCCGGATCACCAGATCGGGATCGGGCTGTCCTCCGGTGTAGAGGTGCTCGCCGATCATCTCCGGGGTGAGGTGGGCGGCGAGGTCCTCCATCGTTCCGCCCGAGGCCTCGTGCTTGGTGATGATGCTCCGCACCGCGTCGACGATCTCGTTGCGGCCGCCGTATCCGACCGCGAGGTTCACGTGGAGTCCGCTGTGCCCCTTCGTGCGCTCCTCCGCGTCGGCGAGCACACGCGCCAGTTCCGGCGGCAGGAGGTCGGATCGTCCGACGTGCTTGACCCGCCAGTTCCCCTCCTGCGACAGGGCTTCCGCCAGCTCGGCGATGATCTCGATGAGGTCGGCGAGCTCGGCCGAGTCCCGCTTGCGCAGGTTGTCGCTGGAGAGCAGATACAGCGAGACGACACGCACGCCGAGTTCGTCGCACCAGCCGAGGAACTCATGCATCTTCGCCGCGCCCGCCCGATGTCCCTCGGCCGGAGTGGCGAACCCGAGCTGACGCGCCCAGCGCCGGTTGCCGTCGATCATCATCGCGACATGGTGCGGCACCGATGCAGGATCGAGGTGGCGACGCAGCCGACTGGTGTAGAGCCGATACAGCGGCCCCCGCACCGGATTCTCGCGTGATATCACCTCCCTACGCTATCGTGCCGACGTCTCGCCCACCGTGTGCGGATGCTGAGGATATGTGCCCTGCGGGGAATGCCGCGCGGCTTAGAGTGAGGACGTGAGCACACCCGAGCAGTCCGGTCCCGATGTCCCCCAGCTGCCGCTTCTCGAAGCCGCCGCCGTGGATGCTGCGGTCGATATCAAGCCGACCTGGCGCGGCTGGATCCACGCCGCCACTTTCCCGGTAGCCATCGCCGCGGGCATCGTCCTGATCATCGTGGCCGACGGCGCCCCGGCGAAATGGGCGTCCGCCGTGTTCATGCTCACGTCGTTGCTGCTGTTCGGCAACTCCGCCCTCTACCACCGGTTCGACTGGTCCCCCCGGGTGAAGGTCGTCCTGAAGCGGATCGACCATGCCAACATCCTGCTGCTGATCGCCGGGACCTACACCCCCCTGGCGACACTGGCGCTGCCCCCGGACAAGGGCCTGCTGCTGCTCTGCGTGGTCTGGGGCGGAACTCTGGTGGGCATCCTCTTCCGCGTGTTCTGGATCAACGCCCCGCGCTGGCTCTACGTCGCCCTCTACCTGCTGCTCGGCTGGGCAGCGGTGATGTACATCGTCGACCTCATGAACGCGAACTTCGCGATGATGGTGCTGGTGATCGTCGGCGGCCTCCTCTACACGGGCGGCGCCGTCGTCTACGCGCTGAAGAGGCCCAATCCGTGGCCCGGCCATTTCGGCTTCCACGAGATCTTCCATGTGTGCACGGTGCTCGCGTTCCTCTGCCACTGGACCGCGTGTCTGCTCATCACCCTCGCCCCGCTGTCGCCCTCGCTGGGCGCGCCGTAGCCTCTGCGTGGTGCGGCTCCCCCGTCCGCCATGCAGGGTCTCTCAGCGTGTCGGGGGGTGGTCGTCCCCGTCGCGGGTGCTCGCCCCATCGGGTGAGGGCGAATCCGGAGCCGACGTGCCGCCCTCCGCTGCGGCCGCGGCTCGCGCGGCTTCCTCGGCGTCGAGCTCTTCCCGCACCTCGTCGCGGTAACGGACCCGGCGGATGCGACGATTCATGTCCCAGATCAGCAGGATCACCGCGATCACGACGACGACGATGGCGGCGAAGCCGATGAAGCCCGGCGTGACGGCCTCCGGTGCCACGGTCATGGATGGCGTCGGCATCGGGGTCTCGGTCAGAGCGAGCATGAATCGGCCTTTCGTGCGCAGGTCGCATAACCTGGTAACACCAGCCTAACGACCGGGAAGACCCACCAGTGACGACCGCACAGCAGCTCGACGAACGCTATGGCCGAACGCGACGGCGTCGGCTGCCGTGGATCATCGGTGGCGCTGTCGCGCTCGTGGTCATCGGTGCCTTCAGCTGGATGACCGTATCGCAGTCGATCGCCTCGGTGGACGCCGACGACCTCGGCTTCACCCTCGTCGATGAGTACTCCGTCGATGTGAGCTTCCAGGTCACCGGCGTGCAGGGCAAGGACGTGGTGTGCGCCCTCGAAGCACTCGACGAGGAGTTCGGCGTGGTGGGCTGGAAGATCGTCGAGATCGCCGCCGGAGACAGCCACTCCCAGGCCGTCTCGGTCACCATCCCGACCGTCGCTCAGGCCACGACAGGTTTGGTGAACACCTGCTGGGTCGCTTAGACTCGTGCCAGACAGACGACGCCCCGGCACCGTGCCGGGGCGTCTTGGCATATCCCCCGCAGCATGTCGGTGGGATCCCGAAAGAAGGAGCTTCGCCATGTCCACCGATGCTCAGGTCCCCTTTCTCACGCAGGAGGCGTATGACCGGCTCGTCGCCGAGCTGGAGCACCTGTCGACCGTCGGTCGCGATGAGATCGCCAAGCGCATCGAGGCGGCCCGCGAAGAAGGCGACCTCAAGGAGAACGGCGGATACCACGCCGCCAAAGACGAGC
Source organism: Microbacterium sp. CBA3102 (assembly GCF_007954505.1). Classification (GTDB taxonomy): domain Bacteria; phylum Actinomycetota; class Actinomycetes; order Actinomycetales; family Microbacteriaceae; genus Microbacterium; species Microbacterium aurugineum. The sequence goes on along the minus strand of NZ_CP042412.1, from coordinate 2,225,779 downwards.
AGGGCAAGCAGGAAGCCCGCATCCGCACCCTCGAGGGCCTGTTGAAGACCGCCAAGGTCGGCGAAGCTCCGGCCAGCCGCGGGATCGTCGAGCCCGGCACCGTCGTCACGGCGCTCGTGGCCGGCGGCGAAGAGGTCTTCCTCCTCGGCAGCCGCGAGATCGCTTCCGGCGGCGACCTCGACGTCTACAGCGAGGCCAGCCCGCTGGGCCAGGCGATCCTCGGCCTCAAGGTCGGCGAGAAGTCGTCGTACGAGGCCCCGAACGGACGCAGCATCGACGTCGAGATCGTGAACGTCGAGACCTACACGGGCTGACGCACCGTCGACGAGCGCCCCCGCATCCTCTCGGACGCGGGGGCGCTTCTGCGTGGAGGGGGCCGCGGAGGATCCGGGCGCTCGTGCTCAATCCGGGACGAGGATGGGCGCGAACCCGGCGCGACGCAGCGTGTCGAGCGTGTGCTCCGAATGCTCGGGTCCCCGTGTCTCGACGCTGAGCTCCAGGATCACATCGCTGATCTGGAGTCCGTGACCGTGCCGAGTGTGCATGGCTTCGATGACGTTCGCCCCGGCTTCGGCGATGAGCTCCGACACACGAGCGAGCTGCCCTGGCCGGTCGGGGAGCGGAATCCGGATCGTCAGGTACCGGCCGGAGGCCGCGAGGCCGTGAGAGACCACGCGCTGCAACAGGAGCGGGTCGATGTTGCCGCCGGAGAGCACCGCCATCGTCGTTCCCGTTCCGGAGACCTTGCCGGCCAGGATCGCCGCTACACCCGCGGCACCGGCGGGTTCGACCACGACCTTCGCCTGCTCCAGCAGGATGAGGATGGCCCGCGCGAGGTCATCGTCGGAGACGGTGACCACCTCATCGACGAGGTCTTTGATGATCTCGAACGGGACAGCTCCCGGACGGGCGACGAGGATGCCGTCGGCGATGGTCGGACGAGTGACGATGTCGACCGGCTCCCCCGCCGCGAGCGACGGCGGCACGGCGGCGGCATTCTCCGCCTGGACCCCGATGATGCGGACTGTCCGCCCGAGCTCGGCGGCTCGGGCCTTCACGGCCGCGGCGACACCCGCGATGAGACCTCCTCCCCCGATGCCGAGGACGACCGTGTCGACGTCCGGCGCATCCTCCAGCAGTTCGAGGCCGAGCGTTCCCTGTCCGATCACGACGTCGCGGTGGTCGAACGGGTGGATCAGCACGGCCCCGGTGCGCTCGGAGAATTCCGCCGCCAGTCGCAGCGAGGTCGCGACGGTCTCCCCCTCCAGCACGACCTCTGCGCCGTACCCGCGGGTGGCGAGGAGCTTGGGCACGGGAACGCCGAGCGGCATGAAGATCGTGGCCGGGATCCCGAGGGCCTGGGCGGCGAGGGCGACACCCTGGGCATGGTTGCCCGCGGAGGCGGCGACGACACCGCGGGAGCGCTCCTCAGCGCTCAGCCGCGACAGCCGGTACGCGGCACCGCGGATCTTGAAGGAACCCGTGCGCTGAAGATTCTCCATCTTGAGCAGGACCGTACTGCCGTGGATGTCTGACAGCGCTCGCGACGGCAGCGTCGGCGTGTGCGAGATCACCTCAGCCAGACTCTGAGCTGCGTGCTCGAACTCGGTCAGGCTGGGGACTTCGCTCATCGATTCCTCCGTCTCCGCTCGCGCGGTACTGTGCTCCAGATAAGGTCTCCGCTCGGGCCCGCGCCGGTGCGCCAGGATCCCGTGCTGATGGTCACCGCCGCGACGTTGACGAAAGCTGCCAACGGTACGGCGAAGAGGGCTCCGGGGATTCCCGCGATCATCGCGCCGCCCGCGACCACGAGGACGACGGCGAGGGGGTGCACCTTGACCGCCGAGCCCATCATGATCGGCTGCAGGATGTGCCCCTCGATCTGCTGGACGGCCAGCACGACCACGAGCATCCACAGCGCGATCCAGGGACCGTTGTAGACGAGCGCGAGGAAGACGGCCACGGCGCCGGTCACGACGGCACCGACGATCGGGATGAAGGAGCCGAGGAACACCAGGACGGCGACGGGAAGGGCGAGCGGCACCTGGAGCAGGAAGGCTCCGAGCCCGATGCCGATCGCATCGATGGTCGCCACGAACAACTGGGTGCGGGCGTAGTTCACGATCGTGGCCCAGCCGTTGCGCGCGGCCCCATCGACCGCCGGCCGTGCTTTGCGCGGGAAGATCTTGACCGTCCACCGCCAGATGCCCGCACCGTCGGCGAGCAGGCAGATGAGGATGAACAGCGACAGCAGTGCGCCGGTGGCGACGTGCCCGACGGTCGTGCCGATGGCGAGAGCGCCCGTCCAGAGGGCCTGGGTCTGCTCGGTGAGGAAGTCGAGTCCCTGCTGCAGGTAGTCGGCGATCTGCGTGTCGGAGAGCTTCAGCGGCCCTTCGTGAAGCCACACCTGGAACTGATCGAACGCCTCGGTCGATCGCGCCTGGACGTCAGGGAGCTGAGCGCGCACCTGCCAGACCACCAGCCACATCAGCCCCGTGACGACGGCGGCTGTACCGATGAGGGAGAGCGTGATCGCCAACCAGCGCGGGACGCCGTGACGCAGCATCCAGGAGAACGCCGGCCAGAGCAGAGCGGTGATGAGGATGCCGACCATGAGCGGGATGACCAGGAGCTTGAGCAGCATGACCAGCCAGATGAAGACGCCGATCGCCGCCGCGATGAGCAGCAGACGCCAGGCGTAGCTCGCCGTGATCCGCAGTGGCAGCGGTACCGCCTCGTCGGCCTCGGTCGTCACGGTGCGGTCCGTGGAGACCGGGCGCGGACGGAAGAGATCTCGCAGCCGGGGTCGCTGATCCTCACTCATCGCCCAAGTCTACGGTCATGCCGTATGCCGTTGGACGCATCCTTCACCGCCGGACCGCGATGTCTGACGCCGGCGATACGCTGACGACGTGACCGAATCCCTCAGCGCCACCCAGGCGCGCCGCATCGCGCTGGCAGCTCAGGGCTTCACGCGAGCACGACCCGCGTCGGTCGCTGCGCGCCACGTGCACCGGGTGATGGATCGTCTCGGCGTGCTGCAGATCGACTCCGTGAACGTGTTCGCGCGCTCCCACTACCTGCCGCTGTTCTCCCGTCTCGGCGACTACGACCCCGCTCTCCTGGACCGGGTCTTCCTCTCCCGCACCACGCACTACGTGGAGTACCTGGCGCACGAGGCAACGTTCATCCCGATCGCGGACTGGCCGCTCTGGCGTTTTCGCATGGAGGACTTCCGTCGGCGCTGGGCGGACGAAGATTCCTGGCTGAGCCGCAACGCCCGCACCGTGGCGTGGGTGCAAGACGAACTGCGCTCCCGAGGTCCGCTGCGCCCGGCCGACCTCCGCGCGGACGCGCCCCGCGAACGAGGCACCTGGTGGGACTGGGACGAGGTCAAGCTGGCGCTCGAGCACCTCTGGCGCACGGGAGACGTCGCCGTCAGTGGGCGCAAAGGCTTCGAGCGGACGTATGCCCTCGCCGAGCAGGTCATCCCCGACCCGATCCGTTCGCAGGAGGTCTCGCGCGCCGACGCGATCCTCGAGCTGACGCGCCGTGCCGCCCGCTCGAGCGGCGTCGCGACGCAGTCCGACCTCGCCGACTACTACCGGATCCGCGATCGCGCGACCATCGCGCGATCGATCGCCGCGTTGGTCGACGAGGGTGAACTGATCCCGGTGCAGGTCCGCGGATGGGAACGAGGCGGACGCCCGCTCCCCGCCTGGCGACACCGTGACGCCGTGCTCCCTCGCAGAGTCGACGCGGCAGCCCTGCTGACTCCGTTCGATCCGGTGGTCTGGTTCCGCGAGCGCGCTCTTCGCATCTTCGACCTCGACTACCGGATCGAGATCTACGTGCCCGCCGAGAAGCGTCGGTTCGGCTACTACTCGCTCCCGGTCCTCGTGGGCGACCGCATCGTCGCGCGCGTCGATCTCAAGGCCGATCGCGCCACCTCCACCCTTCAGGTGCAGTCCGCCTGGTGGGAGCCCCACGCCCGCCCCGAGGATACCGATGCGATCGCCGCCGAACTGATGCTCGCCGCGCACTGGCAGGATCTCGAGCACGTGTCGGTGTCGGGCTGGGGCGACGCCACCGCCGAGGTGCACGGCGCATTGGTCCGGGCCGGTGGCTCCGTCGGGCGGCACGCACATGTCAGGGAGGGCGCGACGTGAGTCGGGCTCGGTGGTGGGTGATCGGCGGAGTCGCAGGAGTCGTGCTCGTGGCTGCCGCCGTCTGGATCTGGCAGTCGACCTCAGGTTCCCCGACGCCGGAGGATGCCGCCATCAGCTATCTCCGGGCGCTCGAATCCGGTGATCCCGATGCCGTCGAGGCGACGGGAGTCGACGTCTCCACCGAGGCTCTCACCGCGTTCGCGGCCGCGACCGGTGTCATCGAAGACGCCGCGGTGACATCTGCGAGCGACGACCGACGCGCCCGCGGCGGTGAAGAAGCGACCGTGGGGATCTCGTTCGTGCTCGACGGTGAGGAACACACGGCAGAGCTGTCTCTGACGCCTGTCGGCGGACGCTGGATCGTGGACGCGTCCGGCCTGGGCACGGTGACGCCCACGACCACGATCGGCTCCTTCGTCGCGGTCAGCGAGCAGACCCTGCCGACCGCAGAGATGGCCTCCCTGCTCCCTGCCGCCTACTCGGTCGCCCCCGCGCCGGTCGCACTGCTCGACGGCCGCAGCGCGCTGGTGGTGCTCCCCGGCGAAGAGTCGGAGCTCGCGGTGGAGGCCACGCTCCGACCGGAGGCGACGGTCGCTGCGCAGAAGCAACTCGACGACTACCTCACGGCGTGCACGACGCCGTCGGACGCGGCACCCGAGGGGTGCGGAATCCGGATCCCGTGGGGCACCGAGTTCCGCGCGGTGTCGGAGTTCCGCTACCGCGTCGACGAGCTGCCGACCGTGACGCTCGACGGCACCGGGTTCCGCGCCGACGGCGGGGCACTCGTCGCCACGCTGGTCGGCGCCGGTCAGGACGGCACGGCGCGCACCACGACGTACCGCACGGATTCCTGGGGCGTGCGCGGAGAGGTGACCTTCACCGACGAGGGCCTGGTGCTGTCCGTCTGGTGAGTGCGCTCTCCGTCAGAACTGCACGCGAGGTCAGAACTGCACGCGAGGCGGCTCGGAGATCGCGCTGCTGTCGGCGACCTCGAAGAACTCGCGCTCGGTGAAGCCCAGCCCCTTCGCGAACAGGTTGTTCGGGAAAACCTTGATCTTGGTGTTGAGCTCGCGCACACCGCCGTTGTAGAACCGGCGCGCGGCTTGGATCTTGTCCTCGGTGTCGACGAGTGCCTGCTGCACCTGGAGGAAGTTGGTGCTGGCCTGCAACTGCGGGTACGCCTCGGCGACCGCGAACAGACTGCGCAGGGCCTGTTGCAGGTGTCCCTCCGCGATGCCCGCCTCGCCGGGCCCACCGGCCGAGAGCGTCTCGGCGCGCGCACGGGTGACGTTCTCGAAGACCGCCTTCTCATGGGAGGCGTAGCCCTTGACGGTCTCGATGAGGTTCGGGATGAGGTCGGCTCGTCGCTTCAACTGCACCGTGATCCCGCTCCACGCCTCATCGACGCGCACCTTGAGCTGCACCAACGAGTTGTACGTGGCCCACAGATAGATGCCGGCGAGCAGGATCACTCCGACAACGATCAGTACCGGCACGAGCCATTCCATCAGAGGCCCACCCTTCCTCGTGTTTCTCCCATCCTAGACGCGCACCCTGCACGTGGACTGGGCGCCGACGCACTCTCCACGGACGTCGGATCAGCTCCCGAGGACTCGCTCCAGGTAACGGTTCCCGAACCGGCGCTCCGGGTCGAGGCGGTCGCGCAACGCGACGAAGTCCTCGAAGCGCGGGTAGCGCTCCCGCAGCGTTTCTTCGGTCAGCGTGTGGAGTTTGCCCCAGTGCGGGCGACCGCCGAACTCGAGCATGATCTCCTCCACCGCGCCGAAGTACTCGGTCGGGTCGGCCCGCCAGTACCGGTGCACTGCGATGTACGCCGTCGCGCGCCCGTGCGCCGTCGACAGCCAGCGGTCGTCGCCGGCGGCGAAGCGCACCTCGATCGGGAACTCGATCCGCCACCCGCGTCGGGCGATGAGAGCACGCACCGCCTCGAACGCCGGCACCACGTTCTCCGCGGGGAGCGCATACTCCATCTCGCGGAACCGCACGGTGCGACTCTGGATCAGCACTCGGTGCGAGAGCTCGGTGTACTCGCGATTCCCCGTGAGCGTGACCGCGAGCCGGCTGAACGGCGGGGTGATCGCGGGAACCGCTTGTCCCGCGGCACACACCATCCGATACACACCGTTGGACAGGAGCGTCTCGTCGATCCACCTCCCCACGACAGGGAGCGGCTGGCGCACGGTCGACTCAGGCAGGCGGGTCTGACGCTTGGTCAGGGCGACATCGGTGTGGGGGAACCAATAGAACTCGAAATGATCGGACGCCGCCACCCGCTCCTCGAGCGTCTCGAGCACGTCGTCGAGCGGAGCCGGTTCATCGATCGCATGCATCACGAAGGCCGGCACGCACTGGAGCGTGACTTCGACGATGATCCCGAGCGCGCCGAGGCCGAGCGCGACGGCCGGGAGCAGCTCACTCTCGCGCTCGTCATCGATGCGGAGGAACTCGCCGGCCGCCGTGACCATCGTGACTCCGACGACCTGGGTCGCGAGCCCGCCGAACCCGGCGCCGGTGCCGTGGGTCCCGGTCGAGATGGCACCCGCGATCGACTGGCGGTCGATGTCCCCCAGGTTCTCCATCGCGAGTCCGAAGGGTGCGAGCAAGCGCGGGATCCGATGCAGCCGAGTTCCTGCGAGAAGCGTCACCCGGCCGGTTGCGGCATCCGCGGAGACGAGTCCCTGCAGATCGTCGAGCTCGAGCAGGACTCCCGGCGCCACGGCGATGCCCGTGAAACTGTGTCCGGCGCCCACCGCCTTGATGCTGAGCCCCTGCTTCACCGCAGCCAGAACCGCCCGCTGCACACCCTCCGGGCTGCGCGGACGCTCCACACGCACAGGCCGCACCGAGGCCGAGCGGCCCCAGTTCTGCCAGGATCCGCCGATTCTCGTCACAGGAACGCCTTTCCCTCGCCGCGATAGGTCGGCAACTCGTCGATGATCTCCTCACCCGACACCAGGTGGTATCCGTCGATGCGCTCCGCCGGCTCGCCGCTCTTGGCGTGACGGAACCAGACCCGATCCCCCACTCCGAGTGACCTGGCGGCAGGACCCTGCAGCGGTGTCTGCACCTCACCCGCCGCTTCGCGGGAGAGCGTGTGGAGTCCCTGTGGCCAGACGGCTCGCGGCTGGCGCGAGGCGACGGCAGGCCCGGAGGCGATCCATCCGCCGCCGAGCACGGTGGCGATGTCCGGGGCCGGGCGTCGGACGACGTCGAACGCGAATGCGGAAGCCGGCGCGGGACGGAAGGAGCGGTAGCCGTCGAACAGGTGCCCTCCGAGCAGGCCGCTGCCGGCGCTCGCCTCAGTGAGGGACTCATCGCTCCCGGTGAACTCGAGCGAACCCGTCCCCCCGCCGTTGAGGATCTCCAGAGACGCGATCGCTCCGACCGCGGCCACGATGTCCGCCCGACGCTCCCGCAGTTCGTTCCGGGAGCGCGCCTGCACCATCCGGATCAGAGGCGCGTCGGGGCCGGCGTCGTCGCCCTGCCCGGCGATCTGCGCGTCGTACATCTGCAGTCCGACCAGCCGGAAGCCTGGGCGCGCGACGACCTTTCGGGCGAAAGCGGCCACCTCTCCCGCCGAGAACAGAGCCGAGCGTCGCACACCGATGTGTCCGAGCAGCGAGGAGCGCCACGAAGCGTCGACGTCGATCGCCACTCGGATCTCCGGACGGGATCCCGGTCCGGCGACACTGTCGATCACATCGAGGTGGACGAGGTCATCGACCATCAGCGTGATGCGCTGCGCCGCCTGCTCGTCGGCGAAGAGCTTCTCCAGCCCCGCGCGGTCCACGGTCGGGTAGCCGAGCATGATGTCGTCATGCGTCTCAGCGAGCCAGAGCGCCTCCTCGAGCGTGAACGCGAGGATGCCCCGGAACCCGGGGAGTTTCAGCACCGCATCGATCACGGCACGCACACGCACCGACTTCGACGCCACGCGGATCGGAAGTCCACCGGCGCGGACCAGGAGATCCATGGCGTTGTAGCGGAGCGCTTCCCGGTCGATCACCGCGACGGGCGCCGGCAGATGGCCCGTCACGGCGGAGAGGCGCGGCCAATAGCGGGCCGGATCCTCCCATTCGGGGGCGACCGCGAGCGCGCCGGGGGCCGGGCTCAGTTCGTCGATGAGGTCGAGCACTCCCCCACCCTACGGCCTCCTCGTACTCCGGATCACCCCCGACGGCACCGGGTCGCGTCCTCTGACCGGGCTAGGCTGACGAGCAGGCCCCCGTAGCCCAATGGCAGAGGCAGGCGACTTAAAATCGCTTCAGTCTGGGTTCGAGTCCCAGCGGGGGCACCGCTTTCAGTCCTGTGCGCGTGCGAGCTTCTTCCGCTCACCCGCCGCCTCACGTATCCGACGCACGACCAGCACCACGAGAGCGATCGCGATCGCCGTGTAGACGGCGTAGTCGAGATAGCCGAGATACTGCTCAAGCTGCTCGTGCTGTGTGCCGAGGGCCGCGCCGACCCCCAGGAGCAGCGTGTTCCAGAGCCCGCTGCCGACGATCGTGAAGAGGCTGAAGGTCACCGGGTTCATGCGAGCGGCACCGGCGGGGATCGAGATGAGGCTGCGCACGCCGGGCACCATGCGCCCGACCAGCACCGTCCACGCGCCGCTGCGCACGAACCACTCGGATCCGCGCTCCAGGTCCGAGCGGCTCACCAGTCGCGTCGCCGCGAGCAGACGCACCGCCCGGTCCATCCCGATCGCTGCGCCGAGGCCGTAGAGCAGGAGCGCACCGCTCCACGATGCCAGCGTGCTCCAGAAGATGAGCCAGCCCAGGTTCAGCTGACCGCTCTGGCTCAGGTACCCCGCGAACGGAAGGATCACCTCGCTCGGGATCGGCGGGATCAGCACTTCGAGGAAGACCAGAAGGCCGACGCCGAAGTCGCCGAGAGCGATGAGCACATCGGCCGCGAATCCGGTGAGGCCGGTGAATCCGTGATCGGTGTCGATGGACAGAAGCATCACTGGGCGAGCCTTCCCATGGTGGTCCCTTCGTGGAGCAGACCACCGGGCATCCCCACGTCGGAGAAGACGGCAGGGGTTTCTCAGCGGCCCGCGATGCGGGTGCCAAGGTCTCCTCCACCCTCGCGGGCCAGCGGGCCGGAGCACATTCTCGTGCTCGTAATGACGACGACGCTGCAGACGGGAGTACTCCCCTTCGCGGTGACGACACTATCGGAGCACGCCTGAGCAACGCCTCGGAAACGCACAGGTGCCGAGAAAACGAGGAACGGCCCCGGCGCTGAGCGCACGGGGCCGTTCCGGAGACGCGAGAGCGTCCGCCTACTTCGCCGAAGCCTCGACGGGTTCAGCGGCCTTCTTCGCGGAAGCCTTCTTGGCGGGAGCCTTCTTGGTCGCCGGCTTCTTCGCCTCCGGCTCACCCTCCGCGTCGGAGACCTTCGCCGCGGACTTCTTGACGGGAGGCTCGGACTTCGCGGCCGGAGCCGTGTCCGCAGCCGGCGCCGCGGGAGCAGCCGGACGCGGGCGGGCGGCGAACTCCTCGAACACGTAACGCGGGTTCTGCACGGTCTCGAGGTTCACCAGGTCGCGGCCCAGCCACAGGTTGTTCCACCAGCCCCAGATCACGCGGAACTTGCGCTCCCACGTCGGCATCGCGAGGCCGTGGTAGCCACGGTGCGCGACCCAGGCCACGAAGCCCTTGAGGGCGATCTTGCCGGACTGGAAGACACCGTTGTAGAGGCCGAGGCCCGCGACGGCGCCCAGGTTCTTGTGGAAGTACTCCTTGGGGTTCTCTCCGCGCAGGACGGCGACGAGGTTCTTGGCGAGGAGCTTCGCCTGACGGACCGCGTGCTGAGCGTTCGGCACGCAGAAGCCGCCGACTCCCCCACCGGAGAGGTCGGGCACAGCGGACACGTCACCCGCGGCCCAGGCGCCCTCGACGAAGGCCTCGGGGGTACCCACGCGCAGGTCGGCGCGGGTCTGGATGCGACCGCGCTCCTCGACGGGAAGGTCTCCGCCCCGCACCACCGTCGGGTTGGCCATGACACCGGCGGTCCACACGATGACGTCGGTCGGGATGACCTCGCCCGTGGAGAGCTCGACGTTGCCGTCGATCGCCCCGGTGACCTGGGTGTCGAGGTGCACGTTGGCACCACGCTTGGCGAGGTCCTTCAGCACCCACTCGCTGGTCTTGAGCGAGACCTCGGGCATGATGCGCCCCATGGCCTCGATGAGGTGGAAGTGCGTGTCCTCGAAGCTCAGCTGCGGGTACTTGCCGACGAGCGAGGAGGCGAGCGAGCGCAGCTCCGCGAACACCTCGATGCCGGCGAAGCCACCACCGACGACGACCACGGAGAGCAGACGGTCGCGCTCGGGGCCGGCCGGCAGCGACGCCGCCTTGTCGAAGTTCGACATCACCTTGTCGCGGATCGCGACGGCTTCCTCGATCGTCTTCAGCCCGATCGCGTTGTCGGCGATCCCGGGAATCGGGAACGTGCGCGACACCGCTCCGGCGGTGACGACGATCTGGTCGTACGCGAACTCGTACGGCTCGCCCACGGGCGGCGTGATCGTCGCGACCTTCTGCGCGTGGTTGATGTTCGTCACCTTCGCGGTGAGGACGTGCGTGCGCTTGAGGTGACGACGGTGGGCGACCACCGAGTGCCGCGCTTCGATCGAACCGGCGGCGACCTCGGGGAGGAACGGCTGGTAGGTCATGTACGGCAGCGGGTCGACCATCGTGACATCGGCCTCACCCTTGCGCAGGTGCTTCTCGAGCTTCCACGCAGTGTAGAAACCTGCGTACCCTCCGCCGACGATCAGAATCTTGGGCACAGTGCTGTTCTGAGGCACAGAAGAACTACTCCTCGGAGTCGGGGATTTGGCGTACGGGAACGCGCGCCGATCGGATGCGCCGGGCAGCTGCGGTGACGCCAAGCGCTATCAGGATACCAGGGACCGTGAGCGCAATGAGCGGCAGGGTACCGTAACGCAACGAATCAGCGCTGGGAAGCAACGGTGAACCGGCCTCGCTGGGCGCGTCCGCGGCCGGGAGAGGCGGCACGGCGACCGGTGTGACGGACGCCTTGGGTTCCGGTTTCGCCTCCGCGCGGCGGAACCACCGGATCCACTCGGCGAGATCGCCCATCGGGTTCTCGGTCACCGGCGCGATGTCCGCGGAGATCGCCGCTGCCGCATCCACGAGCCCGTAGCCGTAGAGCGGATCCCGCGGCTTGACGGCATCCGGAACCGGGATGGCGGTCTGGATGATCCGGTTGATCACGTCGATCGCCTTGATGTCGGGGTGCGCCGAACGGATCAGCGCTGCGACGCCGGCGACGATGGGGGCCGCGCCGCTCGTTCCGCGCCAGGGCTGGACCGTCCCGTCGGCCGAGACGCCGATCAAGCCCTCGCTGGGCGCCGAGATGCCGATCGTGATGCCCTGCGTGGAGGCCTCGACACTCGCCGTACCCGTCTGGTCCACCCCGCCGACCGTGAGCACACCGGGGATCGTGGCCGGGGCGCCGATGATGTTCGTCCCGCTTCCCCTGTTCCCTGCAGCGACGACCACGACGACGTCGTGCTCGAAGGCGTAGAGGAACGCATCGTCCCAGCTCTCGTCCCAATCCAGCGTGTTCGTCGTGAAGGAGAGGTTGATGATGTCGGCGCCGTTGTCGACGGCCCAGCGCATGCCCTTCGCGACCTGCTCCGTGAACGGGACGGCCGCCGCCGCACCGAACCCCACGGAGATCGACAGCAGGTTCGCCTCGGGCGCCACACCGATCATGCCGGTGCCGTCCGCCGCGCCGCGCCCCGCCGCGAGCGACGCCACCCAGGAGCCGTGGTTGCCGTCGACCGCGCCCAGCGGTGTGCGTCCGTCCGGAGTTCCCGCGCCGGACACGTCGGTCCCGCCCACCACGGCATCGCCGAACACCTGTGGCACCTTGCCGATGCCCGTGTCGATCACGGCGATCGTCACGCCCTCGCCCCGTGTGGTCTGCCAGGCCTCGCGGATCCGCGCTCCGTCGAGCCAGTACTCCGACGCACGCGTCGGGTCGGCCGGATCATCCGGGATCGGCGGCGGGGTCGCGGAGGCTCCGAGGAGCAGGACGGAGGCCGCGACCACCACGATGGCGGCAGCGCTGCGGAACGTCCGACGCACGGTCATTCCGGGAGAGCCGCCTCTTCACGCGTGGCGGCGCCGGGGTCCTCACACCGGCAGACCGTCGGGGACCACGAGGAGCGCGACAGCGCGGCGTCGCCGATGGGGTTCACTCCAGGGCCCGCCGCGAGAGCGTGTCCGGCGAGCGCATGGAGGCACTTCACGCGCGTCGGCATGCCCCCGGCGGAGATGCCGTCGATCTCGGAGACCTCTCCGAACCTCGTGCGGTCGGCGAGGTACGCCTGATGGGCGGCGAGGTAGGCCGCGGCCACCTCCTCGTCGTCGACGAGCAGGGCGGCGAGCTCCGGCATCACCTGCGTGGCTTCGAGCGTCGACATGGCCGCGGTCGCTGCCGGGTGGGTCAGGTAATAGAAGGTCGGGAACGGAGTGCCGTCCGGAAGACGGGGGGTCGTGGCGACCACCGTCGGGTTGCCGCAGGCGCATCGGGCGGCGATGCCCACCACACCCCGAGCGGGACGGCCGAGCTGGGCCGATACGACGGCGAGTTCGGCGGGAGTGGGGGCGGGGAACGGCGGCGTGGTCACCTCTCCAGCGTACGGGAGCCGCCCGAGAAGATGCTCGACGCGACCCCTCAGCGAGCCACCGCCGCCGTGTCGCTCAGGCCCGTCGAGACGAGCGTGCGCAACAGGTGCGGCATCCAGTCCGCGGGCTTCTCCTGGATGGTGTCGCTGACCGGCGCCTGCTCACGAGGCAGCGCGGAGGGATCGAGATCGTTGTCGATCAGGTACACGACCTCCCCCGGCTTCACGTAGTACAACCGTTCCCGGGCCTGGGTGGTGATGTAGGCGGGGTCATTCCAGCGGTCCCGCTCTGCGATGAGCGCCGAGATCTCGTCCTCGCTCACCTGCACGGAGGCCTCGAGCGCCGCGATCTTCTGGCGCTGATCGATGAAGGTGCCGAGCGTGGGCACGAGGACCCACGCGCCGAGCACCACCAGCGAGAGCATGATGACGGAGAAGGCGGACAGACGGATACCCGCCGCCCATTCGCGGACGTCGACACGCGGAGCGGAGCCACGCGTCGACCTCGATGCGGACGCGGCCTTCGGTTTCGTGGCCGACTTCCCCGTCGTCCGCGGAGTCTTCGGCGCGGGAGACGCCGAAGGAGGAGCCGGTCGTCGTACCACGGCTCCTCCTTCGTCGTGCTGCCCGGCGGGTCCTTCGTGCATCCTCCGCCAGGCGAGATGTCTCGCTGTCTCGGCTGCGCTCAGGCCTGGTAGCGCGGGAACGCCGAACGACCGGCGAAGACCGCGGCATCGCCCAGCTCTTCTTCGATGCGCAGAAGCTGATTGTACTTCGCCACGCGCTCGCTGCGGGCAGGCGCACCCGCCTTGATCTGACCGGCGTTCGTCGCGACGACGAGGTCGGCGATCGTGGTGTCCTCGGTCTCGCCCGAGCGGTGCGAGAGCATCGCCGTGTAGCCCGAGCGCTGAGCGAGGCTGACCGCGTCGAACGTCTCGGTCAGCGTCCCGATCTGGTTCACCTTGACGAGCAGGGAGTTCGCGACGCCGCGCGCGATGCCGTCGGCCAGACGTGCCGGGTTCGTGACGAACAGGTCGTCGCCGACCAGCTGCACCTTGGAGCCGAGGACGTCGGTGAGGTGCTTCCAGTTGTCCCAGTCGTCCTCGGCCAGCGCGTCCTCGATCGTGACGATCGGGAAGTCGTTGACGAGTCCGACGTAGTACTCGGTGAGCGCGGCGGCGTCCCAGTCCTTGTTGTCGAGACGGTAGACACCGTCCTTGAAGAACTCGGTGGCGGCGACGTCGAGGCCGAGCGCGATGTCGGCACCGGGGGTGAAGCCGGCCTTCTCGATCGCCTTCACCAGGAAGTCCAGGCCCTCGCGGTTGCTGGGCAGATCGGGGGCGAAGCCACCCTCGTCGCCGAGGCCGGTCGCGTAACCTGCGGCCTTCAGCTCCGCGCGCAGCACGTGGTAGGTCTCGACGCCCCAGCGGAGAGCTTCGGAGTAGGTCTCCGCACCGATCGGGGCGAGGAAGAACTCCTGCATGTCGATGCCGTTGTCGGCGTGCTCGCCGCCGTTGATGACGTTGAACAGCGGAACGGGCAGCACGTGCGCGTTCGGGCCGCCGAGGTAGCGGAACAGCGGCAGATCGGCCGAGTCGGCGGCAGCCTTGGCGACCGCGAGGCTCACGCCGAGGATGGCGTTGGCGCCGACGCGCTTCTTGTTCTCGGTGCCGTCGACCTCGTTGAGGATCTCATCGACGATGCGCTGCTCGCTCGCCTCGACACCTTCGATCGCCGGGCCGAGCTCATCGATGATGGCCTCGACGGCCTTGAGCACGCCCTTGCCGCCGTAGCGGTCCTTGTCGCCGTCGCGGAGCTCGTACGCCTCGAACGCGCCGGTGGATGCGCCGGACGGGACAGCCGCCCGCTGCACGATGCCGTCGTCGAGGAGGACCTCCACCTCGACGGTCGGGTTTCCGCGCGAGTCGAGAATCTCGCGTGCGCCTACAGCCTCGATCAGTGCCACTGATGTGCTCCTTGCTCAGGGGGAAAACGTGGTGTGGAGCGTCGTCGATCCGCGCCCAGTCTAGCCCGCGCTCCCGACCGGCTCAGGGACTCTTTCCTCCCGGTACGCGCAGTCAGACAACGACCGCGATCGCGAAGCCGTCCCAGCCCTTGACCCCGACGGTCTGCAGCGCCGTGGCGTCGAAGCGCGGATCGTCCCCGAGCATGCGGAGTCCGTCACGGGTGCCGACCACCTTCGGGTCGACGGCGTCCTCACGCACGATCTCCCCCTCGCGCCCGATGTTGTCCAGCACGATCACGGTTCCCGCGTGCCCGAGCTTCGCCGCCCAGTCGAGGTAGATCGTGTTGGACTCCTTGTCGGCGTCGATGAACACCAGATCGAAACCGCCGACCAGGCTCGGGAGCACGTCCGCCCCCCTGCCCACCCGGATGTCGACGCGATCGCCGACGCCCGCCGCATCGATGCTCGCCCGGGCGACGGCGGCGTTGTCCGGCTCCGCCTCGACCGTCACCACCCGCCCCTCGGGCCCGACGGCGCGAGCGAGCCAGATCGTGGAGTAGCCGCCGAGCGTGCCGATCTCGAGCACCCGCCGCGCGCCGCTGATCCGGACGAGGAGGTTCAGCAGCTTGCCCGCCACGGGGGCGACCTCGATCTCGGGCAGACCCGCTGCCCGCTGGGCCGTGAGCGCCGCCTCGAGGTGGGCATCGGAGCCGATCAGTGTGTCGGCGAGGAACGAATCGGTCTGCGACCAGGCCGCGGGAGTGGATTCCATGCCCTCAGCCAACCCCCGACGCCTCGGCCCGTCAAGGCTGCGGTGGGGAGAACCGGGGTGCCGGAGCGGCGAGTTCCGGCTGCGTGCGGAACTGCCCGGTCAGCGCGAGCACGACCGCGACGAGGAGGAGCACGATCCACCCGGCGAGCCCGAGCGGCCCGGCGAGAGCCATGTCCGGCTGCGAGGCGGCGAAGATCAGCACGAGTCCGGCGGCGGCATTGAGCGATCCGTGCGCGATCACGGCGGGCCACACCGACCCCGAGCGCAGACGCAGCCACCCGAACAGGACACCCCAGGCGACGCATCCGCCGATCATGAGCACCACGCCCAGGATGTCGGTACGCCCGAAGTTGTACCCGAGCAGGATGATCGGGCTGTGCCAGGCGCCCCAGATGACACCGCTCAGGATCAGGGCGGGCCAGGTCCCGAGCGGGCGCAACGCGGGCAGCAGCCAGCCCCGCCAGCCGAGCTCCTCGCCGAACGCGAAGAAGCTGTTGATCAACGCGCCCACCGGGATCGCGGCGAGCTGCGCGAACACGAGGATTCCGACCGGGGGCAACGGCGTGCCGGCCGGCACGGCCTTCTCGAGTTCGGCGGCGAAGGCGGGGAAGGTCGGGTCGAACTGCACGAAGCCGAACGCCGCCGCCACGAGGAGGCTCGCTCCGACCAGGAGGGGCGGAACCAGCCATCCGACGACGATGAGCCATACGACGCGCTTCGCGGGACGCAGCGGCCAGAGTCCGAGGAACCGAGCGCGCCCACCCCGAGCGGGAACCCCCATCGCGAAGGTGACGATGACCGCGGCGACCGCCGGAGTGCACATCATCAGCGGGAGCAGCACGACGGTCAGCGGTTCGGCGAGTCCGTCACCGAGCCACAGCGGCAGCGCCACCAGCCACGCCAGGGCGAAGGCCACGACGACGAAGAGAAGGACGGCGGCCCAGGGCACGCGCCGCAGCTGTGGAGTGGAGTCGATCATGACGTCGCCTTTCCGGTGTCGGTGGGCATCGTGCCCGATGTTCGCGTGCGGTCGACATACGCCTGCAGCAGTGCGGCCGCCTCTTCTGCGCCGTCGATCGTCACGAGGAAGGGACGTCGACCGCGGCGCGTGACCTCGATCGCCGACCCCCGGCGCAGGACGATGCCCGAACGGCCGTCGACGGCGACGCGCCATCCCCATCCGCCGAACTCACCGAACGGCGAGATGTCGACGGCGCGCGCCGACTCGACCTCGTCGAGCGGGACACGGACCCGCGGCCACCCCAGGAGCGCCCGCGCAGCGAAGCCCTCCGGCGTGATCATGACGCGGAAGGAGGCCGTGGCCGCCAGCGAGATGCCCACGACGAGCACCACGAGAGCGACGATCCCTCCTCCCTCGGTTCCGGTCCCGAGCAGGTACGCGGCGAGCGCGACGAGTCCGAGCAGCACGACGAGGAGGAAGGCGACCACACCGCGGGGCATGCTCGTCGTGGCGATCCACACGACGCGTTCCCCCTTCTCGATGTGCACGGCGTAGCGCGGCTCGAGCGTGCGGCCCCGGGGAGCGCGGACGCGAGGCTGCACGGCCCAGGCCGCTCCGGCGACGACGAGGAGCGCGACGAAGGAAACGGCGACGACACCGCCGATGCCGGGGATTTCGGAGGACTCGGACAGATCGCGCTGGATCGCGAGCGACCCGACGCTCGTCACGGCGGCGAAGGCCGCCATCCCGGCGGCGAGCGCACCCATCAGCCGCGCTGCGCCGCCCCAGTGCGACCCGACAGCGACGAGTGTCGTGACGACCATCAGTGCGGGGATCCCGAGGCCCACCCCGAGCAGGAGCCAGAGATACGTGGCCGCGGGTCCGAACCCGTCGGCGCCGTCGACACCCCAGTGGGTCGCGACCTGCTCCGGAAGCGACGGCAACCAGGAGAGCAGCACCACCAGCGAGACCGTGGTGATCACGATCGGCACGAGCACGGCGACGAGGAGGAACATCCGTCGGGCGCGCTTCAGGAGCGGCGGTGGCGTGCGGGTGAGGTCGTAGGTGGTCATGGCGAGTCCTCCTCGCGACGGTCGGAGTGGTCGGGGTCGGAGCGGACCTCTCGATGGGAGCGCACGATGCCCGCGAGCGTATCGGCCGAGACGCCGAGCGCAGCGGCGCGGCGCACCAGGTCGTCGATGTCATGGGCGAGTTCGGCGAGCGGTGCCGCGGACGCCGCGATGACCGCCCCTCGACCCCGGCGCAGGTCGACGAGCCCTTCGTCGCGCAGCCGCTGGTAGGCGTGGAGCACGGTGTGCTGATTGATCGACAGCGCTTCGGCGACATCGCGCGCCGCGGGGAGCCGGTCCCCGGGGGCCAGGACGCCGGCGAGGATGTCGGAGCGGACGGAGGTCGCCACCTGGTCGTACAGCGCACGAGGGCTGTCGACATCGACACGGATGAGCATGCGGCCCCCTCTCCTCGAATCTCTAGTTATTCTATGCGAACTAGAATAACTGTCACAATCCTCCACACGTCTTTGTCGCTCTCGGAGCGGTACTCCACACTGACCTCATGCGCATCACTCCCCGCCGTCTCGCGATCGGTATGAGCCTGTGGATCCCCAATCTCTTCAGCGGAATCCGCATCCGCCGCTTCAGTGAGGACTGGACGCACGCCACCGTGGAACTGCACGTCAACGTCTTCACCCGCAACTACGTCAAGACCGCGTTCGGCGGCTCGATGTCGGCGATGACCGACCCGTACTTCTTCATGCTGGTGATGCACCAGCTCGGACGCGACCATGTCGTGTGGGACACGCGCGGCGAGATCGAGTTCCTCAAGCCGGGACGAGGCGTGCTCACGGCCGAGTTCGAGGTGTCGAAGGAGAAGGCCGAGGAGATCCGCGAGCGTGCGCGGGGCGGAGCCAAGGTGCTCGAGTGGTTCGAGACGGTCATCACCGACCGCGAGGGCGACGTCGTCGCGAAGGTGCGCCGCGAGGTCTACATCCGCGAGAAGAAGCGGGTCACCGCCGCACGGAGCTGACCGCCGTCACCCGCCGTTCACCGTCGCATGCCACGATGACGGGATGCCCCTCGCTCGTCGCCTGACGCTCACGGACGCCGTCGCCATCGGCCTGGGTTCCATGATCGGTGCCGGCGTGTTCGCGGTGTGGGCACCGGCGATCGGCGTCGCGGGAAGCGGAGTCTTCGTCGCACTCGCCATCGCCGCCGTCGTCGCGTACTGCAATGCCACATCATCGGCGCAGCTCGCCGCTGCCCATCCTGTCGCCGGCGGGACCTACGCCTATGCACGCGCGGAGATCGGCCCCTGGTGGGGCTTCGTCGCCGGCTGGAGCTTCGTGATCGGCAAGATCGCCAGCTGCGCCGCCATGGCGATGACGTTCGCCGCCTATGCCGCCCCCGAAGGATGGACCGTTCCGGTGGCGGTCGCCGCGGTCGTCGCGCTCGCGATGGTGAACTGCCTCGGCGTCACGCGCACCGCGATGCTCACGCGCGTGCTGGTCGTCTGCTCGCTCCTCGGGATCGCGGTCGCGGTCGGGTTCGGGTTCGGGTTCGGCGCCGGCGCGATCACCAGCGCGGCTCCGCTGCCCGACGCCACGGCGTACGGCGTGTTGCAGGGGGCTGGCCTGCTGTTCTTCGCCTTCGCCGGTTACGCCCGCATCGCGACGATGGGCGAAGAGGTGGTCGACCCCGCGCGCACCATCCCCCGTGCCATCGTGGTCGCGCTGGGCGGCGCCGTCGTCGTCTACCTGCTCGTGGCGGTCGCGGTGGTCCTCGTGCTCGGCGCCGACGCGGCAGAGTCGACCGCTCCCCTCGTCGACGTGCTCGCGGCGGCCGGATGGCCCGCGCTCACGCCGATCGTGCGCGTAGCCGCCGCGGCCGCCTCACTCGGAGCCCTCCTCGCACTGCTGACCGGCATCGGACGCACCACGCTGGCCATGGCCCGGGAGAGCGACGTGCCGAGGTTCCTGGCGAAGATCGATGAGCGCCATCAGGTGCCGCAGCGCGCAGAGATCGTGATCGCGATCGCCGTGATCGCGATCGTCCTCGTCGCTGATCTCCGCGACGCCATCGGGTTCTCGTCGTTCGGAGTGCTCCTGTACTACCTCATCGCGAATGCGGCCGCCTTCCGACAGGCCGGAAGCGCTCGCCGCTACCCCCGCGCGCTGCAGGTGCTCGGAGCACTCGGCTGCCTCCTGCTGGTGAACACGCTTCCCGTGCTCGCCTCGCTCATCGGAGCAGCAGTGGTCCTCCTCGGCGTCGCCTATCGGCTGGTGCGTCTGCGCGTCTCCCGATCCTGATCTCAGAGGCTCGACTCGGCGCGGTACACCCGCGGCGCGATGCCCAGGACCGACTGGAAGTCGCGGGTGAGATGGGCATGGTCGGAGTACCCGAGGTCGGCCGCGATCGAGGCGAGGTCGACGCCCGGCTGATCCCGGACGCGCTGCGCCGCCTCCTGCAGACGCCGTCGCCGGATCATCGCGGCCGGCGAGATGCCCACATGACGATGCGTCATCCGCTGCAGGGTCCGCACGGAGACCCCCAGGCGCGTCGCCGCCTCCTCCGGCGTGAGCACCGCCGCGTCGTCCATCAGCACGTCCGTCAACGCGTTCGCCTGCCGATCGGGCTCGCTCACCGCCCCGACCCGATCCGCGAGCCACCGTGCGAAGACCTCCACCGCTCGTTCCCGGCGCCCGTCGCCCGAGTCCATCGCGGCCACCACGTCGTAGCGGAGCGCGGCCACCGCGGTCTCGGGTGCGGTCAGTGCGCGCTCGCCGTCGATCAACGCAGCCGGGTCGTCGATCAGCGCGGCCACCGCGGCGGGGCGCAGCAGGGCACCGACCGCCCAGCCTCGCCCTCGCAGGTCGCGGTGGGAGACGCGGGTCGTGACACCGGACAGCGTCACGGCATCGGCATCCACGACGAGGTTGAGCGCGGGGTAGGCCACCATCTCTTGCCGCGATGAGCGCCCGGCGGCGATGTCCCACTCCGGGATCCAGAACCACACGACCAGCTCCGCGACCTCCGCCGGCGCGGGCAGCCGATGGAATTCCGGGAGCCGCGCCGGATAGAGCACGCCACGAGTCGGATTCACCATGGGGCCAGGGTAGGCGCTGCCACCGACGTGCAGAGGTTGTCGCGGATCTTCAAGCCGTGGTCCGCCCGCGCGACGTACCGTGGCGACATGAGCGACGACACCTCCACGACAGCCACCCCGACCACCGGTGCCACCGGCACCCACACCACCAACGGCCGCCCGCACGGGACCACCTCCCTCACCCCGTTCCTGGCGATCCGAGGCGCGAAGCAGGCGATCGACTTCTATCGCGACGTGTTCGGCGCGCGGGTCGTCGACGTCACCGAGTTCGGCGGCGTCGTCGTGCACGCCGACCTCGACTTCGGGCTGGGCCGTCTCCAGCTGGGCGAACCGAATCCGGAGTACCACCTCGTCCGCGCACCCGAGGGCGATGACGACTGCTACTCGATGGGTCTCTACGTCTCCGACGTCGACACCGTCGTCGAGAAGGCCGTGGTCGCCGGAGCCACCGTGCGCGAAGCACCGGCCCTCTTCGTCTCCGGCGATCGGTTCGCCAGCATCCGCGATCCGTTCGGCGTGCGCTGGTCCGTCATGACGCGCGTCGAGGACATCTCCGAGGAAGAGAGCAGCCGACGGGTCGCGGAATGGGCGGCATCGTTCAGCGAGGCTCCCGCCGACGCGAGCTGAGCGACCGCTCCGCCGCCCGGCACACGGCGGGTGTCAGGGCCTCGGCCGTACGGCGGTAACCCAGGGCACTCGGGTGGAACCGGTCCAGGCTGAACATCGTCTCCGGCTCGTCGAAGAACATCGGCCCCACCGCGCGACGCAGATCGACCGCCTCCGCGCCTGCCTGTCGCGCCGTCTCGTCCTGGATCTCGGCGAGGCGGCGCGACAGGCTCGACGCGATCCGACGGAGGGGCTGCGGCACCGGGCGCAACGCCCCGAGGTCGGGGCACGTGCCCACGACGACCTCGACCCCGAGCGCGCTCAGCCTGCGGATCGTCTCCTGCAGGTGCTGCGCCGACAGCGCCACGGGCAGCCGATGCGTCACATCGTTGCCACCCACCACGATCACCGCGACGTGCGGACGGTACCCGGCGGGGAGGGCATCGAGCTGAGCAGGCAGGTCGGGTGACTCCGAGCCGACGACCGCCGCCGTACGCAGCCGCACCGGACGGTGCATCCGGCGTCCGATCGCCTTCGCCAGACGCCCGCCGAGCGTCTCCTTGCGACGCTCGGCCCCGAGACCGGCGGCGATGGAGTCGCCGAGCATCAGCAGATCGAGCGGTTCCCCGTCGAGCGCGCCACGCCAGACGCGATCCGCATCGAGCGACTCCTCCCCCAGCGGCTTGCCGATGCGCTTCCGTGCGAGCGCAGCCTGCTGCACGAGCACCAGACGGACGGACGCCGCCACCGTCACGGCGATCAGCGCCGCGAGCATCACGAGACGGAACCGGCTCATGACCCGATTCGACCCGATCACCGTGAACACGGCGTGAACGGCCCGACGCCGCTCTCGTGCCCCGGGCAGGCATCAGGAGAGCGGCTTGACCTCCAGGTCGCCCGCGCCTGCCGTGACCATCGCGAAAGCCGTGTAGCCGTCGGCCGCCGACCGCTCGAGCAGCGCCTTGACGTTCTTCGTCCGTCGCTCCAGCCGTACGCGGGTGCCCTCGGCGATCAGCGCGGCCTTCTGCCGGACCAGCTCCTGCACCGGGACGTCCGCATCGTGGATCAGGACCACGGCCTGCGCCACGGTGTCTTTCTCCTCGGCGATCAGGTCGACGAGACGCTCGAACCCGAGCGAGAACCCGACCGCCGGAACCTGCTGGCCGAGGAACCGCCCGATCATGCCGTCGTAGCGCCCGCCGCCGCCGAGCGAGTATCCGACCGAGGGGTGCGCGAGCTCGAAGATCGTGCCCGTGTAGTAGCCCATGCCACGCACGAGGAACGGGTCGAACACGAGCGGGATGTCGGACTGCCCACGCCCGGCTGCGACCGCCTCGCCGATGCCGACCAGGTGCTCGACGAGCTCGACGGGTGCGCCCTCGGGCAGCGCCTTGCGGATCTGCCGCTCCCCGAACGGGTGGTACTCCATCGTCTGCGGGCGCTGCAGGAAAGCATCGAAGGCGTCGGCGGCGGCCGCGGAAGCGCTGCGCTCGCGCAGCTCCGCGGCGACGCCCTCCGGTCCGATCTTGTCGAGCTTGTCGATCGTGATGAGCACCCCGGGGCGCTCCTCGGCCGTGAAGCCGAAGCTGTCCAGCATCCAGTCCAGCACCCGGCGGTCGTTGATCCGCACGGTCGCGCCGTCGAGTCCGAGCGCGTCGACGGCGTCGAGGGAGGCGACCATCAGCTCCGCCTCGGCCCGTGAGGAGTCATCGCCCATGATGTCGATGTCGCACTGGACGAACTGCCGATAACGCCCCTTCTGCGGCCGCTCGGCGCGCCACACCGGGCCGATCTGGATAGACCGGAAGACGGTGGGGAGCTGGCCGCGGTTGCTCGCATAGAAGCGCGCGAGCGGCACGGTCAGGTCGTAGCGGAGACCGAGGTCCGAGAGTGCGGCGGGGTCGTCGGCCGCGGCCCGGATCGCGTCGGCATCGAGGCCGCGACGGAGGATGTTGTACGAGAGCTTCTCGTTGTCGCCGCCGATCCCGGCATGGAGGCGATCGTAGTCCTCGACGACGGGCGTCTCGATCTCGTCGAAGCCGTGCGCGAGGTAGCGCTCGCGGATGACGGAGAGGACCCGCTCACGGCGGGCCTTGTCGGCGGGGAGGATGTCGCGCATACCGCGCGGCGGGTTCACAGTAGCCACGGGTCCATCTTCCCAGGTCGGCCCGACGGTCCGTGCGCCCGGACGGTCAGGAGGCCGCTTCGGCCGCTCTCACGTCGTCCTCGAGCACGCGCAGGCGCTCGCGGAGTGCGCGCTCCGCATCCCACCCTGCGACGCGGGCCGTCGCCACCAGCGCGAGCAATGCGTCACCGAGCTCGGCTTCCGATGCCGGAACGCCAGCCTTGTCGCCAGGTTCGACCGCCACCTCCACCTGAGCGGCGCGGCCGACCAGTTTCTGGGCGAGGGCGAGTGCCGGCATCCCCCGCGGCACGCCGTCGAGCACGCTGCGGCGGGTGCGCTTCTCCGCGGCCTTCGCCGCGTTCCAGTGCACGAGCACCTGCTCCGGGGTCTCGGCGACCTCACCGGCGAAGACATGCGGATGCCGGCGCACCATCTTCTCGGTGAGCGTCCGTGCCACGTCGTCGATGTCGAACGGATCCTCGGGGTCCTGCGCGGCGATCGCCGCGTGGAACAGCACCTGCCAGAGCAGATCGCCCAGCTCCTCGCGCAGATCGTCCCGGGTGCCGGTCTCGACCGCGTCGATCACCTCGTGCGATTCCTCGATCAGATACGGCACCAGGTCCTGGTGCGTGATGCGCTGCGACCAGACGCAGCGCGCGCGCACCTCCCGCATGGTCTCGGCAGCGGCGCGGAGCGGGTCGTCCACCCCGGCACCGGGCTCAGGATGAGAGCTCATGCGTCCTCCTTCGAACAGAGCGGAACCGGCTCCGCGCTCAGGACGAGGCGGATGCGGTGCGACGGTACCAGCGCGCACGCAATGACACGATGAGCGCAGAAAGCAGAAGGGCGATCAACGACCCGACGAGCACGCCGAGGATCGCCTGGTCCCGGATACCGCGATCATCGGCGAAGGCGAGATTCGCCAACAGCAGCGACACCGTGAACCCGATCCCGCCGAGCGCCCCGGCCGCGAGGATGTCGGCGAACGGCAGCGCCGGATCCGAGCCCTTCGGACGGATGTGCATCGCAAGCCAGCCGAACAGCGAGATCCCGATGATCTTGCCGACCGGCAACGCGACCACGATCCCCCAGAAGGCCGGAGAGAGCTGCGTGGGCGAGAGGGCGGGGATCACCACGAACGCCGCGACGAAGGCGAAGATCGGGAGGATCACCCCGTTCACGGACGGCTCGAGCGCGTGACGCGTGCGGGCGGCCGGAACCGGAGCCATGACGAGCCCCAGCAGCACACCGGCGATCGTGGCGTGGATGCCCGACGAAGCCACGAGGCCCCACGTCACGACACCGACCACGACCATCGCGACGGCGATCAGCGGGTGCCCCTTCGCATGCAGGAAGCGGCTGAGGGCCCAGAACACGGCGACCCCCACGACCGCGAGGCCGAGCAGCAGCCACTGCACGTCGCCGGCGAAGAGGACCGCGATGAAGATGATGCCGATGATGTCATCGAGGATCGCGAGGGCGAGCAGGAAGACGCGCACACGAGACGGCAGCCCCTTCCCGAACATCGCCAGCACACCGAGGGCGAAAGCGATGTCGGTCGCGGTCGGAATGGGCCACCCCGAAGACGTCGAGCTGTCTCCCCCGGCGATCAGCAGGTACACCGCGATCGGGACCAGCACACCGCCGGTCGCCGCGATCGCGGGCTGCACGGCCTTGCGCAGCGAATCGAGCTCGCCGTGGGTGAGTTCGTGGCGCAGCTCGATGGCGACCACGAGGAAGAAGACCGCGAGGAGTCCGTCCGACACCCAGTGCTCGATCGACAGGTCGAGGTCCGTCCCCGGCACCGCGATGTGGAAGTCGAGGAAGGCGGCCAACGGATCGTGCGTGGGCAGGTTCGCGAGCAACAAGCCGAGACCGGCCGCGAGGAGGAGGAGGACGGCGGGGAACTGCTGCCCGCGGAGGGGGTTCGCTGAGATGCGCATCCGTCCCATCGTATGGTCCCGGCTCACCCCGCGGCCCCGTGCCTTCCGCGATCCGCGCTCCGCGGTCAGGCGTCCGTCCGGCGTCCGTCATGCGTGCAGAACACCCTCGGCGTGCGGGATACTCTCGAAGTGTGACCCCCGCACACTCCTTCTCCGAACCCACGAACACCGAGGCGATCCGCGTGATCGGCCGTTTCGAAGCCGGCCGCGGCATCCCCGATGCCATGCGCACCGACGTCAGGATGCTCGGGCAGCTGCTCGGGCAGGTACTGCGCGAAGCCGGCGGCGACGGACTCTTCGAAGACGTCGAACGCCTCCGGCTCGCCACGATCCAGGCCTACGACCAGGAGACCCCCGACGCATTCGAACGCGCCGCGGCGATCGCCGAGTCGTTCACGGTCGCCCGCGCCGACGAGGTCGCGCGCGCGTTCACCTGCTACTTCCACCTGGTGAACCTCGCCGAGGAGCACCAACGCGTGCGCGTGCTGCGCGAGCGCGCAGGGCAGCCGGGACGCGAGGATGCCGCCGACACCGTCGCGACCGCATACGCGCGACTGCGGACCGAGGTCGGCGACGACGAGGCGCGCCGCCGCCTCGAAGGCCTCCGCTTCCACCCGGTCTTCACCGCGCATCCGACCGAGGCCCGCCGCCGCGCGGTCTCGTCGAGCATCCGTCGCCTGTCCGAACTCCTCACGCAGCACGACGCAGCGAGCGAGGGCGGCTCGGAGGAGCACCGTGCTCGCCGACGCATGCTGGAGGAGATCGACACGCTCTGGCGCACGGCTCCCCTGCGGTCGCAGAAGCCGTCCCCGACCGACGAGGTCCGCACCGTGATGGGCGTGTTCGACGAGACGCTGTTCACGACCGTGCCGCACGTCTATCGCCGCATCGATGACGCCCTCCGCGGCGAGGAATCCGGCGCCAGCGCCCCGGTCGTGCCCGCGTTCGTGCGGATCGGCTCGTGGGTGGGCGGCGATCGGGACGGCAACCCGTTCGTCACCGCCTCCGTGACCCGCGAAGCCTCGCAGATCGCCGCCGACCATGTGCTGCGCGGCCTCGAGCGCGCGCTCGAGCGGATCGGTCGTGCACTCACGCTCTCGGCGGACGACACCCCGCCGAGCGCCGACGTCACGGCACTCTGGGACCGCTTCGCGGCCGGAGACCCCGAGCTGGCCGCGGAACTCGCGACCCGCTCGCCGGACGAGCCCCACCGTCGCGTGCTGCTGGTGATGGCGCGCCGCATCGCCGCCACCCGTCAGGGCGACGGCGCACGGGCCTACGCCCGCCCCGAAGAGCTTCTCGCCGATCTGCGGGCCGTGCAGTCGTCGCTCGCGGATGCCGGCGCGAAGCGTCACGCATTCGGCGGCGTGCAGCACCTGATCTGGCAGGTCGAGACCTACGGCTTCCACCTGACCGAGCTCGAGGTGCGTCAGCACTCGCAGGTGCACGCGAAGGCGCTGGCCGAGCTGGACGCCGGCGAGGCTCTCAGCGCCCAGACCGAGGAGGTGCTGGAGGTCTTCCGCGCGATCGCGGACATCCAGCGCGATCGCGGTGTGCGGGCCGCGGGGCGCTACGTCGTCTCGTTCACCCAGGCCGCCTCTGATCTCGCCAACGTGCATCGCCTCGCGCGGTACGCCCTGGGCGACGACGCCCCGGTGCTCGACGTGGTCCCGCTGTTCGAGACGTTCGCCGACTTGCAGGCCGCGCCGGGCATCCTCGCCGAAGCCGTGACGTTCCCGGAGTTCCGCGAACGCATGGCGGCCACGGGCAACCGCCTCGAAGTCATGCTCGGCTACTCGGACTCGTCCAAGGACGTCGGTCCGGTCGCCGCGAACCTGGCCCTGTACGAGGCGCAGGAGAAGATCGCCCGCTGGGCGCAGGAGTCCGGCATCGTCCTGACGCTCTTCCACGGTCGCGGCGGCGCCCTCGGGCGCGGTGGAGGGCCTGCGAACTCCGCCATCCTCGCGCAGCCGCCGCACTCGGTGGACGGTCGGTTCAAGCTCACCGAGCAGGGCGAGGTCATCTTCGCGCGCTACGGCGAGCCCGCCATCGCGATGCGGCACATCGACCAGGTCGCCGCCGCGACGTTGCTGGCGTCCTCCCCCACGGAGGAAGCGCGCACCAGCCGCGCCGCCGAGCGCTACGCCGAGATCGCCTCGATCATGGACACCGCTTCACGGGAGCGCTTCTTCTCACTCGTGAAGGCGGAGGGCTTCGCCCCGTGGTTCGCCACCGTGACGCCGCTCGAGGAGATCGGCCTGCTCGCACTCGGGTCCCGCCCCGCACGCCGAGGACTCTCGGTCGAGTCGCTGGAAGATCTGCGGGCGATCCCGTGGGTGTTCGCGTGGACGCAGGCGCGCATCAACCTCGCGGGCTGGTTCGGGCTCGGCACCGCACTGGACGCCGTCGGCGATGAGGAGCTCCTTGCCGAGGCGTACCGCGAGTGGCCGCTGCTGCACACGATGATCGACAACGTGGCGATGAGCCTGGCCAAGACGGATGAGCGCATCGCCCGGGAGTATCTCGCCCTCGGCGACCGCGACGACCTCGCTCAGCTCGTCCTCGATGAGCTGGCGACCACGCGGCGCTGGGTGATCCGGCTCACCGGCGGCGACAGCCTCCTGGAGAACAAGCCGGTCCTGCAACGCGCCGTGCAGCTGCGCAGCCCCTACGTGGATGCGCTCTCGCTCCTGCAGTTGCGTGCACTGCGCGCGCTGCGCTCCGCGGACGAGGAGCCGACGGGCTCGGGAGCCGACGCCGAACAGCAGCGGCTGCTCCTGCTCTCGGTGAGTGGAGTCGCCGCGGGCCTGCAGAACACCGGGTGACCGGCGCCCCGCCTGCCGCGTGCGTCGCCCACGATGGACCGCCGCTAGAGTGAAATCTCGCGCCGGATCCGGCGAAGCCTCACGCGACACGATCGCCTGCACCACCATCCCCCACCAGAAAGCCCCTTCCGCGTGACCGCTACGACTCCCGTCGACTTCCACCCGCTCGCCCCCGCCGTGCAGCCCGTCTTCGACACGGTGCTCGCCCGCAGCCCGCATGAGCCGGAGTTCCAGCAGGCCGTCCACGAAGTGCTGCACTCGATCGCGCCGGTCCTGGAGCAGCACCCGGAATACGTCGAGGGCGGCATCCTGGAACGGCTCGTCGAGCCCGAGCGTCAGATCCTGTTCCGCGTGCCGTGGGTCGACGACTCCGGAAAGCTGCAGGTCAACCGGGGCTACCGCGTGCAGTTCTCCTCGGTGCTCGGCCCGTACAAGGGTGGGCTCCGGTTCCACCCCTCGGTCGATCTGTCGATCATCAAGTTCCTCGGATTCGAGCAGATCTTCAAGAACGCGCTCACCGGTCAGGGCATCGGCGGCGGCAAGGGCGGATCCGACTTCGACCCGCACGGCAAGTCCGACGCCGAGGTCATGCGCTTCTGCCAGTCGTTCATGAACGAGCTCTACCGTCACCTCGGAGAGCACACCGACGTCCCCGCCGGCGACATCGGGGTGGGCGGCCGCGAGATCGGCTACCTGTTCGGCCAGTACCGCAAGATCACCAACCGCCACGAGTCGGGCATGTTCACCGGCAAGGGCACCGGATGGGGCGGCGCGGAGGTGCGCACAGAGGCGACCGGATACGGCGCGGTGTTCTTCGCCCAGGAGATGCTCGCTGTGCACAACGACTCCCTCGCCGGCAAGCGCGTGGGCATCTCGGGCTCCGGCAACGTCGCGATCTACGCGATCCAGAAGGCCACGCAGCTCGGCGCGACCCCGGTGACCGCCTCTGACTCCTCCGGCTACGTCGTCGACGACGCCGGCA
The DNA here is from genome assembly GCF_007954505.1 of Microbacterium sp. CBA3102. Taxonomy (GTDB): domain Bacteria; phylum Actinomycetota; class Actinomycetes; order Actinomycetales; family Microbacteriaceae; genus Microbacterium; species Microbacterium aurugineum. Next base: position 2,196,619 of record NZ_CP042412.1, on the reverse strand, counting down.
TCGACGTCGACCTGCTCCGTCAGCTCAAGGAGGTCGAGCGCGCCCGCATCGTCGAGTACGCCAACCGTCGCCCGAGCGCACGCTTCATCGAGGGCGGCAGCGTCTGGGAGGTCCCGGTCGACATCGCGGTGCCCTCGGCCACGCAGAACGAGGTCAGCCTGTCCGACGCCGAAGCGCTGATCGCCAACGGCGTGTGCGTGGTGTCGGAAGGCGCGAACATGCCGTGTGTGCCGGATGCCGTCGACGCGTTCCAGAAGGCGGGCGTGCTGTTCGCCCCCGGAAAGGCCGCCAACGCGGGCGGTGTCGCGACCTCGGCCCTCGAGATGAGCCAGAACGCGTCGCGCCAGCGCTGGAGCTTCGGGGACAGCGAGAACAAGCTGCGAGAGATCATGGCGGACATCCACGATGCCGCGTTCGACGCCGCGGAGCGTCACGGTGTCGCAGGTGACTACGTGGCCGGTGCCAACATCGCGGGCTTCGAGCGCGTCGCCGCCGCGATGCTCGCCCAGGGCGTCATCTGATCCCTCGCACCCTCCGTTCCGGTCGCGATATGTCACCGTTTCGGCTGATTTCGGCTGACATATCGCGACGGGAAGGGCTCGTGAGGGACCGCGCCGGCGGTCAGGAGCGGTGGGGGCGGCGGTGTGCGTCGTCGAGATGCACGTCCTGCGCATGCCGTGCGAGGGAGCTGCCGTAGCGCTCGGTGAGCTGCACCATCAGGTCGGGGGTGTCCCGGTCGACGCCGAAGACGTGCCCGGGGAAGTCGAGGTCGGGCTGGGCGGCCGCGATGTCGTCCTCACGGTCCGGTGAGAAGAGCTGCACCGGATGACCGACCGCCACCCAGCCGATCGGGACCACCGTGCCTTCGGGCAGGACGGCGCGACGGAGGACGATCGCGTTGACGCGTACCTCGCAGCGCGCCCCCACCAGGGAACCGTTGAACAGACGCGACCCCGAGGCGAGGAACGTCTCCTCACCCACGGTCGCGCCCGCGATGCTCGACAGTGTGCCGATCAGGGTGTGCGCGCCGATGTGCACCGCGTTCGCGGCGGTCGCCCGGATGAGCGCGTTCTCCATCACGATCACGTGCTCGCCGAGGGTGATCGCTCCTCCTTCGGCCGTGATCACGGCGCCGTGCAGCACCTGGCAGCCCGGCCCGATCTCCACGTCGCCCGAGACGACGGCGGTGGGGGCGATGACGGCGGTGTCATGGATGCGGGGCCGAGCCCCGAGGTGCTCGTACAACATGCGGCCAGACTAGTACCGCCGCCGGTCGCCGCGCGCTACTCGGCCGCGACCGGCTCGGGGAAGATCGCGGTGAACAGCTGTCCGACCCACTCGAGCAGCTGTGCATCGGGCAGCGGCTCGAGACCGACGCCGACCGCTGCGGGAACCATGGGCATCGGCACGACCAGCGCCTCTCCCCCGGCCACGAGCTTCGCCTTCGGATACAGTCGCTGCAACCGCACCTTGATCGAGTCTTCGAGGCGTGCGGGCGCGATGCGCAGGTTCGACCCCATCACGACCACATCCGTGAGCCCGGCGCGGGCGGCACGGCGCCGCAGACGCGAGACCGCGACCAGGCCCTCCACCTCTTCCGGCGGTGTGCCGTAGCGGTCGACGAGCTCCTCGATCACGAGGTCGATGGCCTCGTCCTTCGCCGTCGCCGCCGAGGCCGCCGAGAGCTTCTGATAGGCCTCGAGTCGCAGACGCTCGCTGTCGATGTAGTACTCGGGGATGCGCGCATCGAGCGGCAATTCCAGTCGCAGCTCCTGTCCGGTCTCGACCTCGTCGCCGCGGAAGGTCGCCACGGCCTCGCCGATCATGCGCAGGTACAGGTCGAATCCGACGCCGGCAATGTGTCCGGCCTGCTCGGCACCGAGGAGGTTGCCCGCCCCCCGCAGTTCGAGGTCTTTCAGCGCGACCTGCATGCCGGAGCCGAGGTCGTTGTTGACCGCGATCGTCTGCAGACGGTCTGCCGCGGTCTCGGAGAGCGGCTTGGTCTCGTCGTAGAGGAAGTACGCGTACGCGCGCTCGCGCCCTCGTCCGACACGACCTCGAAGCTGGTGCAGCTGGCTGAGCCCGTACTTGTCGGCGCGGTCGATGATGATCGTGTTCGCGTTGGCGATGTCGAGGCCGGTCTCGATGATGGTCGTCGAGACGAGGACGTCGAACTTGCGCTCCCAGAAGTCGTCGACGACCTGTTCGAGCTGGTGCTCGCCCATCTGTCCGTGGGCGACGGCGATGCGGGCCTCCGGCACGAGTTCGGCGAGCTCGCTCGCCACGCGCTGGATGGACTGCACGCGGTTGTGCACGAAGAAGATCTGCCCCTCGCGCAGGATCTCACGTCGGATCGCGGCGGCCATCTGCTTGTCGCTGCGGGGACCGACGAACGAGAGGATCGGATGACGGTCCTCGGGCGGAGTCGCCAGCGTCGACATCTCCCGGATGCCCGTGACCGCCATCTCGAGCGTGCGCGGGATGGGGGTGGCACTCATGGCGAGGATGTCGACGTTGGTCTTCATCTTCTTGAGCGAGTCCTTGTGCTCGACCCCGAACCGCTGCTCCTCATCGATGATCATGAGGCCGAGATCCTTGAACATCACCTGATCGGTGAGGATGCGGTGGGTGCCGATCACCATGTCGACCGAGCCCTCCAACAGCCCCTGGAGGGTGAGCCGGGCTTCCTTGTCGGTCTGGAAGCGCGACAGCGGCCGCACCTTGACCGGGAACCCGGCGAAGCGCTCGGTGAAGGTCTCGAGGTGCTGCTTCACGAGAAGCGTGGTGGGCACGAGCATCGCGACCTGTTTGCCGTCCTGGATCGCCTTGAACGCGGCACGGACGGCGACCTCGGTCTTGCCGAAGCCGACATCCCCCGAGAGCAGTCGGTCCATCGGGATCGGCCGCTCCATGTCGGCCTTGATCTCGTCGATGGTCTGTAGCTGGTCCTGCGTCTCGGCGAACGGGAACGCCTCCTCCAGCTCCCGCTGCCACGGCGTGTCCGGACCGAAGGCGTGTCCCTTGGCGCTCATGCGCGCGGAGTAGAGCTTCACGAGCTCGACGGCGATGTCGCGGACCGCCTTGCGCGCCTTGCCCTTGGCCTGCGACCAGTCGCTTCCGCCCATCTTCGAGAGCGTGGGCGCTTCGCCGCCGACGTACTTCGAGAGCAGGTCGAGCTGGTCGGTCGGCACGAAGAGCTTGTCGCCCGGGTAGCCGCGTTTGGACGGTGCGTACTCGAGCACGAGGTAGTCGCGGACCGACTTGGCGGCATTGCGCCCCCCGGTCGACACCTCCCGCTGCGTCATCTCGACGAACCGGCCGATGCCGTGCGTGGCGTGCACGACGAAGTCGCCCTGCTTGAGCTGGAGCGGATCGACGACGTTCTTGCGGCGGGAGGCGAGCTTCTTGACGACGCGCTGGTCGCCGCCGATCGTGCGGCCGTAGAACTCGTTGTCGGTGAGGACCGCGAGCTTCGCCTCCTCGATCTGGAAGCCCGCTTCGACCGAACCGGTGACGAGCGTCGCGACACCGGGCTCCGGCGCCTCGTCGAGCGTCTCGAGCACGCGAGCGGCCAGGCCCCGGTCTGCGAGGACGTCGCGTGCACGATCGACCAGTCCGTGACCGGCGGCGATCACGACCACGCGCCATCCGTCGGTCACCTTCGCCTCGACGAAGGAGATGGCCCCGTCGACGTTGCCGTGGAAGGAGGGGATGACGGCGGCGCCGAGGTTGGTCGCCTCCACCTCGCCCTCGCCGAGGCCGGCGCCGAACGGGCTGAGCCGCCACCACACGCCGCCGCGGTCGCGTACGACCTCCCGGAGCTCGGCGATCGTCAGGAAATCCCCGGCCCCCAGATCGATGGGCGCGGAAGCGCCGGAGGTGGCCGCGCTCCAGGCGGCGTCGAGGAACTCGCGGTTCGTGTCGCCCAGGGTGATGGCACGTGCGCTCGCGCGCTCGGGATCGATGACCGCCGTCGCACTGCCGGCCGGCAGGTACTCGGCCAACGACTTCAAGGGTCCGGCGACGGCGGGGAGCAGCGACTCCATCCCCTCGACCGGGATCCCCTCGGCCATCTTCTCGAGCATGCCGGAGATCGCGGGGAAACCGCCGATCAGCGCGCGGGCGCGTTCGCGGACGTCGGCCGTGAGCAGCAGTTCACGGGTCGGAGGAAGGTCGACGCTCGGGACATCGCCCGGAAGCGAACGCTGGTCGGCCACCGAGAAGGCCCGGATCTGATCGATCTCGTCGCCGAAGAACTCCACGCGGTAGGGATGCTCGGACGTGGGCGGGAACACGTCGAGGATGCCCCCGCGCACCGCGAACTCCCCGCGCCGCGACACCATGTCGACGCGCGAGTACGCCCGCTCGACGAGCTGCTCCACCACGCGGTCGAGTTCGTGACCCCGACTGCCGACCAGGAGCTCGAGCGGCGCGATCTCGCCGAGGTTCCCTGCGATCGGCTGCAGCGCGGCGCGGACGGACGCGACCACGATCAACGGGTGGTCGCCCGACCACTCCGCGATCCGACGCAGCGTCTGCAGCCGCTGACCCACGGTGTCGGGGCTCGGGCTGAGGCGCTCGTGCGGGAGCGTCTCCCACGCGGGGAACGTGAGGATGTCGGCATCGGGCATGTAGGCGTGCATCGCCAGCGCCAGACTCTCCGCCCGCCGACCGGTGGGCACGACCGCGAGAAGAGCGGCCGGATGTCCCGCCGCGGTCCGTCGAGCCAGCAAGCCGGCCAGAGTCGGCGCGTCGAGCCCGTCGACCAGGCCGAGGTCGGCGTCGGTGCGCGCCCAGCTGAGGGCGTCGCGGTACAGAGACGCCTCTTCCAAGGCGCGCAGAATCCCCGGAACAGTCACCGGACAAGACTAGTCGCGCCCACGGACACTCCCGCCGCCGTCCGACGACGAGCGCTCACCTGCGTAGGCTGTCGGGATGGAATCCGTCGTGCTGACCACCGAACGTCTCGTCCTTCATGCTCCGACGGATGCCGACGTCGATGCCATCACCGACGCGTGCCAGGACCCCGAACTCCCCCGCTGGACCACGGTGCCGAGCCCGTACTCGCGCGAGGATGCGGAGGCCTTCGTGCGCCTGGTGACCGAGCACTGGAACGCGGGAACAGAGGCCGTCTGGGGCGTCTACGCGGACGGCGGGCTCGTGGGCATGATCGGTCTCCACAACAGGACCGACCACTTCACGGGCGCGACGGCCGAACTCGGCTACTGGGTCGAGGCCTCCGCGCGCGGCAAGGGCTACCTCGTCGAAGCGGCCCATGCCGTGATCGACTGGGGGTTCACCGACCTCGGCCTCGCCCGCATCCGGTGGCAGGCCGTGGTGGGGAACGTCCCTTCCGCACGGGCCGCCCGCGCTCTCGGCTTCCGCTACGAAGGTCTGCAGCGCCAGGCGCTGACCAGCCAGCGCGGCCGTGACGACGGGTGGATCGCGGGGCTGCTGCCCGACGACGACCGCACCCCGGTGGACTGGCCGGTGCTCTGAGGACCGCCCGCCGGGTGACAGTGTCGGCGGCCGGTGACAGGATGAACGCATGCCGGAGATGCCGGAAGTCCAGGGCCTGACCACCTTCCTCGACGAGCGCGCCGTGGGGCGGACGATCACGCGGGCGACCGTCGCCGCCATCGCCGCGCTCAAGACCTACGACCCACCGATCACTGCGCTGCAGGGACGCACGATCACGGCCTGCGCTCGCCTCGGCAAATTCGTGGTTCTCTCGTGCGGCGACGACCTGCACCTCGTGTTCCACCTCGCGAAGGCGGGGTGGCTCCGGTGGTACGACGCGCTGCCGACCACGCTCCTCAAGCCGGGCAAGTCCCCCATCGCGCTGCGCATCGCACTCGACGACGGCAGCGGCTTCGATCTCACGGAGGCCGGGACGAAGAAGTCACTCGCCCTCTCCGTGGTCCGCGACCCGCAGGAGGTCCCCGGCATCGCGCGGCTCGGGCCCGACCCTCTCGACCCCGCGTTCACCAGAGAGGCGTTCGCGGCGCTGCTGGATGAGCGCCGGATGCAGATCAAGGGGCTGCTGCGCGACCAAGCGGTGATCGCGGGCATCGGCAACGCGTACTCCGACGAGATCCTGCACGCCGCGCGCATGTCGCCGTATGCGATCGCCGGAAAGCTGGACGATGCCGAGATCGACCGCTTGTTCGCCGCCCTGCGCGAGACGCTGACGGAAGCGGTCGCCGAAGCCTCCGGCAAGCCGCCGGCCGATCTGAAAGACGCCAAGCGCCGCGGGATGCAGGTGCACGCCCGCCGCGGAGAGGCCTGCCCGGTATGCGGCGACACGGTGCGCAGCGTCTTCTTCGCCGACCGTTCGCTCGAGTACTGCCCCACCTGCCAGACCGGCGGCAAAGTGCTCGCCGACCGGCGGCTCTCGCGGCTGCTCAAGTGACGGCGGTGGCGAGCGGCGGGCGCAAGGTCCCTGTCGTGGAATGACAAGGTCCCTGTCGTGGAATGAAATGCGTGCAGGCGCGTTGAGTACACTCAGAGCAACAACGTGCTCCGGGGTCGGTGAGAATCCGAACCGGCGGTGACAGTCCGCGAGCGTCTCGAGAGATCGGGATGCCGATCCGGTGGAACTCCGGGACCGACGGTGATGCGAGGGAGACTTCGCTAGTCCGGAAGGGAGGCAGCACGAGACGCATCCGTGCGTCCGTTCCGCCATCCCTCCGACCCCCGGAGCCTCAGAGGAGGACGACGGATGGCAGTGAACGCGGCAGAGCGCGACGCGATGGTTCGCGCGCTCCACCTCGCCGCCCGCGGACCACGAGGGGCGAACCCGCAGGTGGGCGCGGTCATCCTCTCCCCCGAAGGCAGGGTGCTCGCCGAGGGGTGGCACCAGGGCGCCGGCACCCCGCACGCCGAGGTCGACGCGCTCTCGAAGCTCGACCCGCTCGAGGCCCGCGGCGCCACGGCCGTCGTCACCCTGGAACCCTGCAACCACACCGGCCGCACGGGTCCGTGCGCCGTCGCGCTGATCGAGGCCGGCATCGCCCGCGTCGTCTACGCACTCGACGACCCGGGCGCCGTCTCCGGCGGCGGGGCCGATCGGCTGCGTGCGTCCGGGGTCGACGTCGAGTCGGGAGAACAGGCCGAGGCCGCGCACGCCGTGATCGACGGGTGGCTCACCGCGCAGCGGCTCGGACGCCCGCACGTCACGGTCAAGTGGGCGCAGAGTCTGGACGGGCGCGCCGCTGCGGACGACGGTTCGAGCATGTGGATCACGGGCCCGGAGGCGCGCGCCGACGTGCACCGACGCCGTGCGGAGGCCGACGCCATCGCGGTCGGCACCGGCACCGTGCTCGCCGACGACCCTTCCCTCACCGCCCGCGACGGCGACGCCCTGCTGCCCCACCAGCCGATCCCGGTGGTCATCGGCGCGCGGGTCACTCCGGACGATGCCGCAGTGCGTCGGCATCCCCACACGCCGCTGTTCTTCGACACCCATGATCTGCACGCGGTCCTGGCCGATCTGCACTCCCGTGGTGTGCAGAGCCTGTTCGTCGAAGGGGGCCCGACCCTCGCCAGCGCTTTCCTCGCGGCCGGGTTCGCCGACCGCATCCTCGCGTACGTCGCGCCCGTGTTGCTCGGCGGCCGGCGACTCGCGCTGACCGACATCGGGGTCGGTTCCCTCACCGAGGCCCGGCGCCTCACCATCGACGAGTGGGTGCCCCTCGGGGGCGACCTCCTCGCCATCGCACACCCCGTGGAAGAGACCGACCCGCAGCACGAAGACCCGCAGCACGAAGGAGCCGCCTGATGTTCACCGGAATCATCGAGGAGATGGGCGAGATCACCGCGATCGCCCCGTCCGGAGACGGCTGGCGCCTGACCGTGCGCGCGCCCCGAGCCGCCGCGGATGCCGTGCACGGCGAGTCGATCGCCGTCTCGGGAGTCTGCCTGACCGTGGTCGGCTCGACAGCGGACACCTTCGACGCCGACGTGATGAAGCAGACGCTCGACGTCTCGGCCATCGGGTCGGCGACGGTCGGCACCCGGGTGAACATCGAGAAGGCCATGCCCGTCGGCGCCCGGCTCGGCGGTCACATCGTCCAGGGCCATGTCGACGGCACCGGCGACGTGCTCGAGGTGCGCCCGGGGGTCGAGTGGAGCGTGCTGCGCATCAGCCTCCCCGCCGACCTCGCGCCGCTGGTCGTCGACAAGGGGTCGATCTCGGTCGACGGCACCTCGTTGACCGTGAGCGCCGTCAGCGCCCCCGCCGCCCCCTCCCCGTGGTTCGAGATCTCGCTGATCCCGGAGACCCTGGCCGCGACGACCCTCGGCGTCCGCGCCGTCGGGGACCGCGTGAACCTGGAGACCGACATCCTCGCCCGGCACGTCGAGCGCTTGCTCGCGTTCCGCGCCGCACCGGAAGGAGGCTCACGATGAGCCTTTCCACGATCGCCGAGGCCCTGGCCGCACTGCGCGCCGGGCGACCCGTCCTCGTCGCCGACGACGAGAACCGTGAGAACGAAGGCGATGTCATCCTCTCGGCAGAGCTCGCGACCCCGGAGTGGGTGGCGTGGACCGTGCGCTGGTCGTCCGGATTCATCTGCGCCCCGATGCCCGCCGACCTCGCCGATCACCTGAACCTGCCGCCGATGGTCGCCGCCAGCGAAGACGCCCGCTCCACCGCATACACCGTGAGCGTCGACGCCGCCCAGGGCGTCACGACCGGCATCAGCGCGCATGATCGCGCACACACCCTGAACGTGCTGTCGGATCCGGAGTCGACGTCGACCAGCATCATCCGCCCCGGACACGTCCTGCCGCTCCGCGCCGTGGACGGCGGCGTGCGCGAGCGCAGCGGGCACACCGAGGCCGCTGTCGAGCTGATGAAGCTGGCCGGGCTCCGCCCCGTCGGAGCGATCGCCGAGGTCGTCGCGGAGGACGGCAGCATGATGCGCCTTCCGGGCCTGATCGAACTCGGCGCCCGCGACGGGGTGCCGGTCATCACGATCGAACAGCTCATCGACCACCTCAACGAGATCGACCCCGACGGCGCGACGCCGAGCGCGCACCGCGGTCGTCGCGTGAGCCTGCGCGCCGACGCCACGGTGCCGACGACCCACGGCAGCTTCCGATTCCTGGCGTACAAGGACCGCATCACCGGCACCGACCACATCGCCGTCGTCTCCGGTGAGCCCGGCGAGACGGCGCTCGTGCGGGTGCACTCCGAGTGCCTGACGGGTGAGGCGTTCGGGTCGCTGAAGTGCGAGTGCGGTCCGCAGCTCGACTCCGCCCTCGACGCGATCGAGAAGGAGAGCGGCGTCGTCATCTACATGCGCGGGCACGAGGGGCGCGGGATCGGGCTCATCAACAAGCTGCGCGCGTACAGCCTGCAGGAAGAGGGGCTCGACACGGTCGACGCCAACCTCGCGCTGGGTCTGCCCGCCGACGCCCGTGACTACGCGGCAGCGGCCGGGATCCTCGCCGACCTGGGTGTGTCGAAGGTGCGCCTCCTGACGAACAACACCGACAAGGTCGCACAGCTGCGCGAACTCGGCCTCGACGTCGTCGAGCAGGTACCGCTGATCGTCGGCGTCGGGCCCAACAACCACCAGTACCTGGAGACCAAGCGTGACCGGATGGGTCACATCATCGGCGAAGCAGAGCTCGCAGAAGCTCTCGCCAAGGGAGAGGACGAGAAATGAGCGGCGCAGGAGCACCCGAGACCGGCAACATCGACGGGCGGGGACTGAACGTCGTGATCGTGGCCGGCACCTGGCACGAGACGATCTCGAACGGCCTGATCGCCGGAGCCGAGCGTGTGCTGTCGGCGGCGCAGGCCACGCACCGACTGGTACGCGTGCCCGGATCCTTCGAACTCGCGATCGCTGCGCAGGCGGCTTTCGCCGGTGGCGCGGATGCGGTCGTCGCGCTGGGCGTCATCATCCGCGGCGGGACCCCTCACTTCGAGTACGTGTCGGCGGCGACCACCGACGGCCTCACCCGGGTCGCGCTCGATGCCGGCAAGCCGGTCGGTTTCGGTGTGCTGACCCTCGACGACGAGCAGCAGGGACTCGACCGCGCGGGCCTCGACGGCTCGAAGGAGGACAAGGGTGCCGAAGCTGCGGACGCTGCCCTGCGCACCGCCCTCGTGACCCGGGAGCTGCGCGGCTGAGGCGGGCGCGTGCACCTGTCGGGAGAATGACCGGACGAAAGGGCGAGACCGACGTTTCCGCCCGACATCCGTGCAATCTCCCGACAGGTGAACACAGGCGCACGTCGATAGCCCGTTCCTGAGGTCAGCCTGCCCTTGCTAGCGCAGAAGGGCGCCGCACTCGTACGGTGAGGGCATGGAGACCCTCCGCCACATCGTGCTGTTCGTCCACCTCATCGGATTCGCCGTGCTCTTCGGCGCCTGGGCGGCCCAGGCATTCGGGGGCAAGCGCCAGATCACGAAGATCATGGACTACGGCCTCGCCATCGCCGGTGTCGCGGGCCTCGCTCTCGCCGCACCGTGGGGTATCGAGTACGAGCTCAACTACGTCAAGATCGGCGTCAAGCTGGTCGTGCTGCTGATCATCGGCGCCCTGCTCGGCATCGGCTCCGCCCGTCAGAAGCGCGGCGCCGCTGTGCCGCCCGCCGTGTTCTGGCTGATCGGCATCCTGGCGCTCCTGAACGCGGGTCTCGCCGTCATCTGGCGCTGACCGGCTCCTCTGCTCAGCGCTTCCGCGGAGGTGCCGTGCTCGCGCGCACGATGAGTTCGCAGCTCACGAGCGGCGTCTGCTGACGTCCGGTGCCGTCGAGCTCGGCGAGCAGCGCGTCCACCGCGAGGGCCCCCACGCGTTCCGGATGCTGCTGCACGGTGGTCAGGGGCGGCCACAGCTGTGCAGCGTCGGGCAGGCCGTCGAACCCGACGATGCTGACGTCGCCCGGCACCTCGCGGCCGACTTCGCGGAAAGCACGCAGCACGCCGATCGCCATCTGGTCGTTCGCGGCGAAGACGGCCGTGACCTCGCCGCGCTCGCGCAGTTCGACACCGGCTTCGTAACCCGACGCGGCGGACCAGTCCCCCGGCAGCGGCTCCGGCACGCGACGCCCGTGCTGCTCCAGCGTCTCCCTCCAGGCCTCTCTGCGTCGCTCCGCGGAGTAGGAACGGGCGGGACCGGCGACGTGCCAGACGGTCTCGTGGCCGAGTTCGAGCAGGTGCTCGGTCGCCAAGCGGGCACCCTGCGCCTGATCCGTGTCGACGAACGGATGGGTCTCGCCGCGGTTCGAGTCGACGAACACGACGGGGAGGGCCTCGGGGATCTCGATGTCAGCCTCGTCGAGCTGGTGCGCCTCGATCACGATGATGATGCCGTCGACGGCATGCTCTTCGAGCCTCCGGAACGCACCGGCCACGGTCTCACCGGCACTCGACTCCACCGGGATGAGGGTGAGGGCATAGCCGAGCTGGGCGGCGCGCACCGCGATCGCGTCGAGCGTGCGCTGGTTTCCGTACGAGCTGAACGAGAACATCACGACGCCGATGGTGCGGAAGCGTCCTGATCGCAGAGCACGCGCCGCGCTGTTGGGCCGGTAGCCGAGACGGTGCATCGCGGCTTCGACGCGCTCACGGGTGGTCGCACCGACGTAGCCCCGGGCGTTCACGACGCGGGACACGGTCTGCCCTGAGACTCCGGCCTCCCGGGCGACGTCCTCCATGGAGGGCTCACGACGACGCGTCGACGTCTCGGTCGGATGCTCTGGGCTCACGATCACCCATCCCCTCATGTGTTGACGTTGACACACTAGCAGTCGATCGAATATGTTGACGTTGACACACGGCGCAGCAAGCGCCCGGATCGTAAGAAGGACTCGTCGATGACGACTGAAATCCCCGCACCCCTGGGCGCCCCCGGCGTCCGACGGCGCGACAGGCGCGACTGGAAGGGCTGGTCCTTCGTCGGCCCATTCATGGTCGTGTTCGCCCTGGTGTTCCTGACACCGCTCGCCTACGCGCTGTATCTCAGCTTCTTCCAGGAGAAGCTGATCGGCGGAACCGCCTTCGTCGGCCTGGACAACTACGTCCGCGCGCTCACCGACCCGCAGTTCTGGGAGGCGTTCGGTCGCGTGCTCATCTTCCTGGTGGTGCAGGTGCCGATCATGCTCCTCCTCGCGCTCGGCGCCGCCCTCGCCCTGGACAGCGCACGCCTGCGCGGAGCGTCGTTCTTCCGCATCCTGATCTTCCTCCCCTACGCGGTTCCCGCCGTCGTCGCGGTCCTCATGTGGGGCTACATCTACGGCGACCAGTTCGGCCTCACCAGCAACATCAACGACTTCCTCGGCATCGACGCGATCACGCCGTTCGCCAAGGAATGGATGCTCGTCTCGATCGGCAACATCGTCACCTGGGAGTTCGTCGGCTACAACATGCTGATCTTCTACTCCTCGCTCAAGACCATCCCGACCGACATGTACGAGGCGGCCGCCCTGGACGGCGCGGGCGCCTGGCGCACGATCTTCTCCATCAAGATCCCCTCCGTGCGCGGGGCGCTCGTGATCGCGACGATCTTCTCGATCATCGGCAGCTTCCAGTTGTTCAACGAGCCCAACATCCTGCGCCCGCTGGCTCCGAACGTGATCACCACGTTCTTCACCCCGAACATGTACGCGTACAACCTTTCGTTCGCCGGTCAGCAGTTCAACTACGCCGCGACGATCGCCATCATCATGGGCGTGATCACGGCCGTCATCGCCTACGTCGTGCAGCTGCGCGGCTCGACATCGGAGGTGCGCTGACATGGCACTCCCCCTCGCCCGCCCCTCGCGCCGACGCGACGATCCGCTGAAGCCTCGCAAGTCCAACACGCTGCTGATCGTGATGGTCGTCTACGCGCTGTACACGCTCGTCCCGCTGGTGTGGCTGCTCTTCAGCTCGACCAAGACGCAGGCCGGACTCTTCAGCTCCTTCGGCCTCTGGTTCGCCGACGACTTCGCGTTCTTCGACAACCTCGTCGCCACGTTCTCCTACCGCGACGGTATCTTCCTCCGCTGGCTGGGCAACACCCTGCTCTACGTGGTGGTCGGCGCCGGCGGTGCGACGCTGCTCGCCACGATGGCCGGCTACGGACTCGCGAAGTTCCGCTTTCCCGGGCGGCGCGCGGTGTTCGCCGTGGTCCTCGGCGCCGTGGCGGTGCCGGGTACGGCACTGGCCGTGCCGACCTTCCTGCTCTTCAGCGAGCTCGGGCTCACGAACACGCCCTGGGCCGTGATCATCCCCTCGCTCATCAGCCCGTTCGGGCTGTACCTGATCTGGGTGTTCGCCTCCGAATCGGTGCCGACCGAACTCCTCGAGGCCGCACGCATCGACGGAGCCGGCGAGTTCCGGACGTTCTTCACGATCTCGATGCGGCTTCTCGCCCCGGGCATCGTCACGGTCGCGCTCTTCACGGTCGTCGCCACCTGGAACAACTACTTCCTGCCGCTGATCATGCTGTCGGACCCCGCCTGGTACCCCCTGACCGTCGGCCTGAACCAATGGAGCGCTCAGGCCATCGGCGCGGGATCCCAGCCGATCTACAACCTCGTGATCATGGGCTCGCTCCTCACGATCATCCCGATCGTCATCGCCTTCCTGCTGCTGCAGCGCTTCTGGCAGTCAGGTCTCACCGCGGGAAGCGTCAAGCAATAGCTCCCCGCATCTTCTGCAACACCCCCGCGATCCGATGCTGGACCGCACCTCCCGAAAGGACACAGCAATGAAGCACCTTCCCTCACCGACCCGGCGCAGCCTCGCCGTGCTCGCCGCCGGAACCGTGGCAGCACTGGCGCTGGCCGGCTGCAGCACCGGTGGCACGACCGACTCCGGTTCCGGCACCGATGCGGGCTCCGGCTCCTTCGACGCCGTCGAAGCCGCCCTCGAGAAGGGCGGCAAGATCACGTACTGGTCCTGGACCCCGTCCGCCGAGGCGCAGGTCGAGGCCTTCCAGAAGGAGTACCCGAACGTCACCGTCAATCTGGTCAACGCCGGGACGAACAACGAGGAGTACACCAAGCTGCAGAACGCGATCAAGGCGGGCTCCGGCGCCCCCGACGTCGTGCAGATCGAGTACTACGCCTTCCCGCAGTTCGCCCTCACCGACGCCTTCGCCGACCTCTCGGCCTACGGGTTCGCCGACTTCGAGGACGACTACACCGCCTCGACCTGGAACTCCGTCACGAACGGGGACGCGATCTACGGTCTGCCGCAGGACTCCGGCCCCATGGCCCTGTTCTACAACAAGACCGTGTTCGACGCCGCCGGTGTCACGGTGCCCACCACGTGGGACGAGTACTACGAGGCCGCCAAGAAGATCCACGCGGCGAACCCCGACGCATACATCACCAACGACGCCGGGGACGCGGGCTTCGCGACCTCGATGATCTGGCAGGCCGGCGGAAAGCCGTTCGAGACCTCGGGCACCGACGTCACGATCGACCTGCAGGACGCGGGCTCGAAGAAGTGGACCGAGAACTGGAACCGCCTCGTCGAGGAAGACCTGATCGCGCCCTACGGCAGCTGGAGCGACGAGTGGTTCCGTGCCCTCGGCGACGGAAGCCTCGCCAGCCTCGTGATCGGCGCCTGGATGCCCGGAAACCTCATCTCGGGCGCACCCGACGGCGCAGGCGACTGGCGCGTCGCCCCCATGCCGACGTATGACGGCACCCCGGCGAGCGCGGAGAACGGCGGTGGCGGCCAGGCCGTCACGACGCAGAGCGAGAACCCCGAGCTGGCGGCCGGCTTCCTGTGGTGGTTGAACAACTCCGAGGAGAGCATCTCGATCTTCCTCGAAAGCGGCGGGTTCCCGTCCACGACCGCCGAGCTGTCCAGCGAGGAGTTCCTCTCCGACGCTCCCGAGTACTTCGGCGGCCAGAAGATCAACGAGGTGCTCGCCGCCGCGGCCGATGACGTCGTCGAAGGCTGGAGCTACCTGCCCTACCAGGTGTACGCGAACAGCATCTTCGGCGACACCGTCGGCCAGTCGTACCAGAACGGCACCGATCTGAACGACGGCCTGACCGCCTGGCAGGACGCGCTGGTCGAGTACGGCAACGCGCAGGGCTTCACCGTCAACAAGTAATACCCGCGAGCTGTGCCGGTCCCGGATCCCCCGTCACGGGATCGGCACAGCTCGCCTCATCGAAAGCACCACGACTCGTGACCTCCTTCTCCCTCGGTGACACCGACTTCCTCCGCGACGGACGACCGCACCAGGTCATCTCCGGCGCGATCCACTACTTCCGCGTGCACCCGGACCAGTGGCAGGACCGCATCCGCAAAGCCCGGCTGATGGGGTTGAACACGATCGAGACGTACGTGGCCTGGAACGCGCACGAACCTCGACGCGGCGAGTGGGACGCGAGTGGATGGAACGATCTCGGGCGCTTCCTCGACCTGATCCACGCGGAGGGTCTGGACGCGATCGTCCGCCCCGGTCCGTACATCTGCGCGGAGTGGCACAACGGCGGGCTGCCGGTCTGGCTCACCGGTGGCACGGGTGGGCTGCGTTCCTCGGCGCCGGAGTACCTCGTGGAGGTGAGCGCATACCTCCGCCGCGTGTACGACATCGTCGCACCGCGCCAGATCGATCGCGGCGGTCCGGTCGTGCTCGTGCAGATCGAGAACGAGTACGGAGCCTACGGCTCGGACGCGGCGTATCTCGAGACACTGGTCACGGTCACCCGCGAGGCCGGGATCACGGTGCCGCTGACGACCGTCGACCAGCCGGTCGACCGGATGCTGTCGAACGGGAGCCTCCCCGGGCTGCACAAGACCGGGTCCTTCGGGTCGCGCAGCACCGAGCGCCTCGCGACGCTGCGCCGTCATCAGCCCACCGGCCCCCTGATGTGCTCGGAGTTCTGGGACGGATGGTTCGACTGGTGGGGCGGCGTGCACCACACGACGGACGTCGCGACCACGGCCGCCGACCTGGATGCGCTCCTGGCCGCCGGCGCCTCGGTCAACATCTACATGTTCCACGGCGGCACGAACTTCGCACTCACGAACGGCGCGAACGACAAGGGACGCTATCTGCCGCTCGTGACCTCCTACGACTACGACGCCCCGCTCGACGAGGCGGGCAACCCGACGGAGAAGTTCTTCGCCTTCCGCGACGTGATCGCGCGCCATGCGCCCGTGCCGGACGAGCTGCCCGCGAGCGCGACCCCCGCCCCCGCGCTCGAGGTCCCCCTCGTCGCCGGAGGTGCCTGGACGACGACCGCGGGATCGGCGGAACCGACGGCCCACCCCGAGACCTTCGATGCGCTCGGACACCAGAGCGCGTTGATGCGCTACGACGTCGACCTCCCCCACGGCAACGGCGGGGTGCTCCTCGTCGATGAACTCCGGGACCTGGGCTGGGTCAGTGTCGACGGGCGCACGGTCGGCACGATCTCCCGCACCCGCCACGACCGCGCGATCCGGATCCCCGGTGGCCGCACCCTGAGCATCCTGGTGGAGGACCAGGGGCGGGTGAACTACGACCACCGGCTCGGCGAGGAGAAGGGACTCATCGGGGCGGTCACCCTCGACGGGGCACCGCTGAGCGGATGGCGCTCCACGCCGTTGGACGTCGCCGCCATCGCCGCGGGGATCGGGAGGGACGCTGTCGCGGACGCCGAGGCAACAGCTGCCGGAGACGGTCCGACCGCATGGACCGCCGAGTTCGAGCTGGATGCCCGCGCCGATCTCTTCCTCGACACCGCGAGCTGGAGCAAGGGCTATGCGTTCGTGAACGGGTTCTTCCTCGGCCGCTACTGGCGCAACGGACCGCAGCGCACGCTCTACGTGCCCGCCCCCGCCACCGTCGCCGGGACGAATCGCCTCGTCGTCCTGGAGCTCGAGCAGCTCGTCGAGCGCCGGGCCGCTTTCGTTCCTTCCCCGTCGCTCGGCGCCACGGAGGAGTGACCCTCGAATCGAACAGGTCGCGGCGCACACAGGCAACACTCAGGAAGGCGTAAACTCGCCCAGGTCCCCGGCAGACCGGGGCTGATCGGAGAAGCGTCATGAGTACTGCCACTGCGCCCGCGAATCCCCGCTCGCGCGTCATCACCGCGAGCCTGGTCGGCACCACGATCGAGTTCTACGACTTCTACGCGTATGCCACGGCGGCCGTGCTCGTCTTCCCGGTGCTGTTCTTCCCCACGGGCAACGACACCACCTCGCTCCTCTCCTCGTTCGCGGTCTTCGGCGCCGCGATGGTGGCCCGCCCGATCGGCGCCGTGGTCTTCGGGCACTTCGGTGACAAGTTCGGCCGCAAGGCCACGCTGGTGGCGTCGCTGCTGACGATGGGCATCGCGACCTTCGTGATCGGACTGCTGCCGACCTTCCAGCAGATCGGCTGGTGGGCGGCTCTCCTGCTGCTCATCCTGCGTCTCGCGCAGGGCTTCGCGCTCGGCGGCGAGTGGTCCGGCGCGGCGCTGGTGGCCACGGAGAACGCCCCGAAGGGCAAGCGCGCCTGGTACGGCACCTTCCCTCAGCTGGGCGCCCCGCTCGGCTTCATCATCGCCAACTTCCTCTTCCTCACGATCAACTGGCTGCTGCCGCACTCCGAGAACCCGGCCCTGAAGTCCGAGGCGTTCCTGGCGTGGGGCTGGCGCATCCCGTTCCTGTTCTCCGCGGTGATGGTCATCATCGGCCTGTGGGTGCGGCTCAAGCTCGTCGAGTCCGACACCTTCAAGAAGGCCGAGACGAAGGGCGCGATCCGCAAGCTCCCCCTCGCGACCGTGTTCCGTCACCACTGGAAGCAGCTCATCCTCGGCACGTTCATCATGTTGGCGACGTATGTGCTCTTCTACCTGATGACCAACTTCACGCTCGCGTACGGCACCAAGCCCGCGTCGCTGGAGACCGCCTCGGCCGCGGCGAAGGCAGCAGCGGAGGCGACCGGCGCCCCCTTCGACCCGAGCGAGTTCGCGGCGCAGTTCTACCCGGGACTCGGCTTCGGATACACCGACTTCGTGCTGATGCAGATCATCGGCGTGGTGTTCTTCGGCATCTTCACGCTCCTGTCCGGCCCGATCGCCGACGCGGTGGGCCGCAGGAAGTTGCTGCTGTGGGTGACCGGGGCGATCATCGTCTTCGGCTTCACCTTCAACACGTTCCTCCTCCCTGCCGTCGACCCGAAGTTCACCGGTGCGCTCGCCCAGGCGTTCCTCGTGTTCGGGTTCCTGCTGATGGGGGCCACGTTCGGCCCGATGGGCGCGCTGCTGCCGGAGCTCTTCCCGACCAACGTGCGCTACACGGGCTCGGCGATCGCCTACAACGTGTCCTCCATCCTCGGTGCGGCCGTGGCCCCATTGATCGCCCTGTGGCTGTGGGCGCTCGGCGACGGCGCCCCGTGGCTGGTCGGCCTGTATCTGTCGGCCATGGGCGTCCTGACGTTCATCGCGCTGCTGTTGAGCCCGGAGACGAAGGACCATGACTACGACGGCGACCTCGGCGTCGCCGCCGCCGTCGAGCTCTGATCAGTACGCGGCGGTGATCGTGCGCGCAGCGCCGTCCACGCTCATCGTCCCGCCGTAGGGCAGGATCCACTGCGGACGCGTGTGCCCGAACGGCGGGCCGACGCAGATGACGGCGTCGGGGTTGTAGTGCGTCACGACGTCGATCACTGCGTCCCGCTGCGCCGCACGCAGCGCAGCAGCCTCGGCGGGAGACGGGTGGTATTCGAAGTCGCTCACGGGCGGGCGGGCGACGACCACGGCTGCCGCAGCCGCGAGGATGCCGCGCTCCCCCAGTCCGCGCAACCACCGGGCCACCCAGCCCGCGGACGGCCGCTCCTCGCTGGTCTCGAGCAGCAGGACAGCTCCTTCCAGGTCCGCCGCGCGCGGCAGCCGGTCGGCGAAGGCCAGGCCGTCGATCACCTCGAGACAGCCGCCCCAGGTCACGCCTTCCACCCGTGATGCGGGCCCTGCCCAGGCCCACGGCTCGGTCGGGACGCGGTCGCCGAACTCGAGGAGCGCCCGAGGGTCGTGCCACCGTCGCCCGACGTCTTCCGACTCACCCGGCTCGGTGATCTCGAGCACACCACCGGTCAGGAGCGGGGCACGCAGGGAGCGCAGGTGGATGTCGTCGACGAACGGTCCGGGCCCGAGATGCACGGCGGTCGAGCCGCCGTAGTAGCCCCGAACCCCGAGGCCCCAGAGCCAGTTGAGGATGTTCGTGTTGTCGCTGTACCCGACGAACGGCTTGGGGTCGGCCACGGGCAGCGCCGGGTCGAGGTGCGGGACGACGAGGAGCTGGTCGTCTCCGCCGATCGTGGCGAGGATCGCGCGGATGCTCGGGTCCGCGAACGCCGCATTCACGTCGGTGGCGCGGGCCTGTGGACTCGCGCCGAGCTCACGCGTGGTCGGATACTCGATCGGGATCAGCCCCGTGAGGTCCTCGAATCGGCGCATCGCCTGTGCATGCAGGTCCGGTGCGACGGCCGGAGCGGCGAATGACGGGGAGAGGACCGCGACACGGTCCCCCGGGGTGAGGCGGGGTGCGGACAGCATCCGCCCAGTCTGGCACGTCAACATATATTGACAGCGCGTACCGCGTCAACGATGATTGACGCAGGAGGACATCATGACAATGCCGACCGCGATCGCACAGGACGACGGAAGCGAGCCGCTGGCCGCCTTGCACAGACTCGCCGAGCTGCGCACGGAAATCGCCCGCGCCGAGGAGGCCAACGTGCGCCGCGCACGGAACCTCGGATACTCCTGGCAGGCGATCGCCAGCGCCCTCGGTGTGAGCAAGCAGGCCGCGCATCGGCGATTCGGCCGCTCCTGATCCGCATACAGCCCCTCCATAGGATTCGTCCACGCACGAAGTACGGTCGAAGTACCATCTCCAGATAGAGGTCCCGCATGTCCGGTTCGGCGACAGCACGCCGCCGCGGACGGGGCGCGCAGTCCGAGGGCCCGCGCGCCACCTTCCGCCAGCTCCTCCCCTTCCTGTTCGAGCACAAGCGCACGCTGATCGTGGTCGCGGTGCTCAGCGTCGTCGGTGCCGCGACCTCGCTCGTGCAACCCCTGCTCGTGGGGCAGGTCATCGAAGCGGTGCAGTCCGATGCCGGGATCGGGATCCTCGTGTGGCTGCTGGTCGGGTTCGTGATCGTGTCGTCGATCATCTCCGGTTTCCAGCACTATCTGCTGCAGCGCACGGGAACCGCGGTCGTGTACTCGAGCCGGCGCAAGCTCATCGCGCGCATCCTGCATCTGCCCACCTCCGAGTTCGACGCCCGCCGGACCGGCGACCTCGTCTCGCGCGTGGGCACCGACACGACTCTGCTCTACGCCGTCCTCACCCAGGGGCTCGCGGACGCCGTCGGCAGTGCCGTCCTGTTCCTGGGCGCCCTGATCGCGATGCTCGTGATCGACCCCGTGCTGCTGCTGATGATCGTGCTCGTGATCGGCCTCTCGGTCACGGTCGTCGTGCTGCTGAGCGGCCGGATCCGCACGGCCTCGACCGCCCAGCAGATGAAGGTCGGCGAGCTGGCGTCCGGCGTGGAGCGGGCGATCGGCTCGATCCGCACCATCCGCGCCTCGGGAGCGACCGAGCGCGAAGCGGACACCGTGACGACGCTCGCCTCCGAGACCTACGGCATCGGCGTGCGCATCGCCAAGATCTCCTCACTGGTGGTCCCGGTCTCCGGCATCGCTCTGCAGCTCTCGCTTCTGGTGGTCCTCGGCGTGGGCGGGTTCCGCGTCGCCGCCGGTGCCATCACGATCGCGTCGCTGATCTCGTTCATCATGTTCCTCTTCCTGCTCGTGATGCCGTTGGCGACCACTTTCGGGGCGATCACCTCGGTGAACCAAGCGCTCGGCGCGCTCGGCCGCATCCAGGAAGTGCTCGATCTTCCCACCGAGTCGCAGGACGACGAGAAGATCGCCGCCTCGTTGCCGCGTGAGGCCGCAGCGGCGGATGCGCCGGCGATCGAGTTCCGTGACGTGCGCTTCCACTACCCCGCGAACGTGGTGGCCGCCCGCCAGGCGGCGGCGAAGGAGGCGCGATCCCTGCTCGCGGACGCCCACCTGGAATCCACCGAAGATGCTGCCGACGCCCCGCAGGACCACGAGGTGCTCCGCGGCGTGTCGTTCGCCGTCCCGCACGGCTCCCGCGTCGCCCTGGTCGGGCCCAGTGGCGCGGGCAAGAGCACGATCCTGTCGCTGATCGAGCGGTTCTACGACCCGACCGGAGGGTCGATCCGCGTGCACGGCCATGATGCCCGCACCTACCCGCGCGACGACCTGCGCGCCCACTTCGGCTACGTCGAGCAGGACGCGCCGACGCTGGCGGGCACGCTGGCCGAGAATCTGCGACTCGCATCCCCCGACGCGACCGATGCCGACTGCGAACGCGTGCTGCGCGCCGTGAACCTGGGCGATGTGCTCGAACGCAATCCGCTCGGCATCGAGGCCCCCGTGGGCGAGGACGGCGTGATGCTGTCGGGCGGCGAGCGTCAGCGCCTCGCGATCGCCCGCGCACTGCTCACGGACGCCCCGATCCTGTTGCTCGACGAGTCGACATCCTCCCTCGACGGCGTGAACGAGCAACGGATGCGCGAGGCCATCGACGCCGTGTCCACCGACCGCACGCTCATCGTGATCGCGCACCGCCTCTCGACAGTGGTGGACAGCGACCTGATCGTGGTGCTGCAGGATGGCGTCGTGGTCGGCCAGGGAACGCATGCGGAGCTCGTGGAGTCGACGCCCCTCTACCGCGACCTCGCCCGCCACCAGCTGCTCGCCTGACGGGCACCCCGCCCCGCCCCCCGTTCCGCGTCCACGCCCAGCGCCGACACCCCCGTCCAGCGTCCACGCCCCCGACCATCGTCCACACCCCCGTCTCCTGGCGTCCCTGCGGAGGGGTGTGGACGAGCAGGAGGGGCGTCGACGAGCAGGAGGTGTGTCGACGAGCAGGAGGGGCGTCGACAAGCAGGAGGTGTGTCGACGAGCAGGAGGGGCGTCGACAAGCAGGCGGGTGGACGACACGAAGGCTGGCGCCGACACCCCCGCCCAGCGTCCACACCCCCGTCTCTTGGCGTCCCTGCGAAGGGGTGTCGACAAGCGGGAGGGGTGTCGACAAGCGGGCGGGGTGTCGACGAGCAGGAGGGGTGTCGACACGAAGGCTGGCGCCGACACCCCCGCCCAGCGTCCACGCCCCCGTCTCATGGCGTTCCTGCGGAGGGGTGTGGACGAACAGGAGGGGCGGACGACACGAAGGCGGGACGTCGGAGACCACTCAGCCATGGGTTCGTCTCTGATGTCCCGCCTTCGCGGGTCTGCAGGGCACGAGGCCCTGAGGGTGCCGGCTCCCCCGAACCGGCACCGGTCTGGGGGCTACGCCTTGTCGAGGCGGTAGCGGAGCGAGGCGAGTTCCGCGCGCAGCGCCGCGGGGACCTTGTCGCCGAAGGTGTCGTAGAACGCCTCCGTCAGGTCAGCCTCGGTCTTCCAGGCCTCGGCGTCGACGGAGAACAGCTCATCGAGGTCTGCGGCCGGGATGTCGAGGCCGGCGAGGTTGAGGTCCTCCACGCGCGGCAGGCGTCCGATCGGGCTGTCGACCGCCGGGACGTCGCCCGCGATGCGCCGGATGATCCAGTCCACGACGCGGGAGTTGTCGCCGAACCCGGGCCACAGGAAGCGGCCGTCCTCCCCGCGACGGAACCAGTTCACCTGGAAGATGCGCGGTGCGCGGTCGAAGCGCAGGCCACGGCCGACCTTCAGCCAGTGCCCGAAGTAGTCGGCCATGTTGTAGCCGCAGAACGGCAGCATCGCGAACGGGTCGCGGCGCAGCTCCCCGACCGTGCCCTCGGCGGCAGCGGTGCGCTCCGACGAGATGTTCGAGCCGAGGAAGACTCCGTGCGTCCAGTCGGTGGCCTCGACCACGAGCGGCACGTTGCTGGCGCTGCGTCCACCGAAGAGGATGACATCGAGCGGGACGGCCTCTTCCCAGTCCTCGGAGATCTGCGGGCACTGCGCCGCCGACACCGTGAAGCGGGAGTTCGGGTGCGCTGCGGGCCGGCCGGACTCGGGCGTCCAGTCGTTGCCCTCCCAGTCGATCAGGTTCGCGGGCGGCGCGTCGGTCAGGCCTTCCCACCACACATCCCCGTCGGGTCGGAGCGCGACGTTCGTGAAGATCGTGTTGCCCCACAGTGTCTCGACGGCTGTGACGTTGGTCGACTCACCGGTTCCGGGCGCGACCCCGAAGAAGCCGGCCTCGGGGTTGATCGCCCACATGCGACCGTCTTCTCCCGGACGGATCCAGGCGATGTCGTCGCCGAGCGTCTCGACCCGCCACCCGGGGATGGTGGGCCGCAGCATGGCGAGGTTCGTCTTGCCGCACGCCGAGGGGAATGCGGCAGCGACGTGGTACGCCTTGCCCTGCGGGTCGATCACACGGATCAGCAGCATGTGCTCGGCGAGCCATCCCTCGTCGCGGGCGATGACCGAGGCGATGCGCAGGGCGAAGCACTTCTTCGCCAGGATCGCGTTGCCGCCGTAGCCCGAGCCGTAGGAGTAGACCTCGAGCGTCTCGGGGAAGTGCACGATGTACTTGTCGTCGTTGCAGGGCCACTCGACATCCTGCTCGCCCGGAGCGAGGGGCGCACCGACGGAGTGCACGGTCTTGACCCACGGGGCGCCCTCGGCGATCTGACGGGTCACAGCGTCTCCGACGCGGGTCATGATGCCAATCGAGGCGACGGCGTAGGCGCTGTCGGTGATCTGGACGCCGATGTGCGAGAGGGGACCGCCGACGCGTCCCAGCGAGAACGGCACGACGTACATCGTGCGGCCGCGCATCGAGCCCGCGAAGATCTCGTTCATCTTCGCGTGCATCTCGGCCGGAGCGGCCCAGTTGTTCGTGGGACCGGCATCCTCCTCGCGCTCGGAGGCGATGAAGGTGCGTCCCTCGGTGCGTGCGACGTCGCTGGGGTGCGAACGCGCGAGGTAGGAGCCGGGACGCCACTCGGGGTTGAGCTTGATCAGCTTGCCCTCGTCGACGAGATCGCGCAGGAGTCGGTCGTTCTCGGCCCGCGAACCGTCGACCCAGTGCACGGCGTCGGGCTGGGTGAGCTCGCGGATCTCCTCGACCCAGGCGGCCAGCTCGGCCATGGCAGGGGTGTCATACGTCGGGGCCTCGCCGAACGTGCGCGTCGCGGCGACCGGAGACGTGCGGGGGGTGAAGACTTCGGCGATGGCCATGACGTGTGCTCCTTCGAAGTGTGGGGCGTTGCACCTATCTTCTTCCGATTCAGGCGCAACTTTCGGGCGAATCGAGCGATAAGAAATGCGATTCTTTCGCTACACTCAAGGAATGGCGTCCTCCGGCATCCACCTCACGACCCTCGGCCACCGCATCCGTCACCACCGGCTGGAGAACGGCTTCACTCTCGATGAGCTCGGCGCGCTCGTCGGTGTGGCCGGCTCGCAGCTGAGTCTGATCGAGAACGGCAAGCGCGAGCCGAAGCTGTCCCTCCTCCAGGCGATCGCGCAGGCCACGAGCACGGAGGTCACCGACCTGATCTCCGGCGAACCGCCGAACCGACGAGCGGCTCTCGAGATCGAGCTCGAGCGCGCACAGGAGAGCCCCGTCTTCCGACAGCTCGGCGTCGCTCCCGTGCGCGTGACCAAGGGCATGAGCGATGAGACGATCGAGTCGGTCCTCGGCCTGCACCGCGAGCTCGAGCGTCGCGAGCGTGAGGCGATCGCGACACCGGAAGAAGCGCGTCGTGCGAACACCGAGCTGCGGCTGCGGATGCGCGCGCAGAACAACTACCTCCCCGAGATCGAGAAGCTCGCCGAGAAGCACCTCAAGGCGGCCGGTCACGTCCAGGGCGCACTCACGCACCGCACCGTGAGCATCATGGCCGAGAAGCTCGGCTTCGAGCTGATCTACGCCAACGACCTCCCCCACTCCACCCGTTCGGTCACCGACCTCGAGAACGGACGGATCTACCTGCCGCCGGCTTCCATCCCCGGCGGCCACGGACTGCGCTCGATGGCTCTGCAGGCCATGGCGCACCGCCTGCTCGGACACACGCCGCCGACCGACTACGCCGACTTCCTCCAGCAGCGCCTGGAGATCAACTACTTCGCCGCGTGCTGCCTGATGCCCGAGACCGCCGCCGTGGCCTTCCTGCAGCAGGCCAAGAAGGACCGCAACCTCGCGGTCGAGGACTTCCGCGACGGCTTCGGCGTGACGCACGAGGCCGCGGGCATGCGCATGACCAACCTGCTGACCCAGCATCTCGGGATGGCGCTGCACTTCCTGCGCGTCGACTCCACCGGCGCGATCACCCGGGTCTACGAGAACGATGACCTGCCGTTGCCGATGGACGTGACCGGCGCGGTGGAGGGCCAGCGGGTGTGCCGCAAGTTCCAGGCACGCGCGGCGTTCACGCAGCAGAACCGCACGGTCGAGCACCACCAGTACACCGACACACCCTCCGGCACGTTCTGGTGCTCGACCCAGACCGGATCGTCGAGCGACGGCGAGTTCTCGGTGACCGTCGGAGTGCCGTTCGACGATGCCCGGTGGTGGCGCGGACGGGAGACCAACGACCGGGCCGTCTCCACCTGCCCGGACGAGTCGTGCTGCCGCCGCCCGTCGGCCGAGCTGAGCGAGCGCTGGAGCGGACGGGCGTGGCCGAGTGCACGCGTGCACACGCACATGTTCTCGCCACTCCCCCGCGGCGCCTTCCCCGGCGTGGACGACAACGAGGTGTACAGCTTCCTCGCACGGCACGCCGGAGAGTAGTCGCGACCGTCCTCGCGGCGAGGGGGATCAGTCGTCGAGGAACCGTGCGAATCGCCCCAGAGCGGCGGTCACCCCTGCGGGATCGGCCGGGTCCGCGAAGAACTCGGGAGGCGTGTCGCGCGTCGCGGTGGCGT
The DNA here is from genome assembly GCF_007954505.1 of Microbacterium sp. CBA3102. GTDB lineage: Bacteria > Actinomycetota > Actinomycetes > Actinomycetales > Microbacteriaceae > Microbacterium > Microbacterium aurugineum. Next base: position 2,170,747 of record NZ_CP042412.1, on the reverse strand, counting down.
GCGACCAGGTTCCGATCACGCGGCCCTGCTCGATGAGCGTCGCGCGCACCATCCCGTTCTTCCCCGGACCGACAGCAGCCAGATGCTCCGGGGCGCACACGTCCGTGCGGTCGGCGTAGGAGATGTAGTACTCGTCGAAGGCACCGAGCGCGTGGACGGCGGACGCATCCGTCATCCGTCGCGGTCGCCGGACAGCCGTGAACAGTCCCTCCTCGACCTCGACGACGCGCTCTGCCGCGCGTGCGGCGGCCTCGCGGGACTGCCCGAGCGTGAGTCCGGACCACCAGGAGAAGTCCGCGACGCCCGCCGGACCGTGGCCGTCGATGTAGCGCACGAACAGCTCCGCGAGTGGGTCGTCGGGGCGCGCCGGGTCGGGGATGTGGTCCTCGACGAGGACGAACCGCTGCTCCCGCGTCACGCCGGCGCGCCGGGAGACGGGTCCCTGGCAGATGAGTCCGTCGATCGTGAGGGTGAAGAGCAGGTGGATCCCCCGTTGCCCCGCGGGGTCGATGCCGATTCCCTCGAGGATCTCGAAGAGCTCGGCGCGGGTGCGGCCGCCGTCGCGCAGCGCCGGTGTCACGGCCCGCACGACCGCGGCGATCATGTCGTCGTCGATGCCGAGCTGTCGATGACGCGTCGCCGCCTGCTGGCGCTGCCGCGCGGCCGTGACCTCCAGCACCCAGCCGAGGTCACGCGCCGGAACCGTGTGCAGCGTGCCGCGCATGGTCCAGCCCCGCACGAGGTCACCGCGGTCGAAGGCGCGATCGACGTCGCGCAGGGTCACGTCTCCCCGGGTGCGCACTGCGAGGGCCCATCGGCCGGCGGTGAAGTCCTGACTCTGTACGGCCAGCATGTGGTGCGCGGCATCGGAGACCGTGGGCGTCGGCGCGGTGAGGCGATGCGAGCGGAGGCGCTCGGCGAGCAGGGTCGCGGACTTCATGACCCCATCATGCCGGGCGCCTCCGACGCCGCGCACGAGCGACGTCAGCCCTGCAGCGTCACCTCACGGCGCTCCGGGAGCACGATCGGGTGCGAGCCCGCCATGACCTCGAGCACGCGGATCACCTGGCAGGAGTAGCCGAACTCGTTGTCGTACCAGACGTAGAGGATGAGGGTGTCCTCGTCGGCGATCGTGGCGAGTCCGTCGACGATGCCGGCCCGGTGCGACCCGACGAAGTCGGTGGAGACCACGTCGGGGCTCTCGACGTAGTCGATCTGCTGACGCAGCTTCGAGTGCAGGGAGACGCGGCGCAGGTAGTCGTTGACCTGGTCCTTGGTCGCCGGACGCTCGATCGTCAGGTGTAGCACCGCGAGCGAGACATCGGGGGTGGGGACGCGGATCGAGCTGCCCGTGAGCTTTCCCTCGAGCTGCGGGAGCGCCTTCGCGACGGCCTTCGCCGCACCGGTCTCGGTGATGACCATGTTGAGCACCGCCGAACGCCCGCGACGATCACCCTTGTGGAAGTTGTCGATCAGGTTCTGGTCGTTCGTGAACGAGTGCACCGTCTCGACGTGTCCCTTGACGACGCCGTAGGCCTCGTCGATCGCCGCGAGCACCGGTGTGATGGCGTTCGTCGTGCACGAGGCCGCGGAGACGATGCGGTCGGAGTCGGTGATGGTGTCGTCGTTGATCCCGTGCACGATGTTCTTGAGCGGGCTCTTGCCCGGAGCGGTGAGCAGTACCCGGGCGACCCCCTTCGACCGCAGATGCTGCGAGAGCCCCGCCTCGTCACGCCAGCGGCCCGTGTTATCGACCACGATGGCGTCGTCGATCCCGTGGGCGGTGTAGTCGATGGTGGCGGGGTCGTCGGAGTAGATCACCTGGATGCGGGTGCCGTTCGCGATGATCTGCTCGGCCTCCTCGTCGACCGTGACGGATCCGGCGAAGCGGCCGTGCACGGAATCGCGCAGCAGCAGCGATGCCCGCTTGACGAGGTCGTTCTCGGAGCCGCGCCGCACCACGATCGCGCGCAGCCGCAGTCCGCTGCCGCCACCGGTGTGGGCGATGAGGATGCGGGCCAGCAGACGGCCGATGCGTCCGAAGCCGTAGAGCACGACGTCGGTGGGTTCGGCGGCGACGGCACCCATCGCGGGTGCCAGCACGTCGGCGAGGTAGGTCTCCAAGGACTCGCCGCTGGAGGCATGCCCGGCCACGAGACGGGCGACATCGAGCGAGGAGGCGCCGGGCGCGAGCGCGTGGATCGCTTCCAGCACGGCCAGGCTGTCTTCGATCGGGAGGCGCTCGTGTCCGAGCTGGGCCACGCGCTCGTGCACCTCGACGAGCCCGGTCGCCGACAGGCCGAGCAGGCGGTGCCCGTGGAGGGAGGTGACCACGTCGTGCTCACGTCGAAGCGCCCCGATGAGCGGGATCATCCGCTCCGCCAGTTCTTCGCTCGCCGTCCAGTCTTCGCGGTGTGCCGCGGAATCGTTCATCTGCGTCCTTGCATGTGTGAGCGCGCACCGAGGTCACCGGCGCGCGGGTTGCCGGGTGATCGGGGGATGGCTCCAGCGTACAAGCCCCGGAACCGCGCGCCGAATCCAGGTCTTCCCGGTCGCACCGCGGGTCCCGTTTTACGTCTACACTGGTGGAATAATGAGTGAGACACTGCCCGGCGACGACGCCGACCTGATCATCCGCGGCGGCCGCATCCACACCCTCGACGGGACGGACTCCATCGCCCACACCCTCGCCGTGCGAAACGGCGTGATCGTCGCGGTCGACGAAGCCGTCGCACCGCTCCGAGCGCGCACCACCCTCGAACTCGACGGGCGCACCGCGATCCCCGGCATCAACGACGCCCATCTGCACGCCGCCTGGCTCGGCGCGCGCTGGCCGCACCTGTTCTTCTCCGACACGTCATCCGCAGAGCAGCCGTCCGGGCGTCTCGTATCGAGCCGGGAAGAGCGGCGCACCGCCCTTCTCCGCGCATGGAGCCTCCTCGCCGAACGCGGCATCACGAGCTACACCGAGCCCGGGATCGGCCCGGGAGAGGACGCCGGCGAGACCGGCTGCTTCGGCACGGCCATGCTCGACACCTACGGCGAGCTGCACCGCGAAGGCGCCCAGACCTCGCGCGTGACCCTGCTTCGGCTGTTCGGCACGATCGACGGCGAGAGCACACTGGAGGACTTCGAGCGCGGCATCCGCACCCCGGCGCCGACACACGACCCCCGGTGGCTCGCGATCCCCGGGGTCAAGATCTTCGCCGACGGCATCCCTCCGATGGCCACCGCCTGGGTCGAGGAGCCCTACACGGACGGCAGCACCGGCGCCCTGCTCACGCGGGGCGGGGATGATCCGCTCTCCGCGTTCCAGCGGATGGTGGAGCTCGCCGCCTCCCGCGGCATGCAGATCGCCGTGCACGCGACCGGCGACCGATCGATCTCGGAGTTCCTCGCCGTCCTGGAACGCCTCCCCGACGCGCCCCGGCCGCCCGCACCCCACTACGTCGTCCACGGAGACCTGGCCACGCCCGAGCAGATCGCCCGGATGGGAAGGGTCGACGCCGGATTCGCCGTGCAACCGTTGATCGCCACGCACACGCACTCCTGGGCGGCGCTCCAGCTCGGCGAAGCACGCCTCGCCACCGCCTGGCCCCTGGCGGCGATGCTCACCTCCGGAACACTCACGACGGTGACGAGCGACTCGCCGATCGCGAGCCCGGACTGGCGGCTCGGCCTCGACGCCTCGCTCGGCCTGCTCGGCGACGCCGGCGTCGCCGATGACGCACGGTCGCGCCGCCGCCTGCTGCGTTCGATGACGGTGGATGCCGCGCGACAGGACGGCGCGTCCGCCTGGAAGGGAACGCTCGAGATCGGGAAGGTCGCCGATCTGACGATCCTCGATGAGGATCCCCTGACTCCCGGGCGTCCGTTCTCCTCCCTCGAGGTCGAGCGCACGATGGTCGACGGCCGCACGGTGTTCACCCGCGAGTGAGCTCTCGCACGACCGAACGCGGGTGCGCACGGAAACGGCGGGCGGCATGTTCACGCATGCCGCCCGCCTCTGATCCCCCTCGGACCAGTCCATGACCCCGGCGCCGGTCCCCCGACGCCGGGGTGGCCTCACACCGCGGTCGCCACGAGCACCCGGGGACTCCCCGGCAGAGCGACCTTCTCGCGCACCTCCCAGCCGGCATCGCTCAGCCAGCCGCGCACCTGGGCCTCCGGATACACGACGGTTCCGTCGATGACGAGGTACTCCCCCGCATGCAGCGCGTCGATCCCGCGCTGCGCCGGATCGTCGTCGAGGAAGAAGTCGAGCACGGTCAGGGTCGCCCCCGGCGCCGCCGCCGCTCGCAGATTGCGGAAGATCCGGGCGTTCTCCTCGGCGCCGAAGCGGTGGATGACGTGGTTCGCGAAGATCGCGTCGTAGGCGCCCTCCGGCGCCGCGGTCGCGGTGTCGGCGACCTCCACCACGGCACGATCGGCGACCCCGGCCGCCTCGACGGCCTCGGCGATCCCGTCTTCGAAGCCGGGCGCGTACAGGAACGTCGTCCGCAGCTCGGGATTGCGCGCCATCACCGACAGCGCGAAGTCGGCCGAGAGGCCGCCGAAGTCGAGCGCGTGGGTGGCACCGGAGAGGTCGAGGTGACGGCCGAACTCCTGCGCGTGCAGGCGGTTGTACGTCATCACCCCCGCCATGAACGTCGCCCAGCGGGCGTCGTCCATCTGCAGATCGCCGGGCTCGGTGGTGTCGACCGTGTGCGCGAACTGGAGCCAGTGCGGGTAGCTGATCTCATCGAGGAACGTCAGGAAGGGGGCGAGGTCGATCGCGGCATCGGCGCCGGTCAGATACGCGGCGGCGTCCGGGGCGACGACGTACCGCCCGTCCGTACGCACCAGGAGGCCCTTGGCCGCCATCGCATCGGCGAGCAGACGGGCGATGCGCTCGCTCACCCCGCACGTCTCGGCGATCGCCGCCACCGTGTCCGCTCCGCCGTCGACGGCACGGAAGAGGCCGATGCGGCTGGCGTGGAAGAGCTGCTTGGACGCCATGTACCCCGTGGCGATGTCGAGGATCCGTGCCGCATCCGCGGTGGGCGTGTCGGTCATGTGTGGGCCTTTCCCTATATTTCTACGATTGTTGGAATTAAACGGCAGAGGTGTTCCCGTCGCGGTTGCGGCTCAGTCCGCCAGGAAGTCCCGCACGGCAGCACGGAACTCCGCCGTGTGCAGGGCCGAGAGGTGATCGCCGGGGACGCGCCGCACACGGGCGCTCGGGAGCATCCGCGCGAGGTCGTCGATCCCGGCCGCCATCGGATCGTCGGTGCCGCCCAGCAGCAGCACGGGCACGGCGATTCCCTCGGCCCGTGGCACGAACGGCTCTGCGGCGAGGCCCTCGATCAGGTCGATCAGATCGTGCGAACGGTTGCCGGACGACGACGCCATGTGCACGATCATGCCCGTGAGGGGATCCGTCGGCATGGCGCCACCGTCGACCGCGGCGCGCGCGGCCGCGAAGTCGACCTGCGCGAACGGCTCCCCCGCGCTGAGACCGCCGAGCACCAGGCGGTGCACGGAGACGCGCGGATGCGCCGCCAGATCCCACGCGAGGCGAGCCCCGAGTGAGTATCCGACCAGGTCGATCTCGTCGCTGCCGACGGCCGAGGCGAGTGCGTCCAGCACTGCGGTCGTGGGCGCCGTGCCGAGTGCCGGGCTCTCACCGTGCGCCGGGAGGTCGACCACCAGGCGGGGACGGTCGCCGACGACGCCGGCCCACTCGTGATCCGGCCAGTCCTGCGCTCCGCGCGACGCGAGGCCGTGCAGGAACACGACCGGACGCCCGGTGCCCTGGTGGAGCTCGATGAACAGGGATGAGGTCATGACGCGCCGTCCTCTCGGACCCGGCGCGCCGTGCTCAGCGCAGGCGTGCCAGGAACTGGTCGATGTAGGTCTCGTAGTCGGCGATCCGCTCGCCGTCGGGGTACATGAGGTTGATGACGGTCGCACCGACCGCCGCCGAGATGTACTCGTTCGCGAGCGGACCGTAGTCCTGATCGCGGATCGACCCCTCGTCCCGCGCGGCCTCCATCCGCTCGATGAGAGAAGCACGCCAGGACGCCAGGTGTCCGCGATACAGCTCGGCCAGCGACTCGTTCGCCATGGCGTACTCCCACAGCGCGAGCAGCACCCGCCCCGCGGCGATCTGCTCCTGATCGCGAGGGATCGTCGCCTGCAGGAACCCCCGCAGCGCGGCATCCGCGGACGTCGGCTCCTCGCCGGCGGCCTGCACGCCCTCGGACATCTGCTGGAGTATCGTCTCGAACGTCGCCGCGACGATGCTCTCCTTGCCCGGGAAGTAGTGCTTCAGCGCACCGTTCGCGAAGCCGGCCTCCGCCGCGATGCTGCGCATGGTCGCGGCCTCGAAGCCACCCTTCAAGATGATGCTCTTGGCGACCTCGACGATGTCCCGTCGACGCTGGTCGTGATCGATGATCTTCGGCATGAGGTCCTTCCGGCCGATTCCGAGGCATGGAGTGATCGGGCCTGGAGCTACCGTACCGCCGCATCGCGCACCTCCCGCAGAGCGAGCCACTGGGCACGTCGCTGACGCTGCGCGACCGGGTCGGCGACGGGCGAGGCGAGGCGCAGCCGCTCGGAGTACGGATGCTGCGGGGCACGGGTGACCTGCTCCCCCTCGCCGACCTCGACGAGCTCTCCGCGGTACATGACCGCCACGCGGTGACAGACGCGGCGCACGACTCCGAGGTCATGAGAGACGAAGAGGTAGGCCACGCCGGTGTCGCGCTGCAGCTCGATGAACAGATCGAGGATCGTCGCCTGCGTGGTGAGGTCGAGGGCGCTGACGGGCTCGTCGCACACGATGAGGCGCGGTCCGCGGACGAGGGCTCGGGCGATCGCGATGCGCTGACGCTGGCCGCCGGAGAACTCGCTCGGGTAGCGATCCATGGCCGATTCGGGCAGGCGCACGCGGTCGAGCATCTCGCGCACCTTCGACTCGGCGGCTCTCGTGCCGATACCGGTGGTGAGCAGCGGTTCGGCGAGGATGTCGCCGATCGTCATCGCGGGGTTGAGCGATCCGTACGGGTCTTGGAAGACGACCTGTACGTCATCGGCGAGCGCACGCCGGGCACGGCCGCCGAGCCTGCTGATCTCCTTGCCGTCGAAGCGGATGCTCCCACCCGTGACGGGTGCGAGGCCGAGGATCGCCTTGCCGAGCGTCGACTTCCCCGAGCCGGATTCTCCGACGAGGCCCAGGCACTCGCCCGGCGCGATGTCGAGGGAGACGCCGTGCAGTGCGCGGAAGGCGTGTCGGCCACGGCCGTACTCCACGACCAGGTCGTCGACTTCGAGCAGGGCGCTCATGCGGTCACCTCCGTTCCGGTGCGGTCGAGTTCGGCGCGCCCCTCCGCATCGTCCAGGGACGCGGCGATCAGTTCACGTGTGTATTCCTCGGCGGGTGACGCGAACAGCGAGTCGACCGGTCCTGTCTCGACGACGTCACCGCCGCGCATCACGATCACCCGGTCGCAGATGTCGGCCACGACGCCGAAGTTGTGGGTCACGATCAGCAGGGCCATACCGTATTCGGCCTGCAGCTCTCGCAGGAGCTCGAGCACCTCGGCCTGCACCGTGACGTCGAGCGCCGTGGTCGGCTCGTCGGCCACGAGCAGAGACGGCTTGCCCGCGATCGCGCCGGCGATGAGCACGCGCTGCGCCATACCGCCCGAGACCTGGTGGGGGTAGCTGCGCATGACACGGTCGGGGTCAGTGAGGCCGACGCGCACGAGCATCGCACGCGCCCGCTCCCTGGCCTCCGCCTTGCGGAGCCCGTGGGTGCGGCGCAGCGGCTCGATGAGCTGGTGGCCGATCGTGTACGACGGGTCGAGGTTGCTCATCGGTTCCTGGGGCACGTAGCCGATCTCACGTCCGAGCAGAGCGTGTCGCTGCTTCGGCGTCGCTCTCGTCACGTCGGCCCCGCCCACCCAGATGGCGTCGGCGGTCGCGCGCCCGCTGGACGGCAGCAGGTCGAGCACCGAGAACACGGTCTGCGACTTGCCGGAACCCGACTCGCCCACGATGCCGACGACCTCACCTGGTGCCACGTCGAGGGTGACGCCGTGCACGACCTCGGTCTCGCCGGTCGGGGTGGCGTGCACGACCCGCAGGTTCTCGACGCGCAGCGCGGACTCCTCTGCGGTGTGCTGCGCGCTTCCGGTCGCGGGGGCGAGCGCCGTCGCGGTCCCGGCGGTGATACCGGCAACCGTGCCTGCACCGGTACCGGCAGCGGTGCCGGCGGCGGTGCCGGACCGGCGGGCAACGCGCGGCGTGCGCACCTGCACCAGCTCGGCGAGCGTGGATCCCATGATCGCGAGCACCGCGATCGTGAGCCCGAGGGCGGCCGACGGCCACAGCAGCATGAGCGGGTAGGTGAGCATCAAGCGGAAGCCCTCGAGCATCATCGCGCCCCAGCTGGGCACGTTGGAGTCGCCGATGCCGAGGAACTGGAGGCCGGCCTGCATACCCATCGCGATGCCGGCGGTGAGGGCCGTCTGGATGATGACCGGCGGATACACGGCCTTGATGACGTGGCGGAAGATGATGCGCCCGTCGGACAGGCCCGACACGCGAGCGGCGTCGATGTAGGGTTCGCTGCGCACGGCCAGGGTCTGAGAGCGCGCGATGCGGAAGTAGCCGGGAACCATGAACACACCGACGGTGGCCATGAGCAGTTCGAAGTTGTTGCGGCTGCCCGCGGCGACCACGAGCAGGATGATCATTCCGGGGATCGACTGGAGAGCATCGCTGATCCAGGTGGCGATGCGGTCGAACGTGCCGCCGAAGTAGCCGGCCGCGACGCCGGACGGCACACCGATCACGAGCGCGGTGACGATCGTGATGAGCGCGCCCCACAGGGTCGTGCGCGTGCCGTAGATGAGTCGGCTCAGGATGTCCCGGCCGGTCGAGTCGCCGCCCAGGAGGTGCTCGGGCCCGGGAGGCGCCTTGGCCGCGGCGAGGTCGACGAAGTTCGGGTCCATCGGCGCGAGCAGGGGTGCGAAGACCCCGACGAGCACGATGAGCAGGAAGATCGCCAGCGGGATGTATCCGCCGGGGTGACGGAGGAAGCGTCGAAAGAGGCTCGAGCGTCGCTTCTGCGCCGCTCGGTCGAAGGCGACCCGGATGTCTGTGGTGGTCATGCGACGCGCACCTTCGGGTTGATCCAGCCGAGCACGAGGTCGAGCAGGAGGTTGACGAGGACGACGAAGACGATCGAGATGACCGTGATGCCGAGGAGCATCGGGATATCGCCGTTCTGCGAGGACTGGTTGGTGAGCTGTCCGAGACCGGGGAGGCTGAAGATCTGCTCGACCACGATCGCGCCGGACAGCAGCCCCACGAACATCAGGGCGATGACGGTGAGGGCGGCGGGCGAGGCGTTGCGGAGGATGTGCAGGTTGACCCGGGTGGCGGAGAGGCCCCGACTGCGAAGCGTGCGCACCCAGTCCTGGCGGCTCTGCGCGATCACGGCGTTGCGCAGCTGCTCGGCGACGGCAACGATGCCGCCGAGGGCGAGCGAGATCGCCGGGAGGGTGATGGAGCGCAGCCATCCGTCCACGGATTGCGTCGGCGGCACGTAGCCGACGGCCGGGAACCACTTCAGCTGCACCGCGAGCCACATCACGAGCACGAGGCTCACCCAGAAGCCGGGGAGAGCGAAGAGCACGACCGAGATGCCCTTGATGATGCGGTCGAACCAGGTGCCGGGGCGGAGTCCGGTGATCATCCCGAACGTGACGCCGACGACCGCGGTGATCAGCGTCGCGAACGTCACCACCGACAGGGTCACGGGGACCTTGATCGCGAGCTGTGCGCTGACGGGCTGGAAGTTGCGCCAGGAGACGCCGAAGTCGAGCAGAACCGCGTGCGAGAGCCAGTCCCAGAACTGCACGAGGAGCGGACGGTCGAGGCCGATCTTCTCGGCGAGCGCCGCCTGCTGAGCCGGACTCGCCGTGGTGCCCAGAAGCGAGGCCGTCGGGTCGCTGATGGCGAGATGGGCCAGGAAGAAGGTGCCGATCGAGACCGCGACGAGCAGGAGGATGCCGGACAGCACCCGCTTCGCCGTGAACAGGAACATGGGGGCCTCTCGGAGGATGGGGTCGGAGGGGGAAGGTTGCCGGGGCGGCCGGTGTCGCGGCCGCCCCGGCGGGCGTCAGCCCTGGGTGATGTAGCGGAGCGTCGGGAACATCATGCCCACGACGGGCTGCAGCTGGATGCCGGGCGCCGTGTAGTAGATGTTGTTCGCCTGGTACCAGACCGACCACCATGCCTGGTCGACGAGAGCCTTGTTGAGCTCCTTGACGGCGTCGGTCTGCGCGTCGCCGCGCTCGGTCTGCACCTTCTCGACGAGAGGAGCGATGACCTCGTTCTCCGCATAGTCGGGCGCGGGGTTGAACCACTGCACGCTGGTCACCTGGCGGGCGACGGTGGCGACGTCGTTGCCGTCCATCGCGAGGAACGAGATGAACATCGGGTAGTTCGGCGCGTTCAACTGGTAGTCGGGCATCTGCATGTTGTCCCAGGTGACCTTCACGCCGAGCTCGTTGAGCGCCTGCTCGGCCGAGGGCTTCCACATCTCGAAGATGGGAGACATCGGCATCGAGATCTCGAAGCCGTCGGGGTAGCCGGCGTCCGCCAGCAATTGCTTGGCCTTGTCCATGTTGTAGGCGTAAGTGTCGTTGAGCGACGGATCGTTGATGGGGCCGCCGTCGGGGAACACCTGGTTGGTGGCGACGCCCGCTCCGCTGCCGACCGCGGCGAGGACCGCCGCTCCGTCGAACGCGTAGTTCAGCGCCTGCCGCACCTCGAGCTTGCCGAGCGGCTCGCTCTTCACGCCGGTGTGGTCGGTGATGACGAGGCCCGCCCATCCCGAAACGCGTTCGGCGGTGTTCCACCCCTGCTGCTTCGCCTGCTCGAGGTTGGCGACATCGCCGTACTGCACGTTGATCTGGCCGCTGAGCATGGCGTTGTGACGGGCGGTGGCATCGGTGATCGGGAAGATCGCGAGCTCGGAGAAGGGATACGCGTCGGCGTCCCAGTGGTCGGCGGTCTTGGTGAAGTGGTACTCGGCACCGGCGACGCTCGTCGCGCTGTCGAGGACGTAGGGGCCGGAGCCGATGGGCTCGCTGCCCAGCGTGCCCGCTTCGATGGCGGCCGGGGAGGCGACGTAGCTGCGTCCGAGACCCATGAAGTAGAGGATCGTGTCGTCGCGCTGCGTGAGGGCGATGCGGACGGTGTCGTCGTCGACCTTCTCGAAGGAGGCGACGTTGACGTAGGCCTCACCCGAGCGGGCACCCGCCTTGAGGTACTCGAGGCTCGTGATCACGGCGTCGACATCGACCGGGGTGCCGTCGCTGAACACGGCGTCGGTGCGGATGTCGAGGTCGATGCTGAGGTCGTCGTCGGCGACGGTCCACTCGGTGGCTAGTGAGGGGATCGGTTCGCCGTCGGCGTCGAGGGCGATCAGAGCGTCGTACACGGCGGAGAGATACGGGCCGTCGAAGCCGATGTCGGCGAGCGAGGGATCCCACGACGTGACGTCGAGGAAGTTCCCGATGTTGAGGGCGTCGGGGCTGTCGACCCCGCTGCCGTCGGACGGCGAGGGCGAGGCGCCGCCGCTGCAGCTGGTGAGGGCGAGCGTCACGGCGACAGCCGCGGCGAGCGCGAGGGGCATTCGTTTCATGATTCCTTCTCTCGGGTGCAGGGGGTGGTGAAGAAGGGTCGAGGTGCCGCTGATCGGAAGCCGGGTCCGACGTCACTTCGATGTGTCGTGCTGGTTAGTCTACATGCGTGGAAAAAGAGCGCAAGGGCGATTCTCCCCCGCGGTGTGCCGGACCATGCCCGGGGGCGCACCGGGCTTGACCGAGCGCGCAGGCATGAGCGCGTGGGCTTGAGTAGACCAGCACATCCCGAGCCGCACACGCAGGCAGCGGTATCAGGCGTCGATGTCAGGCAGCGGCATCAGGCGTCGATGTCAGCCGTCGATGTCAGGCACCGGCATCAGACGTCGATGTCAGCCGTCGATGCCAGGCACCGATGTCAGGCGGCGAGGTCAGGCGGCGATGTCGAAGCGCGCTCGACCGCCGAGGCGCGGGCTGCGCGCAGGGTCGACCGAGGCGGGAGGGACGAACCACACCCGCCCCACCGGACCACCCCCATCGATACGGATGTCCCACCCGTTGTCATGCACTCGGTGGTGGCAGGTCTCGCACAGCAGCACGCCGTTCGACAGATCCGTCGGCCCCCGATCTCGCCTCCACCAGCGAATGTGATGCGCTTTCGTCATCTCCGGCGGCAACCCGCACATCGCGCACCCACCGTCCCGCTCCACCAGCGCCAACCGTTGCGATCGCGTGAACAAGCGCTTCTCGCGCCCCCAGTCGAGCACTTCACTCGCGGCGCCGAGCACACACGGAATCACACCCCCGCCGGCGGCCATCCGTCGCGCGGCTCCGATGCTGATCGGCTGCTCGACCCCGTCGATCTCCGCAGAGCCGGTGCCGGCCTCGAGATCATCGAGGCTCATTCTCACCACGATCGTCGCTCCTGCCAGCGGCACCCTCGCTTCGCACCCGAGCACGTGGGCGGCGAACACAGCGAGCGCATCAGCCTGCAGCATCGGCACGGTGCGACGGTCGGCGTCGGGCGCGTCGGGAGCGGCCGCATCCTTCCGAGCGGCGAACGCGGCCGTCACGTAGCCACGGATCGCCGTCATGACAGGGGCAGCCGTCTCGGCATCGAGGACCGCGTTCAGATGCACCATCCCCTCACGCTCGTGGATGGTGAGTGATCGACGGGAACGCTGCTCCTCGAGTCGCGGCTCCACCCCATCCGGGTCCAGCCACGCCTCCGCCCGCACCACCAGCTTCCGCACATCGTCCAGCGCGAGCCCGCACGCTTTCTCCACCAGCACACGCTCTGCCTCGGCGACGCGCGTCAGGCCCACCGCGACGCGACATCTATCGAGCAATGAAATGATCACCGCCGCCGACTGAGCGCTCAGCGTTCCCGCGCCGAGCGCCTCCCGCACGACCGGGTATCTCGCCGGCAGCGGCGCCCCCAGGAGGTCTGCACGCGGGGCAACGGCCTCTCCCACCTTCACGAGCCGGGTCGCATCACCGCGTGACACACCCACAGTCGCCGCGATCAACGTCGCCGGATTGCGGAACCCCTGCTGCTTCGCGAGACTCTCGGCACCGAGTTCGGGGCGGGACTCGCGAGAGATGCACGCGGCCACCTCGACGTGCACGGCATCCAGCCGGCGCTGGAGCACCCCGAGCGACGCGCTGACCGCGATGAGCTGCTCTCGCGACAACTCACCCGAGTCGTCGGCATCAGCCCACGCCGCGTCGAGACGGGACATCGCCTCATGCAACACGGCCAACTTCGACATACCCAGATTCTATCGAAGAATCGCCTGACTTTCGTAGATTTGTTCGAATGAATGCCAGCATTTCGCAGACCACCCAGGGTCCTTCAGGCAATCCCAGAGCCACCCCCGCCCCGTCACGGAAGGTGCGCGGCGAAGCCGGATCCTCAGTCGTCGCGAAGGGCTCTCTTCACTCGGAGCAATTCGGCCGCCGATTCGATCTCCGCTTCGCGCGGGCCTCGCATACCGGACCCGTTGGTCGGTGTGAGGATGAAGGAGAGCAATCCTCCGCGCACGGTGATGTCGAGCCGCCCATACGACATGCTCGTCTCGTTGCGCCGTGATACCGAAACGATGTCGCGAAGAGCATAATCCTGCCTCTCGACTGAATGGCGCGGCCTTCCCAGCCCTGCGTGGATGCACACCGTCAGGCGGTCCGGGTGAACCAGCAACCACCCGGCGCTCACACGATCCGCGGGGGTGCCATCCACGTCGAGATCGGCCCGCGAAAACGCGAAGCCAGCCAATGCTCCGGCACCCTGCACGTCGCGCGCGGCGGCTCGAACGAGCCACCGCCACCGAAGCGCGTTCCATCCCGCGGCAGCGATCAAAGCGAGTCCGGCGGCGGCGAACAGCATCACACTGCCGATCGATGCCCCTTGCAGCGCCGGGAGCACGAGAACGACGACGCCGAGGAGAACAGCACCGCACATCGAGATGTTGCGGCCGAGCGTCGTCAACGGCCCGTCGGGGGCGAGGCGAAGAAGCTCCACTCGAGAGAAGCTTCCCTCTTCGCTAGGCGACCCGTTGCGCGTCATCACCTCAGCCCACCCGCACGTCGGACACACCAAGCACCGTCATTCGCAGCTCCGCTCGTCCAGCGGTCGCCTCGGCTTCGAGGGGACTGCATCGGTCAAGCCACCGTCCTCCTCGACAGCCCGGCGTCTCGCATCGGCGCGTCTGTCGAGAATCAGATACCAACCGACGAAGAAGACCACCAGAAAGAGGAATCCGCCGAAGACCAGGGCCATGAGCAGCGTGGGCTCCGGGCTCATCTCATCTCCACTCCCCCGACATCCACGGCGGATCTCGGCGCGCCTCATGTTCCCACACCGGCAGCGCGCAGCCCCCAGAACCCCGGCTCCCTTCACCACGCCCCGTCGGCGCGCACCTCCCGGTCGACCCAGCAGTCGGCGAGCGCGCCCCGCACCTCGGCTCCGTGGTCTCGCGCGAGGGTGAGCGCCGCATGGTTCTCCTCGAGTTGCGCGAGACGCGAGGCACCGAACAGCACGTTCGCGGTGGCGGGGTTCGACAGGCAGAAGGCGACGCCGAGCGCGGCCGGCGTGACCCCGAACTCTCCCGCGACCCGCGCGACCTCGGGGTACACGGCGGCGATCTGCTCCCGGATGCCTCCCACGTCGGCACCGATCTTCCGCTCTGGCATGCGTCCGGTGGCGAGGATTCCGCCCTCGAACACGTCCGACGCCTGGAGCGCGAGAGCCCCCTCGGCGAACAGCGGACCATAGGCGTCCCCCTCCGCCATCGATCGCCGAGCGATCCCGTACTTCAACTGCGCGAACGCCGGGCCAGCCATGCCCTGCGCCGCGGCGACGGCGAGCGCCTCCCGCGTGTGCTCGATCCGCCAGTTGTTGATGCCCCAGGAGCCCACAAGCCCCTCGGCGATCAGCTCGTTCACGTCGGCGACGAGGCGCGGCAGGTCCGGAGCGTCGAGGTAGTCGCCCACGACGAGGGTGTCGAACCGGTCGAGGCCCGCTCGCTCCAGGGACTCGACCAGTTGCGCACGGAAGCCCTGGCTCGGCCAGTCCCACAGCCAGAGCTTGCCGCACAGCACGATGTCATCGCGGTCGACGCCGCTCGCTCTCAGAGCCTGCCCGAAGAGGATGTCGGTCTTCGAGTTCTCGGAGTGCGGACCCATGTTGTAGTACGCGACGTCGAAGAAGCCGGCGTCCAGCTCGACCGCCCGGCGGATCAGCGCCACCGCGTCGTCGGGCGCCATCCGATCCCAGGTGTTCCAGGATCCGAGCGCCAGCGGGGGCACCGGGGCGCTCCGGGAATCCAGCGGCTTCCAGGGATATGTCGTTTCGGGCATGAAGGCTCCTTCGCCGTCTCGAGACACGGGGTTGTGTTTTTCTATGTTTGTAGAATATAACGGAGACATCCCGTCAGAACCGCCGTCAGTGAGGACGAACATGACCGTATCCCCCCGCCGCATCCTGGTCACCGGCGGCGCGTCCGGCCTCGGCCGTGGCATCGCCACCGCGTTCCGCGACCGTGGAGACGAGGTCTTCATCGGCGATGTGAACGCGGACGCCGCCACGGCGATCGCCGCCGAGATCGGCGCCACCGCACTCACCCTCGACATCGGCGACGAGTCCTCCGTGCGCGCCGCAGCCGAACGACTCACTGCCGACGGCGGCATCGATGTCCTGGTCAACAACGCCGGCATCGTCGCCGGCGGCGGCACCCTGCAGGAAGTTCCGGTCGACGTCGTCGACGCGGCCCTGCGGGTCAACGTGCGCGGAACCTTCCTCATGCTCCGGATCTTCGGCGCGCTGCTCGCCGACGCAGGACACGGCGCGATCGTCAACATCTCGTCCATCGGCGCACGGCAGCCCACCCCCGGACTGGGGCACTACGAGGCGACGAAGGCCGCGGTCGACGCCCTCACCCGCACCGCGGCGATCGAGCTCGCCGCCTCGGGTGTCCGGGTCAACGCGGTCGCCCCCGGTCCCGTGCTCACGCCTCTCACCGCGGACTTCGCCTCGAACCCGCAAGCCCGTGCGGCGTGGGAGTCCCGCATCCCGCTCGGCTCCATCGCCGAGGTCGACCAGATCACCCCGCTCGTGCTGTTCCTCGCGAGCGACGCCGCCAGCCACATCACCGGAGTCTCCGTCCCCGTCGACGGCGGACAGCTTCTGGTCTGACGCGAGATCGATTCCGCACCTTCCCGTCCCCTCCGAGGCCCCTTTCTGATCCGCCACCCGCCCCGCTGACCCACCCGCCCGCGACTGGAGAACCGCATGCCCCTCCCCACCCGCACCAAGGCCGCCGTGCTCACCGCGCACGGCGAGCCGCTCACCCTGCAGGAACTGCCTCTCCCCGCCGAGATCGAAGCGGGCGCCGCGCTCGTGCGCATCGCGTGCACCACGCTGTGCGGCACCGACATCGAGATCTGGGAGGGACGGATGACCTTCCCCGGCATGCTCCCGATGGTGCTCGGCCACGAGATGGTCGGCGAGATCGTCGCCACCGGCCCCGACACGAAGGACGCCCTGGGCCACCCCCTCTCCCCCGGAGATCGCATCGGCTGGTCCGAGTCGACCTGCGGCGAGTGCTACGGCTGCGTGGTGCTGCGCGAGCCCGTCGCCTGCTCCCGCCGCGGGTACGGCTTCCTGCAGCGTGCGGACGTGCCTCCGTTCGCCACCGCGGGACTCTCGGAGTACGCCTATGTGACCCCGGGGGCAGCCAAGCTGCTGCTCCCGTCATCCGTCAAGGACACCTGGGCCTCGATGGCCGGATGCGCGGCCAAGACCGTGTTGCGGGCCTTCGAGCGGGCAGGGCGCATCCGCCCCGGCTCGACCGTGGTCGTGCAGGGCGCCGGGGCGCTCGGCATCTTCGCCACGGCCGTCGCGAAGATCTCCGGTGCAGGCCAGGTCATCACGGTGGGCGCCCCCGCCGCCCGGCTCGAACTCGCCGGCCGCTTCGGCGCCGATGCGGTCGTCGACTTCCGCGACGGCCCGGTGGTCGATCAGGTGATGGCGCTCACGGGAGGGCGCGGCGCCGACCACGTGTTCGACTTCGCGGGTGCGCCCAGCGTCGGCCCTGACGCGATCGCGATGGCCGCCCAGCGCGGGACCGTCACGATCGTCGGCTCGACCGGTCCCGCAGGCGACGACTTCCCGCTCAGCACCATCATGGGCAAGGAGCTCACGGTGGTCGGCTCACTCAACGGCGACATCTCCGACTACTCCCGTGCGATCGACTTCTTCACCGCGTTCGCGGATCGCTACCCCTGGGACAACCTCTTCAGCGCGCCGGTCGGCCTCGCCGACGCCTCCGCGAAGATCGCCCACATGCACGACCTCGATGAGGTCAAAGCCGTCATCGACCCGAGACTGTGAGGACTCCATGACCACTCCCCTCCTGCCCCGACGCGAGATCGGCCGCAGCGGCATCGACGCCTCACTGTTCTCTCTCGGCTCCTGGCACACCTACGACCGGATGGACTTCGCCGACGCGGTCGCAATGCTCCGCGAGGCCGTGGACCGCGGTGTGAACCTCTTCGACGTGGGCGTGTACTCCGCGCCTGGAGCGCCACCGGTCTTCACCGACGTGATCTTCTCAGCGATGGTGCGCGCTGCAGGCCTCCGGCGCGACGACTGGCTGCTCTCGTCGAAGCTGTGGCTCGAGGCCTTCGGCGACGACGGCTTCCGCCCCCAGCTCGAGAACGCGCTGATGCGGGTCGGCGTCGAGCACGCAGACCTCGTGATCCTCGGAGACCTGCGGCGCGACGACCTCGACCTGCGTGACCTCGTGCTCGACCTCGCCCGCCTCGCGGAGGCCGGCCTCATCCGCACCTGGGGTGTGAACAACTGGTCGGCATCGAGCATCCAGTCCCTGATCGACATCGCCGCGGCGGAGGGCGTGGCCGGACCGCAGATCGCGCAGTTGAAGTACAGCGTCTCCCGGCGCTCGATCCCCGACGGCGGCCCCTTCGCCCGGCTGTGGGAACAGGGGCTCACTCTGCAGGCCTCCGACTGCCTCGAGGGCGGCGTGCTCGCCGGCAAGATCAACGGCGACCGGCAGATCGGCCGCGACCCCGGTGACATCCGGGAGCGGATCATCCACGATGTGCCCGCCTTCACCGAGGTCGCCGCATCCCTCGACGTCTCACCCGCGCAGCTCGGGATCGCGTTCACCCTCACCCATCCGGCCCTCACCACGACGCTGTTCGGCGCCTCGAGCGGGGAACAACTGCGCGCCAACCTCGACGCCGCAGCCCTGGTCGATCGGGTCGGCGGCGATGAGTTGCGCCGCCTGGTCGAACCGTTCTGGGCCGACCGCGGGGTCGTCGACCCCGAAGGCCCCTGACCCGCCGCTTCGACCTTCCATCCTCAAGGAGAACCATGACCGCCACCGCCGCCGGACGCCCGACCGTCACCCCCGTGCCCTTCGACCCCGAGGTGCAGGCCGTGCTCGACGAGATCGCGAAGAACCCGCAACCGGCCCTCACCCGCGACACCCTTCCGCGTGACGGCGTCGACCAGATGTTCCCCGACAACGACGCCGTGATCGCCGGGCGCGACATCGAGTGGGAGGACCGCGTCATCCCCGGTCCCGCCGGAGCACCCGACCTCGAGATCACGGTGTTCCGCCCCGCCGGCGCCCACGGCGAAGTGCTCCCCGGTTTCGTGAACATCCACGGCGGCGGCATGATCGTCGGCCACCGCTCGTGGGAGACCGGCCGCGTGGTCGACATCGTCGACGAACACCGGGTCGTCGCCGTCAACGTCGAGTACCGCCTCGCTCCGGAGAACCCCTACCCCGCGGGCGTCGAGGACTGCTACGCCGCCTTCGTGTGGGTTCATGAGCACGCCGCGGAACTCGGCATCGACCCGGAGCGCCTCATCGTCGGAGGCGGCAGTGCGGGCGGGGGGCTGACAGCCGCTGTCGCCCTCATGGCGCGCGACCGACAGGGGCCCGTCATGGCCGGGCAGCTCTTGCTGTGCCCGATGATCGACAACACCAACACCAGCGTCGCGAGCCGCCAGTACGACGGCATCGGCACCTGGCAACGCGAGATGAACCTGCTGGCGTGGTCGTGCGTGCTGGGCGACGACCTCGCCTTCCACCCGGACGCCCCCGCCTACGCCGCCCCCAGCCGCGCGACCGATGTGTCGGGGCTCCCGCCCGCCTTCATCGAAGTCGGCGAGGCCGAGGCCTTCCGCGATGAGGACACGGAGTACGCGCTGCGCATCTGGGCCACCGGAGGACAGGCCGAACTGCATGTCTGGGGCGGCGGAGCGCACGGCTTCGACATGTACATGCCGGAGGCTGAGATCTCCCGAGCCGCTCTCGCCGCTCGCGCCTCGTGGTTGCGTCGCATCTGGCGGGCGGACCGATGACCGCGCCGCTGCCTGTCCCGTATGACCCGGAGCTCGTCGCCGGCCTCGACGCGTTCGTCGGGATGGTGGAGATCATCCCGCTGCGTGCCGACACGATCCATGCCAACCGCGACCACTTCGCGACGATCATCCCGCCCATAGCCGCACAGGCCGCGGGTCGGGAGGTCGTCTGGGAGGACCGTGTCATCCCCGGACCGCACGGGGCGCCGGACGTCGAGATCACGATCATCCGCCCCGCCCGCGCGACTTCCGTGCCCGCACCCGCGGTCCTGTCGATCCACGGCGGCGGGATGGTGCTCGGCACCCGGTTCTTCGGCACCGCCGAGCTCATCGACCTCGCCGAGCGGCACGGCATCGTCGGGGTGGCCGTCGAGTACCGGCTGGCACCCGAGCATCCCGGTCCCGCGCAGGCGGAGGACTGCTACGCCGCGCTGGAGTGGATGGCCGCCCACGCCGACGAGCTCGGCATCGATCCCGCCCGCATCATCGCCTCGGGGATGAGCGCCGGCGGGGGCCTGTCGGCTGCCGTCGCGCTGATCGCCCGGGATCGCGGCGGTCCGCACCTGGCCGGCCAGCTGCTCGGCTGTCCGATGCTCGACGACCGCAACGAGACCGCCTCCAGTCGGCAGTACGACGGCTTCGGCGCGTGGGATCGGAACAACAACGACACCGCCTGGGATGCCATCGCCGGGGACGACCGGTTCACCGACCGCGTCTCCCCGTACACCGCGCCCGCCCGCGCCACGGACCTCGCCGGTCTCGCACCCGCGTTCATCGAGGTGGGCGCTGCCGAGACGTTCCGCGACGAAGCCGTCGACTACGCCCTGCGCATCTGGGCGACCGGCGGACAAGCCGAGCTGCATGTGTGGGCCGGCGGGTACCACGGCTTCTCCGGGTTCTCGCCCGAGGCCGAGGTCTCGAAGGCCGCCGTCGCCGCGCGGGAGAGCTGGCTGCGCCGCATCCTGCGCCTGGGCGGATGAGCCTGCCCCTTCCCGAGGAGCTGGCTCGCCCGCGAATGAGCACCCTGCGGGCGATGCTGGTGCTCGGGATGCTGGAGGCTTTCGGGCCGTTGTCGATGGACCTGTATCTGCCACAGTTGCCGCAGCTCGCCGCGTCTCTCGGCACGACGGAGGCTCTGGCGCAGGTGACGATGTCGGCGTGCATGATCGGTCTCGGGCTCGGACAACTCATCGCGGGACCGCTGAGCGATCGACTCGGAAGGCGACTGCCGCTGATGGTCGGAGTCTCGGCCTTCGCGGTGCTGTCGCTGGTGTGCGCCCTCGCGCCGAACATCGAGCTGCTGCTGCTCGCCCGTTTCCTGCAGGGGCTCGCGGGCTCGGCGGGGATCGTGATCTGCCTGGCGATCGCACGAGACCAGTTCGAGGGTGTCGAGCTGTCGCGGATGCTGTCGCTGCTGTTCCTCGTCTCCGGAACCGCACCGATCATCGCGCCGGTCGTCGGTGGGCAACTCGCCCGGGTTATGGACTGGCGGGGCATCTTCGGCGTGCTCAGCGCCGTCGGGGTCGTACTGCTCCTCATCGTCGTGTTCGCCCTGCCCGAGACGCTGCCCGCCTCGGCGCGGCGCGGCGGTGGCCTCGTGGTGCTGCGGGATCATGCCCGTGCCGTGATCCGCGACCGCCTGTTCATCGCGGTGCTGTGCGCGGCGGCGGGAGGCGGCGTCGCGTTCTTCACCTACCTGTCGATGTCATCGTTCGTCCTGCAGGATCAGTTCGGCCTCACCCCGCAGACCTTCAGTGTCGCGTTCGCGGCGGGGGCGCTGGCGAGCATCGTCGGCAGCCAGACCAGCAGGCTCGTCGTGCGGCGGTGGGGGCCGTTGCGCGTCTATCTGGGTGGGATCACGGCGACGCTGCTCTCCACGACGACCTTCCTCGTGCTGACGTTGGCCGGCACCGGCGTCTACGGAGTGATCGCTGCGCTGATCGGGTTCATGCTCTGCTCGGGAGTGGGTGGCCCGAACGGTCAGACGCTGGCCCTCGCGCACCACGGCAGCCGCGCGGGCACAGCCTCCGCCCTGCTCGGCATGGCGACCTTCCTGTTCGGGCCCGTAGTAGCGCCGATCGCGGCCGGATTGGGTGGCTCGAACGCGGTCACGATGGCCGTCACGATGACCCTCGCAGCGGCCGCCGCCGCGGTCGCGGCCTGGGTGTTCGTGCGGCCGGCCGCAGCGCCTCAGTAACGGTAGTTGTCGAACTCCCAACGGCCAATCTGCACCAGGCTGAGCAGGAGTTGTTGCCAGGTCGCTCCAGTGGCCAGCCCAACCTCGCGACGAAGTCGCCGCATCGCGAGCTCGAGGTCGAAGACTTCCATCACGAGGGTGTGCCGAAGCATCTGCACGCGATCGCGATGAATATCACGTGCGAGCCAGCGCGGCGTGCAGACAAGCACGTCGAAAGACTCTTCCCCGGGTCCGTCCTCCGGTCCGATCAGCAATCGAATCCATTGTCCCTCGTCCAAGGGATCACGCGGCCGGTAGGACTCCACGTCCAGATCTGAACTGTAGAACGATTTGATGACTGCTTTCATTCGTATATGTCCGATTGTCCGATTGATTGCCCGGTCCACAGGAACACCGAAGCGACTCAAAGCCTCTAGGAGAGATTCCCGGATCTTCGCAAGCAGATGGCGAAATGCGAGCGAACCTACACCCGCAACCATGGCAACTACGCCAAGCGCGACGAACAGTATCGCAAACATACTATATGCGCGGCCCTCCAGATGTACACCTATCTCTAGGTGGCTCCAAGCTGGAATTGCGTCAGAACATGATACAAATCTTCACCTTCGCGCCATTCGATGGCGCTGGTTCAGCGTCGCAGCGGATCTTCCTTTATCCACGCCCGCTTCAATCGCTCATGTGTTCCTAGACCATCGGGTGGGATGCGCCGATCCGACCACTTTGCTCCGCTACGAATCCACTCAGCTCGGAAATCTGCGGTCGACTCGAACGTGGAGTCTTCATACCCCCATTCCACATTGCAGCATGGGCAGATATCGAAGCTACCGAAGCGGCCGTCCTCTCCCCAAGGCAACCATTCGCTTGCGTCATAGCCACACACTCTACAATATCGAAAATCAAAACTGGGCATAGAAATACTCCAAGTTTGTTGAATACGAATGGTCATTAAGATGGTAATAAGTCTTCGGGGCGCCGAACTTGTTCATCACGCCGAATACGTTGGTTTCTGGGTTATACCGCACAATGTCACCATTCTGCCGCACGCCAGTCAACGTGCCTGGCGGCGGCGTGCGCAAAAACTTCTGCGCCTGCGCGACGTAATCGAGTGAATTCTTCACGCCGGCAAACTCGGCACCATGCTTGTTAAAATGGCTGAGGGCATTCTGAGACGCGGAACGTTTGGAGCTCGAGCTCCAGATCGGCCCCGAAATGCGACTGGAAGGCGTCTGGGTCGATCCTCGCGGGGCGACCGTTGGGGTCATCTTACGGTAGGTGTAGATCCCCATGGGGGTGGTGTATCCGCGCATATTCGAAGGCATCGCCCGCGAAGTCAGATAGTTGCCGCCTTGTGAACCACCCGCCCAGGGGTTCCACCACTTCTCGCCACTCAGGTCGTGGCCGTTGATGGGGTCAGTGGCCAGG
This sequence comes from Microbacterium sp. CBA3102, assembly GCF_007954505.1. Lineage (GTDB taxonomy): Bacteria > Actinomycetota > Actinomycetes > Actinomycetales > Microbacteriaceae > Microbacterium > Microbacterium aurugineum. The sequence goes on along the minus strand of NZ_CP042412.1, from coordinate 2,147,592 downwards.
AGTAGTCATTCGCTCCGCCGCCCTCGATCGGGTCGACTTGCAGGAACCTCCCCAGAGCGGGGACATACAACCGCACCCCCATCTCGACCACCAGCGTCGAACCTGCAGACTCTGCCGGCTTCAACGCTCCCAGATGCCAGAGGGTGTTTCCTGCGACCTGCCCCGTGTCATCCGATGCGACCGTGCCGATCGCGAACGTCACCGGATCGACCGGCTGACCGAACGGATCCCACAACAACAACGCACTCGTCGTCGTCCCGGTCCGAGTCACGAGCCCATGCCCACCCAACCCGGGGAACGACCACGTCACCTCCCCAGCCCGGCTCATCCACGACACGCCACCCGGCAACCCCACACTCCGCGTGAGATCCGACCCGACCTTCTGACCCCACGCCGCATCGCCACCCGCCGCGAACAGATACTTCGTCGTCACTGGAGCCGCAGACCCCGCCGGATCCATCGTCCGCGACACGATCCGACCCGACACATCCCGCACGATCGCGACAGTCGTCCCATCGTCATACGTCGTCCCGACATGCCGATTCGCAGCGTCATACGAGAACTGCATGTCACCCAGGCGAACCGTGTTCCCCCGCACGTCATACTCGATCTCCGACGCGGCCACCCCGTCCGCAACCGTCGTCGCCCCCGGGATCGCCCCCGTCACCGACGACGACAACAACCGATCCGCCCAGTCATAGCAATACGACGTCGACGTCGTGACCGGAGCCTGCCCCGGCGCAGTCCATACATCGGTCAAGCCGGTCCTGTTGCCCGACATCCCCGCCGCCGCATTCGGACCGCACCCACCCGACGAATCGAACCCATAAGTGAGCTCATGCCCGGGAATGACCGCCGACGTCAACCGCCCCGCTGCATCGCAGCCGTACGTCGAAGAGTACGTCGTCGACCCCATCGAAGAGTGCTGCTTCGCCACACGACCCGACTGCGTCCGCACGACGTTGTCCGAAACGAGCTGCCCCGCGACCAGCCACTCCTCGGCCACGACGCGATCTGCTGCATCACGACCGACACTCTCGTTCGTCGGCAATCGAGAGATCGACACGGTAGCTGCGCTGACCCTTAGTCAGACGATGCCTCCAGAGGCGTCGAGTCGCCCATCCGCTTGGCGAGCTCGTGAAGTTCATGTGCGCGCTCGGTTTCACCCTTCTCAAGCAACATCACCGCAAGGTTGTGTGCACTATGGCCATCCCCGCTAGAAATGCCCGCCCAGTAGGCCGCCTCAGCTGTGTCAAGCTCTCCTGGTTCCTCGGCAAGGAGGTTTCCGAGCAAGAGTGCGGCACCGTAGACGTCGGCAGCAACTGCTCGTGCGAGAAACTCTCGAGCCTCGGCTGTCCTACCTTGACGGAGCAAAAGGTCTGCCAATGGCACTCCGAATTCCTCCGAGTCGTCTAGCCCCTTCTTGAGCAGATCCTCCGCTTCGTGGAGATCTGTAGACGTTCTCGCGCTTACGAGGCTCTCCCCAAGAAGGCCAGCGAGTCGAGCGGGGTTGCCGGCCTCCGCGGCGATCGCTTTCCTCAACCACACCTCCGCTTCTTCGTTGTGCCCCATCCAGTTGAGACTCTCGCCGAGTGCTGCGAGCGCTGCGCTTGAGCCGCCATCGGCAGCTTCGCGAAACATCGAAATCGCCAGACGCTCGTCGACGTCCCATACAGCAGCTGCAAGCTCGAACAGGGTGCTTGGTGTCGCCCCTGCTTCGAAATCGACAGAATCCAGGTCGACGGTGGGAATCATTCGGCTGATGGCAGCTCGGTCACACGCGCCATCCCGTCCGCACGCCGCCCGCAAGAAGTCCAAGTATTGCCCCGCGACAAACGCATCCTCCGCGGCACGTCGATCCGGTTTCACCGGTGCCTCCTCAGGCGATTTCGGTCAGCGGTGCAGATTGATGCCCTCTCGTTCGGCCTAGGGCTTACCATCCTGGCCGATCGTGTCCCTGGCCTCTCGTACGCGCTCGGAATAGTCCGCGTCAAAAACCATCGGCAATCGGGACTCGAGTTGCGATTCGAGATCCCACAGGACCCTCTGTTCGACTGACTCAACAGCTTGAGCCTCAGAGTCGTTGATTCTCGCTATCAAGTCGTACAACACGAGCGCTTCCTCCATGCTCAATGCAAGCATCACACTGTCAGCCACCGCCAACCCTTCCTGTTGTCAGCGAGTTCTCGATCTGCGCCGAAGTCAGCTTCCATCCCGACAAAGAAACCGTCCCCGTGGAGCATGACGTCGGCCTGCCTGGCGGAGTTGTTGTGCTCGCCTCATCGGCTCCTACCATTCCTTCTCGTGAGCAGTCGCAAGCCAATCGTAGAAAACCAGAGCTTCGCTTGAACTCGAATCGAGCACGATTCTGTTGTCCACCACCCAGCCTCCCTGTCGTCATTTGACGATGAAGCTGCGTTTGGTGGAGAGTCCACGCAGCAGACATCACGCGGCCGGTAGGAACCATTAGACACCTCTTCGACGAGAGAGGGCTCCCCTCGGCGACCGAGTCCGAACGCGCGGTGTAACATCCGACTCCGAAAAGATCCCCAGTCTGTGATTCAAGGATCGAGCGACTTCGTTCGCCGTGCGCCGACTACACACAGTCCCCCCCCCAGACGCACCGCACTCCCGTCTTCGAATTCAGCGTGCAACTCACCGCTCTCAAAGGGGCCGGAATCTATTGCCCACGCCAGGTAGTAGAAGGGGCCCCCATACGGTTGCACTCGAAACCGCTTTAGATCCCCGCGCTTGAACACTCTGCGCGACCACCAGCCGCGCACGCGCACATCGTCACCCTTGATTGCCACGCCTGTGAAAGGAAGTCGAACCCAAAGCCATACCGTAAGCAGGAGTAGCGCGACGGCGAGGAATCGAAGAGGGCCGAGTGCATCTCTTGCTGATGGACTCGCAAGGATCAGCGCTGGAACCAGGCCGCTGTAGACAGAAGCCACCGCAAGTCTCCCCGCGCGCCCAAGTCGTCCCGAACGGCCCTCATCGCTATGACGAGACATGGAAGCGTCCGACTTTGAAGCCCCCGCCCGGTGCGAGCGGACGGTTGGTTCGGAGTGGCTTGAGAAGACTCTGCACACTGTTCGACGACACGACCTCAGCTCCCGCCCGCGATGATCGAATGCCGCATAGGAAACAAATAGCGGATGCTGAGGTCTCACCGCGAGCGGCACCGCATCACGAATTCATAACTTCCTTCGACTTAAGGGGATGATCACCCGCGACTGCGGCCCCGCCGCGCCCGATCAGCCCTCGACGCCCGCCGCGCGCCCCCTCAGTAGCGAGCCGAGAACGCCCCGTCCGACTGGAGCAGCTGACCGGAGATCCAGCGCCCCTCATCCGACACGACGAACTCCACGACCGCGGCGACATCCGCCGGACGCCCCAACCGCCCCAGAGGGGTCATCGCTCCGAGCGAGGCCCGCGTCTCGTCGTCCATCCAGCCGGTGTCGATCGGTCCCGGGTTCAGCACGTTCGCGGAGATCCCACGAGGACCGAGCTCACGAGCGGCCGAGATCACGAGCCGGTCGAGTGCGCCCTTCGATGCACCGTAGGGCAGGTTCCCGGTCACGTGGTCGCTGGTGAGCGCCAGGATCACTCCCCCGTCATCGCCGACCTGACGCGCGAAGGCCGCGATCAGCAGCAGACTCGCCCGCGCGTTCACGGCGACGTGCCTGTCGAAACTCTCCGCAGTGGTGTCGAGGATGCCGGACTCGACGTCGTGGGCGTGACTCAGGATGAGCGCGGTGATGGGCCCGTGCGCGGCGACGACCGCATCCACGAGTGCGCCGGGGCCGTCGGGGGTCGCGAGGTCGGCGAGGTGGTCGGCGTCGTGGAGATCGCTGGTCACGACCGTCCACCCGGCCGCACGCAGACGAGGGACGATGCCGGCGGCGATGCTGTTCGCCCGGGCAGCGCCGGTGATCAGAGCGAGGGGCATCCGGCCACCGTACCGGAGCGCACACGCGTCCCGCTGCCTTCAGAACCCCACGCACATGATCACGACGCCCGCTGCCATGGCCCACGATTCCGTCGCCAGCAACCGTGCCGTCCTGCCACGATGCACGGAAGGGAGGAACCACTCCGAGACGACGGTCCATACGACGACCCCGGCCACCCCGACCAGCATCACAACGGAGAGGACGCCGTTCATCCCGTGCCCGCCGTGCCCTGAGACCGCGATCTCCGCGCCCGCACCGGCGGACTCCGCCGCGTGCGTCGAGGCGCTCTGGAACGCGCAGACGGCCATCACGAGCGACCCGAGCGCCCGGTGACAGCACGCGGCGGCCGCCGCGGTTCCCCGAACGCCCATCGTTCCGAGCATCGCCGAGACCAGCAGCACCGCCCCGAGCAGGAGTCCCGCGAGCGCGTCGCCGGGCGAGACCGCGAGCGCCAGCATCGCCGTCGCCATGATCAGCGCCGCCTGCCGCCCCTGCCACGGCACCGCACGCCACGCACCGATGCAGGCGACCGCAGCGACGATCGCCGCCACAGCCATCAGCCACGGTGCTGCAGGGAGGAGGAGCTCCATCCGGGAAGTATATTGATCGATCGCTCAATAACGCTAGACCTAGGTCGGATGCGACAAGATGGGCACGTGCCCCGCATCGTCGACCATGATGAGCGCCGCCGGCAGATCGCCGAGGCGCTGCTCGCCGTCGCCGCTCGCGATGGACACGAAAGCGTCTCCTCGCGCGCCGTCGCCAAGGAACTCGGTGTCGCGACCGGCTCGCTCTGGCACTACTTCGACGGATTCGACGAGGTCGTGCGCGCCGCAGCCGCTGAGGTGACGCGCCGCACCGACGCGCGCATCGCCGCCGCCACAGACGGCCTCCGGGGACTGGACCGGCTGCACGCACTGATGCGCGAGGTCCTTCCGATCGACGACGACACCCGCACGGAAGCGCACGTGGTCGTCGGCTTCTGGGGGCGCCTGGCCGCCCTCGCGCCGACCCCCGACGCGGGTGCCCCGACCCTCGCGACCTGGCAGGACAGCATCCGTCTCGCCCTGGCCGAGGCCGTGGACGACGGAGAGCTGCGTGCCGACACCCCCGCCGACGCCGTGATGGCCTTGCTGCGCTCGATCACGTACGGACAGCAGATCGTCGAGGTCACCGAACCTCAGCCCGCGGCGGCGCATCTCGCCGTCCTGGACAGCATCCTCGCCCCCTGGCGCGCCTGAGCCCCGCGAAAACGGTGCTTGTGGACCTCCGGCGAGCCGTCGTATCATCATCGCAACCCGTTTATTGAGCATCTGCTCGAAAATAGTGAGGTCGATGATGTCCCACCACGCACCGCAGCCCGTCTCCCTCGACAAGATCGCGGCCCCGCACCCGCACGATCCACTCTCGGGCGAGGAGATCGCCGCCGCCCGAGCCATCCTCGACGCGGCCGGGCTCCTGACCGAGACCACCCGCGTGCCGATGCTGCTGCCCGATGAGCCCACGAAACAGGAGTTCGCCGCCTGGACCCCCGGCTCCCCCATCGACCGCCGCGTCGACGTGACACTGCTCGACACGGCGACCGGCGTCGCGACCGAAGCCATCGTGTCGATCACCCGCGGCGAGGTCCTGCGCACCGAACGCGTGCCGAATGACGCCCCGCCCTACGGCCAGCCGCAGTACCTGTTCGAGGAGTACGAACGCGCCGAGGCGATCGCGAAGGCCTCCCCCGAGTGGCAGGCGGCCATGACGCGCCGCGGCCTCGCCGACCACATGGACCTCGCGTTCTGCGGACCGCTCGCCCCGGGCTACACCGGTCGTGCCGATGAAGTCGGTCGCCGCGTGATCCGCTCCCTGACGTTCCTCAAGTACGACGAGCAGGACTCCCCGTGGGCGCACCCCGTCGAAGGACTCGTCGTGCACATCGACCTCACCTCGAACAGCGTCATCCGCGTCGAGGACCACGGCGACGTGCCCGTGCCCGCCGGCCACGGAAACTACTACCCCGAGGTGCAGGGCGAGGCGCGCACCTCGCTCAAGCCGATCGAGATCACGCAGCCGGAGGGACCGAGCTTCACCGTCACCGGCTCGCTCGTCGAGTGGGAGGGCTGGTCGATGCGTGTCGACTTCAACGCCCGCGAAGGCCTCGTGCTGCACGACGTCACCTTCCAGGACCGCTCCGTGCTCAGCCGCGCCAGCGTTCCCGAGATGGTGGTCCCCTACGGCGACACCGCCCCCGGCCGCTTCTGGATCAGCTACTTCGATGCCGGCGAATATCTCCTCGGCAAGAACTCCAACCACCTCGAACTCGGCTGCGACTGCTTGGGGGTGATCCGCTACCTCGACGGCTACGTGGCCGACGACCACGGCAACCCGGTGCGCATCCCGAACGTGGTCTGCATGCACGAGGAGGACGACGGGATCCTCTGGAAGCACACCGACCTCGCGGGCCGCGCCGACGTGCGCCGCTCCCGCCGGTTCGTGGTCTCGTACTTCTCCACGATCGGCAACTACGACTACGGCTTCTACTGGTACTTCGGCCTGGACGGTTCGATCGAGGTCGTCGCCAAGGCCACCGGCATCGTGTTCGTGGGCGGCGGCGAGCCCGGCGTCCGGCAGCGCCACGCGACCGAACTCGCCCCGGGCGTCTTCGCGCCCGTGCACCAGCACCTGTTCTGCGCGCGACTCGACGTCGCCATCGACGGCGACCGGAATCGGCTCGTCGAGGTGGACGCACAGCGCGTGCCGATGGGGCCGGACAACCCGTTCGGCAACGCGTTCAGCTGGTCCGAGACCCCGCTCACGACCGAGACCGCCGCGCAGCGTGACGCAGACTCCTCCGTCGCGCGCGTCTGGGAGGTGCAGAGCACGTCCCGCACGAATCACGTCGGGCGGCCGACCGCGTATCACCTCGTCCCCGAGCCCACCGCGCTGCTCATGGCCGATCCGGAGTCCTCGGTCGCCGCGCGCGCCGCGTTCGCCACCAAGCACCTCTGGGCGACACGCTACGAACACGGTCAGATCTGGCCTGCGGGGCGGTATCCCAACGCACACCAGGGCGGCGGCGGACTCCCCGCCTACACGGCAGGCGACCGATCGATCGACGGCGAGGACATGGTGCTGTGGCACACGTTCGGCCTCACGCACTTCCCGCGCACGGAGGACTGGCCGATCATGCCCGTCGACACCACCGGGTTCCGGTTCAAGCCCAACGGCTTCCTCGACCAGAACCCCGCGATGGATGTGCCCGAATCCTCGCAGGCGCACGCGGTCTCATCCGGCAGCTGCTGCGGCGGAGGCACCTGCACCTGCGAGCACTGACCCCGGGACCCTGTTCCGGTCGCGAAACCCCACGCTCCGGTCGCGAAACCCCATGCTCCGGTCGCGAAATGGTCGCGAATCCGGGCAATTAGGATGCGAATTCGCGACGGGAACGTTGAGAGGTGCGAATTCGCGACGGGAACGGACGGCGACCGGAGGGAACCGGGAGCGGACGCAGGAGCGAGCGGAGGGAGGGTCAGGCGAGCGCGGCGATGGCGTCGCGGAGAATGCCGTCGGCACCCTCGAGAGCCGAGGCCGCGGACTGCGGCGACGCACCGCTGGCGAGCATCAGCAGGGCGAGCTTGACGGAGCCGTCCGCCCCCTCCAGAGCGGCGGCGGCTTCGTCGATCCCGACGCCGGCGAGCTGCGAGACCGTGCGGATCGACCGCGCACGCAGCTTCTCGTTGGTCGCGAGCAGGTCGACCATCACGCCGCGGTAGGTCTTGCCGAGGTTGATCATCGAGAGCGTCGTGAGCATGTTGACCACGAGCTTCTGCGCGGTCCCGGATTTCAGGCGCGTGGAGCCGGAGATGAACTCGGGCCCGGTGACGACTTCGATCGCGATCTCCGCGACGGCACCGATCTCGGATGCGGCGTTGGACGCGATCGCGACCGTGAGCGCCCCGACACTGCGGGCGTACTCCAGGCCACCGACGACGTAGGGCGTGCGTCCGGAGGCGGAGATGCCCACGACGGTGTCGCTCTCCGACAGGTCGAGCTCGCGCAGGGAGACACCCGCTGCGTCGGCGTCGTCCTCGGCATTCTCGACGGCCGAGCGGATCGCGGTCTCCCCGCCGGCGATCAGGCCGACGACCAGCGAAGGATCCGTGCCGAACGTGGGCGGGCACTCGCTCGCGTCGAGCACGCCGATGCGCCCCGCGGTCCCGGCTCCGATGTAGATGAGTCGTCCCCCGCGCCGGAACCGCGCCGTGATGCCGTCGACGGCGGCGGCGATCTCCTCGGCGCGCTCGGCGACGGCTTCGGGTACGCGGCGGTCCTCGGCGTTCATCCTCCGCACGAGCTCGGCGGTGCCGAGGAGGTCCAGGTCGCCGCGCTCGGTCGTGGAGGCCTCGGTGTCGAGGTTCTCCAGCACCGAGAGGAGAGCGGCGAGGCGGGGGGTGTCATTCGGCACGGTGCACGAACCTTTCATGGGGGAGATCAGCGCGACGCGCGAGCAACTGCGCGCCGTCGAGGGCGTCGCCCGCAGCCGGTACGACACGGCGACCGGCGGCGAGGAGGGCGGATCCGAGGGCGGCGCGGAACCAGGAGTGTTCGGCGAGCCCTCCGTGCACCACCACGTCGCAGGTCACGGCTGAGGCGGCGACCGCGGTCGCGGTGAGCAGCCGGACCCCCTCGGTCACGATGCCCGAGGCGACCGGGTCGCCGGCTTCCGCCGTGTCGAGGACGAGAGGCGCCAGCGTGGCGAGATGGCGGGCCAGCGGCGCGCTCCGGGCGAGCCAGCCCTGGATGTCGGAGGCAGCGCCGACCGGATCCGCGAGCGCGGCGGTGAGCGCGGTCGCCGGGCCGAGTCCGTCGTCCGCACGCAGCACGGCGCGAAGCCCCTCGCGGCCGAGCCACGATCCACTGCCGAGATCTCCGAGCTCGGGACCCCAGCCGTCGACGAGTCTGACGCCATCGGCGTCGATCCCGAGTGCCGCGGCACCGGTGCCGGCGATCAGGAGTACACCGGGTGCCCCCTCGAGGGCGCCGGCATGGGCGGTGACGACATCGGAGGCGACGGCGACCCGCGCCGCGGTCGCCGCGGCCAGGCCCCCCGCGAGTTCCCGGGCGGCTTCCGGGGCGAGCCAGCCCCCAGCGGCACCGACCCCGATGCTGTCGAGGACCGGTGCATCGGCGAGCAGCGGGAGGATCGCATCGAGGGCGGCATCGACGCCGCCTGCCGCGGCGAGCCCGGGCGCTCCCGTCCCCGAGCGCTCGATACGCGTAGCGTCGTGGATGACGACTCGGCACCGTGACTTGCCGAGATCGACGGATGCGGTCGACTGCGCGGTCATCGGCTCTCCTCGGGACTCGGTCGGGACGTAACGAAAAGAGACTACATGCGACATAGACTCTCTGAAAAGAATTTACCATCCTTGTCGTGAGCCCCGTCACGACATACTGAGAATCCCACACCCCCGGAGGACTGATTGAGCATCCAGTCGACGATCGAAGCCGCCGCCTCGACCCTGCCGCCGTCGCTCGCACGCATCGCCGCGGTGGTCCGAGAGAACCCCTCGATCGTCATCGACAAGACCATCAACGAATTGGCGGACGAGTGCCGGACCTCGGTCGCCTCCGTGGTGCGGTTCTGCCGGGCGATCGGATTCAGCGGCTACGCCCCGCTGCGCATGGCACTGGCGACCGAGCTCGGCAAGGAAGCGGCTCAGTTCTCCGCCCGCGGTGCCTTCGGATCGGAGATCTCCGATGAGGACACCCTGCAGGAGGCGGTGTCGAAGCTCGCCGCACTCGAACTGCTGGCCATCGAGGAGACCGTCGCGAAGCTCGACTTCGACGTGCTCGAAGCGGCGATCGACGCGATCGACAGCGCCGACCGCATCCTGCTCTACGGCATCGGGGCGAGCCAGTTCGTGGCCGAAGACCTCGCACACAAGCTTCTGCGCGTCGGACGCAATGCGCATGTGCTCTCCGACTCCCACGAGGCGGTGGCCGCCAGCGTCCTGCAGTCAGCGCCCACCGTCGCGATCGGGTTCTCCCACGCGGGATCGACGATCGAGACCGTCCGCTTCCTCGAGACCGCCCGCGCCAACGGCTCCGCCACGGTGGCGGTGACGTCGGCGAAGGACTCCCCCCTCGCGCGTGCGGCCGACCACGCCCTGTTCACCGAGGTGCGCGAATCGACCTTCCGCGCCGGCGCGATGGTCAGCAGGATCGCACAGCTCGCCCTCGTCGACTGCCTGTTCATCGGTGTGGCGAAGCGACGGTTCACCGAGACCGTCGACGCTCTGCAGCGCACCCGCGAGGCGACGCGCGCGCTCCGCGACTGAGGCCGGACGACCGACCGCTCACGTGGTCGCGCGCGCTCCGATCGAGCCTGCGGTGCGCAGGAACACGATGATCCAGCTGAAGATCAGCACGGCGGCGATCAGCTCGACGGCGGTGAGGTTGTAGTAACCGACCGCGAAGAACGCGGCGAGCAGGATGATCACGAGCACATAGGCCCACCCCAGACCCACGAAGACCCGCGGGATCGTGCGGAGGAACCAGGGCAGACCCACCACGATGACCGCGAACACCACGCACATCCCGGTCGCCACGGTGTTGTGCAGCAGGAAGAACTCGTCGACGGGGAAGAGACCGACGCAGGCGAGCAGGATCCCGAGCAGGATCAGGCCTCCCCTCACCATGAACCGCCCGCGGCGATCCACCCGATCCTCCGCGGGCAGACCCGCCGTCGCGTAGCGGGAGATCGTCGTCACCATGATCCCGGCGATGACAAGCGTGGTGTTGAACGCGATCGAGGAGCTGTTGCTGCTCATGCCCAGCGCCGAGAGGTTGTCGCGCCACCAGTGCACATCGCTGGAGGCGAGCATGCTCGCGAACGCCCCCACGACCAGGAACACCGCGAGCACGAGGGAGAGCACCATCGGCGTGAGAGCGACCGCGCTCAGGAACGAGACGTATCCGGTCAGCGCGAACGCCACGGCCACCAGCACGGCACCGGGGAACGCATAGACCGGGGCGTCCGAGAAGCTCCGCTCGAGGAGCTCGGCGACCCCGAGCCATCCCAGGTATGCGATCGCCGCGTGCGCGAAGGCGATGGCGGCCAGGTCGTACCAGCGCAGCCGATCACCCGGAACGCTGAAGCCGTCGCGCGCAGTCCCGGGATCGACCTCCTCCGGACGGACGGCGAGGCGTCCGAGCGCGAAGGCGATCGCGGCGGCGAGCGCACCCCCGAAGGCGGCGAAGACGCCGATCGAACCGGACCCGCTGATCGCCAGCTCGTGACCCCAGAACACCGGCAGCGCCACCAGGAAACCGATCACGAGGAAGGCACTGCCCACGATCAGGGCCGTGGCCTCGAACACCGCATCGGAGGCGTCCGGCCCGCGGACCTGTCGCAGCACCTGCAGCACACGGTCGGCGAGCGTCTTCATCGGTCGTTCGGTCACGGTCCACATCCTAGAAGTCGCCCACGCGGGCGGAGCCGGTGATACCATCGCGGAACGGATCGTATACAACGTCGTCGTTCCACCATCCCGAGGTGATCAGTCATGAACGGTGCACCCGCCGCCACCGCCGAATCGGTTTCCACGCTCGTCGCGCGCAACATCAGCGACTTCCGCGCGGCCGTCTCCGAGTCGTTCGTCCCGTTGCAGGTCACGACCGAGGGCCCCGACCACTTCCGCGGGGTGATCCGCGGTGCCTCCGTGGACGAGGTGCACGTGAGCGACGTGCGCGCGACCTCGCACATCGTCGAGCGCACCCCCGAGCTCATCGCCCGTGGTGACCGCTCGTACTTCAAGGTCAGCCTGATGCTCGCCGGCACCGGTCTGCTGATCCAAGACGACCGCGAGGCCGTGCTGCAGGCCGGTGACCTCGCCGTGTACGACACGGACCGCCCGTACTCCCTGGTGTTCGACGAGGACTTCCGCACCATGGTCGTGATGTTCCCGAAGCATCTCATCAGCCTCCCCGCGGACATGGTCGGGCAGCTCACCGCGGTGCGGATCTCCGGCCACGAAGGCCTCGGCGGCATGGTCGTGCCGTATCTCACGCAGCTCGCCGGCAACCTGGATCAGCTCGCCGGCACCACCGGCGCACGCCTCGCGCACAGCGGGCTCGACCTCGTGACCACCGTCTTCACCCGCGAACTCGGACTCGACCAGGTGTCGGCCGACCCGCACCGCGCTCTCGTCCAGCGCATCCGCGCCCACATCGACCGCAACCTGGCCTCGACGGACCTCGGCCCCGCATCGATCGCCGCCGCGCACTTCATCTCCACGCGCCACCTGCACGGGCTCTTCCAGGAGCAGGGAGTCACCGTCTCGACCTGGATCCGCACCCGCCGCCTCGAACAGTGCCGCCGGGATCTGCTCGACCCGATGCTCGCCGACCGTCCGGTCGCAGCGATCGCCGCCCGGTGGGGCTTCGTCGACGCCGCGCACTTCAGCCGGGCGTTCAAGTCGACCTTCGGGGTCTCCCCCAGCGAGTACCGCGCCGGCCACTGAGCCCCGGCCCCGCTGCGGGATCGATAACGCTCCTCGGCGAGCGCCGTGGCGCACGTTTTCGATCCCGCACCGCGCTTGCCCCGGAGGGCACGCCGGTTGACTCTCGGCGCGCGATGGCGGCTGCGACCTTGAGGGGATGACGGGCGCGGACACAGCATGAGGCAAGCGCACCGCGATGAGGCGGTGCCCGGGGCGATGCGGCCCCGCCGCGTGCGACGTCAGGACCCCGATGACCGACATCTCCGCCGACCCCGCCCTCGACCAGTGGCGCACCTATGACGAGTTCGCCGCGGGAATCGACACGTTCCGGCTGCCGAACACGACGCTCACCGGAACCGACCTCGCCCTCACGCTCGACGATGGATCGGCGCTGACCCTGCGGTTCGCCGACGACACCGTCTCCTGGACCGGCCTCGAGGCATCCGGAGCCGACCCGTACGATGCCGTGCGGGTGCGGGAGGACGTGGTGTTCGTCAACGTCCCGCTGCAGAGCCGCCCCCGTGAAGCGATCACCGTCGTGTTCTCGACCGGCACGAACCGGGCCACCGTCATCCGCTCCCGGATCGCCGCCGAACCCGTGGAGGGGATGCCTCAGGTCGGCCAGGATTTCTGGGCGGCGACGATCGACGGGGCTCCTGTGAGCGGGGAGGCCCCCGGCCCGAGCCGCGACCTCATCGGCAAGCGCAACCTCTACCGCTACAGCCCGCACCATCTGTACGAGCACGTGTACATCTCCAGCCAGCGCTACGCCTGGCAGTGCGTGGAGGGCGTGCAGCGGGGCCACGGAGACATGGACCTGTCGACCGTGTGGAAGTTCGCCGACGGCCTGTACCTGTTCTGCTTCCGCGAGTTCCGCATCGCCGTCGCCAGCGTGTGGTTGCACGACCTCGGCTATCAGCTCATGACCACGGGGATCTTCCTCGGACTCAACGGGGACGGCGACGCCGAGCACTCCCGCGGCGGCGGCCACATCTATCCGCTGGGCTCCGTCGCCTACCCCGACGCACAGCCCGTCTGACGCTCCGGCATCCGAGGAGACCCCATGAGCAACGCAGACCTGATCCGAGAGCACTACGCCGCCAACGACCGCGGTGACCTCGACGGGATGCTGGCCCCTTTCGCCGCCGACATCCAGTGGACGGAGGCCGCCGGCTTCCCGTACGCCGGCACCTACATCGGTCCCGACGCCGTGGCCCGGAACGTGTTCGGCCGCATCCAGGAGGAGTGGGACGACTACACCGTCGCGATCGACGAGGTCGTCGACGGCGGCGATGTCGTCGTGGGCATCGGCACCTACTCCGGCACGTACAGGCAGACCGGCCGGTTCTTCGCCGCGCGCGTCGCGCACGTGTGGCGGGTCTCCGGCGGCCAGGTCGTCGCCTTCGAGCAGTTCACCGACACGGAACTCGTCAACCGCGCGCTGCGCAGCTGAACACCGCACCATCCCCACACCGCACCACCTGACACAGCACCACCTGAACACGAGAGGCAGGAAGCACATGAACACACGAGCATCCGGCACTGCGGCGCTCCTCGCCGTGGCCGCCCTCACCCTCGCCGGCTGCGCCGGTGGAGACGGCGGCGCAGGCGGAGGTGGGGGCGACCCGATCGTCGTCGGCTCCGTCAACACCATCAGCGGCCCGGCGACCTTCCCGGAAGCCTCTCAGGCTGCTGCCGCCGTGTTCGACGCGTTCAACGACGCGGGCGGGCTCGACGGGCGCACGATCGACTACAAGATGCTGGACGACAAGGGCGACCCGGCCACGGCCACGGCCTCCGCCCGGGAACTGGTCGGCAGTGACGGCGCGGTCGCGCTCGTCGGCTCCGCCAGCCTGATCGAGTGCGAGATCAACGCCAAGTACTACGAGCAGGAGGGCATCCTCTCGATGCCCGGCATCGGGGTGGACACGGGCTGCTTCGCCAGTGACAACATCTCTCCGGCGAACGTCGGACCGTTCAACGACATGACCCTCACGCTGCAGTACGGCTCCGAGGTGCTCGGCATGGACGACATCTGCATCCTGCTCGAGATCGCCGGCTCGACCCGTCCGACCTACCAGGCCGCGATCGACAAGTGGACCGAGATCACCGGCAAGGAGCCGAAGTACGTCGACGACACCGTCCCGTACGGCGCTTCCGACTACACGCCCTACATCGTCAAGGCGCGGGACCAGGGCTGCAAGGCGCTGGCGATCAACCCGGTGGAGCCCGACGCGATCGGCCAGGTCAAGGCCGCGAACGCCCAGGGCTGGGATGACGTGACCTGGCTGTACCTCACCAGCGTCTACAGCGAGAACTTCGCCGACGCGATCGACAACGCGGGCGCCGGCATCTACGTCCCGGCCGAGTTCTACCCGTTCACCGACGACGACGAGATCAACGCCGACTGGCGCGAGCTGATGGAGGCCAACGACATCCCGCTCACCTCGTTCAGTCAGGGCGGCTACCTCGCCGCGAAGTACTTCATCGAGGTACTCGAGGGCATGGACGGCGACATCACCCGCGAGACCGTCTCCGAGGCCCTGAAGAGCATGGAGCCGATCGAGAACCCGATGGTCGGGACGCCCTACGCGTTCGGCACGCAGAACACCGCGGGCTGGCCCATCGTCCTCGAGTCCGGCACCAACGCCTGGGAGAAGGTCGCCGACGACTGGCTCCGCATCGGCGAGTAGCCACCCCTCGCCTGCCGCCGGGCGCATTCCCGGCGGCAGGCCCACTCCCCTCGGAACAGAAAGGACGCCTCATGCTGCAAGGCGCCATCGCCGGTCTCGCCGCCGGCGGCCTCTACGCCGTCCTCGGCGTGTGCCTGACGTTGATGTCACGCCTGGTGCGGGTGGTGAACTTCGCTCAAGCCGCGACCGGCATGTTCGGCGCCTTCACGGCGGTGTGGTTCGTGCGCGAGCTCGGTCTACCGATCTGGCTGGGATCCGTCCTCGGTGTCCTGGTCGCCGGGCTCCTCGCCGCGGCGATCGGCTTCATCGCCGCCACCTGGCTCTCCGAGGCGTCGACCACCACGCGCTCGGCGATGACCGTGAGCCCGCTCCTCCTGCTCATCTCGATGTCGTTCATCCTGTTCGGCAACAAGCCGCAGCCGTTCACGCCGATCATCGCGGGCCCGGCCTTCTCGTTCGGCGGCGTCGTGATCAGCCAGGTCACGGTCGCGACCGTGGCGATGGCGATCGTCACGGCCATCGTCGTCCACCTCGTCCTGCGCCGCACGAGGGTCGGCACCCAGCTGCGGGCGCTCTCGGAACGCCCGACCACCGCCGAGCTCCTCGGCATCCGCTCACGCCCGTTGTCGATCGCGGTCTGGTTCGTCACGGGCGTCATCAGCGCGATCGCGATCATCATCGTCGCCCCCTCGCAGTCCAACGACGCGACCAGCCTGTCGATGCTCATCGTCCCCGCCGCGGCGGCCGCCCTGCTCGGCGGCTTCCGCCGACTCGACCTCGCCGTCGTCGGCGGCATCGTCCTGGGCGTCTTGGGCGGCCTCGTCGCCCAGATCGACGAAGTGGCGCTGGTGCGCAACTTCCTCCCGTTCCTGTTCATCGTCGTCCTGTTGCTCTGGACGCAGCGCAAGGAGGTGTGGGATGCCGCTCGCTGACCGTCCCTGGTTCCGGACCACCTGGCCGTTCGCGGTCGCCCTCGCCGGCATCGGCGTGGGCGCGATCCTCAGCGCCGCCCTGCCGGGGTACTTCGTCTTCCTCGCGATCAGCGCCGTCACCGCCGCGATCGCCATCCTCGGCCTCGGCATCGTCACCGGCTCGGCCGGGATGATCGCGCTCTGCCAGCTCACCTTCGCCGCCGTCGGCGCCTGGATCGTCTCGTTGCTGAACGTCATGCAGGCCCCGGGCGGGTTCATCGTCTGGCTCATCCTCGGGGGGATCGCGGCGGGCCTGGTCGGCATCCTCGTCGGCCTCCCGGCGCTGCGGTTGCGCGGCGTGAACCTCGCCGTCGTCACCCTGGGCTTCGCAGCGGCGGCCGGCGTGACCCTCGTGCAGATCCAGTTCCCCGGCTCGGCCGACGGGATCGCGGTCGAACGCCCCGAGATGTTCTCCAACGACCGGCAGTTCTTCTTCCTCTCGATCATCGCCCTCGCCGTCTGCGCGCTCGGTGCCTTCTTCCTGCAGCGGGGCCGCTGGGGGTCGAGCTGGAAGGCCGTCGCATTCTCCGAGCGCGGTACGGCCGCAGCGGGGCAGAGCGTGCGGACCGCGAAGCTCACCGCCTTCGCGGTCTCGGCCGCGCTCGGCGGCATCTCGGGCGGGCTGCTCGCCGGCCAGGTGCAGCTTCCGTTCGCGTCCAGCTTCACCCCGTTGCAGTCGCTCGCGCTCTACGTGCTCGCGATCATGTCCGGCGCCCATCTGATCGACATGGCGATCTTCGGCGGGATCCTCTGGGTGCTGGTCCCCGAGCTCCTCAAGCGCTGGGACGTCCCCCAGGACTGGGCCTTCGTCGTCTTCGGCGTGCTCGGCGTGCAGGCGCTCACCAGCGGCACGAACCTCGGACAGGGCATCCGCAACCTGATCTGGCGTCGCGCGGACCGCAAGACGGCCGCAGCCGCACTGTCGGCGCTTCCTCCGGATGCCGGTCCGGACGCCACGGAGATCACCACCACGACCACGGCGACCGTCGACGAAGCGATGCTCGACGGCGCACCCGTGCTGACCGTCGAGGGCCTGACCGTGCAGTTCGGTGCCCTCAAAGCCCTGGACGACGTCTCCTTCCAGGTTCCGCCCGCCTCGATCATGGGACTCATCGGTCCGAACGGTGCGGGGAAGTCGACCTTCGTCGATGCGATCAGCGGTTTCCTCCCGAAGCACGGCGGACGCATTCTGCTCGGGGACCGCGACCTCGCCGGCCTGTCCCCCACCCGACGCGCCCGCCTGGGCCTGCGCCGGACGTTCCAGCAGGACCGGGTGCCTCCCTCGCTCACGGTCGGCGCGTACGTGAGGTTCGTGGCCCGGCGCCGACTCGCGGCCGCCGACATCGACGAGGTGCTCGAGTTCTTCGGCTGCCCTCCCGCGCGAGCGCGGCTGTCGAGCGTCGACGTCGGCACTCGGAGGCTCGTGGAGGTCGCCGCGAACGTGGTCTCCCGCCCCCGGCTTCTGATCCTCGACGAGCCGGCTGCCGGCCTGTCCCACGAAGAGCATCTGGCGCTCGCGGCGCGGTTGCGGGAACTGCCGGCGCGCTACGGTGTGGCGCTGATCATCATCGAGCACGATCTCGATCTCGTCCGCTCCGTCTGCCCCACCCTCACGGTGCTCGACTTCGGCCGCGTGCTGGCGAGCGGACCGCAGGCCGAGGTCCTCGCGAACCCCGACGTCGTCAAGGCGTACATGGGAGAGACGGAGCTGCTGAAATGAGCGAACTCGTCCTGGACTCCGTGACCGTCCGCCGCGGCGCCGGGCCCGTGATCTCCGACGTCTCGTTGCGGGTCGCCGGCGGCGAGGTGCTGGCCCTCGTGGGTCCGAACGGCGCGGGCAAGACCAGCCTGATCGAGTCGGTGTCGGGCGTCACCGCCCACTCGGCAGGCACGATGACCCTCGACGGCGAACCGATCGACAAGCTGTCGCGCGTCACGCGAGCCCGCCGTGGGATCGTCCACATCGAGCAGGGGCGCGCCGTGTTCCCGTCGCTGACCGTGCGCGAGAACATCTCCCTCACCGCACGGACCGCCGGTGAACTCGACGCCGCGCTCGCGCCGTTCCCCGAGCTCCAGAAGCGCATCGATGCGCCGACCGCCCTGCTCTCCGGGGGCGAGCAGCAGATGGTGGTGCTCGCGCGCGCCTTCGCCGCGAAGCCGCGCATCCTGTTGATCGACGAGATGTCCCTCGGCCTCGCGCCCGTGGTGTTCATGCGGCTGATGCCGATCGTGAAGTCGATCGCGGACTCCGGGGTGGGCGTGCTGCTGGTCGAGCAGTTCACCCAGCTCGCGCTCGGCCTCGCGCAGGAAGCGGTGGTCGTCGCCGGCGGCCGGGTCTCGTTCCAGGGGACCTCCGAGGCCCTGCAGGCGGATCCGGAGCTGCTGCACCGCGCCTACCTCGGCGGCTGACCCGGCACTCGCGGAGCCTTCGGGCGTTAGCCTGAAGAGGTGACCCAGACGATCTCCGCCCGCGCCGCCCTCCTCGACATGGACGGCACCCTCGTCGACTCGACCGCGGTGGTGGAACGGCTGTGGCTCGCGTGGGCCGAGCCGCACGGGATCGCCCCGGAGACCGTGCTCAGCGTGGTCCACGGCCGACAGGGTCACCAGAGCATGGCGATCCTGCTGCCGGAGCGCGACCACGAGATCAACCTTCGCGAGAACGACGTGATGCTCGCCACCGAGGCCGACGACGTCGACGGCGTGATCCGGATCGCCGGCGCCGACGCCCTGCTCGAGGCCCTGCGCCCCCACCCGCACGCGATCGTCACCTCCGCGAACGTGGCCCTGATGACCGCGCGCATGGGAGAGGCCGGACTCACGATCCCCGAGCTCACCGTGACCGCCGAGAACGTCTCGGCGTCGAAGCCGGATCCCGAGGGCTTCCTCCGTGCGGCGGAGCTGCTGGGAGTCGATCCCGCCGACTGCGTGGTTTTCGAAGACTCCGGCGCCGGGATCCAGGCCGGTCTCGCCGCAGGCATGCGGGTGATCGGGGTGGGCCGCCACGCGGCCGCCCACGAGCCCACCTACCGCGTGGACGACCTCACCGCGGTGCGCATCGTCCCGACCGCCCAGGGCTTCGACCTCACCATCGGCTGACCTCGCGCCGGGTCACATCCCGGCATGGTCGAACGCGATCGTGGGCACATCGACCACGTGCGACCCCCCGTCGGCGACGATCACCGCACCGGTGATGTACGACGACTCGCCCGAGCCGAGGAACCGCACGACCGACGCGATCTCCGCGGGGCGCGCCGGTCGGCGCAGCGGAACATCGGCGGTGACCTTGGCGTAGGCCTCCTCCCGGGAGTCGAGCCCGGCGTGCGAGGCGAACTCGTCCATCTCCTCGTCGGCCATCGGCGTCTGCACCCAGCCGGGGCAGATCGCGTTCACGCGCACGCCGTGGCGACCGTAGTCCCGCGCGAGCGTGCGGGTGAGGCCGACCAGGGCGTGCTTGCCGACGGTGTACCCGGCCACCGACGGCCCGGCGAACAACCCGGCGAGCGACGAGACGATCACGATCTGCCCCTTCGCCTCGATCAGAGCGGGAAGCGCCTCCCTCGCCATCGTGAACGCCGTCGTGAGGTTGGCGCGGATCGCCGCGTCCCAGCTCTCGTCGTCGGTCTCCCCCACCGGAGAGAAGCCGTGACCACCGGCGTTCGCGACCAGCACGTCGATGCGGCCGAACCGCGCCAGCACCTCGGCCACGGCGGACTTCGCCGAAGCGGTGTCCGCCGCATCGGCGATGATCGGCAGAGCACCGACCGCGCGCTCCACCTCGTGCAGCGGCTCCGGGCGACGCCCGACGACCACGACGTGCGCCCCCTCGGCCGCGTACCGTTCGGCGATGGCGGCGCCGATGCCCGTGCCGCCCCCGGTGATGACGACGACGCGTCCGGAGACGGTCGATCCGACCACGAGTCCCATGTGTGCTCCTGTGTGTTGGCGCGCGTGCGCGGTGGGTGCCCGATGCGGTCGCGTCAGGCGGGGAATCCGGATCGGGCGGTGTACCCGAAGTCACTGAGGATGCTGGTGCCGTTGATGGCCCCGGCCCGGGGC
This sequence comes from Microbacterium sp. CBA3102, assembly GCF_007954505.1. Lineage (GTDB taxonomy): Bacteria > Actinomycetota > Actinomycetes > Actinomycetales > Microbacteriaceae > Microbacterium > Microbacterium aurugineum. The sequence goes on along the minus strand of NZ_CP042412.1, from coordinate 2,127,424 downwards.
GATACGAGGTAGGTCACGTGCGCGGCGACCTCCGCCGCGCTCTGCACCGGGAAGTCCGGCTCGTCGAACGCGTCGGCCCCGAGGTCGCCCCGGCTCATCGGGGTGTCGACGATCGACGGCGCGACCGCGTTTACGCGGATGCCCGTGTCGGCGAGGTCGACCGAGAGGGCACGCCCGAACTGGAGCAGGGCCGCCTTCGACGTGCAGTAGGGCACCATGCCGGGTGAGGCGACGAACGCCGAATCGCTCGCGAGCAGCACGACCGCGGCGGCCTCCGCCTCGCGCAACGCGGGCAGCGCGTGCTTGAGAACCAGGAACGCCCCGGTCACGTTGACCGCGAGCACCCGGTTCCAGGCGTCGAGAGCGGTGTCTTCGAGAGACGAGCCCACCGGACCGGACACCCCGGCGCAGCAGACGACGGCGTCGAGTCGGCCCAGCGCGGCGACGCCGGTGCGCACCGCGAGTTCGACCTGCACCTCATCGGTGACATCCGCGACGAGGAGCACGGCATCCCGGCAGGCGTCCGCCACGTCCTGAAGCGCGGCTTCATCGCGGTCCAGGAGGGCGACCCTGACCCCTTCGGCGGCGAGCGCGAGCGCGGTCGCGCGGCCGATACCGCCGGCCGCCCCGGTGATGAGGGCGGTCGTCCCGTGCAGCTGCAGATCCATGTCGTCCTTCGTGCGCCGTCCGGCACCCGGTGGTTCAGGGGGAGGACGGCGATGTCGTCTCGGTCATCCTGCTCTCCCTCTCCGGCCGTGCGAACCTCCGTCCGCGGGCTGTGCACGGTGACACCACCGTCTTTCGCTCAGGGTCAAGCGCAGGGGCGACGGCGCGAGCAGACTCGCTCTATCGATGATTCCCCTCGTCGTCGATGCCGTGTCCGCACGGCCGTCACCCAGCAAAGGAGCCGACGTGGCAGAACCGACATCTGCGTCCACGACGACGCAGAACCACACCTCCCTCCGTCCGGGCGCCCTCGGCGTCGCCGGCATCGTCTTCCTCGTCCTCGCCGCGGTCGCGCCCCTGACGGGCATCGTCGTCGTCGCTTCCCTGGCCATCGCCCTCGGCAACGGCGGCGGCACGCCGATGTCCTTCTTCCTCGTCGCGGCCATCCTGCTGCTCTTCGCAATCGGCTACGCCCAGATGTCGAAGCAGCTGGTCAACGCCGGGGGCTTCTACGCCTTCGTGGTGAAGGGCCTCGGGCGCACGGGAGGGCTGATCGCCGGGCTGATCGCGACGCTCGGGTACAACTTCTTCGTCGTCGGCACGATCGGCACGAGCGGCTTCTTCATGCAGACGATCATCCGCGACCTCACCGGGCTCGACGTCAACTGGCTGGTCTGGGGCCTCCTCTCGATCGTGGTGTGCTTCGTGCTCGCTCGGATCGGTGTCGACTTCAGCTCCAAGGTGCTGGGCGTGTGCCTCGTGCTGGAGGTGCTGATGCTGGTCGTGTTCGACATCTCGGTGCTCGTGCAGACCGGCTACGACGTGGCGGCGTTCAGCCCCGAAGCCGTGTTCTCCGGGTCGCTGCCGATCGGCCTGCTGCTCGCGGCCACCGGCTTCCTCGGGTTCGAGGCGACGGCGCTGTTCAGCGAAGAGGCGAAGCAGCCGCTGCGCACGATCCCGCGGGCCACCTACACCTCGATCATCGCGATCGGCGTCATCCTCGGTGTCACCACGTGGGCCGTGGTGAGTGCGACCGGCGTCGCGCAGGCGCAAGCGACCGCTCTCGAGCATCTCCCCACCGGCGACCTGATCTTCTCGCTCTCGCAGCAGTATCTCGGCGGTCCGCTCACGACCGTGATGATGGTCCTGCTGCTGGTGAGCCTGTTCGCGGCGATGCTCGCCTTCCACAACTCCGCGACCCGATACCTGTACTCCCTCGGGCGCGCGAAGATCCTGCCGCAGGCGCTGGCCCGCACCCGCGCGAACGGCGCCCCGCAACTCGCCGGTATCGTGCAGGCCTCGTTCGCCGGCATCGTCGCGATCATCTTCGCGATCGCCGGAGCCGACCCGATCCTCACCCTCGTGCCCGCCATGCTGGGCTTCGGCACCCTGAGCGTGCTCATCCTGCAGGGCCTCGCGGCGATCTCGATCGTCGTGTACTTCCGCCGCCGCCGTGACCCGCGCTGGTGGAGCACCTTCGTCGCCCCCGGCATCGGATTCCTCGGTATCGCCGCGATCTCGATCCTCGCCGTCGTGAACTTCAACATCGTGGCGGGCTCCGAGGAACTGGCCATCCGGCTGATGCCGCTGCTGCTGGTGGTCGCCCTGATCGGCGGCATCGTCTACGGCGCCTATCTCAAGCGATCCCGGCCCGCCGTGTACGAGGGCCTCGCCACCGACCTGGAGAGGTTCAGCACGCGCTGACCGCTCCCCCGCACCCCTCACCGACCGAAGGAACGAACCACACCATGACGACGCTGAACCCCGCCGACACCTCCACCTGGCTGCCGCTCGAGGGGCTCGCCCCCGGCTTCGACGCCAACAAGGCTCCGCACAGCACCGCGCTGAGCGGCCGCGAGATCACGGTCGTCGACGGCCGTGGCACGCGGATCGTGCACCGCTTCGCCGACGACACCGTGACCTGGGACTACCAGCCGGGGACCGACGATGCGACGGAAGCGGCTACCGACACCGACGACTACGAGGCGTTCGAGGTCGATCGCGACCTCTACTTCGTGCAGTTCCACCACCGGTACCTGCCGAACGAGGCGGTCTCGCTGATCCTCGACCTGCGCGACGGTCGCGCGCTGGCCGTGATCTCCGACATCCTCCCCGCTCCCGAGAAGGGACGCACGCGCGTGCAGCACCACTTCGCGCCGGGCGTGATCGAGGGGATCGAGGTCACCGGCACCGAACCCGCCCCCACGACGACGCTCATCGGACGCCGGGTGGAGTGGGTCTACAGCACCGAGCACGCGTACGAGCACGTGTACCTCTCGCCGCGGTGGTACTCGTGGCAGTGCCTCGCCGGCCCCGAGCGCGGGCTGGCCGACACCGACGAGAACAGCGTCTGGGAGGTGCGTCCCGGCATCTACGTGTTCGCCTGGCGCGAGAAGGTGATCCCCTGCGCCTCGGTGACGATCGCCGACCACCGCGACGTCAACGCGATCCGCTCCCACGGCGTGCTCTTCGGCCTCGACGAGAGCGGCGAGGTCCCCACGCACTTCACCTTCGGCGCACACGGACGTCTGCTCTCGACCACGATGCACACGCCCGAGCTCGAGCCCGCGACGTTCGGAGACCGCTGACATGACCGACGTCGCCGACCTCATCGTCACCGGCTCCGTGATCCGCACCGCGGACCGGACGAACCCGATCGTCGAGGCCCTCGCCGTCCGCGACGGGCGGATCCTCGCGGTCGGATCCCGGTCCGACATCGAATCGTTCCGCGGACGCCGGACCCAGTCGCTCGAGGTCGGCGACGCAGCGGTGTACCCCGGTTTCGTCGATGTGCACAACCACCACGCCCTCGCGGGGCGGACCGAGCTGTTCGAGCTGTCGCTGGCTCCCGCGCTGACGCTGGACGAGATCCTCGACCGGGTCCGGGAGAAGGCCGCCGAGCTCCCCGAGGACGCATGGATCGTGGGCGGCGCCGTGGCCACCACCCTGCTGCCCGCGCTCGCGAACACCGCGAGCCGACTCCGCCTGGACGAGGCGGGCGGCGGGCGTCCCGTCATGCTGATGGAGGACTCGCGTCACAACCGGTGGGCGAACAGCCGGGCACTGGAGCTCGCCGGGATCACCGCCGATCGGCTGCCCCCGTCCGGGACGGCTCTTCTCGATCCGGATGACGGCACGCCGACCGGTGTGCTCCTCGAAGCGGCGGGCATCCCCGTGCAGGAGGCCTACGACCGCAGCGGCGGGCTCACTCCCGCGCAGCACGCCGCCGCATCACGCCGCGGAATCGAGATCCTCAACTCGTTCGGCGTCACGGCCTTCCAAGACGCCGGGGTGTCGGTCGAGATCCTCGGCGCGCTGGCCGACCTCGACCGGGCCGACGAGCTCGATGCCTGGGTCGTCTCCTCGCTGCTGATCAACGACGAGATCTTCGGCTTCGACCCGATCGGCGAACCGCTGCTCGACCGCGGCGAGGAGTTCCGCACCGCGCACCACCGTCCCGACTTCGTGAAGATCTTCCTCGACGGAGTCCCCCCGGCACGCACGGCGTCGTTCCTCGAGCCGTATCTGGCGGACGCCGCGCACGGCGCGCACTTCCACGGCGAGACCACCATGACCCTCGACGAGCTCACCGGGTGGCTGCGCTCCGTGGCGCGACGCGGCCTGGGGGCGAAGGTGCACTGCACGGGGGACGGCTCCGCGCGCCTCGTGCTCGACGCCACGGAGCGGGTGCGCCGCGAGGGCTTCACCACCCCCGTTCAGATCGCGCACGGTCAGTTCCTGGCGGAGTCGGACATCCCCCGACTGGAGGCCCTCGACGTCTCGGCCGACATCTCTCCGTTCATCTGGTATCCGGGCGTCATCCCCCAGGCTTTGGCCGAGGTGCTCGGCGAACGCGCGGAGCACTCCCAGCCGAACCGGGCGCTGATCGACGCGGGGGCCCGGGTCGCCGGCGGTTCGGACTGGCCCGTGAGCGAGTCGCCGAACACGCTGGAGGGTCTGCAGGGTCTCGTGACGCGAGCGGACCCGCTCGGACGCGCCCCCGGCACCTTATGGCCCGAACAGGCCATCACCGCCGAGGAGGCACTGGAGGTCTTCACGATCAACGCCGCCGCGGCGATGGGCCTCGACGCCGAGACCGGGTCGCTGACGCCCGGGAAGTCCGCGGACTTCGTCGTGCTCGCCCGTGACGCCATCGCCGGTCCGGCGGACGAGATCGTGCACACCGAGGTCGTGTCGACCTGGTTCGCCGGCCGCCGAGTCCACGGCGACTGAGCGGTGCCGCGCGGATACGATGAGGCGATGAAGCGTTTCCCGGCATCCGTCTACTCCCTCGGCGAGGAGCCCGATCCGCGCTTTTCGCTCGCCAACGAACGGACGTTCCTGGCGTGGACGCGGACCGGACTCGCCCTGATCGCCGGTGGTGTGGCGCTCGAGGTCCTCGGCCTCGACCTTCACCCCGGATTCCGGCTCGCCGCGTCGCTGCTGCTCATGATCGCGGGGACCGCGGTCGCACCGCTCGCCTGGTGGGAGTGGATGCGGGCGGAGCGGGCGCTGCGCCAATCGCGGCCACTTCCGGGCGCGTTCTCCGCCGTGGTCCTCGCCGTGGTCGTCGTACTGGTCGGACTGCTCGTGCTGGCCGGCGTCCTGTGGCGCTGACAGAGCCCCGGTCGTGAGAAGACGTCCGGCCGCGGAGCCCGACCGCCTGTACGATCCCGGGTTGCAGCCCGAACGCACGGAGCTCGCCTGGCGCCGCACGGCCCTCGCGATCGCCGTCGGGTCCCTGATCTCCCTGCGGATCCTGCCGTTGGTCCTCCCCGCCGGCGCCGGGGCCTGGGGGCTCGCTCCCGGCGCGATCGGACTGGGGACCGCGTGCCTGCTCTGGTTCGCCGCACGTCGCCGCCAACGGCGGGTCACCGCCGTGTTGACGGGCGCCGCAGCGGGTCTCCCTCCGGGCGGCGGGCTGCTCCTCGTCCTCACGGTGTTCGGCACGGGCTTCGGCGTCGTCGCCCTCGCTCTCGTGGCGATCGCTCTGGGCGCGAACAGCCCGGTCTGACCGCAACGGATCGACAGGGCGAGCGGCTGATGTCGGCGACCCCTCAGACACCGACCTCAGCCGCTCACCGGATCAGTCGGCGACCGCCAGGACCGCCTGTCCGACGGCGCGCAGCACGGTCGGATCGTGCGGCGAGCGCTCACCCGGCACGTAGCGCACGCGGTGCAGCTCGCCGCCCCGGAACGGGAACGAGCGATGCTGCTCGTGCAGCTCCCAGTCGACCGGGCCACCGAAGTCGTACCCCACGCTGATGCCCGTGAACGGTGACATGCCGATGAGCATGGGCACGCTGTCGATCACCGCCGCGCGGTCGCCGTCCACCTCGACCGTCAGGCTCCAGCGCAGTCCGGGGTGCTCGTCGACGCGCAGCACGATCCGGTGCTCCCCCGGAGACAGCTGCGCTCCGCGGGCACGGTGCATCGCGCCATAGGCGTTGTAGGCGACGAGAGGCGCCCCGTGGTCCAGGGCGAGCAGGTAACCGCCGCCCTGATCGCCGTGAGCCACGATCACGCCTGCCGCGTCGGCCTCGGTCGTGAGGTCGACCTCGACCGCGAAGGAGCGGAGGACCGTGAGCTTCGCCGAACGGAAGCGCTCCAGAGGAGGACGGAAGGGCACCAGGTCTATCGCCGCGGAGAGCGGTTCCTCGGTGTCGGGGCGCAGGCGGAACAGCGCGCCGTCGTCATCGAGGGGGAACACGGTGTTGCGCCAGGCTTCCGCGTGCCAGCGTGCCGCCATCGCCGCGACGCGTTCGGGGTGATCGGCGGAGACGTCCTCGGTCTCGGTCGGGTCGGACGCGAGGTCGTAGAGTTCCCAGACGCCGCCCGCGGGGCCCTCGTCCTTCGTCGGGGGCACGGTCGAGAGGGCCTTCCACTTCCCGTCGACGAGGGCCCGTCGTCCCACGCACTCGAAGTACTGAGCCTCCCGGCCCGGCGCGGTGGGGTGGGCGAGCACGTCGACGACGCTCCCGCCGTCCATCTCGAGTGCCGGTCGGCCGCGCCGCTGGTCCAGGGACGGCACGCCGCACAGTTCCAGGATCGTCGGTGCGAGGTCCGAGACGAACACGAACTGGTCGCGCAGACCGCCCGCCATCGGGGCGTCCGGCCACGAGATGATCAGCGGAGCGTGGACGCCGCCCTCGTACGTCGTGGCCTTGAACGAGCGGAACGGCGTGTTGGACACCCGCGCCCATCCGGTCGGGTACTGGCCGAACACGCGAGGACCACCGAGGTCCTCCAGTGGACGCGGCACGTCGGTGATCCACCCCTCGGGCATCGCACCGTTCGCGCCGAACTGGGCGAAGTAGCTCCGGGTTCCGGTCGGTCCCCCCTCGGCCGTCCCTCCGTTGTCGCTGGCGAGCACGACGATCGTGTTCTCGCGCTCGCCGCTGCGGTCGAGTCGATCGAGCAGTCGCCCCACACTCTGGTCGATCTCGTCCACGGCCGCGGCGTACACCTCCATGTGTCGGGCGAACAACCGTCTCTCCTCGACCGAGAGGTCGTCCCACACGGGGATCCGGTCGCCGTCGGCGATCGCCTCCCCGGGGAGCTCCGCGTGATCGGGGACGATGCCGCGCGCACGCTGGCGGGCGAACCGCTCGGCCCGCAGGGCGTTCCACCCGGCCTCGTAGCGGCCGCGGTACTTCTCGATGTCGGCGTCCTTCGCCTGGATGGGCCCGTGCACGGAGGTGTGCGCGTAGTACAGGAAGAAGGGCTTGTCCGGATCGTTCACCCGCAGGTCGTCGATCATGCCGATGGCGCGGTCGGTCAACTCGTCCGTGAGGAAGAAGCCCTCGGGGTACTCGCGGAGGTCGACGACGGAGTTGTCCTGCACCAGCCGATGCGGATGGTGCAGCGACGTGAAGCCGTCCATGCTCCCGAAATACCGGTCGAATCCGCGCTGCAGCGGCCACGTGCTCCGGTCGGCACCGTCGTGCAGGCGCGATTCGAGCGTGAGATGCCACTTCCCGACCATGAAGGTCGCGTACCCCCCGGCGCGCAGCGACTCCGCCAGTGTCGGCGCGTCCTCGGGGAGCTCGCAGCTGAATCCCGGATAGCCGGGGTCGATGTGCGCGACGAAGCCGAAGCCGGCCCGGTGCGGGTTCAGCCCGGTGAGCAGTGCCGCCCGGGCCGGCGAGCACATCGGCGCGGTGCGGTAGTTCGTGAACACCCACCCCTCGTCGGCGAGACCGTCGATGCGCGGTGTCTCGATCTCGCTCCCGAACGGCCCGAGGTCGCTGAAACCGAGGTCGTCGATCAGCATCACGATCACGTTGGGCGCCTTCGGCCCGGGTCGCTGCGGCTCCGGCCACCAGGGCTCGGACTCGGAGGTGAATTCCGCCGCGTGCCCCGCGAAGCTCTCATAGCCGCGCGCCTCCGTCGGCATCGACATCTAGCCCGCCTTCCGGATCAGGCCGAAGATCTGCGTGCGCAGCTCCGCGAACGCCGGAAGCGCCCGCGTCGTCAGCTGGTCGCGCGGGGCCCCGAAGTCGATCTCGACGATCTCGGTCACCTTCGCCGGGCGCTCCCCCAGCACCACGACTCGGTCCGACAGGTAGACGGCCTCGTCGATGTCGTGCGTGACGACCACGATCGTCATCCCGAACTGCTCGCGGATGCGCAGGCAGAGGTCCTCCAGCTCGAACCGCGTCTGCGCATCGACCGAGGCGAACGGCTCATCCATCACGAGCACCTCGGGCCGATAGGCGATGGCACGCGCGATCGCGACGCGCTGCTGCATGCCGCCCGACAACTGCCACGGGAACTTGGACTCGGCCCCGGAGAGCCCGACCGCGGTGAGCGCGGAGGCGACCCGCTCCTCGCGTTCCGCACCCGGCAGGTGCAGGTGCTTGAGCGGCAACCGCACGTTCTTCTCGACGGTGAGCCAGGGCATCAGCGACCGGGTGTACTCCTGGAACACGAGCGCCATCTCCTCGGGCGGGCCCTCGATGACGTTCCCGTCGATCGCCGCACTGCCCGCCGTGATGCTCTGCAACCCGGTGAGACACTTCAGCAACGTGGTCTTGCCGATGCCGGACGGCCCGACGATGCAGCACACTTCGCCCACGCGCACATCGAAGGTGAGGTCGGCGATCACGGGGACGAGACCGTTCTTCGTCGGATAGGACTTCGCGAGCCCGCGCACACTGAGCCGGACGGGGGTCTGTTCGATGGTGGTCATGCGTTCTTCTCCTGTTGCTGGGAGGCGATGTACCAGCGCAGCACGCGGCGCCGGAAGAGGGTGAACACGGCGGTGGCCGCGTAGCCGATGATCCCGAGGACGAGGATGCCCGCCCACATGTCGGGGATCGCGAAGGACTGCTGGGCGAGCAGGGTCGCGGCACCGAGTCCGGTGGACGACCCCAGCATCTCGCTGGCGATCATGACCACGAACGCGGTGATGAGACTGACCTGCATCCCGGAGAGGATGCGCGGGCCCGCCGCGGGCAGCACCACGGAGAACAGCCGCTCCGGTCCACTCAGTCGGTAGACGCGACTCACCATCTCGAGCGTCGGCTCGCCGGCGCGCACACCGTCGATCGTCGAGATGAGGATGGGGAAGACGGCGGCGAGGGTGATCGACAGGATCCGGGTCTCGTTGCCGAACCCGATGAGCGATACGAAGATCGGCACGAGCGCCACCGGCGGGATCGCACGGAAGAAGTGGATGGTCGGCTCGACCAACCAGCTCAGCGGACGGATCAGTCCGAGCACCAGGCCGAGCAGCACGCCGATCACGGTCGCCAGCAGGAAGGAGACCACGAGATTCCCGACCGACGAGGCGACGTCCACCAGGAAGGCGGGCGTCTGCACGAGCTGCCACAGCCGCTGCAGGATCACCTGGAGCGGCGGGAAGAAGGCGTTGGTGGAAGCGGCGGAGACGAACCACCACAGCGCCAGCAGCAGCACCGGGACCGCGATCTCGGCGCCGACGAGGACGCCGCGGGGAAGCGCGCCCTGCCCGCGACGGCGCGCGAGACGTGCAGGGGTCTGGATCGAGGTGGTGAGCGTCATCAGAGGACCTGCTTCCGGTATTGCGGATGCCAGTGCAGCAGTCGCCGCTCGCCCCATTGACTGAGTCCCTGGACGAGGAGTCCCAGGGTGCCCAGGATGAGCACGTAGGCGAAGAGCTGGGCCTGGTTGCCGGAGATCTGAGAGAGCAGCAGGCTCTGTCCGAGCCCGGGCCCGCCACCGAGGAGTCCGGCGACGACGGCCACGACGAGCGAGGTCGGCGCGGCGACGCGGATCGCGGTTCCGATGTAGGGCAGTGCGCTGGGGAGCACGATGCGCCCCAGGATCTCGGCGCGCCCCATGCCGTACGACCGCCCCGTCGCCCGTGCGACCGGGTCCGTGTCGAAGACGCCGGCGGAGGACTGGACGGCGATCGCGATGAAGCAGCCGAAGAACACCAGGAAGATCCCCATGGCCTGTGTGGGGCCGAGCACGAGGACCACGATCGGCAGGATGACGATCGGCGGGATGGGCTTGAGGAACTCCAGCGGCACGCGGGTCGCGTGCATCGCCAGCGGTGAGGTGCCGATGGCCACCCCGAGCACGACGCCGATGACGATGGCGAGCAGGAGCCCGGTCAACGCCATCGTCAGCGTGTCGCCGACGGCCGTCCAGGTGGCCGGGGTCCCGAGCAGGCGCACGGCCTCGCCGATCGCCTCGGTCGCCGCCGGGAGCGGTGACCCGGCGAGCGGCCCCGTCGTCGCCGACCACTCCCAGAGCGCCAGCGCCGAGACGACGCCGACGGCCCCGATCAGCGGAGGAAGGAGCGTGGAACGGATCATGATGGTCACTCGACTCCGACGATGACGCCCTCGAGGTCGACCGGTGCAGGCAGGTACCCGAGGGCGACGAGCTTCTCGTTGACCCGGTCGAGGTCGATCGGAGCGACCTCCGCGGGCCAGAAGGGCAGCTTCACGTCGTCGACGCTCAGGGTCGAGCCGGTGGCGTCGATGCCGGCCTGGATGGCTTCCTCCGGGTGCTCGTTCGCGTAGGCATTGCTCTTCGCCACGGCACGCTGGAACCCGGCGATCGCATCCGCCTTCGCGGCGATCGTGCTGTCACCGGCCGTCCAGAGCCCGACGGCGCCTTCTTCGAAGAATCCGACCGACGGCGCGGCGAGGAAGACGGCACCGGCGGCCTCCGCCTCGCCCGTGAACGGGCTGACGAGACCCGCTGCATCGACGTTGCCGCTCTGGAGCGCGGCCACGGCGGAGGTGAAGTCCAGGACGACCCACTCCACGGAGGCGGGGTCGACGCCTTCCCGGTCGAGCGTGTCGGAGATGACGACCTCGAGCTGCGCCTTGCGCGCGGGCACCGCGATGGTCGCCCCTTCCAGATCGGCGACCGAGGTGATGCCGCTCGCGGCGGACGCATACAGTCCGGTGTCGTCCATCGAGGCCGGGTCGTCCCCCTCCGCGGCCCCGCCCACGAAACCGTCGGCCGGGGCGATGACCTTCAACGGGACGCCGCTGGAGAGGGCGTTGAGCAGCGGGATGCTCGGCGCGTACGCCACGTCGACCTGTCCGCTCTGGGCCGCAGCGAGGCCGGCGGGCGGGTTCGCCACGACCGAGGTCTCGAGCGCGATCCCCTCGTCCTCGAAGAACCCCTGCTCCTGACCGACGATCAGGGCGCCGTCGGAGACGAGGCCGATCGTCGCCACTTTGAGCGTCGTCAGCTCACCGTCGCCACCCGATGGCGAGGAGGCGGGTGCAGACGTGCAGGCGGCGAGGGCGAGCACGCCGGCCGCCACGGCGACTCCGGATGCCCGACGTGCGAGACGTGTGACGTTCATGAGAACTCCTCTGCGAGTTAGTCACCAGTTGGTGATTTTAAAGATCGTACTCGTGCCTTGCTTTTGATTGATTACGATCGGGTTACATTAGTCACCAGATGGTGACTAAAAACAGCAAACAGATATTTTGAGATGTGAGGGGGAAACAGCATGCCGAAGATCGTCGACCATGAGGAGCGGCGCACGCACATCGCGGACGCTGCGACGCAGGTGATCATCCGGGTGGGGTTCGACAGCCTCACGATGCGGGAGATCGCCACGGAAGCGGGCTACGCCCACGGCGCGATCGCGCGATACTTCCCCGACAAGAGAAGCATCCTCACCGCCGCTTTCCTGCGCTTGTACACGCTCGCGAACGACCGCATCCACGCCCGCATCGAAGGCGTGCGCGGGCTGGAGGCACTCGAACGGATCTGCCGCGAGATCCTCCCGTACAGCCCGAACGGACCGCTGTACGCCAAGGTGGTGATCGCCTTCTGGGACCACGCGTCGCAGGATGACGAGGTCACCCGCATCCACCGGGTGAACAACCTGCACTGGCGCGATCTGTTCCGCCAGTGCCTGGTCGAGGCGCGGGACGACGGCGAGCTCGCCGACGACGTCGACATCGAGACCGCGGTCAACGAGATCGCCTCGCGCAACGCGGGCTGGCAGATGATCTCGGTGCTGATGCCGGATTCGGCGGGTGACGGCCGGCTGAACGACGGACTCGACGCCCTGCTGTCGACGCTCCGCCGTCCTTCCCCTCCACGCCCGAGCTGAGCGGTCGACGCCCCCGCTCATCGTCGACACCCCGCGCTGCAGGCGACCGCAACCGGGGGTCTCGACGACGAACGGGGGCCTCGACATCGCCCTCAGCCCTCCAGGAAGAACTGGGCGCCGCGTTCGCCGATCATCGCGGCGGGGGCGTTCGTGTTGCCGGTGGGCACGGTCGGCATCACCGAGGCATCGATCACCCGCAACCCCGCGACACCGTGGACGCGCAACCGGGGATCGACAACAGCCTCGGGGTCCGTCCCCATGCGGCACGTGCCGACCTGGTGGTGGTAGGTGATGGCGGTGCGCCGCACCCAGTCCTCGACGCCGGAGTCCGACACCTCGGGCCCGGGGTAGACCTCGACCGCACCCCAGTCCTCGGCGAGTGCCGGGCGTGCTCCGATCCGACGCGCCTGCCGCACGGACGCGGCGAGGGAGGCCACATCGCGATCGTCTTCGAGCGCCGCCAGGTCGATCTCCGGAAGGTCGGCGAGTCCCGGGCCGGAGAGCCGGAGGGCTCCGCGGCTGTGCGGCGTCACCAGCCCGGCCATCAGGGTGAACCCGTCGTCGCCGCGCGGCTCGAGCTCCCCCCACATGGGAACGGAGAAGTGGATCGGCTGAGTGTCGGGCTCCGCGAGGTCGTCGCGGCTGCGCCAGAAGAGGTGGCTCTGCGTGACCGACACCCCGGCCTGCGGAGGCCCGACCGGACGCCCCGTCGTGAAGATCACCGGTGAGAGCAGATGGTCGTGCAGGTTCTGCCCGACCCCGGGCGAGTCCTGCACCACCGGAATGCCGAGCGCGGTGAGGTCGGCCGCGGGACCGATTCCCGAGCGGAGCAGGATCACGGGCGAGCCGATCGCGCCGGCTGCGAGGATCACCTCGTCGGCGAGGACCTCCTCGGGCCCCTCCCCCTCCCCGAGCTGCACGCCGACCGCCCTTCCGTCCCGGATGATCACCGAGTGCACCTCGCGTCCGGTGAGGATCGTCAGCCGATCGGCGATGGGCTGCGCGTAGGCCGTCCAGGTGTTCACCCGGCGACCGTCGCGCATGGTCACCTGCTCTTGCGAGACCCCGTCGAGCGTGCCGCTGTTGTAGTCCGGATTGCGCGGAAGCCCCTCCTGCACCGCAGCATCGATGATCGAGGCCTGGATCGGCGAGAGCGCGTAGTCGTCGGTCACCGGGAGCAGATCGTTCTCGATCGCGTCGTAGACGGGCTCGACGTCGGCCCAGCTCCACCCGGTCGCACCTCCGCGTTCCCAGGCGTCGTAGTCGGACGCCGCGCCACGCACCCAGATCATCGCGTTCAACGCGTGCGATCCCCCGGTGACCTTGCCGCGAGGCAGGTGCAACCGACGGCCGCCCGCGTGCTCCTGCGGCACGGTGAAGTAGTCCCAGTCCTCCGCGGAATGCCAGAGCTCGCCCGCCCGGGAGGGGTCGTGGATGGCCGGGTTGGTGTCGTATCCGCCGGCCTCGACCAGGGTCACCGCGACACCGGCATCCACGAGGCGACGCGCGACGATCGATCCCGAGGTTCCTGCTCCGACGACGATGGCAGAGCGCACGGGTCAGCCCTTCCGGCCGGGTCCCGACACGACCTGGGTCACGGCGACGGACTTGAGTCCCTCGACCCCGAACTCCAGCCCGTAGCCCGAGCTCTTCACTCCACCGAACGGCACCATCGGGTGCAGCCCGCCGTGGGAGTTGATCCACACCGTGCCGGACTGCATCCGCGAGGCCGCCTCCCGTGCCGCCTCGGGGTCGCTCGACCAGACGGAGGCGCCGAGCCCCGCGTCCAGGGCGTTCGCCCAGGTGAAGGCCTCGTCCACGTCGGTGTAGCGAATCACCGGGAGCGCGGGACCGAACTGCTCCTCCTGCACCAGTGCCGCGTCATTGTCGATGTCGGCGACGATGGTGGGCCGGTAGAAGAGCTCGCCCAGCTCAGGGGCGGACTCGCCACCGGTGACGATGCGGGCGCCGCGGCTCTTCGCATCGTCGACCAAGCGGCTGACGATGTCGAACTGGGCGCGGTTCTGCAGCGGACCCAGGACGTTGTTCTCGTCGAGCCCGTTCCCCATCGGCACCGATCCGGCGATGGCGGCGAGCGCGGCGACGACCTCGTCGTAGACCGAATCGTGCACGTACAGGCGCTTCATCGCGGCGCAGGTCTGCCCGGTGTTGATGAACGCGCCCCAGAAGAGGTCTTCCGCGATCGCTGCCGGGTCGGTGCCGGGAAGCACGATGCCGGCGTCGTTGCCACCGAGCTCGAGCGTCAGGCGCGCCAGGTTGCCGGCGGAGCTCTCGATGATGCGACGCCCGGTCGCGGTGGAGCCGGTGAACATGATCTTGGCGATGTCGGGGTGCGAGGCGAGCCGGGCGCCGACCTCACGGTCGCCGGAGACGCCGATCAGGACATCCGCGGGCAGCACGTCGTTGATCACCGCGATCATCGCGAGCACGCTCAACGGCGTGTACTCGCTCGGCTTCGCCACGACGGTGTTGCCCATCCGCAGGGAGGGCCCGATCTGCCAGACCGTGATCATGAGCGGCCAGTTCCACGGGCCGATGGCACCGACGACGCCGGCTGCCTTGTAGACGAGCTCGGCATGCAGCGTCTCGTCGTCGACCAGGATCTGCGGCTCGATCGTCGTCGTGGCGTTCGTGCGCAGCCAGGCGGAGCAGGCTCCGAGCTCGAAGCGGGCGTTCGGGCCGTTCAGCGGCTTCCCCTGCTCGCGCGAGAGCAGGTACGCCAGTCCCTCGGCATTCGCGTCGATGGCGTCGGCCGCGGCGAGGAGCAGCGCGCTGCGCTCCTCGTGCCCGAGGGCCTCCCACGCCGGCTGGGCCGCCTTCGCACGAGCGATCGCTGCGTCGAGGTCGTCGACCGTGGCGACGGGTGCACGACCGATGACCTCCCGGGTCGCGGCATCCGGGATCTCCCGGCCTGCGCCTTCCGGCGCCTGGATGCGGTCGAGCAGCGCAGCGGCTGCGGAAGCGGCGGAATCGGACATCGGGGACTCTCCTTCGAGCGTGACGCGGGCCAGCGACGGTCGAGAAGCTGGTCGTCCTCTCATTCTCGACCGGCGTTCCTCCCGGCACTTGTCGCGGAGCGCGCCGCAGATGTCCGAGTGCGAATGATGCCGTGCCCCCGCGCCTGCCCCGCACCTGTCCCGCACGAAGGAGAACCCACGCTTTGAAGGAAGACTCACGCCCTGAAGGAGAACTCACACCCTGAAGGAGAACTCACGCTTTGAAGGAGCATCCACGGGATTCAGTCCTTCGAAACGTGAGTTCTCCTTCATTTCGGGCGGGGCGGACCGGGCGGCACGAAAACGGATCCGGGAGGCACGGACATGCGAGACGCTCAGGCCCGCGGGTAGTCCTCGAAGATCAGTGTGGTCCTGGTCGAACGGATCGACGGGATCGCCTGGATGTCCTCCAGCACGATGCGGCGCAGATCGCGGGCATCGTTGGCCCGCACGAGCAGGATCACGTCGAAGTCGCCGCCGACCAACGCCATGTGCTCGATCTCGGGGATCGCGCGCAACCGCTCACTCACCGCCTGCCAGGTGGCCTGCTCGATGGCGAGCGTGACGTACGCACTCGCATGGTGCCCGAGGAGGACGGGGTCGGTGCGCACCGAGTACCCGATGATCACCCCCGCGTCGGTGAGCCGTTTGATCCGCGCATGCGCGCCGGCGCGCGAGATGTGCACGGCGTCCGCGATCGCCGTCATCGAGGAGCGCGCATCGCGGCGCAGTTCCTCGAGGATCGCTCGATCCGTGTCGTCCAACGCGATCATGTGACCCCTTCCGCCGGCCGGAGAATCCTGACACTTCGATCAAGAATGCCCTATTCGATGCGCTTTCATCCAGGATTCAGCGAACGATCTTGGATGACTGTCGCACACGGAGGCATGCTGTCTCCAACGAGTTCGGCAAGGAGGGCGAACGCATGCTGCACACCGACCTGCTCCCGCGAGACACCGCGGTGCAACTGATCGACGAGAACGGCACCCCCATCGCGGACGCGCCCTACCCGCTCCCCGACGGCGAGACCCTTCTGGCCGCCTACCGAGGACTCGTCGAGGGACGACGGATCAACGATCAGGCCGGCGCGCTCGTGCGCCAGGGGCGTCTTGCCGTCTACCCCTCTTCCCAAGGCCAGGAAGCATGCCAGGTCGGCGCCGCGATGGTCCTCGGAGCCGAAGACTGGCTGTTCCCGACGTACCGCGATTCGGTCGCCGTCATCGCCCGCGGGGTCGAACCCGCTGACGCGCTCGTACTCCTCAAGGGCGACTGGCACTCGGGGTACGACGTCCGCGCCCACCGCGTCGCGCCTCAGGCGACCCCGTTGGCGACCCAGCTGCTGCACGCGGTCGGCTTCGCGCAGGCCGCGAAGCATCGGGGAGAGGAGACCGTGGTGCTCGCCCTCTGCGGCGACGGGGCCACGAGCGAGGGCGACTTCCACGAAGCCATGAACTTCGCGGCCGTGTTCCACGTCCCGGTCGTGTTCTTCGTGCAGAACAACGAGTTCGCCATCTCCGTCCCGCTCTCCCGGCAGACCGCCGCCCCCTCCCTCGCGCACAAGGCGATCGGCTATGGGATGCCCGGCCAGCGGGTCGACGGAAACGACGTCGCCGCGGTGCTGGCCGTGCTCGGCGAGGCCGTGGAGCGAGCGCGCACCGGCGGAGGCCCCTCGCTCGTCGAGGCTCACACGTACCGGATGCAGGCGCACACCAATGCCGACGACGACACCCGCTACCGCGAGCGGGCCGAGGTCCAGGCCTGGGTCGCCCGCGATCCCCTCACCCGCTTGCGCGCGCACCTCACCGCCACGGGCGCTCTCGACGCGGACGCCGAGGAGCGCTTCGCCGCCGGCGCCGAGGAGATCGCGACCGCCATGCGCGCCGCCCTGAACACCGACGCCGAGCTCGACCCCGAAGACCTGTTCCGCCACGTGACCGCGACCCGATCGCCGCAGTTGGACGAGCAGTGGCACCTGCTGCGAGACGAGATCGAACGCTCACGGCTCGCCGACGCGGACACCGCCACGAACGGAGGCCACCGATGACCATCGCGCAGGACGACACCACGACGCACAGCGACGTCGGGACGACGACCACCATGACGATGGCTGCCGCCCTCAATCGTGCTCTCGCCGATGCGATCGAGTCCGATCCGGACGTGGTGGTCTTCGGCGAGGACGTGGGAGCGCTCGGCGGTGTCTTCCGCATCACCGACGGCCTCACGGCCCGCTACGGCGAGGATCGCTGCTTCGACACCCCCCTCGCGGAATCCGGCATCGTGGGAACCGCCGTCGGCATGGCGATGAACGGCCTGCACCCTGTCGTCGAGTTGCAGTTCGACGCGTTCGCGCTCCCCGCGTTCGAGCAGATCGTCAGCCATGTCGCCAAGCTCGGGAACCGCACGCGCGGTGGCCTGCGGATGCCGCTGGTGATCCGCATCCCGTTCGGCGGCGGCATCGGCGGCGTCGAGCACCACTGCGACTCCTCCGAGGCGTACTACGCGCACACCCCCGGTCTCACGGTCGTCAGTCCCGCCACGCCGCAGGACGCGTACTCGTTGCTGCGCGCGGCCATCTCCTCGCCCGACCCCGTGATCTTCCTGGAACCGAAGAAGCTCTACTGGGCCAAGGGCGAGGTCGACACCGCGCAGACCGCCCGGCTCGGCACCGCGCGTGTCGCCCGGGCCGGGACGGACGTGACACTCCTCGCCTACGGCTCCTCCGTCCCCCTCGCGCTCGAGGTCGCCGAGGTCGCCGCCACGGAAGGACGCAGTGTGCAGGTCGTCGACGTCCGCTCGCTCTCCCCCTTCGACGACGCGACCGTCACCGCGGCTGTGAAGTCCACGGGCCGCGCCGTGGTCATCGCCGAAGCCCCGGGCTATGTGAGCGTCGCATCCGAGATCCAGGCGCGCGTGTTCGAGCGCTGCTTCGAGTATCTCGCCGCCCCCGTGCGCAGGGTCACCGGCTTCGACACCCCCTATGCGCCGCCGAAGTTCGAGCACTGGTATCTGCCCGACGTCGACCGCGTGCTCGACGCGATCGACACGCTGCACTGGGAGGACGAGGCATGAGCACCCCGACCACGTCCGCGCAGGCCACTCACGTGTTCCGCCTGCCCGACCTGGGCGAGGGACTGACCGAGGCGGGCCTCGTGCAGTGGCTCGTCGCGGTCGGCGACACGATCGTCACCGACCAGCCCATCGCCGAGGTGGAGACGGCCAAGAGCGTCGTCGAGTTGCCGTCCCCGTTCGCCGGTGTCGTGACCGCACTGCACGGCGCGGTCGGCGACACGATCGACGTCGGCGCCCCGGTGCTCGAGGTCGTCGACCCGACAGCCGCCCCGCACGCCGACGACGTCTCCGCCCCCGAGGAACAGGAGACCACTCCGACGGAGATCGAGCACGAGGCGTACCGGGAGGAGGAGCGCGCCGGCTCGGGCAACGTCCTGATCGGCTACGGCACCACGGCCCCCGCTGCGAAGGGGCGGCGCCGTCCGTCCGCCGCGGCCACGCCCACTCCGCCCGCTCCCCCGGCCCCCGAGCGCACGACGCCGGAGTCTGCGCGCGACCGTCGCCCGGTCGCGGTCCGGTCTCCGCTCGTGCGCCGACTCGCCCGGGATCTGGGACTCGACGTGCATTCGATCACCGCGACCGGTCCGGACGGGGCGATCACCCGCGCCGACGTGCTGCAGGCCGCGGTCGAGAACGCCGTGGACGGCGCCGCGGCACATCACCGCGTGGCCACCGGGAGCGACGGGACCGTCGACGGACTGGGCGTGGTGTCGCGCGAGCGGATGTCGCCCCTTCGTCGAGCCGTCAGCGCCACGCTCACCCGCAGCCGGTCCGAGATTCCCGAGGCGACCGTCTGGGTCGATGTCGATGCGACGGAGCTGTGGGACCTCCGTGCACGGATGGCGCCGGAGGGAGGCAGGGCCCCGTCGGTGACGGCCCTGCTCGCGCGCTTCGTCCTGCTCGCGCTCGAAGACTTCCCCGTGCTGGCATCGCGGCTCAGCGAGAGCGGCGAGGAGGTGATCTCGTTCGACGGCGTGAACCTCGGCATCGCGGCGGACACCGAGCGCGGCCTGCTGGTGCCCGTCCTCCCGCGGGCGCACGCGCTGACCGTGGATCAGCTCGACACCGCTCTGCGAGAGCTCGCCGCCACAGCGCGAGCCGGATCGATGCCGCCGGAGCGCCTGCGCGGTTCGACCTTCACCCTCAACAACTACGGCGGCCTCGGCGTCGACGGCTCGGCCGCGATCATCAACCACCCGGACGTCGCGATCCTCGGCATCGGCCGGATCATCGAGCGCCCGTGGGTCGTGGAGGGTGCGATCGTCGTCCGGCGCATCGCGCAGCTGTCGCTCGTGTTCGACCACCGCGTGTGCGATGGCGGATACGCCGCAGGGTTCCTGCGCCGGGTGACCGAGCTCATCGAGCATCCGCTGCGCGCCTACGGGAGGATCTGACCCGAATACCGCTTCCCCTACACGGCGGCGGCTCCGATGCGATACGCTCGGCGATTAACTGACCGACCATTCGGTCATGAATGCTCGACGGCGCCCGGCCGTCGAACCCGAATCGCAGAACAACGGAGTTCGCATGACGACAGCAGTTTCCGGTCCCACTCAGAAGAGCAGGATGCCCGCCGAAGAACGGCGAGTACTCGCCGGCACCCTCGTCGGGACGTCGATCGAGTGGTACGACTTCTTCATCTACGCGCAGGCCGCGGGGCTGGTGCTCGCTCCCCTCTTCCTCGCCCCCATCGCGGAGTCCAGCCCCGGCTTCGCACAGGTGCTCTCTTTCGCCACGATCGGCATCTCCTTCCTCTTCCGCCCCCTGGGCGCCATCGTCGCGGGGCATCTCGGTGACAAGCTCGGCCGCAAGAAGATGCTCGTCTTCACCCTCATCATGATGGGACTGTCGACCTCGCTGATCGGCGTCCTCCCCACCTACGCGGCGATCGGCGTCGCTGCGCCGATCCTGCTGATCCTGCTCCGCATCCTGCAGGGCTTCTCCGCGGGCGGCGAGTGGGGCGGCGCAGCCCTGATGGCCGTCGAGCACGCTCCGCGCGGACGTCGCGGGCTGTTCGGCGCCTTCCCGCAGATCGGCGTGCCGGTCGGCATGATCCTCGCGACGTTCACGCTGTGGGTGCTCACGAGCTCGATGTCCCCCGAGGCGTTCCTCGAGTGGGGCTGGCGCATCCCCTTCCTGCTGTCGATCGTGTTGATCGGAGTCGGGCACGTGATCCGCCGCGCCGTCGACGAGAGCCCGATCTTCGAAGATCTGGTGCGTCGCCGCAAGGAGGCCTCCGCGCCGCTCGGCCGGCTGTTCCGCCAGAACACCAAGCAGGTCATCCTGACCGCCGTCATCTTCATCGCGAACAATGCCGCCGGCTACCTGCTGATCGCGTTCTTCGCCACCTACGCGGTCACGGCGCTCGGCATGGATCGACCTCCGGTGCTGCTGGCGACGACGCTCGCCTCGTTCGGCTGGCTCGTCTTCACCCTGTGGGGCGGACACCTCTCCGATCGGCTCGGTCGGATCCGCACCTTCCAGATCGGCTACGTGGCGCTCGCTCTGTGGGCGGTGCCGATGTGGTTCCTGATCGACACCGCGAACATCCTCTGGTACTTCGTGGCGCTCTTCGTGATGACGTTCGCGCTCGGCCTCTCCTACGGCCCGCAGGCGGCGCTGTACGCCGAGATGTTCCCGGCGAACGTGCGGTACTCGGGCGTCTCGATCGGGTACGCGCTCGGCGCCATCCTCGGTGGGGCGTTCGCGCCGATGATCGCCGAGGCCCTGTTGAACCAGTTCCAGGCGGCATGGACGATCGGCGTCTACATCGCCGTGGCATCCGTGATCTCGCTCATCGGGGTGTCCTTGGTGAAGGAGACCAAGGGCATCGATCTGTCGGTCTGACCACGGATCGGCCCGCCGGCATCGCGGCGGACTCCGCGCCTGTGCCATAATTACCATACGATCGGTCAGTAATTCACTGGCCGATCGTATGGCACGGCCAGCACCGAGACGACGCAGTCAGGAGATCCGCATGACCGAGGCATTCCTCGTCGCAGGCGCACGCACCCCCGTCGGCCGATACGGAGGCTCTCTCGCTTCCGTCCGCCCCGACGACCTCGCTGCGATCGTCGTCGCGGAAGCCGTGCGTCGGGCGGGCATCGACGCCACCTCGATCGAGATCGACGAGGTGATCCTCGGTGCGGCGAACCAGGCCGGCGAGGACAACCGCAACGTCGCGCGGATGGCGGTGCTGCTCGCCGGACTCCCCGACACGGTCCCCGGCATCACGGTGAACCGGCTGTGCGCCTCGGGGATGTCCGCCGTCACGATGGCCGCGCAGGCGATCCGTGCCGGTGACGCCGACATCATCGTCGCGGGCGGCGTCGAATCCATGACGCGAGCACCCTGGGTGCAGGCCAAGCCGGAGAAGGCATGGGCCAAGCCCGGGGCCGCCTTCGACACCTCGATCGGCTGGCGCTTCCCGAACCCCCGGCTCCAGGCTCGGGACAAGGCGACCTTCACGATGCCCGAGACCGCGGAAGAGGTCGCCCGCGTCGACGGGATCACCCGCGACGAGGCGGATGCCTTCGCTCTGCGCTCCCAGCAGCGCGCCATCGCGGCGATCACCGCGGGCCGCTTCGCCCCCGAGATCGTCGGCGTCCCGGTCGGCGCCGGGGAGGTGCTGGTCGACGAAGGCCCGCGCCCCGAGACCACCCTCGACGCACTCGCGCGGCTGCGTCCCGTCGTCGCCGGAGGCACGGTCGTGACCGCCGGCAACTCGAGTGCGCTCAACGACGGCGCCTCAGCGGTGGTGGTGGCGAGCGCCGCCGCGGTCGAACGCTACGGCCTCATGCCGCGCGCCCGGATCGTCATCGGCACGAGCGCCGGCCTCGCCCCCGAGATCATGGGCCTGGGCCCGGTCCCGGCGACGCAGAAGGCGCTGCACCGCGCCGGCCTGTCGATCGACGACATCGGCTCGATCGAACTCAATGAGGCGTTCGCGACGCAGTCGATCGCGTGCATCCGCCGGCTCGGCCTCGATGAGGAACGGGTCAACGCCGACGGAGGCGCCATCGCGCTCGGCCATCCGCTCGGTTCGTCCGGCTCACGGCTGCTCCTCACGCTGCTCGGTCGCATGGAGCGCGAGGGTTCTGTGCACGGACTCGCGACGATGTGCGTCGGCGTCGGCCAGGGCGCTGCCGTGATCCTGGAGAAGGTCTGATGCACGCCGAGATCGACCCTGAGACGCCCCTGCTCATCGAACGCCGCCCCGACCGGGTGATCGCCACACTGCATCGGCCGCACAAACGGAACGCGATCGACCAGGCGACCATCGATGCGCTGCACCTCCTCTGCGCCGAGCTCGAGGAGACGCCGCGGACCCTGATCCTCACCGGCGCCGACGGCGTCTTCGCCGCAGGTGCCGACATCGCCCAGCTGCGCGAGCGCCGGGCCGCCGACGCGCTGCGCGGCATCAACGCGAACGCCTTCGTGCGCATCGCCGAGCTGCCGATGCCGGTCATCGCGGCGATCGACGGCTACGCCCTGGGCGGCGGCGCCGAACTCGCCTATGCCGCGGACATCCGGATCGCGACGCCCGCCCTCGCGATCGGCAACCCGGAGACGGGTCTCGGCATCATCGCCGCAGCCGGCGCGAGCTGGCGGTTGAAGGAGATCGTCGGCGAGGCCAGGGCCATCGAGCTGCTCCTCACCGGACGCACCGTGAAGGCGGAGGAGGCCCTGCGCATCGGCCTCGTCTCGGCGATCCACGAGAGCGCCGACCTGCTGACCGCGGCCGAGGCGATCGCCGATCGGATCGGCCGCAACGACCCCGCAGCGACCATCGCGACCAAACGCGTGTTCCGCGCTCCCCGCGACCGCCACCCCGCCGTCGACCTGGAAGCCCAGGCCGAGCTCTTCGAGAGCCCGGAGAAGTTCCGACGGATGACCGACTTCCTGGAACGGAGAGACCGATGACCGAGAGCAGCAGCAGCGCTCCCGCCCATGTGGGAGTGCTCGGCGGTGGGCGCATGGGCGCCGGCATCGCCCACGCGTTCCTCCTCGCGGGCTCCCAGGTCACCGTGATCGAGCGCGATGAGATCGCCGCCAACGCCGCCGCCGCGCGCGTGCTCTCGTCCGTGGATGCATCGATCTCCCGCGGCACGGCGCACGAGGCCGGCGACGCCTACCGGGCACGCTTCGAGACCGGGACGGACACCGCGCTGTTCGCTCCCTGCGACCTCGTCGTGGAAGCCGTGCCCGAGGATCTCGCCCTCAAGATCGACGCGCTCACCCGCGTCGAGGCCGCCATCGGCCCCGAGGCCGCACTCGCCTCCAACACCTCGTCGATCTCGATCGACGAGCTCGCGGCGACACTGGACCGCCCCGAGCGCTTCCTCGGCATGCACTTCTTCAATCCGGTGCCGGCCTCGACGCTGGTCGAGATCGTCCGCGGCGCGGCGACCGCTCCCACGCGGGTGGACTCCGCCCGCGGCTGGATCCACGCCCTCGACAAGACCCCGATCGTGGTGACCGATGCCCCCGGCTTCGCGTCGTCGAGACTCGGCGTCGCGATCGGACTCGAGGCGATCCGGATGCTGGAAGAAGGGGTCGCCTCCGCTGAGGACATCGATGCCGCGATGACCCTGGGCTACAAGCATCCGGTCGGTCCGCTGCGCCTGACCGACATCGTCGGGCTCGATGTCCGACTCGGCATCGCCGAGTACCTCGCCGCCCACCTCGGCGAGCGCTTCGAGCCACCGACTCTGCTGCGACGCCTCGTCGCCGAAGGACACCTGGGCCGCAAGAGTGGACGCGGCTTCTACGAATGGGACGCCTGATGAAGGGAACAGACATGACGGAGATCCTCCCCAGCTATCTGCAGGGAGCCTGGTGGACGCCCGGCACCGATACCGATGCGGCCGAGGTGCGCGATGCGTCGACCGGCCGGGTCGTCGCCCGCGTCTCGACGGAGGGCATCGACCTCGAGGGCGCGCTCACCTATGCCCGCCGGGCAGGACAGGCCTCGCTCGGTGAGCTCACGTTCCATCAGCGCGCCGTGCTCCTCAAGCAGCTCGCCCTCGCCCTCACCGCGCGCAAGGAGGAGCTGTACGAGATCTCGAGCCGCACCGGCGCGACCCGTCAGGACTCGTGGGTCGACATCGACGGCGGGATCGGGGTGTTGTTCGCGTACTCCAGCAAGGGACGTCGGGAGCTTCCGAACGCGAAGGTCTATGTCGACGGCGGCATCGAGAACCTCTCCAAGGACGGCTCCTTCCTGGGTCGGCACATCTACACCCGACTCCCCGGTGTCGCGGTACAGATCAACGCGTTCAACTTCCCGGTCTGGGGGGCGCTGGAGAAGTTCGCCCCCGCCTTCCTCGCGGGCGTGCCGACGGTGGTGAAGCCGGCCACCCCGACCGGGTATCTGGCAGAGGCCATGGTGCGGATCATGGTCGAATCGGAGCTCCTGCCCGAGGGCTCGCTGCAACTCGTCTCCGGCGGCGTCCCCGGACTCTTCGAGGCGCTCCGGCTGGGAGACCTCGTCGCTTTCACCGGGTCCGCATCGACCGCCGAACGGCTGCGCGCCCACGATGCGGTGCAGACCGGCGGCGTGCGCTTCACGAGCGAGACCGACTCGATCAACGCCTCGATCCTGGGGACGGACGCGGTCTCCGGGACCCCCGAGTTCGACGCCTACGTCCGACAGCTCGTGGCCGAGATGACCACGAAGGCCGGTCAGAAGTGCACCGCGATCCGGCGCGCGATCGTGCCGGCCGAAGCTGTCGACGACGTCATCCGCGCCGTGCAGGCCCGCCTCTCGGAGCGCGTCGTCCTCGGCGATCCGCGCGCCGAGGGGGTCACGATGGGACCCCTCGCCTCGACCGCCCAGCGCGACGAGGTGCTGCGCCAGGTGTCGCGCCTGCAGGACGGCGGCGGCGAACTGGTGGTCGGATCGACCGACGCACCGAACGTCCGTCACGACGACGGCAGTGAGGGACCAGCTCCGGACGGCGCATTCGTCGCGCCGATGCTGCTCCGCTTCACCGACCCCGAGAGCGCGGCGGTCAACGAGATCGAAGCGTTCGGCCCGGTCTCGAGCATCCTCGGCTATCGCACCCTCGACGAAGCGAGCGCTCTGGTCGCCCGCGGTGGCGGATCGCTGGTGACGAGCGTGGCGACGCACGACCCCGAGGTCGCTGTCGCCCTGACCACCGGAATGGCCGCCTACAACGGTCGTGTCCTGTTCCTCGACCGCGATGACGCCCGCAGTTCGACGGGTCATGGCTCCCCGCTCCCGAACCTCGTCCACGGAGGGCCGGGGCGGGCCGGCGGCGGCGAGGAGCTCGGGGGCATCCGCGCCGTCCTCCATCACATGCAGCGCACCGCCGTGCAGGGGTCTCCCACCATGATGACGGCCCTGACCGGCGTGTGGCACCAGGGGGCGGACGCGCGTCCGTACCAGGAGAGCGGCGGGATCCACCCGTTCCGCAAGTCCCTGGCCGAGCTGAGCATCGGGGACCAGGTCGTGAGCGGATCCCGCACCGTGACCCTCGACGACATCGAGACGTTCGCGGC
Organism: Microbacterium sp. CBA3102; assembly: GCF_007954505.1. Lineage (GTDB taxonomy): Bacteria > Actinomycetota > Actinomycetes > Actinomycetales > Microbacteriaceae > Microbacterium > Microbacterium aurugineum. The sequence continues at coordinate 2,101,573 of NZ_CP042412.1, read as the reverse complement.
CTTCACGGGCGACACCTTCTACGCGCACATGGACGAGACCTCCGCGGCGGCGAACCCGTTCTTCCCCGGTCGTGTCGCGCACGGGTACCTGCTCGTGTCGTGGGCGGCGGGGCTCTTCGTCGATCCGGCACCCGGCCCCGTGCTCGCGAACTCCGGGCTGGAGAACCTGCGCTTCGTGACGCCCGTCTCCCCCGGCGACGAGATCCGTGTCGAGCTCACCGCGAAGCAGATCACCCCGCGCGAGACCGACGAGTACGGCGAGGTGCGCTGGGACTCGGTGCTGAAGAACCAGCGCGAGGAGATCGTCGCCACCTACGACGTGCTCACCCTCGTCGCGAAGCAGCAGGCGGAGGCTGCCTGAGTCCGCTCGACGCCCCCTCCCGCCGTCGACGCCCCCTCCCGCCGTCGACGCCCCCTCCCGCCGTCGACGCCCCCTCCCACCGTCGAGGCCCCCTTCCGTCGTCGACGCCCCCTCGAGTCCGCGTCGCCCCAGCGGGGCGTGGACGACAGGACGGGGCCTCGACGACAGGACGGGGTGGCGGGATGGCGGGGCGGCGCGGGTCAGCGACGACGCAGTCCGTCGAGCGCGATGGCCACGACGTCGTCCGCCAGCCGATCCGCGCCTTCCCTGCCCCCGGGTCGGTACCACTCGACGATCGAGTTGATCATGCCGAAGGTCAGGCGGGCGACGACGCTGGCGTCCATGTCGGCGCGCAGTGCGCCCTCAGCCTGCGCCTCGGACACCAAGGCCGTGATCCGACGATCGAAAGCGCGACGACGGGTCAGCGCTCGACGCTCCACCTCGGTGTTGCCGCGCACCCGGAGCAGCAGCGTGACCGCCGGCAGCTGCGCGATCAGGACGTGCACGGCGCCGCGGAGCACATGCTCGAGTCGTGCCACGGCGCTGGCCTCGACCGCCGACGCGGGAAGCGGATCGTCCACCACGGCCTCGAGTCCGCTGAGCGCCGCATCGAGAGCAAGGTCGAGGATCTGGTCCTTGGACCCGAAGTGGTGGTAGATCGCGGACTTCGACAGTCCGAGCCGCTCGGCGAGCATGCCGATCGACGTGGCGTCATACCCGTGCTCGTTGAAAGCGGCGACCGCGACCGCGAGGATGCCCTGCTGGTCGTATCCCGGGCGGCCGCGTCGTGTGCTCTGCATCTCTGACATCATGCACAGTCTCGCATCCGATCGTGCCGTGCGGCGGGAGCGGTGGCCGCGAGGCGTGCTCGGCCACCGCTCCCCCGGGTCAGCGCAGGTCGTAGACCCGCTTGTACTTGCCCTCGCTCCGCGGCAGCGTGCCCGGCTCCTCGAGCTGGACGGCGACCGTGGAGCCGACGAACACCTTGATCCGCTGCGCCAGCACCTTCGCCGCGCTGGTGCAGGTCTCGACCGAGAGGTCGGGGTGCCGCTCGATACGCACGGTCATCGTGTCCATCCGGCCCTCCTTGGAGAGCTCCAGGATGAAGTGGGGGGTCAACTGCTCGATGCCGAGCACCAGTTCCTCGATCTGCGTCGGGAAGAGGTTCACGCCCCGCAGGATGATCATGTCGTCGTTGCGCCCGGTCACCTTCTCCATGCGCCGCATGCCGGGCCGAGCGGTCCCGGGCAGGAGCCGGGTGAGATCGCGGGTGCGGTAGCGGATGACCGGGAAAGCCTCCTTGGTGAGGGAGGTGAACACGAGTTCGCCGAGTTCGCCGTCCGGGAGCGCGGCCCGGGTCTCGGCGTCGATGACCTCCGGCAGGAAGTGGTCCTCCCACAGGTGCGGGCCGTCCTTGGTCTCCAGGCACTCGTTGCCCACGCCCGGTCCCATCACCTCGCTGAGCCCGTAGATGTCGAGGGCGTCGATGCCGAGTCGCAGTTCGAGCTCCTGCCGCATCTCGTTCGTCCACGGCTCCGCTCCGAGCACCGCGACCCGGAGCGAGGTCGAGCGCGGGTCGATGCCCTGCGCGACCATCGCGTCCGCGATCGTCAGGAGATAGCTCGGCGTGCAGAGGATCGCGTCCGGCTCGAAGTCGCGGATGAGCTGCACCTGTCGCGCGGTCTGGCCGCCGGACATCGGGATGACCGTGGCTCCGAGCGCTTCGATTCCTGCGTGCGCACCGAGCCCACCGGTGAAGAGGCCGTAGCCGTAGGCGTTGTGCACCTTCATCCCCCGGCGGATGCCGCTGGCGCGCAGTGACCGGGCGACCAGCGATCCCCAGCGATCGAGATCGCCGCGGGTGTAGCCCACGACGGTCGGACGCCCCGTGGTGCCACTGGACGCGTGGATGCGAGCGACGTCCTCCATCGGCACGGCGAACATGCCGAACGGGTAGGTCTCGCGCAGATCGTCCTTCGTCGTGAACGGCAGCCGCTCGACATCGGCGAGGGTGCGGATGTCGTCGGGGTGTACTCCGGCGTCATCGAACTTGCGCGTGTACAGGGGCACGTTCGCGTAGGCGTGGCGCACGGTCTGCTGCAGGCGGGTGAGCTGAAGCCGCTCGATCTCCGCTCGGCTCATGCGTTCCTCGGCGTCGAGCTCGTCGGCCGAGGGCGGGTGGATGCGGGTGGACGCGGCGGTCGTCATCGACACGGGAGACTCCATCGGATCGGGGGGGGGTCAGAAGGTCTGGGTGGTGGTGCGCGAACGGCCACGGAACTCCGCGACCGTGTCGCCGAGCTCATCGACCACGGTCACGTCATAGATGCCGGAGCGGCCGGTGCGGGTGCGGCGGACGGCCGTCGCGGTCAGCGTCTGCCCGGCGACCGTGGACTTCAGGAACGAGATATCGGCGCCCGCGGCGACCGTGACCCTGTCGTCCTCGTTGCAGGCGATCGCGAACGCGGTGTCGGCCAAGGCGAACACGAAGCCCCCGTGCGTGATGTGGAACCCGTTCGTCATGTCGTCACGCACGCGCATCGAGACCACGGCGTGACCGGGGTCGTCGCGCTCGACGACGAGTCCGAGTGCGGCCGAGGCCTGATCGCGCTCCATCATCGCGCGGTTCGCCCGCACCGCATCCGTGGTGCGCGTCATCGCTTCCGTCATCGTCGACCTCCTCGTCGCGTGGTGCCGCGGCAGCGGTGCCCCGACGGGCCCATACTAACTGAACGATCGGTTAGTAATGAAGCCCGATGCGAAGATCGGTCTGCGAGAAGGCGTCAGCCGAAGATCAGCGCGTTGCGCAGGGTGGCATCCTCCAGCGTGATCCCGGTGATCACGGCACCGTCGTCGCCGACCGAGTCACGGTCGAGACGGAAGCGCAGCGTCACACCCTCTCGGGTCGACCACTCGTAGAAGTACTCCCCCGAGGAGACGATACGAAGGTCCGTGCCTTCCGGGAATGCGGCGACGGCGACGGAGACGGCATCCCCGACCTTCACGCCGTCTGCGGACGGAAGCGCCGCTCCGTCATCCGACCGATCGCCGACGGTGTTCGCGATCCCCACGGTGAGGGCCGAGACCAACGTCCCGCCTTCCTGCGTTTCGAGCAGCAGCGACGCGGAATCATCCGCGGCGATCAGTCGCGTCGGTCCCCCTTCCCACTCGGGTTCCTGGATGCGGGCTCCGGGCGCCGCCGCGATCGCCTCGTCGAGCTCGACGCCCAGCTGCACCGGCCCGACGCCCACCGGAGTGATCTGCCAGGCGCTCCACGGCGCGGCCGGGTCGGCTGCCGCGGGCGTGTCGACGGGCGCAGGAGGGTTCGCCGTCAGCTCGTCGATCAACATCCGCCGAGCCTCCTCCGCGCGATCGCGCAGCAGCGCTGCGGCGGCCTCGGCGTCGAACGCCGGCTCACCGGTGAACGGCTGCCACACCTCGACGATCACGTTCCCGACCGAGACGTAGCTCTTGTAGAGGCTGTGGCCACCACCGGTCGAGTAGGTGATGATCAGCGAGCCGGCAAGGGCTCGGATGCCGCCGTCGCCTTCTGCTGTCGAAGACGCGAAAGTGGCCGGTCCGCCGAACTCGAATTCGACGCACTGCGCCGCCGCATCGACATACTGATCCATTCGGGCCTTCGCGGCCTCTTCGTCGGCGAACTGGAGCACGTGGAGCCACCCGTCACTCCCGTCCTCCGCCGTCGTCCAGGTGACGGAGCGCGCACCGATCGACCCCAACGAGGTCTCGGCCGCGAGCGCGCTGCAGATCGCGGGAACAGGCTCGGGGCCACCTCCATCGGAGACCTGGATCAGGGAGGAGACCGCCGGGCTGACCTCTCCGACATCGGGGAGCATGGCCGCGATCTCGTCGGCACTCAGGAGGAACCAGTCCAGCTCGTCTCCGACGAAGGCGATCGGCCCCGCATAGGGATCGGGCGTCGGAGCGACCGGAGCGGTGCTGGGCTCCGGCGTCGATTGCGGAGTGGGCGCGCAGCCGGCGAGCGCCACCAGGACACCCACCGCCAGAGCACCGATCACGCTCTTTCGTACCGACAGCTTCTGCGACATGTGTCCCTCCGACTCCTCTTCGGCGTCCGATCCGACACCCGTTTCCGACGAGCCTAGGGCGAGGCTGCCGACCGGCGACGAGCGCCCAGGATGTCGATATCGGAATGAGACGGTGAACATTCCCCGCCGGGCATGAATCCGGGGTCAGAGAAACTCGGCGTGGGCCTCCCCCGTCCTCGCCACCGCCCTCGCCTCGTCGACGGTGCGTGCGCCGAGCACCGCTTCGGCAGCCCGGCGGCAGTCCTCCTCGCTCACCACGGAGAGGGCCTCGGCGACGCGGCCGAGCGACCGCGGAGTCATCGACAGCGAGGTCGCACCCAGGCCCACGAGAACCGGGGCGAGTGCGGGATCGCTCGCGGCTTCCCCGCACACTCCGACGGACTTCCCGGCCGCCCTCCCCGCCTCGCCGACGATGCCGATCAGGCGCAGGACGGCCGGCTGCCACGGGTCGTTCAAGTCGCCGAGATCACTCAGGAGGCGGTCGGCCGCGAGCGTGTACTGGGCCAGGTCGTTCGTTCCCAGACTCACGAAGTCGACCACCTCGAACAGCTCCGCGGCGAGCAACGCGGCCGAGGGAGTCTCGATCATGATGCCCGCGCGTTCGATCCCCGCAGCACGAGCCCGCTCGGCGAACTCCCGCGCTTCTTCGACCGTCGCGACCATCGGAGCCATCACCTCGACCTGCGCCGACTCCGCTTCTGCGGCCCGGGCGAGCGCCCGCAACTGATCGTCGAGGAGCTGCGGACGACGACGCGCGATCCTCAGACCGCGGACCCCCAGGGCCGGGTTGTCCTCGTGATCCGCATTCGCGAACGGGAGAGGCTTGTCACTTCCGGCATCCAGCGTCCGAACGACCACCTTGCGGCCGGGGAAGGCAGCGAGCACGCCGCGGTATGCGGCGGTCTGTTCCTCGACCGACGGGGCGTCCGCCCTGTCCAGGAAGCAGAACTCCGTCCGGAACAGCCCCACGCCCTCCGCGCGCGCTGCCGCCGCGTTCACGGCGTCCGCGGCCCCTCCGACGTTCGCGAGCAGCGCCACGCGGTGTCCGTCTGCGAGACGCCCGGTCCCGTCGAACTCCACCGCGGTCGCCGCTGCCGCCGCTTCCGCGACCCGTGACTCCGGCGGGTCGACCTCGACCGTGCCGCGGCCGCCGTCGACGAGAAGCGTCGCCCCGACAGGAATGCCGACGGCGCCGGCCACACCGACCACCGCGGGAAGCCCGAGCGAGCGAGCGATGATCGCCGTATGGGAGGTCGGACCTCCCTGCTCTGTCACGAGGCCGACGCACCGCCCCTCGCCGAGCGTCGCCGTGTCGGCAGGCGACAGGTCGGTCGCGACGAGCACGAACGGTTCCTCACGCTCCGGCACCCCCGGCATGTCGACTTGGAGGATCTCGGCGATGATCCTGTCGCGCACGTCACGGATGTCCGCCGCGCGCTCCGCCATGCGACCGCCCAGTGCGGTGAGGCCCTTCTCGTGCGCCAGGCCGGTCTCCCACACGGCACGGGCGGCACTGCGCCCCTTCGCACGGACCAGCGCGGTCGCCTCGGAGACCAGCTCGGGATCGGAGGCGAGCAGCCGCGACGCATCGAGGATCGCCCGCGCCTCCCCCGTGGCCTGGGCAGTGCGCGTCCGCAGCTGGTCCGCCACCGCCACGGCCGCCCATTCGATCGCCGACACTTCGGCATCGCGTTCCTCCACCGCGATGACGGTGTCCGCATCGGGTTCAGCAACGGCCGGCGCGAGGTGCACGACGGGGGCCGCGACCCGACCGGGGCTCACCCCGCGCCCGCGCAGCACAGCGCCGGACGCGATCGTGACCGGGGCGCCCTCGACAGCGGCGGGGCCTTCGGTGGGGGCAGCCGGGGCGGGGGCGGGCACTGCCGCGTCGGTTCCCTCACCGAACCCGTCGTCGAACAGCACGGACAGCCGCTCCGACACGGTGGCGGCCTGCGCCCCTCTCACCGTCAGTTCGATCTCATCGCCCTGCCGCGCACCGAGGACGAGGAGACGCGAGAGGCTCGCCGCCGACGCATCGGGTCCGTCGGGAAGTCGTCGCAGCCGCACCTCCGCCCCTGCGGACGCCTCGGCGATCAGGGCGGCGGGGCGTGCGTGGAGCCCTTGCGGATTGCGCACCCGCACACGACGCACGAGCGCCTCGCCTGCGTCTTCGACCGCGGAGGACGACGCAGCATCCGATGAATCCGCCGCTGAATCGGGTGCGGGCGTGGCGTCGTCCGGGACCCCGAGCTGCCCGGTCTTCGCCCCGAGCGCGGAGGTCGCCTCGGACGCCACCGCATCCAGGTCGCTCCCCGCCGCGGCCGAGACGACGGCGGCGAGCAGCCCCTCCACGAACGGCGCGGGAGCGAGCCGGACCGGCACGTCGCTCGCGCGCAGTTCGAGCGCGAGTTCCGCACTCAGCACCGCCGACCCGAGGTCCATCAGGACCAGGACTCCCTCGCAGTCCGCAGCCAGCTCATCGATCGCCGCGGCCACCGCCACGGCGTCCGTTCCGAGGACCGGCACGCCGTCGCCGTCCACGCCAGCGCCCGCGGCCACCCGCACGCGCACAGCGGGCCCCTGGACCATCTGCAGGGCAAGCTCCAGTGCCGCCTCCCCGAGCCGTGCGCTGTGGGAGACGGCGACGATACCGATCATCAGGCGCTGCCCGCGACCGCCGCGGCGAGCGTGTCGAAGAGGATCGCCGTGGACGCCGCCCCGGGGTCGAGGTGACCGGCGCTGCGCTCGCCGAGATAGCTCGCCCGTCCCTTGCGTGCGACCAGCGGCAACGTGGCGTCTCGGCCCTTCTCGGCGGCATCGGCCGCGGCGGTGACGGCATCCGCGACGGTCGAGCCCTCAGCGAGCGCGGCGTCCATCGCGTCGACGGCCGGTGCCATCGCATCGAACATCGTCTTGTCCCCCGCTTCGGCCTTGCCCCGCGCGACGATGCCGTCGAGCCCCGCACGCAGCGCGGTCGCGAGGGCAGGGCCGTCGAGCTCGGACACCGCGCCCGCAGCCATCCCCATCCGCAGGAAGAAGGTGCCGTAGAGCGGTCCGCTGGCCCCACCGACGGAACTCACCAGGGTCATGCCGACCGTCTTCAGCAGCTCGTCGATCGTTCCGGGTGCGCCCCCTGCGAGCTTCTCGCCGACGGCACTCATCCCTCGGGCCATGTTCGCACCGTGATCGGCGTCGCCGATGGCCGAGTCGAGTTCCGTGAGCCAGTCACGCTTCTCGGTGACGGCCGTGCCGAACCGCGAGACCCAGTCGGCGAGGACGGCGGTGTCGACAGCAGCCATCAGGCGCCCCACCGCAGACCGGGGGTGTTGACCGGCGCGTCCCACAGACGCAGCAGCTCGTCGTCCGCCTTGAGCACGGTGACCGAGCATCCCGCCATGTCGAGCGAGGTGATGTAGTTGCCCACGAGGTTCCTAGCGATCTGGACCCCGGACTTCTCGAGGATCGCCGCCACCTCGCCGTACATCAGGTAGAGCTCGATGAGGGGTGTCGCGCCCATGCCGTTGAGCATCACGATCGAGGGGCCGGTGGCGTCGAGGTCGGCGAGAATCGGCTCGACGAGCTGCCGCGCGATGTCCGCCGCGGGAGCCAGCGGTTCACGGTGACGGCCCGGCTCGCCGTGGATGCCGATGCCGATCTCCATCTGGTCGTCCGGCAGATCGAAGGTGGGCTTCCCTGCCGCGGGCACGGTGCAGCTGGTGAGCGCCATGCCCATCGAGCGGCCCTGCCCGTTGATCTTCTCGGCCAGCGCGACGACGGCGGCGAGATCGCGGCCCTCCTCCGCAGCGGCTCCGACGAGCTTCTCGAGCAGCACGGTCAGACCGACACCGCGACGCCCCGCCGTGTACAGGGAGTCCTGCACCGCGACGTCGTCGTCCACGGTGATGCTGCCGACCTCGATCCCCTCCATCGAGGCGAGCTCGGCGGCCATCTCGAAGTTCAGCACGTCGCCCGTGTAGTTCTTCACGATGTGGAGCACACCGGCCCCGCGATCCACGGCCTTGGTGGCCACCTGCACGCGGTCCGGCGTCGGGGAGGTGAACACCTCTCCGGCGACCGCGGCATCCAGCATCCCGGTTCCGACGAAGCCGCCGTGCAGCGGCTCGTGACCGGAGCCGCCCCCGGAGACGATCGCGACCTTGCCCTGTGCCTTCGGCGTCGCGCGAGTGATCACGTGGTTCTCGAGGTCGACGGAGAGCTCGGGATGAGCGAGCGCGACCCCTCTCAGAGATTCGACGAGAACATCTTGCGGGGCGTTGATGAGCTTCTTCATCATTCGATCTCCTTTGATCCTTCGTGGTCTCTTTCGCAAAATCCGAAAGGAATTCGTTAATGTCGAATATGCTCGGAGCCAGCCGGGTTGTCAAGATCATTCTTGAAGCCCGGCTCCACTGACACCGGCTCGACGACGCACCGGAAGGAGGGCTCCCCGTGATCCAGGCGATCGACCGCGCGGCGAAGATCCTCGAACTGCTCCAAGGAGCACGCCATCTCGGCATCACCGACCTCGCCGCAGCGCTCAGCCTGCCGCCGTCGACCGTGCACGGGATCGTCAAGTCGTTGCGCGCGCACGGGCTCGTCGCGAAGGAACGCGGGGGCCAGCGCTACATGCTCGGGCCGACGCTCCTGCGCCTGAGCAACGTGTACCTCGACACCCTCGATGTGCGCGCGCGGGCGATGCGATGGACGCAGGAACTCGCACGGCGCACGAACCTCTCGGTGCGGCTGGGTGCCCCGCACTTCACCGATGTGCTCGTGATCCACCACAACCTGCGCCCCGACGACAGCCAGCAGATGCTGGAGACCGGGGTCGCGATTCCCGCGCACGCCTCGGCGATGGGCAAGGTCCTGCTCGCCTACGACCAGGGCTTCCAGCAGAGCGTCTTCGAACAACCGCTGCGCAGCCTCACCGGCGACACGATCACCGATGTCGCACGGTTGACCCTGGAGCTGCCGTCGATCGCCGAGCGCGGGACCGCCGGTGAGTTCGACGAAGCCGTGCTCGGGGAATCCTCGCTCGCCGCACCGGTCGCCGATGCCTCGAACGACATCGTCGCGGCCGTCGCCGTGGTGCTGCCCACCTCGCAGACCCCGGCCTCGGACGCGATCCTCAACGCCCTCCGCGAGACGGCCCGCAACATCTCACGCGAACTCGGTGCCACCACCTGGCCGCCGCGCGTCGCACCCGCCGACGACTGACCGCCGCCGACTGACCGCCGCCGACAGGCCCGCGTCATCCGCGCAGCGCCAGCGCGAAGGGCAGAACCTCGGTCGCCCCGGCCTGTCGGAGCACGCGGGCCGCGACCGTCATCGTCCACCGGCTGTCCACCAGATCATCCACGAGCAGCACGGGCCCCGACGGCACCTCGAGGTGCTGAGCGCTCAAGCGATCCCAGAGTCCGGCGAGACGGAAGACGCTGTTCCCGCCCGGTCCGCCGGAGGGACCGCCGCCGAGGGGCTCGAGCGCGCCGAGGTACGGCAGGCGCCCGACCTCGGCGAGACCGCGGGCGAGCGAATCGACCATCACGGGGTGCGAGCGCGACGGCAGAGCGACGACGGCGACCGGCCGCTCGGCCCACTCCCACCCCGCGAGCACGCGGATGCACGCCTGGAGCAGTTGAGGAGTGACCTCGGTGTCGGGGGCGCCCGCGGCGAAGATCTCGCGCAGAGCCCCTCCCCAACCCAGATCGGTGAGGCGCGCCAGCGCCCGCCCCTCGCTCGCCTGCTCGTCGGCGGGGATCCTCCCCTTGACCGGCACCTCGAGCCGGTCGGCGCCGGTCGGCCAGGCACGACGGGGCTCGATCGGGACACCCACCCGGTCGAGGGACTCCGCGGCCTGCGAGCTCGCGGACTCCCCGACCTCCTTCGGGAACCATCCGCCTGCACAGTTGTCGCACCGCCCGCACGGCGCAGCCGTGTCATCGTCCAGCGCCCGCTGCAGGAACTCCATGCGGCACCCGTCGGTCTGCTCGTACTCGATCATGTGCTGCTGCTCGGCGAGACGCTCGGCGGCGATCCGTTCGTAGCGCTCCGCGTCATAGCTCCATGGTTCGCCGGTGGACACCCACCCGCCCTGCACGCGCCGGACCGCTCCGTCGACGTCGAGCACCTTGAGCAGCAGTTCGAGAGGCGTGCGGCGGATGTCGACCATCGCCTCGAGCGCCGGTGTCGAGATCGGGGTGTCACCGAGGGCGCCGATGACCCGCTCCGCGCGCTCACGGTCGGGCATCGAGGCCGTCGCGAAGTAGTGCCAGATGTCGCGGTCTTCGACGCCGGGCAGCAGCAGCACGTCGGCGCTCTCGCTCGCACGACCGGCACGGCCGACCTGCTGGTAGTACGCCACGGGTGACGACGGAGCACCGAGGTGCAGCACGAAACCCAGATCGGGTTTGTCGAACCCCATCCCCAGGGCACTCGTGGCCACCAGCGCTTTGACCTCGTTGCGCTTGAGCAGCCCTTCGGATTCGGCGCGTTCCTCGGTGTCGGTCTGCCCGGTGTAGGCGCGCACGTCGTGACCGTGGTCGCGCAGCAGGCGGGCGGTGTCGACGGCGGCCGCGACGGTCAGCGTGTAGATGATGCCGGAGCCGGGGAGGTCGTCGAGGTGGCTCAGCAGCCAGGCGAGGCGGCTCGTCGAATCGCGCAGGCGAAGCACACCCAACCGCAGCGATGTGCGCGCGAGCGGTCCGCGGATCGTGAGCACAGCTTCGGCGGCCGCTTCGCCCGGGGGCTGGAGGGCGCCGAGCTGCTCGGCGACGTCGGCGACGACGCGGCTGTTCGCCGTGGCGGTGGTCGCGAGCACCGGCACGTCGGCGGGCATCTGCGCGATGAGGTCACGCAGGCGTCGGTAGTCGGGACGGAAGTCGTGCCCCCAGTCGCTGATGCAGTGCGCCTCGTCGACCACGAGCATGCCGATGCGACGCACCAGCGCGGGGAGCTGCTGCTCGCGGAACGCGGGATTGTTGAGCCGCTCGGGTGAGACAAGCAGCACGTCGACCTCGTCGCGGTCGAGCTGCGCGAGCACGTCGGTCCATTCATGGGCGTTCGTGGAGTTGATCGCGACGGCCCGGACGCCGGCCCGTTCGGCGGCGGCGATCTGGTCGCGCATGAGTGCCAGCAGCGGCGAGACGAGCACCGTCGGTCCGGCCCCCTGCCTGCGCAGCAGAAGCGTCGCGACGAAGTACACCGCCGACTTCCCCCACCCCGTGCGCTGGACCACGAGCGCCCGGCGGCGCGCCTCGACCAAGGCCTCGATCGCCTCGTACTGGCCGTCGTGGAAATCGGCGTCGGGGCGGCCGACCAGTTCGCGCAGGGCGGCGAGTGCGGGCTCGCGGGTGTCGGCGGAGACGGAGGAGGTCATGTCCCCACTCTGCCCCACGCCGCCGACACGGTCGGCGGTCCCGTCGTCTAGCGTGGGGAGATGATCACACGCGAGCTCGCCGTCGCCCTGCGAGAGGCCGGGCTCGTCTGGCATCCCGCCGAGGGCGACCGCTTCCAGCTCGATCTGCCGGACGAGGTCGAACTCGAGGCCGAGGCCGACGTCTTCACGGTCAGCGAGATGACGATCGAGGCCCGACAGACGCCGAGTGGCACGGATCTGGCGTTCAACGGCACGACGGAGTGGGCGCTCGATGCGGTCACGCTGGCGGACGCCGTGTGGCTGCCGAGGGAGGACCAGCTGCGCGAGCTGCTGCGTGGCACGTTCCGCGCGCTGGTGCGCCTCGACGACGCTTTCCGCGTCGACATCGAGATCGCCGACGCCGCGCTCTCGTTCGAGCATCCGGATCCGGCCGAGGCGTACGGGCGCGCACTGCTCGCGTTGATCTCGCGCTCGCACTGAGCACCGTCTTGAATCCGATGCTCCTCTGTGTCAGAATTACCTAACGATCGGTCAGTAAAGATGACCGGATGTTGAGGAGTCGACGATGACCAGTCCCGCAGACCTGTCCCTGGTGGGCGACCTCTCGGATGAGGAGCGTCTTTTCGACGACCTCATCGCGAACGAACAGCGCATCGAACCGCGCGACTGGATGCCGGACGCTTACCGCAAGACCCTCGTCCGTCAGATCTCGCAGCACGCGCACTCCGAGATCATCGGCATGCAGCCCGAGGGCAACTGGATCACCCGCGCCCCGAGTCTGAAGCGCAAGGCGATCCTGATGGCGAAGGTCCAGGACGAAGCCGGCCACGGTCTCTACCTGTACTCCGCCGCCCAGACCCTGGGTACCACCCGCGACGAGATGATGGATCAGCTCATCAGCGGCAAGGCCAAGTACTCCTCGATCTTCAACTACCCCACTCCGACCTGGGCCGACATGGGCGCGATCGGCTGGCTGGTCGACGGTGCCGCGATCTGCAACCAGGTGCCGCTGTGCCGCGCATCGTACGGCCCCTACGGCCGTGCGATGGTGCGCGTGTGCAAGGAGGAGTCCTTCCACCAGCGGCAGGGCTTCGAGATCCTGCTCACCCTGATGCAGGGGTCCGAGGAGCAGCGCGAGATGGCCCAGGACGCCGTGAACCGGTGGTACTGGCCGAGTCTCGCGATGTTCGGACCGCCCGACGACCAGTCCCCCAACTCGGCCCAGTCGATGAAGTGGAAGATCAAGCGGTTCTCGAACGACGAGCTGCGCCAGCGCTTCGTCGGAATGCTCGTGCCTCAGGCCGAGATCCTCGGAGTGACCCTGCCCGATCCTGACCTGCGCTTCGACGAGGAGAGCGGCCAGTACGTGATCGGCGAGATCGACTGGGACGAGTTCTTCGAGGTCGTGCGCGGCAACGGCCCGTGCAATGCCGAGCGCCTCGAACGCCGACGCACGGCACACGAAGAGGGCGCATGGGTCCGTGAGGCCGCGGCGGAGTACGCACGCAAGCAGTCCCTGAAGACCAAGGCGGTGGCGTGATGGCGACGCCGGGAGCGGACGAGCGGGAGCCGTGGCCGCTGTGGGAGGTGTTCGTCCGCGCGAACCGCGGGCTGAGCCACGTGCACGTCGGATCGCTCCATGCGCCGGATGCCGAGATGGCGATCCGCAACGCGCGCGACCTGTACACGCGCCGCGGGGAGGGCGTCTCGATCTGGGTCGCACCGGCGGAAGCGATCACCACGAGCGACCCCGACGCCAAGGGCGCCTACTTCGAGAGCCCGGCCGGCAAGAACTACCGGCACGCCGTGTACTACACGGCTTCAGAGGGAGTGCCGCACCTGTGAGCGCCCCGCACCCGGAAACCGCGCACGAGGACATCGACGTCCACGGCGACGTCTCGGTCGACGAGCTCCGCCTCTCGCAGGAGCTCTCGGGCACCGGGGCGATCGCCGCCTCCGCCGACATCGCCGAGTACGCGCTCCGCCTCGGCGACGACGCGCTCATCCTGTCGCAGCAGCTCGGCGCCTGGATCTCCCGGGCACCGGAGCTGGAGGAGGATGTCGCGCTGGGCAACATCGCCCTCGACCTCCTCGGCCACGCGCGGTCTTTCCTCCACTACGCGGGGTCGTACGACGGCCGCAGCGAAGACGAGCTCGCTTTCTTCCGCGATGAGCCCGAGTTCCGCTGTGCGTGGATCGTGCAGCAGCCCAACGGTGACTTCGCCCAGACGATCGCCCGGCAGTTCGTCGTCGCCACCTTCATGTTCGAGCTCTACTCCGCACTGCGCGCCAGCAGTGACGAGACCTTCGCGGCGATCGCCGAGAAGTCCCTCAAAGAGGTCGACTACCATCGCGATCACGCCGTCCAGTGGGTCCTGCGCCTCGCCGGCGGCACCGAGGAGTCGCGCGCCAGGATCATCCGGGCACTCGGGGATGTCTGGCCGTATGTCGACGAGCTGTTCCGCGACGACGACCTGATCGACCGGCTCGGCGCTGCGGCCGTTCGTCCGTCGAGTCTCCGTGCCGGTTTCGACGGCGTGGTCGACACCGTCTTCGCCGAGGCGGAGCTGTCGGTCCCTGCCGTCATGCCGTCCTCGGCCGGCGGGAGGCACGGCGCCCACGCCACCCCTCTCGGTCACATCCTCGCCGAGATGCAGGTGCTCGCGCGACGGCATCCGGGGGCGACATGGTGACGCTCACTCCGACGCAGGCTGCCTGGCGCATCGCTGCCGCCGTCCCCGACCCCGAGGTGCCCGTCCTCACGATCGAGGACCTCGGCGTGCTCCGTGCGGTCGAGGTCGACGGCACGCGGGTCCACGTCGACATCACCCCGACCTACAGCGGGTGCCCTGCGATGGACACGATCCGCGACGACGTGGTGCTCGCCCTCACCGCGGCCGGCTTCGACGAGGTCGAGGTGCGGCTCGTCCTCTCCCCCGCCTGGACGACGGACTGGATGACGGATGCCGGCAAGACCAAGCTCGCGGAATACGGCATCGCGCCGCCCTCCGGCCGCGCCGCCGTGTCGACCGGCCCCATCCGCGTCTCGCTGAGCGTGCGCTGCCCCCGGTGCGGCTCGCTCGATACCCGTGAGGTCTCGCATTTCGGCTCCACCTCGTGCAAGGCGCTGTTCGAGTGCCGTGCCTGCCTCGAGCCCTTCGACCATTTCAAGGTGCACTGACATGTCGCTCTTCACCTCCGCTCCGCCGCCCGTTCCGCGCGCAGCTGCGCCTCGCGCCGCCGCACCGCGAACGCGCGCCCGGTTCCACACGCTCGTCGTCGAAGACGTGCGTCCGCTCACCGACGACTCGGTCGAGGTGACCTTCACCGTGCCGGCGGCCCTCGCCGACGAGTACGACCACCTTCCCGGTCAGTACGTGGCGCTGCGCACGACCCTCGACGGCACCGAGGTGCGGCGCTCCTACTCGCTGTGCCGCGCCCCGGAGCACCGTGACGACGGACAGGACACCCGGCTGAGCGTCGCCGTGAAGCGTGACGAGGGCGGGCTCTTCTCCACCTGGGCCCAGACCGGCCTGCACGCCGGATTCGAGATCGACGTGATGAGCCCCCAGGGCACCTTCACCTCGGCGCTCGACGACCTCGATGACCGTCACGTGGTGGGGATCGCCGCCGGTTCCGGCATCACGCCGCTGATGGCGCTCGCGCACACGGTGCTGAACCGGTCCGACTCGTCGCGGTTCACCCTGCTGTACACGAACCGGGCGACGCTCGACGTGATGTTCTTGGAAGACCTCGCCGACCTCAAGGACCGCTACCCGACCCGGCTCGTGCTGCACCATGTGCTGTCCCGTGAGCAGCGCGCGGCGCCGGTGCTCTCCGGGCGGATCGACGAAGAGAAGCTCCGCACGATCCTCGGTACGCTCATCCCGCCGTCGACCGTCGACGAGTGGTTCCTGTGCGGGCCGCTCGCCCTGGTCGATCTCTGTCGCGAGGTGCTCGCCGACGTCGGAGTCGATCGCTCCCACATCCGGTTCGAACTGTTCACGACCGGTGACGAACCGGCACGTGCGGCCCGGCCGGTGCAGGTGCGTGCGGGCGAGAAGACCGTACGCATCGAAGTCACCCTCGACGGCGTCTCCTCGACGGTGGAGAGTCCGGTGGATGCGCATGAGTCGGTGCTCAACGCGGCGTTGCGCGTGCGCCCCGATGCCCCGTTCGCCTGCGCGGGCGGCGTCTGCGGGACCTGCCGCGCCCGGGTGCTCGAGGGCAGCGTCACCATGACCGAGAACTACGCCTTGGAGCCCGACGAACTCGAGCGCGGATTCGTGCTCACCTGCCAGTCCCATCCGACCAGCGACCGCGTGGTCGTGGACTACGACGTCTGACCCGGAGGCCCCCATGATCGACCTCGCCATCGCCGACGACGTCGCGACGATCGTGCTGAACGCGCCGTCGAAGCTGAATGCGCTCGACGAGCGGGCCCTCGCCGAACTGGAATCCGCATACATCGAGGCGGAAGGCGCAGGGGTGCGGGCGCTCGTGCTCCGCGGAGAGGGGCGCGCCTTCTGCGCCGGCCGTGACATCTCCGGGGTCGACCCCCGGGACGACGATGTGCTCGGTTACCTCGGCGGCCTCGTGACGCCGCTGCTGCAGCGCATGTCCCGGTTCCCCGCCCCGACGTTCGCGGTCGCCCACGGCGCCTGCCTCGGCGTGGGGCTCGGTCTCCTGATCGCAACCGATGTCGTGTACGTGGCCGAGTCGGCGAAGGTCGGTTCCCCGTTCGCGGCGCTCGGTGCGACGCTCGACTCCGGCGGCCACGCACTCTTCCTCGACCGGCTCGGCGCGCACAAGACGCTCGACCTGATCTACACGGGGCGCCTGATGAGCGGGGCCGAGGCCGTGGCGTCCGGCCTCTTCTCGCGCGCCTTCCCCGACGACGAGGTCGTGCAAGCGACGACCGCTGCCGCTGCCGCCGCCGCGCGCGGAGCCACCGCAGCCTTCCTCGCGAGCAAGGAGCTGGTCGCCCGCATCCGAGACGAGCGGCTCACGCTGTGGGATGCGGTCGGCATCGAGAACGCCGCGCAGGCCGCCCTCTGCGACACCTCCGACTACCGCGAAGGGTTCGCCGCCTTCCAGGAGAAGCGGAAGCCGGAGTTCCGCGGGCACTGAGCGCGCCGGTCAGCGCGGACTCGGAACGTCGTGACCGACCGGCACCGATGTCGGACGCCGGTGCGAGAATGCCCAGATGATGCTCGCAGAGCTGGTCACCACAGCCGATCGCGTCGGAGCCACGTCGTCCCGGCTCGCCAAGATCGACGCCCTGGCCGACCTTCTCGCGCGCGCGGAACCATCCGAGCTCCCCGCGTTGATCGGTCTCCTGCTCGCCTCGCCGCGGCAGGGCCGGCTCGGCGTCGGATGGCGCGGACTCACGGCTCTCGACATCACGCATGCCGACGATCCCTCGCTGAGCGTCGGCGACGTCGATGCCGCGCTCGACGTGCTGGCCGCGACCTCCGGTTCCGGTTCGGCCGCCGCCCGCACCGGCATCCTCGTCGATCTGGCTGCGCGCGCCACCGCCGCCGAGTGGGACTTCCTGGTTCGCGCGATGCTCGGCGAGCTGCGCACCGGGGCCCTGTCGGGAGTGCTGCTCGATGCGATCGCGCGGGCCTCCGACCGTCCGGCCGCCGTCGTGCGCCGCGCGGCGATGTTGTCGGGCGACCTCGGTGAGACCGCCCGCATCGCCCTCACGGGAAGCGCAGAAGACCTCGAGTCCGTCGGACTGCAGGTCGGGCGCCCCGTGCTCCCGATGCTCGCGGCGACCGCGGCGACGACGACTGCTGCGCTCGAGATCACGGGTGAGGCGTCGGTCGAGTACAAGCTCGACGGCGCCCGCATCCAAGTGCACCGTCAGGGAGACGACGTCGGCGTCTACACCCGGAGTCTGGCCGACATCACGCACCGTGTGCCGGAGCTCGTCGAGATCGTGCGTGCGCTTCCGGTGAACGATGTCATCCTCGACGGTGAGACGCTCTCGCTCGATGAAGACGGAGGGCCGCGCCCGTTCCAGGAGACGATGTCGCGGTTCGGGGCCGAGGTGTCGAGAGACCTCGTGCTGCGGCCGTGGTTCTTCGACGTGCTGCACGTGGATGGGCGCGACCTGCTCGACGAGCCGCTCTCCGTGCGGCTGGCAGAGCTGGAACGCGTGGCCGGCGACTGGCGGATGCCCGGGCTCGTCACCGCCGATCCGGAGGCCGCCGAGCGTCTCTCGCGCGACGCCCTCGCCGCGGGCCATGAGGGAGTCGTGGTCAAGGCGATCGACGCCCCCTACGCGGCCGGTCGCCGAGGCAAGTCCTGGGTCAAGGTCAAACCCGTGCTGACCTTCGATCTGGTGGTCCTCGGCGCGGAGTGGGGTTCCGGGCGCCGTCGCGGTTGGCTGTCGAACCTGCACCTGGGCGCCCGCGACCCGGAAGGCGAGTTCGGCCACCCCGGCGGGTTCGTCATGGTCGGCAAGACGTTCAAGGGCCTCACCGATGAGCTGCTGAAGTGGCAGACCGAGCACTTCCCCGAGCATGAATCGCACCGCACGGCGTCGACCGTGTTCCTGCGCCCGGAGATCGTCGTGGAGATCGCGATCGACGGCGTGCAGCGCTCCCCGCGCTATCCGGGGGGTCTCGCCCTGCGCTTCGCGCGGGTCAAGGGGTACCGGGACGACAAGTCGCCGGGTGAGGCCGACACGATCCAGGCGCTTCGGGCGCTGCTGCGCGGGTGACGCGCGATCAGGCCGAGGGCGCCAGCCCGAGATCCTCTTCGCGCACGGTGCCGCGGAAAGACCACGGGAAGTTGATCCAGAGGTCGGTGTCCTTCCAGGCGAAGTCGGGCTGGATGATGGTCGACGGCTTGGTGTAGATCGTGACGGACCGCACGTCGGCACCCTTGTCCTTCAGCAGTTGCACGGCGAGCGCGAGCGTACGCCCGGAGTCGGCGACGTCGTCCACGAGCAGCACCCGGCGTCCGTCGAGGTACGCCATGTCGAGCTCCGGCGGAAGCACCTCGGGCGCATCGAGCACCGTGCCGATCCCGGTGTAGAACTCGACGTTGATCGCACCACAGTTCTTCGCACCGAGACCGTAGGCGATGGCACCGGCCGGAAGCAGACCGCCCCGCGCGATGGCCACGACCACCTCCGGCTCGAAGCCGCTGGCGAGGATGTCCCGTGCCAGATCACGCGTCGCCGCTCCGAAGCCATCCCAGGTGAGCGTCTCGCGCTCGATCGATGCATCTGTCATCTGAGCATTCTCCCGCATCGGCCGGCACCCCTCCGCCGGTAGAATGGGCGGGTCCGGCCACGCCGGTGCCTGAAAAAGAGGCACGAAGCACTCCACGACGACGCGGAGGCGAGACACATACGGATCCCGCAGTTCCTCCGTCCCTGTCTCGAAAGGCTTTCGCATGCCCACCGTGTCCGCGCACGTCGCCCTCACCCTCGCCCAGCACATCGACGCCGTCTTCGGGGTGATGGGAAACGGCAACGCCTACTTCCTCGATGCGCTCGAGAAGCAGACGGAGGCCACGTTCACCGCCGTCCGCCACGAGCAGGGCGCCGTGGTCGCCGCCGATGCCCACTTCCGCGCATCCGGGCGGATCGCCGCGGGTACCTCGACGTATGGCGCCGGCTTCACCAACACGCTCACCGCCCTCGCCGAGTCCGTGCAGGCGCACGTGCCGCTCGTGCTCGTGGTCGGCGATGAACCCACCTCGGGCCCCCGTCCGTGGGACGTCGATCAGATCGCGCTCGCGTCGGCCGTCGGTGCGCGCACGTATACCGTCGGTCGTGCGGACGCCGCGGCCACCACCGTCATCGCGATCGAGCACGCCCTCACGTATCGGGTTCCCGTCGTGCTGGCGATCCCCTATGACGTGGCCTCTCTCGAAGCCGGGGAGGTGCCCGCTGCTCCGTCGCCGCGCGTTCCAGCGCCGCTCGCCCCGCGCGGGGAGTTCGCCGAGGGGATGCTCGACCAGATCACCGCCGCCCTGGCCGGCGCCGAACGCCCGTTCCTGCTCGCCGGCCGCGGCGCCTGGCTCTCCAGCGCGAGCACGGCCCTGGGCGAGCTCGCCAAGGCCACCGGCGCGCTGACCGCGTCGTCCGCCCTCGGTCGTGGAGTGTTCCCCGAGACGAAGTACGACCTGGGTGTGACCGGCGGCTTCGGTGCGGACGGCGCGATGGAACTGATTCACACTGCCGACGTCGCCGTCGTGTTCGGCGCGTCACTGAACCAGTTCACGATGCGATTCGGAGAGCTGTTCGCGCCGGGCACGACGGTGTTCCAGATCGACATCGCACCCGCGGCGACGCACGCACACGTCGGCGGCTTCGTCCGCGCGGACGCGCGACTCGCTGCCGAAGCACTCGTGGACCGCATCGGCACGACCACGATCGCCGCCCCCTGGCGGGAGAGCGTCGATGTCGCCTCCGCCCGCGCCTACGACGACGGGGACGACCTCGCCCCCGACGGGCGCCTCGACCCGCGCTCCGCGGCGCGGCGCATCGCCGAGATGCTCCCCGAAGATCGGATCGTGGTCTCCGACGGCGGGCACTTCATCGGATGGGCGAACATGTACTGGCCGGTCGCCGCGCCCGATCGCATGATGATGGTCGGCACCGCATTCCAGTCGATCGGTCAAGGCTGGCCGAGCGTCGTCGGTGCCGCCCTGGCACGGCGCGAGTCGACCATCGTCCTCACCTCCGGGGACGGCGGCGGACTGATGGCGATCGCCGACCTGGAATCCGCGGTCCGCGCAGCCGGCGGCCGGGGGATGGCCGTCGTGTGGAACGATGCGGCGTACGGTGCCGAGGTGAACCTGTACGGCCTCAAGGGGCTGGCAGAGGCCCCGATGCGCATCCCGGAGGTCGACTTCGCGGCTTTCGGTGCCGCCGTCGGCGCAGAAGGTGTCGTCGTGCGCACCCTCGCCGACCTCGATCGACTCGAGGCATGGACCGCCGAAGACCCCTCGTCGCGTCGGTTCCTGCTGCTCGACCTGCGCATCTCCGGGGATGTCATCGCCCCGTACCAGCAGGAGATCATCCGCGTGAACTCCTGACCACGGCGGTCCAGTAGGCTCCTCGCCATGCCCGATCACACGCAGGTTCTGCGATACAGCGCCTTCGCGGCCACGCCCGGCGGCGGCAACCCCGCCGGAGTCGTCCTCGACGCATCCGCCCTCGACGACGACACGATGCAGCGGATCGCCGCGGACGTCGGGTTCTCCGAGACGGCGTTCCTGGTGGGCACCGACTCACACGACGGCGCACCTCGGGTTCGGGTGCGGTACTGGTCCCCGGCTGCAGAGGTGCCCTTCTGCGGTCATGCGACCGTGGCGACCGCGGTTGCTCTCGCTGAACGGGATGGGCCGGGAACCGTGGTCTTCGACACCGCGGCGGGGAGGGTGACGCTGCAGTCGGAGACGGATGCGAACGGAACCGTCACCGTGTCGTTCACGAGCGTGGAGCCGGAGGTGCGTGATCTCGAAGTGGGCGTGCGCGACCGGCTGCTGGCGCTGCTCGGGCTCCTCCCCTCCGACCTGGATCCGCGATTCCCGGTGCAGGAGGCGTTCGCGGGCAACTGGCATCCGATCGTCTTCCTGGCGGACCGGGAGCTGTTCCATCAGTTCCGCTTCGCCCCGGCCGACGTCGCCGCCCTCATGCGGGATCAGGGCTGGCTCGGGACAGTGACGGTGCTCCATGCCGACGACCCCGCCGAGATCGAGGCGAGGAACCTGTTCCCGGTCGGACGCATCACCGAGGATCCGGCTACCGGTTCCGCGGCCGCAGCGACGGGAGCGTATCTGAGGCACCGAGGTGTCCCCCTGTCCACGACACGCATCCGCCAGGGCGCGCACGTCGGGCGCCCCAGCGAACTCCTGGTCACGATCCCGGAGCGGGGCGGCATCGTCGTCTCCGGAGGCGCCACCCGCATCGAGTGACGCGGTCACTCTGACAGACTCGGAAGATGCCGGGACTCCATCACGTCGAGCTGTGGATCGCCGACCTCGATGCCGTTCGATCAGAGTGGGGCTGGATCCTCTCCAGGCTCGGTTTCACGAGGGCAGACGCGTGGACCGAGGGGGAAACCTGGACCGGTGGTGGCGCCTACCTCACCCTCACGACCTCGCCGAACCTCTCCGATGCGGTGCACGACCGCCGACGCGCGGGACTCAACCACCTCGCGTTCCAGGGTGGTGCCCGGAGCGATGTGGACGCGATCATGGCTGAGGCAGCCGACCGGGGTTGGCGCCCGCTCTACGCAGACCGCTACCCTCACGCGGGCGGAGACCAGCACTACGCCGGATGGCTCGAGAACGCCTCCGGCTTCAAGATCGAGGTGGTCGCAGAACGCTAGGCGCCGTAGTCGGGCAGCTCCTGCAACGTCCAGGAGTTGCCGTCGGGATCGTCGAAGGACACGAAACGCCCCCACGCGAGTTCGTCGACCCCTCGCGCCTCGACGCCGAGCCCCTTGAGGTGAGCAAGAGCCTCGTCCGCATCCGGGATCACGACTTGGATCGTGTTCTGCTTTCCAGGCTCGAGGTCGATGCCCAGCCCCGTGCCGAAAGCGATCGAGCACGCCGATCCGGGCGGCGTCATCTGCACGAAGCGGAGTCCTTCGACCGGAGTCTGGTCCCAGTCCGCGTGGAAGCCGACCTTTTCGTAGAAGGCCTTCGACCGGTCCACATCGGTCACCGGGACGAAGATGAGTTCGATCTTCCAGTCCATCACACCCTCCTCTCGGGCGCCTTCGCCCGTCGGCATCCACGGTACGCGCGGGCACCGACATCGCCGCAGAGCGGGGTCCGGATCGTCAGATCCATCCCTTGTCGAGTGCGATCCGCACCGCCTGGGCCCGGTTGCCCGCCCCGGTCTTCCCGATCGCCGCAGACAGGTGGTTGCGCACGGTGCCCGCGGAGAGGAACACCTCGGCGGCGATCGCCGCCGCTGAGCGTCCGTCCGCCGCGAGGCGGAGCACCTGCTGCTCCCGATCGCTCAGCGGGTTGGCTCCCTCGAACAGGCTGTCCGCCGCGAGCACGGGATCGAGCACGCGAAGCCCGGCATGCACCCGACGCACGGCCTCCGCGAGCTGTTCTGCCGGGGTGTCCTTCACGATGAAGCCGCTCGCCCCGGCGTCCAACGCCGAGCGCAGGTAGCCCGGTCGGGCGAAGGTCGTGACGACGAGCACCCGCGTCCCGGCACTCGCCTCGCGGATGCGGCGTGTGGCCTCCACACCGTCCATCCCCGGCATCTGGATGTCCATCAGGCACACATCCGGTCGCAGCTCCGTCGCGAGCCGCACCGCCTCTGCTCCCTCCGAGGCCATGCCGATCACGTCGAGGTCGGGCTCCAGATCCAGCAAGGCTCCGAGCGCCCCGCGCACCAGCGCCTGATCGTCGGCGATCAGCAGACGGATCGCGCCGCCGTCCTGCGACATGCTCACCACGTCACCTCCACCCGTGTGCCGGAGCCTCCGGAGGCATCCGCCGGCCCGATGACGAATCCGGCGCCCGCGGCCGCCGCGCGCTCGCGCATTCCGTGGATGCCGTTCCCTTCGCTCCCGCTGATGCCCACCCCGTCGTCCTCCACGATCATGCGTCCGGGCGCGAGTCGTACGAGCACCGTGCGCGCCCGCGAATGGCGGAGCGTGTTGGTGGTCGCCTCGCGCAGGATCCAACTCGCGGTGAGCGCCTGGGCGGGAGACAGCGCGCCGGGCTCACCGTCGACCCGCACCTCGATATCGGCCGCGCGGAAGGAATCCTGCGACGACGCGAGCTGCTCCACGAGCGTCGTCGCACGCGCTCCCGCCACCGTCGAGCGCACACCCGCGATCGCCTCGGCGGTGAGTCGCTCGATGTCGGCGAGCTCGACCTTCGCCCGCTCCGGATCGGAGTCCATCAGGCGCCGCACCAGCTGCGCCTTGAGCCCGACGACGGTCAGCGAATGGCCGATCAGGTCGTGCACATCGCGGGCGACGGCTTCGCGTCCTTCGCTGGTCGCCAGTTCGAGGCCGAGTCGCTCCGCCTCCGCGGAACGGATGATGAGCCAGGTCGACACGGTGTTCACGACACCGAGCAGGACCACGATGGCGAGCACGGAGAGGTAGGTGAAGCCGCCGGGGATGAGGAAGACGCAGGCCACGGTGACCACGACGGCGCCGATCATCGTGATCCAGTGCCAGACACGGGTCAGGCCATAGGAGGCGAACGACATGATGAACGGCAGGAAGCTCAGGGCCGATCCACCCTCAGCCGGGACCGAGATCAGCGCGCAACCGATCAGCGCGGCGAAGGTGGTCCACTGCCGCCTCGACGGTGGGCGTCCCAGTCCCCGCCCCCGCGCATGCCGTGGATGAAGCCGGTGATGTAGAGGACGACGAAGACGAACAGAGCGATCCAGCCGACGACGACCCAGGCCGGTGCCGCCTCGGAGTGCACCAGCGCGATCACCGGGTACACGAGGAACACGAGCCAGATCACGGCCATCAGCCAGCCGAACCGCGCCCACGGGTCCTTCCCGGTGGCGCGGCGTGCGCCGGGAGCCGACCAGGCCGCCGGGGCCGCACCCGCCGCCGCGAAGGTCGCGGCTTCGTGGGAGGGCCCCGGTGACTCCGGGCGATCCGGATTCGTGTGCTGCGTCATCCGTCCAACCTACTGTCGGTGCGTGCCGCTACTGGCGCGCCCGCGAGCGCTTGATTCCCATCGTCACCAGCAGGACGAACAGCGCGAGCCACACGGCGACGTTGAGGAACAGCATCCACAGTTCATCGGTCTGCCCCGTGGTGAGCACGCCCTCCGTGAGCGGCCAGCGACTCAGCGCGACGAAACCGTACAGAGGGGTGAACCGAGCGATGTCGAGCATCACACCGTCGAGCGGCATGAAGACGTTGCCGAAGAACGCGAAGAACGTCATCGAGATGGAGGCGAGCGCCGCCGCAGAGTCCGAGCTGAAGAAGAGCCCGACACCGAGGCCGAACAGTCCGTAGATCAAGCCGATCCCGAGGATGATGCCGGCGGTCGCGACCCAGCGCCAGGCATCCTCGACCTGTGCACCCGTCATCATGCCTGCGGTGAAGACCGCCAGCAGGGCCAGCGTCGCGAAGGAGACGGCGGTCAGCAGCTTGGTCACCGCGTAGCCGGCGGTGGTGAGCGGGGTCATCGCCAGCTGGCGCCCCCACCCCTGCTTCGCCTCGGTCGCGGCGAGGGAGGTGAGGGAGCTCATCGCCACGGCGGTGCCGTAGGCGGCCATCGACGTCATCACGTAGAACGAGACGTTGCCGTTGCCGGCCGACAGGGAGCCGTAGCCCATCCCGGCACCGAACAGCAGGTACATCGCGACCGGCATGGCCAGAGTGAACGCGAGCGTGTAGGGATTGCGCAGCTGGCGGACGCCTTCGATGCGCAGCATGGTGGGTGAGACGAGCATGTCAGTTCTCCGTCAGCGCCGTGAAGGCGGTTTCGAGGGTGGGAGCGGCGATCTCGAGATCGTGAGCGCCGTGGTCGAGGAGGAGGCGGGCGACGGCATCGGAGTCCGCGGCCCGCAGGCTCACCCGGTCACCGTCCAGGTGCACGTCCGCGATGCCCTCCGTGGCCACCAACGTGGCGACGAGGGCCGTCGAGGTCTCGGCGACGGTCGCCGACACGGTGCGCTCTCCGAGGCTTGCACGCAGCAGCGCGGTGGGAGCGTCTGCGACGACCGTGCCGCGGTGCATCACCACGGTGCGGCGTGCGAACTGCTCTGCCTCTTCGAGGTAATGGGTGGCGAAGATGATCGTGCGACCGGCATCCGCATCCGCCCGCATCACGTCCCAGAAGTGACGACGCGCGGTGACGTCCATGCCCGCCGTGGGCTCGTCGAGCACGAGGATGTCCGGGTCGGAGACCATCGCGAGCGCGAACTTCACCCGCTGCTGCTCGCCGCCGGAGCACTTCGCGACGCGGCGACGGGAGAGGTGATCCAGATCGGCGCGAGCCATCACCTCGGGAACCCGTCCCAGCGCGTCGGATCCGTGCAAGGAGGCGATGAGTCGCACGGTCTCCCCCACGGTCAGGTCGCCGAGCAGGCCGCCGGTCTGCAGCACGGCCCCGATCGCCCCACTCGACGTCGCGCGTTCGGGCGTGACACCGAGCACCCGCACGGTACCGCTGCTGGGTTCGGTGAGTCCGAGCAGCATGTCGAGTGTGGTCGTCTTGCCCGCGCCGTTGGGGCCGAGCAGCGCGACCACCTCACCGCGTCGGATCGACAGGTCCACGCCGTCGACCGCTTGCACGCGGCGGTCGCCCACGCCGAAGTGTCGCTTCACGGCGCGCAGTTCGAGCACCACGGGATCATCGTTCGGGACCTCGGATGCCGGTCGCGCGGTGACCCGCGTCGCCGACTCGTCCACGGAGGAGTTGTTCATGCCTCCAGCCTCGCCCGTCGCGGCAACCGAGTCCGGAGGGCAGTGTCATCTCCTGGACATGACACGTGTCATGTCCACGCCTCCGTCCCTGCCCCCGCTCGCCGTCCCCCCGGAATCAAGGAGAACTCACGACATGAAGGAGCAGATGGCCTGAACGCTCCTTCTTTTCGTGTGTTCTCCTTCAGTTCGTGAACGCTCCTTCTTTTCGTGTGTTCTCCTTCAGGAGGAGCGGCCCGCCCTGCCGCTGGAGCCTGCCGCTGGAGGCGGAGAGGGAGGCGGAGAGGGAAACGGAGCGCAGGGCTCCGGCGCCTCACCCCGCGGGAAGGAACGCGCCGTCGAGGAAGTCCGCCAACGCAGCCGTGTCATCGAGCGGGAAGATCGCCGCGACGTACTGGTCGGGTCGCACGACGACCACCACTCCGTCGCGCGACAGCTCACGCGCCGCGAAGATGTCGGTCTCGCACCACTTGCTGGGGCCCGCTGCGTAGACCTTCTCCCAGTCGGTGAGCCCGAGGGGGCCGGTCTTCGGCTGGAACAGCGCGGGAGCCGAAGTCACTTCCACCTCTTCGAACGGCTGCTGGTAGACCGCCTTGACGTCGAAGAGTGCATCCACGTCGGCATCGGCCGGGGTGAAGCGGGCGAACAGCGGCTCGGCCTTCTCCGCCCAGGCGGCGAGCGCGTCACCGGTCCGGTCGCCGAACGCATAGACACGCCAGCGTCCGTCGGCCTTCGCGTGATGGCCCAGGTGGATGACGTTGCCGTCGCCGACGCGCACGACCTCGGCCGACTTGAAGCGCTTGCCGAGCGGATAGCCGGTCGCGAGCGCCTGATGGGCGTCTGTTCCGGTGATCATGGACGAGGTGTACTGCGTCATGAACCCGGAGGGGAACTCGGCGGTGGCGAGGTAGTAGGTCGCCAGCTCGTTGGGGTCGGAGATCTCCTCCGGCTTGCGCGCCATCAGCGTCGACCACTCCCGATCGAAGTCGATGAGCTGCTGTGCCACCGGTCGCCGTTCCGCCCCGTACGTCGCCAGCAGCGTCTCGGGGGCGCGCCCCGTGAGGACCGAGCCGAGCTTCCAGCCGAGGTTGAAGCCGTCCTGCATCGAGACGTTCATGCCCTGGCCTGCCTTGGCGCTGTGGGTGTGGCAGGCGTCACCGGTCAGGAACACCCGCGGGGTGCGTCCCGATTCGTCGATCACGTCGTCGAAGCCGTCGGTGACCCGGTGACCGACCTCGTACACGCTGTGCCAGGCGACCTCGCGTACGTCGAGCGTGTACGGGTGCAGGATCTCGTTGGCCCGGCGGATGATCTCCTCGATGGGCGTCTGCCGCACCCGGTGGTCATCGTCGTCGGCGACTTCACCCAGATCGATGTACATGCGCGAGAGGTACCCGCCCTCACGCGGGATGTGGAGGATGTTGCCCGCTTCGGAGTTGATCGCACACTTGGTGCGCCAGTCCGGGAAGTCGGTGTTGACGAGGACGTCCATCACGCCCCATGCGTGCGCCGAGGACGCTCCCACGTGCGTCCGCCCGATCGCCTGTCGCACACCGCTGCGCGCGCCGTCGCAGCCGACGACGAACCGGGCACGGATGGTCCGCTCCTCGCCGACGCGCTCCCCCGCGACGTAGCGGATCCCCACCTCGACCGGGTACGCGCCGTCGTCGTGGACGGTGAGGCCCGTGAACTCCACGCCGTAGTCGGGGACGATCCTGCCGGGGCCGTGCGCAGCGGACTCGGCGAAGTAGTCGAGGACGCGCGCCTGGTTGACGATCAGGTGCGGGAACTCGCAGATGTCGTAGGCGTAGTCGGACGTGCGGGAGGTGCGGACGATCTCGTCGCGCTTGTCAGGATTCGGGCCCCAGAAGTTCATCCAGCCGATGTTGTACGCCTCGGCGATGATCCGCTCGGCAAATCCGAACGCCTGGAACGTCTCGACGCTGCGTGGCTGGATGCCGTCCGCCTGACCGAGCGGGAGACGTCCGCCGCGCTTCTCGATGATCCGGGTGGAGATGCCGGGGTACTGCGACATCTGAGCGGCGAGCAACATGCCTGCGGGTCCGGAGCCGACGATGAGCACGTCGATCTCGTCGGGGATGTCGGCGGGCCGGTCTGCACCGATTCCGGCGGCGTCCTGCACGCGCGGGTCAGCGGAGACATAGCCGTGGTGGTGGAACTGCATCGTCGTCGATTCCTTCCGGACTTCTTCGTCGGTCTTGCCTGCGGGTCTTGCTTTCGTCGAACACCGTGTTCTATATTCGAACATACTGTTCTACTATTGAACACAGCGTAGCCCGCGGCGCCGCACATCGCAAGGGAGCACCCGCATGCCCGAGAACACGAAGACCTCCCCCGCCTCGCAGACCCTGAGCCGCGGCATCCGCATCCTCGAAGTCCTGGCCGACGCGCGCGGGGCGCTCACGATCGACGAGATCTCCGCCTGCCTCGGGGTGCACCGCTCGATCGCCTACCGCCTGGTGCGCACACTCGAAGACCACCGCCTGGTGACGCGCGATGCCGCGGGGGCCGTGGGTCTCGGCGCCCGGATGGCGGCGCTCGCGGCCGGTGTCGCCCATGACCTCCAGGCCGAAGCACTCCCCGAGCTCACCGCGATCGCCAACGAGCTGGGCATGACCTGCTTCCTCGCCGTGCTCGACGGCGGGGAGTGCATCACGCTGGCGAGTGTCGAGCCCCGCCATGCGGTCGCCAGTGTCGCGCAGCGCCCCGGCGCCCGGCATCCCGTCACCGTCGGCGCACCGGGCAAGGCCATCCTGGCGCAGCTCCCGCCTGCCGAGTGGCCGGCGGGCGCCCCCTCCTCCCTCCCCGCAGACGTCGAGACGACGAAGGACCGCGGCTTCGCGACCAGCCACGACGAGGTCATCCCCACCGTGCAGTCGGTGGCGGTACCGCTCGCGCTCCGGGGTCAGCGCCCGGCCGCGATCGCCGTCGTGCACGTGGCGACCGCGCTCGATGATGCCGCGATCGCCGCGCGCCTCCAGCGTTCGGCCGAGGCCATCCGCGACTCCCTCGCCGGCTGACCCGGCCACAACAGCGCGTGCGGGATCAAAAACGCGCGCCTACGAGTGAGTAGACGCGCGTTTTCGATCCCGCAACGGGGCGAAGAGCGAGACGGGGCGAAGAGCGAGACCGGAGCGGGTCAGGCCTTCGCGAGTCCGTGGATCGGGCTGACGGACTGCTCCGCCTCGTGGTCCGGTCCGAGCGGAATGCCGGAGCGATCGCGCAGCAGCAGCGTGGCGATCAGTCCGAGAACCGTCATCCCGGCGAGGTACCACGTGACGGCGTCCGTCGAGCCGGTTGCGCTCACGATAGCCGTGGCGATCGTCGGTGCGAACGCCCCTCCGGCGATCGCACCGATCGCGTAGGAGATGGACACCCCCGAGAAGCGGATGCTCGCAGGGAACAGTTCGGCGTACAGCGCCGCCTGCGGGCCGTAGGTGAAGCCGAGACCGATGGTCAGGATCGCGAGACCGGCGAACAGCAGACCGATCTCGCCGGTGTTCACGAGCGGGAACAGGGTGAACACACCGATCAGCTGCAACACCCATCCGATGACGTACGTCGTACGACGGCCGATGCGGTCGGACAGCCATCCGGCGAGAAGGGTCGTGAGCAGCCAGGTGACGGCAGAACCCGCGACAGCCCAGAGGACCGGTCCACGCTCGAGGCCGATCGACCCCTCGGGGTTGGTCGCGTAGCCCTGGATGTATCCGCCGGTGGTCATGTAGCCGACGGCGTTGTTGCCGGCGAACACCAGCGCCGCGATGATGACGAGCAGCAGGTGCTTGCGGAACAGCTGCGCAATCGGCATCTGCGCCTTCTCCTTGCGCGCGGCGAGTTCGGTGAAGACCGGGCTCTCCTCGACCTTGCGACGCACGTAGTAGCCGACGAGGATCAGCACCACGCTGAGCAGGAACGGCACCCGCCAGCCCCAGGCCATGAACTGCTCGCCCGGAGCGATCACGGTCATCAGCGCCATCACGCCCGAGGCGAGGAGCAGGCCGAGGGGAACACCGATCTGCGGCGACGCGCCGAAGATGCCGCGCTTCTTGCGCGGAGCGTGCTCGACGGCCATCAGCACCGCGCCGCCCCACTCACCACCGGCGGAGATGCCCTGGATAATGCGGAGCAGCACCAGCAGGATCGGCGCCGTGATCCCGATCGTCTCGTACGTGGGCAGGATTCCGATGAGCGCGGTCGCGGCGCCCATCAGGATGAGCGTCCACATGAGCACGGCCTTGCGCCCGAGCTTGTCGCCGTAGTGCCCCGCGAGGAAGGCGCCGAGCGGGCGGAAGAGGAAGCTGACGCCGACCGTCGCGAAGGCGACCAGCGCACTGTTCGCACCCAGGGGCTCGAAGAACAGCTGCCCGAACACGAGTCCGACCGCTGTGGCGTAGATGAAGAAGTCGTACCACTCGACGGTGGTTCCGACGACGGTTGCGAAGACGACGCGGCGCCGATCGGCCGATGTCGCGATGGTTCCGGTGGGCGTGAACCCATCCTGTGACTGCCCGCTCATGGGGTGTCTCCTTCTGGTTTGTGACCGCATTGTCACGGCGCGCAGCGGAACGGATCCAAATGCTTGCCGAGGGGTGAACCGATGATATATGATTTCGAATACGACGCACAAGGCGTCGCAGACGAGCGCGAGGAGGCGCCCCGTGACGGAGACCATCAGCCGCCCCGGCAAGATCATCGCGATCCATCTGAGCTACGCGTCCCGTGCTGATCAGCGCGGCAGGCGCCCCGCCTCCCCCTCCTACTTCTTCAAGCCGGCGAGTTCCGTCGCCGCCTCGGGAGGCACGGTCGAACGCCCTGCCGGCACCGAGCTGCTCGCCTTCGAAGGGGAGATCGCCCTCGTGATCGGCACGGCGGCGCGTCGGGTCCCGCTCGCCGAGGCCTGGTCGCACGTCAGCGGGGTCACCGCATCGAACGACCTCGGCCTGTACGACCTCCGCGCGAACGACAAGGGCTCGAACGTCCGCTCCAAGGGCGGCGACGGCTACACACCGCTCGGCCCGGACGTCATCGACGCCCGCTCGGTCGACCCCGAAGCCCTCCGCGTGCGCACCTGGGTCAACGGCGAACTCCGCCAGGACGACACCACGGCGGGCCTCATCTTCCCCCTCGCGCAGCTCGTGGCCGACCTCTCCCAGCACTTCACGCTCGAACCCGGCGACGTGATCCTCACCGGCACCCCCGCCGGCTCCTCCGTCATCGTCCCCGGCGACGTCGTCGAGGTCGAGGTGGACGCCCCGACCGCTCCCGGCGCCCCGACCTCGGGCCGACTCATCACCACCGTGACGCAGGGCGATGTCCCGTTCGACGGCGACCTCGGCTCACTCCCCGCCGTGGACGATCTGCAGCGCACCGAGGCCTGGGGTTCGCGCGAGGAAGCCGGCCTCCCCCCTGTCGAGAAGGCTCCCACGCTCTCGCCCGAGCTGCGGACGCTGCTCCTCGAAGCCCCGACCGCCGGGCTCTCGGCGCAGCTCCGCAAGCGTGGCCACCACTCCTGCTTCATCGACGGGGTGTCGGTCAACATCCCGGGTCGCAAGATCGTCGGCACCGCGAAGACGCTGCGGTTCGTGCCGTTCCGCGAAGATCTCTTCACGACCCACGGCGGCGGGTACAACGCCCAGAAGCGCGCCTTCGACGCGGTCGACGAAGATGAGGTCATCGTCATCGAGGCACGGGGCGACGCCACCACGGGCACCCTCGGCGACATCCTCGCGCTTCGGGCGAAGACCCGCGGGGCGGCCGGTGTGGTCACCGATGGCGGGGTCCGCGACTTCGATGCCGTGGCCGAGATCGGTCTGCCGGTGTTCTCCCAGGGCGCGCACCCGTCGGTCCTCGGACGCAAACACGTGCCGTGGGACGTGGATGTCACGATCTCCTGCGGCGGGGCGACCGTGCAGCCCGGCGACATCATCGTCGGCGACAGCGACGGCGTGATCGTCATCCCTCCCGGACTGGCGGAAGAGGTCGCCGCCGATGCGGTCGCCCAGGAGATCGAGGACGCCTGGATCGCCGAGCAGGTCGCCGCCGGGCATCCGGTCGACGGACTGTTCCCCCTCAACGCGGAGTGGCGCGCCCGCTACGAGGCCGCCACGTCCGACCGGGGACAGCGATGACCACGGTCGCCAGCACCAGCAAGTCGGAGCAGGCGTATACCTGGATACGCTCCCGCATCGCTGCACACGTCTTCGGCCCGGGATACCGCCTGGTGCTCGGCGCGATCGCCGAGGAGCTCGACATGAGCGTGGTTCCGGTCCGGGAAGCGATCCGCCGTCTCGAAGCCGAAGGTCTCGTCACGTTCGAACGCAACGTCGGTGCGAGAGTGACGCTCGTGGACGAGAGCGAGTACGCGCACACCATGCAGACCCTGGGGCTCGTCGAAGGCGCCGCCACCGCGCTCTCCGCTCCGCTGCTCGACGCCGACGCCCTCGCCGAGGCCGCGGAGGTGAACGAGCGCATGACGCGACTGCTCGACCACTTCGACGCACACAGCTTCACGGAGTTGAACCGTCAGTTCCACTCCGTGCTGTTCGCCCCGTGCCCGAACCCGCATCTGCTCGACCTCGTCCATCGCGGCTGGGCCCGGCTCTCCGGCATCCGCGACACCACGTTCGCGTACGTCCCGGGGCGCGCCCACCACTCGGTCGACGAGCACACGCAGATCCTCGAACTCATCCGCGAAGGGGCGGACCCGCTCGAGATCGAGCTCGCCGCCCGCAACCACCGTTGGCGCACGAGGGACGCGTTCCTCGATGCGCTGCACACCCGTACCGCTCACGCCACAGGAGAACCGTCATGACTGATTCGCGCATCCCCGCCGACCTTCCCGACCACATCCAGCACTACATCGACGGCGCGTTCGTCGACTCCGTCGACGGCGACACGTTCGATGTCCTCGACCCGGTCACCAACCAGGCCTACACGACCGCCGCCGCCGGGAAGAAGGCCGACATCGACCTCGCGGTCGCCGCCGCGAGGCGTGCATTCGACGAGGGCCCCTGGCCGCGGATGCTCCCCCGCGAGCGGTCGCGCGTGCTGCACCGGATCGCGGACATCGTCGAGTCGCGCGACGCCCGCCTGGCCGAGCTCGAGTCCTACGACTCCGGCCTCCCGATCACTCAGGCTCTGGGTCAGGCCCGTCGCGCCGCCGAGAACTTCCGCTTCTTCGCGGACCTCATCGTGGCGCAGTCGGACGATGCGTTCAAGGTTCCCGGCCGCCAGATGAACTACGTCAACCGCAAGCCGATCGGCGTCGCGGGCCTCATCACGCCCTGGAACACGCCCTTCATGCTCGAGTCGTGGAAGCTCGGCCCCGCGCTCGCGACCGGCAACACGGTCGTGCTCAAGCCCGCCGAGTTCACCCCGCTGTCCGCCTCGCTGTGGGCGGGCATCTTCGAGGAGGCCGGTCTTCCGCAGGGTGTCTTCAACCTGGTGAACGGCCTGGGCGAAGACGCGGGCGACGCGCTGGTCAAGCACCCCGACGTGCCGCTCATCTCCTTCACGGGCGAGAGCCGCACCGGACAGATCATCTTCGGCAACGCGGCCCCGTTCCTCAAGGGCCTGTCGATGGAGCTCGGTGGAAAGTCGCCGGCCGTGGTCTTCGCCGACGCCGACCTGGAAGCGGCCGTCGACGCCACGATCTTCGGCGTGTTCTCCCTCAACGGCGAGCGCTGCACGGCAGGATCCCGCATCCTCGTCGAGCGCTCGATCTACGAGGAGTTCGTGGAGCGCTACGCGGCGCAGGCGAAGCGCGTGAAGGTCGGCTACCCCCACGATCCGGCCACCGAGGTCGGCGCGCTCGTCCACCCCGAGCACTACGACAAGGTGATGAGCTACGTCGAGATCGGCAAGACGGAGGGGCGCCTGGTCGCCGGTGGCGGTCGTCCGGAAGGCTTCGAGGAGGGCAACTTCGTCGCCCCCACCGTGTTCGCCGACGTGTCCCCCGACGCCCGCATCTTCCAGGAGGAGATCTTCGGGCCGGTCGTCGCGATCACGCCGTTCGACTCCGACGAGGAGGCACTGTCGCTCGCGAACAACACGAAGTACGGGCTCGCCGCCTACATCTGGACCAACGACCTCAAGCGCGCACACAACTTCGCGCAGTCCGTCGAGGCCGGCATGGTCTGGCTGAACAGCAACAACGTGCGCGACCTCCGCACCCCGTTCGGCGGTGTGAAGGCCTCGGGCCTCGGCCATGAGGGCGGCTACCGCTCGATCGACTTCTACACCGACCAGCAGAGCGTGCACATCACGCTCGCGGCCCACTCGCACAACCCGACCTTCGGCAAGAACTGACCCTCTCCCCACGCTCCGGTCGCGATATGTCACCCTATTCGGCTCAGAACGCTGACATATCGCGACCGGAACCCCCAAAGCAAGGACGCTGACATGACCGACAAGACCGCAAAGACCCTGACCTCCTCGGGCTACTACGTGAGCCAGGAGGCACCGATCCAATCGGACAACCCTGTCACGACCCCGAAGAGCACGCCACCGGACATCCTGCGGTGCGCGTACATGGAGATCGTGGTCACCGACCTGGCCGCCTCGCGACAGTTCTACGTCGACATCCTCGGCCTGTACGTGACCGAGGAGGACGAGCAGGCGATCTACCTGCGCTCGACCGAGGAGTTCATCCACCACAACCTGATCCTGCGTCAGGGGCCGATCGCCGCCGTGGCCGCGTTCTCCTACCGGGTGCGCACGCCCGAAGACCTCGACCGCGCCGTCGAGTTCTACACCGAACTGGGCTGCGACGTCCGCCGCAACGAGAACGGCTTCGTCAAGGGCATCGGCGACTCCGTGCGTGTCGTCGACCCGCTCGGCTTCCCCTATGAGTTCTTCTACGCCACGGATCACGTCGAGCGTCTGTCGTGGCGCTACGACCTGCACACCCCCGGTGAGCTCGTGCGTCTGGATCACTTCAACCAGGTCACCCCCGATGTGCCGCGCGCGGTGCGGCACTACCAGGACCTGGGCTTCCGGGTCACCGAGGATATCCAGGACGACGAAGGCACCGTCTACGCCGCCTGGCTGCGCCGCAAGCCGACCGTCCACGACACCGCGACCACCGGAGGCGACGGTCCGCGCATGCACCATGTGGCCTTCGCCACGCACGAGAAGCACAACATCCTCGCGATCTGCGACAAGCTCGGTGCTCTGCGCCGGTCGGACGCGATCGAGCGAGGCCCGGGTCGTCACGGCGTCTCGAACGCGTTCTACCTGTACCTGCGCGACCCCGACGGCCACCGTGTCGAGATCTACACGCAGGACTACTACACGGGCGACCCCGACAACCCGGTCGTGACGTGGGATGTGCATGACAACCAGCGCCGCGACTGGTGGGGCACCCCGGTCGTGCCCTCCTGGTACACCGACGCCTCGCTCGTGCTCGACCTCGATGGCAACCCGCAGCCCGTGACCGCGCGAACCGACTCCAGCGAGATGGCGGTGACCATCGGCGCCGACGGCTTCTCGTACACGCGTGCCGACGAAGGCGAGAAGTCGATGCCCGAGTACAAGCAGGGCGAGTACAAGCTGGGCCACCAGCTCTAGGAGGCACGGATGCTGTCAGAGGAGACGATCGCGCAGATCGCCGCAGAACTCGCGGAAGCCGATCGCACGCACGCGGTGATCCCGCGGATCACGGCGCGATACCCGGAGGCCACGGTCGAGGATTCGTACGCGATCCAGGGCGTCTGGCGCGACACCCAGATCGCCGCGGGGCGCCGCCTCGTCGGGCGCAAGATCGGTCTGACGTCGAAGGCGATGCAGCAGGCGACGGGTATCACCGAGCCGGACTACGGGGTGATGTTCGACGACACCGTCCACGAGTCGGGCGCAGAGATCCCGGTCGACCATTTCTCGAACGTGCGCATCGAGGTCGAGCTGGCGTTCGTGCTGAAGAAGCCGCTCGAGGGGCCGGACTGCACCCTCGAGGATGCCCTGGAGGCGATCGACTACGCCGTCCCGGCACTCGAGGTGCTGAACTCCCACATCGAGCTCGAGGGGCGCACGATCGTCGACACGATCAGCGACAACGCCGCCTACGGCGCGATGGTTCTCGGAACGGTCCACCGTCGTCCGGACGAGATCGATCTGCGATGGGTGCCGGGGGTCCTCTCCCGCAACGGCGAGATCGAGGAGACGGGGGTCGCCGCCGGAGTGCTCGGCCACCCGGCCACCGGAGTGGCGTGGCTCGCCAACAAGTTCCATCAGCACGGCGCGCGTCTCGAGGCGGGCGAGATCATCCTGGCAGGATCGTTCACGCGCCCGATGTGGGTGTCGCGCGGCGATGACGTGCTGTGCGACTACGGACCGATGGGAACTGTCGCATGTCGCTTCGTCTAGATCCGTCGTTCCGAGAGCAGCTCGCCGCCACCGATCGTCCGTCCGTGGGGATGTGGGTCTGCTCGGGCAGCCCGCTCCTCGCCGAGGTCGCCGCAGGCTCAGGACTCGACTGGCTGCTGATTGACATGGAGCACTCGGCGAACACCCTCGACACGGTGCTCCTGCAGCTCCAGGCGGTCGCCGCGTACCCGATCACCCCGGTCGTGCGCGTCCCCTCCAACGACACCGTCGCGATCAAACAGGTCCTCGATCTCGGGGCGCAGAACCTGATCGTCCCGATGGTGTCATCCGCCCCGGAGGCACGCGCCGCGGTCGCCGCCACCCGCTATCCCCCGGCCGGCGTCCGCGGGGTGGGCAGTGCGCTCGCACGCAGTGCCCGGTGGAACCGCGTCGACGACTACCTTCAGGAGTCCGCGCAGCACACCTCCCTCACGGTCCAGATCGAGACGACCGCCGGGGTCGACGCCGCTGCCGAGATCGCCGCGGTCGACGGTGTCGATGCGGTGTTCGTCGGTCCGTCCGACCTCTCCGCCTCGATGGGCCTGCTCGGTCAGCAGACCCATCCCGACGTCACGGCTGCGGTCAAGACCGTGTTCGATGCCGTCACGGCCGCCGGGAAACCGGTGGGTGTCAACGCCTTCGACCCCGCCACGGCGGACGCCTACCTCGCCGCCGGTGCCGACTTCGTGGCGGTCGGCGCGGACGTCGCACTGCTCGCCCGTGCCTCCGAGGCCCTCGCCGCACGCTTCATCCGTGCGGACGGGACCGCACGCGCCAGCTACTGACCCTTCGCATCGCGCAACCGGCTGCCTCGGCGGCCTGGAGGGGAGCATGTGCGCGATTCGAAGGTGCCCGCCGTGGCAAGATGATCGGATGCGCACGAGCGAGTCCAGGAGATGATCCGCGGCCTCGCCGCGATGCAGGACCGGAACTTCCGCTGGTTCTTCCTGGCACGCGCGATCACCATGATCACCGGCTCGATGTCGTCGATCGCACTCGCGTTCGCCGTGCTGGAGATCGACAACGACGCGCGTTCGCTGTCCTTCGTCCTCACCGCGTTCACCGTCAGCAACATCGTGTTCGTGCTGTTCGGCGGCGTCATCGCCGACCGTCTGCCGCGCGCTCTGATCATCCAGGCCTGCTACGTGGTGGACATCCTGTCCATCGGCGCGATCGCGGCCCTCCTGTTCACCGGCAATGCGACGATTCCGCTGCTCGTGCTGCTCTCGATCGTCAACGGTGCTTCGACCGCCTTCGTGCTCCCCGCGATGCAGGGCATCATCCCGCAGCTCACGACCCCCGAGCATCTGCAACAGGCCAACGCGATGCTGTCGTTCGTCCGTTCCGCCGTCACGATCGGCGGTCCGGTCCTGGCCGGGATCCTCGTGGCCACGGCCGGCCCCGCGTGGGCGATGGTGGTCCAGGCCGCGGGCTGGGCGGTCGCGATCCCGGTGCTCGCGCTCGTGAAGCTGCCGCCGCCCTCGCATGCCGGCGGCACCACGATGTTCCATGACCTGCGGATCGGGTGGCGGGAGTTCTGGAGCCGCTCCTGGTTGTGGACGGTCGTGCTGGCCTTCATGGTCATGAACGCGATCCACATCGGTGCCTGGGGCGTGGTCGGCCCCTACATCGCGAAGAACAACGACCTCCTCGGGATCACGGGGTGGGGATGGGTGCTCAGCGCCGAGGGTGCCGGCGTGCTGCTGATGACACTGCTGCTGATGTGGTTCCCGCTGCGGAGACCGCTGCGCTACGGCATGATCGGCATCGCCGCGTTCGCGATCCCGGTGACGATACTGGGCGTCCATCCCGCCGTGGTCCTCCTCGCGATGGCCGCCTTCATCGCGGGTGCCGGCGCCGAGGTCTTCAGCACCGGATGGAACCTCGCGATGATGGAGAACATCCCCGGCGAGAAACTCTCCCGGGTCGCGAGCTACGACATGCTCGGCAGCTTCGTCGTGATGCCGATCGGCACGCTGATCTACGGCTGGCTGATCACGCACGCGGATCCTGCGACCGTGCTCGTGACCTCGGGCGTCGTCTACGCGTCGATCGCACTGGTCACCCTGATGGTGCCGAGTGTCTGGCGGATGGGTCGACCGGAAGCGGTCACGAAGACCCCGGCCGAACTAGCGGATTCATAGCATCTCCGGGGAGACTGTCGGCATGACCTACGCCGCGCTCCAGCCCCTCGCCGACCGTGCCGCTCTGTTCGTCGCGCTCCGCCAGGACGCCCTCTCCGCCGCCGCCGATGCCCTCGGCGAGCACCGCTGGGACGCGGACATGGCGCAGGGAACGCTCACCTTCACCGCGAACGACGACCCGTCGCGCCAGCTCGTCACACGCGCGCACCTGATCGCCACGATCGCACCGGGGCCGCGCTCGCTGCTCTGGGCCTGGGCTCATCCCAGTGGAGACCCGCAGGGCATCGCGACGCAGCTGCACACCTACGGCACCGCGCACGGCATCACCGAACTGACCACGCCGGAGGTGCCGTTCCCCGCCGAAGCCTCGGGCGACGACGAGTGGATCGCGCAGGCCGCGCACACGGTCGGCGGCGCAGCGGTCGAGCTCACCGGACGCTCGCCCTACTACTCGGCCCCCGTCGGCAACGGCACCCGGGCGGTGTTCCTGCTCGACGCTCCGCTCGCGCCGCTCACCGTCGCGGTGGCCGTCGTCGCGCTGCCCCGCGTGCTCTCGGGAATGGATCTCTCCGACGCCCGCACGGCGGTGTGGGACCTCGCGCGGCTCGCAGGCTGGACCCTCACCTGGACCGACGAGTCCTTCTCGGGCGCGATCGTCACGGATGCCTCCGGGACGGCGACGTTCCGCTTCGACGAGCAGGCCCGCATCAGCGGCATCGAGAGCACCCTCACCGCACAGGGGTGAGTCCGCGAAGGCGGATGTGGGATTCTGGTCGCATGAAGAACGGAATCGTGCGATTCGTCGCGCTCGCGGTGTTCAACGTCGCCGTGCTGCTGCTGATCGGCGTGCTGCTGCCCGGTGTCTCGGTGGGCCTGAACGCCCTGTGGGCGTCGGTCGTCCTGACCCTCGCCGCTCTCTTCGTGAAACCTCTGCTGGCAGGTGCGTTCCGCAAGTCGGCGGCGAAGTCCGCCGCCGAGCGCACGAAGGCCGGCGAGAAGGTCGTGCAGTACGTGCTCGTGTACGTCGTCGAGCTCATCATCTGGGTGCTCACGGTGTGGCTGAGCGGCGTCCGCGCCTCGGGATTCTGGGGCTTCGTGCTCCCGCCGGTCGCTCTGCTCCTCGGCTGGGTGATCTACGACCGGATCGATGACAGGATGCGGGCCAAGACCGCGGAGATCTATGACTCCGTGCAGGCGAAGGTGAGGGGCGGCAGCCGGTCGAAGCCCGCCCCCGCCACGAACACCGCGGCGTCGGAGTCGCCGGAGACGGCGGCTGCCCGCGAAGAGCTCCGCGACGGCCTGACCCCCGAACAGCGTCGGATGCTCGACGAACTCGGCTGACCGTCGTCCGGAGGGATGCGCCACGCGGGCACCCCTCCGGAAGCGATCAGGCGAGCCGCTCTGCGGCCTCCACGACGTTCGTCATGAGCAGGGCGACGGTCATCGGGCCGACGCCACCCGGGTTCGGGGAAAGGTACCCGGCGATGTCCGCGACGCCGGGCGCCACATCGCCGAACACCAGGTTCTTGCCGGTCTCCGGGTCGGTCTCCCGGGTCACACCGACGTCGAGCACTGCTGCCCCCGGCTTGACGTCTTCGGGACGGATGAGGTGCTTGACGCCCGCGGCCGCGACGATGACGTCGGCCTCCCGCAGGTAGCGAGGCATGTCGACCGTGCCCGTGTGGGTCAGCGTGACCGTGGCGTTCAGGTCGCGACGGGTGAGCAGGAGCCCGATCGAACGGCCGATCGTGACCCCGCGGCCGACCACGACCACGTGCTTGCCCCTGAGGTCGTAGTCGTTGCGCAGCAGCAGCTCGATCACGCCGCGCGGTGTGCAGGGCAACGGCGTGTGGATCGGACCGTTGACGTTGAGCACCAGGCGGCCGAGGTTGGTCGGGTGCAGACCGTCGGCGTCCTTCGCCGGGTCGATCCGCTCGAGGATGGCGTCCGTGTCGAGGTGCTTCGGAAGAGGCAGCTGCACGATGTACCCGTGGCACGCGGGATCGGCGTTGAGCTCGTCGATCAGCGCCTCGACCTCGGCCTGCGTGGCGTCCGCCGGGAGCTCCCGCTGGATCGAGTTCATCCCGATGCTCTCGGACTGCCGGTGCTTCATGCCCACGTAGAGCTGCGAGGCGGGGTCGGCGCCGACGAGCACCGTCGCGATGCCCGGGGTGATCCCCTTCGCCTTCAGCGCGGCTACCCGCTCGGTGAGCTCCGCACGGATCGCGGCCGATGCGGCCTTCCCGTCCAGGATCTTCGCGGTCACTGCTGCAGGTCCGGGTAGAGCGGGAACGCGGCGGCCAGGGCGTCGACGCGGGCACGCAGCGACTCCACGTCCGCACCGGGGAGCAGTGCGAGCGCGATGATGTCGGCGACCTCGGTGAACTCGGCGTCCCCGAAACCGCGGGTCGCGAGTGCGGGCGTGCCGATGCGCAGACCCGAGGTGACCATCGGCGGGCGCGGGTCGTTCGGGACCGCGTTGCGGTTCACGGTGATGTGGATGTCGTGCAGGAGGTCTTCTGCCTGCTTGCCGTCGATCTCGGCATCACGCAGGTCGACCAGCACCAGGTGCACATCGGTGCCGCCCGAGCGCACGGCGATACCGGCATCCTTCAGGTCCTGCATCGACAGACGCTCGGCGATGAGCGCGGCACCGCGCAGCACGCGCTCCTGGCGCTCCTTGAACTCGGGCGTGCCTGCGAGCTTGAACGCGGTCGCCTTGGCGGCGATCACGTGCATGAGCGGCCCGCCCTGCTGGCCCGGGAACACGGCGGAGTTGATCTTCTTGGCGATGTCGGCGTCGTTGGTGAGGATGAAGCCCGAGCGCGGCCCGCCGATCGTCTTGTGCACGGTCGACGAGACGACGTGGGCGTGGGGCACCGGGTTCGGGTGCAGGCCCGCGGCCACCAGACCCGCGAAGTGCGCCATGTCGACCCAGAGCAGAGCCCCGACCTCGTCGGCGATCTCGCGGAACGCCGCGAAGTCCATCGTGCGCGGGTAGGCCGACCAGCCGGCGATGATGACCTTGGGTCGGTGCTCGATCGCGAGACGGCGCACCTCCGCCATGTCGATCGTCGAGGTCTCGGGGTCGACACCGTACGCGACGATGTCGTACAGACGACCCGAGAAGTTGATCTTCATGCCGTGCGTCAGGTGACCACCCTGGTCGAGGGAGAGGCCGAGCAGGGTGTCGCCGGGGCGGGCGATGGCATGGAGGACCGCGGCGTTGGCGGAGGCACCGGAGTGCGGCTGCACGTTCGCGAACTCGGCACCGAACAGGCTCTTCGCCCGCTCGATCGCGAGGGACTCGGCGACGTCGACCTCTTCACAGCCGCCGTAGTACCGACGCCCGGGGTAGCCCTCGGCGTACTTGTTCGTGAGCACCGAGCCCTGCGACTGCAGCACCGAGACGGGAACGAAGTTCTCGGAGGCGATCATCTCTAGGAAGGTCTGCTGACGCTTCAGCTCACGGTCGAGGACCTGAGCGATCTCCGGATCGACTTCGGCGAGCGGGGCGTTGAAGTAACGGTCGGTCATGATGACGTGCTCCTTTGACAACGGATTCGAAAGGGGTGTTCCTATCGGCCCAGGCGCGCGGTCGAATTCCGTGGTCAGTCGCTCCCCGGTGGTAGTCCACCCAGACGCCAGTCGCGACGGTTACGAGCATAGCCGATGCCGGAGCCGTCGCACGCGGTCGCGACGACGACGGCGCAGAATCGTTTCGATTCCCCCATTCCCTCCTGCCACGACGACCGGTAGGTTTTGTTCATGGTCCTTCCTCATCCTCTTCCGCTCGTCCCTGCGCCCGTGTCCGCCGTCGCACGGGAGGAACGGATGCCGCTCACCGCGACGACGCGCGTGCTCGGCTCCTCCCCGGCCGCCGCACAGCTGGTCGACGCGATCGAACGCCGCACCGGAATCCGCCTCGCCCTCGTCGATGAGGCCGACGCCGAGATCGAGCTCCTCGTCGACCCCGCCTCCTCCGCACCCGAGGGCTACACGCTCGAGATCGGAGAGCGGGCGATCCTCGTCGGCGCCGACGAGGCCGGGCTCTTCTACGGCGTCCAGACCTTGCTGCAGCTGCTGCGCCAGGAGGACTCCGGCTGGGCGCTGCTCGGTGCCGACGTCGCCGACTCCCCGCGCTTCGCCCGACGAGGTGTCATGCTCGATGTGGCTCGGCACTTCTTCGGCGTCGACGACGTG
This sequence comes from Microbacterium sp. CBA3102, assembly GCF_007954505.1. GTDB lineage: Bacteria > Actinomycetota > Actinomycetes > Actinomycetales > Microbacteriaceae > Microbacterium > Microbacterium aurugineum. The sequence continues at coordinate 2,058,635 of NZ_CP042412.1, read as the reverse complement.
AAGAAGTTCATCGACAGCACCAGCGCCCTGAAGTTCAACCACCTGCACCTGCACCTGACCGACGACCAGGGATGGCGCGTGCACATCGACTCCTGGCCGTTGCTCACCGAGCGGGCGGCCGGCACCTCCGCGAACGGAGACCCGGGTGGCTTCTACACGAAGGACGACTACCGCGAGATCGTGGCCTACGCCGCCTCGCGTCACATGATCGTGATCCCCGAGATCGATCTGCCCGGCCACACCCACGCGATCGGCGTCGCCTACCCCGAGCTCGTCGAGGCACCCGTGCTGAACGACAACCTGATCGCGGACTCCGCTCGCCTCGGCCAGCCGCTGCCCGTCGCCGGCGAGACGTACCTCGGCTGGGGCGTCGGTCACTCGAGCGTCCGCATCCACGACGAGCGCACCTACGCGTTCGTGCGCGACGTCGTCCGCGAGCTCGCCGAGATGACCCCGGGACCGTACATCCACGTGGGAGGCGACGAATCGCTCGGCACCCCGCAGGCCGACTTCGACCTGTTCGCCGAGCGCGCCACCGCGATCGTCGTCGAGGCCGGCAAGACGCCGGTCGCCTGGCACGAGATGGGCTCGGCCGCAGACATCGCCGAGGGCACCGTCGGCCAGTACTGGGGCAAGACCACCCCCGAGGGCACGCACGCCGAGGAGGCCGCCCACTTCGTCGAGCGCGGCGGCGCGCTGATCATGTCGGCGGCGAACGTCACCTACCTCGACATGAAGTACTCCGAGGACTTCCCCCTCGGCCTCACCTGGGCGGCCATCATCGACGTCCGCTCCGCGTATGAGTGGGAACCGACCTCCGTCCTCGACGTGCCGGACGCCGCGATCCTCGGCGTGGAGGCTCCGCTCTGGTCCGAGACCACCCGGACCCTCGCCGAGGTCGAACAGCTGGTCTTCCCCCGGGCGGCAGCGCAGGCCGAAGTGGCCTGGTCGCCGCAGGGAGGCCCGGAACGCACCTGGGAGTCCTTCCGCGTCCGGGTCGGGGCGCTCGCGCCGCTGTGGAAAGCTGAGGGGGTCGACTTCCACCCCGCAGAAGAAATCCCCTGGAGCGAACGTTGAGCACCCACTCCTCCGCGACCGGCTCGCTGGTCATCCATTCGGCACGCATCGTCGACGGCGGCGCGATCACCGAAGACGCCTGGGTCCGGATCGAGGAGGGCACCGTCGCAGCCCGCGGCACCGGTTCGGACTGGACATCGGCGGATGCAGTCGTCGATGCCACGTCCGTCGCCGGAGCGGGCGCCCTGCTCACCCCCGGCTTCGTGGACATCCACGGGCACGGCGGAGCCGGAGCGTCGTTCGACGACGGCGTCGACGCCATCCGCATCGGTCGCGACCTGCATCGCGCCCACGGCACCACGCGCGCCGTCGTTTCCCTGGTGACCGCATCGGTGGATTCGCTCGCACGGAACGTCGCCCTGATCGCCGACCTGACCGAGACGGACGCCGACATCCTCGGCTCCCACCTCGAGGGCCCGTTCCTCGACCCCGGCCATCACGGCGCTCATGAGCCGTCGCTGCTGCGCCATCCGGTCGCCGCGGACGTCGCACGACTGCTGGATGCCGGGCGAGGCACGGTCCGCCAGGTGACGATCGCACCGGAGCTCCCCGGCGCGCTCGACGCGATCAGGCAGATCGTGGCCGCAGGCTCGGCGGCCGCAGTGGGTCACACCGACGCGGATGCCGCGACGGCTGTCGCCGCTTTCGAGGCCGGTGCTTCGATCCTCACCCACGCCTTCAACGCGATGCCGGGCATCCACCATCGTGCGCCGGGCCCGGTGCTGGCCGCTGCGGCGGATCACCGGGTCGTGCTCGAGGCGATCGCCGACGACGTGCACCTCGATCCGCACGTCGTCAAGCTCGTGTTCGACGCGGCACCCGGTCGGGTCGCGCTCGTCACCGATGCGATGGCCGCGGCGGGAAGCGCCGACGGCCACTACGACCTCGGCGCGGTCAGCGTCACGGTGAAGAACGGCGTGGCCAGGGCGGATGACACCGGCTCGATCGCCGGCTCGACGCTCACCCAGGACGTCGCACTGCAGCGCGCGGTCGCTGCCGGCGTGACCCTCGAAGAGGCCGTGCGGGCGCTCACCGAGACCCCGGCACGGGCGATCGGACGCGGCGCTGTGCTCGGTGGCCTGCGCCCCGGCATGCTCGGCGACGTCGTGCTGCTGGATGCGGAACTGCGCGTCGCGCGTGTCTGGTCAGGACCCCGACTCGCCTAGGTCCTGCGTCGCGCGCGACGCACAGCTCTGCGCTCTCCGGTCGTGCGTGCACAGGGCGGGGGGCCGCCGTTCCCCAGATCGGCGGCCCGTCCCCTGCAGAGACGGGCGGCCGGGAACTCCTCCCCCGAGGCTCCCGACCGACCCACCGGCGCATTCACCCCTCGCACCAGTGCCTGAACCCGCCCCCCGGAGGAGTTCTTCGTGGCTGTCTCTCTGTGATGAGACGACGGTCTCATCGATTCATTACGCGACTTCGTGAAAAATCTTCGAGAAGTTCTTTCCGTCGCTCACCCGGTGTGGGCGGGAGGCCGCCGTTCCCCCGAACGGCGGCCTCGCTCCCCCTCCTGAGACGGACGGGCGGGGTACCTCCCCCGAGGCCCCGACCGCCCTACCGAAGCGAATACCGCTCGCACCGGCGCCTGGACTCCGCCCCCGGAGTCCGATTCGGCTGTCCTAACGATGAGACGGTCGCACCACGGATTCACTACGCGACTTCGCGAAATTCTTCGAGAAACAGCGTTTCCATGCTCGGACGCGGACCGGATCCGCCGACGCGCGCCCCCGGAAGTCTGCGTACTTCGTGGGAAAGAGTGGCTTCCCTGGGAGATTCGCGAGAGACTGGAAAAGTCGCGTGATGAGCGGCGCCTCCACGCGTCTCACCCTGTAGAGGCGCAACCGCGCCCAGCGACAGATGGATGATTGTGCACGAAGAGAACTCGAGTCACGACGAACTGATCGGTGATGCCGACCTGATCCTCCGCGCCCGTTCGGGCGACACGGGGGCCTTCGGCGAACTCTGGCGACGCCACTACCCCTCGGGAATCACGGTCGCCCGATCCATCACGTCATCGATCGACCCGGATGACCTGGTGCAGGAGGCGTACACACGCATCTACCAGGCGATCATCAAGGGCGGCGGACCGAACGGGTCGTTCCGCGCCTACCTGTTCACGAGCATCCGCAACACCGCGGCAGGCTGGGGACGCGCCCGTCGCGAGACCGCGATCGACGAACTCGACACCGTCGCCGACCCCGAGACCACCGACCAGGCGGCGAACGAGGCGCTCGACCGGAGCCTCACCGCGCAGGCGTTCCGCAGTCTTCCCACCCGCTGGCAGGAAGTGCTGTGGTACACCGAGATCGAGCAGATGAAGCCGCAGGAGGTCGGTCACCTCCTCGGGATGAAGTCCGGTGCCGTGTCGCAACTGGCATTCCGTGCACGTGAGGGTCTCCGCGAAGCGTGGATCCAGGCGCATCTGCGCAGCGCCGAAGACGGCTCCGAATGCCAGTGGACCATCGAGCATCTGGGCGCCTACTCGCGGGGCAACCTCAGCACGCGCGACCACAAGCGACTCGAACTGCATCTCGACGACTGCGCGCGCTGCATGATCGTCGCTGCCGAGGCCAAGGATGTCTCGCAGCGTCTCGCCCTCGTTCTGCTTCCTCTCGTGCTGGGTGTCGCCGGCGCCTCGGGCTACCTCGCGATCCTGCAAGGCGCAGGCGCCCCGATCGTCGCTCTCGCGGCCATGCCGTCCAGCATTCCCGGTGCCGTCTTCGGCGGCGACGGAGGAGCCGGGGCCGTCGCCGCAGGCACGGCCGCCTCCGGCGCGGGCGCGGGTTCCGGCGGCGGCGCAGGTTCGGGCGGCGCCGCAGGTGGCGGTGCCGGTGGCGCGGGTGCCTCCGGCGGAGTCTTCACCGGGATCGGCGCACTCGTGGGAGCGGGATCCGCGGCTCTGGTCGTGGCCGGCGTCGTCGCTGCGGCGACGATCCTCCCCGGACTCGCCGGAGCGAACCCGGAGACGTCGCTGCCCAGTGCCGGCGACACCGACCCGTCGTCGATCACCTCGGACGTCGGACCCGATGAGTCGATAACGCTCGACGAACCTGTCGTGATCGACGGGCCGGTCACCCCTCCGCCTGCGCCGGTCCCTCCTGTGGAGGAGACCAGGACGCCCGCCGCGGACGCGGCCCCACCGGTCGAGACCCCTCCGGTCGCCCCGGTGACCCCGGTGGCCCCGGTGGCTCCGGTCGCGCCTCCCGAGCCGGTCGACCCCGTGCCTCCCGTCGATCCCCCGGACCCCGAGGTCGCGGAGTATCCCGTGATCATCTTCGGTGCGCCGGGCGCGACCGTCGAGGGACTGCTCGACGACAGCCCGGACGGCGGCGACACCATCGTCCTCGATGAGTTCGGCCAGGGGACGCTCGTCTTCTCGCCGAGCGTCGCTCAGAACGCCGCGCCCGAGGCGACGAAGGTCACCGTCACCCACACGCCCCCCGTGGGACAACAGGCGTTGATCCACCTGCCGCTGCGGGACTTCACTCCTGAGGGCGGCGTCATCGGGATCCGGTTCCTGGGCGACTGGGAGATTCCGCCGACGGAGGAGCCGGACACCGAGGACCCCGCGACCGAGGAACCGAACCCCGAGGACCCCCCGGCAGAGGAGCCCCCGGCAGAAGAGACGCCGGTCGACGAGTCCACGAACGACACGACGCCGACGGACGACACGACACCTGCCGACGAGACCCCCGTGGACCACGCACCTGCAGACGAGGAGCCCACGGAGGCTACCCCGCAGGAGACGGACCCCGCCGCGGTCGAGCCTGCCGCGTCCACGGCTCCCGAATCCGCTGCGCCCGGCACCGGAGCAGCGGATGACTCCACGGCCCCGACCGAGGACGCTCCCGCCGACGAATAGACTGGATCCATGCCCTCGGATTCCGCCCCCGTCCCCGGTGTCGACCGCCCGGCCTTCTCCGTCCTCGACATCGTCCGCGCCGTCGTCCTGGTCGTCGCCGTGGCCTCGCTCGCGCTGTGGGGCTTCGCCCGCTGGGACCTCCCGTGGAACATCATCGTCGGCATCGGGGCACCCGTCATCGTGGTCGTGATCTGGGCGCTGTTCCTCTCGCCACGGGCGGTGCTCCGTGTGCACCCGTTCCTTCGCGCCGCGGTCGAGCTGCTCATCTACGTCGGTGTGACCATCGCGTGGTGGTCGATGGGACAGGCCCTGATCGGCACGGCTTTCGCGCTCGTGGCCGTGGTGTCCGGGGTGCTCAGCGGTCGGCGCGCGCTGTCGTGAGTGCCCTGTCGTGAGTGCCCTGTCGTGACTGTTCTGACGCTTCTGCGCGAGTCGCTCGGCGCGCTCATCGACACCGACGAGGCCTCGCTCGAGGAGGCCAGAGCCGATCGATCGGGTCACGCGGCACCCGGACGCCCTCTCGCCGTCGTGCATGCGGAATGCGTCGAAGACGTCCAGAAGACGATGCGCATCGCCACCGAGACCCGTACGCCGGTCGTCGTCCGCGGTGCCGGGACCGGTCTGGCCGGCGCGGCGAACGCCGGCAGCGGCGAGATCGTGCTGTCCCTGCGGCGCATGACCAAGATCCACGAGGTGCGTCCCGACGATCTGCTCGCCGTCGTCGAGCCGGGCATCCTCAACGCCGACCTCAACACCGAACTCGCACGGCACGGGCTCTGGTGGGCGCCCGACCCCGCGAGCCGCGACATCTCCACGGTCGGCGGCAATATCGCCACCGGCGCGGGCGGACTGCTGTGCGCTAAGTACGGTGTCGTGCGCGATGCCGTGCTCGGCGTCGACCTCGTCCTCGCCGACGGCAGGCTGCTGCATCTCGGGCATCGCAGCGTCAAGGGCGTGACGGGCCTCGACCTCACCGCGCTGGTCGTGGGCTCCGAGGGCACTCTGGGCGTGATGGTCGGAGCGACGCTGAAACTGCGCAGGCTCGTCCCGGGCGAGACCTGCACGATCACCGCCACCTTCCCCGGCGTCCGCGCCGCTGCGGCGGCCTCCGCCGCGGTGACCGCCGCAGGCGTGCAACCGGCGATCATGGAGCTGATGGACGCGGCCAGCCTCGCGGCCGTGCACGCGTTGCTCTCGCTCCCCGCCCCCACGTCAGGGGCGGCCCAGCTGACCATCCAGACCGATGGCCCCGCGGCCGTCGCCGAAGCCGCCACGATCGCCGAGATCCTCCGCGCCCACGAGGGGGTCACGGTCGTCTCGCGCGACCGCGCCGAAGGGGAACGGCTGCTCGCGATCCGCCGGTCCATGCACGCCGCGATGGCGTCGCTCGGCACCACACTCATCGAGGACGTCTCGGTGCCGCGCAGTGCGATGCCCGCGATGTTCGACGAGATCGCGCGCATCGAGCAGGAGTACGCGCTGACGATCCCGACCGTGGCGCACGCCGGCGACGGAAACCTGCACCCGAACTTCCTCTTCGACGGTCCTGAGGCACCGCCGGAGGTCTGGGCCGCGGCCGACGAGTTGTTCCGCGCAGCGATCCGGCTGGGCGGGACCCTGACCGGTGAGCACGGCATCGGGGTCCTCAAGCGCCGCTGGCTCGCCGACGAGCTGGGCGAGGACCAGTGGCAGCTGCAGCGTCAGATCGCCGCGGTGTTCGACCCGCTCGGCATCCTCAACCCCGGGAAGGTCTTCAGCCCCGATGCCTGACATCCACGTGAGCGCGGCCGTGATCGCGGATGACGAGGGCCGGGTCCTGGTCGTGCGCAAACAGGGGACGACCCGGTTCATGCAGCCGGGCGGCAAACCCGAGCAGGGTGAGACCGCTGCGCAGACCCTGATCCGCGAGCTGCACGAGGAACTGGGGGTGCTGCTCGACGAGTCCGACCTCCGCCCCCTCGGCACCTTCATCTCCGCGGCCGCGAACGAGCCGGGTCACCGTGTCGTGGCCGAGGCTTTCGCCGCCTCGCTCGATCCCAGGTCCGTGACGGTCCAGGCGGAGCTGGCCGAGCTGCGGTGGATCACCCCGAGCGATGTCGCGACACTTCCGCTGGCGCCCCTGAGCATCGAGCACCTGCTGCCGATCGCCTGGCCCCCGCTCGCGGACTGACCGCGTCCTCCGGCGTCAGATGCCCTGCCAGGCCGGCTTGTTCGCGAAGGTGTAGCGGTAGTAGTCGGCCAGGGCGAGGCGAGACGCCGCGGCCTCGTCGACGACGACCGTGGCGTGCGGGTGCAGCTGGATCGCAGAACCCGGGAGGAGCGCGGTGAGCGGCCCTTCGACCGCGCGGGCGACGGCGTCGGCCTTCCCTTCGCCGAACGCGAGCAGCACGAGGTGGCGCGCCTTCAGGATGGTGCCGAGCCCCTGCGTGATGCAGTGCATCGGCACGTCGTCGATCGAGTCGAAGAAACGGGCGTTGTCTTCGCGGGTCTGCTCGGTGAGGGTCTTGACACGGGTGCGCGAGGCGAACGAGGACCCCGGCTCGTTGAAGCCGATGTGCCCGTCGGTGCCGATCCCGAGGATCTGCAGGTCGACACCGCCGGCGGCGTCGATCGCGGCCTCGTAGTCGTCACCCGCGTGCTGGATGGTCGCGAGCGCACCGTTGGGCACATGGATCCGCTCCGGATCGAGGCCGAGCGGCTCCACGACCTCGCGCGAGATGACCGACCGGTAGCTCTCCGGGTGCGCGGGATCGATGCCGACGTACTCGTCCAGGGCGAAGCCTCGCAGCTGCGAGAGATCACGACCGGCGAGCTGGGCGCGCAGAGCCTGATACACGGGCAGCGGAGTCGATCCCGTTGCGAGGCCGAGGACGGCGTCGGCACGACGCTCGATCAGCTCCACGATCTCGGTGGCGACCAATGCGCCGGCGGCCTCGGCATTCTCGACGATGACGACCTCAGCCATGCGGGACGATCTCCTTCTCGGTGATGGATGCGCCGACGAGTGCGGCGCCGAAAGCGGCAGCGGGAGATCCCGCGGGGAGCAGTTCGATTCTCTCATCCAACCGGAGCGACCGCATGAACGGTGACGCCTCCGCCCCCGCATGCAGCGCCGCGCGGACACCGTTCTCGAGACGGTCACCGAGCGCGGTGAGCCCGCCCCCGATGATGACGGTCTCGACATCCGCCGAGAGCACGAGCACCCGCACCGCGGCCGCAGCGCCGTGGTACAGATCATCGCGAAGGGCGGACGCCAGGGGATCGCCGGCGTCGGCGGCATCGAAGATGTCCCTGATCGGCAGCGCCCCCGGCCGCCCCCAGGCCTTGGCGAGTGCTCCCCCACCGCAGAAGGTCTCGACACAGCCGCGCTGCCCGCAGCCGCAGAGCCGTCCGTGCGGATCGACCGAGATGTGCCCGACCTCACCGGCCGTCCCGCGGGCGCCGCGCCAGATGCGTCCGTCGAGCACGATCCCGGCCGCGACGCCGGTACCGAGATTCAGATATGCCATCGACCCGGTGACCCCGCTGAGCACGGCCGCCCCGAGGGCCGCCGCCTTCACGTCGTTCTCGACGCGGAAGGGTACTCCGAGGGCGCGCTCGGCTCGATCCGCGAGATCGAGTGACTCCACGCCGAGATTGACCGCGTGGACGACGCGCCCCGCTTCGGCGTCGACCAACCCCGGGATGCCGATGCCGACGGAGCCGATGCGCGAGATCGGAAGGCCGGCCTCGTCGGCGAGCGCGGCGACCGACGCCACGATGCTCTCGACGACCGCCTCCTCGCCCCATCCGGTCGGTCGGCGGTGGCGACCGATGATCTCGCCGGTGACGTCGACGGCGACCGCGTCGATCTTGGTGCCGCCGACGTCCAGGCCCACTCGAATCTGCCGACCGGCTCGGTCGGCGGCTCCTGCACCCTTCATCGGATGCGGCTCCCCGTGGTGTCGGCGTCGGTGCAGGCGGACGTCACGACACTCCCAGCTGTCCGGAGAGCACCATCACCGCAGCACCGCGCAGGACGATGTCGTCCTGGTGCGTCAGGCGCACGATGACGTCTTCGAACACGCCCTCGAGGGTCCGTGCGTGGAGCGTCTCGATGGCGGCGTCGATCAGGATGCCGTCGAGCAGGTCGGCCGGTCCGGACAGGACGACCTCGGACAGGTCCAGCGCGGCGACGATGGGGGCGATGGCGATCGCCATGCGGGTCCCGGCGTCACGGAGGATGTCGTCGCGGGAGTCGGGGTCGGCAGCGATCGCGGCACCCAGGCGGCTGACGCTCAGCCAGGCCTCGAGGCAGCCGTCCTTGCCGCAGGCGCATCGCGGTCCGCCGTCGGTGCCGACGACGACGTGTCCGATCTCCCCCGCGGCGAAGCGGCTCCCGAGCAGCGGCTGGCTTCCGGTGATGAGACCGGCACCGACGCCGCGTCCGATCTTGATGAGCATGAAGTCGGCTTTGGCTTCGCCGAAGGTGTACTCGGCCAACACGGCGGCGTTGGCGTCGTTCCTGGCGAGCACGGGAAGGTCGAGATCGACCCCGAGCTTCGCTTCGAGCGGGAAGTTCGTCCATCCGAGGTTCGGTGAGCTCAGCACGACCCCGTCCGGCCGCACCACACCGGGCGTGCCGATCCCGACGCCCAGCAACGGCTGGGTGGAGGCGGCGATGAGCGTCTGCGCGAGCTCGCGCAGCGCGGCATAGGCGGCTTCGCCGTCGGGCGACTCCGGGCGCGGCACCTCACGACGTTCGAGCACGTCGCCGTCGAGGCTCAGGACGGCACCGGTGAAGGCGCTGGGGCCGGAGAGATCGAGACCGAGGATCTGGTGACCGACGCGGTCGATGTCGATGAGGATCGGCGGCTTGCCGGGACCGACGGCCTCGCGGACGCCCATCTCGATGACGATGCCGTCTGCGATGAACTCGGCGACCAGGTCGGAGATGGTCACCCGGGTCAGCCCCGTCTCGCGGGACAGGTCAGCGCGGCTCATGGCTCCCGCGTGGTACAGCGTCTGCAGGACCAGGGCGCGATTGTGTCCGCGCGCGTGCTCCGGAAGCACTTTCGAGCGGGACCGCAGGTGGCGCCCCGGGCCGAAGGCATGCGTGTTCACGCCGAGGTACTCCACCGGCGAGGCGGGACGCTGTTCATCCGAAACGGACATGTTTGTTAGTAGACCTTACGAACAAAATTTGTGCAACCTCTCCCCGCAGACCCGCGAGGAGGGTTACCGAAACGTTACATTACTTTCGATGCTCGACGGGAGTGCTCTCCGAGCGCTCCCTGAGACGGGCGACCAGGCCGGCGACGATCCCCTCCCTGGCCTCGATCGTGAGGGGCTTGCCGGGCACTCCCGGACGACGCTGATCGGGCGTGGGCCCATCCAAGGGACGATACCGCACACCCGCGGCGCGCAGACGGCGCAGATGGGTCGGAAGGCGCCGAGCGAAGTCGGCGTACGGTGCCGGCTCGCCGCCCTCCCAGAGCCGTTCGGCGATCGCCGCGAGCCGCGGGAACATCGCGAAGTCGACACGGTCACGGGTGGGCAGATGCTCGCTCCAGACGTTGGCCTGACCGCCCACCGCGCCCTCCTCGACGCGAAGCGAGTACGCGCGCTCGATCGTCAACGGCGGCCCCACCCTGATCGGCTCCTCCGCCGACTCCGATTGCGGGTAGTCGAGATAGGCCTCGAGGTCGGGACAGGCCACGACGGGGATCCCGCGCGACAGGGCGGCCCGCATCGCCACCGGCCCCCGCCAGGCGAGGATCCGCACTCCTTCCGGCACCTCGCCCTCGAGCACCTCGTCCCACGCGAGCGCCGTGCGCCCTCTGGCCCGGACGTGCGCGACGAAGTGCGCCGTGAACCACGGCTGCACGTCGTACGGGGTGGCGAGTCCGAGTTCCGTCATCCGCGCGGCGGCCGCCGGGCTCTCCGCCCACTCGGTCACGGGGACCTCATCGCCGCCAATCCCGATCCACTCCGAGGAGAACACCTCGCACAGGGCATCGATCGCCGCGCGCCCGAACGCCAGCGCGGCCTCGGTCGGCGCGAGGGTGCGGGGATTGACCCCGAAGCGCTCCCACGCGGAGACAGCCGGGTCGGCGACATCGACGTTGCCGAGCTGCGGGTAGGCGGCGAGCGCGGCCTGGACATGGCCGGGCAGCTCGACCTCCGGCACGAGCGTCACGAAGCGATCGGCCGCGTAGGCGACGAGCTCGCGCAGCTCCGCGGTGGTGTAATACCCCTCATGCACGCCCGGCTCGACGGTGGCGAGCGGACCATGACCGCGCTGCGTCGCTTCTCGGCGCGAGCCGACCTCGGTGAGCAGCGGGTAGCCGGGAACCTCGAAGCGCCACCCCTGGTCATCGGTGAGGTGCAGATGCAGGACGTTGAGGTGGTGCTCGGCGAGGAGGTCGATCACCCGACGCACCTCGTCGACCGGCCGGAAGTGCCGCGCCACATCGAGCATGACCCCGCGCCAGCCGTATGCGGGCGCCCCCTCCCACGCACCGGCCGGGACCAGCGCCGACTCCGCATCCGGATCGCGCAGCTGTCTCAGCACCGTGGCGCCCCGGAACACCCCGGCCGCACTCGCGCCCCGGACCTCGATGCCGTCGGCGTCCACGCGCACGCGGAAGGCCTCGTCGGCGATGCGGCCGTTCGACGCCGCCGCGGCGCCGAGGTCACCGTCGATGAGCAGCCGGATGGGTGCGGCGGCGGCATCGTGCCCTCCACCGCCCAGCCGCGCAATCGCGGCGGCGACCTCCGGTGACCCGGCGATCGGTGTCCCGCTCGTCCAGACGAAGCCGGGCTCCGCAGCATCGATGTGCGCCCGGACGCGGGGTACCGTCGACCGATGTGCCGCCGGTGGCATCCTCAGCGCCCGTCCCGGCGCGGCCCCCGTGGGTTCGCCGTCGGAGACCACGGCCACGCCGTCGACCAGCACCTCGACGATGCCCTGCGGAGCGGTGAAGGGGCTGTCGAAGGTGGCGCCCGCGGCGATCGTCTCCGGATCGAACAGCACCAGGTCGGCGATCGCTCCCTGCCGGATGACGCCGCGCGGGGCGTCTCCGCGGTCGAGGCCCAAGCGACGCGCCGGCGTCGCGGAAAGGTGCTGGACAGCTTCCTCCAGCGTGAGGACTCCGAGCTCGCGCACGTAGTGTCCGAGGTACCGGGGGAAGGTGCCACGGCCCCGCGGGTGCGGTCGGGCACCAATCAGGATCCCGTCGCTTCCTCCCGAGTGCTGCGGATGGCGCATGATCGCGCGCACGTTCTCCTCATCGCCGATGTGCATCAGGATCCCGGTCGCACCGGCATCGGCGAGCACCGTGTCGAGCACGACGTCGACGGCCCGTCGTCCGGTCGTCTCGGCGATCTCCGCCACCGTGCGACCGACGAGATCGGCGAGTGCGGGGTTGGCGGTGCCGGAGATCTGGATCTGCGTCCAGTCCGCCGTCTCGCCGTGGAACCCGTCGCAGCCGATGTCCTCGAGCTCTACGCGCACGGCTTCGCGGCCGGCGGCGTCGAGGTCCGAGATGACACGCAGCAGGTCACCCGTCGCTGCCAGCCTGCTCGGCAGCAGAGCCGCGAGCGTCGTCGCACCAGGCAGGTAGGGGTAGGTGTCCAGGGTCACGTCGACACCGTCGGCGATGGCCCCATCGATCACTGCCAGCAGTTCCCCGGCGCGTCCCCTGTTCGGAGCGAAGTTCATGGTGGCGTGCGTGAGATGCACGGGGCAGCCCGTGCGGCGACCGATGTCGAGCGCCTCCCGGTAGGCCTCGAGCGCTCCCCCGCCGTAGCTGCGGGTGTGCGGCGCCCAGTATCCGCCGCGCTCGGCGACGACCCGGCACAGCGCCTCGAGTTCGGCCACGTCGGCATACATCCCGGGCGTGTAGGTGAGGCCGCTCGACATCCCGAAGGCGCCGGCGTCGAGAGCAGCGCCCAGCAGCTCCGCCATCGCGGTGATCTCCTCGGCGGTCGCCGGACGGTTCTCGTGACCGACCACCATCATCCGGAGGTTGCCCTGGGGCACGAGGACAGCGGCGTTCGCGACCGTCGCCGCGTCGATCGCGGAGAGGAGGTCGTCCATGGTGCGCCAGGGCGTGTCGGCGGGCATCCCGTTCCATCCGGCGATCTGGCCCGGGATGACCGCGGCGGTGGCGTCGTCGAGCGGCGCATAGCCGAGACCGTCCTGGCCGAGGACCTCGGTCGTCACGCCCTGCCGGATCTTCGCGTCGTGGGCGGTGCCGCTCAGCACCGCGAGCTCGCTGTGGGCGTGCATGTCGATGAATCCGGGGGCGAGCACGAGACCGCGCGCGTCGATCTCGATCGCCCCGTCCGGAAGGTCGAGGACATCGTCCGGCTCGGCGACCGGCAGGACCGCGACGACCCGGGCCCCTTCGACCGCCACGTCGGCAATGAAGCGGGCGGCACCCGTCCCATCGACGACCGTCGCTGAGCGATACACCCGCACCAGCCCGACCGCAGCCTTCTCCGCGCTCAGAAGCATGTCGCGACCGCTCCGATCACGCGAGGATCAGCGGCGTCGGGATCGTCGATGACCGCGACCACCCGCCACTTGTCGAACGCCGTGCACGGGTGTGAGAGACCGAGACGCACGACGTCGCCGACGGCCACCGCCGCGCCGTCCGCGAGATGGAGGAAGGCGTGCTGGTCGTTCAGGGCGGTGATCTCCCCCTCGACGGACTGCGGCACGGGCAGGTCGAGATCGAACGGCACATCCCGCCGACCCGCATCAAGCAGGGCGAGTCCGTCCTCCGGCTGCGACACGACGCGGGACCAGGCGTGCATCGCGGAGCGAAGCGGCGCGGTGCCGGTCACGGGGCCGAACGGGGACATCCGCGAATAGAAGCCGTCGTCGTGGATCTGGAACGCGCCCGAGCGGAGGACGACATCCGCCCCGGCCCCCGCGAAGGAAAGCACAGCCGCCGCGCGGTCGGGAAACGCGCTGCCGCCGGCACTGAGCACGGGCCGGACACCTTCGGGGTACTCCACCCTCGTATGCAGCGCGACCAGGGTCCGGAGGTAGGCGTCGACAGCCTCGATGGACGCGTCACTGCGATCCGGTCCGAACGGTCCCTCGTAACCCGTGACACCGGCGAGCCGGAGACCGGGGGCGTCCGAGATCGCCTGAGCGATCCGCTCCCCCTCCACCACGGTCCGCGCGCCCGTACGGCCGTGGGCGCCGCCCAGCTCGACGAGGACATCGAGCGGTCGTGCCGCATCACCCATCCCCGCCGCCAGGATCTCGACCCCGGCGATCGAGTCCGCCCCGCACAGGACGCGCAGATCCTCGTCGGCGGCGAGCAGCTCACCGAGTCGACGCACGGCGGCGCGGTCGGTGACGGCGTTGGCGATCAGGACGGTCGGGACGCCCGCGTCGATCGCCACCTCGGCCTGCCACGGTGTGGCGACCGAGATGCCCCATGCCCCCGCGTCGAGGAGCCGCTGCCAGAGCGCCGGCGCCATCGTGGTCTTGCCGTGCGGGGCGAGCAGCACCCCCTGCTCCTTCGCCCAGGCGAACACGGTCTCCTCGTTGTGCCCCAGCGCCTCCTCGTGCACCGTGAGCACCGGGGTGACCAGATCGGAGAGGCGCAGTCCGGCATCGGGCACCTCCGAGAGACGGAGTCCCGCGGCGCGCGCCGGGAAGCCCTTCGTCCAGGCGCCGAGAACGGGATCCGGAATTTGTAGAGGCATCTAACAAGGCTACTAGGCTGGCGGCATGACCGCGAAGATCCGAGTTTCCACCGACGCCGCCCCCGCCCCCGCTCACACCTTCTCCCAGGGGATCCGCAAGGGTCCGTTCGTGCAGGTCTCCGGGCAGGGCCCCGTCGACCCGCAGACGAACGAATACCTCCACCCGGGGGACGTCGCCGCGCAGACCACTCGCACCCTCGAGAACGTCAAGGCGATCGTGGAGGCATCGGGCGCGACCTTCGATGACGTCGTGATGCTGCGCGTCTACCTCACCAAGCGCGAGGACTTCCCGATCATGAACGACGCCTACGGTGCGTTCGTCACGGCACACACCACGAGCGGCGTGCTCCCCTCGCGCACCACCGTGTTCACCGGCCTGCCGCGGGAGGAGATGCTCGTCGAGATCGACGGCATCGCCATCATCGACTGACACCCGGAGCGCGGGGGGGGTGACGATACCACGGACCGTTGCCTCCCCGTTACCTCCCATCCCGTACCATTGATCCCCAGGACACGTTTGAGAACCGGGGGGTGAAGTTCGTGACCGATCTGATTTCTGCGCCGGGCGCAGCCGAGGCGCACGGCGACGACTCCGCCCCGACGGCCGTGCTCACGCCGGCAGACGCGCCGACCGACACGGTGCCGCCCACCACCGGCGAGCAGCCGCTGGCCTGGGCTCCGATCGAACCGGCCCCCAAGAAGCGGCACCTCGGCCTCTGGATCGGGATCGGTCTCGGCGCCGTCGCTCTGGGCGCAGGCGCCGCATCCCTGGTCCTCATCGCACCGGGCACCACCGTCGCCGGAGTGCCGGTCGGCTGGATGACGCCGGGCGCTGCCGCCGAGGCCGTCAGCACGCAGATCGCTCAGACCGAGGTCACCCTGACGGGTGCGGGAGAAGACACCGTGCTCACCGGCGCAGACCTCGGCGCCACGGTCGACGCCACCGCGCTCGCCGATACCGCTTTCGCAGAGCGTCCGCTCTGGAATCTCGGCATGTGGATGGGCGATCCCGTCCCGGGCGAGATCACCCTCGATGCCGACACCGCGTCCGCGGCGCTGCGCAGCGCCGTCCCGACGAGCTTCGACGACCCGGTGGACGCCGGTGTCGTGTTCGACGCGGCCGCCGGCACCTACGTCATCACCCCGTCCGAGGCCGGCACCGGAATCGATGTCGACGATCTCAATGCCGCCTTCGCCGACGCGGTCGCCGGCGGGAGCACGACGTTCGACTACCCGGGTGGTCCTGCTGAAGCCCTGCCCGCCGTCTCCGACGACGACGCCACGGCCACGGCCGCCTCCCTCAACACCATGCTCTCGACCGTCGGCTTCTACGTGGGCGACGAACGCACCGTCCCCGTCGCGCCGGCGGTCGCCGCCAGCTGGCTCACCGTGATCGATGAAGACGGCCAGCTGCGCATCGAGGCCGAACCCGCGACCATCCAGGCGACCGTCGACACGCTTCCCGGACTCGTCGACCGCGCTCCGGTCAACGCCACGAACATCGTCGACTCCGGCGGCACCGTGCTCCGCGCCGAGCGGGAGGGCGTCGCAGGCCGCGCGCTCGGTGACACCTCAGACGTCGCGGCGGAGTTCGCTCAGCAGCTCGCCGCGGGCGACGGCGTCTACAAGCTCACGGTCACCGAGACCGCATTCGAGACGGTCAACCTCTTCCGTCGTATCGAGATCAACCTGAGCCAGCAGCGCACGTACCTCTTCGAGAACGACGAGGTCGTCAAGTCCTGGGCCGTCTCCACCGGTCTTCCGGGCACCCTGACCCCGGCGGGCAACTTCCGGGTGTTCGCGCACACGGCGATGCAGGACATGGGTTGCTTCGAGGGCGCGCCCTACTGCACGGAAGACGTGCCGTGGATCACCTGGTTCGCCCCGAACATCGGCTTCCACGGCACCTACTGGCACAACAACTTCGGTCAGCGGATGAGCCACGGCTGCGTCAACCTGCCGATCGATCTGGCCAAGTACGTCTACGACTGGTCCCCCGAGGGCCTCGAGATCTCCGTCTACTACTGATCCGCACGCACCCCTGATCCGCACGCACCGCTGATCCGCACACACCGCCTGCGCCGGCCGCGCAGATGCATGACCGAACCACACGTGCATGACCCCGCCCCCGGACCGGGTCATGCACGTGCTCGGGGATCATGCATCCGGAAGGGAGCTGGGACAGGAAAGGGGGCGGATGCCGACGCATCCGCCCCCTTTCCCGTGGATCAACGCAGGGCGTCGACGATGCCGTTCAGCGTCACGGACGGGCGCATGACAGCGGAGACGAGGGCGTCATCGGGACGGTAGTAGCCGCCGATCTCCACCCGCGCACCCTGCACCGCGTTGAGCTCGGAGACGATCTTCTCCTCGTTCTCGGTGAGCGTCGCGGCGATCGGGGCGAAGGCCGCAGCGAGTTCGGGGTCCTTCGTCTGCTTCGCGAGCTCCTGCGCCCAGTACAGGCCCAGGTAGAAGTGGCTCCCGCGATTGTCGATCGTTCCGAGCGCGCGTCCCGGCGAACGGTCCTCTTCGAGGAAGGTTCCGGTCGCGGCGTCGAGGGTCTCGGCCAGCACCCGCGCCTTCTCGTTGCCCGTACGGTCGGCGAAGTGCTCGAGCGAGGCGGCCAACGCGAAGAACTCGCCCAGCGAGTCCCAGCGCAGGTAGTTCTCCTCCACCAGCTGCTGCACGTGCT
Organism: Microbacterium sp. CBA3102; assembly: GCF_007954505.1. GTDB lineage: Bacteria > Actinomycetota > Actinomycetes > Actinomycetales > Microbacteriaceae > Microbacterium > Microbacterium aurugineum. The sequence goes on along the minus strand of NZ_CP042412.1, from coordinate 2,041,296 downwards.
TGGGTGCGGAGCCTCCTGCCCCCGTCTCGAACAGTCCACCGCCGGCGAGGAGCGGCACGATCGAGAGCATCTTGGCGCTCGTGCCGACCTCGAGGATCGGGAACAGGTCGGTCAGGTAGTCGCGCAGCACGTTGCCCGTCACCGAGATGGTGTCCAGGCCGTGGCGCATGCGCGCGAGCGTGTAGCGCGTGGCTTCCTCGGGCGCGAGGATCGTGATCGTCAGCCCCTTGGTGTCGAGCGTCGCGAGCCCCTGGTGCACCTTGGCGATGATCTGCGCGTCGTGCGAGCGGTTGGCGTCGAGCCAGAACACCGCGGGGTCGCCGGTGGCACGGGCACGCGAGACCGCGAGTCGGACCCAGTCCATCACCGGGATGTGCTTGGTCTGCGTCGCGCGCCAGATGTCACCCTTGCCGACCGTGTGCTCGATGACGACGGTGCCCTCGCTGTCGAGCACCTGGACGATGCCGTCCGCCGCGATCTCGAAGGTCTTGTCGTGGCTGCCGTACTCCTCGGCCGCCTGCGCCATCAGCCCCACGTTGGGAACGGTGCCGATCGTGGCGGGGTCGAGCGGACCGTTGGCGATCACGTCGTCGATCACGGCCTGGTAGACGCTCGCGTAGGAGGAGTCGGGGATGACGGCGAGAGTGTCCGCCTCTTCCCCGTCCTTGCCCCAGAGCTTGCCGCCGTTGCGGACGAGCGCGGGCATCGACGCGTCGACGATCACATCGCTCGGCACGTGCAGGTTCGTGATGCCCTTGTCGGAGTTCACGTACGAGAGGCGGGGCCCCTCGGCGATGGCCTGGTCGAAGGCCGCGGCGATCTCTTCGCCCCCCGCGACGTTCGCGAGTCCGCTGAGGATCGATCCGAGGCCGTCGTTCGCGCTGAGCCCGGCAGCGGCGAGCTGATCGCCGTACTGCGCGAACACGTCGGCGAAGAAGGCCCGCACCACGTGACCGAAGATGATCGGGTCGCTGACCTTCATCATGGTGGCCTTGAGGTGCACCGAGTAGAGCACGTCGTCGGCCTTCGCGGCCGCCAGAGTGTCGGCGAGGAACGCGTCGAGCTCCGTGGCTGAGAGGAAAGTCGCGTCGATGATCTCGCGCGGCAGGACCTTGAGTCCTTCCTTGAGCACCGTGACCGTGCCGTCTTCCGCGGTGTGACGGAAGCTGAGCACGTCGTCGTGGGCCGCGACCCAGGAACGCTCGTTGTGCTTGAAGTCGTCGTGGCCGAGGGTCGCGACACGGGTCTTCGATCCCGCCGCGAACGGCTTGTTGCGGTGCGGGTGCTTCTTCGCGTAGTTCTTCACCGCGAGAGGAGCGCGGCGGTCACTGTTGCCCTCACGCAGCACCGGGTTCACGGCGGAGCCCTTGATGCGGTCGTAGCGGGCCCGGACGTCCTTCTCCTCGAGCGACGACGGCTCGTCGGGGAAGTCCGGGATGTCGTAGCCCTGCGCCTGCAGCTCGGCGATCGCGCCCTTGAGCTGCGGAATGGACGCCGAGATGTTCGGCAGCTTGATGATGTTCGCCTCGGGGAGCGTGGCGAGTCCGCCGAGCTCCGCAAGCGCATCGCCGACCTGCTGCTCCGGCGAGAGCCTCTGGGGGAAGGCAGCGAGGATGCGTCCTGCCAGCGAGATGTCGCGAGTCTCGACCTCGATGCCTGCCTGGCCGGTGTAGGCCTGGATGATCGGCAGGAACGAGGCGGTGGCGAGCGCCGGCGCTTCGTCCGTGTGCGTGTAGATGATGGCGTCGTCGGTCACCAGGTGGTTCTCCGCTCTGATAGTCAATTTGTCTCGACACCAAGATACCTGAGTGGCTCTGACCGCGTGGCCGGACCGGCGCCGCCGACGCCTCCCGGGCATGATGCGCGAGCACGCCGAAGTGAAATGTTCCGCGGGGACGTGTGCCTCCGCGCCGGAGGGGTTAGCCTGGGTGCATGTCCGAACTGCGCATGGTCGAACTCTCCGCTGCGACGATCGTCGCCGTGAACAACCTGTCGCTCAAGCCCGGACAGGAGCAGTTCCTCGCTCCCGTCTCGTACGGGATCGCGGCCACGGTCATCAATCCGAAGACGTCCTGGCAGCGGGTGATCCTCGACCGCAACGAGGTCGTCGGCTTCGTCAGCGCGAACTTCGATGACGAAGCGCCGGAGGAGCATTTCCGCTCCGTGCTGTGGCGCATCAACGTGGACGCCGATGATCAGGGACGCGGCGTCGGCCGGTATGCCGTCGAGTCCCTCATCGGCGAAGCCCGCGCACGTGGTGTCGACCACGTCAACGTGATCTACGAGGCCGGAGAGGGCGGTCCGGAGACGTTCTTCCACCGCGTCGGGTTCACGCCCGTCGGCGAGACCGCCTACGGCGAGGTCATCGCCGAGATCCGAGTCACACCCTAGACCGGCGGCGGGGTCTCGAATCCCCTCCCCCATCGAGACCTCGTCGCCCTCGGCTGCGGGACCGCTCCCACGCACCTTCGGGGCCGCGTGCGCCTCGCGTGGTCAGCGATCGCTGCGGGGCGGGTCTCCTCGGCGCCCTCGCGAGGCCCAGTTGGTCAGCGCCGAAGCCGCAGAGGCCGCCGCTCGTTCGATCGCCTCGGTCGAACGAGCGATGGCATCCTGAGCCGCGTCCTGCCACGCGGGCGCCGCCGGCACCTCTCCCGCCTTGACCCGGGCCGCGTGCTCGGCGACCTCGAAGGCACTCGCGAGCGCCGCCACCGCATCCCGGTACGCGGCGAACTCGGCGGGTGTCGGCCGATCCCCGAGCCCGCGTCGGAGCTCGCTCGCCCGCTCCGACGCACGCAGATACGCGACCGTCGCCGGCTGCTTGACGTCGGTCATCTCGGGATAGGCGATCTGGCGCGCGGGGTCGGTCTCATAGACCATCCACCGGGCGACCACCGCATCATGCGTGGAGCGCAACCGGTCGAGGGGACGGGGAGCGGAAGCCGCGGGAACAGCGGCTCTTGCGGCGTGGAGCCTCGCCTGCTTGGCCTTGACGTCGGCCGCACACGCTTTGGCGTCGCGCTCGACGTCACGCAGCATGCGTCGGGAACTCGCGACCTGATCGGGGGACGCCCGCCGCGCCGCGCGCTCCGCCACGACCCTGGCATGATCGGCGCGGGCGACCTTGAGCGCCGCGCGCCTCTCGACGAGTGCAGCCTGGGCCATCCGGAGGTCGTGCCGCGCCGCATCGACCTCGAGGCGCCGCCCGCTCATGGTGCTCCGCCTGCGCAGGCCGATCCAGCCGACCGTTCCTGCCGCGGCCGCGGTCGGCGCGAGCCACCACCACTCGGCGGCGAGCAGCAACGGGTCCATGATTCGATGCTACCGAGCCTGCGCGTCCGCCGAACCCCTTGCGCGGAGGCTCCGAGACGGACCTCCCCCGCTGCGGGCCCGGGGCGTGCCCGGGTCCGCAGCGGAGGAAGCGACGACATCATCAGACCAGTGTGCCCTGCCACGCTGCATGCAACTGGGCGAACTTGCCCGTGCCGCCGATCAGCGCCTCCGGACTGTCGTCCTCGATGATCTTCCCGTGCTCCATCACCAGCACGCGATCGGCGATCGCGACGGTCGAGAGGCGGTGCGCGATGATGATCGCCGTGCGGTCCTTGAGCAGCGTCTGCAGCGCGTCCTGGATGAGACGCTCCGACGGGATGTCCAGCGATGCCGTCGCCTCATCGAGGATCAGCACCGCCGGGTCGGCCAGGAACGCCCTCGCGAACGAGATGAGCTGACGCTGCCCCGCAGAGACCCGCCCACCGCGCTTGTTCACATCGGTGCCGTACCCGTCCGGGAGCGACGAGATGAACTCGTCCGCCCCGACGGCCTTCGCCGCCGCACGGATCTCCTCGAGCGAGGCATCCGGCTTCCCGAGGGCGATGTTGTCGGCGACCGTGCCGCTGAACAGGTAGGCCTCCTGCGTGACCATCACGATCGCGCGGCGGAGGTCCTTCGGGTGCAGCGAGCGCAGGTCCACTCCGTCGAGTGTGACGCGTCCTTCCGAGGGGTCGTAGAACCGCGAGATCAGTTTGGCCAGCGTGGACTTGCCCGCGCCCGTCGTGCCCACCAGAGCGATCGTCTCGCCGGCGGGGATGTCGAGCGAGAAGTTCGGGAGGATCGTCTTCTCGCCGTTGTAGCCGAAGGTCACCTCGTCGAACCGGATGTGGCCGCGGGACTCCCAGAGGTCGACCGGCTTCTCGGGGTCCGGCACCGTCGGCACCTCTTCGAGCACACCCGACACCTTCTCCAGCGCAGCCGTCGCCGACTGGTAGGAGTTCAGGAACATCGCGATCTCCTGCATCGGCGCGAAGAAGTTGCGCACGTAGAGCACCGCCGACAGCAGCACGCCCACCGTGAGTGCGCCTTCGGAGACACGGATCCCACCCCAGAGCACCACGATGCCGAGGACCAGCGCGGCGACGCCCATCAGCCCGGGCTCGAACGTCCCGAACAGCAGCATCGATCGACGGTTCACATCGCGGTAGTCGCCCGCGATCTCCTGGAACGCCTTATCGTTGCGCGGCTCCTTGCGGAAGGCCTTCACGGCGCGGATACCGGTCATGGTCTCGACGAACTGCACGATGACCTTCGCGCTGATCACGCGCGACTCGCGGTAGACGAGCTGCGAGCGCGAGTAGAACCAGCGCATCAGATAGAACAGCGGCACGCCACCGATCGCGAGGATCAATCCTGACTGCCAGTCCCAGATGCAGAGGGCGATGAAGGTGAACACACCGAACAGCACGCCGGAGACGAGCTCGTTCAGTCCGCCGTCGAGGAGTTCCTTGATCGAGTCCAGGTCACTGGTCTGGCGCGAGATGATGCGGCCGGACGTGTAGGACTCGTGGAACTCCAGGCTCAGGCGCTGAGTGTGCAGGAAGATGCGCTTGCGCAGATCGAGCAGCACCGCCTGGGTGAGCTTGGCGGCGATGATCACGTACCAGGCGATCAGCACCGCGGCCAGCGCTCCGGCGAGCAGGTAGATGCCGCCGATCATGAAGGTCGGCATCCAGTCGGCCTGCTTCACCGCGGCCGGCAGCGCACGGTCGAGCCCGATGCTGATCAGGATCGGTCCGGCGACCTGCAGCGCGGTCGAGACGATCAGCACCGCAGCGGCCAGCACAATCTGCAGCTTCAGCGGGCGGACCAGGGAACCGAGCAGTCGGAGGGACCGACGACGGATCTCCTTGCTCTCCTCGCGGGTGTACTCGGAACGGTCCTCGTTCTGGGTTCCGGTGATGGCGGAGCTCATCGCTGCACCTCCTTCTCGATGATCGGGTCTTCGTCCGCGGCCTGCTTCGCGAGTCCCTCACGGACCTCTTCGGCGACCGCGAGCTGCTCGTCACGGATGATCGGGATCGCTCCGGTCCGCGCCGCCTCCTCCGCTTCCAGGCTGGAGATGACATGCCGATAGTGCCGGCTCGTCTTCAGAAGCTCGGAGTGGGTGCCGACCGCGGTCACGCGCCCACCCTCGAGCAGGGCGACCCGGTCCGCGAGTGCCACCGTCGACGGGCGGTGCGCGACGATCAGGGCCGTGGTGTCGGCGAGGACGTGCCGGAGCGCCTCCTCCACGAGCGCCTCGGTGTCGACGTCGAGCGCCGACAGCGGGTCGTCCAGCACCAGCACCTTCGGCTTCGCCGCCACCGCGCGAGCGAGGGCCAGCCGCTGACGCTGACCACCGGAGAGGCTGAGCCCCTCCTCACCGATCACGGTCTCGACGCCCTCGGGGAGCGCATCGACGAACGACGCTTGAGCGACCTCGAGGGCTTCGCGGAGCACCCGCTCCCCCTCTTCGCTGTGCACGTCGAGTTCGGCGCGGCCGAGCAGCACGTTCTCGCGGACGGTCGCCGAGAACAGCGTCGCGTCCTCGAACGCCATGGCGATGTGCTGGCGGAGCTCGGCGAGCGGGAGGTCTCGCACATCGACGCCGTCGAGCGTGACCCTTCCCCCGGTCACGTCGTACAGACGCGTCGGGAGCGTGGTGAGCGTGGTCTTCCCGCTGCCGGTGAGCCCGACCAGCGCCATGGTCTCCCCGGGACGCAGGACCAGGTCGATACCGTCGAGCAGATCCCGCTCGTGCGAACCGGCGTCCTGGTAGCGGAAGTGCGCGTTCTCGAACGCGAGCTCTCCGCGCGGATGCGCGATGTGCACCGGGTTCTCCGGGTTGGTGATGGTGTTGGTCTCGGAGAAGATGTCGAACACGCGATCGGTGGCCGTGCGGGCGTCGAGCATGAACGAGAACAGGAAGCCGATCGACTCGATGGGCCAGCGCAGCACGACGGCCATCGCGAAGAAGGCGAACAGCTGAGCCTCATCGATCTGCCCCTGCGAGATCAGCCAGATCCCGGACATCAGGCTGAGACCGAACGCGATCTGCGGCATGAGGTCGAGCCAGAACCAGATCGACGCGATCGCGCCGGCCTTGCTCATCTCGGTCTCGCGGAGCGTCTCGGCCTGGCGGCTGAAACGGCTGAGCGCATGCTTTCCGCGCCCGAACGCCTTCAGCACACGGATGCCGTGCACGCTCTCCTCGACGCTGGTCGCGAGATCGCCGGCCTGATCCTGGCTGCGACGGGTCAGGGCGCCGTAGCGCTTCTCGAACAGGTAGCCGCGGATCCACAGCGGGATCGCGGTCACCAGGAAGATCGCACCGAGCAGCCAGTGCCACCGGAACAGCAGGATCGAACCGATGATGATCGTGAGCACGTTGACGACGAGCAGGACCAGCCCGAAGGCGAGCCAACGGCGGATGAGACCGATGTCCTGCATCATGCGGCTGAGCAGCTGGCCGGAGCCCCAGCGGTCGTGGAACGACACCGGAAGGGTCTGCAGGCGCGAGTAGAGCTCGGTGCGCATCTTGTACTCGACCTCGGTCGAGGGATTGAGCACGAACTGACGACGCAGCCAGACCATCAGCGCTTCGCCGAGGGCGAGCGCGAAGACGGCCGCGGCGCCCCAGACGATCGCGCTGATCTCTCCCGACCGGACCGGGCCGGAGATGATCTGTTCGAGGACGATCGGGATCATCAGGGCGATGAGCGCGGCGATGAGCGCACTGGCGGCACCGCCGGCGAGCCGCCAGATGACGGGCTTCACGAAGGGCTTCAGGCGCCACAGTGCAGCCGGGGTGGAAAGAGTGGAGGAAGGCGAGGAGTTCTGCGCGGAAGGCGAGGAGGACATGTCTCTCAGATGAGTTTCGTATGGAAAGCGAGTGCGAATGGGGTCGGATGCGAGAGCGGACTCCTGGAGTCCGGCATCCGGTGCGGAAGAAAGGGAGCGGGGCGGCGCTAGAGGAGCGGCCGTGCCGGGTTCGAGCCGAGAGCTGCGATCCGCGCGGTGGCGATCGATGTCATGGTGTCCTCCTCAGGGCTCGGCGGTGTCGTCCGGTCGGCGCGACAGCCCACCAGCCTATTGCTGTGAACCAGCTGAAAGCAAGAGTCATTCCCGATTCGTCGAGGGAGGTTCGACGAATCGGGACGATCCCGGGACCGAGGTCGACTCAAACGCCGATCGACTCCCGCGCCAGCAGGCTCTCCTTCACGCTCAGTCCCCAGGCGAATCCGCCGAGACTGCCGTCCGTCCGCAGCACCCGGTGGCACGGCACGAAGAGCGCCGGGGCGTTGCGTGCGCAGATCGACGCCGCCGCCCGGACGGCGTTCGGATTGCCGAGCCGCGCAGCGAAGCCGGTGTAGGTGAGCGGAGCGCCGGGTTCGATCGCACGCAGAGCCGACCATCCCGCGAGTTGGAGCGCGGTGCCGGTCTGCGCGACCGCGACCGTGTCGATCGCCGACAGATCGCCGCCGTAGTAGGCCCGCGCCGCGGCTGCCGCATCGGTCTCGCCCTCGCGCACGTGCAAGGGACGGTTCGCCGCCGAGAGCCGCCCGAGGATCGCCTCGACATCGGAGGTCCACCCGGAGGCGAGCACGCGCTGCCGGTCGTCGGTGAGGATCGTGAAGGCCCCGTCCGGGGTGTCGATGGTCTGGATGAGAGCGGTCATGAGGTCTCCTTCGAGGTCGTGTGATCGGTGCGAGCGGGACGCGTCGGGGGTGCCGCACGCCGAGTCCTCGCCGGGCGCACCGGCGCGGCGCGCCAGAGGTGTGCGCTGAGGTAGCTGCGCCAGGGAGCCGCGCGCTCCGCCCAGGCGGTGAGCGCCCGCGCCTCTCCGGGGATGCCGGAGGCCGCCGCGCCCGCCCGCAACGCGACATCGCCGGGAAGAAGGATGTCGGGGTCACCGAGAATCCGCATGCGCACGTAGTCGGCCGTCCAGGGTCCGATGCCGGGCAGCGCCAGGAGCCGCTCCCGCTGCATCGGACCGTCGTCACCGACCGTGAGGGTGAGCGAGTCGTCGGCGAGGGCGGCGGCGGCACCCGTGATCGCCCGGATGCGCGCGGCCGGGCCACGGAGCACCTCGGCGCCGTGCTCCGCGATGGCCGCCATGGTCGGGAACAGCAGCCCGTCGTCGGTCCGCTCCCCCAGGGCTTCGGTCAGCGCCGTCAGCGCTGTGCGGGCGGCGACCACGGTGATCTGCTGCCCGATCATGGCGCGGATGAGCATCTCATGGGGGTCGGCCGATCCAGGCACCCGGATGCCCGGTGTGCGGGCCACGAGCGGGGCGAGCTCGGGATGTGCGGACAGCGCCTGATCGATCGCCAGAGGATCGGCGTCGAGGTCGAAGAGGCGACGCACGGTCGAGACCAGCGGTGCCAGGTCCCCGAGCCGGGCCACCCGAGCACGCAGACGCAAGCCTGATCGCTGATCCTGCCGCACCTCGAACCAGGCCGCGCCTCCGGCCATGCGCAGGTGCCGGGAGAACGACGACTCGGAGACCGCTTCGACGCCGGGCACCGCGCGCGCCGCCATCCACGCGAAGATGCCGCTCGCGTCGAGCGGACCACGGTACGGCAGCACGAGGTCGATCGCCCCCGGGGTCGACGTGGCCGGCGTCCGGCGTCGTGCGCGGAGCTCGCCGGGGGTGAGGTCGAACACCTCACGGATCGTCTCGTTGCACTGCCGGATGCTGGCGAAGCCTGCCGAGAAGGCCACATCGGAGATCGGCATGTCGGTGCCGACCAGCAGCATCCGCGCCGTGTGCGCGCGATGCGCCCTCGCGAGGGCCAGAGGCCCGGCCCCCAGTTCGGCGCTGAGCAGACGGGTGAGGTGCCTGCTCGAGTATCCGAGACGCGCGGCCAAACCGGGGACGCCCTCCCGTTCCACGACACCGTCGGAGATCAGCCGCATCGCCCGTGCCGCGGTGTCGCCGCGCAGGTTCCAGTCCGGTGATCCGGGAGCAGCTTCGGGCAGGCACCTCTTGCACGCGCGATAGCCCGCTTCGTGTGCAGCTGCACTGGTCGGATAGAACGTCACGTTCTGCGGTCGGGGCGTGCGTGCGGGGCAGCTCGGACGACAGTAGATCCCGGTCGAGCGGACGGCCGTGACGAACTGCCCGTCGAAGCGGGTGTCTCGGGCGCTGATCGCACGATAGCGCTCGTCGAAGTCGGTCACGGGGAAGCTCATGCCTCCACCCTGTCACGACCCACCGACCTCGACTGGCGGAAATCGGACATGGCTGTGGAACGCTCTTGCGCCGAGACCCCCGCGCACCGCCGGGACCCCCGCCTGCACACGTCGACAGGCGGGGGTCTCGGCGGGCAGCGGGGGTCTCGGCGAAGGGGCGGGCGGGCGGGCGGGCGGGGTCAGCCGCGCAGATACACCGTCGCGGTCTCGGTGTAGAACTCCCGGGCCGCGCCGCCCTGCTCCTTCGGGCCGAGGGCACTGGCACCGCTCCCCCCGAACGGCACGTGCAGGTCGGCGCCGGCGGAGGCCGAGTTGACGTGCACCACCCCGACGCGAATGTCCTCGATCGCGCTGAGTGCTTCGGCCAGTCCGGTCGTGAACACGGCGGTCGAGAGTCCGTACTCGCTGTCGTTCACGAGCGCGATGCCTTCCGCGGTGGACGAGACGCGGCGGACCCCGATGACCGGGCCGAAGAGTTCCTCGGTCCACAGTTCGCCCGGATCCGCCTCGTTCAGCTCGAAGATCGACGGGGGGATGAAGTACCCCTCGGCGAGCTCACCGGAGGAGTACGGCCCGGCGTCGACGACCGCTCTCGCCGTGGTCCGGGCGCGCACCAGAGCGGCGGCCACGCGATCGCGCGCTCGGGCATCGACCACGGGGCCCACCTCGACACCCTCGTCCTGCGCGTCGCCCACGACCATCCGCTCGGTGCGGATCGCGAGTCGTCGCAGGAACTCGTCCGCCACAGCCTCGTGCACGATCACCCGGGAGGTCGCGGTGCACTTCTGTCCGGCCGCGCGGAAGGCTCCGACCGCCACCTGCTCCACCGCGACGTCGAGGTCGGCGTCGGCGAGGACGAGAGCCGCGTTCTTCCCGCCGAGCTCCCCCTGGAACGGAACACCGCGCGCGGCGAGCTGCGCGGCGATGATCCTGCCGACCTTCGTGGAACCGGTGAACGTGACGGCATCCACGTCGGGATGCGACACGATGGCCTCCCCCACGCCGGCGTCGCCGTTCACGAGGTTCAGGACGCCCTGCGGAAGCCCGGCCTGCTCGAGCGCCTGAGCGAACCGCATCGCGAGCAGGGGGACGAAGGTCGCCGGCTTCCAGACCACCGTGTTCCCCCAGACCAGGGCGGGGGCCAGCTTCCAGGCCGGGATCGAGATCGGGAAGTTGAACGGGGTGATGGCCCCGATCACCCCGACCGGGCGACGGATGACGAGGATGCGCTCTCCGGCACTCGGCGACTCGAACAGGCCGCCGCTCTGACGCTCGACCTCCTGCGCGTGGAAGCGGAGGATGTTCGCGGCATGCGCGGTCTCGCCGATCGCCTCGACGAGCGTCTTCCCTTCCTCCCGCGCGAGCTCGCGCCCCCACTCCTCGCGATTCGCGTGGATGATGTCGGCCGCTCGCAGCAGGATCGCGGCCCGCGCCCTGGCGGGAGTCCGGCGCCATCCGTCGAGTGCGGCTCGTGCACCGGCGAAGGCACGGTCGACGTCGGCCGCGGACGCGCCGGGGCCCGGCCCGACGATGTCGCCGGGTCGGCTCGGGTTGACATCGACCAGGAGCGGTCCCTCGCCGGTGACCCAGGTCCCGTCGATGAAGTGTCGGAGATCGTACGTGGTGGCCATCATGCTCCTTCGGAGTCGGTGCTGCGGAACGCGGAGAATCCGGTGATGTGCGCCCCGAGCACGAGCGTGTGCACCTCGTCGGTGCCCTCGTAGGTACGGACCGACTCGAGGTTCGCGGCGTGACGCAGTGGCGAGTGGTCGCCGGAGATGCCGTTGCCGCCGAGGAGCGTCCTCGCCTCACGCGCGATCGCGATGGCCGCTCGGGTGTTGCTGAGCTTCGCGACCGAGATCTGATGCGGCTCCAGTCGCCCGGCGTCCTTGAGCCGTCCGAGTCGCAGGGCGACCAACTGCGCCTTCTCGATCTCGACCGCCATGTCGACCAGCTTCTGCTGGGTGAGCTGGAACGCGGCGATGGGCTGGTTGAACTGGATGCGCGACCGGGCGTATGTCAGCGCCGCGTCGTAGCTGTCGCGTGCGGCACCGATCACCCCCCAGCCGATGCCGTACCGCGCCTCGTTCAGGCACGAGAACGGCGCACGCAGCCCCCGCGCCCCCGGCAACAAGGCATCGGCGGGCAGCCTCACATCCGTCATCGTGATGTCGCACTGGATCGAGGCCCTCATCGACAGCTTCGGGGCGATGGGCGTCGCCACGAAGCCCGCCGTGTCCGTCGGGACGAGGAAGCCGCGCACCCCCTCGTCCGTCTGCGCCCAGATGATCGCGACCTGGGCGATGGAGGCGAGCCCGATCCAGCGCTTCGCACCGTTGAGCACCCAGCCGTCTCCGTCGCGACGGGCGAAGGTGGTCATGCTGGAGGGGTCGGATCCGGAGTTGGGCTCGGTGAGGCCGAAGCAGCCGATGACCTCTCCCCGCGCCATCCGCGGGAGCCATTCCTGCTTCTGCTCCTCGCTGCCGTGCTTGTGGATCGCACTCATCGCGAGCGAGCCCTGCACGGAGACGAAGGTGCGCAGACCGGAGTCGCCCGCCTCGAGCTCCATCGCTGCGATCCCGTACTCGACGGCGCTGCGGCCGCCGCATCCGTATCCGTCGAGGTGCATGCCCAGCACGCCCAGCTCGGCGAGCTCCGGGACGAGCTCGGTCGGGAAGACGGCGCGGTCGTACCAGTCCGCGATGTGGGGGCGGATGCGCGTGTCGACGAAAGCGCGCACGCGGTCGCGCGTGGCCCGTTCGTCCTCGGTGAGGAGCTCGTCGAAGTCGAGCAGGTCGGGAACGGTCATGCGGCGGCCTCCTCGGCGACGACGGTGCGGATGGATGCAGTCAGGATGTCCAGGCCGGCCTCCAGGACGGCCTCTTCGATCACCAGGGGCGGGAGCAACCGGATGACGTTGCCGTGCGTGCCGCAGGTGAGGGCGATCACCCCCGCCGCATGGCATGCCGCAGCGACCCGCTGGGCGAGGTCGGGACGAGGGGCGAGCGTTCCCGGATCTGCGAACTCGACGGCCATCATCGCACCGCGCCCGCGGACCTCGGCGACCACGGCGAGCTCGTCGACCAGGGGCTCGAGATGCCGACGGATCGAGCGCTCGATGCCGGTCACCCCCGGCAGGAGCCCCGGATCGTCGAGCACCTCGAACACGGCGAGCGCAGCCGCGCACGCCAGCGGATTGCCCGCGTAGGTGCCGCCGAGCCCGCCGGGATGGGCGGCGTCCATGATGTCCGCACGCCCCGTCACGGCGCTCAACGGCAGGCCACCTCCGAGCGCCTTCGCAGTGAGGGTGATGTCACCGGCGACGCCCTCGTGCGCGCTCGCGAACAGCATCCCGGTGCGGCCGAGTCCGGACTGGATCTCGTCGACGACGAGGACTATCCCGTAGGCGTCGGTGATCCGGCGGAGGCCGGGGAGGAACCCGGGAGCCGGAACGACGAAGCCGCCCTCGCCCTGGATCGGTTCGACGACCAGGGCGGCGAAGTGCTCCGGGCCGTGCTCCGCGATGAGCCGCTCGATCTCGGCGAGGGCCGCATCCGCCCCCTGCCCGCGCAGCGGATTCGCGTTGGGGGCGCGGACCACGGCCTCGGGGAAGGGCCCGAAGCCCGTCTTGTACGGGTGTTCCTTCGCGGTCATCGCCATCGTCAGGAGCGATCGACCGTGGTACGCCTCGTCGATCACGAGCACGGCGGGACGACCGGTGTGGGCCCGTGCGATCTTGACGGCGTTCTCTACGGCTTCAGCACCGGTGCTGAACAGTGCGGTGCGCTTGTCGAAGTCGCCGGGTGTGTGCTCGTTCAGCCACTCCGCGACGCGGACGAAGCCCTCGTACTCGGTCACCATGAAGCACGTGTGCGTGAACCGGTCGAGTTGCGCGGCGACCTCGGCGCGCACGACGGGGTTCGCCGCCCCCACACTGGTCACCGCGATGCCGGATGCGAGGTCGATGAGGGTGTTCCCGTCGACGTCCTCGAGCGTCGAGGTGCCGGCTCGCTCGATGAAGACCGGGAGGGTGATGCCGAAGCCGGAGGCGACGGCGGCTTCGCGCTGGGCATGGAGCTCGCGTGACCGGGGTCCGGGGATCTCGGTGCGCAGGTGAGGAACAGTCGTCATGGGCTCGACGCTAGAAGCTCAGACGCCCGAGCGGACGAACACTTCGCCCAGCCTTGGCAGACTCACTGTGCATCCCGCACACTGGATGCATGGTCTCCCTCGGCGAGCTGGTCAGCACGGCGGGCACCGCGCTGCGCCCGCTCGCGCCGTTCGACGCCGCGCGGACGATCACGGGTGTGCACGTGTCGGAGCTCGACGATCCCGGCCGCTACCTGGACGGCGGAGAGCTGCTGCTCACCACGGGCATCCCGCTGCGCAGCCGACCGATGGACGCCTATGTGGATCGACTCGATGCGCAGGACGTCGGTGCGATCGGGATCGGCCTCGGCGAGGGCTGGGACGATCCTCCGGCCGCGCTCGTCGACCGATGTCGGACGCTCGGCATCCCGGTGTTCGCGGTCCCGGACGGAGCGCCCTTCCTCGATGTCTCGCGGGCGTTCTGGTCGATCACCGGACGGGGCGGACAGGATGAGGCGCTGCGCACCGCCCACACGCACACGCGGCTGGTCCAAGCCGCGGCCGGCCGCGATCCCGTCGCCTCGATCCTGCGCCAGATGTCGCAGGCGATCGGCGGATGGGTGGCCTGGCTCCCCTTCGGACCGGGGGCGTCGCTCGGAACACTGCATCCGCCCTCCCTCGAAGGCCTCCTGCCCGCGGTGCGGGTCGATGTGGAGCGATCGCTCCTCCGATCCGGAGTCGAGGCCGCCTCCTTCGTGTCCCAGGGGTCCGCGGTCGTGGCTCACGCGGTCACGGACGGCGAGCACACGCGCGGGGCCCTCGCCATCGGAGCCGGCCGCCCCCTCGCACGGGCGGACCGTCAGCTCGCCCTCACCGCGAGCGCGCTCCTGCGACTGGTCACCTCGCCGACGGCCGGCACCCGACGAGCCGAAGGGTGGTTCACCGCCCTGGCGCTGCGAGGAGACACAGCCGCGGCGCGCGCGCTGGCGGCCGTCGCCGACCTCGACCTGCCGTTGGAGTTCCGCGTCCTCGTGGGGGCCCCGGATCCGAGCATCTTCTCGGCCGAGTCGGACGGCGTGGTCGTCGCACTCCTCGACCCCGATGAGCACTCCTCCGCCGGGTCCGGAGTGCTCAGCGCTCCGGTCACCCTCGACGACGTCCCCGCCGCGACCGCTCGTGCGCTGGCCCTGCACCGTCGCGCACCGGACACCGCTCTCGTGATCGAACCGGAGTCGCGCGCCGCAGGGTGGGCGGACCTGCTCGCGGCGACGGACCCGATGCTGTTGCGCACCGTGACGTCGTATCTCCGGCATCGCCACCAAGCGGAGCGCACCGCCCGGGAGCTCGGGGTGCATCGCAACACCGTCCGCCCCCGCATCGCCGCCGCAGAGAGCCTGCTCGGCGTCACGCTGGACGATCCCGACGTCGCCGCCGAACTGTGGTTGGCGATCCGGGATCGATCCGTCTAGTCGCGGCCGTCGAGCCAGGCCCGCACGCGGGCGTCGTGTTCGCCCAGCCGGGGCGGAGGCGCCACCGACACGGGGATCTCCGGCTTCCAGGTGAGCGGTGACCGGATCTGGCGCGAACGCCGGCCGTCCTCCCCGATCAGCTCCCGGACCGGGTCGAGGCCCAGACGCGTGGCGAGTTCGACGCCCTCGCCCACGGAGTTCACGACCCCCGCGGCGACGCCGATCTCGTTCAGCCGCTCCGCCCAGGCCGCAGCCGTATCCGTGACCAGCGCGCCCTCCAGCTCCACGACGAGATCCTCCCGGTTCGCGACACGGTCCGGGTTGCGACGGAAGCGCTCGTCGTCGATGAGCTCCGGCCGACCGAGCGCGGTGACCATCTTCGCGAACTGGGCATCGTTGCCGCAGGCGACCGCGATCGGCGCATCGGCGCAACGCAGCGACTCGTAGGGGGCGATCGACGGATGTCGGTTTCCGAGCCGCCCCGGCTCCGCGCCCGCTCCGAGGTGCGCGGACATCTGGTTCACCAGGGCCGCCTGGAGACTCGAGAGCAGGTTCACCTCGATCCTCGATCCGTGCCCGGTCAGTTCGCGTCGACGCAGCGCGGCGAGGATGCCGATCACCGCGTCCTTGCCGGTGAGCACGTCGACGAGCGCGACCCCCGCCTTCATGGCCTCGCCGTCGGTCTCACCGGTGATGTGCATGAGACCGCCCACCGCCTGCGCGACGAAGTCGTAGCCGGGAAGCGATGCCCCTGCGCCGAGACCGAAGCCGCTGACCGACACCGAGATGAGACGCGGATGGGCCGCCGCGAGCTTCTCCTCATCGAATCCCAGTGCGGCGAACAGTCCCGGCCGGAAGTTCTCGATCACGATGTCGCTGCGGGCGATGAGTTCGAGCGCTCTGTCGCGATCTCCGGCGTCGGTGAGGTCGAGCGTGACCGACTCCTTGCCCCGGTTGGCGGACTCGAAGTACGTCGTCATGCCGGACTCCGCGTACGGCGGCCCCCATGCCCGGGTGTCGTCTCCCGTGCCCGGGCGCTCGACCTTGATCACGCGCGCCCCGAGGTCGGCCAACGTCATCGTCGCCAGGGGCCCGGCGAGCACACGGGAGAAGTCGGCGACCACGATGCCGTCGAGCGGTGCGGTCATGCGTGCACCCGCAGCGGGTGGGCGGTGGAGTCCCGCGCGACGACGGAGATCGGGAACTCGACGTCCGTACCCGGCGCGGCACGCCCCTCGATCAGGTCGATGAGGAGCTCGGCGCAGGCGACCCCGGAGTCTCGCGGCCGCAGATCGATCGACGTGATCGACGGGGTCAGGAAGGGCAGCGAGGGGTGGTCGACGCACGATACCACCGTGATGTCCTGACCGACCGTCCGCCCCTGTCGTCCGAGGACGGCGGCGACCTCGATCGCACTGGAGTCCGGACCGCAGATGATCACGTCCGTGTCCGGATGCGCCTGGAGGACCCGCTCCGTCGCCACCCTGACGTCGGGCCACGATGCTTCGAAGGAGACGGGGGCGATGACCGGATCGAATCCGCGTGTCGCACACCCCTTCCGATAGCCGGAGACCAGCTGGCGCGACCAGTCGGTGGCGTCGGGCGCGACCAGCAGCACGGGGTGCCGGGCGCCGGTGACATCGATCTCGTCGAGGAGCCGGAGCATGCCCGCCTCATGCGAGGACCACACGACACCCGCCGGCGCGCCGTCGACGTCGTCCGGAAGGTGCTCCTGGGTGACGACGGGGATCCCCGACGCCATCAGCGCCGGCAGCCCGGGGTCACCGGAGAGCGGGTCGCCGATGATGAGTCCGTCGGCACGGATCGGACGTGAGCGGCCCGACGAGACCGACGGGCTCACGATCGTCACGTCGATGTCGTGCGCGGCCGCGCTGGTGACGATACCGAACGTGAAAGCCATGTAGTACGCCGACCGCGACACGACCTCAGGAAGCACGATGCCGATCGTGCCGATGCTGCCGCCGCGCAGATGCCGGGCCGCGGTGTTCACCGAGTAGCCGAGCTCCGCCGCGGCGGCCAGGACGGCCTCCCTGGTGGGCTGCGAGACGCGCCCGACGCCGCTCAGCGCATCGGACGCCGTGGTCTTCCCGACCCCCGCGCGCCGTGCGACGTCGATCAATCTGACCCGTCGTGGCTCTTGCATGCGGCCGAGTCTAACCACACGGAGCACGTCGTAATCCACTCGAAACACATCAGGTCTTGCGCTGAAACACATTCATCGCATACTTTTGCCGGAACGTTCCGGCACGCAGACGTTCCCGAACTCACATCCGATGGAGACTCCATGAACTGCAGCTGTTCCCCGTCCGACCACGTCCAGCGTTCGCGCCCGCTCGGAGACGAATCCGGTGCGCCGTACGCGACGCTCTCCGCGGACGAGCTGCAGCGGGTCTCCGAGACGCTGCGTGCCCACGGCGCACTGGGGGAGGCGCAGCGGATCGCCTACGTCGGACTCGATGAGCCGGACCGCTCCGAGGTCGCCGCCGGGCGCCCCGTCCCCCGCCGCGCCCGTGTCCAGCTGCTCGAGACCGACACCGGACGCGCTCGTGCCCTCTCGGTCGACATCGGCACCGGCGAGATCGTCGCGGACGTCGACATCGACCCGGAGCAGGACGGCCAGGTCCCCCTGCTCCAGGAGGAGCACGCGATCATCCGCGAGTTGATCGGCGCCGACGAGCGCTGGGCCGAAGCACTCGCCGCCCGGGGCATCGACGACCCGAGCACGGTCGCTCTGGCCGGGCTGTCAGCCGGGCGCTTCCCGATCGAGGGCGAGAGCGGGCGCCGGCTCGCACGGGTGCTCGGACACCATCAGCCCACTCCGCAGACCATGCCCTGGGCGCATCCGATCGACGGACTGGTGGCATACGTCGACGTCGCCGCGCGCACCGTGGTCGATGTCATCGACGTGGGCGCGATGCCGATTCCGCAAGAGACCGCGGACTATCACGTGCCCGGCACCTTCGGCCCGGAGCGGACCACGCAGAAGCCCATCGTCATCACCCAGCCCGAAGGACCGAGCTTCGCCTTCGAGGGAGACGTGATCACCTGGGAGAAGTGGTCGTTGCGCATCGGCTACGACATGCGCGAAGGACTCATCCTGCACGGCATCGGATTCGAGGACGAGGGCCGGGTCCGCCCCATCGTGCACCGCGCCTCGATCGCCGAGATGCTGGTGCCCTACGGCGACCCGGGGCCCGTGCGCTTCTGGCAGAACTACTTCGACACCGGTGAGTATCTCCTCGGCAGACTCGCGAACTCGCTGGAACTCGGCTGCGACTGCGTCGGCGACATCACCTACCTCGACGTCCCGATCGCCGACGCCCGCGGCAACGTGAAGGTGCTCCCGAACGTGATCTGCGTCCACGAGGAGGACGCCGGGGTGCTGTGGAAGCACACCGAGCAGTTCACGGGATCGAGCGACGTCCGCCGCCAGCGCCGACTCGTGATCTCGTTCTTCGTCACGGTGGGCAACTACGACTACGGCTTCTACTGGTACTTCTACCTGGACGGCAAGATCGAGTTCGAGGCCAAGGCCACCGGACTCGTGTTCACCGCCGCCTATGACGAGCGCACCGGCCGCTTCGCGAGCGAGCTGGCCCCGGGGCTCGCGGCGCCGTACCACCAGCACCTGTTCTGCGCGCGGCTGGACATGGCGGTCGACGACGGGCCTGCCGTCATCGACGAAGTCGACGTGCGGTCGCTCCCGATCTCCGACGACAACCTGCACGGCAGCGCGATCGGCTTCACCCGGACCCGGCTTCACAGCGAGCTCGAGGGGCGGCGCCGGGCCGACGCGTCGGTCGACCGCACATGGCGGGTGAGCAGCGCGACGGCCACGAACCGGCTCGGTCGTCCCACCTCCTACGTCCTGACACCGGAGGGGAAGCCCGTCCTCCTCGCACGCCCCGAATCCGTGATCGCCTCGCGCGCCCGCTTCGCGACCGCCGATCTGTGGGTCACCGCGTACGACCCCGAGGAGCGCTATCCCGCCGGCGACGTCGTCAACCAGAGCGCACCGGAGCAGGGGCTGCCGGCCTTCGTCGCCGAGGACGCCTCGCTGGACGGCGCAGACCTGGTGCTGTGGCACACGTTCGGCCTCACGCACTTCCCGCGCACGGAGGACTGGCCCATCATGCCGGTCGACAGCTGCGGCTTCACGCTGAAACCCCACGACTTCTTCGACCGGAACCCGACCCTCGACGTTCCGGCCTCCCCCACCGCCTGCGCCTGCGCTCACGAGGACGCCGGCACAGCCCGAACCGAGCACCACCTGCATCACCTCTCTGTCCGCCCGTCGTCGTCCGACGCCTGACCGGCCGTCGCCCGACATCCCGAAGGGAAACACCGACATGCACAAAGCAGCTCGTGCGGGGGTGGCCGTCGCCACCGTCGCCCTCCTCGCCCTCACCGGGTGCGCCGCCGGCGCCTCACCCGAAACCGAACCCACTCAGGACGAAGCCGCACCCGGCTTCCTCGCCGTCGCCGATGAGGCGTTCGACGGGGGCGGCGACCTCGTCGTCCAGGTCGACTACGACACCGCGGAGGCGAGCGGCCTCGACCCGCAGGGGGCCGCCACCGCCCGCTCCTGGATGCTCGAAGGGCTCTCCTACGAGACGCTCACGACGATCGATGAGAACCTCGACGTGGCGCCGAAGCTCGCCACATCCTGGGAGACTCCGAGCGACACCGAGTACGTCTTCACCCTCGCCGATGACGCCGTGTTCTCGAACGGACGCCCGATGACCGCCGCCGATGTCGTCGGCAGCCTCCAGCGGCTGATCGACATCCCCACCACCTGGACCGGACAGCTCGGCCCGGTCGCCTCGATCGAGGAGACCGGAGACCTCGAGGTCACGGTCACGCTGTCCAGCCCCTATGCGCCCTTCCTCGCGGCTCTCGCGAACACCCCCGCCGCGATCCTGCCGATGGCGGAGATCGAGTCCGGCGAGGTCGACATCACCACGGAGATGCTCGGCACGGGCCCGCTCGTCGCGACCGCTCACCGTCAGGACGAGGAGTGGACGTTCGAGCCGAACGTCCACCACCCGGATGCCGATGCCCTCGGCTTCTCCACCCTCACGGTCGACATCGTCGGCGACGAGGCGACGCGGGCAGCGGCGCTGCGCGACGGATCCGCCGACTTCGCGGTGCTGAACTCGATCGACTCCGCGGAACTCCTCGCCAACGCGGCGGACGTGACCGTGGTGGGACAGCGGAACACCGACTTCCACTACCTGATGATCAACTCCCTCACCGGCGACGAGGCGCTGCAGGATGAGGACGTGCGCTTCGCGATCAACTCCGCCATCGACCGTGACGCGATCAACGAGCTCGCGTTCGGGGGGTCGACCGCCTCCACCGGCATCACCCCCGCCGTCCTGCCCGATGCCTGCCGCGCGGAGGATCTGCCTTCCGCGGCCCGGGACGTCGCCGCGGCCAAGTCCGTGATCGACGAGGTCGGCGGACTCGAGCTCGACCTCTTCGTCTACACCGACGAGCCGGTGCTCGCACAGATCGCTCAGGTGATGCAGCAGAATCTGGCGGAGATCGGCGTCAAGGTCGAGATCCAGCAGGTCGACTTCGCCACGTACTCCGCCAAGGTCTACGGCAGCCCCGCGGACTTCGACCTCGCGCTGAGCTGGTTCGCCGGGTACGCCGATCCCGCCATGGTCACGACGTGGTGGAACCCCGAGGTCGCCGGATTCTCCGCGGTCTTCATGAAGGGGAGCGACGAGCTCGACGCCCTCATCGAGGACGGGTACACCACCGCGCCGGGTGAGGAGCGGGCCGCGGTCTTCCAGGACCTCTGCACACTCGCCGACGAGCAGAGCGAGATGGTGCCCCTGGTGCTGCGCCCCTCCACCATCGGCTGGAACACGGCGTCGTTGTCCCCGACGCTCAGCAGCGACGAGGGCTACGGCAACTTCCTGCGCTACCTCACCGAGTTCCGCGCCAACTGACATGGCCGTCGCTCTGTGGTCGCTCCGGCGCATCGGCGCCGCGCTGCTGACGCTGCTCGTCGTCTCGGTGCTGATCTTCGCCTCCGTGCGCCTCATGCCCGGCGACTACATCGACCTCGTCCTGGGTCCGCTCGCCACCGAGGCGCAGCGGGCCCAGGCGGTGGCCGCATCCGGGCTCGACGATCCGGTCGTCGCCCAGTACTTCCACTGGCTCTTCGGCGTCTTCACCGGCGACCTGGGGTATTCCTTCGTGTCCAACGTCTCGGTGTCGGAGGAGTTCGGTGCGAGACTCCCGGTCACGGCGACGATCGCGTTGCTGACGATCATCGTGACCCTCCTGGTCGGCATCCCGCTCGGGTTCATCGCCGCGCTCCGCTCGGAGGGTTCGGCCGGCGCGGCGGGTCGTATCGTCAGCGCGCTCGGCATCAGCATCCCCGAGTTCCTCCTCGCGGGACTCGTGGTCTTCGCCGTGTCGACCCTGGGTCTCGGGGTGTCGCTCGGACGCTTCGCCCCCTTCGCCGTCGATCCGGCACGCTTCTTCGGATCGCTGGTGCTCCCGGTCACGGTTCTGTCCGTCGGCTGCGTGGCCGTGGTCGCCCGGAACACGAGGGATGCCGTCATGAACGTCCTCGTCGAGCCGCACGTGCAGGCAGCCGTCGCACGCGGGGAGACACCCGGATTCATCGTGCGGCACCACGTGCTGCGCAACGCGGCGGCTCCCATCCTCACGATCGTGGGGGCACTGGTCGCCGTCCTGCTCGGAGGCACGGTGATCGTCGAGTTCGTCTTCGACATCCCCGGCATGGGCTCGTATCTGCAGACTGCCCTCGGTCGACGCGACTACGCGATCGTGCAGAGCGCCGTGCTCCTCGCCGCGGTCGTCTTCATCGCCGCGAGCCTCATCGTCGACTTGATCGCCAACGCGCTGGATCCGCGCCTGCGCCTGACCGGAGGGAGCCGCCGATGACCATCGCACCCACAGCCGCCCATCGCATCCGCGCGGCCGGACAGTCATCCCGAGGCGCGTGGCGACGCAGCGATGCCGTCCTGCGCACGGCCGTGATCGTGCTGGGGGTGATCGTCGTCGCCACCGTGATCGCGGTTCTCTCCGGCCTGACCGGTTCCACCGATGCGACGGTCGCCGGGCGCCTCGAGGGCCCCTCCGCGATCGCTCCGCTCGGCACCGACAACCTTGGCCGCTCGCTGTTGCCTCGGCTCTTCCAGGGAACCGCGACGACACTCGTGGTCTCCCTCATCGCGGTCCTCTGCTCCGCGGTGGTGAGCACGATCCTCGGAATGCTCGCAGGATATTACGGAGGCGCCGTCAACGAAGCGGTCATGCGCGTCGCGGACGTCCTGTACGCCTTCCCCGCGCTCGTGCTCGCGATCCTCGTGTCCGCGCTCATCGGCCCCGGTCGGCCCGCCGCGATCATCAGCATCGTCGTGATCACGATCCCTCTCATGACCCGCGTCGTCCGCATCGCGACGAGAGGAGTCGCCGACCGCGACTTCATCGTGTCGGCGCGCATCAGCGGCGTGAGGACCCCCGTGATCTTCGCCCGGCGGCTGCTGCCGAACATCGCGGGCACCATCGCCGTGCAGGCGAGCTATGCCCTGTCCGTCGCGATCCTCGTCGAGGGCGGGCTGAGTTTCCTCGGCTTCGGCGTGCAGGTACCGGAGGCTTCTCTCGGACTGCTCATCCAGCAGGGGATGCTCTACATGACACAGGCGCCGCAACTCCTCATCATCCCCGGCATCGTGCTGGTGATCTCGATCCTGTGCATCAACATCATCGGCGACGGACTCCGGGACCGATTCGAACCGCGAGAGACGAGGTCCCTCCGATGACCGCCGTACGCATCAGCGACCTGGCCCTGGACTTCACCGGGACCACCACCGTCCGCGCGCTGGACGGCGTCGACCTCGACGTCGCCGCCGGGAGTTCGATGGCGATCGTCGGCGAGTCCGGGTCGGGCAAGTCCACCCTCGCCGCCGTGATCGGACGGCTCCAGCCGAAGTCCGCACAGATCGTGCGCGGAGAGCTCGAGGTCGACGGCATCGACGTGCGGAGCCTCGACCACGATGCGCTGCGCGCCTACCGCCGCGACACGCTCGCCTACATCGCCCAGGATCCGATCGGGTCCCTCGACCCGACGATGCGGATCGGTGCGCAGCTGAGGCTCGTGCTGCGGGCCATCGGCGACGACGACGGCCTGCCCCGGCAGCTCGCGCTGCTGGAGTCGATGAGGATCAGCGACCCCGCGCGGGTGGTGAGACTGTTCCCGCACCAGATCTCCGGTGGCATGGCGCAGCGCGTGGCGATCGCGATGGCGATGTGTCGCCGGCCGAAACTGCTCATCGCCGACGAGCCGACCGCGGCGCTCGACAGCCAGGTCCGCGAAGAGGTCATCCGGCTGCTGTTCACCCAGGCACGGGAGCAGAAGACGACGATCCTCTGGCTCAGCCACGATCTGCCCGCCGTCGCGCGCTGGTGCGACGAGGTGGCCGTGATGTACGCCGGACGCGTCGTGGAGCGCGGTCCCGCCGCCGTGCTCGGGCGTCCCGTCCACCCCTACGCCCGCGCTCTCGCCGCCACCGATCCCTCCCGGGCACGACGCGGCGAGCGCCTGTCCAGCATCCCGGGCTCCCCGCCGGTCCTGCATGGCGAGGCCGAGGGATGTGCCTTCGCCGCGCGCTGCGCTCACCGGATCGACGCGTGCGAGGTGGTCCGCCCCGATCCCGTGCCCCCACGGCACAGCCTGTGCATCCGCGCCGCCGAACTCGGTGAAGCGGACCGCCGAGCCGGCCTGGTGCCGGACGAAGGGGTGATCGTATGAGCGACGCGAGCGCACCCGCGATCGAACTCGACGACGTCAGCCTCGCCTTCTCCTCCGGTATCGGTGCGAGTCGGCGCACGGTCACGGCGATGGCGCACGTGTCGTTCTCAGTCGCCCCCGGAGAGACACTCGGCCTCGTCGGCGAATCCGGTTCGGGCAAGACGACGACGGGCTCGGTGGTCCTGGGCCTGCAGCGCCCCGACACCGGCACCGTGCGGTTCCAAGGCGCGCCGCTCGCCCGCAGTCTGCGCTCCCGCGCCGGTCGCATGCAAGCGGTCCTCCAGCACCCTCGCTGGGCGCTCGATCCACGTTCCACCGTCCTGTCCTCGGTCCTTGAACCGCTCCTCGTGCACGAGCGGCGCACCCCCGCGGTCGAGCACCGTGCCATCGCGATGCTCGAACAGGTCGGGCTCCCCGCCTCCTTCGCCGCCCGCCGACCGCATCAGCTCTCCGGTGGTCAGCTGCAGCGTGTGAGCGTGGCCCGTGCCCTCGTCACCCGTCCGGCGTTCATCGTCTTCGACGAAGCGGTCAGCGCGCTCGACGTCTCCGTGCAGGCGCAGATCCTGAACCTCATCCAGGATCTGCAGGCCGAGCACGGCTTCGCCGCCCTGTTCATCTCTCACGACCTCGCCGCCGTCCGCTACATCTCCCACCACGTGGCGGTGATGCGCGCCGGCGAGATCGTCGAGCACGCGCCGACCGACGTGTTCTACGACCTGCCCAGCCATCCCTATTCGCGTCAACTTTTCCAGGAGCTCTCATCGTGACCGACACCCACCGCCTCGCCCCCGTCCTTTCCGCCGGGCCGCGCCTCTCCAACGACGATTTCGCCCTCTCCCCCGTCCACGGCACCGACCGCGGTCTGGTCGAGTACGACTTCCCCGGGGTCCTCCTCGGGACCGCCGAGTACGCGGAGGGACCGACCGGCGCGACGGTCGTCTCGATCCCGGCGGGCGCTCGCACCTTCACCGACCGACGCGGAGGCGCCGTCGGTGCGAGCGGTCTCTACGGCTACAACCATGCGATCTGCCTCGCCGGCGGGTCCGTGTACGGGCTCTCCGCCGTCGCGGGAGTCTCCGAGGAGCTGTTCGCGCGTGTGGACCACCGGTCCGGCTTCGACCAGCTCCAGCTGGTGTCGGGGGCGATCATCTACGACTACTCGGTCCGCGACAACTCGGTGTTCCCCGACGCCGCGCTCGGCAAGGCCGCGCTGCGGGCCGCGCGTGAAGGCGTCGTGGAGGTCGGACGCGTCGGTGGCGGGGCGTCGGCGTCGTCCGGCAAGGTCGACCCCGCGCGTGTCGAGTTCACCGGACAGGGCGTCGCCTTCCGCCAGGTCGGCGATGTGAAGGTCCTCGTCGTGACGGTGCTCAACCCCTACGGTGTGATCCTCGACCGGGAGGGGCGCATCATCCGCGGCAACTACGACGACGCGACCGGAGAACGTCGCCACCCCGCACGCGACTACGAAGAGGCCATCGGCGAATCACGGCTTCTGGATTCCATGGCCGGCAACACCACGATCACGGCCGTGGTCACCAACGTGCAGCTGTCCGACGTCGAGCTGAAGCAGTTCGGACTCCAGGTGCACAGCTCGATGCACCGCGGCATCCAGCCGTTCCACACCCCGCTCGACGGCGACACGCTGTTCGCCCTCACCACCGACGAGGTCGCGCTGCCCGACGACCCCGGGTCCTCCCGCGGGCGGCTCTCGCTGAACTCGACCGCGGTCGCGACCCTCGCCGGCGAGACCGCGTGGGACGCGATCCTCTGCGCGGCGGGCTGACCGTGTACGAGTTCGAGAAGTACCTCGCCCCGTCGCAGCACGAGGTGAACGAGCTCGTCCGGCGACATCCGTTCGCGCTCATCGTGTCCAACGGCGGCGGCGAGTCCGGTGCTCCGACCGTCACCCACACGCCGGTCATCATCGAGCGCCTGGCCGATGACGGAGGCTTCGTCGGAGGCGAGCTCCTCGGACACGTCGCCCGCAAGAACCCGCAGTGGCAGCACATCTCCGATGGCGACGCCGTGCTCCTGGTGTTCTCCGGCCCGCACGACTACGTCTCGCCCACGACGTACGCGGATGACCCGAACGTCCCGACCTGGGACTATGCGGCGGTGCACCTGACGGCACGGGTGACCGTGCTGGAGGACTCCGCAGACGGCATGCACGTCGTCACGCGGACCGTCGAGGAGCTGGAAGGTCTGGAGCCCACGCGCTGGGACATGACGAGCTCGCTCCCCACGTTCCAGCGCATCATCGGCGGCATCGTCTCGTTCCGCTTCGAGATCATCGAGCAGCGCGCGGTGTTCAAGGTCAGCCAGGACAAGCCGCTCGAGGTCAGACGACGTGTGGCCGCCGCCTCACGCGCCCGAGGCTGCCCCTACGGAGACGTCGCCGAACTCGTCGAGCGCATCGGAGGAGAAGCATGATCATCCACGAGTGGACATCCGAAACCGCCGACCAGCGCGAAGAGGGCCACCGCTTCGGCCAGCACTGGGCACCGCAGCTGCGCGCGGCGCGCGACTCGTACCTCCGGCTGTTCCAGCAGTCCGGGGTCTCCGCGGAGCAGGCCAGGAGCATCGCCGACGAGTGCCGGGGCATGGTCGAGTCCTTCGCGCCCGAGGTCGCGGACGAGTTCCGTGGTGTCGCGGAAGGCAGTGGGCTGGCGCTCACCGACGTGCATCTGCTCACCGCCCGCACCGAGATCCTCGCCCGGATGACCCCGTCGATGGAATGCTCCACGATCGTCTACGTGCCCGACGACGCGAATCCTCCACGCACACTGCAGACGTGGGACTGGCATGAGACGCTCTCGAACGAGACGGTCGTCCGGCGGCTGCGCGCGGCATCCGGAGCCCGCGTCGTGACGTTCTCCGAGTTCGGACAGCCGGCCAAGATCGGTGTCAACGACCGCGGCCTCGGGGTGCACTTCAACATCCTCCACCATCGCAGCGACGGGTCGCAGGCGGGTGTGCCGGTGCACGTGCTGGCACGGATGATGCTCGACGGGGCGCACGACGTGGCCGGCGCGGTCGCGATCGCCGAGTCCGTGCCCCTCGCCGCGTCCAGCGTCCTGACGGTGGTGTCGTTCGATGGCGTGACCCCCGAGGCCGCCGCCGTCGAGGTCTCACCCGCGGGAGTCGCCGTGCTCCCCGCCCCGCGCGGAAAGGCCCTGGCACACACGAACCACTTCCTCGACGAGACGCTCGCCGCGGGCGAGTACTCCCCCTACGAGACGACGAGCGTGCCCCGGTACCGCTGTCTGACCGACGCGGCCGACCTCGCCCGCATCGTCGACGACCGTGAGCGGGCGGTCGCCTTCGGGGCGATCCCGGACGCCCCGATCTCGGTCCGCGCACGGCCGGAGGAGCCGGAGCACCTGCGCTGGGAGACGAAGCTCACCGTGGCGCTCGATGTCGCGCACGGAGCGATCACATTCGCCGCAGCACCGCCGTCCGAGGTCGCCACGGCCCCGTGGCGGCGCGTCGGTGTGCTCGACGAGCGCGTGCCCGGCTGACGTGCACGCGGTCCTCCATGTCGTCGCACTCCTCCCCGCCGCGGTCGGGGTGGGCGCGCTCGTCGGGATGCGGCGGGATGCGGGACGCCCGGAGATCCTCGTCGCCGCCCTGATGCTCGCCGGCATGGCCGATGTGATGACCGTGTTGCTGCTCCCGCCGGTGCTGTGGTTCGCGGTGCTCGTCATCGTCGGGATCGTGCTCGCCGCCGTGCGCCGGGCGGCGCCGGTCCCTACTGCCCGTCCGGAGGCGATGGTGTCGACGCATCTGGCTCTCGGCGTCATCACGACCGCGGTGCTCGTCCTCCTGATGCCCGGGATCCCGTCGCCCGCGGCGTCTCCGATCATCACGTCGCACGTGCACGGAGCCGTCGACACGATGCCCCCTGCTGGTGAGTGCCGGGCTGGCGCTGGGGACGGTGATCCTCGCGGTGGTCGCGCTGCGGACCGAGCGCGCCTGGCCGCATCGGCTCCACCACGCGACCATGGCGGTGTCGACCGTCGCGATGTGCGCGATCGTCGCGACCTGACCCTCCCCCGTCCCCCGTCCCCCGTCCCCCGTCCCCCGTCCCCGTCTCTCCAGTGCTGCCGAGACCCCCGCGCAACGCCGAGACCCCCCGCCTGCACACGTCGGCAGGCGGGGGTCTCGGCAAGGAACGGGGGTCTCGGCGGGAGACAGTCGCTCAGTGGAAGAAGTGACGCTCCCCCGTGAAGAACATCGTGACGCCGGCCTTGCGCGCGGCATCCACGACCTCCTCGTCGCGCACCGATCCGCCCGGCTGCACGATGGCCGTGACACCGGCATCGATCAGCACCTGAGCGCCATCCGCGAACGGGAAGAACGCGTCGGAGGAGGCGACAGAGCCGGCCGCCCGATCCCCCCGCACGCTCGACCGCGAGGCGGCACGAGTCGACACGGTTGACCTGGCCCATGCCGACACCGACCGTGGCGTTGTCCTTCGCGAGCACGATCGCGTTCGACTTCACCGCGCGGCAGGCCTTCCACGCGAAGATCAGGTTCTCCATCTCCGCCTCGCTCGGGCGCTCACCCGACACGAGCTCCCAGTTCTTCGCGACCGAGCCGATGTCGTCCGGGAAGCGGTCGGCATCCTGGAGGAGGAGTCCGCCCGAGACCAGACGCACGTCCATCCGCTCCTGCCGCCAGTCCTGCGGAAGCTGCAGCAGGCGCAGGTTCTTCTTCGCCTTGAAGACCTCGAGCGCGGCCGGCTCGAACGCCGGTGCGACGATGACCTCGGTGAAGATGTCCTTGAGGTTCTCGGCCATCTTGAGGGTCACGGTGCCGTTCGCGGCGATCACCCCGCCGTACGCCGAGACCGGGTCGCACTCGTGGGCCCGCAGGTGGGCGCTGGCGATCGGGTCGAGGGCGTTGGGAGCGGTGGTCGCGATGCCGCAGGGGTTGGCGTGCTTGATGATCGCGACGGCGGGCTTGATCATGTCGTAGGCGGCGCGCAGTGCGGCGTCCGCGTCGACGTAGTTGTTGTAGGACATCTCCTTGCCCTGCAACTGTGTGGCCTGCGCGATGCCGTGGCCACCGGCGCGGGTGTAGATCGCGCCGCGCTGATGGGAGTTCTCGCCGTAGCGGAGGGTCGCGAGGCGCTCGGCCTGGATGGTGAGGTGCGCGGGGAGGTCGCCCGGCTCGGTGAGCGTCCCCTCGGCGAACCACTGGGCGACGGCCGTGTCGTACGCCGCGGTGTGAGCGAACGCGCGGGCGGCGAGCTCCCGGCGCTGACCCACGGACGTACCGCCAGCCTCGATCGCGGAGATGATGGCGGGATAGGACTGCGGCGAGACGACGATCGCGACGTTGGCGTGGTTCTTCGCCGCGGCGCGCACCATGGCGGGTCCACCGATGTCGATCTGCTCGACGACGTCATCGCCGATCGCGCCCGAGGCCACGGTCTCGACGAACGGATACAGGTTCACCACGACGAGCTCGAACGGCGCGATGTCGAGCTCCTCGAGCTGACGCTCGTGCTCCTCGAGACGGAGGTCCGCGAGCAGGCCGCCATGGACCTTCGGGTGCAGCGTCTTCACGCGGCCGTCGAGCATCTCGGCGACGCCGGTGACGGCGGCCACGTCGGTGACGGTGAAACCCGCGTCACGGATCGTCGCGGCGGTCGATCCGGTCGACACGATCTCGATCCCCGCTCCGGCGAGCGCCTCGGCGAGGACGAGCAGGTCGGTCTTGTCGCTCACCGAGACGAGCGCGCGCCGGATCGGCACGGTGTCGCGGTCGCGGTAGAGCGTGGGGTCGTGGCGGGGGCCGGCCATGATGGGCTCCTTCGTGCGGGGGCGTCGGGTGGAGGTCAGGAAGAAGGCGTCAGGGCGAGATCACCGGTGGCGATCCCGCGGACGACGTCGATGAGCAGTCGACGTTCGACGGGTTTGATGCGCTCGTGCAGGCTGTGCTCGGTGTCGTCGGCGAGAACCGGCACGCGCTCCTGGGCCAGGATCGGCCCCGTGTCGACCCCGTCGTCGACGACGATCACACTGGCGCCGGTCTCGGAGACCCCTGCGGCGAGCGCGTCCCGCACACCGTGTGCACCGGGGAACTCCGGCAGGTACGCGGGGTGGGTGTTAATGAGGCGCGGCGAGTACCGGGCGACGAGCGTCGGCGGCAGGAGGCGCATGAGTCCGCTGAGCACGATGAGGTCCGGCTTCCAGACGTCCAGCTGCCGGGCGAGTTCCTCACCCCAGGCCTCACGACTCTCGTGCTCGTGCCAGGGCACCGTGAAGCTGGGGATGCCGAACTCCTCGGCGTGGGCCAGCCCGTCTGCTTCGCGGTCGGCACCCACGACGATGATCCTGGCGGGAAAATCGGGATGACGAGCGGCCTCGAGGAGGGCGCGAAGGTTCGAGCCGGTGCCCGAGATGAGAACGGCGACCGTGAGCACGCGCCCAGTCTACCGGGGTGCGCGACCGGCTCTCTTCCGGCCTCCCCGGCCACGCGAAAGCGGTCAGTCGCGCGAATCGGCCGGTTCGTCCTTCGGCCGTTCGAACCGTCGGAGATCGTCGAGCGGTGCCGTGTCGTCGGGCTCGGATGCGTCGACCGACATTCCGGCCACGGGGACTCCTGCCTCCGCACCGGCGGGCGCGTACCCCGGATCGTACGCCGTCATCTCGGCGATCCACCGGTCGGTCCGCTCTTCCGCGAGCTCATCGCGGTGCCGCGGCGAGAGCAGCAGGATCGCGGCGCCGACGAGGACCTCCGCGCCGAGGGCGAGGACGAACGGGACCACGGCCGGTCCGACCACCGCCATCCGGCCCGGACCCATCGACCCGTTCGCCAGGGCAGCGGCGAGCCCGGCGATCCCCGCGGTGACACCGGCGATGCCGAGTGCGATCACCGCACGCTGCGGCATCCGCAGCGGAGTGCCCTCCCACACGAGGCGAGAGCGCACCGCCCATCCGGCGAAGGCTCCGGCGGCGGCGGGGAGGAGCACGACGATCAGCATCCAGATCGAACTGTTCTCGGGCAGCAGACCGAACACCGGGATGCCGGGCACCACACCGAGCTGGGTGCCGGCGGGCGACACGGCCGTCCCGAACCCGACCGCGAAGCCGGGACCGGCGAGCCAGGACGCCGCCCACACGATCAGGGTCGGCAGGTAGGCGAGTTGGGCGAGCGTCAGCACGGTCGCCCCGAGCGCGTCGACGCGGGCCGCCTGGAACAGGGCCACCACCTCGCCCCCGCGGAACAGGGTCGTGACGGCGAGAGCCAACGCGGAGGCGCCGACCACGGCGACGAGCGCGAAGGCCGCGCCGCGCACGATCGCGACCGGGACCGGCGCCCAGTCCTCGCGGGCGTCGATCAGATCGTGCAGACGGTCGAGCATGCCGCCGTCCCCGTCCTCCCACGCGATGCGCACGGCTCCGCAGAGCGCGCCGACGAGGTAGACCGCGGTGGGAAGGATGATGGCGAGGGGCAACGAGGTCGCGGCGGCTTCCAAGCGGGTCGTCAGTGCGACGCCGGCCGAGATGACGGCGAACACCACGGTGCCGGTCAGGGGCCCCAGCAGCCATGCGCCCGCCTTCGCCGCCCTGTCTCCCGAACGCGCCGCGAAGAGCAGCGTGAAGAACAGGAACGCCAGCGGAGTGATCGACACCGCGAAGCTCGCGGCCTCCGCGGGGATGGCGAGAGCCACCAGGAGCGCATCCGGGATCGTGACCTCGAGCGGCACCCCGTGGCCGAACTGCCAGAGCGTTCCGGTGAGCGGCCAGAGCGCACCCCAGTCCGCGGTGACACCGAAGGCGAGCGTCCACAGCAGCGTCAACGGCGCGAGCAGCACGACGAGACCGACCGCCGCGGCGATGGCGGCATCGAAGGCGGCGAGGAGCGCGACGAGGAGGCGTTGCATAGCGATTCGAGACTACGACGAGTTCCCGACGAAGCCCCTGGGGCGCGCGTGAGGTCGGCGACACGATAGCGTTTCTCCGGAGGTTTCCCGATGACAACTGCCCCGCCCGCCCCGGCATCCACCGAGCCCAAGAACGCCGTGGACCGCTACTTCGAGATCAGCAAGCGCGGATCCACGATCGGCACCGAGATCCGAGGGGGCTTGGTGACCTTCGTCACGATGGCCTACATCGTGATCCTGAACCCGATCATCCTGTCCGGCAAGCCGGATGTCGCCGGCGACATGCTCGAGTTCAACGCCGTGGGGGCAGCGACCGCGCTGACCGCCGGGGTGATGACGATCCTGTTCGGGCTGGTCACACGACTGCCGTTCGGCTTCGCCGCAGGACTGGGCATCAACGCTTTCGTGGCGTTCTCGGTCGTGGGTCAGGTGACCTGGCCGGAAGCCATGGCGCTCGTGATGATCAACGGTGTCGTGATCGTGCTGCTGGCCGCGACCGGTCTGCGCAAGGCGATCTTCGACGCCGTGCCCTTCCAGCTGAAGATCGCGATCACCGTCGGCATCGGCCTGTTCATCGCGTTCATCGGCTTCGTGAACTCCGGTTTCGTGACGGCCACCGGTGCGTCATCGCCGCCGGTCGGACTCGGCGTCAACGGCTCGGTCGCGACCGTGCCGAGCCTGCTCTTCGTGATCACGCTCCTGCTCACCGGCATCCTCGTCGCCCTCAAGATCAAGGGCGGTATGCTGATCGGCCTCATCGGCGGCACCGTGCTGGCCGTGATCGTCGAGGCGATCTGGCACATCGGACCGCGCGGTTTCGACGATGAGGGCAACGTGGTCAACCCGGGCGGCTGGGGCCTCACCGTGCCCGCGCTCGACGGTTCGCCGATCGGTGTCCCCGACCTGAGCCTGATCGGTGCGGTGGACTTCAGCTTCGACCTCAGCAAGGTGAGCCTCGTGGCGATCGTGATGATCGTCTTCACACTGCTCTTCACGAACTTCTTCGACGCGATGGGCACCATGACGGGCCTCGCGAAGGAGGCGAACCTCGCCGACGACAACGGTGACTTCCCGCGCATCAAGTCGGCGCTGGTGGTCGAGGGCGTCGGCGCGATCGCAGGTGGCGCGACCTCCTCGTCGTCGAGCACGGTCTTCATCGAGTCGGGTGCCGGCATCGGCGAAGGTGCACGCACGGGCCTCGCGAACGTCGTCACCGGCTTCGTGTTCCTGGTCGCGATGTTCCTCACCCCGTTGACGTCGATCGTCCCGACCGAGATCGCCGCAGCAGCGCTGATCATCGTCGGTGCCATGATGATGGCGCAGATCCGGTACATCGACTTCTCCGACTTCCGCGTGCTGCTGCCGGTGTTCCTCACCGTGTCCGTCATGCCGCTGACCTACTCGATCGCCAACGGCATCGGTGCGGGTTTCGTGAGCTGGGTGCTCATCCACGCGTTCTCCGGCAAGGCCAAGACGATCAGCCCGCTGCTGTGGGTCGTCGGAGCGGGCTTCCTGATCTTCTTCGCCCGCGGTCCGATCGAGGCCCTCTTCGGCGTCGGGATCTGACGACAGGGCAGAGATCACAAGAGGGGCGGATGCTGCGGCATCCGCCCCTCTCGCGTCTCCCCCTTCCCCGCCTCTCCGCCCCCTCCTGCTTTCCGCGCACTCTCAGGGCGACACGCCAGACGTCGGACGGCGTGAGGGAAACGGTCCGACATCTGGCGTGTCGGCGGACGAATCGCGGAAGGACGTCAGGCGTAGGCCGCCGCGAACTCCGGCGCGGGCTCGATCGGCTCGATCACGTCGATCAGCACGCCGCCGGGCGCCTCGACGATGAAGTGCCGCTGCCCGAAGTCCTCGTCCCGCAGCGTCAGGCGCTCGGGAAGCCTCCGCTCCCCCACCAGCCGCGCGTGCTCGGCGGTCGCATCCGGCACCTCCACGTTGAGCAGGAGTCCCCGCACGGGCTCTCGGAACCCTTCCGGAATGGTCTCGTGCGCGCGGTCGAGGATCGCGAGCTCGCCGCCGTCGAAGCGCAGACTGACGTACCAGTCGGCCTCGAACGTCACCTCGAAGCCGAGCTCTTCTCGATAGAACCGTGCGGCGGCGGAGACGTCGTCCACCATCAGCACCGGGTAGAAACTCGTGATGTCCATCCTGACCTCTTTTACATGCAGTGTGTTTGTATCGGTGGGGCTAGAATACATACACACCGCACGTAAAGGAACCCATGCCCCGAGCATCCGCAGCCGACGCCGCCGAGACCGCACGGCGGATCCTCGATGTCGCCACCGCACATTTCGCCGAGCACGGCTATGCGGCCGTGTCGGTCGACGAACTCGCCCGGGCCGCGAGCGTGACCCGTGGCGCCGTCTACCACCACTACACCTCGAAGCCGCTGCTGTTCGCCGCCGTCGCCTCCGCGCAGCAGCAGATCGTCGCCGACGCGATCGTCGAAGCCACGGCGGGCAGCGCGCCCGACGCCGCTCTCCGCGACGGCAGCCACGCCTTCCTCGACGCCATCACCCGGGGCGCCGCCTCGCGCGTCCTGCTCATCGACGGCCCCGCGGTGCTCGGGTGGGAGCAGTGGCGCCGACTCGATGCCGAGGGCCCCGAGCAGGAGCTGCGTGCCGGACTGCGCGAGGCCGGTGTCTCTCCGGCCCTCCTGGACCCGCTTGCGGCGGTGCTCTCCGGAGCGATGAACGAGCTCGCCCTCTGGCTGGCCGCCCATCCCGACGCCGCCGCGCGCCCTCAGGCCCACCGCGCGCTCGACACCCTGCTGGACTCCGTCGCTCCCCAGACCTGACCGGCGGCGGTCCGTGGCGGCGGACTTCTGGTCCCGGGCACGAAAGAAGGCCCCGGAGTGGAGTCCGGGGCCTTCAGCTCAAGCGTAGCTCAGATCAGAGCGACTCGATGATCGCGCGCATCAGGTCAGCGGTCTCGGACGGCGTCTTGCCGACCTTGACACCGGCGGCCTCGAGGGCCTCCTTCTTCGCCTGCGCGGTACCGGCCGAGCCGGAGACGATCGCACCGGCGTGACCCATGGTCTTGCCCTCGGGAGCCGTGAAGCCCGCCACGTAGCCGACGACCGGCTTCGTGACGTTCGCCTTGATGAAGTCGGCCGCGCGCTCCTCGGCGTCGCCACCGATCTCACCGATCATGACGATGGCCTTGGTCTCGGGGTCGGCCTCGAACGCGGCGAGCGCGTCGATGTGCGTGGTGCCGATGACCGGGTCGCCGCCGATGCCGATGGCGGTCGAGAAGCCCAGGTCGCGCAGCTCGAACATCATCTGGTAGGTCAGGGTGCCCGACTTCGACACGAGGCCGATCGGTCCCTTGCCCGTGATGTTCGCCGGCGTGATGCCCACGAGCGCCTCGCCCGGGGTGATGATGCCGGGGCAGTTCGGCCCGATGATGCGGGTCTTGTTGCCCTTGCTCTGCGCGTATGCCCAGGCCTCGGCGGAGTCGCCGACGGGGACGCCCTCGGTGATGACCACGAGCAGCGGGATCTCGGCGTCGATGGCCTCGATCATCGCGTCCTTCGTGAAGGCGCCGGGGACGAAGGCGATCGACACGTCGGCGCCGGTCTCCTTCATGGCCTCGGCGACCGAGGCGAAGACGGGGAGCTCGACGGCGTTGCCGTCCTTGTCGGTGTGCGAGACCGTGGTGCCGGCCTTGCGGGCGTTGACGCCACCGACGACCTGGGTGCCGGCCTTGAGCATCAGCGCGGTGTGCTTGGTGCCCTCACCGCCGGTGATGCCCTGGACGATGACCTTGGAGTCCTTGTTGAGGTAGATCGACATTCTTCTCGTCCTTCAGTCTCAGGCGTTGGCGAGCTCGGCGGCCTTGTCGGCGCCCTCGTCCATGGTGGCGGCCAGGGTCACAAGCGGGTGCGCGTAGTCGGCGAGGATCGCACGACCCTCGTCGACGCGGTTGCCGTCCAGGCGCACGACGAGCGGCTTGGAGGCCGTGGCGCCCAGTGTCTCGAGCGCGCCCTTGATGCCGTTGGCGACGGCGTCGCAGGCCGTGATGCCGCCGAAGACGTTGACGAACACGCTCTTGACCTGCGGGTCGCCGAGGATGACGTCGAGGCCGGCAGCCATGACCTCAGCCGATGCGCCGCCGCCGATGTCGAGGAAGTTGGCCGGCTTGACGCCGTTGTGGTTCTCCCCGGCGTAGGCGACCACGTCGAGGGTCGACATGACGAGTCCGGCGCCGTTTCCGATGATGCCGACCTCTCCGTCGAGCTTCACGTAGTTGAGGCCCGACTGCTTGGCCTTGGCCTCGAGCGGGTCAGCGGCGTCCTTGTCCTCGAGCGCCTCGTGCTCGGGGTGACGGATCTCGGAGGCGTTGTCGTCGAGCGTGACCTTGCCGTCGAGCGCGATGATGTCGCCCTCTTCGGTGCGGACCAGCGGGTTGACCTCGACCAGGGTCGCGTCCTCACCCTTGTACACGTCGTAGAGCTTCACGAACACGTCGGAGACCTTCTCGATCAGGTCTTCCGGGAAGTTCGCGGCGCGGGCGATCTCCACGGCCTTCGTCTTGTCGATGCCCGTGAGCGGGTTGACCTCGACGCGTGCGAGCGCCTCGGGACGCTCGACGGCGAGCTCTTCGATCTCCATGCCGCCCTCGACCGAGCAGAGGCTCAGGTACGAGCGGTTGGCACGATCGAGCAGCACGGAGAAGTAGTACTCCTCGGCGATGCGCGCACCCTGCGCGACCATGACGCGCTTGACGACGTGGCCCTTGATGTCGAGGCCGAGAATGGCCTTCGCTGCCTCGTACGCCTCGTCGGGCGTCTTGGCGACCTTGACGCCGCCCGCCTTGCCACGGCCGCCGGTCTTCACCTGGGCCTTGACGACGACGACGCCACCGATCTTCTCGGCCGCCGCCCTCACCTCTTCCGGGGTGTCCGCGACGATGCCGGCGAGGACCGGCACTCCGTACTTCTCGAAAACGTCTCGTGCCTGGTACTCGTACAGATCCACTGTGGTTCCTTCACTGGGCTGCTGTCTGGTAATTCTCTCGATGTCGAGACATCGACCAGTCCCCCAGCCTACTACCTCGACCTGGGCGCGCCCGCGGCCCCGGACTCTCGGTCGATCATCGGAGCGTCGGCACGCCCGGACGCCGCGCCGGCAGCGCGACCAGGCGGAGCTGCCGCGAGATCATGAGCGGAACGAGCAGCAGCGCGGTGCCGGTGGCGACGATCATCGGCCGCACCACGACCACCGGGAGCGCGCTCCACAGCGCGATGAGGATCGACCCGACGAGGAGGGTCCCGAGCACGAACTCGGTCAGGATCAGCTGTCGGCGCACAGCCCTGCGGTCCTCCGCCAGGGTCGTCTCCCTCCCCCGCACCGAGAGGTGCTCGGTCCAGCGCGTGCCGTCCCACCAGCGACGGGTGCCGCGCCGCCGCGTCTCGAACCATCCGGCCGCTCTCCCGCGTTCGCTCACGCCCTCATTATGACGCCCGGCCACCGACACCGATGGCCGCCGAGGTCTAGGCTTTCGCCATGCACGAATCCGCAGAACTGCGCACGGGCGTCGTCGCCGCGGCGCTCGAACTCTTCAGCGCCCAGGGGTTCGATCAGACGTCGGTGGAACAGATCGCCAAGGCCGCGGGTGTCTCGAGATCGACGTTCTTCCGCCAGTTCGGCGGCAAGGAGGACGTCGTCTTCGCGGATCACGAGGTGCTGCTCGAACAGCTCAGGGAGTTCCTCGACGAAGGGCACGACGACCCCTGGGCTGCGGTGTGCGCGGCCTCCGAATCGGTCTTCGTGCATTTCGCGCACGACCCGGAGCTCGCACGCCGCCGCTACCAGATCGTGCGCCAGGTGCCGGTGCTGCGTGAGCGCGAGATCATCACGGTCTTCCGATACGAGCGGCTGTTCGACGAGTACCTGCGCGGAGCCCTCCCCGGCGTCGACCCGCTCGACGCCGTCGGCTTCGCCGCCCTCGTGACGGCCGTCCACAATCACGTGCTGCGGCAGTTGCTCCGCGGCCGCAAGAAGGTGCCGCTCGCGACGCTGCAGACGGCGCTGGCCGACGCCCGCCGCCGCTACGGCGTCGCGGGAGACGCGGCCCCCGATGCGCCGGACGACATGGTCGTCGCGGTGTTCCCGCGGTCCATGCCGATCGCCGAGGTGACCCGCAGACTGCAGTCGGAGCTCGACTGATCGCTCGAGGGTCGTGAAACCGAGTATCGAGGAGTACGATACTTGGTGCCACGAAGGAGCATCATGAGCACTGCAGCCTCCCCCTTCCCCGGCGAGCGCGTCTCGTCGTACGACGTCACCGGGCGCCGGGACAGCGACTACTACGCCGTCTTCGCCGACATCCCCGCCGCCGACCGCGCGGCCTGGGATCGGGCGAAGTCCTACACCGACGAGGTCGCGCCGCAGATGGCGGACGCCTGGGACCGCGCGGAGTACCCGCTCGACGCCGCCCGTCGGATGGGCGAGATGGACCTCGTGGTCGACGGCATCCAGCATCCCGCCCTCACGCACCTGTCGCCGCTGGCCGCGGGCCTGGTGAACATGGAGATCTCGCGCGGTGACGGGTCGCTGGGCACCATCCTCGCGGTGCAGGGCGGCCTCGCGCTGCGCACCCTCGCCCTGTTCGGCTCCCCCGCCCAGCAGGACCGATGGCTCACGGCACTCGCCGACGGCTCGGTTCTCGGCTCGTTCGCGCTGACCGAACCCGACCACGGCTCCGACTCGGTCTCGCTCGAGACGGTGGCCCGCCGCGACGGGGACGCCTGGGTCATCCGAGGCACGAAGAAGTGGATCGGCAACGGCGCATCCGGCGGGATCACCTTCGTGTGGGCGCGCGTCGACGACGCGGACACGGCCGCGCACGGCGCTGTGCGCTGTTTCCTCGTCGAGCAGGACACGCCCGGATACACCGGCAGTGTGATTCGGGGCAAGGCCTCACTGCGCGCGATCCATCAGGCGCACATCGTCCTCGACGACGTGCGGGTGCCGCTGGACGCCGTCCTGCCCGGCACCATGAGCTTCAAGGACGCCTCGACCGTGCTGTACGCGACCCGCTCGGGCGTCGCGTGGTCGGCGCTCGGACACGCGACGGCCTGCTACGAGGCAGCACTGGCCTACGCGATGCAGCGGGTGCAGTTCGGAAAGCCGCTCGCGAAGTTCCAGATGGTCCAGGAGCGCCTCACCCACATGCTCGAAGACCTCACGGCCATGCAGCTGTACTGCCGACGGATGGCCGACCTCGAGACCTCAGGCGAACTGCGCCCGACCCAGGCCTCGCTCGCGAAGTTCCACAACACGCGTGCCGCACGCCGCATCGCCGCGACCGCCCGCGACCTGCTCGGCGGCAACGGCATCCTGCTCGAGAACGGCGTCATGCAACACATGGCCGACATCGAGGCCATCCACACCTACGAGGGCACCGAGAGCGTGCAGGCCCTGCTGCTCGGCCGCGACATCACCGGGATGAGCGCGTTCGCCTGAGGCGCCGGCTTTCGACTCGCGCAAATTGCGCGTTCGACGCCGATTCCTCAGCCTTTTGCGCGATTCGAAAGCGGCGTCACGTCAGCCGCAGCCGCAGCCGCCGGACGGGGTCTTCACCATGAAGCACTCGTCGCACACGCCGTAGTCGCGTTCCTCGACGGGCTTCGGTGCCTTCTCGGCGCGGGGCGCGGCGACGCGTGGAGTCGTCGTGCGCTTGGCGGCGCGGGTCGGTGCGAGCGGGATGAACTCGCTCGGGTGGCTCACGTAGAAGTACGGTGCGCGCCCCTCGCTCGGCTGCAGGCGCAGGGGTGCTGCGCCCACCACGATCCGCTCGTCTTCGGTGAAGCCGTTCGTGTAGGTGCGCCCGATGTGCAGGGACGCGCCCTCGCCTCGACGGATCGCCTCGATGTAGCGCCCACGGTCGATGAACGAGCTGATTCCGATCGCCTCGACGATGGCCGTGATGAACGGATGGTTCGACGGATCGATCCGGTGCGCGCGCAGCGCCTCGGCGAGGGAGCGGTATGGACGGGAGGTGCCTGCGGGGGTCGGCCCCTGAACTTCTTTCATCCTTTCCAGGATCGCACGCCCGGAGGGCCCCTCTCGACCGTTTCGCCGGTGGCGGCATGCCAGACTGACGGAATGGCGCGGGCGACGATCATCGGTTCCGGCCCCAACGGGCTCGCCGCCGGGGTGACGCTCGCGCGCGCCGGCTATGCCGTGCGGGTGCTCGAGGCGGCCGACACGGTCGGTGGCGGTCTCCGCACGGCCGAGTCGACGCTTCCGGGTTTCCGGCACGACGTCTGCTCCACCGTGCATCCGACCGCCCTGGCCTCACCCTTCTTCCATGCTTTCGGCCTCGAACGGAGGCTGGACTGGATCCGCCCCGAAGCCTCCTACGCACACCCGCTCGATGGCGGAAGGGCCGCCATCGCCTGGCGCGACCTCGACCGCACGGCGACCGCGCTCGGGGCAGACGGTGACGCCTGGCGCACCCGCATCCGGCCGTTGACCGCGCACATCGA
The DNA here is from genome assembly GCF_007954505.1 of Microbacterium sp. CBA3102. GTDB lineage: Bacteria > Actinomycetota > Actinomycetes > Actinomycetales > Microbacteriaceae > Microbacterium > Microbacterium aurugineum. The sequence goes on along the minus strand of NZ_CP042412.1, from coordinate 2,001,019 downwards.
CGGTGTGGTGGACTTCACGGGCAATCAACTGCTCCGAGTCCCCCGGGATCCGTTGACCGCCCTGCGCTATGCGATCAGGATGCTGGAGCAGGGCACTCCTCTGGCCGCCTCGGCTTTCCGCACCGAGGAGGCGGCCGCGCTCCTGGCGGGAGCCGTCGCTCACGGCAACGCGCCTCTCCCCTCCCTCGCGGGGGCCGCTGCGGGCCTGTTGCTGGCCGCCCTGGGACACGCCGGAGGCTGGCCGTATCCACGCGGCGGTGCGCAAGGGATCGCCGATGCCCTGGTCGCCGACATCACGGCGCACGGTGGGTCCGTCGAGACCGGCGTGCGGGTCACCGACCTCGAGACGCTGGACTGGGGCGACCCGCGCCGCGGAGACCTGCTGATCCTGAACACGTCTCCCCGGCTCGCCCTCACGCACCGCGACGTCCCGCCCCGCTACGCCCGGGCCATCGGCGCCTACCGCTACGGGCCCGGTGCGGCGAAGGTCGACTTCGCCCTCGACGGCCCCGTCCCCTGGACGCACCCCGAGGTCGGGCAGGCGGCGACCGTGCACCTCGGCGGGACCAGAGCCGAGGTGTGGGCCAGCGAGAACGCCGTCGCCGCCGGACGAATGAGCGAGCGCCCCTACGTCCTCACCGTGCAACCGTCCGTGCTCGACGACTCCCGTGCTCCCGCGGGCAAGGCCGTGTTCTGGGCGTACATCCACGTGCCGCCGGGCTCCGACCTCGACCCCACGGAGCTCATCACCGCGCAGGTCGAAAGGTTCGCCCCGGGGTTCCGCGACCTCATCCTCGCCCACCACGCGGTGCCGGCATCGTCGCGCGAGGCGATCAATCCCGCGGAGATCGGCGGCGACATCTCCGGCGGGGTGTTCGACATGCGTCAGGCCCTCCGCCGACCGATCCTCTCGCCGACGCCGTGGCGCACGCCGATGCCGGGCGTCTACCTGGCTTCCGCCTCGACCCCTCCCGGCCCCTCCGTCAACGGCATGGCGGGGTGGCATGCCGCCCGCACGGCACTGCAGGACGCCGGTTCGCCCGCGACGCTGTCCGACCTGTTCGACTGAGCGCGCTCACTACTCCTCAAGGACGGGACGCGCTGCCCCCGTAGCCCTGCGAATCACGGGAGGACCGCCGCACCCGCCGCCCGTTTCTGCGGAGTTGTGAACACCGGCCCGCTCTTCCGCCCCACACGGCCGAGGACCAGGATGGGAGCATGCGCTACGAGATCCCCGCGCCGATGCTCGCCAAAGCCGTCCCCGCGGTTCCTCCTGCAGAGAAGGTTCCCGGCGGGCTCCTGTACGAGCCGAAGTGGGACGGCTTCCGCGGACTGATCGCTTGGGACGGGGAGACCGTCGAGATCGGCTCCCGCGGAGCGAAACCTCTCACGCGCTACTTCCCGGAGCTGGTCGAGGCGATTCCCGAGCTGCTCCCCGGTCCGTGCCTGCTCGACGGCGAGATCGTCGTCGCCACCGGCCCGCAGGGGTCCCAGCGCCTGGACTGGGAGGCACTGAGTCAGCGCATCCACCCCGCCGCTTCCCGCGTCGCCACGCTCGCCGCCTCGACCCCGGCGATGTTCATCGCCTTCGATCTGCTCGCCGTCGGCGACGACGACCTCCTCGCCGCGCCGTTCGAGTCCCGGCGAACGCGCCTGGAGGCACTCCTAGCTTCCGTGGAGCATCCGCTGCACATCACCCGGACGACGAGGGATCACGACGCGGCCGTCCGTTGGCTCGCCGAGTTCGAGGGCGCCGGGCTCGACGGCGTGATCGCCAAGCCGCTCACTCAGCCCTACGCGCCGGGCAAGCGCACGCTGTTCAAGATCAAGCACGCGCGCACGGCCGATGTGGTCGCACTCGGCTACCGGGTCCACAAGTCGGGTTCGGGCGTGGGCTCGCTGCTGGTGGGACTGTACGGAGCCGACGGCGTGCTCCGCCAGGTCGGCGGCGTCGCGGCGTGGAGCGATGTCCGTCGGCAAGAGCTCGTCGAGGAACTCGCCCCCTGGGTGGAGAGGGACGACTCCGGGGAAGCGGTGACCGCGGCAGGCGAGCGTTCGCGATTCAGCGGCGGCAAGGACGTCTCGTTCGTCCGGCTGCGCCCGGAGCGGGTGCTCGAGGTGCGCTACGACCAGCTCGAGGGCGCTCGGTTCCGCCATACCGTGCAGTTCGAGCGCTGGCGACCGGACCGCGACGCCCGCTCGTGCACGTACGAACAGCTCGACAGCGTCGCCGGCTACGACCTCGCCGACGTCCTCCGCTGAAGGCGGTCAGTCCTTCTCGACGGGAGTGCCGTCGTCGTCCCAGTTGGCCGCGACCTTCTTGCTGGGCTGCACGCGGGGCGGCTCGCCTGGCATCTTCGGGAACTCCGGAGGAAACGGCAGCTCCCCCAGCCCGTTCTCCTTGTCGCGCTCCCACCAGGCCAGCAGGGTGTCGATCCGGCCCGGGGCCTCCTGCATGGTCGCCCACGGGTCGCCGATCTCATCCAGGCGCTTCGGGATCGTGCGCACGGTGAAAGTCCGCGGATCCAGCCCGTCGAGCTCGTCCCAGGCCACCGGTGTCGACACCGTCGCTCCCGGCAGCGCGCGAGGACTGTAGGCACCGGCCATCGTGCGGTCTCGGTTCGCCTGGTTGAAGTCGACGAAGATCCGCTCCCCGCGCTCCTCCTTCCACCAGTTCGTCGTGACCTGATCCGGCATCCGACGCTCCAGCTCCCGCCCCGCTGCGATGACGGCATGGCGCACATCGAGGAACTCGTGGGTCGGCTCGATCGGCGCGAACACATGCAGCCCGCGGTTGCCGCTGGTCTTGGCGAACGCCTCCAGGCCCGCCTCACGCAACACCTCGCGCAGCGTGTGCGCGGCCGTCACCGCATCCGCGAAATCCGTCCCCGGCTGCGGGTCCAGATCGATGCGCAGTTCGACCGGGTCGTCGGCGTCGGTCGCGAGCGATGCCCAGGGGTGGAACACGATCGTGTTCATCTGCACCGCCCAGACGATCGCGCTCGAGCGGTTCAGCACGATCTGCGGATGCCGGCGTCCGCTGTTGTACGTCACCGTCACCGCATCGACGAAGTCGGGGGTGCCCTTGGGCGGGTTCTTCGAGAAGAACCCTTCCGCCTTCGGCCCGCCCGAGGGGCCGATGCCGTCGCGGAAGCGCTCCAGCGAGACCGGCCGATTGCCGTTCGCCGCGAGGAAGGGCACCGAGACGCGCTGCACGTACTCCGCGAGCTCGGCCTTCGTGATGCCGAGGTCCGGCCACACGACCCTGTTGGGGCTGGAGAGCGCGACCTCACGCTCTCCGTCCGAGTCGACCACGGTCAGGGTCACACGTTCTGAGGCCATGCTCCGACCCTAGAGCGATGCTCGGACGGACGGAACCCCGCGCCCGCCGGCAGGAGCGACGGAGCCCGGTCAGTCGCCGAGATCGACCGCGAGCACCAGGACCGGCGTGAGGGCGTCCCGCTCGACGATGATCGACGGGCCGGCGGGATCGACGATCACTCCGCCCATCTCGGAGTGGCTCGTGAGGACCTTGGCGAGCTGCATCGGCTCGAACGGGAGCGGACGATCACCCCGGCCGAGCGCGATGACCTCGAGCGGGTGCGAGAAGAGCTGCAGAAACCGTCGCCCGTCGGGGGTCTGGGCCTCGGCGATGCCGACCTGACCGCTGCCGGAGCCGTCGTTGACCGCCACCCACATGCGCGTGGTCGCCAGGGCCTCTCCGACCTTGACAGCCGAATCCTGCGCACGGGGAGCGGCCAGGATCGACTTCACGGTCATGTCGACGTCGGCCTGGTCGAGCGTCTTCTGCAACAGCTCGGTCGGGAAGACCACGCGGTGGGGTGCAGACGCGTTGTCGACGATGAGCCCCGCGAAGTCTCCTGCCACGACCTGCTGCAGCACCGACGTCACGGGCTGCGCGACGGCGGAGGTGGCCGCGGGATCCGGCTCGAGCTGCACGGAATCGCGCACGGCGGCCGCCGAGCTGAAAGCGAGCATGAACTGGCGGTCGTCGTTGTCGCGGACGACCGCGACGGAGAGCGGCTTGCCCTCGCTGATCTGCGCGCGGGCGTCTCCGTTGACGCGGATGTAGAGGTGCCCTTGAAGCGCCTGACGCATCACGCCCAGCAGCTGGTCGTTGGTCGCCCCCGCTTCGATCTCGGTGAGCGCCTCACGGAGCAGGACGTTGTCCTTCATCCCGGCGACGGTCTCGGTCTGCTCCGGCGGCAGCGGCGAGGCGAGCGGCAGACGCCGCTGCGGGGGCTCTTCCTCCTGCGCCGTCGGTGCCTGTGGGGCGCGAGGGGCGGCAGGGGCCGCCGCCGCGGGCGCCGTCTCAGCGCTGGGCAGCTCCACCTCCGGGCCGGCCTCGGCGCCGACGCCTCGGAAGGCCTGCACGGAGATGCCGATCGAGGGAGCGTCGACACTGCCGGCGTCCGAGGCGTCGTCGGCGGCGACGGTGTCGGATCCGGGTGCCCCCGCGTCCGTCTCTACGACGTCGGTGGTGGGGGCGACGGCATCGTCACCGGACTTCTTGCGGCGGGAGAAGAGGGCCATATGAGCCAGCCTAACCGCCAATCCGGACCGTGATCCGCCGAAGCCTGAACACCCGCGGTGACGTCAGATCTTCTCGATCGGCGCGACCTTGATGAGGAGCTTCTTCTGCCCTGCCGAGTCGAAGCGCACGTGGGCGATGCGTTTGGCTCCCTCGCCGGTCACCGCATCGACCCGCCCTTCGCCGAAGTCGACGTGACGGATGCGGTCGCCTGCGGCGAGCTCGAGATCGCCGTTGTCGCGCATCTTGGCCGTGACGCGGTTGGGGAACTTGTCCATCGCCGTCGACAGGGGCTTGAGGGAATCGCGCCCGGGAAGCGCCTTGACCGCGAAGCGATCGCCCGATCCGGAGCTCGAGCCGCCGAAACCGCCCTGGCGTCGCGCATTGAGGGCCCGGGACTGCATCCCGCCGCGCGAGTTCACGTCACCCGGCGACTGACGCCAGTCGATGAGTCCCGACGGGATCTCTTGCAGGAAACGGCTGGGCATCGCCACGGTCACTTCGCCGAACTGGGCTCTGGTCATCGCGAGGGACAGGTGCAGCCGCTTGCGCGCCCGCGTGATGCCGACGTAGAAGAGCCGGCGCTCCTCCTGCGGCCCTCCAGGCTCTCCGGCCGAGATCCGGTGCGGGATCAGGTCTTCTTCAACGCCCGTGACGAACACGGCGTCGTACTCGAGTCCCTTCGCCGTGTGCATCGTCATGAGTGAGACTGAGCCGGACTCGTCGTCGAGGTCGTCGGCGTCCGAGACCAGGGCGACTTCGGTCAAGAAGTCGACGATCGTGCCTTCGGGGTTGTTGCGCGCGAAGTCGCGGGCCACGGCCACGAACTCGTCGAGGTTCTCGACGCGCGCCTCGTCCTGCGGATCACGACTCGCACGCAGGGCGTCGAGGTAGCCGCTCTTGCCGAGCAGCAGACTGAGCCCGTCGGCCACCGCCGTGGAGGGCGGAAGCTCGCCGCTGGCCGGGATCAGGATCGCGGTGGCTTCGGTCAGCACGGCGTCGAGCTGACCGATCGCCGCCTGGATCTTCGGGCCGACGCCGAGCTGGGCCGGCATCGACAGCGCGTCACGGAAGCTGATGCCGTGTTCCTCGGCGAAACGCGCGATGGCCGTCTCCGTCACGTCGCCGATGCCACGGCGTGGCTTGTTCAGGATGCGGCGCACCGACATCTCGTCGGCCGGATTCGCCACCGCGACGAGATAGGCGAGCGCATCCTTGATCTCGGCGCGGTCGTAGAACTTCGTGCCGCCCATGATCTTGTAGGGCACCGCCGAGCGGATGAAGATCTCCTCCAGCGCACGGGACTGCGAGTTGGTGCGATAGAACACCGCCATCTCGGAGTACGGCATGCCGGCACGGTGCAGTGCCTCGACCTCGTCGGCGACGAACTGGGCCTCGTCGTGCTGCGAGTAGCCGGTGAAGCCGATGATCGGGTCGCCGTCGCCCTTGTCACTCCACAGCTTCTTGTCTTTGCGGTCGAAGTTGTTGCCGATCACGGCGTTCGCGGCGGAGAGGATGTTCTGCGTCGAACGGTAGTTCTGTTCGAGCAGCACCACGCGGGCGCCGGGGAAGTCACGTTCGAACTCGCTGATGTTGCGGATGTCGGCGCCGCGGAAGGCGTAGATCGACTGGTCGGAGTCGCCGACCACCGTGAGCGAGGCACCGGGCTCGCCGGCATCGGCAGCGGGGGCGGGATCGGGCTCGAAGATCATCATGCCGTTCGAGGCATACGGGTCGGGAGCTGCTCCGGCGCCCGACACGGGTCGCGTCAGTTCATGGATCAGCGCGTACTGCGCGTGGTTGGTGTCCTGATACTCGTCGACCAGGATGTGCCGGAAGCGACGACGGTAGGTGTCGGCGACCTGCGGGAAAGCGCGGAACAGGTACACCGTCTGACCGATGAGGTCGTCGAAATCGAACGCGTTGGCCTTCTGCAGCTGACGCTGGTAGTCGGCGAACACCTCGACGAACACGCGCTCGGCGGGATCGCTCATGTTGGCCTGACGCGCGTAGGACTCGGCGTCGGAGAGCTCGTTCTTGAGCTTCGAGATGCGCGACTGCACCGAGGCCGGGGTCAGTCCGTACGCATCCGCCTCGTGCTCCTTGACCAGCCGCTTGAGCAGAGCGCGCGAGTCGCCGGAGTCGTAGATCGTGAAGGACTTCGTGTACCCGAACTGCTGAGCCTCGCGGCGGAGGATGCGGACGCAGGCCGAGTGGAACGTCGAGATCCACATGCCCCGGGCGGCGTCCCCGATCAGTCCTTCGACGCGCTCGCGCATCTCGCCGGCGGCTTTGTTGGTGAAGGTGATCGCGAGGATCTGACTCGGCCAGGCCTCGCGTGAGCGCAGCAGCGAGGCGATGCGTCGCGTGAGCACGCTGGTCTTGCCCGACCCCGCGCCCGCGACGATGAGCAGAGCGGGGCCGCGATAGGTGACGGCCTCGAGCTGTTGCGGGTTCAGTCCGGCGAGGAGTTCGTCCTGTCCCTCCGCCCCGGAGGTGCGGGGGCCGGCGGATCCGGGGACGATGAGAGGAGCTTCGGTCATGGCCCTATGAGTCTAGGCGTCGGCACAGACACCGCGGCACGGGATGCGGGGGCATCGGCGGCGACGCAGGGGTGCACGGTCGACCTGTGCACCCCTGCGCGCTCAGGCGTCGCGCCTGCGACGGCGGACTGCTGCCGCGCCGGCGGTGAGGAGCAGCAGCGCCAGCGCGACGGCGGCGACCGGGAGCTCGGAGCCGGTCGTCGCCAGCGCACCCGCACCCGTCTCAGATCCCGATCCTGCCGCTCCCGCGATACGGAGGTCCGCCCAGCCGAGGAGCCCGCCGCTCGCATCGAACACGGCGATCCGGTGGGCGCCGAGAGGCGCATCGGCCGGTATGGTCGCCGTGATGGTCCCCGCGGTCGTGAGCGTCCCCGACGCGATCCGCATCGGCTCGGAGTACATCCACACCGACACGTCCGTGCCTGCGCCTGCGGAACCGACCGTGATCGTGACCTCCTGCCCCCGGGCCGCGACCGACGGGTTCACCGTCAGCCCGTTGCGGTTGTCGTCCACGAGCCCTGTGCCGGGGAGGGGCGGGGTCTCGCCGCCGGGAGTACCGCCGCCTGTTCCCGGCAGCGTCCCGGTGCGCAGCGACTCGGAGGCGAAGCCGTCGGCGAACCACCACACCGGGCGCTGCCCGTCGACCGACAGCGAGGCCGGCGCGGTCGCGAAACCCTCGTTGTTGATGTCGGGCAGGCCGGCGGCACGGGCGTAGTGCGCGATGTCGGGCTGTGCGGTGCCGTTCAGCGTGATCTCCGCCGAGCGCCCCTGGCAGCCGTCGTCGCACACCGCCCACAGGGTGTCGCGCACGGTGTCGTAGTCGAGCGCCATCACTCCGGGGAGGCCGGGAGCGATCTCCGACACCAGCGTCGCCGCCCCGTCGGATCCGAGCGCGAACGCGTAGACGTGGCCGTTGTCCTCGACCGCGACGAAGAACAGCCCGTCGCCGTGACCTGCATGATCCTTCGGGTCATACACCGCGCCCGACGTGTCGTCGAAGAGCTTCCCGGCGAGCGCGGCATCGGGCACCCACTGCACGGCCTCGATGCCGAGGTTCGCCCCCACGGCAGGGAGCAGGGCGGTCAGATCCCACTCCTGCTGAGCGATGAGGTCACCGCTCGACGCCTCGGGATCGACCTTGAGGACCACGTTCTGGTTGACGCCCTTGGCGCTGTTGTCCCGCTCGGAGGCCACGTACACGAAGCCGTCTCCGTCGACCGTGATGCCCTCGGTGTCGGGGCCCGCAGCCCCCGGATCGGCGGCGTCCTTCTGGAAGCGCACGCGCTTGCCTGCATCCCAGCCCTCGGCCTTCTCGACCGAGCCGTCGGCGCGCGCGTCGAGCTTCCAGATGCGACCCTCGCCGTTGTCGACCGCCCACAGGAACGCGCCCTCGGCGGTCTCCTGCACGTCGAGTCCGGAACTGTCCTCGAGGAACGTCGGGATGCTGTCGACCACGCGCACCTCGGCGGAACCGGGCCACGGTGACACGGCGACCTCGCCGGCGCACACGTTCGCGGCGCCCTTGGTGGACTCCGCGGTCACGGCGAACGCGCCGCTCGCGTCGGGGCAACGGCCCCAGGTGGTGGCGGCGTGGCCGGACCCCCAGGTGGTCTCGTCGATGAGCAGGTCGCCGTCGAACACGCGCACCGCGTCGCCGGAACCGAGACCGAACCCGAGCTGTGCCCGCTCGATCACGAGGTACTCCCCCGCACCGAGGCGGGTTCCGGCTGGGATCGCGTACACATGGGTGTCGTCGTCGTCCTTCACCACGACGCCCGACACATCGAGCTCGGTGCTCGTCGGGTTCACGAGCTCCACCCAATCGTCCCGCGAGCCGCCGTCGGATTCCACCTCGTTGATACGCACCGGGTTGCCGCAGGCGTTGCGGAGACCCTTGGTCGAGACCGCGATGTCGACGAAGTCGCCGGTACCGTCGGCACAGCGCGCGAGGACGCCGGCGGCATGCGCGGTGTAGACGTGCTCGTCGACCGTGTTGCCGTTCGCATCACGGATGGTCACGGTGTCGCCGTTGCCGAGTCCGAACACGAAGTTCGCCGGCTGGTCGAAGACGAAGTAGCCCCCGGGCGGCAGCATCGTACCGGCGGGGAGCGGTGTGGTGTCGTCCGCGTGACCGGTCGGATCGTTGTCCATGACGGTCCAGCCCGAGAGGTCCACCGCAGTCGTGCCCGTGTTCACGACCTCGACCCAGTCGGTGCTGTCACCGTTCGACTCGATCTCGTTGATCACGACGTCGGGCAGGACGCACGAGTTCGCGGCACCGGGGGTCGGATGCGCGAGCACGAAGGAACCGACGCCGTCGGGGCAGCGTGCCAGGGTGGCCGCAGCGAAGTCGCCATCGATCGCCGCGTGCCCCTGCCACGGGAGCGTGTCGTCGATCATCGCCCCCGAGGCGTCGTAGAGACGGATACGGTCGGCGCTGCCGATACCGATCGGCTCGCGGAATGCGGCCTCGACGCCTCCGGAGAGTCCGATCGTCCCCTCTTCGACGACGAGGAAATGCCCCGCCGCGATCTGCGTGCCCGGCGGGAACTGCCAGCGGTGATCGTCGGAGTTGTCGCGGATCTCGTAGCCCGAGATGTCGAGCGCCTCGGTGCCGGGGTTGTGGAACTCCACCCAGTCGGCGGGTTGCGAGTCGACCTCGTTGATGAGGATGGAGCCCGCGACGGGAGCGACGGCGCAATCGTTGGGAGCGCCGGGAGTCACCGTCGTCGCCGGTGCCCATGCCCCCGTGCCGTCAGGACAGCGCGCCCACACCGACAGCGGCGCGGTGTTCTCATACGCGTACGCGTCGACCTCGGTGCTGCTCGGGTCGAAGAGCACGACCTCGTCCCCCTTGCCGAGCCCGAAGTCGAAGTCGACATCCTTCTCCAGCACCAGGAACTCGCCCGGTGCGAGCGAGGTGCCTTCCGGCGCAGCTCCGAAGCTGTCGCGCTTCTCATCCGCGATGGTCCACCCCGCGAGGTCGACCGTCTCGGTTCCGGCGTTGTAGATCTCGACCTGGTCGGCAAGGCCGGTCGCGGCGTCGTCATAGACGATCTCGTTCAGGACGAGACTCGGAGCGGTCGAACCGATCGCGGCGATGGGGGTGGCGAGCAGGGCGGCGGCGCTCAAGGCGCACACCGTCGTGACCGCCGCTGCGCGGTGCAGGCGGGGCATGGAAACTCCTGGGGTCTCAGTCGGGTACCCGACCAGACCACCGATACCGCGTGGCCGCGGAGAATCCCCCGGGTGCACGGGAGGTGAACGGGGGATGGCGATCTGCCGCGACCGCCACCCCCGCGTCACCCGGTGCCGGTGTCAGGCGATGCGAGTGCCCGGCGGGAGGCGCCGGGCAGGCGTCCGCGTGCGCGCCCAGGCCCCGGCGAACAGCGACCCCGCGATCACGACCTGCACACCGAGGCCCACGAACCAGCTGGGCACCGACGATTCGATCACCTCCTGCGGCGTGGGATAGCCGCTGCCGTCCCGGTCGCAGTCGTCCCAGCGCTGCTCGAGCGGCGACTGCTGCGCCCCGCGCACGCCCGTCTTGATCTGGCCGAACAGGTCGACCGGGTAGCCGTCGGGCGTGAACTCGGTCGGCGTCGCATCCGCGAGCACCACGAAGGGATTGGCCGCGAGCGCCCACCACACCAGGTCGAACCGGGGCACCTCGTACATCGTGCTGACCTGCCACTCATCGCAGTCGACGTTGCCGTTCGCGTCGTACGGTCGCGAGTAGCTGGTCCCCTCGCTGCGTACCGCCATCCCGCCCAGCCCGAACGCGATGAGCGTGCCGAACACGAACGCGGCGACCACGAGGTACGTGGCTGCAACCGAGAACAGCGGGCGCGCGATGAGTCCGCTCAATCCGACGCCGATCGCGGCGACCACGATGATCTCCGCCGCGAGCACGAGCAGCGAGACGAGCAGCACGAGGGGGTTCGCTCCCCCGCCGAGCAGAGACAGGGCGAGGAAGGGAACGGCGACGAGGAGGAACGCCCCGCCGGTCGCGACAGCGGCGAGGAGCTTGCCGAGCATGATGTCGCCGGTCGAAGCCGCGGTCACCTGGATCGCGCCGAGGGTGGCGGCATCGCGGTCGCCGTTGATCGCGTTGCCGCTGAGCGTCGGCGACACCAGCACCACGAGCAGAAGGACGATGTTGACGACGATCGAATAGACGCCGGCCCCGATGAAGTCGCCCCAGGAGTACACGGCGAATGCGAGCCCGGTGACTCCGAGCAGGATGAGCGCGAACACGCCCAGCAGGACGTACCACCCGACACTCCGCAGGCGCTGGGTCAGTTCGAGTCGGGCGATGATCCCGATGTTGGCGAGGCTCATGCTCCCGCCTCCGTTCCGGTCGGCGCCGGGGGCGCAGGGGGTGCAGGGGGCCGAGGTGCGGCTTGTGGCGTCGGCGCCTGCGGCAGGTTCAGGAACGTGTGCTCCAGGTCGCTCTGCGCAGGAGCGAACTCCGAGACCGGAAGGCCCGCGTCGACGAGGCGGCGCAGCGACTGGGCCGCTGCGTCCTCCCCCGCGAACCCGACCAGCACCGCGCCGCGGTCGTTGGCGAGCGACTCCGGAGCGAGCCCGAGGTTCGAGGCCACCTGCCAGGTGTCGGCGTTCATCCGCTCGGGCGTCGCGCCGGCGAGACGGACCCGCCACGGTCGCACCGTGCTCTGGGCGGGAGCCGCATCCACCACGGAGCCGGCGACGAGGAACACCGCATCGTCGACGACCTCCTCCAGCTCCGAGAGGATGTGGCTCGAGATCAGCACGGTGCGCCCCTCCGCAGCGAAACGACGCAGCAGACCGCGCAGCTGCACGCGCGCTTCCGGGTCGAGGCCCGACGCCGGCTCGTCGAGGAGCAGCACCTGCGGGTCATGCACGAGAGCGCGCGCGAGACCCAGCTTCTGCTTCTGCCCGCGCGAGAGCACCTTGGCGGGCGAGTCCGCGAGCGGCGCGAGCCCGACGAGCGTGAGCAGTTGCTCGGCACGGCCCTGAGCGTCCGCCTTCTCGATGCCGTAGAGACGAGCGGTGGTGACGAGGGTTTCGCGGGCGGTGAGCGACGGCCAGGCTCCCAGTGCATCGGGCATCCAGCCGAGCATGCGTCGCGCAGCGAGAGGATCGACCGCGGGATCGACGCCCCCGATGCTGATCGTCCCGGTGTCGGGGGCGAGGAGCGAGGCGAGCATCAGCAGCAGCGTCGTCTTCCCCGCCCCGTTCGGCCCCACGAGTCCGGTCACTCTGCCGGGGTCCGCGCGGAGCGAGGCCGCTCGCACCGCCTGCACCGTCCCGAACGCTCTGCTGACGTCTTGCACCACGATTCCGGTCATGCGGTCAGTCTGGCATCCGGAACACGGGGCCCTCGGGACCTCGGGGCGGATGCTCAGACATCGCGTCGCGCGGGTGACACAATCAGCTCATGCGCACGATCCTCAACATCATCTGGGTCATCCTGGCCGGCTGGGCACTGTTCCTCGGGTACGTCCTGGCCGGCATCCTGCTGTGCATCCCGATCATCACGATCCCGTGGGCGATCGCCTCGTTCCGCATCGCCGCCTACGCGATCTGGCCGTTCGGACGCGAGGTCGTGAGCAAGCCGACCGCGGGGGTCGGGTCGTTCCTCGGCAACGTCCTCTGGGTCATCCTGGCCGGCTGGTGGCTCGCCATCGGCCACATCGTCTCCGGCATCCTGCTGTGCGTCACGATCATCGGCATCCCGATGGGCATCGCGGACTTCAAGATGGTCCCGATCTCGCTCATGCCGCTCGGCAAGGAGATCGTCTCCACGCGTCGCGGCTCCTTCGATCGCACGCTCTGAGCCGTCGACCGGCGATCGGCGCCGGCTCAGCCGCGGAAGAAGGCGACGCCGAGGTCGGGGTGGTCGACGAACACCCCATCGATGCCCTGCTGCGCGAGGACACCCCACTCCGACTCGTAGTCGCCGTACGCGCCCCGGCCGCCCGCACCGCGGAACTCGGCGGCCAGGAAGGCGTTCTCGGGACGGCAGGTCCACGTGTACACGAGAAGGCCGCGTGCATGGGCGTCCGCGACGATGGTGTTCCCGTGATCGAGGAGCATCTTCTTGTTCACGCTGATGCCGTCGACGAGGCCGACGAGGCCATCGAGCCCGCGAGGGGTGACGGTCGCCTTGTAGGTCATCGCCTGCGCGCCCTCGACTGCCTTGCGGTCGTACGGCCGGCCCGTCGCCTCGATCAGGTAGATGGAGGTCGCGGCGATGCCCCGCTCGCGAAGCTCCCCGAGCACCGTCGACTCGAAGGACTCGATCACGAGAGGCAGCTCGCCGTCGGCCCATCCCGCCGCACGCAGCTCCTGCTCGATGAGGGGCGCGAGCGCGAGGCCGATGCTCGCGAAGTAGGTGGCGTGCTTGACCTCGAGCACGACGCCGATCTCGCGGCCGTGCTCGGCAGAGCCTTCCCGCACGAGGTCGAGCACGTCGCGGAGACGGAGGATGGACTGGGTGCCGTCGAAGCTCGCGCTCGATGCCCGCACCTCGGGCAGCCGCTCACGTCCGCGCAGCGTCGACAGCTCGGCCCAGGTGAAGTCCTCGGTGAACCACCCGGTCAGTGCCTGCCCGTCGACGCGCTTGGTCGTCTTGCGGTCGGCGAACTCCGGACGCGCGCTGACGTCGGTCGTCCCGGAGATCTCGTTCTCGTGTCGCACGACCAGCACGCCGTCCTTCGTGGCGACGACATCGGGTTCGACGGCATCCACCCCCATCGCGAGCGCGAGTTCGTAGGAGGAGCGGCTGTGCTCCGGACGGTAGCCGGGCGCACCGCGATGCCCGATGACGAGGGGCGATTTCCTGGGCACGCTCTCAGCGTAGAACACCCCAGGAGGGGTACCTCCCGAGTATCGTAGAGGCAAGAGACCTACTACCCCCCTTTGGAGTGAGGCCCACCAATGAGCAACTTCGCTTTCAACAACCCTGCTTTCCAGCAGCAGGACCCGCGCAACGTCGCGACCTACCCGGGCGGACCTCAGGCTGCTCAGGGCGCGCAGAGCGCCTCGCTCCAGCACGGGGCGATGGACGCGGCGGCCAACGCACAGCTCGAGGGCATGTACGCCGCCCCGCCGGCCGGTGCCATCGAGACCGATCGCATGTCGGTCGAGGACACGGTCTGGAAGACGGCCGGCCTGTTCGGCATCCTGCTCGTCACCGCGGCCATCGGCTGGGTCATGACGCTCGGCGGTGTCGACGTTCCCGCGTTCAGCCGCGAGAGCACCTTCCAGCCGAACATGCTGCCGTGGATCGTCGGTGCGCTCGGCGGCTTCGTGCTCGCCATGGTCATCACCTTCACCTCGCGCAAGAAGGTGCGCCCCGCACTGATCTTCGCGTACGCGGCGTTCGAGGGCCTCTTCATCGGTGGCATCTCGGCGTTCTTCGAGGTCATCTACCCCGGCATCGTCTTCCAGGCGACGCTCGCGACCGTCTCGGTCGTCGGCGTGACCCTGGCTCTCTTCGCGAGCGGCAAGATCCGCGCGTCGAAGAAGGCGACCAAGATCTTCATGATCGCCATGATCGGCTACCTGGTCTTCTCGCTGCTGAACGTCGTCCTGATGTGGACCGGCGTGCTGCCGCAGGACCAGGCGTTCGGCATGCTGAGCGCCAGCATCATGGGCATCCCGCTCGGCCTCATCATCGGTGTCCTCGTCGTGATCATGGCGGCGTACTCGCTCGTGCTCGACTTCGACCAGATCCAGCAGGGCGTCCGCAACGGCGCACCGCGCAAGTACGGCTGGCTCGGAGCCTTCGGCATCATGGTCACCGTGGTCTGGCTCTACGTCGAGATCCTGCGCATCATCGCGATCGTCCGCGGCAACAACTGACCGCCGTTCATCGAAGTGGCCCGTCTCCCCAGGGAGGCGGGCCACTTCGCGTTTCGGCGGGACTCTAGCTCGCGGCTCCGCTCGCCTTCCGCTCCAGCAGTGACCTCTCACGATCATTGCCGGCGAGGCCCGCGGCCACTGCGAAATCGCTCCGCGCTTCGTCCTCGCGTCCGAGCCGTCGCAGCAGCTCCCCCCGGGTGGCGGGAAGGAGGTGATAGCCGCGCAGCAGTCCCGATGCCGAGAGCTGATCGATGATCCGCAATGCGGACGCCGGGCCCGTGGCCATCGCGACCGCCGCCGCGCGGTTGAGCTCGACGACCGGAGATGGGGCGATCCGACCGAGTGCCTCGTAGAGCAGCACGATCCTGTCCCAGTCCGTGTCATCGACGCTCGAAGCCACCGCATGGCACTCCGCGATCGCCGCCTGGAGGCAGTACGCGCCGCGTCCGCGCCCGAGGCCATCAGCCGTCGCGAGCGAGGCACGACCGCGGCTGATGCGTCCGCGATCCCACCGGCCCCGGTCCTGGTCAGCCAACAGCACCGGATCGCCGTTCCGGTCCACACGCGCTCCGAACCGGGCGGCGGTGAGCTCCATCAGTGCGAGCAGACCGTGCACCTCGGGCTCACGCGGCATCAGTGCCGCGAGCACCCTGCTCAGCCGGATCGCCTCATCGCTCAGTTCCGGTCGCATCCAGTCCGGACCACTGCTCGCGGCGTGCGCCTCGTTGAAGATCAGATACAGCACACCGAGGACTGCCCCGATCCGCTCCGCCCGCTCTTCGCGCGGCGGGATCTCGAAGGGAGCGTTGGCGGCGCTCAGCGTCTTCTTCGCCCGCACGATGCGCTGCTGCACGGTCGCCGTCGGCACGAGGAAGGCCCGCGCGATCTCCTCGCTCGACAGGCCACCCACGACCCGCAGTGTGAGGGCGACCTGCGCCTCCTTCGAGAGAACGGGGTGACACGCGATGAAGATCAGCCGCAGGACATCGTCGTCGAGGGCGTCCGGGTCCCACAGCAGCTCCGGCGCGGCGGCCTGCTCCTGCTCCAGGTCGTGGGCGAGCGCCGCGACCCTGGCATCCAGACGCTCCGCGCGGCGCCACCCGTCGATGGCCTTGCGCTTCGCGACCGCCGTGAGCCATGCCCCGGGGTTGCGGGGAACCCCCTCCTCCGGCCACTGTCTCAGCGCGTCGACCAATGCCTCCTGGGCGAGGTCCTCCGCCAGGCTGAAGTCGCCGACCCTCCGGGTGAGGGTACCGACGATGCGCGCGGACTCGATGCGCCAGACAGCGGCGACGGCGCGTTCCGCCGACCCGTCTTCGGGGGCGGAACGCGTCGTCTCACCGTGTTCGGATGCGTCCATCACCGTGTGTCGTCGTCACTGCTGCGCGCGTTGCGCCTGCTCTTCGCGCCAGCCGGCTTCCTTCGCGATCCACTCATTGTCGGCCGGGAAGTCCTCGACGCCCGTGACCCGACGCACCTCGAGGAACGAACCCGCGCCCAGGGGTGCACGGCTCGCCCATTCGGCGGCTTCTTCGCGGGACGACACCTCGATGATCCAGAAGCCGTTGAAGAGCTCCTTCGTCTCGCCGTAGGGGCCGTCGGTGATCAGAGGCTTCTCTGCGCTGAAGTCGACCACGAAGCCCTCGGCAGCGTCGGTCAAGCCCTCCCCCGCGACGAGCACACCGGCCTTCATCATCGACTCGTTGTACTTGCCCATGGCCTCGATGACCTGCTCGAACGGCATCTCCTTGTACGCCTCGACGGCGTCGTCGTTCGCACGCATGATGAGCATGAACTTCATGATGTTCTCCTTGTTCGCAGGGCCGTCTCTCGACCCTCTCACCTCTGGCGTCGAACGAGAATGCCTCAGATCGACATCCGCCGCCACTTTTTTCTGCTCCGGTCGCACGCTCCCGTGCTCCCGTCGCGATATGACACCCGAATGAGCCGTTTTGGTTGTCATATCGCGACGGGAGACGGGTGTGCGGGTCGGGCTCAGGCGCGACGCGGAGGGTCAGGCGCGACGGGGCGGGCTCAGGCGCGACGCGGCGGGGTCAGGCGCGACGGGGCGGAGCGGCGACTGCGGCGGCGATCGCGGCGGTGAGGGCCTCGAGCGAGGATTCGGGACTCCAGGCCGCGGCGACCGACGGCGCCTCCGCGCTCAACGCCGCGAGACGCTCGGGGTCGGTCAGGAGCGTGCGGATCGCTCGGCCGAGCGCATCGATGTCGCCGCTCGGCACCAGCATCCCGCCACCGCGCTGCAGCACATCACGGATGCCGTAGCGCACGTCGTACGAGATGACGGGAGTCGCGTGCAGCAGCGCCTCGACCACGCCGAGCGGCTGGCCTTCGAAAGCCGTGGACGTGACCAGGACGGACGCGCGGTCGAGCACCGTCCCCGGGGCGTCCGAGTACCCGGCGAGCACGATGCGATCCCCCGCGCCGAGCTCATCGATCAGCGCCTGCAGACGCTCCTGCTCCGGCCCGCCGCCCCAGATCTCCATCCGCGCACCCGGCACATCGGCAGCGAGGAAGGCGCGGATCGCGTGGTCGACGCGCTTTCCGGGAGCGAGGCGCCCGAGCACGACGACGAGCCCGTCCTCCCGCAGATCCGGGCGCGGAGCGACGGGGGCGATCGGATTTGGAACGACGGCGTGGAAAGCCGTGTCCCCGAACCGCGCGACCACGTCGTCGCGCTGGGTCGCGGTCGGCCAGATCACGGCATCGAACCGGTCGGCGAGCCGGAACCAGCGCGTCCAGAGAGTGTTCATGGTCGAGTCCGGGGTGTACGGCGCTTCGACGTGCATGGTGTGGATCGTGTGCACGATGCGCACCCGCGGGTCGGACCAGTCCGCGATGAGCTCACCGAGCTGGCGAGACTCGCAGATCACGACGATGGGGCGATCACCGAAGGCAGCGGTGACGCGGTCGAGCCAGGCCCGGTACAGACCGCGGAACCCGTGCAGAGCTCCGACAGCCTCACCGTCGGCGTCGAACACCAGCACCGGCTCGTCGGTCAGGTGCCAGTCCGGGTTGCCGGGAATCACCGGGAGCGCCACGAAAGGACGGTCTTCGGTGTCCCGGAGGACCCGGTACTCGACTCCGGGGTCAGCGGCCACCGCGGAGTCGGCGGCCACCCTCAGCCATTCCGCCGCGCCGCCGCGGGGCTCCACCGCCTCGTCGAACAGATTTCGCAGGCGCGACGAGTCCCCGAGCGCCCCGTGCTCGACGAACGTGCGCCGATGCGCGGCGTGGTCCGCAGCGGTCCCGGGGTCGAACGTGAGGAGCTGTGGTCCCGCCCCGTCGGCGACTCCCGCCCCGGCGAGCTGCCGGGCGCGCGCGAGCGTGGCGATCGTGTACCCGCCGTCGAGTCCCGGGATCAACCGGCTCGACAGCACCAGGTACTCGGCGTCGGGCAGAGCCGCCGCCGCATCGGGGAGCACCGAGCCCCCTACTCCCACTCGATCGTCCCCGGCGGCTTCGACGTGACGTCGAGCACGACGCGGTTGACGTCACGGACGCCGTTCGTGATGCGGTTCGAGATCTTCGACAGCACGTCGTAGGGCAGGCGCGTCCAGTCGGCGGTCATGGCGTCTTCGCTCGACACCGGACGCAGCACGATCGGGTGGCCATAGGTGCGACCGTCGCCCTGCACACCCACCGAGCGCACGTCGGCGAGAAGCACGACCGGGCACTGCCAGATCTCCTGGTCGAGGCCGGCCTTCGTCAGCTCTTCGCGGGCGATGGCGTCGGCCTCACGCAGAATCTCGAGACGGTCAGCGGTGACCTCACCGATGATCCGGATACCGAGACCGGGCCCCGGAAACGGCTGACGCCCCACGATGGCCTCGGGAATGCCGAGTTCGCGGCCGATCGCCCGGACCTCGTCCTTGAACAGCGCGCGCAACGGCTCGATCAGTTCGAAGTCGAGGTCGTCGGGGAGGCCGCCCACGTTGTGGTGCGACTTGATGTTCGCGGTCCCCGCTCCGCCGCCGGACTCGACGACGTCGGGGTAGAGAGTGCCCTGCACGAGGAACTTCACCGGAGCGCCGCCCGATGCCTTGGCCTCGGCGACGAGGTCGAGCTGCACCTTCTCGAACGCGCGGATGAACTCGCGTCCGATGATCTTGCGCTTCTCCTCGGGGTCGGTCACACCCTTCAGGTGGCCGAGGAACGTGTCGGCCGCGTCGACCGTGATCAGCCGCACACCCGTCGATTCGACGTAGTCCTTCTCGACCTGTTCGCGCTCGCCCTTGCGGAGGAGGCCGTGGTCGACGAAGACCGCGGTCAGCTGGTCGCCGATCGCCTTGTGCACGAGGGCGGTGGAGACCGCGGAGTCGACGCCACCGGAGAGCGCGGAGATCACGCGGGCATCGCCGACCTGCTCACGGATGCGCTCGATCTGCTCGGCGATCACATTGCCGCTGTTCCAGTCGGAGGCCAGACCCGCCCCCTTGTGGAGGAAGTTCTCGAGCACGCGCTGGCCGTGGTCGGAGTGCTTGACCTCGGGGTGCCACTGCACGCCGTAGAAGCCGCGCTCCTCGTGTGCGAACGCGGCGACCTTGGTGGCCTCGGTCGTGGCGAGCACGTCGAAGCCCTCGGGGGCCTTGGCGACCTGGTCGCCGTGACTCATCCAGACGTTCTGCTCCGCGGGCTGGCCGCCCAGCAGGGTTCCACCGTCGCCGGTGATGACGGCATCGGTGGCGCCGTACTCGCGCAGGCCGGTGTGGGCGACCTCGCCGCCCAGGGTCTGGGCCATGTACTGGAAGCCGTAGCAGATGCCGAGAGTCGGGACACCGAGCTCGAAGACCGCGGGGTCGAGGCGCGGCGCCCCCTCCTCGTACACGGACGAGGGTCCGCCGGAGAGGATGATCGCGACCGGGTTCTTGGCGGCGATCTCGGCAGCCGTGGCGGTGTGCGGCACGATCTCGCTGTAGACGCCCGCCTCACGGACGCGGCGGGCGATCAGCTGCGCGTACTGCGCGCCGAAGTCGACGACGAGCGCAGGACGCTGCTGGGTCTCGGACTGTTCGGTCAACGGACACCTTCCGGGGCGGGGGCGGAGGCCTCGGCGGCCTCTCGGGTGGCGAGATAGGTCTTGACCTCACGGGCGACGACCGCCTCCATGAAGAACGACAGCAGCGGCACGACACCGCCGAGCGCGAGCATGATGAAGCGCGGGAAGCGCCAGCGCATCAGGCTCCACATGCGGAAGCACGCGAACAGGTAGACGACGTAGAACCAGCCGTGCGCCACGAGGATGAACAGGGACAGGTTGAACCCGTCACCCAACGAGGTCATCTCGCAGGAGTTGGTCATCGGGGCGAAGAGCGACCACCACTGGCAGTCGGGCCCGGCGAGCACGCCGGCGAACCAGAGCGGTCCTCCGGAGCCGCCCAGGAAGAGCTCGAGGTGGATCGGCGTGTACTTCAGCACCATCTCGGTCAGCAGCAGGAGCAGCATGACTCCGGTGATGATCGACGCGATCTGGTAGAACTTCAGGGCACCGCGGATCGCCGGAAAGCTGGCGACTTTCGGTTCGGGCATGCGTCCAGTCTAGTCGGCGTCAATGGGGGCCTGAGCCGTCGCCGGATCACCCTTCACGCCGCGGGCGGGCGCGCGATCAGGAGCTCTCCGGCACCGCTCACCTCGAGTCGTCCGGCTGCCGCGGGGACCAGGACCGTCGCTCCTGCCGACAGCGGCAGTCCCGCGAGGTCGACGGCGCCGTCGATGACGACCACGATCGAGAAACCGGGGTCGAGCACCGCGGCTCCGCGCACCGGCAGCCGTTCGAGGCGGAAGTACTCGTCGGCGGCACGGGGGAACACGAAGCCGGACGGCGACGCCGGGTGCACGAGCGCCTCGATCTCGGCAGTGCTCCTCGCTTTCGTCGTCACCGCGCTCAGGGCGAGGTCGAACCCCAGCCCGAGGTGGCCTTCGACAGCACCGTCGATCGCGAAACCCTCCCATTCGAGGAGGATCGACAGGTCCTCGGGTTGCTGGAGTTCGAGCAGGAGCACTCCGGCCCCGATCGCGTGGAGCTCGCCCGGCGGCACCCACACCACATCACCGGGCGCGACCTCGACCTCGTGCAGCAGACCGAGGAGGGCGACCACATCCTGCCGGGCGACGAGTTCACCGAGCGCCTCCGTCGATGCATCCTCGCGCAGTCCGATGTGCACGGTGCCGCCCTCGAGGATGTACCAGGCCTCCGCCTTGCCGTGCGGGCGACCGAGGTGCGAAGCGGCGAACCCATCATGCGGGTGCGCGTGCACGGGCAGCCGTTGCCCGGCGTCGAGCAGCTTGACGAGCAGACGCGCGTCATCCCCCCAGCGCTCGACATGGGATCGTCCGAGCCAGGACACGGGGTCATCCGCGATCGCCTCGCGCAGGAGACGCCCGTCCGGGAGGGTCGTCAGTCCGAGGGTGCTCTCCCCCCGAATCGTCGTGGTCGATCCGATCCAGTCCTCGGGTTCCCGCGGCGCGGTCCCCGGCTCGCCGCGGAAGGCGGCGATGCGTGCGCCCCCGCGGTAGAAGCGTTCCGCGGGGCGGTTCGATGCGAGTCGGATCGGTTTCACGGGTGCTCTTCCTGCGGGTCGTGGACGGCGAGGAATCCCCCGACGAAGGTGTCGCCGAGTCCGATCGTGGTCGGGTTCGGGATGTCGAGTGCGAAGGCCGCAACACCCACGGCATCGCGCACCGCTGCCTCCACCGTGCGGACGAGGTCGGCGCCGGCACCGTGTCGAGGCATTCCGTCGGTCTCGGCGACCTGCACCGCGGTGAAGCCGTCGCCGAGCCGGAATCGCGTCGCGGCCACGCGTACGGCACTCTCCAGCGCCGCACGGTGCCGGGCTGCCTCAGCACCGACCGCGAGTGCCCAGTACCGCGTGTGCACCACCAGGGCGGGCGCAGGGATGAGCGCGCGGATCTCCTCCAGCGCCAGGATCACGTCGTCCGGATCGAGCAGATCCACGCGGCGCCGCAGATACTCCTGCAGTTCATCCTCATTCAGGCTGTACACGTCGATGCGCGACAGCAACCGCTCGCGCACGGTCTCGGCGAACGCCCGTGTGTAGAAGCCGGCATCCTCGTAGAACACCAGGGCGTCGGAGGGGAGGCTGCGCATCGCCTGCTGCAGGGTGTCGAGCCGGTGCCGGAGCAGGTCCTCGTCCTGCATCGTGTTGAAGCCGGAGATGAGGAACGCCGACGCCGACGCCAGCTCGTCGCCCAGTTCCGCCGCCAGACGCATGTCCCGGTTCGGAGGATCATTGGCGAAGATCAACCGGTTGGCGCTCGGGGCCACGATGTCGCCGTCCGGAAGACGGATACGGGCACCCGCGGGATACTGCACGATCAGGTGCGGATCGAGCGTGTCCCGCGTGGCGGAGCACACGAAGGACACCCCCGGTGGCAGCAGGCGCCGCACGGTGTCGTCGATGCTGACGAGGTGCTGCAGGCTGGGGATGCCCAAACCGTCGAGGACGAGACCGGCCCGCACTCCGGTGCCCCCGAGGGTCACCTCGTGGGGGAAGTGCGCGGCGAAGGCCTCGACGACCGCGGACGACGCCACGAAACGCTCCGCTCCCGCCCCGGTCCCCACGAAGGCGAGTACCGCGATCAGCAGCGACCGTTCATCGACGATGGAGGTCGTCTCGGTCAGTTCCGCGCGCCGCACCCCGTGCTCGGCGACGAGCCGGTCGACCACGGCCGCATCCCACCGCAGCTCGTAGTCGACCGTGCCGCCGAGCCCCAGGACGAGCTGCCGCCTTCTCGCATCGATCATCCGTCGATCGCCCGCCCCTTCGAGGTCCGTCGTCCGGTCAGTACAGGTCGGCCTTGCCGTCCGCCCCGAACAGCTCGATCTTCTCAGCCGCCGTGGCCTTGAGCGCGGCGATCGGCTCCGGCTGGATCGCGTTGGGCTCGCGCAGACGCTCGTCGGTGCCGAGGATCTCGCGCATGCGGTTGTGGTACGAGACCTTGATGTCGCTGGAGATGTTGATCTTGTTGATGCCCAGCTCGACCGCGCGACGCAGCTCGGCGTCGGGGTTGGCCGAGCCGCCGTGCAGCACCAGCGGGATCCCGACCGCGGCCTTGATCTCCTGCAGGAGGTCGTGACGGAGCTCGGGGTTCTTCTCCGCCGGGTACAGACCGTGCGAGGTGCCGATCGCGATGGCGAGGCTGTCGACGCCGGTCTCCTCGACGAAGCGCACGGCATCGGCGGGGTTGGTGTAGATGATCTCGGCAGCGCCGGACTCGCCGTAGCTGTCGTTCGCGCCGATCGTGCCCAGTTCGCCCTCGACCTGGATGCCGACGGCGTGTGCGGCTTCGATGACCTTGCGGGTCAGGGCGACGTTCTCCTCGAAGGGCAGCAGCGACGCGTCGATCATGACCGAGGTGAAGCCGGCCTTGATGGCGGTGATCATCTGCTCGTAGCTGCCTCCGTGGTCCCAGTGGATCGCGACCGGCACGCTCGATCGATGCGCGCGGGAGTGCATCGCGGCGATCAGGTCGGTCGTGATGTGCGCGACCTCGTCGGGGTGGATGGCGATGATGACCGGAGCGGCCTTCTCCTCGCTGATGTCCATGACGCCGTTGAACATCGCCCAGTCGCTGATGTTGAACGCGGGGATGGCGAAGTTGTTCGCGTTCGCGACATCGAGGATGGATTTGCCGGTGTAGAGCACGTGATTCTCCTGTTTTCGTGGTGGTCGGAGCCCCGGGACGGGACGAGTGTCAGCTCTTCACGGAACCGGCCGTGAGGCCGCTGATGAAGTACCGCTGGAAGAAGAGGAAGAGGATGAGCACGGGGATCGAGCCGAGCACGCTCATGGCCATGATCTGGTTCCACTCGTAGGAGTGCTGTCCCATGAGGAGCTGGATGCCGATGGGCACCGTGCGCATGTCGATGGTGCGCGTGAGCGTCAGCGCGAACAGGTACTCGTTCCAGGCGATCATGAACGTGTAGATGCCGACGGAGACGATTCCTGGAACCGAGATCGGCACGAGGATGCGCCAGAGTGCCGTCATGGATCCGGCACCGTCCACGCGCACGGCCTCGTCGAGCTCCTTCGGCAGCGTGTTGAAGTAGCCCGTCATCATGATGATCGCGTAGGGCAGCGTGAAGACCATGTAGGTGAGGATCAGACCGGCGTAGGAGTTGTAGAGACCCAGCGCGACCATGAGCCCGAAGTACGGGATCAGCAGGGTGATGGGCGGCACGGCCTGCACGCTCACGATCACCACGTTCAGGATGCGCTTGCCCCGGAACTCGAAGCGGCTGAACGCGTAGGCGGCCTGGATCGCGACGATCAGCGTGAGGATGGTGACCGAGCCCGCGACGATGTAGCTGTTCAGGAAGAACCGCATCGTCTCGGGGTTCGTGAAGATCGCGATGTAGGCGTCGAAGGAGAACGTGTCGGTGACCAGACGCGGCGGCAACTCGAAGATCTGCGTGTTCGACTTGAACGAGCTGGACAGCATCCACAGCACCGGCCCTGCGGCGAAGACCGCACCGATGAGGAGGCCGATCATGAGGCCGGTCTTGCCGACCCGACGCTGGGTGCGCGCGGTGAGAGCCATGGTCAGTCCCTCGCTTTCTGGTGACGGACGTAGAACACGGCGAGCACCATCGACATGAGCAGGACCAGCACGGCCGAGGTCGACGCGAGCGAGAAGTCGTATTTGGCGAAGGCCAGCTTGTAGGTGAAGGTGCTGAGCACCTCGGTGACGTCGATCGGGCCACCGCCCGTGGTCATCCAGATGAGGGCGAACTGCTGCGAGGTCCAGATCAGGTCGAGCAGCACCAGACTGACGATGATGGGCCGCAGCTGCGGGATCGTGACGTTCCAGAAGCGCTGCACCGCGCTCGCGCCGTCGACGCGTGCCGCTTCGTGCAGATCGGCGGGAACCCCCTGCAGCCCGGCCAGGAGACTGACCATGAAGAACGGGTAGCCGGCCCAGATGTTGATGAAGATGATCGTGCCCAGCGCGAGCTGCGGCGAGGCCAGCCACTCGATGTCGGTGTTGAGCAGGAAGTTGACCACGCCGTTGGGGGCGAGGAGCATGCGCCAGAGGACGGCGATGACGGCGACGGTGAACAGCCACGGGAGAACGTACAGAGCCCGGAAGAGCGACCGCGAGACCCTCCCGAGCAGCGGACTGTTGAGCATCATCGCGAAGGCGAGCCCGAGTACGAGATGGGCGGCGACGCTCGTGACCGTGAAGAGGATGGTGTTGCCCGTCGCCTTCCAGAAGCGCGGGTCGGAGAGGATCTCGACGTAGTTCGCGACGCCGACGAACTCGGGCGACTTGTTCAGGATCACGTTGTCCTGGAACGAGTAGCCGATCACCATCACGATCGGCACGATCATCAGCACGAACAGCAGGATGACCGTCGGCGAGAGGAAGGCGTAGGACTCTGTGGTCTTGCGCAGTTGCCGTCGCCGCCGCGAGAGGGCGACTCCGGTGACGATCACCTCGGTGTCGTCGGACGTTCTCAGACTCATGGAAACGCGAGCTCCTTGGTTGGTCGGGTGCCGCATCGCGACCGCGATGCGGCACCCCGTTCAGGCGGGGAGGCGGGTGCTCAGAACTCCGCTTCCCAGGAGGCCTGCGCCTTCTTGAGCGCGTCGGGGATCGACTGCTGCCCGTCGAGCGCCGCCTGGAGCTGCTCGCCGAACTGGCGCATCAGGTCCTCCGCGACCGGGAGTCCCGTGAACTCGTTCGCCGGGTATCCCGCCTGGTAGATGTCGAACGCCGTCTTGAAGAGCTCATCGTCGTTGACGAAGTCCGGGACCGAGGTCGAGTTCCCGGGGAAGGCCTTGGCCATCGTGGAGAGCTCGGAGTTGGTCTGCTCGCTCATCAGGAACGACACCAGCTTGAAGGCCGCTTCCTTGTGCTCGGAGTTCTCGGCCACGCCGATGCCCCACGAAGCGTAGGGAATGCCGCGTTCGCCGTCATAGCCGTCCTCGGCCGGAATCGCCGAGATCGAGAACTTCAGGTCGGGGTTCGTCTCACGGATCAGGTTGATGTGCGCGAGCGAGTCGATCATCATGCCCGCACGACCGTTGGTGAACTCCTCCACCTTGTCCTGCTCCTTCATCGTGAAGGAACCCGAGGCGATGACACCGTCGTCCCACAGCCCGCCGATGTACTCGACGGCGGAGGTGACGTCGTCATTCGTGAGGTCGGGCTGCCCGTCCTTCAGCATCGAACCGCCCGAGGCCCACACCCACGACATGACGTCGTTCTGCACGCCGTTCGGCGATTCCAGCGATAGCGGCAGCACCCAGCCGGACACGTCGCCGCCGAGCGCAGCGACCTTCGACGCCGCGTCCGCGAACTCGCTGCGCGTGGACGGTGGAGCCGTCACACCCGCCTGAGCGAGCAGATCGTCGTTCGTGAACATCGGGTAGACGAAGTTCACGACCGGGATCATGTAGGTGCTGCCGTCGACCTGGATCTGGCTCGCCAGTTCGCTGTCGTCGTAGTCGTACTCGTCCATGAGTGCGCTCAGGTCGGCGATGACGCCCTGGGAGGCGAAGTCGTTCACCCACGCACCGTCGAGGCCGACGACGTCGGGCATCGTGCCCGAGGCCGCGCCGGCGAAGAGCTGTTCCTTGGTCGATGCATACGGACCGCTGACCAGCTCGACAGTGATACCGGGGTTCTCCTCTTCGAACTGGTCGATGAGTGCCCGGAACTCGCCGTCGGGCAGCTCCGGCTCCCACCACTGCGCGAATTCGATCGTGACGTCTCCGCCCTCGCCACCGCTGTCGCCGTCCGTGCCGGGCGCGCAACCCGCCAGGGCCAGAAGGGCAACCGCCGCAGTTCCGGCGCCGACGATCTTTCGGGTTCGTCGCTGCCCGCGTCCCACTGTGCTCATCGCTTCTCCTCGTTGAGATCGTGCCGCATCACGCGCTTCAATGCTTGTTCATGCGGTTTTGAGCCATGTTATGCCGTGATCTGCCGAAACGTCAAGCGTCAGATTTCCCGCGATCACGACGAATATCGCGCGAATCGTTGAGTCGATGCCGATATCTCGCAGGAAGTCGATGTGCAGTTTTGTGCATGAGTCTGCCGCGTTCTTCGGGTTCCTGTGCTAAATATGTCTGCATGGACGCATCAGCAACCGGACAGCGACGCCGACTGCCCGCCGGACGGAAGGCGGATCTCGCGACGTACGTCGAGCAGACCGGCCAGGTGACGGTGAGCGATCTGGCCGAGCACTTCGCGGTCTCGATCGACACGATCCGCCGTGACCTCGATCAACTGGATCGTGA
Source organism: Microbacterium sp. CBA3102 (assembly GCF_007954505.1). Lineage (GTDB taxonomy): Bacteria > Actinomycetota > Actinomycetes > Actinomycetales > Microbacteriaceae > Microbacterium > Microbacterium aurugineum. The sequence continues at coordinate 1,973,792 of NZ_CP042412.1, read as the reverse complement.
AGGCGTACTGATCCGCACCCACGGCGGGGCGGTCAGCGCAGCGAACGGGCAGCTCAAGGATCGGGCCCTGGATGTGCGACTGCGCATGCAGACCGAGGAGAAGGAGCGCATCGCCCGGGTCGCCGCGGGCCTCGTCGAGGACGGCTCTGTCGTGATGCTGAATGCGGGCACCACGACGCTCGCCGTGGCACGAGCCCTGCGCAACCACCACGACCTGACGATCGCGACGAACAATCTGCGCATCCCCGGCGAGCTCTCCCCCTCGGCGTTCCGCGATCTCTACGTCTTCGGCGGAGCTGTGCGCTCGATCACCCAGGCCACGACCGGACCGGTGACCTTCACGATGACACCGGGCGGTCCCGAGGTCGACATCCGCTGCGATCTCGCTCTCATCGCGGTCGGTGCCGTCGACGAGGCGGGGTACTCGACCTCGAACCTCGGGGATGCCGCGATGATGTCGGAGATGATCCAGCGTGCCGAGCGCACCGCGATCCTCGCGGACTCCACCAAGCTCGGACGCCGGTTCTTCGCCCAGATCGCCCTGCTCGAGCGCGCGGACTACCTGATCACGGACGCTCCCCCGCCCCCGCGCATCGCCACTGCGCTCGCGCAGGCGGACGTGCAGGTCCTGACCCCCTGACATCGGCCTCCGCACATCGATCAGGAATCGAGAAGCGGCCCCCGCGGAGCCTCCGTAGCGTCTCCTGCATGAACACCACGATCGATTCCCTCACCCTCGACGTCCCGGACGTGGACGCCGCCCGCTCGTTCTACACGCAGGCCTTCGACCTCGGTGACCGCCTGCGCCTCCGCACCGCGGATGCCGAGACCTCCGGCTTCCGCGGGTACACGCTGTCACTCGTCGTCTCGCAGCCGGCGAACGTCCACGCCCTCGTGGACGCGGCCGTCACCGCCGGCGCCCGCGTGATCAGCCCCGTCTCGAAGTCCCTCTGGGGTGTCGGAGGCACGATCCAGGCACCGGACGGCGCGATCTGGAAGGTCGCGACATCGGCGAAGAAGGACACTGCGCCCCCGAGCCGCACGATCGACGAGATGATCCTCCTGCTCGGCGCGAAGGATGTGGTCGCGTCGAAGAACTTCTATACGGATCGCGGCGTCGCGGTCGCGAAGAGCTTCGGCCGCAGCTACGTGCAGTTCGACACGGGCGCGAGCCCGATCGGCCTCGGCCTGTACCGGTATGCCTCGCTCGCCAAGGATGCGGGTGTTCCGGCGGCCGGGTCGGGCTCGCATCGGCTCACGGTCCACGGCGCGCTCGGCACGGCCGTCGACCCCGACGGGTTTGTGTGGGCTCCGGTCACGGTGACCGCCTGAGCACCGACGAACCGACGAAGGCCGCCGGGAGCACTCCCGACGGCCTTCGTGCGTGTCATCCGACTACCGGATCAGAACCACCTGGTGAGGAGTTCCCAGAGCCAGTCGAGGATCGCACCGATGATGCCGCCGGCGCGGTTGACCTTGACCGTGGCGGTCGCCTCGTCGCCGTCGGCCTGAGCCGCCGCGACGGTGTACTTGCCCGAGGGAGCGCTCTTCGGCACCGTCACCTGCGTGCTGAAGGTGCCGTCCGCGGACACCTGGACCGTGCCGACCTCGACCGGCTTGCCCTTCTTCGGGCGCAGCTCGATCGTCACCGTCTCACCGGGCTCGTACCCCTGGCCGGTGACCTTGAGGCTCTTGCCCGCCGACACCGTGGACGAGCCCAGGGCGATCGTGCCCGCGAACTCCTCCTCGCCGGCGATCGTGAACGGCACCTGCGCGGTGGTCCCCGTCCCGGCGACCGCGACGGTCAGGACCTGTTCGCCGAAGACACCCGACGGAACCGTGAAGGTCAGAGCGGCACGACCGCCCTCATCCGTGGTGTCGACGATCGTCGGATCCACCGCACCCGTCGCCAGGACGGTGTCTCCCAGCGAGAGCGACACCTCTCCTGGAGCCGGCTCACCCGCGCTGAACGCCAGCGACGAGAGCGACACCGTGACCTGGTCACCGGCGCTGTACCCGTCGGCGTCCGCCGGGCTGACCGACACACCGACCGCGCGCTGGGCGTAATCGGGGCTGGCGGTCTTGTTCGCGTCGAACCAGTCGACCATCGACTGCAGGTCGATCTTGCCGGTGTCGCGCTTGCCCGTGCCCTCCTTGAAGGTGGAGAAATTGTCTCCTCCCGCAGCGAGGAACGAGTTGGCCGCGACCGTGTAGTCCGCCGCAGGATCCACCGGCGTGCCGTCGAGCGTCATCGAGGTGATCCGCGAACCCTGTGCCGCTGCGGGGTCGTACGTGTAGACCAGCCCCTTCGAGACCCCGAGCTTCAGGAACGGACGTGCCGAACCCGCCGGCTGCCACTGCTCCTCGAGCACGCTCTTCAGCTGCGCACCCGTGAGCGTGAGCGTCACGAGCGTGTTGGCGAACGGCTGGACCGTCGCCGCTTCTCGGTAGGTGACGTTGCCGTCGGGATCGGATGCTCCGGAGGACGCGTACGTGAGGTTCGCGCGGATGCCGCCCGGGTTCATGAGAGCCAGGTCGGCGCCGGTGGACGACTGCTGCACGTCGGCGACGAAGTTGCCGATGGTGGACTCTCCACCGCGGTTCTCCGAGCCGTTGGTCTGACGCGCACGGTTGAAGTCCGCCGTGATGTCGCCGACCTTGATCGCTCCCAGGACATCGGCCTCGGCCTTCGCCTTGTCGACGATCGTCTGCACCTCCGGCACTGCCGGATAGAGCGGCTTGCCGGCCTCAGTCAGGGGCTTGATCTCGTTGGTGATCGAGATCAGGTCCTTCGTGGTGGCGTCGACCTGGATGTTCATCAGGCCCAGGTTCTCGCCGTACTGCCCCGCGGAGACGACCGGACGGCCGTCGATCACGTGGTTGTAGGCGAGGTGGGTGTGGGCCGACACGATGGCGTCGACGTCTTCATCGACCCCGTACACGATCTCGCCGAGCGGCGAATCCGGGGTGATGCTCGACAGCTCGACGCTGGAAGCGCCCTCATGCACGAGCAGGATGATGACATCCGCCTCACCGTTGGACTCGTCGCCGTCGCGCAGGTCGTCGGCCACCGCGTTCACGGAATCGGCGATGCTCCGGACTTCGAGGTCCGCGATGCCCTCCGGCGAGACGAGCGAGTCGAGGTCCTCGGTGACGGCGCCGATGAAGCCGACCTTCACACCGTCGAGCTCCTTGACCCAGGCGGGGGCGAGCGCCGGCTCACCGGTCTCGGTGACGAACACGTTCGAGGCGATGTACTCCCAGTCCGCGCGGTCCTGCACCCGATCGCGCAGGTCCTCCCAGCCCTGGTCGAACTCGTGGTTACCCGCTGCGCTGACGTCGAGACCGGCCGCGTTGAGGGCGTCGATCGTCGGGTTGTCGTCGTTGATGAATGAGGTGAACGTCGAGGCGCCGATCAGGTCGCCGGCACCGGCGAAGATCGTGTTCGGGTTCGCCTCACGGAACTGCTTCACAGCCCCTGCCAGCACCGCGGCTCCCGCGGCGGCGCCGTCGGCTTCGATCCTTCCGTGGAAGTCGTTGACCGTGACGACGTCGATGCTCACCGGCGGGATCTCCGCGGAGACGCCGACGATGATGGGGTCGTGGTCGCTGGAGCGGTACGGGGTGCCCTCCTCGGTGGCGCCGAACGCGTAGCCGCGGTCGCTCCACTCCGGAGAGTTGATGCCCCAGACTCCGGCGCCCGTGATCGACGAGGCCAGCGACGGCGACGCGATCACGTGGTCGAGGGAACCGAGCTCACCGTCGAACGTGTACGTGTACTGCCCCGATGCCGTGTCGGCGACCAGGTCGCTCCACCCCTTCGAGGTGAACACGTCGATCGGGTCCTCCTCGCTGTAGGCGTTGAAATCGCCGATCAGCAGCATGTCGCCGCTGCCCGTCGTCTCCTCCAGGTCTTCCGTGAAGGCGAGGATCGCGTTCGCCTGCGCGACGCGGTCGGCGTTGAAGAAGCCCTGCCCGTCGGCCGGCTCGGCGCCCGCGCCCTGGGGCGGCGACTTCGACTTCAGGTGGTTGGCCACGACCGTGACCACACGGCCGTCGATGTCGAACGCCTGGGCGATGGGCTCGCGGGCGTTGCCCCACACGCTCTCATCCGTGACGGTGGCACTGTCGCCCACCGTCGTGACGGCATCCTTCTTGTAGATGATGGCGTTCGTGATGTAGTCGGTGGTGGCCGCGTCGTTCAGCGCGTCGGGCGTGGGCACGTAGTCCCATACCTCGGCGCCCGCGTCGTCGTTGAGGCCGGCGACCAGATCCTTGAGCGCCGAGTCGATCGGCTTGCCCAGCTTCACGGAGTTCTCGATCTCCATGAGGGAGACGATCTCGGCGTCCAGGCCGTTGATCGCCGCGACGATCTTCGACTTCTGGATCGCGAACTGCGCGGCGTTCGCCGCACCCCGGGCGTTCGAGTTCTCGCTCTTCAGCGTCGTGAAGTAGTTGTAGACGTTGAACGAGGCCACCTGGACGTCACCGCCGACCTCCGGAGCCGACGCGGTCCGCGGGTTCGTCGCCTCGAATCCGACCTTGAGGTCGGCCGACGAGGAATCGTCGATCGGCACGACCGGCTGCAGACGCCAGTCGTCGAACCCCCACTGCAGCACGTAGCCGTTGTCGCTGAAGTCCACGACGTCGCCGTTGCGGACGACGGTGTCCTTCGTGAAGTACGGCTGCTCGCCGGGGTGGCCGCTGTTCGTGACCTGGATCGACCAGCCGTCATCCAGGAGGATGCGGTTAGCGCGGTTGGCCGCGGCGATCGCGGTGGCCTCGTCGCCGGGGCGCGTGGTCTCCGTGCTCTTCACCGCGAGGTCTTCACCGGCGTTCAGCCAGAGCGTTCCGTAGTTGTACAGCTGGTGGCTGGAGGCCAGGCGGTAGCTTCCCTCCGGTGCCACGTACATGTTCTCGTACTGCTCCCGATCGGCACCGCGCACCGAGTCCGGCAGCGGTGTGACGGCGGGGACGCCGACTCCCGCGGTCAGCACCGCGACGTCACCGGCCGCGGCCGGGGTGATCTGGGTCTGCCCGAAGTACTCGCTCACCGCACCGGTCACCGAGACGAGGTCGCCGATCTCGAGTGTCGGGGACAGCGCGTTCAGGAAGACGAACACCCCGTCCGAGGCGCCCGGCGTGGCATCCGTCGCTCCGCCGGAGCCCTGGGTCTGGATGACGATGCCCTTGTAGCCGCCCGTGCGGTAGTCCGCCGTGACGACGCCCTCGACCTCGACCGTCTGGCCGTTCAGCGGGGAGACATCGGTCGTGCCCTGGACCTCGGCGATCGTCGCCGCGATCGGATCCTCACCCGGGTCTGTTCCGGGGTCGGTGCCGCCGGAGCCCTGCGGGGTGATCGTCGCAGAGAGTGTGAAGTCCGCGCTGTTGTCGTCGGTGTCGACAGCGCCCGTGCGGTTCAACGACTTGACGTCGGTGTTCCCCGACGGCGCCGTGGCCGCCTTCGTCTCGAAGGTGTTCGACGAGCCGTAGCCGAGCAGGTCGACCACACCGTCCACACCCACCGTCGAACCCGGCGTGAGAGTGACGGCGGCGGTGCCCTCGACGAGGGCGAGTGTGCCGTTGGTGCCGCTCGGAGTGAGGGTGGTGACGGCATCGGGCGTGGGGAGCTCGGCACCGTTCGCGCCGTTGCTGTTGCCCTGCACCAGGTAGTAGCCGCCGGCGGGGATCTCCCCGGTGAGCGCGGCCACACCGTTGAAGGCGCCTGTGCCGCTGGCGGACCGGTACTGCAGCGACATGCCATCGAGGGTGATCGCGGCGGACGTCGGGTTGTAGAGCTCGACGAACTTGTTCTTGAAGGCCGCCCCCGCGCTGCCGCCGGAGAGATACGCCTCGTTGATCACCACCCCCGTGCCCGTGGTGTCGGCTGCGGCGGGAACGGCGGCCAGCGAGCCGAAGCTCAGCGCGGCGACGCAGGTCACGGCGAGAGCGCCGATGCGCCCCCGACTTCTACGGTGCGAGACCGGAACCATGCGGTTCCTCTCGTCTGGGGCGGACATCATCGGTGCTGTCTCCTCGGTCGGGTTCGACACTTCTCAGGACTGTCACGGCACACAGGGGAAACTCCCAGCGCGCTCACATGGTGCGAGCATACGGAGCGGTCAGGACATCCTCAACGGAGTTTCCCGATTCGTCACCGAGCGCTCACCGGATGGCCCGAGGGACCCCTGACGAAGGTCGCTATCGCCGCACGGGAGCACACAATTGCGCACCGTCGAGCGCGCGGATGCGCGCGATGATCAGGTGGTTTCCCGACCGAGCGCGTCTTCGAACTCCTCGACCTCACGCTCCCAGGCATCCTTCGCCAGGCGATACCAGAGGTAGAAGGCGAAGCCCGCGAAGATGGCCCACTCGACCGCGTAGAAGACGTTCAGCCAGTTGACCGGCGACATCTCCTCGGGTGCGGGCGACGAGATGTCGACCAGCCCCGCGGACGCCGTGGTCGAGGCGAGGTAGGGACGGTACACGTGAAGCTGCTCGATGTCGTGCCATCGGCTGAGCAGGGCGGCGGGCGACATCCGGTCCAACTGCTCGGGAGCGGAGTGCGGGGGGACACGGGGTCCTTCGTCCGAGATCAACCGACCGGTCACCTCGACCTCTGACCCGTCCGCGTCGGCTTCGAGCTCTCGCACGGCCGCATCCGCGGTCTCCCGATCGGGGGTCCACCCGATCGCGACGGCGATCGACGTGCGCTCTGCGACCCGCAGCTGTCCGGTCACCCAGTACCCCGGGACATCGTCGTTGAAACGGCTCGACACGACGATGAAGTCCTCGGGGATCCAGCGCCCCGAGGTCTCGACGCGCTGGCCCACGAGCGGCTCGGGGAGGTATTCACCCGGCTCGACGACATCGGTGAGCTGCTGCACCTGCTCGGTCTGGCCGGCGGGAGGCGGATCGGTGTCGATCGCGCGTTCCAACTGCCACTGGCCGAGCCAGGCGAACACCCCGGCGACGAGGAGGCACAGCAGCAGCACCCCGATCCAGCGCCCCCGGAGCATGACCTCGCGGAGGGTCGGGGGGAACAGAGCAGGAGTCGTCACGGTCGAGCGCTGTGCCTCAGGCCTCGTACGGCGCGAGCACGACCTCGACCCGCTGGAACTCCTTGAGGTCGGAGTATCCGGTGGTCGCCATCGACTTGCGCAGCGCGCCGATGAGGTTCGCGGTGCCGTCGGCGACCGGGGCCGGGCCGTAGAGGATCTCCTCGAGCGTGCCGATTCCCCCGACCTCGACACGACGGCCTCGCGGCAGCTTCGAGTGGTGGGCTTCGGGACCCCAGTGGAAGCCGCGGCCGGGCGCATCGGTGGCCCGAGCGAGCGCGACACCGAGCATGACGGCGTCCGCCCCCATGGCGAGCGCCTTGACGATGTCGCCGGAGGTGCCGACGCCCCCATCGGCGATCACGTGGACGTAGCGGCCCCCGGACTCGTCGAGGTAGTCGCGGCGAGCCGCGGCGACATCGGAGACCGCGGTCGCCATCGGCGCGTGGATGCCGAGAGTGGCACGCGTCGTGGATGCCGCCCCGCCGCCGAAACCGACGAGCACACCTGCTGCGCCCGTGCGCATGAGGTGGAGGGCCGCGGTGTAGGTCGCCGCGCCACCGACGATGACGGGGACGTCGAGGTCGTAGATGAACTTCTTGAGGTTGAGGGGCTCCGCGACGCTCGAGACGTGCTCGGCAGACACGGTGGTGCCGCGGATCACGAACAGGTCGACGCCCGCTGCGGCGACCGTGTCGTAGTACTCCTGGGTGCGCTGCGGCGTCAGCGAACCGGCGACCGTGACGCCGGACTCGCGGATCTCGGCGAGTCGGCGGGTGATGAGCTCGGGCTTGATCGGCTCCGAGTACAGCTGCTGCATCCGGACGGTGGCCTCGCCCTCGTCGAGTCCGGCGATCTCCGCCAGCAGCGGCTCCGGGTCTTCATAACGCGTCCACAGACCCTCGAGGTCGAGGACGCCGAGCCCGCCGAGCTGTCCGAGCATGATCGCCGTCTGCGGGCTCACGACCGAGTCCATCGGCGCTCCCAGCACCGGGATGTCGAAGCCGAAGGCGTCGATCGTCCATGCGGTCGACACGTCCTCCGGGTTGCGCGTGCGCCGCGATGGCACCACCGCGATGTCGTCGAACGTGTACGCGCGACGTGCGCGCTTTCCTCGGCCGAGCTCGATCTCCATGGTCACCCGTCCAGCCTACCCGGGAGCGGGGGTCGGCTCGGGCGGACGCACGCGGCCCGGCTCCTGATGGTCGACCACGACCGAGACGACAGGGTCGGCACGATCTCGTCGACGTACTGGCAGCCACGCAACTGGATGTAGCGCTCGACCACCGTCTGCGTCGGCGCGTTCCTCTCCGGACGACCCAAGGTCGGATCCATCTGGAAGCCGACGATGAGGAAGTCGCACTGCCTCCGTATCGTCAGCGGGCGCGGGCCACGCGGCGCTCATCCCAGACCGGTTCGTCGGACTCGTACACGTCCCCGCCCGAGCCGAACACCAGGAACCGGTCGAACGATCGGGCGAACCATCGATCGTGTGTCACGGCCAGCACCGTGCCCTCGAATCGCGCGAGTGCCTGTTCCAGTGCCTCGGCCGATTCCAGGTCGAGGTTGTCGGTCGGCTCGTCCAGGAGCAGCAGCGTCGCCCCGGAGAGCTCGAGCAACAAGACTTGGAAACGTGCCTGCTGTCCACCGGACAGCGAGTCGAAAGTCTGCAGGGCCTGACGCACGAGCCCATAACGGTCGAGCGCCGAGCTCGCGGCATCGCGTGGCATCCCGGTGCGACGATCGTCACCCCGGTGCAGGATGTCGAGGAGCGTGCGTCCGACGAACTCCGGATGCGCGTGCGTCTGCGCGAACAGACCGGGCACGACCCGCGCTCCGAGCGTCGCTGCGCCGGTATGCTCGACCACGCTCAGCTGCTCCCCCGACGAGGTGACGTGACCGAGCGTGGTGTCGGGGTCGCTGCCACCACGCGCGAGCAAGCGCAGGAAGTGGGACTTGCCCGACCCGTTCGAGCCGAGCACGGCGACGCGATCGCCGTACCAGATCTCCGTGTCGAACGGCCGCATCAGCCCGGTCAGCTCCAGGCGCTGCACCACCACGGCGCGCTTGCCCGTGCGCGCTCCCCGCAGGCGCATGTCGAAATCCTGCGCGGGCGGGCGCTCCTCGGGCGGACCCGCCTCTTCGAACTTCCGCAACCGCGTCTGCGCCGCCTGGTACCGAGACGCGAAGCCGTCGTTCGCCGACGCCTTCACCTTGAGGTTCGCGACGAGGGTGCGCAGCTTCTCGTGCTGCTCATCCCAGCGACGACGCAGTTCGTCGAGCCGCTCCATCCGGTCCGCCCGCGCCTGCGGATAGGTACCGAATCCACCGCCGTGGACCCAGGCCGTGGCACCCGCGCCACCGGGCTCGAGCGTGATCAGCCGATCGATCGCGCGCGCCAGGAGTTCCCGGTCGTGCGACACGAGCAGCACGGTCTTCGGCGTCGCCCGCAGCTGCTCCTCGAGCCAGCGCTTCGTCGGGACGTCGAGGTAGTTGTCCGGCTCATCGAGCAGCAGCACCTCGTCGGGTCCGCGCAGCAGCGCTTCGAGTGCGAGCCGCTTCTGCTCGCCCCCGGACAGCGTCGTGAGCTCGCGGAACCGCGCCCGCTCGAACGGCACCCCGAGCGCCGCGACCGTGCACTGATCCCAGACGGTCTCGTGCTCGTATCCACCGGCATCGGCGTATTCGGCGATCGCCGACGCATACGCCATCTGAGTGTCGTGCTCGTCGCGCTCGATCAGCGCGTTCTCCGCAGCTTCGAGCGTCTCGGCCGCGGTACGGATGCGCGCGGGCGCGACGCGCACGAGGAGTTGGTGGACCGTCTCCCCGGCCTCGCCGTGACCGACGAACTGGTCCATGACGCCCAGGCCGCCCTCGATCGTCACGACCCCGTCATCGGCGGACTGATCGCCGCGGATGATGCGCAGCAACGTCGTCTTGCCCGCGCCGTTGGGGCCGATGAGCGCGCTCGTCGACCCGGAACCGACACGGAACGTCACCTCGTCGAGAAGCGGTCTGCCGTCGGGGAGCGTCAGTGAGACGCTGGAGACATCGATGTAGCCCACGGTGCGTGGCCGTCCTTCCGCCCCGCATGTGCCGAGCCGACCAGGCTATCAGCGCGAGCGGCCGGGCACGAACCGCGGCCGGCCGCGTCAGTCGACGTGACCCAGGCCCGTGAGCGCTTCGGTGCGAGGGGCGACGGGGAGGACGAACCGGAACTCGGTGCCGACGCCCTCCTGACTCGTGACGTCCATGGTGCCGCCGTGCGCCAGGACGATCGCTCGCGTGATCGTGAGTCCGAGCCCCACCCCCGGTACGGCGTTGCGTGTCGCGGTCGACGCGCGGAAGAAGCGCGTGAACAGCATCCCCTGCTCGTTCTCGGGGATCCCCACCCCGGTGTCCCTGACCGAGAGCTCCACTCCCCCGTCCACCAGGCGCACCCGCGCCGTGACCCGACCACCGCTCGGCGTGAACTTGATGGCGTTGGAGAGGAGGTTGTCGAGCGCCTGGCCGATCCTTCCGGAGTCGACCACGAGGCGGACCGGGTCAGGGCCGACCTCGGCGTCGATCTCGATACCCTCTCGTTGCGCGTGCGGGCCCGCCGACACCACCGCCGAACGGACGAGCTCGGCGACATCGGCCTCCTCGCGATCGAGCGGGAACCGCCCGGATTCCACCTGTGCGGTGAAGAGGAGGTCGCCGACGAGGTTGAGCAGGCGCTGCGCATTGCGCTCGATGATGGACACGAACTCCTGCTGGTCGCCGGTGAGCGGCTGACCGGGATCGTTCTGGAGCAGATCGAGGAATCCGATGATCGCGCTGAGCGGGGTGCGCAGCTCGTGCGAGATCATCCCGACGAACTCGTCTTTCATCCGGGCGACCTCGACCGCCCTGGTCTCGTCGGTGAGCACGAACAGGTAGCCCTGCTGCGCACCGGCGCCGTCCTTGTGGGGGCTCACGGTCACGCGGGCGGGAACGGTCGTGCCGCCCGCGGTCGTCACCTCGATGTCGCCGTCGACCGTGAGTCCTGCATCGGCCTGCGCGAACAGGGCCTGGATCCCCGGCGAGAGCTCGTCTTCGTCCGAGCGACGGTCGTCGGATGGCTGCAGGCGGTCGGCATGCTCCGCCGCCAGCATCGACAAAACAGCGGTGGAGAAGAAGCGGTCGACGCGCACATCTTTCAGCGCCTCACCGGCCGAGAGCCCCAGCAGGCGCTCGGCCCCGGGGTTCCAAGCCGTCACGACACCGTCGCGCGTCGTCGCGATCACGGCCTGGGCGGTGATCGACGACCACAGGCTCTCGAACGAATCCAGGAGCTCGCGGTACTGGCGCTCCTTGTCGCGCAGCTGCACGATCATCGCGACGTTCTCCGACAGCGCCTTGGTGCGCTCGGCCACCAGCTCCTCGGCCTGCTGGACACGGAGGCGCTGCTGTCGGGCGAGCTGGTTGATGACCGCGGCCACCGCGGCGAACACCAGGGGAGCCACCACGCCGCGGAGCCACTCGGTCGAGGTGTGGGGCGGATCGGTGAGATACGGCATGAGCAGCGCGACAGACGTCAGGCCCGCGACCACGAAGACCCAGCGGATGCCGGGTGCCGCCGCCAGCCACACCACGGGGAGGAGAACGAGAGCGGAGAAGAGGGAGCCGGGGCCACCGGTACCGGTGCGGAAGAGGCCGAGGCCGATGATGTCGACGATCGGGATGAGCAGGACCGCCCATCCGTCGTGGATCCGCCGCGCGGTGAGCACCGCGGCGAGGACGGTGGCCCCGAGGACCAGAGCGATGCCACCGATCGCCGACGCGGCGTGGGTGACCGGCAGGTCCGGCACCCACCAGGTGAGCAGCCCCGCGAGGACGGCCGCGATGACCGTCGGCGCCTGTTTGAGCAGCGGGCTCGGGTCGTCGAAGATCCGATACCACCGGTTCTCGGCCCGGTCGAGCGGCGTGGCCCTCATCGCTCCACCCGCTCCACGATGGCGTGCAGGTCGGCCCCGGTGATGGGCTTCGGCAGAGCCGCATCCGCCGGCGGGTAGTCGGCCGCGTCGAGCACCGAGCTGATCACGAGGAAGCAGCGAGGGAACCGGTCCTGTACCAGACGCGCGCATTCCTGCCCCGAGATCCCGGGCAGGAGCAGGTCGAGCACCGCCAGGACCGGATCGATCTCTTCGAATGCGGCGATCGCCGACTCGGCGTCGCGGGCGATGAACACGTCGAAGCCCTCGCGATCGAGATAGCGGCGCAGCAGCGCCGCCTGATCGGGGGCGTCTTCCACGACCAGGGCCAACGGCCTCCCGGTCATCGAAGGAACAGCTCTCGCACGATGACGACGGCGACGACGACGACGAGAGCGATGATCGCCTGCGGGATCAGTCGCCGCTCGCGGCGCGCATCCTCGGCGATCTCCTCCGCTTCGGTGTCGTGTGACGGTGCTGCGGTCATGAGTCCACACGTCCGATCTTCTCGGTCTTGATCCAGGAGGCGTCGGCGCGACGCCATTCTTTGATGTACGAATCCACCGTGATGGCGCAGAGCAGGGACCCGTAGCCGCAGATGTACAGGAGCAGGCCGGCGAAGAAGCGGCCGGCAGGGAGCGGTTCCACCGCGCGAGCGAGCCAGATCCCCAGCATCGAGATCGGACCCCACAGATAGAAGATCACCGCCCAGGTGAACAACGTCTGCTCGGTGGCGCGCTGGCCGAGCGCCTGCAGAAGCGCCTGGAACAGCCACGGGAAGAGGGCGATGGCCATGAGGAGGAGCGCCCCGAGCCCGGGGAACATGATCGCCTCACGCCAGGAATGCCTCCCCGTTCGCGGGTCGAGTTGCACGGAGAAGAGTATCGAGAAGAGATAGATGCAGGCCGCCGAGATCCACATGAAGCGGAACACGAACTCGGCGATGTCGCTGTGCAGGACCAGCAGCGCGAGCATTCCCGCCGCGGCGAGGAGCATGAACGCCGGCAGCAGCAGGATCGTGAACCAGGCCAGACCGAATGAGAAGCTCCCCAGGCGATGGGTGGGGCTCGGACGGAACCACAGCTTCCGGTAGATCGATGTCAGCTGCACGTTGCCCCGCGCCCAGCGCAGGCGCTGCTTCCACAGGCTGTCGATCGTCCGCGGCTCTTCGGCCAGCACGACGGCGTGCGGCTCGAAGACCATGCGCCGCCCCTTGAGCTGACCTTCGAACGTGGTCATGGTGTCTTCTGCGAGGGTCCCCGTCGGGATGCGTCCGCCGATCGCCTCGAGGTTCGCGCGGGAATGCAGCTGCGCCCCGCCGGCCAGGCACGCGATCGCGCCGCCGACGTTCTGCACCCGGCGCGCGGAGAGCTGCCCGATCACGTACTCGATCGCGATGAAGCGCGTGAGGTAGTTGCGGTCGCGACTGCCCTCGGCGATGTATGCGGTCGCGGCACCGACGTCGTCGTCGGCGAGATGCCGGCTGAGCTTGCGGAGGGAGTCGCGTGCGAAGATGACGTCCGCATCCATGATGAGCACGGCTTCGGTCCACTCGTCCGCGAGCGCGACCTCGAGTCCGTGGTTGAGCGTGTGGGCCTTGCCTTCGCCGCCCTTCTCGCGCCGCAGGTGCACGACGCGTCCAGGATGTGATGCCGCCTTCGCGGCGACGATGGTGGGCGTGTCGTCCGTGGACGCATCGTCGACGACGAAGATCCTCAGTCGCTCGCCGGGGTACTCCAGCTGGAGCAGCCGTTCGATGGCGGGGCCGATGACGAGCCCCTCGTTCCATGCCGGGATGATGACCGCGACGTTCGGGTGATACGGGGCCGCTTTGCCGTAGTGGTTGCGGAACGCGTGCAGTGGCAGCACGAGGAACTGCAATCCCGTGTTGACGACGGGCAGCGTGCCGACCAGCACACAGAGCAGGAGGACGACGACGAGCACCGTCTGGAGCCAGGTCAGATCCGTCATGAGGAGGCCTCGATCGCGTCGAGCAGTGGGATCACACGGGAGTATCGGCCGACATCCGCCGCTTCATGACTGTCCGTGGAGGCGACGAGCTCTCCACCCGCCCGTCGCAGGGCCGACAGCGCTTCAGGCCCGGGGCACGCCCATTTCTCGTTGACCTCCACCCGTGTCCCGGTCTCGACGGCGGCGCGTGCCCAGGCCTGCGTCCGCTCCGCCCCGAGATCCTGCTCGGACAGCCCGATCTTGGGCAGAAGGGAGAAGCAGTGCGCGAGCTGGTTCCCCGGGTACCGGCGCATCGCGGCGATCAGGGCGTTCACGAGCTGGTCGAGCACATCGTCCACCGCCCACCCTGCGGCGATCCGCTCGCGCACGACGGACGGGCCGAGCGGACCGTCGACACCGGGGTACTGATGGTCGGCGATCAGGATCCGGTCGATGCCGTCCGGCAGAGCCGGGATGTCGAGGGATCCGGAGCTGTCGAGGATCTTCGCTTCCACACCGGTGAGCACCACGAGCCCGTCCGGCACCCGGAGAGCGCGCACGGCGGAGAGGTACTCGGGCACCCAGGTGGTGCTCTCACGCACATGGTCGACCAACCGCACCGTGCTCAGACCCGCCGCCGCCGCGGCCTCGACGTTCTCGGAGAGCGTCGAGACGGCGTCGTCGGAGAACGTCGAATGGACGTGGTGATCGCCGCGAAGCAGGGGGTGGCTCACAGCTCCTCCTGGTGCCCCGCGTGGTCGGAGACCAGCACGTCCTCGACCTCGACGATCACGTCTTCCAGGAAGCGCACCGAAGCGACCTCACGGAACGGGATGTTCACCGGCAGCTCACGCCCCAGGAACAGATCCGCGACGAGCGACGGGATGTCGACCCCGGCCGCGATCGTGAGCGGCAGCGCCCCCGGGAAGCGCGGGTTGACCTCGAGCAGCACGGCACGACCGGTGCGGTCACGACGCAGCTGCACGTTCGCGACGCCCACGAGTCCGATGGCCCGCGCGATCGACGCGGCGGTCTCCTCGAGCTCGGGGTCACGCACGGTGCGTCCGGCGATCGCGACCCCCGAGTCGACCCTGGCACGGGTGCGCGGCACGGCGGCGACCACAGCACCCGCAGCATCGGCGATGACGTCGACCGAGTACTCCTCCCCTGGAAGGAAGTCCTGCACGATCAGGCCTTCGTCCGTGGGCAGCGCCTCGAGAGCGGCACGATCCGGCACGAGTCGGACGCCACGGCTTCCCGCACCCTGGCGAGGCTTGGCGAAGACCGGGAACTCCCAGTCGACGGCCTCCGCCTCGGGGCCGGCGAGGACTGTGCGGGGCGTGCGACCGGTCGGGGCGCATCGCTCGGCGAGGGCGAGCTTGTCGAGCGCGGTGTTCAACGTGTCCGCCGAGGGGGCGGCCAGGACCGCGGGGGCCAGCTCGTCCCGTCGTCCGGCGAGGGCGATGAGCTCGACATCCACCGTGGAGATCACGAGGTCGAGGGCGTCGGCTTCGACCATCCGCGCGATGGCCGGCACGAAGTCCACGTCCCGCCCCGGTGGCACCAGACGACGCTGCGCCGGGGGCACCAGATAGATGCCGCTCGCCCATCCGTCCATGTCGGCGGCGAACACGGTCAGATCGGCTCGGCGGAGGAGGGAGCGGATCACGGCCACACCTGCCGGACCTCCCGCGCCGGTCACCAGTACGCGCGTCGTCATCAGCTCTCCCGTCGGCTGAGTTCGTGGGCACCGATGAACTCCGCCGTCTCACGCACGACCTCGAGGGGTTCGACGGCTGTCCCACCCCCGAACCGCGACCAGTATCGTGCGGTCGCCGTGACGAACTCGGGTGCGAGGTACTCCCGGCTCGCGGTCTGCGAGTGGAAGCTCTCCAGGAGCCGGAGCTTCTCGTCCAGGTACTGGTCGATCCGCACGAACCGCGTGGGGCGGAAGTCGATCGTCGACGAGGGGCTCTGGTAGCAGGCGACCGTGCCGACGCGCCGGGTGGCCACGATCGTGGCCTCACTCACGGCCCGGTGATCCTGGTGTCTGTCGTGACCCGAATGCGTGTAGACGATGGTGGGGCGGATCTCCTGCACCACCTCTTCGATGAGGCGCACGGTCGATCCGCCGCCGGGGATCTCGGTGTCGACGAGGTCCTTGAGGAAGAGCCGGGCGCCGAGCAACTCGGCCGCGGCCAGCGACTCGTCCTGTCGGCTGTCGGCGTCACCGCCTCTGGCACCGCGGGAGAGGGTGAGGATCGTGATCTCGTCGCCCGCCCTGGCGTGGGCCGCGAGAAGTCCGCCGACGCCGATCTCCACGTCATCGGGGTGCGCGCCGATCGCGAGCACCCGTTCCGGTTGGCGGGCCCCCTCCCGGCGCCGACGCCCCTCCTCGATCAGCCGGGTGACGGACTCGACGAGTTTGGCGTTGTCGAGCGGTTTCGTGAGGAACTCGTCCGCCTGCGCACGCAGCGCGGAGACCGCGTACTCGACGGAGACGTGGGCCGTCATCACCAGCACGGGCACGGTCGGAACCGTTCGACGCAGCTCGGCCAGCAACTCCAGGCCGCTCAGCCCCGGCATCTCGATGTCGGTCACGACGACGTCGGGGCGCTGAGCGCCGACACGCTCGACGGCGACCTGACCGTCTTCCGCGACATCGACGATGCAGCCCGCCCGCCGCTCGAGCACGGTCTTGACGAGCAGGGCGACGTCCGGATCGTCATCGACGACGAGAACGCGAGGAGAATCCTCAGGCATGGATACAGCTCTCCTTGGGGAGGTTCCCTGACCGATGGGGATCGGCCTGCGATCTCGGTGCCTTCATCACCGGAACCGCCGGGAAAGTCGAGCGGGGTATGTCGATTCTGGCATACACCACCGCCTTCCCTGCGGCTTCGTTCTCACGAGGCCGCACGTGCCGCGCGCTTCTCCTGCTGATACACCCGGATCGCCTCGTAGCGCTCTGCGGACCGAGCCCGACGCTTGGCCGCCTCCTCGTCGCGGTTCTTCGGGGGCGCCGTCGTGACGAGCTCATCCAGGAGCACCCGGGTCGCCTGTGCGATCTCGGCGACAGCGTGATCGAACACGGCTCGATTGGCACGGGACGGTGCCGTCGTCCCGGCGATCTTGCGCACGAACTGCAGGGCTGCGTCGTGGCACTCGTCGTCGGTCGCGGCAGGCTCG
Source organism: Microbacterium sp. CBA3102 (assembly GCF_007954505.1). Lineage (GTDB taxonomy): Bacteria > Actinomycetota > Actinomycetes > Actinomycetales > Microbacteriaceae > Microbacterium > Microbacterium aurugineum. Next base: position 1,956,640 of record NZ_CP042412.1, on the reverse strand, counting down.
AGGTTGTTGAGCGGGACGATGTTTCGGCACATACCCGCACGCTACGCCTGGGGCCGCGTCGGCGGAAGAGTCCGTGCGACCGTGCCGCGTCCGGAGGGGATGGTGCGGGCGTCGACGCTTCGCTACGCTCGGGGCGTCCGGAGCCGCCGGGCACAATCCTCGTACCCCCAGAGACAGGACAGCACATGACGAATCCCCCGCCATACCCTGAGCAGCCGACCCCCGGCTCCGGCGCCCCGGCCGCCCCGGGAGGCGGCTACCCGGCTGCTCCCGCTCCTGCCTACTCGCAGCCCACGCCGACTCCGCCGGGCCGGGTGCTGTCGATCGTCGGACTGGTTCTCGCATTCCTCATGGCGCCCGTCGGCCTGATCATCAGCATCGTGGCCGCGGTGAAGCTCGGCAAGGCCGGTCAGCCCAAGGGGCTCGCCATCGCGGGCATCATCGTCGGCGCGATCATCACGATCCTGGAGATCGTCGCGATCATCCTCGTCGTCACCGTCTTCGCCGGACTCATCGGCATGTGCGCCGACCTCGGACCCGGCGTGTGGGAGGTCGGCGGCGTGACCTACACCTGCGGCTGACCGCGGGTACACCACGACGAGGAGGGACCGGATACCGCGGTATCCGGTCCCTCCTCGTCGGCAGGGGTTACTTCTTGTAGTTCGGTGCTTCGACCACGATCTGCACGTCGTGCGGGTGCGACTCCTTGAGCCCCGCCGAGGTGATGCGGACGAACTTGCCCCGCGTCTTGAGCTCTTCGATGGTGCGAGCGCCGACGTAGAACATCGACTGCCGGAGGCCTCCGACCAGCTGATAGGCCACGGCGGCGAGCGGCCCGCGATACGGGACCTGCCCTTCGATGCCCTCCGGGATCAGCTTGTCGTCGCTCGGGACATCGGCCTGGAAGTAGCGGTCCTTGGAGTACGAGGTCTGCTTGCCGCGCGTCTGCATCGCACCCAGCGACCCCATGCCGCGATACTGCTTGAACTGCTTGCCCGATTGGAAGACGATCTCGCCGGGCGACTCGTCGGTGCCGGCCAGGAGCGAACCGAGCATCACCGCATCGGCGCCGGCGACGAGGGCCTTCGCGATGTCGCCCGAGTACTGCAGACCACCATCGGCGATCACCGGGACACCGGCGGGACGAGCGGCGAGCGACGCCTCGTAGACGGCCGTGACCTGGGGCACGCCCACGCCCGCGACGACGCGCGTGGTGCAGATGGATCCGGGTCCGACGCCGACCTTCACCGCGTCGACGCCGGCGTCGACCAGAGCCTGCGCGCCTTCCCGGGTCGCCACGTTCCCCCCGATGACGTCGATGTGCTCGAACGATGTGTCGGCCTTCAGACGGCGGACGAGGTCGATCACGCCCTGGGACTGTCCGTTGGCGGTATCGACGACCAGCACGTCGACCCCCGCGTCACGCAGCGCCTCCGCGCGCTCCCACGCGTCTCCGAAGAAGCCGATGGCCGCACCGACGCGGAGTCGCCCCTGGTCGTCCTTGGTCGCGAGCGGGTACTTCTCGCTCTTGTCGAAGTCCTTGATGGTGATCAGCCCTGCGAGCTTGCCGTCGCCGTCGATCAGCGGCAGCTTCTCGACACGGTGCTTGGCGAACAGGGCGATGACCTCGCCGGCGGCGACGCCGACCGGAGCGGTCACGAGGTTCTCCCGCGTCATGACGTCTTTGACGAAGGTGCTCTGACGCTCGAAGCCGGAGACGAAGCGCATGTCGCGGTTGGTGATGATGCCGACGAGCTTGCCCTCGTCGTCGACGACGGGGAGACCCGAGATGCGGTACTTCGCGCACAGGTTGTCGACCTCTTCGACCGTGGCGTCCTGCGTGGTCGTGATGGGGTCGGTGATCATGCCCGACTCGCTGCGCTTGACGCGGTCGACATGCGCGGCCTGATCCGCGATGGAGAGGTTGCGGTGGAGGATGCCGATGCCGCCCTCACGCGCCATCGCGATCGCCATGCGCGACTCCGTCACGGTGTCCATCGCGCTCGACAGCAGCGGGGTGGCGACCGAGATGCGCCGCGTGATCCTCGACGAGGTGTCCGCCTCGCTGGGGATCACGTCGGTGTGCCCGGGCAGGAGCAGCACGTCATCGTACGTCAGTCCGACGAAGCCGAAGGGATCGTGCTGTTCCATGGAGTCTCCTTCTGCGCGTGTCGCGCATGTCCGAGTGCGAGGGGGTGGTCGACGTCGGCCGTTCGCGGGGCAGCGGCCCGTATGAAGATTCTAAGCGAGACACGCCCGAGAACATTCCCAGATCCCCGTCGTTACCGGACCGTTGGCCCTGACGGTAGGTGATTCGCCGATCGCGCATTACGCTCAAGTGCGTCGTCCATCCCCGCGGTCGAACCCGACACCGCGGAGACACAGCACTCAAAGTGGAGGTTGCGTGGGACCCACAACAATCGCCGTGCATCGAAAGCGCCCCTGGCTGGTCGCCTTCCTCGGTATCCTCATGGCGCTCAGCGCCGTCTTGCTCCTGCCCCCTTCATCGGCCTCGGCCGAGACGACGGACGACGGACAGGAGATCACCGACTTCTACTTCGCCGGCGTCGTCACCAACGCGGACGAGCCCGTCGAAGGCGTCGTCATGTCCATCGAGGGCAACGGCTTCGAGGCCGAGACCGAGACCGACGCCGAGGGCAAGTGGCGCCTGTACGTGCCCGAGAAGGAGACGTACACCCTCACGGTCGACGAATCCACGCTTCCGGACGGAGTGATCGTCGACGCGACCCAGCTCCCCGAAGGCATCCAACCGGTGTCGGGGACGACGGCCTCGTTCGAGCTCGAATTCGGCCTCACCGGGACCAAGATCGTCAACTTCTTCCTCGGTGCCGGCGAACGGGTGACGGTCTCCTTCCTCGATCAGCTCCTCTCGCGCATGGTGGGCGGGCTGAACTTCGGTCTCCTGCTCGGCCTCGCCTCCATGGGCGCCGCGCTGATCTACGGGACCACCCGCCTGTCGAACTTCGCCCACGGTGAGATGGTCACGTGGGGCGCGGTGGTCATGCTGCTCTTCACCACGTTCTGGAACCTTCCGCCCTGGCTCGGCATCCTCGCCGCGGTCGTGGGCGGTGCGGCACTCGGCTGGGCACTGGATGCGGGGATCTGGAAGCCTCTGCGCCGCCGCGGCCTGGGTGTCGTCCAACTGATGATCGTGAGCATCGGCCTCTCCCTCGCCCTGCGCTACGGCATGCAGTACATGATCGGCGGGAGCACCTACCAGCTGCCAGGCGCGAGTCCCGAGCCGATCAAGCTCGGGCCCATCTCGCTCTCCTACATCGACATGATCGCGATGGCGACGAGCATCATCGTGATCCTCGGCGTGGCCTTCTTCCTCACCAGGACCCGCACCGGAAAGGCGACCCGAGCGATCTCGGACAACCCGCAGCTGGCCGCCGCATCGGGCATCGACGTCGACAAGGTGATCCGCACGGTGTGGATCCTGGCCGGCACGCTCGCGGCGATCTCCGGCATCCTGTGGGCGTACTTCCGCCCCGGGGTCAAGTGGGACATGGGTATGCAGATGCTGCTGCTGATGTTCTGTGCGATCACGCTCGGCGGTCTCGGCTCCGCGATCGGCGCCCTGATCGGCTCGATCATCGTCGGCCTCGCAGTCGAGGTGTCGACCTTGTTCGGCGTACCGACAGACCTCAAGTACGCGACAGCACTGGTCGCACTGATCGTGATCCTGCTGGTGCGTCCGCAGGGCATCCTCGGGCGCAAAGAAAGGTTGGGCTGACGCATGGACTTCGGCAGTATTTTCGGCAACACCGCCTCCTATCTCTTCAGCCCGACGACGATCGCCTACGCGCTCGCGGCAACGGGCCTCGCCGTGCACTTCGGATACACCGGACTGCTCAACTTCGGCATGGCGGCCTTCATGGCCATCGGCGCCTACGGCTATGCGATCTCGATCCTGACGTTCGGCTTCCCCTGGTGGGCGGCGCTTCTGGTCGGCCTGCTCGGCGGGGCGGTGTTCGCTCTCGTGCTCGGTATCCCCACCCTCCGTCTGCGCGCCGACTATCTGGCCATCGCGACCATCGCGACCGCCGAGGTGGTGCGCCTGTTGTTCGTGACCGAGCTGTTCAAGGACTGGACCAACTCGGCGGGCGGACTCTCGGGCTATCACCAGAGCTTCCGCGATGCGAACCCGTTCCCTCCCGGCACCTACGGCTTCGGACCGTGGACCTACAACGCGACGGACCTCTGGGTCCGAGTCGTCGGTGTGATCAGCCTCGCAGTGGCGGTGCTCGTGGTGTGGGCTCTCATGCGCAGCCCGTGGGGTCGTGTGCTCAAGGGCATCCGCGAGGATGAGGACGCGGTGCGCTCGCTCGGCAAGAACGTCTTCGCCTACAAGATGCAGGCCCTCGTGGTCGGTGGTGTGATCGGCGCCCTCGGAGGCGTCGTGTTCATCCTGCCGTCCGCGGTGATCCCCGGCAGCTACTCCACGTCGCTGACGTTCTTCCTGTGGACGATCCTCCTCCTCGGAGGTGCGGCGACCGTGCTCGGACCCACACTCGGCGCCGTGCTGTTCTGGGTGGTGTTCGCCTTCCTCGGCGCGCTCCTCCCCGCGATGGCGAACGCCGGCTACCTCCCGATGTCCAGCGCGCAAGCCGACGTCGTGCGGTACATCGTGATCGGTGTCGTGCTGATGCTGATCGTCATTTTCCGCCCCCAGGGCATCCTCGGAAACAAGAGGGAGATGACCTTTGTCAAGTAACGACGACGCGGCGGTCACGCCCGCGAAGACCACATCCCGCGCCAAGACCGGCGGTCTCGCCGCCGGTCCCGCAGCCCCCGGGGTCAAGAAGGTCGACCCGATCCTCATCGCCGATGCCGTGGAGCGCCGCTTCGGCGGCCTCACCGCGGTCGACGTCGATCACCTGGAGATCCCTCGCGGGGCGATCACCGCTCTGATCGGTCCGAACGGTGCCGGGAAGACGACCCTGTTCAACCTGCTGTGCGGCTTCGACAAACCGAACGCCGGCACCTGGTCGTTCGACGGCAAGAACCTCTCGGGCATCCCCTCCTTCAAGGTGGCGAGGATGGGACAGGTGCGCACGTTCCAGCTGACCAAGTCGCTGTCGCTGCTCACCGTGCTCGAGAACATGAAACTCGGCGCGAAGGACCAGCGCGGCGAAGGGTTCTGGGCGGGCTTGTTCCCCTTCCTCTGGCGCACGCAGGACCAGGAGATCGAGGCGCGCGCGCACGAGCTCCTCACCCGCTTCAAGCTCGACGCCAAGGAGCAGGACTTCGCGGCATCGCTCTCGGGCGGTCAGCGCAAGCTCCTCGAGATGGCCCGCGCCCTCATGAGCGATCCGACCCTGGTCATGCTCGATGAGCCGATGGCCGGCGTCAATCCCGCCCTCACACAGTCCTTGCTCGAGCACATCCTCGACCTCAAGGAGCAGGGGATGACCGTGCTGTTCGTCGAGCACGACATGCACATGGTCCGGCACATCGCCGACTGGGTGGTCGTGATGGCCGAGGGGCGGGTCGTGGCCGAGGGGCCGCCCGACCAGGTCATGGAGGACCCCGCCGTCGTGGACGCCTACCTCGGGGCGCACCAGGATCTCGATCTCGGTGCCGTCACCGGTCGCCTCCCCGTGATCTCGGAGGAGGACGCGATCCGCATCCGGGAGAAGATCGAGACCGAGGTCGAGGCCGAAGAAGAGGCCGAGGACATCGAGGAGAAGAAGTCATGACCGACGCCCCCGTCGAACGCAACGAGATCAAGAACGACGACGTCATCGTCGAGCTGACCGATGTGCACGCCGGCTACCTGCCGGGAGTGAACATCCTCAACGGAGCCAACCTCGTGGCCCACAAGGGCGAGTTGATCGGCATCATCGGACCGAACGGCGCCGGCAAGTCGACCCTGCTCAAGGCGATCTTCGGCATGGTCGAGATCCGCTCGGGCGACGTCACGGTGAAGGGCGAGAGCATCGTGGGCCTCAAGGCCGACAAGCTCGTCCGCCGCGGTGTGGCCTTCGTGCCGCAGACGAACAACGTGTTCCCCTCGCTCACGATCCAGGAGAACCTGGAGATGGGGCTCTACCAGAATCCGAAGATCTTCGCCGAGCGCCTCGAGTTCGTGAGCAGCATCTTCGCCGAGCTCGGCAAGCGCCTCAAGCAGCGCGCCGGATCGCTCTCGGGCGGTGAGCGGCAGATGGTCGCGATGTCCCGAGCGCTCATGATGGACCCCTCCGTGCTGCTGCTCGACGAGCCGTCGGCCGGCCTCTCCCCCGTGCGGCAGGACGATGCCTTCATCCGGGTCTCCGACATCAACAAGGCCGGCGTGACGACGATCATGGTGGAGCAGAACGCCCGGCGCTGCCTGCAGATCTGCGACCGCGGTTACGTGCTCGATCAGGGCAAGGATGCCTACGAGGGTTCCGGTCGCGAGCTGTTGAACGATCCGAAGGTCATCGGCCTCTACCTGGGGACGCTCGGGACCGACGCCGCCTGACGTTCCGGTCGCGAAAAGGCTCGGTATCCGCGTGGATACCGAGCCTTTTTGCGACCGGAGCAGGGTGACCACGCAGAAGAAGGCCCCGGATGGTGTGCATCCGGGGCCTTCCTGTGCGCGATTACTTGATGCGCGAGGTGACGTTGTCGGCGTCGAACTCGTAGACGCCGATCGCGGCGCCCTTCGGGTCGTTGTTCTCGTCGAACGTGATCTCGCCCGAGAGGCCGTCGTAGTCCGCCGTGCCGCCGCCGTTGATGATGTCGGCGCACTCCGCGAACGTGGAGCACTTCTCGCCATCGCCGTCGCCACCGGAGACGGTGCGCATCTGCTCCGCCATGTCCGCACCCTCGACCGAGCCGGCGGCCAGAGCCGACAGCGCCATCAGGACCACGGCGTCGTACGCCTCGGCGGAGTACGTCACTGCGTCGATCGGGTCGTTGCCGTCAGCCGTCCAGACCTCGTTCAGCTGGTCGAGGAAGTCCTGCGGCAGCTCGGCGCCGGCGCGGGTGCCCTTCGAGCCCTCGAGGCTGACGGGGATGTCGGTGCCCCAGTCCTTGAGGTTGCCGTCGACGAGGTACAGCGACCCGGTGTCGACCCCGGCGTTGCCGAGGAGCGGCGCGATAGTCGCGAACTGGTCGTACGACACGACGGCCACGGCGTCGGGGTTCGCGGCAGCGATCTCCGAGACCTGCGCGTTGAACTGGCCGTCGCCCTGGTTGTAGGACGCATCCGCGACGACCTCGCCGCCGGTGCTCTCGAACGTCGCCTTGATGGCTTCGAAGAGACCGGTGCCGTACGGGTCGTTCTGGTAGATGATGCCGAGCGTCTTGTGACCGTCCTCGGCGATCTCGTTGCCGAGGACCTCGCCCTGGAGGTTGTCGCTCGGCGCCGTGCGGAAGTACAGCGGGTTGATGCCCGTGAAGTCCGGGGACGTGTTCGACGGCGAGACGGTGAGGATGCCCGCACCGGCGTTGCCGTCGAGGATGAGCTTGGTGACGCTCGACGATGCGGCACCGACCATGGCCGTGATGCCGGCGTTCTGCAGGTTGGTGATCGAGGTCTCATACGCCTTGTTGTCGAGGTCGCCCTCGTCGGCGGTGGTGAGGTCGATGGTCACGCCGGCGTCGGCCTCGTTGATCTGGTTGACGGCCAGCTGGACACCGGCCTCCATCGGAGCGCCGAGGAACGCGAGCGAACCGGTCGCGGGCAGGAGCGAGCCGAGCTTGAGCGTCAGATCGACGGCCGGCTTCTCACCACCCTCGCTCGGCTCGGCGTTCGGCGTGCTGCTGCAGCCGGCGACGACGATGGCGGATGCGCTGATCAAAGCGATCCCGGCGAAGACCTTCGCGGTGCGCGAGCCCTTCAGTGCGTTCATGATGCTCCCTTGCGTAACTGAACGTGGATTGTGACCACAGGCGGGTGCTCTAACACTAGGCCGTGATACCCGCGTGCAGGGATCGCAAGTATCTCGGTGCGTTAACGATCCGAGACCGGGTTCGGGCGGAGAAGAGACCCGGGTTCAGACGAGTTCGGTCGCAGCGATCCGACGGCCGCGGCGCCCGGCGAGCAGCAGATCGACGAGGAACACGGCGATGGCGATCCAGACGAGGATGAATCCCGCCCAGCGCTCCGGCGGCATCGGCTCCTTCAGGACGACGGCGCCGATGAGGAACTGCATCACCGGGGTGATGAACTGGATCATGCCGATCACCGTGAGGTTGATCCGCCGGGTTCCCGCGGCGAACAACAGCAGCGGTACCGCCGTCGCGACTCCCGCGAACGCCAGCAGCAGAGCGTGCACCCCTCCGTTCGCGCCCATCGTGATGCCCGCCGGCGTCATCGACACCACGATCAGCTGCGCGACGGCGATCGGGATCAGCCAGAACGACTCGAGGGTGAGCCCGCTGACGGCATCGACCGCCGGACCGATCTTCTTCTTGATGAGTCCGTAGATACCGAAGGATGCGGTCAGCGAGAGCGCGATCCACGGGAAGGCACGGTAGGCCACGATGATCACGACGACGGCGATCGCGGCGATGGCGATCGCCGCCCACTGCAGCCGACGGATGCGTTCCTTCAAGACGAAGACCCCGAGCAGCACCGTGGTGATCGGATTGATGAAGTAGCCCAGGCTCGTCTCGATCACGTTGTCGCTGAGGGTTCCGATGAGGAACACCTGCCAGTTGACGTAGATCAGGAGCCCGGCGAGCGCCGTCCAGCCGAGCAGCCGGGGCTGCCGGAGGATCGCTCGGAACGCTGCCCACCCGCGGGTGACGGTGAGCAGCAGGAGGCAGAACACGAACGACAGCAGCACCCGCCAGGCGACGACCTCCCACGGCCCGGTCGGTGCGAGCAGGAGGAAGTAGAGCGGAAGCACGCCCCAGAGCAGGTAGGCGGCTCCGGCGTACGCGACCCCCGCGGTCCGGGTGGCGCGGGTCGTCTCAGGGGTCACCGCACAACACTAGCGCCGGGAATGCAGAAGGGGCCCGGATGCCGATGCATCCGGGCCCCTTCGAGCACCTCGACCCTGCCCCGCGGAGGGGCCGGATCAGGTTCCGCAGATCAGCGGACGACGACCGCCAGGACGTCGCGAGCGGACAGGACGAGGAACTCGTCTGCGCCGAACTTCACCTCGGTGCCGCCGTACTTGCTGTAGAGCACGCGGTCGCCGACGGCGACGTCGATCGGAACACGCTTGCCGTTGTCATCGATACGGCCGGGGCCGACCGCCACGACCTCGCCCTCCTGGGGCTTCTCCTTGGCGGTGTCGGGGATGACCAGGCCACTCGCGGTGGTCTGCTCGGCCTCGACCTGCTTGATGACGATCCGGTCCTCGAGCGGCTTGATGGAAACCGACACGGTCTACCTCTTCTTTCTTGACGCTGACACGAAAGACTTGTTCGCACTCTCAACCCGAGAGTGCTAATGCCAGTGTAGGCGGTGTGCTGGCACTCACGCAATGCGAGTGCCAGCACACCCGCTCGAGACGGCTCCGCGCGTGGCGGGGAATTAGGCTGAGGGCGTGGAGATGTCCGAGCTGCGCGCCCTGCTGACCCCCGCCGGTCTCGAACTCCTCGACGCTGTCGGGACGGTCGGATCGAGTTCCGACGTCGCTCGCGCGGTCTCGAGGCTGCGCGCCGCCGGCCACTCCCCCGACCTGGTCTCCGCGGTCGTCGGACAGGCTCACCTGCGATCCAAGGCTGCCGCCAAGTTCGGACCGTTCGCCGGACGCATGCTGTTCACCCGGGCGGGCCTGGAGCAGGCCACCAGGCTCGGAGTCGCCGCTCGCCACGCGCAGCGGATCCGCAGCGCGGGATTCACGGCTGTCGCCGACCTCGGCTGCGGGATCGGCGGCGACGCGCTGGCTTTCACCGGCGCCGGGCTCGACGTGCTGGCGGTCGACGCCGATGAGGTCACCGCCGCGATCGCCGCCTACAACCTCGCGCCGTTCGGTGACGGCGCAGTGGTGCGCCATGACACCGCCGAAGACGCCTTCGAGACGATGCCCGCCGCCGACGACCGGGCGATCTGGATGGATCCCGCCCGACGCACCTCCGGTCACGGGGAGACGCGGCGCGTGTCGGCCGACGACTACTCCCCCTCCCTCGACTGGGCGTTCGACGTCGCACGCCGCGTGTCCACGGGCATCAAGCTCGGCCCCGCGCACGACCGAGATGCGCTGCCCGCCGACGCGGAGTCGCAGTGGGTGAGTGCCGACGGCAGTGTCGTCGAGCTCGTGGTGTGGAGCGGCGCCCTCGCCCGTAAGGGGGTTCGCCGCGCGGCCCTGGTGATCCGCGACGACCGGTCTCACGAGCTCACCGCACCCGCAGATGCCGTCGATGAGCCGGTGCGTGAGCTCGGCGCTTTCCTGCACGAACCCGACGGTGCCGTCATCCGTGCGCGTCTGATCGGCGATGTGGCCAGGAGCCTCGACGCCGGGATGCTCGACGAGCACATCGCCTACCTGACCTCCGATTCGGCGCTGACGAGCCCCTTCGTGCAGTCCTTCCGCGTGCGCGAGACGATGCCGGCGAACCCCAAGGCGATCAGCACAGCGCTGAAGGCGCACGGCATCGGCCGACTCGAGATCAAGAAGCGTGGGGTCGACGTCGACCCGGCGGCCTTCCGCAAGAAGCTCACGCTGCGGGGAGACCAGGAGGCGACGCTGATCCTCGCCCGCATCGGCGATCGACGCGTGGCGATCCTCGCCGACCGGGTCTCCGCCGCGAGCTGATCCGTTTTCAGCCGCCGGTTCCCGCCCCCGGCGGTGCGATCTCGATCGGGTCTCCGGGTGGCGCCTCGACGAAGAACGACTCGCCCGGCGGGACGATGGCGACGGGCACGCCCTCGGCGACCACCAGATACGCGTTCTGCTGCCCCGTGAACCTCAGCTCGAGCGCCGTGATCGTCGCCCTGCCGTCGCGCGTGTCGTCGTCGACGACCTGCGTGGCGAGCCCTCCTTCCACCGCCGTCTCGAACGGTACGCACGCCATGGGTCCGCCCGCGTCGACGATCAGGCACCTGTCCGTCGTGCCCTGCGCCGAGAGGCGGTCGGCGAGCCAGACCGGCTCCCCCCGGAACATGGTGATCAATGAGAGCCCGAAGCCGAAGCCGTCCGCTGCCAGCTCCTCGGCGCGATCGCGCACCGCTTCCGGGAACTCCGCCGCCAGCGAGGACGGTCCGCCCCAGCGCTGGATCCCCACCATCGGCTCACCGTCGACCGACAGGCGCAACGTGGCGATGACCGTCTCCACGCCGAAGGCCCCGTCGCCGGAAGACTCCTCGCCGATCGTCCCGTCCGCTTCCACGGGGAGAACCGCGGTCAACCCGTTGTCGACCTCGTCGACCGGGAGACAGTCCGTCTGCTCCCGACCGCTCACATCGAGGACCATGCAGCTCAGGGCGCCGTCCTCCCTGGTCGCGTACCAGACCAGGGCGTCGTCCGACGCGGCGACCGCACGGACGGAGCCGGGATCGAACGTCGAGGCCGAGAGTTCGGCACGTCGCTGCTGCTGCTCTCCGGTCAGGGGAATACTCGCGACCCGCGGCGAGAACAGTGCCCAGCCGGCTCCGATGCCGACCGCGAGCACGACGGCGACCCCCGCGATCGCAGCCACGACGTGCTGCCGCAGCGCGCCCCGGCGAGGCACGGGTTCGTCGCTGACGGCAGGCGCGACCGGCACGGAAGGTTCGACCGACGCGTCCGCAGGCGCTTCTTCCGCAGCGGGATCCTCGTCGTCCGCCGAGGGATCTGCACCGGCTTCGTCGACTGCCGACGGCGGGGACTCGATCGGAGAGCGGCGTTGCTCCTCCAGCTCGCGCAGGCGCTCGGCCTCCCCCTCCGTCAGCCGTGTCCCGCGGCCGTAGGCCCGCTGCTGCAGCGCCCGAAGCTCCTCGGCGTCAGTCCTCGGCTGCACCGGCGGCGTCCGCTTCGTGGGTGATGACGAGGTAGCCGGCGCCCGTGCTCGAGGCCAGTTCGAAGTGCGTGACGGCACCGGAATCGGCGTCGACGACGTTGAGGACCAGACTCGCCCCCTGCTCCTGCATCGTCTCGGGATCGAGGCACGTCTGCGGGGAATCGTCGGTGGATCCGTCGTAGATCAGACAGGAGTTCTGCGAGTCACGCTCCACGGCGGTCCAGAGCGGGACGTCGCCGTCGTAGCCGACCACCCAGAGGGAACCGGCGTCGAAGCCCTCGCGCGTCAGTCGCGCCGCGGTCTGCGACTCCTCCTCGTTCGCATACGTGAGCCCCGTCTGCGTCGGATCGTAGTCGTACGAGTTCACCGCGACGGCAGGCTCACCCGACGCGGTGAAGAGCATCTGCGCGCTGATCTGCCGCTGCAGGTCTTCTTCGGAGCGCACCGTGATCGAACCGTAGATGCCCTGCGCGGACACGGACTCCGTCTCGTCGCAGTTGGGCAGGGTCACATCGCCCGTGCTCAGGATCAGACACGTGCGCTCGCGACCGTCCTTCGTCGCGGTCCAGATGACCGCTCCCTCCTCCACTCCGAGCGCACGGACCGAGCCGGGATCGTAGTCCCCACCCGCGACGAGGTCGTCCTCCCACTGCTGCTGCTCAGGGGACAGCGCGACGGGTGCGTCGTGGGACCGACCGAAGGCGAGCCACCCCACACCCAACCCGACCAGGAGTACGGCCACGGTGGCGAAGGCGACCGGTCGCCAGTGCGATCGCGTCACGACGAGCAACGACCGTAGGGACGATCCCGGTGAGGCGTGTGCCTCCGCGATCGGCTCGGACATCTCGCCTCCCGACCGATCCGCCGGCGAAGGCTCATCGCGGCGCTCACCCGGCGACGGCCCGACGGAGTCCGTCCCATCGACGTGCGCCGCGTGTGGGAGCTGCGTCGGCTCCTCGACCTGCGTCGGCTCCTCGCTCTTCGGCGCAGCGGCCGTGGTCCGCCGGCGGTCCTCGAGTTCGCGGAGCCGCACCGCCTCAGCGGCCGTCAGTGCGGAGTCGCGGCCATAGGCCCGTGCGTGCAGGGAGCGCAGCTCCTCCGATTCCTCGGCGTCGAGCATCCGGTCACCCGAGCTTCTCGAACTGCATGCCCGCCCAGACCAGCCACCCCAGACTGTAGACGGTCGCGCAGAGACCCAGCACGAGCGCCCACCGCGCGATCGCCCGACTCTCGACCGGGCGACGCAACGACATGGCCGCGGCGATGACCGCGACGATCGCGACGGGGATCCCCCAGCCGACGAAGAACGAGGCTCCGAGCGCGACGATCGCCGCCAGCAGCGCCCACGGCGCGAGTCGAGTGTCGTCGATGGGCGAGGCATCGGTCGACGGCTCCCACTCCACGTCGTCTCGCGCGTCGATGTCGGGACCGCTCGCGACCACGGGTTCGATGCCGACAGGGCCGGTGGGGAACTTGGCATACCCCTCCCGGCGGGCTCCGGGAAGCCGCGCGGCCGCAGCCGGATGCTGCTCGACCTGCTCGCTCGGGCTCTCGATGCGCGTCGGCGGGGTGGGTGAGGCCTTCGCCTCGGCCGCACCCGAGGTGTCGCTCATACGGGCGCCCCCTCCGCGATCTGGATCTCGGTCACCGGAAGGGTCGAGTCCGCGCCGAACGTCAAGCGCGACGGCGGACGCCCCGAGGAGATCAGCTCCGACGCCAGGGCCGCGATCATGGCGCCGTTGTCGGTGCACAGCGAGAGAGGGGGAATGCGGACGGTGACGCCGGCCTCGGCGGCACGTCGGAGGGCGACCTCGCGCAGGCGCCGGTTCGCGATCACCCCGCCGCCGAGGAGCAGTCTCGGCACGCCGAGATCCGCGCAGGCGGCGAGCGCCTTGGTCACGAGCACATCGACGACGGCCTCACGGAAGCTCGCGGCGACGTCTGCCACCGGCACCTCGACCCCCTCCGCTTCGCACCGCTCGACCCAGCGGGCCACGGCCGTCTTCAGTCCGGAGAACGAGAAGTCATAGCGATGCTTCGCCAGATCGGAGGCCCGGGAGAGACCACGGGGGAAGCGGATAGCCTCCGGATCGCCATCGGCCGCCGCGCGGTCGATCTCGGGACCACCCGGGTAGGGCAGCGAGAGGAGCCGGGCGACCTTGTCGAAGGCTTCGCCTGCGGCGTCGTCCATGGTCTCGCCGAGCAGTTCGACGTCGGTCGTGAGATCGCGGACGTGCAGCAGCGAGGTGTGCCCACCGGATACCAGCAGGGCGATCGTCGGATACTCGAGCGGTGCGGAGCCGCCGGTCAGGATGTCGGCGGCGATGTGGCCGACGAGGTGATTGACGGCATACAGCGGTTTGTCGATCGAGACAGCGAGGCCCTTCGCCGCGCCCACGCCCACCATCAGCGCGCCCGCGAGACCAGGACCGCTCGTGACGGCCACCGCGTCGATCTCGTCGAGGCCCACACCCGCTTCGGCGAGCGCCGCATCGATGGCGGGTTGGAGCGCCTCGAGATGTGCCCTGGCCGCGACCTCGGGCACGACGCCGCCGTAGCGGGCGTGCTCGTCCATGCTCGACGCGATCGTGTTCGACAGCAGGGTGCGCCCGCGGACGATTCCGATGCCGGTCTCGTCGCAGCTCGTCTCGATGCCGAGGACCAGAGGCTCGTTCATGCCGTCGCCTCCTCGGACTCGTCCCGCGCGACCGGGTGGCGGCGCAGGTCCAGGCGCATCACGATCGCGTCCACATCATCCGGCTGATAGTAGCGGGGACGACGGCCGATCTCGGTGAAGCCTTCGGCGAGGTAGAGGCCCTCGGCCGCGGGGTTGTCGGCCCTGACCTCGAGGAACACCTCGCCGGCACCGCGCTCCGCGGCGGCGGCGAGCAGCGCGCGCAGGAGCGCCCGGCCACGGCCCTGGCCGCGGTACTCGCTGAGGAGCGCGATGGTCTGGATATCGGCGTCGAGGCTCCCACGCAGGGCCCGTACCCCGCCGTAGCCGATCACACTCCCCTCGTGCTCATCGACCAGGTACCGGCCGTGCAGGCTGGCGAGCTCGGACGCCATGGTCTCCCGGCTCCAGGCATCGGTCGGGAAGGAGCGGTTCTCAATCATCATGATCGCGTCGAGGTCGTCGGGCACGGCGTCGCGGAGGGTCACGTCCCCACCTTCTTCGGGGCACCGGGCAGCGTCACATCCGGGTTCCGCAGATAGAGGGGCTCATCGTCCGTCAACACACGACCGGCGGCGAGGGCGCGCGCGCCGATCCGGGCGAGGTCCCGCGCGGAGAGCGTCGCGACGTCGATGCGTCGGATGCCGTCGAGGTGTGCGTCGGCGTTCGCCGCGCGCACCAGGACCGTCTCGGCGACGACGTGCGGAATCCCGTCGGCGTCGATCCCGTCGAAGACCGTGATCGCGACCTCGCGTCGGCGCGCGTCGGTGACGACGGCGAACGGCCCCGGCTCGGTCTCGGTCGCGGCGAGCGCGGCCGCGAAATGGCTGGGCACCGCGATCACGGGGATGTCGCGTCCGAGCGCGAAGGCTCGTGCTGCGGCGATGCCGATCCGCAGTCCGGTGAACGGTCCGGGTCCCATGCCGGCGACGACGTGGGTCACCGCTCCAGCTCCGGCCTGTGCGAGCACCTCGACCAGCAGGTCGCCGATGATCTCGGCATGGCCGAGCGGGTCGGCTGCACTCGCCTCGGCGCGGAGGTCCCCGTCGGCATCGATGAGGGCCACAGCGGTACCCAGGGAGGTGTCGACGGCGAGGATCACCCTTCCAGATTAGCCGTGGTTCCGCTGGGAGAACGGCCTGGACCGGCCGAGAACGACGGCTCAGCCCAAGGGTGCGCGCAACGGGTAGTCCTGGTCCTCGAGGATCACCTGCGACGCGGCCCCCGTCGTGCGGTTCACGATCACCGGCGCGAGCAGGTTCACGCTCACGCCCTCCGCCGACGGGTGGGCGACCACGAGGATCAGTGCGTCTTCGGCGTCGCGGAGAGCGAGTGCGTCGGCCTGCTCGTCGGTGAGGATCGGCGCGTACTCGCTCAGCACCGTCCGCGGATCGACGAGGTAGAGCCGCAGCTCCGCGTCCTGCACGGCCCGCATCGCGAACAGTCCGTCGGCGCCGTCGACCGGGGCCAGGGCGAAGTCGACATGCGGCGCGAGTCCGGGAGGCGGGGCGAGGAAAGTCAGCGCCGCGGTCATCGGAGGAAGTCCATCAGCGACGGCTGGAGCACCCGCGCGTTCACCGCGAGCGCGGAGCGATACACGAGTTCCTGCGCCTGGAGGCGCACGAGCACTTCGATCGAATCGACGTCCTCGACCGCCGTGCGGCGAGACTCGAGGGACACGGAATTCTGCACTGCCGCCTCCTTGGCGCGTTCGATCTGAGATTGACGGGTGCCCACCGACCCCTGGACCCCGAGCATGGCCGTGCGACGCGCATCGATCTCCGCGAGTCGCGGTCCGACGTTGGTACCGGAACGGAGATCGGCGACGATCCGGTCCACCAACGCGAACACCGAGTCGTCCCCGGTTCCGAAGACGGCGGCGCCATCGGTGTCGACGCGCACGGAGGCACCGTCGGAGACCCGTCGGGTCACCTCCGCGCCCGGTACGCCACTGTGGCTGTAGTCGGCGGCGAAGGCTGCCGTGTCCGACGTTCCGGCGAACACGGAGCGTCCGAGCAGCCGGGTGTTCGCCTGGGCGAAGAGCTCCTCGCGGAGGCCTTCGAGTTCCACGGCCAGTGCTTCCTTGGCCACGGCGTCGAGCGCGCCGTCGTTCGCGCCCTGTGCGGTGAGGTCGCGGACCCGCCCGAGCAGTGAGGTGCTCGCGGTGATCGCCCCGTCGGCCGCCGTGACCCAGGCGAGTCCGTCGTCGATGTTGCGCGCGTACTGGTCGTTGCGTCGCTGCTCCGCGTGAAGCGCGAGCGCGGCTGCCGCGGCGGCCGGATCGTCGGACGGCGCGGCGAAGGCACGCTGCGAGGTGGCCTGCTCCTGCAGACGCGCGAGCTCGGAGAGGTTGGACTGCAGCTGCCGCATGGCCGTCTGCGTCATGGCCGAGGAGGTGACTCGAGAGATCATGATGCTCCTTCGATCAGCGTCCGACGAGACCCGTGCGGTTGATGAGCACGTCGAGCGCTTCGTCCACCGCGGTCATCACCCGGGCCGCGGCCTGATAGGCGGTCTGGTAGGTGAGCAGGCTGATGGTCTCCTCGTCGCCATCGACGGCGGCGACGGACTGCTGCGCGCCGACCGCCGCGACCGCGGCCGCGTCGGACACCTTCGCACGCTGCACATCGGCCGCCGTCGCCACACCGAACCGGGTGACATGGTCGGACCAGAGCGCGTCGGGCGAGGTCGCGCTCCGCCCAATCTGGGAGATCAGGTCGGCGTTGCTCGCGTCCCAGGCACCGGCACCCGGCGCGGCGAGCGCCAGATCCGACGGTGCTGTGATGGCGACGCTCAGCCCGAGTGCGGCGGAACCGGTCGGGGGGATCGTGAAGAAGTCGCCGCCGGGCTGTCCCGACGATGTGACCCCCGCGCGGTGCTGGGTGTTCAGCGCTTCTGCCAGCCGCGTCGCCACCGCGTCGTAGGTGGAAGCGAGCTGCGCGAGCATCCCTCCATCCGCGGCCGGGGCGAGGACGGCGAGCGAACCGCCGAGCTCACCGCCGTCGATCGATGCCGGCAGACCGGGAGCGGACGCCCAGGAGACCGTGAAGCGCTGGCCAGCGTCGATGGTGGCCGGTCCGTCCAGGACGAGATGGCGCGCGTCGGAGCCTGCGACGAGGGCGTTGCCGCCGATGCGCACGGTCATCGTGCCGTCGGTCTCGAGAGTGGCGGCGGCACCCGACATGCGGGCGACGTTCTGCGCGAGCACACTGCGCTGGTCCATGAGCTCGTTCGCCGAGCGCCCCGAGGCCAGCGCGTCACGGATCTCGCCGTTGAGCACGGCGATCTGGTCCGCCGCCGCGTTCACCTGGGTGATCGTCCGGTCGGCCGCGGCGCGGGCATCGTTCCACTGTCCGGCCACCGTCCGGTACCCACCCGCGATCTGCGAGGCGAGTTCCTTCGCGGATTCCAGGATGCTGGACGCCGCGGCCCCCGAGTCGGGGGTGTTCGCGAGGTCCTGCCATCCCGACCAGAACTTCGACAGTCGGGCCGCGAGCCCGTTCTCGGTCGGTTCGGCGAGGGAGGCCTCGATCGTGGTGGCGGCGACGGCACGGGTGGACCAGAAGCCGGACGCGGCGAGGGAATCGCGGACGCGGGCATCGAGCAGGGCATCGCCGAGACGGGCCACGCCGTCGATCGACACACCGTGCCCCGGCTGTGCGCCGACGCTGAAGCGGCCGGTCTGAGCGATGGCGGCGATGGCCGAGGTCTGGACACGCTGACGCGTGTACCCCTCGGTCTTCTGGTTCGCGATGTTCTGTCCCACCACGTCCATGCCCCGTCGGGCCGCCGCGAGGCCGCTGGCCGCGGTGTTCAATCCACTGAAGGTCGACATGATCCCCTTCCGGTCACATCTCGGTGTCGATGATGCGCGCAGCGTCGTCGCGAGCGCGATCACCCGTCGTCGTGTACTCCCCGGTGTCGTGCCCCAATGCGGCGATCGTCTCCTGGGTCGCGCGGAGCACTCCGCTGAGCTGTTCCGCGTTGGCGTCGCGCATCTGCTCCACCTCGGCGGCGAGCTTGGTCAGCGCCCGCATGTGGTCCGCGAAGACCTCCTGCCACGCACCTTCCGGCGCGTGTGCGATCAGTTCGCGAATCGTCGCGCCCTCGGGAGCCCCCCACTCCTCGGCGACGGTCGCGACCTCGACGGCGCGTGCGAGTCCCGCGCCACGAAGCCTGTCGAGTACCTGATCGATCTCACGCGCGGCAAACTGTATCCATTGGGATCGCCCGGCGGCGAGCAGCAACTGCTGCTCGTCGAGCTTGAAGAGCAGCATCTCGAGCAGTTCACGCTCTCGCCACAGCTGTATCGATAGTTCGTTGGCTCCCATGATCCCCTTTTCCCCAGTGATCGCCACGCCTCATAACGCGGCCAAAGGTCACTATCGGCTGCCGCGCCCCTAAGGTTACTATGTGGAACGGCGATGGGCAGTTCTCCCCATGTACATATCTCGCTCCTTGTGATATATACATCTGCTCATCTCCTCGGATCTTCCGGAGTGCATCCAGAGAGGTGGATCATCCCCCATGCCTTCGCGCGCTGAGCGCAATCTCCTCATCGAGAGCAACCTCCCCCTGGTCGGATACCTCGCCGCCGAAACCCATTCCCGCGCCACCCACATCCCCCGTGACGAGCTGGCGGCCGTCGGCGCGCTCGCGCTCGTGACCGCGGCCGACGCGTTCGATCCGGACCTGGGCGTCCCCTTCGGCGCCTACGCGCGCCGTCGCATCCTCGGCGCCTTCGCCGACGAGATGCGCTCCATGGACTGGGCGTCGCGCGGCATCCGCAAGCGCATCAAAGAGACGGTCGCCGTCCGCGAGACGCTCACCGCCGGTCTCGGCCGGACCGCGACCCCGACCGAGGTCGCCACAGCCATGGGCGTCACGAAGGACGTCGTCGTCGAAGCACTCGGCGATGCCGCGCGGACCGTGACCACCCTGGACGATCCCGCGGCCCGTGACGTCGCCACCGAGATCCCCCTGCCCGAAGAATCCGCCCTCGTCGGCGAACGCCGCGACATTCTCGAGCAGGCCGTCGCCGCGCTCCCCGAACGTATGCGCCGGATCGTGCAGGCCGTGTACTTCGACGAGCGGCCCGTGAAGGAGATCGCCGAGGAACTGGGGGTGACCCACTCGGCGGTGTCGCAGCAGCGCTCGGAAGCCATCCGGCTCCTCCGCGACGCTCTGGATCGGTACTTCGCCGAGGGCTCGGCGCCGACGACGACCACGCGCGTGTCCGCCGGCGCCCGCGACGCCTACTTCTCGCGGATCGCCGATGCGAGCAGCCCGCGGATCGCGGACATCTTCCGCGAAGCCGCCCCCGCCTGACCCGCGCTTCTCATCGCCCGGCTAACGGGCACGCCACCTCCGCCGATAGGTGTGGGCGGGAGACCACGGATGGTCACCCGTACAACACCATTCACGGAGGAGAACCCTTATGGGTATGCAGATCAACACCAACGTGTCGGCGCTCAACGCCTACCGCAACCTGTCCAACACGCAGAACGACCTGTCGAAGTCGCTCGAGAAGCTGTCGAGCGGCCTGCGGATCAACCGCGCGGCGGACGACGCCGCGGGTCTGGCGATCTCCGAGGGTCTGCGTTCGCAGGTCAACGGCCTGAACGTCGCGGCACGCAACGCCCAGGACGGCATCTCGGTCATCCAGACCGCAGAAGGCGCCCTGACCGAAGTCCACTCGATCCTTCAGCGCGTTCGCGACCTGACCGCTCAGGGTGCGAACGACTCGAACAACGCGAAGTCGCGCGAAGCGATCCAGACCGAGATCGGCGCCCTGGGCGACGAGCTCACCCGGATCGCCGAGAGCACCAACTTCAACGGCATCAAGCTGCTCTCGGGCGGCACGACGCTGACGTTCCAGGTCGGTGCGGGCGCGGTCGCCGCCGAGGACCAGATCTCGGTCGCACTGACCGACTTCGCCAGCCTCGGCGCCGACATCAAGGGATACGCGGCCACGATGACGGACGCTGCCACCTACGGTGCCGCGCTGGCCGACATCGACACCGAGATCCAGGCGGTCTCGACCGCACGTGCCGGTTACGGTGCGCTGCAGAACCGCTTCGAGTCGACCATCAACAGCCTCAACGTGTCGGCGGAGAACCTCGCCGCCGCCGAGAGCCGGATCCGCGACACCGACATGGCGTCCGAGATGGTCAAGTTCACGTCGGCGAACATCCTGTCGCAGGCGGGCACGGCCATGCTGGCCCAGGCGAACCAGTCCAACCAGGGCGTTCTCCAGCTCCTGCGCTGACCCACGCCGTAGTGTCCGGGCGGCGGTTCCGCCCGTCGCCCGGACACCGTCCGCTCCCGATCCGCAAAGGCGATCATGTCCCTCTCGCTCGACGGTCTCGTCTCCGGCCTGAAGACCACGGAGGTCATCAAGGCGCTGATGGACGTGCACGCCATCCCGCGCTCGCTGCTCAAGGCGAAGATGGACGACAAGAACGGCATCGTCTCCCAGCTGCAGACCCTGAACACCGCGATCCAGAACCTCGCGACCGCAGCGGAGAAAGCCGCGGTCCCCGATGGACTCGCCCGCTTCACCACCACCTCCTCGTCGCCCTCGGTCACCGTCGCCACGCGCGCCGGCGCTGCTCCGCTCTCCGCCGACATCGTCGTCGACCAGGTCGCCACGAACCACACGATCGTCTCCGCCGCCACACAGGGCTGGCCGGTCGATCCCCCCGTGATCACGCTCGAGAACGCCACGGGCGAGCGCGTCCAGGTCACGGCCGACTCCGCGTCGATGCAGGACGTCGCCCAGGCGATCAACGAAGCGGGCGCGGGCATCGTCGCCGCCGCCGTTCCCGCCGGGCGTGACGCCGACGGGAACGTGATGCACCGCCTGCAGCTGCGCGCCGCGGACTCGGGAGAGGCCGGACAGTTCCGCGCCTATCGCGGTGACATCGCCGCCGTCGAGAGCGGCACGGCATCCGACCTCTCGACCGAAGCGGGAGCCGCCGTCATCGCCACCGGCGCCGACGCCCGTCTGCGGCTCTGGGCGGGAACGAGCGCAGAGCAGGTGCTGACCTCGTCAAGCAACACGTTCACCGATCTGTTCGACGGTGTGGACGTGACGGTCACCGCACGTTCCGCCGATCCCGTCACGATCGGCGTCGCCGTCGACACCGAAGCACGGACGAAGGCGTCGGCGGACTTCATCGCCGCCGTCAAGGACATCCTGACCCGCATCGACAACGGCTCGAAGACGACCGTCGCCGCGAAGCCGGGAGACAAGACCACCCTCGGCGTCTTCACGGGCGACAGCACCGTGCGCGGGTTGCGCAATGCGCTCGCCGACGCCGTGCAGCACCCCGTCGACGGGGTCTCTCCCTCATCCATCGGCATCTCGACCGACATGTACGGCGTCCTGAGCTTCGACGAGGAGAAGTTCGCCGAGGCACTCGCGAAGGATCCGGATGCCGTGGCCGGCCTCTTCTCCGATGTCGCCGCGCGCGTGCAGGACACCGCGAAGATCTACTCGGACAAGTACGACGGGCTCCTCACCTCCCGCATCACGGGTCAGGAGAGCGAGGTCAAGGGCCTCGGCGAGCAGATGGAACGCTGGGACGTGCGGCTCGCGCAACGCAAGGCCTCCCTGGAGCGCACGTACGCGCGACTCGAAGTCATGCTGTCGCAGCTCCAGTCGCAGTCGACGTACCTCTCGTCGCAGATCGCCGCCCTCCCGGGCTCGAGTTCGAACGGGGGGAAGTGAGCATGAACGCCGCCCTGCGCGCACAACAGCGCTACCGCGAGGATGCCGTGCTGTCGGCACCCCCGGAGCGCCTGGTGACCATGCTCTACGACCGGCTGCTGCTGGACATCGAGCGTGGCGAGACCGCTCAGCGTGCCGAGGACTGGGCCGAGGCGAACGCGCAACTGCAGCACGCGCAGGCGATCGTCTCGGAGCTGTCCTCCTCGCTGACCGACGACTGGAACGGCAGTGCCGGACTGCGTTCGGTCTACGTCTTCCTCTCGCAGACACTCATCGGGGCCAACATCGGCCGCGATCCCGAGCGCACCCGCGCCTGCCACGGCATCGTCGCCCCACTGCGCGATGCCTGGCACGAGGCCGCCCGCACCGTGGCAGAGAGCCGGGCGTGAGCATGGACGAGTGGACCGCGCTGCTCGATCGGCTCGAGCACGACGCCGAACGGATCCTCGCCGCTGCCCCCGGCACCGCGGATGCGGCGGACCTCGCCCCCTGGACACCGCCCGCCGCTCCGCTTCCCCCCGCGCTCGCGGATCGCGCCAGACAGGTCGTCGAGCTGCAGCGCACGGCGATGGAACGAACCCGCACCGACCTCGACGGCCTCCGGCAGCACCTCGGCGCCGTGAGCCGCATCCCGGGCGCCCGGCGCCCCGAGGAGCCCGCCTACCTCGATGTGGACGGCTGAAACCGCTCCCTAACGCCGCGCACGAACCTGCCGATAGAGCAGGGAGAGCACGGATGGCTCGCATGACTCGGCCAGGGATCGGCCACACCAGCCACACACGGGGAGCCGGTTCGTGTTCGATTCTGTGACCATCACCGCACTGACGAGTGCGCTCGACGGCCTCGCGCTGCGTCAGCGGGCCATCGCGGACAACATCGCCAACATCAACACCCCGAACTATCACGCCAAGCGCGTGCAGTTCGAAGAGGCCCTCGCCCGCTCGGTCGATGCCGGCGACGGTCGGGTCGGCGCGACGGTCGGCACCTCGCTCGAACCGACCCGGCTGAACGGCAACAACGTCAACCTCGACACCGAGACCCTCTCCAGCGTCGACACGATGCTGCGCTACCAGTTCGCGACGCAGGCCGTGAACGGCTCGTTCTCTTCGATGCGCACGGCGATGAGGACCTCATGACCTTCGATGCGATCGGGATCGCGAGCACCGGACTGACCGTGCACCGCAAGTGGCTCGACGCCATCAGCGACAACATCGCGAACATCAACACGGCCACCTCGACCGACGGTGCGGCCTTCCGGGCGCGGTACATCCTCGCCCAGCCGAGCGATCAGTCGCCCGGTGTGTACGTTGCGGGCACCGTGCAGGGCAGCGCCGTGGGACGGGTCGTCCATCAGCCCGACCACCCGCTCGCCGACGCGGACGGCTACGTCCGCTACCCGGACATCGACCTGGGTGATCAGATGAGCCAGCTCATCCTCGCTCAGCGCGGCTACCAGGCCAGCGCCGGCATCGTCGATCGTGCGCGCAACGCCTACGAAGCAGCTCTCCAGATCGGACGCAACTGATGGACCCGCTCGCCGGCATCGAGGGCATCTCCTCGGGTTTCACGCTCACGCCACCCGTCGCCCCCACGAAGGGCACCGACGACACCGCCTTCGCGAACAGCGTCACCGGGGCGATCGACGAGCTGCGTTCACTGCAGTCGGAGTCCGATGCCCTCAAGGTCGCCGCGGTCACCGGTGACCTCGACGACATCCACGCCGCGATGATCGCCTCCTCCCGCGCCTCGGTGACGCTCGAGCTGGTCGCCGCCGTGCGCAACAAGGGCGTCGACGCGTTCAACGAGATCATGCGGATGCAAGCCTGATGCCCCAGGCCGTCACCACCGTGTTCCAGCGGATCGGACGCGTGATCGCGGGCTTCTCGCTCGCGCAGCGCACGATCGCGATCATCGGCGTCGCCGTGCTCGCCCTCGGTATCGTCGCGCTCTCCAGCTGGCTCACCCGCCCCACGTACACCCCGCTCTTCTCCGGCATGAGCGCCTCCGATGCGAACGCCGTGGTCGAGCAGCTGCGGTCGTCGTCGGTGCCCTACGAGCTGGCGGACGGCGGCGCGACCGTGCTCGTCCCCGAGAAGGACGTCTACGACCAGCGGCTCGCCGCGGCGTCCGCCGGCCTTCCCGGCGCGAGCTCGGGCGGCTACTCGCTGCTCGACGACATGGGGGTGACGACCTCCGAGTTCCAGCAGTCCGTGACCTACAAGCGTGCGATCGAGGGCGAACTCGCGGCCACGATCTCGTCGATCGAGGGAGTCACGGCGGCCTCGGTGCAGCTGGCCATCCCGGAGGAGAGCGTCTTCGTCTCGGAGACCGTCGACGCCACGGCCTCGGTGTTCGTGGAGACATCCGGCAACGCGACGCTGACCCCGAAGCAGGTCGAAGCCATCGTGCATCTCACCTCCGCGGCCGTCAGCGGGATGAAGCCCGAGAACGTCGCCGTGGTGGACCAGAGCGGACAGACGCTCTCGGCCGCGGGAGTCGGGACCACCGGCGGCGTGGACCAGCAGGCCAGCGACTACGAGGCTCGGGTCACGGCGAACGTCCAGCAGATGCTCGACACCGTGGTCGGGCCCGGCAACGCCAAAGTCACCGTGGTCGCCGAGATCGATCACTCCGTCAACGAGCGCGTCGAAGAGACCTACACCCCGGCCGAGGGCGCTCCGCCGCTCACCGAGCAGACCAGGACCGACAGGCAGGACGGATCGAGCTCGAACGCGGGAGTGCTCGGCCCCGACAACATCGCCGTGCCGTCCACGGACGGCGACGGCACCTCCGAGTCCACGGAGACCTCGAAGACCAACGCGGTCAACAAGAGCACGCAGAGCACCTCCACGCCCGCCGGCTCGCTGCTTCGCCAGTCGGTCTCCGTCGCGGTCGATGCGGGAGCAGGCGGTGACCTGAGCACCGCACAGCTGAGCGACCTCGTCGAGACCGCCGCCGGGATCGACACCGAGCGCGGCGACTCGATCGCGGTCGAACTCGTCTCGTTCAACCAGACCAGTTCCGAAGCAGCGCAGGCCGCGCTGCAGGCCGCCAAGGAGACGGAGGCCGCCGAGCGCCAGGCGGTCCTGCTGAACACGCTGATCATCGCCGCCGCGATCGCCCTGCCGCTACTGCTCGCCGTCATCGCCGCTCTGGTGCGCATGCGCCGCCGCGCGAACTCGGCGACCGAATTCGACCAGCTCTTCGGCGACCGCCCGGCGCCGCTCTCGGCCATCGGCGCCGGCGCCACGACGGCTGCGATCGACCAGGCGGCCACGACCCCGCTCGCCTTCCTCGAGACGACCCCCGACCCCGAGCCCGAGCCTGATCCGGAACCCGCGCAGGTCAGCCTCGAGCGTCG
The DNA here is from genome assembly GCF_007954505.1 of Microbacterium sp. CBA3102. Taxonomy (GTDB): domain Bacteria; phylum Actinomycetota; class Actinomycetes; order Actinomycetales; family Microbacteriaceae; genus Microbacterium; species Microbacterium aurugineum. Next base: position 1,930,969 of record NZ_CP042412.1, on the reverse strand, counting down.
TCGCGCCGAGATCGACTCCCTCACCCGGCAGGACCCGAAGCGCACGGCCGAGCTGCTGCGCACCCTCATCGACGACAGGCAGCACGTATGAGCGGGCTGACCGATCGGCAGACCGCGGCCGTCGTCCTGATGAACCTCGATCGTGCACAGGCGATCGAGGTCATGAAGCACCTCTCGGAGTCGGAGGCGGAGGCCGTCGCCGCCGAGATCATCGGCCTCCAGGACCTGGATGCCGCCACCACCGCGCAGGCGCTGGGCCAGTTCCACCGCATCGCGAGCGGGCACCTCCCTCCCGCGCGCGGAGGTCGGGACATCGCCGCCGGGCTTCTCGAGGCCTCGTTCGGCGCAGAACGCGCGGCAGCCGTCCTCGGCAGGGTCGGTTCGACGGCGATGAACTCGTCGTTCGACTTCCTGGGCTCCGCCGACCCCGCCCAGCTGGCGACGCTGCTCGACGGCGAGCTCCCGCAGACCGTGGCCCTCGTGCTCGCGCACCTGCCCACCGAACGCGCCGCCGCCGTACTGGCTGCTCTCCCCGACCCGACCCGCACCGACGTCGCACACGCCATCGCCACCATGGGGACCGCGTCCCAGGAGGCGATCGCGATCGTGGCCGATGCGCTGAAGACCCGCACCGGGACCTTCGCGAGCCGCGATGCGCCCGAGACCCTCGGCGGCGTCGAGCCGTTGGTCGAGATCATCGCCCGCTCCGGAGCGACCGTCGAGAAGGCTCTGCTGGCGAGCATCGAAGATCGGGACAGCGCGCTCGCGGAGGACATCCGTTCACGCATGTTCACCTTCGCCGACATCGTCAAGCTCGACGATCGAGATACGCAACGCGTGCTGCGCGGCATGGACATCCGCTCCCTCGCGCTCGCTCTGAAGGGTGCCAATCAAGGGATCGCGGACCTCATCCGTCGCAACGTCTCCGAGCGCAACCGCGAGAACCTCGACGAGGAGGCACGGACACTCGGCCCCGTGCGGATGTCGCAGGTCGAGGAGGCCCGCGCCGAGATCGTACGCACCATCCGCGCGCTCGAAGCCGCCGGCGACATCACGGTGCAGCGCACGGACGAGGACGAATATGTCTACTGACGCCTTCTCTCCCGTGCTGTTCCCGCGTCTCGACCGACGCGAGGACGGCTCGGAGCATGCCCGGGCGCGGCTGCGCGGCTACGCCGACGGTCACGCGGAGGGATATCGCTCCGGGCTCGCGGAGGCCGCATCCGCCCAGCGCGTCGCAGATGCGGAACGCGCCGCCCGCGAGCAGGAATCCGCCCGCCGCGTCGAGGACGCCGTCTCCGCACTCCACGCAGCGGCGCGCTCCTTCGGCGAGCGGGAGCGGGAGCTGACCTCCGCCGCACAGGACCACGTGCTGCGCTGCGCGATCGAGCTCGCGGAGCTCATCCTGCTCGGCGAACTCTCGGATGCCGGTGCCTCCGCCGCCGCTGCGGCACGTCGTGCCCTCGAGGTCGGCGAGCCCGACGAGATCCGCGAAGTGCGCCTGCACCCCGACGACCTCCGCACGCTGGAAGGCACGGAAGGCACGATCGCCGGTCTCCTGCTGATCGCCGATGACACCCTCGACCGCGGAGACGCCGTCGCGATCCTGGACCACGGCCGCATCGATGCCCGGGTCGGGAGCGCGCTCGAGCGTGCTCGTCGCGCACTCGCCGAGGCCGGATCATGACGGCCTGGGAGGCGGTGCGCGAGGCCGTGCGGCCCGAACGCATCGGGGTCGTCTCGCAGGTGCGCGGACTGAGCGTGCAGGTGCGCGGCCTCGACGGCGCGGTCGGCGACGTGGTGACCCTCGACGGGGTGGACGCCGAGGTGGTCGCGGTCGGCGAGGGCGGGCTGCGGTGCATGCCGTTGGGCGCTGTCAGCGGGCTCACGGTGGGGGCACCGGTGCGCGGTCGCGGCGGACCCCTGCGCGTGCCGACCGGAACGCCCCTGCTCGGGCGTGTCCTGGACGGGCTCGGCCGTCCCATCGACGGGAAGGGGCCGCTGCAGGGCGTCACCGAGGTGAGCCTGGATCATGCTCCGCCGTCGATCATGGGCCGCGATCGGATCGACTCCCCGCTCCCGCTCGGGGTACGGGCGCTCGACACCCTCGTCAGCGTCGGCCGAGGGCAGCGCGTCGGGCTCTTCGCGGGCTCCGGCGTGGGCAAGTCCTCGCTGCTGTCGATGATCGCGCGCGGCACCGACGCCGAGGTGACGGTGATCGCCCTGGTCGGTGAGCGCGGTCGCGAGGTGCGCGAGTTCATCGAGGACGATCTGGGTCCCGAAGGCCTCGCCCGCTCGGTGGTCGTCGTCTCCACCTCCGACCAACCGGCCATGGCGCGCATCCGTGCCGCCTACACGGCGACGAGGATCGCCGAAGCCTTTCGCGACGACGGCGCGCACGCGATCCTCATGATGGACTCCCTCACCCGCGTCGCGATGGCGCAACGCGAGATCGGTCTCTCCGCGGGCGAGCCCCCCGCCACCCGCGGGTATCCACCGTCGACCTTCTCGCTCCTCGCGGGCCTCCTCGAACGCGCGGGCACCGATCGCGGTGGTTCGATCACCGGCATCTACACGGTGCTCGTGGACGGCGACGACCACAACGAACCGATCGCGGACACCGTGCGATCGATCCTCGACGGTCACGTCGTGCTGGATCGGGCGCTCGCGTTGTCCGGACACCATCCGGCGATCGACGTGCTCGGCTCGGTCTCCCGCGTAGCGGGCAAGATCACCGCCGCCGGACAACGGTCGGACGCGGCGACCCTGCGTGCCGTGCTCGCCGCGCGTCGACGGGCGAACGACCTGATCGACATCGGTGCCTACCAGGCGGGAGCGGACGCGCGCATCGACGCCGCGATCGCCCATGAGCGGGCGATCTCCGCCTTCCTCACCCAGTCCCTCGATGAGACGAGCGGGATCGACGAGTCCTGGCGTCGACTCGAGGAGCTCGTCTCGACGTTCGGAGCTGTCGCATGAGCCGGTCCTTCTCCTTGGCGGGTCTGCTGCGCGTGCGCGAGATCCAGGAGAGAGCGGCTGCGCAGCGGCTCTCCCGGGCGGTGATCGACGCACAGCACACCGAAGCCCGCGACCGGTCGCTGCGTGCGCACCTGGCGGGCAGCGGGAACGAGGCCGTCGACGTCCGCTCCCTCGCGGCCCTCGCTGCGGCGCGTGTGGCGGGCCGGACGCTGCTCGCCGATCTGACGACGCTCTCGGAGCTGCAGGAGCAGACGGTGTCACAGGCCCGCGCGGAGCATGCCGAGGCACGGAGAGCGATGCGCGGACTCGATCGCCTCGCCGAAGCGCATGCCGAGAAGACGCGGACCGCCGAGCTGCACGCCGAGCAGGCCGAGCTGGACGAGATCGGCGTACGGACCACGACGGAGGGGCAGTCATGACAGCTCTCGGCATCATCGACGTCCTCGACCCGCGTGCCGCGCGGCCCAGCGGCGGCACGGCGCCCGCCCGCACCGCGACGGCAGGCGCCGCCGCGTTCGCCGATGTGATCCACGATGCCTCACGCGCAGAGCGCGCGCAGGATCTGCCGGTGGACGCCGCAGCGGAGGGCGCCCCGGAGCACGAAGCCTCTCCGGAGAACACGCTCTCCGATCCTCCACCGGCCGCACCGCTCCACGGCGCTCTCATCGTTCCCGAGACGGTCGGGCTGGTCCCGTCCGCTCCGCCCGCCCCCGCCGACGGACCGGAGGCGGCATCGGCCGTGGCCGACAGCACCCTGGCGGCGGCCACCGAGACTTCTACGATTGCGAGCACGTCCGTTCCGCTCGGTCAGAGCAGCCAGGACCCCGCCGCCGCGGGGACGCTCGTCGCGACGCAGGTCGTCGAGGCCGTGCGCGAATCGACCGCCCCGGCCGTCGCATCGTCGTCGCGGGTCTCGGCGGCGGCCGTCCCCCTCGGCGCACCGGCTCCAGCCGCCGTCGATTCCTCGGGAGACGCAGACACCACCGCGGGCGTCTCGGCTGTCGCTTCCCCACGGACGGGGGTCGAGGGAGGCGCGTCTGCGTCCGTGGCGATGCCCCCGGTGCCGGCTTCCCCGCCCGCTACGGAGCTCGTGTCGGGCGCAGACGCGAAGGCGGCTTCCTCTCTCTCTGCTGCGGAGGAGCCGATGCCGGATGCCCCGCGCGTGTCACCCTCACCCGCACCTCCGGTATCGACCACCCCAGCGCCCGCCTCCACGCCCTCGGCCGGTGAAGCGGTCGTGCCGGCACTCACGGGGTCCCCGTCGATCCCGCCCCCGCTCGCCCCCACGACCCCGTCCGCGGCTGCAGCGATCGCTCGACCCGTCCTGCTCCCCCAGCTCGCCGCACCGGTGGTCTCGCTCACGCAAGCCGCGGACGGCGATCACAGCCTCACCCTCACGGTGTCCCCGGAGAACCTCGGTCCCGTGACCGTGCGGGCGCACATCTCCGGCGGCGCCATCCACATCGAGCTGCATGCGCCGAACGATCTCGGGCGCGAGGCTCTGCGCGTGATTCTCGCCGACCTCCGCCGGGACCTGGCCGCTGCCGCCCCGCACGCGACACTCATGCTCTCGACCGCGGACGACGGACCCGGCCCCCTGCACCCGCAGAGCGCGCCGAACGGAGGCGCTCTGAACGGGGGCACCTCGAACGGCAACGCGGCGAGCGCGGGCGGCGGTCACTCCCGTGGCGATGCCTCCGACGACCGGGAAGCCGCCGAGGCTCGCGCGACCCCGGAGCCGCCCACCGCCTTGGCCGACCGACCCGGCCCCTCCCCTTCCGCTCGCCGCACGGCGGCGTCGACGTCTTCGCCTGATCCGAGAGGAATCCCATGACCGACCCGATTTCCGGCACCCTCCCCGCGTCCGGGGTGCACACCGGGAGCACCACACCCCCGGCGGAGCGCAAGAAGACGCTCGACTCCGAGGTCTTCCTGAAGCTGCTGGTGACGCAGCTGACCAACCAGGACCCGAGTTCCCCCATGAACACCAACGAGATGATCTCGCAGACCACCCAGCTGGCCTCGATGGAGCAGCTCACCGCACTCTCCGCGACGTCGACCGAGAACTTCGCGCTCAGCATGCGCCAGACGGCCGCCGCGCTGATCGGCCACGAGGCGCAGTACGTCGACGAGGAGGGTGTCACGCAGAAGGGCATCGTCACGTCGGTGTCGTACGCCGGCCCGGTCCCGCTCGTGACCATCGGCGAAGCGTCCATCCCGCTCGATGCCGTCTCCGGCGTCTCCCTCGTCCCCCGCCCCCAGTCCTGACCAGCCCCGCACATCCCAGAAAGGCATCATCATGCTCCGCTCCCTCTTCGCCGGAATCTCGGGTCTGCGCTCGCACCAGACCATGCTCGACGTCACGGGCAACAACATCGCCAACGTCAACACGACCGGGTTCAAGGCTTCGGCCGTGCAGTTCCAGGATTCGCTCTCGCAGCTCGTCCGCAACTCGATGATGCCGCAGCAGGCCTCCGGCGGTCAGAACCCCGCGCAGGTCGGCCTCGGCGTGCAGGTCGCGGGAATCAGCACGAACTTCGCCTCCGGCGCCCCACAGCCCACCGGAGTGCCGACCAACCTCATGATCGCGGGCGATGGTTTCTTCGTCGTGCGTTCCGGGGGCGAGACGCTGTACACCCGCAACGGCGGGTTCTCGTTCGACGCGAGCGGCAAGCTGGTCTCTGCCGACGGCGCGCTCGTGCAGGGATGGACGGCTCAGAACGGCGCGATCGTCCCCGGCCAGGGCATCGGCGACATCCGGCTCCCCGTCGGAGCCCTGAGCCCCGCCACCGCCACCACCACCGCCCGCGTCACCGGCAACCTGCCCTCCGGTGCCGCCGTCGGCGAGCAGTTGGTGCGCGACATCAAGACCTATGACGCCGAGGGTACGGCCACGTCGCTGCGTCTCACCTTCACCCGCACCGCCACGGGCTGGGACGTCACCGAGCCCGGCGGTGCGACCACCGCCCTCGCATTCACCGACGGCGCGCAGACGGCCGCGTCCTCCATCGTCTCCGGGGGCGTCACGGTCGACCTCTCGGCGGTCACCGGCTTCGCGGACGTCAGCGATGTCGCGATCAAGGAGCAGAACGGCAAGCCGGCCGGCACGCTGAGCTCGTACGCGCTCCTGAACGACGGCAGCCTCGTCGGTACCTTCAGCAACGGAGACACCGAGGTGCTCGCTCGTGTCGCGCTGGCCGGCTTCGTCAACCCGGGCGGACTCGAGAAGGCCGGATCCTCGCAGTTCCGCCCCAGTGGCAACTCCGGGGAGCCGACGCTGGGAGAGGCCGGAACCGAGGGCCTGGGCGGCATCATCAGCGGTGCACTCGAGATGTCGAACGTCGACCTGTCGCAGGAATTCACCAACCTGATCGTCGCTCAGCGCGGATTCCAGGCGAACGCCCGCATCATCACCACCAGCGATGAGGTGCTGCAGGAGCTCACCAACCTCAAGCGCTGAGCGGCGGGCAACCGCGGCGGCCCGTGACATCGCGGGTCGCCGCCCTGCCATACTGTGCGGATGGATGCTGTGAATGAGTGGCTGCTGACCTGGGGCGACAACCTGTGGACGTGGCTCGTCCTGCCGATCGTGGTCCTCCTCGGCCTGTACTTCACGGTGCGCTCCGGCGTCGTGCAGTTCCGGTTGATCCCGGAGATGTTCCGCACCCTGAGGGATCGGACGCCACGCACCGACACCGGTGAGCCGCAATCGGTCTCCGCGTTCCAGGCCTTCACCATCTCCGCGGCTTCCCGAGTGGGAGTCGGCAACATCGCCGGAGTGGGAACCGCAATCGCGATCGGTGGTCCCGGGGCGATCTTCTGGATGTGGCTGATGGCCTTCATCGGTGGTGCATCCGCATTCATCGAGTCGTCCCTGGCACAGCTGTACAAGACGCGTGACAAGGACGGATTCCTGGGCGGACCCGCGTACTACATGCAGCGCGGACTCGGTGCCCGATGGATGGGCGTGCTGTTCGCCGTCATCCTCATCATCTGCTTCCCCATCGCCTTCAGCTCCTTGCAGGCGAACACCATCAAGGCGACCATCTCGGGGAGCTTCGGCGACGAATCCGCCGCCTGGCTGCCCGTCGTCATCGGCGCGGCACTCGCGCTGCTGATGGGTCTGGTCATCTTCGGTGGCGTGCGCCGGATCGCGTCGGTCACCCAGACGCTCGTGCCGGTCATGGCGCTGCTGTACCTGCTGCTCGGACTGGTGATCGTGGCGATGCACATCGAGCGGCTCCCCGAGGTCTTCTCCCTGATCTTCACCCAGGCCTTCGGGCCGAACGAGATCGTCGGAGCAGCCCTCGGCTACATCATCCTCACCGGCGTCAAGCGCGGGATGTTCTCCAACGAGGCCGGCCTCGGCTCCGCGCCGAACGCCGGCGCGAGCGCCGCCGTGACGCACCCCGTCAAGCAGGGCCTCGTGCAGACGCTCGGCGTCTACTTCGACACGTTCCTCGTGTGCTCGATCACCGCGTTCATCATCCTCGTCTCGGTCCCCGACCTCGCGAACGCGGAGCGCGGCATCGACTTGACGCAGGGGGCGATCGTCGGCGCCCTCGGGAGCTGGTCGAACATCCTGCTGATCGTGATCATCTTTCTGCTCGCGTTCAGTTCGATCCTCGGCAACTACTACTACGGACAGACCAACATCGAGTTCATCACCTCGAACCGCGGTGTGCTGCTCGGCTACCGTCTCTTCGCGATCGCCGCGGTGTTCGCCGGTGCGCTCGTCTCGGCCGACGTCGTCTGGAACTTCGCCGACGGCGCGATGGGCTTCATGGCGATCGTGAACCTCATCGCGATCGCTCTGCTCTCCGGCGTCGCCTTCAAGCTCCTGAAGGACTACACGCAGCAACGACGAGAGGGACTGGATCCCGTCTTCACCCAGGCGCGACTGCCCGGGGTGCGCGGGATCGAGGTCTGGGAGAACGAGCTGTCGGTGACGGGTCCGATCGACCTGCCCCGGGCTCGTCGGCGCTGAGGGGCGGAAGGCCGGATAGGGGACGCCCCTGCTCAGTGCCCGGCGCCGAGGTTCCCGCTCAGACGGCGACGGAACGCTGCTGCGGTGTCGTTGAGCCCCTGGATGGTGGCCGTCTTCCCGAGACGCTCGTACTTCGTGGCCACCGCGTCGAGCGCAGCCACCGTCGAGGCGTCCCAGATGTGTGAGCGCGTCATGTCGATGACCACGTGCTCGGGGTCGTCCGCGTACTCGAACTGGGTCGTGAGGTCGTTGCTCGAGGCGAAGAACAGCTCCCCGACGACCTCGTAGTGCGCGATGTCCCCCGACTCCGACGGGGCGACGGTGCGGGTCACCGTGACGAAGTGCGCAACCCGCCGGGCGAACATGATCATCGCCGTGAGCACTCCGAGGACGACACCGATCGCGAGGTTGTGGGTCCAGACGGTCGCGGCGACGGTGATCACCATGACCGCGGTCTCGCTCTTCGGCATGCGGCGCAGCGTCGACGGGCGGATGCTGTGCCAGTCGAAGGTCGAGATCGAGACGAGGATCATCACGGCGACGAGGGCCGCCATCGGGATCACCGCCACCACGTCGCCGAGTGCGAGCACGAGGATGAGCAGGAAGACACCGGCGAGGAACGTCGAGATGCGCGTGCGCGCACCGGACGCCTTCACGTTGATCATGGTCTGGCCGATCATGGCGCATCCGCCCATCCCGCCGAAGGCTCCGGAGAGCACGTTCGCGACGCCCAGCCCCCAGGCTTCACGGGTCTTGCGCGAGTGGGTGTCCGTGATGTCGTCGACCAGCTTGGCGGTCATGAGCGTCTCGAGCAGGCCGACGGCCGCCATCGCGAGAGCGAACGGGCCGATGATCCCGAGCGTTTCGAGGGTGAAGGGGACGTTCGGGATGAACAGCTCGGGCAGGCTCTGGGGAAGCTCGCCCTGATCCCCCACGTTCGGCACGGTCCACCCGAACACGACGACGGCGCCCGTGAGCAGCACGATCGTGACCAGCGGGGCCGGCACGACCTTGGTGATGCGCGGCATGAGGAACAGGATGGCGAGGCCCACGGCGACGAGGGGATACACCAGCCACGGCACGTCCCAGAGCTGGGGCAGCTGCGCGGTGAAGATCAGGATCGCCAGCGCGTTCACGAAGCCCACCATCACGGAGCGGGGGATGAATCGCATGAGCTTGGCGACGCCGAGCAGGGCGAGGCCGATCTGGATGACTCCGCCGAGGAGCACGGTGGCGATGAAGTAGTCCATCCCGTACTCCCGCGCGACCGGCGCGATCACCAGGGCGACGGCCCCCGTGGCCGCCGTGATCATCGCGGGGCGTCCGCCGAGGAACGAGATCGCGACGGCCATCACGAACGAGGAGAAGAGGCCGACCCGGGGGTCGACCCCGGCGATGATCGAGAAGGCGATCGCCTCGGGGATCAGCGCGAGGGCCACGACGAGCCCGGCGAGGACCTCACGGGTGAGCAGACGCGGGTTCCGCAGCGCCTGCATGACGGTGGGTTCGATGCGGTAGCGAGACGGGCGTTCCGGGGCGGGGACGACAGCAGTCATGTGCTCTCCTGGAGGGGCTTGCGAAGGAGCGGACGGCGCGCACGGACCGTGCGCATGCGCCACGGAGCTCGGCACGGAAGAATGGGGGATGCGCAGAAATGCGCGCACGCAGACTCTAACGTAACGTGAGGTTTGCTGTCGAGTCAGGGAAAGGACGCCGATCTGTGGAGCACGAAGAGACGATGCGCATCGGCGAGGTCGCCGACCAGACGTCGTTGTCCTTCCGCACCCTCCGTCACTACGAGGATGTCGGGCTGGTGACCCCGACCGGCCGCACGGACGGCGGCTTCCGGCTCTACACCCCGAAAGACGTCGGCCGCCTCATGATCGTCCGACGGATGAAGCCGCTCGGCTACACGCTGGATGAGATGCGGGCGGTCCTGGACGTGGTCGACGCCCTCGCCGACGAGCCGGACAGCGAAGATCTCCAGGAACGGCTCAGCGCGCTTCGCCAGGAAGCGACAGCCCGGCGCGAACGCCTCGCGAACCAGGTGGGGATGGCGGACGAATTCCTCGCCCAGCTCGCGCAGTTCTCGGCGGCCGAGAGCCTGCCGCGCTCCGCTAGATGACGTCGCGCGTGCAGGTGTCGCGGATGCTCTCGCCGCGCAGGTCCTCCAAGGGGATGGCGGCGTACCCGACGATGCCTCGGCCGGTGCTCGCGAGCTCGTCGACGCGCTGCGCGAGCAGCCCGCGACGATCGACCCCTGACAGGTCGATGACGACGACGTCGACGTAGCGCCCCCGCGTTCGTTCGAGCTCGCTGTGCAGCCGCCGCGCGATACCCCGAGCGGTGAAGCGCAGTGATCGGCGCCTCGCGTCGGGACCGTGATAGGTGAGGACGAGGTGCCTCAGGTCTCCGTACGCGCCGCTGGCCGCGAGCGCCTCGGCCGCCCCCGCACGCAGCAGGCGTCCCGCCTCGCGACGGCGTTCGACGCCGGTCAGGTCGATCGACCACACGAGACAGCGCGCATCGGTCACCTCGGGCGCGGCGGACGGCGAGGGATGGGCGTCTGCGATGTCGCCCCTGTACGCGATCGTGGTGTGCATCAGGTCTTCCGGTCGTCGAAGAGTGGTGCCGACCAGGCTTCCCGGCTCTCCGGCCCGATCTGCGGGCTTGCACGGAAGTCTAGGCCGGATGCATCGGACGCCTCATCGCGCTCAGGCGTGTCGGCGACTACCCGAGGATCGGACGGTCGGTGGGATAGGTGAAGTGCTCGGTGCGCTGTCGCACGGCGAGGGCGGCGGCGAGACCGATGGGGCCCACTCGTCCCGCGAGCATGAGTGCGGACAGGACGAACTTGCCGAAGGGGTCGAGGTCGGCGGACAGTCCGACCGAGAGCCCGCAGGTCGCGAACGCGGAGATGACCTCGAACAGGATGTGGTCGAGCGGCGCCTTGTTCGTGAGGGTGAGGAGCACCGTCCCCGCGAGGACGAGGGACGCCCCGAGGAAGGTGACGGAGATCGCGACACGGAGAACGCTCTCGGGGAGTCGTCTTTCGAAGATCGCGATGTCCCTGGTGCCTCGGGCCTCGGCGACGATGGCGAGGAACAGCACGGCGAGCGTGGTGACCTTGATACCCCCGGCGGTCGAGATCGAACCGCCGCCGACGAACATGAGCGCGTCCGTGAGAAGGAGGGTCGTCGAGGTGGACTGCTCCGTATCCACGATCGCGAAGCCCCCGGAGCGCATCATCGTCGACGCGAACAGCGCATGGAGGATCCGATCGAGCGGATTCAGGGTGCCGATGGTCGCGGCGTTGTTCCACTCGCTCGCCCCCCAGCTGACCGCGCCGACCAGGAACAGCACGAGGGTTGTCGTGACGGTCAGCTTGGTGTGCAGCGACCACCGTCCGCGCCCCCAGAGATGAGCGATGACGGCGAGGTACACCGGGAATCCCAGGCTGCCCGCGATCACGCCGACCATGAGCACCCCCATGATCCAGACGTTGTGGCTGTAGACCGCGAGACCGCCGGGATCGAGGACGAACCCGGCGTTGTTGAAGGCCGAGATGCTGTAGAACAGGGCGTGCCACGGGCCTCGCACCCAGCCGTCCTCGACGATGAACGCCGGCAGCAACAGCGCGCAGAGCGCACCCTCGATGATGAACGTGGTCAGCACGACGATCTTGAGGAGCCGCTTGACGTCGCCCAGGGGCGTCGCCCCCATCACCTGCTGGGCGAAGACGCGTCCGCCGAGCCCCAGCCTGCGCGTGACGGCCTGGGTGAGCAGCAGCGCGACGGTCACGATGCCGAGCCCGCCGGTCTGGATGGCGAGCAGGATCACGATGTGCCCGAACAGCGACCAGGACGTCCCGGTGTCGACGGAGGTCAGCCCCGTCACGGTCACGGCGGACGACGCGGTGAACGTCGCATCCTCCCACGGCGCGGCGACACCGTCCGCCGCGGCGAACGGCAGGCGCAACAGCGCGGTGAAGAGCACCGCCGCGAGCACGAACACCGCGATCGACGCACGGGCCGGCGAACGACGGGGGAAGTCGGCGATCCAGCGGATCGGCGCCCACAATCGCGCGGTCCGGACGTTCGGCTGACTGGTGGTCACCACGGGCTCCTTGTCGGGTCGCCGAGCCGACTCCCGGCGCACCGACCATTCACAGTACAGCAGCGGTCGGACGCGGAAACGGGTGGCGACACGGGGCTGCGCGCCCCGGGAAGGCTCCTGGGTGCGCACGCCGGCGTCCGCCGTTCGGGTAAGCTGGGAGGCGGAGTGTCGGGAAGCCTGGTCGACGAACACACGCTCATCGACCCGAAAGCTCCCGCATGGTCAAGCCCTCCCCGCGACTCGCCAAAGTCCGCGCCGTCTTCCCCTCCTCCTCCCGCGACGAGTCCCGCCGCATCGGCGAGATCCTGCGCAAGGAGACCGTCGGCGGCATCCTCCTCGTGTCGCTCGCCGCGATCGCGCTGCTCTGGGCGAACTCGCCCTGGGCGGAGTCGTACTTCGCGCTGCGCGACTTCGAGATCGGATACGAGCCCTGGCATCTGCGTCTGAGTCTCGGCGCCTGGGCTGCGGACGGCCTGCTCGCGATCTTCTTCTTCCTCGTCGGTCTCGAGCTCAAGCGGGAGTTCGTGGCGGGCGATCTGCGCAGGTTCAGCACCGCTGTGGTTCCGATCGTCGCTGCAGTGGGCGGCGTGATCGTGCCCGCGGTGATCTACCTCGCCGTGGTGGCAGGCTCGCCGGAAGCCGCACACGGGTGGGCGATCCCGACGGCGACAGACATCGCGTTCGCCGTCGCCGTGCTCGCCATCATCGGATCCCACCTGCCGAGCGCGCTGCGGATCTTCCTGCTCACCCTCGCGGTGGTCGACGACCTGATCGCGATCGGCATCATCGCGCTGTTCTACACCGAGACGATCGAGGTCCTCCCCCTCGTGCTCGCCCTCGTCGTGATCGCGGTCTACGGCGTGATCGCCCAGCGGTATCGCGACTTCTTCCACCTGCGCCCCACTGCGGCCTGGCTCATCCTCCTGCCGATCGGCCTGGTCGCCTGGGCACTGGTCCACGCGTCCGGCGTCCACGCGACGATCGCGGGCGTGCTGCTCGGCTTCACCATCCCGGTACTCCACAAGAAGGCCGACCGAGGACCCGACTCGGGTCCTGGTCTCGCCGAGGTGTTCGAGCACCGCTTCCGTCCGTTGTCCGCAGGGTTCGCGGTACCGGTGTTCGCGTTCTTCTCCGCCGGCGTCGCGATCGGTGGAGGCGAGGGCTTCGTCTCGGCCTTCACGGACCCCGTCGTCGTCGGGATCGTCGTGGCCCTCGTGGTCGGAAAGCCCCTCGGCATCACGGCGGCCACCTGGATCATCACCAGGATCCGGCGCATCAACCTCGACCCGTCCTTGAGGTGGATGGACATCGTCGGTGTCGGCCTTCTCGCCGGGATCGGGTTCACGGTCTCCCTCCTGGTCGCGGAGCTGAGCTTCGCCGCCGGCAGCGAGCACCACGACCACGCCAAGGTCGCCATCCTCACGGCATCCGTGGTCGCGGCCCTCGCCGCCTCGGTGCTCCTCGGCATCCGCAACCGCCGGTACCGCCGACTCGACGCTGCGGACGCTGAGTCCTGAGCCTCGGACGCCGCGGCGTCACCGCGCCTCGGCCGTCTGCCACCACCACCAGGTCGCGGCGGCCGAGGCTGCTCCGATCGGCAGCGCGAGGAGCAATTGGAGCGGTGTGACCGCTTCGGCGAGACTCGCCCCGCCCAACCCGGACCACATGCCGGGAGCGGCATACGGGAACCACGCCCCGGCGCCCAGGGCAACAACGACCTGAGTGATCACGACCACGGCGAGCAGCGCGGAGATCGCGGGGAGATAGCCCCGGGCAGCGCTGGCGACCAGTGCCAGCGGCAGCGTGAGCACGACGGTGAGCGCTCCGACGACGGCGATCCGCCCCGCCGCGGCCGCGGCATCCGCGTCGGGGATACCGAGTCCGATCAGCGCGCCGGCCGCGAGGGTGAGTGTCGCGGCGACACCCGATACGAGGACGCCCCACACCATCGTGATGAGCATCTTGGCGGCGGCGAGGGCGCCGAGAGATGTCGGGGCGGCGAAGAACGCCCCGAACGTGCGGTCGGTGAACTCCCGTCCGAACACCCAGGCGACGACGACGCCGACCGCGAGCAGGGCGCCCACCGACATGATCTGCGCCGAGAAACCGGTGATGCCCGTCCACCCCACATCGGTGAGGAGTGCCGCAGCCTTGATCGCGAGCGCGCCGTCCGAGTCGGAACGCACCACGACGAGGAAACCCGCACTCATCGCGGGAACGAGGAGCGTGATGAGGACGGTCGCGACCCGCACCGTCGTCGCCCTGCGGAACTTGATCCATTCCACGGCGAGCGCAGCCCTCATCCTGCTCCTCCCCCGTCGACGCCGTCCTGGACGGAGACCATGTCGAAGAACTGCCGTTCGATGTCTATTCCCTGTGACGGGAGGGTTCCGATGAGCGACCCGCGGTGCATCACGCTGATGGTGTCGGCGATGCGGGCCATCTCGTCGAGGTGATGGCTCGAGATCAGGATCGCGGCACCGCTCGCCGCGGCCTGCTGCAGCATCCTGCGAACGACGTGCACCCCTGCGGGGTCGAGACCGTTGGCCGGCTCATCGAGGATCAGCAGCCGGGGTCGATGTGCCAGCGCCCCGGCCAGCCCCAGGCGCTGCCTGTTCCCGAGCGACAGGGAGTGCGTTCTCCGATGCGCCCACTGACCGAGTTCGAGCTGATCGATCATGGCCTGCGCGGCCGTCGGAGCATCCGCACGCGACACCCCGTGCAGTCGGGCCGCAGCGACGATCGTCTCCGTGACCGTGAGTTCGGCGTAGGTGAAGGGCGTCTCGATCATGTGGCCGACATGACGCCATTCCGGTCGCGGCAGCCTCTCCACCGGGACCAGGTCGCCCTCGCACCGGATACTCACCCGTCCGGCATCGAGGCGGATCATGTCCAGCATCGAGCGCATGAGCGTGGTCTTTCCCGCCCCGTTCAAGCCGACGAGCGCGTGGATGCTGCCGCCGTGCACGTCGAGGCTCACCCCGCGCAGCGCGACCTCGTCTCCGTACCGCTTGTGCACCTGCCGGGCGGCGATCATCACCGGCAGCGCTCTCGTCGCGGTCACGGCTTCGCCCCGGTGGCGAGCAGGCCGAGCGCATCGACGATCGTCGGGCCGAGGGGTGCATCGGACGCTTCCGACCCCCACTCCAGAAGCGCCGCCATCACCGCCCCCAGACAGGCGCCCGCGGCGACGACCGCCTCGCGCCTCGGCGTCCCCTGAGCGGTCAGGGCCTCGACGATGAGGGATTCCGTCTGCTGCGTGTTCTGCCAGGCCCTGGCACGTAGCCGCGGGTGACCCGCGATGATCGTCACTCGGGTGCGCGTCTCCTCCGGGGTTGCCGCCGGCACGGAATCCCACGCGCGCAGCAGGCCCCTTCGCACCCGCTCCACGGAGGGCAGGTCGGCGGGTTGTGCCGCCACCGCCTCCGCGATGAACGGATCATAGGGATCGTCGAGGATCGCGTCCTCCTTCGTCGGGAAGTGCCGGAAGAAGGTCATGTGTGACACCCCGACGTCGCGAGCGATCTGCTCGACCGTGACGTCGTCGAAGCCGTGCTCGGAGAACAATCGCAGGGCGGACGCCCGCAGGCGTTCGGCGCTGGCGGAGGTGCGGGCCATGCCAGTCATGTTAGTCACTAACATCACTGGCATGCAATCACCTCTTGCGCGTGACTGAACAACCGTTTAGCATCCTGACTATGCGTTCAGCATCCGAGGACCTCACGACACGGGCGCGCATTCGCGACGCCGCGATATCGCGGTTCGGTCAGCAGGGTTTCGCGAGCACGAGCGTGCGACAGATCGCACAGGATGCCGGCGTGAGCCCGGCGCTCATCCTCCACCACTTCGGCAGCAAAGAGGGGCTGAGGGAAGTGTGCGACGCCCACGTCGTGAACGAGTTCGTCGCCGAGCGCGACGGCATGACCGGCGCTGACGCCTCCCGGCTGATGCGCCAGGCCCTGGACTCGCTGGAGGAGCGCAACGCCGGTCTGGACTACCTCGCTCGGATGCTCGTCGACGACTCCGGCGCGTCCGACCGGCTCTTCGACACGTTCCTCTCCAGCACCAGGGAGATGCTGCGCGAGCAGATCGCCGAGGGGACGATGCGCCCACAATCCGACCTCGAAGCGACCGCCGTGTACATGACCCTCTACGGCCTCGGCCCCGTCATCCTGCGACGCCAACTCGCCCGCGCCTTCGGCGAGACCACGCTGACGACCTCCCTGCTGGAACGCTCGACCATCCCCGTCCTGGAGCTGTACACGCACGGCCTCTACGCCGACGATCGGCTGCTCGTCGCCGCCAAGGAAGCGCTGTCCAGACGCAGCGGCCCTCGGTCCGACAAAGGAGAGAACGACCCGAATCAGGATCCGGATCCGCCGCGCTGACGCGCAGACCGAACCCGATTCCTCTCCACCCATCCGAAAGGAGCAGGGAAATGACCCCTGCCATCGAACTGACCCGCCTCCGCAAGCGATACGGCCGGCACACGGCCGTCGACTCCCTGGATCTGAGCATCGAGCCCGGCACCGTGTTCGGCCTGATCGGCCCCAACGGCGCAGGCAAGACCACGACGCTGCGCATGATCCTCGACATCATCCGCCCCACCGAGGGGACCATCCGGGTCCTGGGAGAAGACCCGCGCCGGGGAGGCCCTGCCCTTCGACGGCGCATCGGGTTCATCCCGGGTGAACTCCGACTCGACGGCCGAGCGACCGGACGACGCATGCTGGACTTCTACGCCGAGGTGTCCGGACCCGTGAGGCCCGGCATGATCGGCGAGCTCGCGGACCGACTCGACCTCGATCTGAGCCGCCCGGTGCACGCACTCTCGAAGGGGAACAAGCAGAAGCTCGGTGTCGTCCAGGCCTTCATGCATGAGCCGCCGCTGCTGGTGCTGGACGAGCCGACCAGCGGACTCGATCCCCTCGTGCAGCGCGAGTTCCTCCACCTCATCACCGACGCGAGGGATCGGGGCCAGACCGTGCTGCTGAGCTCACACGTCCTCAGCGAGATCCAACAGACGGCCGACGTCGTCGCCGTCCTCAGTCAGGGGAAGGTCGTCGCGGAAGGCGACGTGGCGTCGTTGCGACTGGGGGCCGTCCGTCGAGTGCGGGCCGGCCTCCTCGCGACGGACGAGTCGACGATCCGCGAGCAGCTCGGCGCGCTGCCGCAGGTCACGGATCTCGAGGTGCGCGGCGCGGCCGAGACCGTGCGGGTGAGCGCCACCGTCGAAGGCGACATCGATCCGCTGGTGAAGGTGCTCGCCCATCACCGCGTCATCGACCTGGCGATCGAGGAACCAGACCTGGAGGAGTCCGTGCTGAGGCTCTACGGCGAACCCTCGCAGTCGGAGGAAGGTGGTCGCGATGCGTGATGCACTCCCCGTCTTCCGGCGCTCCCTCCGCGAGGACTGGCGCGGGACCCTGGGCTGGACCATCGGCGTCGCCGCCGTGCTGTTCATGTACCTGCCGCTCTTCCCCAGCATCGGCGGCAACGGCCAGATGCAGCAGATCATCGACAGCCTCCCGCCCGAGCTGGTCGGAGCACTCGGCTACGACCAGATCGGTACCGGTGCGGGATACGCGCAGGGCACGTTCTACGGGCTCATCGGCTTCCTGCTGTTGACCATCGCCGCCACATCCTGGGGCGCAGGCGCCATCGCCGGTGCGGAGGAGTCCGGCCGACTCGAGCTCGATCTCGCCCACGGGGTCGGGCGTGTGAGGTATGCACTGGAGTCCGCCGCCGCGATCCTGGTCAGGCTCGCCTGGTTGGGCGTCTTCGCCGGGGCGGTCGTCGCGCTGCTCAACGACTCCGCCGCACTCGACATCACGCCGATCCACATCGTCGATGCCACGGTCGTCTTCGTCGGGCTCACCGCGCTGGCGGGGAGCACCGCGCTGTTCGTCGGCGCACTGGTCGGTCGCCGCTCCTGGGCGGTGGCAGCGGGTGCGGGCATCGCGCTCGCCGGCTACGCCTTCAACGCCATCGCCAACCAGGTCGAGGCGGTCGAATGGCTGCGCACGATCTCGCCCTACTCCTGGGCCTTCCACCAGCCTCCGCTCGCCGGGGGGCTCAGCCCGAGCGGGGCAGTCGCCCTGTGGGCGCTGAGCCTCGCGTTCATCGCGGGGAGCGCCTGGGCGCTGCAGCGACGTGACGTGATCGGCTGAGTGGTGACGCGCCGATCTGCAGCACGGAGGGAGCGGCACAGCACCCACCCGCAGCAGCATCGAAATCACCGGATCCCCCGCACACTCCGGTGGCCGGGAGGACCAGTTCGTTGCGAGCCGCCGCCTCCTGATCGCCCGCGAGATGGGCGACGACGCTGCGCACCTGCTCGTATCCGGTCATCGCGAGGAAGGTCGGCGCCCGGCCGTAGGACTTCGCCCCGACGATGAAGAGCCCGGGTTCCGGGTGCGTGAGCTCTCTCGCGCCGGTCGCCCCCACGGACCCGCAGGAGTGGATGTTCGGGTCGATCTCGGATGCGATGCCGGCGACGGCCTCGAGCGCCGGATCGAGATCGACCCGCACTTCTCGGAGGATCTCCGTATCGGGCCGGAACCCGGTGAGCGCGAACACGCGTCCGACCCCGGTGATCTCACGCCCGTCCTCAGCGAGGATCGTCAGACCGGACCCATCCTGGCGGAACTCGGCGACACGGAATCCGGTGACGAGATCCACGGCTCCGTCATCGATCACCGTGCGCGCACGAGAGCCCAGCACGGCCCGCTCCGGCAGATCGTCTCCGGCGCCCCCTCCGAAGATGTTCGCGGTGCTCCCCCGGCGCAGCGCCCACGTCACCCGCGTGCCCGGGTTCCGTCGCGCCATCTCACTCAACCGGAGGACGGTGTGCGTGGCGGAGTGCCCTGATCCCACCACGACCACATGCGCGCCTGCGAGCTCCGAGACATCCGCCGGGATGCGATACGAGATCAGTCGGCTCGACGCGGACTCCCCGATCGCGGGGAAGCCGTCGGCGCCTGCCGGATTGGGAAGCGCCCAGGTGCCGCTCGCGTCGATGACGGCACGAGCGAGAAGGCGGGATTCCCGGCCGTCGGCGTCGACGGTGTGCACCACGAACGGCTGACTCCGCCGCCCTCCGTCCACGACCTTGTCGCGGCCCTGCCGAGCGACTCCGGTGACGGTCGTCTCGGAGCGGATCCGTTCATCGAGGACCTCTGCGAGAGGCGCGAGGTAGGCGCTGACCCACTCCGCGCCGGTGGGATACCCCGCGACGGGCGCGGTCCACCCGGTCGACTCGAGCAGTCGACGGGCGGCGGCATCCGTGAGCTCCGGCCACGCCGAGAACAGGCGGACGTGTCCCCATTCGGAGACGGCGGCGGCAGGACCGCGCCCGCGCTCGACCACGATCACGTCCTGCTCGCGTTCGACGAGATGCGCCGCGGCGGCGAGCCCCTGCGGGCCCGCTCCGATGACGACGACGGGAAGCTCGGACATCACACTCTCCTCAGATCGAAAATCTTCAATACGACGACGATCGCGCATCTATCGATGATTGTCAATACGTGACACAATGGACTCGTGACCCTGCCGACGACGATCGAAGCATCCCAGTGCTGCGTCCCCCCGCTCACCCCTTCGGTGAGCGTCGAGGACGCGGAGCGCATCGCGCGGGTCTTCAAGGCACTGGGCGATCCCACGCGGGTCCGACTACTGTCCCTCATCGCCGCCGGACCCGACGGCGAAGCCTGCATCTGCGACCTCACCGAACCCGTGGGCCTCTCCCAGGGAACGGTCTCCCATCACATGAAACTCCTGACGGAGGCCGGCCTCGTCACTCGTGAACAGCGGGGGAAGTGGGCGTACTTCGCGCTCGATGCGAACGTGATGGCGGCCGCGGCCGACGCCCTTCGCGCCGTCTGAGCACGCACACCGGCAGACGTCACGGGTCCTCCCGGCTAACGACCGGCGCCCTCCGTCCGACAGTCACCCCCGACAGCCCAGGACGGGCCGTCGGGTCCGTGTTCCCCGGAACGCGGACGGATCTTTCCAGGATGGAGCCCATGATCGTCCTCACGCGCCTGAACCGTTCGCGGTTCGCGGTGAATCCCGACCTGATCGAACGTGTCCAGGCCACGCCGGACACGACGCTCATCATGGTCGACGGCGCGACCTTCGTCGTCACCGAGACGATGGACGACGTGATCGCTCAGATCACCCGGTTCCGCGCTGGAGTGCTCGCGACCGCGGCGACCCTGATCGCCGCGGACGAGAAGAATCCCGCGATCGCCGCCGACGCCGAGGCGGACCTCTGATGGATCCGTCCCTCATCCTCGGCCTGGTCCTCGCCTTCGGCGCACTGGTCGCCATGATCAACATCGAAGGCGCGACCGTCGGCTCCCTGCTGCTGCCGGCCCCGATGGTGCTGGTGTTCGGCGCGACCATCGCGGTCGGCCTCGCGAGCGGCACCCTGCGCGACGCCTTGCACGCACTCAAGTCCCTCCCCCGGGCGTTCCGCGGGGAACGCCGCACCGCCGCGAGCACGATCGACACGGTCGTCGGATACGCCGAGAAGGCGCGCGCGGAAGGTCTGCTCGCCCTCGAGCAGGGTCTGGACGAGGAGAAGGACCCGTTCCTCCGCCAGGCGCTGCAGAGCATCGCCGATGGCACGGATGCCGAAGACCTGCGAACCCTGCTGGAAGACGAACTCACCTCGACCGCCGCCCGCAACCGCACCGCCTCGCGCTTCTACATGACCCTCGGCGGCTTCGCGCCGACCGTCGGCATCATCGGCACCGTCGTCTCGCTGACCCACGTGCTCGAGAAGCTCGACAAGCCGGACACGCTCGGCCCGATGATCGCCGCCGCGTTCGTCGCGACGCTGTGGGGGCTGCTGTCCGCGAACTTCATCTGGCTCCCCATCGGCGGACGGCTCCAGCGCCTCGGCGAACTCGAGCTGGAACGCATGACCGTGCTCATGGAGGGGATGCTCGCGATCCAGGCCGGCGCCCCGCCGCAGTTCGTCGGAGAACGCCTGCGTGCACTCGTCGCCGAACGCCCCTCGGCGCGATCCGCCCGGTCGCGCACCCGCACTCGCGCCGCGGAGGAGACGGAGCCCGCCCCATGAGCGTGCGCGCCCGCCGTCGGGTGCCGCAGGAGGAGCACAGCGGACCGGACGAGCGCTGGATGGCCTCGTACCTCGACATGGTCACCGTGCTCATGTGCATGTTCATCGTGCTGTTCGCGATGTCGACCGTCGACCAGGAGAAGTTCGAGGCCCTCAGCGCTTCCCTCGCGACCGGCTTCGGTCAGGAGCCGTCGGACGACGTGGATGCGGTCACGGGTGTCGTGGTCCCTCCGGAACTGGTCGACGAAGACGGCGACGACTTCGCCGATGTCGACCTGGCCGCCGCACAGACCGAATTCAGCGAACTCTCCGCTCTCCGGGAGAAGCTGCGGCGGGTGCTCGCGGACAACGGTCTCGAGGCCGACGTCACCTTCACGATCGACGAGCGCGGGCTCACGATCGGTCTCGTCAGTGCGGAAACCTTCTTCACCACGAACAGCACCGCACTCAGCCCCACCGCCGTGCTGGTCCTCGACGCGCTCGGCTCGGTGCTGGTCACCGCACCGAACGAGATCTCCGTCGAGGGTCATGCCGACGTGCGCGGTTCCGTCGCTCCCTACCCCACCAACTGGGAACTGTCGGCCGGACGATCCACCCAGGTGCTGCGGCACCTGGTCGAGTCGTCGGGGCTGCCGCCGAGCCACCTGAAGTCGGTCGGGTTCGGTGATACGCGGCCGATCGCCGCCGGCAACAGCAGCGAGGCTCTGGCCCAGAACCGACGGGTCGACATCGTCGTCCTGTCCGATGCGAACGAGGAGGTGCGTGCCCTCCTTCCCGAAGCGCAGGCGGCGCAGCCGTCCTCCTGACCCCCTCCTCTCCTAACGCACGCAGGTCGCCGCCCGATAGTCGGGTTCGTGGTGATCCAGGACAGCGTGCGCTCCGAAGCGCGCGCAGCGACGGCGACGAAGACCGCCGAAGTCGAGGTGTACGACTTCGGCCGTTCGGCGACCCTTTCGCGCGAGCACACCCGCACCCTGGAACTGGCCTTCGAGACGTTCTCCCGACAGTGGTCGACCCAGCTCTCGGCGAAGATCCACGTCCGCGCCACCATCGCCGTCGAGCATGTCGGCATGCTGACGTACGGCGAGTACGCGCAGTCGCTCCCGACCACGACCACCATGATCGTGTGCGCGCTGCCCGATTCGGACGAACGCCTCATCGTGCAGCTGCCGACCTCCGCCGCCACGACCTGGATCGTGCAGATGGTCGGCGGCCGCTCGTCCAGCGCCTCGGAAGACCGCACCTTCACCCCGATCGAGCAGGCGCTGATCCGCTCCCTGATCGTCGATGCCCTCGATCACCTCACCGGTGCCCTGGACGGGTTGCTGCCCGCCGGGATCACGGTGAGCGGCATCCAGTACAGCTCCCAGTTCGCGCAGGTCGCGGCCTCGGGGGAACCGGTGATCGTCGCGCGGTTCTCGATGCGATTGGCCGGTCGGGCCGTCCCGGCGAGCGTCATGCTGCCCGCCTCGGTCCTCGCCGGATTCACGGTGCGCACCTCGGACGCGGATCGCTCGGCTGCGCCGGACCTGGTCCGCCGTCAGGTCGAGGTCTCCCCCGTCGAGGTGGCGCTCCGGCTCGCCCCGCGTGCCGTGCTTCCCCGCGAGGTGCTCGATCTCGCCGTCGGAGACATCGTCTCCTTCCCGCACTCCGCCGATCGACCGATGATCCTCGCGGTGGGCGATCAGAGCGTCGCCACCGCGGCCGTGGGCAGCGCCGGGGCGCGTCTGGCCTGCGTCGTCGCCACCACCATCCCCGATCCCGCCATCGCCGAGGAGCCCGCGTGACCAGCACCACCACCTATGAGTCCGCCGTCGCCGCCGCTTTCGCGGCGAAGCTGCCGACCGCCGCGGCGACCTCCGCGCGTGCCTCCCAGGTGTCGGGAGACACCGGCGACGCCGTGATCGTCCCGTTCGTGGGCGAGGCCAGCGCGCAGCTGGCGGTGCAGGTGTTCGACCCCGATGCCCTGGTCGACGGCCTCGGCGGTGCGCCTCTGAGCGATCGGCTGCGCGATGCCCTCGAAGCCGCAGCGAGCGCGCTGGGGGCCGGCGCCCTCGGTGACGCCACGATCGGCGACGCCTCCGCGCTGTTCGCCGACCCCGCCGCACAGCTCTTCGACCTGCAGGACGACACCGACCGGACGATCGGGCGCCTCGCTGTGATCGTCACGCGCGCGCCGGCCGGCACCGCGAGCTCTTCCCGCCGGTTGCACCGCATCGCCGGCGTCGAGATGGAGCTGACGGTCGAGATCGGCCGCACCAGGATGGCCGTGCGCGACGTGCTCGGCCTCGAGCCGGGACGCATCGTCGAACTCGACCGCTCCGCCGGTGCACCCGCCGACGTCAAGCTCAACGGCCGGGTCATCGCGCACGGTGAGGTCGTCGTCGTCGACCAGGACTATGCGGTGCGGATCACCCGCATCCTCGAGAACGTCGAGGCCTGACCCTGGACGACCTCCTGCTCGCGCTGCGGGTCGCGCTCTCCCTCGCAGCGGTGCTCGGGCTGCTCTGGTTCCTGCAGCGCCGGGTCTCGCGCACCGCCGCGCGGCGACGCGACGGTGAGGTCATCACGGTGCTGGGCCGCCAGGGAGTGGGCCCGAAGGCGCAGATCGTCGTGGTCCAGACCGAAGACGCCCGCTACGTGCTGGGCGTCACGGAACACGGCGTCAACGTGGTGGACCGTCTGCCCGTCAAGCCCGCGGCCCTGCCCGACGATCCCGCGACACCGGTGTGGTCGGCCGCGACGTCCGAAGCGGCCTCCGACGCGGCCGAGTTCGACCGCATCCTCGCCGCGACCGCGCGCACCGAGGACACGACCTCCGCCGTCGCGGCGCAGGTGCCGCAGCGACGCGTGCGCCACCGGAACGATCCGCTGCGCGGTTCCATCCTCTCCCCCGAAACCTGGCGGCAGACCGCCGAGGCCATCCGGCGCACGCGATGAGCATGCCCGGTGGGGCCGCCGACGGCCGCGCGCTGCGACGGGTCGCGCTGCGACGGGTCGCACTGCTCCTCGCCGTCGCCTTCGCTCTGGTGCTCGTGCTGACGCTGGCCACCGGCAGCCCGGCACACGCAGCCGTGACCCCCGACGATCCCGGCGACGGCGTCACGATCGACATCAACGGTGTCGACGGCTCCCCCTCGGGCTCGATCCTGACGCTGCTCGGCATCACCCTGCTCTCGGTGGCGCCCGCGCTGCTGTTGATGATGTCGTCATTCACGAAGATCTTCGTCGTGCTCGCGATGACACGCAACGCCCTGTCCCTGCCCACGATCCCGCCGAACCAGGTGCTGGCAGGACTGTCGCTGTTCCTGTCACTGTTCATCATGTGGCCGGTGCTGACCGAGATCAACACCGTCGCGGTGCAGCCGTACATCGACGGCACGTACACGTTCGCCCAGGCCATCGACGTCGGCCAACTGCCGCTGCAGGAGTGGATGCTGCGGTTCACGCGCGAGGAGGACCTCGCGCTCATGACGCGGATGGCGGGTCAGCCCAACCCGGAGGATCCGACGAGCGTGCCGATGTACACGCTCATCCCGGCGTTCATGATCTCCGAACTGCGCGCCGCGTTCATCATCGGCTTCGTCATCTTCGTGCCGTTCCTGGTGATCGACCTCGTGGTCGCCGCGGCTCTCATGTCGATGGGCATGATGATGCTGCCGCCCGTCATGATCTCGCTGCCGTTCAAGATCCTGCTGTTCATCCTGGTCGACGGATGGGGGCTCATCATCCGTGCCCTCCTGGAGAGCTATGGAGGTGTCGGATGAGCCCCGAAGCCGTGATCGACATCGGTACCCAGGGGCTGATCATCGCCGCGAAGCTCGCCGCTCCGGTCCTGGTCACCGCCCTCGTGGTGGGTTTCGCGATCTCGCTGCTGCAGTCCATCACCCAGGTGCAGGAGGTGACGCTGTCGTTCGTGCCGAAGATCGTGGCGGTCGGGATCGCCCTGTTGATCGCCGGGAACTGGATGATCGCGGAGATGATCGCGTTCACCACCGAGATGTTCGCCCGTATCCCCTCGCTCCTGAGCGGATGACGCGGTGTTCATCCCCATCGACTTCGCGTGGCTGGAGGCGACGATGCTCGCCGCAGTCCGCATCACCGCGTTCATCATGATCGCCCCGCCCTTCTCGTATGGGGCGATCCCGGTGCGGGTGAAGGCGATGCTCGCGATCGGTCTCTCGCTCGCCGTCGGCACGGCCGTCTCCCCCGGATACGAGAACCTCGACACCGGACCCTTCCTGGGCGCCCTGGTGCTGCAGCTGGTCACCGGTGCGCTCCTGGGCTTCCTGGTGCTGCTGTGCTTCTCGGCACTCCAGGCCGCCGGCAGCCTGATCGACGTGTTCGGCGGGTTCCAGCTCGCTCAGGCGTTCGACCCGCACTCGCTCGTGAACGGCGCGCAGTTCACGCGCCTCTTCCACCTGACCGCGCTCACGCTGCTGTTCGCATCGGGGGGCTATCAGCTGATCCTCGCGGGACTCGCGCGCAGTTTCGACGCCGTTCCACTCGACGGCGTGTTCGAGGTGTCCGGTCCCGCGGAGCTGCTGGTCGACGGCGTCTCGCAGATGGTGCTGGCCGCCGTGCAGATCGCCGGGCCGCTCGTCCTCGTGCTCTTCTTGGCCGACGTCGGGCTCGGCCTCATCACGCGTGTGGCCCCGGCCCTCAACGCCTTCGCGATGGGCTTCCCGGTGAAGATCCTGCTGACCCTCCTGCTGGCCGGAGCGGTCTATGCGGTCCTGCCCGGCATCGTGGACGCCCTCGCCGTGCAGGCCCTCAAGATGATGCAGGGGGTGCAGGAATGAGCGGCACGGACAGCGGCGAGCGCAGTGAGAAGGCGACCGACAAGCACCTGCGCGAAGCCCGCAAGAAGGGGCGGCTGTCGCGCAGCCAGGATCTCACCGCGTGGCTGGGCATCGGCGCCGCGGCCGTCACCATGCCCGCTGCCATCGCCCTCGGGACATCGGCCGGCACCGAGCAGCTGCTCACGCTGACCTCGCTGGTCGATGCTCCGACGCCGGAAGCGGCACTCACCGCCCTCGGTCGCGGCCTCGCCTCCGTGCTGCCCACGCTCGCCGTGATGCTGGCCGCGGTCGCGATCGTCACGCTGATCGGTGCGGTGATCCAGGGCGGGGTGCACCTGAAGCCGCTGACCGGACGCTTCGAGCAGTTCAACGTCGTCACCGGGATCCGCCGCGTCTTCGGCATGCAGGCCCTCTGGGAGGGCGCCAAGGCGCTTCTGAAGACCGCGGCCATCGGCATCGCGCTGTGGTTCGTGATCGCGAGCCTGATGCCCGTGCTGACCGCCAGCGGCGCACACTCGATCTCGCGGCTGCTCGGCACCGCGAGCGAGGGGACGGCCGCCCTCCTGCAGACCGCCATCGCCGTCGGACTGGTACTGGCCGCGATCGACATGTTCGTCGTGATGCGACGCAACCGCAAGCACACCCGCATGACCAAGCGCGAGGTGCGCGACGAGAACAAGAACTCCGAGGGCGACCCCCTGATCCGTCAGCAGCGGCGTTCCCGACAGCTGGCCATCAGCCGCAACCGCATGATCTCCGCGGTCGCGGGATCCGACGTGGTCCTCGTCAATCCCACGCACATCGCCGTCGCGCTCCGATACGAGGTCGGACGCGCCGCACCCAAGGTCGTCGCGAAGGGCAGCGGCCTCGTCGCGGAGCGCATTCGCGAGGAAGCGACACGGACCGGTGTCCCGATGGTACGTGAGGTCTCGCTCGCTCGTGCCCTGCACGCCGCATGCGAACTGGGCCAGGAGATCCCCGAGGACCTGTACAACGCCGTCGCCCGCGTACTCGTGTTCGTCGACGCCCTGCGGCGGCGCGGGGCCGCGCGCGGCATCCATTCCCTTCCCTATCGGAGGACCGTATGAGACAGCTCTTCCTCAAGCTCATGGTGCCCGTCGGCGTCGTCGGCATCATCATGCTGCTCGTCGTCCCGGTGCCACCGTTCCTGCTCGACATCCTGATCATCCTGAACATCATGTTCGCGCTCGTGATCCTGCTCACGTCGATGTTCGTGAAGAAGCCCCTCGACTTCTCGGTGTTCCCCTCGCTGCTGCTCGTGGCGACGCTGTTCCGGCTGGGTCTCAACGTCGCCTCCACGCGTCTGGTGCTCGGGGAGGCCTACGCCGGACAGGTCATCGAGGCGTTCGGTGCGATCGCCGTCGGCGGCTCGCTCATCATCGGAGCCGTCGTCTTCCTGATCCTCGTCGTCATCCAGTTCGTGGTGGTGACGAAGGGCGCGGAGCGCGTCGCGGAGGTCGGGGCGAGGTTCACCCTCGACGCCATGCCCGGCAAGCAGATGGCGATCGACGCCGACCTCAACGCGGGACTCATCACCGACGCGGAAGCCCGGGAGCGTCGCGCCGAGGTCGCCGCCGAGGCCGACTTCTACGGCGCCATGGACGGTGCCTCCAAGTTCGTCAAGGGCGACGCGATCGCCGGACTCGTCATCATCATCATCAACGTGGTCGGCGGCATCGCGATCGGGATCGTCCAGCACGGCATGACGATCGACGGGGCCGTGAGCACGTACAGCCTCCTCACCATCGGCGACGGACTCGTCACGCAGATCCCGGCGCTGCTGATGGCGGTGTCCACCGGCATGATCGTGACCCGTTCGACGGCGGAAGCCGAGATGGGCAGCGCCGCGTCCGCACAGCTCGGTCAGTCCCGCAATGCGCTCATCATCGCCGGTTGCGCCGCGATCATCATGTCGCTCATCCCGCACATGCCGATGCTGCCGTTCGTGGCGATCGGCGCTCTTCTGCTGCTGATCGCGCAGCGCATCAAGGCGACGCAGAAGCGTGACGAAGCCATCGCCGCGCAGACGACGACGCCGGCCCCCGCGGATCAGCCGGAGGAGCTGATCGAGAAGATGCGCGTGCACCCGCTCGAGATCCTGCTCTCCCCCGACATCGTCGATCTGGTCACCGGAGGACCCGATGACCTCCTCGCGCGCGTGAAGGCACTGCGACGGCGGATCGCCCTCGATCTGGGACTCATCGCGCCGCCGGTGCGCACCCGGGACAGCATCGAGCTGCCCCAGTCCACCTATGTCATCCGCATCGCCGGGGTCGAGACCGGGAGGGGCACCGCTCCGGCCGGCTCCGTCCTCGCGCTCGGGCAGGGCCTGGAGTCCCTCCCCGGCGCCGCGACGCTCGACCCGGTGTTCGGGCTCGAGGGCAAGTGGATCCCCCTCGAGATGCGCCACAGCGCCGAGTTCTCCGGAGCGACCGTGGTCGACAGGGCGAGCGTGATCATCACGCACCTCTCCAGCGTGATCCACGCCCACGCCGCGCGGCTGCTCAGCCGGGAAGACGTGCGCCAGCTCACGGACGCGCTCAAACAGGCCTCCCCCGCCGCGGTCGAGGAGCTCACCCCGGCATTGCTGTCGCTCGCCGAGGTGCAGCGCGTGCTCCAGGGACTCCTCGCCGAGCGGGTCCCGATCAACGACCTCAGCCGCATCTACGAAGCACTCGCGCTGCGGGCGCGGGTCTCCACCGATCCGGAGGGCCTGATCGAAGCCGCACGGGCTGCTCTCGGCCCGGCGATCGCGGCGCGGTTCGCGGATGGCGGCGTCCTACGGGTGGTGATGATCAATCCGCTTCTCGAGCAGGCGATGCTCGAGAGCCTGCGTACGAGCGACGAGGGCACTCAGATCGTGTTCGACCCGCAGCGGATGGAGGCCGTCGTGGAGTCGGTGAAGCAGGCGGTCACCTCGGTGCGCGAGGGGGGCGAACCGGTCCTGGTGTGTGCCCCGTCGCTGCGTCCGGCGGTACGTCGGCTCGTGTCCGCACAGACCGACGGGCTGCCGGTGCTCTCGTACACCGAGGCGACCTCCGCCGCGCTCACGATCGAGACCGTCGGCGTCGTCCGAGATGCCCCCGCGCCCTCGCCCGCGGTCGGAGCCGTCTCGGCGGCAGTAGGCTGAACGAATGCTGGTTTTGACGAGGCGGATCGGTGAGAGCGTGCGCATCGACGGCGACATCGAGATCACGCTGCTCGAGATCAAGGGCGACAGCGTGCGCATCGGTGTGAAGGCCCCGCGCGAGACCCGCATCCAGCGCACCGAGATCATCGAGGCGGTCGTCGCCGAGAACGTGTCGGCCGCGGCCGAGACCGGCGCCGATGCGGAGGGCGCGATCGCCGCTGCCCTCGCCCGGGGCCGGGAGTCCCGAGACTCCTAGTCGACGGGGGTCACGACCCGCGCCAGATCCGCGGCGTCCGCCCGCTTCCACTGGTCGCCTCCCGCGGCCCGCGCTCGGCTGGCCGCCTGCTCCGCCGTGGCGACGAGCAGGTCGAAGTCGAATCCGACGACCGAAGCCGTCGCCCAGCCGATGCTCGCCGAAGACCGGATCCCGGTCATCGTCGTCTCCCTGTCGATCACCGAGATCCGGGTCAGGATCTCCCGCAGATGGTGGCGGACCGACTCGTCACCCCCGCGGATCACGACGATCGCCCGACCGTCCTCCACCCGGTCGGCGTCGGCCGATGCGGGCAGGGCCTCCTGGATGTCCTGGTGGAACCGATCGACGATGGCCGCGAACGCCGAACCCGTCGATGCCTCTCGGAGATCGGCGGGGTCGTCGAGTCGGATGTCGAGCACCGACCACGGGAGGTCGTTCTGCGCTTCGGCCTTGCGGAGCCGACGACGCGCACGCTCCACGAAATCCCCGACATCGCTCTTCTTCGACTCCACCCGCACCATCAGGACGAGGGTGAACGCGGCGCAGGTGCTCACCACCACGGTTCCGACGGCGTTCATGCCGCGCAGCGCGCTCAGTTGCGCTCCGACCGCCGCCCCGCCCGACAGCAGTGCGGACACGGTGCTCACGACCGCGACCACGACCAGTCCACAGGAGGCGAGCACCAGCGGGAGCACGATGTCCCTCGCGGCCGGGCGATCACGGAGCAACTCGTAGGCCACGAGCCCGCCGAAGACGGCGCTGCCCAGGAAGACGAGGTGGAACGACGGCAGATACCACGGGTTGTCCGCCGTCGTCACCAGCAGCGTCGGCGCGATGACGAGGAAGGCAATCACCGGCCACCAGCGGGCGCGGCGGCCGAAGTGCATCCGCAGACCGATCCACACCAACGGCTCGAAGCACAGCAGCAGGGCCGAGGCGGCGGCGAGCAGAGCCCTGGTCTCGGTCGTCTGCTGCCCCGCGAGCCAGAGGTAGGCGCCGAGCATCCCCAGGCCGAAGGCCGCCCCCCACGTGACGGTCGCCCTGCTCGGGCGCGCGAGGGTGCCCAGACCGATCACCAGCGCGGTGAGCACCGTGACGACCGCGACCATGCTGGTCGTGATGTCGAGGTTGACGGGAACGAGCGGGGTCATACCTGAGCCTCCATCACTCGACGCTGCGGGAAGCGCAGAGTCACGCGGGTGCCGACACCGACCTCACTGGCGATGTCGATACTGCCTTCATGCGCGGCGACGATCTCCCGCACGATGCCCATCCCGAGGCCGGTGCCGCCGATGCCGGCGCGCACGGCGCTGTCGGTGCGGAAGTAGGGCTCGAACACGCGAGCGACGTCGTCTGCCGCCATGCCGAATCCGTCGTCGGCGATCGTGACCACCGCCTGGTCGCCCGCCACCGTGTCGAGGTCGATACCGATGTGTCCGCCCGCGGGGGTGTACTTCGCGGCGTTGCTGAGCAGGTTGTCGACGACCTGCCGCAGCCGGAAGGCGTCGCCCGAGATGACCAGGCTCTCGGCGCCTTCGACCCGCAGCGTCTGCCTGTTGCTCGAGATGACGGGAGCGTACGATGCCGCCGCCGATTCGACGACCTCACGCAGATCCACGGATTCGAAAGGATCCTGGGCGGTGTGACTCGTCTGCCGGAGGATGCTCGTGACCAGGTCGTGCATGCGCTCACCCGCGTTCGCGATGATCTCGAGCTGTGCAGGCACCCGCCCCGGCAGGTCTTCGCGCTCACGGAGCAGGTCCACGTGGCCGACGATCGCGGTGAGGGGGTTGCGCAACTCGTGCGAGATCATGGCGTTGAAGGCCCGGCGTTCCTCGTCGACCTCGAGCCGCGCGGTCACGTCGTCGATCACGACCAGCGTGATCGCCTCGCCCTCGCCGGCGCTGGCCATCGGCTGCGTGCTCACCTCGAGGGCCCGCCATTGTCCCGCGCCATCGAACAGCCATACGCGCTCGGCATCGAGTTTCTCTCCGCCGGCGGCGCGGGCGAGGCAGGTGCGGGAGGGGGGCAGCGCGACGCCCCGTCGGGTGTCGTACTCGACGGCGGCCGTGGAGAGCTCCGCGCCGAAGCGGTCGCGGCCGTAGAGCGCACGGTACGCGTCGTTCATCTGCAGGATGCGCCCTCCCGCCGTGACGACGACGAGGGCGACGCTCAGAGCGTCGACGATCTGGATCACCCGCCGCTGATTCGCCTCCGCTCGCACCGCGGCACGATTGACCTGCTCGGAACGACGTTGCAGAAGCCGCCGCGCCGCCCGAGAGCGCTGCGCACCGATCCGCACCGTCACGCCGAGGAACCCCAGGGTGATGACGAGCGTGAGGAGTCGCAGCAGGATGTCCGCCGGCGAGCCGCTCTGCTCGGCGAAGAGCACGAGGGTGGCGCTGATGAAGACGATGCCGCCGAACACCCACGGCAGGGTGAAGTACGTGGCCAGCCAGACGATGGGGAAGACCCACAGGAACCCCAGGCGGAGGCCCGGCGCATTGGTGGTGAAGCCGATCGCGAGCGCATCCAGGAGTGGCACGACGGCGGCGGCGGAGCGCGGCAGACGGTGCCACGGCACGGCCAGCGTGAGCACGCTGGTGACGAGGACGAGCACGGCCCCCGCGACGACCAAGGTGTTGGCGAAAGTCTCTGGTTTGAAGGCCGTGACCATCACGACGATCGCGACCACACTGCCGGTGAAGACCAGTTGCCAGCGCCAGATCGACACGGTGCGGATCATCGACGCTCGCCTTTCCGCTCGAAGCTCAGGTTTCCCGCAAGATTACTCAAAGATCCGTCGAGCCCGCTCTTCAGGCGGCCGTGCACCCCTAGCATTCTGAGTGGGGCCGATACTGCGACTGGGGAACAACGCAGACGCCGGGGCCACGCGAGTGGGGATTCGCAGGCGCCGGGGCCGCGGCTGGGGAGCCGCGGCCCCGCCCCGGTTCAGCCTCCCGTGTCATCAGCGGAAGTCAAGCGGTAACCGACTCCGCGCACGGTCTCGATGTAGCGCGGGTTCGCCGAGCTGTCACCCAGCTTCCGCCGCAGATTCGCGATGTGGGTCTCGATCGCCCGCTTGTCGGGTTCGCTCACGTAATCGTTCGACCCCGGTGGCGCTCCCCGCAGTCCGCGCGCGAGCTCCGCTTTGCTGGACACCCGGATGTTCGCCTCGAGGATCGCCGCGAGCAGGTCGAACTCCGTGGGGGTGAGATCTATGCGCTTCTGGCCGACGAGCACCAGCCGTGTGTCCAGATCGAGGCTGAGGTCGCGATGCACCCGGCCCCGCCACGTCAGCACCGTCGCACCGTCGGTGGACGGCTCGTTTGCAGTCGCTGGGCGTGACTCGGTGGTCGGCGGCGGGGCCGCGGGGTGCGGGCGCCTCAGCAGGGCCTGGATGCGCGCACGCAGCTCACGGGGCCGGAACGGCTTCACGAGGTACTCGTCCGCTCCGGAGGTCAGACCGAGGACCACATCGGACTCGTCCGACAGGGCCGAGAGCATGATGATGAAGGTGTCGCTGACCTGCCGGATCCGTCGCGCGACCTCGAAGCCGTCGATCCCCGGCAGGTTGATGTCGAGGGTGGTGATCACCGGGCGATGCTGCTCGACGGCCGCGATCCCGTCCGGGCCGGAACCTGCGAGGAAGGTCTCGAAGCCGGCGGCCAGGAACACCTCGTCCAGGAGCGAGCGGACGCCCGGGTCGTCATCGATGATCACGGCGACGAGGGGGGACGTCGCCGCACTCATGGGGTCTCCTCGCGCACGATGGTCACGATCCGTGGGGCATCCGCATCGAGATCCGAGGGGTCGAGTTCCCCGGAGTCGAGTTCGGAGACGCCGACCGGTCGCTCGAGCTCGATGTCCCACCACGCGTCCGCGAGATCCTCGGCCATCCCCCTCCCCCACTCGATCACCACCACCGAGCGCTCGAGGTCGAGGTCGAGGTCCTCGAGTTCCGCCGCCGATCCGAGTCGGTACGCGTCGACGTGCACGAGCGGCGCACGCCCGACCAGCGAGGGGTGGGTGCGGGCGATCACGAAGGTCGGACTCTGCACGGGTCCGCGCACACCGAGCCCTTCGGCGAGACCACGGGTGAACGTCGTCTTCCCGGCGCCCAGCGGTCCGGTGAGGATGAGCAGGTCGCCCGCCTCCAGCTGCTCACCGATCCGGAAGCCGAGCTGCTCCATCTCCTCGGACGTCGCGATCTCCCGTCTGCCGAGGAAAGCGGGGTCCACGCTCACGACGTCCTCCGCGGCACCCGGGGACCGATGCGCGTGACGATCTCGTAGTTGATGGTTCCGGCGGCCGCGGCCCAGTCCGCCGCCGAGGGCACGCCGAGGGTGGGATCGCCGAACAGGACCACCTCGTCCCCGACCGAGACCGGCGTGTCACCGACGTCGACGACGAACTGATCCATCGCGATCCTCCCGACGTTCACGAACCGCCGTCCGCCGATCGAGACGGGGAGCCTGCCCGAGGCGTTCCGGGGCACGCCGTCGGCGTATCCGAGGGGCACCAGCACCAGCGTCGTGTCGCGATCCGTGCGGTGGGCGTAGCCGTAGGAGACACCCGTGCCCGCGGGCACCCGGCGGACCGCGGCGATCGCTCCGCGCAGAGTCATCGCCGGACGCAGACCGAGCTCGGCGGAGCTGCGGTCGTCGAACGGCGAGAGGCCGAAGAGCCCGATGCCGATGCGCACGGCATCGAGCCGCATCTCGGGCAGGTCGATCGCTGCGGCGGTGGCGGCGATGTGCCGGATCTCGGGGCGGATACCGAAAGAGGCGGCCGCGGCGACACCTTCCTCGAACTTCGCCAGCGCAGCCCGGTCGTCCTCCGCGGAGGTGTTGGAGAGGTGGCTGAAGAGGCCGACGATACGCAGTCGTCCGATCCGCTCCAGACGCGCGGCCTCGGCCAGCACCCGCCCCCAGTCGGCCGGAGCGATGCCGTTGCGCGACAGCCCCGTCTCGAACTTGAGGTGCACCCCGACCGGACGGTCGACGGCGGCAGCGGCAGCGGCGGCCTCGAGCTGATCGAAGGAGGAGACACCGATCTCCACGTCTTGGGCCGCGGCGTGCTCGAACCGCTCGCCCGGCGCGTGCAGCCAGGCCATGATCGGCGCGTGCACGCCCTGCCTGCGCAGTTCGAGGGCCTCGGGGATCTCGGCGACGCCGAGGCGTGTCGCTCCGGCGGAGAGCGCGGCGACAGCGGTCGCGGCAGCACCGTGTCCGTAGGCGCCGGCCTTGACGACCGCGATCACCTCGACGCCGGTGAGGCGGCGGAAGTGCCGCACATTGTCGGCGACGGCATCGAGGTCGATGGTCGCCTCACGGAACGGGACGGTCACAGCGGCGCTCCTTCTGCGACGACGAACGCGGCAGCGAGGCCCGCGTCGTGGGTGAGAGTCAGATGCAGGGTGCGGATGCCGCGCTCCTCGACGACCGCGGCCGTCGAGCCGGAGAGGACGAAGTGCGGACGACCCGACGCCTCCGAGGCGATCTCGATCTCGGTCCAGTGCACCCCATCCGAGCCGCCGAGTGCTTTGATCAGCGCCTCTTTGGCCGCATACCTCGCCGCGAGGGAAGGAAGACGCAGCGGGCGCTCCGACGGGGCGAAGAGCCGCTCCAGGAGGCGGGGGGTCCGGGTCATCGTGCGCTCGAACCGCGGGATGTCCACGAGGTCGATGCCGGTGCCGATGATCATCCGTTCAGCCTATCGAGCATGCATCCGGTTGATGTCGCGCGAATGGCTCCGTTTCCGGTGGAAACGGAGCCATTCGCGTGATTCGAAGACGGTCTTACTCGACGGTGACGGACTTCGCGAGGTTTCGGGGCTGGTCCACGTCCAGGCCCTTCGCGGTCGCGAGCGCCATCGCGAAGATCTGCAGCGGCACGACCGAGAGCAGCGGCTCGAACATCGCTCCGGCGAGCGGGATGTGGATGACCTCGTCGGCGAACGGCAGCACGGCCGCATCGCCCTCTTCGGCCACCACGATCACCCGGGCACCGCGAGCACGGATCTCCTGGATGTTCGAGACGACCTTCGAGTGCACGAGCGCGGAGTGACGCGGGGACGGCACCAGCACGAACACGGGCTGCCCCGGCTCGATCAGAGCGATCGGACCGTGCTTGAGCTCGCCCGCGGCGAAGCCCTCCGCGTGGATGTAGGAGATCTCCTTGAGCTTGAGCGCACCTTCGAGGGCGATCGGGAAGCCGACGTGGCGACCGAGGAACAGCACCGAGCGGGTGTCGGCCATCCATCCGGCGAGCTGGGTGACGTGCTCCTGCTCGCTCTCGAGGACCTCGGCGATCTTCGCGGGCAGCTCGGTGAGTTCCGCGACGTCGGTCGAGGCGTCGGCCACGGTGCCGCGCACGCGCCCCATGTGCAGGCCGAGCAGCAGCAGGGCGGTGATCTGCGCCGAGAACGCCTTGGTCGAGGCGACCGCGACCTCGGGGCCGGCGTGGGTGTAGACGACGGCGTCCGACTCGCGCGGGATGGTCGCACCCTGGGTGTTGCAGATCGAGAGCGTGCGGGCGCCTCGCTCCCGGGCGTACTTCACGGCCATCAGGGTGTCCATGGTCTCGCCCGACTGACTGATCGACACGACGAGGGTGTCGGCGCCGATCACCGGATCGCGGTAGCGGAACTCGTGCGCGAGCTCGACGTCGACCGCGACGCGCGCCCACTGCTCGATCGCATACTTGCCGACGAGGGCCGCATACGAAGCCGTGCCGCACGCGGTGATGATGACGCGGTTGATCCCGGTGAAGAGGTCGTCGAGGCCGTCGAGCTCGGGGATGACGACCTGGCCGTCCTGGATGCGGCCGCGGATCGTGTTCGCCACGGCCTCGGGCTGCTCGGAGACCTCCTTGGCCATGAAGCTCGACCATCCGCCCTTCTCGGCGGCGGCGGCGTCCCACGAGACGTCGAAGGGCTCGGGCTCGACCGGGGTGCCGGCGAAGTCGATGACGCTGATGGAGTCGGGGGTGATCGAGACGATCTGGTCCTGGCCGATCGCCAAGGCCTTGCGCGTGTGCTCGATGAAGGCGGCCACGTCGGAGCCGAGGAAGTTCTCGCCCTCGCCGAGACCGATCACGAGCGGCGAGTTGCGGCGGGCGCCGACCACGAGGCCCGGGTGGTCCTGGTGCATCGCGAGAAGCGTGAACGCCCCCTCGAGGCGGTTCACGACGTTGCGGAAGGCGAGCTGCAGGTCTCCGCCGTTGCCGGCGTACTCACGCCCGAGCAGGGCGGCTGCGACCTCGGTGTCGGTCTCGCTGCGGAACACCACACCGTCGGCGATCAGCTCTTCACGCAGGGCCGAGAAGTTCTCGATGATGCCGTTGTGGATGACGGCGAGCCTGTCGTCGTCCGCCAGGTGCGGGTGGGCGTTGACGTCGGTCGGTCCGCCGTGCGTCGCCCAGCGCGTGTGACCGATACCGGTCGACCCGTCGGGGAGCGGCGCGTCGGCAAGCGAGTCGCGCAGCTTCGCGAGCTTGCCCGCCTTCTTCCGCATGCCGAGGGATCCGTCACCGTCGATCACGGCGACGCCCGCGGAGTCATAGCCGCGGTACTCGAGGCGGGCGAGGCCGGCAAGAAGGATGTCCTGGCTGGGGCGCGGGCCCACGTATCCGACGATTCCACACATGCGAACAAGAGTAAGCCGGGATTTTTGCGAGTCGTCCGAACAATATTTCGGTCGGCGTGCTCCTCAGAGCTTGCGCAGCAGCACGCTCTCGACGTCATGGTCGGCGCCCTTGCGCAGCACGAGTCGCGCCCGGTGTCGCGTGGGCATCACGTTCTCGACGAGGTTGGGCATGTTGATCTCGTTCCAATACCCGAGGGCGGTCGTGATCGCCTCCTCATCGGTGAGATGGGCGAACACGTTGAAATAGGACGAGGGGTTGCTGAACGCCGCCTGCCGCAGAGCGAGGAAGCGATCGACGTACCACTTCTCGATGTGCGAGGTCTCGGCATCGACGAAGATCGAGAAATCGAACAAATCGCTCACTGCGACGTCGTTCGGGGCGGGCGGCGGCTGCAGCACGTTCAGCCCCTCGACGATCACGACGTCGGGGCGACGCACCACGACGTTCGCGTCGGGGACGATGTCGTAGCGCATGTGGGAGTAGAAGGGCGCGCGCACTTCGGTGGCCCCGCTCTTCACCTCGGTCAGGAACTCGATCAGCGCACGCCGGTCGTACGACTCCGGGAAGCCCTTGCGGTCCATGATGCCGCGGCGTTCGAGCTCGGCGTTCGGATAGAGGAAGCCATCGGTGGTGACCAGCTCCACTCGCGGGGTGCCGGGCCAGCGGCTCATCAGCTCGCGCAGCAGACGGGCGATCGTCGACTTGCCGACCGCGACCGAGCCCGCGACGCCGACGACGAACGGCGTCGTCGTGTCGTCCTCCTGCAGGAACGACGAGGTGGCGGCGCCCAGACGCTTCGTCGCCGTCGCGTACAGGCTGAGCAGACGACTCAGCGGCAGGTACACCTCGCGCACCTCGGTGAGGGACAGACGATCCCCGATACCGCGGAGTTCGACGACCTCGGTCTCGGTGAGCGGCTGATCGAGCCCGGCGGCGAGACGCGCCCACTCCGCGCGTCCGATCTCCCGATAGGGCGACAGCGGCAGCGTGGGGTCGACGGTGGTCACGCAGTACATCGTATCCGGGCGCGAGTAGTCTCTTTCCGTGCGCCTGGGAGTCCTCGACATCGGATCAAACACCGTTCACATGCTGGCGGCCGACGTCCGCCCCGGTGGACGTCCGCTCGCGACGACGAGCGACAGGACGGTGCTGCGCCTCATGCGCTACCTCACACCCGACGGCGCGATCTCGGAGGAGGGCGTGCAGGCGCTCGAGACCGCGGTCACTCAGGCCCGCCGCGTCGCCGAGGCCGAGCGCGTCGACGCCCTCCTGGCCACCGCGACCAGCGCGGTGCGTGACGCCCGCAACGGCGCGGCGGTCATCGCCCGCATCGAGGCCGCTCTGGGGCAACCCCTGCAGGTGCTCGACGGCGAGACCGAGGCGGAGCTGACCTTCCTCGCCGTGCGGCGCTGGTTCGGCTGGTCGGCCGGACAGCTGCTGCTGCTCGACATCGGCGGGGGCTCTCTGGAGATCGCGGCCGGAGCGGAGGAGATGCCCGACGCCGCCGCGTCCGTGCCCCTCGGAGCCGGGCGCATGACGGTGCAGTACCTCCCGAACGACCCGCCCGGCGAGGCGGACGTCGAGAGACTGCGCGCGCACGCGGAGGCGACCATCGCGACCGTCCTGCCCCGATTCGTCGCCCTCCCCCGTCCCGATCACGTGGTGGGTTCCTCGAAGGCGATCCGCTCGCTCGCCCGCCTGGTCGGCTATCCGGCGCCGGGATGGTCGGGGAGCGAACGCATGCTGCTGCCGCGGGCGTCGCTCGGCTCGTGGATCCCCCGGCTCGCGCGCCTTCCCGCGTCGGCCAGACAGGAACTGCCGGGGATCACCCCCGACCGGACCTTCCAGATCGTGGCCGCGGCCGTGTCGCTGCACGTGGCGATGACCGCGCTCGAACTGGAGGAGCTCGAAGTGTCGCCGTGGGCGCTGCGCGAGGGAGTGCTGCTCCGCTACATCGAGCATCTGAACGGGACCCCGATCGAGACTGAGAGCATCGAGGAGCCGCCGCGGCT
This sequence comes from Microbacterium sp. CBA3102, assembly GCF_007954505.1. GTDB lineage: Bacteria > Actinomycetota > Actinomycetes > Actinomycetales > Microbacteriaceae > Microbacterium > Microbacterium aurugineum. Next base: position 1,891,929 of record NZ_CP042412.1, on the reverse strand, counting down.
ACCATGACGGCATGCCTTCCCCCCGCCTCGCCCCCGTCCCCGGCGGAGTGCTGATCGCACGGGTGGCGCTCGTCGGCTACCTCCTCTTCGTGGGGTTCACCGTCTGGCTGCCGGCGACGGTCTCCGAGAAGGTCACCGGTCTGGTCGGCATCATGGCCCGGTGGGTCGCCGACGCGGGCATCGCCCCGTACCGCCCGAGTGCCGTGGTGCTGGAGGTGCTCGCGAACGTCTCGCTGTTCGTGCCCGTGGGTCTGCTGCTCGCCTTCGCACTGCCGCGTCTGCGACTCTGGCAGATCGTCGTCATCGGCGCACTGATGAGTGCGGTGATCGAGTCGGTGCAGGGCTTCATGCCCTCCCGAGCACGCTGGTCGGGTTCGCTGCCTTGTCGGTCGAGATGTTGATGAAGGTGCTCACTCCCGCCTCGCGTGCGGCGTCGAGCACGTTGAGCGTGCCGATGACGTTGGTCTTCCAGGCTTCGTCCGGATACTGCTCGAGCATGGGCAGATGCTTGAGCGCGGCGGCGTGGAAGATCACCTCGGGCTGGCGGTCGCGGAAGATCTCGAAGAGGGCAGCGCTGTCGCGGATGTCGGCGAGCACCACATCTCTGGTGTCGAGCAGGCCGTGGCCCGCCGTTCCGAGCTGCGCCATCTGCAGGCCGGTCTCGTCGCGGTCGAGCATCATCAGCTCGCTCGGCCCGTACTTGACGAGTTGGCGGCACAGCTCCGAGCCGATCGATCCGCCGGCGCCGGTGGCCAGCACACGGCGCCCTGTGATGTACCCGGCGATCAACTCGACATTCGTGTCGACGGGATGGCGCCCGATCAGGTCCTCGATGCTGATGTCGCGCACGTCCCCGGGCGATTCCTCGCCGCTCACCATGCTACTCAGGGTCGGGATGACGACGACTCTGAGGCCCGCCGCCTCCGCATCGTCCGTCAGTCGACGCAGCAGCGCCGCATCCGCGCGTCCGATCGCGATGACGAGGACCTTCGCTCCCGTGCGCGCCGCGATCTCCGCGATCTGATCGGTGCGGCCGAGCACCGGGACGCCCCGTAGCCGGAGGTGCCGTTTGCCCGGATCGTCGTGGAGGATCCCGACCGGCCGGATGGGCGAGGACGGGTCGGTGGTGACGTTGTGCAGCAGCGTGTCGGCGACGTGGCCGGCACCGATGACGACCGCAGGATCCGCGGCGTCGTCCGGCTTGCGCGACCGTTCGATGAACAGGCGGGCCGCGTAACGGACGCCGAACATCAGCAGGAGCACGAAGGGGAAGGCGAGCAGGACGGTCCCCCGGGGGACACCGATGAAGGGCCCCAGGATGATGACCGCCACCGCGAGCACCAGCGCCAGCGCGCTCACCGCAGCCGCGAGATTGCGCACCTCCTCGAACGACCCGTAGGTGAAGCGCCCGAGGTAGAAACGCAGGGAGAACCCGATGCCCACCTGGATCGCCGCCGCCGTCAAGGCAAGCACGACCGTGGATGCCCATCCCGCCAGCGTCGGCTCGAACTCGAATCGCAGCACGACGGCGGCGAGGATGCCCACGATCCAGGCTCCTGCGTCGACCGTCGCGGCCAGTGCACGTCGGCGCCGTGGCGCGAGTGCGATCGTCTTCTCCGAAATCCCCCTGTGTCAGCCCTCCCTGAAATAGGTCTCTCGGACGTCGGCCTCCCCGCCTCCGCCCGAGTGATCGTCCTCCTCCTGGCATATCGACGACGTCATCGCCGTCGCGCGCGCGCCGGCGCCGCGGTCACGGAGTGATCGTCACGGCTTCGGGGACGCCCGGAAGACGATGCCGTGATAAAGCACGAAGCGCAGCAGAACCACGATCACGATGCTCGTCAGGTTCACGAGGTTGACCGCGACAGCGCCCGGCTCTCGTCCGAGAATCGCCTCCACGCCTTCGACTCCCACCCAGACGAGAACAGCGCCCAGGGCGGTGCAGACGGCGTTCGTGGCGAGGAACAACACGACCTCCGCGGTCCTCCCCCGCCGATCACGGTGCCGGAAGGTCCACTCCCGGTTGCCGATGTAGGCGTTGACGAGCGCGACCAGTGAAGCCACGATCTTCGCGGCGACGACATCCCAGCCCCACACGAACACCAGGAGGTTGAAGACCCCCACCTCGATGAGAGTGCTCAGCGCGCCCACGACCAGGAACCGGCTGCCGACGCCGGCGAGCCGACGCAGTCGGGTGGGAAGATCCATAGCTCAACTAGGCTACTTCCTGATCCCCGCGCACCTCGCCACCCCAAGGACCCCGTGACCCTCCGCCACCTCGCCGTCGTCATGCCCGCCTACAACGAGGCCGAAGGCATCCGCGACTTCATCGACGAGATCCGCGACTCCTTGTCTCCGGTGGTCGACCGCGTGACGTTCCATATCGCGGACGACCGCTCGACCGATGGGACCGCCACCGTGTTCGACGACGTCGAGGACGTCGCGGTCGAGGTGCAGCCGCTCAACCGCGGGCACGGTCCGACCGCACTCGCGGCCTATCGCGCCGGGCTTGCAGTGGAGCCCGATGTGCTCGTGCACGTGGACGGCGACGGGCAGTTCCACGGCCGCGATTTCCCCCGGCTGCTCGCCGCGCTCGACGCCGAGAGCGCCGATGTCGTCCACGGCGTCCGCGACGGACGCACGGACCCCTGGTACCGCAAGGTGCTCACGGGAGCCGTCGGTCTTGTGATCGCGCTGGCCGCCGGGCGCCGGATCCCGGATGTGAACACCCCGCTGCGGGCGTACCGCACGCCAGCCCTGCGGGCCCTGGTCGAGGCCACCCCACCGGATGCATCGGTGCCGCACGTGCACTTCTCTCTGGCCGAGGCCCGCGCGGGGTTCACGGTGCGCTACCTTCGAGTCGACAGCGTCCCCCGCCGCGGCGCTTCCGCCACCGGCACGATGTGGGGACGCGGGAGCACCGTCGCTCTCCCCCCGAAGCGCCTGCGCCTTTTCGTCCGCACCGCCCTCGTCGAAGCGTGGGAACTCTCCCTGCGGCCGTCCGCTCCGCTGCGCAACATCCATCGACCGGAGACCGTCGCGCGATGACCCGCGCACGCACGATCGTGTTCTGGGTGGCCGCGGCCGCCTTGCTGATCGGGCACGTCATCGTCGCCTGGCACAGTCTCGTGGTGTGGCCGTTCTGGGAGGATGAGGCCTTCAACCTCACCGTCCCCCGCAATCTGCTCGACGGGCTCGGATACTCCAGCGACGGCGCGCTCTCCGGCTCGACCATGACTCCGTTCGACCCGCGCATCTCCACGGGACCGGTCGTGCTCCTCCCGGTCGCTGCACTCCTCGCGACCGGTATCGATCCGGTGCTGGCCTCCCGGCTCGTCCCGCTGGGCTTCTGGATCGTGCTGCTCCTGGGTCTCGCGGTGCTCGGACGACGCATCGGCGGTCGCTGGGCTGCGCTGCTCGCCGTGGCCGTGCCCCTCGCCTTCACCGCCGACGCCGGAATCTCCCCGATCCAGGGGCCGGCCGACCTCCTCGGCGAGATCCCCGCGGCGGCCCTGATCGTCTGGGCGCTCCTCGTGCTCCCCCGCCGGGCGTGGCTGGCCGGTCTCTTCATCGGGCTGGCGATCCAGACGAAGCTCATCGCGATCCTCGTCCTCCCGGCCTTCGCCGTGGCCCTGTGGGTGCTCTCGGACGGCGCAGGGTGGGCACGGGTTCGCGAGACGCTGCGGCGATCGTGGCTGCCGCTGCTGCTGGTCGCCGTACCGACACTGCTCGTCGAACTGGCGGCCCTGGTCTCGCTCGGCTTCTCGGGCTACGTGAAGCACCTGCGCGACCTCGCCTACTTCATCCGGAGCGGCGGCCAGGACGACGCGGCGACCACGGTGCTGCAGAAGCTCGACACCCTCGCCGGCTCCTGGTCCCTGCCTCCGGCACTCGCCGTGCTCGGCGCCCTCCTGGCCGTCGCCCTCGCCGTGGTCGGCATCGTCCGGCGGTGGCGCACCGCGACGGAGACCGAGCGCGTCGTGATCGCGTACGCCCTCACGGCGCTCGTCGGCGCACTCGCCTTCATCGGCTGGTGGGCGACGGCCTCGCGGCTGCCGCTGTGGGTGCGGCACCCCGCCCCCGCCGTCTATGCGTTCTTCCCGGTCATCGCCGCCGTCGCCGTCTGGTCTGTCGCGCGACTTCCCCGACGCGGCGTCCTGCGCATCTTCGGTGTCGTCGCCGCGTCGCTCCTGGCCGCCGTCGTCGCCGGGGGCGCTGCCGTGCACGTCGCGTCGTCGTTCGAGCCTCGGGCGCTCACCCTCGAGCGTCAGCGAGCCGCCGTCGTGCCGCTGACCGCCTGGGTCACCGAAAACGGCGTGGAGTGGCTCGCCGCGGATCCGTGGGGCGCGGCCGTCCCGCCCATCGTGCTCACCGGCGCGCATGTCGGCCTCTTCGATGCGCCAGCGATGGCGGGCGTTCCCCGGCTCACAGGTCTCGCGTGCACGACCGAGACGCTCGTCGACAGCGATCTCTACCGGATCTGCGCGGCCCCCTAGAGAAGGGGTCCTCGCGGTGAACGAAGAACCGGCCGGACGCTGTATCAGCGACCGACCGGTTCCGAAGGACTACGGGCCTCAGAGCGCGAGACGCTCCTGGACGACCTCCGCCAGGCGTCCTGCGTAGGCGTGCACCGACTCGGCGTCGGCCGCCTCCACCATGACGCGGACGAGCGGCTCGGTGCCGGACTTGCGCAGCAGCACGCGGCCGGTGTCTCCCAGCTCGGTCTCGATGTCGCGCACGGCCTGCTGCACGACCTCGTCTTCGGAGACGCGGTCCTTGTCGACGTCGCGCACGTTGATGAGCACCTGCGGGTAGACGGTCATCACCGAGGCGAGCTCGGCGATCGTCTTCTTCTGCCGCGCCATCTCCGCGACGAGGTGAAGACCCGTGAGGATGCCGTCCCCCGTGGTCGCATACTCGCTCATGATGACATGACCCGACTGCTCGCCACCGAGGGCGTACCCGCCCTCGTTCATGTCCTCGAGCACATACCGGTCGCCGACAGCGGTCTGCCGGATCGTGATCCCGTGCTCGCGCATCGCGACGTGGAGTCCGAGGTTGCTCATCACGGTCGCGACGAGGGTGTCGTCGGTGAGGTGGCCGCGCTCCTTCATCGACACCGCGAGGATCGCCATGATCTGGTCTCCGTCGATGACCTTGCCCTCGGCGTCGACGGCCAGGCATCGGTCGGCGTCGCCGTCGTGGGCGATGCCGATGTCGGCTCCCAGACGCACGACGGCCTCGGCGAGGTTGTCGAGGTGGGTCGAACCGACCCCGTCGTTGATGTTCCAGCCGTCAGGGTCCGCTCCGATGACGGTGACTTCGGCACCCGCATCGCGGAACGTCTCCGGCGACACACCGGAGGCCGCGCCGTGGGCGCAGTCGAGCACGACGTGGATGCCGTTCAGACGGTTCGGCAGTGAGCCGAGAAGGTGCACGACGTAGCGGTCCTCAGCGTCGGAGAACCGGTCGATCCGACCGACACCGGCGCCGGTGGGACGCAGCATCTCCCCGTGCATGGCCTCTTCGATGCGCTGCTCGACCACGTCGGGGAGCTTGCGTCCGCCTCTGGCGAAGATCTTGATGCCGTTGTCGGGGGCCGCGTTGTGCGACGCCGAGATCATGACGCCGAAGTCGGCATCGCGGTCGGCCACCAGGAACGCGAGCGCCGGCGTGGGGATGACCCCTGCTTCGAGCACATCGACGCCCGAGGAGGCGAGACCTGCGGAGACGGCCGCGGTCAGAAAGTGTCCGGAGACCCGGGGGTCCCGGGCGACAACTGCGGTGAGTCGCTTGCCCTCGGCCTTGCGGGCCTCCGCAGTACGGCCCTGGCCCAGGACGACAGCAGTCGCCTGGGCCAGGGTGAGCGCCAGGTCGGCGGTGAGGATGCCATTGGCGAGTCCTCGCACGCCGTCCGTGCCAAAGATCGGCATCGGAGCAGTGGACCTTAACGCTTCGAGTACTGAGGCGCCTTGCGGGCCTTCTTGAGTCCAGCCTTCTTGCGCTCCTTGACGCGAGCGTCGCGGGAGAGGAAGCCGGCCTTCTTCAGGGTCGGACGGTTGTTCTCCTCGTCGATGCCGTTCAGCGAACGGGCGATGCCGAGGCGGAGCGCGCCGGCCTGACCCGAGGGGCCACCACCGGAGATACGAGCGATGACGTCGTATGCACCGGCGAGGTTCAGCACCGTGAACGGGTCGTTGATCAGCTGCTGGTGCAGCTTGTTCGGGAAGTAGTCCTCGATCGTGCGGCCGTTGACCGTGATCGTGCCCGAGCCGGGGACGATGCGCACGCGGGCGATGGCCTGCTTACGACGGCCGACAGCGGCACCGGGGACGCTGAGGACGGGGCGGGGAGCCGCCTCGACCACGTCGGTCTCCGGAGTCGACGTCGAGAAGTTCTGGGGGGTTTCGGTGGTGTCCTGGATGTCAGCCACGAGTATGTCCTTAAGTCTTTACGGCGCTTACTGGGCGACCTGGTCGAGGGTGTACGGCGTCGGCTGCTGCGCGGCGTGCGGGTGCTCTGCACCGACGTACACCTTGAGCTTGGACAGCTGCTGGCGGCCGATGCTGTTCTTCGGGAGCATGCCACGGATGGCCTTCTCCACGGCACGGACCGGGTTCTTCTCGAGGAGCTCGGCGTAGGTGACCGACTTCAGACCACCCGGGTAGCCGGAGTGACGGTAAGCCAGCTTCTTCTGGAGCTTCTGACCGGTGAGCGCGACCTTCTCCGCGTTCACGATGATGACGAAGTCACCCGAGTCGATGTGGTTGGCGAAGGTCGGCTTGTGCTTGCCACGGAGGAGGGTGGCGGCGTGCGAGGCGAGGCGGCCGAGAACGACGTCGGTGGCGTCGATGACGACCCAATCGCGCTGGACTTCGCCAGCCTTGGGAGTGTAAGTGCGCGTCACGATAGTGCTGCTTTCTTGTGTCGAACGGAGAAGTTCGTGAATCCCACTCCGGGGTGGTTCGTCCTCTCCGGCTCATCGAGCGGGGAGAGAGGGGAACACGCCAGTGGAGGGCTCACGTTCGGACGATGCCCTCTCCCGCACGCGGGTAAAGGCACCAAAGGGAAATCATACGCCACGTGGTGCGGTATGCCCAAACCGCACTGCTCAGTCGGGCTTGACCGTCACGAGGATCGGACGGTGGTCGCTCGCGCCCTGGGGCAGGGTCGTGATGCGTTCGATCTCGAACCCGGCCGACGTCGCGAAGTCGTAGTGCCCGCGGAACACCCGATAGCGCGTGTAGGTGTGGTCGTCACTCAGCGACAGGGCATAGCCGTGGTTGCGGACGGCCTGTCCGAGGTTCTCCTTGAAGATCGGGTAGTTGTAGTCCCCGACCATCAGCTGGGGCAGCCCTTCACCGAGCGCTGCGAGCTCGGTGAGCGCGGAGCGGATCTGGTGACGACGCAACGAGTTCAACGCGGTCAGCGGTGCCGCGTGGAACGAGGCCACGATGAAGTCCCGGCCGTCGTCGATATCGCGCAGTCGCGCACCGAGCACGCGTTCGTGGGCGGGCTTGGCAATCCGGTCATGCAGCGACTTCTTCAGCCCGAGCGTGCGGATGGACTGCAGGTGGTACGAACTCGACCGATAGAACAGGGCGAGGCCGAGGCGGTTGCCCTGTGTGGCGTCGGCGAGTTCGAGATCGCCGATCCGCGCAGGAAGCTCGGGGACATCGCACTCCTGGAGGCAGAGGATGTCGGGGTCGTGCTCGCGGACCAGCGCCGCGAGTTCGCCCGCGGCCCGATGCTTCTGGAGGTTGTACGAGATGACCTTCATGACCGTCCCACGCTACTCGCCCCTGCTGTGCCCCGGCTCCGGATCGGCGCCTTCGCGAGTCACCGCGGACGACCGCTCGGAGTAGAATATTACCTTATACAGGGTTACCGAATATGATCGACGGGTCTGAAGACCGCGGTCGACGGTATCAACGACATGTCGGAGTCGCTGCTGGGCATGATGCGTGCGATCCAGGATCTGGATCAGCAGCTCGCGGGCAGCTGACGCACGGCGGCGCCTCGAGCGGGCGGGTCGGTGACATCCACCGCCCCTCCCGCTCTGCTCTGCCCGCGCTCAGACCAATCATTCTGACCCTCACAGCGGAAGGACTCTGACCGTGGACGTACTGCTCGACCGTGAACGCCTCCGCGAAGCTCGCGACACGCTGAAGACCGCGAAGGCCGACTTCGAGGACGCCGGCTCGATCAACGACACCCTCGAGAGCGCCATCGGCACCCCGCAGGGCAAGTCGAAGCTGCGTGACCGTGTCGGCTGGTTCGAGTCCAACTGGTCGGGCAACCGGGATGACCTCACGGAGTCGGTGGAGAACGTCTACAAGCGGCTCGACGGGATCATCGAGGGCTGGGACGAGTGGGAGGCTCAGGCCTCCGCCGAGCTCGACAGCAAGGAGGGCTGCTCATGAACAGTTCACCGTTCACCGGCCACGAACTGCGTCAGTTCGAAGGCGTCCCCGAGACGATCGCGGCGACGGCGACGCAGTACACGGACCTCGGCGCCGCGATGAAACGCACCGCCGACACCCTGCGCGACATCGCCGCTTCGCAGATCAGCCAGGGCACCGAGAAGCTCAAGGAAGATGCCGAGAGCATCGAGTCCGACCTCCGCCAGGCGGGCATCCGCTATGAAGGAACCGGAGCGGCTCTGGCCCCCTACGCGACGGCGCTGGAGACGGCGCGCGCCTGGTACACGAACAACCACCAGGAGCTGGAGTCCGCCGAGACCGCTTATCACTCCGCGGTGAGCGACCAGCAGGATGCGCTCTGGATACCGGCAGCCGACGCAGATCAGCAGTCAGAGGATCTCATGGACGCCGCGAACGCCGTGACCGCGGCTTCCGAGGCGAGAGAAGATCTGTGGCGGGCCTTCGACAGCACGTTCTCCGCGTGGGAGGCGGCCTTCGACACGGCAGCCGACGGCGTCGCTGACGCCATCGATGCCGCCGACAACGACGACGGGTTCTGGGGAACGATCGCCAGTGCTCTGGTGTACATCGGATACGCCATCATCGCGATCGCGGTCGTCGCGCTGTTCGTCGTCTCCAGCCCGTGGTCGACGATTCTCCTCGCCGCGACCTTGGCACTCTCGGCGATCCATCTGGCCGGCACGATCTACATGTACGCCAACGGCAAGGCATCGCAGTCGGATGTGCTGTGGAGCACGTTCGGCCTGGTCACCGCCGGTGTGGGTGGACTCGCCTCGCGCTCCATCCGCCTGGCGACGGCGGCGAACGGTGGAGAGGCGCTCGTGACCGCATCGCAGACGGCGTCGAAGTTCCCCTCGTTCGCGAGCGGAGTGCGCACGGCCTCGATGCCTCAGCTCAGCGGATTCACGAACCCCTTCTCGACTCTGGCGCGCGGCTCCGAGTGGGCGGCGCTGAACAAGTGGGGCACCGCCCTCGCCGACTGGGCGGCGAAGTCCGGACCGCGCAGCGCGACCATCGCGGATGCCTGGGCGGATGCCGTCCTGAGCACGGTTCCGAAGATCGGTGGAGCGGGCGTGACCTCGGTCGGCAGCTGGGTCGCGGGAGTCGCCGGAGGATTCTACAGCAGCCCGATCAACCCGTTCTACTACTCATTCGGCCGCCCGTAGGCTGACACCGTGCCTTTCTCGACACAGCCCATCTTCGGACTCAATCGCGGCTGGCTGCCCCTGCGGCTCGGCGTCCTACGCTTGATTGCCATCCTCGCCACGATTGCGACACTGGCGCAGTGGATCGTTCCCGCCGGCGCTCGCCTCATCCTCAACTGTGGCCGGGTCTACTACTCCAACGAGTGCTTGAGCTTCGGAGATTCATTGCTGCCGTGGCCGGTGCTGAGCGTGCCCGCCTGGCTCACGATCGCGGCCGGCCTGATCGCCATCGGCTGCGCTTCCGCCTACCTGCTGCTCGGCGGGCTCGAGATCGCCGATGACATCGCCTACATGACCTTCGTGCCGCTTCTGGCGGGCTATGTCACGATCTTCATCGCCGCGTTCGAGAAGGACCCGACGGGGGTGATCTGGACCCCGGGCACTGATGGCTACCCGATCGGCTGGCATTGGATCGTCGCCCCGTTCACTCTTGTGCTCATCGCCTCGGGGATCATCGCTGCGGTGCGCATGAAGCGTCTACGTGCGGAGCGTCGGAGACAGAGGGCGCTGCGTGTCACTGAAGGATGAGATCCTCGGCCGAGTCGAGCCGACCCCGCAGGGCTACACGCTGCTCGTGCCCCCGGACTGGGGGCGGTTCGTCGCCGATGATGCGGGTCGTGACGAGCTCGTCGGCCTCCTGCGTGCGCGCTTCCTCGAGGTGCACCGCCCCGAGTTGTTCGGTCAGGCGCGCGCGGCCGTGCACCAGCAGTGGGCACAGCTACGCGAACGCGGAGCGATCGAAATCTACATGCCCGTCATCCCTCCCGTCGAGGGCGGAACGCCGATGAGCATCGTGACGGTGCCCTGGATCGCACAGGGCACCTTCGAAGAGGACGTGCACCGCCGCGCGGGCGGCGCCACGGTCGAGACCTTGGATGCCGACGACGGGACATCGGTCTACCGCTGGGAGACCGAGCGGGAAGGACGTGGATCGACCGAAGGAGTGTTCGCGCGGGAGATCTGCTACGTCCGCTCCTTCCCCGGAGCGGCCCCGCAGCGAGGCATCCTCGTCATGGCGTCGATCGTGCGCCCCGGGGTCGCCGAAGCCGGCCCCGCTCTCGACGGTTTCACCGCACTCGCGGATGCGGTCGCGTCGACTCTCGTCTGGAGATTCGAGTGACCGATGCCCTTCCTTTCGGCTGGCTGCCGACGCCATTCGGTGTCGAGGAGGCCGAGGCCGCAGAACTCGCCATGGAGCTGACGCGCATCGCGGCCGATTCCCTCCCGGGCTTCATCGGTGGTGACCAGGCGCGCCGGGCGATGGCCGCCACCATCGGCCGCCCGCCGATCACGGCGAACACGGTCGGCCGGGTGTGGCATGTGCTCGGCGCGGGGGCCACCGGCGCGATCGTCGATCTCAGCGTGGTGGAGGGCACGGAATCCGTTGTCGACTCCCCCTTCGCGTTCACGGTCTCCCAGCGGACCGTTCCCTTCTCCGGAGGTCGGGCCGTGCTCTCCTTCGTCGCGCCGCGGGAACACGTGCCCGTCTCCATGATGCTGCGCGCGCAGCGCCGCGTCGGTCAACGCACGCTGGTCGCCGACGTGATCGACGCGGCCCCGGTGCTCGGATTCATCCTCGATGACGTGATCTCGCTCGTCGGCGGCACACCTCCCGCAGACGTTCATCCCGCCGTCCCGAGCTGAGGCCCGCTCCGGAGACGAGGCGACCGCTACCCGCGGTCGCGGCGAGCGCGCGTCTGCTCGGCCCGCGTCGCCAACAGGTCATCGGCGGGGTAGCCGACCTCGGTGAGGATCAGGCCGCGCGCGGCCAGCACCTTGAACTCACTGGTCCGGGTGAGCGCATCGCGCAGCACGACGAGATCATCGACGCCGAGCCGCCCCTCCCCCACGGCGGCACAGGCCCCCACGAGAGCGCGCACCATGCTGTGGCAGAACGCATCGGCCTTGACCTCGGCGACGAGCACACCGTCGGCGTCGCGGGCCCAGCGGTAGTCGAGCAGCGTGCGGATGGTCGTCGCCTCCTCGCGAGGCTTGCAGTACGCCGCGAAGTCGTGCAGGCCGATGAGGGTGCGCGCTGCAGCGTCCATGGCCTGTTCGTCGAGCCGACCGCGGACGGTCGTCGTGTCGTGCCTGCGCAGCGGATCGAACCCGGTCCGGGCATCGGCGAGACGGTAGCGGTACCGGCGCCAGACCGCCGAGAAGCGCGCGTCGAAACCTTCCGGGGCGATCGAGGTGCGGGTGACCGTCACATCCGAGTACGCACCGAGCACGCCCCGCATGCGACCGGCGATGGTCTCGGCGGGCTCCAGCGGCGCACGGCCCTGTCGCGACTCGATGCGCGACCACTGCTTCTCGTCGAGGTCGACATGGGCCACCTGACCGCTCGCGTGCACGCCGGCGTCGGTGCGTCCGGCGACGACGAACTGCACGTCGGAGCCGACGATCCGGGCCAGGGCGGCTTCCAGAGTCCCCTGCACGGTGCGGAGCGTCGGCTGCTTCGCCCACCCGCGGAAGTGGGTGCCGTCGTAGGCGATGTCGAGCCGGATGCGCACGCAGCAAGCCTAGGACAAGCGCCCCGGAGCCGATGGGTGCCGCTCAGCGTTCGACCAGGATCCCGTCTTCGTCGCTGTACAGATACGATCCTTCTTCGAGTTCGTCGTAGAGGTCGGCGGTGGCGACCGTCATCCTCAGATGCCGCCGTCGATGGATCGGATCGTCACCGCGGGCTCATCGGGCACCATCACCTGGGTGTCGCGGTTCAGGCTCTCACCGCGGAAGAAGCGCTTGGACCGGGGGAACAGGTACCAGACGAACATCAGCACCAGGCCGAAGGCGAGGGAGCCGACGCCGATCACGAAGGTGCCGCCGATGCCGAACAGCACGGTGTAGCCGTAGTCCACGTCCCACATGTCGATCGCGGACTGCACGAACGCCCAGGTCAGCATGAGCCCGCCGAGCAGGGGGAACAGCCCCTTGAAGAAGAACTCACGCGCCGAGGCGGTCAGGTCCTTGCGGAAGTACCAGACGCTCGCGAAACCGGTGATGGCGTAGTAGAAGGCGATCGCGAGACCGAGCGACAGGATCGAGTCCTGCAGGATGTTGTCGCTGATCAACGTCATGCCGATGTAGTACACGGAGGCGACCACGCCCATGACGATCGTCGAGAACGACGGCGTCTTGTAGGTCGGGTGCACCTCTTTGAATTTGGCGGGAAGCGCGCGGTAGACCCCCATCGCGAGCGTGCCACGGGCGGTCGGCAAGATGGTGGTCTGCGTCGACGAGATCGCCGAGATGATCACCGACACGACGAGGACCCAACCGAACGGTCCGAGGAGGCCGTCCTTGATCGCGAGGAAGAAGTCGTCGGCGTTCGCCTCGTTGCCGAGTCCCGTGCCGTCCTCCCCCAGGCCGGCGTACATCATCGCCGCGATCGCGACCGCGACATACGTGAAGAGGAGGATGACGGTGGTGAGCAGTGCGGCGCGACCGGGAATGCGCTTCGGGTCCTTCGTCTCCTCGTTCAGCGCGAGGCAGGTGTCCCAGCCCCAGTAGATGAAGAGCGCGAGGAGGATCGCCTCCGTGAAGCCAGACCAGTCGGTGAAGGCGAACGGGTTCAGCCACTCCCAGTCGAACGGGGTCGGGTTCGGGGCCGTCCCGGCGAAGAACTGCCACAGCGCCGTGACGACGAAGATGGCCAGCGCCAGGTACTGGATGCCGAGCAGGATGTTCTGGATGCGCTCGCCGATCTCGACACCGCGCCAGCTCACCCACGTCATGGCGGCGATGAAAGCGACGGCGACGACGACGACGCGCCAGTCGTTGTTCTCCAGGTCCTGTCCGATCAGCGACCAGAAGTAGACCGAGGCGATCTGGGCCAGGTTCGCGAGCACGACCATGCCGGCGACCGCGACGCCCCAGCCGCCCATCCAGCCGACCCACGGCCCGAAGGCCTTGGTTCCCCAGGTGAAGGTGGTGCCGCAGTCGGGAACGGCGTTGTTGAGCTCACGGTAGGCAAAAGCGATCAGGAGCATCGGGACGAACGCGATGATGAAGGCGATCGGAGCCTGAGCCCCCACCGCGAGCACGACGAATCCGAGCGTCGCGACGAGCGAGTAGACGGGGGCGGTGGAGGCGAGACCGATGACGGTGGATCCCCACAATCCCAGTGTTCCCGCAGCGAGACCCTTGCCATCGGGTCGTTCCAGGTGAATCGGCGTCGTTGCTGCCATGTCAGAACAGTAAGGCCACCGCGGTTATCGCGTCAACGGGTTTCTGAAACCGTCAGAATTCGAAGCAAGCGACCGCCTCCCACGACGGAATCCGCAAGTTCAGTCCCGTCCGAGCATGCCGTCGGCGTGGTCGGCGACCCACTCCATCAGCGGGAGCATCCGCTCCATCAGGTCGCGACCGAGCGGTGTCAGGCTGTATTCGACGTGGGGCGGCACGGTCGGCAGCGACTCCCGGTGCACGAGTCCGTCATCGGCGAGGGTGCGCAGCGTCGAGGCGAGCATCTTCTCGCTGATGCCGTCGACCTCACGACGCAGCGCACCCCAGCGGTGTGTGCCATCGGACAGGCACGACAGGACCAGGACGCCCCACTTGCTCATGATGTGATCGAGGACGACACGTGTGCCGCAGTTCTGATCGAAGGCGAAGGGTGTCGATTCCTTGATCTGCGCGAAACTTACCGTCATGTGGGTACCTTACTTCAAAGTGGGTACCCGCAGATTGGAATGCCGAATCACCACCCCGGGGTTGTCGAGTGTGTCACCTACGAAAGGATCCCCATGACCATCCTCGTCACCGGCGCGACCGGCAACCTCGGCCGCCTCATCATCGACAGCCTCCTCGAGCGCGGCGCGGACCCGCAGTCGATCGTCGCGGGTGCGCGCGACACGACGAAGGTCGCCGATCCACGCGTGCGCAGTGTTCACCTCGACTACACCGACGCCGCCTCCGTGGCCGCAGCCGTCGACGGCGTCGACACGGTCATCCTGGTCTCCGGATCCGAGGTCGGCCAGCGCGTTCCCCAGCATCGGACGGTCATCGACGCGGCGAAGGCCGCCGGTGTCACCAAGTTCGTCTACACCAGCGCTCCGAAGGCGACCTCGAGCGACCTCGTCCTGGCACCGGAGCATAAGGCGACGGAAGAGCTCATCGCCGCCGCGGGACTGCCCGCGGTCATCCTCCGCAACAACTGGTACACCGAGAACTACGCCGCCGACCTCGCACGTGCTGCCGAGACCGGGGTGCTCACCGCAGGCACCGGAGACGGACGAGTCGCGTCGGCCAGCCGCAGGGACTTCGCGGAGGCCGCCGCCGTCGTCGCACTCGAAGACGGTCACATCGGAGAGGTCTACGAGCTGGGCGGCGACGTCGCGTGGACGTACTCCGATCTCGCTGCGGCCTTCTCCGAGGTCACCGGGCGCCCGGTGACCTTCGTCCCGGTCTCCTCGGATGAACAGGTCGCGGCACTCCGCGACGCCGGGCTCGACGAAGGCACGGCCGGCTTCGTCGCCGCGCTCGACGCCGGGATCAAGGGTGGCGCGCTCGCCGACACCGACGGCACGCTCGCCCGCCTGATCGGCCGTCCGACCACCCCGCTCGTCGAGGGCCTGCGCGCGGTCGCCTGAGCCGCACCGCAACCGAGTGCCGCTCCCCGCCGGGAGCGGCACTCGGTTGCCTCATCCGCGGCTACGTCGTCGCGCGGGACTGGACGTGCACCACGGTGAGTGTGATGCTGTCGTGTCCCACACCGCGCGTAGCGAGGAGCGCGGCGACGGCGGCATGGACGGCGCGCAGGGTCTCGCCCGAAGGGGCGTCCTCATCCACACCGATCGACGCCTCGACGGCGACGCCGTCGCCGGCCGGGGCCACCGCCACGATCGGTTCGTCGTCCTTGCGCACGCCCAGGGCCGCGGCCCCCACGCGCAACAGGTTGGAGACCAGGGACCCTGACCGATAGACGTTCCGGACACCCGGTGTCGTCCGTATCGTCTCCTCGATCGACGCGGCCAGCTCTGCGCAGGCTTCGGGCGTCATCATCGCTCGTCGGTCCATGACGACACCTCCCGGATGTCTCGGATCGCGATGTCGATCGCGACGATGTTGAGCTCGGTGTGTGCGCGGAGGCTGCGGTCGACCTCGTTCCTCAGCCGCTCGGCGACCACCGGTATCGACTGCCCGTGCATCGCGCTCGCATCGATCTCGACACGGATCGGGGCGTTCGCGGTCGTGACGTCGCCGTCGAGTCGGCACCGTCCGACCAGCAGTCCGGGCACCACCTTCTCCGCGGCGCGGATGAGGCCACGCACGGCACCCTCGGTGATCCCGAGGTCCACGTCCGGGTCGATGGATGCGAAGGGAATGCGACGGCCGGCACGGGCGTCGATCGCGATGCCGCTGAGGATGCGGTCCACCCAGCTCTCGTCGACCTCCGGCTCAGCTGCGGTCTCCGCCGCGATCAGTTCAGCGCCGAGTCCGTGCAGGCGCTCCAGCGCGTCGAGCGCCAGCTGACAGCCGGGCGACTCGTCGATCGAACGATCGGCGGGCTGCCTTCCTGCCTCCAGGTAGTCGGTGAGCTCGTCGAGTGTGTGCCCGTCGAGATCGGTCGGCGCCAGGCTGAGCCGGCGGGCCTTCGGCGTCTCTTTGTCGTCGGTCATCGCCACTCCTCCATCCGTACGATCATGAATCTGCGGGCTCGAGCGAGCAGCCCCCTTGACGTCGAGACCGGAATTCCGAGCTCTTCGGAGATCTCCTCGTACGAGTAGCCGCCGATCTCGCGCAGGATCCAGCACTCCCGCTGCGCGTCGGGCAGTTCTCGAAGAGCTGCCCCGAGCACCGCGACCCCCGCTCGCACCTCGACCACTGCGGACGGTGACGCGTGCAGCGGTGCCGGCCTGTCGATCGAATCGATGTCGACGGCGGGCCGGGTCGCGCGAATGCGGTCGACCGCTTTCCTGCTCACGATCCTCATCAGCCAGCTCTTCACCTTGGCCGGATCGTCGAGCTCGCCGAATCGCTGCCAGGCGGTCACGAACGTCTCCTGCACGATGTCGTCCACATCGGCTGAGGCGTTCAGCATCCGCTGCGTGTATGCGCGCATCATCGGCGAGTACCGACGCACGAGGACCGCGAACGCCTCGACGTCCCCATCCATCGCACGACCGGCGACGATGGCGTCGTCCGCGTGCTCGAGCGCCCTGCGAAAGCGTTCGTCTTCCATCCACCCAACCCCTCGATCCGCCCCTCTAGGCAATTCGGAACGGACGCCCGATCAGATCGGATCATTTCCCGCCTATCCGCGCGAGATCGGGGAGAGGCTCGCACGAGCCTCTCCCCGTACCCGTCACTTCTTGAACGCGTCCTTGACGTCCTCTGCCGCGTCACGGACACCGCCCTTGGCCTGCTCGGCCTTCCCTTCGGCGACGAGCTTGTCGTCGTCGATCACCTTGCCGACGGTCTCCTTCGCCTTTCCGGCGATCTTCTCCGCAGCGGCCTTGATCTTGTCTTCTGCGCCCATGGCGTCTCCTTTCCTCAGCGACCCCGGGTTCGAGGTCGGATACTCACGCGGGGTCTCCGCGTGTTGGTCTCTTGCGGCGGTCACACGCCTACTGCACCCTCGTGGGCGACCGGAACGCATCGCGCCACCGGCGATCCGACAGATGCACCAGGATCGGGATGCGGGCGCCCAGGAGGTGGTCCCACTCTCGAACGGCCTTCTCCGTCGCGGCGACGATCGCACCGAGGGGAGCGCCGGGTCGCACGGTGATCGCCAAGGCGACGGCATGCTTCCTTCCGACGCGGTATGCAGCCGCGCGGGCGGAGAGCACGTCGGGTCGGCGGATCAGCGGGTCCGTCAGCACTTCCTCGGCCACGTTCCGATCGACCGTCGTCCGTCCGCCTGCGCCATCGACCTCGAGCACGGCCTTCGCCCTGCCGCGTCTCCGCGTGGCGAGGAAAGCGATGAGGGCGATGACGAGGAGCACGGCCGCTGCCGCTATGAGCATCACGACAGTGGATACCGGACCGACGCCCGGGATCTGCCACGTCCACGTCGCAGCGGTCTCCACCGCGGCCGACACCACAGATGTCGCGCGCCGAAGCCACGGGGGCGCGTCCCCGCCGGCGAGCACCCCCGCAGCGAGGGCGAGACCGCCCGCCGCCAGCAGGATCGCGCCGGTGACGAAGAGAAGCAGTCGATTCACCAGGCGGTTCGTGGCGTTCATGCGATCACTCCCTGCGCATCCACGCTGACGCGAGCAGCCGCGACGAATCCGATCCCCGAGAGCACGTCCTTCACAGCCGTCTCGGCTCCGAACCGATCGACGGGGACGCCACTGGTGGGGGTGATTCTGACTGCGACGTCACGCCTGCCGACGGTCACGGCCACGCGTCCACGATCGACGCCCACGCGTCGGGACACGGCCTCGGCGACCGAGTCAGCGATCACCCCGTCGTCCACGAGCAGAGCGGTGCGCTCGGTCGTTCGCGCACGACGGTGGCGACGTCCCGGCAGGACCGCGAGCGCGAGGAGCACGAGAGCGAGAAGCACGACGAGTACGCCCACCCCGAAGGGCACAGCCTGTGCCGTTGCTCCTGCGGCGAGCGCATCGAACTCTCGAGCGACCCTGTCACGGAAGCCCGCGTCGACGACCCACCACACTCCTCCCGCGAGAAGAGCGAGGCCCGACACGACGCCGATCGATGCGACCACCGCAGCCGGGATGGTGCGGGGCGCGTGCGTCTCCCGACGGAGCACGCGCCGGTATATCGCCTGTTCGTTCGTCATCTCACCCTCTTCTCCGTGCTGCGGCGGACGCCCGAGTATCGGATGTCCACGGTGCTGACCTCACGACCGGCCAGCGTCTGCATCTTCTCGATCAGGTCCCGCCGAAGCTCTTCGCCGCTGTCGACCAGGTTCAGTCCGTGCTCCGGGGCCACCGGGACGGTGACCGAGATCCGCACGGCACCTCGCCGGTCGGACAGCTGCGCCCCGACGTCACGGGTCGACACCCGAGCGACGTCGTGCACGATGCCGACGGCGAGTCGTTGCAGCGCACGGGCCGTGATGGTCGTCGTCCCCACGACGACGTCCTCCGGAGCCGCCTCCTCGTCGGTCATGACGAGGAGCGCCGGCCCCGGAAGACCTCGGCGAGCGCGCGAACGTCGAGCCGGCCGTCGATGATGCGGCCGGCGACCGCTCCGAGCAGCATCGCCAACGCCACGAGCAGGAACGCCCAGAACCCCAGGGCCACCCAGGTGAGCGCCAGCACTGCGGCGGCCGCCGCGCCGATCACCGATGCATTCACTGGACTCGCGCCTCCTGCGTGCCCTCGTCCTCGTCATCGGAGGGGATGTGCACGTCGTTCACGGTCACGTTGACCTCGGCGACCTCCATGCCGACCAGCTCCACCATCGCGCGGTGGATGGCCGCGCGAACCTCGTCCGCGACCTTCTGGAGCGAGACCGGGTACTCCGCGACGATCGTCACGTCGACCGCGACCTGCGTCTCGCCGACCTCGACGCTGATCCCCTGAGAGAGATCGGTCGTGTTGAGGGCGTCACGGATCGCACCGACCATTCGGGCGGCTCCCCCGCCGAGTGCATACACGCCCGCCACTTCGCGTGCGGCGATGCCGGCGATCTTCGCCACCACCGCGTCCTCGATCGTCGTCTTGCCCGCAGCAGTCCCCGACTGCGGTGCGACGACCTGAGCCTTGGGCTGGGCGCCACCAGTCACGTTCGCCATCTTGAGCTCCTTCATCCATGTCTCCGCCTCCGTTGAGGAGTGCGGGCCGCAGGTCAGCGACACCCCTAAGACGGATGCCGACCGAGAAACGTCACAAAATGATCCGAAGAAGTCTCGGGCATCTGTCAAGGGGCTCCCCCTCCGGGCGCTGATCGCGCATGCTTCACCGTGGGGACAGCTAGGAGAATGATGGAGCACGATCCGGACCGAAGGTTCAGTCTGGTGCAGGTCACGGCGACCGACTGGGCGATCCACGATCTGCACTACCCGACGGACGACCACCGCCGCGTCGTCTGCACGATCTTCGAAGATGCCCCGACCGAGGTCGAGGTCCTGTGGCGGCGCGACCTCCCGCTCGCGTTGCGCTACTCGTCCGCGGAAGAGGTCCTGCATGCGGTGCGACGGTTCCAGGACGCCTCACGTGCGACGCGTCCGATCCAGATCCCGCATCACCCGCCGCCACGGCGATCGGATCCCGGTCGGAACCCCTTCCGCTGACACGCGACCGCCCGGTGTGCTCAGCTGCCGGTGGCGCGCTGCGCCGCGAGTGCCCAGACCTGTTCGATGGGCGTGAACCCCTCTTCACCGTCCGGACCGTGGAACCCCTCGACGAAGCGCCCGATGTCGGCCTGCCAGGAATCGTTCGCCGGGGAGGCCTCGACGATGCGCATCGTCGCCTCGAAGTCGTCGCACTCGACGACGTGGAAGAGGTTGCGCCCCGAGCGCCAGATGGTCCAGTCGTGGATGCCAGCGACGTCGAACAGGTCGCGCAGAGAATCCGGGATCCGGGCGTGATGGGACCGATAGTCCTCGATCGCCCCCTCGGCGATCACTGAATGCAGGGCGATGCGCATGCTTCTCCTCGTGACGACGTCCACAGGACATGATGTCCGCGCGCCGAGACCCTGTCAAGGGAAAGGTCGGATGTCTGTGGTTCTCGTCGGCCCGGACTGCTCGGCGGCCGGATACGACAAAACCCCCGGAAATCCGGGGGTTTGAATCTGTAGCAGGAGCGGGGCTTGAACCCGCGACCTCACGATTATGAGTCGTGCGCTCTCACCAACTGAGCTACCCTGCCGCACGGCATCCATCCGTGTGAGAAGAATGCTGCGAGCCCCGAGTCAGGATTGAACTGACGACCCCTTCCTTACCATGGAAGTGCTCTGCCACTGAGCTATCGGGGCGTGCTGCCCTCGCGGGGCAACCGTACGAGAATACCATCACTGTGGCGTCCCCATGAAATCGAGGCGGGTCAATACGAGGTTCGACCAGCGTTCGCCTTGAGCCACGGCATCGGATCGATGGTCGATCCGTTGACGATGAGTTCGAAGTGCAGATGGGCGCCGTAGGAGCGGCCGGTGTTGCCGGTCTTGCCGACGATGTCGCCGACCTTCACGGTGTCGCCCGCCTTGACCTGCAGAGACCCGTACTGCATGTGCGAATAGTGGCTCGTGATGACCTGGCCGTCGATGACATGGTCGATGTAGACCGTGACACCGTAGGCGGCACCCTGCTCGGTCGCGATGCGGACGGTGCCGTCGGCGATCGCCTGGATGGGCGCTCCGTCGCCGGGGACGAAGTCGATCCCCTCGTGCAGACGCCCGCTGCGCATGCCGTATCCGTAGCTCATGCCGACCCCGACGAGGAACGGCCACTGGATGGCGGCGTCGGGGTCGTTCGTGAAGACCTCACCCGAGTAGTTGATGCCCTGCTCGGCGGCGACCTCGACCAGCGAAACCGTGCTGAAGTCATCCGAACGAGCGAGAGATTCGTTCTCGACTGCGCCCGGTGCGACGAACGCCTGGATCTCTGCGGCGGCAGAATCCTTCGCGTCGGAACCTGCGGACGAGACCAACGAGGTCGCTGCCATCGCGGTGCGGCCCTGCACCGCCGCCACAGCCTCCGCGGGAAGCGTCATGGACACGGCGAGGAGTCCGGCGAGACTCATCACACCGACGGTCGCCCCCACGGTCACAAGCTTGCGGATGCTGCGTGGACGGCGCGGCGCGACGTGCGCGGACTCGGAGGACTCGCTCGCCTCCGCGGGCGCGGACGCAGGCGTGTGCGTGGCCGATGTCCGGACGGACGCCGGAGCAACAGGAACCGAGCCCGTGCGGAAGGCGCGGGATGCGCGCTCGAACTCGTCGACATCATCTTCGGGCGCGGCCGCCGCGACGGGTTCCGCCGGTGACGGCGACTCGAAGGACGGCGCGACCGTGTCAGGGTCTGCGGCATCGACGGAGTCGGCGGCGGTGTCGACGACGACCGGTGATGCCGGGACGTCGGCGATGATCGGCGCGGGAGTCGTGGCGATGAACGGCTCGGCCGGAACCTCGGCGGCGTCCGCGCCGGCTGCCTGGCGCTGGCGAGCAGCGCGACGAGAGAGAGGAGCGACGGCGGCGAGGGCGACGGCAGTGGAGTCAGCCGTGGAGAGGGGTCCCATCGTTCCCGCCGCAGAGGCCTCGGAGGCCGCGATGCGGAGTCGGCTGGACCGGCGCGTGGGCGCAGAGGCAGCCTCGGGATTCTCGAAGGGCAAAGCGTTTCTCTCGGGTCGTGCGTCAGCTCGGGGGCGCAAACTCAAACTCTCACCTTCGGGCGGTGAGAGTAACGATCGGGTAAAACACTACCCTGGCCACCCTGGGAAAGCCATGGATCATTCACTTTTCCGTTCCCAGGATCGCGAGCAGTCGGTCGTGCACGGCGCGTCCTGCCGCGACGAGCATGGGCCGCGGGGAATCGACGTCGGTGCGTGACACGACTCCACCGGCCTCCGACACCAGGAGCCCACCGGCGGCATGGTCCCACGGACGCAATCCGCGTTCGAAGTAGCCGTCGAGGCGACCCCCAGCGACATACGCGAGGTCGAGAGCGGCCGCTCCCATCCGACGGACATCACGCGCCATCGGCATCACCCGCGCCACCGTGGCGAGGTCGCCTTCATGGGTCGCAGGGTCGTAGCCGAAGCCGGTACCGAGGAGCGCTCCGGCGGGCGTCTCCGCCGTGACCGAGAGCCGGGCGCCGTCTGACCACGCACCGTGACCGAGGGCTGCGGTGAACATCTCACCGAGCGCGGGCGCGTTGACCGCGGCGGCGAGAGCTTCCCAGGATTCGGGGTCGGGCTCGCCTCGGACGGCGGCGATGCTGACGTTGTAGGCCGGGATGCCGTAGGCATAATTGACGGTGCCGTCGATCGGGTCGACGACCCAGGTGATCCCGCTCGTTCCGACCTCGGCCCCGGACTCCTCACCGAGAAAACCGTCCTCCGCGCGGGCAGCGCGCAGACGATCGCGGATGAGCGCCTCGACCTCGCGGTCCGCTTCCGTGACGATGTCGGCGAGCGTCGATTTGGTCGCCGCCAGACGCACACCCTCTTGTCGGCGTCTGAGCGCGAGGTCTCCCGCTTCGCGCGCGATCTCCGTCGCGAGTTCGCCGAGCTCTCCGGCGAGGGTCACGGTGCGGGCTGCTGCGGCGCGGGCGGTTGCGGCGCGGGCGGAGGAGGCGGGAACGCAGAGGGCTCTTGCCTCGGCGCCGGGGGCTGCTCCACGGCACCAGGCGTCGGCGGCATCGTGTGCACACCGGGGGCCTGCGGCGGCGCGGGTTGTGCGTACGCCTGCTCCACCGGCTGCGGCACGACGGGGAAGCTCGCGGCCGGGGCCGCCGGGAGCGACTGCTGTGCCGTGACCGTCGGGTACCCGGTGTAGTACGCCGTCCAATCGGGCGACGAGTCGGGAAGCACCGGCAGCGGGGTGATGCCGTCGGCATAGGTCGGCCAGGACGGCGCGGATCCGACGCCCGGCGTGGCCGGTGTCTTCTTGGGCGCGAAGAGCGCGTTCAGGAGCGGGATGAGCGTGGTGCCGACGGCGACGAGGATCGTGAGGGCGACGACGATCCGCCAGTACAGGGCGCCGTACTCGAACGTGTTCGGGAAGGCGAGGAAGAACACGAGCATGCCGACGAGGCCACCGAGGAACGTGATCGTGACGATGTAGATGACTCGTGTGAACGTGGTGACGTAGCGCTGGGCAGCCGGTGTGAACAGTCGCACGTGGACGAGCGCGAGCTGCAGGATGCCGATGACCAGCAGCAGTTGGAAGAAGCGCTCGGCGCCGAAGTACGTGCCGTCTTCGGGGAGCCAGATCTTGACGGCGCCGACGAGGAGCGCGACGATCCAGCTCACCATGCTGGCCAGCTGCAGCCAGTCGGGACGGTTCGGGGCGAGCCCCGCCTCGGCGATCGCGATCCCCGCGAAGGCCGCCAGGAGGAGGATCGTGAGGAAGGCTCGGCCGATCAGTCCGTCCTGGTCCCCGATGAGGACCCAGACGACGCAGACGAGTGCAGCGGCGATCAGAGCGCCGATGGCGATCCAGAGAGAGCCTCGGATCAGCAGCGACATGTTCTTCTTCTCACCCTGCGGCTGCGCTGTGGTGATGTCCGGCTGGGACATGGCGATCCTCTCGTCGAGCGGCGATGCCTTCATCCTGCCACGCCCACCGCCGGATACCGCGGCCACCGCACGGGTTGGGGAAAGTCACCGTCCGCACGGGGCGGAGCAGAAGAAGTCAGCCGGCTCTCTTGGCGGCCGAGGCGGCGAATGCAGCCACCCGCGCCTGCGCGTCCGGGGTCTCCAGCGCTGCGCCGATCGAGCGGGCCTCCTCGCTCAACTGCTCGGCGAAGGAGCGCTCGGGCTGGGAACGGACCAATCGCTTCGCCTGTCCGTACGCGTCGGCGGCCCCCGCCAGCCAGAAACGGGCGATCTCCTCGCCACGCGCCCGCACCAGGGCGGCCTCGGCCACGGAATCCTCCCCCTCGACGACCTCGGCCACGAGTCCCCAGTCGAGCGCCTCCGAGGCCGGCAGCAGACGATCCTGCAGCACCAACTGCAGTGCGCGCCTCTGGCCGACGGCGCGCGCGAGCTGGGCCGACACCGAGAGGTCGGGCGTCAGGCCGATGTTCGCGTACAGGCTCCCGAGCTTCGACCGCGAGCCGACGACCGCATAGTCGCTCGAGAGCAGGATGCCGAGACCCCCGCCCGCCGTCGTGCCGTGCGCGGCGGCGACCACGGGAACCGTCGATTCCGTCAGGGAACGGATACCGGTGTTGATGACCTCGGCGAGCGCGGTGATCTCTGCGCCGGAAGCTCCCATCGTCGTGGCCATGTCGATCACATCGCCCCCCGCGCAGAAGGCGGGGCCGGACGCATCGATCAGGATCGCCTTCACATCGGCGCGCGATGTCGCCTCGGCGGTCGCGTCCTTCCACGCATGTGCGAGGTCGGCGTTGAACGCGTTGAGGCGGGCGGGGCGGTTCAGCGTGAGCCGGGCCATCCCCTCTTCGACGGCGAACAGGATGGCATCACTCATGGCGTCTCCTTCGAGCACAGGACGTGTGGGTCCAGCGTAGCCGCGATCAGTTGCGCTCCCAGACCTGCGAGACGAAGCGCTCCATCCGGCGGTGTGTCCCGTCCAGGCGCAGGTCGGCCTGCCCCGGCGCCCTGACCTCGTTCGGTGCCAACGGGTGCGCGAGACGTACGTTCTCGTGGCAGGAGAGGTCGGCGCACATGTAGGCGCCGACCGAATCGCCGCGCCGCCCGGCCTGACCCGAGCGGCGTGCGGAGAACAGGGAGATCTGGTTGCCGGGCTGCATCGTGTGGCAGATGTCGCACATCCCCGATCGTCCGCGCCCGGGCTCGGTGGCCCGGAGCACGATCCCGACGACCGTCTCCTCCAGCGGGATCAAGACGTAGCCGCGGCGGCTCGCATTCGGATCCGACCAGGCGAAGAAGTCGAGGTAGTCCCAATCGACGAGCAGGAAGTCGTGCGGCATCTCCATGATCCGCAACTCCTCCGCGTCCGCGTTGACGAACGATGCCCGGACGTCGGCTTCGGTGAGCGGTCGCATCGCTCCAGTCTACGAACGCCTGCCAGCCAGGGCTTCACGCACAGCAAGACGCCCCTCGACCCATTCGACCGGCATCGGGTCGGTGATCCCCCCGACGAAGTGCCCGTCGTCGCCACGGTTGCGGAAGGCGAACAGCAACCATCGCCCATCGTCGCGGCGGCGCAGGAGCCTGCCCACGTAGAGGTCGTCACCGGTCAAGGGTTCGGCGCGAGAGATGTCGAAGGGTCCGAGCACACTGTCTGCGGTCACCGCCCATGTGCCTCCCGCAGCCGGCCGCCGCGACGGCATCGAGTGCTCCGCCAGGCAGGAGAACAGGAGAACGGGGCGACCGTCGACGACCTCGACCTGAACGACCTCCAACTGGCCGAACCCGTCGTCGGAGGGCACGCTCAACGGCTCACGCAACTCCCACTCGCGAAGATCGGCCGACCACGCGTGGCCGATCACTCCCCTGCCCTCGACGGGTCCATGAGGTGCACGCGCCGTGACGTACATGTGCCACCCGTCGCCCTCGGGGTCGGGGAAGACCCACGGGTCGCGGAAGGCCTCGTCGTGCCACGCGCCACTGTCGACCGTCTCGTACCAGGGGGCCTGCGCGTTCAGCACCGGATGCGGTGCCTTGTGCCACTCGACGAGGTCTGACGAGGTGGCGTACCCGATCGACTGGATGTTCTTGCCCCCGTCGCTCAGGCTCGCGCCCGTGTAGAAGAGGAACCACGTCCCGTCCGGGTGCCGCACCGTCGAACCCGTCCAGGTGGCGAGGTCGTCGAACGCAGGAGCGTCACCGCGCACGAGCGCATCCGGTCCCCGTGTCCACTCGACGAGGTCGAGCGAGGTCGCGTGACCGATCGAGGCGCGGTAGTGGCGCCGTTCCGGGTCGTGCAGCGCGCGCGAGGCGTAGAGGAAGAAGAGGTGGTACTGCTCGCCGTCGTCGGCGAACCAGAAGTCCCATACCCACGAGTCGGGAAGATCGAACACGGTGTTTCCTTTCATCCCTTCACTCCGCTCGCGGCGATCGAGCTGACGAAGGCGCGCTGGAAGATCAGGAAGACGATGAGCACGGGGATCGTGATCATCGACGTGTACGCCATGACCTCACCCCAGGCGGTGTTGAGTTGGAAGAAGTACTGCATGCCGACCATGACGGGCCGGAGGTTCTCTCGCTGCACGACCATGAGCGGCCACAGGTACTGGTTCCATGCAGGCAGGAAGGTCAGGATCGCGACCGTCGCGAATGCCGGGCCCGACAGCGGCACGATGATGCGGCGGTAGATCCTGAACCAGCTCGCCCCGTCGATCCGCGCAGCCTCGTCGAGCGACTTCGGGATCGTGGAGAAGTACTGCGTGAACAGGAAGATGGAGAACGCATTCGCGATGAACGGCACGATCTGCACCTCGTAGGTGTTCAACCAGCCGAAGTCGTACTTGAGCACGCCGCCTTCGAAGACGAGTGTGGGCAGTTGGGCGACCCAGTAGACCATCGGCACCGCGATGGTCTCGAACGGCACGATGAGGGTCGCGATGATGACGGCGAGCACGACGAGCCGGCCGCGCCACGCGAGCCGCGAAAGGGCGAAACCGGCCATCGAGTTCACGATGAGCCCGAGCCCGACGGTCAGCACCGTCACGAGCACCGAGTTGAACATGAACTGCGCGACCGGCACCCGGTCGAAGACCCCGAAGTAGTTGTCGAGGCTGATGTCGCCGACGGGGAGGAAGGCGAGCGGAGAGTCGAGGTCCTGCAGGATCTGCGCGTCGGGCTTGAGGCTCGACACGAACATGAACACGAGCGGGAACAGGAAGATCACGGCGAGCACCGACATGGCGATATAGGTCGCCGCCGTGCCCCATCGGCGGCCCGCAGCAGCCGTGCGCGGGGCGCGAGCGGAGCGCGACGCCGGCCGCCCCGTCTCGGTGTGGTTGTCGACGGTGGCGGTCATCAGTCCTTCTCCCGGGTGATGCGACGCTGGATGAGCGCGATGATGAGCACGGCCACGAAGAAGATGAGCGAGATCGCGGCCGCGTAGCCGATCTCCTGCTGACCGAAGCCCTTGCGCACCGCGTGGTAGACGACCGTCGAGGTGGCGCCCTGCGGACCGCCCTGGGTCATGACGTCGATCTGGACGAACAACCCGAGGGCGGCGATCGTGATGGTGACGAGCACGAACACCATCGTCGGGCGCAGCCCCGGCCACGTGACGTTGGTGAACTGGCGCCACGGGCTGGCGCCATCCATGCGCGCCGCCTCGTAGAGCTCTTCGGGGATCGTCTGCAGCCCCGACAGCCAGATGATCATGTGGAACCCGACGGCCTGCCAGATCGACATGACGATGATCGCGCCGAGCGCCGTCGAGGGGTCGTTGAGCCAATCGTTCCCGCTCCACAACCCGAACGTCACGGCGTCGATCATCGAGTTGATGAGCCCGTCATCCTGATAGAGGAACTTCCACAGGATCGAGACGACGACGATCGAGGTCACGACGGGAATGAAGAACACGACGCGGAAGAACGTCGTGCCGCGGAGCTTTCGATTCACGAGCACCGCGAGCGCGAGGCCGAGGCCGGCCTGCACCGGCACGACGATGAGCGCGAATATCGCCGTGTTGCCGATCGACTGCACGAAGAGCGGGTCAGCGGTGAAGGCGCGAATGAAGTTGTCGACCCCGACGAAGCGAGGTGGGTTCGGCGAGATGAGCCTCGCATTCGTGAAGGAGAGAGTGAACGCGAGGACCACCGGGACGATGAGGAACAGTGTGAGCAGGAGGGCGGCCGGTGCGACCATGCCCAGCCCTGCCCACGTCTCGCGTCCACGGCTGGAGCGGAAGGAGCGGAAGGAGCGCCGAGGAGTCTCGGCTCCCGCCGTGGGAGGTGTGACGGTCATCGATGCGTCTTTCAGGAGCGGGTGGAGCAGCGCGGCGGGGTGGGCACGCGGTCGCCCGCGCCCCCACCTCCGCCGTCACCGTCTACTGGAATCCGTACCCGTCGTTGGACGCGATGTTGGCATCGATGTCCGCGACGGCCTGGTCGAGGGTCGCCGTGACGTCGGCGCCGCTCATGATGTTCTTCGCCGCCGTCTCGAACGTGGTCGAGATCACGGCGTAGGCGGGAGTCTCCGGCCGCAGCACGGCGTACTTCTGCGACAGCTCCACGAACGGGCGCAGCACACCGTCATCGCCGAAGTACTCCGACGCCTGCGCAGCGGCTTCCGTCGCCGGGATGACGATCTGGTTGTCGGCGAACTCGGTGATGTACTCGTCGTTGAAGCTGAACTCGAGGTACTGCCGGGCGCCATCGGCGTCGTTGCAGCCCGAAGAGATCGCCCACTGCCACGACCCGCCACCGATCTTCGGGCCGTTGCCGAAGTCGGGCGGCGGCAGGATCAGGAGATCATCGCCGATCGCTTCGACGGATGCCAGCGCGTTCCACACGCCGGTGTAGCTGAGCGCCACCTCATCGTCGACGAACTCCTGGTTGCCGATCGTGCCCGCGTTGCTCGCGTAGCCCTCGGCGAAGAGGTTCTGGAACCAGGTGCCCCACTCCACGGCGGCGTCGCCGTTCAGCGCGCCGTCCGCGGTGAGCATCGTGTCGCGGTCGATCAGATCGCCGCCGAAGCTCTGCAGCAGCGGGGAGTATGCGTACGGCCACCACTCGCCGGTGTCTTCCGCACCGATGTCGATGGGGGTGTCGTAGCCGGCGTCCTGCAGCGTCGACAGCGCGGCATCGAACTCGGAGGCCGTCCACGGCTGGTCCGTCGAGGGGATGCGGATGCCGTTGGCATCGAGCACCGACTTGCGCGCGAAGATCGACAGCGCCGCATCCCAGTAGCCGGCCGAGTAGATCTCACCGTCCCACACACCCACCGCCGTCGGGAGGAGCTTGTCGGTGATCTCGGTCGAGATCTCCAACGGTTGGAGGTACTCCGCCCACGCCCAGTTGGGCATGATCGGCCCATCGAGGTCAAGCAGGCAGGGAAGGTCTCCCGAAGCCGCCGCAGCGACGATCGCGTCGTTGTAGGCACCTTGCGGGAAGGACTCGTGCACGACTTCGTACTCGTCCTGTGAGGCGTTGAAATCGGTGATGATCTTCTCGTAGACGGCGAGCTCCGCGGCGTTCCCCGCCGAGTGCGTCCACATCGTGAGCTGCGTTCGACCGTCTTCTCCGGTCGTGTTGCCTTGACCTGCTTGTCCACATCCTGTGAGGGCGAGGGCTGTCACCAACCCGGCCGCCACGAAGATCGGCGACGTTCTGCGCGTCATTGTGGTTTCCTATTCTTGGTGCCTGACGCCCACGTCGGGCACCTGATCGGGAGCCGCCGAGCGCGGCCCTTCGGTTGTGTGTGAAGCCCGTCGTCGGTTCTGTTTGGCGACATGCGCCGGCGGCGGGCCCACGGAATCCCGTCGGATGACGGGACAGTCCATTCGGTGCGAGGCGTCCTCATCCCCCTCCGCGCGGACGCCGAGCGCGACCTCCATCGCCCAGCGACCCATCTCGTAGTGGGGCAAAGCGATGGTGGTGAGAGGTGGATCCATTTCTGCGGCGACCAACTGCTGATCGTCGTAGCCGACGACCGAGAGGTCGCGCGGGATTTCGAGGCCGCGATGGTGTGCCGCGGCGTAGACGCCGATCGCCATCCGGTCGTTGAAGCAGAAGATGCCGGTCGGACGCTGGTCCTCGGGCAGATCGAGCAACCGCTCGGTTGCCGCACGCCCGCCCTGCGCAGACGTCTCCCCCGTCACATGGAGCGCGGGATCTACCTCGATGCCCGCCTCGGCCAGCGCTTCGAGGTAGCCCTCGTGACGCAGTCGCGAGGCGATGGGCTCGGGGTCGTCGGTGTCGAGGTACGCGATGCGGCGGTGTCCGGCGGCGAGCAACTCTCGCACCGCGGCCGCACCGCCCACGCGGT
Source organism: Microbacterium sp. CBA3102 (assembly GCF_007954505.1). GTDB lineage: Bacteria > Actinomycetota > Actinomycetes > Actinomycetales > Microbacteriaceae > Microbacterium > Microbacterium aurugineum. Next base: position 1,861,767 of record NZ_CP042412.1, on the reverse strand, counting down.
CATCGGGCACGACGCTGCGGAAGCCGCCACCCTCGGGGTAGCAGTCGAGCAGCACCGAGCCTCGAGGGAGCCCGGCGGGAACATCGACCGCGCGGTGCCACATGCAGGCGTAGATCATGCCGTCGACCTGCTGTGCCGCCAGGGCGCGGAGGGCATCCGCTTCGATGTCTGCGTCGCCGCCGGTGTCGATGAAGAGCAGGAGGTGATCGTGCTCGCGCGCGGCGTCCTGTGCGCCGGCAAGCATGCGGCCTGCGAACGGGGTCGTCGCGATCTGGTCGGACAGGAGTCCCACGATGCGGGTGCGTTGCGTGCGGAGCCCTCGGGCAACGGCACTGGGGGCGTAGCCGACGGCCTCTGCAGCCGCACGGACACGGACGCGGGTCTGCTCGGAGATGCGCGACTCGGCATCGTTCAGCACGAGCGACACGGTCGTGACCGACACGCCGGCTGCAGCGGCGACATCAGAGATCCGCGCTCTGCCCATCGCGTTCACCTCACTCCGTCGTGTGGCGACCAGATCACCTCGGGCCGCTGTTAAATCGATTTATCAGATGCTAAACCAGGCGTGCGTTCGAGGTCAAGCCCTCTCAGGGCGAGGGAGCCACCGGGGCAGGGACCGCGTGACGGTCTCGGATCAGGAACCCGAAGCCGAACGCGATGAAGAACATCAGCACTCCGTACACCGCGGCGGGGAGGCTCAGCTCCACCGATCCGAGCACCGACTGAGCGATCACGATCGCCAGCGTGGCGTTGTGGATGCCGATCTCGAACGACGTCGCGATCGCCTGGCGCTTCCCGACGCGGAGCATCCGCGGGACGAAGAAGCCGACCGTGAGGCTGATCAGGCAGAACAGCACGGTGATCAGGGCGAGCTGGGTGAAGTTCGAGACGAGGAGGGTCCAGTTCGATGCCACGGCGCCCGCGATCACGACGACCAGGATCACGACGGAGGCGATGCGCACCGGCTTGTCCATGCCGGCGGCGAACTTCGGCCAGAAGCGTCGCACGATCATGCCGAGAGCAACGGGAAGCAGCACGATCGCGAACACCTCCAGTGCCTTCGACCACTGCAGCCCCAGTCGGTCGTCGAACGGCTGGAAGTACGCGATCGCGAAGTTCGTGATGATCGGGAGGGTGATCACGGCGATCACGGAGTTCACGGCGGTCAGCGAGATGTTCAGGGCGATGTCACCGCGGAACAGATGACTGTAGAGGTTCGCCGTGGTCCCGCCCGGCGACGCCGCCAGCATCATCATGCCGACAGCGAGGATCGGTGGCAGCTGGAACGCGAGGACGAGGCCGAAGCAGATGGCCGGCAGCAGCACCAGCTGACACAGCAGGGCGATGATCACCGCCTTCGGCTGCTTCAGCACCCGCGCGAAGTCGGCGAGGGTGAGGCTGAGCCCGAGCCCCAGCATGATGATGCCGAGGGCGACGGGCAGTCCGATGGTGGTCAACGCTGATCCCATGGAACTCAGTGTGGCCGAGAAGGGGCTCCGGTGTCACGCGTATCCGTGAGGATCCCCTTCTCGGCCCGGACGGTCAGGAGCAGACCGTGGAGAGCTCGGTGATGCTGTCGGTGAGCGCCTGCACGTGCTCGCTCATCTTCGAGACGTCCACGTTCGCCGGGTCGGAGCTCGCCTGGTCGAGGAAGTCGACGTACCCCTTCAGGGCGGCTGCGGAATCCTCGGCGGAGGGCTTGACCTCGTCGTTCGACACCTGCTTCGCCGCGTCGTCGACCTTGCCCTGAGCCTCCTTGAAGGCGGCCAGTGCAGCGTTCGGGTCCGACGTGTCGACCGACGAAAGCGACTGCAGGTCCGAAAGGCTCGTGACCATGATGTCGCAGGCCTCTTCCTTGGTCTGCGTGGCGGCCGGCTTGTCCGCCGACTCCGGCTTCTCGTCACTGCCCGAGTCGGAGGCGCCGGCGGCACAGCCGGTGAACAGGAGCGCGAGCAGCGCGATGGAAGCGGCGGTGACGGAGCGAGATGCGTTCATTGTGTATGTATCCTCTGGGCTGTGTACCGGGACCCCGGCTTGTCTCAAGCACACCACGTTACTGGTGCCGCGCCGAGGCACCCGGCATTGGCGGCAGTGTCTGTTCTCGAGGAGTTCAGTGGCGCTTCACCCCTCGACCGAGAGAGGGGCTCCGCGGGCGTGAAATGCGAAATGCCTCCGGGTCCGGAGGCATTTCTGTTCGCGATCGATCGCGCGGAGGTGGTGGTAGTGGTGGCGAGTGAGGGATTCGAACCCCCGAATGCAGAGCAGTCTGATTTACAGTCAGATCCCTTTGGCCGCTTGGGTAACTCGCCAGAGCGCACCCGTCCGACTTGAACAGCCAACCGGGGGCACGAGAGACAAGCATACCCGCCCGAGGCGGGTGCAAGAAATCGAACGGTCAGCTGCCGTTCACACCGCGTCCGGCATCTGCGAGCGACTCGGGCGTCCGCAGCAGACCGCCCTCGGCTCGACAGGTTGCGGCAGCGACATCCATGGCTCGCCGCAGCAACGAACCCCACTCCCCCACGTCTGACGGAGACGCCGCGACCAGGCCTTCCGACACCGCCGCGAGAGTCGCGTCTCCCGCACCGACGGTGTCGATCACGGCACCGGGAAGCTGCGCGATCGGCGCGGAGATGATGCCGGCATCCGCATCGATCGTCGCACCGTCGGCACCCGCGGTCGCAAGGACGGCCGCAGCGCCGAGCCCCCGCAAACGCGCGCGCAACGCGTCGAGGTCACCGTCGTAGAGGATCGCCGCGTCATCTGCTCCGACCTTGACGATGGCCGCCGAAGCCGCGAGGCGTTCGAACCCGCGGACGAACTCCTCCCGGTCGCTGAGCATGCCCGTTCGCGGGTTCGGATCGACCGCCACGCGTGCGTCACCCAGGGCGTCGACGAGGGCATCGACCTCGGTCGGCACGTCGAAAGGGAAACAGCTGATCGCGACGAGACCGGCGTCGGCAATCGCCTGACATGCCTCGTCGGAGTAGCGGACACTGCGCTTCTGCGCGGCCGCATTGAAGACGTACTGCGGCTCGCCGTTCGCCGCCCGCTGCACGATCGCCCGGGACGAGCCGAGCGGAGCCTCACTCGCGATCAGACGCACCCCGTGGTCGGACAAGTACTCACGGATGTGCCCACCGGCCTCGTCGTCGCCCACCATCGCGATCAGCGTCGTCGGCACGCCGAGACGTCGGAGACCGACAGCGACATTGAGTGCCGCACCGCCGACGAGCTCTCGTACCCCGGCGTCGTCCCGGATCTCGTCGATCAAAGCGTCGCCGATCACGACCACGGAAACGGCAGAAGTAGTGTCGTTGCTCACCCGCCGACACTATCGCGCCGCGGGTCGCACGGGGAACGCCGTCAACTCTGAAGGAGTTCTCTCGAAAAGAAGGAGCCTTTCGGGGATGCTCTCCTTCAGAACGCGAGAACTCCTTCAGCCCGTGCGCACTTCAGCACGTGCGAACTCCTACAGACGTGCGCGCTTCAGCACGCGTGACGCGGCCCCCGCCCACCCCGGACACGAAGAAGGCCCCAGGCGAATCGCCTGGGGCCTTCTCACTCAGCACTCACTCAGTTGTAGGTACCGGGCGTGATGTCGTCCGTCGAGAACGCGTCGAAGTCGACGTAGCCGAAGTCGCCGTCAGCGTACGCACCGTCGGATGCGAAGATCCGGTTCGGGTAGCGCTCGCTCTTGGCTTCCTCGGTGGCCTCGACCGTGACGTCGCGGTACTTCGAGAGACCGGTGCCGGCAGGGATGAGCTTTCCGATGATGACGTTCTCCTTGAGACCGACCAGCGGGTCACGCTTGCCCTGCATCGCAGCCTCGGTGAGCACGCGGGTCGTCTCCTGGAAGGAGGCGGCCGACAGCCACGACTCGGTCGCGAGCGACGCCTTCGTGATACCCATCAGCTCCGGACGGCCGGACGCGGGGCGCTTGCCCTCGGACACAGCCTCGCGGTTGATCGACTGGTAGCGCTTGAGGTCGACCATCTCACCCGGGAGCAGGGTCGTGTCGGCGTGATCGACGACGGTGACCTTGCGGAGCATCTGACGGACGATGACCTCGATGTGCTTGTCGTGGATCGGCACACCCTGCGAGCGGTACACGCCCTGGACGCCGCCGACGAGGTAACGCTGCACCTCGCGAGCACCCATGACGCGCATGATCTCCTTGGGGTCGAGCGTGCCGACCTGCAGGGGCTGACCGACGGTGACATGCTGGCCGTCCTCGACGAGAAGCGTCGCACGCTTCAGCACCGGGTAGACCACGGGCTCGTCGCCGCTGTCGGGCGTGAGGATGACCTTCTTGCCCTTGTCGGTCTCGTCGATCGTGATGCGGCCATCAGCCTCGGCGATCGGGGACGCACCCTTGGGGGTACGCGCCTCGAAGAGCTCCTGCACACGGGGAAGACCCTGCGTGATGTCGTCCGCCGAGGCCGAACCACCCGTGTGGAAGGTACGCATCGTCAGCTGGGTACCGGGCTCACCGATCGACTGGGCCGCGATGATGCCGACGGCCTCGCCGATGTCGACGGTCTTGCCGGTCGCGAGCGAACGGCCGTAGCACTGCGCGCAGACACCGACGGCGGAGTCGCAGGTCAGGACCGAGCGCACCTTGATGCTCTCGACACCGAGACCGACGAGCTTGTCGATCAGCACGTCACCCACGTCGTCACCGGCAGCGGCGAGCACCTCGCCCGACGCGCTCACGACATCGGAGGCCAGCGTACGAGCGAACACCGAGTTCTCGACGTTCGCGTCGCGCACGAGCTCACCCTGCGAGTTCGGAGCGGCGATCGGGAGCTCGAGGCCCTTCGACGTGCCACAGTCCTCTTCGCGGATGATGACGTCCTGCGAGACGTCCACCAGACGACGGGTCAGGTAACCCGAGTCGGCGGTACGCAGAGCGGTGTCGGCCAGACCCTTACGGGTACCGTGCGTCGCGATGAAGTACTCCGCCACCGACAGACCCTCGCGGTACGAGGAGATGATCGGACGCGGGATGATCTCACCCTTGGGGTTGTTCACCAGACCACGCATACCGGCGATGTTCCGGATCTGCAGCCAGTTACCACGAGCACCCGAGGACACCATGCGGTTGATGGTGTTGTCCTCCGGGAAGTTCGCCCGCATCGCGGCCTGGACCTCGTCGGTTGCCTCGGTCCAGATCTTGATGAGCTCCTGGCGACGCTCGGAGTCGGTCGTCAGACCCTTCTCGTACTGCGACTGAACCTTCGCGGCCTGCTTCTCGTAGCCGGCGACGATCTCGCCCTTGTTCGGCGGCGTGAGGATGTCGCTCAGGGCGACGGTCACACCGGAACGCGTGGCCCAGTAGAAACCGGCGTCCTTGATGCGGTCCAGCGACGCGGCCGTCTCGACCTTCGGGTACTCCTCGGCCAGCTTGTTGACGATCTGCGACAGCTTGTTCTTGTCGGCCTGCTCGCGAACGAACGGGTAGCCCTTGGGAAGCGTGTCGTTGAAGATCGCCTGACCCAGCGAAGCGTCGACGAGACCGTGACGCTCGTAGCCCTCGGGAGCTTCGCCCTCGAGGAAGGTCAGACCGGGGATGCGGATGCGGATCTTCGCCTGCAGGTCGAGGGTGCCCTCGTCCTTGGCCAGGATCGCCTCGCCCACCGAACCGAACGCACGACCCTCACCGACCGCACCCTCCCTGACCGTGGTCAGGTGGTGCAGACCGATGATCATGTCCTGCGAAGGCAGGGTGACCGGACGACCGTCGGACGGCTTCAGGATGTTGTTCGACGCGAGCATCAGCACGCGGGCCTCGGCCTGAGCCTCGACCGACAGGGGCAGGTGCACAGCCATCTGGTCACCGTCGAAGTCGGCGTTGAACGCCGCGCAGACGAGCGGGTGCAGCTGGATGGCCTTACCCTCGACGAGCTGCGGCTCGAACGCCTGGATACCCAGGCGGTGCAGGGTGGGTGCACGGTTGAGCAGCACCGGACGCTCGCGGATGATCTCTTCGAGCACGTCCCAGACCTCGGGACGGGTGCGCTCGACGGCGCGCTTGGCAGCCTTGATGTTCTGCGAGTGACCGAGATCGATCAGGCGCTTGATGACGAACGGCTTGAAGAGCTCCAGCGCCATCTGCTTGGGCAGACCGCACTGGTGCAGCTTCAGCTGCGGGCCGACGATGATGACCGAACGGCCGGAGTAGTCGACACGCTTTCCGAGCAGGTTCTGACGGAAACGACCCTGCTTACCCTTCAGCATGTCGCTGAGGGACTTCAGGGCACGGTTACCCGTACCGGTGACGGGACGACCGCGGCGACCGTTGTCGAACAGGGCGTCGACGGCCTCCTGCAGCATGCGCTTCTCGTTGTTGACGATGATCTCGGGGGCACCGAGGTCGATCAGACGACGAAGACGGTTGTTGCGGTTGATCACACGACGGTAGAGGTCGTTCAGGTCGGAAGTCGCGAAGCGGCCACCGTCGAGCTGGACCATCGGGCGCAGCTCCGGCGGGATCACCGGGACGACGTCGAGGACCATCGCGGCCGGGCTCATGCCGGTCTCGAGGAACGAGCTGACGACCTTGAGGCGCTTGATCGCACGGATCTTGCGCTGGCCCTTGCCCTCGGAGATCTGCAGACGCAGGTTCTCCGCCTCGGCGACGAGGTCGAACGCCGCGAGGCGACGCTGGATCGACTCGGCGCCCATGTAGGCCTCGAAGTACTGGCCGAAGCGGTCCTGCAGCTCGTGGAAGACGTCGTCCTCCGGGCGCAGGGCACCGACCTCGAGGGTGCGGAAGTCCTCCCACACGCGCTCCAGCTTCAGGATCGCGTCGTCTGCACCCTTGCGGATGAGCGACATCTCCTTCTCAGCGGCGTCCTTGACCTTCTTCTTGGCGTCGGCCTTGGCACCCTCTGCCTCGAGAGCGGCGAGCTCCTCCTCCAGCTTGGCCAGGCGCTCCGCGATCTTGGCGTCGCGACGGTCGCCGAGCGTCTTCAGCTCGAGGCGGATGTTGTTCTCCTGCGTGCCCAGGTCGCGGTGACGAGCTTCCTCGTCGACCGAGATGACCATGTAGGCGGCGAAGTAGATGACCTTCTCGAGGTCCTTCGGCGCCATGTCGAGCAGGTACCCGAGGCGCGAGGGCACGCCCTTGAAGTACCAGATGTGGGTGACCGGAGCAGCGAGCTCGATGTGACCCATGCGCTCACGACGAACGGAGCTCTTGGTGACCTCCACGCCGCAGCGCTCGCAGACGATGCCCTTGAAGCGGACGCGCTTGTACTTGCCGCAGGCGCACTCCCAGTCGCGGGACGGGCCGAAGATCTGCTCTCCGAAGAGACCATCCTTCTCCGGCTTCAGAGTGCGATAGTTGATGGTTTCGGGCTTCTTGACCTCACCGTAGGACCACGCGCGGATGTTCTCTGCGGTGGCCAGGCCGATGCGAAGCTCGTCGAAAGTTGTGGACTCGAGCACTAGTTCTCCTGTGTCGGAAATTCTGTTTGAGAAGTCTGCTTCGGTGTGCCCGGGAGTTGGACCCCCGGGCACACCCGCGGATTAGATCTCGTCGATCGAGGCGGCCTCGAAGCGGCTGGAGATGTTGATACCGAGCTCTTCCGCGGCGCGGAACGCCTCATCGTCGGTGTCGCGGAGGTTCACCAGTGTGCCGTCGGCCGAGAGGACCTCGACGTTCAGGCAGAGCGACTGCATCTCCTTCATGAGCACCTTGAAGGACTCGGGGATGCCGGGCTCCTGGATGTTCTCGCCCTTGACGATCGCCTCGTACACCTTGACGCGGCCGAGGATGTCGTCGGACTTGATCGTGAGGAGCTCCTGGAGCGCGTATGCGGCGCCGTAGGCCTCGAGGGCCCACACCTCCATCTCACCGAAGCGCTGTCCACCGAACTGCGCCTTACCACCGAGCGGCTGCTGGGTGATCATCGAGTACGGACCCGTGGAACGTGCGTGGATCTTGTCGTCGACCAGGTGGTGCAGCTTCAGGATGTACATGTAGCCCACGGAGATCGGGGCCGGGAACGGCTCGCCGGAGCGGCCGTCGAACATCTGGGCCTTTCCGCTCGAGTCGATCAGGCGCACACCGTCGCGGGTCGGGGTCGTGGCGTCGAGGAGACCAGCGATCTCCTCCTCGCTCGCACCGTCGAACACCGGGGTGGCGACCTTCGTACCGGGAGCAGCCTCGAAGGCCTCCTCCGGCAGACGGACGGCCCACTCCGGGGTGCCCTCGACCTTCCAGCCCTGCTTCGCGATCCACCCGAGGTGGGTCTCGAGCACCTGGCCGAAGTTCATTCGACCCGGGATGCCGAGCGGGTTCAGGACGATGTCGACCGGGGTGCCGTCCGCCATGAACGGCATGTCCTCGATCGGGAGGATCTTCGCGATGACACCCTTGTTGCCGTGACGGCCGGCGAGCTTGTCACCCTCGGTGATCTTGCGCTTCTGGGCGATGTAGACCACGACGCGGCGGTTGACACCGGAGCCGAGCTCGTCGTCGCCGTCCTCGGCGTTGAACTCCTTGACCGCGATGATGGTTCCCTGCTCGCCGTGAGGCACCTTCAGGGACGTGTCGCGGACCTCGCGGCTCTTCTCGTTGAAGATCGCGCGCAGCAGACGCTCCTCGGCCGACAGCTCGGTCTCACCCTTCGGCGTGACCTTGCCGACGAGGATGTCGCCGGGGCGGACCTCGGCGCCGATGCGGATGATGCCGCGCTCGTCGAGGTCTTTCAGCAGCTCCGGGCTGACGTTGGGGAGGTCACGGGTGATCTCCTCCTTGCCGAGCTTGGTGTCGCGCGCGTCGACCTCGTACTCCTCGATGTGGATCGAGGAGAGGGTGTCGTCCTTCACCAGGTCCTGGCTCAGGATGATCGCGTCCTCGAAGTTGTAGCCCTCCCACGTCATGAACGCGACGAGGAGGTTCTTCCCGAGGGCCAGCTCGCCGTTCTCGGTGGCGGGGCCATCGGCGATGACCTCTCCGACCTCGACGCGCTCACCGGCGTTGACGACGACCTTCTGGTTGTACGACGTGCCCTGGTTCGAGCGGTCGAACTTGCGGAGGTGGTACTCCTGCGTCCCGCCCTCATCGAGCATGACGACGACGCGGTCTGCGGAGACCTCGGAGACGACACCGGCCTTCTCGGCGGTGAGGACGTCACCGGCGTCGATGGCCGTGTAGCCCTCCATACCGGTTCCGACGAGCGGCGAGTCGCTGCGCAGCAGCGGGACGGCCTGACGCTGCATGTTGGCACCCATGAGGGCGCGCTGTGCGTCGTCGTGCTCGAGGAACGGCACGAGCGAGGTCGCGACCGACACCATCTGGCGCGGGGAGACGTCGATGTAGCCGATGTCTTCCGGCAGGAACATGTCGACCTCGCCGCTGCCGCCCTTGGGGCGGGCCAGGACGTGGCTCTCGATGAAGCGACCCTTGGCATCGAGCGGGGCGTTCGCCTGCGCGATGTTGAAGTCGACCTCTTCGGAAGCCGTGAGGTAGTCGATCTGCTCGGTCACGACGCCGTCGACGACCTTGCGGTACGGGGTCTCGATGAAACCGAACGAGTTGATGCGCGCGAAGGTCGCGAGCGCACCGATCAGACCGATGTTCGGGCCTTCCGGAGTCTCGATCGGGCACATGCGGCCGTAGTGCGAGGGGTGGACGTCACGGACCTCGACGCCGGCGCGGTCACGGGAGAGACCACCGGGTCCGAGCGCGGAGAGACGACGCTTGTTCGTCAGACCTGCGAGCGGGTTGTTCTGGTCCATGAACTGCGACAGCTGCGATGTTCCGAAGAACTCCTTGATCGCGGCGACGACGGGCCGCACGTTGATCAGGGTCTGCGGCGTGATCGCCTCGATGTCCTGCGTGGTCATGCGCTCGCGGACGACGCGCTCCATGCGGGAGAGACCGGTGCGGACCTGGTTCTGGATGAGCTCGCCGACCGCGCGGATGCGACGGTTGCCGAAGTTGTCGATGTCGTCGGTCGCGAGACGGATCTCGGCCTTCTTGCCACCGCGGATGCCCGTGAAGGTCTCCTCGGTGCCTGCGTGCAGGCGGACGAGGTACTTGATCGTGGCCACGATGTCCTCGACGGTGAGCACCGAGGAGGTCAGCGGCTGGTCCAGGCCCAGCTTGTGGTTGATCTTGTAACGACCGACCTTGGCCAGGTCGTAGCGCTTCGGGTTGAAGTAGAAGTTGTCCAGGAGGGCGCGGGCGGCCTCGGCGGCGACCTGCTCGCCCGGACGGAGCTTGCGGTAGATGTCGCGGAGCGCATCTTCCTTCGTGACGATCGTGTCCTTCGCGAGCGTCTCCTCGATCGAGGTGTAGCCGGCGAACTCGGCGAGGATCTCCTCGCTGGTCATGCCCAGCGCCTTGAGGAAGACGGTGACCGACTGCTTGCGCTTGCGGTCGACGCGCACGCCGACCTGGTCGCGCTTGTCGATCTCGAACTCGAGCCATGCACCACGGCTCGGGATGACGCGCGCCGACACGATGTCCTTGTCGGACGTCTTGTCGGGGGTCTTGTCGAAGTAGACACCCGGGGAGCGGACCAGCTGCGAGACGACGACGCGCTCGGAGCCGTTGATGATGAACGTGCCCTTGTCGGTCTGCAGCGGGAAGTCGCCCATGAAGACCGTCTGGGTCTTGATCTCACCCGTGAGGTGGTTCATGAACTCGGCCTCGACGTACAGCGGAGCGGCGTAGGTCTTGCCACGCTCCTTGCACTCCTCGATCGAGTACTTCTCCGGCTCGAGGTAGGGGTTCGTGAACGACAGCTGCATCGTCTCGCCGAGGTCCTCGATCGGAGAGATCTCCTCGAAGATCTCGCCCAGACCGCTGTTCTCGTTGACGTCCGTGCGCCCCTGCTTCTTGGCCTCGGCCACGCGCGCCTTCCAGGCGTCGTTGCCGACCAGCCAACCGAAGGATTCGGTCTGCAGAGCGAGAAGGTCAGGGACCGTCAGCGTGTCGGAGATCTTGGCGAACGAAAGACGGGAAGCTCCGCGTCCGTTCTTGGTGGTGGTGGATGTGGATGCGTTGCGAGCAGCAGCCAAGGGAATAACCTCCGTGAGCCCCGCAGGGCTTCTCGATTCCTTTGTCGTCAGGTGGAGTGTGCGCTCGAGAACTCAACGAAATGCCGACCACCATATGAGGGCAGGGAGGAGCGAGCGCAACTACCAACTATACGCACGATTGTGCGACATGGCAAGCGCAGTCCTTGACCAATGTGGGAAGCTGCGGTATGAGCCCTGGCCCGGTGCTCTCAGGACGCGATGTTCAGCTCGTTGCCGGGGATCGAGGCCAGCAGTCGCCGCGTGTACGGGTCCCGCGGGTTGGTGAAGATCTCCTCCGACGTCGCCGCCTCGACGAGCCTGCCGTCCTTCATGACGCAGACGTAGTCGCTGATCAGTCGCACCACGGCGAGGTCGTGGGAGATGAACAGATAGCTCAGTCCGTACTCCCGCTGCAGGTCGCCGAGCAGCGTGAGGATCTGGTCCTGCACCAGCACGTCGAGCGCCGAGACCGGCTCGTCGCAGACGATCACGTCGGGAGAGAGCGCGAGGGCCCGCGCGATCGCGACGCGCTGCCGCTGACCTCCGGACAGCTCGGACGGGTAGCGACGCAGCATCGACTGCGGCAGCGCCACGTCGTCCAGCAGCTGCCGTACGCGCTTGCGTCGATCGGCTCCGCTGCCCCTCTTGTAGAACTCCAGAGGTTCGGCGATCAGACGCTCGATCGTGAACATCGGGTTCAGGCTCGAGTACGGATCCTGGAAGATGGGCTGCACCTGCTGGCGGAACTCGCGCGTCTCGGCCCGCGAGAGCGCCGAGATGTCCTTGCCCTCGTAGCGGATCAGTCCGCTCGTGGGCTCGATCACCTTCAGCAGCATCCGCGCGGTCGTGGTCTTCCCCGAGCCGGACTCCCCCACGATCGCGACCGTCTCCCCGCGCGGGATGACCAGCGACACGTCGTCGACGGCCACGAAGTCCTCGCCACGCCCGCGCACCGGGTACACCTTGGTGAGGTTCTCGATCTCGACGATGTTGTCGGCGGGGACGGTCCCGGCGGCATCCGTCTCTGCGGCATCCGTCTCTGCGGTGCGCTCCTGCACCCGGAAGGCCTCCGGCCGCAGTCGGGCGGCGGCGACCGAGGGAGCGGCCTTCACCAGAGACTGCGTGTACGGATGCTGCGGATCCTCCAGGATCTGCCGCGCGGCCCCTTGCTCGACGACCTTGCCGCGGTGCATCACGATCACGCGCTCCGCGCGCTCAGCGGCGAGCCCGAGGTCGTGGGTGATGAGCAGCACGGCCGTTCCCAGCTCGCGGGTCATCTGGCCGATCTGATCGAGGATGGTCTGCTGCACGGTCACATCCAGGGCGCTGGTCGGCTCGTCGGCGATCAGCAGTCGCGGCTTGCACGCCAGACCGATCGCGATGAGCGCGCGCTGGCGCATGCCGCCGGAGAACTCGTGCGGGTACTGCTTCGCACGCCGCTCCGGGTCGGGAAGGCCCGCGGCCGTGAGTGCCTCCACCACCTTGGCCTGCACATCCTGCCGGGTCGCGAGACCGTGGGCGAGCAGCGTTTCGGCGACCTGCGTGCCGATCTTGGCCACCGGGTTCAGGTTCGACATCGGATCCTGTGGGACGAGACCGATGTCCCGGCCGCGGATCGTGCGCAGCTCGTTCTCCGAGGCGTGGGTGATGTCCTTCCCGTCGAGCCGGATGCTCCCGGAGGCCACTTTCCCGCCCCCCGCGAGCAGTCCGATGATCGCCATCGCGGTGGTCGACTTGCCCGAACCGGACTCGCCGACGATCGCGACGGTCTCGCCCGGACGGATCTCGAGGTCCACACCTTCGACGGCGTGCACGACCCCGTCCATGGTGGCGAAGTCCACGGCGAGTCCTTGGACCGACAGCAACGGCTCGGTCGACATCTGATTCTCCTTCACGGCGCGCGTCGCGCCTTCGTCGCGCGCGTTCATCGCGCCCTCGTCCGCGGGTCCATCGCCTCGCGCAACGCCTCGCCGAGGAGGGTGAAGCCGAGCGCGGTGACGGCGATGCAGATGCCGGGGAGGAACGCGAGCCACGGGGCGATCGCGAGTTCGGACTGTGCGTAGGTGAGCATGCGCCCCCACTCGGCCGTCGCGGGGCCGCCGCCGCCGAGACCGAGGAACGACAGCGCCGCCGCATCGATCACGGCGGTCGCGAGCGTCAGCGTCCCCTGCACGATCACGGGGCCGATGGCGTTGGGGAGCACGTGCGACATGGTGATCTTGCCGCGGCCGAGGCCGAGCGTCTGCGCCGACAGGACGTAGTCACTCGAACGCTGCTGCAGCATCGACGCACGGAGCAGCCGCGCGAAGATCGGCACCTGGGACGCACCGATGGCGATCATCACGGCGAACGGGGTCTGCCCGAGGATCGCGGCGATCGACACCGCGAGCAGCAGGTTCGGCACCGAGAGGATGATGTCGACCACGCGCATGATCACGGTGTCGACCCAGCCGCCGAACGTCCCGGCGATGAGGCCGAGGATCATGCCGCCGACGAGGCCCATCGCGGTGGAGATGACACCGATCAGGAGTGATGCCTGCGCGCCCCAGATCAGCTTCGACAGCACGTCCCCACCGAAGCGGTCGAGGCCGAGCGGGAACTCCGGCAGCTCCCCCGGACCGGGGATGTGGGTCGGCGTGATGTACTTCGCCCCGGGAAGCGCCGTCTCCGGGTACGGAGCCAGCCAGGGGGCGAGTGCGGCGACGAGCAGGAACAGCAGCACGATGACGGCGCCGATCCAGGCCGTGGGATTGCGACGGAGGCGGCGGAACACGTCCTGCCAGAATCCGCCGGAGCTCTTCTTCAGGTCGGCCTGCGCGATCGCGACGGTGTCGATGCCGCCGCCGCTCTCTGCCGATGGCCCCTGGGCGGGCGGAAGAGGGATGCTCATGCGACCGCCTCCTTTCGGACGATGGAGAGGGACATCACTGCACCCTCACTCTCGGGTCGATGAAGCTGTAGGAGACATCGACCGCCAGGTTGATCAGCGCGTACGCGATCGCGATGAAGATGATGAAACCCTGAAGGACCGGGAAGTCCCTGGTGAAGATCGCCCTCGCCAGGAACGAGCCGATGCCGGGGAAGGCGAACACCGTTTCGGTGAGCACCGCCCCGGAGATCAGGAGTCCGGTCTGCAGGCCGATCGTGGTGATCACCGGGAGCATGGCGTTGCGCAGGATGAAGCGGTTGCGCAGCGTCGGAGAACCGACGCCCTTCGCCCGGCCGGTGCGCACGTAGTCCGCGTTCTGGACTTCCAGCACACTCGCCCTGGTGATGCGCACGATGATCGCGAGCGGGATCGTCCCGAGCGCGAGGGCCGGCAGGATCAGATGCAGGATCGCGTCCCATGCGGCGTCGAATTCACCGGTGATGATGCCGTCCCACACATAGAACCCCGTGGGATGCGTGGCGTCTATTCGAGGATCCTGTCGTCCGTCAGACGGCAGCCAGCCCAGCTGCACGGCGAACACGTACTTCAGGATGAACGCCAGGAAGAACACCGGGATCGTGATGCCGACGAGGCTCAGCACGACCGATGCGTGGTCGGTGAACTTGCCGTGACGGCGGGCCGCCCAGTAGCCCAGCGGGATACCGATGCCGACCGCGAAGATGAGCGCCATGACGCTCAGCTCCAGCGTCGCGGGGAACCGGCGGAGGAACTCCTCCGTCACCGGCCGGTTCGTCTGGATGGACGTTCCGAAGTCGCCCTGCAGGAGTCGGCCGATCCAGGTGAAGTACTGCTGGATGATCGGCTCGTCGAAGCCGTACAGCTCGTTGACCCTGGCGATGGCCTCGGGGGTGGCCTTCTCACCGAGGAGGGCGACCGCGGGGCCGCCGGGAAGGGCCCTGACCCAGGCGAACAGCAGGATGCTGAGCCCGAACAGGGTGGGGATGAGGAACAGCAGTCGCCTGCCGATGGTGCGCAGCACGAAGATCTCCGTCGATCGGAAGGTACGCCGCTCCCCGGTCCCGCGGAGTGCGCGGGACCGGGGCTCGACGTATCACACGGTCAGGCCTACTTGGTGAGGACGATGTCGGTGAAGACCTCGTCGTTCACGGGGCTGGCCGGGTAGCTCTCCACGCGCGGGTCGAACGCCAGGGTCGGCGCCGGGTGTGCGAGCGGGACACCGGGGATGAACGTGGCGACCATCTCGTTGATCTCCTCGTACAGCGCGGTCTGCTCCTCGAGGTTGGAGACGCCGCGCGCCTCGGTCAGCTTCTGGAACAGCTCCGGGTTGTCGAAGCCCCACTCGGAGCTCTTCTGTCCGAAGAAGACGCCGACGAAGTTGTCGGTGTCGTTGTAGTCACCGGTCCAGCCCAGCAGGTGGATGCCGTGGTCGGCCGTGCCGGTGGTGCGGTCGAGGTACTCGACCCACTCCTCCGAGACCGGGGTGGTCTCCACGCCGACTTCGGAGAGCTGCGACGACAGGACCGTGTAGATCTGCTCGGGGTCCGGCATATAGGGACGAGAGACGTTGACCGGGTAGTTGAACGTCAGCTTCAGCGGGTTCACCTCGTCGTAGCCCGCCTCGGCCAGCAACGACTTGGCCTTCTCGGGGTCGTAGTCGAAGGTCGTCACGTCCGGGTTGTAGCCGTTGACGACCTCGGGGACGAACTCGATCGCCTTCTGCGTGCCCTCGGGGAGCACCTGGCTGATCAGGGCGTCCTTGTCGACGGCGTACGACAGCGCCTCACGGACCTTCGGGTCCTGGAGCTCCGGGACGGCCTGGTTGAACGCGAGGTACAGGATCGTGAACGGCGGGCGCGAGACCATCGTGAACCCGTCGTCGGCGAGGGCCTTGGTGTCGGCGGGGCCGACGAGGTCGTAGCCGTCGATCGAGCCGGACTCGAGTGCCTGGCGGCGGGCGGTCGGGTCATCGATCGTGCGGAAGATGATCTCGTCGATCTGACCGGCATCGCCCCAGTAGTCGTCGTAGGCCGTGAGCGTGACCTGCTCGCCCGGTGCCCACTCCTCGAACTGGTACGGCCCGGTACCCACCGGGTGTCCCATCGCGTACTCGGACAGCTGCGGTGCCTCGGCAGAACCGCTGACGTCGTCGGCGCCGAACTCCTGCATGGCCGACGGGCTCTGCATGGCGAACGAGGGCAGCGAGAGGGAAGCGACGAAGCCGGCGAACGGCTTGTTCAGGTCGACCGTGACCGAGTAGTCGCCGTCCGGGGTGCACGACTTGTAGACGGCATCCGCCGCGTTGGAGGCGTACCCCTTGAAGAGCTTGTTGTAGTAGTAGCCGAAGGCCTCAGAGGCGGCCAGACCGGTCCAGTTGAACCAGCGGTCGAAGTTGGCGCACACGGCCTCGGCGTTGAACGGCGTCCCGTCCTGGAAGGTCACGTTCTCCTTGAGCGTGAACGTGTGCGACATGCCGTCCTCGGACGACTCCCACTTCTCGGCGAGGAGCGGCGCGGGGTCGGCGGTGCCGGGCTCGGTGCCGACGAGACCCTCGAAGATCTGACGCGAGACGCGGAAGCTCTCGCCGTCCTGCGCGAACGCGGGGTCGAGGCTCGCCGGGTCGGAGGACGCCGCGAAGACGAACGTCCCGTCCACGTCGCCGGAGCCCTCGGCGCCGTCATCCCCTCGTTCGCTCGCGACGCACCCGGCGAGGGCGAGAGCGGCGATCGTGGCTCCGGCTGCGGCGATGAGACCTCGCCGACGCTTGACTGATTGGTGCATTGTGTGACCTTCCCTGTCGGGCGCTTCTTTGCGCGTCCCGAAGCCTCTTCGCCTCGGGGACGGTGATGACTAGACGGTACCCAGCGGATCCTCAGATACCAAACGCATCCAGGTTGCAATCCGGTATCGGCGCGACCGGCGTCGATCCGGTAGTGTCCAGATCGTGCCCGACTCCCCCACGCTCGCCGTCTGCTTCGGAGAAGGTATGGTCGCCCTGGTCGCGGCCGCCGCGGGACCGCTCGAGGACTGCCGGACCTTCCACCGCTCCCTCGCGGGAGCCGAGTGGAACACCGCGATCGCCCTGGCGTCCGCCGGTATCCGCACCGCCGTCGTCTCGCGCGTCGGCGATGACGGGTTCGGTCGCTTCCTCAGGGCGGAGCTGCGCGCCCACGACGTCGACGATTCCGCGGTGCAGGTCGACGCCGACGCGCCGACCGGACTCTATGTGAAGGAGCTCGCCCCGCGAGCGGATGGCGCGGTCGACGGCACGATGCACTACTACCGGTCGGGTTCCGCGGCCTCGGCGATGTCCCCGCAGACGTTGGCCGAGCCGAGGACCTCCGCACTCCTCGCCGAGGCGGCGCTCGTGCACACCTCCGGAATCACCCCGGCCCTGTCCGCATCGGCACTCGCGGCGCAGGAATCGCTGTTCGCAGACCGGCGTCCCGACAGTCTGCTCAGCTTCGACCTGAACTGGCGGCCCGCGCTGTGGCGTGGCCGCGTGGCGGAGGGGAAGTCGGTCGTGTCGGACTTCGTCCGCCGGGCCGACATCGTGTTCTGCACCCGTCCCGACGCCGAGGCGGTGTTCGAGACCAGTGACCCGCAGGAGCTCCGTGTGCTCTTCCCCGAGCCCCGGTACCTGCTGGTCACCGACTCCGGCGGCGCCGTCGCCTACGACGGCATCGAACGTGCCGAGAGTGAAGCGCTCGACGCCCCCGTCGTCGAGACGATCGGTGCTGGGGATGCCTTCGCCGCCGGATTCCTGGCCGGCGTCCTCACCGGACTCTCACTCACGGGAAGCCTCGCCCGCGGACACCGCATCGCGACGCGCGCGCTCGTCAGCACCCGCGACCACGTCGACTGACACGCCCTCGGTCCAGGAAGAGTGACCTCAGGGCCTCCGTCGCGACGGAACCGCGTCGTGCGTGCGCTGCAACGACACGGCCACCGGTTCACCGCTGTGCTGCACGACGCGGACGAAGAGCACGTCGACCAGGGCGAGCTGGGCGATGCGGCTCGACATCGCGGCCATCCGGAACGGCGACTCCCGCGCGTGCGTGAGCAGCACGACATCCGCCGCGAGCGCCACCGGTGAATCGGCCACGCTGGTCACCGCGACCGCCAGGGCTCCGGCATCGCGCGCGACGTCGAGAGCACGGATCGTCTCGGCGGTCTCGCCGCCGTGCGAGAACGCGATCGCCACATCACCGGTGGTGCGCAGGGCGGCGGCGGTCACCGCGAGATGCGGATCCGAGGAGTGCGAGACCGAGCATCCGATGCGGGACAGCTTCAGCAGCAGGTCCTGCGCCGTCAGGGACGACGCCGCCTGCCCGAAGAGGTCGATGTGCCGTGCACCGACCACCGCGCGGGCGACCCGGTCGAGGGCATCGGCATCGAGGGCGAGCGCGGTCTGCTCGATTGCGTCGATCTCCTGCGCGGCGAGCTTGGCCGCGATGGCCGTCGGCCCGTCCTCCCGGTCGATCGCCGTGGTGTCCAGGCCGAAGCGCGCCTGCTGCGCCTGCGCGAGCGTGATGGCACGCGCGACCGCGACCCGGAGTTCCCGATACCCGGAGTAACCCAGGGACTGGGCATAGCGGGCGACCGTCGACAGGGACGTGTGGCAGAGCTGGGCGAGATCGTTGATCGCGAGGTCCACGACGAGCGTGGGGTCTCCGAGGATCGTCTCGGCAACCCGTGCCTCTGCGGCACTCACCTTCGGAAGGGAGCGTCGCACCCGAGCGAGAACGTCATCGTCCATGGGGGTCCTGTCTCAGCCGGCGCTGTTCATCCTCTGCGTCACGGCGAAGCGCCCCAGGAGTGCTTCCCTCGCCATCTGCGCACCGAGCCTACTGGCAGCGGCGACCTCGATGGTGGGCAGCGGAAGGGGACTCCGCGTCGGAAGACCGACGTTGACGACGACCGCTCCGGGATCACGGACAGCCGTCCGCTCGACGAGAGAGCGCTGCGCGGCATCCGTGTCCGGCCTGTCGATCAGCAGCACCGTCGTACCGGGCGCCGCCGTGACCTCGTCGAGCACACGGTCCTGCTCCGGCAGGTCGGTGGACGCGACGTCCAGGCGCACACAGAGTCCGTCTGCGGCGAGGGCATTCGCCACGTACGATCCCGCACTGTCGACGGCGAGGGTCGACCGGCGGCGCGCGTCGATGACCGCGAGGGCCGTGGCTGCCTCGGGGGCATCGCCGGAGACCGTCACCGTCCGACGCACGATCTCCGCGGCGTCGTAGTCGTCCGGGTCGTCGTGCCCGAGCTCTGCGGCGGCGCGCAGCTTGGTGGCGAGTGCGGCGACGCGAGCGGCCGCCTCCTCCACGCGCGCACGGGAGAGCGAGCCGTCGCGCAACGCGGCGACGATCCCGTCCCTGGCGGCGTGGAAGTCCCGTTCGTCCTGGTCCACAAGCGCGGCGTCACCCGGGTTGGTCGGGTTGCCGATGCAGAGGAGGTCGGCCCCGGCAGCGAGGGCGAGCGCCGCTCCCCCGCCGAGTCCGACCGTCTCGCGGATGGCGGCCATGTCCAGCGCATCCGTGATGATGACGCCGTCATAGCCCCAGTCGCGCAGCTTTCCGAGCACGCGGGGGTTGAGCGTCGCGGGCTGCTCGCCCCACGCCGGGACCACGATGTGGGCGGTCATCACGGCATCGACGCCGGCATCGACCGCCGCGCGGAACGGCTCCAGGTGCACCCGTTCGAACTCCTCGACGTCGAGAGTGATCTCGGGAAGGGAGTGGTGCGAGTCGAGGTGGGTGTCGCCGTGGCCGGGGAAGTGCTTCACGCACGCGGCGACCGCGGAGTCCTGGATGCCGTCGATCGTCGCGACCACGTGACGGGAGACGAGCGCCTCGTCGTCACCGAAGGCCCGCACGCCGATCACCGGGTTGCGAGGGTCGGTGTTGACGTCGGCGACTGGACCGAGCACGACGTTCGCGCCGACCGCACGCACCCGCCGGGCGAGTTCCGCGCCGGTCCGCTCCGAGGCGACCAGGTCGTCGAGGAGCCCGAGCTGAGCGGCTCCGGGCACGGTGGAGCCGGTGGCGGATTCGAGGCGCGTGACGCTGCCGCCCTCTTCGTCGATGCCGATCAGGGCGTTCGGGTTCGCGTCGAGGATCTCGGCGCTCAAGGCCGGGAGTCCTTCGCCGACGTTCTGGCCGAAGTACACCACGCCGGCCAGGCCGTCACGCAGTTCCTGGCGCAACCACTCGGGTGCTTCGGTGCCGAAGAATCCCGGCCACAGCACACCGTTCGCGAGGCGCTCGAGCTCGTCGGTCATCCCTTCACCGCTCCTGCGACCATGCCCGAGGCGAGCTTGCGCTGCACGAGGACGAAGAAGATCATGACCGGGACCGTGATGATGGTCGAGGCCGCCATGATGCTGCCCCAGTCGTTGGAGTAGAGGCCGAAGAACGACTTCAGACCGATCGAGACCGTGTACTGGTCGGTCTGCGCGCCGAGGATCGTCATCGCGAAGATGAACTCGTTCCACGCGGTGATGAAGCTGAAGATGCTCGTCGCGACCAGACCGGGCATGACCAGGGGCAGCAGCACCGAACGGAACATCCGCCACCAGCTCGCGCCGTCGATGTACGCGGCCTCTTCGAGCTCGACGGGGACGGCGGCCACGAAGCCGCGCAGCATCCAGATGCCGAACGCGAGGGACAGCGCGACATACACGACCATGAGTCCGAGGATGCTGTTGAGCAGACCGAGGCTCTTGACCTGGAGGAAGAGCGGGATGACGAGCGCCTCGAGCGGCACCATCTGCACGATGAGGATCATCATCAGGATCATGGTGCGGAACTTGAACTTGAACCGCGCGACCGCGACCGCGGCGAGCAGACACACGAGCGCACTGACGAGCACGGTGACGAGCGCGACGATCGCCGAGTTGCGGAGGTAGGTGCCGAAGCCGCCCTCGGTCAAGACGAAGGCGAAGTTGTCCCACGTGAATTCCTGGGGGACCAACGACTGCCCACCGCTGGAGGCCTTGGCGTCGAAGGCGCTGGAGACCATCCAATAGACGGGGAACAGGGTGAAGATCAGGACCGCGGCGACCGCGATGCCGGTGCCGATGCGGGAGCGGAGCCTCGGACGCGGGTTCACAGCTCGTCCTCCTTCATGAGGGAGCGGATGTAGACGATCGTGATGCCGATGAGCACGAGGGTGAGCAGCACGGCGAGAGCGGCACCGAATCCGTAGCGGTTCTGTCCGAAGGACTCGACGTAGGACCAGACACCGAGGTTCAGCACCTGACGGTTGCCACCCCCGCCGCCGGGCATCAGGTACACCTGTGCGAAGACCTTGAAGTCCCAGATGGTCGAGAGGATGATCACGACCGAGAACACGGGCCTGAGCGTCGGGAAGATGATCTTCCAGAAGCGGCGCCAGGCGCCCGCACCGTCGAGCGCTGCGGCTTCGAGCATCTCCTTCGAGACGCCGAGGAGGCCGGCCAGCACGGTGATCGCCACGAACGGGAAGCCGTGGTGGACCACGTTGAGGAGCACGATGGCGTAGAACGACCACTGGTTCGTGAACCAGTTGACCGGATCGCTCATGAGCCCCAGGTCCATGAGGACCTGGTTGAAGATGCCGCGGTCGGCATCGAAGATGAAGGTCCAGACGTACGTGCCGGTCACGGCGGGCATCGCCCACGCGACCATGATGCAGCTGGAGACGATGACCCGCCAGGTCGTGCCGAGGCGCGCGAGGAGCAGGGCCACGAGCGTGCCGACGGCCACGGTGACGAACACCGCGACGGCGGCGAACCCGACCGTGTTGGGCAGCACCACCGTCCAGAGAGTCGGGTTGGTGAGCGCCTCGACGTAGTTGTCGAAGCCGATCCAGTTGTTCTCCCCGGTGTTGATCTCACGCAGGCCGTAGTCCTGCAGCGAGTAGATGAACACCTGGACGAGCGGCCAGAGCATGAGCACCGCGAGGATGGCCAGCCCGGGCGCGAGAAGGAGCCAGGGGCGGGCCGCGACGATCGAGAGACCGCGTCGCTTCCGGCCGCCGGCCACGGAGGCGGAGGTGGACTCCGCCTTCGTGGCCGGCAGTGGCGCTTGCACCATCGACATGGAAGGGATGCTTCCTTACTGGTTGAGCAGTTCGGTCATCTCGGCGGCGGCGTCCTTCGTCGCGGTGGCGACGTCCTTCTGCCCGCTGAGGATGGCCTGGATCATGGAGTTGGTCGTCTTCTTCGCCTGCACGGCGCCGAAGTTCGGGGTGACCGGCACGGATGCGCCGCCGTCGACCATCTGCTCGGCGAACGGTGCGACGAGCGGGTCGGTCGAGGCGAGGGCCTCCTCCATCGCGGACTGCACGCCCGGGAAGTAGCCGGTCTCGTTCGACCACTGCTCGGCGAACTCACCGGTGGTGACGAGCTTCACGAACTCCCACGCCAGGTCGGCGTTCTTCGTCGTGTTGAAGATCGAGAGGTGCGATCCGCCCAGCACGGACGGGGCGATGCCGCCGTCTTCGCCGGGGATGACCGCGGCGCCGATCTTGCCTTCGAGCTCGGGGTTCGCCTCGATGAGCGAGTTCGGCGTCCAGGAGCCGGAGAGCATCATGGCGACGTTGCCCTGGGTGAACGCGTCGCGGAGGTCGGTCTCCTTCCAGGTGGTGGCACCTGCGGAGGAGAAGCCGTGCTCGGTCGCCAGGCCCGTGTAGAACTCGATGCCCGCCTGCGACTCGGGGCTGTCGAGCTCGCTCGTCCAGGTGTCGCCGTCCTTCGTGGCGATCTCGCCGCCGGCACCCCAGACCCAGGGGTAGACCTGGAACTCGGCGTCACCCGGAACCGGGAACGGCAGCATGTCGGGCTTGGCCGCCTTGATCGCGTCACCCGCGGCGACGATGTCGTCCCACGTCTTCGGAGCGTCGAGACCGAGTTCCTCGAACACGTCGGCGCGGTAGACGAGCGAGCGGACGCCGGCGTACCAGGGCATGCCGTAGAGCTCACCGTCGTAGGTGCCGGCGACCTCGAGGCCCTCGACCAGGTCGCCGCGCAGGTCCTTCTCACCGTCGACGTACTCGTCGATCGGGAGGAGTGCTCCGGCGTCGGCGAACTCGGCGGTCCAGGTGGTGCCGGTCTCGGCGATGTCGGGGGTCGTGCCACCGGCGATGGAGGTCACGAAGCGATCGTGAGCGTCGGCCCACTGGATCTCCTCGATCTTGACCGTCGCACCGGTCTCCTTCTCGAAGGCTGCCGAGACGTCGTCGTAGAAGGCGGTCGCGTCGGGGTTGGTGCCCTTCATGATCCAGACGGTGAGCTCCTTGCCCTCACCGTCGGCCGAACCGGTGTCGCTGCCGCCGGCGCAGCCGGCGAGGGCGAGCGTGGCCACGGCGCCGAGCGCCACGGCCGAGAGAATGCGCTTGTGCATTGCGGGGATCTCCTCTTTGAAAGTCCTGGAAAGCATCGGGTACTCACCGGGGGTTAGGAAAAAGTATCCACGACTAACTAATTCCCTGCAAGTTGCTCCCACAATCGTCATATGGCCGTAACATCAGCTTCCCCCGGTAGGCTCCCCGGATGGTTCGCCGCACTCCCGACAAGGACCGTTCGACGGTCGCCCGCCACGCGACGCTCCCCTCTCCCGGGCCCGCCAGAGGTTTCCTGAAGATCGCCGGGATCACGCTGGGCGTCGTGCTCGTCTCCGCGATCGCCGTCGCCGCTTTCGTCGTGACCGACTACTTCAACCGATTCAACGACGGTGCCGTCACGCTGGAGGGTGCGCCGGAGGTCGAGCCGCCCTCGATCAGTGCCTACCCCGGCGAGTTCAGCATGCTCATCATCGGGACCGACGAGTGCGGTGCGGTGTCGACGGGCCTGCTGGGTGAGCGCTGCTCCGAGGCTGACGGCGGGATCCTCAACGACGTGAACCTGCTCGTGCACGTGTCGGCGGAACCCCGCAAGGTCACGGCGATCTCGCTCCCTCGTGATCTGATGCTCGAGACGCCGGAGTGCACCCTGCCCGACGGATCCGTCGCCTCGGCCACGAGCAAGACGCAGATCAACTCGATCTTCCAGCGAGCAGGACTGTCCTGCGTGGCGAAGACGGTGACCGAGCTCACGGGCATGGAGATCCCCTTCGCCGCGAAGATCGACTTCGACGGCGTGATGGAGGTGACCGATGCGATCGGCGGCGTCGAGGTGTGCATCGGCGGCGACGGCATCCGAGACAGCCACACCGCTCTCGACTGGGCGCCGGGCCCCCGCACCGTCTCCGGCTACGAAGCCCTCCAGTTCATCCGCACGCGGCACGGCGTCGGCGACGAGAGCGACATGGCGAGGGTGTCGAACCAGCAGCAGTACATGTCGCGCCTGGTGAAGAAGATCATGAGCGACGAGGTCCTCACCGACCCCGGCAAGGTGCTCGGACTCGCCAACACCGTCGTCGACAACATCGACCCGAGCGACCAGCTGGCCAACCCGGTGCGTCTGGCCCAGCTCGCCCTCTCCATCAAGGACGTGCCGTTCTCCGAGTTCGTCTTCGTGCAGTACCCCGTGTTCGAGGACCCGGACGATTCCGACCGCGTCATCCCCAACCGCGAGGCTGCCGCGACGATCTGGGATGCGCTGAAGGCCGGCCAGTCGGTGCAGCTGACGGGCAAGGCCAGCAACAACGGCGGCGTCGAGCTCGTCGACCCCGCGCCGGGAACCGATCCGGAGGCACCGGCGACCGAGGTGCCTCCCACCGGGACACCCTCGCCGCGTGCCACGCTCGACCCGGCCATCTCCGGCCAGACGGTCGAGCAGGAGACGTGCGCCAACGGCAAGCTGCGCTGAGCCCCTCCCCGGAGCGTAGGCTCGTGCCCATGGGCCGGACGAGATCGCGCGACACCGAGCACCCGCAGGCCCGACTCGATCATGGCGGCATCGCCGGTGTCATGCCGTCGGAGTTCACCACGGGCTTCGAGCTGATCGTCGACGGCACCCCGCAGTCGCACGTCGACCTCGACGACCCGACGCACCTGCACTTCGAGTACATCGTGCGCATGGGGGCGGTGATCGACCAGCTCGCCGCAGGCCCGCTGACCGCCGTGCACCTCGGCGCCGGCGCGATGACGATCCCCCGCTACATCGAAGCGACGCGCCCCGGCTCCCGCCAGCAGGTCATCGAGCTGGAGGCTCCGCTGGCACAGCTGGTCAGGGAGCACCTCCCGCTGCCGAAGGGCGCCTCCATCCGGATCAGGATCGGCGACGCGCGGGCGGGCGTCACGAAGCTCCCGAACGCACTGCGGACGAACTGCGACCTCGTCGTCTCCGACGTCTACTCGGGAGCACAGACGCCCGCACACCTCACCAGCGTCGAGTTCTACCGCGAGCTCGCGGAGCTGCTGGCTCCCGGCGGCGTGCTCCTCGTCAACGTCGCCGACGGTCCCGGCCTCGCCTTCGCCCGGCGCCAGACGGCGACGATCGCGGAGGTCCTCCCGGAGGTCGCCGTGCTCGCCGACACCCAGGTGCTCAAGGGCAGACGATTCGGGAACCTCGTGATCGCGGCGTCCGCCGCTCCCCTGCCGACGGAATGGCTGCCGCGGATTCTCGCCGCCGGCCCCCACCCCGCGAAGATCGCCCAAGGCGCCGAGGTCGAGACGTTTACCCAGGGCGCCCGCATCGTCACGGATGCGGATGCCGTCGCCTCACCGCGTCCCGACGCCTCGCTGTTCCTGCGCTGAGCCGGCCTATCCGGCACAGCGACGACGCCGGATGCGGCGACCAGGGCGCGCCGCCGGGACGACCCCGCGACCGGAAGGCAGACTGGACGGGGACGCTGCGGAAGGAGAGCAATGAGTTTCATCCGGGGATACGACCAGGAGACCCTCCGCGAGGTGGTCGATCTCGACGAGTGCGCGACCCGTCTCGCGGAGATCGAGGGGCAGCGGAGCCTGCCCGCACTGCTGGAGCGGGTCTGGCTGTTGAAAGTGCTCGACCGCCTGGATGAGGCGCTCGCGCTGGCCGACGAGACCGTCCGCCAGGCGCGCATGGCCGGCACCCGCAAGGACGTGCTCCGCGCTCGCGTGCTGCACGCGACGATCCTGCAGTATCGGGGAGCGCACGCTGCTGCCGAACAGGAGCTGGCGACCTGCGCGACCGAGGCCGAGGGACAACGGTGGCTGTCGATCGCGGCCTTCGCGTATCAGCACCACGGCAAGAACGCCTACGACGCCGGGGACTTCGAGACCGCCCGGGAGAGCTTCAAGCAGTCGCTGTTCCTGCGTCGTGAGTCCGGTGCACAGGACAGCGAACTGGAGACCGCGCTGCTCGCGATCGAAGCGGCCGAGCGGCATCGTCCCTCACAGCTCATCGCGGGCTGAGACGTCCCGCGACCGCGATGTCGGTCGCATGGCTTACCCTGATCGCATGGCGGAACTCGACCGTGTGCGCGTTTGGGGCGAAGCACTGATCACGCTGCATCTCGATGACAGCTGGTCCTTCGGCTTCGACAATGCCAAGCGCCGTGCCGGGCAGTGCGACTACACGAAACAGCGCATCACGGTCTCGCGCTATCTGGCCGCGCGGTTCGATGACGACGAGATCCACCAGGTGCTGCTGCACGAGGTCGCGCACGCCCTCGCCGGCCACGCGGCGGCCCACGGACCGGCGTGGAAGCGCGTCGCCCGCGACCTCGGATACGTCGGCGGCACGACGCACCACGGAGAGACCGCCGTCGAGCTCGCCCCCTGGGTGGGAAGCTGCCCCGCGGGTCACGTGACGTACCGCCACCGCCGACCGACCCGCCCCACTTCCTGCGCGCGTTGTTCGCGCACCTACGACGCCCGACACCTGTTCGCCTGGACGCGGCGCGAGATCTCGTCCGACGTGCGTCTCGCCGCGCAGATGCCGCGCTGACCGCGACTCAGGTGACCGGGTCGCCTGGGTCACCCTGCTCGGTCGAGTCCGCGAGGTCGTGGTGAGGGGCGGCGCCACGTCGGCGGCGAAGCAACGCCGCAATCCCGCGCCAGCCGACGAGGAACGCGCCGAGGACCAGCGTCGCGACGATGATGAACGGCACCTCGGCGGTGTCACCGCTGAGCACGCGGATGAGCATTCCGCCTGCGACCGTCACGATCCACACGACCACGCCCCACAGGACGGACCACGGGCGGCGCGGCCTGCCCGGGAGCAGAGCGGCGAGGAGATGCCCGAGGAGCACCGCGATCAGGAAGGGCCAGGCGGTGAGCAGGAACCCGGCGGGGTTCTCGTCGTGCGAAGCCCGGCCGATCGCCGCGAAGACCAGCACGAGCAGGATGTCGACGATGACGGCGGGGAGGTACCTCATGCCACGACC
Source organism: Microbacterium sp. CBA3102 (assembly GCF_007954505.1). GTDB lineage: Bacteria > Actinomycetota > Actinomycetes > Actinomycetales > Microbacteriaceae > Microbacterium > Microbacterium aurugineum. Next base: position 1,834,527 of record NZ_CP042412.1, on the reverse strand, counting down.
CTACGTGCCCTGAGCCGAACCGGAGCCTCCCTCGCCGCACGAGTCCGTGCCGGGAGATCAGGCGAACGGGACGAACGCCCCCGCCCGCAGCACCGGGACGACGTCGACCGCGTCGAGCACGGCAGCGTCCGTCGTCGACGTCGGCACCAGACCGGCTGCCTCGATGCGGGTGGTCGCCTCGACACCCCCGGCGAGCTCGCGCCCTGACCCGCTCGCGCCGATCATGTGCCGCAGGGCACCTCGCAGGGCACGGAACCCCTCGGCGGCGACCGCCGCATCCGGGGCCGTGTGATCGATGCCGCGATCCGAGAGGGCCAGGACGATCGCCCCCGCGCCGAGCTGGTCCTCGACCGCGAACCGCAGCGTTCCCTCCGCGTCGGCCTCCCCCGCGGCGATGATCGCGACCGAGGTACGCGCCTGCCGGCGCTCCTGGAGTGTCTGCACCGCGCGTGCCACGGCAGAGGCGTTGCGGACACCGCCGATCAGCACGGTCGCATCCGGTGCTGCCGCCGCGGCCACGGCCGCGCCGTTCCGCGACCAGCCCTCCGCCTCCGCCAGCCCGACCTCCGTGCCGGACACCACCGCATCGATGACCGTGGAGGAGAACCGCAGCACGTCCACAACCACCACGATGTCGGTGGGGGCGAGGCGGGCGAGGCCCGCGGTTCCCCACTCGAGACGGACCTGATACGTGGACTGATCGAACGGCGACGGCATCCGACCAGCCTAGAGGCGTCAGTCCGCCGCGAGCGCCTCCACCGGAGCCACCCGCGTCGCCAGGCGGGTGGGCGTCGCCGCGGCCACGAGGGTGAGCACGGCCGTGGAGGCGACGATGATCGCCACCGGGATCCACGGGATCTGCGGTGCCACGAGGCCGGCGGGGACGAAATCGGGCAGGGTCGGGACGGATCCCAGGAGCGACTGCGCGGCGATCCAGCCGTACACGATGCCCAGCACGAGTCCGGTCAGCGTCGCCGCGACGGTGATGTGCGTCGCCTCCAAGAGGACCATCCGCCGCACCTGCCGGTTGGACAGACCGATCGAGCGCAGCAGACCGAGTTCGCGACGGCGCTGCACGACACCGATCGTGAGCAGATTTACGAGTCCGACCGCGGCGATCACGGCGGAGACGGCCACGAGCACCATCATGATCGCGGCGAAGGCGTCCATCGGGGCGAAGAACTCGTCGGGGACCTCTCCCGTGACCTGGCTCATCATCAGACGCTTCGCGGACTCGAGCGCGACAGCGAACATCGTCACCAGGGTCACCCCCATCACCACGCCGATCGCCATCCGCGACGAGCGCTCCGGATACCGCAGTGCGTTCTCGGCGGCGAGTCGCGCGGTGGCGCTCGACCCGAACATCCGCCCCACCAACCGCAGCACGGGCGGCATGAACAGCACGGAGCCGAGGGCCAGGCCGGTGAACGAGAGCACCCCGCCGAAGAAGGCGACCACGACGCCGAGGGGCGTCATGAGGCCGACCACCACCCCACCGGCCAGCAGTGCCGCACCGGTGAGGAGCAGGATCCAGGCGCCGATGTGTCGTCCCTGCGTGCCCGAGACCTCTTCGTGCGTGCGCTCCACGGCGCCGCCGAGGGCCTGCAGCGGGGTCACCGAGAGGACGCGTCGCGAGCCGGCCCAGGCTGCGGCCCAGGTGGTGAGCGCCACACCGACCGCCGGAAGCGCCACGAACGGCTGCGCGAGGGAGAAGGAGGTCGGGACGTTGTCGAGGAACTGGGCGCCGACCTGGACCCCGATCGCCGCCAGCACGAGTCCGGCGAGAAGGCCGAGTCCCGCACCGATCAGCCCGACCACGAGGCCCTGCGTGCCCACCTCGGCCCGCTGCGAGCGCGCCGTCGCTCCGATCAGACGGAGGAGAGCGATCTGCCGGGTGCGCCCGGCGATGATCGTCGAGAAGGTGTTCGCCGTGACGATCGCCGCGACATACATCGCGACCACCGTCAGCAGCACCGACAGGAGCGCGACGACGAACGCGAGCGTCCCGCTGTCGCCGATGAACGGATCGGCCTGCAAGACCGCGCCGATGTAGGCGGTGATCTCCACGAGGAGCACCCCGAACGCGGCCGACAGTGTGGCCACCAGGATGCTGGCCCCCATACCGCGATCACGCAGCCAGCCCAGACGCGGTCCGGTCGCCCGACTCTCGGGGACGACCGACGCGACGGCGGTCACGCGGCCACCTCCGCGGCGAGCATGTACGCGGAGATCTCCTCCGCGGTCTGCCGAGGGTGGTCCGCGACGATGCGGCCGTCTCCGAGGTACAGCACGCGGTCGGCGTGACTCGCGGCGATCGCGTCATGCGTGACCATCGCGATGGACTGCCCGTGCTCCCGGCTCGCCGTGGCGAGCAGACGCAACACCTCTCGGCCTGTCTTCGAGTCGAGGTTCCCGGTGGGCTCATCCGCGAACACGAGGTCGGGCGCGGTGGCGAGAGCGCGGGCGATCGCGACCCGCTGCTGCTGCCCGCCCGACAGCTGATGGGGCCGGTGGTTCAGGCGTGAGCCGAGGCCGAGGGTCTCGATGAGACCGTCGATCCTGGCGCGTTCGATCGCACTCGGACGCCGGCCGTCGAGCTCGAACGGCAGCATGATGTTGGCACGTGCGTCGAGCGTGGGGACGAGGTTGAACGCCTGGAAGATGAAGCCCACGCGACGGCGGCGCAGGATGGTGAGGTCGATGTCACCGAGCCCGGTGATCTCGGTGTCGCCGATCCACGCACGGCCCTCCGTGGGGCTGTCGAGCCCCGCCATGATGTGCATAAGGGTGGACTTCCCCGAGCCGGAGGGCCCCATGATCGCGGTGAACTGTCCGCGGCGGATGCCCACGCTGACATCGTCGAGCGCACGGACGGTGCCCTCGCCCGAGCCGTAGGTCTTCTTCAGGTGCTGGACGCGGGCGGCGAGCCCCATGTCGGTGGTCGTGATCTCCATGCCTCCGACGCTATTTCGGTCGCTGCCTGCGGGTCATCGCCCGGGCGGATCATCCGCGTACATCGCAAGGATGATCCGTGCTCGACCGACGGTCAGGCGAGGCCGTGCTCGAACGCGAAGACCACGAGCTGCACCCGGTCGCGCAGCACGAGCTTGGTGAGGATGCGGCTGATGTGCGTCTTCACCGTCGCCTCACTGAGGTACTCCCGGCCGGCGATCTCGGCGTTCGACAAGCCGCGTGCCGCGAGCGCGAAGATCTCCTTCTCGCGGTCGGTGAGCGTGTCGTACTGCGGAGGCACCGGGCGCGGCGCTTCCGCGAAGTGCGCGAACAGGTCGCGCGTCGCCGCGGCCGCGATCACGCTCGATCCGGAGTGCACCGTGCGGATCGCGGCGAGCAGGAACTCAGGATCGGCGTCCTTGAGCAGGAAGCCGCTCGCACCCTGCCGGATCGCCCGGGCGGCGGCCTCGTCGAGGTCGAACGTGGTGAGCATGACGACGCGCGGAGGCTCCGGACGGGCGAGGATCTCGGCCGTCGCGGTGAGCCCGTCCATGACCGGCATCCGGATGTCCATCAGCACCACGTCCGGCCGCGTCGCCCGCACGACCTCGAGAGCCTCCCGCCCGTCGCCCGCTTCGCCGACCACTTCGAGATCGGGCTGCGAAGCCACGAGCATGCGGATACCGGCACGGAACAGCGCCTGGTCGTCGACGAGCACGACTCTGATCATTCGGCGGCTCCGATCGGAAGCGTGGCATGGACGACGAACTGCGCCCCTCGACGCTCGGCTTGCAGACTACCGCCGACGAGCTGCGCCCGCTCCCGCATCCCGATCACGCCGTGGCCCCCGACACCGACGGCAGCGTCGCGCGACACTGTGTTGCGCACGTCGACGTCGACGCGGTCCGCGAGCCACGCGAGGTGGACGTCGACCGCGCCGTCGCCGTGCCGGATCGCGTTCGTGAGCGCCTCCTGCAGGATGCGGTACACCGCGAGCTGGATGGCCCCGGGCGGCTCCCCCGGGGGCATGGGGTCGACCGTGACCCGCGGCTCGATCCCCGCTTGCCGGACCTGCGCGAACAGGGCTTCGAGGTCGGCGAGGGTCGGTTGCGGACCGTCGCCCTGCCGGTGTCGGAGCTGCGTGAGCAGCATCCGCACATCGCTCAAGGCTCCGCGCGCGGTCTGCGCGATCGTGCCGAGTGCCTCGGTCGCCATCTCGGGTTTCGCCGCTGCCGCATACCGTGCACCGTCCGCCTGCGCGATGACGACGGCCAGGGAGTGGGCGACGATGTCGTGCATGTCCCGCGCGATGCGCACCCGCTCCTGCTCCTCGATGGCGAGTGACTCGGCCTGCAGCTGCGCCGCACGGGTGCGCCGCGCACGCAGCACGACCCGCCACAGCAACCCGCACACCCAGGCGAATCCGAGGGCCATGACCGAGATCACCAGCAGGAGGGTGCCCGTCGTCACCTTCTCCCAGCCGCTGCTCGTGCCGAAGGCGACACCGTTGACGACCACCATGTACAGCGCGGCGATGAGGCCGCCCAGGAGCGCGGACCCGAACCCCCACCAGAGCACACGCCGAGTACCCCAGGCCGCCGTGGCGTAGAGCACGAGCAGGATCGCGATGTCGATCGGCACCGGCCCGAATCCGGCCAGCATCTGGAGGATCGCGCCCGCCCACGCGGCGGCGAGGGCGAGCCCGGGCGCGAGTCGCCCGATCGCGACACCGCCGAACATCAGGACGGCGGCGAAGACCACGGCCACGACCGCCGCGCCCCCGAGCGCGCTGTTCCCGGTGCCCGGACCGTAGAACACGATCGACATCGGGACGAAGACGAGGAAGAGCAGCGCCGCCCCGACGATGTCGAGGATCAGCGCCGTGCGGGACAGGGGGCGGATCACTCCCCCACGCTACGCGAGGGTCTGGGCGCGGGCATCCGTCGCAGGATGTATCCCCGGCTCGTCAGACGTGGGCGATGATCTCTCCGTGCGGCACGAGGTACCAGCCGTCGCCGTCATCGGCCCAGCGCTTCCAGGCGTCGCTGATCTCCTGCAGCTCGGCCCGCGTCGCCAGCTCGCTGTCGACGAGTTGCCGTGCGAGCGCCGACTCGAGGATGCGGTCGGCCCACATCCCGCCCCACCAGGCACGCTCGGGAGGAGAGGCGTAGCACCAGGTGGACGCCGTCGCCGTGACCTCTTCGAAGCCCGCGGCGCGCGCCCAGGCCAACAGTCGTCTTCCGGCATCGGGCTCCCCGCCGTTCGCCCGCGCGGCTGCCTGGTACAGCGTCAGCCAGCGGTCGAGTTCGGGCAGGATCGGGAACCAGATGAAGCCCGCGTAGTCCGCATCGCGAGCGGCGACGATGCCACCCGGAGCGGTCACTCGGCGCATCTCCCGCAGTGCCTGCACCGGGTCGCCGACATGCTGCAGCACCTGGTGCGCGTGCACGACGTCGAAGGAGGCATCGGGGAAGCTCAGGGCATGCACGTCTTCGATCGAGAAGGCGAGGTTCGTCAGGCCACGCTCGCCGGCGAGGTCGCGCGACAGGGACAGCGCGTTCTCGTCGATCTCGGTCGCGGTGACGTGAGCGACGATCCCGGCGAAGTCGGCGGTGATGGTGCCCGGCCCCGCCCCGACGTCGAGAAGCCGCGTCGCCGCGGTGAGGTGCGGACGAAGGTAGGCCGCGGAGTTCGCGATGTCGCGCGTGTTGTGCGAGCGGAGGACGGATTCGTGGTGTCCATGCGTGTACGAGGCCATGCGGTTCAGTCTGGCAGAGCGCAGGGCAGCGACACTCAGTGCAACTCGACGACGGCGCGCCGGATCGCCTCGCGGTCGGGCTTCCCGGACGGGAGGACGTCGATCTCGTCCACGAGGATCAGGCGGGCCGGACGTGCGTGCCTGCCGAGCTCGTCTTCGACGGCGTCGCGCGCGTGGGCGAGCTGCTCGGACTCGCTGCGCCGCAGGACCTCGCCGCGGACTGCGACGATCACCGAGGCCTCCCCCCAGCGCTCGTCTTCCACGCCGACCACCACGGCCTCGTGAAGTCCCGCGATCCGACGGACGATGCGCTCCACCCGATCGAGCGAGATGTTGATCCCGCCCGAGACGATCACATTGTCCGCTCTGCCGTGCACGCGCACGATCCCGTCCTCCACCAGGCCCAGGTCGCCGGTGCGGTACCAGCGGATCCCGTGCTCGTCGTGGACGAACGTCCGGGCTGTCAGCGACCCGTCGCCGAGGTACCCTTCGGCGAGCATGGGACCCGCGAGACGCAGCTCGCCGTCGACCACGCGCACGCCCACGGTGTCGAGCGGCACACCGTCGTATACGCACCCGCCGCTGGTCTCCGTCGAGCCGTAGGTGCGCACCAGACGCACTCCGAGGTCGGCTGCCCGCTCGCGGAGGGGCTCCGGGAGCGCCTGCCCACCGACGAGGATCGCTCGATACGCCGTGAGCGCGGCGCGGACCGCCGTGTCCTCCGCCGCATCGAGCAGCGTCGCTACCTGGGCCGGGACCAGCGAGGTGTAGAGGTCGGGGATGCCCGACGGCGACGAAGGGCGCATCATCTCGAAGGTCGCCTGAGCGAAGGACTCCGGCGAGAAGCGGCCCTCGATCCGCGTCGGCTGGGTGCGGGCGAGGATCGAGCGCACGAGCACCTGCAGCCCCGCGACATAGCCGGCGGGGAGGGCGAGCAGCCAACGTCCGCTGCCGATCCGCGCCGCGGTGGCCTCGGCGCTCGCCCGCAACGCCTCACCGCTGAGCGCGACTCGCTTCGGGATCCCGCTCGACCCGGACGTCGCGATGACGGCCGCGATTCCGTCGGCCACCCCCTCGGGCGCTCCGGCGACCATCCCGAGTCCCAGGGCGGGGCCGCCGTCGAACGCGCGCTCCAAGGCATCCCGCAGCTGTGCCGGGTCTTCGGCATCCGTCGGGATCAGTGCGACCATGCTGCTCTCCGGCTCAGTAGTGCCAGGGGAAGGAAGACCAGTCGGGACCGCGCTTCTCGAGGAACGAGTCGCGGCCCTCGACGGCTTCATCGGTGCCATAGGCCAGCCGGGTCGCCTCCCCGGCGAACACCTGCTGTCCGACCAGACCGTCGTCGACGGCATTGAAGGCGAACTTCAGCATGCGGATCGCCGTGGGCGATTTCGTGAGCACGGTGCGGGCCATCTTCAGCGCTTCGCGTTCGAGTTCGGCGTGCGGGACCACACGGTTCACGGCGCCCATCTCGTACGCGCGCTGCGCGGAGTACTCCTCGGCGAGGAAGAACACCTCACGCGCGAACTTCTGACCGGTCTGGCGGGCCATGTACGCAGACCCGTAGCCGGCGTCGAAGCTGCCGACATCGGCGTCCGTCTGCTTGAAGCGGGCCTCCTCCGCGGATGCGATCGTGAGGTCGCAGACCACGTGCAGCGAGTGCCCGCCTCCTGCTGCCCACCCGGGGACGACGGCGATGACGACCTTGGGCATGAAGCGGATGAGGCGCTGCACCTCGAGGATGTGCAGACGACCGACCGCGGCACGGCTCGCACCGTCGACGATCGCCGTCTCGGCGTCCGAGTACTTGTAGCCGTCACGACCGCGGATGCGCTGGTCGCCACCGGAGCAGAACGCCCAGCCGCCGTCTTTCGGGCTCGGGCCGTTTCCGGTGAGCAGCACCGCGCCGATGCGGGCATCCTGCCGGGCGATGTCGAGGGCACGGTAGAGCTCGTCGACGGTGTGCGGGCGGAACGCGTTGCGCACCTCCGGACGGTTGAAGGCGATGCGTGCGACTCCGCCGTCGTGCGAGACGTGCGCAGTGATGTCGGTGTAGCTCTCGGCCCCGGGCGCGAGCACCCATTCGGCCGGGTCGAAGAGGTCGGAGACGAATGAACTGGTCACGACATCCAGCCTATTCCTCGGCCCGCTCGGCACGGGATTCCGTGATGTCAGGCGCGGCGTGCGCGAACCGTCTTGATCCAGCCGTCGACGATGTCCCAGCCGACACCGATCGCGAAGCCGAACCCCAACAGCACGGCGAGGATGCGGAAGACGCCACCCTCGTCGGCGGATGCCGCCTGCCCCGCGGCGAAACCCTCGCCGCCCGCAGCTGCGATCCGCGCAAGGAAGTCCGGATTCACGAGCTGGTTCGTGAGCAGGAGGGCGACGACCCAGAGAAGGAACATCAGCGCGAGGATCGTGTTCACCACAGCCAGGCCGATCGTCCACCGTCTCGTGCGGAACAGCACGACGGCGAACACCGCCTCCGCGGCGATCAGGAGAAACAGGACGCTGATCCCCCAGGGCCACAACTGTGGATCGACGATCGGCACGACGGTGCCGTCCACGATGACGAAGCCTCGGAAACGGTCCCAGAGGAGCGCGCCGACGGAGATCCCGAGGAAGACGAGCGATGCGATCAGATCGTTCCGCCCCGCCACACCGTTCTCGCTCGGCTCCGGGAGCTGGTCGAGGTCCCACTTCTCGATCGCCGTGGCGCTGTCGGTGCGATCGAGGATGACGAACACCAAAGTGGTCCAGAAGCAGATGTGGAGGATCGCGCCCCCGGCGGCGAGGATCGATGAGGAGATGATCTCGCCGACCGGAGCACCCGCGATGGTCTGCCCGAGGGCGACCGCTCCGAAGACGCAGACCGGAACGATGATCAGCAGCAGCTTGAGCAGCCGCCACCAGGTCAGGTAGAACCGCGGACCGATGAGGTACAGCGGGCGATCCGCATAGCCGGCGGCGAGGACGCCGGGGTCGCCGAGCTCGGTGAGCACCGCGCGCTCGGCATCCTCCGGTGCGTCGCCCTGGTCCACCCGCGCCTCGATCGCATCGGCGATGGAGGCCTCGAGCTCTGCACGGACGTCGTCCTGGGCGTCGGGACGGAGACTGCGGATCGTGGCACTGATGTACCGCTCCGTGAGCGTGGTCGTCGTGGTCATGTCAGTTCTCCTCTGTGGTGAGAGAGGTGATCGCGGTCGTGAGTGACCGCCATTCGTCGGTGAGTGTGTCGGCCAGCCGGATGCCTGCTTCGGAGGTGCGGTAGAACTTGCGCGGCCTGGCTTCCTCGGTGTTCCACTCGCTCGTGAGGTACTCCTGCTTCTCCAGACGGCGAAGCAGCGGATACAGCGTGTTGGCGTCCGTCGCGAAGCCGCGGCGCTCGAGTTGCTCGAGAAGCGAGTAGCCGTACCCCGGCGCACGCAGCAGCTGCAGGCAGGCGAGCACCACCGTGCCGCGCCTCAGTTCCTGCAGGTGCGTATCGAGCGTCTCGTTCATGTCGAACACATTACTGTGTGACGCACACTATTGGCAATGGCACATCGACAATCGAAGCGCGATGCCGACCTGACGACTCACCCGGACGACGAACACCGGCCCGCATGCTCCACGGAGCAGAATGGGCACATGATCCCGCCGCTCGCAGACCTGCTCGACTCGGCCAGGGTCGTCGCCCTCCCCCTGCACAGTCGCTTCCGCGGCGTCGATGTGCGAGAAGCGCTCCTCTTCGAAGGACCGGAAGGCTGGGCGGAGTTCTCACCGTTCGTCGAGTACGACGACGTCGAGGCCTCGACCTGGCTCGCCGCGGCGATCGACTTCGCCTGGCGCCCCCAGCCTGAACCGCTCCGTGATCGGATCGGCGTGAACGCGACCATCCCGGCAATCGAGGCCGGCCGCGTGACTGAGCTGCTGTCGCGGTTCACGGGGTGCCGCACGGCCAAGGTCAAGGTCGCCGAGCCGGGGCAGACCCTCGCCGACGACGTGGCACGCGTCCGGGCGGTGCGCGAGGCGATGGGGCCCGAGGGACGCATCCGGGTCGACGCGAACGGCGCCTGGAACGTCGACGAGGCCGAGCACGCGGTGCATGCCCTCGGTGAACACGACCTGGAATACGTCGAGCAGCCCTGCGCGACGGTTCCGGAGCTCACGGAACTCCGCACGCGCGTGAAGTACATGGGCATCCCGGTGGCAGCAGATGAGAGCGTGCGGAAGTCCTCCGATCCACTCGCCGTCGCCCGCGCCGGTGCCGCCGACCTCCTCGTGATCAAGGCCCAGCCACTGGGCGGCATCACGCACGCCCTGCAGATCGTCACGACTGCTGGGCTCCCGGTCGTGGTCTCGAGCGCGCTGGACACCGCGATCGGCCTGTCCCAGGGAGCCGCGCTCGCCGCCGCCCTTCCGACGCTGGACTACGACTGCGGGCTCGGCACGGCGTCGCTGTTCCTCGACGACGTGGCCGACCTGCGTCCGGTCGATGGCTCGATCCCGGTCGGACGCGTGACCCCGGACGCCGAAGCACTCAGCCGCCTCGCCGCCTCGGACGAACGACGCGAATGGTGGCTCGCCCGCCTCGCCCGCTGCCACTACGAGCTGTCCGCCGCCGCGCACTGACCCGGGGCACCGCCGACACGCCAGATCTCGGGCGCTTCCGCGGGTACGGTCCGGCATCTGGCGTGTCGGCCGAGGATTGAACGAGCGGCCGGGACCGCTACAACTCGATGAACAGCTGCACGAGCCGTCCGAGCTGCTCGCTGCCCGAATGCCGCAGCTGCGCGTCGTCGAGCCCTGCCATCGCACCGCGCACGGTCATGCCCTCCCAGAGGATCATGAGCATCCGCGCCGCCGTCTCCGCAGGCAGACGCAACTGCAACGGCCCCGCCGACACGATGTCCTCGATGATCTGCGCGATGCTCCCGACCATCTCGCTCTCCTGAACGAGATAGGCCGCGCCGAACTCCGGGTCACGCAGTGCACGGATACGGATCTCGCTCATCAGCATCACGCCGAGGCGGTCATCGCCTCCGAGCTCCATGATCTGCTGGACGAGCTCGATGGGGTCGCAGCCCTCGGCGAGCGCGCCGTCCGCGGTCAGCTGCTCGACGCGCGCACGCACCGCGCTCACACGCACCTCGGAGACGCTGGCCGCCAGCATCAGGAAGAGCTCGTCCTTGGATTCGAAGTTCGAGTAGAACGCGCCGCGAGTGAACCCTGCACGCTCGCAGACCGCCTCGACGGAGGCACCGTCGAGTCCGACTTCGGCGAAGACCTGCGCCGCCGCCTCCAGCAGACGGGCGCGCGTGTTCTCGCGACTACGGGTTGCGGGTGTCGACATCGAAACCTCCTGACCCATCACTCTCGCACGATTCACACCCCGCACACAGACTCACCCGTGCGGGTCACCTTACGATACATCTATGTATCGGATACACCTGTGTATCCACCCCGCACCCTTCGGAGGAACGCGTGTCCACACTCCTGTCCTCACTCGGACGTTGGTCGTTCCGTCACCCGTGGCGAGTCCTCGTGTCCTGGCTCCTCGCGCTCGGCATCGCCGGTGCCGGTGCCCTCGTGCTCGGCGCAGGTACGGACAACACCTTCTCCATCCCCGGAACCGAGTCCCAGGCAGGTCTGGAGCAGCTCTCCCGGTCCTTCCCCCAGGTGAGCGGCACGAACGCGCAGTTCATCGTGGTGGCCGCCGACGGCGATCAGGTCACGGATGACGACTACCGCGACCACATCGAAGAGGCCGTCGACGAACTCGCGGACCTCGACGGTGTCCTCGCGGCCACCTCGCCGTACGACGAGATGGTCAGCGGGATGATCAACGACGACGACACCGCGGCGATCGTCCGTGTGCAGTTCGACGGTGAGTCCACGGATGTCTCGGACGACACGAAAGAGGCACTGCGCACCGTCGTGGGCGACCTGGACTCCGAGCTCCCGGACGGCGCACAGACCTCCCTCGGCGGCGACCTCTTCGCGATCTCGATCCCGGGCGTCACGCTCACCGAGGCGGTCGGTCTGCTCATCGCGCTGCTGGTCCTGATCGTCACCTTCCGCTCATTCGTCGTCGCCGGTCTTCCCCTCCTCACGGCGATCCTCGGCGTCGGCATCTCGATGGCAGGCATCTTCACGGCGACGGCCTTCGCCACGGTCTCCTCCACCACGCCGCTGCTGGCGCTCATGCTCGGGCTCGCGGTCGGCATCGACTACGCACTGTTCATCATGGCGCGGCATCAGGATCAGGTGCGCGAGGGCGTCGATCCGGAGGAGTCCGCGTCGCGCGCCGTCGGGACGGCTGGCTCCGCCGTGGTGTTCGCGGGCGTCACCGTGCTCATCGCCCTGATCGGACTCGGCTTCGCCGGCATCCCGTTCCTGACGACCATGGGCATCGCCGCCTCGGTCGCCGTGGCCGTCGCGGTCGCGATCGCGGTCACCCTCACCCCCGCGCTCCTCGGATTCATGAAGGGCAGAGTGGCCGGTCGGCCGAAGCGCGCACCGAAGCCCAAGAAGACGGACGCGAGCGACGACCCCGACAGCGCGCCCGCGGCTCCCGCCCGCGCCAAGGGCAGTGCCCGCTGGGTGAACGGTGTCACCAAGCGCCCCCTCCTCGTCTCCCTCGCCGTGGTGATCGGCCTCGGCATCGTGGCCATCCCCGCCCTCAGCCTGAACCTCGCCCTCCCGAACGCCGGGGTGCTGCCGAAAGACTCGGAAGCGCGTCAGAACTACGACCTCGTCGCTGAGGAATTCGGACCCGGGTTCAACGGCCCGCTGATCCTCACGGGCACGATCGTCACGTCCACCGATCCGCTCACCTTGATGGAAGACCTCGGGGATGCCGTCGCGAAGGTGCCCGGCGTCAAGGAAGTCGCCCTCGCGACACCGAACGAGACCGCTGACACCGGCATCGTCCAGATCATCCCGGAGACGGCCCCGGACGACCCGGCGACCGCCGACCTCGTCCGCGAACTGCGCAGCCATCACGACGAGTGGTTCGACGAGTTCGGCATCGACCTCAAGGTCACCGGCTTCACCGCCGTCGGCATCGACATCTCCGATCAGCTCGGCAATGCCCTGTTGCCGTTCGGCATCTTCGTGATCGGCCTCTCCCTCATCCTGCTGACCATCGTGTTCCGCTCGCTGTGGGTGCCGATCACCGCGGCCGCCGGATACCTGCTCTCGATCGTGGCGGCGTTCGGCGTCGTCGGGGCCGTGTTCGAATGGGGCTGGTTCGCCGACCTCCTGCACGTCGCCCGGGTCGGGCCCATCATCAGCTTCATGCCGATCATCCTGATGGGCGTGCTGTTCGGACTCGCGATGGACTACCAGGTCTTCCTCGTCTCGCGCATGCGGGAGGACTTCGTGCACGACCCGGACTCCAAGAGCCCCGACCGGGCGACGCGGCGCGCTGCCGCATTGCGCACCGTTCGCAGCGGGTTCACCGGGTCGGCGAAGGTGGTCACGGCGGCCGGCCTCATCATGTTCGCCGTCTTCGTGGCGTTCGTCCCCGAGGGCGACTCGTCGCTCAAACCCATCGCCCTGGGCCTCGCGGCCGGGATCGCGATCGATGCCTTCCTGGTGCGCATGACCTTGATCCCCGCGCTGATGGCCATCCTCGGCGAGCGCGCCTGGGAGCTCCCGGCCTGGCTGGAGAAGGTCCTCCCCCGCGTCGACGTCGAGGGCGAGGCGGTGGAACGCGAGCGGCACCTCGCTGCCTGGCCGGGAGACGGTTCGATCGTCGCCGCCGACGACCTCGTGCTGACGGATGCCGGGATCGACGGGCTGCACCTCCGGGTCCGGCCGGGCGGAGCGCTGCTGCTGACCGGGAGTTCCGGTGCCGCGTTGCGTGCGCTGGCTCTGACGATCGCCGGACGGGTGACGCCTGACGCGGGACGCCTCCGGGTGGCGGGGCATCTGCTGCCAGGACGCGCGGCCTGGGTGCGCGCACACGTCGGCGCCTTGATCGCGACGGACGCCGGGGTCCCGGCATCCGAGCTCTCCGAGGCGCTGCGCGATCGACCCGCGGTGGTCGTGATCGACGGCGTCGAGAGGCTCCCCCTCGCCGCGCGCGATCAGATCGCCGCCCGACTCCGGGATGCGGATGCTGCGACCGCCGTGATCCTCACGACCACCGCACCCGAGGTCGCGCGCGACCTCCTCGCCGCCGCAGGTCGTCCCACCCCCGAGCTTCTCTCCGTCGACACCCCCGCCGAGCGTCGACACCCCCTCAAGTCACCGCATCCAGACGGGGGTGCCGACGAAGAACGGGGGCCTCGGCCTGAAGACGACACGACGAAAGCCACCGAGGTGACCGCATGACCCTCCCCATCGAGCGCGCCCGCTCCCGCAAACCCATCACGTGGCTCACGATTCTCGGAGTGCTGCTCCTGCCTGCCGCGGTCGGCGGCATCCTGGTCGCGGCCCTGCAGAACCCGACCGAGCGTCTGGACTCGATGACCGCGGCGATCGTCAACCTCGACGATCCGGTGACCATCGACGGGCAGGTGACCCCGCTCGGACGCCAGCTCGCCTCGGGCCTGGTCGAAGGATCGGACGACCTGGACTCGAACCTCACCTGGGTCATCTCCAACCAGGACGACGCCACCGACGGACTCGCCGACGGCACCTACCAGGCCGTCATCACGATCCCGGAGGAGTTCTCCGCAGCCGCCACCTCCGCGGGCACCGCGATCTCGGACGGCGGCGGGAAGGCCGAGCAGGCCACGATCACCGTGACCACACCCGACGACGGCCTCGTCGCCGATGACCTCATCACGGGCCAGATCGCCGACGTCGCCGCCTCGACCATGGGCACCATGCTCTCCGAGGCCACGACCGAGAACATCCTGGTCGGCTTCACAACGATCGGCGACCAGATCGGCGAGGCGGCGGATGGTGCGTTGAAGCTCGCGAACGGAGCGCGGGATGCCGCGACCGGAGCCGCCGCGATCCCCGACGGCGCCACCCAACTCGCTTCCGGTGCGGGAGAACTGAGCACCGGCGCATCGTCACTCGCCACGGGACTCGACACGATCGCGGGCAAGACGCGGGATGCCGCCGCGGGTGCTGCGCAGATCGGGTCAGGGCTGACAGCTGGGGCATCTCAGCTCCAGTCCGGAGCCGAGGACTCGAAGCAACTGGTCGGCGCGATTCAGAGCGCGTCCTCGTCGGCGCAAGCGGCCGCGAGCGGCTCGGCCGACCTCGCTCAGAAGCTCGGGGCCGCAGCAACCGCGGCCTGCACGCCCCCGGTCTCGGACCCGGCGGAATGCCAGCAGCTCTCCGACCTGGCCGCGGAGGCAGGAACCGTGGCGACGGACGCCGGCACGGCCTCCGGCATCCTGAACAGCAAGAAGGTCGCCGCCGGAGTCGCCGCGCTTCCGGGGACGTTCTCGACCCTCGCCGGGCAGATGTCCCAAGCCGGCGCCGGTGTCACGCAGCTGTCGTCCGGGCTCACCCAGCTCGCGGATCAGGGCATCAGCGCGTCCGCCACGGGCGCGCGGGGCATCGCATCCGGAGCCACCCAGCTGTCGACCGGCGCCACCGCCCTCGCCGACGGTGCCACCGAGCTCTCGACCGGGCTCGACACCCTGGCCACCGGTACGGGTGACCTCGCGGGCGGGCTGCGCACGGCCTCCGACTCGCTCCCCTCCTTCAGCGACAGCGAGTCGAAGTCCCTCGCCTCGGTGATCGCCGATCCGGTGTCGTCGAACTCGTCGATGGACACGATCTTCGGCCCGACCGCGATCCCGCTGCTCGCCGCGGTCGTGCTGTGGTTCGGCGGACTCGCGACCTTCCTCGTCCTGCGCGCCCACACCGCCCGCACCCTCACCTCACGACGCTCGTCTGCCACGCTCACGTTGCGCGCCTTCGCACCCGCTGCTCTGATCGGGGCAGGGCAGGGCCTACTGGTGTCGTTGATCGTGCAGATCGTCGCGAGCTACGACACCCCCGCCTGGTGGGCCTTCGCCGGCACAGCCGTGCTCGCCGGCGTGGTGTTCGCCGCTGTGAACCAGGCACTCGTCGCACTGTTCGGCGGTGTGGGGCGCTGGATCTCGGCGCTCGTCGGTGTGCTCGCGGTCGCCACGGGTCTGATCTCCACCGTGCCCGATTGGCTGGCCGGACTCGGCGCGGTCCTGCCCACCGCTCCGGCCTTCGCAGGACTGATCGCCGGGAGTGGATCTGCGGTCGCAGCCCTGGTGGTGTGGGGCGTGCTGTCGCTCGTGGCCACGACCCTCGCCGTCGCCCTCCGACGGACCACTTCGGCGCGGGCGGTCATCGCCACGGCCTGAGCACCCTGCGAAAACGGAGACCATCCGCTCCCGGTCCGGCGCGTCGATTCATGACTCGCCGGGCCGGAGTGTTTCGGTCTCCGTTTTCGCATCCCCCTCGACGAGACCTAGGCTCTCCGCATGCGCCGACCGTTCATGAGCACCCCCGACCAACTGGAGAGCCTGAACGGTCAGCAGTACCTCGTGCTCCGGCCGACCGCGGACGTCGCAGCGACCTACCGGGAGATCCAGAGCACCGCGCTCGCGCATCTGGGCATGCCGCTACGACACCCGCACACGGAGCACGTCACCCTCCGAGGCTTCTTCGAACCGGAACGGCGAGAGGAGCTCGGCGAGCTGGTGCGCGCGTGGGCCGCGCAGCAGTCGCCCTTCGAGATCATCGGCGAAGCCGTCGACGAGTTCCCCACGCCCTGGCAGATCCTGGTCGTCCGTCTCGCACGCACGACGTCACTCGTCTCCGCGTACTCGTCGCTGACCGATGCGCTGGATCGCACGGATCTTCGTCGCATCGGAGAGCTGCCCCTCGAGGAGTGGACGTTCCATCTGTCCGTGCTCTACGGCAAGACGCTCGACGCCGCCACGTGGGACCGCGTCGTCCAAGAGGAGGCCCGCTCCCTCACTCCACAGCCTGCCGAAGTCGTGCGCGAAGCCGAACTGGTCTGGTACCAGGACGGCGCCGAGCACGCCGAGGTGATCCCCCTCGGCGGCTGAGGCTCACGAGGTCGGCGTGAAGCTCCGGGCCGCCTCCAACAACAGTCGCGCACCGAAGCCGGTGGCACCCGCGGTGCGCCAGGAGTCGTCCTTCTCGGTCTGCATCGTCCCGGCGATGTCGATGTGCGCCCACGGCGTCTCGCCCACGAAGTGCTGCAGGAACAGCGCCGCCGTCGTGGCTCCGGCGAAGGGGCCACCGAGGTTCGCGATGTCGGCGATGTCCGAGTCGAGCTGCTTGCGATACTTCTGCTCGAGCGGCAGCTGCCACACGGGCTCGTCGGCGAGCGCCGCGGCCTCACGCACCCGGTCGACCACCGTCTGGTCGTTGCCGAAGACCGGCGCGGTCGCGGAGCCGAGAGAGACCAATGCGGCACCGGTGAGTGTGGCGATGTCGACGATCGCGTCCACCCCGTCCTCGGTCGCGAGCACGAGGGCATCGCTCATCACGAGACGCCCTTCGGCATCGGTGTTCTTCACCTCGATCGTGGTGCCGCCGCGCGCCGTGAGCACGTCACCAAGTTTGTACGCGGTACCGGACGGCATGTTGTCGGTGCACATCAGCCAGCCCGAGACCTTGGTCGAGACTCCGGCGTCGCGCAGCCCGACGAAGGCACCGAGCACGGCCGCAGCACCGCCCATGTCCATCTTCATGAGCAGATGCATCGGGTCGCTGGGCTTGAGGCTGATGCCACCCGAGTCGTACATGATGCCCTTGCCCACCAGGCCGAGGTGGCCGGAGCCGCCACCTTCGGGCGTGTAGACGAGCTTGATCATGCGCGGCTCCTCCACGGATCCCTGATTGACGCCGAGCAGACCCCCGCAGCCGAGATCGATGAGCGCCTGCTTGTCGAACAGCTCGACCTCGAATCCGAAACGCGCTCCGAGTTCCACCGCGATCTCGCCCATGTTCACCGCCGTCAGGTGACCGGGCGGGGTGTTCGCCAGATCACGGGCCACGACACCAGCGCGGGCAGCCGTGCGTGCGACCTCGAGTGGCCCGCCGTCCGCGCCCGGCACATCCACGGTGAAGGCGGCGAGCGGGACGTGCTTCGACGACGCGTTCAGCACCGTGTACCGGTAGCGCGCGAGGAGTGCCCCTTCGGCGAGCGCTCGCACAGCCTCGCCTGCCTCCACCCCCGCGAGGTCGCCGATCCGCAGCCCCAGGGTCGCCCGACGGGGGACGGCGCGAGCGAGTGCAGCCGCTGCATCGCGAAGGCCACGCGGCCCGACATCCGCCCGATCGCCCAGACCGACGGCGACGAGATCCGGCTGACCCGCGCGCGGCAGCACCAGAGAGGTCCCCGGCTCGGCAGTGAACCCCGCATCCTCCAGGCCGGCGCGGTCGAACCCGAGCTCACCCGGAACGTCCCCGTCGGTGTACACCCCGACTCCGATCGCCTCGACGTCGGAGGCGATCTCACCGACCCGGAGATCCACGGTGTCCACGGCATCCAGCCCGGGCGTGGTCTTCAGATCGGCAGGGATCAGCTTGTTGGGTCTGCGGTCCATGAGGTCTGCTCCTTCTGTGCGGTTGTTCGGATACGTCGTCCGCCGGCGATGTCGGTCAGCCGGCGATGTCGACCGGTGAGCCCGGGCCCCAGGGGATGCCGAGGAGGAACCAGACCACGTACAGCGCCGTCCAGGAGAGCAGCATCCACACCGCATACGGGATCATCAGGGCGATGATCGTGCCGATACCCGCCTCCTTCTTGTAACGCTGCGCCACGGTGACCATGAACGGCAGGTAGACCATCAGCGGCGTGAGCACGTTCACGGGCGAGTCCCCCACCCGGTAGGCGGCGAGGAGCGTCTGCGGTGCCACGTCGAGCGACGCGAAGATCGGGATGAACACCGGCGCGAAGATCACCCACTTGGGCACGAGCCCCGGGAGGATGAAGTCCAGGATCACGATCACGACGATGAACGCGAGCAGCAGGACGATGGCGGGGACACTCGCCTGCTCCAGCAGCTCGGCGGCCGAGACCGCGGCGACGGTCGGGAGATTGGTCCAGTTGAACAGCGCGATGAACTGGGCGATCATCAGGAACATCACCAGCAGACCGCCCAGACTCGCGAACGTCTTGGCGATCGCACGGACGGTGGCCGTTCCGCCTCGCAGCGTCCTCGCCCCCGCGCCGTAGGCGACGCCGCACACCAGGAAGGCGAGGGAGATGAGGAACACCAGGCTGGCCATGAAGGGCGTCGTGCCGATGATCGCGCCGGTCTCCGGGTCACGCAGCGGTGCGCCGGGTGGCAGGGTCAGCGCGAGGACCAGGGCGACGAACCCCAGCAGCGCCCAGAACGAGAACTTCAGCCCGCGGGCCTCGGCATCGTGGTCGACGCCTTCGGCCTCATCCGCGATCGTCATGTCTCTGCGGTCGTAGGAGCCCAGACGTTTCTCGGTGACGAACACCGTCACCAGGAGCGCCACCGTGGCGAGCAGGAAGGTCGACACGATCCCGAAGTAGAAGTTCTGCGTCACCTCGATCGGCTGCATCCCGGCGCTGACGAGCACCTCATTGGTGATCTCGGTGAGCATGCTGTCGCTGGGCGTGATCAGGAGATTCGCCCCGAAGGCCGCGCCGACACCGGCGAATGCGCCGGCGAGGCCGGCCAGCGGATGCCGCCCGACGGTGAGGAAGGCTGCGGCGGCGAGCGGCACGAGGATCAGGTAGCCGGCATCCGTCGCCACCGACGACAGCACACCGACGAAGATCAGGATGAACGCGAGCCAACGGCGCGGGGCCACTTTCACGACGCGACGGATCATCGCGCCCATCAACCCCGCGTGCTCTGCCACACCGACGCCCGCCATCGCGATGAGCACGACGGCGACCACACCGAAGCCCGCGAAGTTGTCGACGAAGGAGGAGAAGAAGAAGCGGATGCCGTCGATCGAGAGCAGGTTGCGCACCTCGAAGGTGCGCTCCTCGATCGTGTAGTCGGGGATCTCGGCGGGCATCCCGGTGGTGGTGTCATAGATCTGCCAGTTGCCACCGAACTGCTCGTTGACCTGGGAGAACTCTTCCTTCGGAACGGGGATCACGACATCGTCGGTGACCGACACCCCGATCCACGCGAGGATCGCGGAGAGCACGGCGATGAGGCCGATCAGGTAGACGAACATGATCGTCGGATCCGGCACCTTGTTGCCGACCTTCTCGATCCAGTTCAGGAACCCTTTGTCCCCGGCATCGGGGGTGCTCGACGACTTCTCCGTAGCCATAGCCCCCATGATCCTGTCGAGCGAGAAGCTCCCACAAGACCACCCCCTAGAACTAGGGGGGTCGCCGCGATGCGAGCGTCGCCCTATCGTGGGGCCGTGGACCCGATCATCGCGACGTTCGTCATCCTGCTCTGCGCAGTGATCGCGTTCGTCTCGAATCGCATCCCGCTCGGCGTCGTGGCCGTCGGGGTCTCGGTCGCCCTCTACCTGACCGGGGTGCTCGATCTGACCTCCGCCCTCGCCGGGTTCGGCGATCCGACCGTGCTCTTCATCGCCTCCCTGTTCGTGGTGAGCGAGTCTCTGGAGTCGACGGGCATCATCGCCTGGGCCGGACAGGAGGTCGTGGCCCGCTCCGGAACCGCCCGCGCGCGCCTGCTCCTCACGATCGGGCTGCTGGCCGCCGCGATGACCGCGGTCATCAGCGTGAACGGATCGGTGGCCGCGCTCCTGCCCCTGGTCGTGGTCGTCGCGGCGCGCGCCGGGATCCGCCCGTCTCAGATGCTGATGCCGCTCGCGTTCTCCGCGCACGCCGGCTCGATGCTCGCTCTCACCGGCACACCGGTCAACATCATCGTGTCCGAGGTCGCCGCCGACAGCGGTGCCCGCCCGTTCGGGTTCTTTGAGTTCGCCCTCGCCGGGCTTCCGCTTCTGGTGGGGACACTGGCCATCATCCTGCTGCTCGGCAACCGGCTGCTGCCCGAACGGACCCCGGCGTCGGCACCGATCGACCTCGAACGCCTCGCCTCGACGTTGCGATCCGACTACGCGATCTCGCCCGACCGCGCCTTGGTCTCCGCGTCGCGAGGGGTCGCCGAGGTCGTGGTGCCGCCGCGTTCCGTGTTGATCGGCCTGCATGTCTTCCCCGGCATGTGCACGCCATCGGGCGATCTCGTCGTGCTCGGAGTGCGACGAGGGCAGGAGGCGCTCGACGAGTCGGGCACCGACCTGCAGGCGGGAGATGCGCTGCTCCTCGACGGGTCCTGGGACGACCTGCACCGGCACACCTCGAAGCGCGACGAAGTTCTGGTCGTCGATGCGCCGCTCACCCTGCGCCGCTCGGTCCCGCTCGGAGTCGGTGCCAAGCGTACGGCCGTGATCCTGCTCGCGATGATCGTCTTGCTCGCGACCGGCATCGTGCCCGCCGCGATCGCGGGGCTCCTCGCAGCCGGTGCCCTGATCCTGACGAGGGTGGTGTCGATCACCCGGGCGTACCGGGCGATCTCCTGGACGACGGTCATCCTGGTCGCCGGCATGATCCCGCTCTCGACCGCGTTCCAGGAGACCGGCGCCGCGCAGCTCATCGCCGACGGCCTGCGCTCGTTCCTGGGCACGGCCGGCCCGCATGCCGCCGTCGCGGTGATCGTGCTCATCACGCTGGTGCTCGGGCAGCTCATCAGCAACACCGCGACCGTGCTCATCGTGGCCCCGGTGGCGGTCGCTCTCGCCGCCGCGATGGAGGCGTCGGTGCTGCCGTTCCTGATGGCCCTCACGATCGCGGGTGCGGCCTCGTTCCTCACCCCGGTCGCGACGCCGGCGAACCTGATGGTGATGGAACCCGGCGGCTACCGCTTCGGGGACTACGCGCGCTTCGGCTGGCCCCTGATGATCCTGTTCTTCGGCGTCGCCGTCTTCTACGTCCCCCTGATCTGGCCGTTCACGGGCTGACCGCCTCCCGCCGGGATCAGCTGGGCTGCAGGACCAGTCCGTCCTCCACCGCGCGACGGAAGAGGTCGACCTTCGTCGGCGCCGCCCGGTCGACCGCGGCGTACTTCGCGCGGATGCGACGGATGTGATCGAGCACGGTCTCCCGCGACAGGAACAGGGCCTGTGCGACCTGCTCGGCCGTCTCGCCGGAGGCGTACAGCGACAGCACCTCGGACTCACGGGGGCTGAGATGCGCAGCGACGAACCGGCGGTCCGCATCGAGCGCTGCCGCCCATTCGGTCGTCGCCACGACCTGCCCCTGAGCAGCGCGTCGCACCGACGCGGTGATGACCTCGAGCGAGTCCGACTTGGCGATCATCCCCGAGGCACCCGCGCGCACCGCCTCGCGGAGCCGTTGCGACTCGTCCCCCGAGGTGTACGCGAGGATGCTCGCCGCGAGGCACTGGAGCGTCCGGATGTTCTCCGCCGGGGTCGAACCATCGGAGAGGGCGAGGTCGAGCAGGACCACATCGAGTCTCCGTGCACGTCGCGCGACCTCGTTCGCGGTCGCACCGCTGGCTGCGACCCGGATACCGCCGCTGCGGTTGAGGATGGTCACGATCCCGAACAGCATCGCGGGATGATCTTCAACGATTCCGACGAGGACGGGCATGTGGGACTCCTGCCGTGGGCGCGCTCCCTTGCGATGAGCATACAACTGCGCATCGGCGCACCGGAGGGCAAATACTCCGGACGCACGAGACCCGTCCGCGCGGATGCTGCCGCGGACGGGTCTCGGTGTCGTTACGAGAGTCGGGTCAGCTCAGACCGGAGTACGCGTGCAGGCCCTTGAAGAACACGTTCACGATCGTGAAGTTGAAGATCACGGCGGAGAAGCCCACGATCGCCAGCCACGCCGAAGGGTTGCCGCGCCAGCCGCGGGTCGCACGGGCGTGGATGTAGCCGGCATAGAGGACCCAGATCACGAACGTCCAGGTCTCCTTCACGTCGAAGCCCCAGAAACGGCTCCAGGCGTAGTACGCCCAGATCGACCCGGCGATGAGGGTGAAGGTCCAGAGGATGAAGCCGATGATCGTGAACATGTACGCCAGGCTCTCCAGGCGTACCGCGTTGGGGAAGGTCCGAAGGAAGCCGGGACCGGTCTTCGTGGCACCTTCGCCGACGAGTCTCTCACGACGCGACTGCATGAGCTGGATCACCGAGAGCGCGAACGCGAGGGCGAAGAAGGCCGTCGCGAGAGAGGCCACGAACACGTGGATGACGAGCCACACGCTCTTCAGCGGGTCCATCAACGGAGAGACATCGACGTAGAAGTTCGTCGCCCCCAGGCCGAGCAGCACGACGACGAGTCCTGTGATGAAAGTGCCGAGGAACCGCAGGTCGATGCGGGTGAGCACCACGAGGTACACCGCGATGATGAGCAACGTGCCCATCATCGCGAATTCGTACAGGTTCGCCCACGGCACGCGCCCCGCCGCGATGCCGCGGGTGACGGTGGCGGCGAGCTGGAAGAGGAATCCGAGCACCGTCAGCGAGGTGCCGATCCGCGCCATCACGAATCGCTGCGGGGCGGCGACCGCACCGGAGGCCTCGCCGGATGCCGGGACGCTCCCCCCAGAGGCTCCGACGAGCACCTGCTCGCGGACGGTGAGCGCGTCGACCGTCGCCTGCGAGCGCCGCGCGAGATCGAAGGCGTAGGCCACGAAGGCCGCCGCGTAGATCGCGATCGCCGTCCAAAGCAGGACCGGCGAGATCACGTTGAGCTCGAGCATGGTGTCAGTCTACTTTCCGGGTTTCGGGCGCCGGGGTCTCCGGCTCGGCGGACTCGTCCGCGGTGTCATCGATCGGGGAGCGCGCCGTGGTTCCTCCGGCCGCGTCGAGCAGTCGGGTGTGCCCTGCGACGAGGTCGTCCACGGCGGCAGCGAGAGTCGGGTCCTCGCCACGGGCGAGTGCGGCGTACTCCAGAGCGATCTCGCCGTCGCGTGCCGTGGCCTTGACCCACACGCGTCGACGAGGCACGAACAGGGCGATCATGAGACCGCCGAGGGCGAGCAGCGCGAAGCCGAGGACCCAGACGCCGGACTCATCACGGTGGATCTGCAGCGAGGCGAAGCGCTTCACCGACTGCGAGGCGTCCGTCGCACCTGCGGGAGAGTCGTCCTCGAAGGTGACCGAACCGAGGCCGTTCGGCAGCTGCGCGGTCTGTCCGGGGGTGAGTTCGATCGACTCGACGTCCGTGGTGCGGCCGGTGAGCTTGGTCATCCCCGTGGTGTCGAGCACGTAGACCGAGCGCGGCACGCCCTCGTTGATGCCCAAGTCGCCGGTGTACACGTCGAGCGTCAGCGTCGGGTTGGTGAGGTCGCCGTACGCGGAGAAGAACGCACCGGTGTCGAGCACGCCCGTCGTCGGATAGAAGAACCCGACCAGGCCGACCTGCTCGGCGAGTCCGTCCGGCACCTTGAGAACTCCGAGGGAGGTCATGCTGGTGTCCTGCGGGAGGAAGGGCGTGCTGCCCGTGAAGACGACCTTGCCCTCGGGATCACGCACGGTCACGGTCGGCGCGTAGCCGTTGCCGAGCAGGAACACGTCGTCGTCGGCGACCGCGAGCGGCTCGTTCACCTTGACCGCGCCGGTGCGCTCCTCACCGTTCTCCTGCACGGTCACGTTCGCCGAGAAGTCGCCCGCCTGCCCGGAACCCGGCTCGCCGAACGGCTGATACGTCACGTCGAACGAGTCGAGGCGCATCGAGTACGGAGCGAACGCATCGTCGCCCACGAACCGACCGCGGTTCATCGAGTCGTAGTCGAGGAGCGTGTTCGCGAAAGTCTCGCCCTCGACGAGCACGCGCTGACCTGTGTACGAGAACCCGCCGCCGATGCCGACCGTGACGAGCACGCCCACGAGCGCGAGGTGGAACAGGAGGTTGCCGGTCTCACGCCAGTATCCGCGCTCCGCGGAGACCGAGAACGTGCGGCCCCGGTCGTAGCGTTCGACCCGATAGCCGAGTGCCTTGAGCTGTTTCGTCGCGACCTCGATCGATGCGGCGGCCTCGGCATCGGCATCACCGGTCTTCGTCCCGGAGTCCGCAGAGGGGTCTCGCGTCACCGCACGGTAGTCCTCGAGCCGCTGCAGCCGTGCGGGAGTGCGCGGCGGACGTGCGCGCAGCGCCTTCGCGTGGTGCTTGATGCGCGGGATCACACAGCCGACGAGCGAAGCGAACAGCAGCAGGTAGATCGCCGAGAACCACGGCGACAGGTACACGTCGAACATCTTGAGTCCGTCGAGCACCGGGAACAGGTCGGGGTTGTCGCGCTCCCACTGCGTGACGCCGTTCGGGTCGGCCATCCGCTGCGGGAAGATCGAGCCGGGGATCGCCGCGATCGCGAGCACGAGCAGCAGGATGAGAGCCGTGCGCATCGAGGTCAGCTGCCGCCACCCCCACCGCAGCCAACCCACGAACCCGAGCCGCGGCTGGGTGATCGTGTCGTCGCCGTCGACGTGGTCGGACGGGCGGAGCGGGTCGCTGGAGTCGCTGTTCACGGCACCCTTGTTCTCGGTCATGGTGTTCTCTGTGCGGGGGTTCTTCTCGGGGCTGGTGGATTTCGCGGCGCGATCAGAGCGGGAGGATGACACTGCCGATCACCGCCATCAGCCGGGACATGATCTCGGTCCACAGGCCCGTGGCCATCAGGACGCCGAGGACGATCAGCATCACTCCGCCGATGACGTTCACCGTGCGGATGTGACGACGGAGGAAGCCGACCGCCTTCGTCGCCCACCCGAACCCGAGGGCGACGAGGAGGAACGGGATGCCGAGTCCGAGCGAGTAGGCGAGGCCCAGGAAGCCCGCACGCACCGGATCTCCGGCGTTGAAGGAGAGGGCGATGATGGCGGCGAGCGTCGGCCCCATGCACGGAGCCCAGCCGATTCCGAGGGCGATGCCGAGCAGCGGGGCTCCGACGATGCCGGCCCGCGAGTCGACGTGGAAGCGGAACTCCTTCTGCGCGAACCCGAACAGGCCGAGGAACACCAATCCCATCCCGATGATGACCACGCCCAGGATGCGGGTGATCAGGTCACCCCACTGCAGGAGGAAGACACCGACCGTTCCTCCGAGCACCGTGTAGGCGATGAAGACGATCGTGAAGCCGAGGATGAACAGCAGCACGCCCATCACGAGTCGACCGCGGGTCGCCGTCGCCTGGGTCGTCGTCTGCGCCTCCGCACCGGCGACCGTGGAAGACCGGGGCGCGACCGCACCGCCCAGGAACCCGAGGTAACCGGGGACCAGCGGGAGGACACACGGGGACAGGAACGAGACGAGTCCCGCGAGCATCGCGACCGGAATCGCGAGCCAGAGGGCTCCGGAGCCGATGATCGCGTCGGGGTTCACAACGCTCCCGAGGTACTCACGAGTCCTCCGCGAGCGCGTCCTTGACCAGCGTGGAGAGGATCGACGGGCCGTCGATCGGACCGATGATCTTGGCGGCGACACGACCCTGCCTGTCGAGGACGAGTGTGGTGGGTGTGGCCGCGATCGGCACGACCTTGGCGAACGCCAACTTGGCCTCAGCGGTGTCGACGTCGATCAGACTCGGGTAGGTGATGCCGTACTCCTCGGCGAACGCGACGGCGGTGTCGGCCTGATCGCGGGTGTTGATGCCCACGAAAGACACATCCTCGTCGGCGAACTTCTGCCACACGGCCTCCAGGTCGGCGGCTTCGAGGCGGCACGGCGCGCAGCCGGCGTACCAGAAGTTGACCACCGTGACCTGTCCGGCGACGTCTGCGCTGTCGAACTTCTCACCGGTCTCGGTGACACCGCCGAACGTCACGGGTTCGCCACGGTCGGCGGCGGGGATCTCCACGATCGCGCCGTCGGCCGCGACGTAGCCGGTGTTCTCGCCGTTCAGGAACGATTCACTCACCGGATCGGGAGCGCACGCGCTCAGACCGATGGCGAGCACCGCAGCGAGCGCGGCACCGACCGCACGACGCGAGCGCCGGGTGCGGGAGGAGCGGCCGCTGCGGATCAGACGGACCGTCGAATCGCTTGGCACGACTCCGAGTTTACGCAGAGCTTCCTATGCGCGAGATGGAAACGGAGGCGTCTGACGAAGCCTCAGAACCGCGCCAGGACGTCGTCCACACCGGCTCGGAAACGAGGGCACGTGGCGATGTCGTGTGCGCGACACCCCATCGCGTGCTCGGTCATCTCCCGCGATCGGCGCATCTCCTCCATGCGCCGATCGATGTCGTCCAGGTGCTGCTGCAGCACCTGGTGCCTTCCGGCGCTCCCGTCGTCGAGCAGCACCGCGATCTGCTCGAGGCTCATCCCCGCGGCCTTGCTGCGCTGGATCACGGCGATCCGCACGACCTCGTCCTCGCCATATCGTCGCCGCCCGGCGGAGTCGCGGGGAGGGGTGAGCAGCCCGACCGACTCCCAGTGCCGCAACACATTCGTCGGCAGATCGAACCGGGTGGCGACGTCGCCCACGGACCAGGGATGCTCGGCGCTTGACTTCATGTTGACATGAAGTCACAGACTGTGCGGGAAAGCAACCTCCACGGAAGGATTCCCATGTACGACGCCATCGTGATCGGCGCAGGCCCGGCAGGGCTGCAAGCCGCCCTGACCCTCGGCCGGATGCACCGCTCGGCACTGCTGCTGGACTCGGGCGAGTACCGCAACGGCACCGTGCTGCACATGCACAACATCATCGGTGCAGACGGCACTCCCCCTGCCGAGTTCCGAGCGAAGGCCCGAGACGAGCTCTCGGCCTACGCCGACGTGGAGATCCGCGAGGGTGCCGCCACCGGGATCTCCGGATCCGAGGATGCGTTCACCGTGACGCTCGCCGACGGATCGACCGTCGAGGGGCGACGGGTCATCCTGGCCACCGGCGTCGCCGACGATCTGCCCGTCGTCCCCGGGTTGCAGGACCTGTGGGGCACCCTCGCGTTCAGCTGCCCTTTCTGCGACGGTCACGAGCATGCGGGCAGGTCGATCGGCATCCTGGGTGCCGCCCCCCGCGCCGGCCATCTGATCGGGCTGCTCGGGCGCATCGTCGAGGACATCACGGTGTTCCCGATCGCCGAGGCGTTCACGGACGAGGAACGGACCTCCCTCGAGGCGGAGGGAGTGCGGATCAGCGCTGCTCCGGTGGCATCCGTCGAGAGGCACGACGACGGGGTACGGATCATCGCCGGTTCCGAGGAGTCCGTCGTGGCCGGCGTCTCCGTGGCGTCCGGCACGATGCGGCAGCGGGCACCCTTCGCCGCAGATCTCGGCGTGCGGATGCTCGAGTCCGGTGCGATCGAGATCGATGAATTCGGCCGCACCTCGCTCCCCGGGGTCTTCGCCGCGGGCGACCTCGCGCACCGCGCCTCGCTCCCCGGCCCGATGGCGTCGGTCCTGCTGGCGGCCGGCGCCGGTCAGCTCGCAGCCGTCGGCATCATCCAGTCACTTCTGGCTGCCGAGCACTGACCTCGGCTTTCGAATCGCGCAACTGGCCGCATCCGTCGCCGAAAGGGAGCCGGTTGCGCGATTCGAACGGGGGTCAGACGGCTCCGACATCCACGGCGCCGCCGGTCGCGGCCGGCTCGGCGTAGGCGACTTCGCGCCAGACATCACCGACGCGTTCGAACGAGGTGACGCTCGACAGGGCGCAGCGTCGGGTGCGCGGGTCATGACGCAGGGGCAGACCCGCGACGCGGAGGTGCGTGATCCAGATCGGCGCCTGATGGGACACCATCACGACGTCTCCGTCGGCCGCCTCATCCCAGGCTTCATCCATGACGCCGAGCATCCGCTCCGCGATGGAGGAATACGGTTCGCCCCAGCTCGGCAGCGCGGGCTGGCGCAGGTGCCACCAGTTCAGCGGGTTCATGAGGGAACGACGCATCTGCGTGCCCTCGAAGACGTTGGTCGGCTCGATGAGGCGGATGTCGATCTCCGGCACGAGATCGAAGCCCTCGGCGAACGGCTCGGCGGACTCCTGCGCACGCTCCAACGGTGAGGAGTACAGCGCGGAGACCGGCCGACCCGACTCCGCGACGTGCTCGGCAGCAGCCGCCGCCATCCCCCGGCCCGCCGTGCTCAGGTGGTAGTCGGGCAGCCGCCCGTAGAGCACGCGGGCCGGATTGTGCACCTCGCCGTGTCGGACGAGGTGCAACCGGGACGCCGTCATGTCACGCCTTGCTGTAGCGCGAATCCCCGAAGCCGAGGATCAGGTACCCGATGTACGGGAAGAGGACCAGCAGGAAGAACGAGAAGACTCCGCCCTTGTCGAAGCGTGCGCCGAGCTTGAACGCCACGATGATCGCGAGGACCAGGTTCACGATCGGGATCAGGTAGAGCAGCGCGAACCACCCGGACATGCCGGCGATCTTCACCAGGAAAATGAGGTTCACGATCGGGATGATCGCGAGGATCCCGGGGTATCCGGCCTTCGTGAACACCTTCCAGAGTCCGACGGCGACGAGGATGTAGAAGACGAGCGCGATCAGCCCCGTGGTGCCGGAGAAGATCGATGCGTAGAGATCGGAGATGCCGTTGTTGTCCACGGTGCTCCCTTTCTGTGTAAGAGCTGTGTCGTGGCGATCCTACTGATCCGACGGCTCCGGCGCCGCTGACGGGGCCGGAGACGGGCCGACCACCCCCGTAGAATGGGCGCGTTCCCCATTTCCCAGATCAGAAGGAATACTCCGTGCTTCGCACCCACTCGGCAGGCTCTCTGCGAGCCGAGCACATCGGTCAGACCGTCACCCTCACGGGTTGGGTCGATCGCCGTCGTGACCACGGAGGAGTCGCTTTCATCGATCTGCGGGATGCCTCGGGCATCGCCCAGGTCGTCATCCGCGACGAGGAGATCGCGCACCCGCTGCGCAACGAGTTCGTCCTGAAGGTCACCGGGGAGGTGTCGCTGCGCCCCGAGGGCAACGCGAACCCGAACCTGCCGACCGGGGAGATCGAGCTCATCGCGACCGATGTCGAGGTGCTCAACGAGTCCGCTGCGCTGCCCTTCCAGGTGTCGACGGCGCTCGCCGACACCGAGACGGTCGGAGAAGAGGCGCGCCTCAAGTACCGCTACCTCGACCTGCGTCGTCCCGGACAGGCCGCCAACCTGCGCCTGCGTTCCGACGTCTACAAGGCGATCCGCGATGTGCTGCACGCCGAGGACTTCACCGAGGTCGAGACGCCGACCCTCACGCGTTCGACGCCCGAAGGCGCCCGCGACTTCCTGGTGCCCGCGCGACTGAGCCCCGGCAGCTGGTACGCCCTGCCGCAGTCGCCGCAGCTGTTCAAGCAGCTGCTGATGGTCGGCGGTGTCGAGAAGTACTTCCAGATCGCGCGCTGCTACCGCGACGAGGACTTCCGCGCCGACCGCCAGCCCGAGTTCACGCAGCTCGACATCGAGATGAGCTTCGTCGACCAGGAAGACGTCATCGCCCTGATGGAGTCGCTCATCGTCGCGATGTGGGCGACGATCGGCGTCGAGGTCGCGACCCCGCTGCCGCGCATGACGTACGCCGATGCCATGGCGAAGTACGGTTCCGACAAGCCCGACCTGCGCTTCGGCCTCGAACTCGTCGACGCGACCGAGTACTTCGCGGACACCCCGTTCCGCGTCTTCCAGGCCGAGTACGTCGGCGCCGTGCGGATGCCCGGCGGCGCGAGCCAGCCGCGCAAGCAGCTCGACGCGTGGCAGGACTGGGCGAAGCAGCGTGGAGCCCGTGGTCTCGCGTACGTGCTGTTCAACGAGGACGGGACGCTCGGCGGCCCCGCGGCGAAGAACCTGTCCGAGTCGGAACAGGCCGGACTCGCAGAGCTCGTGGGTGCGGAGACCGGCGACTGCGTGTTCTTCGCCGCCGGTTCCACCAAGGAGAGCCGCGCCCTGCTCGGTGCCGCACGCGT
Source organism: Microbacterium sp. CBA3102 (assembly GCF_007954505.1). GTDB lineage: Bacteria > Actinomycetota > Actinomycetes > Actinomycetales > Microbacteriaceae > Microbacterium > Microbacterium aurugineum. The sequence goes on along the minus strand of NZ_CP042412.1, from coordinate 1,804,003 downwards.
CGAGATCGGTCGTCGCCTCGGCTACCTGAGCCCGGACGAGTTCGCCTTCACCTGGGTCGTCGACGCCCCGATGTTCGAGCCCGCCGCAGATGCCGTGGCCTCGGGCGACGTCGCTGTGGGCGCCGGAGCATGGACCGCCGTGCACCACGCGTTCACGGGCCCGAAGCCGGAGTTCGAGGACACCTTCGACACCGACCCCGGTTCTGCTCTCGCCTACGCCTACGACATCGTGTGCAACGGATCCGAGCTCGGCGGCGGGTCGATCCGCATCCACCGCGAAGACGTGCAGAAGCGCGTGTTCGAGGTCATGGGCATCAGCGACGAGCAGGCTGACGAGCAGTTCGGCTTCCTGCTCGACGCGTTCAAGTTCGGCGCCCCGCCGCACGGCGGAATCGCGCTCGGCATGGACCGCGTGCTGCAACACCTCACCAAGACCGAGTCGATCCGCGAAGTCATCGCGTTCCCGAAGTCCGGCAACGGCTTCGACCCGCTGACCGCCGCACCGGCACCGATCACCGCGGCGCAGCGCGCCGAGGCCGGCGTCGACTTCGAGCCGGAGGACGACGAGGACTGACCCCGCCGTCACCGCGACGCGCGCCCGGGCCGTACGAGATCTTCGGATTCGTGCAGCCCGGGCGCTTTCTCGTTGCTCAGCCGAGGAGCGCGAGCGCGGGCACGATGTTCTCGTTCCACACGTCGACACCGAGCTTCGCGATCAGGGCGACCACGACCGCCAGGAACACCACGCGGATGAAGGTCGTGCCGCGGGAGATGGCCATGCGCGAGCCCAGGTAGCTGCCCGCGACGTTCGCCACGGCGAGGATGCCGCCCAGCAACCACAGCACCGCGCCGTGCGGGATGAACAGCATCAGGGCACCCGCATTCGTGGCCAGGTTCACGATCTTCGCTTTGGCGCTCGCCTGCAGGAAGTCGTAGCCGAGCAGCGCGACGAGAGTGATCACGAGGAAGGTACCGGTGCCGGGACCGATCATCCCGTCGTAGAAGCCGATCCCGAGGCCGGCGGCACCCGCCATGATGTGATGCTTGTGCCCGTGGAAACGCAGTTGGGTCGCCGCGCCCATCTGGGGACGGAATGCGGTGAACAGCGCCACCACGAGCAGGGCGATCACGATGATGGGCTTGAACGCGGCGGGCGGAAGCACGGTCGCCACGGCCGCGCCACCGAACGAGCCGACGAAGGCGATCGCCGCCATGGGCAGGGCCGTGCGTATGTCGGGCTTCGCGCGGCGGTAGTAGGTGACGCTACTGGTCGCGGTGCCGAAGACCGAGGCGAGCTTGTTCGTCGCGAGGGCCTGCACCGGCGAGATGCCGGGGATCAGCAGGAGCGCGGGGAGCTGCAGCAGACCTCCCCCACCGACGACCGCGTCGATCCAGCCGGCGCAGAAAGCGGCGATGACGACGAGCAGCAGTATGCCCCACGTGAGTTGCTCCAGTCCGAGCACAGCGCCGATATCCACCTGGCCATGATTCCAGAGAGTCGGCGGTGCTCCGGCATCCGGCCGGGCGCTGGCAGACTGGTGGCATGCTCGATGCCCTCCCGCTGCCGCACTCGTTCGATTCGCGCAGGGGCACCGCGCTCCTGCGCCGGGCGACCGTGGACGACACGGATGCCGTGATCGCTCTCCTCGCCGACGATCCGATCAGCGCCGCGCGCGGTGACGTGGCTTCCGACGAGGACCGTCCCGCGTACACACGGGGGCTCGTCGAGATCCTGACCGAGCCGTCGAACGACCTCCTCGTGATCGAGCTCGACGGCGACGTCGTCGGCACGCTGCAGCTCACCTCGATCCCGGGGATGGCGCGTCGGGGCGCGCGGCGACTGCTCGTCGAGGCAGTGCGCGTGCGGAGCAGTCTGCGCTCGTCGGGCATCGGCTCCACCGTGATGCGCTGGGTGGGAGAGGTCGCTGCCCCCGCCGTGGGCGCAACGATGGTGCAGCTCACCTCCGATGCCGCCCGTACCGACGCGCACCGCTTCTACGAGCGACTGGGCTACGTCGGCTCGCACCGCGGCTTCAAGTACAGCGTCCCGCAGGTCTGAGGCCCGCGGCCCTGTTCGGCCACCCCCTCGCCACCGTCCGTTCACCCGCACCGCGACGGTCGGCAACCTGCGCCTCATAGTGTCCTCTCGCAACCCGAACCCGGCTCACAGCGCCGGACACCGAGAGGACACTCATGGCCCGCATCACCCGCCGCGCGCGCATCGGCGCCGGCATCGCCCTGGCCACCACGGCCGCACTCGCACTCACCGCCTGCTCCGGCGCAGCGGACGCGACCGGTGGAGGCAGCTCCGATGTCGACGCCGCCACCGCGACCTCGGTCACCGACTTCGGCACCTTCGCCGACCTCGAAGCCGCGGCCAAGGCCGAGGGCTCCCTCAACGTCATCGCCCTTCCGCGCGACTGGGCGAACTACGGCGAGATCCTCGATCTGTTCGCCGAGAAGTACCCGGAGATCACGATCAACGAGACCTCGCCCGACGTCTCCAGCGCCGAGGAGATCCAGGCCGCGGAGACCAACAAGGGTCTCGACACCGCCCCGGACGTGTTCGACCTCGGACTGACCGTCGCGCTCCAGAACACCGACGCGTTCGCGCCGTACAAGGTGCAGACCTGGGACGACATCCCCGAGGAGCTGAAGGAGCCCAGCGGCCTCTTCGTCGGCGACTACGGCGGGTACATGTCGATCGGCTACGACTCGTCGAAGTTCGATGCTCCCGCCGAGCTCTCCGACCTGCTCTCGTCCGACTACAAGGGTGCTGTGGCGATCAACGGCGACCCGACGCAGGCCGGTGCCGCCTTCGCCGCCGTGGGCCTGGCGACCGTGCAGTCCGACGGCACGCTCGACGACTTCCAGCCGGGCATCGACTTCTTCTCCGAGCTCCAGCAGGCGGGCAACCTGCTCAAGGTCGACGTCACCACTGCGACCATCGTGAGCGGCGAGACCCCGGTCGTGTTCGACTGGGACTACCTGAACGCCTCGCACTCGGCCGACAATGAGGACTGGAAGGTCGTCGTGCTCGACGGCACGGGCTACGCCGGGTACTACAACCAGGCCATCAACGTCGACGCCCCGCACCCCGCTGCAGCCCGTCTGTGGCAGGAGTTCCTCTACAGCGACGAGGTCCAGAACCTGTGGCTGAAGGGCGGCGCCCGTCCGGTGCGCATGGAGGCCATGACCGACGCGGGCACGATCGACGCCGACCTCGCTGCTGCGCTCCCCGAGGCCCCGGAGACGACCGTGGTCCCGACCGAGGAGCAGTCCACGAACGCCGGCACGCTTCTCGGCGAGAAGTGGGCCGCGGCGGTCCAGTGACGACCCTCACCGCAACGGGGGCGGATGCCACGGCATCCGCCCCCGCTCCCACCGTCGGGTTCTCGCCCCACGCGAGGGCCCGGCGGTCCGCTCCGTCCTTCGCCTGGCTCGGGCTCATCCCCTTCACCGCCTACGTCGTACTGTTCCTCGCCGTTCCCACCGTGCTCGCGGTCGGTTCCGGCTTCTTCACGAAGGACGGCGCGTTCACCTGGTCGAACATCGCGGCCCTCGCCGACCCCGTCGTGTTGAACACGTTCGCGAACTCCGCCGGACTCTCGCTCCTCACCGCCCTGGTCGGCGCCGTCGTCGGTGCGCTCGTCTGCTATGCGCTGCTCGGCATGGACCCCGAGAGCCGCAGCCGTTCCGCCGTGGATGCCGCGGCCGGAGTGCTCGCCCAGTTCGGTGGCGTCATGCTGGCCTTCGCCTTCATCGCGACCATCGGCATCCAGGGCGTCGTCACCGTCTTCCTGAGGGACTCGCTCGGCATCGACATCTTCGCGAACGGCACCTGGCTCTACGAGCTGCCGGGTCTGATCCTCCCCTACTTCTTCTTCCAGATCCCCCTGATGGTCATCACCTTCATGCCCGCCCTCGCTGCCCTCAAGCCACAGTGGGCGGAGGCGAACCTCACCCTCGGCGGCACCCGTGCGAGCTTCTGGATGCGCATCGGCCTCCCCGTACTCGCCCCCTCGTTCCTCGCCAGCCTGCTGCTGCTGTTCGCGAACGCGTTCTCGTCCTATGCCACGGCCGCCGCCCTCGCGAGCCAGGGGGCGCAGATCGTGCCGCTCCAGATCCGTACCGCTCTCACGAGCGAGACCGTGCTCGGGCGGGAGAACCTCGCCGGTGCCCTCGCGCTCGGCATGATCGTGGTGGTCGGCATCGTGATGGGCCTGTACTCCTTCGTGCAGCGACGCGCGGCGAGGTGGCAGTCGTGAACCGGCTCGGTCCGTCCCGCACCACCCGCTGGGCCATCGGCATCGTCGTCGGTGTGTTCTTCGCCGTCCCGCTGGTGTCGACGTTCCTCTTCACGCTGCGCGATCCCGAGGGCGGTCTGTCGTTCGCTCGCTGGATCGCGCTGTTCGATCCCGCGGCCGCCGCCACCCTCAAGCCGATCTGGACGGGACTCGGCAACTCAATGATCCTCGCCGTCGTCACCGTGGCCATCGTGCTGCTCCTGCTGGCACCGACCATGATCCTGGTGAACCTGCGCTTCCCGAGACTCCGGCCGGCGTTCGAGTTCGCGGTGCTCCTCCCGATCTCGATTCCCGCGATCGTGCTGGTCGTCGGTCTCGCGCCGATCTACCTGCATATCGGACGCACGCTCGGCACCGGCACGTGGACGCTGGCCTTCGCCTACGGCATCACCGTGCTGCCGTTCGCCTTCCGCTCGATCCAGGCTTCGATCGATGCCGCCGACCTGCGCACACTCGCCGAGGCCGCACGCTCGCTCGGAGCGAGTTGGCCGGTCGTCGTGCTCAAGGTGCTCGCTCCGAACCTCCGCCAGGGGCTCCTGGCGGCTTCGCTGATCTCGATCGCCGTGGTGCTCGGCGAGTTCACGATCGCCTCCCTCCTCAACCGCCAGGTGTTCCAGACCGCGATGGTCGTGGTGAACAAACAGGATCCGTACGCGCCGGCCATCTTCACCCTGCTCGCGCTGGCGTTCGTGTTCCTCCTGCTCCTCCTGATCGGCCGTGTCGCCCGCGGCCCACGAAAGGCCCGCTCATGACCGTCGACCATGCCCTGCCCCGTACCAAGGACAACCTGCTGCTCGCCCGTGCCGGGGAGGGCACGCGCGTCGAGCTCCAGGGGATCGTGAAGAGCTACGCCGGCACGCGGGTCCTGCACGGTGTGGACCTCGACATCGCACCCGGGGAGTTCGTCTCCCTGCTCGGCCCCTCGGGGTGCGGCAAGACGACGCTGCTCCGAGTGCTCGCAGGCCTCGAAGGAGCCGACGCCGGCGCCGTGCTGCTCGGCGGTGGGGACGTGTCACGCATACCGACGAACAAGCGCGACATCGGCATGGTCTTCCAGTCGTACTCGCTCTTCCCCCACCTGCGGGTCGCCGACAACACCGCCTTCGGACTGCGGCGGCGGGGCATCGGCAGGGCGGAGGCGGAGAAGCGCTCCCTCGACGCGCTCGCGCTGGTCGGTTTGCGTGACTTGGCCGGGAGGTTCCCGCATCAGCTCTCGGGCGGTCAGCAGCAACGGGTGGCCCTCGCGCGAGCGCTGGTGACCGAGCCCAGGGTGCTGCTGCTCGATGAGCCGCTCTCCGCGCTCGACGCGAAGGTGCGGGTGCAGCTGCGCGACGAGATCCGCCGCATCCAGTTGCGCCTCGGGATCACGACCGTCTTCGTCACGCACGACCAGGAGGAGGCGCTCGCCGTCTCCGACCGGATCGCGGTGATGAACGCCGGACGGATCGAACAGATCGGTTCGCCGGAGCAGCTCTACACGCTGCCCTCCACGGCGGGGGTCGCGGCCTTCGTGGGACTCTCGAGCGTCGTCTCGGGCGTGGCGGAGGGCGACCATGTGCTGGTGTGGGGACAGCGCCTCCCCCTGCAGGCGCCGGCGGATGGCCCGGTCGATGTCTATCTTCGGCCGGAGAACGTGTACTTCGCGTCGGAGGCCGACTCCTCGACCGACGCCCTGGTCGAGGAGAGCACCTTCCTGGGAAGCATGCGCCGCACCCTGGTCCGCACCGAGTCGGGCGAGCTCGTGCGCGTGCAGCACGCCCCCGGGATCCATCCTTCGTTCGGCGACCGGGTGCGTATCGCGGTCGCTCCCGAACCCGTCGCCGTGCACCCGCGCGGCTGACCACGCGCTCTTCCCCGGATCCGCGTCGACCGCTAGCGTGAGGCGCGAGGGGGCGGGGTGCCCTCATCCGAGAGAGAAAGGACTCCTCATGGCAGGCAAGTTCGAGCTGTACACCGACAAGTCCGGCGAGCACCGCTTCCGCCTCAAGGCCGGCAACGGCGAGGTCATCGCGATCAGCGAGGGCTACTCATCGAAGTCCGCTGCCCTGAACGGCATCGAGTCTGTCCGGCGGAACGCCCCCGACGCCGAGGTCGTCGAAGTCGACTGACCTCGCGTCCGAGCTCGCGGTCAGCTGAGCTCGCGGTCAGCTGAGCTCGACGCCCCCGTTCAGCGTCGAGACCCCCGGTGGCAGACGTCTGTCACCGGGGGTCTCGACGCGTAGACGGGGTCTCGACGCGAAGACGCGGGGCCGCGCGCAGACGGAGTGCCCACGCGCAGACCGGGTACCGGGTCAGAGCACGCGCGAGAGGAAGTCCTTCGTGCGCGGGTGCTGCGGGTTGCTGAGAACCTCGCGCGGGTCGCCCTCTTCGACGATGTGTCCACCGTCCATGAAGATGAGGCGTGACCCGACCTCGCGCGCGAAGCCCATCTCGTGCGTGACGACGAGCATCGTCATCCCCTCGTCCGCCAGCGAGCGCATGACCTGCAGCACCTCGCCGACCAGTTCGGGGTCCAGCGCCGACGTCGGCTCGTCGAAGAGCATCATGTCGGGGTTCATGCACAGGGCACGCGCGATCGCCACGCGCTGCTGCTGCCCTCCCGACAGGTGTCCTGGGAAGGCATCCGCTTTCTCGGAGAGCCCCACGCGCTCGAGCATCGCGTGTGCGACCTGCTCGGCCTCCTTCTTGGAGCGCTTCTTCACCCGCTGCTGAGCGATGGTGAGGTTGCCGAGCACATCGAGGTGCGGGAACAGGTTGAAGCTCTGGAACACCATGCCGATCCGCGTGCGCACCCGGTCGATGTCGACGTCGGGATCGGTGATGTCGATCCCCTCGATCAGCACCTTGCCGTCAGTCGGTTCCTCGAGCAGGTTCACCGAGCGCAGCAGCGTCGACTTCCCCGAGCCCGAGGGCCCGATCACGCAGACCACCTCGCCCTTGGTGACGGTGAGGTCGATGCCCTTGAGCACCTCGTTGTCGCCGAAGGATTTCACGAGCCCCTGCACGTCGATCGCGGGGGCATGGACATCGATCAGGTCGGTGATCATCGCTGCCTCGCCATCCGTCGTTCCAGCCACGCACTGAAGCGCGTGAGCGGGATCGTCACGATCAGGTACAGGATCGCCGCCATGATCAGCGGCGTTCCGTTCGCGTTCTGCGTGCTCGCGTCGCGGGCGAAGTTCGTGAGCTCCTTCGACCAGATGAAGGATCCTGCCACGAACAGGAGCGAGGTGTCCTTCAACAGCAGGACGAACTCGTTGGTCAGCGGCGGGATGATGATCCGGAAACCCTGGGGCACGACGATCCAGAAGGTCGTCTTCATCGGCGACATGCCCAGCGAACGCGCCGCCTCCGTCTGCCCCTTAGGAACCGCCTGGATACCGGCGCGGATCGTCTCGGCCATGTAGGCCGAAGCGACCAGGATCAGACCGATGAGTCCGAGGACCACCGGTCCGCCGAGCTTCGTCGCCGGCACGCCGAGCCCGATCGGGAGGATGAACGCGATCGCGAAGATCGTGAGGATCGCGGGGAGGCCGCGGAACAACTCGATCCAGCACGTCGCGATCCAGCGGAACGGACCGATTGCGGACAACTTCATCAACGCCAGCACGACGCCGAGCAGCAGACCGCCGACGAAGGCCACCGCGGTGAACCACAGGGTGTTCACGAGTGCCGTGGTGATGATGCCCGGGAGCATCTTCACCGCGACCTCGGGGTTGAAGTAGAGATTCGCGATCCGAGCCCAGTCGGTGCTGACGATCACCCAGACGGCGATCGCGATCAGCACCGCATAGACGGTGTACCGGTACAGCTTGCTTTTCGTGGTGCGCCTCAACGCCATCGTCAAGGTCCTCTCGACCGACTCGCCTGCAGACTCAGTTGGCCGTGAAGTACTGGTCGTAGATCTTCTGGTACTCGCCGCTGTCGCGGAGGTCCGCCAGTGCTCCGTTCACCGCGTCGAGCAGCGCGTCCTTCTCGCCCTTCGCGAAAGCGAAGCCATACGACTCGTCGGTCTCGTAGGTCTCGACGATCTTGTAGTTCGAGTCGGCCTTCTCGTGCTCGAGGTTCACCGGCTGGTCCTGCAGGATGGCCTCGATCTGTCCGGCCTGCATGGCCGGCCACAGCTCACCGTCGGACGGATACTGCACGAGCTCTGCCTCAGGCGCGTTCTCGCCCGCATAGGCTTCGCCGGTCGTCCCCTGCTGCACGCCGACGTTCTTTCCCGCGAGGTCGTCGATGGACTCGATGCCCGAATCCGTGCGCACCAGGAGCGACTGCAGCGAGTCGTAGTAGGGGTCGGAGAAGTCGATGTTGGCCTTGCGCTCGTCGGTGATCGTCATGGCGGATGCCCCGACGTCGCACTGCCCGGCAGCGAGGGTGGTCCCGGACTGGAGCGCGTCGAAGCCCACGTCCTGTACCGAGAGCTCCAGGTCGAGCTGCGCGGCGATCGCGCCGAGCAGGTCGATGTCGAAGCCGGAATAGCCGGTCTCCGAGTTCGGGTCCTCGAACTCGAACGGCGGGTAAGGGATGTCGGAGCAGACGGTGAGCGTACCCGCCTCGATCAAGCCGTAGTCGTCGCCCGCAGCCGGCTCACCACCGCTGCCCGCGTCCGAGGATCCCGTCGCGCAGCCGGCGAGCGCGAGGGTGGCGGTCGCCGCGAGGGCGAGACCGGCGATGAGGTTACGACGAGGCATGTCGGCTCCTGTGAGTCGAGGGCGAATGTGACGCCCGGTGACGGGTAGGAGAACATCTAAACATGCGGTCGGTCGCGTGACCAATGGCATCGGCGTCGCCGCGTATCACGTTTGTGTTGCGAGACCGCCGGGAAGACGGACGAAATCGAGTTCCTCGCAACCCGCGACGGAGTGTCAGACCTCGAAGTCGACGGCGACGCGCGATGCCACGACCGAGCGGATGTACGTGACGACCTCTTCGTGCGCGGGGTGCACCTGGTACTCCTCGATCGCCTCCACCGAGTCGAAGTCCGCGACCAGCGTCACGTCCCAGTTCGCCTCCGGGTACGCCATGTTGGCTCCGGCGGAGATCGAGAGGAGCTGCGGCACCACACCGTCGAGGGCGTTCAGGCGGCGCGCGGCTTCCTTTGCCTGCTCGGCACGCACGGTGGCGTCTTCGGCGGCGAGCTTCCAAGTCACGACATGGCGGATGGTCACAGGGCTTCCTTCGACTCGGACTTCACATCGCTGCGGACGGCTGTCTCCAGCGCTTCCCGCAGACGGTCCGGCGTCACGCGCCAGTGCGCATGCAACTCGCCGTCGATCAACAGGACCGGGATCTTCTCCCACCACAGCTCGTACAGGGCGGGGTCGTCGTTGATCGACGCCTCGACGATCTCGATCTGCTCCGCCGCCGCGTCCGGCAGTTCGGCGATGACGGCGTCGATCACCTCAGAAGCCACCTCGCACAGATGGCAGTCGGGCTTGCGGATCAGGGTCAGCGTGGTCACGCCGACGGCACCTCGACGGCACGTCCCTGCGAGATCCACTCACCGGTGCCACCCTCGACGTTCGTCGCGTCGTACCCGCGGGACTCCAGCGCCTCGACGACCCGCGCCGAACGGCCGCCGGCCTGGCAGATCACGTCGAACGCCTCCGACGGCAACTCCTCGAGCCGGTTGCCGATCTCGGACATCGGGATGTTGACGGCACCGGGCACGTGGCCTGCGGCGAACTCGTCCACCTCCCGGACATCGATGAGCGGGACACCGGAGCGCTCGGCGAGTTCGGTGACGGTGATCGACTTCATGACATCCTCTCGGCGGTGCAGATCTGTGGGCAGAGACACAAAGCGCCCGTCCGAAGACAGGCGCTCGTGTCTGGTCGCTTACTTCTTGTTGCGACGCTGGTGGCGAGTCTTACGAAGCAGCTTGCGGTGCTTCTTCTTCGCCATGCGCTTGCGGCGCTTCTTGATGACAGAACCCACGGAAACCTCACTAAGTCAGGGGCTGGGTGTCCCCGAAATCGGACACCCGGGTACGGGCACGGAAAAATGCCTCGGATCAGTCTAGCAAACCCGACGGCGTGCGCCGTGCGGCCTCGCGTCGACTCACCCGACGTCGGCGATGGGGCGCTGCAGCGCGTCGGCCACGGCCGACTCCGGTACGCGGTAGCTCCGCCCGAAGCGGACGGCTGGCAGTTCCCCGGCGTGCACCAGCCGATACACGGTCATCTTGGACACGCGCATGATTTCGGCGACCTCGGCCACCGTGAGGAATCGGACGTCTGGAACCTCGGGCATCCCACGTACCCCTTTCTCGATGTGCACACTCTATGGGGTAGCTGGGACACCTGTAAACCCGTGTGACTCATGTGATCAGTGGGGCATCGGCGGGATCCACAGCCAGCAACTCGCGCAGGCCTCCGACACCCGCTCCCGCCGTCCAGCCGAGACATAGGCGTCGCTCGCCTTTCGCTCAGCCGCGACTGCCACTGTCAGTGCAGGACTCGCGCCGGCACCGCGCCGAGTCCTCGCGGATCTGGGGATCCGCGGATCGCCCCTGACGTCATGCCCCCGGCCGTCAGGGGCGAGGCGTTTCCGGGCACGCCACACGAGCGGCCACACCGGGACGCGAACCGTCGAAGGGGTTCAGCCGCCGAACCGCTTGAGCGCCGAGGTGACGGCGTGCTTGGCGGATGCCGCGGCGCGCCCGACGACCTCCGCGGCATGTGCCGCACTGTCGGGAAGCGGGCCACCGGGGTAGTCGATGTCCGGGGCCGCGTCGCCGTATGCGTCGACCAGGAACGGAACGAGCCAGTCATCGACGACTTCGAGCGGTTCGACCGCGAGGCTGTAGAACCGGCGCTGTCCGTCTTCGCGCACGGACACCAGTTCGGCATCGCGAAGAACCTTGAGGTGCTTCGAGACGGTGGGCTGGCTGATGCCCAGATCGGCGACGATCTGGCTGACACTCGTGCCGGTCTCCCCTTCGGACATGTGCCGCAGCAGGAGCTGGAGGATGTCGCGCCTCGTACCGTCTGCGATCACGTCGAAGATGTCCGTCATGTGATCAGGGTAGTCGGCTCCGGCACGGAGTACCATGACGGAGGCTCGGCTGACCGGCGCCGTGCGACCGTGGGGCGCGTCCGAGAGAGAAGATGAGGGGGCAGCGATGTCGGGCATCGTTTCGGCGTCGTCCCCAGGACAGGGTCTGTCGGGCATCGCCGGCCGTGCGAGGCAGATCCTCACCTCCTCGCCCTCCCGTTTCGCGATCGTCGTCTTCGCGCTCCTGATCCTCGTGTTCACGGTTCTCCTGTCGCTACCGATCGCGTCCGCCAGCGGCACCGTCACCCCGCTGAGCGACGCCCTCTTCACGGCCATGTCGACGATCTGCGTCACCGGCCTGTCGACCGTGGACATGGCGAACCACTGGTCGCCGTTCGGGCACGTCGTCGTCTTCCTCGGCGTGAACATCGGCGGTATCGGCGTCCTCACCCTCGCGTCCCTCATGGGGATGCTCATCTCGAAGCGCTTGGGGCTGCGGGCCAAACTGCTGGCGGCCGGCGACACGAACCCGCTGCGCGCGCACGGGGGCGTGGTGAACGAGAGCCAGACGGTGCGCCTGGGCGAGGTCGGTCAGCTGCTCACGACCGTCGCGGTATCGGCCCTCATCATCGAGGCCACGCTCGCCGTCCTGCTCTACCCCGCCCTCGTGATGGCGGAGGTCAACCCCATCGCGGCGCTCTGGGAGGCCCCGTACTTCGCGGCCATGGCCTTCACCAACACCGGCTTCGCCCCGAACGACGGCGGTGTGGCCGTGTTCGGCGACGACTACCTCGTGCTCTCTCTCCTCATGGTGGGCGTGTTCCTCGGCAGCATCGGCTTCCCCGTCATCTACTCGCTCGCCAAGCACGTCTGGCACGTCAAGCGCTGGTCACTGCACACGAAGCTCACCCTCGTCACCACCGTGCTCCTGTTCATCCTGGGTGCGGCCGTCTTCGTCGTCCTGGAGTTCGACAACCCGAAGACGTTCGGGTCGATGGATGCCGCGGACACGACGTTCCAGGCCTTCTTCCTCTCGGCGATGACCCGATCCGGCGGCTTCAGCGTGATCGACATGGACGATCTGAACGGCTCCTCCCTCCTCGCGGCCAGCATGCTGATGTTCGTCGGGGGCGGCTCGGCGTCGACGGCGGGCGGCATCAAGGTCACCACCCTGGCCGTCCTCGCGATCGCCGTGTGGTCGGAGGCGAAGGGCCGTCAGTCCGTCGAGGCCTTCGGGCGGCGCATCCCGAGCGACGTGCAACGCGTGGCCCTCAGCGTCGTCGCGTGGGGGGCGACCATCGTCGCGCTGTCGACCATCGTGATCGCCCAGCTCACCAAGGAGGAGATCAGCCACGTCCTGTTCGATGTGATCTCGGCCTTCGGCACCGTCGGGCTGTCGACGGGGCTCACCGCGGATCTGCCCGATTCAGCCTCCTACGTCATGGCCGCGACCATCTTCATGGGGCGCGTTGGTACAGTGACTCTCGCCGCGGCGGTCGCCGCGACATCGCGAACGCAGTACTACTCACTGCCCGTGGAAAGGCCGATCGTTGGTTGAAGTCCTCCGGGGCGACGCTCCCGTCCTCGTCATCGGTCTCGGCCGCTTCGGCGCCGCCTGCGCCGGAGAGCTCGACCGTCTCGACCGCGAGGTGCTCGCGATCGACGACAACCTCGAGCTCGTGCAGAAGTGGTCCGACCGCGTCACGCACACCGTGCAGGCCGACGCGAAGAACATCGATGCGCTCCGCCAGATCGGTGCGCAGGACTTCCAGGTCGCGGTCGTCGCCGTCGGCTCCTCGATCGAGGCGTCCGTGCTGATCACGGCCAACCTCGTCGACCTCAAGGTGCCGCAGATCTGGGCCAAGGCCGTGTCCCAGTCCCACGGCAAGATCCTGGCCCGTGTCGGCGCGAACCACGTCATCTACCCGGAGCGCGAGGCCGGCGAGCGCGTGGCGCACCTGGTGAGCGGACGGATGCTCGACTTCATCCGCTTCGATGACGACTTCGTGCTCGCCAAGATGTACCCGCCGAAGTTCATCCGCGGCGTCGGCCTGAACGAGTCGGGCGTCCGCTCGAAGTACAAGGTCACCGTCGTCGGGGTGAAGAGCCCGGGCAAGCCGTTCCGCTACGCCGAGGCGAACACGATCGTCACCAACCACGACCTCATCATCGTGTCGGGCACCAACAGCGACATCGAGCGTTTCGCTGCACTCGACCGCTGACGGCGGGACCCACCCCGGATCCACGACTCCCCCTCAGGGCGGACGCGCAGACGACCCGTCCGTGGTGGGATGGAGGGCATGACCGACCACACAACGGCCCCACCCGTCCTCGCCCTCCGCGGGCTCCACAAGCAGTTCGGGCCGAAGGTCGCCGTCGACAACCTCTCCCTCGACGTGCCGGCCGGATCGATGCTCGGACTCCTCGGACCGAACGGCGCGGGCAAGACCACGACCCTCGCCATGGCGACCGGACTGTTGCGTCCGGACGCCGGGAACGCGTGGGTGCTCGGTGCGGATGTGTGGCAGAACCCCGCCGAAGCCAAGGCGCGCATGGGCGTGCTCCCCGACGGCATCCGCATGCTCGACCGGCTCTCCGGCGCAGAGCTGCTGCGGTACACGGGCCTGCTGCGGGGCATGCCTGAGGCTGACGTGGCATCGCGCACCGAAGAGCTCCTCGCCGCCCTCGGCCTCACCGATGCGCGTGATCGCCTCGTCGTGGACTACTCGGCGGGCATGCGCAAGAAGATCGGCCTCGCGTGCGCCCTGATCCATGCGCCGCGACTCCTGATCCTGGACGAGCCCCTCGAGGCGGTCGATCCTGTGTCGGGCGAGACGATCCGCCAGATCCTGCGCGCGTTCGTCGACGGCGGCGGCACGGTGGTGCTCTCCAGCCACGTGATGGAGCTCGTCGAGTCGATGTGCGACCGGGTCGCCATCGTCGCGGAGGGTCGTCTGCTCGCGCACGGCACGCTGGATGAGGTGCGCGCCGGTCTCACGCTTCAGCAGCGGTTCCTGGCCCTGGTGGGCGCACACGATCTCGGGACGGAGACACTCGCGTGGTTGCGCTCCTCGTAAGCCTGCGCTGGCGGCAGCTGGGCCACCAGCTCTCGCGCAACCCCTGGATGATCGTGACCCTGGTCCTCACCGGGATGATCGCCCTGGGCATGCTCGCGGGTCTGACGGCAGCACTCGTGGCGCTGCGCTTCGCCGCCCCCGAGGCCGCGGTCACCGTCATGGTCCTCGCCGGCACTGTGCTGGTCGTCGGGTGGTGGGTCGGGTCGATCCTGGTGAGCGGCGATGATTCGCTGGCCCCCGAACGATTCGCTCTGCTCCCCCTCACCGCCGGAGCCCTGCTGCCCGGACTGGTCGTCGCCGGCGCGACGACCATCGGGGGCCTCGGCACGATCACGGCACTGCTGCTCATGCTCCTCGGCTGGTCGATCAGCCTTCCGGCACTGCTCAGCGCTCTGATCCTCGCACCCGTCGCCGTCGTGACGTGTGTGCTGGGCGCCCGTGTGGTGAGCGGGGTCCTCGCCGGGTGGTTGGCCCGCCGTGGCACCCGCGACCTCGTCGTGATCCTGGGGGTGCTGCTCGTCGCCTCCTCCGGCCTGCTGCTCAACCTCGGCATGGGTGCGCTGTTCCGGGTGAACGACATCGGCGGGGCGTTCACGGCCGTCACCGACATCGTCGGCTGGACGCCCATCGGTGCGGTGTTCGGCGTCTCCGCGTCGGTCGCGCAGGGCGATTACCTCTCCGCAGCACTCCGCCTGCTCATCGCCCTGGCGACGGTCATCGCCCTGTGGTTCGCGGCACGGGGGCTGCTCGCCGCACGCCTCGTCGCCCCGATCCAGAACAGCGGCGGAGGACGTGTGCGCTCCGGTGGCCTGCTGGACCGGGTCCTGCCCGCCACTCCGACCGGCGCCATCGCCGCACGCACACTGCGATATTTCCGCCGCGACCCTCGACAGGTCGTGAACGTCGTGATGATGCTGCTCCTGCCCGCGATCTTCATCGGGCTCGCGCTCATGAACGGACTGCAGGACGAGTCCGTCGGATTCGGGCCCGCACTCACGCTGATCCCGACGATCAACGCGCTCCTCACCGGCACCATCATCCAGATGGCGATCGCCTACGACAACGACGCGATCGCCGCCCACATCCTGGGCGGCGTCCGCGGCGCCGCGGATCGGGCGGGACGGCTGCTCGGATTCGGGCTGATCGCCGTGCCCCTGACCCTCGTGCTGTGCGTCGCCACCTGCCTGCTCGCCGGTCGGATGGACCTGCTGCCCGGCAGCCTCGGGTCGGCGCTCGGACTGACGGCGATCTCGGCCGGCGCAGGCGCCTGGGTGGGCAGCTTCCTCCCGGGTCGCGCGCCCGCGCCCGAGGCCAACCCGCTCGGTCGCGGCTCCTCCGGTGGCGTGCAGTCGCTTCTCGCGATGATCATCATCGGACCGATCACGCTGCTCGTCGGCGCACCCGCCCTCGGGTTCGCGATCGCGGGGATCTGGAATCCTGCGCTGGGCTGGGTCAGCCTCGCGTGCGGTGTCGTGCTCGGCGCGCTCGCCCTGTGGGGTGGGACGGTGCTCGGAGGCAGCATCCTCAACCGACGCTGGCCCGAAGTGCTCGCCGAGGTCGCCAGCGAGAGCTAGCGACCTCGTGCACCGATAGGGGGGGTGCCGATCCGCCGGGGCCCGGTTCAGGCTCCGGCGGCGAGTTCCTTCGCCCGCGCGAGTGCGGCGGCAGCGGCATCGGAGAAAGTGCGTTCGAGGTGCGCGTCCTGCAGCACCGCGACAGCCCGCTCCGTCGTCCCCTTCGGACTCGTGACGCGGCGACGCAGCTCGGCAGGGTCCTCTCCCGAGGCGTCGAGCAGTGCGGTCGCGCCGATGAACGTCTGCTCCACCATCAGCTTGGCGTCGGCATCCTCGAAGCCCATGCCGACGGCTGCCTTCGTGAACTCCTCGATCAGCAGATACACGTAGGCCGGACCCGATCCCGAGATCGTCGACAGCGCGTCGATCTGAGACTCCGGCACCTCGACGACCGCGCCGACGGTCTCGAACAGACGACGCACGAGCGACAGATCGTCCGCGGTCGCGGCGGCCCCTGCGGCGAGACCGGTGACGCCCTTGCGCACCGTCGACGGAGTGTTCGGCATCGACCGGATCACGCGGGCATCGGTGCCGAGCACATCGGCGAAGGTCTGCAGCGTGACACCGGCGGCGACACTCACCACGATCGCGTCGGCGGCGAGGTGCGGGGCGATCTCGTGCAGCAGGTCGGGCACCATCGCCGGCTTGACGCCGACCAGGACGATGCGCGCGCCCGCAGCGGCCTCGACGTTGCCATCCGGCCGCTCCGCGAGTGCGATGCTGGTGACGCCTTCGAGCCCTTCGAACGCCTCCGCCTTCTCCGCGGTGCGGTTCGTCGCGGTGATCCCGCCGTCGATCCGGATGCCCGACGCGACCACTCCGCGCAGGATCGCACCGCCCATCGAGCCGGCACCGAGGAAAGCGAGGGAAGGAAGCGAGTCAGCCATGTCGTCATCCTACGGCGGGCACTCCCCGCATCCTCCGGTGGGCGGTTCTAGACTCGTCCCATGAGTGCATCCGGAGGCAACAAGGCCATCGTCGCGGCGTTCCTGGCGAACCTGGGCATCGCGCTCGCGAAGTTCGTCGCCTGGGCGCTGTCCGGTTCCGCCTCGATGCTCGCGGAGGCCATCCACTCGGTCGCCGATTCCGGCAACCAGCTCCTGCTCATGCTCGGCGGACGCAAGGCACGTCGCGAAGCCGACCGTGCACACCCCTTCGGCTATGGCCGGGAGCGCTATGTGTACGCCTTCGTCGTGTCGATCATCCTCTTCTCCGTCGGTGGACTGTTCGCGATCTACGAGGGCGTCGAGAAGCTCACCAACCCCCACGAGCTCGACAGGACCTGGTGGTGGTTGCCGCTGGTCGTCCTCTTCATCGCGATCGGGCTCGAGTCGTTCTCGCTGCGCACCGCGGTGCGTGAGAGCAACATCGTGCGGGAGAAGGGGCAGTCGTGGGTCTCCTTCGTGCGTCGCTCGAAGGCTCCCGAACTCCCCGTCGTGCTGCTCGAAGACGTCGGTGCGCTGACCGGCCTCACGTTCGCGCTGCTCGGCGTCGGGCTCACGCTCCTCACCGGAAACCCGGTGTTCGACGCCCTCGGGACCGTGATGATCGGTGTGCTGCTGGTGCTGATCGCGATCGTGCTGGGCGTCGAGACGAAGAGCCTGCTGGTCGGCGAAGGGGCGACGGCCGCCGATCACGACCGCATCGTCGATGCCATCAACGCGGGCGACGAGATCGAGAAGATCATCCACATGAAGACTCTCTACCTCGGACCGGACGAGCTGATGGTCGCTGCGAAGATCGCCCTCAACGCCGACAAGCCGTTGCGGGAAGCCGCCGACGACATCAACGCGATCGAGGCGCGCATCCGCGAGGCCGTACCGGTCGCTCGCATCGTCTACATCGAGCCGGACGTGTACCGCCCCGCGATCGATCCCGAGCCGTCGACCGACGTCTTCGTGCTGAAGTCCTCCGACTGAGCGCGGAGTCCGGACGTGCGGCGAGTGCTCAGCGCCGCTGCTCGAAGAAGGTGCGCAGCTGCGACGCCACCGCATCCGCCTGCACACCGCCGATCACCTCGGCGCGGTACGGGAGCCTCCGGTCGCGCAAAACGTCGTACATGGAGCCGGCCGCGCCCGCCTTCTCGTCCCAGGCGCCGAAGACCACGCGCCCGATGCGCGCCTGCAGAATCGCCCCGGCACACATGATGCACGGCTCGAGGGTGACCACGAGAGTGTGCCCCTCGAGATTCCACGAGCCGACGGATGCCGCCGCACGACGCAAGGCCTCCACTTCGGCATGACCGGTCGGATCGTTCGTGGCCTCGCGGGTGTTTCGCCCCTCGGCGACGATGTTCCCGTCACGGTCGAGGATCACCGCTCCGACCGGGATCTCCGCCGCTGCCGCTGCCTCGTCCGCAAGCGCGAGCGCCCGCTGCATCGCGAGGTCGTCGGCGGCGGTCATGCGTCGAGCCTACGACAGCCGCACCCAGGTCACCCGGGCCCGGATGTCGTGCCGGGCTCCCTGGCGCATTACCCTGTATCCATGCGTGTTCACGTCGCCGACCACCCTCTCGTCACTCACAAGCTCTCGGTGCTGCGCGACGCGCGCACCCCGTCGCCGGTGTTCCGTCAGCTCACGGAAGAACTCGTGACCCTGCTCGCGTACGAGGCGACCCGCAATGTGAAGGTCAGCCCGATCGAGATCACCACCCCCGTGACGACGACCACGGGCGTCAAGATCTCGGAGCCGCGTCCCATCGTGGTGCCGATCCTCCGCGCCGGCCTCGGGATGCTCGAAGGTCTGGTCAAGCTGCTCCCGACCGCAGAGGTCGGGTTCCTCGGAATGGTGCGCGACGAGACGACCTTCGAGCCGACCACGTACGCCGAGCGTCTCCCCGACGACCTGAGCGACCGCCAGTGCTTCGCCATCGACCCGATGCTCGCCACCGGTGGATCGCTCGCGGCGGCGATCCAGTTCCTGTTCGACCGCGGGGCAAAGGACGTCACGGCGATCTGCCTGCTCGGCACCCCTGAAGGCGTCGCCGCGATCGAGGCGATGGCGGGCGACCGCGACGTGACCCTCGTGCTCGGCGCGCTCGACGAGCGTCTCGACGAAAAGGGCTACATCGTCCCCGGACTCGGCGACGCCGGCGATCGCCTCTACGGCACGGTCTGACCGATATCAGTCTGCGAGGGTGAGTCGATAGGCGCGCTCGTCGCCGAAATGCCGGAAGCCCACACGCCTGAGGATCGGTGCGGACGTGGCGACACGGCCCTTCACGAGGGCGGTCGCCGCGCCCCGTTCGGCGGCAGCGCGCAACCGCTCGGCGAGGACAGCCCGATACGCACCCCGACCACGCGCATCCGGTAGGGTCGCCGCTCCCCACAACCGTGCGAAGCCGTTGACGATCGTGCACCCGCCGGTACTCACGGACCGTCCCTCCAGCCGACCGAGGACGCGCACGTCGCGCCCCGTCTTCAGCCCTGCGACGACCTCATCCTTCTCGATGCGGATCCCCTCCTCGTCGAGCGGTTCCTGCGCCCAGACCGGCACGTTGATCGCGTCGACCTCCCGCACCTGTTCGAGCGTGCGCACGATCTCCGCCGACGCCTCACCGGGGACGTCGACGACGAGTTCATCGATGGCGCGCGCGAGGACGGCGACGGTGTCGATGTGCTCGGCGCCGCGCCGACGCAGCTCGTCTTCGAGATCGGGAGAGTCCGAGGGGTTGGTCCAGAATGTGAGCTGCGCCTCGCCCCAGCCGCGGGTGTGCGCGATCGCGTGATCGAGCACCGAAGAGGCATCGACAGACGAGCGGACCTGCGATGCACGAACCCCGCCGCCGAAGCGCGCCGGGTACCGCACGAGTTGCAGTTCCTCGTGCACCTGATCGCTGTCGCGGGGGAACCACACCCACGCGGCGGAGGCCCGGAGGATGTCCTCCGTGGTGTGGACGCTCACTCCGCCGCACCCACGAGACGCGCGAAGGCACTGAGACGAGCGACTCCCTCGGGCGTATGCGGCAGATCGTCGAGGAGGGCCGGGGAGTGGATGAGGTAGGCGACGACCTGAGCGCGGGAGATCGCCACGTTGAGACGATTCTGCAGCAGCAGGAACTCCGGCCCCCGAGGCGCATCCCGACCGCTCGATGCAGCCAGCGAGGTGATCGACACCACCGCCTCCTTGCCCTGGAAGTTGTCGACCGTCCCCACCGGAACATCCGGGAAGCCCGCATCGGACAGCGCATCAAGCACCAGCTGTCGCTGCGCGTTGTAGGGCGTGACGACGATGATGTCGGACTGCGTCAGCGGACGCGCCGAGGCATTCGGGTCGTTGTCGGTGAAAGTCCGACCGATCAGATCGTCGACGAGCCGCACGACTTCGGCGGCCTCCTCCGCTGACGCAGTGGCGTTCCCCCGGTGCCGGAGCGGAACCACGTGCAGTCCGGGCTCCACACCGTCGAGCGAGCGGAGTTCCGTGCCGGGCGCCGAGGCGAGCTGTCCGGCGTATGCGAGCTTCGACACCGGAGCCGCCACCGCCGGGTGCATGCGCCACGATCGCGCGAGGAAGTAGCCGTACTCCGGCCGGACCACCGGATCGCCGTCCATCACCCACCCGAGAGCGGACGTGTCCACCGGCTCGGGATGAGCGCCCTGGCTCACCTGCGGGAGCTGCTGCGGATCACCGAGCAGCAGGAGCCGTTTCGCACCGGCGGCCACGGCGATGGTCGAGGCGAGCGAGAATTGTCCGGCCTCGTCGATCACGAGCAGATCGAGTCCCTCCCTGTCGACGCGCTGGGTGTTACTGAAGTCCCATGCCGTGCCACCGACGACCGCACCCTCCCCGATGTGCTCTGCGAGGAAGGCTGCCATGCCGTTCTTCGGGATCGCGGTGTACGGCGGTTCGGCGTCGGGATCCTTCGGCGCTTTCGCCACCTGAGAGGGCGAGACGCCGTCGGACACGATCCGCGCAAGCAGCGTCTCGATGATGGCGTGCGACTGCGCGACAACGCCGACCTTGAAACCGTGCTCGTTCACGAGACGTGCGATCACACGAGACCCGGTGTAGGTCTTACCCGTTCCGGGAGGCCCCTGCACGGCGAGATAGCTGCGGTCGAGGTCGAGCACGCCGCGCACGATCGCGTCGATGACGTCGTCGTCTGCGGGCGGGAGCGCATCCCCTGACGTCGTGCGCGGAGGGATACGACGCAGGATGTCGGTCGCGGCATCATGCGGGTAGCCCGGGGCCGCAACGTGCACGGCATCGGCCCACTCGTCGATCGCCCCTTGCAGGGAGACGACCCGCGGCGGCGCGGCGGGGGTGAGTGCGAGGGGAAGCTCGTCCCAGGTCTGGCCCTGCACCGCCGATTCGGTAACGAGGTAACCGTCGTCGAGCACTTCGGCCACCGTGACGGTGTGCGGCACGTGGACTGCTCGGGACGGCACTTCGGTATCGAAGGGCGCCGGCACCTCGTACAGGGCGAACGGTTGCGAACCCGCGCCGAGAGTCGTTCCCGGTGACACCTCTCCCCGGATCTCGATGTCGCGGGACATCACCCTGCGCCCTTCCCCGATACTCCAGTCCCGACGGACGGAAGACGAGGGACGATCGACCCGCACCACGTCTCGCGTGCCGTCCCACATCGTCACCGGCTCCCGCAGCCGCTGGAAATGCGACACCCAGAAGCTCTTCGCCTCGCGAGGGAAGTAGTCGATCGCCGCGGCCGCGATGCGATGGACGAGTCCGTCGCCCCCGGCCTCCACGGCCTGCTCCGCGTCGGCAAGGAGCGCGACGGAGCGGGGCGACGGCTCGTAGATGACCTCGTCGGCGGCGTCCGGCGGCGCCGGTGTGACGCCCTTCTGCCGTGCGATGTCGATGAGCCAGTTGCGCAGCCTTCGCGTGGACACGCAGTCGTAGCGGTTGTAGTCGGCGAGGTCGGCGAGGACCACCTCCGCCTCACTCTGGTTCCCGGCCGCCGCGAGCTCGCGCGCCGCGACGTACTGAACGATCGAGTCATCGCCCTTCTGCACGTCGCTCGTGCGCACGTCTTCACCCATGTAGAGCGGTTCGAGCTTCTTGATCGAGTACGAGCGGGATCCCACCCGCACGGTGCGCAGCACCAGCGGGTACAGATCGACGAACACCCCTTCTCGCAGCAGCCGGTCGACCTCTCCTTCGCGCACGCCGTGCCGCGCGGCCATCGCTACCAGATGCGACGTCTCGTACGGGGCGTAGTGATAGATGTGCATACCGGGATGCGCCGCCCGGCGCAGGGTGACGAAGTCGAGGAAGGACTCGAGCGCCCGCTTCTCGTCGGCGAAGGTGTGCGCCCACAGTGCCGAGTACTGGTCCGCGTTGTCTACCCAGCCGAAGAGGTAGTCGATCCCCCACTGCGCCTCACCGTCGGCTGCGGGCTCGGTGTAGAGCGGATCCCCCTCGAAGTCGAAGAAGATGTCGCCATGGCTCGGCAGGGGAAGAGTATGGATCGCTTGCGCGTAGTGCACGTCGTACGTCGGCTCGCCCTCTGCATCCGCGCGCAGCTGCAGACGGGCTTGAGCGCGAAGATTCTCGAACGTGTCGGTGTTCATTCCCGCCGGAGCATGGACTGCGGCGGCGAGGGCGTCGATCGTCTCGACACCGGCTGCCCGCAGTCGCGCCCGCTGCACCGGTCGCATCCGCGCGACCATCAGGAGGTCTCGATGCGCGAGCACCTGCTCCTCACAGGTCGCGCACCGGCCGCAGGCCACGATCTGGAGGTCACCGCGATCATCGCCCCAGGCGAGAGGAGTTCCCGTCGCACCGTCGGCGACACGACGATCGGCGATGAGTGCACGAAGCCGGGCGCGACGCACCTGGAACAGCGGGAGCAGGTCGTCGACGGCATGCGTGCTGAGGGTGCCGTCGCCGAGGATGAGATCGACCTCATCGGAGCACGGGATGCCGAGCCGGTCGAGCTGATCGGCATATGCCGCGAGCTGCATGAGCGCCGTCACGCGAGCCTTGCGCGCCAGCTTCGAGTCCTGGACACGCCACCGCCCCTCGTCGTCCTTGCGCAGGAAATCAGCGAACCCGACGAACTCCTCGGTCGCGAACGCCGCCTGGAAGACGACCAGCGCCTCGGACCGCAGCGCCCGCACGGTCTCGTCGATCGCCGCGGCCAGCGCCTCCGCATCGACTGAGGACACCTTCTCGATGCGATGCACGTTCTCGTCGCCGAGGTCGTCGATGTAGCGGGCGAGCACGTTCTGCTCGTGGACGTCACCGAGCTCCGCGGCGCGCTTCAGCGTCGCATCCTCCGGCTCTTCGACGGCCGGCACCCGGCCCAGCTTCGCGTCGATCGCCCGACACCACGCGAACTCGCATTCCGCGGCCGCCTTGAGGTCGCTCGCGCTCCAGATGACGCGCTGCGCCTGAGTGTCGATCCGCACGATGCTCCCGTTCTGTCGGATGCTTCGACACTATCCGCGGCATCCGACACGGGCGAAGCGGGACGCCCTCAGAAGCGGACTGCGATCACCGCCACCAGGTGTCGTCCGGGGTCACCGGCAGGTGTCTCTTGTGCTGCGTCGCGAGGTATCGCGCCTCGATGCGGCCGGCGACGTCGGGATCCACCGACCGTCCTTCGAGGAAGTCGTCGATCTGCTCGTACGTGAGCCCGAGTTCTTCCTCGTCGGCCCGGCCGGGTTGCCCGTCGAGAAGATCGGCGGTGGGCACCTTGAACGCGAGTCGATCCGGGGCATCGAGGAACTGCAGCAGCGAACGCCCCTGCCGTTTGCTGAGACCGGACAACGGAAGGATGTCGGCCGCGCCGTCACCGAACTTCGTGAAGAAACCCGTCACCGCTTCGGCAGCGTGATCCGTGCCGATGACGAGGAGGCCGTCGTGCCCGGCGAGCGCGTACTGCGTGACCATGCGCACGCGTGCTTTGATGTTGCCGCGGTTGAAGTCGCTGATGTCACTCGTGACCGCGAACTCGATGTCTTCCTCGACACCGTCGACGCCGTTCTGGATGTTGACCTCGACCGAGGAATCCGGAGCGATGAAGTCGAGTGCCGCCTCAGCGTCCGCCGCATCGTGCTGGACGCGGTACGGCAGGCGCACGGCCAGGAACTTCGCCTCGCCGCCCTCGGACCGCACCCTCTCGACCGCGAGCTGCGCCAGACGCCCGGCGAGGGTCGAGTCCTGCCCGCCCGAGATCCCGAGTACGTAACCCTTCGCGCCCGTCGTGCGGAGGTACTCGACGAGGAACGCGACTCGACGTTCGACCTCGGCTTCGGGATCGATCTCGGGCCGGACGCCGAGGTCCTCCGAGATCTGCTGCTGCAACGACATGTGATCCTCCGCTCTGTTCCTCGAATCAGTATCGCCCCTCCGTGTTACACCCGGGTGACGCCGCGTCGCTGGTCAGGTTCTGTCCGCGGTGACCTGAGAGAATGGGGCAGTGAAACTCCTCGTCGCCGCGCTCGCCTCCGAACTGTCCGCCTTCCCGGAGGAGCTCGAGGGCTTCGATCGGCTCATCACGGGCCCCGGCAAGTTGCAGGCGACGTACGCACTCACCCGTGCCCTCGATGCGAACGACTACGACGAGATCGTCGTGGTGGGCACCGCCGGGGCGATCGACCCCGACCTCGAGTCGAGGGTGCACGAGGTCGGCACGGCATTCCAGCACGACGTCACCGATCTCGACGGGATCTCCGGGCAGCACGTCTCCCTTCCCACGAAGGTGTCGACCGGGAAGGAGGGCGTGCTGATCGCGACCGGCGACCACTTCGTCGAGGACGCGGAGATCACCGCCGTGATCCGCCCGTCCGGCGCGGTTCTGGTCGATATGGAGACCTATGCGTACATCTGGGTGGCGGGGCGGTTCGAGGTCCCGATCCGCGTGTTCCGGGCCATCTCCGATCAGGCCGAAGACGGCGCCCTCACGGACTGGCGCGAAGCCGTCGCGCGCTGCAGTGTGCAGCTGCGCGAGTTCATCCTCGCCGAATACGGCGTGTGACACCGCGGCGCCGTTCGGGCACCACCTCAGCGAGGCTCGATCATGCTGGGACCGTTCGGCAACGCCCGCACCGTGAGCTGCGCCGGGATCTGCTCCTGCATGGCCTCGACGTGGCTGATCACCCCGACGGTCCTGCCGCCCTGTCGTAGTTCGTCGAGGGTGCGCATGGCGACATCGAGAGTGTCTCCGTCGAGCGAGCCGAATCCCTCGTCGATGAAGAGCGTGTCCAAGCGGATGCCGCCGGCTCGCGCGGTGACGACTTCGGCGAGGCCGAGCGCGAGCGCGAGCGAGGTGAGGAACGTCTCCCCACCCGAGAGGGACTGCGGCGGCCTGGACTGTCCGGTGAACGCGTCGAAGACCACGATGCCGAGGCCGGAAGCGGCGCCTCGTGCGGCGAGCGCATCCGAATGCCGCAGCTGGTAGCGCCCCGTCGACATGTCGTGCAACCGCCGGTTCGCCGCTTCGACGATCTCTTCGAGTTCGGCGGCGAGGACGAAGGTCTCGAGAGTCATCTTGTGCGTGTTCGCTCCGCGTCCGGCGATCGTGTCTGCGAGATTCTTCAGCAGCTCGAATTCGGTCGCCTCCGCGGTCGTCCTCGCATTCTCCGCGGCAGCCGACTCGATCAACCCTTCGAGTCGCTCGGCGACACCTGCAGCGCGGGCCGCCTCATCGACCGCGCCCTTCCAGAGCGCCCGGGCGGCTTCCGCCGCCTGCTCGGCCGGTTCCAGGTCGATGGGCTCTTCGGGGAGCGTGCGCAGTTCCAGATCGAACAGGATCCCGCGTTCCTTCTCGCGCTGGACGGCATGCTGCGCGATCCGGGCGTCGAGGGTCTCTTGCGCCGCCGACGAGCGAAGCGCCTCCTCCGCGGCCGCCGCGTCGCTGAAAGGCGAGTCGGCGAGGGCCGTGTCTCGCTCGGATTCCGCAGCGACGAGCGCCTCGGACCTGCGGCGGTGTTCCGCGACCGCCGCAGCGAGAGCACGGGCGGCGGCGATCGCGGTCGCCGTGTCCGCGAGCCGGGCGGCGACCGTGTCGAAGTCGCCCCGAGCCTCGGCGATCGACTCGCGCGCCTGCGCCTCCCGCTGCCGCAGCACGGCGTGGTCTTCTCGTGCCTGAGCGAGGGCCGCCGCGTCTGCCGCCTTCTCGGCCTCGAGCCGTTCGACACGTGCCGTCAGTGCCGCCAGTCTCGCGTCGATCGCCTCCAACTCCTCCACGGCGCTCAGGCTGCGTGTGTACGCCGCCGTCGCCTCGGCGTGCTCCCTCTCGGCCTGCTCGACGCTCCTTCCGTCGGCGCGAGCCAGGACCGCGGCCAACTCGGCCTGCACGGCCGATGCGGCCGACATGAGTTCACGCTCCCGCTCTGCCGCAGCGTCACGAAAGAGTTCGGCGTCGGCGATGTCGTCGGGCGACACCGGATCGGAGTGCGTGGCGAGGCTCGGGTGCTCGACAGAGCCGCAGACCGGGCAGGGGTCGTCAGGGCGGAGACTCGACGCCAGTTCGCCGGCCATCCCGTCGGTGCGACGCTGACGGAGCTTCGCGAGCGCGGTCTGCGCAGCGGCGTGCTCGGTGGTGGCAGCGGTGAGATCGCGCTCCGTGGCCGCCTGGTCGGCCTGGAGCCGTCGGGCTGCCCTCGCCGCCACGACACGCACGTCCGCCGACTCCCGCGCGATCCTCAGGTCGTCCGCACGATCGGCGATGCGCCGGGTCTGGTCTCGCTCCGCCTTCAGCGCGGCCACCGCGTCGGGCAACGAGGCGCGCTCCGCTTCCCCGGCCTCGATGCGTGCGGTCGCTGCGTCGACGGCGGCGACCGCGATCCGCAGTTCTTCGTCGAGGGCCGGTACCTGTTCCTCGAGCTCACGCGCCCGCTCCCAGGACCCGGTCTCCTTGGTACGCGCCGTCACCCACGCCTCGAGGTCTCCGTCGACGTCGAACTCGAGGGCGTCCCATTCCGCGCGAGCGCGCTCCTCGGCCGTCGCGGCAGCGTCGACCAGCTCGTGAGCCCGTGATGCCGCGGCGATCGTCGAGCGCAGCGCCTCGGCAGCACGCGCAGCCGTGAGCTCGGCACGCGCCTCGTCGATCAGCGGCGCATCCGCTTCGAGACGGGCGAGTGCCGCACGTGCACGGTCGCGTTCCTGCTGTGCGCGCCGCTCCTCACGCGTCGTCGCCAGCGCCGCATCGGCCTCGGCCGATAGCTTCTCGGCGTCGGCCTGTTCGGAGGCCCGCCGCCCGGCACGGTAGTCCGCTCGCGCCTGGGCTCGGCGAAGGGCGTCGAGACGCTCATCGATCGTCAGTGATGCCGTCGGCTGCTCCCCCGCCGCCGTGGGGGCCGTGCCGTCGTCGGCATCGCCCGAGAGGCCCGCGGTGTCCACCAGACGTTCGGCCTCACCGACACGAGCGTCGACGGTGGCGAGCCGCGCACCGAGCGTCTGCTCCGCCTGGCGGCGCCGCTCGTCGAAACGGGCCTGCACGTCTTCGAATCGCTGAGTGCCGAAGAGGCGGCGAAGCAGCGCCTGGCGATCCCTGCTCCCCGCCAGCAGGAACTCGGAGAAGCGGTTCTGCGCCAGGAGGATCACCTGCAGGAACTGCTCGCGGCTCAGCTGCAGGATCTCATCGAGGTCGCCGGCGACGTCGACGGCTCGTGCGGCACGCCCCACCCAGCCCGCGTCCGTCCATTCCTCCAGTGACACCGCTGCGGCCTGCTTCGTCAGCCCCCCGCCGCGCTTGGCCGGACGAAGGTACTCCGGCGAGCGCGTCACGCGGAACCGACCGGCCGGAGTACTGAACTCGACCACGACCTCGGAGGGATCATCGGGCTCGCAGTGGTCGCTGCGGAGCCGCTTCTCGCCCCCGTCGTAGCGTGGCACACCACCGTAGAGACCGAAGCAGACGGCATCGAGGATGCTCGACTTGCCGGCGCCGGTCCGCCCGGCGATCAGGAAGATGCCATCGTCGCCGAAAGCGTCGAAATCCACGATCTGCCGCGACCGGAAAGGGCCGAACCCCTCGATCTCCAGGCGATGGAGGCGCATCTAGACGAGAGCTTCCGCGCGCACGCGCTCGTCGAGCACCGCGCGGATCAGGTCGCGCTCCGCATCCGTGGCGCCGTGCCCGGCCCGGACGTGCTCGAGGAACGCCTCGATCCGGTCGACATCGGTCACCGCGGTCCGGAGTCGCTGCGAGTACGACCTCTCCTCCGCCTCGGAGACGGCCACGGGCTGGTGCTGCACCATGGCGCAGTAGGGGTAGCTCTCGCGCAGACGCCGCATCGGCTCGGCCTGGGGCAGAGCATCGGTGTACACGGCGCACACCCACTCGTTCGCATGCTCGGCGACCATCTCCGGCGCCAGGATCTCGTGGAGCGTTCCCGTGAGCGTGACCAGACGACGCGGCACGGGCAGCTCGAGCCACTCGACGGCGGCGAGACCGTGGGCATCGAGGTCGACGAGCCACGAACCGCGCGCCTTGTGCTGCTCGCCGAAGCTGTAGTGCAGCGGAGCCCCGGCGTAGCGGACGCGCTCGCTGAGCGTCTGGCGACCGTGGATGTGCCCGAGCGCCACGTAGTCGGGGCCGTCGAACACGCTGAGGGGCACGACGTCGAGCCCACCCTGACGCACCTCGCGCTCGAGGCCTGCGGTGGCATCGACCCCTGCGGCGAAGCAGTGCGCGATGGCGACCGCACGGCCCTCGTGCGTGTCCATGCCCGCACGGACGAGGTCCATCGCATGCCCCATGGTCTGCGCCTGGGTGCGCAACGGGCGGCCCGCGCTGTCGCCCTCGGGCCAGTGCTGACGCACGATGGCCGGCTCGAGGTAGGGGATGCCGAAGAAATGAACCGGTCCATCGGCATCCGCGATCGTGATCGGCTCCCCGACGGCGAGCGGATCGGTCAGCACGTGGATGCCGTCACGGAGCAGCCGCGCCTGGAAACCGAGTCGCGCGGCCGAGTCATGGTTTCCGCTCGTGACGATCACTCGCGCCCCGGCCTCGTCCAGCGCCACCAGCGCATCGCCGAGGAGCGAGTAGGCGGGACCGGACGGCGTCGCGGAGTCGAAGACGTCTCCGGCGACGACCACGACGTCGACGGAGTGCGTGCGCACCTGCTCGGTCAGCGCCCCGAGCACCTCGGTCAGCGCGTCCATGGTCGAGTTGCCATGGAACGTGCGGCCGATGTGCCAGTCGGAGGTGTGCAGGATTCGCATACTCACACGGTACGAACCCCCTCGGACATTCCGTCCGAGGCGTGCCGCGACCCGTTCATGACGTCACCCCGTCGGTAACCCGCCGTAAC
Source organism: Microbacterium sp. CBA3102 (assembly GCF_007954505.1). Classification (GTDB taxonomy): domain Bacteria; phylum Actinomycetota; class Actinomycetes; order Actinomycetales; family Microbacteriaceae; genus Microbacterium; species Microbacterium aurugineum. Next base: position 1,774,820 of record NZ_CP042412.1, on the reverse strand, counting down.
ACGACGTCATGAAACGACGGCGGTCAGCGCGAGCGCAGCAGGGGGGCGTGCTCGGGGTGCGCGGCGAACCAATCGGCGACGTACCAGCACACCGCGTCCACCGTGCGGTCGCCACGCTCCTCGATGTCGGCCACCGCACCCTCCACGACCTTGCCCGCGTAGCCGTTGCCGCGGAAAGTCGGGATAGTGAACGCGCGGGTGAGAGCGATCGTGTGACCGTCGTCGCGGTAGTCGAGAACGCTCACGAGCTTTCCATCGCGCATGAGCGTGTAGCGGGACGCGTCCTTCTCGTCGGTCAGGATGAAGCCTCCGACAGTGTGCGAGATCGTCATTCGATCCACGTTACGCCCGCCAGGAGCGCCCGGGCGTTTTGACATGGGGCGTCACGATCGGACATAATCCCCCCATGACCACCAACGCAAGCCCTTTGTCCGCCCAGGAGGCGAACAGGACTGCCGGGATGATGATGCCCGGTCGCGTTGGCATGTGTTGCCGAATGTGTCGCTGAACGAACAGCCACCCCGCCTGACCTGATTCCTCGCGAACTGCGAGGCCAGTGTCTCCGAGCATCCACCCTCTGCTCGCTTCCCGGCTCCGCCGGTCATTCATGCAACGCATCAGAGCCCCCCTCGATCCGGGCTCACGTCCTGAGGACTTCATCATCATGTCGAACACCGCACTTCTCGAGCGTCCCGCCACCACCGCCGCGATCCGCACTCGTACCGAGGCCACCGCACCGGTGCCCTCCGCCACCGCAGACCTTCCCGCCGTCCGCTCCCCGCGAGGCTTCGCGCTCTACGTGGGGCTCGACGAGATCAAGGCCGCCGAAGCCGGTGTGAGCCTGCCGCTGCTCGTCGATGCCCTGCGGCGCACCCTCGCCGAACTCGCTCCGGGTGCGGAGACGCACGCCACGGTCGCCCTCGCGCCGCACGGCTCGGGCGGCCGCGACCTCGACGTCGTCCGCCTCGCCCTGCAGGAGCCGGGCGCCATCGCGCGCACCAAGGCCGCTGCCGAAGAGGACACGGCGGAAGAGGAGAGCGGCGTCACCGTCGACATCTCCCGCAAGCGCGTCCTGATCGACGGGGAGTCCGCGGCCTTCACCTACAAGGAGTTCGAGCTGCTGCAGTACCTCGTGCTGCGCGAGGGCCGCACGATCGAACGCAGCGAGCTGGTCTCTGCTCTGTGGCAGGCGCAGGACGACGAGACCCCCGGTGAGCGCACGATCGACGTCCACGTGCGTCGTCTCCGCGCGAAGCTCGGACGCTACGAGGACATCGTCCGCACGGTGCGGGGAATCGGCTACCGGTTCGACCGTCACGCCGACGTCGTCATCCGCTACGGACACGGAACCCCCTCGCCCGACCGCTTCTGACCGTCTGCGAGTCGGTGTCAGGGCCGGCGCGTAGGGTGGGCGCATGACATCGACGGCGCAATCCGCAGCGGCTGAGGTCGCGCCATCGGATGCCCCTCGGGAGACCGTCTACCGCCCCTCGCACCCTCTCGATCTCGGCCGCACACTCGGCTTCCTTCGCCGTGGCACGGGCGACCCGACCATGGTCATCGCCGGATCGGTGATCTGGCGGGCGGTGCGCACACCCCTCGGTCCGACGACGTTGGCGGTGCGCACGATCGGTGGCGAGGTGCGCGCGACCGCCTGGGGCCCCGGAACGGACTTCGCGCTCGATGCCGTCCCCGCACTCTGTGGAGCCCACGACGACGCCGAGGGGTTCGACGCATCGCATCACCCTCTCGTCGCCGAGTCCGCGCATCGCCATCCCGGGCTGCGCCTGACACGCACCGACGAGGTGTTCGACGCGCTGGCATGCGCGATCATCGAGCAGAAGGTCACCGGAATGCAGGCGTTCGGAGCGTGGCGTTGGCTCGTCTCCCGCTTCGGCGAGCGCGCCCCCGGCCCGACGCCCCGACCGATGTTCACCGCGCCCACCGCCGCACAGTGGCACCGCATCCCCTCCTGGGCCTGGCACCGCGCCGGGGTCGAGCCCCCACAGTCCCGGACCCTCGTGCGCGCCGCGGAACGAGGCGACCGCATCGCCCACGCCGTGCGGACCGCCCCGGACGGCACGGCGCGCGACCGCGTTCTCACGAGCCTTCCCGGCGTCGGGGTGTGGACCTCGGCGGAGACCCGGGCCCGCGCGCTCGGCGACACCGATGCCGTCAGCGTCGGCGACTACCACCTCGCCCACGAGATCGGCTACGCCCTCACCGGCACGCGCACCGATGACGCCGGGATGCTCGAGCTCCTCGCTCCCTGGGCGGGGCAACGGCAGCGAGCGGTCCGCCTCATCGCCGCCAGCGGGGTGCACGAGCCGCGCCGAGGCCCTCGCCTCGCACCCGAGAACCATCGCGACCGCTGACTCCGCCGCCTATGCTGGGGCCATGTCCCGCAGAGCGATCCGCATCTCCATCACCGTCGGCCTGTTGATCGTCGGCGTGGTGGTCGGGCTCATCTTCCAGAATGTGTGGCTGGGCGTTCTCCTCGCCGCCATCGTGTGGCTGGGCTGGTTCCTCGGGTACGAGTCGCGGCGCGGGAACAACGCCGGCGTCAACGATGAAGACCACGGCATCGAGCTCTGAGGAGCTCGTGCGCGGAGGTCAGTAGTACACCGCGAGCGGTCCGGAGGGTCCGGCGATCACACTCACGGGGGTGTCGAAGACCCGCGACAGCACCTCATCCGTCATGATCGCGGCAGGGGATCCGAACTCCACGACCGCGCCGTCCTTCATCGCGCAGATGTGGTCGGCGTAATGCCCCGCGAAGTTGATGTCGTGCAGCACGATCACGATCGTGCGTCCGAGCTCCTCCGCCGCCCGTCGCAGGTGCTTCATCATCTGCACCGCGTGGCGCATGTCGAGGTTGTTCAGCGGTTCGTCCAGCAGCACGAACTCGGTGTCCTGTGCCAGCACCATCGCCACGTAGGCGCGCTGACGCTGCCCTCCGGAGAGCTCGTCGAGGTACCGCCCCTCCAGCGGACCGAGGTCGAGGAAGTCGATGGCCTGGCTGATGATCTCCTCGTCGGCCCGGGTCAGCCGTCCCTTCGAATGCGGGAACCGGCCGAATCCCACGAGCTGGCGCACGGTGAGTCGCGTGACGAAGTGATTCTCCTGACGCAGGATCGACACGACCTTCGCCAGGTCCTTCGACTTCGTCGAGGCCACATCGAGCCCCGCGATCTCGATGGCCCCCGCATCCATCCCGTTCAGCCGGCCGATCATCGTGAGCAGCGTCGACTTGCCTGCGCCGTTGGGTCCGATCAGCGCGGTGATGCCGCCGGTCGGGATCTCGAGGTCGACCGGACCGATCGCGACCTCGCTGCTGTAGTCCCGGCGGACGCCGTCGAGAGCGATCACAGTCTGCCCTTTCTGAGGATGACGATGAGGAACACGGTCCCGCCGACGAGCTCGATCAGGATCGAGACCATCCCCTGCGCGTAGAACACGTTCTTCATCACGAAGTACGCCCCCGCAAGGATCGTGAAGGCGGTGAGCACCGCGACGGGGAAGATCAGCCGATGGTCATGCGTGTCGGCGAACTGGTAGGCGAGCGTGGCGACCAGGAAGCCGAGGAAGGTCATCGGCCCGACCAGCGCGGTCGACGTCGCCATCAGCACGGCGACGAGGAACAGCACGACGAACAGCTCGCGCCGATGATCGACACCGAGCGAGCGCGCGGCGTCCGGACCCAGGGCCATGAGATTGAGCCGACGCGATCGGATCCACAGCAGAGCGGAGGCCACGATCACGAGCGGGATCGCGAGCGGCAGGTAGGAGGCGTCCGCGTTCGAGACGTTGCCGAAGAGACGGGCGGCGAGCACGTCGAACTCGCTGGGGGTGAGCAGACGCTGCATGAACGTGGCGACCGCTCCGAGACCGCCGCCGATCACGATGCCGACCAGAAGCATGATCTGCAGGTTTCCGTACCGCCCCGAGAGCAGCCATCCGTACAGGGCGACGGCGAGTCCGACCATGATGACGACCTGGATCGCGAACTGGCCGACGCCCTGTATCGTGACGAGTCCGGCGACCCCGAACAGGTAGACGGTGGAGGTCTGCACGACGCGGTACAGCGACTCGAAGCCCATGATCGACGGCGTGATGATGCGGTTGTTGGTGACGGTCTGGAAGCTCACCGTGGCGATCGCCTGGGACACGGCGACGAGCGCCATCACGGTGACATCGATCGCCCGGTGCTGGGCGATGCGCCAGAACCCTGCGGAGCCGACCGGCATCGGGTTCGCCCATGCCAGCAGCCCGAAGCCGGAGACGGCGGCGAGGACGACGAGCACGCCGAGGACGAGGACGTAGCGACGGCGCGCTCGCGGGGTCGTGAACGAGCCGGCCGATCGCACCGGGCCGCCCGTCGTCGTCGGTGTCATCACCGCGCTAGCCACGTCGACGCTGCCTCAGCAGGAGGAGCACGAACACCACCGCGCCGACGACCCCGAGGATCAACGACACCGGGACCTCGAACGGCATGATGATGGTGCGGCCGATGATGTCGCACACCGTGACGATCGCGATGCCGAGCAGGCACACCCACGGCAGATTGCTGCGCAGATCGTCACCGCGCACCATCGAGACGATGTTCGGCACGATCAGCCCCAGGAAAGGAAGATTGCCGACGACGACCGTCACGACACCGGTGGTCACCGCGATGAGCACCGTGCCGAGCAGGATGATCCGGTTGTAGTTCACACCGACGTTCGTGGCGACCTCCTCCCCGAGTCCGGCGATGGTCAGCCGATCGGCGACGATGAACACGACGACCCCGATGACCGCCACGATCCAGAGCATCTCGTACTGACCGCGCATCACCGAGGTGAAGCTCCCCGCGAACCAGACGCCGATGATCTGCAGCGAGTTGGTGACCAGGGCGAGATACGTGGACAGGGCACCGACGACCGCACCGAGCATGATGCCGACGATCGGGACGATGAGCGAGGACTTGAGGGCGACCCGACGGAGGAACGCGAAGAACACCATCGTGCCGACGAAGGCCGCGAGGATCGCACCGGCCATCCGCAACGGGAGCGACGGCTGCGGCACGAGGATCATGACCATCAGCAGCCCGAGCCCCGCCCATTCGGTGGTCCCGGTCGTCGTGGGCTCGACGAAGCGGTTCTGGGTGAGAAGCTGCATCACGAGGCCCGCCATGGCCATTGCGGCGCCGGCGAGAACGAGGGCGATCGTGCGGGGGACGCGCGTGATCTGGAACATCTGCGCGCCGTCGTCCGCCCCGGCGATGTCGTAGACGCCCGTGAAGAGCGAGATCACGAGGAGCACCGCGACGACGAGCACGCCGATGAGCAGTTTCACGTCGAAGAGCCGCCCGGCGTGGCGGGGCGGCTGGGTGATGTCGGTGGAGACCATGATGACCGTGCGGCGGCACCCGGATCATCCGGATGCCGCCGCAGTACCTCAGTTCTTCGCGCTCTTCTCGAGGGCGTCTGCGAAGTCGTTGAGGAACGACGTGTAGGTCTGGATGCCCTCGTTCAGGTACGTGTCGGTGGGCATGTAGACGAGCTGCTTCTCCTTCACGGCCGTGACGCCGGCGAGGGCCTCGGAGCTCTCGAGGATCTCCGCAGCCTGCACGTAGTCCGGGGTTTCGGCAGCGAACACGGCGTCGCGGTCGAGCACGAGGATCCAGTCGGGGTCCGACGCGGCGATCGCCTCGACGGAGATCTCATCGCCCTGGTGGTCATCGGTCGCGTCGTCGACCTGAAGCGCCGGGGTGAGCCCGAGAAGGTCGTAGATCGGGCCGAGCGAGCGGCCAACGGTCGGGGCGAGGTAGCCGATCTCGCCGCCCGAGGTGTTGACTGCCATGACGGTGTCGGCGTCGTCGTACGCGGCCTTCGCGCGCTCGGCAGCGGCGTCGAAGTCCTCGACGAGCTTCGCGGCCTCGTCCTGCTTGCCGAAGATCTCTCCGAGCACGGTGACCTGGCGCTTGAGCTCCTCGTCGAAGGGCTCTCCCTCGCGCGGCTCGAGGTCGACGATCGTCGCATCGGGCACGAGGTCGGCGATCGCGGTGTTGTGCTGCGTGAACCGCTGGCCGCTGATGATCAGGTCGGGCTCCACGGCGACGATGGCCTCGAGGTCGGGCTCGCTGTGCAGTCCGATGTCGACGATGCCGTCGTCCTTCACGTACGACACGGTCTCGGGCATGAGCGCGACGGCTCCGGCCGAGAGCTCGACGCCCCAGTCGGACAGTGTCTGGAAGGTGCGGTTGTCGAGAGCCACGACGGAGGTGGGAGGTGTCGCGATCTCGTGCGTGCCGGTGTTGTCCTCGACCGTGACGGTCGCGGCTGCGGGTTCGTTGTTCTCCGATTCCGCCGAACCGCCGGATGCGCAGCCGGCGAGGGCGAGAAGACCGACGAGCGCGACGCTCGTGGCGGTGAGGGTTCTGGGCACGGACATGGAGAGACTCCTGTTCTGCGGGATCGATGCGCACACGACGGGCGCCGGATGGCGAGGTTAGGGCAACCTTCCCTCGACAGTTTTAGGTTAGCCTTACTTTATGAGCAACACGAAATCCGGATTCTCGATCGAACGTCGTGGCCTGGAGCTGCGCTTCCGCCACGTCGCACTGAGTGCCCGGGAATGGCTCGCGCCGGATTTCGTCCGCGTGCGGCTGACCGGCTCGGACCTCGCCGGCTTCGATTCGCCGGGCGCCGACGACCACATGCGGCTTTTCTTCCCCTCCGGCCCCACGGACTCGGTCGAGGAACTCCGCGCCTCGCCGAGCCGCGAGTACACGCCGCTCGCCTGGGGTGACGACTGGCTCGATGTCGAGTTCGCGGTGCACGGAGATCAGGGCGTCGCGGCCCCCTGGGCGGCGACGGCACCGCTCGGCTCCCGGATCGGTGTCGGCGGTCCGCGCGGGTCAGCCGTGCTGGCCGGCGACCCTGGCTCCTGGCTGCTGGTCGGCGACGAGACCGCGATCCCCGCCATCCGACGCTTCGCCGCGCTGATCCCGGCAGGCACCCCGGCCCGCATCGTGGTGGAGACCGTGAACCAGGGACGCGAGTTGGAGATCGATGCACCGGTCGACATCGAGTGGCTGCATCGCGGCGAAGCCCCCTCCGGTTCCGCACTCATCGCCTTCCTCGAGACTCTGACCGCGGACGACGCCGTCGGAGACGACCCGTTCGTGTTCATCGCCGCGGAGCAGTCGATCGTCAAGCCGGGCAGGGCACTGCTCGAACGCTGGGGCGTCGACACGGCGAAGGCCGTCGTGAAGGGGTACTGGAAGCGCGGCGAGGCCGAGTACCACGCGCCACACTGACCCTTCCCCCGGCGAAAGCCCGGACCAGCCGACGTGTTCGCGGCGGGTCGTGGTTCGACACACCGGAGCTCCCGGCGCTGGTCTGGGTTTTCGCCTTCCGGCGCGGTCGGTGCCGCTTGACTCCCGGGCGTGTCGCACCCTAGGGTGGCAAAGCTGTGCCATTCGGCGCAGCACACCAGCCGAGGAGTCGACGGATGACCGCGCAGCGGAACCTCCCCATCGCAGCGGTGTTGCAGCTTCAGCAGAAGCGCAATGACCGCTACGAGTCGTACCCTCCGGCACGCGCCGTGTGACAGCACCCGCTCTCACAACGCCCCGTACCGTCAGGTCCGGGGCGTTTTCCGTGGAAGACCCCCTGACCTGTGGCCGGAAACCACCACAAGGAAAGGAATCATGGAGAGGCTCTCCGCACGGCTGCTGTCGTGGGCGTCACTGATCGACGAGAAGACACTCGCTCAGGCGCACACCACGGCCCGCATGCCGTTCATCCACCCGCACCTGGCACTGATGCCGGATGCCCACCTCGGCAAGGGGGCGACGGTCGGCTCGGTCATCCCGACGCTCGGCGCGATCATCCCCGCGGCCGTCGGCGTCGACATCGGCTGCGGCATGATCGCCGTTCGCACCCAGTTCACCGAGAACGACCTCGCAGGTCATGACCTCGCAGGACTCCGGGAGCAGATCGAGCGCGCCATCCCCCTATCGGCCGGACGCTACAACCGCAAGGTCGTGGCCACCGCCGAACCGCGCATCGCCGAGCTCGAGCAGCTCGCCGAGAAGAGCGGCTTCGATCCCGCCCAGTACGCCGGGAACTGGCGGCTGCAGCTGGGGACGCTCGGCTCGGGCAACCACTTCATCGAGGTGTCGGTCGACGAACTCGACCGGGTCTGGCTGTTCCTGCACTCGGGATCGCGAGGCGTCGGCAACAAGATCGCCGGACACCACATCGGCGTCGCCCAGCGGCTGGCGAAGCAGTGGTGGATCGACCTCCCCGACCCCGACCTGGCCTACCTGGTCGAGGGGACCGCGGAGTTCACCCGCTACATCCGGGAACTGCGGTGGGCCCAGCACTTCGCCCTGCTGAACCGGGAGGAGATGATGGACCGCGTCATGCGCCAGGTCTCGGAATTCCTCGGCACCGCGGTCGACGAGCAGGAGCGCATCAACTGCCACCACAACTTCACGGAGTCGGAGAAGCACTACGGCGCGCAGGTGTGGGTGTCGCGGAAGGGTGCCATCCAGGCGGACGCCGGGCGACCAGGACTGATCCCCGGGTCGATGGGCACCGCCTCGTACGTGGTCGAGGGGCTCGGCGACCCGCAGTCGCTGAACTCCTCTCCGCACGGTGCCGGGCGGGAGTACTCCCGGTCGGCAGCACGGCGGACCTTCACCCACGAGCAGCTGCGGGCAGCGATGACGGGAATCGAGTTCCGTGACACGGATGCCTTCATCGATGAGATCCCCCAGGCGTACAAGCCGATCGACCAGGTGATGGCGGATGCCGCGAGCCTCGTATCGATCCGGCACACGCTGCGGCAGATCGTCAACGTGAAGGGCGACTGAACAGGACCGGGCGGTGGGAACCCCACCGCCCGGTCGGGTGGCAGCACCTCGCCTCCGTCGAAGATGCCGACGGCATCCGGATCGAGTTCCTGCACACCCCCCAGGGCGGGGACTGACGTTTCCTCCACCGAACGGCATGCAAACCAGTTGTCCGCCGTTCGTGAGTAGCCGATATCTTCGCCTCCCGCACTCTGGCAGGCTTGCCGGATCGATGCGACGATGACGGAGTGGGATTCATGAATGACGCACAGATCTGGACCATGATCGGATCGTTCACCGTGCTGATGTTCAGCACCCTCACGGTCGTCTCGACCCTGTTCGTCCGGATCGTCCGCAGCGAGATCGCTGGCCTGCGCACCGAGATGAACGGACAGCTCGGCGGTCTGCGCACCGAGATGAACGCCCGATTCGACACCGTGAACACCCGCATCGATGCCCTCGACCGCGACGTCCAGGCCATCGTGAAGCGCACGTTCGGGCTCGATCGCGAGTGATGACGACGAAGCTTCCCCGCACCTCGGTCGACCCCGCCGACCGGCACGACGCCTTTCCAGAGGCTCCCTGCGGCACCGCGGTCCTGCTCCTCGCCGGATCCAGCGGACGTGTGGAGGCTCAGCGGGCCGACCTGCTCGCGCGGCACGGGGCCCGGGTCCGCGCCATCCGCTGGTTCGGCGGCACGGGCCAGCGCCCCGCTCCGCACGAGGTACCGATCGAGATCTTCGTCGACCAGTTGGATCTGCTCCGCCGTGATGCGGATCGCGTCGCGATCTTCGGCACGTCGTTCGGAGCAGAAGCGGCACTCGTCACCGCGTCGCTGCACCCGGTCGACGCCACCGTCGCGGTCGCGCCGTCATCCGTCGTCTGGTCGGGCGTCGTCGACGGCAACTGGTCGTCGCACTGGAGCCTTCGTGGCACTCCGCTTCCCTCCGTGGGGTTCGATCCGTCGTGGTCCCCGACGACCGAACCGCCCGAGTATCGCTCGCTCTACGAATCCAGCCTCGCCCGCGATCCCGATCTCACCCGCGCGGCGGAGATCCGGGTCGAGGGCATCACCGGTCCGGTCATCCTCGTCGCCGGCGGAGACGACCGCGTCTGGCCAAGCGACCGATTTGCGGCCGAGATCCAGCGTCGCCGCTCGTTGCACGCCAGAGAGACGACCCTCGTCACCCACCCCGAGGCCGGACACCGCATCACCCTTCCCGGCGAGACGGCCGTCCACGGCGGTGTGACCATGGGTCGGGGCGGCACACCATCCGCCGATGCGGCCCTCGGCGCCGACGCCTGGACGGCGATCGCCCGGGCGCTCGATCTGCGCGAGTGACGTCAGAGTGCCGGGACGACCTCCGCATCGGCAGCCCGGTCGGTGAACGCGGTCTTCGGGACGAACACGAGGATCACGGCTGCGGCGAGAGCGGTGGCGCCGCACACGATCCACACGGTGAAGTAGCCGGCGAGCGAACCCGCGGTCCCCTCGGTCGCCCCCGCCGTGGTAGCGACGCCGTGCAGCAGCGCGATGCCGAACACACACGAGGCGATCGCCCCGCCGACGGTCTTGACGGAGTTCGTGAGGCCCGTCGCGACGCCGGTCTGCGACGCAGGTGCTGCCGAGGCCGCGGCGGCAGGAAGCGCGGCCACCAGGGCGCCTGAGCCGAGTCCGACGACGACCATGTTCGCGATGACCTGCGTGTAGGTGTCGTGGAACGGCAGGAAGAGCAGGAAGCCGAGTCCCACGAGCACCGATGCCCCCATCAGCGTCAGGCGTGGGGTGATCCATCGCGCGAACGACGGGAAAAGCAGGGCACCCGTGATCATGGCGACGAGGTAGACGCCGATGATCAGCGAGGTCGCGAATCCGCTGGTCCCGAGACCGTAACCGTAGACCGCGGGGTCGGTGCGCGCGAACGTCGACAGCGGTGCCTGCGCGCCGAGGACGCTCACCCCGAAGAGCCCTGCCGTCAGGAACACCGGGCCGAGTGCGGGCGAGCGGAACATGCGCACATCGATGAGGGGGTCTTCGCACCGCAGCTCCCACAACACGAACGGAACCACCAGCAGCACACCCAGGACCACCACACCCCACGACCAGGGGTTCTCCAGTCCGCCCTCGAGGCGAAGCAGACTGAGACCACCGGTGAAGCAGACGAGTGCGAGCGAGATCAGCACGAGACCGATCGTGTCGAAGACGCCGCCCGCGGGCTCCGGAGACTCCTTGACCCCCAGCAGGATCACGAAGAAGCACACCACGATCAGCACGGCGGGCACCAGCAGGACCACGGTGAGCGGCAGGACGTCGATGAGTGCACCGCCGACGAGGGCTCCGATGATCGCGCCGCCTTCGAGGGCCGCGACCAGGAGTCCCGCCGCCTTGGCGGTGATCGAGGAGCGACCCTCCATCCGCCGCGACCGTGACCAGATGAGGGCGATCTCCAGCGGGAGCCAGACGACGTAGAACCCCATCAGCGCCCAGGCGGCGAGGAACACCCCGAAGGAGTCCGTGAACGGCAGCACCAGGGCGGCCGCGCCGGTGACCGCGGTGGAGATCAGCAGCATCCGCTTGTGGCCGACCATGTCGCCGAGCTTCGCGAACGCCGGGACGACGAGGGCTGAGAGCATCAGCTGCGTGCCCTCGAGCCAGTTCACGTCGGCATCATGGACCCCGAGATGACGGGCGATGTCCGTCAGCATGGGCGTGTAGTACCCCTGCAGCACACCGCTCGTGAACTCGACGAAGGCGAGGAAGCCGACGACGACGGCGAGGGTGCCCAGTGTGCGGGTGCGCGTCATCGCGTCTCCTGCTTCTCGTTCGGATGCTCCTGCGTCGGCAGGAGGCGGGGTGAGATCACCCTAGTCGTTCGAGAAGTGCCCGATGGAATCGCTCCCCGCGCTCCAGGGCGACGATCTCGACGCTCTCGTCGACGCCATGGATCGACGCTCGCTGGGCATTCGACATGTCCAAGGGCGCGAAGCGGTAGACAGCGGGCGAGAAGCGATGGAAGTGCCGGGAGTCGGTGGCGGCCATCATCACATAGGGCACGGCGGGAACCCCGGGATGGGAGACGTCCAACGCGGCTGCGAGCAACGCGAACTGCGCGTTGTCGGTGGGCGACTCCGGCGAGGGCTCCCCCGCTTCGACCACCTCGACGGAGACGAGCGGATCGCGGATGCGCCGCCGCACCCGGAAGACCGTCTGCTGGGTGGTCTCGCCCAGCGCGATGCGGAGGTTGAGGGTGGCGGACGCCTGCGAGGGCAGCACGTTCGCCGCCGTGCCGCCCGACTGCATGGTCGGAGCCACGGTCGTGCGGACGAGAGCGGCGGGTTCACCCCCGAGCGCGGCGAAGACCTGCGCGGTCACCAGCGGCATCGACCCCAAGAACCTCAGCAGGTGGCGGGCCGGCCCCGGGGTGCGTGTCGCCAGTTGCGACAGCATCCGCAGGATCGCTTTCGAGGCACGAGGTCGGAAGGTCGTGGGTCCGAGCCGGTCGACGGCTCTCGCGACGCGTCGGACCGCGGTGAGCGACGGCGGTGCGGACGCATGACCACCCTCGCCCCGTGCCGTCAACCGGAGGGTCATCACGCCCTTCTCCCCCACACCGATCATCGCCGCTCGACCGGGGACGAAGGGCAGCGGCGCATCGACGACGGCGCCGCCTTCGTCGAGGACGAGCCACGGCATCACGCCGCGTGCGCGCAGCACGCGTGCGATCTCCTCCGCCGCCTTCCCGTAGGTCTCCTCGTTGCCGCCGAACGAGAGGTACACGTCGCGGGACGGGACGAAGCCGTCCGCGAGCAGATTCTCCACGGCTTCGAGCACGACGAGCAGCGGGCCCTTGTCGTCCAGGGCGCCTCGGCCGTACACCGAACCGTCGGCGATGGTTCCCGCGAACGGCGGATACGTCCACGCGTCGCTCTCGTCGACGGGGACGACGTCGTAGTGCGCCATCAGCACGAGAGGGTCTCGGCCCGCCGCGCCGTTGCCCGCCCAGTGGAACAGGAGACCGAAGTCGGTGTGCCGTTCCAGCCGCAAATCCCGGTGCGTCAAGGGGTACAGCTCGGCGATCAGCGCGACGAACTCCTCGAAGGGGGCAGGTCCGCGCTCATCGAGCTCCGCCGAGACCGTCGGGATCCGGATCATCTGCGAAAGCCGTTCGGCGATGCCGGGGCGCACGGTCGAGGTGGTCACGCTCGCCATCGTACCGAGTGAGGTCTCACGGCCATTGACTGAGTTTGTCGGGATTGCGCACGGCGAAGACCTCCGTGATGCGGTCTTCGCGGACGACGAAGGAGAAGACCGCATCCGCGCGGCCGTCGATCGTCGCGAGCATCACGAGCCCGTCGGGAGCCGCGACGAGCGAGACCTCGGCCTCGGGATGGCGCTGCGCGATCCCCCGCAGGAAGCGTGCCACGCGGTCCGCTCCCGCCACCGGCCGCAGCGCGGCCGACTTCTTCCCTCCTCCGTCGGAGACGAGCACGACGTCGGGGTCGAGCAGTGCGATCAGACCGTCGAGCTCTCCGGTCGACGCAGCGGCGAGGAAAGCTCTCGCCACGGCATCGTGCTGTTCCCGCGACGCCACGACCGCCCGGCGTTCGCGCACGCGCCGACGACCCTGCGAGGCGAGCTGGCGCACCGCATCCGGGCTCCGACCGACCGTCTCCGCGATCTCGGCGAAGGGGACACCGAACACGTCGTGCAGCACGAACGCGACCCGCTCGGCGGGGGTGAGCGACTCCAGCACGACGAGCAGGGCCATCCCCACCGACTCGTCGAGCGTCATCCGCTCCAACGGATCCGGGTGCGGACGGGCGGCGAGCAGCGAGTCGTGCGGAACGGGCTCCGGCAACCAGGGGCCGACGTACCTCTCCCGACGAGCACGCGCCGATCCCAGCGCGTCCAGGCAGATACGTCCGGCGACGCGGGTCAGCCACGCAGCGGGGTTCCTGATCTGTGCACGTTCCTCGACGCTCATCCGGTACCACCGCACATACGTCTCCTGCACCGCGTCTTCGGCATCGGCGACCGTGCCGAGTAGACGATAGGCGAGAGCGAGCAGGGTGCGGCGTTCGGCGTCGATCACCTCGAGATCATCCATCGCCTCCATCCTGGCCCGACTCGGCGCCTGCCGCTGCCGTCTTTTCGGCTGTCGCCTCACATTCCCGGGGTCTGCGTCGTCGAAAGAGGAGAAGGATGAAATCGAGAGAGAAGGAGCACCCATGAGAATCGCCGTCGCAGGAGGAACCGGGACGGTCGGTCGGCCGACCGTGGCCGCGATCGAGGCGGACGGACATGACGCGGTGGTGCTCAGCCGTTCGCACGGGGTGGACCTGGTGACCGGCCGGGGCCTCGATGCCGCACTGAACGGTGCCGACGTCGTGATCGACGTCACGAGCATCGAGACGCTCAAGGCCGCCGCGGCGATCGAGTTCTTCACCGCCGCGACCGGGACCCTCGTCTCCGCGGCCGAGGAGGCGGGGGTCCGACACGTCGTGCTCCTGTCGATCGTGGGTATCGACCGCATCCCCTACGACTACTACGCAGGCAAGATCGCGCAGGAGAAGGTGATCGCGTCCTCACGGGTGCCCTGGACGATTCTGCGGGCGACACAGTTCCACGAGTTCGCGGGGCAGATGTTCGCGCGGGCGAAACTGGGGCCGCTGCACCTCGCCCCGAACGCCCGCACCCAACCCGTGGCCGCCTCCGAGGTCGGCGCCCGGCTCGCAGCCCTCGCGACGTCGGAGCCGCAGGGCCGGGCGCGTGACCTCGCCGGCCCGCGCGAGGAACAGCTCTCCACCATGATCCGGGCGTTCGCCCGCCGGGAGGGGTATCGAGGGTGGATCCCGGCGCTCAACGTCCCCGGCCCACAGATGGCGGGGATGCGTGCCGGCGATGCACTTCCCGGTCCCGACGCCGACCTCGGACACCAGACCTTCACGGAGTGGCTCGCCGCGCGGTGAGCACCTGCTCCACCGACGCACGGGGTTCTCGGAGCGCGCAGGAGTCCTCTTGCGGATCCGGTCGGAGGCGGCGCAGACTGAGCGTGCGGTCGATGCATCCACCTCACCCCGGAGCGATCATGGCGAACCTCAATCCGTATCTGTCCTTCCGCACCGAAGCCCGCGAGGCGATGGAGTTCTACCGGAGCGTGCTCGGCGGGGAGCTCGTGATCAACACCTTCGGAGAGTTCCCCGACATGGTGCAGGATCCGAGCCAGAAGGACCTCGTCATGCACGCACAGCTGGATGCACCGGGCGGACTCGTGCTGATGGGCTCCGACTCCCCCGACGGCATGCCGTACGAGAAGCCGCAGGGTTTTTCGGTCTCGTTGAGCGGCAACTCTCAGGACACCACCCGCAAGGTCTGGGAGAAGCTGTCCGAAGGGGCGACCATCACGATGCCGCTCGATGTGCCGCCGTGGGGTGGCCTCTTCGGGATGCTCGTCGACCGCTTCGGCATCCCCTGGATGCTGCACGGCGATCCGGAGGACTGAACCCGCCCGGCCTCAGCGCGGCTGCACGGCTCGACAGGCCAGGTGCAGCGCCAATCGTGCCTCGGGGTCGTTCATGTCGATCCCGAGCAGCTCCTGCACGCGCCGGATCCGCACGGCGATGGTGTTGCGGTGCAGACCGAGAGCCGTCGCCGTCGCCGCTATGCCCGACTCGTGATCGAGATACGCGGAAAGAGTGGTGAGCAGTTCGCCTCCCCCTTCCCGCAGCGGGGCGAGGAGGGATTCCGCGGCGGGCACGAACGTGTCGTTCCCCGTCCACGCCAGCAGCAGCTGCTCCAGGCCGAGACTGTCCACCCGTACGAACCACCCGGTCGCCGACCGCGCCGCCGCGATCCGCGCCGCATCCCCCGCCTCGTCCAGCGTCGTGGCGAGTCCCTCGGATCCGGCCTGCAAGGATCCGACGCCGGTCGCGACGGTGAAGTCCCGCAGGACACCCAGGTGGAGCTCACGCAGTGCGGCGACGGCCCGCTCGACGCGATCGGGATCGGGGGCGTCCGGGAACGTCAGCCACCCGCTCAGTCCTCGACCCGCTGTCGTGGCATGCGCCTCCGCGTCGATCGCACTGAGTCCGGCACTGACGGAGCGCAGCAGCGAGAACGAATCGAGCCGCCCTCTCGCCACCACCCGGAAACCGAGATGATGACCGCTCGTGCGCCAGCCGCGCTCGAGCATCCGCCGCTGGACATCGGCATCCGCCGCTCCGTGCAGGTCCACGAAGTCACGCAGCAGCCCGGACGACACGGCGACGTCATTCACGGCCGCCACCTCGTCGATCAGGATGCGGGCCGCGACGGCGGGCATCGCGACCTCGGCCGCGACCGAGAGCGACTGCACCTGTGCCTCGCCGAGGCCCTGCCCGAAGAGCACGAGCCTCAGACCGCTGCGTCCGGGGCTGTCGACCCGCACCGACGCCGCAGCCGTCTCGCCGACGCTCACGCGATCGAGCCACGAGTCGAAGCTGATGGCCGCATGCAGTCGCTCGTCGAGATGCGCGCCCGCCTCCTGCAAGACACCGGACGAGTCGATCAGCGCGGCACCGACACCGAGGTTCGCCGCGATGTGTCCGAGCAGATCGGTGAGATCATCGGCGGCATACTCGAACGACTGCGCGACCTTGCGCACCTGGCTGAGCGTCAGCGCATCGCGTGCCTCGATCAGCATCCAACAGGCCTTCGCGAGCTGGATGGGGCGCGGGACGTCGAGCAGGCACAGGCCGATCCGATCCGCGAGGCGGAACGCGCCCGCGTCGAAGTCCGCCGCCCCGGACACGGCGAGCCCGGTGAACCCCCGGTCGCGCAGCCGGCGCAGCAGAGCGTCCTGCTGCCAGGTCGATGTCGGGGCCGATGCGGTGATGATCGCGAGCCGCTCGGCACCCCTCTCGGTGAGTTCGACTTCGCTCGCGCCGACGGCCACCGCCTCCCACGCCGCATCGCGTGGTCCGGCGACCCACTGCAGGCCGCCGTTCTCCGTGTGGGAGAGCAGCGCGCTCACGGGCAGCCGCGCGCTCACGCCGCATCCAGATCGTCGAGGCCGTAGGCGGAGGGCAGCACTTTCGCGCGACGCTCGGGCCGCGCATTCCACCAGGCGGGCGCAGGGATGGAGAAGACCGCGACGTTCCGTGCCAGACGCAGTTCCGTGACCTCGAGGATCTCGCGTGACACCGCATCGACGACCACGATGATCGTGGGGGCGGACGCGACCAGCAGCCCATCGGTCAGCACCGCGAGGGTCTCGGATCGGCTCACCACACGGTGGACGGCACCGCCGAGTCCGCTGATCTCGACGGCGTTCACGTGCGGATCCTGCGGCGAGGCGGCGACCGAGACGATACGCCCTTCAGCCAGCAGCTCGCCACCGAGGGCATCCGCCAGGAGCGGGAGGGGCGCGCCCGCCGATGCGAGGTAGGCCCTGCCGAGTTCGAGTGCATGCGCCAGATGGCCCCCGATCGCGTGTTCGTGGAGGTCGCCGACCGTGAAGCCTCCGAGCACCGCACAGCCGACGCCGCCCGCCTGGATGATCGCGGACCGCACGACCCGCTCGGCGTCGATCGCCCGGTGCGCCTCGACGAGGGCGACCCCTCCGGCGCCGGTGTCGCAGGCGAACACGAGTCCGGGAACCCGGTCGACGAACAACGACATCTGGTCCAGCCCCGGAACGGCACGGCCGGTGCAGTCCGCGTCCACCACGATGTGGGACCCGGCCAGAGTCAACGGAGCGAGCCCGTTCATCCCGCCGCCTTCAAGGGAGCAGACCGCGGGAACGGGATGACCGATCCACCGTTCGACCGCGGCCAGCAGACGAGCGAAGGGGTCGGCGCCGGGAAGGCGTTCGCCGAGCAGCATCGTCGAACCGACGAAGGCGACGCCCAGGCAGGGTGTCCGCGGGTCCAGCGAGGAGATCGGGGAGATCTCGATCGGCTCCCGGTCGGACCCGGCGAGCATCAGCTCGAGCATGGTCGTCGAACCGCCACCGCCGGATCCGAGGAGCGAATAGCCGCGGGCGAGCGCCGTGAGGTCGTCGCGCTGCAGCATCATGCGCTCCAGCCTAGGGAGAAACGTCCTCACCCGCGGCCAGCGTCTCGACCGGGACGAAGTCCGCGGCGAGGCCGAAAGCGGACGGTCCGAAGGCGGCGAGCGCCTCGGGGGTGCGCATCATCTCGGGTGTGGAGATGCCGAGCACCCGTACGCGCTGCCCGTAGCGGAGTCCCTCGGTGGTGATGGGCTCGGCCGTCTCGTGATCGACCACGCAGATGAGGTCGGGCACGATCGCCACGAGCGCCTCCCCGTGATGGGCGATGAGGTTCTCGTTCTGGAACGAGATCTCGAAAGTGGCGCCCTCCTCTGCGTCGAGCGGTGCGATCACCGCACGCCCCTTGGCGAACCCCTCGGTCGTGCGCCGCTCGACGTCGATGACCTTGCCGACGCAGAGTTCCCGAAGGTGCGGGTAGAGCGTCGTCGCGAGGGTCGAGGCGATCGCCTCGAACGGTGAACGATGCTCCTCCCGGGCGAGACGGATGGCGCGGCCCAGCGCGAGGGCCATCGAGATCGTGCGCGGGACGGCGGTGCGCCGGACGTCCGCGCCGGTCATCGCGTACTCGGCGATGTGGCCGACGCCGCCGAGACGGATCGTGATGCCGCGGGCGAGCCACTCCATCTGCCGGTCGTCGTCTCCCGTGTCGATCACGACCTTCTCGCCGCGCTCTCCCGCGAGTGCGAGGGGCGATCCATGCACGCCGTACACGGCGAAGGTCTCCATCGACAGCTCGGGGAACGCCCGACCCATGCCGTCGGCATCCACCACCGGCAGGCCCGTCTCGGCCGCGACGATGAGCGGGATCATCGAGTTGATGCCGCCGCACTCGATCGGCATCGTGGCATCCGCCGCGCGTCCGAGGTGCTCCTCGAGCGTGCGCAGGGCGAGCGTGGGCTCGGTGCCGGCTGGGATCTTCTCGACCATGACGGTGGGCGCACCCATCTGGGCGGTCGGGATCACGAACAGATCGTCGGCGAGCTCGTCCGGATCCAGGATCGTGATGCTCCCCTCGCCCAGCACGCGCTCGACGAGCATCTTGCCGATGTACGGGTCACCGCCCCCACCGGTCCCGAGCAAGGTCGCGCCGCGAGCGAGATCGGGAAGGTCGGCCGCGGTGAGCTGCCAGCTCATGCCGTCGCTCCCGCCGACACGGTTCCGGTGGAGATGCTGCCGTCGAAGCGGTGGGCCGCCATGTCGTACCCGAAGTACCCCGGGCCGACCATCGCGAGGGCGGCGTCCGAATGCCAGCGCTCATCGGCCGGAGCCGCGATCACCCGGACCCGCTGTCCGTAACGCAGTCCCTCGGTCGTGATCGGCTCACCGGACTCGCCGTCGAGCACCATGATCAGATCGGGCGTGGTCGCCAGGACCGTGCCGTCGGCTTCGGCCACCAGGTGCTCGTTCTGGAACTGCAGCGTCAGCGAGCGGTCGGCGTCCCCGTCGATGCGAGCACGGCCGCGCGCGAAGCCCGTGGTGGTGGCGCGGTGCACGTCGACGACCTTCCCATCGAACAGCTCGCGTCCGCCGAGGAGCCGGACGACTGCGTCGACCGGATCGGACTTCTCCTCGCGTGCCGTCGCGATGCGCTGCCCGATCTCGATGCAGCGGGACAGCGATCCCGCGACGAGCGACTCGCGCGCCGCCGAGCCGGACATGGAGAACCCGGAGATCATGACCGAGCAGCCCATCTCGACGCAGGCCACGCGAGCGATGCGTTCGGTCCACGAGTTGTCGGCCGTCTGCAGCACCCCCGTGTTGCCCTTCTCGTCGCTGAACGCGAGGGGCGATGCCGTCACGCCGTACAGCGTCGGCAGAACCATCTGCAGCTCCGGGAACGCGCGCCCCATGCCGTCGGCATCGACCAGCGGCAGTCCGAGTGCGGCCGCGGCGGCGATCGGGATGGTGGAGTTGACTCCGCCCACCTCCGCGCACGCGATGTGGGTCACCGGACGGCCCAGGTGGACGCTGAGCGCTTTGACCGGTTCGATGACCTCGGCGAGGCTGGGGAGCTTCTCGACCATGACGGTCGGCGCGCCCATCATCGCGACGAACAGCACGAGCGCATCGTCGGGCACCTCGTCGAGTTCGACGACCGTGACGTCGCCGGAGGTCAGGGCCTGACGCGCGAGGAGGGCACCGATGTACGGATCCCCTCCGCCTCCCGTGCCGAGCACCGCGGCACCGCGAGCGAGCCCGTCGATGTGGGCGGGGGTGATCGTCCAGCTCATGTCACGCCCCCATGTCGAGGTCGCCGACCGCCTTGACGCGGATGCGCGTGGCGTTGCCGGGCAGATACGGGATGGGCACCTCGTCGAAGTCGATGATCGACACGGTCGAGGGCTTGGCACCCGCCGCGATCGCCTTGTCGACCGCCTCGGCGCGCACCTCGGCGAGTGTCTCGTCACGACGACCGGGCTGGATCGCGTAGACCTTGTCGATCTCACCGCCGACCTGTGCGATCGAGGCGCCGATGGCGTTCGCGACCGCGTAATTCTCAGGTCGGTGCACGGTGCCGAACAGCGGCAGCTCGTCGGGGAGCAGGATCGAGCCTCCGCCGACGGCGACCACCGCGATGGGCTCGGGTGACGTGCGCATGCGGTCGACCGCCTCCGACACACGCTCGGCGATGCGGGCGAGCACCCGCTCGACGAACACGGGGTCGAGGTGCGCGACCTTGCTCGCGTCGCCCACGTGGGCGCGGCCGGCCGCGACCGCGATGTCCGTGGCGGTCAGGGTCGATCCACCGAACACCAGCGCTTCCGTGGTCAGCTTGTACCCGACGGATGCCGGTCCGACCTCCGCAGTCTCCTCATCGACGATGCTGCCGCCACCGATGCCGAGCGAGAGGACGTCCGGCATCCGGAAGTTGGTGCGGATGCCGGCGACCTTGACCTCGTTCGCGGTCTCCCGCGGGAAGCCGTTGATCAGCAGCCCGATGTCTGCCGTGGTGCCGCCCACATCGATCACGGCGCAGTCGTCCAGACCGCTCGTCGCGGCTGCTCCGCGCATCGAGTTCGTCGGACCGGAGGCGAACGTCGCGACCGGGTAGCGACGCACGTACTCCTCGTCCATGAGCGTGCCGTCGTTCTGGCTGAGGAAGATCGGCGCCTCGATGCCCTGGGCGCGCACGGCGGAGGTCAGCCCATCGACGATCTCGGACGCGAGCTCGCGCAGCGCGGCGTTGATGATCGTCGCGTTCTCGCGCTCCAGCAGTCCGATGCGTCCGATCTCGTGGGAGAGCGAGATGGCGGCATCCGCCCCCAGCACCTCTGCGACGATCTCTGCCGCCCGCACCTCGAGGTCGTGGTTGACCGGGCTGAACACCGACGAGATCGCGACCGAGCGGATACCGTGCGACTTCATGTCTTCGGCGTGCGCCCGGATCTCGTCCGGGTCGAGGGGTGAGATCGGTCGGCCGTCGAACTCGTAGCCCCCGTGGGCGAGATAGCTGCGGGCCTGCGTCGCCTCGACCAGCACGTCGGGCCAGTCGATCAGCGGCGGCAGAGCTCGCGTCGCCGGGAGTCCGAGGCGGAGTGCCGCGACCGGCGCCAGACGGCTCGCCTGCACGAGTGCGTTGATGAAGTGCGTCGTGCCGATCATGACGGCGTCGACGTCGGCGCCCTCGAACGCGTGCCCGGCCCGCAGATCCTCGATCGCCTGGATGATGCCACTGGTGACATCGGGGGTGGTCGAGTGCTTCACGCCCGCGAGCGTGCGGGTGCCGTCCATGAGGACTGCGTCGGTGTTGGTGCCGCCGACGTCGATGCCGATGTGCATGATTCTCGCTTTCCTGTGAGGAGGTTCTGACTCGGGGCGGCTCAGGCCGCGGCTGTCTCTTCGACCGGGCTCGCCTGCCGCGTGTTCGCGACTCCGACACCGCGGACCCAGCCGAGCTTGCCCGCCACGATGTAGAGCGCCATCGATAGGAAGAGACTGAGCAACGACGGGATGCCCCAGGTCACGAAGTAGCCGACGAGCGCGGACACCAGCCACACGACGATCGTCGCGGGAACGATGCGTGGCGCGGTGGCCGGAAGGGTGCCGGCCTCACGGGTCGCGTCGAGCTCAGGACGCCAGCGGCGCACCACGTAGTACTCGGCGACCATGATGCCGGCGATCGGCGGGAAGGCGACGCTGAGCACGATCAGGAACTCGGTGAACTGTCCGAGGATGCCGACCGCGGCCAGAATGGATCCGACGACGCCCAGCACGATCGTCGTGGTGACGCGGTGCAGGTTCTTGCCGAACGCCGTCGAGATGAAGTTCACCAGGCCCAGGGTCGACGAGTACAGGTTCCAGTCGTTGATCTTCAGGGTGCCGGTGAGCACGATGAAGAGGCCGATGAAGCCGACGGACGACGTCACGATCGCGACGATGTCACCGGTGGCGGCCGCGTGCGCCAGCAGGACACCGGCGAGTCCGATCACGAACTCACCGAGCGAGACTCCGAGCACGGTCTGCTTGACGACGTCGGCGCGAGAACGGTTGAAGCGGGTCATGTCACCCGTGATGATCGCGCCGACGATGAGACCACCCGCGACGATACCCGTGCCGGCCCAGACGCTCATCGTGGGTCCGGGTGCCGGTCCCGTGAGCAGCTCGCCGATGTCGTGACGGCTCAGCTCGGTGATGACCGACCAGCCGACCAGGATGAGGAAGAGCGGCACCGTGATGTTCGCGAGCCACTGCATGCCGACGAAGCCGAAGGCGACGATCGCGGTGACGGCGAGACCGAAGGTGAGGCTCCACGCCCAGACCGGCAGCGCACCGGGCATCAGGGCGTCGAGGGACTGTGCCGAGATGGCCGACTGGATGCCGAACCAGCCGATGAGGCTGATCCCGATCGCGAGCCCGACCAGCGAGGCACCGATCTCCCCGAAGCCGGTCCACCGGGCGAGCAGTGCGGTGTTGAGGCCCTCGCGCTGGCCGATGAAGCCGACCACGCACATGATCACCTCGAGGATGATCGAGCCGAAGAGGAAGGCGAGGACGGCCTCGCCGAAAGTCATGCTGTAGCCGAGGGTCGCGCCGAGGAGGAACTGCGAGAGGGCCGAGACCTGACCGAATCGCTGCACAGCGATTCCGAACCAGGGTTTGCGGGCCTCAGGAGTCACTCGGGAGAGCGCGAAGTCGTCGGGGTGCGCCGTGCGTGCCATGAGGATCCTTCGGGAGAGGGAACGGGTTGTGCGCCACAGTAGCGATGCCCTGCGCCCGGCCCACATGTGCAGATCGCACGAACATCCCGCACGGATGTGCAGATCGCACACCACCCCGATCGTCTGCCTCCTGTCACCTCTGTCCGTCTCGTCCCACCCCCTCCCCGCGTCCAGACGCTCGCCCCACGTCGGCGCCCCTTCCCCGCGTCGACGCCCCCTCCGGTTCGCGGCACGCAGAGGGGGTATCGACGGGCGGAGGGGGTGCCGACGGACAGAGGGGGTACCGACTGGTGATGGGGACGTCGACGGGCGGGGGCGGGGACGGACAGAGGGGGCACCGACTGGTGATGGAGACGTCGACGGGCGGGGGTGTCGACGGGTGGAGGCGGAGGGGATGCGGGGACGCGGGAGGCGCGGATGTGCGGATGTGCGGGTGCGCTCAGCTCACAGCGTTCGCGGCGATGAACTCACGGAGTGCGTGCTCGTCGTCGGGCATCTCGGTCACGTGCTGCGGTGCGTCCAGCATCTCCTGCAGCTCGGGTGCGTAGCCGAGCTCCACTCCGAGCGCCTCGTGGATCGTCTCAGCGAACTTCTCGGGCTTCGCCGTCTCGAGCACGAGCATGGGAACACCGGGCTCGACGTGCTCTCGCGCGACCTTGACACCGTCGGCCGTGTGCGGGTCGATGACCTCTCCCGTCGTCTCGTACACCGAGCGGATCGTCGCCAACCGGTCCTCGTGCGTCGAGGTGCCGCTGACGATCCCGAACTCCTCGACGAAGCGCTCCTGCTCCGCGGAGAAGTCGAAGAAGCCGCTCTCGTCGAGCTCACGCCAGGCACCGACGACGCGCTCCGCGTCACGGCCGACCAGCTCGAAGATGAAACGCTCCAGGTTCGACGCCTTCGAGATGTCCATCGACGGACTGGAGGTCGCGAGCGTCTGGGCGGCGCTGCGCGGGCGGTAGACACCCGTGCGGAAGAACTCGTCCAGCACGTTGTTCTCATTCGCGGCGAGCACCAGGCGACGGATCGGCAAGCCCATCTGCTTCGCGAAGAACCCGGAGAGGATGTTGCCGAAGTTGCCCGACGGAACGGTGAACGACAGCTCGGTCCAGCCGCCTGCATCGGTCGCCCGCAGCCACGCCCAGAAGTAGTAGACCGTCTGCGCAGTGATGCGTGCCAGGTTGATGGAGTTCACGGCACCGAGGTGGTGGGCACGCTTGAAGTCGAGGTCGCCGGCGAGCTTCTTGACGAGGTTCTGACAGTCGTCGAAGACACCCTCGACGGCGATGTTGTGCACGTTCGCGTCGTCGAGGGAGAACATCTGCGCGCGCTGGAACGCGCTCATGCGCCCTTGCGGTGACAGCATGAACACCGCGACGCGCTCCTTGCCCCGCAGCGCGTGCTCGGCCGCCGACCCGGTGTCGCCCGAGGTCGCGCCGAGGATGTTGAGCACCGATCCCTTGCGCTCCAGCGTGTACTCGAGCACCTGGCCGAGGAACTGCATGGCCATGTCCTTGAACGCGAGCGTCGGCCCCTCGGAGAGCCCGACGAGGGTGAGTTCGTCATCGATCGCCCGCAGCGGCACGACGCCGTCAGGGAAGTCGGCGTACGCGGCGGCGGTCATCCGGGCCAGGTCTGCGCGAGGGATGTCGGTCGCGAACAGTCCGAGCACCTCTGTCGCGAGCTGTGGATAGGTCAGTGCCCGCCAGCGCTCGAGCGTCTCACCGTCGACGACCGGCATGGTCTCCGGCACCGCCAGCCCGCCATCGGGCGCGAGGCCCTCCAACAGCGTCTCGCTGAACGTCTGCGGCTGCATGCCGCCGCGGGTGGAGATGAACTGCACGTTGGCTCCTCGGCTCGGGACTCGGCACGTCCATTCTCGCAGGGTGTTCCCGGTCCGAGTGACGGGATGACGGACGCCACCCCTCGCCGTCAGAACAGGGAGCTCGGGAGCGCCCCCTCATGCTCCAGCAGCCAGCGCTTCGTCTCGAGGCCGTGCCCCTCTTCTCCGCCGGAATAGCCGCCCAGCCCATCGCCGGCGACGACGCGGTGACACGGCACGATCAGCGGAACCGGGTTCGCGCCCATGATCGAGCCGATCCCCCGGGCCGGCACGTCGGTGCCACTGCGCGCGGCGAGACCGCCGTACGTGATCGTCTCTCCGTGCGCCACGGTCTCATGGAGTGCGGTGAGGACAGCACGCGTGGCCTCGGTCTGCGGGCCGAGATCGACCGGCAGATCGAAGCGACGCAGTGTGCCGTCGAAGTAGGCCGCCAACTGTGCGAGCGCCTCGACCAGCAGGGGATCGGACCCGGTGTCGGGCACGACCACACCGCCGCCGGGCGGAGTGGTTCGCCACGTGACCCGGGTGACGGCCGCACCGTCGCTCACGACCCCGATGACGCCGACCGGGGTCGCGAGCGTGCCGAAGGCGGACATGCGTCGAGAGTACCTCCGCCGTCCGACAGCGGAGTCACGATCCCGTGCCTCATCCGCGGGAGACCTCACGCCAGAGCGCCGCCCAGTGCTCCGGACGCAGATCCCGCGGCCATCGACAGCTGGTCGCGTCGGCTGCCACCACGGCGCGCCGCGCGCGCGACATCGGAGCGCGAGTCGCCGCCGCCAGCACCGCGGGAAGCGTGGCCCCTCTCCCCGTGAACATCGCACGGACGAACGCCTCGTACCCCCGTCGGTCGGACACCGGAACGAGCGGTGAGGCCCGTCGCGTGATCGTGAGCACGCCCCCGTCGACGCTCGGTTGCGGGGAGAAGCCCCAGGCCGGGACCCTCCCCTCGAGGGAGAAGGCGAACCACGGAGCCGACTGCGCGGTCATCATGGTGCCGCCACCGACGCCCGCACGCTTGCGCGCCACCTCCCACTGAGTCAGCAGCACGGCCTCCCTCCACTCCTTCCGCGACAGAAGACGCCGGAGGATGGGGGTGGTCACGTGGAACGGGATGTTGCCGACGACCACGGCGGCAGCAAGGGGATGACGGGTCGCGTCCCCGAACTCGATGCGGACCCCGGGCAGGGCCGCGCGCAACCGCCGCACCCGGTGCTCGTCGATGTCGATAGCCGTGAGCGGTCGGCCGAGCCCCGCGAGTCGGCGCGTGAGGGCGCCATCGCCGCACCCCAATTCGAGGATCGGTCCGGACGTGCGGTCGACGAGAGCCGTGATCCGGGCGAGGGTCGGACGGTGGGTGAGGAAGTTCTGGCCGAGTTCGTGACGGCCGCCATGGGGTGAACGAGGCATGAGTGCGCTCCAGAAGACGAATCGGAGCACCTCGGAAGGAGGGAGGACGCGAAGAGGCGTCAGTGAGTTCTGCCCGTCCCGAGGTGCGATGACATCTCGGTGGACGGCGCGCAGATGCGTGCGGTGAGCGAGCGCGCCGTCAGGCGCGGCGGTCGCGGAACACGAGGGTGCGCCCCATCACGGGCGCGGCGCATATTGTTCCCATGCGTGCCAGCATATCGGCGCTCAGATCCAGCCGCGTTCCTCGGCGGTGAGCACAGCCTGCTGGCGGGTGTCGACGGCGAGTTTGCCGAGGATGACGGAGATGTGGTTGCGCACGGTGCCGGGCGCGAGAGCGAGAGCCCGCGCGATCTGACCGGTCGTCTCCCCGCGCCGCCCCGCGCGCAGCACATCGAGCTCGCGATCGGTGAGGGGCGAGCGCTCATCGCTCAGAGCGTCCGCCGCGATCTCCGGATCGACATAGCGGGCTCCTGCCGCGACACGGCGGATGACGGCGGCGACCTCGTCCGCACCCCGGGACTTGGGCAGGAAACCGGAGACGCCGGAGGCCAGGGCTCGCCGCAGCACCCCCGGACGCGCATGACGGGTGACCACCACGCAGCGCGTTGCGATCGCCCGGTGCAGTTTCTCGGCGACCTGCACCCCGTCCAGTCCGGGCATCTCCAGGTCCAGCAGACACACGTCGGGGTGCAGGCGCAGCGCCTCGGCGACGGCCTGCTCGCCGTCGGCGCACTCCGCGACGACGTCGATGTCGGCTTCGAGTCGCAGCAGTGCGGCGAGCGCAGAGCGGATCATCGCCTCGTCGTCGGCGAGCAGCACGCGGATCAACGCCCCTCCTCCGACTGCGACGGAACGGTCACGACGACCGCGAACTCGTCGGCATCGCGCCGCACCTCCAGAGAACCGTGCGCCTCCTCGATCCGTCGCCGAACCCCCTCGAGGCCGGATCCGTCGTGATCGAGCGGCGCGCCGGGCATCCTGTCGTTCGCGATCTCGTATCGCCAGGAATCACCGATCCGTGCCAGCTGCAGCCGCGCGCGACGGCCACCCCCGTGGCGCAGCACATTCGTCGTGGTCTCCCGGATCACCGGCCCCAGCGCAGTCCCCGGTGCGGCATCGGCATCCGGATCGATCACGGCCTCCACGGTGAGACCCGCTGCGGTCAGGAGATCCCGCGCGTTGGCGAGCTCATCGCCGAGCGGAACGGACCGGAAGCGGGTCGCGAGGTCTCTGGTCCCCTGCCGCGCCTCGTCGACACTGAGTCGCGCGGCCCGGAGCTGTTCCATCCCGGCCTCCGCATCGGTCGGCAGGAGCCGCTCCGCGAGTTCCAGCTGCAACGCGATGACCTGGAGATGATGCCCCTGCAGGTCGTGCACGTCGGTCGCCACCCGCAGGCGCTCCTGCGTCGCGGCGAGCTTGGCCTCGGAAGCGCGGGCCCGGTCGAGCGTGACCAGGACATCCCACCACCAGAGCGAGCTCACGGTCATCGCCGGCAGCAGGACGGCATACACAGCGGGCAGCCAGAACGGGAGGCCCGTGTCGAGGCCTCTCGCGGTCGAGTCGACCACCGTCAGGGCCACGAGCAGCAGGGTCGCCGTCGCGGCCACGCGCATTCGGATTCCGCGCGGCCATCGCAGGAGCACGAAGAACTGCGCGACCGGCATGGCAGCGAGCGCCCAGCTCCCGACCGCCGACCCCGCCACCAATCCGTATGCGACCGCAACCAGGAAGGGCACGGCCAGGCGCCCCCAGGCGATGCCGGGACCCGCGTCGATACGGCTGCGGTAATCGGCGAGCAGCAGCATGGTCGACGCACACCAGAGCACGCCACCGATCGCGACGACGAGGATCGCGCCGCCGCGCAGATCGACGGCGGCGGTGATGCCGGTCCACGCGACGACCAGCATCAGCTCGAAGAACACCACGGCGCTCGCGGTGTACCACCAGGTGGCGGTGATGCCCCGGGCGAGCTGGCGCGAGCCGGGCGTCGGATCGGCGACGGGAGGGGCGGGACGGAACTCACGCTCCCACGATAGAGGCGTGACACATGTCACGGGATCACCGTGCGAACCGCAGGGGAACAGGTGACGAGCCGACACTGCCGCCACGGCTGCTCCTCGGCTGGACTGGAGTCATCGCAGCGGAGACGCCGCTCGCACCGACAGCAGGGAGCACCCTATGAACCTCATCGAGACCTTCCAGAACCTGGTCGCCCAGGTCCCCGAGCTCGTGCAGCCGCTCATCGTCGCCCTCGCCGGCGCGATCCCGTTCATCGAGGGCGAGGGCGCGGTGAGCATCGGGATCCTCGGCGGCATCCCTCCGGTGGTCGCGGCGATCGCCGCGATGGTCGGCAACTTCCTGTGCGTCGCGGTGCTGGTGCTGGCGAGCTCCGGTGCGCGTCAGGCGGTCGTGAACCGCTCGCGTGCCAGGAACGCTGTCCTCGCCGGCGGCGGCACGACGGAAACGGCACCGGCAGCGGAAGCCGTCGACTCCGGGCGCGGTTCCGCCCGGAAGGAGAAGTTCCAGCGCGCCTTCGAACGCTACGGCGTACCCGGCGTCAGCCTGCTCGGCCCGCTCCTGCTGCCGACGCAGTTCACCGCGACGATGCTCGCCGCCTCCGGCATCGGGAAGGCGCGCATCCTCTTCTGGCAGGCCATCGCCATCATCGGCTGGACGACCGTCGTCGCCGTGATCATCGGCAGCGCGGTGTACGCGATCCGCTGATCGTCCGGGGGCGCGAGACGTCGTCGCGCCCCCTCTCGTTTAATACATGAGTACATGAATTCACGGTTTTCTGTATGATCGAGTGCGTGACGACCGCTCTCGCATCGCTGACCCACACATCCGCCGTCGCTCGCCTGGGACACGCACTCTCCGACCCGACCCGCGCCGGCGTGCTCCTCGCTCTGCGCGAAGCCCCCGGCTACCCCGCTGATCTGGCCGAAGCCCTCGGCGTCTCCCGCCAGGCCCTGTCGAACCACCTCGCCTGTCTCCGCGGCTGTGGGCTCGTCGAGAGCGTGCCCGATGGCCGTCGCAGCAGCTATCGTCTCGCCGACCGTCACCTCGCACCGGCCCTCGACATGCTCCTGCGGGTCACCCTCATCGTCGAACCGGACTGCTGTTCGGGTGAAGGATGCACCTGCTGATGTCGTCGACGCTCACCGACGCGCGTCGGGAGACCCTGCATCGTCGCATCCGCCTCCTCGTCGGCGTCACGATCGGCTACAACGTGGTCGAGGCGATCATCGCGATCACGGCGGGGACGGTCGCATCGTCCGCGGCTCTCATCGGCTTCGGGCTGGACTCGACGATCGAGGTGCTGTCCGCGGCCGCCGTCGCCTGGCAGTTCACCCGCCGCGATCCGGAGCGCTGGGAGAAACCCACCTTGCGCGTGATCGCCGTGGCGTTCTTCGCCCTCGCCGCCTATGTCACCGCGACCTCCGTGACCGCACTGGTCACGGCCGAGCGTCCGGAGCACAGCACGATCGGCATCATCCTCACGGCGGTCAGCGTCGCGGTCATGCCGTTCCTGTCGTTCGCCGAACGTCGCGCGGGCCGGGAGCTCGGATCGGCGACGGCGGTCGCGGACTCGAAGCAGACTCTCATCTGCACGTACCTCTCCGCCGCCGTGCTGATCGGCTTGGTCGTCAACTCGCTGCTGGGGTGGTGGTGGGCCGATGCCGTCGCCGGACTCGTGATCGCCGCCTTCGCCGTGCGCGAGGGCATCGAGGCCTGGAAGGGCGACGCCTGCGCCACCTCGATCGGAATGCTCCTCGAGAACGAGGACGACCACGACCACGGCCACTGACCGTCGGCGCGCACAGCGCCTAAGTTAGGGAGATGGATGCCGCTCCTCTCACGCCTGCCGGAGACCTGCGCGGACGCACGGTGCTGGTCACCGGGGCGAACGCGGGCATCGGCTACTGGTGCGCCGAGCAGCTGGCCGCTCGCGGAGCCCGCGTGTTGTTGGGCTGCCGCTCATCGGAGCGCGCGCAGACGGCGGCCTCGGCGATCCGGAGCCGCGTGCCGGATGCCGAGCTGCACGTGCTGGCGCTCGACCTCGGCTCGCTCGACAGCATCACTCACGCCGCTGCGGAGGTGGGCGAGCGGATCGATGTGGTGATCTGCAACGCGGGGGTGAAGGCGGCCGACCCTGCGGCGCGTACGAGCGACGGCTTCGACCTCATGGTGGGCACCAACTTCCTCGGCCACTTCGCCCTCGTGGCGCAGCTCGAACCGCTCTTCACACCGGATGCCCGCGTGGTCGCGGTGGGCTCGATCGCACACCGTTTCGCGCGGCTCGACCCCGCGACCCTCGACGCCCCGTGGAGCGGTTCCTCGCTCCGCCAGTACGGACGCTCGAAGGCCCTGTTGATGGCCTTCGCTTTCGAGCTCGCACGGCGTTGGTCGGACTCTTCGCGGTCGGCGGTCGTCGCGCACCCGGGCTATGCCGTCGACCCGCTCACTCCCCCGCGCCCCGGCCTCGCCCACGTCTCCGGTTTCCTCCGCGCCCTGACGGCGCCCACTCGGATGCTCGTGCAGGGCAAGGACGGCGGAGCGCTGCCCATCGTGCACGCGGCGACCTCCGCGGAGGTGGTGAACGGCGACTACTGGGGACCGGGTGGACTGCTCGAGTTCCGTGGGGCACCACGACGAGTGACAGCCTCGGACGAGGTCCGCTCCCCCACGACCGGAGCCGCGGTGTGGGCGGCCGCCGAGCGGCTCACCGGCGTGCGCCCCTGACGAGAAGGCTCACCCGTCGGCATCAGTCCTCGACGGGCTCCGGGCTCTCCTGCGGTGTGACCCGCACACGGGAGATGCGACGACGATCCAGGGCCATGACCTGAATCGAGGCACCGGGCACCTCGACCGTGTCGCCGACGACCGCGAGGCGACCCAACTGCTCGGTCACGAAACCTGCGATCGTGTCGGACGAGCCCCGCGGCATCGCCAGCCCGGTCGCCTCCTCGAAGTCCTGCAGGTTGAGCCGCCCGTCGAGTCCCTCTTCCGCGGAGAAGTACTCCTCGGCGTCGTACTCGTCGAAGATCTCGCCGACGACCTCCTCGACGAGGTCCTCCAACGTGACGAGACCGTCCGTGCCGCCGTACTCGTCGACGACGACCGCGATGTGGTGCCCTTCGGCCCGCATCCGCGTCAGCGTGGGCAGGACGCGCGCGCTGGAGGGGATGTACGGGATGTCGCGGACGAGCGCACGGAGCGGACGCGCTGGGTCGTCGGACGACGCCTCGAACAGGTCCCGTACGTGGACGAACCCCGCGATGTCGTCGATGGACGTGTTCGAGACGGGGTAGCGCGAATACGGGAGGTCCCGCACCTGGGCCAGCACATCACCGACGTTGGCATCTTCGTCGAGGGCCACGACCTCCGGCCGCGGTCGCATGACCTCGCTGACCTGGCGTCCCCGCAAGGACAGCACATCGTCGAGGATGCGGCGTTCGTCTTCGGGCAGACCCTGGTGGCTCGCGACGATGTCGCGCACCTCCTCGTCGGTCATCTCGTCGCCCATCTTCCGGGGGTCACCGCCGAGCAGTCGCACGAGCGCGTCGGTCGACACGGAGAGCAGCCAGATCACCGGACGCATGATCACCGCGAACCCGTTGAGAGCGGGGGCCACGGCGTATGCGAACTGGGCGTTGCGCTGGATCGCGAGCCGCTTGGGCACGAGTTCTCCGAGCACGAGCGACAGGTAGGCGATCACGAGGGTGAGGATGACGGTCGCGATCGTGAGGGCGAGTGCGGGGGCGAGGCCCCATGACTCCAGCAACGGCGCCAAGGACGGTGCGATCGATGTGGCGCCGTACGCGGCCGAGGCGAAGCCCGCGACCGTCACGCCGATCTGCACAGCCGAGAGGAAGGTGTTGGGGTTGCGGGCGAGTGCCGCGACCTTCGCCCCACGGCGGCCCCGTTGCCCGATCGCGTTGATCTGGCTCTCGCGGAGCGTGACCAGGGCCATCTCCGTCGCAGCGAAGACACCGCCGATCAGCACGAACGCGAAGACGAGGGCGATGTTCCAGAGCAGGTCGCCCATCAGCGGGCCACCTCGTCTGTGGTGGGATGAGCGCCCGGGATGAACCGGGCGCTCGTACTGTCAGAGTCCGAAGAGTCAGAACAGCGCTGCGCGCTCAAGAGTGCTCCTTGTGAGTAGGGGTGGTGTCGGTGGAAGAGGTGACCTCGCCGGGCGCGCGACGGGTCTTGAGGAGGCTCGCGGCGGTGGCCACCGCGATGGTCGCGCCGATGAACAGCAGGGAGAACCAGATCGGGATCTCCGGCGCCCACTCGACGCCCTGGCCGCCGTTGATGAACGGCAGCTCGTTGACGTGCAGCGCGTGCAGGACGAGCTTGACGCCGATGAATCCGAGGATGACGGCGAGGCCCTGAGCCAGGTACACGAGACGCTCCAGCAGTCCTCCGATGAGGAAGTACAGCTGGCGCAGACCCATGAGCGCGAAGGCATTCGCCGTGAAGACGATGTAGGCCTGGTCGGTGAGACCGTAGATCGCGGGGATCGAGTCGACGGCGAACACGAGGTCGATGAACCCGATGGCGATGATCGTGAGCAGCATCGGCGTGACGAAGCGCTTGCCGTTCTTCACGACCGTGAGCCGGTCGCCGTTGTACTCGTCGCTGACGGGCAGATGACGGCGGACGAACGTCATGAACCGTCCGTTCGCGGGGTTGCTCTCATGGTTGCTGAACGCCTGGCGATACGCGAGCACGAGGAGCAGGGCGCCGAACAGGTAGAAGATCCACGAGAAGTTCTCGATGAGCGTCGCGCCGATGGCGATGAAGATCCCTCGCAGGATCAGCGCGATCACGATGCCGATCATCAGCACCTTCTGCTGGTACTTCTTCGGCACGGCGAAGCCGGTCATCACGATCAGGAAGACGAAGAGGTTGTCGATCGACAGCGCCTTCTCGGTGAGGTAGCCGGCGAAGTACTCGCCGCCGAACGTCCAGCCGGAGAAGACGCCGATCCCGACGCCGAACAGCAGCGCGAGGCTGATGTAGAAGATCGACCAGCGCGCCGACTCCGCGATCGTCGGCTCGTGCGGGGTGCGAACGTGGGAGAAGAACTCGTACACGAAGAAAGCGATCGTGATCGCGATCGTGATGATCCAGATCAGCGGGGTGATATCCAAATGAGGGCTCCAGACTCGGGGTACGACCGTACCGCCAAAGTCTTCTCCATTCCGTGAAACAGGAACCGGTGGCCCGGGATGCGACGTGCATCCGTAATGACGATCCCACCGTGTCGGAGTACTCCCCTTGGGAGATCCCAGAGTACGAGGACACCCTTTGGGGTTCCTGTGGATTGGCCGGGAATGCGGCGGGGTGAGGCTACTCCGGGTCGGAGCGGACGAGACCCCGTTCTTCCGCGCGGTCGATCATGCCGCTGAGCACATCGTCGAAGAGAGTCACGAGCACGCTTCTGGTCTCCACCACGTCACGCTCGATCAGCGCCACGCGAAGTGCTTTGACGCACGCCGAGACGGCCTCCGCGTCGAAGGCATCACGAGCGTGCTGAGCGAATCGGCGGATCTGGGGGTCGAGACGCTCGATGGCAACTGCGCGCGCAGCGTTGCCTTCGATGCGAGCGAACCCGGTCGCGAGGGAGCGGAGCGCGATACCGAAGCCGGCCACGTCGCGCACGTGGGCGGCCGCGACCACCTCGTCCGCGAGCGCGGTCAGGTGCGCGAGGTCATCGGCCTCGATCACCGCCTTCGCATGACGGAGGGAACCGATCCAGATGTCACCGAAGAGGTCGACGGCGTCGCGGACTCCTTCGAGATCGATCGGGGCCACCCGCGTGTAGCGGTTGCGCTGCATCTCGACGAGGCCGTGATCGGCCAGACGGTCGAGCGCGTGGCGGATCGGAGTCTTCGACGTGCCCAGGCGCTCGGCGAGGTCATAGTCGCGCAGACGTT
The DNA here is from genome assembly GCF_007954505.1 of Microbacterium sp. CBA3102. GTDB lineage: Bacteria > Actinomycetota > Actinomycetes > Actinomycetales > Microbacteriaceae > Microbacterium > Microbacterium aurugineum. The sequence continues at coordinate 1,740,570 of NZ_CP042412.1, read as the reverse complement.
CGCCCGGGGGCAGTTCACCCGAGATGATCGCGTCCTGCACGCGGGCGTAGGCCTCGTCGCTCATGGACTTGCGCTCGAGCGGTCCACCCGACAGTGCCACATGTCCTCCAGCGAGAGAGAAAGAACGTAGAACCTGACGTTCTACCCGCTGTGCAATATATCGCATTGCTTTGTGCCGGTCAGGCGGAGATTCGATATCCCACACACCTGCGGTGGACGAGGAAAGCGCCCAGGATAGGGTGCCGGGATGAAGTGGATCCTCTACGACATCGGCGGCGTCCTCGAGCTCGTCGACGATGACCGTTGGCCGCAGATGTTGGAGAAGAGTTGGAGCGTCCGCCTCGGGCTAACGGTCGAAGCGCTGCGCGCTCGTCTCGATGCCGCCGACCTCCCGGACACGACGCTGCAGGCGGGCGTCGAAGGCGAGTTCTGGCAGAAGTTCGCCGCCGCGCTGGCGCTCGATGACGCGGAAGTCGCGGCCATGCGAGCCCAGTTGTGGGACGCATACTGCGGCGAGGCGAATGTCGAGCTCCTCGAGCATGCGCGCTCGCTGCGCGGACGCGCCGGCCTCGCCATCCTCTCCAACTCCGGCGATGGAGCGCGCGAGGAAGAAGAACGACGTTTCCAGCTCTCGTCCATCTTCGATCCGATCTGTTACAGCCACGAGCAGGGGGTGGCGAAGCCGGACGCCGGAGCGTACCTCACCGCCCTCGGACGGATGGGAGCGCGTGCGGAGGACGTCCTCTTCATCGATGACAACGACGCCCCGGCGCGGGGAGCAGAGAGTTGCGGGATCCGCGCGGTTCTCCACCGCGACAACGCCACGACGATCGCAGCGATCGAACGGTTCTTGGCGAACTGAACTGCAACTTCAATGTTGCACCCACGTGGCACCTCGGTATCGAGATGAGATCGAAGACCTCGGCCCCGGATTCGACGGCTTCTGGATCTCGTCCGGTCTCGCGGGAGCGTCGTGAGCGTGGAATTCTACGGAATCCACTCCGTGGACCAGTAGTCGACGATGAGGTTCAGGACGCTGCCCGCCGGTCGCGCTGACACCCAGACGGTGCGAGGATCCCAGAAAGTGCCGGGTATCGACATCTGCGGGGTCGCGCCCATCTCTTCTGCGAGAGCCTGCGGGGACTGTCCCGCGGGAGGTCGCACGGCGAAGGTCACCGAGCATCCGCCGCTTCCACAGCCGATGCTGTCGCCGAGGATCTCCGCCCCCTCCGGCAGCGGAAACGAAGACGCCGGTGGCACGTCGCCTTCCGTCGCCATCACGGTCAGCCACGCGACGCGTCCGCCGTAGAACAATGCCAGCAGCGCTGCCGCGATGATGAGCCCGGCCCACATCACCCGTCGCCGCTTGGCCGCTCTCTGGTTCGCGACCCACGCGGCTTGGTCGAAGGGCGTAGCCGAGTCCACGCTGTGAGCTTAGTAGCCGGCTCACGGAGCCGACTCCGACATAGCCCCCGTCAGGAGAAGAGTTGGCGGAGGGCGTTGAGGTCGCCGGAGTCGACGACCTTCTGGACGGCGGCGACGGTTTCCTGGCTGGTGAACATAGCCTTCAGAGTGCCGTTCCAGACCTTCCTCACAGTGTCCACATCACCGGCGTCAACGGCCGTGCCCGCGGACTCGATCGCCTGCTGGTACGGAATCTGCCTGAATCCAGCGGGCGCATCCCAAGGGTTGTAGTACGGCACCCAAGGGAGGTCGGGGTCGGGCGTGAGCCAGAGCACCTGGCCGGGGTGAATGTCGCGCCTGTGGTTCAACGAGGCAAGAGTTGGGTACGCGCAGAGTCGTTCAGCGACCACCGCCTCGATGTCTCCGGGCTGAACGGTGTAGGTCACGGGGATGCCGTTCTCATCGACTGTCACCTCGCCCCGCGCGAACTCGCGTGGACCTAGATCTCGGAGAGTCCCCTGCCGTTCCCAGTACAGACCGCCGACTACTACGCGAAGCAATTCTCTGAGGCAGATCGCCTCGTCACCCGCTCTGCGATTGGCCAGTTGGAGTTCCTTCGCGTGCAATAGCTGGTCTCCACGCGACTCGATCCGCACAGCCGTGTGCTCGACGTCGGCGGCGGAACCGGGGTACATGCTCACCCGCCCCCGCGATCAGCCGGAAGCCCCTGCAGTTTGACGACTATGACGAGCGTTCATGGTGCGGGGCGCGCTGCCGAGGGGCCTGGTTGTCTCACGAAAGTTGTCGGTAATCGCGTTTCATCCCGTCCTGCCCAGAACGTCGAGCGGACGGTTTCGGCGCATCAGATTCCGGCAGGGAGTTTCGGCGGGTGCGCGACCGGCGTGTCACGCAGTCAACCAGCGGCCTCGACGCGGATGCCGGAAACGATCGTTTCCGGTGGGCGCAGGTCGCCCTTGTTCCTCGCGCGCATTGGTGCGCAGCTCACTGCGCGTCGTTCATCAAGCGGCGGGCTCGGAACATCGCCGCAAGCCCGCCGCCCACGATGCCGCAACCCCAGGCGAGCCAGCCGGCCACGAGGAGTGGGTCGCTTCGCGCGAGAACGAGCGCGGCAACGTTACAAGGAACAACGATCCAGAGCGCGGCACGGTGACCGCCGATCCACGTACCGGCACTGTGCGAGATATACGGCACATGCAAACCGAGAACTCGGGAGGACGCGCCAAGACCAGCAGCCGCGCTGATCACAAGTGCCAGGACGATCAAGGAGCCTGCGATCAGGCCCCACGAGGTATTGGGTAGCGTCTGCATGCTTCGCTCAATCCCTTCGTCTCTTAGTTGCTCGCATCTGCGGCGAGCGGTCTCCTGCGAAATCGGGACGAGCGGCGGCCGATGCTCGATTCGTCGTTCCGGTCTTCAAGGCGGCGTTGAAGACGCTGCAGGGCTCTCCCATGCCTTGTGCGTGCCGTGGACTCATTGATCGAAAGAAGGCGGGAAGCCTCAGCAATGCTGAACCCATCCCAATGCACCAGCATCACAAGCTCCCTCGATCGCTCATCAAGTGACATCACTGCTTGGCGCACTCGCTGTGCCCTCGCGTTTGATTCTGCGACTGTATCGGCCGCATTGTCGTTCACCCCTTGCCCGCGAAGTTGCTCACGCAGCGTGTCGGCAAGCCCGAGTTGCTTCGAGGCATGCCTGTAGTGCTCGCGGAGCACGTTGCGTGCGATGCCGTAACACCAACGTCGCGCTCCCTCGTCGGTCGTAGGGAGTCGGCCGACGCTCTTCCAGAGTGCGAAGAGTACGTGCGCGAGCAGATCGGCGGCATCTTCGCGGTTGTCCACACGACGCTGAAGATACCGAAGGAGGTCGTCAACATTCTCTTCGATCACGATCTCTAGCCAGTCGCGAAGTTCTGGCGGCGATGAGCGCTGACTGATCAACGCAACTGCCCCTTGCAATCCATCGTGGCGCTGGACACTTTCATGGTCTGCTGCAGCTCTTTCGGGATCTCCTCCAGTATCAAGTCGGTCGCATGGATGAACGACGCCTGATCACGTAGCTCCTGGCTGTCATTTTTCCAATCATCACCCGGACCTGGGGTGAACGGATTATCGATCGCCCTGTCGTATATGCGCTGCCCGATTCCCGTCCAGTCGTGGTTCCGGACGAATTCAGCGAGTTTTTCGTCTGCCTCGCTTCGTGCGGCAGGACGGCCGAAGTAGATGCCGTATCGGCAACCCACCTCGACACCGGTGTCCATCACGTACACAATCGGAATCTCCGCGTCGAGCTGCACCTGCTGATAGTCCACCCACGAGTTGAGCGGGATCACCACTGCCGCCCCGGTCAACGCCACGGCTCCCCCAATCAAGAGAGGAATCGTGTTGCGCCGACGCTTCCACCACGGCGCGTGTGCCGCTGGTTCCACCGTCGCAGCTTCTTGCACACGGGCAGCCATCTCTCGCACGAGCTGATGAAGCCTCGGATCTTCTGGGTCAGAAGCGGGGTCGGCGGACGCCAGATCCCATCGCAACTGCTTCATCGGGTCCTCCCATCAAGGTTCCTCATATAGAACATGCCGAAACCGCCCGAACCGTCTCAACTAGCTTCGAAGCGCCGCCGAGGGTGTCGACCGATGACCTCGTGTCGGGCGTGCGAGCAGTCGAACCTCAGCCGAAAGCGGCTGCCGATAGTCCGTTGTGGGGACCGTTTTTGGCGGCCTCCCAGGGCTTGCCGTCGCGCTCGCGCCGGAAACGATCGTTTCCGGCATGCTGCCTTCTCCTGCGACGATGAAGGCGTGATCACGATTGAAACCGTGTCCGACACAGACGCGTCGGCGCACCGCGATGAGGTTCTTGGCGTCTGGACCGCGGCGTTCGGGCCGGTAAACGATCCAGACGAGTGGGCGGTGTCGCCGTGGGACCGTCATCGCTCGCGTTCCGGATACCGCCTCGCTGTTGCCCATGATGACGGGCGGCTGATCGGGTTCGCATGGGGTTACACCGGGGAACGCGGACAGTATTGGTCTGACTTCATCACGCGCGAGCTTGGCTCGAAAGTTAGCGGATGGGTCGGCGGACATTTTGAGTTCGTTGAGCTCGCGGTGACTCCCGAAGCGCGGGGCCGAGGCATCGGAGGTCAGCTACACGACGCTCTGCTCGCGAACCTTGACCATCGTCGCGCGCTCCTCGCAACGTCGAGCAGTCCGGACGACCCGGCTGTGCGACTCTACTCGTCGAGAGGATGGGTGAGCCTTGCCACCTACGGCGACAACCGACAGGTGATGGGGCGCGTCCTCAGCGAGTGAATCGATGAGCAAGGGCGTCAGCCGAGCGTCGCGAAGCTGACCTCCAAGCTCACACGACCTTCGTCGGTGAACGCGGTTCAGTCCTCGAAGGAAAACGGCATGCCGAGCGCCCTGCGCAGCCCGACGGCGTACGGTGCTCGCCTGTTCGGTGCAACCCAAATCGACTGATCGTGGCGCCGATAGAGGTCGTCGTCGTCATAGCGTGGAAACACATGCACCTGAAGGTGCCAGACGTCCTGATCTCCTGCAGGCTCATTGTGCTGCCGGATCGACGTGCCCTCGCATCCGTATGCCGAGCGAATACCCACCGCAACACGCTGCGTAAGGTCCCAGACTGCGTGGCTGTCCTCCGGCGTCAGCGCGTAGATGTTCTCAACGTGCGTGCGGGGAATCACGAGAACGGCACCAGGGTGGCCTGGCCACCACTTCGGCGCGATGCGCGCGAACGCACGCTCTGTCACGGCGACGACATCCGAAGGACGGTTTCGCTCATTGAAGTTGCCGCGCTGAAGTCCGCAGAAGGGGCACGGGTAAGCATCCGGCTCATGAGCAATAGAAAGCACGCAAGATTGTCCCACGCTGTCCGGGTAACCGTGGGGTGAATGTCCCCGAGCACTGCGCCCGCCGAAAACCCCTGCCGATGAGCGATTGTGACGAGCGTTTACGGCTGGATTACTCAGTAGTCCGCAGTCACCATGCGGCGTGCTCCGTCGAGCGCAATGGTGCCGCCATGTGGGACGATCCACTGCGGACGGGTGTGCCCGAACGGCACCCCGACGCAGACCACCGCGTCGGGGTTGTACCTGATGATTTGCTCGATGATGGTGTCCCGTTGCGCCTCGCGCAGACGGGTTCGCTCCGGGGTCGAGGGCACGGGTGAGTGCAATTTGCTAACCGGCGGTCTGGCAACAAGCACACCGGCAACGACGCTGAGGACTCCACGCTCGCCCAGGGCGCGTACCCAACGCTTGACCTCGGTCGCAGACGGCCCCTCCCCGCCGGTCTCCAGCAGAAGAATCGCCCCGTCGAAGTCAGAGACATCGGCATTCGTCCGGCAAGAACAATCTGGTCGATGACCTCGATGCCTCCGCCCCAGCTGCGACCAGACACGGCCTTCTCTGGTCCGACCCACGTCCATGGCTCGGTGGCCTCACGTGCACCGAAGTGCAACAGAGACCGTGGGTCTTCCCACGGCCACCCGAAGTCCTCGGACTCGCCTGGCTCGGTGAGCTCGAGAGTCCCGCCGTCGAGCAGGGCAGCCCGCAGCGACCGCACGTGGATGTCATCGAGATGAGGACCAGGCCCAAGGTGCACTTGGGTAGACCCGCCATAGAAGCTCGGCACGCCGAGGTTCCAGAGCAGATTATGCAGGTTCGTGTTGTCGCTGTAGCCCAGGAAGGGCTTCGGATTCGCCGCGAGCACCCGGGCGTCGATATGCGGAATGACGGTCACCTGATCGTCTCCGCCGATCGTGGCCAGCACGGCGCGGATGCTCGGGTCTGCGAAAGCTTCGGTGACGTCGGCAGCACGGGCCTCCGCACTTGCGCCAAGTTGCCGGGTAGTTGGGTATTCGACCGGGATCAGTCCTGTCGCCTCGGTCAGCCGGCGCATCGCCTGCTCGTGCAGGGTGGGCGAGATCGCTGGAGCGGCGGATGCAGGCGATATCATTGCGACCCGATCACCCGGATGAGCCTTCGGACCAGCCCTGAACGACTTTGCCACCATCCCCTGATTAGACCAGAAGCCCGAGCCGATAGTGGGTCCCGAGCTGTCCGAAACTCCCTGCCGAAAGCCCGTTCCGGCGAACCTTTGCGGCAGCCGGCTCGAGACAGACATCCGGACCGCGCCGGAAACGATCGTTTACGGCAGGGTCGATGACCCTGCCGCCAATCACAGGTCCGACACCTCTCGTGAGCATCCGACACGTTTCGTGAGACGTTCCGCCAACTACGTGAGAATCCGCCACCTCTTGAGAAGGGACATTGTCCGATCTCACGAAAGTTGTCGGCTGGTGAGACAGAGCAGCCCCGGAAAGACGGGTGGCTGATGCGGCGCCGAAAGCGCCCGTTGTCTCACGAAACTTGTCGGTAATCGCGTCTCAACCCGTCCTGCCTAAAACGTCGAGCGGACGGTTTCGGCGCGGCAGGTTCCGGCAGGGGGTTTCGGTCGGCGCACGGCCGGCGTGTCGTGTGGTCGGCCGGCGGCCTGGGAGGGGGCTGCCGGAAACGATCGTTTTCGGTGGTAGCCCGGGCACGACATCAACAGCGAAGTCGAGGATGATTGAGTCGTGGAGATTGAGCTGCTTTATATCGCTGGTTGCCCCAGCTGGGTTGAGGCTGGCCGTCGTGTTTCTGAGGCGCTACGAGAAACAGGCCACGACGAATCGGAGGTTCACTACCGACTCATCCGGACGGAGGAGGACGCGGGCGCAGTCTCGTTCGCGGGCTCCCCCACGATCACCCTGGATGGCAACGATCTCTTTCCGGGGTCGGGGCGAAGCAATGACCTCGCCTGCCGTATTTACAGCACCCCTGCTGGGCTGGCCGGGATGCCAACGGTTGAACAGATTCGAGAGGCGCTCTCCGCTCATGGCGACTGACGAGGACGTTGCACGCACGTGCTGCGGGCGACATTTGCCACGCAAGAAGCTGCACTCACTCGGAGACGATCGCGCTTTCATCTGTCGACGATGCGGCTGGTGGGTGGCTCTGCGCCTACATCGCGACCGCCCGCCTGCCTAGGCGTGAACTCACTCAACGGCTGCCGACGGCGATCACGCCGAGGTAGAGGGCGAGTTGATGGGTGTCCCACCACCGCGCAACGGAATCTCACTCGGTGCTCTCATCCCCGTCGCGGATCATGAAAACTGCTCCGGTGATCGCTGCGGCGAAGATCACGATGTCGGCGATGTTGCCGATGAACCAGTTTCCGTAGGCGAGGAAGTCCACGACGTGACCCCGGGCGAATCCGGGGTCGCGGAAAAGGCGGTCTCCTGCGTGTGAGGCGGCAGCGCCGCCGAGCGCGCCGATGACGATCGCCCATCCCACGCGTTGCACTCGGAACGCGAACACGATCGCTGTGACCGTGGCGGCGACAGCGAGCAGCGCGAACACCCAGGTGAAGCCTTCCCCGAACGAGAATGCCGCTCCGGGGTTATAGGCGAGCTGCAAACCCAGCAGGTCACCGATCAGCGGGATGCGCTCACGCTCGGTGAGGGTCGCTTCGGCCCACACCTTCGTTCCCTGATCAATCAGCACGACAACCACGGCGATCAAGAGCGCTCCACCAGTGAGCTGCCGCCGCGTCGACGACAGCTTGCGCGCAGCGGGCGGATGAGCCTCTGCCTGGGAGAAGGTCATGCGAGCACCTCGAGCAGACGGACGATGACCCCAGATTCGATCAGGATGAACAGGCCCAGACCGATGAACACGGCCGGTACGAGCCAGTGCTCGACGCGCTCCAGCCCCTCCGTGACAGCCTTGTTGGTGCCGATCAGCCGGCCGGCCGCGCACCAGACCGCGACGAGGACCAGGAACACGACGATCATGATCGCGACGTCGCTGGGGGCGCTGGTGCGGAAGATCGGCGTGTAGAGGGAGATGTTGTCGGCCCCGTTGGCGATCGTGATACCCGCGACACCCCATAGTCCGACCGCGGTGATCTTGGAGTCGTCATCATCGTCATCGCCGTTACGGCGCAGGCCGCGAATGAGCGTCCAGATGCCGATGCCGAGCGGGATCAGACCCAGGAAACCGACCCATTCGTCCGGAACGATGGTGAGACCGAGAGCGGCGATCACGCTGATCACGACGAGGGTGATGAACCCGAGATACTGGCCCGCGACGATCTGCCACGGCCGGGGCTTCCCTCGACTGGAAGCGAGGAACAGCACGGTAAGCACGACAATGTCGTCGATGTTAGTTGCCGCGAACAGGCCGATCGCTGAACCGATGGTCGCGAGCATCAGCTTCCCAACCGTGGCGTGCGGGTGCGGGCGGCACGCAGGCCGTTAAGGATCACGATGACCTCCGCAACCTCATGGACCAGGACGACAGCCGCCAGCCCCAGGACCCCGAACAGTGCCAGCGGGAGCAGTGCGGTGATAATCAGCAGCGACAGGACGATGTTCTGGTTGATGATCCGTCGACCGCGCCGGGCGTGGTCGAACGCCCGCGGGATGAGGCGCAGATCATGGCCGGTGAAGGCCACGTCGGCGGATTCGATCGCTGCGTCGGAGCCGGTCGCGCCCATCGCGATACCGATGTCCGCGCCAGCGAGGGCCGGGGCATCGTTAATGCCGTCGCCGATCATCGCGACCGGTCCCGCCGTCGACAGTTCCCCGATCGCGGTCGCCTTGTCCTCCGGGCGCAGCTCCGCGCGCACGTCGCTGATCCCTGCCTGTGCCGCCAGTGCACGAGCGGTCCGGGCGTTGTCGCCGGTGAGCATCGTCACCCCGACGCCCTGGCCGGTGAGTGTCCGGACGACCTCGGGGACTTCCGGGCGCAGCTCGTCCCGAACGCCGATCGCGGCGACCGGTGACCCGTCGCGGTGGACGATCACGACGGTCATGCCCTGCTCTTCCAACTCGCCGACCCGCTCCGCGAGGTCGCCGGCGTTCAGCCAGCGGGGACTGCCGACGGTGATTCTCGATCCGTCGACGGTGCCGTCGATGCCGTGCCCGGCCTGCTCGGTCACATCTGCAGCTCCCGGTGTCCCCGGGGCTGCGGCAGTGATCGCTGAGGCGAGAGGATGGGTGCTGTGCTGCTCCAACGCGGCCGCCCACGCCAGCGCCTGAGCCTCCGTAACGCCATCTGTGGTGAGCACGGCGGTGACCGCCGGTTCGTTGCGGGTGAGGGTGCCGGTCTTGTCGACGGCAACGTGGCGGACCGTGCCGAAGCGCTCGAAAACGGCGCCGGACTTGATGATCACGCCGAACTTGCTCGCCGCACCGATCGCCGCGACGACCGTCAGCGGAACCGAGATTGCCAGCGCACACGGAGAAGCGGCGACCAGCACGACGAGTGCGCGAGTGATCCACACCTCCGGGTCGCCCAGCAGCGACCCGATGATCGCGACGAGCGCAGCGAGGATCAGTACTCCGGGTACGAGCGGGCGGGCGATCCTGTCCGCCAGACGGGCACGCTCGCCCTTCTCGGTCTGCGCTTTCTCTACCAGCTCCACGATCGTCGTGAGCGAGTTATCGGTGCCCGCAGCGGTCGCCTCGACTTCCAGGACACCGGCGCTGTTGATCGCACCGGCCGACACCGCATTCCCGGGCTCAACTTCGACCGGGATCGACTCCCCGGTGATCGCCGAGGTATCCAGGCTGGAGCGACCAGAACGCACGACCCCATCAGTCGCGATCCGCTCACCCGGGCGGACCACCATGACCTGGCCGACCGTCAACTCTTTCGCCGGCACCTGCGCGGAGACACCGCTCTGAAGCACGGTCGCTGTTTCCGGCACGAGCTTCAGTAGTGCCCTCAGTCCGCCGCGGGCGCGGTCCATCGCCTTGTCCTCAAGCGCCTCCGCGATCGAGTACAAGAACGCCAGAGCTGCAGCCTCCTCCACGTACCCGAGGATGACGGCACCGATCGCGCTGATCGTCATCAGCAGCCCGATGCCGAGCTTGCCCTTGAACAGTTTCCGGATCGCGCCGGGCGTGAACGTCGATGCGCCCAGCAGCAGTCCGACCCAGAACAGCACCAGTGCCGGGATCTCGAGCCCGGACCACTCGAAGATCAGACCGGCCAGGAACGCAACGCCGGAGAACACCGGCACCATGACCCCGCGGTCTCTCCACCAGGGCCGCTCGGCCTCTTCGATCTCTTCGCCTGCCGTCGCGGCAGGCTCGTGCTCGCAGCCACACGCCTCGCTCACGCGTCAGCCCCCGTCCCACAGCAGCCAGCCACCATGCACGCTGAGTCCACGCAGGGCGCGTGCTCATCGACCGCCAGTGTCACGTCCACGAGCGCGACGAGCGCAGCCGCAAGATGCGGGTCGGCGATCTCGTAGCGGGTTTGGCGGCCCTCAGGCTCGGCGACAACGATCCCGCAGTCACGCAGGCAGGTGAGATGGTTCGACACGTTGGAGCGCGTCAGCTCTAGCTCACGGGACAGGACTGCGGGGTAGCTCGGGCCACCGAGCAGAGTCATGAGAATCCGAGAACGCGTAGGATCAGCCATGGCGCGGCCGAGCCGGTTCATGACGTCGAGACGAGAAGCAATGGTCAGCATAAGCTGAACTATACAGTCTCCGCTGACCTATTTCCTATGCGGTCAAGCCAATGCCCTCAGGGCATGGTCTTCGAGCCCGAAAGAACGCTGCCGCCCAGAATGCACAGGCGAGCTCGACGCGTCTCTGACATGAGCCGTCTTCTGGTTCCGGACGCGCTCCGCGGGTTCGCGATTGTCGCGATGCTCATCGCGCACGCGGCTCCTTTCGTGCCGAACGCACCGTGGGCGGTGCAATTCGTCACGGCGAACTTCAGTAGTGTCGCGTCGCCGCTCTTCGCTCTTGTCATGGGCATGTCGGCGGAGCTTGTGTGGAGACGCGGCGGCGCTGTGGGGGTGACGTTGCTGCAACAGACTCTGCGTGGCCTGTTCCTCATCGTCCTGGGTGTTTGGATGGCCACGTGGGGCTCCTGGCTGGCGGTCATCCTGAGCTATCTCGGGCTGCTGATCATCATCGGCGCGCCCCTTCTACTCCTGCGCAGCTCGGTCGTGATTGCCGCGACAGCGGTCCTTGTCCTGGCCAGTCAGCCATTGCTGAGCGTCGCACGCACCTGGATTTGGGTCTACACCGCGCCGCCGCCCGTGCGTGAGGTCACGACCTGGATGTTCCTGGGCCCTCAGTATCGGGTGGTCAACCTGTTGCCGGTGTTCCTCATCGGTGCCCTGTTGATCCGTCACGGCTTGAAACGCGATCGCTTGTTGTGGATCATGGCGGCTGTGGCGCTGTTGGCGTATCTTGCCTGGGGTTTCGGGCAGCGCTTCGGCACGGTGTTATCGGGGGACTACCTGGACTCTCTGAGGGATATTGGCTTGGTGTTCGCCGTCTACGTCTGCGTTGTGCTGGGGGCTACGGTGCGGCGGGAGCACGCAGAACGTTTTTGGGGTGCTGTCTTTGTTCCCTTGTGCGCCTGCGGTCAGGTGGCGTTGTCTCTGTACTTGCTGCACGGCAGTCTCATCGCATTTTGGAGTAACGCGTATGGCCGCCCTGCCGAGAACTTCTACTTGGGCTGGCTGGTGATCGTTCCGGGCATGATCGTGGTGGGTTGGTTGTGGTGGCGGTTCGTTGGAACTGGCCCAGTTGAATGGGTGATGGGCTGGCTCAGCGGACGTCCCAAGTCTTCCTCGCTTCGCCGGTAGAGCGGGTGCGTGGCTCTGGGGCTCGCAAGAAGACTTGATTGGTCGGGCTGGTACCATCCTGAGGTCATGGTCGTCCACGGTCGCGCTCACAAATGCGTTAGCCGAGCCGACGAGTTCCTGATAACGAAGATCATTACAGCCCTCGGGCTGGCGCTTCTTCTCGTTGTTGGAGCGTGGCCGGGCGGCCATCGTGATGCGACAGATGCGACTCCGTATCTGAGCACCACATCCTCGTCGTCACTAGGGACGCCTTCTGCTGGTCATTTTTCGGCGGGTTCGGGTGAAAGCGTTGTCGGCGCGACCGCGGAACAACTCCTGGCCGGGGATAGCGCGAACGACATCGTGATCGGCGTTGCCGGGTGCCTCTTGGGTATCATCTGCTGCTTCTTGGTGCTCATCGTCACGCGGAACTTCCGCCGTCACGTCCCCTCTTCTCACATTCGCGAACGTTTGCCGCGCGCACCATCACTGGCAGCTATGACGGGGCGCCTGTTCGCATTGCCTCCTTCTCTCACACAGCTTTCTCTGTCGCGGACCTGACTCCGGCGGCGCCATCTCTTCGATGGCGCTCCACTGGTCGTCCCCGTTCGTTGTGTGTGTCTGGAGTGTTATGAAATCTTCCGTGAAAGCGGTACTTGTCACCGTGTCTCTCGCCGTGGTGTTGCTGGTCGTCGCACTGGTCTTCGTCCTGATTAATCAGAATCAAGCTGCCGCACCCGAGACGGGGACCGCTGACGGTCCACAAGTCGTCCGTGAGAACTCGCACGTCCTCGATGACGGAGGAGAAGGGGCGGTGACGGTGGTCGAGTTCCTCGATTTCGAGTGCGAGGCCTGCGGTGCTTTCTATCCCCTCGTCGAGGATCTCCGCGGCAAGTTCGATGGCGAGATCACCTACGTGATCCGCTACTTCCCGCTGCCTGGTCACCTCAACTCAAAGAACGCCGCAATCGCTGCCGAAGCCGCAGCGCAGCAGGGACGGCTCGAAGACATGTATCACCGCCTGTTCGAGACGCAGTCTCAATGGGGTGAGGCTCAAGAGTCTCGTGCGGACCTGTTCCGGGGGTTTGCGGAGGAACTCGGATTGGACATGGCCGCGTTCGATGATGCGGTCGCTGATCCGGCGACAGCGGAACGGGTTCAATTCGATCTCGACGAGGGTGAGCAGCTCGGTGTCAGCAGTACCCCCTCGTTCTTCATCGATGGGGAGCCTGTCGTGCTGGAAACGTGGACCGATCTGGAGGACAGCATTGAAGCCGCCGTGAACGGTGCTGAATGATGGCGCGTTCGCTATCGCACCGTCGAGTCATCATCGTCGGTGCCGGGCACTCCGGATTGGCGACAGCCGCCGCGCTCAGGTCCTCTGGGCTTGAGCCACAGAAAGACTTCGTGATCATCGATTCTGCACCCCCCGGTCGACGAAGCTGGGCCACACGGTGGCAGTCGATGAAACTGCGCAGCGCGGCACGCCACAGTGTCGTCCGCGGGTTCCCTTTCCCGGGCGATGGAGACCGTCATCCGAGTGTGGATGAGATGTCCGATTACCTGTCTTCGGTGGAGAAAGCCCTCGGTGTGAAGACCGTGTGGGGCACTCGTGCTCTTGGAATCAACCGGTTGGGCGACGGATCCACGCTGCATCTGTCGACCTCCGCCGGGGAAGTGCAAACCCGAAATGTGGTCTGTGCAACGGGAGCTGCCGCGGTGCCGCGCATACCGGGCTGGCGCCCGGGATTGGCCGTACCCGGTGTTGTGCTGCATTCCAGCCAGTACCTCTACCCCGCCCAGATACCTCCCGGCCACGTGTTGATCGTTGGCGGCGGATTCAGCGGAGTGGAGATTGCTGAGGAGCTCGCGTCCTCCCACGACGTCACCCTCTCCACTCGAGCGGAACCCTCAGGGGTGTCGGAGCGGCCTATCTGGTCGAGGCTGCGACGTAAGGGTGCGCTCTCCGAGGCACGCCCCCGCGTAGCTTCGACAGACGTCACTCATGCCGTCGCCGTGACGGAGGTTCACGGAGACACCGTGATGTTCGCCGATGGGGCGTCCGTGAAGCCGCATTCCGTGATCCTTGCGACCGGGTACAGGCCGGCAGACGCATGGCTGCCCGATTCGGAGCCGCCCGGTCAGCCTTTGCACGTCAGTGCACGCATCCCGGGACTGTTCACTGTTGGCATGCCCCGTTACTCCCGGGCGGATGCGGACACCCTCGTTGGGGCGGGTCGTGATGCGGCGACCGTCGCCCGACTCATCGTTGGACGGCCGTAAGGAGCACCATGACAGAAGCAGGGCACAGTCACGGTATTGGTGACGCCACTCCTCGCAATCGCCTGGTCATCGCGTTCGCGATCACCTCTTCGGTCTTCATCGTCGAAGTGATCGGGGCGATTATCACAGGCAGCCTCGCACTGCTCGTTGATGCGGCGCACATGCTCACCGATGTCGTCGGGTTGGCGATGGCCGTCACCGCCGCGCATCTGATGAATCGTCCCCCGACTCCCAGGTACACCTTCGGTCTTCAACGCACGGAGGTGCTCGGTGCGCTCGCTCAAGCAGCTCTGCTGCTCGGGGTGGGTATCTTCGCGCTCGTGGAAGGCGTACGGCGGCTGTTCGAGCCCCCTGAGATCGCATCGGGAAGTCTGCTGTTCTTCGGCATCGTCGGTCTCGTCGCCAACATCGCCTCCATGCTCGTATTGTTCAGCGGCCGCGGACGCAACCTCAACATGCGCGCCGCGTTCCTCGAGGTCGTCAACGATGCCCTCGGTTCCGTCGGCGTCATCGCCAGCGCCATCCTCATCGCCGTTTTCGGTTGGTATCAGGCGGACGCCGTCGCGGGCGTCTTGATCGCGCTCCTCATCATCCCCCGCACCCTCATCCTGTTGCGAGCATCCGGCCGGGTATTGATGGAGTCCACACCTGCCGGCCTCGATCTCGAGGATGTCCGCCGCCACATCCTTGCCCTGCCGCACGTGGTCGCTGTGCACGACCTCCACGCGACCCAGGTCTCGACCGACCTCCCCACGCTCACCGCCCATGTCGTGGTCGATGACACCGTCACGATGGAAGCTTCCGCCGCACTGCTGACATCACTTCAGCAATGCGTCAGCGAACATTTCGCCGTGAGCATCGAACACTCCACCTTTCAGATCGAACCCGAATCCCACCCCGGAGAGCACGACACCCATGCATAAACGCCTCTCGGCACGCACCGCTGCCGTCCTCACCACCCTGTTGTTGTCGGCATCCGTCGTCCTTGGGACTGCATCTCCGGCGGCCGCTCACGACGACTTCGTTTCGTCGTACCCCACCGCCGACTCGACCATCAACGGCTCCCCCGACGAGATCTCTTTGATGTTCACCGGGGCCCTCACCGGTGGTGACGATGCAACGGTCGTCGAGGTTATCGATGAAAGCGGAGCAAACGTCGCCGTCGACCCGCCAACGGTGAGCGGTGACTCGATCACTCAACACCTCTCCCCCGACGCCGCAACCGGCATCTTCACCGTCCGCTGGAAGACCGTCTCCGCCGACGGACACCCGATCAACGGGGAGTATGTGTACACCGTCACGCCCGCGACGGACACGGAACCCAGCACTCCGACCACAAGCCCCACCCCTGAAACCTCCCCAACGGAGGAGCCGGAACCGGCCCGACCCGCGCAAACATACGGTGGCACGGCATCCGGTGGCGGTGCTTTCGAACTGCTCCCCCTGTTCTTCCTCTCGGGTCTGGCACTGATTCTGGGGATCGGCGTTGTGGGAGTGGTTATGGCCGGGCGCCAGCGTCACCAGCGCGACCGCGCACAGGCCGCCAAGGATGCTGCAGCTAAGGAGAAAGACGCCGATGCGTGATCGAGTCCGCCGGTCGGCCGTGATGCTCATCGTCGCCGCCATCGTCATCCTGATCGATCAAGGCACCAAGACTCTTGCTCTGAACACGTTGCGGCAGGATGCGCGTATACCGCTGATCGGTGACTGGCTCGGTCTTCAACTGGCCTTCAACCCCGGGGCGATCTTCTCGCTCGGGGAAGGCTCCACATGGGTCATCACCGTCATCGGGGTCGCTGTCACCGCGGTCCTCATCGTTGCCGCCACCCGAGCCCGGAACGTGTGGTCGGCGGTTGGTTTCGGTTTCATCGTGGGCGGTGCGATCGGGAACCTCATCGATCGCTTATTCTCGCCGCCCGCGTTCGGGATCGGGCACGTCACCGATTTCCTCGCCTACGGGAACCTGTTCATCGGCAACCTCGCCGATATCGCTCTCGGCATCGGTGCCGTGTTCCTCATCGTCGCGGGTCTGCGCACGAGCCGTCGCCGGCCAGACCCCACGTCCCGCCCCGACGACCCTGTACCCGCCGAAGAAACGGTTCACCCATGAGTCCCAAAGAACGCGTCCCCTCCACTTACCAGCGGAACGCCCTGGCCCCCAGCCTCGTCGCCGCCGCGATCCTGTTTCTGGCCCCGGCGCTCTTCCAGGCGAATTGGGCGCCGCTCGTCCTCTTCATTGCCTCAATTTTCGGGCTGATCGTCGCGTGGTTTGCGCTCCAGGCACGCCACTGGTGGTGGATCCCGGTCTTCCTCGCCATTGCCGTGCTCTGGAATCCGGTGATGCCCTTCCCCTTCTCCGGTGTCGTGTGGACCACAGCACAACCCATCGCGGCCGTGGTGTTCCTGGCAGCGGGGGCGACGATCAAGGTGATCCGGAAGTGAACTGCGCGATCTTCTTGTCACGACCATGCGTATGAGCGGCGAGATCCCCGACAGCCCCCCATCTCTGCAGGCGTTCCTCGCACCGGCCGACATTCCGCTTCCAGTGCTACCGATCGTTGCGGGGATCCTCGCTGCGCTGTATCTCGTCGGCGCGATCCGGTTGTGGACGCACGGGCGTCGTTGGCCCGTGTGGCGCACGGTCAGCTTCCTGCTCGGGTGCGTTCTCCTCGCGGCGGTCACCGGTCTGGGTGTTGAAACCTACGGCCAGGCGCTGGTGTCCGTTTTCATGTTCCAGCAGCTCACTCTGATGATGATGGTGCCGCCGCTACTGGTCCTCGGCTCACCCGGAACCCTTCTTCTGCGATCAACACCGCACCATGGGGCGGGACGGGTAGTCCTCACAGCGGCCCACAGTGCTCTTCGAAGCCCGGCCGCGAAATGGATACTCAGCCCGTGGGCCACTGTCCCGCTGTACCTGTTCGCGTTCTACGGCATCTACCTTGCGGGTGCTGCCGATGCCATCCTCGCTCTCCCCGGGGGCCACGTCGCACTCGAGGTCGGATTCCTCCTCGCCGGCATGCTCTTCACCATCCCCATCCTGTCCTCCGATCCGCTGCCGGTCAGGTTGGGTCATGGTGCCCGTGCACTGGACGTGTTTGCTGAAGCCGCGCTCCACGCGTTCTTCGGGGTGTTCCTCATGATGGCCAGCACGATCCTGGTCGGCTCATTCGTCGCCCCCACCAAAGCACTGGGCATCGATCCCCTCGCCGATCAGCAGCTAGCCGGCGCTCTGGCATGGTCCTACGGTGAAGCCCCGACCGTGCTGATGTTGATCTACGTGATGCATCGCTGGTTCCGCAGCGACACCGCCCGGGCTGCCGCGGCCGACCGGTACGCCGACGTGCACGGGAACACCGACCTCGACATGTACAACGCCTACCTCAAAAAACTGAGCTCTCATGACCGTGACCGCTGACCCATTGGTGAGACACGCCCTCTCCGTTCGACCACGGCGCGGGAACCCCCGAGCGCACGATGCGCGCCTACCAGCTGGGGTGCCGTTTCCCGTAGCGATCGTCGCGTCCGCCATCGCAGGAGGCATGCTGGATCTCGCCTACCCCGCAAACGGGTGGTGGCCCGCAACGTTCGTGAGCGTAACCATCGGGCTGTGGACGCTCCGCGGACGCTCTCTACCCGGGGCGTTCCTGATCTCCCTCGTCTACGGCGCGACCTTCTACTTCACCCACCTGGTATGGGTGACCCGGTTTCTGGGACCCATCCCATGGGTCGCGCTGGCTGGCTTGGAATCCCTGCTGTTCGGTGCCGGCGGTGCGCTGATCGCACTCGCCTATCGGGTCACCACCACCCGCGCGGGATACGCGTATCGTGCGATCACTCCCATGCTCGTCGCCGGGGTATGGATGCTGCGAGAAACACTGATGGGGAGTACGCCGTACACCGGGTTCCCATGGGCGCGCGTCGGTTTCAGCCTCGCCGAGAGCCCGCTCGCGGAAGCCGCTTCATGGGTGGGAACCACGGGGCTGTCCTTCCTGACCGTTCTCGTCTGCGCGAGCGTCGTGGAAGCCCTCATCCTCCGCCGATGGGAGCCAGCAGCAACGGCCGTGGTCATCGTCGTTGCCGCGATAGCCATCCCTCTGTTCCCCACCGAGCAAGCGGGAATGATGCGCGTCGGATGGGTACAGGGCAACGGACCCAGCGGCTACTTCGACACCAGGACACCAGGCGACATCCTGCGCGCACAGGAAGAAGCGACATCTCCTCTCCTGGGGCGTGAAATGGACCTTCTCGTCTGGCCAGAAGGGGCCGTCGACGCCGATCCCCTGCGCGATGCCGCCGTCGCAGACCGCCTTGATCGACTCGTGCAGAGTGCCGGCACTCCGGCACTGGTGAATGCGGCAACCACCCGCGGAGCCGACACGTTCAACACCTCCATGCTGTGGACCAGCGCCGGGCCGCAGCAGCTCCACGACAAGGTCAACCCCGTCCCTTTCGGCGAATACGTCCCGGACCGTTGGTTCTACGAAGCCATCGCCCCCGACCTCATCGGATTGATACAACGCGAGTACACGCCCGGCTCCAACACACCCCTCATGAACGTTGACGATGTGCCCATCGGTCTGGCGATCTGTTTCGACGTCATCTACGACGACGTCATCCACCAAAGCGCTGCCTCTGGCGCGCAAATGTTCGTGTTTCAAACCAACAACGCGGACTTCAGAGGCACCGACGAGAACCTCCAACAGCTGGCCATCGCCCGCATGCGCGCGCTCGAAACAGGGAGAACTGCGGTGAACGTCTCCACCACCGGGACCAGTCAAGTCATCGGCCGCGATGGAAAGGTGCTGGCGCAGGTTGCGGTGGACACGACCGCGGCGAAGATCACCGAGGTCCCCCTCCGCACCGGCACGACTCTCGCTGTCGTGCTGATGCCGTGGCTCGACTGGATGCTCAGTATCGGAACGGTACTAGCGCTGCTCGTCATGTCGATCCGACCGCGACGGACTCGTGCTGACTCCCAGGAAGACGGATGGATGACGTTGTGAAGCTCAAGATTCTGACCTCTGTCGCGGCGCTGTGCGCACTGCTTGTGCTCACCAGCTGCGCACCCACCATCCACCTCGAGCCCGCAGCAAACGCGAACGACCCGCTGTGCGCAGAGGTCACCGTACGACTACCGGACTCAATTGGCGACCAGGCTCGCGTCTGGACGGACGCTCAGGCCACCGCAGCATGGGGTACCCCCAGCAGCGTGCTCCTCACCTGCGGGTTGGAGCCCCCGGCCCCCACCACCCTGCAATGTGTCAGCTTGGGTGGCGTCGATTGGATCGTCGACGAGGAGGAGACCCCGAATCTGCGGCTCACAACCTACGGCCGAGAGCCAGCTGCCCAGGTGTACGTGGACACCACCACCCTGTCGGCGGACGCGGTTCTCGAATCTCTTGCCGGGGCGATCCAGCAGCTCACCAAGACCGGTGAATGCACGGCGCCTGTGACAGAAGACCCGGACGCTCCTGGCACTGAGACAGGGGATACCACTCCATGAATGCCGTTGTTCTCCGGATCGCTGGACCGACGCTCCTCGTTGCCGCCGCACTCATCGCTGTGGTCGTCGGGCTCGCGATCGGTGGAGGAGCTGCACCAAGACTCACCAGTGACCCTGGAGCGCTCGTGCGATGGGGACTCCCGGCCGCGAAACTGTTCGTCAATCTCTCCGGTGCGGCGATGCTCGGGCCCCTGGTACTGGCGGTGTTCGCTCTCCCCTCGGCAGGGAAGCCCTTCACCGTCGCGCTCGATATAGCCTCCGCCGGCGCCGCGACCCTCACCATCACAAGCGGGGTGGTGGCTTACCTCACCTTCCTGTCCTCATTCAATCCGCAAGTGAACCTGAGCGCTGAGTTCGGCGCGCAGCTGGGCCGCTTCCTCCTCGACACCGAACTGGGACGATCATGGCTTATCACCGCGATCCTCGCCTCGGTCGTGACAGTCCTCGCATTCGCTGTGCGCAGCTATGGTGCGGTGCTGATCACAACCATGCTTGCGATCATCAGCCTGATACCCATGGCCACCCAAGGTCATTCGGGTGAGCTCGCCAACCACGATCCCGCGGTCATGTCCCTCGTCCTGCACGTCATTTCAGCAGCGATATGGCTCGGAGGTCTCATCCTGCTCGTCGTCGTGCGACCGATCAGCTCTCCGCACGAACTCGACAACGTGCTTCGCCGGTACTCGACGGTGGCGCTCATCGCGTTCATCGGTGTCGCCGTCTCGGGATACGCGCGGGCGCTCACTGCCCTCGGCCGGTGGGAGGATTTGGCCTCACCGTACGGCCTCATCCTTCTCACAAAGATCGGCGCTCTTCTGGTCATGGGCGTCCTGGGTGCCGCCTACCGCCGTCGACTCCTCGCAAATGCCAGCGAGGGCCGTGGCGCCTTCTGGATGATCGTGAGCGTCGAACTCGGTTTCATGGGTATCGCGAGCGGTGCGGCCGCCGCCCTCGCCCGCACCGCCGCCCCCGCCGATACGATCACACTGCCGCAGAACACCGCCGCGGAGATCCTCACCGACGCACCCGTCCCGATCGCACTCACCCTGCAGAGATGGTTCACGGCGTGGAGCCCCGACCTCCTCTGGGTGCTCGTCGCGGGTTTCGGAATCGTCTTCTACCTCGTCGGCGTCCAACGCGCACGGCGCCGCGGGTATCCGTGGCCAGCCAGGCGGACGGTCAGCTGGATTGCGGGGATGGGTGCGCTTCTGTGGACAACCAGTGGCCCGCTCGCCGCCTACGACGACTCGCTCATCAGTATGCGATTCCTCTCCTTCGCTCTCCTCAGCCTCGCGATCCCCTTGCTCCTTGTCTTCGCGGCGCCGATCACCCTCGCAGCCTTGGTCATCCATCCACGGGACGATGGAAGCCGAGGACCGCGGGAATGGCTTCTCTGGGCCGCCCACAGCCCGCTGGCCAAATTTACTCTGCGCCCCGTCGTCGCCGCGGCTCTTTTCGCCACGTCGCTGTGGTTGTTCCACTACTCCGACCTGTTCCGCTGGTCGCTCTACGACCAGCTCGGAGCGGAATGGATGATCAGCCAGCTCCTCGTCACCGGGTGCCTTTTCATACGATCGCTTTCCCTGAACGCGTCCACAACCCCCGAGGGGCGGTGGCGTGTGGCCTCACTCACTGCGCTCACAGGCGTGGCAGCGTTCTTCGGCATCGCCACGATCACTCGCTCCGACCTCATCGTCGCGGAATGGTTTGGCGCCATGGGGCGGACATGGGGACCCACCCCCCTCCAGGACCAGGCCCTCGCCGGAGCCGCCACCTTGGTGATCGCGGGAATGCTCGCAATCCTCACCGGCTTCTCCGTCCTCCACACGAAACGCAACAACCGACCTACCGACAGCACCCCCGTGCCCGCCGTACGAAAGGACCCGCACCTGTGACCTCCACCCACCGCACCCGCTGGCTCGCCAGCACACTTCTAGCTCTCATCACACTGGGAATCGTGGCCGCACCGGCCCCCGCAGCTCTCGCGCACGACAACCTCCTGGACACCGTGCCCGGGGCAGACGAAACCGTCACCCAACTTGACGACGTCGCTCTCACGTTCAGCGGGGAACTCATTGACTTCAGCCAGGCCAGCTTCGCCCAAGTGCAAGGACCCGACGGCCTCTTCTACGAATCCAGCTGCTCCACCATCGACCGCAACATCCTCACCACCCCGGTCGCACTCGGAGAACCGGGCGTCTACACCGTGCTGTGGAACGCCGTCTCCAGCGACGGTCACCCCATCTCCGAGAGCTTCACGTTCACGTACGCTCCCACCAGCAGCGAGCCAGGGCTGGGATGGGACAAACCAGCATGCGGGAACGAACAATCACGGATCCAACCGGCAAAGGCGTCGCCCTCCACCGCGCCAACCACCGAACCGCCAGCAGCGGACACCCCTGCCCCGGTGGTATCTGCAGGCGAGAACGAGGTGGCTTCAATCGCGATCCCGCTCATCATCGCCGTTGCTGTCATCGGTGCCGCGGTGATCACCGCCACCGTTGTCGTACGGCAAGTGAAGAAGAAAAAACACAACCGGTCGAGCGCCGACGTCCACACGGACCCGAAAGAGTGAGCCTCGTGCCAGGACAGTCGAACTCAAGTTCGATGCGTCAAATATGGGCCACAGATCAGAGATCACGGGCGAGTCGGCGCGACTTCGGCCCCCACGAACGGACGATAGACCAGACAGCGGGCAACGCGAGCATGGCCAATCGGCGCGCCCATGGCAGCAGAATCCACGAAGCCGAACTCGAGGAGAGGGCACAGTGAACGAACGACGCGTCTCCGCGGCTGCTACGGAGGCGGCTGAAGAATGCGGGTGTGCACCCACGCCCGCCGAACGCGACTCATTCTGGAAGCTGAGTGTGACTCGACGTGGCGCTTTCGGACTCGGCGCCCTCGGCGTCGCTGCATTCGCTGCATTCGGTATCGGCTCCGGCGTCTCAGCGGCGTACGCTGCGTCCTACCCGAGCTGGGACGATGTCCAACGCGCCAAGAACAACGAAGCTGCCAAGGCCGCCGAGATCACCCGAATCGAAGGGCTGATCCAGTCCTTGACGCAGAAAGTCGCCGAGACCCAGGCTGCCGCCGATACAGCCTCCGACGAGTTCTACGCAGCACAACAGGAATACTTCGCTGCGATCACGGAAGCCGAGAGCCTGCAGGCGCAGGCCGACGAACAATCAGCGATGGCCGAAACCTCTGCGCGCAGGGCCGGTCAAGTTGCGGCACAGCTGTACCGCAACGGTGGAGACGACTCAGCACTGCAACTGTTCTTCTCCGGCTCCGCGGACAACGCCGATGAGCTCCTGTCCCGGCTGGGCACCATGGACAAGCTGCTCGAGTACAACCGGTCGGTCTACGATGACGCAATCTCGGCGCGCAACACCGCCCAATCGCTGACCGATCAGGCGAAGGTCGCCCGCGACGAACGAGACCGCCTGCAGCAGGTCGCGGAGCAGAAGATGATTGCCGCACAAGAAGCGGCCGACGCCGCACAGGCCGCGCTCGACGAGCAAGCCGCGAACCTCGAGACGATGCAGGCGCAGCTCGCCGCGCTGAAAGACACCACCACGCAGACGGTCGCCGGCTACCAGGCGGGTGTAGCCGCGCGCGAGGCCGAAGAGCGCGCCCGTCGCGAACGCGAAGCCGCCGAAGCGGCAGCCAACGGAGGCGGCAACGGTGGCGGCGGAGGCTCCGCCGGGAGCGGCGGTTGGGTTCGGCCCCACGGGGGCGGCCGAAGTTCAAGCTACGGCCCGCGGACCCCCATCTGTGGTTCGCAGGGCTGCTCCTCGAGCTACCACTACGGCGCCGACCTGGCCAACGGCTGCGGAGCGGCGATCTACGCCGCCAACTCCGGAACCGTGGACTACGCCGCCGCCAACGGCAACTACGGCAATTACGTCCGCATCCAACACGGCGGGGGCGTCAGCACCGGGTACGCCCACATCAAACCCGGTGGCATCGCCGTCAGCCGGGGGCAATGGGTCAATTCCGGCCAGGTCATCGCATACGCGGGTGACACCGGACGCTCCTTCGGGTGCCATCTGCATTTCGAGGTCTACATCAACGGTGGCTACACCAACCCCGTCCGGTTCATGGAAGACCGTGGCGTCTATATCTAAGGTTCCGACGCCGGATCACGAAGTGGCGCCGTCGACATGAACAGTTGGGTAGAGAAGGCTGCTCCAGTCGTCACTCCCGACATCCTTGCTAGGGATCTCAGAGCGGGAGGATGACGCTGCCCATCACCGCCGTCAGCCGCGACATGATGTCGGTCCACAGCCCTGTCACCATCAGGAGGCCGAGGACGATCAGGAGGATACCGCCGCAGACATTCAGCACCCGGATGTGACGACGGAGAAACTCGACCGTCTTCGCCGCCCAACCGAACCCCAGTGCGACCAGCAGGAACGGGATGCCGAGGCCAAGCGAATACGCGAGACCAAGGAAGCCAGCCCGGACAGGGTCGCCGGCGTTGAACGAAAGCGCGATGATCGCGGCAAGCGTCGGCCCCATACACGGCGCCCAGCCGATACCGAGTGCCACTCCGAGTAGCGGCGCCCCGACGACACCGGCCCGGGAGCCAACGTGAAAGCGGACCTCCCGCTGGGCGAAACTGAACAACCCGAGGAAGACGAGCCCCATCAGGATGACGACGACTCCGAGGATGCGCGTGACCAGGTCACCCCAGCGTAGGAAGAACACGCCGGCCGTCCCGCTCAGCGCAGTGATGAGAACAAAGACGACACTGAAGCCGAGGATGAACAGAAGCACGCCGACAACGAGCTGACGGCGCTCAGGCGCGACTGCGTTCGTCGCGTCACCCTTCGAGCGCGGCGCGACCGCTCCGCCGAGGAAGCCGAGGAAGCCGGGGACCAGCGGGAGCACGCAGGGCGACAGGAACGACACGAGGCCGGCGAGCATCGCGACGGGGACTGCGAGCCAGAGCGCACCGGACCCGATGATGGTGTCTGCGTTCACGGCGTCTCCGCTAGGGCGTCTTTGACGAGGGTCGAGAGGATCGAGGTGCCGTCGATGGGCCCGATGATGCGGGCGGCGACACGGCCCTGTCTGTCGAGCACGAGAGTGGTCGGTGTCGCCTGGATCGGCACAGCCTCGGAGAAAGCGAGTTTCGCCTCGGCCGTGTTCACGTCGATCAGGCTCGGGTAGGTGATGCCGAACTCGTCAGAGAAAGCCTGGGCAGTGTCAGCCTGGTCGCGGGTATTGATGCCGATGAAAGCCACATCCTCGCCGCCGTATTCCTGCCAGACGCTTTCAAGATCCTTCGCCTCGATGCGGCACGGCGCGCACCCGGCGTACCAGAAGTTCACCACCGTGACCTTGCCGGCGTTGTCCGCACTGTCGAAATCATCACCAGTTTCAGTAACGCCACTGAAGACCACGGGCTCGCTCCGCTCGGCCACCGGGACCTCGACAATAGCGCCGTTGCCGGCCACATACCCGGTGTTCTCACCCTTGAGGTAGGAATCGCTGACCGGATCCGGCGCACACCCGCTCAGACCGATGGCGAACACTGCGGCGAGCATGACTCCCGCCGCACCGCGAACGGTACTAAAACGTGGGTCTCGAGGCACATTCGCACCTTACGCAGATCCCCTATGCGTCCGCCGAACCGTGCCACCGCCCCACGAGATCGCTTGCCACTTTCGATGTTCGTCAGAGCAAGTTGATGCGTAGGCGACCTCGGCGTTGCTGACACACGGCGTCAATCCCGGACGACCGTGTGACAACATCCGCGAGAATCCGCCACCTTTCAGGAGAACAGCGACAGGTTTCGTGAGAATGCGACAGGTTTCGTGAGAATGCGACAGGTTTCGTGAGAATGCGACAGGTTTCATGAGAAACGACATGTCGAAATCTGCTGTCCGATCTCACGAAAGCTGTCGGTCGGTGAGACAGAACATTCCCGGGAAGACGGGTGAGTGATGCACGGTCGAGGCTGCCGGCTGTCTCACGAAAGATGTCGTAAATCACCTTCCACTCTCACGCTGCCTAAAACGTCGAACGGCCAGTTTCGGCGCATCTGGTTTCGGCAGGGGGTTTCGGCGGGTGCGCGATCGGCGTGTCGTGCGATCGGCCGGCGACCTCCGTGCGTCTGCCGTAAACGATCGTTTTCGGTGGTTCACGGAGGTCCCCACGCGTAGTGTGTGCCGAGTCGGCCTAGACCCCGCTGATCGGCGGTGGGTCCGGAGTCCTTCTTCGGGCTCACTCGTCGCCAAAGGTCGGTTGACTATTCGTTGAGCCGGTCGAGGATGTCGTTCATCTGGTCGATCTCTTCTTGTTGTGAAGAGATGATCTGCTTGCAGAGGTCTTGGATTTCCGGGTCGCTGATATCTGATTGCTCACATACCAGGATCGCTCGCGAGTGGTGCGGGATCATGGAGCGGAGGAACTGGTCGTCACCGACGAAGGCTTCTGCGCGGCCCATGAAGAACGCGACCAGAAATAGTGCGGCGAAGCCTACGAGCAGCCCGACGTTCACCGCCTTGTTCGGGAACATCTTCCACATCACGATGACCATGATGATGCCCATGGGGAACACCATCATCAGAGCCATGTAGAGGTTGCTGATGTTGAGGAAGAGGTCATCGAGGACGTTGATCATCGCGAACGTGAGGAAGTACATCACGACGAAGCTGAGCGTCAGGGAGATGGCGAGTTTGAGGTAGCTCGACATTCCGCCGTGGTCTTGTTCGTGAGATTCCGGTACGGGCGGGCGTGCCCCGTTGTCGGCGTGGTGCTGTGTCATAGCGTCTCCAACAGCGCAGTGCAGGCTTGTTCGCAGCGCCGGCATGCCTCGGCGCAGATCGTGCAGTGCTCGTGCATGGTGTGCTGTTCGCACTCGTTGGCGCAGCTCGTGCAGGCCGTTCGACAGGCTTCAAGCGCGGCGCGGGTGAGGTTGGCGTCGTACCCGGTGTGGCGGGAGAGGATGCGGGCTGTGGTGGCGCAAAGGTCTGCGCAGTCCAGGTTCGTGCGGATGCATTTGGTCAGGTCAGCGACCATGTCCTCGCTGAGGCAGGCGTCGGCACACGCGGTGCATGCTTGCGCACATTCCAGACACGCGTCGATGCACTCAGCAAGCTTCTCCTGATCGATTCCGCCTAGGTCTTTCGGGTAGGTGCGGAGCATTTCCTCGGTAGTAGACATGAGGGGGTCCTTTCGTGAGCCACGAGCTTCGTGAGCCACGAAGGTACGCTCGCGCCCTCCACTCATTGAGGCCCTTGAGTACCCCGCCGGGGTGTGTTAGCTGTGGTGGGCCGCGTTCGCGCGAGTCTCCGCCGCAACTCCGGATACTCGCGACAGCACCGCCGACGAATCACGGGTCGCAGCGTGAGCGAGGTGGACACAAAGTACTCACGTCGGGAATGGAACCGGAACCACTTGAGTTGCATACCCCCGGGGGGTATCTTCGAATCATGAACGGGTATGACGGAAACAAGGACGATCTGCGCAAGCGGTTGAACCGTGTCGAGGGTCAGGTGCGAGGGATTGCCCGGATGGTCGATGAGGACAAGTACTGCATCGACATCCTCACCCAGGTTTCTGCGGCGACGAAGGCCCTGGAGACGGTCGCCTTGTCACTGCTCAGCGATCACCTGAGTCACTGCGTCGCCGAAGCGAGCGCCACAGGCGGGGCGGTCGCTGCAGAAAAGGTCCGCGAGGCCAACGAAGCAATCGCCCGCCTGGTCCGTTCATGACCCCCACGTCTGTCTAGTTGAAGGAGAACACACGCATGACTGATCGCATCGAACTCGGACTGAAGGACGCGAACGCGGGCTGCGCATGCTGCGCGACCCCCTTGAACGCGGAGACATCCGTACCCGTGGCGTCTGCGGTTACGCAGGACGTGCTGGTCGAGGGAATGACGTGCTCGCACTGTGTGTCGAGCGTCAGTGAGGAACTGAGCGCTGTCGACGGCGTCGAGTCCGTCACCGTAAATCTGAACGCTGGCGGCCCCTCCCGGGTGACCATTCACAGCACCAGCCCTGTCGACCCCGCTGCCGTGCAGGCTGCGGTTGAAGAGGCCGGCTACGCCCTCGCGACCAACCACGCCTGAGTCGCACCTGAGAGCGTCCGGCCCGACCCGGGCGGATTCGAGCAAGGAGTTCCGATGAGCCAGCACGACGACCACACCGATCACGCCGCACACGCCAAACACGGCGGGGCGCCCACAACAGAGCACGACCACGCGGCGATGGGCCACGACCACGGCGCATCACCAGAACACACAGGTCACGGCGGGCACGAGGGTCACGGCGGCCACGGGGGCCACGGAGATCACGTAGGCCAGTTCCGGCGCCTGTTCTGGATCATGCTGCTCCTCGCGGTGCCCGTGGTCGGGTTCTCGACGATGTTCTCGACGATCCTCGGCTATCCGTTGCCCGATGCCGCGTGGGTTGCGTGGATCTCCCCGGTCCTCGGAACCGTAATGTACGTGTGGGGCGGGACCCCGTTCCTCACCGGCGCGGTGAGTGAGCTCCGTGCCCGCAAGCCCGGGATGATGCTTCTGATCGCCCTCGCGATCACCGTGGCATTCCTCGCTTCGTGGGGTGCGAGCCTCGGCCTGCTGCACCACGAGCTGGACTTCTGGTGGGAGCTGGCCCTACTCATCGTGATCATGCTGCTCGGGCACTGGATCGAGATGCGCTCCCTCGCACAGACGACATCGGCGTTGGACTCCCTGGCCGCGTTGCTGCCCGACGAGGCCGAAAAGATCGACGGTGACACGACCGTCACGGTCGCACCTTCCGACTTGCAGGTGGGCGATGTCGTGGTCGTGCGCCCCGGCGGGCGGATTCCTGCGGACGGGCGGATCGTGCAGGGCTCGGCCAGCATGGACGAGTCGATGATCACCGGAGAATCCAGGCCGGTACGCCGCAGCGACGGTGACCCGGTCATCGCCGGCACCGTCGCCACTGACTCCGGTGTGCGAGTGGAGATCACCGCCATCGGTGAGGACACCGCTCTCGCGGGCATCCAGAAGCTCGTCACCGAAGCGCAGAGCTCGTCGTCGCGGGCCCAGCGTCTCGCGGATAAGGCGGCGGGATGGCTGTTCTGGTTCGCGCTCGGCGCCGCCGCGATCACCGCCATCGTCTGGACCATCGTCGGCTTCCCGGACGCTGCCGTGATCCGTACGATCACGGTGCTGGTGATCGCCTGCCCGCACGCTCTTGGCCTGGCGATCCCGCTTGTCGTCTCGATCGCGACCGAGCGGGCCGCTCGTGGTGGCGTTCTGATCAAGGATCGTCTTGCTCTGGAGAGCATGCGCACCGTCGATACGGTGCTGTTCGACAAGACCGGCACGCTCACCAAGGGCACCCCTGCCGTGACCGCAATCGATCCCATCACGGGGATCGACGCGGATCAATTGCTGGCGTGGGCTGCGGCCGCGGAAGCGGACTCCGAGCATCCCCTCGCCCGCGCGATCGTCAACGCGGCGAAGGAGAAGAACCTCACCGTTCCGGGCTCGTCCGACTTCGAGTCCTCGCCTGCGGTCGGGGTGCGCGCCCGTGTCGATGGTCGTGTCGTGCAGGTCGGTGGCCCGTACATGCTCGAGCAAGAACACGCCGCCGAGCTGCCGGTTGCCGACGAGTGGCGCGGTGAGGGTGCGATCATCCTCCACGTGCTCGTCGACGGTCAGGTGACGGGTGCGTTGCGCCTCGCGGATGAGATCCGCTCCGAGTCGCGTCACGCAGTCGATGCGCTTCACGAGCGCGGCGTGCAGGTCGTCATGATCACCGGTGACGCTGACGCGGTAGCCGCGTCCGTCGCCGACGAGCTGGGTATCGACCGGTACTTCGCCGGGGTCCGTCCGGAGGACAAAGCCTCCAAGGTGAAAGAACTGCAAAACGAAGGCCGCAAGGTCGCGATGGTCGGTGACGGCGTGAACGACGCCCCCGCCCTCGCCCAGGCGGACGTGGGGATTGCGATCGGCGCAGGAACGGACGTCGCGATCGCCTCCGCGGGTGTCATCCTCGCCAGCGACGACCCCAGATCGGTGATCTCCGTGATTGAGCTGTCACGGGCCAGTTACCGGAAGATGAAACAGAACCTCTGGTGGGCCGCCGGGTACAACCTTCTCTCGGTGCCGTTGGCTGCCGGTGTGCTCGCCCCCGTCGGGTTCGTGTTGCCGATGTCGGTCGGGGCGGTGTTGATGTCACTGTCCACGATCGTTGTCGCGCTGAATGCGCAGTTGCTGCGACGGCTGAACCTCAGCCCGGGCGACGTCGTCGACAAGTAGGCGCATGGGCGGCAGCGACGTACCCTGGAAGAAAGGGAGGTGGGACAGTGTTGATGACGATCGCACGCCGCGTGCATAACCAGCGCACCCTCACCCGCACCCTCCTGGCCGTCGTCGCCGTCGCCTTTTCCGTGATCTTCGGGCTTCTGGCTATGCACTCGATGAACACGCACACCATGCCCTCCGGGCACAGTGAGACCATCGCCGTCGCACCCGCGCATGCCGACGCTCACCCCGCACACGCCTCAGGCGACGCCGCAGCGATGGACGAGGCGGGGTGCGCCACGTGTTCTGACGATCACGGCATGGCGTGGATGGCCTGCGTTCTCGCGCTCCTCATTGCCGTCGTGCTGCTCACCCGGCCGTCCGCCTGGTGGCGTGCCGTCGCGCACTCCCCGGGAACGCCCGTGTCCCGCCTACACCTCCGGGATGCGCTGCATCCGCTGCGGCCTCCGTCTCTCACCGTTCTCTGCATCAGTCGCACGTGATGGCAGGCGTGCCCGCCTTCTGCGGGTAACTCCCTCGCCCAGCCTCTCTCGCTGGGCACTACCATCGACTCTTGGAGAACCCCATCATGAAGACCCGTTTTGCGGCGACTGCCGCACTCACCCTCGCCGCAGTGCTTGGACTCGCCGGCTGCGCCAGTAACACCTCCGGCGGCGACATGCCCGGCATGAACCATGAAAGCAGCAGCTCCACCCCGGCCTCCGCGGACGCCAATGACGCCGACATCATGTTCGCCAGCATGATGAAGGAGCACCACGCCCAGGCCATCGACATGTCCGACATGCTTCTCAGCAAGGAGGGCGTCGACGAACGCGTCGTCGCCCTTGCGGAAGAGATCAAGGCCGCGCAGGAGCCCGAGATCCAGAAGATGGACCAGTGGCTCGAAGAGTGGGGCGCTGACACTTCCGACATGGAGGGCATGGATCACGGGGGCGGCATGATGTCCGAAGATGACATGCAGGCTCTCGAGGATGCCACCGGCGCGGACGCCAGCCGCCTGTTCCTCGAGCAGATGATCCAGCACCACGAGGGTGCCGTCGAGATGGCCCAAGAAGAGGTCGACAACGGCCAGAACAGCGACGCGGTCGCTCTGGCCGAGACGATCATCGAGGCGCAGACCACGGAGATCGCCACGATGGAAGACCTCCTCGACACGCTCTGATCCACCTTCGGGGGTGCGGCGCTCGCCCGCACCCCCGAACTGGCCTTCTCGCAGTAACCCACGCCACCGCGCTGGCGCCATGTCGCGACTCTCATTCGCGTACCGGCCGCGCACCCGCATGCACTTCTTCACGTCGGAGTCTCATGAACCGCCACTCGCCCTTACCCGCTTTCGCGATCGCTCTCGTAGCCGTCGCCCTCACCGGCTGCGCCGCGCCGCAGGCCCCCGGCGCCAACGCGGTACCCCCCGTTATCCAACACATTCACGGTGTTGCCGCTGACCCCCGCGGTGAGGACCTCTTCGTAGCCACCCACGGAGGACTCTTCACCCTCACGCCCGAAGGTGCGATCGCCGGTCCCATCGGAGGCCACGACTTCGATGCGATGGGCTTTACCGTCCTCGACGACGCCCTCTTCGCATCCGGACACCCGGGCACACAGACACCCGCACAGCTCGGCTCCCCGAACCTAGGTGTCATTCGTAGTGACGACTTCGGCGAATCGTGGTCACCGTTCGCGCTCACTGGCAGCACGGACTTCCATGTCCTCACCGCCGGACCAGACGGCACTCTTTACGGGATCGCGTCCGATGGCGTCGATCTCCTCGTCAGCACGGACGACGGTCTCGAATGGACCCGCGGCGCAACACTTTCCGCGGCAGACCTCGCGGCCACCGGCGACGGTCTCTACGCGGCCGCAGAAGAAGGGCTGCTCCTCAGCACCGACAACGGCGCCACCTTCACCCCCATCGCCGACGCCCCACTGCTCTACACACTCGACGCCAAACCCAATGGCTCGCTCGCAGGAGTCGGAACCGACGGTGCCCTCTGGTCACAGAACACCGAAGGAACATGGCAACGCCTCGACGCGCTTCAAGGGGCCGCTCAGGCCTTCACCGCGATCGATGACGAACGCTTCATCGTTGTCGACGACCGAGGCATCGTCCAGATCACAGCCGACGACACAACCATCCTCGCCCCCGCCCGGTAGAGAACGCCACCACCAGAACGGCCACCCATGGTCCCCCGCCGCAATCCCTTCCGCCGCATATCCGTCTTCATCGCGTGCGCCACAGTCCTCGCCTTGCTTCTCGCCCTTGCGAGCTTCTACCTCATCGGAGCCATATTCAGATGACCCGCCACCTGCACCCAGCTCGGCACCGTCCACCAGCACACGTTCCCACGCGCACCAGCCACGTGTCCCCACAGCGGCGTCACGATCGCCTCGTACGTGTCGGGGCCTTCCTTCTCCTGGCCGCCGTCGCACTGATCGCGGCTCATCTCCTCATCGACACAACCGTTCCAGACCAATGGTCACTCTGGGCATACACGCTCGGAAGCTACGAAACAGCGTTCATCCTCGCAATCGTCGGACTGGCGCTCGTGCTGCGTGAGCCCCCGGGAGGCGCGGATGAATCTCAATGACTACTGGACCAACGCCTTTTGGTCCGTCATCCCCACGATCGCCGTCGTCGCAGCATTCTGGTTCGTCCTGCGGTCCATCATCAGAGCCGACCGCAACGAACGAAAAGCACACGCCAAGATCGAGCAACAACTCCGCGCGGAACGAAACCAACCACGCCAACTCGCATCGACGGACGACGAGCAAGATCAGCTACCTGAACGCCGGAAACGTCTACCGAAAGCAGATACCGGCGAACGTTAACGGCGGGCGTACGATGACGTGCGACGCGAGCTCGCCGGAAACGATCGTTTTCGGC
Organism: Microbacterium sp. CBA3102; assembly: GCF_007954505.1. GTDB lineage: Bacteria > Actinomycetota > Actinomycetes > Actinomycetales > Microbacteriaceae > Microbacterium > Microbacterium aurugineum. The sequence continues at coordinate 1,707,546 of NZ_CP042412.1, read as the reverse complement.
TGGTCGCGCACCTGGTTGACGACGACCGCTGCCTTGCCATAGCCGATCGTTACAAAAGATTGAAGCGTAGGCCCCCGGCGATGCTGCGCGGTCAGCAGCAGATGGGAGGATCCTTGTGATCATGGAGATTGAGTTATTGCATATCGCGGGCTGTCCCAGCTGGATCGCCGCGGGCCACAATGTTGCCGAGGCGCTTCGGGAGACAGGCCATGGGGCCACGCCGTTGCGCTATCGACTCATCCGCACGGAGGAGGATGCCGCTGCGGTTCCCTTTGCCGGGTCTCCCACGATCACACTGAACGGGAAGGATCTGTTCCCCGGCGCGGATCACAGCGTCGCCTTAGCGTGTCGCGTCTACGCGACACCCGCGGGCGTGGCAGGTACGCCGACGGTTGATCAGATCCGGGAGGCGATCATCACTCGTGGCCGCTGAGTCAGACGAGACATGTACGTGTTGCGGGCGATCGTTGCCCCGAAGGAAATTGCATGCCCTTGGGAAGCGCGGGGTGTTCATCTGTCGCCGGTGCGGCTGGTGGGTTGCGCTTCGTCTGCGACGCGACCATCCACCGGATCACCAGGAGAGTTAGTCAGCAGTCCCTGTACAGTCAGCGTGTGCTGACTTTTGCTTTCGTCTCGATGCAATGAACGAGACGCCCCTACTCGCCCTCTTCTAAACCTCCCTACCTTGGCGACGCCCGCCACCGATCTGGAGCATCCGTCTTGAAACCCCCCGTCAAGGTCGCCCTCGTCACCGGCTCCACCCTCACCGTGCTCGCCATTATGGCGCTCGTGGTCGTCCTGATGACCCGCCCCGCAGCTCCGGAATCCCGCACAGAAGGTGCACTGCCTGGTACCCGTGCGGATTCGCATGTGCTCGACGCGGCCGGGCCAGACGCTCCGACGCTGGTTGAGTTCCTCGACTTCGAGTGCGAAGCGTGCGGTGCGTTCTATCCGGTCGTCGAGCAGATCCGCGAACAGTACGAGGGTGGAATCAACTACGTCGTTCGCTACTACCCCCCCCGGACACTTCAATTCGATGAACGCCGCCCTGGCTGCGGAAGCCGCGTCCGAGCAGGGGAAGTTCGAGGAGATGTATCAGCGCCTGTTCGAAACGCAGACTCAGTGGGGCGAACAGCAGACCTCGCGAGCGGACCTGTTCCATACCTTCGCGGAGGACCTCGGGTTGGATTTGGGTGCCTATGACGCGGCTGTAGCCGCCCCGGCGACTAGGGAGAGAGTCGAAGCTGACTTCAACGATGGACAGTATCTTGGGGTCAGCGGCACGCCATCATTTTTCCTGGATGGCGAGAAGCTTGAACTCACTCAGCTCAGCGACCTGACTAACGCACTCGACGAGGCGACCAACCGTTGACCTCGAGTGTTCGAACCCTCTCGCGTCCTGCCGCCGCAATCAGCCCTCCTACCGCATCCGCGCATTAGCGGCTGCCCTAGACGTCTCATTCTTGGGTCTCATCGCCGCCGCGGATCATAAGGAACGCTCCGGCGATCGCAGCAGCGAAGATCACAATGTCCGCGACATTTCCGATGAACCAGTTCCCGTAGGCGAGGAAGTCCACGACGTGTCCGCGGGCGAACCCGGGATCTCGGAAGAGACGGTCGCCTGCGTGTGATGCTGCGGCTCCTCCGAGCGCGCCGATGATGATCGCCCATCCCAGGCGTTGAACTCGAAACGCGAACACGATCGCTGTAACGGTGGCGGCGACAGCGAGCAGCGCGAACACCCAGGTGAAGTCTTCGCCGAAGGAGAAGGCGGCACCAGGGTTGTACGCAAGCTGCAGGCCCAGCAGGTCGCCCGCCAGCGGGATGCGCTCGCGCTCCGTGAGAGTCGCTACCGCCCACACTTTCGTTCCCTGATCGATCAGGACGACGAACACGGCGATCAGGAGCGCTCCAACCGTGAGTTGCCAGCGCGGCGCCGACGGCACTTTTCGCGCAATAGACGGGCGAGCTTCGGCCTCGGACGACATCATCCGAGGACCTCAATCAGGCGAACGATGACGCCGGATTCGATCAGTATGAACAGCCCGAGACCGATGAATACGGCCGGTACGAGCCAGTGCTCGACTCGTTCCAGCCCCTCGGTGACGGCCTTGTTGGTGCCGATCAGCCGTCCGGCAGCGCACCAGACGGCGACGAGGATGAGGAACACGACGATCATGACGACGACGTCGCCGGGCGCGCTGGTGCGGAAGATCGGCGTGTAAAGGGAGATGTTGTCGGCCCCGTTGGCGATCGTGATCCCGGCGACGCCCCACAACCCGACCGCGGTGATCTTGGCGTCATCATCATCGTCATCACCGTTTCGACGCAAGCCACGTACGAGCGTCCAGATGCCGATGCCGAGCGGGATCAGCCCGAGGAAGCCCACCCACTCGTCCGGGACGATCGTGAGGCCGAGCGCGGCGATCACGCTGATCACGACGAGGGTGATGAACCCGAAGTACTGGCCTGCGACGATCTGCCACGGTCGCGGCTTTCCTCGGCTGGAAGCGAGGAACAGCACGGTGAGCACGACAATGTCATCGATGTTGGTCGCAGCGAACAGGCCGATCGCTGATCCGATGGTCGCGAGCATCAGCTCTTCACTCGCGGAGTGCGGGCGGCGCGCAGGCCGTTGAGAATAACGATGACCTCGGCGACCTCGTGGACCAGGACGACCGCCGCGAGCCCGAGGACACCGAAGAGCGCGAGCGGGAGCAGTGCGGTGATGATCAGCAGCGACAGGATGATGTTCTGGTTGATGATCCGTCGTCCCCGTCGGGCGTGGTCAAACGCGCGCGGGATCAGACGCAGATCGTGACCGGTGAACGCGACGTCGGCGGATTCGATCGCTGCGTCGGAGCCGGTCGCGCCCATCGCGATGCCGATGTCTGCGCCGGCGAGAGCCGGGGCATCATTGATTCCGTCACCGATCATCGCGACCGGCCCTACATTCGACAACTCCGCGATCGCGGTCGCCTTGTCCTCCGGACGCAACTCGGCTCGCACGTCACTGATCCCGGCCTGCGCACCAAGCGCACGGGCAGTCCGGGCGTTGTCGCCGGTGAGCATCGTCACGCCGACGCCCTGGCCGGTGAGCGTTCGGACCACCTCGGGGACTTCTGGGCGCAGCTCGTCACGGACGCCGATCGCGGCGACCGGCGTCCCGTCACGATGCACGATCACGACGGTCATGCCCTGCTCTTCGAGCTCCGCGACCCGATCCCCGAGCGCGCCGGCGTCCAGCCAGCGGGGGCTTCCCACAGTGATTCTCGAGTCGTCGACCGTGCCGTCAATGCCGTGACCAGCCCGCTCGGTCACGTCCGCAGCGGCTGTGACACCCGGAGCGGCCGCCGTGATCGCGGCAGCGAGAGGATGCGTGCTGTGCTGCTCCAGCGCTGCCGCCCACGCCAGCGCCTGAGCCTCCGACACGCCATCTGCGGTGAGGACAGCGGTAACGATGGGCTCGTTGCGGGTGAGGGTGCCGGTCTTGTCGAGGGCAACGTGCCGGACGGTGCCGAAGCGCTCGAAGACGGCACCGGACTTGATGATCACGCCGAACTTGCTTGCGGCGCCGATCGCGGCGACGACCGTGAGTGGCACCGAGATTGCGAGTGCACACGGAGAAGCCGCGACCAGCACGACAAGCGCGCGGGTGATCCACACCTCTGGATCGCCCAGCAGCGACCCGATGATCGCGACGAGCGCCGCGAGGATCAGAACACCGGGCACCAGCGGGCGGGCGATCCTGTCCGCGAGACGAGCACGCTCGCCCTTCTCTGTCTGCGCTTTCTCTACCAGCTCCACGATCGTAGTGAGCGAGTTGTCGGTGCCAGCAGCCGTCGTCTCGACCTCCAGCGCACCGGCACTGTTGATCGCACCCGCCGACACCGCATCGCCGGGCTCCACCTCTACCGGGATCGATTCGCCGGTGATCGCCGAGGTATCCAGGCTCGAGCGACCAGAACGCACGACCCCATCGGTCGCGATCCGCTCGCCCGGCCGGACCACCATGACCTGGCCGACCGTCAGCTCTCTCGCCTGCACCTGCACAGTAGTGTCGCCCTGCAGGATCGTGGCTGTTTCCGGTACGAGCTTGAGCAGTGCGCGCAGGCCGCCGCGGGCACGGTCCATCGCCTTGTCCTCGAGCGCCTCAGCGATCGAGTACAGGAACGCGAGAGCTGCGGCCTCCTCCACGTAGCCGAGGATGACTGCACCGATGGCGCTGATCGTCATCAGCAGACCGATGCCCAGCTTGCCCTTGAACAGCTTTCGAACCGCTCCCGGCGTAAACGTCGAGGCACCCAGCAGCAGACCGACCCAGAACAGCACCAGCGCGGGGATCTCCTGGCCAGACCACTCCAAGATCAGGCCGGCCAGGAACGCGACCCCGGAGAAAACCGGCACCAGAACTCCGCGGTCTTTCCACCAGGGGCGCTCGGCCTCTTCGATTTCCTCTTCCACCGCGCTGGCAGGCTCGTGCTCGCAGCCACACGCCGCGCTCACGCGTCCACCCCCGTCGCACAGCAACCGGCCACCGTACACGCTGAGTCCACGCACGGCGCGTGCTCATCCACAGCCAGCGTCACATCCACCAGCGCAATGAGGGCAGCAGCGAGGTGCGGATCGGCGATCTCATAGCGAGTCTGGCGGCCTTCTGGTTCCGCGACGACGATTCCGCAATCGCGCAGGCACGTCAGGTGGTTCGACACGTTCGAACGAGTGAGTACCAGATCGCGCGAGAGGACGGCCGGATAGCTGGGCCCCTGGAGCAGGGTCATCAGGATCCGGGAGCGCGTCGGATCGGCCATCGCCCGGCCAAGCCGGTTCATTACATCGATACGGGAAGCAATAGTCAGCACGTACTGAACTATACAGCCATCGGTGACCAATCGCGATCGTCGAAAGAGGACTCGAGTAAGGCTTCCAGCGTCGTTGGTGGGCCCGGAGTATCCCCACGTCAGAGCGATCCTAAGCAGCAGGCTGTCGCAGCGCAGATGCCGACCGGCGCGTTTCCCGCTCCCACGCCTGGGTTGCGACCTGCACGGCGTCCCACGGTGAGCCGAGCGGGGGCGTGTACGACAGGTCGAGGTCACTCATCGCCGCGACAGTCATGCCGTGGTGCAGAGCCGTGGCGTAGGTGTCGACGCGCTTGGAGATTTCGGCACCGCGGGTGCCGACGAGCTGCGCGCCGAGCAGACGGCCGTCGTTGGTGTCTCCGGTGATGCGGATGCTGATGGGCGTGGCGCCCGGGTAGTACCGCTTGTGGTCGTCCGCGATCGCGGTGTGACTGTGCGGGGCGAAGCTGGCGGCTGTGGCTTCGTGGTCGCGGAGCCCCGTGCGTGCGGCCACGACGTCGAAGACCTTCACGACCTGCGTGCCGAGGCTCCCAGCGAATCGGGTGTCGCCGCCGATCGCGTTCTCCCCTGCGACGCGCCCTTGCTTATGCGCCGTGGTGCCGAGAGGAAGGTATGTGACGCCGAGCAGGCGGTGATGGGTGACCACCCCGTCGCCGGCCGCCCACACGTTCGGCAGGCCGGTGCGCATCTGTTCGTCGACGACGACAGCGCCGCCCGCTCCCGTGGTTGCGCCGGCTGCGGTGAGGAGGCTGGTGTTGGGTCGCACGCCGACGACGACGAGGACCACGTCAGCGGTGCGGGAGAATGCTTCGCCGTCACGGGTGCCGGTGACGGCGATCCGTCCGGCTTCACAGGCGACGGCTTCGACGCGCGTGCCGGTGAGGACGTCGACGCCGTGTCGGGTGAGTTCGTCGTGGACGAGGGAGCCGAGTTCGGGATCGAGGGTGGAGAGGACTTCGGGGCCGCGCTGCAGCTGGGTGACCTGGAGGCCCCGCACGGTGAGCGCTTCGGCCATTTCGAGGCCGACGTAGCCGGCTCCGACGATGATTGCCGTCTCGGGCTGATGGTCGTCGAGGTACTTCTCGAGCGCGAAGGTGTCGCCCATCGAGTGCAGCAGGTGCACGCCGTCGTCGGGGCCGAGCTGGTCGAGGCCTGCGATGCCGGCGATTGACGGGGATGCTCCGGTGCCGACCATGAGTTCGTCGTACGCGATGGTCGATTCGCTGCCGTGCGCGTCGCGGACCGTGAGTCGTCGGCTGTCGACGTCGATACCCGTGGCGAGGGTGTCCAGACGGAGGTTCATGCCGGTGGCTTCGAGATCCGCGTGGGTGCGGTGGGCGAGCGACTGCCAGGGCTGCACCTCGCGGGAGAAGTAGTACGGGATGCCGCAGATCGAGAAGTTCGGATACGCATCGGCTACCACGACGGTGACGTCGACGGACGGGTCGAGTTCGCGGGCCCGGAGGGCGGTGGAGATTCCGGCGTCGCTTCCGCCGATCGCTACAAGATGCATGAGGGTGCCTTTCAGGGCTGGGTTTCGAGTTGCTGAGGGACCACGACGTCGCCGGCCGTGCGGGAGGCGGTCGGGTAGAGGGCGAGCAGCACAGCGAGGCCGATCGCAGCCCCGACGAGCTGTGCAGCGATGAACGGCGCGACAGAGGCGGGCGCAATGCCGGCAAAGGTGTCGGTGAACATGCGGGCGATCGTCACCGCGGGATTCGCGAACGACGTAGAGCTTGTGAACCAGTACGCGGCGCCGATGTACGCGCCGACCGCGGCCGCCGTGGCAGATCCCTTGCCCGTGCGCGCGAGCGCGAAGATCAACAGCACCAGTCCCGCCGTGGCGACCACCTCCCCGACCAGGTGTCCACCGGTCGCGCGGTCGTTCGATGAGAGCGCGGGGGCCGCGTCGAACATCACTCCCGCCAAGAACGTTCCGGTGATACCGCCGAGAACTTGCGCGAGCACGTACGGGGCGAGGTCGCGCAGCGGGAGTCCCGTCCGGGCGCGGCGTCCGAGCAGCCAATCCGCGATCGACACCACGGGGTTGAAGTGCGCACCGGACACGGGGCCCAGCATGAGGATCAGGACCGTCAGACCGAGCGCGGTGGTCAGGCTGTTCTCCAGCAGTTGGAGGCCGACGTCATCCGGCGAGAGGCGCTGCGCCGCGATGCCGGAACCCACAACGATCGTGACGAGCAGGCCAGTTCCAAGGAACTCGGCAGCAGCTCGGCGCAGCAGGTGAGGTCGCGCGGGCTCGGACTGGGAGCGGGTAGCAATGTTCATGTCGGCTTATCTTGACCCGAGAGGTGTAGTTCAGTCAAGATTGAAACAATGAACACTGAACGAACTGATCAGGTGGAGGCGCGCGCGGCGAAGCACGCTGCGCTGGGTGACCCATCTCGCCTGCGGATCGTCGACCGTCTCACGCTGGGCGACCTCTCCCCCACCGAAATCGGGGTGGCGTTGGGTCTTCCCTCCAACCTCGTCACACACCATCTGAATGTGCTGGAGTCCGTGGGGATGGTCTCGCGTTCGCGCTCGGAGGCTGACAAACGGCGCAGCTATGTTCACCTGACCGAAACCGCGCTTCGCGGGCTCACTCCCGGCCGAGTGGAGCGCGCGGATCGCGTCGTGTTCGTCTGTACGGCGAACTCCGCCCGGTCGCAGCTTGCTGCGGCATTGTGGTCTACCCGCAGCAGCATCCCGGCGTCATCGGGAGGAACGCACCCGGCCGAGCGGATAGATCCGGGAGCGGTTGCCACAGCCGAGCGCCACGCCCTCGCGCTGCCAACGGAATCACCGCGCGCCCTGACTTCGGTCCTGACCGATTCGGATTTCGTGGTGACGGTGTGCGATAACGCTCACGAAGAACTCGGCGTCTCCGGGCACCTGCACTGGTCGATTCCCGACCCGGTGCGGATCGGCACCGATGACGCTTTCGATACCGCCTTTGACGAGCTGGAGCGCCGCATCGCGGAACTCGCTCCCCGTCTCGCCGCCAGCTGAACCCAACCCGGAAGAGACCCCGTGACTGACGCTCCCCCAACCGTCCTTTTCATCTGCCAGCACAACGCCGGCCGCTCACAGCTCGGCGCAGCGCTCCTAGAGCACCTGGCCGGCGACCGGTTCACCGCGACGTCGGCGGGCCTCTCCCCCGCCGACGAAGTAAACCCGGCCGTGGCCGCCACCGTCGCAGAACTCGGAATGAACATCACCGATCGTGTGCCGCGCGCCGTCACCGTCGACGACCTGGACGCCGCCGACATCGTGGTCCTGATGAAGCCCGGACTCACCCTGCCGGCGACGCCTCGCGGGGAACTCCTGGAATGGTCGTTCCCCAACCCGGCGTCCTGGGACGCCGAAGCAGTGCGCCCGCTGCGCCAAGCCGTATCCGAAAAGATCCAGAGCTCACTTCTCAACCGTTGAGCTGACTGGAGCGGAGCGCCAGAGGTCAGCGAATACGCCTGCCAAAACCCTCTGACGGCTCACGTTTCTGGACCCCATTCAGCGGCTGTACGAGTCATCCCGCCGTACACGATCATTCTCGGCGGGGTCGGTAGCTTCGCCGCCGATCGGTGCTGCGACAGGTTTCATGAGAATCCGCCACCTTCCATGAGAACTGCGACAACATTCGTGAGAAAGTGACGACTTTCGTGAGAAACGACAGGCCTGTCGAAATCTGCTTGATGTCCGATCTCACGAGAGTTGTCGTGAGATCGGATCGCGATCCCGCGAGTTTCCGGGACAGCTGTAGCCGGCACATGGAGCGACTTGCCTCATGACGCTTATCAAAATTCCGACGACGAGAATGATCGACCAAGCTGACTTGCTCGAGAGGCGTTGGAGCCAGTCACCTGTGGCAGGGTGGATCGCCGCAGGGCCGCGGGCATGGGCACCCACTGCACCAGGGGCGCGGTCTAGGAAGACTCTGCTGCGATCGGGATGTCGATATGCCCGCGAGCCACGACGACGTTGCGCTGGATGACGTAGCACTCCACGTAATGATTCCCTCGGAAGGAGGTCACTTCGCGGCGCTCGGTGCCGTGGGTCGGACGGATGATCTCACCGCGTACGTGATCCCGCCGCTCAGCTTCGGCTCCTCGGTTCAGTACCTTCCAACGCACCTCATATGATCCCGGCACGTCGATGTTGTCGATCGCGAACGTAAGTTGTTTCTTTGCGGGCAGTAGCGAGAACAGGTTGAGAAATGAGTTCAGCGAGGTAGGACGGAATCCGTCCTGGGTCACGGTACAGCTGATCTCGACCGAAAAACGGATGTCCACGGGATGGGTGTCCTCGATGAACTCCTCCGTGTCGTTGAACGATCTGGCTGCAAGCGCATTCTCCCCTCCAGCCACTACTGCTGGGACGGACTTTCCGAATACTGCTCTCCACTTCTTGTACTCGTTCTTCTGACCAGCAGCGTCGACCGCCTCGGTGCAAAGCTCAGCGCCGGACGCAGCCTTCTTCTGGAAGCGCTTCTTGACTCGAACGCGCTGACGGCTTCCAAGCGCCAGATAGAAATCGTGGTCCACCTGGTCCGCGAGGTACAGAAGGAAGTCGCGCATCATCTCGCCGTAGGATTCGGACGTGCCAGAGCGATGTTCCGTCGTAGACGTTAGGAAATTGTACGCAAGGGTGTCTACGAGCAGCCCGCCCATCACGACTCCTTGCTTGTTGCGCCATGCTCGAGCGAGCTTGCACAAGCGTCGCAGATTGCCACTAGTAGCTGAGTCTTCCTCGCTGATTGCGGAGATCTCATCGCGAGGCTTCGTCATCTTCCACGAGTCGCTGTAAGTGTCCGGGTAGTCGAAGGACCCGTCCTCGTTTTCGAACACGGGCTGCACCTCGAAAGTGAAGTTCGAGAACTCCACTACGACGACCAGCCTGTCGACCCCGACAGTCGTCGTCGGATACCGCTTCTGGATCGCAGCGCGGGCGCGCCGCAGCGCTTTGAGCGGCCCGCCTTCCTCCTCGTATGAGGCGCGCAGACTGGACGGCAATATGTACAGGAGGTCAAGGTCCGATATACCTTTGATCGCTGTCCAACGACCGTAGGAACCGACCATCAGCTTGTTCGCCGTGGAGCCGGTCAAGCTGCGGAACTCGCTGTTCAGAGCTTTCGTTACTTCGTCCCGCCGGTCGGCGATGCTCTCAGCAGTGTTGACCCTGAGATTGGTGAGGAGACCATCGAAGATGTCACCGGTTTGCGACATCAGTGCTCCCAATCCTCTCGAAGCGCCTCCGGCAGCATCAAATCGATCTCCTGCGTGCTGAGAGTGAGATCTTCCTTGTCCTTCAGGCCGGATTGAGCCATGGCATACGCCTGCGGTGTCGTTCGCGGGGCGTCCTTCAGCACGGCCTGAGCCGCCTTCTGCAGCTCGTCTCGTTTCTGCCGCGCCTGGTCGAGCGGCAGAGACTCGGACTTCAGGTCCACAATCAGCGACAGATACGACTCCCGCAAGTTCCATAGCAAAGCCGCGGTGTCGCGGTGCTGCTGCATCTCCTCGCCGTATCGGAATGTCCGGTCACCCAGGCTTGCCGCCGTGACTAGCACGGCGATGAAGGAGGTAGCTAGCGATGCCCACTGCGGGTCCAGCAGCAGCCCGAAGAGTGACGCTAGGAACGTCCCCGATCCGACCGCCGTGAGAACGAACTTCCAGACTCTTTGCCTCCGCGAGGACATCGCGCAGATGTCAGCTTGCTTCTCATGGGTCTTCTGCGTGTACGCGATGCGCCCATATAGCTCTCTCACCTGGTTGAGAAGCAAGTCACGACCCGCCTCTGACGGTTCTGTCTCTCGTCGATGCATCTTTCCCCCAGCCCACGGCGACAGTCCGCCGCAAGTGCATGCTAGCGGCGGACACCGACACGGCCCGTTTCGAAGGCGAACCAATGGGCGTAGCTCGGCCGGAACGTTGGGGACGAAGTCCCGCGCAGGCTACGACTCTTTCCGTTCACCCCAGAGAGAAACGACTCTGCATGCCCCGGAATTTACATCCGGCTCACAAGCGCGGTCCGTCATGAAGCCTGAGCGAATTCACCGATAGAGGCGACGCAGTCGCGCTACTTCCTCGATTTAGAGAGCTAGCGGACATTCCCGCAACGTCGAGGACGACGAGTACAGTCTGACCCGTGAGCGATTCGTCTGGCCAGCCTCGTGTACGCGGTGTGATTGAAAGCGTCAATGGGCGTGCGAATGGTCGCGGCATCCCTGAGCTCAGCCAGGCCGTTCTTCGTCTGGAGGATGGGTCGACGCTCGAGGTGCGTATGCCGCGGCCATTGGGAACAGAGCGGTATTTTCAGGCGCTCCCTGTCGCGTTCGATTTTGTCGACTTTGGTGTTTGCCCGATCTGCTTCGCGCCGGAGCCGCGAAGCCGAGAGCATGTGCCGCCCCACTCAGTTGGCGGGAGCGTGATCACGATGACCTGTGAAAATTGCAACAACGAGTTCGGCAGCAAGTACGAGCCGCACCTGCGCAATTGGTATGAGAACGCGATCGGGAAGGTACGACTCTCGGGCAAGACCGTTCCCGGCCGCCGCAGCGTTGGCGAGTACCTACTACGCGAGAACGCATCCGGCGGGTTTGTTCTCTTCCAACACGGCAAACACGACCCGGCGGTCTCTCAGATCTTGGGAGAACAGGAGTTCGAGATGAGCTACGAGATTGTCGACGCAACCCGTTCGCACATCGCAGCGGTCAAGACTGCATATTTGGCCGGATGCGTTGCGCTGCACGCGATCCCGCGGACGCCCCGCGCTGATGCGTTGAGAGCTGAGCTCCTCGTTGCCCGAGACGTGCCCCGTGACCAGAAGGCTGAGCTCGGCGACGTAGCGAGGTCCATCAAGGTCGCGCGTTCCGCACACGAACCGAGCCCTGGCGAGATCATCTTGATGGCAGCCTCGGATGAACTAACGGAATCGGCAATGGTGATCAGCTTCAATCGCGTCTTCGCCGTCGATTGGCCGTTCGACCCGATCACGGGATTCACAAGGCGTGTGGACTGATGGCGGCTCAGAACGATCGTCGCGGCCAGAAGAAGGTGGCACCGACGATCGAGCCCGCAAAGATCGTGGAACGCTTTGTTCTGCGTGCGCGACGGGTTGCCGCGCACTCACTCTCGCAGTCGAGGGACCGCCTCCAGGCGTTCGCCAACACCATGATCCGCGGCAACATCGATCTCGCGGGCCGCTTTACCGTCGTAGAGGACCTGCCCGATGAGGAGACCTTCGAGTCTCTCGTCGCTCGCCTGCGCCCGCTCACGGTCGAGTCGGAGCCGATCTTTTACAACCGGGTCCTCGACGCGATCACCGCATTGACTGCCGGGGCGGCATCAGCTTCCGATAGGCAGCGAATCACGGCCCTACGAGCAGCCTGGGGGTCTACGGAAATCCAGGGAACACAAGACCAGGGATACACCGTTCAGGCGGTCGGACCCGATCATGCGCCGACCAGCATCGTCTCGGATACGCAACTTGCGGCAGGCTGGCTCTACGCAGATCTCGTCCACGCGGACCCCCGCGGAGCGAAGGTGGCGGCGCTCGAGCATGATCTCAAGGAGCGCTACACCGCGGCGGTTCGCGTGTTCTCGCGCATCGCAATGCTCACACTCGACACATTGGACCTTGTTCGCGACCTGCAAGAACGATCGCTGATCATGTTGCCTGATGATGCATGGACGTCCGCGGTAAGCGTTCACGAGTCGGAGTCACCGATCGATGTGCGCGTGTTTTACGCCGACACCGGCACCGCGGTCCCTGATCTAGCGGAAGGCAGCGACCTGCCGACCGAATGGTCGCGCTTCACCGTCTCTGACCTGTTCCTGCAGGACCCCGCCAATCAGGTGTCCCTCACCCTTCAGACTGGCGACGAGCATACGAACCTCGAAGCCGCAGTCATGCACCGTCGCCCTGAAGAAGGCGGCGTCGAATGGGACATTTTCGTCGATGGGTGCCTCATCCTCACCTTCGCGTTCACATTCGAGAACGATCGGGCAGTCGCATGCACCCTCGCTGAGGAAAAGTACCTCGAACTCACAAACGCGCAAAAGCTTCGCTCCACACAGCTCGCACGGCGCCTGCACTCAGCAGATCGCGCGGTGTTCGACGTCCCCGGCGGAAACATCACCATCTCGATGGAGTACCTCAGCGCCGAAGAGGAACTCCAGATGCGCGTTATCGAGGAGGCGCTCAGTGATGTGATCGAGATCGAGAGGATCACGGGAAATGAGATCGGAGTCTGCAACGGACGCTTCACTAACCTGGAACGCGTCAGACTGCGGCAGACACGTCTGATCTGGGAAGGCAAAGTCGTCCATGCCCGCCTAAAGAGCGCGACCGTCACCTCACCATCGGGAAATCCACCGCAGGTCATCACCATCAAGGAGGGATCGATCGCGTTCGCCGGGCAACAGATCCCAACGCCCGCGACGCACCTCTGGCATCAGCAGCTCGAGGTGCATCCCACCACGGCGACCGACAGCCCCGGGCACCCGCGCGACTACATCATGAGTCCGCCGCAAGGCGAGCACCTTGTAGCGTGGGCCCCCACACGGTTAGTCCGCTCTGAAACCGAGCCAGTGCTCGCGTCGCCGTGGGATCTCACCGGAATCGATGAAAAGTCGTTCCCGTAGCACCGACGAGTTCGGCACAACGCAGTCGACGCGCCGAGCACGGACAGAGCACCGGCAGCCCATCAGTTCCGTCTCGGCCAGCAAGGCAGGCGCGATCCTCACCAGAACTTTCCTGCACGCGGGCTTCACCAACTACGCCATAGTGGCGGGCTGCAGATGGCGATCGACGCGAAACGCGCCTGTCTCACCTGGAGCCGCCTGCGGAGTTCGCGGTGCCCGCCGAGTGGGAACGCACCTATCGACCACTCGCCGTGAAGACCCCTGCAGCTGGCGAGATCCTCACGCTCACGTACACAGCTGCACCCCGCACTACCCTCCCCAATCAGAAGCGCCCGGGGCGAGGTGCCCGTGCGCAGCCATTGGCGTAGCGGTCAGCCTGCACTCTCGAAGGCCGCGAAGCCCCTAGAGCTTCCCAGCGAGGACCATCGCGCGCATCGCGATCTTGCCGGCATTCATGATCCCGTATCGGTCTTCGACCCGCGCGGCGAGCTCGTTCACGGATTCTCCTGCTTCCGCGGCACCGAGCACGCTGCCGAGCAGCACCGATTGATCGTAGACATCTCCGCCGGGGGCTAGGAACTGCGCCATCAGCTCTTCGGTGGGAGTGAGGGGTTTCCCGCGCAACGGAGTGCTCACCTTCCATCGAGCATCCAGGCGGTTCAGCGAGTACCACTTCGCTCTCGACCGGACGGAGCTCGGCGATAGTTTGACGCCACCTTTCCCCGACGTCACGGCTGCGCGAGCCCAGATATTTCCCCCCGCTCCTTGAGGCTTCTGGAAGGTCATGTCGCTGCGCGCGATGACGGCCATCGGCTGCAGCATCAGGGTAAAGACGCAGGAGTCATGGACCTCGAGCCGGATCCGGCTTTCGTCCTCTCCCCAGCTGCCGCCTACCAGCTGACCCGACACTCGCAAGTCCTCCGCACCCTTCGAGCTGAAGAGCAGCGCCGGGCTGAGTACCGTCACCGGGGTTCGGCCCTTGTTGATCACTGTGATGACAGCGACATCGAGTGCGGGACCGTCCAGTCTGTATGGCATCCGCCAGTCGATGGCATCGGGGTTCTCCATATCTGCCGGAGAGGCACGTACCATCCGGAGGCCATCGGTTCGGCCGAGCTCGAGCTGCACCTTCAGGATGCTGCCGCCCCATACCCACTCCCGGACAGCCCAGAAGAGTGCCACAGCCGCGACGACCAGGATCCCCACCTGCACCAGGTCGGCAAGAGGATTAGGGGCCGGCGCGACGCAGGCGAGGGCGGCTAGACAGATCACGTGGCCTCCTGGCGGTCACGTGATCTTACCGAGGCCGACGCTCTGCGCTTCTCCGGACATGTTCGGCACGGGTCACTCGTAAGGGAGGGCGCTTCGCACAATCTTCAACGCTCCTGCTCGAGCAGCCTCGGCGAGCACCCTGCCGTGAAACAGTGGCCCTGTTCGGTACATTGATGCGACCGACTGGATCTGTCACGTATTGAATCGTCTCGCCTCGAAAGACCACGAATGGAGCCCCCATGGCCCAGGACTACCCGCTCGAGGAACTCAGTCCGCGCGCTTTCGAACAAATGACGATCGCCGTGTGTGAGGAGGTGTTCGGTCCAGGGCTTGAAGCCTTCGGGGCGGGGCCGGACGGGGGGCGCGAGGCCACCTTTCGTGGGCTCATTCGGTGGGGCACCGAGCCTGACGATCCGAACGTGTGGGATGGGTACACGGTGATCCAAGCGAAACAGCGCGAGCATCACTCCGTCGATCCCGCTAACAACCTCTCTTGGCTTCTCAAGCAGATCGACGCGGAACTCGAGAAATGGCTGGACATGTCCAGCACCCGGGCTTCAGTCCCGGACCACCTCCTTTTCGTCACGAACGCCCGCATCTCGAGTGCGCCGGGCGCCGGCATCGACCGCCTCACCGCGCACCTTGCCAAATGGTTGGACAACCCCGCGTCCGGCGACCCGAGAGTCACCCTGCGAAAGCGCGGCCTTCGACAGATCCGGGTGTGGCACCGAGACAAAGTCAACTCTCTTCTCACCGCGCACGGATCCGTGCGCAACGGGTTCAGGGCTCTCCTCACCGTGGGTGACCTGCTCGAACGCCTCACTCAGATTTCCGACACCTTGAGGCCCGACGAGCTGCATCCCTTCTTACACACCCACGCGGGAGCGGCGCTGTCCGCCGAACGCTGGGTCCATTTTCAAGAAGCTGGCGGCAGCGACCGCGAGTCCGTCGAGCAGATCGTCATCGACCTGAAAACTACCGACGAAGACGCAACGGAGTCTACGGTCCTCTCCGAGATCTTCACCCGGTCAAGCGCTGTGCTGAAACCCATGATGGCCGATCGGGTGGAGCGCCCCCACGTCGTCATAACCGGACGAGCAGGAAGCGGCAAGAGCACCATCACGAAATTCGTCACGCAGGCATTTCGCTCACAATTTGCGGCAGAAGAGTCTCTGCCACCCACCGCTCGGCACGTCCGCGAAGCAACCGAGGCAGCATTCCGCGGCCTCGGGACGGATGGTCCTACCGGGCGGCGATGGCCCGTGCTCATCAGGCTCACGGATTTCGCTGCGGCCATCGGGCCGAGCGGCGACCTCATGCTGCTCCGATTCCTCGCCGACACGATCTCGCGCCGGGCCGACATCGACATCAAACCGAACGTCCTCAAACGGTGGCTCACCTCCTGGCCGTCGATCATCATCCTCGACGGGCTCGATGAAGTGACCGCGCTCGAGGTCCGCCCACGAGTGCTCGACGCGATCACCTACTTTGTGGAAGACCTCGAGAACAGCAACGCCGACCTCCTCTGCATCGTCACCACCCGCCCCTCCAGCGACGCGGAACGATTCATGCCCGAACGATTCCGTCAACTTAACCTCACCTCCCTCGATCGGGAAACAGCAGAACGCTACGGGCGCATGGTCACTCAACGGCGCCTCGCCGACGATCCGGACCGCCGAGACCCACTCCTCGCGTCCCTGGAACGTCAGTTCTCACTGAGCACGATGCAACGCCTCATGAAGACTCCGCTCCAGGTACTGATCATGACGATCATCCTGGAGCGAGTCGGAACACTGCCCTCGGACCGCTACCAGCTCTACTCCCAGTACTTCGACACGATGTACACGCGCGAAGCAGGAAAACCCACCACCCTGGCACCCCTCCTCGCGTCACAGAATCACGCCATCATCTATCTGCACGAAACGGTCGGCCGGGTCCTCCACATCAAGGCGGAAACTTCCGGAGGCGAAAAATCGGTGATGCCCCGCGGGCAGATGCGCGAGCTTCTCGACGCCCGACTCACCGAACTCGAACACGACACAGACCGCCTCCGAACCCAGATCGGGGACCGGATCATGCAAGCCGCAACCGAACGGCTCGTCCTCCTCGTGCCCGCCGAAGACGACGGGTTCGCCTTCGAAGTCCGCAGCCTTCAAGAACTCATGGCTGCTCGGTCACTCGTGAAAACCAACGACGCCAACCTTCGCACGCGGCTCATCGCCCTCGCCCCCAGCCCGCACTGGCGCGCAACCTGGGTGTTCATGGCCGGATACGTATTCTCCAACGGCACCGACGAACAACGAGAAATGATCGTCCACATCGTGGAGAACGTCGACATCGGCGAGACGTGGCCCGGCTGGTTGAGCCCGATCGGCCCCGAACTCGCCGCTGCCCTCCTCGACGATGGCCTCGCCACCCAGACACCTAAATGGCTGCGCCGACTCGTCCAAGTCGCCCTCCGAGCATTGACCGGCCCGGCACCACGCAACATGCAGGCGTTCGCGGACGGCCTCACCGCAGCAGCCAGCGCCGATTCCACCACACGAAGCCTCATTCGCAACACACTCATCCAGGCCCTATCCGGGACTCCACGAGCAAGTCACACCGCCCGGTTCCTCCTCGCGATGACCAAGCTCGACGCAGGGATCAGTCAGGCAGCGCTCCGGGACGCCACAGAACCGATCTTGTCGAGAACCTCCGAGACCTTCGACTGCCTCGGCACCGTCCTCGAAGACCACATCTCGTCGCTGCCAGAACCCGGCGACGCGGTCGTGGCCCTCAGACCCCTCCTCGATGCTTTGAACTTCTACCACGCACCACCGTTCGGCAGCGGCGAGGTCGGCGTGACCCTCGTGCACAACGACACCGTCACCGACAATTCGACCGCGCAACTGATCGACGACCCACACACCGCCGCACTCCTCGAAGTCCTCATCGCCTCTCTCCCCCTCGAGAGCTGGCGCGTCCCGCACGGGGTGTCTGTCATCTACGAACGCGGCGCCGGCCGCCGCCCCGTCTCCGACCAACTCGACTGACCGTCACGAAACTGCACGCGAACCCCAACCGCCGCGCGCGCCGCACACATGCACGGAGACGAGTGGAGATGAAGTCGGCCATTTCGGACTGTTCCCCACTTCGGCGACGCGGGTCGTGGTGCCGATCTTGCCGCTGGGCCTGACCAGACCCCGCTCAGCAGCCGGTGGCGACACCGACCGGAGACTAGGGACGCTTCTTCGACCCAATCGACTTGAGCCCGCGGCGTCCACGGAGTAGACCGAGGTCCCGTCCTTGGTGCGGTCGTTCGAGCCGGCTCAACACAGCGTGTTGGGTCTCTGGCGTCCAAAAGATCGTGAGGCGCTCTCGAGCTCGGGTAACCGCCGTGTAGAAGATGCTGTGTGAGAAGCGGTCCTCGTTGGCGTCGGTGATCACAACCTTCACGGAATCGTACTCGAGACCTTGCGCCTTGTGGATGGAAACCGCGTAGGCGACTTGGAACGGAACCGTCTTGCTATTGGACTCGTCCTCCTCGTCGGTACTCCCCTGCTCCGAAACGGAGAAACGGACCGTCGAGCCGCCGAGCCACTGCAATCCGGAGACTCGCGCGACATCAAATGCCGTGAGTATCCGATCTAACTCGATGTCAAACTGGATCTGACCGGGGAAGGTTTCGATTCCAACAATCGTTCCTTTGAGGTTGTTGTAGATGACTCCTCTGAATCGCGAGGTGTCCCCGAATAAGACGGGGTCGCCGATCTTGTACGTTGAGACGCCCCAAACGGTCGCTTCGCCAGGATTGCCGCTCTGGAGGAACCGGTTGATGTTGTTGATGCCGTATAGGCCGTCGTAGTTGAGGCACAGGATGATCTCTTGGTCATTGCGCGGTGCGAAGAGGGTCTCGTCGAGCACGGCTGAGTAGCCGTAGTGAGCCAGCAACTCTTCGATGTTCGGCTCGATGCCGCGCACGGCATCCCAGAACTTCAGTAGCTGGGCGCTCTTCGTGCGGTAGGGGCTGGTGAGCTCGAACACCGAGGAGTCCGGCAGGAACGCCGGAGCCAACGTGAACCAGTTGCCGAATTTTATTGATTCGATCTGGTAACTGTCCCCGACAAGAACAAGTAGTTCGAACGACGTCCGCCGTAGCACCTGGAGGAGATCGTCGTTGCTGACGATGCTGCACTCGTCAATGAACAGCACGTCAAATTCGGTGCCGGTGTCGTTCCAGAGGTGGCTCGCGATCGTTCGAAACGTGGAGTTCTGGGCACTGACGCGCCGCTCAAGGTTGTTCTTCGCCGGATTGGTGTGCGCCAGGAACAACTTCCTCTTGTCGTTGAAAAAGTGAGCGATGTGGTCGATCATCGTCGACTTTCCCGTGCCGGCTGCACCGTAGATCAAGGCGACCTGGGAACTCGCGAACAGTGCTTTGAGCGCTGCCTCTTTCACCGGATCATCCACGTTCACCGTCGGCGTCTCCTCAAGCCATCGCTCGACCGCCTCGGTATATCCGCCGATCCCAGATTTGGCGTGGGCCTGAAGTTCTTCGATGATCTCGACCGAGTCGTCTTCGTACTCCTGGACGAAGACGTGCTTCTTGTCGTGGACGAGGTCCCGCGCCGGGCGGTGCCCGTGCCAGAGCTTGCTGTTGAAGGTCGCGATCAAAGCGTCAATGTCGCCGAAGCGCTCAAGCTCCTCATCGGGTGTGTAGAGCATGCCGTGCTGCTCGACGTTGTTCTTTACACGACGAGCAAGCAGCTCGTGGACGCGGTCACGAGTGTCCAGACTTTCGACCAGGTCGGAGAACGTGACGTTGTGCTTTTTCGGCGAGGTGCAGAAGGGCATTGAATCGAATGGCTTGCATCCGCGATCCAGGTTGAGATTCGAAAGCAGGCTAGAGGTTTGAGAGCTGTACTGCTGCTTGAGGATCAGGTTATTCATCCTGAGCATGAGGTAGCGGATCATGTTGTGCCCGGGGCGATGGCGGGAAATCAGATCGCGGGCCCTCTCAAGCACGGGAAAGATCGCCGCCTTCTGGACGCGCCGCGTGGCATCCTCTCGTAGCCCCGCAAACCTAGTGTCAGGAAGCGCGACGACATCGAGGAGTCCAGTCTCCGTTCGAGTCAAATACTCCATAAGCACGCGGTACTCACTGGACCCTGACGATACCTTCGACGCCACTCCGAACAACCGAGCGAAGTTGTCGAACTCGCACGGACGAATCGAGACCTCCCAGTCCGTGATGATGGTGATCGGCATCGTCTGGCCGAGCACGTCGATGGCTTCGGAAACCACGGTAAGGTTCGCCGCGTACTTGTCCGTCATCTCGATGTCCGTGAAGGCAATGATTCGGTCGACCTTCTGCAAGTGATCAGTCGTCGCGCGGAAGACTACCTCGTAGAGAATCCGCCCCTTCGTGAAGATCGGCCGGATTCGATGGACGTAGTACCGGTTCCGAACACCTCCTGGTGTCGGATTGGCGCGGACGGCATCGATCCGGGCGGCGATCTTGCGGTGGTACTCGCGAAGTGAAGGATCGAGGTTGACCGGAAAATCCTCCAGATTATTGAGCGTCTCAATCTTGCAAGCTGCCCGCAGCAGCAGGCGTAGCCTGATGAGGTACTCGTAGTACTTGAGCATCAGCCGCTCGGAGGTGTCACCATCCATCGTGTAGTGCGACACGCTCTCCTGTAGCAATTTGTGGAAACGGTGCAGGAACTGAACGCGCTTCGGCGCTGACCCGATGGCGACCAGCGCCGCCTGAATCGCGTCGTAGTCGTAGTCAGCATCAGCACGGCCCGTGTGAAGGCGAAC
Source organism: Microbacterium sp. CBA3102 (assembly GCF_007954505.1). Classification (GTDB taxonomy): domain Bacteria; phylum Actinomycetota; class Actinomycetes; order Actinomycetales; family Microbacteriaceae; genus Microbacterium; species Microbacterium aurugineum. The sequence goes on along the minus strand of NZ_CP042412.1, from coordinate 1,686,974 downwards.
CGCTGCTCCCTCTACGAGATTTCGAAGGTGTGACAAAACCACGAGCGACATAAGTGCACGATCGCCTTTCAGCGCAGCGATGCTGTCACAGATGGCACGATCGGCGCTACGGATCTGATCATCGACTGTTCTCATCGCCGCCCCCTTGCAAGCCTCGTCGTGTCCAACCTGTGGCTCGTGCCAGAGCGCTGGGATGGATCGCTGTACGCTCAAAGTACCGCGCGTGGTTGCAGTACGTCACGAACTAGCCGAGTTCCGTCCAATCTTCAGCACGTACCTCGGCAGCCGAGCTACGCTCGAGCACTTCATAAATTGACGAGCCACCCCTACATCCGGCATGTACCCCACCGACCAAGCGCACGAGGCTCTCAACGCACGCGGCTTCTCCCACCCGAAGGAGACACTCCGGCGCATCACTCGGCACCCGGCGTCGCTGACCACTCACGCTTAGCCACTTCCACCTCAAACTCAAGGGGGTCGTAAGCTCGCGCTATGACGATCTCGGAGCCTTCGTCGGACACGTCAAGGCGGCTGCACGTCCAAACCCCCGAGCACTTACGGGGAGATGCCTGATCATGGATAGACGCTCGCATCAGCGCTCCGCACTGCTTGTGCTCGACGTCGATGGCACGATCTCCAGGATCCACCGCGAGGAAGAGCGCACGCTGCACCAGAACGCACAAGGCTGGCGCTCCTGGATGACGGTCGACGATGACCTCGTGGACGCGCTTGACGATCTCGCACTGCGAGCCGACGTGCAGTTCGCGTGGTTGACGACTTGGCCGCGCGATCAGGTCGGCTGGTTGATCCGCGAGCCGTTACGCGGCAAGCTCAATGGCCCTTACGTGCCCTGGCAAAACTGGCCAAAGAGTGGATGGCGGACGATGAGCCTCATCTCGCACATCCGGCAGACGGGCCCAGATGCGGTCGTGTGGGCAGACGATCGAGCTCCCGAGGACGCTGAGCAACGGCTAACCGCGATGACGGAGGTCCCATCGCTGGTCGTCCGCCCCGACAAGTTCGTGGGCCTCACCCTTGCCGATGTTGGGCAAATTGATCAGTTCCTAGACGAGCAGCTCGTAGTCTGAACGTCCGCCAGGCAGGGCGGCCCTCATTCGGATGCTTCCCCGGCCTTGGCACGAGCGTGAGACGCGCAGAGTGCCCACACCCACATTCGGATCGTGTAGGTCCTCGCCGGTGCCCCGCATTCTTCGCAGGTCCTCGTGCTCTCCCACTCAGCAGCAAGGATGGCGTCGCTGAACACTTCGTTGTAGTCGTAGACGTCGTCGGATGCACGAGCGTAAAAGCTGAGAGAGCCAAACTTTGATTTGATCTGCTGAACGACGTAGCCCGGAGCGATCGCCGCGAGCTTTCTGTCAAGCCGGTCGAGAAGCGGGTACCAGCCGGAGCTCACATCGATGAGCTCAGGCCAGCCAGGTTCGATGCGAGCAATGATCCGCCGAAGCCCCGGCGGAGCGTTCTCAGTCATATCGTCCCCTCCTGATCGACGTTCTCCGCTCTAGACGACTCGAACGGGCTAGTGGTGGCTCACGGGTACATCGGCTCGATGGGAGCCTACGTACCTTCGTTCGTTTCGTCAGCCACCTCCAGCGGTTCCGCAAGCAGGACCAGTGTGGAATGCTTCGAACCGTTACGGGCAACTAGGGACGCTCGGGACTGTTGCCGCCGTCGAGAATGCTCACGGAACGCGCGCCCTACGCGCAGAGTGCGCATCACGGCCCTGTCGAAGCTAATCATTCCTCGACGACGCCACTCGATAGCGGCGTGACCTCGAAATCCCGTGACCGCCCGTCGGCGCTCCATGAACTCGAGTTCTGGGAAAGGACCCGGCAATCCACCGGTGTCGGGCAGCAGGTGGGTGAAGAGTTCGGCGAACGTCGGACCGAGGCCCGTGCGGCGTCGAGTCTGCGCGATGAAGATGGCGGCAGCCAGCGCCCATTCCTCCGCGGTGTCATCGCCGGTGAACTCTTCGAACATGTACACCCATTCTGTAGGCGGCGGACTCGTGATGTCCTGCCACCAGATCGGGAACGCCTCACACATGACGCACACCATCACATTTCGCGGTCGCATGCACGGGCCGATCCCGCGGCGCGACCGCCAGTCACCGGGATGGGCAGCACACGTGCAGGGAGTAGCGGAGCAATCCGACGAAGATGATGATTGTTTCGTATGGCCTCCCAAATTATGCCATACCGATTAGGCCAAGCATGAGAGCTCGGATCTAGACGCTTGGAAGGTGCGCCAGCGGAACGACGACTTGGAAGCAGATTGGGATGCGTTCGCGCAGCGCTTCGCCACTTCCCTTCGCACTGCTCGCCACAAAGCCAATCTGAGCCAGGAAGACGTGGCCTACCGCGCCGGGCTGACCCGGTACACGTATCAGAAGTACGAGAAGGGCGAATCACGCCCCGGCCACCCGGCTAACCCGACGTTGCGAACTCTCCTGGCTCTCACCCAGGTGCTCGGCATCACCTTGACCGATCTGGTCCCGGGGAACGCTCCCGATCTTCGAAGTCGCTGAGCGCTGTTCAGGCCCCTGCGTGACCCACGGTGCATCGTCGGCCCAGCCGGGAACGATGCGCCGGGATACGACCCGAGATGCAGGTGCCGCACGCACAGAACGCTCCAGGATGTCCGCTCTTCTGCCGGAGCGCGTGATGTGGCGCAGGAGAACCGCTTTCTCACGGTAGGACGCTTCCGCGACCCCCTTCTCAAATGGCGTTTTCGATACCGTCGCCCCGCTCGACTTCGGCATTCGGATCGCGGTGTACATCGCGGCGCGGTGAACCGCTACGACCGTGGCTGCGGTCGATTCCAGTTCCGCCGTCCGGCTTCCACCTCCAATGCCTACGACGAGCCCGATAAGCCCTTCGACCTGCTGGGAGTCGCTCTCGGCGAGTGCAAACAAGCTGAGCGTGACGTCAGGGTGCGTTAGCGTCACGAGCAGGTCAACTGCCGGCGCATACGAGCACGAGGCTCGGAGCCAGCGCGCGTCAGGTCGCTCTTGCCAGCTGTCGATGATCAAGCGCAGGGCAAGGTCGTATTCGCCCGTGTGCATCGTCACTCCACGTCTCCAAAGGACTCCTGAAATCGACTGTTCGGCGCGATGGCACGCCGACGGGGTGGACAGGAGTTCATCTTCACCGAGGAAGTGCCATCGACGGTGGCGAATGCAAAACCCACCTCCCCTACTGAACACCTCAGTCGGGTTTCCGTCGCTGCATACCAAGCACGCGGAGCGAGCGCGATCAACAACTTCGCACGTGGCGCAGCGTCGAAGCATCCACCGAACGTGGTGGCAGCGCCGATACAGACGGAAGCGTGCGCGCTCCTTGGCGAAGTACCCGGGAGGCAGCGCACCGATTGCCTCAGTCGCAGATGTGAATCGAGCGTTGGTCGAGCTCGACCTGTTGGCACCAACCGTCCGCTCCAAATAGTGGGTGAGCGCGCTGAGATCGAGCGAGTTGGCGACGGCCAACCTAGCCAGGAAACCGGCAGGCGTCTCCCCGGGCAGCGGAATCACACGACAGGGAAGAGTTCGCATGCCTACCTCGACCTCAGTTCCACACGATGGTTCAGCACATGCGCCCTGATCGCCTTGACCCTCGGAAGCATGCGCCTGGCAGCGGGCGTAAGCACGCAGCCGCCTTGCGTCGCGACCGCGGACCTGCCGATCCAGAGTTCCCGTCCCTGAATTCTCAGGCTGTCGAAGATGCCGTCCACGGCGCGATGCCCTAGAGAGTGCGCGGCGACTACGCGATCGAACAGCATTGCCAGTGCGTACCCACCGAGACCCTGCGACATCAGAACGTTCGCGAGACGAGCGTCAGTGAGCCGCGCAGTGAGCGCGATTCGCCGCGGAAATTGAAGAATCTCGTCATCCAGAAGTTCAGCTGCGCACCCACCTTCGAGATTTCGCAGTCGCAGCAACTCCGCGGCCGCATCAACTTCGGGTGACCGATACGGCACACCTCGAAGAGTGAGAGTTCCATTCAGCAGGCGTTGCGCGAGCAGGTGCTTGTGCCTCCCCGGCAGGGGAATATCTCGGCCGCTTCCGTGCCACCTCCGGTGTCGCACGCAGACCGGACCGTGCATACGCGCGACTGTGACCTGATCGCCTCGGGCGCACCGTCTGCAGAGAGCCACAGCTGCCGGAATCATGCGACAACTCGGGCATTCGACTTGACGCGTGGCGCCACCATGTCCACAGGCGCGACCGCCGGCTTCGCGGAGCAATGCACCATCCGGAAGCCCACCCAACGCCTCGATCTTCCGGAGGGCGCTTCTCGGTGTCACCCGAATTGGGAGGGTTCGATCCTCGCGTCGCAACGCCAACCAGAGGTCCTTTTCGCCGATTGCATTTGCGGCGCAAAGCCGCGCCCAGTAGCTCGCCGCCGTTTCTCCCGGATACAGGCGAACGGAAGTCGGAAGCCCGGGACGCGAGGTCATGCCGCACTCACAGGCGTTCGCGATCGTCGCGGCTTGCTTGTGTGGAGCGTTGCGGCCGTCTGACGGCGGGCAAGATCGCGTTCAAATGCGGCCGAATCGAGCTTCTCGGTTCCGTCGTCCATCGCGCTCAGGGCAGCGAACTGCAAGAGGTCCTTGAGCAGTCCGATCTCCCCGCCCGTCAGCGCGTGCAGTGTCGGCGCCGCGGACAGAATCGATCCTGGCCGTTGCTCTGCTAGACACAGTGAGCTCTCCATGGCGAGAAGCAGATCACCCCAGCGAGCCTTCTCCGCGGTCGAGATCAAAGGAAATGGTAAGGCCACGTGCACTTCGAATCGCTTCCCGATCTGCCCACCACGTGAGCCGTCGAGAAGTCCGGTCCCCTCAACTGCGATTCCGGCGTAGACGAACGTGCCTCCACATCGCTCGGAAAGCTGCTTGAGCATGTCTGATGCCTCGACGTTCTGCCGGTACTTCAGATCGAGGTGATGCACGTCATCGACCAAGACAAGTTCGGTGGAGCATCTGCGCAGGGCGTTCGAGACCGCTTCCAGCAGGTCCCCGTAGGTCATCCTGCTGAGAACCGGGAGACCAAGGAATCGGGCGAACTCATGCATCAGAGCTTTGGCTGAGCACTGGGCGGGTACCGCGACATACACGACTGGGAGCATGCCCGGCCCCGCAGCCGGGTGGCCGGTGTCTCGCCGCCTGCGTTCGTGTGCTCTACCGATCTCGACTAGCGAAGTAGTCTTGCCCTGGCCTGGCTCCCCCGAGAGGATCAGGCCTAGCTTCCCGACTCGTCGGTAGGCGTTGAGCATGACGCGATCCCGCACGGCTCGCTGGAAGGCTTCGAACTGCGGTGTCCGCACGAAGGCGCCTGCCTGCGAGTATTGAGCTCGTCCCTGGTTGTATAACGCGCGGTCCCCGAAGCTCATGGCCCGAAGCTCCTCGGATGTGACCGGCGCCGGGCGCTCATACGCGGTGTCGACGTGCTCGCGCCAGCCTTCCTTGGTCGCGATCTCGATCATTCGTCGATCCTCCGCCGCACCTCGTCGAGCCTGTCTCCGATGAAAGGGAAGCCACCGGTGTTAGGCCATTCCTCAGTAGAGGTGGTCTCGATGGACGAATTGTCATCGTCAGCAGGTCGTTTCTCGTCCTCGATGCCCTTCACACTGGTGAAGTTCATCGGATCTTCAGCGATCGCTGCCAATCGAGCGCGCTCTCGCCCGCTTCGCTTCTGACCGTTGCTTCGAGGGGCCGGATTCCCTTGACCGGCGAACGCCTTGATCGCCATCGCAAGCTCGCGACGTTCAGCATCGAGATCCGCGACACCACCGGAGCGCGACGTGCGAGCGTACCGCCAGACATCACCCAGCATCGGGAGTTCATGGACCTGATTGGACCATCTCAGAGGGATGAACTCGCCGTCCCGCTCGAGCCAGACGACGTGCAGATTGTAGGGGTCTACGCGGATCGGCCATCGGCCGTTCCGCGCTTTGTCAGGAGACTTGCGCCTCCACAGGCCTTTGAGCCGCTCGGAGTTGTAGACGCGGTTATCGATGCGCACGCCGTAGCGGTTCAGAACTCGGTAGTCCACAGGTAGCAGCGCGATGTAGTCGTCTCGCGTCAGCGGTACGTGGAGTTCGGGCACGTAAGCGCGGAACGCGCGACACATCTCGTTCGGCGACAACTTGATGCGCGGATGCAACGGGTCCCGCAGTCCGTCATGCGGACGATTCTGCCACTCGACCGCGATCCAGTCCTCTAGGAGCTCCTGGGCCTGTGCGATCGTCAGTAGTTCGTCGGATTCCGTGTCTGTGTCGCGCCCGCGATGTTCGACGCTGCGGCCGACATATCCCTTCACATGCTGCAGCAGCATTGAGTTGATTGCCCCGAACGCTCGCTCTACGTGCGGTTTGTCCGTTGGTGTGTGCGGCGCCGAGGTGATCAGCGAGATATTCAAGGTTTCACACGCAGCGCGGAAATGCCGCGACAAATAGTTTCGTCCGCGGTCGGTGGTGATCGTGTCCGGAAACACATACGGCTGCGCGATACGCAATCGCTCAAATCGCTCCTGATCGATCAGTTGATCGTCAGCCCATGCCGTCGAAATCAGCTGTCGGGTCTCGCGAACCCCTTCCATACGCCGGCCATAGGGCACCAGGGCCCGTGCAAGGACAGCCACCAGGTCGACGCTCTTCGTCCCTTCGGGGCGGAGCATCGCGGCAAGAATCGAGCGCGTTGCGACGTCAAGGAGAATCGTCAGTTCGGGCCGGCCGACGGTTTCGTCATCGATCCGCAACATGACATCAATCCGCGTGGAGTCCATCTCGACCAGTTCGCCGGGACGCAGTGCGGTGCGAGTGCCGAATGTGCCGTCGGGTTGAAGCGCAAGCGACTCGCGAGTCTTGGCCGAACCGAAGGTGAATTGCCCGTGCTCGTCTGCTTCGAGAAGTCGGAAGAACGTCGCTCGGCTCGGCAGCTTCACCGCATCGCCGTGGAGACGTTCGACGCGCCTCATGATTTGTTCGATCGCTGTAGTTCGACTCACAGTCGAGGCGCGGCTCTTTCCTCCGAGTACGTGGTTGATGGCCTCGACGAGGCGTGGATCCCATGTGCTCTTGCGTGGGGAGCCTTTGCCTGCAGTGGTCGTCCCCTGCTCTCGGAACGCTTTAAGCCGACGCTCCACGGCGCGCGTGGAGACAGTTCTACTTAGGCGCACCTCCAGCCACTCGCGCTCTGCTTCAACAGCCTTCCCGACCCCGATCTCTTCTCGGGTCGCCTCGATACGTATGCAGGATTGCAGCCACGCATCCATGTCCGGCGTGATGTCCTGCACCTGCAGAGGAAGGTTCAGCAGACCTGAAGTGTCGCTAGGCACCGGTGTTGCATCATGTCGAAGCTCGTCGAGAGCGACTTCGACCTCACTTCCGTCCTCATCTCGGAGCATCGCCGAATCCTTCTCGATGAACAAGACCGAGAACTTGCGTTGACGCCACGTGAGCGACCCGCCAACTACAACCCGCATTACACGCTCCTTTGCCACACGATCGTTCTGATGTTGAGGGCTTGATCGAGATCTGCCTCGAGCGCCCCTGACCAGAGGTGCGCGTAGCAGTGTGCGAAGCCCTCGGATCCGACGCCGAGCAGCGCAGCTACCTCAGCCAGGGGCAGCCCATCTTCTGGGAGCATTGGCAGTTCTTCGCTGCTCGCCCAGTCTCGAAACGGGCCCAGGAATCGGAGGTTGGCCTCGCGGACTACCGATTCCGCGTCATAGACGACATACCGCCAGCCGCGCTCAGCGGCGAACACCGCTGTCATGTCGAACTGTCTTCTGACGTCGTCCTTGATCTGAGTCGCCGGCTTGACGTCCATCAGCACGGCGTGCCCGTCGTCCAGACGCACGAAGTAGTCCGGGCAGTGCTCGCGCGGGCCGTCGGGTGTGGTCCATCGGATCCACATGGGCTGGCTGGCGATCGCAACCACGCCCGGGGTGCGGTCCAATTCGATGAGGCAGCCCCGCTCCGTCAGCGACTCGAATCCGACAGACGCGCCAAGCGCACCCATCCAGTGGTAGCCGTCGTAATGACGCTTGAGCCGCCAACTGGGAAAGTTCCGAACGGGATCGCCTCGTTCGAAGGGCACGCTGTCGCAGTCGACGGCGTCGAGCTCTAGTTGCACGCCATCGAGACGGTACTCAACGCGAGCTCGCGTCCGGTTGGCTTTAGTGGTGGGAGGAACAGGCCACTGCTGAGTCAGGTCCATAGGGATCCAATCGACATCGACGGATACTTCCTATTCGGCAGTCAGCCTCTCTCCTGGGGAGCGGTACTGGCCTATGTCCTGAGCCCTGACAAAGATGCCCCGACTGGGGATCTGCTCACGGGCAGACTATGTCCGGCACCCAACGAGGCTGGTCGACACGCCGCTCTTCCGACACGTCTAGTGAGACTCCGACACTTTCGTGAGACTCTCCGACAGCCTTCGTGAGACTCCGACACTTTTCGTGAGATCGGACAGACATCCGTGCTGACTGCACGAAGATTCCGTGACCAAACCGTTGCATTCGTTATCTCGCCGTTATACAGTGATCACACGGTGAATGTTTGCTGTGGCACTCACCGCATGTGATTGCAGGACACTCTTGGTGCAAGGGACAAGGGCCGGTCGGGAGCCTCTCCGACCGGCCCTTTACTGTTCCCACTATTCTGTGAGGATGACCGACCGCAAGCTCGCCATCGAAGCCTGGGAGAGCCTGTTCCGCGCACAGCATGAGGTGTTCACCGCGATGCTGGCCGACTTTGAAGAAAACCACCTCGCACAAGCGGAGTACGACGTGCTTCTGACCGTCACCCGCTCCCCCGACATGACCGCACGGCTGCGCGACATCACCTCGAACATGCTGATCAGCCAGCCGAGCGTCTCGCGTCTGGTCGACCGGATGGTCACCCGTGGCCTCGTGGCGAAGTGCTCGGATCCCGACGACGGGCGCGGCGCCCTGATCCGCGCCACTGATGAAGGGGCCAGGGCCTTCCGGGCTCTCGCGACCGTGCACGGACGCTCGATCGCCGAGCGCATGTCGCGTCTCGACGACGATGAGCTGCGCACTCTGCGCGACCTCGCCGAGAAGCTCCGCTCCCGCTGACCTGCGCCCGTGGGCGCCGAGAACGACCTCCGCCTTTTCTGGCAGGGTGGGTTGCATACGCCTGCGCATCGGCGGGCACGTCAGACCGCCCCCTCGGGGGGAACCAGGGAGGTCATTCATGGAGATCGCCGGAATCGTCGGCATCCTCGTCATCGTCGGCATCGGCGTCGTCATCGCCGTCGTCCTGCTGCTGATCCTGTTGCTGTTCGCACGCAGCTGGATCAAGGTCGCCCGAGCCGACGAAGCCCTCGTCATCTCGGGGCGCAAGCAGAAGATCCAACGCGCAGTCATCGCCGCAGACGGCACGACCAGTTCGGAACTGGCGGAGTCGCCCGTCACCGTGATCGTGAACGGCAAATCGCTCGTCAACCCGATCACGCAGCGCCACGAGATCATCTCTCTGCGCTCCCGTCAGGTCTCCCTCAACGCCGAGGCGCAGTCGCTCGACAGTGTGACGCTGAACGTCGACGGGGTCGCGATCGTGAAGATCGGCTCCGACCCGCTCTACGTGCGCCGCGCTGCCGAGCGTTTCGCATCGCAGGACAAGGCCATCGAGCAGTTCACCACCGAACAGCTCGAAGGTGCGCTCCGTGGCATCGTCGCGACCCTGTCGGTCGTCGAGCTCATGCGCGAGCGCAAGAAGTTCTCCGATCAGATCGCCGCCGATGTCTCGCAGGAACTCGCCGAGCAGGGTCTGATCCTGGACTCGTTCCAGATCAAGGGCATCACCGACAAGGTCGGCTACATCCAGTCGCTGGGTGCCCCCGAGATCCAGGCGAAGCGTCAGGCCGCCGAGATCTCGCAGACGAACGCCGACCGCGCGATCAACCAGAAGAACATCGCGAACCAGGAAGCCAACCTGATCGAGCAGACCGCGCTCGACACCAACACCGCCAACGCCGACTCCGGCATCGGACGTGCACGTGCCGAAGCAGAGCAGGCAGAGGCCCTCGCACGCGCTCAGGCGGAGCAGGCCGTTCTGCAGCAGCAGGCCGAGAACAAGCAGGCTCAGCTCGACGCCGACGTCAAGCGCGTTGCCGACGCCCAGCGGTACGAGGCGGAGACCCGCGCTCAAGCCGAGCTCTACACCCGCGAACGCGCGGCCGAGGCCGCTGCGATCGAGCAGGTCAAGCAGGCCGAAGCCCGCACCCGTATCGCCGAGCAGCAGGCGCAGGCTGACCAGGCCCGCGCCGAGGGTGAAGCAGCCGCCGCCATCGCGAAGGCGAGCGGTGAGGCGAACGCCCTCCGTGCCCAGGCCGAAGCCGAAGCGGAAGCCCGCCGCCTGCGCGCCAGCGCCGAAGCCGATGCCATCCGCGCCGAGGGTGACGCGCGTGCCGGCGCCCTCGAGGCCGAGGCCAAGGCCATCGCCTCGAACCAGGACGCCTTCCTCTCGCAGCGCGTGCTCGACGTTCTGCCCTCGATCATGGCCGAGTTCTCGAAGGGCTACGCGGCGATCGGCAACGTGTCGATCATCGGCAGCTCCGGCGAGGACGGCGCATCGAACGTGGTCGGCGCCGACAACGCCAAGGCCCTCCGCTCGGTGTTCGACAGCGTCCACTCGGCCACCGGCCTCGATCTCGCGGGCATCATCCAGGGCCAGGCGGTCGGCCGTGGTTTCGGCGCCGGTGTCGCCGACGCCACGCCTCCGACGCCGTCCCCCGCGCGTGCGTCGACGCCCTCCACGGCGTCCCCCGCCGCGGAGCCTGCTCCCGCCGCGGAGCCTGCTCCCGCCACGGAGTAGCACCCGCGCAACACGAAGCGGATGCCGCGGCCGATCCGGTCGCGGCATCCGTTTTTCGCTTCCGGCACCCCGTTCGCCCGTTCACAATTCAGGAAGAACGAGGTGGTCGGGGCCAGCGAGAGCCGCTCGGGGTCCGCAGGGCGCGTTTCTCCTGAGTTGTGAACGGCGCCGGCCGCTGACCCGACGCGGCAGACTGGACGGATGATGCCCGCCGCCTTCGATCTCGACGCCATCGGCGCGGGGCTGTCGTTCGTGGGCGCCCTCGACGATCTCTCCGCGGCCCTCGACGCCGGTGGCTCAGTGGTCGTGACCGCACCGCCGGGCACAGGCAAGACCACGCTCGTGCCGCCTCTCGTCGCCTCGCGGTTCACCGGCCGCGTGATCGTCACCCAGCCTCGCCGCGTCGCCGCCCGTGCCGCGGCCCGACGACTCGCCCACCTCGACGGCTCGCCGCTCGGCTCGCGTGTGGGGTTCACGGTCCGCGGCGAGCGCTCCGCGGTTCCCACGACGCAGATCGAGTTCGTCACCGCCGGCGTGCTCCTGCGGCGGATGCTCGACGATCCCGGCCTCGACGGCGTGGACGCCGTGATCCTCGACGAGGTGCACGAGCGCGCGCTCGAGACCGATCTCCTGATCGGCCTGCTCTCCGAGGTGCGTGAGCTGAGGGAGGACCTCGTGCTCGTCGCCATGTCCGCCACCCTCGACGCCGAGCGGATCGCATCGGTCCTCGGCAGCGAGTCGGCCGCGGCCCCGATCGTGGACCACGATGTGCCCGCCTTCCCCCTCACGGAGCGCTGGGCCCCGAGCCCCGTACCGCGCCTCGACGAGCGTGGGGTCACCTCGGGTTTCCTGGACCACGTCACGCGCGTCACGACGTCTGCGGCCCTGACGCAGATCGCGGAGGATCCGAAGGCCGACGTCCTGGTCTTCGCACCGGGGGCCCGGGAGGTGTCGGAGATCGCCCGTCGCATCCGGGAGTCGAGCGAGACGTTCGATGTGCGGGAGTTGCACGGACGCATCCCGCCGGCCGAACAGGATGCGGTGATCCGAGGTCGTACGTCGAAAGACCGTCCGCGCATCATCGTCACGACCTCGCTCGCGGAGTCCTCGCTCACGGTCCCGGGCGTACGCCTGGTCGTGGACACCTGCTTGTCGCGGCATCCGCTGCGCGACGCCTCCCGAGGAATGACGGGTCTGGTCACGACCGCCGCATCCCGGTCGTCGTGCGTGCAACGAGCGGGACGCGCCACCCGCCAGGCTCCCGGCGCCGTGCTCCGCTGCGTCGACGAGCGGACCTACGCGGCGGCTCCCGCGCGCCCGGTACCCGAGATCGCGGTCATCGACCTCGCGGATGCGGCCCTGCTGCTCGCGTGCTGGGGATCCCCCGGTGGCGCCGGGCTGCGGATGATCGACCCGCTGCCCGCAGAGAACCTCGCCGATGCCCTCACGGTGCTCCGCGGTCTCGGCGCGATCGATGACGAGGGTCGTGCCACCGCGGAAGGTCGCGCCCTCGCCCACGTTCCGACCGATCCCCGACTCGCCCGCGCGCTCCGCGACGGCAGTCCGGCAGTCGGCAGACGCCTCGCCGCGGAGGTCGTCGCGGTGTTGGGCGGCGATCTGCGAGTCGCCGATGCCGACGTCGCACAGGCTCTCATCTCCTTGCGGGGCGGACGCACGCCGGATACCCGCCGATGGCGCGATGACGTCGATCGCCTCGAACGTCTGGCCCCGCCGGCACCACGCGCCTCTGCGGATCTCGACGGCGTCGGACTCGTGATCGCCCTGGCCTTTCCCGAGCGGATCGCCCGCCGCGTCGAGCGCACCGCGGCCGGAGCGACGTTCCTGCTCGCATCCGGGACGCGAGCAGGAGTGACGGGCCCGCTCGCGGCGGTCGAATGGCTCGCCGTCGCCGACGTCGCCCGCGCCTCCGGGCGCGCGGCAGCCGGGTCCGGAGCGGTCATCCGCGCGGCAGCGGCGCTCACGGAGTCACAGATGGAGCAGGCCGCCGACCACCTCCTGACGGACCGCGTCGAGGCCGAGTTCAGCGGAGGCCGTGTCCAGGCCCGACGCGAACGCCGGCTCGGGGCGATCCTGCGCACCTCGGTCCCGGTCCGGGCCTCCGCGCAGGAGGGGCGGGATGCTGTCCGCCGCACCCTGCGCCGCGACGGACTGGGCATGTTCGCGTGGTCCGACGGCGCGGAGGCACTGCGCCGTCGACTGGCGCTGCTGCGGCGCGAGCTCGGCGACCCCTGGCCGGATGCCTCGGACGCGGGCCTGGTCGACACCCTCGACGCCTGGCTGGCACCCGAACTCGATGCGCTGGCGTCCGGCACCCCGGTGGGACGACTCGACCTGCTGTCCGCCCTTCGCCGCCTGCTGCCGTGGCCGGAGGCGGTGCGCCTGGACGAACTCGCCCCGGAACGCCTCGAGGTGCCCAGTGGGTCCCGCGTCCGCATCACCTACCCGGAACCCGACGGCGACACGTCGGCACGGCCCGTCGTCGCGGTCAAGCTTCAGGAGTGCTTCGGGTGGGCGGAGACTCCTCGGCTGGTCGATGGGCGCGTGCCGGTGCTGTTCCACCTGCTGTCCCCCGCCGGGCGCCCGCTCGCGGTGACCGACGACCTGGCCTCGTTCTGGTCCGGTCCGTACGCACAGGTCCGCGCTGAGATGAGGGGGCGCTACCCGCGGCACCCCTGGCCCGAGGACCCGTGGGCCGCCACGCCGACCAAGCACACCAAGAACCGCGCCGCGCGTTGAGCAGCGGAACGGACCGAGACTTCAGCGTGTACGCCGCCGCAACGTGAGCGACGCGAGCACCAGGGCACCGACGGCGAACGCGACGACGATCAGCAAGGGACCGAACACGTCCCAGCCCTCGTCCCCCGCGGCCACGGCATTGATCGTGTCGATCGCGTAGCTCAGCGGCAGCCAGTCCGAGATCGCATACAGCACGTCGGGCATCTGGTCGCGGGGCATGAAGAGCCCCCCGAGGATGATCTGCGGGAACACCAGCAACGGCATGAACTGCACCGCCTGGAACTCCGTCTGCGCGAACGCACTCGCGAGCAGGCCGAGCGCGGTGCCGAGCAGTGCGTCGACCACCGCGACCAGGCCCAGCTGCCACAGCGGCCCGTCGACGTCGAGCCCGCACACCCCGACCGCGAACGACACCGTGATCACCGCCTGGACCACCGCCATCGCTCCGAACGCCAGCGCATAGCCGAGGATGAAGTCGGCCTTCTCGAGAGGCGTCGTCATCAACCGCTCGAGCGTGCCCGAACGGCGCTCCCTCAAGGTCGTGATCGAGGTGATGAGGAACATCACGATGAACGGGAACAGCGCCAGGATGGCACCGCCGACCTGGTCGAAGACACCTTCCTGGTCGCTGAACAACCAGGCGAAGAGCCCCACGAGGAGGCTCGGCGCGATGAGCATCAGGGCGATCGACCTCGGATCATGCTGCAACTGCGTGAGGACGCGGCCTGCCGTGGCGAAGATCCGGCGGCCGTTCATTCCCCGACCTCCCCGTGCATCCCGCGCGTATCTCGGCGCGACCTCCTGGTGTCGCCGAGGCCGGCCGCGCGGTCACGCTCGATCAGCGCCAGGAAGGCGGCCTCGGCGTCGGTCGTCCCGGTGTCGGCAAGGAGCGACGTCGGAGTCGTGTCGGCGATGATCCGCCCCTCCCGCATCAGCAGCAGCCGGTCGCAGCGCACGGCCTCATCCATCACATGGCTCGACACGATGAGTGTCACCCCGCGATCCGCGAGACGACGGAAGAGGGTCCACAGCTCAGCGCGCAGCACCGGATCGAGTCCCACCGTCGGCTCGTCGAGCACGACGAGCTCGGGCGCACCGATCAGCGCCACCGCGAGCGACACCCGCGTCGCCTGTCCTCCGCTCAGGGCGTCGACGAGCTGCCCCGCCTGCGGCCCGAGACCGACCTCCTCGATGACCCGATCGACGTCGCCCTTCGGGGCTTTCAGCAGCGAGGCGAAAGAGGCGAGATTCTGACGCACGCTGAGGTCGCCGTACACCGATGCACCCTGCGTGCCGTACGCGACCCGGTGCCGGAGCCCTCGCGAGCCGCCCGGCTCTCCGAGGACCCTGACGTCTCCGGAGGCGATCCTCTGCACGCCGACGATCGAGCGCATGAGAGTCGTCTTGCCGCACCCCGACGGCCCCAGCAGGCCGGTGATCTGCCCGCGCGGAATCGTGAGGTCGATCCCGTCGAAGACCTGGACGGCGCCGCGGTGCACACGCAGCTGCGAGATCTCGACAGCCGAGTTATTCATCATGTGATGAATTATGCGCCCGAGTACCGATGGCGTCAACGGGATCTGTGCGCCTGCGCCTGCGCCCCCTCAGTCGAAGAGGTAGCGCTGCACGGTCGGACCGACTCGTCCGACGAGTTCATCGACCGATGCACCGGCGAGCGCGGGGAGCCGCAGCACATAGCGGGCGATCAGCATGCCGGCGATCTGCGAGGCGACGAGCGCGGCGCGCAGATCGGCATCGTCGGTGTCCAGACTCCGAGAGACGCGGGAGAGCAGTTCGCGCGAGAGGAAACCGGCCAGCAACGGGGTCGTCAGCCGACTCCCCACGGCGGTGCGGATCAGCATGACCCCTCGCCGGCGCACCTCCGGCTGCTCGAACGCCTCGAGCACGTACCGGACGAGTCGCTCACCGACGCCGTCGCGAGATCCGGCCAGGATCCGCGGCACGTCGATGTCGGGACGCAGGGGGATGCCCACGGCCTCGGCGAAGAGGTCGGCTTTGGTCCCGAAGTAGTGATGCACGAGCGCGGAGTCGACACCGGCGCGGGCCGCGATCGAGCGGACCGTCGCCCCGTCGTAGCCTTTCTCGGCGAAGTCGTCGACCGCGGCCGCCAGAATGCGCGCCCGCGAGTCCGAGGCACCTCTCGGGCGTCCTCGCCGGCGCGGTGACTTCTGCTCGGTCATGCCCGCCAGCCTACGACTTCGCTCGCCGCGATCGACCCGGGCTCAGTCGAGCAGATGACGGAGGTAACG
This sequence comes from Microbacterium sp. CBA3102, assembly GCF_007954505.1. Lineage (GTDB taxonomy): Bacteria > Actinomycetota > Actinomycetes > Actinomycetales > Microbacteriaceae > Microbacterium > Microbacterium aurugineum. Next base: position 1,671,091 of record NZ_CP042412.1, on the reverse strand, counting down.
CGTGGGGTGGTCGAGGAACGAGCGCCAATGGTCCACGATCTCGAGGTCACCCCAGTCCGCCGGACGCACGCCCCACTCCCCGACCTCGAGGATCTTCGCGCCGGGGAGGGCCGCGAGTACCGGCGAATGCGTCGCGCAGAGCACCTGGCCCCCCTCGTCGGCGATGCGGCGGAGCACCGCGATGAGGGCGAGCGTCGAGGTGAAGGACAGGGCCGCCTCGGGCTCGTCGAGGCAGTAGAAGCCCGGCTCGTCGAACCGGCTGTCCAGCAGCGCGAGGAATGACTCCCCGTGGCTCATCTCGTGGAACGGAACGTCGCCGCTGGCCGAGGGGTTCTCTTCCAGATACGTGTAGAACGAGTGCATCGTCTCGGCGCGGAGGAAGAAGCCCCAGCGATTCGCCCCACCCCGCGCTGCAATCGAAGCCAGTCCGACAACGGCGACTCCGTCGCGCGCGTGCGGTGCCGTGCCTGCCGTGACCCGCCCTCGGGCGAGAGCCCGTACGCCAGCGCGATGCCTTCGACCAGAGTGGACTTGCCGCTGCCGTTCTCGCCCACCAGAAAGGTCACTCCGGGGTCGAGGTCGATCCCGTCGCGGAGCACCTGGGCCACGGCGGGGATGTTCGTCGGCCACTCCCCGTCGAGCGTCGGGGCATCATCGTTCGGCCGGACGGCGACCACCGGCTGCTGCCGTCGACGGCGAGAGCTCGGCTCCCAGAACGCATCCATCGTGCTCCCTCCGCGCGTGACGTCTCGTGGAGGCTATCGCCACCCGCGGACACGATCACGCTCGGGCGGTTAGCACTCGATGACGTTGACCGCGAGACCGCCCTCGCTGGTCTCCTTGTACTTCGTCGACATGTCGGCACCGGTCTGGCGCATCGTCTCGACCACGGCGTCCAGGGACACGTAATGGCTTCCGTCGCCGCGCAGAGCGAGTCGGGCCGCCGTGACCGCCGTCGACGCGGCGATCGCGTTGCGTTCGATGCACGGGATCTGCACGAGTCCGCCGATCGGGTCGCACGTGAGACCGAGGTGGTGCTCCATCGCGATCTCCGCCGCGTTCTCGATCTGACGATTCGTGCCACCCATCACGGCGGTGAGGCCGCCGGCGGCCATGGCGCACGCGGATCCGACCTCGGCCTGGCATCCTCCCTCGGCCCCGGAGATCGACGCGTTCGCCTTGAAGAGCGAGCCCAGAGCCGTCGCAGTGAGCAGGAAGCGGCGGATGCCACGGCGACGGTTCGCCTCGGCCGTCTGCTCCTCGTCGAGACCGCTGGCGCTCTCCAGCGTCCGCACATCCGACTCGAATCCCAGCAGCGCGCTGCCGACGAGTTCACCGTAGGGGGTCACCGCGTTGCCCGCTCCCAGCCCCGAATCGGCGAGGAACCGCCACCAGTACATCGCGACGGCCGGAAGGATACCGGCGGCTCCGTTCGTCGGGGCTGTCACGACCCGTCCGCCTGCCGCGTTCTCCTCGTTCACCGCGAGCGCGAAGGCGCCGAGCCACTCGCCCGGCAGCTCACGATGCCCGTCGGCCTCGACCGCCTCGAGCTGACCGCGGATCACTCCGGCCCGCCGCTTGACCTTGAGGATGCCCGGGAGGGTTCCTTCCGCGTGCAGACCGGCGTCGACACAACCCGCCATCGCATCCCAGATCGCGTCGAGTCCGGCAGCGACCTCTTCCTCGCTGCGCACGGATGCCTCGTTGAGTCGCGCGACCTCGGCGATCGACAGCCCGTTCTCGTCGCAGAGGGCGAGCAACGAGGCAGCATCCGCATACGAGTACGGGAACCCTGCGGTCGCGAGCTTCGCCTCCTCACCGTCCCTGCGGATGAATCCTCCGCCCACCGAGTAATAGGTCTCCTCGGCGACGACATCGCCCGCTGCATCCCGCGCGGTGATCGTCATGGCGTTCGGGTGCCCGGGAAGCCGGGTGCGCGGCGCGAAGACGATGTCGTCCTTCACGAACGGCACCTCGTGGGTGCCGTCGATGCGGATCACTGCATCCGCGGGGAGGTCGGCCCAGGCGGCACGGACCTCAGCCGGGTCGCACGTCTCCGGCGTGAGCCCACGGAGCCCGGCGACGACGGCGTCCGGAGTGCCGTGGCCGATCCCCGTTGCACCGAGCGAGCCGTACAGCGCGACCTCGATACGGCCGACTCGCGCCAGAGCACCGCTCGCCGTGAGGCGTCGCGCGAAATCGAGAGCCGCCCGCATCGGTCCGACCGTGTGGGAGCTCGAGGGACCCACTCCGATCGAGAAGAGGTCGAAGGCCGAGACGTACGCTGTCACCCTTCCAGGCTACGCCGGATTCACCGGTTCGGTTCACCTCGGTTAACTCGACGGGGAGTCAACCCCCTTCCGACGAGCGTGCGGTCGGGGCATCGTGGTCCGAGGACATCGCCGAAAGGGGTCACCATGACCGACACCACTCCTGAGCCGGAACCCACCGACGAGCTCTCTCCTGAAGCGCAGACTCCGACGCCCAGCCCTTCTTCGGACACGAGCCAGGCGGAGGCGACGACTCCCACCGAGGCCGAGTCGCCGGAAGACGCCGACCCGAGCGAGGTCCCGAGCACCGAGGAACTCGAAGAGCCGAGCACCGAGAAGGACCCCGGCGAGGAACCCACCGCGCCGAAGCGGGATGAGCCCGAGCCCGACCACGAGGCCGTCGGCATCGGTGTGATCGACACCGAGGAGCCGCAGGCCGGCTGATCCGTTCGCCGAGACCCCCGGTCACCGTCGAGACCCCGCCCTGCAACCGACGGTAGGGCGGGGTCTCGACGGTGGGGCGGGGTCTGGGCGGACTACTCGACGAGCTTGCCCTCGGTGTCGACCTCGCGCATGAGCTCGGCGATCTCGGGTGCGACCTCCGGGATCTCCTCGCGGGTGACGCCGGCGGTCGGCGACCACACCAGATTCACCTGCAGCGTGGGGTCGGTGTCGGGGAAGTCGCTGCGGTTGTGGCATCCGCGTGTCTCCCGACGCTCCAGCGCCGCTTCGAGGGTGGCGCGGGCGGCGAGTGCCGACGCCTTGAGGTCGAAGGCGTGGGCGAGGTCCTGGAACCCCGCGATGTCCGGGTGGATCCCGATGTCCTCCATCCGCCCTTCGATCATGTCGAGGTCGGCGAGTCCGGCGAGCAGCCCTTCTTCGGAACGCACGACCCCCGCGTACTCGGTCATGAGGTTGCGGATCGCGCGTTGCAGCGCCCGGACGTTCTCGCGCCCCTCCGCGGCGAGGAGGTCGTCGATCTCGGCACGCGCCTCGGCCACTGCCGTCGCCGAGCGGCGCTGGGCATCGAGGCCCGCCGCATGCTCCATGGCCGCCTGACCGACGATGCGTCCGTACACGAGCAGCTCGATGAGGGAATTGCCGCCGAGTCGGTTCGCGCCGTGCAGTCCGCTCGAGGCCTCACCGATCGCGTAGAGCCCGTCGACATCGGTCTGGTGGTCTTCCGGTCGCACCCAGACGCCACCCATCGAGTAGTGCGCCGTGGGGGCGATCTCGATCGGATCGGTCGTGATATCGAGCATCTGCAGTTCCATCATCGTCTGGTAGACGCGGGGGAGCCGGGTCATGATCGTCTCGCGGGGCAGGTGCGACACGTCGAGCCACACACCGCCGTTCTCCGTGCCTCGGCCTTCCTTGATCTCGGTGTAGGCCGCGAGCGCGACGCGGTCACGGGTCGACAGCTCCATCCGCTCGGGGTCGTACTTCGCCATGAACCGCTCGCCGAGGGCGTTGCGCAGGATCCCGCCCTCTCCGCGGGCCGCCTCCGAGATCAGGGTTCCCGCAGCACTCTCCGGCTCGATGATGCCGGACGGGTGGAACTGCACGAGTTCGGGGTCGCGCAGTCGGGCACCCGCATCCACCGCGAGACGGAACGAGTCGCCGGTGTTCTCATCGCGGCGGGATGAGGTGCGCCGCCAGATGCGGTTGTGGCCACCGGCCGCCAGGATCACGGCGTCCGCGTGGATCAGGTAGCGGGTGCCATCGGCCTGATCGAATCCGTAGGCACCGAACACCACGTTGTCGCGCACGAGCAAGCGGGTGATGTAGACGTGGTCGAGGATGGGCACGTCGAGCTGCTCGGCCTTGCGCACGAGCGTGCGCTGGATCTCGAGGCCCGTGTAGTCGCCGGCGAAGGCCGTGCGACGGAAGGTGTGCGCACCGAAGAACCGCTGCGAGATGCGCCCATCGTCTTCGCGGGCGAAGTCCATGCCCCAGCGCTCCAGGTCACGGATGCCGCGCTCCGCGCCCTGCGTCACGATCTCGACGGTGTGCGGATTCGCGAGCAGGTAGCTCTCCTTGATGGTGTCGGCCGCGTGCTGCTGCCAGCTGTCGTCCGCATCCATGGTCCCGAGCGCCGCGTTGATGCCTCCGGCGGCGAGGGACGTGTGCGCATCCTGCCGCGGCCGTTTGCCGACGGCGAGCACATCGACGCCGTGCTCGGCGATCTCGATCGCCGCTCGCAGCCCCGATCCGCCGGTACCGATGACGAGGACGGTGGTGGATATCTGACGTTCGCGCGTAGCCATGGGATCCACGCTAATTAGGGGATCCTAATAACTCCAATGCATAGTCTCACTGGAAACGATACGCGTAGACTATGGTCATGAACCTCGAGCAACTCCGCGGGTTCGTCGAGGTCGCGCGTCTCGGACACTTCACCCGCGCCTCCGAGCACCTGCACCTGGCACAGCCGTCGTTGAGTCGTCAGATCTCCACCCTCGAACGTGAGCTCGGCGCCGAGTTGTTCCACCGGGCACGGGGCCACATCTCGCTCACCGCCGCCGGAGAGACGCTCCTCCCCCGCGCGCAGCGCATGCTCGCCGATGCCGATGCCATCCGCGATGAGATGGGAGAGCTGGCGGGACTCCGCCGCGGACGCGTGCGGCTCGGGGCTCCGCCCACCCTGTGCATCAGCCTCGTCGCCGAGGCCGTCAGCTCGTTCCATGCCGCCTACCCCGATGTCGACCTGCACCTGACCGAGAGCGGCTCACGGCTCCTGGTCGAACAGCTCGCCGTCGGCGCCGTCGACATCGCGCTCATCACCGCGTCCGACGGTCTCCCCCCGGCCGGCGTGAGCCTGACCAGGATGCCGCTGCTCGCTGAGGAGCTCGTCGTGGTGTCCTCGGCTGCGGAGCCGCCGCTGGCGGATGGACCTGCCATCGACCTGGAACGGCTGGCCGCTCTCCCCCTCATCACCTTCGGCGAGAGCTACGAACTGCGCGCGACGACGGATGCCGCCTTCCGTGAGGCCGACCTGACACCTCACCCCGTGCTGGAAGGGGCCGAGATGGACACGGCCCTCCGCTTCGTCGAGCGCGGCCTCGGCGTCGCCGTGGTGCCGGCGATGGTCCTCTTCGATCGGCCGGGCCTGCGGTCGGTGCGACTCTCGCACCCCATGATGACGCGGACGGTCAGCCTGGCCCACCGTTCGGATGTCACTCCGGCGATCGCCGTGGCAGCGATGCGGAAGGCGATCGTGTCGACGTCCGCGGAAGTCGCGCGCCGCGATCCCGCGATCACGAGCCTGCTCTGACCGGATCCACGGCCGGAACAGCAGAAGGTCCCCGCCGCTTTCGCGACGGGGACCTTCTGTACTGTCTCAACACAGTGTGCGCCCGAAGGGACTCGAACCCCTAACCTTCTGATCCGTAGTCAGATGCTCTATCCATTGAGCTACGGGCGCCCAGCCCGCTCAGCGGGCCGTGGAACAGCCTACAACAGTCCAGACGCGAAAGCGAAACGAGACCTCAGTCCCCGGCCGCCGCAGCTTTCTGCTGTTTTTTCCGACGCTTCGCCTTCGCTCTCTGCTCCGAGGAGAGTGCCTGCAGGTCGACGAGACGCAGCGCCTGCATACGGGCTTCACGCATTCGCCCGTAGTCGGGATCATGGTCGGGGCGCATGCCCTCGACCCGCAACCGGCGGTCGAGGTTGTGCCGCACATCGGCCCAGGCGGCATCCCTGGCCTCTTCCACGATCTGCGCGAGGCTGTCGCGATCCTGCATCATCTCGCGCAGGCGCTCGGCCACCCCGGTGGACTGCTTCGCCCGGCGCCGGAGGTTGCGGACGTCGCGGTCACGATAGTCGTGCGTGCCCACCGGATCGGAGTGCCTCCCCCTCGCCCGCTTTCGCAGCGCCGTGACGGTGGCGGCGGCCTCTTCGGACTCCTCGGCCATCGCCCGCAGCGCTTCGCGCGCATCGTCGATGTATTTGTCCATGTCGAAGACGCCGTCTTCCGCGATGGTGCCGATGAGGATGTGGTTCTTCACGGCGAGGCGCGCGGCAGCGGTCGCGATCGCGACGCCTTCGGCGATGGCATCCGCTGTCCGTCCCACCGGTACCTCCTCTCCTTGAGCGTACCGGTATCACTACGGCCCGGTGTCGGCCAGAATGGTTCGAAATCAGCTTGCCCCACCCATCCGACATCCGCGGGTTCGCACCCGGGTCGCGCCCGCAGGAGACACATGAGACACCTCGATCTCGTCGGCAGCACCACGGTGATCACCGGAGCCGCGAACGGGATGGGCGCCGACATCGCCCGGCTGCTCGCCGCACGGGGAGCGCACCTGGCCCTGATCGACCACGATGCCGCAGCGCTCGAGGCGATCGCCGGAGAGCTTCACGACAGCCGGGTGACGACCCACGTCGTCGACCTCCGCGACGATCAGGCCGTGTTCGCCACCGCCGCCGCGATCGGCGACGCACACCCGCGGATCAATGCGCTGATCACGTGCGCCGGGTCGTCGATGCTCGGCAACCTCGACCAGCTCACGATGGAGGAGATGCGCTGGCTCACCGATGTGAACCTCTGGGGCACGGTCTCGATCACCAAGGCGCTGCTGCCGACGCTCCGCGCGGCACCCGCGGCGCACATCACCCATCTCGCCAGCGTCTACGCTCTGGCCTCCCCGGCCGGACGCATCCCCTACGCCATGAGCAAGTTCGCCGTGCGGGCCTTCTCCGAGGCTCTGCGGCACGAGCTCGAAGGCACGTCGGTGAGCGTCGGCGCGGTCTACCCCTCGGGCGTACGCACCGGGATCATCCTGCACGGACGTTACGCCGCGGCCATCGACCCCGCCGTCGCCGCCCGTGCCGCCGCCGCGCAGGCCGCGATGTACCACACGGAGCCCGCGGAGGCCGCCGCCCGCATCGTCCGGGCCACCGAGCGGCGGGCGGCGAGGACGATGGTCGGACGCGAGGCGCGCCTGATCGACGTCCTCGTGCGGATTCTGCCGTCGTCGTACTGGCGAGTGATGCGGCGACCCCTGCGCGACGCGGTCGACACGACCACCCCGGTCGGGTGAGGACGCCTCAGCGGACCGCGCCGACCCAGATCCCCGACGCCCAGGCCTGCTGTTCGCCGTTGCAGCCGACCGAGCCCGGATAGCCCCGGACGGCGGCCATGCAGTTGGCCAGGAACTCCGGGTCGCCGCCGAACATCGAAGCATAGGCACCCGACGACGTCAGCGCACCCCACACCCGGAACTGGTAGATGTGCGCGAGTTCGTGCGCCATCGCCCAGTTCAATCGGCCCGAGCTCCAGTTGGCGATGTCGGCGCGGTACTTGATGTACCCGTTGCTGTTGGCACATGCCGGTGCACTCCCGCCGGCGCACGACGAGGACTCGTACAACCCGACCCCGCCGCCCCCGACGAGGTCCAGTGCCGCCCGCACCCGGGCGTAGCCGCCGGGACCGCTCGAGGTCCAGGCCGGCCCTCCCGGTCCGGCGCTCTGCGCGGCGAGCGCCGCCTGTGCCGCTTGAACCTCGGTGCCGACCTTCTCCGTCAATGCATGCACCGTCGCAGTCGCCGCCGTCACCGTGTCCGGGTTCACCTTCTCGGCCAGCACCGTCTGCTGGGCGGAGAGGGCCGCGGCCCGGTGCGCGGCCGTGTCGACCACCCCGCGTGCCCCGTCCAGAGCGGCGGCGAAGGCGGTGAGCTCGGCCACGAAGGCCGGGCGGACGGCGAGCACCGCCGCTCGTTCCGCGGTGTCCCGCTCGGCGCGATCGACCGCCCCGTCGAGATAGTCGGTGCGCTGGGTCGTCTCGTGGTATTCCCGAGTGAGGGAGCCCAGCTCGGCCACCGCCACCGCACGTTCCTGATCCAGCGCGTTCGCCCGCGCGAGCACCCCGGCGGAGAGCATCACCGTCATCGCGACCACGACCGCCAGCATCCGGCGGATCACGGCAGGAACCCCGTGGTGTCCGCGATCTCGCCATCCTGCTCGGCGATCTGCGAGCGGAGGGCGGTGAGCTTCTCAGCGAGCTCCAGATTCTCGCCCTGGGACTCGTCCAGAGCACGCTCGACTCTCACGATCTCCGCCTTGACGGCATCGACGGCGGCTGCACGCTCCTGGTCGGCGAGCGCCACGACGACCACTCCGCCGAGCAGCAACAGGCATCCGACCGCGACAGCAAGATTCCGCATCTCGCTCCCCAGAACAGCGCAACATTTCCGGACCGACTCCGATCGCACCAATATACAACCGATGCCGTCGCCGGTGCCCCTGACTTCGCGCGGCCGACCGTCGTCGCGATCAGACCATCAGGTCGCTGCTGCGCGCGAGGCGGCGTTCCGCGGCGGCCTGGCCGCTGGCGAGGTGCGCCGGGATGATGCGGCGGAGCGCTCCCGTGTCACGAGCCGTCATGGCTTCCAGGATGATGCGATGCTCGTCGGCCATCGCGAGGAGGTCGTCGTGCTGACCGAAGAGCCACCTCAGACGCGTGAGGAACACCGCGATGAGTTCCCCGAACATCTCGTTCCCGGCCAGCTCGACCGCGATCTCGTGGAACTCCGCTGCGGCGATCCTCGCGGCCTCGGCGTCATCTGCTTCGGCGGCAGCGAGCTCGCGCTCATAGGCGCCGCGCATCCGTACGATGCCGGCCTCGTCGTGCCGCTCCGCCGCGAAGACGAAGATCAGCGTCTCGATGGCCTCGCGCACCTCAGCGAAGTCCTGGATGTCACGTCGGGTGAACTCGCGCACGACGGCCCAGGTGCGGGGGCGGGCGACGACGACCCCTTCGGCGACCAACGTGCGGATGGCCTCGCGGACGGGAAGGCGGGATACGTTCAGCTCGGCCGCGATGTCGCGCTCCACGAGCCGGGAGCCGGGGGCACGCCGCCCGAGCACGATGTCGTCACGGAGAATCCTCGTGACCCTCACCGACTCGAGTTCACCGTTTCCCCCCATAGCCCCCGCCATCTGGGCATTCTCGCACTCCGGGGTCGGATCATCAACTTTTTGGTATCCCAACACGCCCGGTTGTGCGCGCCCCGAGCGGGCACGACGAGTGCGCGATGCACCCCCACGCCCGCCCGGGCTCCGATCAGGGCAGCCGGTTGGCGGCGGCGATGTTCGCGGTCAGCTCCGCGGCGTTCTGCCGCACGACATACGCGGGACGATCGCGCTCGACTCGCCACGACTCGCTGAGCGGCCCGACGTTGACCGTGTCGAAGCCGGCCTCGTCGTAGAAGCGCGTCACGAACGCGACGGCCTCCGCGTCGTCACCGGCCGTGGCCAGCGCGCGTCGATCAGCGGTCCCGGCCGGCGTGCCGTCCGCGGTGATCTCGGACGCGTAGATGTGGTTGAACGCCTTCGCGATCTTCGACGTCGGGAGCGCGCGCTGCACGAGCTCCGACGTCGTGGTCTCTCCCTTGTCGAGGGCCTCGATGCGCCCGTCGCGCTCGAAGTAGTAGTTGTTGGTGTCGAGCACGATCTTGCCCGCCAGCTGCTCGGCCGGGAGCTTGTCGATCGCATGGAGCGGCACGGTCACGACCGCGATGTCCGCTGCGGCGGCGGCATCCTCCGCGTTGGCCGCTTTCGCCCGCGGTCCGAGCTCGGCGACGAGGTCGGCGAGGGTCTCCGGCCCGCGCGAGTTCGCGATCACGACGTCATAGCCGTTCGCCACCGCCACCCGGGCGACCTGGCTGCCGATGTGTCCTGCACCGATGATTCCGAGAGTTGTCATGTTCGGCCCAACGCAGCTCGCGCACGACTATTCCCGTCGCGTCCTCCGCTGACGCGCCTCAGAGCTCCCGAAGCAGGCTCTCCTCCGTGCGGCGATAGCCGAGCTGCTCGTACAGGTCGATCGCGCCGGTGTTGAAGCCGAAGACGTGCAGCCCGATGGAGTCCGCACCGAGCCGGCGGGCCTCGCGTTCGGCGGCGTGCATCAGCGCACGCCCGTATCCCTTGCGACGCTCAGCGGCGTCGACCTCGATGTCGAGCACGAAAGCATGAGGGCGACCGTCACGGACGCGCATGCCGAGCCAGAGGATCCCGACCTCCGCACCGTCCACCGAGGCGGTGAACAGTGCCTGCCCCTTCGTCTCCACTCCCTCCGGAAGCTCCGCGACCAGCTGGCGATGCGATTCGGCCGCCGCTTCCTCGGGCGAGTATCGGCCGGAGGCGACGAGATCATCGGCGAACCCCTTCTCCGAGGCGGCGACGAACCGGGGGAACCGCTCGGCCGTCATGGGCACGACGTCCACGTGCACGGGAACCTCCCGCACCGGCAACGGCTCGAGGACCATCTGGATCGACGCCACCTCGAACCCGCGCCCCTCCAGGAGAGCGTGACCCGCCGCGTCGTGCGGGAACAGCGGTGCGCTGATCCGCGCCACGCCCCGGTCCCTCGCGATCGCCAGGATATGCGCGAGCACATCATCGTTCCGGGCATCGGAGAGCGGCTCCTCGACGGCGAGCTCGAGAAGGAAGAGCTTGTGTTCACCGACCGCGAGCCAGAGGGTGCCGAGCTCGCGTTCGTGCTCGTCCACGATGCGCAGGATCCGCACGGTCGGGGTCGCGAGGCCGTCCGGCAGCAGCTCCGCGAAGAACGCGTCCGCGAAGTCGACCGCGTCCGCGCCGATCCGGTGCCCGGACACCCGGTTGCCGTCGATGACCCGCTGCCTGGCCGCGCTGCGCCACTCCTCGAAGCGTTCGGCGGGCAGAGGACTCAGCTGCAGAGGCATACGTCCATCCTGCACGTCACCCGCGTGTGAGCGCGTCCTCCGCGGCGACCCAGGCGAGCATGGCGCACTTCACGCGGGCCACGTACTTCGACACCCCTCCGAGAGCGGCCGCATCTCCGAGCAGCTCCTCGTCCGGTTCGATCTTCCCCCGCGACCTCATCGCCTCGCGGAACGCGGTGATCCGCACTTCGAGCTCCGCGACGGTCAGCCCCTCGGCGAGCTCGGAGAGCAGGGACGCCGACGCCTGGGAGATGGCGCATCCGTGCCCTTCCCACGCGATCGCCTCGACGCCGCCGTCGGGACCACGATGCACTTGCAGCGTGATCTCGTCACCGCACGTGGGGTTCAGCTGGTGCGACTGCGCCGCGATCTCGTCACGCAGACCGTATCCGTGCGGAGTGCGTGAGTGGTCCAGGATCAACTCCTGGTACAGGTTCTGCAGGTCGCTCATACGCCCCTCCGGAAGAAGTCGATCGCTCCCGCGACGCCCTCGATCACGGCGTCCACCTCGGCATCGGTCGTGTACAGGTAGGTACTCGCCCGCGTGGACGAGGTCACTCCGAGGCGCCGATGCAGCGGCTGCGCACAGTGGTGCCCGACCCGCACGGCGATCCCGAGGTCGTCGAGGAACTGCCCCACATCATGGGAGTGGATACCGGCGACATCGAAGCTCGCCAGGCCCACGCGCGGGAGATCGATGTCGGCGCCGAGCACGCGGACCCCATCGATCGCACCCAGACCGTCGACGAGGCGCCGACCGAACGCGGCCTCGTGCGCGGCGATGCGCGACATGCCCACCTCGGTCAGATAGTCCACGGCCGCGGCGAGCGCGATGGCCTGCGACACCCGTTGCGTGCCCGCCTCGAACCGCTGCGGCGGCGGAAGGTACTCGGCCTCCGTCGTCGTCACCGTGGTGATCATGGACCCGCCGGTGAGGAACGGCGGCATCGCGGCCAGCACCTCGCGCCGACCGTAGAGCGCGCCGATCCCGGTGGGGCCGAGCATCTTGTGCCCGGACAGCGCGGCGAAGTCGACGCCGAGCGCCCGCACGTCGAGCGGGAGATGCGGCGCCGACTGGCACGCATCGAGCACGGTCAGCGCGCCGACCTCGCGGGCCGCGGTGACGAGGGTCTCGACCGGATTGATCACGCCGAGCACGTTCGAGACGTGCGTGAACGCCACGAGCTTCGTGCGTGCGGTGATCAGGTCGGCGGCGACGTCGAGCCGCAGCGCGCCATCGTCGTCGAGCGGGATGACCTTCAGCGTCGCCCCGGTCCGCGCGGCGAGTTCCTGCCACGGGATGAGGTTCGCGTGGTGCTCCATCTCGGTGGTGACGATCTCGTCTCCCTCGCGGAGGCGGAATCGTTCGGCCTCCGCTCCCCCACGCCCGAGTGACGCGTTCGAGAGCGAGTACGCGATGAGGTTGATCGCCTCCGTCGCATTCGATGTCCAGACGATCTCGTCCTCGTCCGCCCCCACGAACCGTGCGATCGTGCCGCGGGCCTCTTCGAACAGCTCCGTCGCCTCTGCTGCCAGAGTGTGCGCGCCCCGGTGCACGGCGGAGTTCAGAGTGGTCGAGAACTCGCGCTCGGCGTCGAGCACCGCGAACGGGCGCTGCGCGGTCGCCCCCGAATCGAGGTACACCAGGGGATGCCCCTGCACCTGTGTGCGGAGGATCGGGAAGTCCTCACGGATTCGCCGCAGCTCGTCCTCACTCAGGGGGGCGATCACGTCGACGCCGGAAGAAACGCTCATCGTTCCAGTTTCCCACCTTCACGACAGGCGTGGGCCCGCACGACCGCTCGACCGCGGACGTCCGCCCCTCTAGGCTCGACCCATGATCGCCCCCGACACACTGCTCGCCCTCATCGCGGCGGCGTTCGTGATGGTGGTGATCCCGGGCCCCACCGTGCTGTTCACGATCGGACGGGCGATGTCGCTCGGGCGGATCGGCGGGTTCCTCAGCATCCTCGGGACAGCCGCCGGCTCAATCGTGCTCGTCGTCGGCGTCGCACTCGGTGTCGGCACAGTCATCGCGCAATCGGTCCTGCTGTTCACGATCATCAAGGTGCTCGGCGCCGGGTACCTCGTCTACCTCGGCGTCCAGGCGATCCGCCACCGGAAGGACGCGGCGCGCGCTCTCGTCGCGGAGCAGGCGAGACGCTCCGGATGGCGTCTGCTCCTCGAAGGGTTCGTGGTCGGCGTCACCAACCCGAAGTCGATCGCGTTCTTCCTCGCGATCCTGCCCCAGTTCGTCGACCTGCAGGCCGGGTCGGTGCCCGCCCAGCTCTTCGTGCTCGGTGTGATCGTCGTGGCGATCGGTGTGACCTGCGACGCGGTGTGGGTGCTTCTCGCCAGTGCGGCGCGCGGGTGGTTCGGCCGCTCTCCGCGGCGAATCGAAGCGATGGGCGCGACCGGAGGCGGGCTCATGATCGCTCTCGGCGCGTTCCTGCTCGTGTGGAGCGAGAAACCTGCGACCGCCTGAGCGGCCGGCGACGAGATACGCGGACTCACATGCGGGCGAACCGCGCGCGGGCGATGCAGAACACCCCGTAGACCGCCAGCCCCACCCCGACGGCACCGAGGAGGACGGGCCCGAACGGCAGCACCAGCAGGCTGTGCAGAGCAGCGTCCAACCCCGCTCCCTTCTCCGGATCCTGCGTCACGGCCGCCACCACGAAGAGCACCCCGGTCACCCCGACGGCGATGCCCTTGCCGAAGTACCCGATGACGCCGAGCGTGACGATGCCGCCGCGGGCGACTCCGGAGGGGAGGTCGAGCAGCTTCTCGAACCCGCGGGTGAACCCGCCGACGATGAAGCCGACCCCGACTCCCGCGACGGACAGGCCGATGACGACGAGCAGTGCCACTCCCCCGGGGGCCGCCAGCACGACCGCGCTGAGGGTCTTCGACGCCTTCTCCGAGTCGGCGTGGCCACCCACCGCGTAGATGAACGCCATGCCTCCGACGACGAGGTAGGCGAGGGAGATGCCGACGAGCTTGATCCGCTGACCCCACTTCTTCGTCTCGGCGGGATCGCTCGCGAGGAAGGCACTCGCGACCTGCCAGGCCGCCAGGGCGAACAGCCCCACGGCGATGAGCACCAGCAGCAACCCTCCCACGGGATTCTGACGGATCTGCTCCATCGCTCCGTCCTGATCCGCGTCACCGGATGCGCCCGCGGCGATGGAGATGGCGATGGAGCCGAGGACGACGTGGATCAGCCCGAGCACCACGAAGCCTGCGCGCGCGATCCTTCGGAAGGCGGAGGAATCCTTGGCGACCCGTGCGGCGTGCTTGACCGTGCTCATCGATGAAGAGTATCCGTCACGGCACACCGCCAGAAGAGGCTTGATTTCACGACGCAGTCGTGCGGGCGTCAGGTGGTCGGTGCCACCGGCTGCCGGAGGATCGTGCGCAGCTTCGCCGGATCGCTGCGACGCGGATCGCTCAGATAGATCTCATGGTGCCGCCCTCGCATCCGCAGCCCGTTCTCGGGGATGAAGCGGTGATGGAGATCGTCGAGCACGGGACCCTCGTCATCGAAGGGGCCGAGGTGCAGGGTCTGCACACAGATTCCTTCGTCGAGGGTCTCCAGTCGCACGCCTCCGAGTGCGGGCAACGGCTCCTTCTTCTTCGCCGCCTTCTGCGCCACGGCCTCCACGGCGTCGGTGAACATCTCCGCGGTGATGTGGTCGCCGACCATGATCATCATCGTCCACAGCCACGCCGACTTGTCGCGACGAGAGGTGAACGACTCCATGTCGGGCGCATGCCAGAGTCCTTCGAGTGGCATCACCACGGTGTCGATACCGAGTTCCTTCCGGCTGGCGAACTTGAGCGTGTACGCCACCGGGAACAGTGCGGAGACGGCTTCGGCGTACGCAGGAGCCGTGTTCGGATCCCCCGCTCCATCGATCGCCAGATACTGCAGAGGGGGAACCTCGACGACACGGAACTCACCCCGTTTCGCCTGGTACGCATCGAGCGTCTTCTTCGGGTCGATCGCCGCCATGACGTGCCTCCCTGGGTCGTGTGCCCAGTCTTGCATCGAGGTCCGACATTCGAGGCGGGGCGCACGTGAGTGACGTCCCGCCT
Organism: Microbacterium sp. CBA3102; assembly: GCF_007954505.1. Lineage (GTDB taxonomy): Bacteria > Actinomycetota > Actinomycetes > Actinomycetales > Microbacteriaceae > Microbacterium > Microbacterium aurugineum. The sequence goes on along the minus strand of NZ_CP042412.1, from coordinate 1,656,018 downwards.
CGCGGCCCTCAGCTCTGTTCGACAGGGAGCCAGAGCTCGCACGAGGCGAAATCGCCCGTGAACTCGAGGTAGCGCACGATCGAGGGGCCGGGGCGCAGGCGCCACGGATTCGACGGGAACCAGTCCGCCGCGGTGGCCGCCCACAGTTTCTGCAGTGTCTCGGGGAACGGCCCCCGCGCCGCGAACACGGCCCACGCACCCTGCTCTTGGGGAAGCGTGTCGAGGTCAGCGGGCACTGCGGTCGTGGGCTGCAACGCGACGCCGTGCAGATAGGTCAGCGCTTCTCCCTCCGCGGCGTCCGGAGCGATGTCGGCCGTGACGGCCAGGATGCCCGACGGCTCGGCATCGCCGAGGCTTTTGAGTCGCGCGTGCTCCTCGGGTGGTATCGCCGCGATGTGCGCCTGGATATACGGGTTGACGCCCTCGTGGATCAGTGGCACCTCGGCGGCATGGCCTGCGAGGGTGAAAGCGGGCTGGTGAGTGATGGTGACGTCCATCGGAGTGCTCCCTTCGACGCTCAGGCGGAACCGGAGCGTGGGTTGTGTACGGAGAGGACCCCCATCTCGGCGCGCATCAGCCGGGCTGATGCCGTGCACCGCACGGAACGCCCGGCCGAACGCCTCCACCGACCCGTAACCGTGCCGAACGGCGACCTCGAGCAGGCTCGACGCTCCGGTGGCGAGCTCTGCACCGGCGAGTGTCATCCGACGACGACGCACGTACTCCGAGAGCGGCATTCCCGCCAGCGCGGAGAACATGCGGCGTAGGTGATACTCCGTCGTGCCGTGCTCACGAGCGAACCCGGCGACGTCGATCCCCTCGGCGGGACCTTCGGCCTCGACGAGGTCGACCAGGGCGTTGAGCGAGCCGATCATGGGTCCTCCTTTCCCCACCATCGTCGCCGCGCGCCGCTCACCCGCACCCGACTTCTGCGGTCGGATGCGGTCATCTCCCGCTCAGAGCTCGACGGGCGGAGCGGGCTCCGTCTCGGCTTCTTCCGGGTGACGAGCGAGGTTCACGATCCCGGCGACCAAGCCGCCCCAGACCGTGACCATCGCGATGATCATCATGACGATCGCCGTCGTGGTCATGCGCCGGTTCCCTTCGTGGTCGTGTCGATCAGCGGGATCGCCGAGGTCTCCGCATCGGGTTCGTACTCTTCCTTCGAAAGGAATTCGTCGTACTCGGGATCGTCCTTCGCATGCGAACGCCCGCTCCACGGCAGAGCCGAGAGGATCAGCGCCAGCACGACCAGGGCGATGACCATCCCCCAGCCGAAGATCGCGAGGAACCAGGCAGGGTAGCCGCTGTAGGGCTCAGACGTCTTGGCGATGAGCTCGCTGATGAAGAGGTACCCGAGCACCACCGGCGCCAGGATGCCCACGAGCACCTTCCAGATCGTCCCTACCCGGAAGCTCGAACGCCGGTTCAGGTGCTCCGCCAGCACCGGCAGCTTGTGCAGCAGCCAGGCCACGACGATCACGGCCACCAGCGCGACCGCCATGATGCCGAAGGAGTTGACGAAGGCATCCGCCGTGTCGAGGACCGACAAGGCCGTGGTCGTCGAGAAGAGCGCCATCGAGATGATCGCCAGCGGGATCGTGACCGTGAGCGTGGTACGCACCCGAGCCCAGCCGAGCTTGTCCTGCAGCGCGGCCACGATCACTTCGAGGATCGAGATCAGCGAGGTGATACCGGCGAAGACGAGGGCGCCGAAGAACAGGACGCCGATGATCGACCCGCCTGTCGCCTGCGACACGATCGTCGGGAAGGCGATGAAGGCGAGTCCGATGCCGGAGGAGGCGACACCGGCTACCTCCGTGCTCTGCGCCTGCGCCATGAAGCCGAGAGCCGCGAAGACGCCGATCCCGGCGAGGATCTCGAAACCGGAGTTCGCGAAAGCGACGACGAGTCCCGAGCCGGTGAGATCGGTCTTGCGCTTCAGGTACGAGGAGTACGTCACCATGATGCCGAATGCGACGGACAGTGAGAAGAAGATGTGGCCGTACGCGGAGGCCCAGACGCCAGGATCGGCCAGGGCCTCCCAGTTCGGAGTGAAGAACGCGTTCAGACCCTCCATCGCACCCGGAAGGAAGAGGGACTGCACCACGAGAGTCGCGAACATGAGGGTGAGCAGAGGCATCAGGATCATGTTCGCCCGGCCTATACCGCGTTTCACTCCGAACGCCATGATCACGATGACGATCAGCCAAGCCGCGACCAGGGGGATGCCCACCTGCGGCACGAAGTCGGTCGATACGCCCACCTCGGCGACATCGGCCGAGCGGAGGAAGTCGATGAAGAAGAAATCATTCTCGTTGCCCGCACCCCAGGTGAGCTGGGCGGAGAACCACGTGTACATCGCGGCCCAGGCGACGATGACGGCGTAGTACACCGCGATCACGACGCAGATGAGGACCTGCCACCATCCGAGAGGCTCGGCCGCACGGTGCATCCGTCGGAACGCCAGCGGTGCCGACCCGCGGAAGCGGTGGCCGATCGCGTAGTCGAAGAACAGCAGCGGGATGCCTGCCGTGAGGAGCGCGCACAGATAGGGGATGAGGAACGCTCCGCCACCGCCTTCGTAGGCGACGTAGGGGAAGCGCCAGATGTTGCCGAGGCCGACCGCCGATCCGATCGCCGAGAGGATGAACACGTTGCGCGAGCTGAAGGCTTCGCGTTTATGGGTCTGCGTCGCTGCGGTGGCCATGCGGGCGAGACTACCCGAGGGGGACACCGGTTCACACTCCGTGTACAGAGTTCGTGAAAGCGCGTCGCGTAATCTCAACATATTGGGGACCTCTGGGGAGAGCGACGGGGCATGAACGCGAATGATCTGCTGATCGGCATACCATCCGGACTTCCGGCGCTCCCGGACGCGGAGAACCCCTTCCTGACGCCCGACGCTCTCATCGATGCCCAGATCACCCGGGTCATCGTCGATGTGCTGGGCGGATCGGTCGGCGTGCTCCTCGAACTGCGTCAATCCTCGCGCCTCCGCGGCAACACCGCCCTGCTCCGGGTGAAGGATGTCGCGCAGCAGAACTGGCTGTGCACACGGACCGCCAACGAGTTCACGGCCTGGTCGATCACCGGTTCAAGGGTGTACCCGCACGAGCGGGAGTTCCAGCTGATCATCGATTGCCTCCCCGTGGGCACCCTGCGCATCGTGGGCTCGGCGGCAGAGTTCGTCCTCCTCGACGCAGCCGGACTCGACACCGCGCCCCCGGACTACCGCTCCGCCCCTCAGTCCCTCGTCAGGTTCGGCGTCGCGGACGAGAACACCCCGGTCGAGCCGATCGGTGTGGCGCGATCCTTGCCGCTGCTGTAGCGCAAGGGGTTTCCGCTCGACACCTTCCGGCGGCGTAGCGTGAGAGACATGTCGGACACGGGAGCAGCAGATCGAGCGAAGCCTTCGACTCCTCTGCAGATTCGACGGCAGACCTGGACGTACATCGGGCGTCGCGCGGTCCAGGAGTTCGTCCGCGACGGGTGCGTGGACGCGGCGGCCGCCCTGACCTTCTTCGCCGTCCTCTCGGTCTTTCCGGCAGGGCTGGCGGTGATGGCGCTGGTCGGAGTGCTCGCGGATACGGACGAGGTGCTCGATCGGCTGCTCACGCTCCTCGCCGAGGTCGCACCCCCGGCCGTGACCGACACGCTTCGTGCGCCGTTGACCGATGCGGCAGGCACGTCCGCTGCGGGCATCACCTTGATCGTGGCCGTCGTCACCGCCGTGTGGTCCGCCTCGATCTATGTGAGCGGATTCGGTCGCATACTGAACCGCATCTACGGTGTCCCGGAAGGGCGACCCTACTGGAAGCGCAAGCCCTGGCAGCTGGGCGTCACCGTCGTGCTCCTCGCCCTCGCGCTGGTGGTCGTCGGGGTGGTCGTCCTCTCCGGGCCCGTCGCGCGTGCGGCCGGACATGCTCTGGGCATCGGCGACACGGCTCTGGGCGTCTGGGACGTCGTGAAGTGGCCGGTCCTGGCCACGGCCGTCGTCCTGATGATCACCCTGCTCTACAAGGGCACCTCCAATCTGAAGCAGCCCCCGCTTCGGTGGTTGGGGCTGGGTGCGGCGTTCGCCGTCGGGGTGCTCTCCCTCGCCTCTGCCGGCCTCTTCATCTACGTGTCGAACTTCGCCGACTACAACCGGACGTTCGGCTCGCTCGCCGGGGTCGTGGTCTTCCTCCTGTGGTTGTTCGTCATCAACGTGGCTCTGCTGATCGGCGCCGAGTTCAACGCGGAACTCGAACGCGGCAGGCAGCTCCAGGCCGGGCAGAAGGCGGAATCGGAGTTGCAGCTCCCCCTCCGCGAGTCCACCGTGGTCGACCGGACCGAGCGCTCGCGCGAGATCACGATCGAACGCGGCACCCGTCTCCGCCGAGGGGAGACGCTCTCACCGCGCGAAGACACGGTGTTCCAGAGGGCTAAGAGGTTCCTGGATCGCCTCTGGCATCGAAACGATCGACGCTCCTGACCCCACGCTGTCGCGAGGTCGTCAGGGCAGGCGGCGGACGGTGTCGTCCAGCCGCTCGAGCACGGGGGCGGCATCGGTGGGCGGCGGATCCGTGGCGACGTAGGCCGAGCGGAACGCGGCGATCTCGTCCCGCAACCGCAGACGATCTCCCCCGGTCATCGCGGCCTCCAGCCGTTCGAGGAGCCCGACGCCCGCACGCACGACGAGCGGGTGGTTCATCCCGTACGTGCGAAGGGCCAGAAGCGCGTCGGCGATCAGCTCGATGGGAGACGGCCAGCGGCAGACGACCCGCAGTTCGCCGTCGTCGCCGGGATACCTTCCATCTGCCGCCGGACGGCCGCAGAGGGTCACGAGGGCCGAGCTCAGCGCATCGATCGCAGCCACCGCCGTGTAGGGGTCGTTGGTTCCCGCTGCGAGCCCGCGGACGCCGATCTCGGTCAGCCCCTGAACGGCGAAACCGAGGTCCTGGTGGGGAGTGCGCGCCGCTCCGACGGCGATCGCGGACGTGATCGCCTTCGACGCCGCCTTCTCCGTGCTTTCGTCCCGTCCCTGATTCCGGGAAACCAGAGACTGAGCGATCACCTGGCCCTCCAGCACGTGGGTTCCCGGCGGAGTGGCTATGCGGACGACGACCTGATGCGCGCGCGCGAAAGCGACGAGGTCCTCGAAGTCGACGTATTGCACATAGCCCGAGGAGGTGGCGAAGAACTCCTCGTGGACGATGAGGTCATCCGGTTCCGTCGCCACCGTGTCGCGGTCCGACGCGTCGGGGTAGAGGAGGTCGATGACCTCGACGAGCTCCCTCAGCACCCGCCCCTGCAGGGTGGTCACCTGGACCGACCTGGCGATGTGGTGGATGAAGTACACGAGCACCGCGACGTCGGCGATCGCCAGGAAGACGGCGAACGTCACTGCCGTGACGGGGACGAACGCAGAGATCGAGTCCTGCTCGGTCCGCACCGCGCGCAGCACCACCAGCGTGTAGAGGAACGTCGAGGTGAGGACCGCGAGGACGAACTGGTTCCCGCGGTCCGCCATGAAGTTCCGCACCAGGCGGGGCCCATAGGCCGATGATGTCGTGGCCAGCACCGAGATCGTGATCGAGAAGGATGTCGCCGCCACCCCGAGCATGGTCCCGCCGATGACGGTGAGGATCGCGCGCCCGCCCGTCGCGGACAGATCCGCCAGAAGGGCGCCCGAGGTGTCGCCGTTCGCGAGCAGCAAGCGGTCGAGCTCGGTCAGTCCGATCGCGAGGGCGATCGCCGCCACCCCGAACACCGTCGGCAGGAACCAGAAGGACTCGCGAGCGCGAAGGAACCAGGTACGCATTCCCGAAGGTTAGTCGTGGATCGGCCCACAGCACACGACCTGACGCGTGGCGGGGGCGGATGCCCTCCCTGGAAAAAGTGCGGAGACGAGGGGATTTGAACCCCTGGTCCCCGTGAGGGGACTCCACCTTAGCAGGGTGGTGCACTCGGCCGGACTATGCGACGTCTCCAGGCATCCGACCCGAAAGCACGGATGCACCTCACCATCATAACCGGAATGGCGAGCTGTCACGAACCGGCGCCCGCATCGCCCGGAAAGGGTGACACTCGCCGACCGCTCGGTCCGCACGGATGCCACGATGAGCGTGCGACGACGCCCGCACCCGCCCCGGAGACTCTCCTCCGGCCCTCCGGCTCCCGCGCCGTCGACAGACGGGGGCGAGGTGCGATATGACGGGGATGCGAGAGTTCCAGACGGGTGCGACACCGACGTCCGGCACCGTCTTCGACGGGGTGTCGGGATACGTGATCATCTTCGCGCTGCTCGTCGTCTCCTACGCCTTGTGCGCGGCACAACGCGCCACGGATCCGAGCCCGTGGGCGTTCCTGGTCATCCTCGTGACGGTCGCCGTCGTGTTCCGCGTGACCGGGACACCGCCGATGATCCAGCACGTGGCCTGGGTGATCCTGTCGGCGGCCGGGCTCGCGACGATCATCACGGCGCTCAGCAGCGCGGGCGGGCACGTACTCGACATCGTGTTCTCGACCGCGACCATGGTCGCGCTCCTCGTGGCGCCGGTCGCGATCATCGGTCACCAGGTGAAGCGGCGTGGGCTCAACCTCGAAGCGCTCCTGGCAGCCATCACGGCCTACGTCTTCGTCGGCCTCTTCTTCACGTTCGCCTTCAACCTGCTCTCCCTCGTCTCCCCCGCCTCGATCTTCGATGGCACGGACGACGACTCGCTCGCCAACCAGCTCTTCTTCTCGTTCACGACGCTCACGACCACCGGTTACGGCAACCTCGTCCCCTCCACCGCGACGTCGCAGGCGGTCGCCGTCGCAGAAGCGATCACGGGACAGCTGTTCCTCATCACGGCGGTCGCGCGCATCATGCGCGGCGCAGGCGCTCGCGCGGGAGTCGCCGCCCCATCCTCCGAGGAGTCACCCTGAGCGAGCGGGCATCATCGCCGTCGACCGCCCCGTAGCTCACTCCCCGGCGTTCGCCGCGGCCACCAGCTGCTCGATCTGTTCGAACGTGACGGGCAGCCCGGGGAATCCGGCGAGGCGGCCGATCGGGAACGATGCCATCATCTTCTGCATCGCGTCGTCGTTCGGCATCATCGACGCAGCAGCCGCATCGCCACCACCCATCAAGCCACCGAGGGCCTGCTGCACGATCGGCCCGGCGACCGGGTGGGACATCAGATCGCCGACCGAGGAGTTCATGGTCAGCTCCTGATGCACCGGGTCGCCCACGATCTCGACCGAGACGGTCGAGCGGAGGTCGCGGCTCGACGCAGCGACATCGACCGTGTAGGTGCCGCCCTCGACGATCCAGCCATCGATGCGCACGTCCCAGTAGGCCAGGTCCTCGCGCCGGACGGTGAGCTCGACGACGCGCGCCTCCCCTGCGCCGAGGGCGACGGACGCGAACGCCTTGAGCTCACGAGGCGCCCGCTGCACGATCGACTGCGCAGGGGCGACGTAGACCTGCACGACCTCACGGCCGTCGCGGCCGCCGGAGTTCGTGATCTCGACCCTCACGGTGATGTCGCCGTCCGTGCCGACCTCGGCCGTCGCGGGGCCGTACTCGAACGTCGTGTACGAGAGCCCGTGGCCGAACGGGTAGGTGACATCCAGGCGTTTCGCGTCGTACCAACGGTAGCCGACGAGCAGCCCTTCGCCGTAGCGCACGTGCCCGAACTCTCCCGGGAAGTTGCCGTAGGAGGGGTTGTCCTCCAGCCGCACGGGCACGGTCTCGGTGAGCTTGCCGGAGGGGTTGACGACGCCGTAGAGCACGTCGGCCACAGCGCCACCTCCGGCCTGCCCCAGCAGCCAGCTCTCGACGATGGCCGGCACACGGTCCGCGAAGGGGAGAGCCACCACTCCGCCGTTGGACAGCACCACCACCACGCGAGGGTTCACCTCGAGCACGGCATCCAGCACCGCGATTTGTGCTGCGGGCAGGTCGATGTGCTCGCGATCGAAGCCCTCCGACTCCTCCGCGGCAGGCAGACCGAGGAAGAGCACGGCGACGTCGGCGGAGCCCGCCGCGTCGACAGCCTCGGCGCGGAGGTCATCAGCCGACCGTCCCTCTGCCGCGATGGCGCCGCCCTCGACCGCGAAACCGGGCGCGTACGTGACCTGCTCCCCGCCGAAGGCCCGCATCTCGTCCAGCGCGTTGTCGATCCGGGTGGGATTGATCAGCGACGAACCCGCCCCCTGGAAACGGGGCTCGGTCGCGAAGGCCCCGATCACGGCGACCTTCTGGTCCTTCTGCAGAGGCAGCAGTGCGTCATCGTTCTTCAGCAGAACGATCGACCGTCCTGCGGCCTCACGGGCGAGTGCATGGTGCGCGTCGACATCGAGGGGGCCTTCCGCGACCGGGCGCGCGCCCGCCTTGCGAACGAGGTCGATCGCGCGGTCGGCTGCGGTGTCGAGGACACTCTCGTCGAGGGTTCCCGCGCGCACCGCGGCGACGAGCTGTGCGTCCGTGCGTCCGCCGGAGGCGGGCATCTCCAGGTCGAGGCCCGCAGCGACACCGACGACGCGATCGTTCACCGCGCCCCAATCCGAGACGACGAGACCGTCGAAGCCCCAGTCATCACGGAGCACGCTGGTGAGCAGCCAAGGATCCTCCGAGGTCCAGACCCCGTTGAGCTTGTTGTACGAGCACATGACGGTCCAGGGCGACGCGTCCTTCACGACACGCTCGAATCCGCGCAGGTAGATCTCGCGAAGCGGACGGGGGTCGACGTCGGAGCTCGCTCGCATCCGGTCGAACTCCTGGTTGTTCGCCGCGAAGTGCTTGAGCGAGGTGCCGACCCCTTGCGACTGGATGCCTCGGACCGAGGCGGCCCCGAGCACTCCGGAGACGATCGGGTCCTCGGAGAAGTACTCGAAGTTTCGTCCGCACAGCGGTGAGCGCTTGATGTTGATGCCGGGTCCGAGCACGACGGCGACGTCCTCGATCGCGGCCTCGACACCGATCGCCGCACCGACCCGCTCGATGAGTTCGGGGTCGAAGGAGGAGCCGATGCCGACAGCCGGCGGGAAGCACGTGGCCGGAACGCTGCCGGCGAGTCCGAGGTGGTCGGTGCTGCCTGCCTGCTTGCGAAGCCCATGAGGACCGTCGGTCATCATCACCGAGGGGATGCCGACCCGATCGACGGCTTTCGTGGTCCAGAAGTCCGCGCCGCTGGTGAGCGATGCCTTCTCCTCGAGGGTGAGGTCGGATGCCGAGATCTCGGTCATGGTCTTCCTTTCGCGGGGACAGCGATGTCTTGCGAAAACCTTACGTGATTCAGTATTAGATTTCAAACAACATTCAGGATTACGCTCGTGACATGGTTCGACGAGGTTCATACGCGAAGGGCGTCGCGCGACGCGAGGAGATCCTGGAGAGCGCCCTCGACGTGATCGGGCGCAAGGGGTATCAGAACGCCTCGCTCAAGGAGATCGCCGAGGTGGTCGGTGTGACCCCCGCCGCTCTGCTGCACTACTTCGGCTCGAAGGAGGAGCTCTTCACCGAGGTCCTCCGCAAGCGCGACGAGCACGACGGCCTGGATCCCTCCGTCGCCGGGGCCGCCGGAGCCCGCGACGGCTTCCTCGAGGTCATCCGCCACAACACGCAGGTGCCGGGACTCGTCGCCCTCTTCTCCCGGTTGTCCGTGGATGCCGCCGATCCCGAGCATCCGGCCCACGCCTACTTTCTCGAGCGCAGCGAGCGCCTGCGCGGGACGATCGCGGAGAGCTTCGCCACCGAGGAGCAGCGTCCGGCGCTCGACCCCGAGACGCTGGCGCGGATCATCCAGGCCGCGTCGGACGGCCTCCAGCTGCAGTGGATGATCGACCCCTCGGTCGACATGCCCGGCATCATGACCTCGCTGATCGACACTCTCGCCCCCCGCCCCGCTCCCCACCCGTGACGCCGAGACCCCGCCTTCTCGCCGAGACCCCGCCCTGGGGGCGACAACGGCCGGGGGGTCTCGGCGGGAGAGGGGGGTCTCGGCTAGCCCTTGACGGCTCCCCCCAACCCCGCCGAGCGCAGGAACACGGATTGGAACAGCAGGAACATGCCGATCGGGATGAGCGTCGCGATCGCAAGTGCGGCGAGGAACACATCCAGCTCGGTCTGCGACTGCACGGCCGGAAGACGGACCGACAGCGGCTGGACGGCGGGATCGGGCAGCACCAGCATCGGCCAGAGGTAGTCCTTCCAGGCCGCGATGATCGCGAACACGGAGACCACGCCGAGGATGGGCTTCGACATGGGCAGCACGATCGACCAGAACAGGCGGAAGGGGCCGGCACCATCGGTCCGCGCCGCCTCGAACACTTCGCGGGGCAGGCTGTCGAAGAACCGCTTCACCAGCAGGATGTTGAACGCGTTCGCGCCCATAGGCAGCCAGACCGCGAGGTAGTTGTCGAGCAGGCTCACATCCCCGAGGAGCGGTGGGTGGACGATCGTCAAGTACAGCGGCACGAGCAGCACGATGCCCGGGATGAACAGCGTCGCCAGCACCAGCGCGTTCAGGATCGGGGCGTACCACGGCCTCAGCACCGAGAGCGCATAACCGCCGGTGGTCGCGATGAGCAGCTGGACGAACCAGGCGCCGAGCGCGATGATCACCGTGTTGAAGAAGTACTGATCGATGTGTATGTCGTTCCACGCAGTCGACAGGTTCTCCCAATCGGTCCCGTTCGGCCAGAGCGCGAACGGCTGCTGCAGCGTGTCCTGCGTCGGCGTGACGGCCGACTTCGCCAGCCACAGAATCGGCCCGAGTCCGGCGATCACCAGCCCGACGGTGAGGAACACATGCGTGAGCGACATGCCGACGCGGATGCCACGCCGCCGCCGCTCCGAGTCCGAGATGACGGTGCGGTCTCCGACGCGATCGGCGGCCTTCTCCGCTGCCTTCTCCGCCGCACGGGTCGAGAGGCGGGTGGTGGGACTCATGTCGTGCTCCAACGGTCGGTCAGCCTGAAGTACAGCCAGGAGAGCAGGGCGAGGACGATCGCGAGCAGGACCGAGACGGCCGTCGCCTCTCCGTAGTCGCCGCCCAGACTGTTGCGGAAGGCCTTGTCGTAGATGTACAGCAGCACGGTCTTGGTCGCCCCGGCAGGGCCGCCCCCGGTGAACAGGAACGGTTCGAGGAAGACCTGAGCGGTCGCGATGATCTGCAGGATCAGCATGATGAAGAGGATGCCGCGCAGCTGCGGCAGCGTGACGTGCCAGATCTTCTTCCAGATTCCGGCACCGTCCACCTCGGCGGCGTCGTAGAGCTCGGGCGGCACCCCCAGGAGTGCGGCGAGGTAGATGATGATCGAGCCTCCCGCTCCGGCCCAGGTGGCTTCCAGCACGAGGGACGGCATCGCCTGCACGGCATCCTGGATCCACGGTTGCGGGGGGATGCCGACATATCCGAGCACGGTGTTGAACACACCGGAAGGGTCGGCACTGTAGAAGAACTTCCACAGCAGTACGGCGACCACGGGCGGGATCACGACCGGGAGGTAGGCGAGGGCCGAGTAGATGCCTTTGCCGCGGCGCACCTCGCTCATCAGCACGGCCATCAGGAGCGGCAGCGGAAAACCGAAGAGCAGAGCGAGCACAGCGAACCACAGCGTGTTGATCACGGCCCGACCGAGTTCCGGATCACCGATCACCGCGACGTAGTTATCGAACCCGACCCATTCGGAGACGATCAGGTTCGTCTTCTGCAAGCTCATGATCACGGACTGCACGATGGGCGACCACGAGAAGAAGACGAACACGAAGAGCATCGGGAGCACGAACAGGAGGTTCGCGAGCCCGCCGCCTCGGAACCACGTGAGCGGCGAGCGGCGACGGGAGGTGCGCACCGCGGGCGGCGGAGAATCCTCCACCGCCGCCCGCTGCTCGGAGAGCGTCATCGTCATGAAGCGTTACTCGTCGAGCTTCGCCTGCGCATCGGTCTGCGCCTGAGCGAGCAACGCGTCGATGTCGGCGTTCTGATCGGTGAGCACCTTCTGCACGACGGTGTCGAGGAGCGCGTAGACCTCCTGGGTCTTCACCTTCGGCTCACCGACCGGCGTCTGATCCCAGATACGGTCGCTGAACGGCGCCATCTGTTCGACGGGCACGTTGATGTAGTCGGCGATCCACTCCTGCGACTCGTCGTACAGTTCGCGGCTGAGTACAGGCAGGAGCGGGGTGCCGACGGCCTGGCCCGACTCGTTCAGGGTCTTGGCGTCGAGGACGGCGGCGTCCTCATCCATCAACTTCTGCATGTAGTACCAGTCGATCCACGTCACCGCCGCCGCCTTCGTCGCGTCGTCGACCGTGGGGCTGATCACCGCGATGTCACCGCCGCCGAGGGTCCCGGGGTCGTCGCCCTCGATCGGCACGACGGTCATGCCGTAGATCGACGGCTCCATGCCGAAGTCGCGGACGAGAGCGGTGTAGATGTCGGAACCCGACGTGTACATGCCAATGTTGCCGGCCGCGAACTCCTGGTTGATCGTGCCCCAGTCGAGGTCGACCTTGGAACCGAACGAGCCGTCCTCCCACTTCACATCGTGCAGGAACTGCAGCGCGGCCGTGGTGGCGTCGTTGTCGATCGTCGACTCCGCCGTGCCGTCGCTGTTGTCGGTCTGCGTGCGACCCCCGCGCGCCACGGTCTGCGAGGTGAGCTGCCAGCCGCCCGTGTTGTTGATCGCCATCTGCGCGTAGCCGGCTTTGCCCGTCGCGTCGGTGATCGCCTTCGCGGCCGTGCGGATCTCGTCCCACGTCTGAGGCGGGTTGTCGGGATCGAGCCCCGCCGCCTCGAACAGGTCCCGGTTGTAGTGCAGCGCTGCTGCGTAGGCCTGGCGCGGGAAACCATAGATCTTCCCATCGGAGCCGGTGACCCCGTCGAGGATGATCGGATTGAACTTGTCTGTGTAGCCGAGCTCCTCGATCGCGTCGGTCACGTCCATCAGCTGCCCGTTCTCGAGCAGTGTCTTGGAGTCGGTGAAAGGCACGGTGAACACGTCGGGCAGGCTGCCACCGGCGAGTTGCACCGCGAAGGTCGGGCCCTCCCACTCGTACTCGACGCCGATGATGTCGATGTCGGGGTGCTCCTCCTCGAACTGCTTCTCCTGGGCGGCGAACGCCTCATAGGCCGCGGCGTCGGCTCCCGGGGGGAACGTGGCGACGCGCAGCTCGGTCTTGCCATCGGCACCGTCATCGCCGCTCGGCGTGCAGCCGGCGAGTGCGCCGACCGTGGCGAGCACGGCGACGCCGGCGACCAGGGCTTTCGTTGGTGACTTCATTGTCAGTCCTTCCATGTGATGCGGATCGGGTGATGCAGGGCTACTTGTGCGCTCGCGGAGAGCGCCCGGGAACGGCTCGAAGAGCGAGCCAGGCAGTGGAGTCGGGGGGCAGTGCGCCACCGTCGAGGAGCGTGCTGGCGAGCAGCACCTCATGGTGCGCGGGCAGCGGAACCGGCACCGCGCCGAGGTTGGTGATGCTGACCGTGCCGTCGCCGCGACGGAACGCGAGGACATCGGCGCCGAGCTCGAGCCACTCCAGTTCGCTTCCGGCGAAGTCGTCGATGCGTCGGCGCACCGCGATCGCCGCACGGTAGAGGTTCAACGTCGAGCCCGGGTCGGCGTCCTGGGCCTCGACCGAGAGCCCCGCCCAATCGGCAGGTTGCGGGAGCCACGGCGCTCCGCCGAACCCGTAGGGGCTCGACGCGCCCGCCCACGGCAGTGGCACGCGGCAGCCGTCCCGTCCGGGGTCGACACCGCCGGAGCGGAAGTGCATCGGATCCTCGATCACGTCGAGCGGAAGCTCCACCTCGGGGAGGCCGAGCTCGTCCCCTTGGTAGATGTAGAGGCTCCCGGGGAGGGCGGCGACCAGCAGCGCCGCGGCCCGTGCTCGGCGCGCTCCCCGCTCCACGTCGGTCGCGGTGCCGCGCCGCTTGCGCTCGAAGGCGAACGAGGAGTCCGCCTGCCCGTAGCGCGTCACCGGACGGGTCACGTCATGGTTGGAGAGCACCCACGTGGCCGGAGCTCCGACCGGCTCGTGCTCGGCAAGGGTGCGGGTGATGGAGTCGCGCATCGCCCGCGCGCTCCACGGCTGCGTCATGAACCCGAAGTTGAAGGCCGTATGCATCTCCCCCGGACGCAGATAGCGAGCGAATCGCTCTGCATCGTCGAGCCAGACTTCGCCGACGAGCACCCGCTCGCCGTCGTACTCGTCAGCGACGGCACGCCAGTCACGGTAGATGTCGTGCAACTCGTCACGATCGATGTGCGGGTGCCCCGCCGTCGGAGTGCCGCCGGCGGGGAGGTCGGGCAGAGCCGGGTCCTTGACCGGAAGGGCGGCGGAGTCGATGCGGACGCCCGCGACGCCTCGGTCGAACCAGAAACGCAGGACGTCCTCGTGCTCGCGGCGCACGTCGATGTGGTTCCAGTTGAGGTCGGGCTGCTCGGGAGTGAACAGGTGCAGGTACCACTCGCCGGGGGTTCCGTCGGGATTGTGCGTGCGCGTCCACGTCTCGCCCTGGAAGCTGGAGACCCAATTGGTGGGGATGCCGGAGCCGTCGGCGCCCCGACCGGGGTGGAACCAGAAGCGCTCGCGCTCGACACTGCCCGGCCCTGCGGCCAGTGCTTGCTGGAACCAGTCGTGCTGGTTCGAGATGTGGTTCGGCACGATGTCGACGATCGTGCGGATGCCGAGTTCGAGCGCCTCCGCGATGAGCTGCTCGGCCTCTTCGAGGGTGCCGAAACGGGGGTCGATGCGCCGGTAGTCCTGCACGTCATAGCCGCCATCGGCGAGCGGACTCTGGTACCACGGCGTGAACCAGAGCGCATCGACCCCGAGGCTCTTGAGGTATCCGAGGCGGGAGCGCACGCCGGCGAGATCGCCGATGCCGTCGCCGTTGCCGTCCGCGAAGCTGCGCACGTACACCTGATAGATGACGGCCGTGCGCCACCACCCCTCACCCGCGGGCATCGTCAGGGTGCGGGTAGGTGCCGCGCTGCGCAGAACATCAGTGTCCACGGAACTCCTCGTCGTCGGGGGGCGATGAGTTGAATGTAGCTTTTCCGTGCTCTTAACGCAAGAAGTAAACGAGATGTTGGAAATTTGCGATACGCTACGGGCGCACGAAGCCGTTCGTCGCGACGCCGGTGCGCCTCCCGGTCAGGCCAGCGGACCCGTCGAAGACCGCAGGACCAACTCCGGCTCGAACAGCAGCTCGTCGCTCGGCCGCGAGGTTCCGGCGATCTGTGCGAGCAGCAGCGCGATCACGGCGCGCCCCATCGACTCGATCGGTTGCCGCACGGTCGTCAGCGGTGGCTCGGTGCAGCTCATCAGCGCCGAGTCGTCGAAGCCGACGATGCTCACGTCACCGGGAACCGCGAGCCCCGCCCGCCGCGCGGCGCGCACCGCGCCGAGGGCCATCGGATCACTCGCACAGACGATCGCCGTGGCTCCGGCGGCGAAGAGCCGCGCCGCGCCGGCCTGTCCCGATTCGAGCGAGTACATGCCGCGCACCACGAGTTCTTCGGACAGCGGCTCACCGAGCTTCTCCAGCAGACGACGCGCAGACTCGAGCTTGCGCTGCGACGGGACGTGGTCGTCGGGCCCCAGGAGGAGACCGATGCGTCGATGCCCGAGCTGATGCACGTGGAGCACCGCCTGTTCGGCCGCCGCCGCGTCGTCGGTCGAGACTGTCGCGAACTGCAGCTCGGGCACGCGGGCGTTCACGAGAACCGTCGGCAGGTTCACCTGGCGCAGCCGCTCATAGTGCTCGTGCGCGGCATCCGCCTGTGTGTAGTTTCCGCCGAGGAAGATCACTCCCGAGACCTGCTGCGCGAGAAGCAGGTCGACGTAGTCCGACTCCGTCACGCCGCCCGCGTTCTGCGTGCACAACAGAGGCGTGTAGCCGTTCTGAGTGAGCGCGCCACCGACGATCTCGGCGAAGGCGGGGAAGATCGGATTCTGCAACTCGGGGAGCACCAGACCCACCAGACGCGCCCGCTCGCCGCGAAGCTTCGTCGGCCGTTCGTATCCGAGCACGTCGAGCGCGGTCAGAACCGCCTGCCGCGTGGCATCGGAGACCCCCGGCTTGTCGTTGAGCACACGGCTGACCGTGGCTTCGCTCACTCCGACCTTGCGCGCCACCTCGGCGAGTCGCTTCGACATGGGGTCAGCTTACGCAAATCCTTGCAAGACTGCGCAAGCGAATTGCACGGAGCGCAGGCGTCTCAGCGGACGTTGCCGTTGGAGCAGGTCGTCTGCGCGGCCGAGTTGCCCTTGATCGAGTCCGGCAACGCCACCACGGTGTCCGGGGTGGCCGTGGGATCCGGCGTGGCCTCGGTGACGGGCTCGGTCGGCTCCTGCACGATTACGCCGTCGTTGCTGGTGTTCTGGTGCGTGATCTGCAGCTGCGCGTTCGCCTCGATCGCATCCCAGAGGGCTGCGGCGGCCTCCTGGTTCGGGACGACCTTGTTCGGGTCAGCGTAGTCCGCCCCGGTCGGGTACTGCACGAAGACGATGTCTTCGAACGGCACCGACTTCACCGCGAGCGCGATCTGCACGAGCGTCATCGGGTTGTTCGCCAACGAGGTGCTGGCTTCCAGATTGCTGAGCGCGGTGTTGGCGAGCTTGAGCATGACCGGGACGTTACCGAGCACCTCACCACTGATCATCTTGCGGGCGAGGCTCGACATGTACTGCTGCTGGTTGCCGATGCGGCCGAGGTCGCTACCGTCACCGACACCGTGGCGCGTCCGCAGGAACTGGAGGGCCTGCAGGCCTTCGACGGTGTGCGTGCCCGCGGCCATGTCGAGGCCGGTGTAGCGGTCCTTGATCGGATTGGCGAGGCACACGTCGACGCCGCCGATCGCGTTGGTGATCTCGATCACGCCGCCGAAGGTGACGGAGGCCGCGAACTGGATCTCCTGATCCGTCAGCTCCGAGATCGTCTTGACGACGCAGTTGAGACCACCGTCGGTGTACGCCGTGTTGAGCGGCTGCTTGCTCATCGCCGAGCGGACGTTGCCCTCGTCATCGACGCACTCCGGGATCGGGATCATCAGGTCGCGGGGGAAGCTCACGACGGTGATGCGACGCGGCTCCTGAGAGACGTGCACCAGGAGATTCACGTCGTTGAGGGTGCCGCCGGCATCGCTACCGGTGCACCGTTCGCCGAACAGACCCGCGTACTTCTCTTCGCAGGTGTCGACGCCGGTGAGGACGAGGTTGAAACCTTCTTCATACTCACCGATGTCCGGCGGGACCGCCTCCTGACCCTCGAGGTCGACGGCGTTCGCGGCGACCGTGCTCGAGAAGTCGTACGCGATGTAGGCCGCGACACCGAACCCACTGACGAGCACCACTGCCAGACCGATCGCGATGAGCTTCAGCAGCTGGTTGACGGGACCGGGGGTCGCCAGCTGACCGTGTCGCGCGACCGTGCGGCGGCGGCGGGGGTTCTCGCTCACTCGGGGCCTTTCGGATTCAGCGCCGGTGAGGGGCCACCGTGCTCAGCTGCGGAGGGTGTGGGATTCGAACCCACGAGACATCTCTGCCCACTGGTTTTCAAGACCAGCTCCATCGGCCGCTCGGACAACCCTCCTCGACAGACGCATCTGTCGACAAGGCGTGAGTCTAGCCGAGTTCTATTCTCCCGCGCTGACCTGGGCGGGTGCTGGAAGCGTGTCGAGGGCCTGTGCCAGGCCGCCGTCCTGCACGTCTGCCGTCACCTCGCTCGCGGCATCCTTCACTTCCGCGGGGGCCTGACCCATCGCCACGGCCCGTCCGTCGAGAGCACGCGCCCAGCCGAACATACCGATGTCGTTGCGACCATCGCCGGCGACGAGGATGCGCCCTCCGTCGAGTCCCAGTTCGGTGCGCACCAGCTCCAGTGCGGTCCCCTTGTCGACGCCCTGCGGGGCGATGTCCAGCCAGGCCGTCCAACCGATCGCGTACGAGACCTCGTTGAGACCGGCATCCGCGACGAGCCGGTGGAAGTCGTCCTCGTCGTGCCCGGGCGAGACGACCACGATGCGCGACACCGGGAGTCGGCCGAGCTCCTCGAAGTCGACCTGGCGACCGCCGTCGAGCGTCCAGTCGTCGAGCTGCTCGGTGTACAGCCGCTGCCCGGACGCGAGCTCGACCATGTACCGGGCCTCGGGGAGGCGGTCGCGCAGCAGTCCGAGGACGGGGGTCGGGTCGAACGTCTCGACGCTCCAGCGCTCCCAGTCGTCTCCGTCGCGACGCATCGTGACCGCACCGTTGGAGCACACGACATAGTCCGCGGTGAGGCCGAGCTCTTCGACGTAGCGCCGCGTCGCCATCCAGCTGCGCCCGGTGGCGATCGTGACCACATGGCCGGCATCGCGAACCCGCGCGATCGCTTCGGGAACTCCGGGACTCATGGTCTCGTCCTGCAGCAGGATCGTTCCGTCGACGTCGAGGCCGACGAGCCAAGACGCCGTCACCGAGCTGCCCGCCCCTCGTCGAGCGGTCGGATCACGTCGAGGCCGCCGAGGTACGGGCGCAGAACCTCGGGCACCCGCACCGAGCCGTCGGCCTGCTGATGCGTCTCGAGCAGCGCAACGATCCAGCGGGTGGTGGCGAGCGTTCCGTTGAGCGTGGCGACGTGCTGCGTCTTCGCCGCGCCTTCTGACGCGTCGACCGCCGGCCGGTAGCGCACGTCAAGGCGGCGGGCCTGGAACGTGGTGCAGTTCGAGGTCGACGTGAGTTCACGGAACGCGCCTTGAGTGGGCACCCACGCTTCGATGTCGTACTTGCGTGCGGCGCTCGACCCGAGGTCTCCCGCGGCGACGTCGATCACGCGATAAGCAAGACCGAGCGAGGTCAGCATCTCCTCCTGCAGCGCGACGAGGCGAAGGTGCTCGGCCTCGGCGTCTTCCGCGGTCGTGTAGACGAACATCTCGAGCTTGTTGAACTGGTGCACGCGAATGATGCCGCGGGTGTCCTTGCCGTGGGAGCCGGCCTCGCGCCGGTAGCACGTCGACCACCCCGCGTAGCGGAGGGCGCCATCGCCGAGATCGACGATCTCATCCTTGTGGTACCCGGCGAGCGCGACCTCACTGGTGCCGACCAGGTAGAGATCGTCATCCTTGTCGAGGTGATAGACCTCGTCGGCGTGCTCACCGAGGAAGCCGGTCCCCTGCATGATCTCGGGGCGGACGAGGGTCGGCGTGATCAACGGCACGAAGCCGTTCTGCAGTGCCTTGTCGAGCGCGAGGTTCATGAGCGCGATCTCGAGGCGCGCGCCGATGCCACGCAGGAAGTAGAACCGCGCGCCCGAGACCTTCGCGCCGCGCTCCATGTCGATCGCGCCGAGAAGCTCGCCGAGTTCCAGGTGGTCGCGCGGCTCGAAGTCGAAGGCGGGGACGTCTCCGACCCGACGCAGCTCGACGAAGTCAGCCTCGCCGCCGGCCGGCACCCCGTCGATCACGACGTTCTCGATGCGGGCCAGCGCAGCGGATGCCGCCTCGGCCGCGTCGTTCGCCGCGTGCTGGGCCTGCTTGACGCGCTCCGCCAAGTCCTTGGCCTGCGCGACGAGCGCCGCCTTCTCTTCCTTCGGGGCTTTCGCGACCTGCTTGCCGAAAGCGTTCTGCTCCGCGCGCAACTCCTCGAAGGCGGACAGCGCAGCCCTCCGCGATCGATCGGCCTCGAGTGCGACGTCGACGGTGCTCTGGTCGTTTCCACGAGCAGCCTGCGAACGGCGGACGGTCTCCGGTTCTTCGCGGAGGAGTGCGAGGTCGATCATCTTCCAAGTCTACGGTGCGGCAGACACCGCCCTTCGGCTGGACGGATGTGCGCAGTCCGCGAGACGCGGCATCGCGGATTAGAGTAGCGCCATGACCACGCCCGCCACCGTTCGACGACAGGCGGCGCTCGTCTACAACCCGATCAAGGTCGACGGGAAGCATCTCCGTGAAGCCGTGAGGGACCTGTCCCGCGAAGCGGGGTGGGAACACCCGGCCTTCTACCCGACGACGGTGGAGGATGCCGGGCAGCAGGCCACTGCACAGGCTCTCGAACGCGGCGTCGACGTCGTCCTGGTGGCGGGCGGCGACGGCACGGTCCGCGCCGTGTCCGAAGCGATCGCGAACACCGGAGTCCCGTTGGCGATCCTGCCCAGCGGCACCGGGAATCTCCTCGCCCGTAACCTCGGACTTCCGCTCGCCGACCCGACGGAGATGATCCGAGCCGCTCTCGGCGACTTCCGGCACGCGATCGACATCGGCTGGGCGCGCCTGACCAGAGCCGACGGTGAGGAGCAGGAACACGCCTTCGTGGTTCTCGCCGGCATGGGTCTGGATGCGGACATGATCGCGAACACCCGCTCGAACCTGAAGAAATCGGTCGGATGGATCGCATACGTCGACGGCGCCGCGCGGTCACTGCCCCGCGCGAAGCCCTTCCGTGCGGTCTACCAGGTCGATGACGGCCGCCTGCATTCGCATCGCGCGTACAGCCTGCTCTTCGCGAACTGCGGGACCCTTCCCGCCGGCATCGCTCTGATCCCCGACGGGTCGATCGCCGACGCATCCCTCGACATCGCCGTCATCAAACCCACCGGGGTCCTCGGATGGTTCGCCGTCTGGCGCAAGATCTGGTGGGACAACTCGGTGCTGCGGCGCTTCCGTGCCGGGCGTCGCGTGCTCGAACGTCGCGGCAAGAACGCCTCGGTGCACTACTTCCACGGGGCAGCCGCCGAAGCAGCTGTGCCCGGACCGATCCCGATCGAACTCGACGGGGATGAATTCGGTGAAGCCGTGCGGATCACCTGCTGGGCCGACCCGGGAGCGCTCCTGCTGGCGCTTCCCCCCGGCCACCCGGTGCACATGCTCTGAGAGCGACCGCGACGCTACCGGACCTCGACCGTTCCGTCGAGACCGCCGCCGACGAGCGTCAGTGTGAAGGTGCCGTCGTCCTCGACGGTGTCGTCACCGAACGCGAGCATGGTCGCCCGCGGCCCCATGTCCATCGTGCAGACCTGATCGTCATCGGTGACGAAGGTGGCGGTGCCGGAGGTACCGGAGCCCTCGAGGGACTCCACGACCGGGACGCAGCTCGAGGATCCCCAGGTGAGCAGCACGAGAGCACCGTCGTCGAACCAGCCGGCGGTCGGCAGGTACTCGGTCGAGCTTCCAGGCGTTCCTGCGGCAGCGGGGTCGCCGTCGAGGTCGATGTCGTCGGTGAGATCGCCGTAGGTGACGTTCAGGGTGATGTCCTTCGTCGGGTCCACTCCTTCGGGCAGGGCGCCGAGGCTCGCCCGCGGAGCGAGATCGGCCGTGCACGGCTTCTCCGCCTCCGCGGCCGGATCCGCCAGGGTCACGGTCACGGTCTGACCGTCGCCCGCGACCTGGTCCACCTGCGGCACGCAGGTCGACGATCCCCACGTGACGACCGCGAACATGCGGCCGTCATCGAGCAGGGCGCCCTCCATGTCGTTCTGATCGTCGACGTCTCCGGCGCTCGGAGCCGGTGAACTCGTCGGGGTGTCCGCACCCGGCCCGGCGGTGCACCCTGCGACGAGGAACGCGGCGGCGACGAGGCCGACGACGGAGGCGAGGGGACGCAGCGCGGAGGTCATGCACACAGAGTATCCCGCGCCACGATCACCCGGAAGGCACTCGCGTGCTACTGCAGGGCGGAGGTGAGACGCGCCAGGTTGTCGAGCACGGTGGAGCGCAGCGGCTGCTGCATCCACTCCTCGAGGGTCAGCTCGCGACTGAGCGAGCGGTACTTGTCCTCGACTTCGCGCATCTCGGCGACGAACTCCTCGCCCCGCACCAGCATCGAGACTTCGAGGTTCAGACCGAAGGAGCGCATGTCCATGTTGCTGGACCCGATGACCGCGACCCCGTCGTCGATCGTGAGCGTCTTGGTGTGCAGGATGTACGGCTTGCGATACATCCAGATCCGCACGCCGGCCTTGAGCAGCACCTCGTAGTAGCTGCGTTGGGCGTGGTAGACCATCGCCTGATCGCCCTCCTCCGACACGAAGAGCTCCACGTGGACGCCTCGGTCGACGGCTGCGGTCACCGCCAGCAGGAGCGCTTCGTCGGGGACGAAGTAGGGGCTGACGATCATGATCTTCTTCTTGGCCGCGTACAGCAGCCCGAGGAAGAGCCGGAGGTTGTTCTCGACCTCGAACCCCGGTCCCGACGGCACGACCTGGCAGTCGAGGTCGCCCGAGCCCATGTTCGCATGGGCGATGTCGATCCCCTCGAGGACCGTGTCGGTCTCGCTGTACCAGTCGGCCACGAAGATCGCGTTGACACTCAGCACCACGGGACCGTCCAGACGGACCATGAGGTCGACCCAGTGCAGACCGCGCTTGATGTTCTTCGGCAGGTTGTACGTCGAGTCCGTGATGTTCTGCGAGCCCAGGAACGCGATGTTGCCGTCGACGACCAGGAGCTTGCGGTGATTGCGCAGGTCAGGACGCTGCATCTTGCCCTTGAACGGCTGCACGGGGAGCATAAGATGCCAGTCGGCGCCCATGGCGTCGAGACGGGCGATGGTCTGCTTGTACCGGGGCTTGCCGCGGTTGGCCCAGTGATCGAGGAGGACTCTCACCTCGACGCCACGCGCCGAGACCTCTTCGAGCGCTCGGAAGAAGTTGTCCGTCGACGCATCCGCTTGCAGGATGTAGAACTCGACGTGCACGTACTCCTGAGCGGTGCGGATGGCCTCGGCCATCTCGTCGAGGGACTCCTGGTAGTCCGAGATCAGGTGGGCGCCGTTGTCACCCGAGAGCGGCAGCGCGCCGAGCTTCTGATTCATCTGGACGATGGGCCCCAACCACTCGGGGGCGTTCGGACGCAGAGTCCCGAAGTGCAGGTGCTCACTCGTCTGGGCGATGTATTCGTTGATCTGGTCCTGCTTGCGCCGCCGGGCACGCGGGAGCCGTGGGTTTCCGATCAGCAGGAAGAGGAACACGCCGACGAACGGGATGAAGAAGACCGCGAGGAGCCAGGCCATCGCGGCCGTCGGTCGGCGATTGCGCGGGATGACGATGATCGCCGTCACGCGGATGACGATGTCGAGGGCCACGAGGAAGGCGGCTATCCACCAGCCCCAGGTCTCCGCGGTCATCGTGTCCCCTCACACCGTGGTGACGATCACCTCGGACTCACACCGGAGCCGGTGTGCTGGCTTCACAGTAGCGGATGGGTCGGACTCAGACGCGCGGCGGGAGGCCGCGCGCCGCGCGCTCTTCGGCCTCGATCTGCGCGTGGACCTTGCGCTCTTTGCGATCGAAGCGAAGGATGCCGCGGAGCACGAAGACGAACACGATGCTCACTCCGACGGTCGGCAGGAGAGACCATGCCGCGGCGAGCCAGAAGTTGTCCATCACCCCATGGTACGCGAGCCACTCTTCGTGCACATTCCCCCTCTTTCAGGATCCGCGTCCACAGCCCGCCCCTTCCGCCCTGCGTGACCACGCGTTCCGCGACACTCTCGGCATGACAACAGTTCTTCGTGCCACCGATTCCGCCGCGTTCCTCGCCCTGGTCCCCCCTCTCGCCGGGTTCACACCTCGTCGGAGCATCGTCCTGCTCCCTTTCTGCGGCGCCCGCACCGAGGGAGCCATGCGGCTGGACCTCCCCGACGACGAGACCGATCTCGAGCACTACGCTCATGCGGCAGTGGGCCTGGCGTCCCGCGTCACCGGCACCGATGCCGTGGCACTCGTGGTCTACACCGACGAGGAGTCCCAGGCCACCCGCGACGGGCTCGTGCTGCCGTACGCCGTTGCCGTCGACGAGGTGCTGGGGTCCGCGGAGGATGCTGGTCTCCGAGTGGTCGACGCGCTCTGTGTGACACCGTCGGGATGGTCGAGCTATCTCGACCCGGCGCCGCGTCTCCACCCCCTCGCGGAGGTCCTCCCGCCCGCGGAGGTGCCATCGGTGGGCGATGTCTCCGGGGATCAGTGGGCCGGAGCGGAGCTTCCCGAGGTCGACCTCGCAGAGAAGGAAAGGGTCGGGCGAGCGATGCAGGAGCTGACGGCACTGCTCGATCAGGAGGAGACGGGACGCAGTGCGCGTGTGACCGGACGCGAGAACCCCCAGCTGATCGCTGCGCTCGTGCTGTTGGAAGACATCCCGGCGCTCTTCGAGTCCGTGCTCGCGACTCCCGATACGCTCCCGCCGTTCGCGACCGCGACGTTGCTGTGGTGTCTCGAGCGCCCGCTTCTGCGAGATGTGGCGATCGCCCAGTGGGCCACCGATCTCCTCGGCGGCAAGCGCGCCTACAGCGCACAGATGGCCTTCGCGACCAGCGGCGAGATGGTCCCGGACGAACTGGGGCGGTTGTTCCTGGGGCAGGGGCCCGGCCCGGACCCGGCACGGCTTCGCGTCGCCCTCTCGGCCGTCCGCGCGGCGGCCGCACGGGCACCGCGGGCTTCACGACCGGCACCGCTGACGGCGGCGGCGTGGTTGTCCTGGGCCCTCGGCCGCGCCACGCATGCGGGTCACTACCTCGATCTGGTGCGCGAGATCGATCCCGGCTACCCTCTCGCAGCGTTGCTGGAGACCATGATCGGCAGCGCCCTGTTGCCGGAATGGGCGTTCCGTCGGGGCCCGGCACGATGAACGCCGGGCCCCGCGGACTACTTCACCAGCGGGAAGAGGATGGTCTCGCGGATCCCCAGGCCGGTGATCGCCATCAGCAGACGGTCGATCCCCATGCCCATCCCCCCGGATGGCGGCATGCCGTGCTCGAGTGCTCGCAGGAACTCCTCGTCGACAGGCATCGCCTCGACGTCACCCCGTGCGGCGAGCTTCGCCTGCTCCACGAAGCGCTCGCGCTGGATCACGGGGTCGACGAGCTCGGAGTATCCGGTCGCCAGCTCGAACCCACGGATGTACAGGTCCCACTTCTCCACGACGCCGTCGATCGAGCGGTGTTCACGCACGAGGGGCGAGGTGTCGACGGGGAAGTCCATCACGAACGTCGGGCGCACCAGGTCGCCCTTCACGAAGTGCTCCCACAGCTCTTCGACGAGCTTGCCGTGGGTGGCCTGAGGCGGAAGGTCGACACCGGTCTGCTCGGCGAAGGCGATGAGGTCTTCGACGGAGTCCTGCGGGGTGACCGTGCGGCCCGATGCTGCGGAGAGCGACTCGTACATCGAGATGCGGTCCCACTCGCCGCCGAGGTCGTACTCGGTGCCATCGGCCCAGGTCACGGTCGTCGATCCCGCGACCGCGATCGCCGCCTTCTGCACGAGTTCCTGCGTCAACGCGGCCATCTGGTTGTAGTCGCCATAGGCCTGATAGGCCTCGAGCATCGCGAACTCGGGGCTGTGCGTGGAATCCGCACCCTCATTCCGGAAGTTGCGGTTGATCTCGTAGACACGCTCGATGCCCCCGACGACCGCGCGCTTCAGATACAGCTCCGGCGCGATGCGCAGGTACAGCTCCGTGTCGAAGGCGTTCGAGTGGGTGATGAACGGGCGTGCGGATGCCCCTCCGTGCTGCACCTGCAGCATCGGGGTCTCGACCTCGAGGTAGTCGTGGCTGGTGAAGGTGGCACGCAGGCTCGCGTTCACGGCCGCACGCGCACGGACCGTGGTGCGTGCCTGCTCACGGACGATGAGATCGAGGTAGCGGCTGCGCACGCGCCCTTCCTCGCTGAGCTCGGAGTAGGCGTTGGGGAGAGGCAGGACTGCCTTCGACGCGATCTCCCACCCATCGGCCATGATCGACAGCTCTCCGCGACGGCTGGAGATCACTTCTCCGTGCACGAAGACGTGATCGCCGAGGTCGACGTACTCCTTCCAGTCCGCCAGCGACTCCTCGCCGACGTTCGCGAGCGAGATCATCGCCTGGATGCGTGCGCCGTCACCGGCCTGCAGCGTCGCGAAGCAGAGCTTGCCGGTGTTCCGGCTGAACACCACACGACCTGCGACCCCGACCACGACGCCGGTCTCATCGCCGGCTTCGAGGTCACCGTACTCGGCGCGCAGCGCGGGGATGGTGTGCGTGATCGGCACGCCCACCGGGAAAGCTCCCCCACCGGCATCCGTCCGCTTCTCGATCAGACGCTCGCGCTTGGCGAGTCGCACGGCCTTCTGTTCGTGGACGTCTTCCTCGGCGGGGAGGTCGTTCGAGGCCGGTTCGGGCGCGGCGGACGCGTCAGTCATGTGCGGGGCTCCTTGAAAGTCGTTCCCAGTTTACCGAGGCGGCGTCTCTTCCCTCGGCACAGGCTGGGTAGCCTCGAAGAATGGCTCACACACGGATCCTCCGCGCGTTCGCTGCCCTCTCCCTCGCTCTTGCCGGGATCGCCGCGCCGGTCACCGCGGAAGCGGCACCTGTCTCCGCGGCGGACGTGGACGACTTCTCGTATGCCTCCTGGGATGCCGACTACGAGGTCGGACTCGATCAGGAGGGCCGCGCGCTGATGCGGGTGACCGAGACGCTGGTCGCCCGCTTCCCCGAGACCGATCAGAATCGCGGAATCGTCCGGGGACTGCCGACCTCATACCAGGGCGCCAGCACCGAGACGCGGATCATCGCGGTCACGGATGAAGACGGTACTGCCGTCCCCTACGAGACCGACGAGGAAGACGGACTCACCTTCGTGAGCATCGGCACCGACGACTACGTGCAGGGCCTCACCACGTACGTGATCGAGTACGAGATGCGCGACGTGGTGCTGGCGACGAGTCCGACCGATGGGTCGTCGACGCCGTCGGTGGACGAGTTCTATTGGGACCTGCTCCCCCTCGACAGCACACAGCCCATTGAACGCTTCCGTGCCGACATCACGTTCGACAGCGAGATGTCGGCGGCGCTCACCGGCTCCGCCCGCTGCTACACCGGTGCTTCGGGCTCGAGGGACGAGTGCGACCTTCAGGGCCCGACCACCGACGGCGGGGCCGCGACGTTCCGGGTCGAGTCCGCCCAGCTCCCCGCCGGTCACGGAGTGACCGTGGCAATCGGCTTCGACGCGGACACCGTCGCACAGCCCCTCGCGCGGACGCCGGATCCGGTAGGCGACATCGCCCCGCTGATCGCCGCCGTCGGTGCGGTCGGCGTCTCCGTCGGCAGCTGGGTGGCCGTCGCAGGGTTCACGCGCCGACGCCGGAGAGCGACCGGGATCGTCATCGCCCAGTACGACGTGCCGGATTCGCTTCCGCCACTGCTCGCCGGCGCCATCATCCCCGGCGCGAAAGACGTGATCCCCGCCGAGATCGTCCACCTCGCCGTGCGCGGCAGCCTGCGCATCGAAGAGGGCGCGCAGGCGGAGGAACCCCGGTTGCGGCGTTTGCGGGCGACGACCGGGTCCGACGAGCTGGACGAGGCCGCGCTCGAGGCGCTCTTCGCCGACGCCGACCCCGACGGTGTCGTCGACGTTCCTGCCGCAGACGAGGCGTTCGCCGCGCGGATGTCCACCCTGGAGCAGAGCGGGAAGGTTGCCGCGGCATCGCGTGGCCTGACCGAGAAGGCCCGCAGTCGCGCGGCCGTCATCCTGCAGTGGTGCGCGATCGGCATCGCAGCGATCGGCCTGGCCCTCGGCATCTGGGCCGCCACGACCGGCCGCCTCTCCGCCATCCCCGGTGTGGTCGTGATCTCCTTCGTCGCGTTCCTCGTTCTGCTGTCGAGCCTGTACGCGTTCTCGAAGCACACCGTTCTCACCGCAGAGGGCGCTCGCACCTACGAGTACCTGCAAGGCGTGCAGGAGTTCATCCGGGTCGCCGAGGCGGATCGCCTGCGCATGCTCCAGTCCTACAGCGGCGCCGAACGTCGATCGGACGGCACCGCCGACGTCATCCACCTGTACGAACGGCTCCTCCCTTACGCGATCCTGTTCGGCATGGAGAACGAATGGGGCGATGTCCTCGAGCATGCCTATGCGCATGAGCATCGCGGAGCGACCTGGATGGGCGACCCCGCGTCCTTCGCCGTCCGGATGCAGCTCGCGGCGTTCATGGCATCGTCGCGCTCCGCCGCGACCTACACGGCACCCTCGACGAGCGCCTCGTCGAGCGCCGGCGGATCGTTCGGCGGCGGGTTCTCCGGGGGCGGAGGCGGCGGCGGGTTCTCCGGCGGGCGCTGACCCCGGGCCCCGGGAGAGACCTCGGCTCAGCGCCTGTCGTACCGCGCGCCCGCGGGATTGGACGGCTGTATCGTCAGCACCAACAGCACGATGTCCCCGACGGACGGAATGAGCCGCAGCAGGACGAACCACCCCGAGAGGTTCGTGTCGTGCAGGCGTCGCACGGCCAGCGCGATTTGCGGCACGAGCGTGGCCAGGGCCCAGACCGCCAGGAGCGTGACCCCGACGTTGAAAGCGGGTCCCAGGGAGAAGACCGCATTTCCGGTGTCGAGTTCGCCGCCCGCGACGCCGATGGCAAAAGTCGAGCCCGCCAGAACCAGATAGACGACGGTTGTGGCGAGTTGCCACCACCAATACTCCGAGCGACTCGCACGACCGGAGAACGTGGCGTACTTGCGAAAGAACCTCGTGATCGCTTGCCCCAAGGAAGCACCGTAGAGCGGATCAGCCACGCTCGCCGTACTCATGAGTCGCCCCTCTCATCGCCCGCCGAAGATCATTGCGGCCAGCGGAGGATCGTGATCGCGCTGCCGAAGGTGTTCCGCGGGATGGTGTCGCCCGTTCCCAGCTGTCCGAACGCGTTGCTCCCCGCCGAGCTGAACGTGCCGTCCTGCCCGAGATACAGAGCATGATCTGCGCCGGCCCCGGTCTGGAGTGCGACCGACCCCGGGGCGAGCGTCACCGGCGTCGGTGAGGGCACAGACCCGCCGGTGGTCCCCAGCCCCAACTGTCCTTGACTGTTGTCTCCCCACGCGAACAGGGCCCCGTCTGCGCGCCACGCGTAGAACGACGAGGAGCCTGCAGCGGGGAAAGAGGCGTCCGCTCCGACGATGCCGGTCGCACCGACGACGACCGACGCCGCCGCAGACGTCGCGGAGAAGAGGGACCCATCCTGACCCCAGGCGAGGACGACGTCGGTGCCCGCCGCGACACCCCCGACCGTGGAGGTGATCCCCGTGAGCGTCACACCCGCAGCAGTCCCGAACCCGCTGCCCCACGCCACCGTGACTGCACCACCGTCGACCGAGGCGATTCCTTGGAAGCGTCCCGCGGCAGCGCCGACGACGACCTGCGTATCCAAGCCCTGTGCCGTCACGCGCGCCGGCGGACTCTGCCCCGTCGCAGGGCGACCGAGACGACCGCTTCCTCCGGTACCCCACGAGTACAGTGCTCCGCTCTGCGTCCACGCCAGGTAGTAATAGCCGCCGCTGGAGACGCCGACGACCGGGTCGCCGAGCGAGTCGAAGAACGCGTTTCGTGAAGGAGTAGGGCTCGTCCCGCTGATAGCCCCGTTCCCCCAGGTGTAGACGCCGCCGTCCGCGGCGAGAGCGATGACGGTATCCAACCCGCCGTCCGCCTTGACGACCTCCACCCCCGGCGGCAACATCACCTTTTCAGGAACAAGACGTGAGCCGCCGACACTCCCGTTTCCCAGTTGGCCTCCGGAGTTCCCGCCCCAGGTGAAGATCTCACCGGCAGCTGTCCACCCCATCGAGTAGTTCTCTCCGGCATCGATACCGACGAAGCTCAGCGGAACGGAATCCACAGCCGCCACGCTCGACTGCACGCGGCCCGCGTCCCCGAACTGAGCGACGGACCCTTGGCTGGCTCCCAACACGGATCCCGCCACCGCGACCACGACGGCGGCGGTGAAGGCGGCGAGGCGGCTGCGTCGTCGGGTCGTCATGCTTCTCGTCCTTGCTCGGTCTTCGGGCTCTCGGCCTTCGTATGCTCTGTCTTCTTGCGCGAATGGGGACGTGTCGGTATCGCTGCCAGCACGACCAGAGCGACGACTGCGCCGAGGAACCAGGGCGACTTCATCACGGCAAGGGCCCCGCCGGCGTGGGGAATCGCGAACGCCACCGTCTGCGTCTCGGCGCCGAGGGCATATGGCGCCGCGTCAGCCGCGGGGTTCGCATCGCCCTTCAGCGTCGCGAGAGTGAGCCCGTCATGAACAGTCAGTTCGACGATGCGGTGGGTCACCAGTTTCCCGTCCCCCGCACGGGGGACACTGATCACGTCACCGATCTGGAGCGCGTCGGTGTCTTGAGGAATCGTGAGCGCCGCGGAGCCCTCCGGGATCGCAGGAGCCATCGAGCCGGAGGAGAAGATGAGGACTCGCGCTCCGATGATGGCGGCGAAGAGCGCGATCACCACCGCTGCGGCCCCGATGATCGCAGCGGTGTTCAAGAACACCCGCCACCCCTTCCCTGACGACGAGGTAGACGTCGAGGCAGGCGTCGATGCGGTGGTGTCGATCATGATCCCCGCCGTTCCCGCCGTCGTCGCATCCCGAAGCGGAGCGCTGCGCCCACCGCCAGGCATGCCAACGCGAGAAGCAACGTCCCGCCGACCGCCACCCCCGTCGGAGGCAGAGCGTCCGGTGGGTTGTCCGGTGGACTCGAGAGAACGCAGACGTCTGCTTCGGTCGCGGTGACGATGTAGTTCGCGACCCCGGACTGACCCTGATACTCGTTTCCGGCGGTGATGGGCAGCTCGGCGACCATCGTCACCGTGACCGTCGCCTGCGCCGGGATCGCCTCCGGGTTGTCCGAGCACCGACCTTCCTCCGACAACGAGAAGCTGACGTCGAGCGGAGTGTCGCCCCCGAACAGATCACCGGACTGCATCAGCTCCGAGGACAGCTCGACAGGCACGTCGTTGCTGTTGGTGAGCGTGAGCGTCCGCACCTGTGGGTCGCCGGGCTTGATGTTCTCGACCGTGACGACGGGCGGAACCCAGACGAGCTCTGAGGGGACCCCGACCATGTCACTCATGACGGACAGCGCTATGCCTGCGTCGCTTCGAACGGGAACACCACCGTGACACCCTGTCCAGCGGCGCCGACCGGAGCGGCCGAATCGAAGGAGACGACGATGTTCAGAGTGGTCCCGTTGGCCGCTCCGCCCGAGGAGATGTCAAGCCCGGTGAACGACGCCGAGGCCAAAGTGCCGTTGAACAGCTCGGTGGACGTGCCGGTATCGGTGATGACGACCGTCAGGTAGTCCTCCAGAGCCGTCGCCGGCGTGCCCTCCGAGTTCGTCAGAATCGGGGCGCCGAGGCTGAGCAGCGCATCGATCGTGCCGGAGTTGTAGACGAGCAGGTCGAGGTCGACGGAGTCGCCCGGCGCGAGGTTGTCGAACCCTGCGCTGAAGTCGACGAGGTAGTTGTCCGGGTTGCCGTCCTGATCGTCGTCGAACTTGAGGTCCAGTGTCCCCGAGGTGAACGTGGTCTCCACGTTGCCTGTGTCGGTGAACGCCGCGAGGGTCGCGCCCACGGCTGCCACGGCGATTATCCCGATTGCTGCCAGCACTTTCGCGCGGGTACTGATCTTCACGTCCATCTTGATCCTCCGATGCACCTAAGACCCGCGTCAGCGAGTCGTAATCTGATCTCCCCGCGGTGCCCGGAAGATATCACCATTCAAGACAGAGGGGGTCGTTTTCACATGATCGACCACAAATCGTGATCATTCCTGTTCGTCGTCGAGCGCGGTCGCCCAGCCGCCGATGCCACGCTACGGTTCGGATTCGACGCTTGAGTGGCGAATAGTCGCGATTCAGTAGTCGCGCCGGCGGGATCAGTGCCGAGCGTCCCACGGGGTCCCCTGGATGGACACGCAGATCCGCACCGCGACGCACCCAATTTCCGGTCCGCCGCCTCTCACCACCCGGGGATCCGCCGTTCCGCATCGATGACGACTGCTGGAATGAGATCTTTCGTCCCGGCTGGAAGGTCTTCATGTACAAGCGCGAGTTCGCGAACGACGAACGCCACGCAGATCTGCGTGATCGCTCGCGACGGTTGCGGAGGACCGCTCGCCCGTCGAGAGATCGGACGACTCGGCAGGCGAGAGGGTGGTGGGGCGCGATCGGCTATGGAGCGGCGCTCGTCGGCCAGGTGGCGATGATCGTCCTGGGCGTCATCGTGAACTTCGGCGTCGAGAACGGCGTCGCGCAGCTCGACTGGCTCGGCGCATGGGCTCTGGTCGGGACCCTCTATGCCTCTTTGGCACTCCTCGGGCTCGGCCTCTCCGCCCGGCTCCCGGCGGACGCTCGGCCGCATCGCTTCATCGCCAGCAGACTTTCGCGGATCGTGGCGACGTCCACGACGATCCTGGCGAGCATGACCGGCCTCACCGCCGCCCTCCGTGTCCTCGCTCTCAGCCCGGACTGGCTCGTCGGGCTGAGGACGACCATCATCGGCGTGTGGGTGATGGTTCTCGCGTGGGGTTTCCTGCACTGGGGCTTCGCACAGATCTACTTCCAGCGCAGTCTCACGGCCGACGAGCCGCAGTTCGACTTCCCCAGAACCCCACTTCCTCGCATGGTGGACTTCGTGTATTTCTCCTTCACGGTCGGAAGCAGCTTCGCCGCGTCCGATGTCACCGTGCTCTCCAGCCGCACACGGTGGACCGTGGTCTGGCACTCCGTGTCCAGCTTCTTCTTCAACGGCCTGATCATCGTGCTCGCGCTCAACACGATCATGTCCAACGGCTTCCGATAGTCGAGGTCACCGCACGGAGAGGGACGCAACTCACGCACGGGTCGAGGAGTCTGAATACCTCAATCGACGCAACCGACACGGAGAAGCCACACCTGAGCGCGCACGCGAGTCCAGGTCGACGTAGCTTCATGGATCGCACCTGTTGCGCGCCCCCGTTCCCGAGGTGGGTGTTCCGCGCAACACCTCGGGGTGCGCCTTCCCGGGGAACGAACCCCACGCGCTCCCGCGCGTTTCACCATGCAAAGAAAGAACCCCATGCACACCAGTCCTTCACGCCCTCTTTCCCGAGGAGCGCGCTTCGGCCGAACCACAGCCGCCATCATCCTCTCCATTCTGGCCATCGTGGTCGGCGTTGCACTCGCCGTCGTCTTCGCCGTTCTCGGGCTGCACATCAGCCTGGTCGCGGGTCTGATCGCGGGTGCCGTGGCCCTCTTCGGGGCTACCTGGCTGCTGACGGCTCTCGCCCACAAGACGTGGCCGCCCTCGGACACACGACCGCGCCCCGCGCTGGGCCGACGCAAGTCTCCCTATCTGGTCGCAGGCGCCACTCTGGTCGTCGCCTCTGTGACCGCCGGCACCACCGTGCTCGCCCCGGTCGAGGGTACGGAGACGCCCATCGCCGCGCCGGAGCCCAGCTTCTGGGACCTCGAGACCGGGTCCCGCATCGCGTACTGGGAATATGAGGCAGAAGGCGACGAGACGTCGCCGACGCCGATCATCTACGTCCACGGCGGTCCCGGCGGGTTCACCGACGAACAGGACTTCAGCTTCATCCCCCAGCTGGCCGAGACCGGGCACGATGTCTATCTCTACGATCAGCCGGGCGCAGGTCTCTCACCCGACCTCGAACTCGACGAATACACCGAGGAGCGCTGGCTCGCTGACCTCGACGCCATCCGCGAGGAGACGGGGTCGGAGAAAGCAATCCTGATCGGCCAGTCGGCCGGTGGGTACATCGTGGAGGCCTACGCAGCGAACTACCCGGACCACGTCGAGAAGGCGATCCTCACGGCTCCCGGCGGCTACCTCGCATCTGACGAGCTCACGGCAGCGGAGGCCGCCGAAGGGGCAAAGCTCGAGCGTCTCGACCCGGATTTCCACAATCGCAGTGGCGATGTCGCGAAGATGCAGGAAGCGCTGACCCCTCGGATCCTCGTGGCAGTCGCCTTGCAGGGGTTCGGCATGACAAGCGCTTCGGCCAACCTCGTGTCGCAGGACGAGCTCAAGCGGTGGTCGGCGACAGCACTGGATTCGGGCTTCGGACTCAACTTCATGTCGAACATGGAGCTCAACTCCGAGTTCACGGAGCACATGCCGGACACGATCCAGCGTCTCGAAGAGCTGGACATCCCGACGATGATGCTCAAGCCGCAGTTCGACTACGTGAGCTGGACGGCACAGTACGCCTACGTCGAAGCGAACCGTGACATGCAGGTCGTCTACATCGAAGGGGCGGAGCACCGGGCATGGGCCCTGCAGCCGGAGGCGTCGTTCGATGCCATCGCCACCTTCATCGACGGCGGCGTGCAAGAGGTGTACACCGGCTCGGAGTCCCCCGCCATCACGCTCGGCGCCGACTGACGGATCGCCCCCTCGGCCACCGCGATCTTCCGGGATCGCGGTGGCCGACGCGATCACCGACACGCGACGCCCGGTCGGAGCGACTCAGCGAAGGGCCTCCAGGTGGTTGCTCAGGCCCTGTCGCCCTTGCAGATCGAGCTTGCGGAGAAGTCGATGGATATGACTCTCCACCGTCCTGACACTGAGAACGAGTCGAATCGCGATCTCCGGATTCGTCAGGCCCTCGGCCGCCAGCCGACCGACCTCCTTCTCCCTTTCGGTGAGCGCAGTGGCCGTTGCGGCGAATCGAGCGGTGTCTATCTGTCGCCCGGCAAAGTCGGTCCGCAAACGCTCTTCTCGTGCCCGGGCCGCGGCTTCCCACTCCGGATCCGCGGCCTTGGCGAACGCCGCTGCCGCGAGCTTGCACGCGGAGAGAGCGAGACCGGCCAGACCGCGGTCCTCCAGAACATCGACGGAAGCGAGCATCGCCGCAGCGTCTCCGGCCACGCCCGCCGCGACGAAGTCCGCATATGCGGCGAGCGAGCGAGCATCGGGGAGGTCTCGCAGTTTCTGTCGAACGTCAGCCAGGCGTTCGACAGACGGCACCAGCTCGAGCGAGGACAGGAGCTCCGTCACCCCTGCGTATCGTGCATTGCGATTCCACAGATCCGTGCCGGAACTCCACAGGACCTCCCCCGCCCGAGCGAGGTCGCCCTCGAAGGCCAGGAGTTGCGCCCTCGGCCAGGCTCGAGACTGCCCGGGCAAGGGGCCGTCGGGGTATTCCAGCTTCTCTATCTCCGCGGCGAACCGCTCCCCCGCCGAGACCTTGCCTCGTCGGATGTTGATCACCGCACTGATCGACAGCAAGGCGAGCGGGATGCCCGGCGGATAGACGGCCGGATCACCCGCGGAATGCAGGGTCTCCAAGACGTCATCGGCGGCGGTGTAGTCTCCTGCGAGCATGTGCCCCAGGGCGAGGGCTGCACCGAACGTGCGTAACGCATCCACATCGAGATACCCGTGCGCTTCGTCGAAGCCGCGGCCGAGGAAGTCCATCCCCTCCCGATGCCGGCCGGCTCCGAGCAGGGCGAGTCCCATGAGCGCCCGCGAAAGGTGGGAAGCATGTCCGTCGTCGAGCGTCGACACCTCCGCGAAGACCCGCCTCGCATCGTCGAATCGACCGAGGCAGACGAGCACGAGCATCTGCGTCTCCCACAGCGTGATCTTCACAGGGCCGGGCAGATCATCCTCGACCTCGAGCTTCGAGGTGAAGTCCTGGGGAACTTCACGGAGGTTGACGAGCAACCGCACCTGAGCCGCATCGAGGAGACGTCGATACGGCCCCAGGGAGAGATCAGCGGCATCCCGTCGGAGTTGCGCGATCGCCTCGTCGAGTTCCCCCGCCACGTACGCGCGCCACTGTGCTCGCAGGACCACGAACTCGGCCAGACTCGCGCCGTCCCCCAGGCTCGGATCGACGGTGTCGATGATCCCTTCCACCGTGGATCGCACCGTCTCGGTACTCGCGTGCATGAGCGCCGTGGCGTATCGGACCGCTGCAGCCGGTGACGGATTCACCGCCCATTCCGCAGCCGTGACCAGGCGCAACGTCCGCGCACGCTCCTGGAGAAGACGCACGAAGAGAGCATCGTCCACGCTGCTGATGCTGCGCCGCGGCTCGTCAGGCTCCGACTCCTGCTCCCCGAGCCCTGCCCCGAGCTTGTCCTCGACGAGTTCGATGAGGCGAGTCCTTCTCGTCGCCAAGGGCTCATGCCGGAAGTATTCGACGAGGAGGGGAGGAACGACCGTCACGAGTCGTCGTCCTGCGCTCGGGACGATCGCGATCGTCCCCCGTTCCTCGAGCAATTCGAGGATCTCCCACGGCACGAGTTTCCGCACCGTTTCGAGGTCTGCGACGCCGACGACCGCGATGATCTCCAACGCGTCCCGTGTGTGATCTTCGAACCCCTCGAGATGCGCTTCGAGCACTGCACGGAGAGCTCCGCTCCAGAGGTCCCGCGATGCCTCCCACTCCCCGGTACTCCGACGAGACATGCGCTGTTCGCGAATCGAGGCGTCGACCAGGGTGAGGAGAAGTCCGACATTTCCGCCGGACTTCGCGAAGAGGCGGCTCATCGTTCCCGCTTCGACCGGTGCGCCGAGGTGTTCCCTGAGCACCGACTCCATCTCGTCGAACCGGAGGGACTCGATGTCGATCACGTAGGCAGGCTCGAGCGTCGACGCGGGCAAGCCCGTCGGGGTATGGCGTGCACGAAGGCCCTGGAGGCGCGAGATCACGACCGGCACGCCGGCGTCTCGGCGGACGTACTCGACCACTCCCCAGGATGACTCGTCGAGATCATCCCAGTCGTCCACGAGCAGCACCCCTGTTCGCGCACGGAGTCGCTCGGCCAGCGCGCGTGCC
The DNA here is from genome assembly GCF_007954505.1 of Microbacterium sp. CBA3102. Classification (GTDB taxonomy): domain Bacteria; phylum Actinomycetota; class Actinomycetes; order Actinomycetales; family Microbacteriaceae; genus Microbacterium; species Microbacterium aurugineum. The sequence continues at coordinate 1,619,479 of NZ_CP042412.1, read as the reverse complement.
GTCTCATTCAGAGTCGCTGGTCGAGCACCCGTCGCGGTACCGAACCCGGCGAGGTGCAGCGCGCCCAAGCTGTGCTGCCGCAACGACGCGATTCCTCGTGCCCTGACGACGGTCCATTCCCGATCCTCGAGGCGGGAGGCCAGGGCACGGAGGAATGTGCTCCGACCGCTCCCCCGCCCGCCCACGATGTCGACGCTGACGCCTGCCATCAGGAGATCCATGGCGGCGGCCAGCGGACGCTCTCGACCGATGACCATGGGCCACCTCCTCTCAGGCGCTCCGATGCCCTCAAGATAGACCTGGTGCCCACCGGGTACAAGCACTCGCTCCAGGACCCGTGCGCGCAACACGGTCAGATCAGCGGAGAAGGATCCGAGGCCTCGCGAAGGGCGCGTTCGACGGTCGACTGCACCAGCGCCGACAGGTATCCGCCGGGGTTCTCCACGCCGATCTCACGCAGCCGTGCGGTCGACTGCCCGATGATCGACCGGGAGAATTCGGTCGCGGTGGCGATCGCGTCGGCGTACGCGGGACGGTCGGCCTCGGCGATCACGACCGGTTCGCAGCCCATCTCCACGGCGAGCGCCTGAGCGATGGGCAGCACAGCGGCGGGCGCGGTCACCGCGGCGAAGCCGGCCTGCAGCTGGCGGAGGTCGATCGACGTCCCGGTGAAGGTGATCGCCGGGTGCACGGCGAGGGGAATCGCACCGCGTGCGGCGGCAGGACTCAGAACCTCGATGCCGAACGCCGGATCCGTGTGCAGCACGAGCTGTCCGACCTGCCAACCGCCCACCTCGGCGATACCCGCGACGAGCGAGGGCAGCTGTTCCGAGGGGACCGCGATGACCACGAGCTCGGCGCGACGCACGACGTCGAGCGGGTCGAGCACCGGCACATCGGGAAGGACCGCAGAGGCACGCTCATCGTCGGAGCCGCTCGTGATCCCGACCACGGCATGCCCGGCCCCACCGAGCGCGGCTCCGATCACGGGACCGACGCGCCCGGCGCCGATGATCCCGACGCCGAGTCGCCCATCCCGCGGCACTGTCACTGCTCCGACCGCGGCTGCGGCGGCGTCGCTGGTGGAGGCGGCGGCGCGGCGGGAGGCGCCGGCGGCGCAGCGGGAGGCCCGGAGTACGGAGGGGGAGGTGCGACCGGAGGCGTCCCTGTGTACGGAGGGGGAGGAGAAACGGGAGGCGGCCCCGTGTAGGCCGGGGGAGCCGGAGGAGTCGGCTCAGATGCGGTGGGCGAATGCTCGCTCCATCGGTGGCTCCTGTCGCGCGACGCGGCCTCAGCGGCGGCGACCACGACACCGTCGAGCAGCGCCAGGGCATCGGCACGCTCGAGTCCGGAGAGGTAACCCGTGATCGGACCGGGAACGGTGTGAACCTGTGCCCCCGACACCCGCTGTGCTCGATCGATCGGCCCCTGGCTGAGGGACACGCCCTGCAGGCGCGCGAGCGGGAACACGGCGAGCTTGCGCCACACGATCCCGCGACGAAGCAGCAGCCCGAAATCGGTCACGAGATAGCCGTGCCGCTTCCACGAGAACGGACGCCGCCACCGCGCTCGACGAGGCATCGTCCGGTAGGCATCGCCCTCCCCCGGACCCACGATGCCGTGCTCCCAGAGTTCCGGGATGTTCGCCGCCGGAACGTCCGGCAGAACCAGCCCGAGGACACGCTCGACGTCGGCCCGCTTGCCGACCGGGAGCACCACGTTGAACTGCTGCCCGCTTCCGGAGGACTGCTGCGCGGCGCTCTTGCCGCTCATCCGGTTGATCCGGATCGTCCACCAGCCGAACGGACGCCACAGCAGGGACTGCGACACCTCGACCGCGAAGATGCGTCCGGGCGGAAGCGTCTCGGTCACCGTGGTGAGCAGACCGTAGGTGATGCGTACGCCGTCGGGCGTGGGGGCGATCGAATAGCGCAACGACTTCGAGATCTGCGCCCAGGTGATACCGACGACCGCGATGACCATCGGCACACCCATGCCGAGGCCCAGGCCGAGCAGCACGATCCCGCCGCCCGTGTCGCCGTCGATGAACATGCCGATCAGCGCGCTGCCGAAAGCGATCGCGAAGATCGCGCCGAAGAACACGAACCAGAGCACGCCCGAGATCAGCTGGGAGCCGACCAGACGGCCCGTCGGGATCTTGACGACGCTCTCGGGGACGACATCGGCGAGGTCCACCCCCGCGAGGAGTCCGTTGACGCCCTCGTTCATCGAGCCGACCAGCTGCGCGCGAGCAGAGGTGGGCGCGTCCGCCGCGGCAGTGGGATCAGGGTTCTGGGCCGCAGCGCGTGCCGCCCTCGCTCCGGAAGCCAGGCGGAGGATGTCCGACCGGACGGACTCCGCGCGAGCCGTTGCGAGATACTCCAGCTCCACGTTCGCGTCGTTGCCCGCGCCGACGACCTCGAGCTTGGCGAGGCCGATGATGCGAGCGGGGAAGGGGCGGGTGAGATTGACGCCCTGCACCCGATCGAGCGGTGCCCGACGGTGCGAGCGGAAGATGATGCCCTTGCGCACTTCGACGTGGTCACCCGTGATGCGGAACTGCTGGAAGCGCCAGACGAACCAGAAGATCAGTATCAGCACGATCGCGAGACCGAGCACGCTGAGCAGCACGACCAGGATCAGGTTGTTCGCGAGTACCCACTCGACGGGGTCGGCCCCGGCGTAGTCACCGTAACGCGCTTCCTCCGGCGCGAACAGTGCCACGGCCCATGCGATGAGGCGATCGCGCATGTTCGCGATCGTGATGCCGGCGACGATGATGAGCACCAGCCCGCCCTTGAAGAGCGGGGTGAGCGGGTGCATGCGGTGCCACTCGCCGTTGGCGAGGCTCGTGGACGGCTCCGAGGCCGTCGCCTGCGCACTCGGAGACGGCGGGAGCTGCGGCTCGCTCACAGGCCGGTCCGGCGGGTCTCGGCAACGTGGATGAGCGTGTCGCGCAGTGCCTCAGCGGCCTCCTGGGTGAGCCCGGGGATCTGCACGCCGGTCGTCGCCGCCGCGGTGACCATCTTCAACTGGGCGATACCGAAAGCGCGATCGAGAGGTCCCTGCGTGATGTCCACCAGCTGCATGCGCCCATAGGGGACCGCGATCATGCGCTGCCAGAGGATTCCCTTGCGGAAGACGATGTCATCGGCACGCAGCATGTATCCGATCGCCCTGGCCTGGCGCGGCAGGATGATGAGAGCGAAAACGGTGATCAGCAGGATCACACCGGCGGGGATCCACACCCACTGCTGGTGCAGCACCAGGTTCAGCACGACGGCCGCGACGGCCACCAGGACGATGAAGATCACGTTCTGCACGATCTGGGACACGACATAGCGGGGCGAGATCTGGTGCCAGGTGCCGTCGAGCTCCAGCCGAGCCTCGTTGCGCGCGGTGCGCAGCTTCGAGTAGGTGCCCTGGTCGAGGGCGGCGAGATCAGTGCCCTCCGCCGGGTTGAGGGGCGTGGTCTCTGGGTTCTGAGTCATCAGGATCCTTCGGCAGGGTGCAGAACTGTTCGGCGACGAGAGCGGCGATCACGAGGATGATCGCACTTCCGATCAGGGCCAGCATGGCCACAGTCGACCCTACCTGCGGAACGACGGGACGGGACAGGAGGAACGCCAGCAGGCCTGCCCCGAAGCCGGCCATGATCGCCCCGAGCAGACTCGAGGCACGGGCGAGCGTCGCCGCACGGAGGGCGCGGAACGGATCGATGCGGATCCCCGACCGCACGCTGCGCCGGACCGGCCAGGCGACCCCCACCGAGGCGGCGGCGATCAGGAGGAGCAGCACGGGCAGCAGCAGCGACGGCGTGAACGTGATGCGCCCCGACGCGGTGAGGATGTGATCGAGCAGGAATCCGGCGCCGCCGGCGAGCAGCGCGAGGACGACGAGGACGCCGAGGGACGTGCGCCTCATCCCTCGCCCCGTGCTCGAAGCCCGGCGACGAGGTCCGACACCTTTCCCTTGCCGAGCAGCTCGGCCTCGGGGTCGACATCGAGCCACGGATCGAGGACGAACAGCCGCTCGCCCGCCCGGGGGTGCGGCAGCTGCAGGCGGGGGTCGTCCGACACGAGGTCGCCGTACGCGATCAGGTCGAGATCGAGGGTGCGGTCGCCCCACCGTTCTCGGCGCTCCCTGCCGTTCTCGTCCTCGATGGCGTGGAGCATCCCGAGAAGGATCTCGGGCGCGAGCCGCGTGGTGACCAAAGCGACCGCGTTGACGTAGCCGGGCGCTTCGGGATCCGGACCGTCCAGGCGGAGCGCGACGGTCTCGAACAAGCGAGAGAGCCGGACGTCGCTCACCAACGGCAGCCGGGCGATCCGCTCGGCCGCCGCACGGATGGTCCCGTGACGGTCCCCGAGGTTCGCGCCGAGCGCGACGACCGCCACGGTTTCGGGGCGGCCGGCGCGGCGGTCCGGCAGATCGAGCGGGTTTGCGAGGTTGCGGCTCATATCGTGATGTCTTCCATCGCCTCGGGCGCACGGCTGCGGTGCACCGTGACGGCCACATCGGCGAAGCTGAGCGGAATCGGGGCGTGCGGCTTGTGCACGGTGACGGTGACGTTCTGCACGCGCACGTCTCCCAGCGCCACGGCGGCGATCCGTTCGGCGAGCGTCTCGATCAGGTTCACCGGCTCGCCCCCCACCACCGCTGCCACCTTCTCGGCCAGTTCTCCGTAATGCACCGTGTCGGCCACGTCATCCGACGCCGCCGCCTGGTCCAGCGACATCCGCAGACGCAGATCGATCGAGAACTCCTGCCCGTCCTCCCGCTCGTGCGCATAGACGCCGTGGCGGCCGAAGACGGTAAGGCCGGTGAGGACGATCTCATCGAGGAAATCCATGCCTCTAGCGTACGGGGGACGCCCTCCGGCGGCTGAGCGGACGTTCAGCCCGTCCAGGCATGCGTTATCGCGAGCGCATCGCGGGTCGCGGCCACATCGTGGACCCGCACAGCCCACGCTCCGGCCTGCGCGGCGAGGGCGCTCGTGACAGCTGTCGCGAGGTCGCTCCGCGACTCCGATACCTCGTCGTCGGTGCCGGTCTCCTGGCGCAGTGTCTCCGCCAGGAAGCGCTTGCGCGACGTGCCGATCAGGACCCGGGGCCCGAGCGCGACGATCTCCTCGAGTCCGCGCAGCACGTCCCAGTTCTGCGCCCCGGTCTTCGCGAAGCCGATACCCGGATCGACGATCACCCGCGACGGAGCGATCCCGGCCACGGCCGCCTCCCCCACGCGCTCGTGGAGTTCACCGGCGACCTCGCGGGCGACACGGCGGTACTCGGCGTTCGCGTACATGTCCGCGGAGAAGCCGCGCCAGTGGCCGATGACGAAGTCCGCGCCAGACTCGGCGACGGCCGCACGCATCTCCGGGTCGGCGAGCCCGCCGGAGACGTCGTTCACGATACGGGCGCCCGCACGCACGGCCGCGGCAGCGGTGGCCGCACTGAGCGTATCGATGCTCACGGGCACACCGGCAGCGGCGAGTCGCTCGATCACGGGGATGACGCGCTGCTGCTCGACGTGCTCGCCGACCCGCTCCGCACCCGGCCTGGTGGATTCACCGCCGACGTCCAGCACGGTCGCTCCCTCGGCACGCAGTCGCAAACCGTGCGCGACCGCATGATCGACATCGAGGTAGCGCCCGCCGTCGCTGAAGGAGTCGGGCGTGACGTTGACGATGCCCCAGATGCCCGTCATCAGCGTGCTGCTCCGGACCCTGCCGCCCCGATCAACGTGATGAGCTCGGTCCGGGCGACAGCGTCCGTGTACTCGCCCCGGGCGGCGATCGTGAGCGTGGACGTCTCGGTCTGCCGACCGCCCCGCATCGTCACACAGCCGTGGGCGGCGTCGAGCACCACCAGCACGCCGCGGGTGTCGAGGTGTTCGGCGATCGTGTCCGCTATCTGCTCTCCGAGTCGCTCCTGCACTTGAGGGCGTGCGGCGAGGATCTCGACCACGCGAACGAGCGCCCCGAGCCCCACGACCTGCTCCCCCGGAAGATACGCGATGTGGGCGTGCCCGGCGAACGGCAGCAGGTGATGCTCGCAGACCGAGCGGAAGCGGATGTCGCGCAGCAGCACAGCGCCGGAGGGCAGGGTGTCGGGCGCCGGGCCGCGGGAGACGCTGATCGTGCGGGCGAGCGGCTCCGCCGGATCCTCCCCCACCCCGGAGAAGAACTCGGAGTACAACTCCCCCATCCGCGACGGGGTCTGCTTCAATCCCGGTCGATCCGGATCCTCACCGATCGCCTCGAGAAGCTCGCGGGTGAGCCGCTCGACACGCTGTCTGTCGACGGTCACGTCACGCCGTCGCGGGCCGCGGGTGCCCGGCTCCCGCCGAACCCTGCTGCGTGCGCGGGGCACCGGCCGGGGCTTCGACGGATGCCGCGAGCGAGACGTCCTTCTTCGGTACTTCGATCGGAGGACGCTCGGACACCGGACGGCCTTCGCTCGAGAGCCACAACGGGCGCTCCGGGAGCTTCTTGATCTCGGTGAAGATCTCGGCGATCTGGTTGTGGTCGAGGGTCTCCTCCTCGAGCAGGGCCAGAGCGAGCTTGTCGAGGATGTCGCGGTTCGCGCTGAGAACCTCGTAGGCCTCGTTGTGCGCCTGTTCGATGAGCGCGCGGACCTGGGTGTCGACCCGCTCGGCGATCGTCTCGGAGTACTCACGTCCTCGACCCATGTCGCGCCCGGCGAACGGCTCGCCGCCCTCGGTGCCCAGCTTGACCGGACCGAGTTCGGTCGTCATGCCGTATTCGATGACCATCTTGCGAGCGATCGAGGTCGCCTTCTCGATGTCGTTCGAGGCACCGGTGGTCGGATCGTGGAAGACGAGCTCCTCGGCGACGCGGCCGCCCATGGCGTAGGTCAGCTGGTCCTGGAGCTCGTTACGGGTGACGGAGTACTTGTCGTCGAGCGGCAGCACCATCGTGTAGCCGAGAGCCTTGCCGCGGGGCAGGATCGTGATCTTGGTCACCGGATCGGTGTAGTTCATCGCGGCGGCGGCGAGTGCGTGTCCGCCCTCGTGATACGCGGTGATGAGCTTCTCCTTGTCGCGCATCACCCGGGTGCGGCGCTGCGGACCGGCGATCACACGATCGATGGCCTCGTCGAGGGCGCGGTTGTCGACCAGCTGCGCGTTCGAGCGCGCGGTCAGCAGCGCCGCCTCATTGAGCACGTTGGCGAGGTCGGCACCCGTGAAACCGGGGGTCTTGCGTGCGACGACCTCGAGGTCGACGTTCTTGGAGAGCGGCTTGCCCTTGCTGTGCACCTCGAGGATCTTCTGACGTCCCTTGAGGTCGGGGGCGTCCACGCCGATCTGGCGGTCGAAGCGACCGGGGCGCAGCAGCGCGGGGTCGAGGATGTCCGGACGGTTGGTCGCCGCGATCACGATGACGTTCGCGTTCGGGTCGAAGCCGTCCATCTCGACCAGCATCTGGTTGAGGGTCTGCTCGCGCTCATCGTTTCCGCCGCCCATACCGGCGCCGCGGTGACGGCCGACGGCATCGATCTCGTCGATGAAGATGATCGCCGGGGCGTTCTCCTTGGCCTGGCCGAAGAGGTCGCGCACACGCGAGGCTCCGACGCCGACGAACATCTCGACGAAGTCCGATCCGGAGATCGAATAGAAGGGGGCTCCTGCTTCCCCGGCCACCGCGCGGGCGAGCAGCGTCTTGCCCGTTCCTGGGGGGCCGTACAGCAGGACGCCCTTCGGGATGCGGGCACCGATCGCCTGGAACTTGGCGGGATCCTGCAGGAACTCCTTGATCTCGTGGAGTTCCTCGATGGCCTCGTCGGCACCGGCGACATCGGCGAAGGTGACGGTCGGGGTCTCCTTGCTCACCAGCTTGGCCTTGGACTTGCCGAACTGCATGACCTTGCCGCCACCGCCCTGCATCGACGACAGGAGCCACCAGAACAGGAGGCCCAGCAGCACCAGCGGGAGGAGGAGGGAGAGGAAGCCGTCGAACCAGGTCGCCCGCGGCACCGCGTCGTTGAAGCCGTCCTTGGGAGCGGCCTCGTTGATCGCCGAGACGACCTCGTCTGCGCGTGCGTCGACGTAGTAGAACTGCACGTTCTCGGAGCCCTCGAACGGCTTGGAGAGTGTCATGTCCACGCGCTGATCGCCGTCGGTGGTGACCACCTCGGTGACCGTGGTGCCGGAGAGGAGCTTGAGCCCTTCCTGCGTCGTGATCTGCTTGGGCGCACCCAGATTCGAGATCAGCAGGAATCCGCCGAAGAGCAGCACGCCGATCAGCGCGACGTAGATCAGCGGATTCCGGGTGAGCTTCTTCACATCCATGATCGGATCAGCGTATCGCGCGCGCCCTAGGGGGTCGCTGTGCGTTCACCCACGGCGTACCCCGGCAGCACACCCGTCGTCGCGCGTCAGGAGTAGACGTGCGGCGCGAGCACGGCGACGTCGCGCAGGTTGCGGTACCGCTCGTCGTAGTCGAGGCCGTAGCCGACGACGAAATCGGTGGGGATGTCGAAGCCGACGTACTTGCAGTCGATGACGACTTTCGCGGCCTCGGGCTTGCGCAGAAGTGCCAGCACCTCGATCGACTCCGCCCCGCGCGAGCCGAAGTTCTCGAGCAGCCAGCTGAGCGTGAGACCGGAGTCGATGATGTCCTCGACGATCAGGACATGCTTGCCGTTGAGGTCGGTGTCGAGGTCTTTGCGGATCTGTACGACGCCGCTCGACTTGGTGCTCGCGCCGTAGCTCGAGACCGCCATCCAATCCATCGGTGCGTGGAAGGGCAGTGCCCGCGCGAAGTCGGCCATCACCATCACGGCGCCTTTGAGGACGCCGACGAGGACGAGGTCCTTGCCTTCGTAGTCCCGGGCGACCTGCGCCGCCAGTTCCTCGAGTTTGGCGAGGATCTCCTCCTCTGTGACGAGGATCTGTGCAAGGTCGTCCTGGATCTCCGCGGCGCGCATGGATCGATTTTAGGCGACGCCACCCCATGCTCCGGTATCCGCACTACTGTGAGCGGTGACGCGGGCGGACGCCCCTGAGGGAAGGATTCACCATGACTCTTGACGACATCCTCGCGCAGGTACCGATCGATGACATCGCGGAGAAGCTGGGGGTCTCGCGAGACGAGGCCAAGGTCGCCGTCGAACAGGGTGGTGCCGTGCTCCTGGGCGGCCTCGCGAAGAACGCGGAGACCGACGAAGGCTCCGCAGCGATCCAGAACGCGCTCAAGAAGCACGAGGGCACCGCCGGCGCCTCGAAGGTCGATGACATCGATCAGGCCGACGGCGGCAAGATCGTCGCGCACATCCTCGGCTCGAAGGAGAAGGAGGTCACGAAGGAGCTCACGGAGTCGAAGGCGACTCCCGGCATCGACTTCGGCAAGCTCCTCCCCATCCTGGCGCCGATCGTGATGGGCCTCATCGCCAATGCGAACAAGGACAAGACCGCCAAGACGGACACCGGAGCCGAGAGCTCTGGCGGGATCGGCGACCTCATCGGCGGCCTTCTCGGCGGAGGCGGCAGCAGTGGTTCCGGCGGAGGCGGGATCGGCGACGTGATCGGCGGACTGCTCGGCGGCGGGAACGGCAGCGGATCGGGCGGCGGCATCGACCTCGGCGGAATTCTCGGCGGTCTCTTCGGCGGTAAGAAGTAGGGCTTCCCCCTCGCTCAGCGACCGGACGCGGTGAAGACGATGCGCCCACCGCGGCGCACGGCCGAGCACTCGGGCAGGTCGATCGGCCCCTGACCGTTCCAGTCGGTCACCAGCCGCGCGACCTCGATGGTCTGCGTCCTCGTCAGGCTGACGCCGAACTCACTGTCGACGACCAGGCGGATGATCCGGTTGCGCAGCGCCGCCGGGTTCGCGGCGAGCGCCGCGACGCTGACGGAGATGCCGGCCTCGGCGTGCTCGACGATGTCTTCGATCGTCTCGTGGATCATCTCGTCGAAGGCTTCCGCATCCTCCCGCAGCTGCTCGGCGGTGCGCACGAGCGCATCGGCGATCCCTGGACCGAGTTCCGTCTCGAGCACCGGGAGCACGCGCTCGCGCACTCGAACCCTGGCGTAGCGCTCGTCACGGTTGTGCGGGTCGTCCCACGGCGTGAGTGCGGAGGCGACGCAGAAAGCCCGGGTCGTCTCCCGCCGGACGCCGAGCAACGGGCGTACCCACCGCACACCGTCGGCGTCCTCGCGGACCGGCGCCATGCCCTGCAGGCTCGTGGCCCCGGATCCGCGGGCGAGACCGAGCAGCACCGTCTCCGCCTGGTCATCGAGGGTGTGCCCGAGCAGGACCGCGGCGGCGCGGACGTCCGCCGCCGCATCCCGGAGCCCCCCGTAGCGCGCCTCACGCGCCGCGGCCTCCGGCCCACCCTCCCCGGCGACGTCGACACGCACGATCAGCGGGTCGAGACCGAGCGCCGCCGCCGCCCGCGCCGCCTGCGAAGCAACCGCATCCGATCCTTCCTGCAGACCGTGATCGACGGTGAGCGACGCCGCGCGGAGCCCGAGCTTGGGAGCTTCGAAGGCCGTGGCGGCAGCGAGCGCGAGGGAATCCGCTCCCCCGGAGAGGGCGACGATCACCGTGGACCCCTCGGGCATGTCGGCGAGCGCGGTGCGCACGGCCAGGCGGATCTCGGCGATGGCGGGAGACAGGGAAGGCACGGTTCCACGGTAGGGCACGGCCCCGGTCCGTGCGCCGGTGCACCCTCAGGGCTATCCTGGCGCCGTGACCGCTCAGCCCCGCACGCAGCAGTTCCGCACCGAACGCTTCAAGGCGTTCGTCGATGCCGTCGTGGCGATCGCGATGACGCTGCTCATCCTGCCGTTGTTGGAGTCCGTCTCCGACGCGGCGTCCGGGAAGCTGACGACGGCGGAGTTCTTCTCCGAGCACTCACCTCAGCTGGTGAGCTTCGGGCTGAGCTTCGTCCTCATCGCGACGTTCTGGATGGGGCACCACAGCCAATACCGCGATGTGGAGCTGATCACCACGCCGCTCCTGTGGATCAACGTCGCCTGGATGGCGACCATCGTCTGGCTGCCCGTGCCCACCGCGATGCTCGGGCAGCTGGACTCCGATGCCCTCCAGGCCGTGGTCTACATCGGGACGTTGATCATGACGCAGGTCACGACCTTGGCCGGGTGGATGTACCTGCGTCGCCACCCCGATCTCACGACGGCACCGACGGAGGTGCTGAGAGCGGGGATCGTCGGCGACCTCGCCGCGATCATCCTGTTCGCCGTCTCCTTGGTGATCGCCGTGCTCACCGTGCCCAACGGCTATTTCGCCTTGCTCCTCCTCCTGCTGAACGGCCCGCTCTCGCGCCTGCTCAACCGCATCGCACACCGTCGCGGGCGGGGGTCGGACGCCGAGGAGCCGCGGGTAGGCTAGTCCGCGGTATCCAACCGAACTTTTCCTGAGGAGTACACGCATGGGCGCACACGACGCCGTCATCGAGATCCCGCGCGGCAGCCGCGTGAAGTACGAGGTCGACCACGAGACCGGACGAGTGCACCTCGACCGCGTTCTCTACACGACCTTCGGCTACCCCGCCGACTACGGCTACTTCGACAACACGCTGGGCGAGGATGGCGACCCGCTCGACGTGCTCGTGCTGCTGGACCACGCGATCTACCCGGGCGTCGTCGTCGAGGTCCGTCCCGTGGCCGTGCTGAAGATGAGCGACGAGGCCGGCGGAGACGACAAGCTGGTCGCCGTGCTCTCGAAGGACCCTCGCTGGGCGCACATCCAGGACATCGACGACATCGCCGAGTACACGAAGAAGGAGATCGCGCACTTCTTCGAGCACTACAAGGACCTCGAGCCCAACAAGTGGGTCAAGGTCGACGAGTGGGGGAACGCCGCCGAAGCGCAGCGCATCCTCGACGAAGCCATCGTGCGTTTCGGAGAGCAGGGCCACTGATCCCCGCGCCTTCGACGAGAAGACCCCCGGTTCCGCAGCTGCGGCCGGGGGTCTTCTCGTCGAAGATGAGGTGCTGATCAGGCGGAGACGCCATGCCGAGCGAGGAACTGCACCGGGTTGATGGCGCTACCGCGGTCGTAGACCTCGAAATGCAGGTGGCAGCCGAACGAGCGCCCGGTGTTGCCCGCGTAGGCGATGACCTGACCGGACCTGACCCACTGGCCCGACCGCACGACGATGCCTCCGTCGCGGATGTGCGCGTAGCCGGTGCCGATTCCCCCGCCGTGCTGGATGCGGATGTAGTTTCCGTAGCCGCCGTTGTAGCCCGCGTAGTCGACCGTGCCGGACTGGGCGGCATAGATCGCCGCGCCGCAGCCGTTCGCGAAGTCCGTGCCGTAGTGGAAGCTCGAGGAGCAGCCCTGCGGGCCGCACTGCTGCGAACGGGGTCCGTAGCCGGAGCTCTTGCCGCCGCCGTGAGGACGGCACCAGCCACCGCTGCCCTGAGAGCCGCCGCCGCCGCTGTTGCCGCCGGCGTTGGCCGCAGCTTCCGCAGCTTCGCGCTCTCTGCGCTTCTTCTCCTCGGCCGCGACACCGGCCTTGTAGCCCGCGACCGTCTTGGTCGTCGCGTCCTTGAGAGCGGCGAGCTGCGCCTGCATGGTGGCGAGGTTCGCGGACTGCTCGTCGAGCGCAGCCTGAGCGGCGTCGGCTGCCTGCTGAGCGACGACCATCTTCTCTTCGGCGATCTTCTGCAGGCGGTCGCGCTCATCACGAGCGACCACCGCCTGGTCGCTCATGGACTGCGCGGAGTTCCGGGCGGCGACCGCATCGTCGTACACCGACTGGTTGTACTCGAACAGCTTGTCCATCGTGCCGAGGCGCGCGAGCAGCTCGTCGGCATTGTCGGCGGATCCGGTGAAGAGCAGCTCGAGAGAGGTGTCATCGCCACCGTTGCGATACAGCTGCGCGGCGACCTGGCCGGCCTTCTTCGCGGACGCGTCGGCCTTCGCGGACTGCTCGTCGGCCTTGGCCTGCAGAGAGTCGGCCTCGGTGGACGCGGCGAAGAACTTCTGCTGTGCCTCGTAAAACTCGTCCGCGGCGACCTTCGCGGCCGCCTGGGTCTCGGCGACCTTCTGGGTCAGGGACTGGATGAGGCCCTCGATGCGGGTGACCTCGGCGGCCTTGGCGGCCTCGCTCTGCTTCGCCCGCTGCACATCGTCCCAGCTCGGGTACGTCGCGGCGTAGGCGGCGGATACGCCCTGGGAGATGCCGAAGGCGCTGAGCGCGACGACACTGAGCACGCCGAGGCCGAGAGCGCCTCGGCGGCTGAGGCCGTCTTTGCCGAACGCTCGGCGCTCGGCAGGACTGGGCGCGCAGCCGCAATCATCTGAAGCCGCGGCAACCGCAGCATCCAGAGTTGTCTGGTCGTCGTTCACGCGGCCCCTTCCGCCGGTTTCACAAATGCCACACTAACAACAACTTTCACATCCGCACCAGGGTCGATCCGACGACGGTCATCGCACGCCTGACCCTCCCATCGTCCTCCTGAAACACGCCCGGGGGTAGCCGCCTCGCCCTCGATTCGCGATTTGCCCGGATCATCCCTTATGCTTGAGCGTCGGCAAGGAAGTCCTCCGGGACTGACTCGGCCCCATCGTTTAGCGGCCTAGGACGCCGCCCTTTCACGGCGGTAGCACGGGTTCGAATCCCGTTGGGGTCACACCTTCCGATACAATTGAAAACAAGTATGGCCCTGTAGCGCAGTTGGTTAGCGTGCCGCCCTGTCACGGCGGAGGTCGCGGGTTCAAGTCCCGTCAGGGTCGCTCCGTGCGATGAGCTCTTTCTTCGGAGAGGGCTCTTCGTCTAGGACGCGACAGGTTCGCCGGTCGCGCGGCTCTGTAGCTCAGTTGGTAGAGCGTTCGACTGAAAATCGAAAGGTCACCGGATCGATGCCGGTCGGAGCCACACGAGTGATCGTTACAATCACTCCAGAAACCCTCGCCTAGCTTCTACATGGCGGGGGTTTTGCTTTGCCCTGGTGAGGTTGAGTCCTCTCCTTCGCCAAGTCGAGTTCACTTCTTCGTCAATGCGCCCGCGGGCCCACTAGAACTGCACGTTCGCTCGATAGCGCTCCGGGGCCATCCTCTGAACGCGCCCCGCTCGACGCTCCTAGCTGTCGGGCGCGTCGCCGGGACGAAGGGTCACGGTTCCTCCTCGCTCCAAGAGCCCGCCGGCGGGTTCCTGGAACGAGACCTTGTCGTCGGCACTTTCCGGTTCGGGCACGGCGCCGTCGAGGTGCACCGTGAAACCCAACGCTTCGAGTCGTGCGGCCGCCTCCTCGACCGGCATCCCCACGACGTCGGGAACCTCTGCCTCGAAACGCTTCGTCAGACGGGCATCAGCCTCGGCGAAACGCCCTCCACCGAACAGGCTGTTCGCGGCGCGCTGCACGTCACGCGCCAGTGCGTATCTGCGCTCTCCGAACCGTCGGGTCATGTCGTCAAGGCCGGTAGCGTTCCCCACCCACACTCCCGTCGCGACCTTCGTGCTGGATTCCATCATCCAGGTCTGCTGCACCTCGTGCGATCCCGTCTTCCCGATGATCGGGGTGCCGTCCCAGGGGTTCGCTCGTGACCCCGTCCCGCCGTTCATCACGTCCTGAAGCACGGACGCGGCCGTGGCTGCGACGCCGGCCTCCAGCACGCGCGTGCATGCAGCAGGCGGCGGAATGATCTCTTCGCCGTTCGGCCCGACCACGCGCTCGATGGCTGTCGTCGGGCAGAACATCCCCCCGCTCGCGACCGTCGCATACGCGTTGGCCATCGCGAGCGGCGACACGTTCGCGGATCCAAGCACCGAGAAGAGCGTGTTCATGGTCAGATCGCCGCCCGCGAGATCCTTCACCCCGAGCCTGCTCGCCACCCGGGAGATGTCGCAGAGGTCAAGCTGTTCCGCCATCGCGAGATACCCGGAGTTCAGCGATCTCGATGTGAACTCCGCCGGTGTCCCGACATAGCCGGGCTGGTTACCCCAATTCCTGACCACCACGTTGCTGTGGTTCACCCAATCCCCGTCGCAAGAGTTCTTCACCCGTGGAATGGCACGAACCCGCCCGTCGACCCTCTCGTTGACGGAGCGCCCGGCTTCGAGCCAGGCCAACAGAGTGAAGAGCTTGAACGTGGATCCGGCGTTGAAACCCGCAGATCCGCCGCGCGCCGGATCGCCCGCATAGACGAGCGCGGAGTAGCTGGGGTCTTCCGCGTGCGACTCGTCCTCGGTGAAGTTCGTGTTCTGAGCGATGGCCAGCACACGACCAGTGCCGACTTCGACGTTGACGACGGCTCCCCCGAGGTTGAGTCCTTCGGCAGATGCCGGCACGTGACGTCTCATCGCCTCAGCGACCGATTCCTGCAGCGAGGCGTCGACGGTGGTGTGGATCTGCAACCCGCCTTGCCGCAGCCGCGTCTCACGTGCGACCGCCGTGTCCCCGAATCGGGGATCGCTGCGGATGCTCGCGATGACGTACTGGCAGAAGTAGGCCGCGTCTCCCGTGCCCGCGCACCCGCTCGTCGGAGGCGTCACCGCCGGGCGCACCGGGTCGAGGACGGCCTCCGTGTACTGCGCGTCGGCTATCTTCCTGTCCTCGTGCATCCGGCTCAGCACGTAGAGCTGTCTCCCCTTGGTCTCGCTATATCCGTCGGCGGCGTGGACGTACTGCTCCTCGGTGATCGCCCCGTCGCCGCGCAGCCCCTCGAGCGCCGCCAGCGTACCGGGCGAGACGTCATCGACCGCACCGTCGGGCGCCTTGTTCACGCGCTCTCCCGACGCCGCGGCGATTGACCCCTCCGGGCGGTCGATCCGGTAGCTGTTCGGATTCTGCACGACACCGGCGAGCACAGCCGCCTGCCCCACGGATACCGCTGATGCGGAGGTGTTGAAGTAGTACCGCGCGGCCGCCTCGATACCGTAGATCGTTCCGCCGAAGTTCGCGATGTTGAGATAGCGCTCCAGGATCTCGACCTTCGAGTAGCGCTTCTCGAGCGCGATCGCGTACCGCATCTCTTGCAGCTTCCGGATGTATCCATCGCTTCCCTCGGCGGAGGTCACCTTGCGCCAGCACTCCTGGAGGGTCTCCGAATCGTCTTCCGTGGCCTCCGGCGCGGTCGCCTCGAGCTCGCAGCGCTGCACGAGAACGTTCTTCACATACTGTTGTGTGATCGACGAACCGCCCTGGGTCTGCCCTCCCTTGACGTTGCCAAGGATCGCCCTGGTCGTCCCGATCAGATCGATCCCGCTATGGGTGAAGTACCGCGGGTCCTCGCTGGAGAGGATCGCATCGATCATCGTCGGCGAGATCTGCTCGTACGTCACCGGCATCCGGTCCTGTTCGTAGAACCGGGTGAGGACCTTCTCGTCGCCGCTGTCGGCGTCGCGGGCGTACACCGTCGTCGGAAGCATCGACTGTTCGATCGTGAGGTGCGCGGGAAGCTCCTCGAAAAGGTCGAGCGCCGCGTTCCCCGCCTGCCCCACGAGAACGAGCCCGGGGACGAACGGCAGCACGACCAGGATCCCTGCGACCATGCTCATCACGATCAGGCCGGCCAGGCCTCCGAGCGCAGCACCGACCGAAGGATGGGAGAGGTCACGCGTCGTCGATTCCGCGCGGGTGAGATCAGGAAAGCTGTGAGACACGCTATCCAGCTTCCGTGTTGACCATCGATAAGTACAGCGAAGAGAATTCACCTAAACTCATAAGAGTAGCTAACCTTTAACGTCGGTCGAGGAGTCACCCGTGCTCAATGTGAACCGCCTCCGCATTCTGCGGGAACTCTCCAGACGCGGCACGCTCGCGGAAGTCGCCCGGGCACTCAACTACACGCCGTCAGCCGTATCGCAACAGCTCAGTGCTCTGGAACGTGAAGTCGGGACCACGCTCCTCGAACCGTCGGGGCGCCGCGTGAGGCTCACCGGTCCGGCGATGCTGCTCGCCGAACGGGCCGATCTGATCCTCGAACAGATGGAGCTCGCCGAGGCCGACCTGCAGAACCTCGCAGGCACGACGAGCGGTCTCATCCGGGTCGGCTCCTTTCAGAGCGCGCTCATCGAGCTCGCTCCGGCGGCACTGACGCTACTATCGCAGCGCCACCCGCACCTGGTCGTCGAACTCTGCCATCGCGAGGTCGACGAGGCACGGGACGGCCTTCTCGCCCACGATTTCGACATCGTCCTGGGAGAGGAATTCCCCGGCGGCGAGCAGCCGCCGACCGCCGGAGTCCACCGGCAGGACTTCCATTCCGAACCTCTGCATCTCGCGCTGCCCGAGTCGGAGCGCGTCGGCGACCGCGCCGGCTCCACGACACTGAGCGACCTCCGACACTGCGGCTGGGCACTCGATCTGCAGCAGTCGCGCATGGGCGCGTGGGCGAGGCAGAAGTGCCGCGGGGCGGGTTTCGAGCCTCGTGTGGTCTGCGAATCGCCCGACCCCCTGCTGATGCTGCAGCTCGTCCGCTCGGGACACGCCGCGGCCTTCATCCCTGCGCTCATCACGCAAGCGCGCTTCGGAGGAGTGGAAGTCGTCGCCCTCGCCTCCGAGCCGCATCGAACCCTGTACACCGAAGTACGCGCCGGCAGGCAGGAAAGCGGGGCCATCGCTGCCGTGCAGCAGGCCTTCGCCGACGCCATCGCCGCGCACGCCAGCGCGGTACCGACAGCCGTGCTCGCTCTCGAACCACCCTCCTGATACGTGATCCCGGCCAGGTTCTCTCTCGTCTGAAGGCACGATGATCGAGCGATGTCTGGCACCGCTGGACGTCGTAGCCTGGCAACCCGTTCTCAACGCCACGACCGCGGCCGGAGCCCTCGGACGAAGCAAGCGGACGTGTGGCTCCACCGCAGTCTCTCGTCGATGCCGTGAAACCTTCCCGCGGCCCAGTAGGCTTCGGTCATCATGGATGACGAGAGGTCGGCGCGGGATCCCGGAGCGGGCGTCCGCAGGATCGAACTCACGATGCGGCGCCCCCGATTCGCGCTCTACGCAGGAGTCAGGCCCACGCTCGTCATCGGCGAACGCGGCCAGCCGACGCAGTGGGGTCGGGGCACCTGGCAGATCCCCACCGACCGCCCCGTCGTCATCGAAGTGTTCCTCTTCAACCGCCTCTGGCGCTTCGGTCGCGCGGAAGCCTCCCTCACTCCCGAGGATGACACGAACTGGGAGTACCGAGCTCCGATGCTGCCCTTCCTCCGGGGCCGTCTCCGTCCCGCGTGACTCGACTCGAAGCAGCTCTGCGGAAACTGCACGCTAGTGGGCGTCCAGAGCCTTCCGCGCGAGCGCTGCTGCCTCCGCGGCGTCGTCCACCCGCTCTGCGGCAATCGCCCTGCGCTCCTGCACCTCCGGGATGTCCCGTTCGACGTGGCTCGCCGCCACGCGGGTCCGGGTGAGTTCCGCCTCGAGCTCTTCCGCTTTCTCGGCCAGCTCGGCCGCCCGGTCTCGGAGTCCCTGCAGCTCCCTCTCCTGCTTCGCGAGCTCCCGTTCCGCGGCCGTCTGGTCCTTCTCGGCCGCGGCGAGGCGACGTTCGGCTTCTCTCCGCGCGCGCCGCTCCTGCAACTCGTCGGTCGGCCGCTGCGGGGCGGCTTCCCGCGAATCGATGTCGCCGGCCACAGCGTCCCGGATGTCGGTGGCCGACGCCGTGGGTTCGAGCGCCCGCAACAGCCGCCCGGAGGCGACCGCGCTCGCAGCCAGGGGATCGAAGAACGCCGCCGAGATGCTGCGCTCGACGGCTTCCTGCGTCGCGGGTGTGATGCGTTCGCCGCGAGAACCCGCGATCTCGGCCGCCGTCTCCGCGAGCCGGCGCGTGAGTGCGCGACGTTCTCTGCCGAGCTTCGCCAGCGCAGGCGCATCCAGTTCGTCCTGCGCCTCACGAAGCTCGGCCGCCAGCCGCAGCGCCTCCCCCAGCTGGCCGGCCCGCTGCTGCGCGAACACGTTCACGACCCAGGCCGCGATCGAGGGCTTGCGGAGCGCGAGGATGCGGGACGCGAGTTCCGCGTCGTCGACCTCCGAGGCCCGGTCCTTCCGCGACGCGACGAAGGCTTCCGGGGAGCCCGCGTACAGAGCGGCCGCGATCTCCTCGAAGGTGGGGTCGACCATGCACCCACGATACGCCGCACACCTTCTCCAGCGTCGGTTCGCGGCTCGACCTGGACTACTCGATTGCCAGTTGGTCGGCCCAGTCCGCACTGATCAACGATCTGGTGCCGACATTGCCGTTGCCGAGTCCCGGGTAGAAGTAGAGCTGACCGGCGGGGGTGCGAGCGACCAGATCTGCGAGCCCATCGCCGTTGTAGTCGACGCCTCCGGTCAGGGCGGTGAACTCCACCCATCCCGAGCCCACCGCACGCGGCGTACCGAACCTCCCCGGCGACCCAGGATAGAAGTAGAGCGTTCCCAGACCGTCGACCGCCATCAGATCGCCACTCCCGTCGTTGTCGAAGTCGCCGCCGACGAGGAAGTGGTAGGACTGCCATCCGCCACCGACCGTGATGTGCGGGGAACCGAACCTTCCGAATCCGTTGCCACGGTAGATGGTCAGGATGCCGGACGCGGAGACACCGAGGACATCCTGCTTCCCGTCACCCGTGTAGTCGGCTCCGGAGACCACATGCAGCATGCTGTACCAGCCGTTGCCCACGGAGGCGGCTGAAGCGAATCCGCCGGTGCCGTTGCCCGCATAGAACTCGAGGGCGGCATCGGACCGCGCCACGAGGATGTCGGCCTTGCCATCACTATTGAAGTCAGTATGGGTGAGATGCCTGCGGGTATCGCCCCACCCCGCGAACAGGGTCGTCCCCGACGAGAAGCGCCCCGCGCCCGTGCCCGGCCGGAGACGGAGGGCACCGTTTCCGGCGATCTCCAGCAGGTCGGCGTTCCTGTCGCCCGTGTAGTCGGCCGACGCGACACCTGGCGCCTGTCCGGCACCGAGGCCGGGGAAGTACAGGGGAAGCGAGGCACCCCGCACGACGTTCGAGAGGCAGACGAACCCGTTGTTGACCGCGGTGTACACCGCACCTCTGAGCCGCACCTCGAAGTGCAGGTGGTACGCCGGGGAGTTGCCCGTGTTGCCGACGACGCCGATCTGCTGGCCGCGGACCACCCGGGTGCCCGGCGCATACATCCCCGGCGACGCCATGTGCGCATACCTCGTGACGTAGCCGCCGGCATGCTCGACGTCGGTGTAGTTGCCGTAGCCGCTGTTCGCGGTGCGCGATTTGATGACACCGTCGTAGGACGCGACGATGGGCGTGCCGCCGGCTCCGGAGATGTCGATGCCGTCGTGGGCGCGGTAATTGCCCCGACAGCCATCGCCCACCTTCGACTGGATGTTGCCCGAGGCCGGATACACCATCTGGGGTTCGCTGGCGGCGGTCGCGGTCAGATTCGAGGACAGCGATGGTGCCGACGCACCGATCACGAGTGCGAGCACGGTCGCGATCCCGATGCGACCGAGACGCACGCGGGATGGTCGCTTCATCTCGAAGTTCTCTCTTGTTCGGCGGCCCCAGGGACGTGATGCCCTCCGCCGTCACCGTACCAGTGCGGCGGAGGTCTCCCGCGAACGCCACCGAGGAACCGGTGGATCCGCTGCCACCGGCGCCGTCCTGATCAGACCAGGTCGTACTCCCCGCCGTAGGGCGTCCCACCGTCGCCGTCGTCGTGCCCGCCCTCATCGGCCGTCGAGGTCGAGATCACGACCTGTGTGGTGGAGCTGATCAGGACGCTCACCGACCGCTCCCCCGCGACGTCGAACTCGACGAATCCGCCGCCCGAGCGAATGGCCTCTTCGATCCTCCGTCTGAGGTCTGCGACATCCTGGCCCTCCGCCAGGAAGTACTCCGCCTCGTTGAGCGCGATCCGCGTGCGCATGATCGTGTACATCTCGCCTCCGGTCGTCGTCATCTTCTTCCGGTTCGCTGCTGACGCTATGCGACTCGGCTCTTCGTCGAAACGGGGTTGCGCCGCGGGCCGGGAGGAGGCAGGGGGTCACGGATGTGCCGTCGGCCGGAGCTGTGCCCTCCCTCCGAGACCGGCAAAACAGGCTCACAACTTCGCGCCGTCGCAACTAGGCTGGGAGGAGCGCCTCGCCGTCCGGACCTTCCCGGTCATGGCGGCGTGAGCCCAGACGACCTCCTCCTCCGGTCGCACGGTCCCGCACTCCGGGATGGAGCCGCAGCCCGCCGTGTGTCCACGCCAGAAAGGCACGAACCTCATGAGCGATTCTCCCGGAAACGCCGGCCGCGACGACGAGCGCTCGCCGGACTTCTTCGACCAGCTGATCGAGACCACGCCGCGCGACCAGCAGGGCGCCTTCACGGTCGGCTTCCGCGGCTACGACAAGGCCGAGGTCGACTCTGCGCTCGCGGCCCTCCGCAATCAGCTCAAGCAGGCTGCCGCCGATGTCGCCGAGGCACAGGCCCGCGAGGAAGAGGCCGTCGAGACGGTCCGGGAAGAGGAGCGCAAGGCCCGCGAAGCCCTCGAGAGCGAGTTGGCGGCCGCGAACGCCAAGGCCTCCGACGCCGAGCAGCAGGTCGCCACGCTCACCTCCGAGCTCGTCGACACCCCGCAGCCCGACGGCGAAGAGGCCCCGTCGCGTCAGCAGTTCGAGGCGATCCTCCGCGTTGCCGAGGAGCAGGCGAACGTCCTCATCCAGAACGCGGCTGTGCAGGCCGACCGCCTGATGACCTCTGCCCGTGAGGAAGTGACCGCGCAGCGCGCCGAGGCCGAAGCCGACGCTGAGCGCATCAAGGACCAGGCGCAGCGCGACGCAGACCAGGTGCGCTTGAAGATGGACACCGAGTACACGGCGCACGAGGCCCGCATCGAACGCGAAGCCGCACATGCTGCGGAGAAGGTGAACCAGGCCGCACAGGAGGCGACGGCGATCCGCACCGAGGCGGAGAAGGGCGCCGCCGCGTTGCGTTCCCTCGTCACGCGCGAGACGACCCAGCTGCGTGCCGACGCCGAGCGCGACGTCCGCGACATGAACGCCCGAGTGCTGGAGTTCGAGGAGACCCTCACCCGTCGGCAGGACGACGCGCAGCAGGAGTTCCTCGTTCTGCACAACCAGGCCGTGGCGCACGCCGAGCGCATCACCAACGACGCCAACGAGCAGGTCTCGGCGTCGCTCGAACACGCCCAGCGCATCTCGGCGCGGGCGGAGGACTACGAGCGCCTGACCCGTTCGCAGGCGCAGGCCATCGAAGCCGACGCACAGGTCCGTGCTCGCGAGACGCTCGAACGCGCTCGCGCGAAGGCGCAGAAGATCGTCGACTCGGTCACCGGTCACACGACGGCAGTGCTGCACGATGCGGAGGACCGCACGCGTCAGTTGCGGTGGCAGCAGCAGCAGCTCTCGAGCTTCATGGCCGAGGTGCGCGAGCTGATCCGTCCTGACGGCATCTTCTCCGACGACGCGCTGCCGACGGAGATCACCGGAGCGGACGCACCCGGCGCAGCCCCCGCAGAGGCCGTCGCGGACGAGACCCCGGAAGAGACCTTCCTCGGCGATGAGGTCCTCGAGGATGAGCTCGACGACGACAGCCCGCTCGAGAAGATCACGATCGACGTGGTGGAGACGAAGAAGAAGTCCTCCAAGTAGTCACGCAGACGAGAGAGGCGCGAGCAGGGATTCCTGCTCGCGCCTCTCTCGTTCCCGGACTGGTCAGCGCCCGGATGGTGTCTGCGGGCTACGCCCGACCGAACTGCGCCACCGCAGGGCAGTCGAACGGGTCGGCGCCGGCCGCGAGGCCGACCCGGTTGAGGTACTCGATCACGATCAGGTACGAGCGTCCGAGGCTGGTCTCCGTGTACGGCACGTTGTTCGCGGCACAGTAGTCGCGCACGATCTCCCGCGCCTTCGCCAGATGCGGTCGCGGCATGCTCGGGAAGAGGTGGTGCTCCACCTGGTAGTTGAGTCCGCCCATGAGCCAGGTCGTCCACCATCCCCCGCTGATGTTGCGAGAGGTGCGGACCTGCTTGGTGAAGAAGTCGAGACGGGCGGCGGGATCGACGATCGGCATGCCCTTGTGGTTCGGCGCGAAGGCGGCCCCCATGTAGACACCGAACACCGCGAACTGCACGCCCATGAACGCGAACGCCATCCCGAGCGGGAGCATCATGAACACGGGCACGAGGATCAGGGCGAACCGCAGTGCGATGATGCTCAGCTCGGTCCAGCGTCCCTTGACGTTCTTGGTCGTCAGGAGGTACTTCAGTCCGAGGAAGTGGAGGTTCAATCCCTCGAGCGTGAGAAGAGGGAAGAAGAGCCACCCCTGCTTGCGGGTGATCAGCTTGATCAAGCCCTTCGCCTTCGCCGCGTCCTCCTCGAGGAACGAGATGGTGTCGACCTCGATGTCGGGGTCCTTGCCGACCTGGTTCGGGTTGCCGTGGTGTCTGGTGTGCTTCGAGTCCCACCACGAGTAGCTCATGCCGATGCTGGCGATCACGATGCGTGCGAGCTTGAAGTTCGCGGGACCCGTCGTGAGGATCTGGCGGTGCGCGGCCTCGTGTCCGAGGAACGCGATCTGCGTGAGGACGATGCCGAGGCCCGCCGCGATGAGCAACTGGAACCAGCTGTCGCCGAGCAGGATGAAGCCGGTGATGAGGCCGCCGAGAGCGACGGCGATGCCGACGGACACCAAGACGTAGAACCACTGCGTCCGGCCGAGCAGCCCGGTCTCCTTGACCACCTGCGACACCTGCTTGTACGCCTTGGCCATCGGCGGGAAATCCGCATTGCCGGAGTACGTCTGACGAATCGGGCCCAGCGTTGCCGCGGTCGGTTCGATCTGTGTGATGGAGATGATCTTCTCCTGACGTTCGGAGCCCTTGAGCTGTGAAAGCCCAAGGCAGCCGCCCAACGCTTACCTCACAGTAGCCCCCACCGCATACGCGTCAGGGAATACATCGGAACCTCACGACGAGCACCCAGGCGCGGTCAGTTCCGGCGTCTCGCCGCTCGGTCAGGCGCGGGCGCGGCGAGCGCGGCGCCGCCAGGCTCTCGGGAGGAAGGCAGGACCCTGTGGGGTCGGCTCGTGTGCGTCTTCGAGCGCACGGAAGGCCTCGTCGAGCGAGCCGAATGCGCCGAGCTCGGCGCCGTGGTTGTCGCGCACGAGATGGGCGCTGCCGTCGAACTCGACGAAACCGGCGAATTCGCCGGCACGGGTCGCGACGTGGACGTCGTCGTCAGCCTGCTTCCAGGTCAACGGATCGGATGGAGGAAAAGTGGTCGTGCTCATGGTCATGCTCATTGCTGTGTGGCGGACACGCGTGGCGCTCCGCAAGATGTGAGATCGAGGGCGGATTCCGCACGCATCGATGTGCGCGGTCCGTGATGGCCCTGATCAGTGGCGACGTGGCGGCCGAGAGGGGCGATGCACACACGTTGCATGATCAGCATAGCAGACCGTTGCATCACCCTGTGGCGCGCTGGATCAGCGCCGCGGCTCGCGCGAGACCTCGTTGCCGTCTGCCGATACCACCGGCGGCCGAAGGACCAGCACCACGACGACGCCGACGAGGATCAGAGCCGTCAAGGTCACGGGGATCGGAAGCACCGGGTCCAGCAGCACGAGAAGAGCAGCGATCGGGACGACGGTGTTCACCACGCGGTCGGCGTTCTCCCGGATCGCGATCCACCAGATGCCGAGCAGGAAGATCGCGATCGGGATGGTGACGGTGAAGGAGGCCGCGACGTTGGACAGATGGCTCTCCCCCGTCAACACGTCGAGTTCGACCTCGATCCCGGCCGAGAAGGCGGCGGCAGCTGCAAAGACGAAGTAGTGCGTGTAGCCGTATCGCAGTGAGCGCTGGAAGCTGGTGATGGCCCGGTGGTGCGGTGGCCAGAAGTAGATCCACCACAGTGACGCCGTGACGACGAGCGTGAGCACCGAGATCGCGATCAGCGGACCGAGGCTCTCGACCTCCTCGATCGCTTCGATGATGGCGTTCGCGGACGCGAGCAGACTCTCCCCCAACACGATCAGGGTGAAGAGCCCGTAGCGCTCCGTGATGTGGTGAGGATGCCAGGGCGTCTGCTTCCGGTACTCGGCGAACACCGGGATGCCGATCTCGATGAGGGCGAAGACGACGAACGCGGCGATCTGCCAGGGCCCGCTCGGAATCACGAGGAAGAGGATCCACAGCACCTGGACCGCGGCGATGCCGAACGCGTATCGCCGTGTCGCCGAACGCAAGGGACCGGCCGAGCGTGATGCCCGCAGCCACTGCGCCACCATCGCGATGCGCATGACGACGTATCCGAGGACCGTGATCGTGAAGTCACCGTCGGTGAACGCCCGTGGGATGCCCGCCGCGACCACGAGGACACCACCCATCTGAACGAACGTCGTCACGCGATAGAGCCAGTCGTCGGTGTCGAAGGACGTCGCGAACCACGTGAAGTTCATCCAGGCCCACCAGATCGCGAAGAACAACATGGCGTACGAGGTGATGCCGTGCAGGAAGTCGCCATGGCTCAGCACGTGGTGCAGCTGCGCAGATGCGATACTCACCGCGACGACGAACACGAGGTCGAAGAACAGCTCGAGCGTGCTGGCGGTGCGGTGCGGCTGGGCAGGATCGCGCGGCAGCATCGGGCGGAGGTGGAAGCGCGCAGCGGTCGGGTTCGCGGTCACGGCGACAGGATAGCGCCAGGGTTCATCCCCGCGGCGACACTCGATACAATCCATCGCCATAAGCGTCTTCCCCTCACGGGCTCGATCCGCTACAGTGATCAACGTCTGCAGTGCCTGCTGTATGCAACCGCCGTTTAGGGATGGCGAGATGCGCTCCGTGATGTGGGATCACGGTGAACCAGCAGGACCCGAGGGGTCGGGACGCAGATAGATGCCGTGAACGTGGGGTTCACGGTTTGGGGAATCTGGGGAATCAAATGACGCACTGGGGAATGTTGCGTACATTCACGGCTCATGGGGCCTCGGCATGACTTCCGTCGAGGATGCCCTGAGCATCACTCGCACGGGCTTCGTGCCGGTGGCGGCTCCGCGAGCCACCAAGTCGGTGACGCGCACGGTGGTCACACCGCGCGCATCGGCGACCTTGGAACGACGTCGTCAGTGGGAGCGCGGCTATCGGATGCGCCTGCGGATCACGGATGCGGCTGTCATCCTGTTCGCGGTCGGTCTGACGGCGGCGGTCCAGCTGATCACCGACGTCTGGGCCGCCGAAGCGCTGCGTAACGCGGCGTTTCTCGGTCTGGCCTGGTATCTGATGCTGTCGGCCCTCAACACCCGGGCGGCCGCCATCTTCGGATCCGGGGCCATCGAGTACCGCCGCGTGGCACACGCCGGCGGTCTCGCCTTCGGTATCGCCGCGATCGCGGGCATCCTCCTGGAGTGGGAAGGACTGCAGCCGCTGTTCTTCGCCGCGCTCCCGGTCGGGATGCTCGGGCTTCTCGTCGCACGCTGGACCTGGCGCCGCTGGCTGCAGCAGCAGCGCTTGAGGGGACAGTACGCGTCGCGGACCCTGGTCGTCGGTGCCACCGGAGACGTCGAGTACGTGATCAAGTCTCTTCAGAAGGGTGAAGAGAACGGCTACCACGTCGTGGGGACGACGCTGCTGGATCGCAACGCCGGCGCGCTCGCCGTCGGGGAGAGCATCTACCCGGTCGTGGGCAATCTCAACACCGTCGCCGCAGCGGCGACGCAACTCGGGGCGGACACCATCATCGTGGCGAGCCGCCCCGAGGGTGAGCCCGACTTCATCAAGCAGCTCAGCTGGGAACTCGAGGGAACCGCTGCCGAGTTGGTGCTCTCGAGCCGCCTGACGGACGTCGCGGGGCCCCGTGTCTCGCTTCGCCAGGTCGATGGCCTGCCGCTGATCCAGGTGAAGATCCCGACCTATGAAGGCGGCGTCCACGTGCTCAAGCGAGCTCTCGACATCGCCGTCGCGACGGTCGCATTGATCCCGATCGCCGTGATCACGCCGCTATTGGCTCTGCTCGTCAAGCTGGACTCACCTGGCCCGGTGTTCTTCTTCCAGGAGCGCGTCGGTCGCGACGGACGCACGTTCAAGATGGTCAAGTTCCGTTCGATGAAGACCGACGCCGAGCAGCAGCTCGCCGCTCTCAAGGAGCAGAACGACGGCGCCGGCCTCCTCTTCAAGATGAAGGACGACCCGCGTGTCACTCGAGTGGGCAAGGTTCTGCGCAAGCTGTCGCTCGACGAGCTGCCCCAGTTCTGGAATGTCCTGACCGGCGACATGAGCGTCGTCGGGCCGCGTCCGCCGCTGCAGAGCGAAGTCACGGCCTACGACGGAACCGTGTTCCGTCGCCTCTACATCAAGCCCGGCATCACCGGCCTGTGGCAGGTGTCCGGACGCAGCGACCTGTCCTGGGACGAGAGCGTGCGCCTCGACCTGCACTACGTCGAGAACTGGTCGGTCATGAATGACCTGCAGATCATGTGGCGCACTGCCAAGGTCATGGTCCAGCCGAACGGAGCCTACTGATGGACACCACGGAACAGGTCGAGACGCCGGAGACGTCACCACGTCGACGCACGCGCTGGATCGCGGTCGCGGTTGCTTCGGCTCTCGCTCTCGTGGCCGGCGGCGTCGGAGTGGCTCTCGTCGTGAACAACGGGGCGACTCCACAGGCCGCCTCGACGTACACCCCCGTTGACGACGGCGACGCTGACGATGATGCGTCCGAAGAGCCGCTCACCACGATCCCCGCAATCGTTACCGGGCCGCTGAGTGACGATGAGAAAGCTGAAGTCGATCGCGCCACAGCCGCAGCGGACGCCGTTGTCGCCGCGCTGGACGAAGTCGCACAGCGCGGCGACGGTTCCGCCGTCGGAGTCGAAGCGGTCGCCACCGGTTGGGTCCTCGGCGAGGTGCAGTCGCACGCTCGTGAACAATTCGATCTCGGCTACAAACAGACCGGCGACGCCAGAGTGACCTCGGTCACACCGACTGCGGTCGATCTGGCTGCCAGCCCCGCCACCATCATGTTGAAGGTCTGCGTCGACGTCTCGGATATCGACGTGACCGATGCGGCAGGAAACTCTCTCAAGGACTCGCTGTACAACCCGGGCCGGCCCGTGGCCCACCTCTATGGGGCTGTCTTCGAAGACAAAACCTGGAAGATCTCGTCCCATGAAATCCCGGATGTCCAGGACTGCGACGCAGCCTGACCCGTTGGACCCGACACTCGAAGAAGGATTCCCGATGAACATCAAAGCAAAGGCGCGGGGGACGAACCCCGCCCGGGTAGCCGCAGGCGCGATCGTCGCCGCGGCCGCCCTCGTGGGTTCGTTGCTCACGCCGCTCGCCGCCGCATCGGCAACTGCTCCGCTCCCCGACGGCCTGTCACAGGAGACTGCCGCCGCCTCGTGCTGGGAGATCAAGCAGAACTATCCCCAATCCACCGACGGCGTGTACTGGCTGGTCACGCCCACCCTCGTCGCCCCGGAGGAGTTCTACTGCGACCAGACGACGTCCGGTGGCGGATGGGTGCTCATCGGGCGCGGTCGCGAAGGGTGGAAAGAGGGATACAACGGGCTGCGCACCGCCGCACAGATCCGCAACACCCCCACAGGAACCGACGCTTTCCAGCCCGCGCAGCTCCCCGCAGCGACCGTGGACGGTCTCCTCGACGGTGGTCGCGTCGATGCGTTGAGCGACGGAATCCGTTTGCGTCGAGCCACGAACACGGCAGGAACGGGCTGGCAAGAAGCGCGGTTCACCTTCACCCAGCGCGACCGCTGGGTGTGGACCTTCGGCGCCGAGCACCGCGTGAAGAACTACTCCTTCGATGGCGCGAACGGCACCGGCGGACAGACCAACAATTTCGGCAACAACAACCAACTGCGCCGCGTCGTCTTCAGCGAGCAGTCGTCGCACAACTACCTCAACGGCTGGGCATACGGATCCAGCCAGGGCGGAAGCACGTCGGAGACTTCCTACCTCTGGGCTCCGTCGGGACAGTCGTACGCGCGTCCCTTCACCCAGGTCTTCCTGCGGCCACAGCTCAAGGTCGCCGACCTCGACTTCGGCACCATTCCGGCAACGGGAAGCCCTGCGACCACGGTGGCTGCGATTCCTGAAAGCAACGCGATGACCACCGTGTGGGGCGTCTCCGGCTTCGCCAACGGGAGTAGCGGCGAGCTCAACACCGAGGTGGCCGAGTTCGGCGAGGTCGACGGCAAAGTCTTCGTCGGCGGTAACTTCCGCTACGTTCAGCGGAACGAAGGCGGCTCCGGGCAAGTCGAGCAGCCGTACATCGCCGCATTCGATGTCAACACCGGCGAGTGGGTCTCGTCCTTCCGACCGCAGCTCAACGGACAGGTGAAGGCGATCGTCGGTCTCCCCGACGGACGCGTCGCCATCGGAGGCCAGTTCTCCACAGTCAACGGCACTCCGCAGGCTGGAATCGCGATCCTCGACCCGAGCACAGGGCAACTCTCCGGATGGCAGGTAGCGGCAGAACACCGGGCGACCGGAAGCGTGCCGTACATCCGCGACCTCGATGTACAGGACGACTTCCTCTACGTCGCCGGATCGCTCACTCATCTGAGTGCGGTCGGATCCACCACGAGCGCGAGCACCTGGAACGGTGGCCGGATCAGCCTGACCACCGGGCGCCCCGACACGAACTGGAACGCCTTCCTCAACGGCACCTCGATCGCTGTGGATGCCTCCGACCAGGGAGACCGTACCTACTTCTCCGGCTATTTCAAGATGAAGCAGACGACCTCGACGCCCAGCGCGGCCGCCATCCAGACAGGAGCCGGCGCACCGCTGGTCGACCCGCTCTGGGTTCCCAAGTTCAGCAAGGCTTCGATCGACGCCTCGGGCAACTACTCCGGCAACATCTGGCAGCTCGGCGTGACAGAGGCCGGCGGCAAGGTGTGGCTCGGCGGTTCTGAGCACTCGCTCTTCTCCTACGATCGAAACACCTTCGAGCGCGTCGGTGGCTCGATCACCAAGGCCGGCGGCGACTTCCAGACGGTCGAGCACAACGCTTCGCTCGTCATCGGCGGATGCCACTGCGGCCACTGGGTCTACCAGGACGCCTACGAGTGGAGCAACGTCGGCACGGGGTGGACGCAGGCCGACAAGATGAACCTCATGGGCGCGTGGGACGCGCAGACTGGCAAGTTCGTCAAGGAGTGGTCGCCCGTCGTGCAGGCGCGTGCTGGATACGGCGCGTGGGGCACCTTCTTCGACAGCACCGGCGTCCTTTGGGCCGGAGGCGACTTCAGGCGATCCGTCAGGGCCGGCGAAGTCAACCAATGGTCCGGCGGGTACATCCGGTTCGCTCCCAAGGACACGACCGCGCCGACGACGCCGGGGCCGATCACCGCGACTCCGGGGAACGGCGGCAGCGAGGCGACGCTGACCTGGGCGGCGTCCACCGACGCGGGTGGCGTCTCGTATGAGATCCTCCGTGACAACCGGGTGATCGCATCGACCACGACGACGACATACACGGTGCCGATCACCGAGACGCCGACGAACTACTTCGTTCGGGCTCTGGATAGCGGTGGAAACCGTTCTGCGAGCACCGCGGCCTTCGTCGCCGAGCCCGCTCCGGAGAGCGCACTCACGTTCATCGAGAACGGCGCGACCTGGTCCTGGCGATACACCACGGACGCGTTGCCTACCGATTGGAACAGCACGGACTTCGACGACACGGCCTGGAATGTCGGCGACGGCTTCTTCGCCCGCGGCGTAGCCTCGGCGACCACGGACATCGACCCGACCAACCTCGCGCCGAAACCTCTCAGCGCACAGTTCCGCAACGAGTTCCAGGTCACGAACGCGCTGAGCGTCGTCGACGGCAAGATCTCGGTGATCGCGAATGACGGAGTCGTGCTGTATCTCAACGGCGTCGAACTGGGCCGGGAGCGGATGCCTGCAGGCACTCTCACGCAGAACTCGTACGCGACGGGCGTGATCTCGCACACCGGGGCGGCGGCGAACCGCGTCACCTTCGACGTGCCACAGGGCATCCTCGTGGACGGCACCAACGTCCTCGCTGCCTCCGTGCACGCCAACTACCGATCGACTGCTGACATCAGCTTCGATCTCGCCTTCACCGCAGAGCGTGGGGAAGCACCGACGGCTCCGAACACTGTGACCGGGCTCTCGGGCACGAGCACGTTCGACACGGCCACCCTCACCTGGACCGCTCCCACGAGCGGGACGACCCCTCTGTCCTATGTGATCAGCCGGGACGGCGAGCAGGTGGGTACGACGGACGCGGCCACGACGACGTTCACGGAGAGCGGTTTGGCCGCATCTACCGAGTACGAGTACAGCGTCGTCGCCGTCGGAGTCGGCGACCTCACCTCTGCACCGGCTGTCACACAGGTGACGACCGCTGCACCGCCGGCGGACGACGAGGTGCCGGTCACGATCTCGAGCGGCTCCACCTGGTCGTGGCGCTACTCAACGGATCCTCTGGCTGCCGATTGGAACGCCACCGGCTTCGACGCGTCCGCCTGGAACTCCGGCGCGGCTGTCCTCGCACGGGGCGTTGCCAGCGCAGCGACGAACATCGATCCGACGAACCTCTCCACCAAGCCGCTCAGCGCCCAGTTCCGCCACGCCTTCACTGTGACGGATCCGTCAACGGTGCAAGACGGTACCGTTACCGTGACGGCGGATGACGGGGTGGTCGTCTACCTCAATGGCGTCGAGCTGGGGCGCGCGAACCTCGGAGCCGGAACGCTCACGCAGAACTCGTACGCGACCGCTGTACCGCGAGCGAGTACTGCCGCGGCCAACCCGGTCACCTTCTCGGTGCCAGCGAACCTGCTCGTCGAGGGAGACAACGTGATCGCGGCCTCGGTCCACGCGAACTACCGCGCGACGCCCGATCTGAGCTTCGACCTCGCATTGAGTATGCTTCGCGGATGAGCCGGCTCTCCTACACCGAAGCACGCCGAGCGCTCGCCTCCGCCCAGAAAGCGGGGGCGGGCGTTCCCGCGTACCTCCGATGGGTCAATCGCCCTCTGGGCGGAAAAGCAGCGGTCGTGGGAGCGACGTGGGGCGCCACCCCGAACGGCGTCACCGCACTCTCCGCCGTGATCGGACTGGCGGGCGTGGGGGTGCTGGCCGCGGTCACAGATTGGTGGGCCGGCCCCCTCGCCGCTGTGCTTCTTCTCGTCGGATACGTTCTCGACTCCGCAGACGGTCAGCTCGCGCGTATCCAAGGGCGTGGCGGCCCCGCAGGTGAATGGCTGGACCATGTCGTGGACGGCGTACGCGCACCCCTGGTGCACATCTCCGTCGCGATCCACCTGCTGCGGACGGATGCCACCCCTTGGCTCATCCTCTGCGCCGGGCTCTTCTCCGTCCTCGTGTCCGGGTGGTTCCTCTCTCAACTCCTCGCCGAGAAGCTCCTCCCGAAACCGGTGCCTTCCTCCGACGACGGCCGCCGTGGCATCCTGGAATCCTTCATCAAGCAGCCGCAGGATCCCTCCACGACGTATGTGGTCGTGGCATTCGTCGGACTGCCGATGGTCTTCACCGTGCTCTATGCGGCGTTGTTCGCCTGGCACATACTGATCTTCGCGGGCTCACTCCGCCGCAAGTATTCACAGCTCACCGCACTCTGACCCCGGACGAACCTCGCATGGCTTCACTCATCGCCTCCCCGAGTCGATCGCTCATCGCGGCGACGGGCCAAGACGCGAGCCTCGAAGTCGAGCCGAGGGTCCTGCCCGCCTGGCCCGTCCTCACGGTCCTCTGGGGCTACCCGCTGTTCTGGTTGGTGGGGATGCTCCCCTTCGCCTCCGTCATCATGGCGATCCCGATGCTCGCACTGCTGATCATGCGAAGGCGCATCCTGATCGTGCCGGGAATCCTCCCCTGGATCGGCTTCGTGCTGTGGATGATCCCGTCCGCCCTGATGATCGACCAACTCGGACGAGGCGTCGGACTCGGGGTGCGGTTCAGTCAGTTCCTCGCGCTGGCCATCATCATGGTCTACATCGTCAACGCTCGGACGTCGCTGCCTCCGAAGCGGATCTTCAACGGGCTCACCTTCATCTGGATGTTCGTGATCGTCGGCGGCTACCTGGGGATGTTCTTCCCCGAAGTGCAGCTCACGATGACGATCGGACGATTGCTGCCCGACGCGATCTCGAGCAACGACTACGTGTCGGAGCTGGTGTTCCCCACGCTGGCCGAGATCCAGACGCCGTGGGGTGCCGAAGAACCGTTCGTCCGTCCTTCCGCACCGTTCTCCTACACCAACGGCTGGGGCGCTGCGATGGCGGTGCTCACGCCGATCGCCATCGGGACGGCGATCGGACACCGCACCGCCCGCGCGATGTGGGTGCTCGTCATCGCGTTGGTCGCTGCGATCCCCCCTGCGATCGCCACCACGAACCGTGGGCTCTTCCTCGGTATCGCCGGCGCCGTCGCCTACGTGCTCTTCTGCCTCCTGATCCGGGGTCGCCTGCTCGCGTTCTTCTGGGTGACCATGCTGGGCCTCGCCGGTGCCGTCATCCTCTTCCTCTCCGGCTTCCTCGACGGCATCGTCGCACGGCAGGAGACGGTCGACACGACCGAAGGCCGCGGCAATCTCTATGCGGAGACGTGGGAGAGGACTCTCCAATCCCCTGTGATCGGGTGGGGTGCGCCAAGGCCCAGCACGTGGAGCGAGATCTACGTGGGCACTCAGGGGGCGATCTGGAACGCCATGTTCTGCTTCGGCCTCGTGGGCCTCTTCCTGTTCCTCGGCATGATCGTCCTGGGTGCGGTTCGTACGTTCGACGCCCCCAATCTCTCCGCCGTCTGGATCCATGCGAGCGTCGTCGTCACCGTCTTCTTGTCGATCTTCTATGGACTCGACCGTCAGCTCGTCTTCGTCGGGATCGCGCTCGCGGTGCTTCTGCGAGAGAAGTACTTGGGCAACTCGTCGTACTGGACGCCTCAGCCGACTCCGTTCGCTAGAGCCAAGAATGAGGAGTGAGGGTCTCGCGCGGAGCGGAGTGATCAGTCTCTTCGGTTCCGCCTTCGCGGCGCTCGCCGCGCTTCTCCTCACGGCAATCGTAGGAAACACGCTCGGCGCCAGCGGTACCGGCCTGTTCTTCCAGGCGATGGGTATCTTCACGATCCTCACCCAGGTTCTGAGGCTCGGCACGAACAGCGGCATCGTCCGGTTCATCTCGGAGCAGCGAGCCTTCGACCGTGTCGGCGCCGAATGGCGGATCGTCCTCTTCGCCGCCGTTCCCGTCGCGATCGTTTCCGGCCTCGTCTCCCTGGCGGTGTGGTTCTTCGCCGACGCGCTCGGCGCCTGGCTTGCTGCGCCGACGGAGGCCGATACGCTCGCCGATCTCCTTCGTGCGATGGTTCCGTACATCGTCATGGGTGCACTCATCGGTGTCCTTCAGATCGCCGCACGTATGCTCCGCGGCGTCACCGCCTTCACCCTGCTGCAGAGTGTCCTCCTCCCGGCGAGCCGCCTGCTCACAGTGCTTCTCGCCGTCTCCCTCGCCGGAGTGGCGGCATGGGGCGCGTTCGAGGCGTGGCTGTGGCCCTTGCCGGTCTGGCTCGTCATCACCGTGATCGTCGTGGCGACGCCGTTGATCCGTGATTTCCGCCGGCGAGCGGAGAGTCCGCCGACGGGGCGGCCGTCACTCGCGTCCTTCTGGCGCTTCAACGCGCCGCGCTCGGTGAGTTCGGGGCTCGAGACGGCCCTGGAGTGGTCGGATGTGCTGATCATCGCGGCGGTGGCTTCTCCGGCCGCAGCCGGCGTCTACGCCGTCATCACTCGGGCGGTGCGAGCGGGCGGCGTCGTGGACAAGGCAATGCGTGTTGCCGTGTCTCCCACGATCTCGGCGCTGCTCGCTCGCGAGAACTACAGTGAGTCGACGCGACTGCACACCTCGGTCGTGCGCGCGATGATCCTGATGAACTGGCCGTTCTACATGCTCCTCATCGCCATGGGACCCGCCGTGCTCGACATCTTCGGTGACGAGTTCCGCTCGGGCTGGGGACCGATGATCCTGCTATCACTCGCGATGATGTTCCAGACTGCGTGCGGGATGCTGCAGAGCATCCTGCTCCAAGGCGGGAAGAGCACATGGCAGATGTACAACAAGAGCATCGCCCTGGCATTGAGCATCACAGGAAACCTGGCGCTCGTTCCCCTGATGGGCATCTGGGGTGCGGCAGTGACGTGGGTGTTGGTGGTCGTCGCGGACAACATGATCGCCGCCGTACAGGTGCACCGTGGAATGCATGTCGACCTTCAGCCGAGGAAGCTCGTCGGAGCCATGATCCCGCCCGTCGTCATCTTCGGCGGCGGCGGTCTGCTCTTCACCTGGTGGGGCGGCTCGAGTCTTCTCATCCTGCTACTTGCCGGCGTCGTGCTCTGCCTGATCTATGGCGTGGTTCTCTGGCTTCTTCGACGCCTCCTGCACATCGAGTCGCTCTGGCGCCGAATACCATTCGTCGGCCGCTGGGCGTGATGCGCGAGACGGACTCGATCAGCCGCGAAGCTTCGCCGAGAGGATGGCGGCACCGCTGCGCAAGGATCGCGGGATGAACGCGTACCAGGGCGCTCGTCGGATCGGGCGCTCGAGCAACGTGCGCACCGCATCGGCGCCGGGGGTCGCGATGGTCCCTGACGCAGGGATCTCGCCAGACAGAGACTGGTCGAGGAGGGTCGCGAGCTCGGACGCCGTGAGCGCCCGACGGATGATGCCGAGGTCAGCCATCTCAGCGCTGAAGACAAGCTGATGGTCATCGACCACCTCGCCTCCTCCGGGCACGCGGGGCACGACGATCGGAACGATACCGAGTGCCCGCATGTCCATCACGCCGCCTGCACCCCCTTGGAGCACGACGGCGTCCGCGTGGCGGCATAGGTCCAACAGCTCCGAGTACGGAAGGATCTCGACATTCTCCGCACCCGCGACGGGCACTGACGGCCCGTGCTGCATGACGACGCGCGCATCTGGGTTCTTTCGAAGCCACTCCTCCACCCAGGCAGACAAACGGTCGAACGGCAGATGGTAGGTGCCTGCGGAGACGACGATCAGCGCGGCGCTCACAGCACGACCCCCACGTTTCGTGAGCCAGGGTAGAACTGGCGCATCTGCTCCCACTGCACGAGGAACTCATCGGCGAACGGGTATACGAGCCGACCGCTCAATCCCGGCGACGTGATTCGGTCCACGGGTTCGAGATACACCGTCCTGGCGCCGAAGAGCCGAGCCTGCGTGAAGAACGGAAGCGCGATCGCGGCGCCTGTGGAGAAGACGATGTCGGGGCGTTCTGCCGCCAGGACCCGACGCGCCAGCGCGAAGTTCTTCAACAGGTTCGGCAGATTGCGGACCGTCGGGTAGTGGATCTCGTACACCTTCTCCTCGGCGAGCCGTGAGCGCGCGTCCTCGACGGGGAACGTCGCCCACGACCTCTCGTGCTCTCCCCACCACTCGCGCAGCGCGAGAGCCTGAGTGAGATGCCCACCCGACGAACAGGCGATGAGGACCTTCATGCGATCAGATCCCTCGTCCGAGCTTTTGGACGATCTTCGTGATCGTTTGAGGTGTGACGAGCTTCCAGGAGATCGCGACCGCGAGCACCGCCTTCACCTGCTTGGGGTTGTGGCGGAGCGCCTTGCGCGCCCACGCCCTGGCACCGCGTGCATCTCCGCTCGCAGCGAGCGCAAACGCGACCTGCGCCTCTATCCGGCCGAGCGCGGCGGGGATCGAGGCGAAGTCCGGATGCTTGCGCAACAGGTATTGCAACGCCTCCGCGTATGAGGCCCACTGCCCGAAGTAGTACGACTGCCCCTTCCACAGAACGCGCACGAGCGGTTCGTTGACCACGCTCACGAGGCCGAGCGAGGACGCGCGCAGGAGGATGTCGTAGTCTTCCCCGTAGCTGCGCGGGAGGTCCTCGTCGATGAGACCGAGCTCACCCAAGAGCAGTTCTCGGCGGAACATCAGACTCGAGGAATGCAGACCCGGGTTGCGATTGCGCAGGAAAGCCTCATGCGAGAGCTCTTCATCGGGAACGAGACGCACGTGAGTGCTCTCCCCGTCGTCGATGATCATGGCCGTCCCGACGACGATCGCCTCCGGTTTCTCCTCGAAGCGGCGGAGTTGGGCGTCGAGCTTTCCCGACAACCACTCGTCGTCATCATCGAGGAAAGCCACGAGGCGACCCTCGGCCGCGTCGATGCCGGAGTTTCGAGCACCAGCCAGGCCTCGGCTGCGTGAGTTGGCGATTCCCCGGACGATCCAGCCTTCCGGGATCTCGAGTTCCGGAACCTCGATGGGGCAGGCGTCGAAGACGATGATGACTTCCCCGCCTACCGAGGTCTTCTGCGCCAGCACGCTCTCGACGGCGAGCTTCATCAGCTCGGGTCTATTGTGTGTCGGCACGACGACAGAAACTTCACGCAGCATGCGCACTCCCCTTATGTGACGCATCCGACCCACGTCGGACGTGATCGGAATCCCCAGATGTTCGGCAGGCCCCATCCCGCCGAGAAGTCCCCACTGACATCAGCGCGGCCTTCGGGTTAGTATATCGAATGGAGCGCCCGTGGGAAGGGGCTCCATTCGAGGGGAAAATCTGGGGAAGGGGATTTTGTCGTGCCAGAAGAAGCTGTCACACGACGCATTCGCGTCGGAGTCGTGGGAGTCGGCAAGATGGGCTTGTCTCATCTCGCGATCGTTCGCGCACTGAAGAACGTCGAGCTCGTGGGGGTCGTTGACGCAACGGACTACCTCCTCGACATCTTGAACAAATACACGGGAGCGGCAACGTACTCGTCGCTCGACAAGATGCTCGACGAGGCGAAGCCGGAAGCGATCTTGATCGCGACACCGACCGGTTCACACGCGGCCCTGGTCCGCAGCGCCCTCGAGCAGGGTGTGCATGTCTTCTGCGAGAAGCCGCTGACCCTCACCGCTGTCGAGTCGGCGGAACTCACCGCTCTCGCCGCCACGAAGGGGCTCGTCGCTCAGGTCGGCTATCACAACCGCTTCATCGCGACGTTCCAGGAGGTCAAGCGCCTTCTCGATCTGAATGCGATCGGCAACGTCACTCATGTGCTCGCGGAGGCGTACGGCCCCGTGGTGCTCAAGCCCAAGGGCTCGACCTGGCGGAGCAAGCGCACGACAGGCGGCGGGTGTC
The DNA here is from genome assembly GCF_007954505.1 of Microbacterium sp. CBA3102. Classification (GTDB taxonomy): domain Bacteria; phylum Actinomycetota; class Actinomycetes; order Actinomycetales; family Microbacteriaceae; genus Microbacterium; species Microbacterium aurugineum. The sequence goes on along the minus strand of NZ_CP042412.1, from coordinate 1,581,397 downwards.
TGTACGACTACGCCGCCCATCCTCTCGATCTCGTGCACTGGTACCTGGGGACGCCGCAAGGAGTGCGCGGCTCCGTGCTGAACAGCATCTTCTCTGCAGACACCGATGATGAGGTCTACTCAACGCTCGACTACGCGGACGGACTCAGCGTGCAGCTCTCGGTCAACTGGTCCGATGAGTCGTATCGGAAGATGTCCACGTCTATGACGGTCACCGGCTCGCAGGGACGCATCGTCGCCGACCGGCAAGAGATCCGCGTGTACCTGCGCGACGGTGCGGCTATCCCGGAGGGCTATCGGGCCGGGTGGAACATCCTGTACACGACCGACCTGACCGAGCAGGTCTCTTTCTATCTCCGCGGTGAGGAGTACAGCGCTCAGCTCGAGGCCTTCGTCGCGGCGGTCGCTGCAGGAGAAAAGGAAGCCCGACAGAACAGCTTCGCCAGTGCCTCCGAGACCGATCGAGTGATCGAGTGGATCCTGCAGGATGCCGCGACAGGAACCGCGACCGGGGCGGCACCGATCGCGATCACCACAGCACCTGCGCAGAAACGCGGGTTGTTCGGACGGGGGAAGAGAGCATGAGCGAGATCACGACCACGGGCATGGATCGTCTCCTGCTCGGCGACAACCAGTTCTTCGGCATCAATCACATGTCCGAAGAAAAGGCGCGCGCGCAGGCGATCCGATTCCAGGACACCCAGGCGATCATCGATGTCATCGACATCGCGTACGATAACGGCATCCGGACGCTCATGTGCACCACGCACGAGCGCATCGCAGAGGTCTGCGACCACGTGCGCGCGAATCCCGAGCGCTACGCCGACTATCGGTTCTACCCGTGCATGCCTTACGCGCACAAGTACGCCAACGCCGTCACCGATCACGGGATGTTGGGCGCGCTGAAGCAGTTCCTCCCCGAAGAAGGACTACTGAACGCGGCTCTGCGAGGAGGCAAGTCTTTCGTCAAGAAAGACATCGAAGGCATCATCACTCTGCTCGTGGATGCCGAGATGAAGATGTTCCAGGGGCTCAACACCCCTGTGATCTTCCTCCAGAACGTCGTCGTCGACCTCATGCTCGGACTCGGGTTCGACGAGGCCTTCGTCATCTTCGACCGGCACGTCCGCGAACGTTACGGCGCCGAGCCGGCCTACATCACCATGAATCTGCCGATGCTGCTCGACACACTCGATCGTGTCGGTATCGAGAACCCGATCGTGTGCGCGAACATCAACGAGATCGGGTTCCGCATGTCCGGGGGCATCGAGGCGTACGAGGCTGCCCTGCGCGAGCGGCCCTTCCGCCCGGTCGCCATGTCGGTGTTCGCTTCGGGAGCGATCCCGCCGCGCCGCGCCCTCGAGTGGATCCATGATCACGCGAACGTCGAGGCGATCGTTTTCGGGGCATCGTCGCGGGCGTCGATCACGAGCACGACCGAAATTGTCAGGGACCTTTGGGGAAAGGAACCCGTACACTAGGCCGAAACACGTCAACAGGATGCATCGAGGGGGAAAGCTCGTCCCGCATCCACAACCCGGATAAGGCTCCGGCGAACCGCGTTGCCCGTGCAACTCGACTTCGCACCCCCTCGATATGAAGCTGACACATCACATACGACACTCATCCTTTCGATTCCTGTTCGCTTCCCTCGCTGCCCTGGCAGTGGTGGGCGCCTCGCTCGTGGTCGGGAGACCGGCCGTCGCGGCTGAGTCCTCGAGCACCATCACGTCGGTGATCCCCCGTGGGTCGACCGACTGGTCCTACTACCGGGGAGCAGAGGCTCCCGCCGCGGGCTGGCAGACTTCCACGAAGTCCTGGGCGACGGGGACGGCACCGTTCGGCATCGGCTCGAGCACCGGGGCGGTGAACACGCTGCTTCCCCGCGTTGCAGGTCGCCAGCCTCTCGCCACCTACTTCACGAAGAGCTTCACGCTCACTTCTGACCTCCCTGAATGGTCGTGGGTGAACACCTGGGCAGATGACGGGATCGTGATCTGGATCAACGGCGTGGAAATCGGCCGCAAGAACGCGCCCTCGGGAAAGATCACGGCCGGGAGCTACGCGACCGCGGCGCCGACTTCCACGGCTGCGAGAAAGAACACCGTCTCGTTCTCGGTTCCTGCGGGCATCCTCACGGCGGGGGAGAACACGATGGCTGTGCAAGTGCTGTCGAACTGGCGTCAGACTCGCAATCTCAGTTTCGACGCGCATCTCGTCCGCGAGGACCGCACGCAGAAGCCTGCTCCACCCGTAACGCCTCCGGCGAATCCGACCCCGGCTCCGCCTGTGACGCCTCCCACGAAGCCGACGGTTCCTCCCACGGCTCCGACGGTTCCTCCCGTGGGTGACACGAGCGTCCCCGGCTGGGGCACGCCGTCATGGAGCGACGAGTTCACCTACAGGGACGACTCAGGAAGACCCTCCGTCGATCCCGCCAAGTGGAACGTACGCGGCCAGGACGATCTCGGTCTTCTCTTCGACGCGGCCGTGGTCGACCGCAAGCAGGTTTCGGTCGATGACGCCGGCGTTCTGCACATTCGCGCCGACTGGCTCGACACTCCAGCGATCCGTCCGTCCACCCAGACGGGCCCGCGGGAACTCTGGCACAAGACCGGCTATCTCGACCAACGACGACTCAGCTCCGACGATGTGAGTATGTCGCAGCAGTACGGCCGATGGGAGATCCGAGCCAAGACGCCCAGCGGCCCGAACACGTTCGGGTCACTCGCCGCGTTCTGGCTCCGCAACAACCAGTCCGGTGAGATCGACATCATGGAGGCCTGGGGGTATGACGACGCAGCGGTACGCGACCAGCGCATCGACACGGCAACGACGACGGTCCACACTCACACGTCGACCCCGTCGCTGAACCAACGCTACATCTGGCATCACGCAGACTACGGCGCCGCGACGCCGGTGTGGAAGGACTTCCACACCTACGCGTTCGAGTTCACGCCGACGTACGCCGCAGTGATCGTGGACGGTGTGGAAATCCTGCGAGCGACCCCATCGACGCATCCGAACCTCTGGAACCCGAACTACTTCGGTTCACCGCTCCACATGCGTCTCAACCTGCACGTCGGTCCGTCTTCGACTTACTGGGGTCTTCCGAATCCGAACAATAAGGCCGCTACCCAGAATCTCGATTTCCAGGTCGACTACGTCCGGGTATGGAGATACGAAGGCTAGCGACGCCGCTTCTTGGTGTGGCCGCGTTGCGGCGCTACCATCGGCTGCGCCACGGCAGCATGGGAGTCGTCGGGCTCGATGAGTGAATCATCGTCATCGAGCTCGACCTCCTCGCCCTCGACATAGAAAATGTCCTCGTCGTCGATCACGTCGTCGTCGATCGCGTCGTCGTCGGTCTCCTCTTCCAGAAGGCTGCGCTTGTAGGAGGATCCGGGGCCGTTTCGCACTCGCGACACGATCAGCGCGGCGATCGCACCGACGAGGATCCCCAGGAAGAGTCCTGCGGCAACGAACACGAGTACAGACGGACGATTGGACTGCTGCGGAGGATCTGCGGGAGTCACCAGCATTCCGGAGTAGAACGGCGTCGCCGTGATCCGAGCCTGCTGGTCCAGCAGCGCCTGCAGCTGCAGTTGCGTGGCCGCACGCTCGCTACTCCCGACGGGCTGGGAGTCGAGCACCGTTTGGAGCTGTGTGATCGAAGTCCCGAGCTCAGCTGTGGTCTTCTCCACGACGGCCCGGGCGTTGTCGGTCCGTTGCTCGCCGTACGCGGCCGCCAGCGCGTTCGCGCGCTCGGCCGCGAGCTTCGGAGTATTGGCCGTCACCTGGAACATGAGAACCTGCGAGTTGCGGGGCACCTCGACCACGGTGTTCGCACGTAGAGCCTCGATCGACGTGTCGTCGAGATTCTCCACGGCACGCTCCAGCACCGCGGTCGACGTCGCGACGACCTTCTCGGTCTCCATGTTGACGGTGTTGAAGCTCGATCCCGTCGAGAGTACGCTGATCGGCTCGACGGTGTGCTGCGCCTCCGCGGTGTACTTCTGCGGATAGATCGCGAAGATACCGAGGCCGACGAGCGCGAACGCGACGATCGTCCCCACGAGTACGAGCCACGACTGCATGACCCCTCGGTACAGGTCTTCGAGTGTCCAGTGTGTCGCCAAGGTGCGCTCCCCCATCCGCGCGTTCGACACGGTCGTCGGACGCAAACCCCCGTCATCCTACAAGTTGCTGCTGGCTGCCCGCCGTGAGAGGTCGCGTGGTCAGTGCGGATCCGGAGCTTCCGAGACGACCAGGCGCGCCTTTCCCGCTTGGCTCTCGATGCGCGACACCTCGATCGTCGTCACGTCGACGTTCTCCCCGACAAGTGCGGTGAGCGCGCGGGCGGCTCGGGCGGCTGCATCCGTGGCCTCCCCCTTCCGCGTAGCGACATAGCGAATGACGATCGAGTAGTCCGAGGCCTGCACGATCTGCATCTGCCGGATCGCTTCGGGATCCCCGAGGAAGAGCCCGCTGAGACCGCCCGTGATGCGGCGGCCCGAAGGCGTACGAATCACGTCGGCGAGTCGCCCCTGCACGGGGGCGATGCGAGGGAACACCCGCCCGCAGCCGCACGCGCCGTTCAGAAGCCGGGAGCGATCACCCATTTCGTATCGCACGAGGGGATACACCTCGTTACTGAAGTCGGTGACGACGACCGACCCTTCTACGTCTGGCTCGACGCGGCGGCCGGCATCGTCGACGATTTCGACCATGCGCTGGTCTCCCGCGACATGCAGTCCCTCATGCTGCGGACATTCGGCAGCGATCCATGGGATCTCGGCAGAGCGGTAGGTGTCATACACCGGCGCACAGAACACCGATTCGAGGAGTGCGCGTTGTCCGGGTTGCAGCATCGCCGCCGTGACGGACACCGCTGTCGTCGGCAGAGTGCGCCCTGACTTCGCCAGGTGGGTGGCAACCGCGGTCGCACCTTCTACATAAGCCACAAGGAGACGGGGTCGAACACGGGACCATCGGTTCGTGAAGTCCTCGATCGCTTCATCCGTGATCGCCCGGGCATCGAGGTGGATGTGCCTGCTCGGCCACCACTGGACCGCGTACTTCAGCGCTTCCCGCCCCTGCCTCAGCCGCCGATAGATGAAAGCCATGTCGTCGCCCGGATGCACGTCCCACCACCGATAGATCCGCCACCACATGGGGGCTGTCGGTGCTGCGGCATCGTTCCGCACCCGCAGCGGCGCTCCCGTGCTGCCACCGGTCTGCGACACCAGCGCGCGCTTCGATGGGATCGCGGTCGAGAGCACGCTGTCCCCCGCTTCCCGGAGCGCGGCCTTCGTCACGATCGGAAGCCTCTCGAAGTTTCGCGGTTCGGCGACGTCTTCCCGCGAGAACCCCGCGCCGGAATACAGGTCCAGGTAGAAGGGAGATGAGTCGTACGCGTGGAGAGCCATCCGCGCCGCCGCGGTCGTGGAGAGCGCCTCAAACTCTCGGACGCTGAGTCGTTCATTTTCGACCATCGTCTCGAACGCTCGGCGATCACCCCGCATGAGCAGACGCGTCTTGGCGTCGAAGATCTCTCTTTTCACCGCTCCCCACAAGCTCCGGCTCGCGCCGATCCTCTCCATGCTAGGCGTTGTTCCCCGACACGTAGTGAACGGCTGAGCGAGGCGAGGACCGTCACTCCGACACCGGGCTCGTGTCAGGCTGACGGCTCCCCCCGGGCCTCCCCCTGTCGCACGCCCGTGCTTCGAGGTTCGCATCGAAGGCTCGATTGTGGATAACTTCGACGGGCTACAGGCGAACACCGCTAGAGTCTCTCGATCACCGACCTACAGGGGCGCTCGGCGAATAGCCGCGAGGTCCGATCTGCGACCGTCGCAGGGCACTGAGTGCGCCACCATCGACCAAGGAGACAGCCAGCATGCCCGGACATATGAAGCGCATCACGCGAATCGCAATGGCGGGAAGCGTTCTTTCGATACTGGCTCTAGGTTCTCTGGTCGTCCCCGCGGCGAGCGCAACCGACACCCTCATCAGTGATGTCGAGGTGAACGTCGCCTCAGGTGAGTCGCGCATGCTGAGCCTCACCGAAGATGCGCCGCAGAACTCCGTCACCAGCGTGACCTTCACTCCTTCGACGTTGCCCGACGCCGGGCCGGGGCACATCATCGGGGTGCAGAGCCGAGCCACGCAGTCCGGCAGCTACATGCTGTGGTCGAGAGTGGCGCCCACCGGTGAGGTCTTCGTCGGTATCGACCGTCTCGCCGCGCACAAGTACGGCGTGCTGGCTCCAGTCGAAGTCGTGCTGGCCGAATCCAAGCTCGCAGACGTCGCCGGGCTCGGCGAGAGCATCCAGCTGTCATTGACGACCGCAGATGCTGGGGCGGAAGTCCACCTGAGCGCCGAGGCCGGCGTGGGCGAGGGCAAGACACAGGACTTCACAGCGGCCGACACGGGTGATGACAGACTGACTGCCGGCGGCGGCGCGGACATCGCGTTCTTCGGAGCCAGATCGTCCCCCGGCCTCACGGTGAAGGTGAACGACGCGAACGTCGCGGAGGCACCCGCGGCCCCGACCTGGGAGGACGACTTCGAGGGCGCTCTGGATACCTCTTCGTGGGAGGCCCGCCGATTCATGGACGCAAACACTCTCGACGGGGCGAACTTCCCTGAGAACGTGAGCGTCGTGGACGGCAACCTCCGGTTGCGTATGCAGAAGCTGGCCGCGCCACAGCAGTTCAACGGCAAGACCATCACCTACAGCGGAGGTTACGTCTGGTCGCGCGGCAAGCACCACATCGGGTACGGCAAGACCGAGATCCGGGCGAAGATGCTGACGCCGGGATCATCCACGGGGCTCTGGTCAGCGATCTGGTTCCGCGATGTGAATCTCGGTGGTGAAATCGACCTCTTCGAAGCTATCGGCACGCCGAACCTGCAGCCGGGCTACTACCCGAACGACGGCACCGGTATCCAGCAGACCATCTACAAACAGACGGGCGTGAAGACAAAGGGGGAATACACCCAACGCAACTTCACTCTGACGACGCCGAGCGATCAGTGGCATACCTACACGCTGGAGCAGACTCCTCAGTTCATCGCACTTTCCGTGGATGGGGTCGAAACGTTCCGCACGTCTGACCCGAAGATCCTCGCCGGATTCAGCGGTCAGCTCGACATCCGTTTCTCCCAGTTCATCGGAGAGAGCTGGGGCGCCCGCACCGGCCCCACCACGGGCGCCATCAACGATGTCCTCATCGACTATGTGAAGCACTGGGCATACGCGGAATAGGGCAGCGGCTTGAACCGGATCCATCAGCTCGTTGCCCGCTACGACGACACGCGACCGTGTACCGCACCGGAGGCGCTCACGGCTCCGAGGTCGGACCTCGGGGTCTCCGCGCCCTAGAGCTCGCCGGGCTTCATCGCTTCAGCGTCGATGGCCCGAATCACACGCAGCGCGGCGGTATCCGGCTTCGGCTCGGATGCCGCCGCCTCGTCGTTCCGGCGCCGCTTCGGGGCGTAGACGACGAGCGAGTGGAAGAGGAACCGTGCGAAGAAGGCCACGATGAGAGAGAGGGCCGTCGCGAGCACGCTCGAGATGTGCCAGGACTCGACCATCAAGGCCATCACGGGGATCCGCAGTGCCGCCTCGACGTTGTTGAAGGCGAAGGAACTGGCGAAGCGGACCCCGAGGCCACGGGCGTCGGTGCGCATGTCGGCGAAGACGAAGCGCTCCTGTAGCAGGAAGTTCCCGATGATCGTGACCTCGGCGCCCATGATGGCCGCCCAGATGTAAGGGACGCCGGCGGCGGTCAGCCCCCACATGATCCCGAGGTTCGCGGCAGCGCCGATCGCGCCGATCAGTGCGAACAAGGACATCTTCCCGAATCGCAGACGTGCGAGGTGCGCGATGAAGGTCGCTCCCTGGCGCAGACTCGCCTTCGACGTCCCGTGCCGGCGCTCGGCGAACTCCATCGGCACCTCGGCGATGCGAAGGTCGTTGCGGGCCAGGATCTCGAGGAGGATCTTGAAACCCTGAGGCTGGAGATTCGCGACCTCGAGGCGCTTCCGGTCCACCAGGAAGAAGCCCGTCATCGGGTCGGTGCTGCGAGCGAGCCGGATCGGGAACATCGCCCGGGTCAGCCAGGTCGCCGCGCGCGAGACGCCGAACCGCACGGCCGTCCCGAGGCCGCGGGTGTCCCCTCCGCCGACGTAGCGGGACGCGGCGACGAGATCGGCATCCCCCGCGTCGTAGCGGTCGAGCAGGGCGGGCAGGAGCTCCGGCGGATGCTGGAGATCGCCATCCATGACGATGCAGACGTCGAAGGACGCGGCTTCGATCCCGACGACCACGGCCCCGCCCAGACCGCCGTGGTTCTCGGCGCGATGGATGACGCGCACCGGGACCGGGGCATCGGCGGCGACGCGCGCCACTTCGGCAGCGGTGTCGTCGGTGCTGTCGTCGACGAAGAGGATCTCGGCATCCCCCTCGGGGAGCGCAGCGGCGATGCGGGCGACGAGTTCCGCGACGTTGTCGCGTTCGTTGAACGTCGGCACGATGACCGTGACCGGTGTCCCCACGTCAGCCCCCTCTTCCGCACGCGCAATGCCTGCGGCCTCCATCGTTCCATGTGTTCCTGTGGGGAAAGAAACCCGAACCTGCTAGACTCTCGACTTGCGGCTGTGGGAGTCGCTGAGCGGGTGGGGATCCGCTTACTGGGGACTACTGATCTGGGGAGATCATGGGGACGCGTATCGGCTATGCCGTTGGTGCTTTCGACCTTTTTCACGTCGGGCATCTGAATCTACTTCGTCACGCCAAGCAGCACTGCGACATCCTGATCGCGGGTGTCGTCAGCGACGAGATGCTGCGCCAGGTGAAGGGCATCGAGCCCGTCATCCCGACGTCCGAGCGCGCGGAGATCGTGAAGCACATCTCCTTCGTCGACGACGTCTATGTGGAGACCACACCCTCGAAGATGGACTCCTGGCGCGACGTGCACTTCACGCACTTCTTCAAGGGCGACGACTGGCGCGGAACCGACAAGGGCCTGCGTCTCGAGCGCGAGTTCGCCGAGGTCGGCGTCGAGGTCGTGTACTTCCCGTACACGGCGCACACCTCGAGCTCATCGCTGCGCCGAGCGCTCGACGCGATCACGGCCGGCGCGAACGCCCCGGCCGTCGCCGCGACCCGCTGACCTTCGGGCGTCGCTCAGTTCGCGACGCCGAGAAGGCTGCGCGCCATCCGCGCCACGTGTGGAGGGGTGTGCGGGCCCAGCCAGACGGTCCACGGGGACCACGGTTCGCCGCATGCCCACTCCACGCACCAGGCGTGGACGGCGTTCGCAAGTCGCTCACCGCGGGCGTGCGCACGGATGCCGTCGCCGCGCACGAGCCACCGCACCGAGACGCCGTCGGGAACATCGATGTGGCGGAACTGGATGCGCGCCGCGACCTCGAGGAGGATGACCCCCTGGGCGTCCCAGGGCAGCCGCGCCGCGATGCCCGCGATGGTACCGGCATCGGCCGCATCGCCGGCGATGAGCACGGCCCCCTCGATGCTGTCCCAGTCAGGGTCATCCAGGTGCTCGCACGCGTTGCTCATGCCACCAGCTTAGATAAGGGTAGCCTTACCTATCAAGAGGCTTCTCAGCGCCACCCCATCCACGCAGCCGTAGGCTGGAGGCATGACTTCTCCTGCCTCCGACACCATCACGATGTTCGGCGCCGACTGGTGCCGCGACTGCATCCGCACCAAGAAGCAGCTCGATGCGCTCGGCGTCGAGTACACCTATGTCGACCTCGTCGCGGAGCCCGCTGCCGCGGACATCGCGAAGGACATCTCGGGGCGAACGAACATCCCGGTCGTCGTGTACCCCGACGCCTCGCACCACGTCGAGCCGTCGAACGCCGATGTCGAGTCGAAGCTGCGCGAGCTCGCACTGATCTGAACGGTCGCCGTGGCGCCGCTACACTGGCGCGATGAGCACTGAGGCTCGGTCCGAACGAGCATCCGTCCGCCTCTCCCCGCGTACGATCGTGCTGTACGCGATCGGGTCGCTGGGGACCGGCGGTTACGCCACCCTGCCCGGGCTGGTGCTGACGTACTTCCTGACCGACAACCTCGGCGTGGCCGCGCTGGCCGCAGGACTCATCGTCACCGCGGCGAAGATCTGGGACGTCCTGATCGATCCCCTGATCGGCGCGGCCTCCGATCGACAGCTCGCACGCACGGGGTCCCGCCGCGGATTCATGGTCACGGGCGCCCTCGCGCTCCCGCTGTTCTTCGCCCTCACCTTCGCCGTCCCCCCTTCCTGGGGACCGGTGACGGGAGCCGTCAGCGTCCTGCTGGCGTTCCTCGCGACCGCGACGGCCTTCAGCCTGTTCCAGGTGCCCTACGTCGCGCTCCCCGCAGAGCTGACGGGCAGCTACGACGAGCGCACCCGCCTGCTGGGTTGGCGCGTCGTCGTGCTCACCGCGGCGATCCTTCTCTTCGGCGCCGGCGGTCCGGCGCTGCGCAACGCCGGCTCCGATCCGGTCCTGGGATACCTCCTGATGGGGATCGCCTCCGGCCTGGCGATCGGCATCGGCATGCTGATCGCCGCCCGCACGGCGGACATCGCGGCGCGGCGCACCGCGCACACCCCCGGCGCACCGATCGTGTCCTCCACCTGGCGCGACCAGTACATGTCCGGCTTCCGGGCACTCGGACGCAGCCAACCGTTCCGCGCCCTGCTGCGGACCTTCGTCCTGCAGGCGCTCGCGACGGGGACGATGCTCGCCGGCGCCCAGTACGTCGCGACCTGGGTCCTGCGATCCGAAGACGCGGTGACGCTCGTGTTCGTCGCCCTCGTCGGACCCGCGCTGCTCGCGACGCCGGCGTGGACCGCGCTCGCCCGGCGCACCGGGAAGGAACGCGCATTCGCCATCGCCAGCGGCCTGTTCACCGCCGCAGCGGCAACCCTCGTCATCGCGGTGTGGACGCCCGGAGCGTGGATCTACGCGTCCGTCGCCGTCGCCGGCATCGCCTACGCGGGGCTCCAGTCCCTGCCGATGGCGATGCTGCCCGATGTCATCTCGCACGACGAGCGCACCAGCGGGCCGGGACAGGCGGGCACGTTCACCGGCATCTGGACCGCAGGCGAGACCGTGGGCTTCGCCCTCGGTGCGACCGCGGTGTCACTGGCCCTCGCCACCACCGGCTACATCTCCACCGTCGCCGGCGCCACCGTCGAGCAACCGGCGGCCGCGATCACGGGCATCGTCCTGAGCTTCAGCATCCTCCCCGCTGCGCTGATGGCGGCGAGCCTGCTGACCCTCCGCCGCTATCGCCTGCGCAGGGAAGACATCGACGCCGTGGCGAGCCTCGACGCCTAAGCTGGGATCCCGTCCGAAGGAGACATCGATGACTTCTGCGAGCACCTCCACCGCCGCCACGCCCGCTCCGAAGCGCGCGCCGAAGACCGAGGCTCCCGGGATGAGCGCGGGCGAGCGTGAACGGCTCGACACCGCCGTCGACGACCTGCACGCCGGCGCACGCACGTGGTCGGCCCTCACGATCGCTCAACGCGTGACCCTGCTGCGCGCGGTGCGCACGAGCGTCGCCGCCACCGCCGAGGACTGGGCGAACACGGCCTCCGCCTCCAAGGGCCTCGACGGGGCGCATCCACTGCGGGGCGAAGAGTGGCTCAGCGGCCCCTACAGCGTGATCGGCGCGCTCGACGCCTACATCGCGACCCTCTCCCGCCTGGCGGAAGGCACCAACCCGCTCGACGGCATCACGATCGACCGCGCCCCGGGTGGGCGTACCCGGGTGCACGCCTTCCCCCTGACCGGGATCGACAGGTTCCTGCTGTCCGGCTTCACGGGCGAGGTCTGGCTCGAGCCCGGGATCACCCCGAACGCCGCGCGCGCATCCGCCGGTCTCGCGCAGCGCACTCCGACCGCGTCGGGCGGCGTCGGACTCGTGCTCGGTGCCGGCAACATCACCTCGATCCCTGTCCTCGACGTGTTCTACGAACTGCTCGCCCACAACCGCACGGCGCTGCTGAAGGTGAACCCCACTCAGGACGCCCTCGTGCCGGTGTACAAGCGTGCGCTCGCGCCCCTCATCGAGCTGGGGTTCCTGCGCATCGTGCGAGGCGGCCCGGCGGTCGGCGCCTTCCTCACCGACCACCCCGGACTCGCGCATGTGCACATCACCGGGTCCGCCGCGACGTTCGACACCATCGTGTGGGGGCCGTCGAAGGGCGAGGGGGCCGCGGCCACGAAGCGCCGTCGCCGCGAGAACCGCCCGCGCTTGAAGAAGCCGATCACGGCCGAGCTCGGCGGCGTCTCACCGATCATCGTGGTGCCCGGCGCGTGGACGGAGGCCGACCTCACGTACCACGCCGAGCACATCGCGACCATGCGGCTGCAGAACTGCGGACACAACTGCATCGCGGGCCAAGTGGTGATCATGTCGTCGGAGTGGGATCAAGCCGATGCGTTCCGAGCCGCGCTGCGACGTGCATACGCCAACGCCCCCGAACGTCCGACCTGGTACCCGGGCTCCGCCTCGAGGATGGAGCTCGCATCCGACGCCTACCCCGACGCCCTCGTGCTGGGCGACCGGCTGCTCGTCGAGATCGACGCCGACGACGACGCGACCGCGCTGGAGACCACCGAGTACTTCGCCCCGGTGCTGGGAGTCGTGACCGTGCCGGGCACCGGCCAGGACTTCCTGGATGCCGCTGTCGCCCATGCGAACGACAGGCTGGAGGGCACCCTCGGCGCGAACCTGCTGATCGACCCTGCCACGGAGAAGTCGCTCGGTGCCGGATTCGAACGGGCCATCGCCGCGCTCCACTACGGCTCCATCGCCATCAACAGCTGGACGGCCTTCGCATTCATCACCCCGACACTCACCTGGGGCGCGTTCCCGGGTGGCACGATCGACGACGTCGGCAGCGGCCTGGGGGTCGTGCACAACGCGCTCCTGCTCGACGGGGTCGAGCGCTCCGTGCTCCGCGGACCGTTCCGCCCCCTCCCGCGGTCACTGCCGATCGCGAACGGCGGTGGACGGTTCACGATCCTGCCGAAGCCACCGTGGTTCGTCTCCGCGCGCACCGGTGCGGCCGTCAGCGAAGGACTGACCCGCTACCGGATCGACGGCAGTCTCGTGGGGCTCGTGAAGACCTTGACGAAGGCTCTCCGAGCCTGACGGTCAGCGCGAAACGAGCCTGACGGTCAGCGCAAAACGAGCCTGACTGTCAGCGCGCACCGAGCCTGACGGCCAGCGCGCAACGAAGGAGATCTCAGGGAACGAAGGAGCCGGTCGCGCATCCACTCCTTCGTTCCCCGAGATCTCCTTCATGTCGTGCGGCTGGCTCGGGCGAATCGGTCGGTCGCCGCGCGTAGCGCCTTCTGCGTGCCGGGCTCGGTCGCCGCATGACCGGCGTCGTCGACCACGATGAACTCCGCCTCGGGCCACGCCCGGTGCAGATCCCACGCCGTCATCATCGGGGTCGCGACGTCGTGTCGACCCTGCACGATGACCGCGGGGATGTGGCGGATGGCGTCGACGCCGGCGATCAGCTGCCCCTCGTCCCACCACCCGCGATGGACGAAGAAGTGGTTCTCGATGCGGGCGAACGCGGTGGCCTTCTGCGGATCGGACAGGGCGGCGATCTGCGCGGGATCCGGTGTGAGCGTCACGGTCGCCGCCTCCCAGGTCGACCAGGCGATCGCGGCGGGCACGTGCACCGCCGGGTCGGGGTCGAAGAGTCGGCGGTGGTATGCCTCGATCAGGTGCGAGCGCTCCAGGATCGGGATCTGCGCGAGGAAGCTCTCCCAGAGGTCCGGGAAGAGGGCCGCTGCCCCGCCCTCGTAGAACCACTCGAGCTCCTCGCGACGCAGCGTGAAGATCCCGCGGAGCACGAGTTCGGTCACCGCAGACGGATGTGCCTGCGCATAGGCGAGTGCGAGGGCGCTCCCCCACGACCCGCCGAACACCTGCCACTTGTCGATGCCGAGGTTCTTGCGCAGCAGCTCGATGTCGGCGATCAGGTGGGCGGTGGTGATGTGACGGAAGTCGGCATCGGGAGCACTCGCATGCGGTGTGCTGCGCCCGCACCCCCGCTGATCGAACAGCACGATGCGATAAGCCTCCGGGTCGAAGAACCGCCGCTGCCAGGGCGAGGTTCCACTGCCGGGGCCGCCGTGCAGGAAGACCACCGGCTTGCCTTCGGGGTTGCCGCTGACCTCCCAGTACACGCGGTGACCGTCTCCGACGAGCATCTCCCCCGTGTCGTACGGTTCGATCGGTGGATACAGTGCGTCTGTCTTCGTCATCATCGGCCCCCCAGCCGGTCGTGCAGTACTGCCTCTTCCACCGTAACGGACCTGCCTCGCGGGTGCCCCTTTGCTAGAGGTCACCTTCGGCGAGGGTGAACACCTGGCCGCAGGCGCCCAGCCCGTTCTGGTACCCCTCGGCGAACCAGCGCTGACGCTGATCACTGGAGCCGTGCGTCCAGCTCTCCGGGTTCACGAAACCGGACTGCGCCTGGATGTTGTCGTCACCGACCGCTGCCGCCGCGTTCAGGGCGTCGACCCGTTGCGCCTCGGTGGTCGGCTTCAGGTACGGGACACCCTTGCTGTCGGTCTCCTCCGAGATCCGGCCGATCCAGGCCCCGGCGTAGCAATCCGCCTGCAGTTCCATCCGCACCCCGTTGCTGCCCGGGCCCGTCCCGTTGTTCGGGTAGCGGTCCATGTCGCCCGTGATGTTCTGGATGTGGTGGCCCCACTCGTGCCCGACGATGTAGAGCTGAGCAAGGTCACCGGCGGACGCCCCGAACTGCTGCTGCATGAGCTGGAAGAACGTGGGGTCCACGTAGACCCCCTCCTCGGGCGGGCAGTAGAACGGTCCGACGGCATTGGACGCCGTTCCGCACTGCGTGGGTGTGGAGCCGTCGACCACGATCATCTGCGGCGCGCGATACCCTTCGACGTTCTCCGCCCAGAAGTCATCGAGCGCGAGCTGCGCGCCGGCCATCCGGCAGTCGATGTCCGCGTTCGCATCCGCGCCGGTGTCGCAGTTCTCGATGACCGATCCCCCGACGGGCTCGCCGCTCCCGCTCGGCGCCCCACCCCCGAGCAGCCCGGTCAGGTCGATGCCGAGGAGGGGGCCCGCGATGAGCGCGATGATGCCGAGCACGCCCACTCCCGCACCTCCGGCGATGGCTGCGGTGCGACCGCGTCGACGGGTCGTGTTGCCCGAGATGTCGGCGTCGGGATTGAAGGTCATGCGACGAGGGTACTCCGAGGGACGACCGGCGTGATCGGACGTATGCTCGGGGCATGACGACCACGATCACCCTCACCGGCGCCGGCGGCCAGATCGGCTACGCACTGCTGTTCCGCATCGCGGCGGGCGACCTGCTCGGACCGGACGAGAAGGTACGGCTCCGCCTGTTGGAGATCCCGCAGGGACTCGGTGCCGCGGAGGGCGCCACACTGGAGCTGCAGGACGGCGCGTTCGGCTTGCTCGAACACGTCGAGGTGACGGATGACGCCGCGGTGGGCTTCGACGGGTGCGACCTCGCCCTGCTCGTGGGGGCCCGCCCCCGCGGGCCCGGGATGGAGCGCGCCGACCTGCTCGCCGCCAATGCCGGCATCTTCGGCCCGCAGGGCGCGGCCATCGCGGCGAACGCGGCGGCGGGAGTGCGCGTCACGGTGGTCGGGAACCCCGCCAACACCAACGCCCTGATCGCGGCCGCGTCGGCGGACGGTGTACCCGCCGAGCGCTTCACCGCCCTGACGCGACTCGACGAGAACCGCGCGCGGGCCCAGCTCGCGCAGACCCTCGGCACCCCGGTGCACACCGTGCGCCGCGTCCCGATCTGGGGCAACCACTCTGCGACGCAGTTCCCCGACATCTCGCACGCCACAGTCGCCGGCCGTCCGGTGGCGCCGGCTCTGGAACAGATCGTCGGTGACGTGCCGGCGTGGCTCGACGAAACGTTCATCCCGCGGGTGGCGAAGCGCGGAGCGGAGATCATCGCGGTGCGCGGTTCGTCGTCGGTGGCGTCGGCCGCGAACGCGACCATCGAGCACGTGCGCGACTGGGTCCGGGGCACCGACGACTGGACCTCGGCCGGCGTCGTCTCGCACGGCGAATACGGCGTCCCGGAGGGTCTCGTCTCGTCCTTCCCCGTGCGCTCCGTCGACGGGGAATGGCAGATCGTCGAAGGGCTGGAGCTGAGCGAGTGGGCACGCGCGCGGATCGACGCGTCCGTCGCGGAACTGCTCCAGGAGCGAGAGACGGTGCAAGCCCTCGGTCTGTTGTGAATCCGGTCGCCGCGGCGCCGTCCGACAGGGCAGAATGGATGCCGGAGGTGCGCGATGAGCGAGACGATCGATCCCATGAATGCGACTGCCGTCGATGAGGCGCTGACGAGCCCGTTGCACCTGCCTCATGATGCCGCGGCTTGCCCGAAGTGCTTCACCGAGTTGCAGCAGAACCGCAACTTCTGGACCGCACGCCCTGACGGCTCGCGCCTGGTCGGTCTCGTCGTCGCTCGGGAGGGCATGCCGTCGGTCGTCAAGCAGCGCGAAGACCTCACCCGCTTCGGCGTGCCGATCGAGGGGTTCCGTCACCCGGCACCCGACATCCTGGAGAGCTGGAACGACCGTCTCGCGCGTCTCATCGCGACTCTGACACACGGCGATGTGCTGGTCGTCGTGAACATCAAGGCTCTCGGCCGCGACGCCGAAGAGGGCGCCCGCACCGTCTCAGAACTGCGCCGCCACGGGATCATCGTGAAGGTCCTGGGCCACGACGCCCGGCACCTCGCCGACGCCGCACGCTGACGACGAAGAGGGCCGACCACCTGGTCGACCCTCTCCGTGAAACCGTGCCGTTCGTCAGCTGCCGGCGAGCTGCTGATCCAGATCCTGGATCGCACGCATCATCCCGAGCAACGACTCCGACATGTCATTGATACCGTCGACCGCGGTCTTCAGACCCGTCGTCAACTCCGTGTACCCCTCACCGAACTTCCCCGACGCATGCTGCGTCTTGAAGTCCTCACCCAGAAGAGTGTCCACCTGACCCTTCAACGTGTCCAACTGCCCCTGAATGTCATCACGAGCCTGCGACAGCGACGACGCCACCTGCTCCATCTCTGCATAAGACGCACCGAAATCGGCCATCGTCCACACCTCCGCAAATCGAAAGAACCGGACCCCTCCGGCCCGAATACCACCACCCTACGCGGCACCCACAAACACCGTCGATGGGGACAACTCCCCATCACCGACCCGTCCCCCACCGGATGGCGGAACAAAGCCGCAGTCGCTCACACCGAGCCCGGAACCGTCTCCGGCATCGCCTGCTCCCACGCAACGGTGGAGATCATCAGATCGCTGAGCAGTGTCATGCCCTGAATCGCTTCGTCGGAGATCCCGCCACCGTCTGGCGTGAGGATGGTCGTCGTGAACACCAGCGCGCGCGTGCGGTCGGTCTCCGGCACCGGCAGGGCGTACGTGATCGTTCGTCCGGTCACCTGTTCGAGATCCGCGCCACGGGGCGCCTGGGCCGCCGGGCCCTCCCACCGCACGACATGCTTGGCATCCTCGAGGAAGCTCGCTCCACGCAGCCGGAACGCATCCGTGATCCAGGCGTCGAGATTGCGGCCACCCTCGCCATCGACCGCCGACGCCGTGATCGACATCGGCAGGAGTTCGTCGGCTTCGACATCCTCCTGCCGGTAGATCGCGAACACCTTCGCCCTCGTCATGCCCTGACGCACACGGGCCATCATCGCCCGATACTGTGCCTCGAGATCGGGGCGTCCGGCTTGGCGGAACAGCTCCGATGCACGCGCGAGGTCAGCCTTCTCGGTTGCCGTCGACGCAGCCCTTCGATGCCACCCCGGCGGCAGCGCGATTCGGAACGGGGGGATGCCGTACCGCAGCTCCACACGAAGATCGTTCATCTCCCCATCCTCACAGGAAAAGCCCCCGAGACGGCATCATGCGATGACGGCGTCGGGGAGCACGATGCCTTCGACGAGGGCCAGCAGCTCACCCTCGAGCTGGGCAAGCACCGGAAGCGTGGTGGCCATGACGTTGGCGGCGATGAGCACACCGTGCACGTGGAGCAGCAGATCCCACTGGGCGACCAGCAGTGCGCTCGAGTCTTGAGCCTGCACTCCGGCGGTGCGGCGGATCAGAACTCCTGAGCCATGCGTATCCGACTCGATGGCGATCCCGTCGGGCGCGGTCGCTCCCGGATTCTCGGTCACACGCTGGACGATCTCTCTCGCCGAGTCCCCTTCGGCGTCGGTCACCACAAGGCTCACCAGCACATCGCTGTAGAACCCAGGCGGAGCGAACCACAGGCGCATCACGAACGGCTCGGCCATGCTCAGGAGTGCCTCGGCGGTCACCGTCAGACCCTGGCGATCGCCTTCGGTCAGCGGTGCCGACGCCGCGTAGTGCTCGAGAACCTCCCCGACCCACATCGGCCCGCGCTCCGGATCGGCGGCGAGCTCCTCCGCCGAGGGAAGGGGGATGAACAACGCGGCGTCGTAGTTCAGATCCCACCCGGATTCCGACAGTGACTCGCCCATCTCAGAACAGCCCATTGATGGCACCCGCGGGCGAGAGGGCGCCGGAAGGGCGTCCGCCCGTCGCCGACACACCGCGGTCGATCCACTTGTACACGTTGAAGACCTGCTCGAACGTCGTCGGTGCTCCGCCGACGACATTCTGCAACGCCGTCGGCAACTGGCTGAACAGCTGGGTTCCCATGGCCTGCTTCGGCGCCGACCCGACAGCGTCCGTGAACGCGATCGTGAAGGAGCGCCCGGTACCGCCGACGAATCGGTCGAGCATCCCCTTCAACGAGAAAGGGCCGGTCATCTTGACGCCGGACACCCGACCGGCGAAAGCATCGAACTTCGGCAGCCAGTCGGCGCGCCATCCGCTGCGCGGGGCGAACTGGAGCCCCCGGAGGCCCTTGACCTGTTGGAACGGCTTCGCGATGCCTTTGCCGATCTCCCCGAGGAATTTCAACTGTCCGCCCTTCTTGAACAGCAGGCCGAGCTTGCCGATGGGGAGGATACCCACCACCGACCACAACAGGTCGCCGATGCCTTTGCGCCCGTCGAACATGAGAGCGACCGTGACGAGCAGCGACGCGACGGCGACGATCACGGCGAGCGCGGCAATGAAAGGGCCGCCGATGATCAGGCCGAGGACGGCGAGACCGAGTCCGACCCAGCTGAGCACTTCAGCGACGACGGCGAGGACGCCGGCGATGTTCTCCCAGGTGGAGTCCTCGCCGATCTTGTTGGCATCCTCGAGGTCGCTCACGGCCGTCTCGTAGGCGCCCTCCCACGTCTCGAAGACGCCGTCGTAGGCACGGAGGTTCTCGGCGTGCGTCTCCCTCGCCTGCGAGAGCGCGAGCGCCGCACTCGCAGCCGCCTGCTCGAGTCGGTCGCTCTGCTGCGCGCTCGCATCCTGCTCCTCGGGAGCGGGAGGGGCAGCGGCGACCTCGGTGCGGAAGCTGCTGAACGCGCCCTGTGCATCCGAAGCGTCACCTTGGGCCGACTGAACCGCACTCAAAGAGGTCTCGCAGTCCGAGACGATCGTGGCCATCTGCTGTTGCGCCGTCGACAGCGCGGTCGCGTAGCGACTGAGAACGGTCCCTGCCGGGCGATAGCGCTCGCCCGCCTCCTTGAGGTCCTTGTGCGAGTCGTCCACGACCTCGCGGATCTTGTCCATGGCATAGCCCTTGCCACGGATGCTGCCATCGCCGATCCCACGCAGTGTCGCCGCAGCGGACAACATGTCGTCAGCGAGATCGGAGATCTGCGTGGCTCTGGCGTCGATGTCGCCGGGGTTCCCGGCGATGACCTCGACCGTGCGCCCTCTGGTCGTCTGCATGTTGTTCTCCTAGACTGCCTGGGCAGCGCCGGGGCCCCGCCCCGCCGGCTGACTCGACGGGGAAGACGGCTCCATCTGGCTCGCGAGGTCGACGTCGGCCTGCTGCGTCTCGTCGATCGTTCCCTGCACGCGCTCGCTCACCGTGCGGAGCTTGCTGAGGAGTTTGTCCCGGCTGTCGTTCCAGCTGCCCTCGAAGGAGTGGCAGCGGTCGCGCAGTCGTCCATCGCCGGCGGGTCGACCGACCGCTTCTTGGACATCTCCCTGTCGCGCGCTGGCCGACTCGAACTCGGTGATGATCGAAGTGATCTGCTGTGACATCTCCTGCAGCTCGCTCATCGGAAGCAGCATCCCGTCATTGCCCGCCATCAGTGGTCCTCCCTCGCCGGATTCGACGATAGCGGTCACCATGCCGCTCAGGCGATGGGGAGAAGTCCCCACACTCGATCAGCGTCTTTTCTCCTGTGCGGTCTTGACGACGATCTGCATCGCATCGGCGCCCAAGGCCGTCAGCTGCGCCGCTCCGAGACCACGCTTCACGAAGCGCTTGGACTCCTTGCGGAACAACTCCCGGGGGTCACTGCCGAGCAGGGCGGCAGCCGCCTGCCAGCGGTCCAGAGAGACCCCGTCCAGCTCGCGGCGGTGGGCACGGCGGACCCGCGAAAGACGCCGGGCCGCCTGGCTCCGCTCGCGTGCGGCTTCGGCGAAGGGTTCATTCGAGCGCTTCTTGATCGCCGCCGCCTGGTTCTTCGCCGCGTCGCGGATGATCTCCGCCACCTCGACCGCGTAGCCCGGCAGGGGCCCGAGCACGCTCTTCTCCTCAGCGACCCAATCGGCCAGCGCGCGATCTCCACAGTCGAAGCAGAGCCTCGCAGGCGGCGTACCGGTGGCGAGGTAGCCGCAGTCGCAACGGCGGCCCGAGATGCGGGACCTGTCCGTCTGATTCACTCGGCCACCTTATGGGATCGGAGGGGCTCACTGCCACTTGGCGGGCCGACATCTCACACGGGCCGCCGTCGGGCGGGTGACGACGAAGAGGGCCGACCACCTGGTCGACCCTCTCCGTGAAACCGTGCCGTTCGTCAGCTGCCGGCGAGCTGCTGATCCAGATCCTGGATCGCGCGCATCATCCCCAGCAACGACTCCGACATGTCATTGATACCGTCGACCGCGGTCTTCAGACCCGTCGTCAACTCCGTGTACCCCTCACCGAACTTCCCCGACGCATGCTGCGTCTTGAAGTCCTCACCCAGAAGAGTGTCCACCTGACCCTTCAGCGTGTCCAACTGACCCTGAATGTCATCACGAGCCTGCGACAGCGACGACGCCACCTGCTCCATCTCCGCATAAGACGCACCGAAATCGGCCATCGTCCACACCTCCGCAAATCGAAAGAACCGGACCCCTCCGGCCCGAATACCACCACCCTACGCGGCCCCCACAAACACCGTCGATGGGGACAACTCCCCATCCAGGCGCACGATCAGTGCACCACTTCGATCGAGGTGAAGAGCGCCGAGATATCGTGTTGCGCCTCGTGGAGCGCACCGCCGTCATCGACGAACACATCGAGCATGAGCAGCATCCGCGCCGTCCGTCCGAGAAGGCGCCTCAGCGCGATGGTCGTGTCGTCGACCGGGACGAGCAGCACACAGTCCAGGGCCGTGTCGAACGCGGTTCCCTCGACCTCGGTGATGTTCTGGACCATTCCTCCCGCGCCGAGGAAGACGAAGGAATCGAGGGGCTGCTCGTGGAGCGACTCGTCGAGTTCGACGGCCGTCAGATGCGCGACCACGACCGATCCGCCGATCGAGGGGAGCCACCAGAAACGCTCCCGCACGCCGGGAAGCGGCGGCTCGGCGCGCACGAGAGTGAGCGCGCTCTCGGCGATCGCCGTGCGGACGGCCGCAGGCGCGTCGGCAACTGCTCTGTCATCTGCGACCTCGGCGGCCCAGGAGACGTCATCGACGAAGTCTTCCCACGGGAACTCGAGCGGAAGTGTCAGCCAGGCGGCTTGGTCTGGCAGCACCCGGTAGCCGGTCACGCACGCCACCGGAACGTCTCGACGACCGTGTCGCTGAGCTCGATCAGACCCTGCACCAGATCAGGTGCCGTGTCGTCGAGCGTGGTGATGGAGGTCGAGACGATCATGCCGCGACGGTCACGCGGGTTCGGAAGCGCGATGCCGTAGTCGATCTGCCGCCCGATCACCTCCGCGAGCTCGTCTGTGCCGCGGCGCTCGCTCTCGGTCCGCAGAATCCGACCGATCGACGTGTCGAAAGCTTCGACGGCCCCCTTCGCCATGTCGCGGAACGCCGAGTCGAAATCGGCTCCGGGACGAGCGACGTATTGGATCAGCGCGAATGACATCGGCAGAGGTGTCGAGTCGTCCCCCATCGCGTCCGGAAGGTAGACCGCACCGACACTCCGCGCCTGCATCTGCTTCCATTGCTGGCTGATCAGCATCCGCGCCTCGACATCGAGATCGGGGCGACCGAGCGCTCGAATCTGCGACGACATCCGCATGATCAGGGCTTTTCGCCCCTCATCATCGATGAAGTACCGTGTCCATCCCGGCGGGAACAGGATGCTGAATCCGCCGGGCTCGTCTTCGGCCATCAGCTTTCCTGACCCGGGGTCCATATCAGGCGTCCTTCACGCTGACGAGCACGGTCATCTCGGACGGCGAGGATCAGCGCTGCGACCATCAGAACCACAGTGGCGGCCCCGTCGAGACCGGCCGCTACCCACCGCAGCGTAGCCTCGGTCGCCCCTTCCGAAGGGAGCATCCACGCGAACATCGCCGAGGACGCGGTGGCCGCACCCGTCGCCGCGAACGCTCCGCCCACTCGACCGGAATCGTTCACACGCGCCGTAGCGAGAACAGCGGCGGCCAGGATGAGACCGATGACGGACACGACGAGAGATAGCAGCCCTGGAAAAGAGAACAGGGGGTAGTCGATGGCAACGCCCCACATCGGCGCACGACCGGCGGCGATCTGTCCTCCGGTGAGAAGCAAAGACCCAACCAGATAGACGATCAGCGCCGCCGCCTGCATCATCCGCAGCAGGAGATACATCGTCGTGATCCGCTTGTGCACGGAGGCCCGAGGGGAGGTCATGGGGTCACGCGTCTGCCGCTGAGGGCGGTGCCGCACGGAACCGGAACGAACGGAAGATCTCCTCCAGCTCCGGCTGGACGGCCTCCAGACGCACCGGATCCTCGTCGAGATAGTCGATCAAGAAGAGGAGGCCGTCGCGCACACCGATCGAGCGGACCGCTCCGATCGTCATGACCGGCGACCCTTCCCTCGTCACGTCCTCGATCTCCGCGCTCACGGCGACGTTCACCGCGACGTCGAAGGCGGTTCCTTCGACGTCGCTCCAGGTCTGCACGAACCCGCCGATGCCGAGCCGCGCGTACTGCAGCAGGTCTTCCGCCGTGGTCGCCCACGTCTCGTCGATGTACAGGTGGATGATGATCGGATAGCCGCCGACGTACTCCGTACGCCAGAAGCGCTCCTGCGCTCCGGGAATCGGCGGCGGCGCAGCCTGCAGCGTCAGCGCCTCCTGCGTCAGCGCGTCGGCGGTGGACTCCGCACCGGTCCCCGCGAGCAGGTCGGAGGCGAGCGTGGACGCCCACTCCTCGGCGGTGGCGAACTCGCTCCAGGGGAAGGTGAACGGGATCGGGATCCAGCGGCGCCCATCGAGGGTCATCTGGTACTGCAGTTCTACTGCCACCGGAAGGTCTCCAGGATCGAATCGGCGAGTTCGATAGCGGCATCCACGAGAAGGGTATCCGCATCGTCCGGATAGGGCAACGAGGCGGTGAAGACCAACCCACGACGGGAGTTCTCCTCCGGCAGCGCGAACCCGTACCCGACGGAGCGAACGGTGATCCCCTCGAGCTCACCCTCACCGGGCTTCGTCCACTCCCAGCGGAGAACTGGCCCGATCGCCGTGTCGAAGGTCACGATCTCGGCGGTCGTGAGCGTGTGGAGGCCGGCCGCGAAGGTGGAACCTGCGGGACCGATCTGCTGGCGGACGGCGATCGACAACGGGAGATGGGTCAGCCCTTCGACCTCCCGATCGGCGAGATAGATGCTGTGTGTCCGCGTCTGTTCCAGCCGACGCCACTGCGAGGTGGCCAGCATCCGCAGCCGCACGTCGAGCTCCGGTTGGCCCAGCTGCTTCATCCGCGAGGACACCTTGGCGATGTAGCGCTTGCGCCCGTCTTCATCGACGCGATACTGCGACCAGCCGGGGGGCATCATGATGCGGAAACCGCTGAGGGCGGTCATGCGCGAGCGCGTTCCCTGGAGCGGGCCGCCAGGATACCGAGCAACAGAACTGCGAGTGCCACGACGAAGAAGATCGCTGCGACCCATTGAGTTCCGATGAACGCGTCGCCCCAGCGCGTGGGGTTCTCCGGCACGACGCCCGCCAAAATCACGGACGAGACCGCGGACGCCGCGATCGGGCCGATCAGTCGCCGTACGCCCTCCTCGTTCGAGCGGCCGTTGGTCGCGGCTACGCCCACCGCCAGGAGAATCGACATTGCGCCGAGGATCACGAGAAGCGGCTTAGGTACCTCGAAGAGAGGATACGCAAAGACGACGCCCCACTTCGTGTCCATGGTCTCGCTGGCCTTACCCCCGGAGAAGATCAGCGAGCCGACGAGAAAAGCGACCAGTAGCGCGGGAGCCACTAGCACAACCACGCCCATCGACACGCGGAAAAACTTCGCGACCGCTGATCGTAGCGCATCTCTTCTTGCCACGTAGCTCAGCCTATCCTGACGTCCCGAAGACCCGGGATCTCTGGCTGCGCATCGAACAGGCCCAAACCATCCGAGAGAGAGACGCCACCCCACGCCACCACATTGAGGCTCTGCCGGATCCCGCCGGGAAGACTGGCCGCCGTGGACGAGATGAACTGCTGGACGCCCGGGCTGGTGGCGTACGGCGAGCTGCGCATGGTGTTCACGAAGGTCGAGACCTGGGCCGTCTGCGATCCCCCGAACCTGATCGCATCGAACGGGTTGGTGAGCATCCCCGGTTTCGGCAGCGCTCGCGCCGACTGCAGCGGCGCGAACAGCGATCGGAAGGGCGTCCCCCACGTCGTCGGCCTCAGGAAGGAGAAACGCGGGAGGGCATCTCGGATCGCCGCCGTGACGACACCGCGTCCGCCCTGAATGACGCTCGCCAGAGTGGGCACTCCCCGGGAGAGCACCTTGCCGAGGCCGAACGGCAGCAGCCCGACCGCGCTCCAGGCGACATCGCTCAACGTCGCTCTACCGAACGCGAACTTCAACGTGGTCAGCAGGAAGGACGCTGCTGCCAGGGTGAAGATGATCACCCCGAGCAGCCCGGTCAGCGGGGCGCCGATGACCAAAGCGATGATGCTGAGCACCACGAGGACGATCGCGATGACACCGAGCACCTGGTCGATGAACTCCCAGAAGCCGTCGTTGTTGCCGGCCGTCTCGATGGCTTTCTCGATACCGTCCACCGCGGCGTCGTAGGCGTCGGACCACTCGTCGAAGACGCTGTCGAACGCCGACCACATCTCGTTGCGCGCCGTCGTGGCGTTCGTCAGGGTCGCCCGTGCCGACGACGCCGCGGATTCGGCGTCGTCCAGCACATCCGTTGCCGCCGAGTCGGGTTCGGCTTCCGCGGCGCGCGATGTCGCCAGGCTCGCGGCGAGATCTGCGTCCTCCTTCTCGTCGAGCGCAGCCTGGTACGCCCGCTCCGCCGCCTCGACCTCGTCGATGTTGCTCGCGAGCCAGCCGTTGGCGACGCCCAGGGCCTCACCGTACGTCGTCAGCGTCTTGCCTGTGCCCGAGTAGCGGATGGCCGCTGCCGACAGATCGGTCGCGGTCTCGCTCGCCATCTCGGCGAGCTTGTCGGTGCCCTTGCTCTTGTGCACCGTCGAGTCGCCGATGCTCTTCAGCTGGGTCGCGGTCTCGTCCATCGTCGTGGCGAGCACCGTCAGCTGATTGCCGCGGGCGACGATGTCCGCCGCATTGCCTTCGAGGATCTGAAGTTCGTTGCCGGTGTTCGGGGACCGCATCAGACCGCCCTGCTCGCGCTGACCTGCTGCGTGCTCGTCGACCCTTCGAGCTCGCTCGCGGTCGACATGTCCCACTCAGACCAACCGTCGATGATCGACGTGAGCTGATCTTTGATGTTCGTGAGGTTCTCCTGCAGCTTGCCGCGCTTGTCGCGCCACGCCACCTCGAAGTCGACGACCTGGTTCAAAAGCTCCCCCCGGCCGACCGGGCGCTTGATCGCGTCCTCGAGGTCGTCGTTGGTGTTCGCTGCCTGATCGAACTCCCCGATCGCTGCTTCCAGCCCCAGCTTCGCATCCTTCAGCTGGGCGAGGTCGAGCATGATGTCCATCTGGCGTCCCCCCTCCGGTCTTTCCTGCACGGCGACGGCGGCCGTCCCGGCTCCGAAACCCTAACAAGGCCTCGTGCGTTCGGTCGATGGGGACAACTCCCCATCGACCGCCTACTCCTCGACCAGCGGCAGCTGCACCGTGACCTGGCGTCCGGCCTGCACGAAGATGCCTCGTCCTTCGGGGAAGTCGGTGCGCTTCACCTTCGGGAACGGCACCTTGAACACCGCATCGCCGTCGAAGGAGTCGGGCTTGAGGATGATGCCCTTACGCCCGGCTTTGAAGTCTCCGATGAACCCGAAGCCGCTCGTGACCTGCGTGACGTCGGCGTCGCCGATGAGCAGGTGGTCGCTGCGGTTGATCGCCTGGAAGAGGGCCTTCATCTCGCGCTCGGCCGGGCTGTCGGCGAACTGCGGCACGTCCTCGACCACGATCAGCACCCTCGTCGGGAGGGAGTCGTCGGCGATCAGCTCGGTGATCTCCTTGGCGAGCTCCTTCGCATCGTCCGGCGTCACGGCGCTGCGTGTCCAGCTCGCGTAGTCCTTGAGCTGGGCACGTCGGCCTCCGAAGTGGAACAGCACGGTCGCCGGGTCGAGTCGCCGCATCGAGGTGATGATCGACTTGAGGGCGTTGGTCTTGCCCGACGACGGCGGGCCGGCCACGACGAACGTGCCCACCGGGTCGAAGTCGCGCGCCGCCAGGGTGTCCTCCGCGACCCCGAGTGCCGGGAACTCGCCGAGGCGATCGGGCAGATCGCGCACAGACAGACGGGTGGGCAGCGCGCCGATCTCCGGCACCTCCCTCGCTCCGGCCGCACGGAGCCTCTCGGCGAGACCCTCGAGCAGCTTGGTCTGCTCGGCCACATTCGGAGTCCCGCCCAGCGTCGCGATCTGCGTCTCGCGGCCGTCGATGATGGCGCGTCCCGGGGCTGACCGCTCGTCCAGCACGTCTTTCGGCGCGTTCAGCATCGCGTATCCGGACTCATCCGAGAGACGCAGGACCACGCGCCGCGAGACGTTCGCGCTCACCGCCGTGGGGACAGAGCCCGAGCGGTCGGCGCTCGCGACGACGTGCACGCCGAGCGGGCGGCCCTCGCCGAGGATGCGCATGAAGATCTGATAGAAGGGCATCCGCGCCGTCGTCGACTCCCACTCTCCACGGAACTGCGGGAAGCCGTCGATGAGCAGGACGATGCGTGCCTCGTCCTGCCCGGTGAGCTCCCGGTACTCCGTGAGGCTGGAAGCGTTGGCGGCACTGAAACGCTTGCCACGGTCGTCGAGCACCGCGGCCAGCGAACGCAGCACCCGCTGCACGCGTTCGGAGTCGTCGCCCGAGATGATCGAGCCGACGTGCGGCAGCATCTCCAGGCTCTTGAGCGAACCGGACCCGAAGTCGAGCCCGTACACCTCGACGTTCGAACGAGCGGGATCGAAACCCGCGGCGATCGCGATCGTGCGCAGTACCGTCGACTTCCCCGAACCGCTCGTCCCGTAGACGAGCAGCGAGCCGTCCTTGTCGGGGTGGAAGTAGGCCGGCTCCTGGAGCTGCCGTTCCGGGACGTCCATCTTGCCGAGCAGCACCTGCCCGTCGCCGAGCACCGGGAGGTCGCGCAGGTCGACCGCGCCCTCGAGGTCGTCGAGCCACGGCCGTCGGGGGGCGGGGATGCGGGCCTCGCGCGCCGCATTCACGAGCGTCGCCACGATGCGCTTCTGGTCGTTGGGTCCAAGATCCTCGTCGTGCGAATCGGACTCCGGCGCCTGCTCGGCCTCCCAGGTCTGGATCGAGCCGAAGCGGAGTTCGGCGACCTTGACCTCGGCGACCTGAGCCTCGTCCGTGGTCCATCCGCCGGCGTACGCGGACTGGAACGGCACGAGTCGCCCCGGACCGGTCTTCGCGATACCGCGTCCCGGCAGCGAGGGCGGGAAGGTCGCCGCCACCGGGTCGTCGACGACGTCCTTCGAGTCGGACTCGTCGGCCATCCGCAACGCGACGCGCAGGTTCGTGTTCGCGCGGAGGTTGTCCTTGATGACACCGGCGGGCCGCTGCGTCGCCATGATCAGGTGGATGCCGAGGGAGCGTCCGCGCTGGGCGATGTCGACCACCCCGTCGACGAACTCCGGCACCTCTCCGGCGAGCGCCGCGAACTCATCGATCACGAGCACGAGCGCTGGCGGAGTCTCCGGGTCCCGCCGCTTCTCGAGTTCTAGCAGGTCCTTGGCCTTCTTGCGGTTGAAGAGGTGCTCGCGGTGGTGCAGCTCGGCGCGCAGGCTCGTGAGGGCGCGACGCACCAGGTGCGGGCTCAGGTCGGTGACGAGGCCGACGGTGTGTGGCAGGTCGACGCAGTCGGCGAAAGCCGAGCCGCCCTTGTAGTCGACGAACAGGAACGTGACGCGATCCGGGCTGTGGGCGGCCGCCATGCCGAGCACCCATGCCTGCAGGAACTCGCTCTTGCCGGCACCGGTCGTCCCGCCGACGAGGGCGTGCGGCCCCTGGGTGCGCAGGTCGAGGGTCATCGCGTCCGTCTGCGACTGTCCGATGATGGCGCGCAGGTTGCCGGCCTTCTTGAGCCGGGCCTGCGGAGCGCCGGAACGGTCGATGATGGTGTTGTTCTGCCGCCAGCGATCGATCACCGCGCTGGCATCCTCGGCGACCTCGGTGCCCACGAGCGAAAGGAAGCTGACCGAGTTCGGGATGTCGGAGGAGTCCTCGATCACCGTGCTGGAATCGACGACCGGCGCCAGGCGCTTGGCGAACATCGTCATGTAGGCGTGCGAGACACCCTCGACCTGCACCCCGCGGTAGTCCACGCCGCTGCGGACGGTGCCGACCACGGCATCGGAGAGCCCGGCGCTGACGTCGACGAACGTGCGGCACGCCGCGGGCAGTGCCTCGACGACCGGAGCGACGAACAAGGCGTAGACGCCGACGTCGGCGCCGCGCTCCAGGATCTGGGTCAGTCTGGCCCGATCGACGGGGGCGTCGTTCGTGATGATCACCAGGATGGCCGTCTGGCCGGGGAACGTCGCCTCCTCGGCCGCGCGCTTGACGTCGGTGCCGTACCGCATCGGATCCCAGTCGGCTCCGTACGGGGGCCGCGCAGACTTCGACTCCCGCGAGCGGCGCAGGACGATCTCCTCGAGACCGCTGAGCAGGGCCGTCCCGGTCGAGGCGGAATCCGCTAGTGGCATCTCCTTGAACGGGTTCCGCTCGCTGGAGGTGTGGGGGAGCCACTTGAGCCAGTCGAGCTCGTTCGCCCACCCCGGTTCGGTCAGCGCCACGGTGACGAGTTCGTTCGGGGAGTGCGTGCCGAACAGTTGGACGGCGATCCCCCGCAGCGCATCGCTGGCCAGCGACGTGGGACCGGCGACACCGACCGAGCCCACGCTCTGGAGCGATTCCAGGATCGGGACGTCGTCGATCATCCGGTACCGCTCCTCCAGGCGATCGACACGTTCGACGTATTCGACGAGCGCCTCCGGGGTCTCGGTGCGCTTGATGCGCGTGCGCGCTTCGGTCTCGCAGACCCCGAGACGCATCGCGAGGAAGTTCCAGTGCTCCGGTCGCCGGGTCCACAGCAGGGGACCGAGACGCATGGCCTCATCGAACACCACGGCGACGGCGGGGACCTCGTTCTGCCGTACCTCGCGCTCCTTCGGACGCGAGTGGTACAGCGTCTCCTCCAGCCGCTCGAACTGCTCCTCGAACGACTCGGCCTCCTTGCGCAGCCGCTGACCGATGTTGGTCTTCTGCGAGATGAAGTTGCCGAACATCATCATCGGCGACGCAGCCGCGATGAGCAGCGAAGCCGGACGCTGCGTGATGCTGAACATCGTCACGGCCAGGAGGATCGGCGCGACGAGCATGGGCCAGGGGAACAGCCGCGACGGCTGGTCGCGGGGATAGCGCGGCTCATCGAGATCCTCCCCGGTGTACCGCTCCTCGACACGGGGGCTGCGGTTGAACATGAGCGCTCCCCCGCGCTCGAGCACCGGGTCCCCCGTGGCTGAGCCGTCGAAGTCACTCACCATGTGCACGACGAACTCGCAGTCCCCGAGCACGAAGCTCTGCCCGGGGATCACACGGAGACGCTGCACGAGCCCGCCGTCGACGAGGATTCCGTTCGCCGAGTTCAAGTCGACCAGCTCGACGAACGTCGCGGCGACCTCGATCCTGGCGTGCCGCTTCGAGACGAGCGGATCAGCGATAGTGACGTCGTTCGCGGCGTCGCGTCCGATCAGGAAGTGACCGATCGGCAGCGGGAACTCCTGCCCGACCGCAGGGCCGGAGACCACCCGGAGGACGGCGGCGGGGCGCGCACCCACGGTGCCTGCGGCGGCACGGTTCGGGCCGACGTTGACCACCTCGGCGAGGAAGCCGGAGCCGAGCGGGGCGTCGCCGACGAGCAGGTCGGGATTGAGCATCGTGAGCTGCTCGCTGGTCGGAGGGGCGACGGAGAGCGTGAGCACGTCGGTCGGCGTCGCGACGATGCTGCGCGC
Source organism: Microbacterium sp. CBA3102 (assembly GCF_007954505.1). Lineage (GTDB taxonomy): Bacteria > Actinomycetota > Actinomycetes > Actinomycetales > Microbacteriaceae > Microbacterium > Microbacterium aurugineum. The sequence goes on along the minus strand of NZ_CP042412.1, from coordinate 1,550,595 downwards.
CGGGTCGGTGGTGGCGATCTGGCGCGCGACATCGGCGATGGTCGCTGTCGAGTCCGCCATCACGACGACGTCGGTCAGGGGTGCTGCGGGTCGACGCAGGGTCAGCTTGACTCTCATCGCTCGTCCTCACCGCGCCGGGGGCGCATCTCACTTCTCCGGGTCATACCCACTCCACCTGCAGGAACCGATCGCCGAAGCGCACCGTGTCCCCGGTCCGCAGCTCGGCCGGGTGTCCGGCGGCCAGCGCGGTCTCGACACCGTCTCGGACGATCGCGCTGCCGTTGGTCGACGCGCGATCGACGATGAACACGCCCCGTCGAGCCGGCATCACCGCGATGTGCGTCTTGGACACCGAACGCGTGTCGTCGACGACCGGGACCAGGAGCGCTTCGCCCTCGCCGGCTGCCGCGCTCGGCGACCTCCCGAACAGCGTGGTGCCGCGCACCTCGACGCGCTCACCGGTGTCGAGCACGAGGATCGCCCGCACTCCGGCGGGAACCACCGGCACATCGGCGGGAACGGCGGCGGGAGCAGGGACCGGCGGCTCGGGGGCAGGAACCGGCTGTGCTGCGGGTGCGGGTGGCATCACGGGTGCGGGCGCGGGTGGGATCACGGGCGCGGGCGATGCCGCGGGAGCCGGCGCGGGAGCCGGGGGCGGGGTGACGGTGGCCAGGGAGGGCGGTGTCGACGACACGAGGGAGCCAGGAGCCGGAGTCTCCGGACGCTCAGGGGCAGGTCCCGCGGCGGACCGGTGCGCTCCGATGACGCCTCCCGAGAGGCGCGCGCTCGGGACGTACTCGGCCGGAGCATCCCGGTGCACCGGGGTGGCGAGCGACGGGAGGGGCGCCTTCTCCTCGTGCTCGGGCGTCTTCACACGCTTGCGCGCGATACGCATCCGCTTCTGGTCATAGGGATTCAGGCCGCCGCGCACGTCCACGAACCAGGTCGCGGCGGCGAGGTCGAGCCATCCGCGTCCTCGCCGCTCGATGTCGAAGAGCGGGGAGAGCATGATCACCAGTACCGGCCCGATGAGCGGAACGAGGAGCGAGGCGTACGCGACGAGGTAGCGCACGACCGCGCCGCGCCAGAAGCCGGGACGCTCGAGAGTCCGGACGTTCACGGAACGGATACCGCAGATCGCCTTGCCGAGCGTTACTCCCTTGCGGCCATGCAGGACGAGCTGGACGACGAGGTAGGCGATCATGAGCCCTTGGGACACCGCGGCGGCCACGATGAGCCACACCAGATCCTCCCGCGCGAAGAACTCCTCCGCGTCGAACCGTCCTGACGCCGCCTGCGCGAGCACCGGCGTCAGAGCGATGAGGGCCGGGAGGGCGATGACGACCGCCACCGTCCACTCGATCAGGGCAGCGAGCACACGCGCACCCCGTCCGGCGGGGCGCAGGCCGAGAGCCTCCGCGTACGCGGGGTCCGGGCGTCCGTGCGCGTCGAGTCCTTCGACCTCGGGCGCGCGGTCGTCGATCTCCCAGATCACTCCTGCTCTCCCTCGACGTCGTCGATGGAATGCTCGGTGTCGAGCAGCGGCAGGTCGCTCTTGCCGACCAGACGCGAGGCGATCACATGCTCGACCAGGCGTGCGCGCCTGTTGGTCGCGAAACTGCGTTGCCCGCCGCGCATGCCGGGCACACCGACCCGGTCGAACTTGTCGCAGACGTTGTCGAGCTTGCGGTTGAACCGGGTGACCGTCCAGCCCAGCCGCTCCGCCGCCTTCGCCGAGGTCGGGATCTCACTCATCCCGGTGCCGTCCCTGCGCAACTGGGGTTCGGCGAGCGCCAGGATGAGCAGCTTCTGGCTGAGGGTCAGCGGAACGTCGCCGATCGTGGACGCTCCGTCGTCGTCGTGCTCGCGCCTGGTCGCGCGAAACGTCGGCTCCGCTGCATGCAAGGTGAGCTCGTAGGTGGTCGGCCCCGCGCTGAAGACGATCGTCGTCTTCTCGAAGACGAGTGGGAGCCGAGCACCCGGCGCCAGCCACGCCTGCACGCCACCCGCCGAGTCGGTCACCGTCGCGGTGAGCCGGGTACCGACGTTCGACAGCCACCACAGCCCGTCGGAGTCGGTGATCTCCAGGAAGTGCCGATGCAGGAACAGATTGTCGTCGAGCTCGAGATCGCCCTCGCGTCCCACGATGAATCGATCGCCACGGCTCACGCGGAAGTACTCCCCCGCGAACTCGACGGTCACCCCTCCTGCACTCGTCACTCCACACACCCCCGCACGGTTTCCGAGGCACGACCGTCGTCGCGCCGCAGCATCACGTCGATGCAGACGGTGCCCGCCGCTGCGGGGACCGTCGCGGTCGCATCCGGCGTCTGGTGCGGATCGACCTCTCCCGACACCGCGACCGGTGTCCAGATGAACGAGTCGCCCTCGAGCGGACTCGGATTGGTCCAGGTGAACACGATCCGATCGCCCTCGCGCGTCCCGGAGATCTCGGTGACCTTCGGCACGACGTCCGTGCCGACGTCCTTCGGCTCCACGGCCTGCTCGGTCTCCTGCGCTTCGGGGGTGACACCCGCCACCAGGAGGTTCATCCCGACGACCCCGCCGACCACGAGTACGACCGCGGCGGCAGCGAGCACGATCCAGAGGCCCTTGCGACTGCGCGGCGCCGGCGGCTCTCCCGAAGCCGCGACAGGAGCAGCCGACACGGCCGGAGGTGGCGTCGCCTCTTCCGGGGCGACCACCATCGGCGCTCGCGCGATGGTTCGGTCGTCGGCGGAGGGGGCGAGTGGAGCCGCGGCCGTCGGAGTCGGCGGGCGCAACTGGGTCTGCTCGACGAGCGGTTCCTCGGGCGTCGGGGCGTCGAATCGCGGAATGCCCGACAGCGGAACCGGCGGTTCCTTCCGCTGCGTCTGGGCCGAGGGGCGGGTGAACGACGCCAGTTCGGGGTCGATGCTGACGATCTCCCGCACCCGCGTCAGACCGTCGCCGTCGTCCTCCAGGTCTTCCGCCGGCGGATGGTCGTCGACGATGTCGATCGGGGTCACCGAGTGGGAGAGCTCGATCTGCACCTTCTGCAGCGCCCGCGCGAATGCCACCGCGCTCGGGAAGCGATCGGCGGGGTTCTTCGCCATCGACCGTTCGAGGAGCCTCTGCAGACTCTCCGGCGAATCCGGCCTCTTCAGTGAGGGGAGAGCGGCGCGCTCGATGCGCTCGATCAGATCGGCGCTCGAGTTGCGTTCGCCGGTCCGCTCGAAGGGCGAACGACCCGCCAGCAGCGTGTACAGCGTGGCGCCGAGCGCCCAGACATCGGTGCGCGGACCACTCTGCGGAGGCTCCGCGAACGACTCCGGCGGAGACCAGGGGATGGACATGCCGGAGGCCTCACCCGTCGCTCCGGTCGTCGATGCGATGCCGAAGTCGGTGAGGGCCGGCCGGTTGTACTCCGTGACGAGGATGTTGGCCGGCTTGATGTCGCGATGCAGCACGCCCGCCCGGTGCGCGGTCTCGACGGCTCCGGCGACCTGGATGCCGACGCGCAGAGCCTCGGCGACCGAGAACGGCTCCTTGCGGGAGCGGATCTGGAGGTTCGGCCGCGGGCAGTACTCCATCACCAGGTAGGGGCGACCGTCGCCGGCGACACCCGCCTGGTAGATCGTGACGATGGCCGGATGCGTCGAGAGCATCGCCATCACGTTGGCCTCGTCGGCGAACTCCTGCGCCGCACCACTCGAGATGCGGTCGGCGACCAGCACCTTCACCGCGACTCGGCGACGCGGCATCTCCTGCTCGTACAGGAAGACATCGGCGAAACCGCCGGTGCCCAGCGGCTCCACATAGGTGAAGCCCGGCAGATCGGGCGGCGGGGAGGGGCGACGCGTCACGGCAGCTCCTCGAACGCGACGGTCACTCCGTCGCCGAGATCCACGACATCGCCGGACAGCACGAGCGTCTGCTCCCCGGGATGCAGCCGCACCGGGTCGGCACCGGGACGGAGCAGGGTGGAGCCGTTCGTGGTGTGCAGGTCGATGACCACGACGGTGTCACCTTCCGGCCGCACTTCGAGGTGGCTGCGCGAGATGTCCTGCTGCGGGCTCTCGACGGCGATCAGGTGCGGGAGGTTCGCACCGCTCGCACGGGTCGATCGCGGGCGTCGGCCGATGATGACCGTGCGATCGAGCGCCGCCACCTGACCGGTGGAGAGACGCACGCGGCCCGTCGAAGCGATGGACGGCACCGGGGTCACGTCGAGCACGTCGGTCGCGACATCATCGGCGACGGGAGGCTGCTGGCGGAGCGCACGCAGGTCGGCCGCGGAGACGGTCGCCCCGTCATGATCGCCTTCGACCGGGACGGGGGTGGGCGCCGCGGCTGCGGCACCGACCGAGTGCACGGTCGCACCCCAGAGCTGATCGAAGTCGTCGTCGACGGGCGGTGCGAGCGTCACCTCGGTCGGTGGGAGGAACGCATCCTCGATGACCGGCGCAGGAGTCGGCTCGGGTTCGGGCGCAGGAGTCGGCTCGGGCTCGGGCGCCGGCTCGGGCTCCACGGCCGCCGGCTCCGGCGCCGGCTCGGGCTCCACGGCCACCGGCTCCGGGGCCTGCACGGCTGCAGCGGGTTCGGCGAGCACGGGGGCCGGGCCGAGCGCACTGGTCAGCGGATCGGCGTCGCTCGGCTCGAGCTCGGCGCTCACCGCGGCAGCCCGCACGATCCCGCTCTGCACGGGGAGGCCGTCGGCCTCGGTCGTCGTCTCGACCGTGATGTCGATCGTCGTCGCGCCACCGAGGAACCGCTCGTTCCAGGTGGTGACGTCCGCCCCGGACAGCTCGAGGGATTCCGTCGCGGTCGTCACGTGTGCCGAGACGTCACCTCGGAGGGCGATGCGCACGTCTCCTCCCTCGGCGACGGCGGCGACGAACGACGGCAACGACGTGAAGGACCGGCCCGCCTGCGTCGTCAGGAGATCGACGACGGTTGCGAGCGTCTTCGCCTCCGGCAGCCGTTCCCACAGCCGGGCGACGACATCGCCGGGGACATCGGGCGGGAGCGCGACGAGCGCGCCGGGGATGACGATCAGGTACCACTGTCCCGGTCGGTAGATGGTCTGCATCAGCGAACCCCTCCTGCTGTGGCTTCTCGTGGACGCGTGTCGGCGTCGATGTCGTCGTCGTCGGTGGCCGTCAGCGTTCCCGGCCGCGACGCGACCGAGACCGCGTCCACGACGATCACGGTGATGTTGTCTCGACCCCCGGCGCTCACCGCATCGGCTGTCAAGGCGTCGGCGGCCTTCTGCGGATCGGATTCCGAGGCCAGCACCTCGCGGATACGCGTGTCCGGCACTTCGGAGGTGAGACCGTCCGAGCAGACGAGGATGCGATCGCCGAGTTCGGCGGGGAACATCCAGTAGTCGGCGTCGCCCGTGCTACTTGCACCGATGGCGCGGGTGATGATGTTCCGGCGGCGATCCGAGACGGCATCTTCGACGGAGAGCTCACCGGACTCGATCAGCTCCTGCACCACGGAGTGATCGACACTGATCTGCTCCAGCTCGCCGTCGGCGAGACGATAGGTCCGGGAGTCTCCGATGTTGACCGCAAGCCAGTACCCCATGCCGTCGACCGAGGCGATGACGACACCGCTGAGGGTCGTCCCGGCGCGTCCGTTGCCCGAGGTCGACAGATCCTCGACGCTCGTCCGCGAGACGGAGAGGGCGTGCCGGACGTCGTCGAGCTCGAGCGCCGGTCGACCGATGTACCGGGCGAACTCGGCGATGACGGCGGCACTCGCGCGCTCACCGGCCTCGTGCCCGCCCATCCCGTCGGCGACCAGGAACACCGGGGCCGAAGCCAGATGCGCGTCTTCGTTCAGCGCGCGCCGGAGCCCCGGATGCGTCGCCGACCCGGTGGAGACGATGAGTCCCGGCCTCATGCGTATCCGCCGATCGTCACGATGCGGTCGCCGATCTCGATCGCGTCGCCCAGACGCACTGGCACCCGCTGCCCTGCCGGGCACGCGATGCGCTGGCCGTCACGGACAATGGTCATCCCGTTGGTCGAGTGGCGATCCCGCACCCATCCGCCGGAGGTCTCGGCGGCGGCCTCGAAATGCGTCTTGGAGAGCGACAGCGTCTCGTCGCGCACGGGCACGAGCGTCGCCCCCTCCTCCGGGGCGGGGTTGCGGCCGAAGATGGTCCGTCGCGAGACGGAGACCCGTGTGCCGTCATCCCACGTGAAGACCAGACGATGGCCGGGGACGCTGATCCGGGTCTCTTCGAGGTCGTCGTCCTGTTCGACGACCTCCGGCGCTGCCGGCGCGGGTGCCACCGGGAGCGGCGGGACCGGCGGAGCAGCGACCGGCGGAGCAGCGACCGGCGCCGGAGGGGCGGGCGGGACGGGCGGCGTCACGGGAGCCACGGGGTGCTGCTGGACGGTCGCATCGAGTTCGGGCTCGAGCTGCGCGGGAGGCTCCGACCGCGACGGCGCATCCTGGGTGATGCCCGGGACGAAGGCGATGAGGGATCCGCTCTCGGCCACCGGCGCAGGGGGCGCAGCCGGCCGCGGCGGGAGGGATGAGGATGCCGGAGCAGCCGGGGCCGGAGCAGCCGGGGTCGGAGCAGCCGGAGCAGCCGACGCCGCCGAAGCAGCCGGAACGGACTGCGGGAGTCCAGGGATCGCCGGTCCGGTCGTCGGTGTAGCAAGGCCCGGCGCAGAGGCGGACGAGGAGGAGGTGGCCTCGGACGCCGATCGGACGGGACCCGTCTTCCGCGCATCCAGGATCAGAGAGCCTGCGACCTTGTCGTGCCACCCCTGGAAGCGCCCCGACCCGTCGAAGAGCGGAGTGAAGTACCCCACCACGACGGCCGCGGCGAGGCCGAAGATCACGTTGCGCAGCAGTGCGCGCCCGAAGCCGAGCGGGCCGCCGTCCGCAGCGGCGACGAGCTGCACGCCCTGGGCGCGCATGCCGATCGAGCCGGCCCCTGCCTGCATGACGGTGTAGACCACGAACCAGCCGAGCAGCACCAGGCTCACCACCGGACCGCCGACGAGGAGGACTCCCACCATCCCCTCGACACTGCCGGTGAGCGACGCGGCGACCAGGAGTCCCCCGCCGAGCACGATCGCGAGGCCCCCGGCGATCAGGGCATCGATGACATAGGCGACCGCGCGACGGGAGAGGGGCGCGATCTGATCGAGCGCAGGCTGCGTCATGGGGTCTCACTCTCGGAGGACGGGGGCGTCGTGCTGTTCTTGATGGTGCCAGGTTCGCGGCGTACGCGCGCGGTCGCGGCGTCCTTGAGGCTCTGCAGGCCGTTCGAGATCGCGGTGCCGCCGACGAGCGAGCGAACGCTCAAGCGCGCCTTCACGCGCTTCCAGAAACCGGCGTCCTTGCCGAGACCGCCGACAATGCCGTCGACCTCGTGCCAGAAGGACTCGACGTCTTGTGGGCTCGGCTCTGTGGGGCCGAACACCTCGGCGTCGGCCCGCTCGGCGAGCGCGGTGACCTGTGGAACCGTCAGCGCGGTGGCCACGACCTCGGCTTCCTCGGTCCGGGTGCCTCCGGGCGTGAGCCGCGCACCGTAGTCGATCGCGCGATCGGTCAGCTCGTCCCACCCACCACTGATGCGGTCGGCGGCGCGCGCGGCGGCGCGGCGCGACCGACGCTTCGCGGCCTTCCACGCGCCGATCACGATGAACGGCGACGCGAGGAGCGCGATCACCGCGAGCGAGATGCCACCGATCACGAGGATCGCACCGATGATGCCGGCGAGGTTCAGGCTCTCGTCCTCGGACTCCCGGTCGTCGGGAAGGGTGGGCGGCAGATCGACGGGTTCCTGCGGCGGGGGTGGCGGCTGCAGCACCTGCGGCTTCGGGTCGACGCGGGGCTTGGTGTTCTGGTCGTTCGGCACCTGGTCTTCGGGCGGAGTCGGGTTGAAGGTCACCCAACCGATGCCCTCGAAGTTCACCTCGACCCAGGCGTGGACGTTGTCGCCGGTGGCGGTGAACACCGCTTCCCCCGCCTGCTCCTCGTCGGGGTAGTACCCCATGACGACGCGCGCCGGGATGTCGAGCTGCCCCGCGAGCAGCGCCATCGCCACGGCATACTGCTCGTCGTCACCGATCATCTGGTCGGCACCGACCAGCGTCGAGATGCGCTCGGCGGTGTGGCCCGCACGGGACAGCACCTCTCCCTCGAGCCCGTGGCTGAAGAAGCCGCCCTCGGAGAGGAAGTTCTCCAACGCCCGCACCTGCTCGATCGGCGTCTCCGCACCCGACACGGTCTCCGCCGCGAGCGAGGTGAGCTCTTCCGGCACGTTGCTCGACGTCGGCAGCGCCACCTTGCCGAACGGCACCTCGGCGAGCTGTTCGTCATCGGGGACGGCGGGCACGACGGCATCCACGACGTACTCGTCACCCTGGGTGAGCTTCGGCGTCGCGACCGCGGTACCGGTCACGGTGTTGACGTACGTGCCACGACGCAGGTCTTCGGCGCGCGCTCCCTCGAACCGGATCTCGGACAGCTCTCCGGCGGTCGGCATCCAGACACCGCGGTAGCCGTCGATCGCGAACTTCAGCGTGACCGGGACGCCCTCGGCATCCGGTGCCATGTTGGAACGCAACGGTGCGAACGCGCTCGACGACGTCGGGCCGCCGTCCGTGACGTTGTAGACCATGCCGTCGAACTGATCCATGACCGCGGTGCGGATGCGTGCGCCCTGGGGGAGGCCCTGCACCGTGAAGAGGGTCTCGGAGGCCTCGTCGCGCACGTTCTTGCGGAACGCCTGCAACGGGCTCGGGTAGTCGCGGATGTCGAACGGCGGGATGATCACGTCGCGGAACACGTGCCGAGGCTGTGCCGGGTTCGCGACGGCGCTCGCGGCGACGCCGGTGCCTGCGGCGACGGCCAGCACGGCGACGCCGGCCAGCAGCCGTCGGGTGCGCATCTGGGTCGCACGCGAAGGGTCGACCTCGCTGACGGAGACGGCCATGTTCTGTGGTGCCCACAGTTGCCGCAGAGCGAGCCACGACATGCTCACCACGGCGAAGACGAGCCCCTGCACCAGAGGGAAGGCGGGCTCCGGCGTGCCGAGGGCGATGACGAGCATCAGCAGCACCCCGGCCGGGAGCAGCGCCCAGGCGACCTGTGGCAGCCGGAGCGCGAGAGACGCGGTGAGCGTGGTGACGACGAGCGCCAGCAGGAACGGGACCACCAGGTGTCCGTCGACCGCAGCCACGGGGGCGACGGTGGTGAGCATCTGCTTCCAGGCGGTAACGGTCCCCACCGCGAGCTTCTGCAGCGTCTCGATCGTCGGGATGACGCCGAGGAGGGAGGTCTGCGGGAGCGCGAGGGCCCCGCCGAAGACGAAGTAGGCGGCGACCGTGAGCCCCGTCGTGATCAGGATGCCCCATCGTCGCCAGGTCGCGACGGCCGCGATCGCCAGCCCGATCAGGATGCCGCCGACGGCGGCCGGGAGAAAGGACGGACCGGCGAACGTCGGCCAGAAGCCGATCAGCGCGGTCGTCACGAGGAGTGCGGTCGCTCCCAGATCGAGGATCCATCGGCGCACGGCGAGACCCCCGGGGCCGGCGGCGGGCACGGTCATGCGAGAACCTTCTGCAGAGCGAGCGGAATCTGTTCGAGCGCGCCGACGGTAACCACGTCCGCGTCACCGATCCGCCGAAGCGTCGGAGCGGACACGCTGGTGTCGGCGACGACGGCCAGCGCCTTCGCGCCGAAGGGCAGCCGCGAGCACGCGAGGCGCAGATCGTCGGAGCGCACCCGCGAGCCGCACACGAGCACCACCACACTGGCGAGAGGCATCGTGACCGACACGATCCCGGCGAGGTCGGCGATGCCGCCCTCGCGCGGCTTGCTGCCCTCGACGGCGGAGAGGGAGTCCAACAGCTGCTTTCCGGTGCCGGCCGGGAGCTCGCGCCCCTGCACGCGCACGTCGACGCGCTGCGAGTCGCGGAGCGCGCGGAGGCCGATCGAGCCCGCGGCCGAGATACCGAGCTCGAAGTCCTCGGCGGTCGCGTAGTCGGACAGCGAGCGCGACAGACCGATCACGAAGTGGGAACGCCGCGTCTCCTCGTACTGGCGGACCATCATCGTGCCGGTGCGGGCGGTCGAACGCCAGTGCACATGACGCAGGTCATCGCCCGGCTGATACTCCAGAAGCGCGTGGAAGGAGACGTCGTCGCGCGAGAGGTCCGTGGCCGGAAGCCCCTCCAGGTCGCGCAGGTAGCCGAGGGACTGTCCGTCGAACAGCACGGTGCGCGGATGCACGAACAGGTCCACCGGGTCGTCGCGGCGGTGCGCCCGTTCGAAGAGACCGAGCGGGTCTCCGCGCACGACGCTCACGGGTCCGACCTTGACGACGCCGCGCTTCTGGGTCGGGATGGCGAAGAGCTCCTCCGCCTCCTCTCCGGGGGCCAGGCGCTGGATCCCGAACTCCCCACGACCGGCCCCCACCGGGAGCACCACGCGCGAGGGCAGGATCGCCCTGTTGCCACGGTTGGCGAGGGTGAGTGCGCCGACCGCGCGCTCCCCCACCACCACACGGGTGCGGGCGAGGTCGAGCGACACGTCGTAGGCGGTGCGGCCGATGAGGAACAGCGCGCACAGGGTGACGGCGATCGCGATCACAACGGCGGCGACCGTGAACTCCGCCCAGCCGGCGATCTGTCCGAGCACCCAGAACACGATGGCGAGGGACATCAGCACCCACGCGAGCGGACGGATCGCCGCGGTGATCTTCCGGAGGCGCGTCAGGGCACGGGCACCGAGGACGGCCGCGATGTCACGCCATCCGGCGTCGCGTTCCGTCGGCGGCGTCGACGCCTGAAGGGCCTCCGCGGTCATCAGGCCGCCGCTCGTGCCTGGGGAGCCGCGACGCCGTCGAGCACGCGGGCGATCACGGTGTCACTGCTCGTGCCGGCGAACTCCGCCTCGGCGTCGAGCAGCAGACGGTGCTGCCACACGGGCCGCGCGAGCGCCTTGATGTCGTCGGGGAGCACGAAGTGACGACCCTGCGCGGCGGCCCACACCTTGGCGATGCGGACCATCGCGATCGCGCCGCGCACCGAGACGCCGAGCCGGATCGCGTCGTCCTCACGGGTGGCTTCGGCGAGCTCGGCCACGTAGCGGAGCACAGCGGGCTCCACATGCACGGTGGAGGCGAGGTCGGCCATGTCGGCGACCGCACTGGTCGTGATGATCGCGGAGAGTCCGGCGGAGGGGTTGCGGTCGGAGGCTCCGGCGAGGATGCTCTCGGTGACCGCGAGGTCGGGGTAGCCGATCGAGGTCTTGATCAGGAAGCGGTCCAGCTGCGCCTCGGGAAGCTTGTAGGTTCCCGCCTGCTCGATGGGGTTCTGCGTGGCGATCACGAGAAACGGGCGACCGGTCTCGTGCGTGACGCCGTCGACCGTGACGCGGGACTCCTCCATGACCTCCAGGAGCGCCGACTGGGTCTTCGGCGAGGCGCGGTTGATCTCATCCGCCAGCACGATCGACGCGAAGATCGGTCCCTTGTGGAACTCGAACCGGTGGGACTGCTGGTCGTAGATGGTCACACCCGTGACGTCGGAGGGCAGCAGGTCCGGCGTGAACTGGATGCGCGCGCTGGTGCCCTGCACGGTCGCCGCGAGGGCCTTCGCGAGGCTCGTCTTGCCGGTGCCGGGCGCGTCTTCGAGGAGCACATGCCCCTCGGCGAGCATCGACGCCAGCACGAGGCCGACGATCTCCTGCTTGCCCTGCACCGCCTTGTCGATGTTCGCGACGAGACGCTGGAAGGTGCCCTGGAACCAGGCGGCCTGCTCAGGGGTCATTGTCATGGGAGTACTGCTTCCTCTCGGATGGAAGGGGCGCCGCTACCAGGCACGGCGTTCGTAGTCGGTGTTGCCGATCGTGACCCACACCTCGTAGCCACGGCCACCCGCGCCGTGGAAGCAGCCGATCTCGATGGAGCCGTTGGCGGGGATGTTCCAACTCGAGCCGCCCGCGAACCTCGGTCCTGCGGTCGGCGCGTTGCTGTTGCACCACACCTGGTACTTCCCGGCCGGGAAGTTCGAGGTGTTGATGACGAACTTCGCGCAGGTGCCGTCGGTGCACTGCCCTGGCCAGTTCCCGGCCGTGCCTCTCGTCACCCAGGCGCGGGGCTGCGGCGGGGGCGAAGAGGTCGCGGATGCGGTCCCACTGGGATCGGACCAGGCGCCCGTCGAGTCCTGCGCGCGGGCGCGGATCGAGTGCGTCTGGCTGTGCCCGTTCCCGACGTCGGTCGAGCCGGTCTTGCTCACGTTCTGCCAGCCGCCGCCATCGATGCTGATCTGCACGTTCTCGATGGGTCGTCCGTTGTCGGAACCGTTGGCGTTCCACTTCAGACGCACCTGGGTGGAGAGCGGATCCGCGCTGACCGACGGGGCGTGCGGCTTGCCGTACGGCTTGCCGCTGGCCGACTTCGATGCGGCTCCCGCGTACGTGGAGCCGCTGACGTTCGCGACGGCGCGCACCTCGACACTGTAGGAGGTTCCGTTGGTCAGTCCACCGATCTTCTGGTTTCCGGGAAGGGCCGACCATCCGCCGCCGCCGTTCAGACGGTACTGGTAGCTGATCTCGTTGCTCGCCGCCCCACCGCTGGAACCGGCGTTGAAGGCGAGGGTGAGACTGCGATCCCCGTCCGTGACCTTCAGGCCCGTCGGCGCTCCCGGCGGGATGACCCCGCGGCGAGGGGCCGACTGCGCACTCATCTCGCCCCACCCGGCCTTGTTGTAGGCCTGGATGCGGTAGGTGTACGGGGTCTGGGAGGGTTGGACCTGGATGGCCTGGCTCCGCGCCTCGGGCCCGGGGGTCAGCGTGTTCACGACCTGGCCGCCCTGCAGGATCTCGAGACGGTATACCTGGATGGCGTCACCGTTGTTGTCGGGCGCGACCCAGTTCACCTGCATCTGGGCCTGGTCGCCGACCGGGGCGAGCTCGGTCGTCGTGGGCGCGGCGGGAGCCTTCGGCGGGCCGGCCGGGATCTCGGAGGCGGACCAGCCGCTCCAACTGGAGGGGTCGGGGGCCCTGTTGTGCGCCTGGACCCGCACCTGGTAGTCCGAGCCGTTCTCGAGCCCTTCCCACGTGGTGGAGTTGCCCGTGACCTCCTTCTGCGTGACGCCGGACGGCGGCGCGGGCGAGATCTCGAGCGTGTACCGCTCGACCGGCGAGCCCGGGGTGCTCGGCGTCTTCCAGGCCACCTTGAGGGACTTGTCTCCGAAGTCCAGGGTGGGCGGGTTCGGTGTGTCGGGACGCGCATCGGGCCGCGCCGGGGCGGAGGCCGCGGAGGGCTGCGACTCGCCCACACGGTTGGTCGCGGTCACCTGGAACGTGTATTCGACGTTGTTGGTGAGGCCGTCGAGCGTGCACGTCGTGGACTGGCACTCCTTGGTGTACGGGTTCCCGCCCACGGACCTCACGGTGTACTTCGTGATCTCGGCTCCGTTGTTCGACGGCGCGGAGAACGACACCACGACCGTGCGGTCCTGCACGCTCGCGATGACCGGAACCCCGGGCGCGTCCGGAACGTCCTGCACCGTAACGACGATCTGTCCGTTGACCTCCCGATCGGGGTCCTCCGTCGCGTCCTGGATGCGATAGCGGACGACGAGCGTGCCCACGAACGACTTCGTCGGAGTGATGGTCACCTGGTCGTCGGTGAAGCCGACCTCGCCGCCGCCGGACTCGGTCACCGCGGACACGATCTTCAGCGGGGTCTCGGGGAACGGGTTGAAGTCGTTGGCGAGAGCGGGGACCGTGAAGGTCTCGCCCGCATCCGCTTCGGAGATGGTGTCGGTGTTGGCCGCGGGCATGGGACGGGTCGATGCTGTGACGAGCACCGTGACGGTGCCCTCCACCGGCTCGGTCGTGCCGTCGGACACGCGGAGCTTCAGCGTGACCGTCGTCCCCTTCTTGGCGTTCGACGACGCTTCCACGCGGAGTTCGTCGCCGTCGACCCGCGCGGAGACGCCCTTGCCCTCGCCGCCGACGAGTGCGTAGTCGTGCTTCCCCTTGTCTTCGGGGTCGGGGTCGTCGGTCAGCGCGGCGAGGTCCAGCGCGACCGCCGATTCACCGGGTGCCACGTTGACCTGTCCCTGGACGAACGTCGGCTGCTGGTTCTCCGGCGGCAGCACGTTGATGGGGATGCTGAGCGTGGCCTTGCGCCCCTCCGGGTCGTCGGGCCCATCGCCGTCCGTGACCTCGAACGTGAGCGCGTCAGGCCCGAAGTAGCCGTCGGCGGACGTGTAGACCAGTGTCTTCGCGTCTTGGAGGAGATCTGCGCCGTCGGCATGGCTCGCGCTGATCTTCGCCTTCTCGGTGATGACGACGTCGCCGCCGCCCGCCACCGTCACGTACTTCGACAGCGGCAGGATCTCGGTCTCGCCGCTGACCACTTCGAGCGGCTTCGTCGACGTGAGCGTCGGGCGAAGGTCTGCCCGCGAGGGGACGAAGATGAACGCCGACGCCTGCAGGTCGTCGCGGTCGGTGAGGGTGTACCGGATCAACTGCAGCTCGTCCGTGACGGTGACGCGCACCTTCCCGTTCTCGAGCCGTGCGCCGCCTTCGCCGACATCGACCGTGAGCCGGTCGGTCGTGCCGTCCGGGTCTTCGTCATTGGCCAGGATGTCGAGGTCCGCGGTCAGTCCGCCGTCCTTCAGATCCGCGGGCTGCAATCGGTCGTCGCGTGCGACGGGAGCTTGCAGGGGAACGTCTTCGTCGACCGTGATCTGCAGGGTCGCCATCGCCGTCGCCCCGCGGGAATCCGACACGGTGTACTGCAGCGAGGTCTCGGTGGGCGCGTCGGGTGCCTGAACGAGCACGCGGTCACCGGAGACCCGCGCATCCAACCCCTCCGGAAGCTCGAGCCCGTCCTTGACGAGGGAGACCTTGTCGCCCTCGGGATCGGAGTCGTTCGCGAGGACGGGCACGGCGATCTCACGCCCCGGTCGCACGACCACGGCGTCCTTCACCGCATACGGCGGCTGGTTGATCTCCTCCGCGGGGGCGATGCCGACGCGGATCGTGGCGACGCCCTCCTTGCCGAGTCGATCGCGCACGCGGTACTTGAACACGTCGACGCCGGACGCCCCGTCGAACGCCTCGTATGTGAAGTAGTTCGGCCCGTTGAGCACCCGTCCCTTGCTCGGACTCGAATCGAGGCCGACCAGCTCCACGGAGTCGCCGTCGGTGTCGATGCCGTCCAGCGGCACCGCGATGTTCACCTCGGTGCCGGCGAGCGTGCGCGCCACGAGGTCTTGAGGACGCGGAGCGGCGTTCTTCTCCTCGTCGATCGGCAGGATCTGGATGGTGACGTAGCCGGCGGCCTTCTGCTGGCGCGAGTCGACGACCTCATAGGTGAGGTACACCGTCTTGGCCTCCGGGCCCGCTTTGAAGCGCACCGCGTCCTGCGAGACGAACGCCTCGCCGTCTTCCGGGTCGACGAAGGGCTCGATGAGCTCCGGCTCGAGGTGCATGACGTCGTCGCTGGGATGCGTGTCGTTGTCGAGCACCGGGATCGTGACCACATCGCCGGCGCGCACGGTCGCCGTATCCGGGTTGGCGATCGGCTGGAGGAGTTCGTCCGGCGCGGGGATGGGGATCACCACGACCTCACCCTCGGCCGACTTCGAGCCGTTCGAGATCCGGTACTTGATCCGCACCTGCTCCTCGAGCGCTCCCTGATCGGTGATGCGCAGCGTCTCGTGGTTGAGCACCGAGACCGAGATGCCGCTGTTCGGCTCCAGCGACACCGACTGCACCACGAGGATCCCCCCGCCGGGATCGGTGTCGTTGTTGAGCACGCCGAGCAGCACATCCCCGCCGGTGGGCAGGAGCGCGACGTCACGAACGGCGACCGGCGGGAGGTCGGTCTCCGATTCGGGCATCACGTCGACGCGGACGAGACCCTCGCCGTTCTTGGGCCCGGTGGTGACCTGGTACTGCACGTAGTAGACCCCGGCCTTCTCCGCCATGAAGGAGAAGGTCTTGTTCGGGGTGTTCGGGATGATCGTCGCGCCCGGGGTGTCGAGAACCCGGCTGAGGCGCAGCGGCTCACGGGAGGTGCTCGTGTCATTCGCCGTCGGCGCGATGGTGACCTGCTCGCCCACCTTGGTGATGACGTGGTCGGCGTTGGTCTTCGGGTTGGTCGAGCCCTGCGGCCGGACATCGAGCGCGATCGTCGACGTGCCCAGCTTCCCGAAGGCGTCCGCCACGGTCACCTGCACGTCTTTGCGTCCTTGCAGGCTGGCGGTGGCCTTGTAGGTGATCTGACCGTCCTTGCTGAAGTCGACCTCGTCGCCGGGAGCCGCGACCACCTCCTTCAGATAGATGTCGTCGCCGTCGGGATCGATCCAGTCGGGGAGGATGTTGTACGAGATCGTGCCACCGGTCTCCACGGCGAGCGCGGTCTTGCGCTTGGGCGTCGGAGCGCCGTTCTCGTTCCAGTCGTGCACGGCGAGCGACACGACGGCCGTGTCCTTGCCGCCGCGTCCGTCGTCGACCTCATAGGTGAAACTCGCGGTACCGGAGGCCTTCTCTTCGACGGCGATCTGAAGCGAGCCGCCGTTGTTGATCGGCTGGACGGTGCCGATCGCGGGCTGTGCCTCGGCGAGGGCCGCGACGAGCACATCCCCGTCGGGGTCGTTGTCGTTGTCGAGCACGGGGAGCAGCGTCGTGGCACCCGGCCGCACACCGTAGGAGTCGTCCTCCGCGATCGGCGGGGTGTTCTGCTCGCTGCGCTCCGGAAGGGTGGTCTCGACGGTCTCCTCGGTCGAGTCCTCCTCGTTCTCCGTCTCACCCTCGGGCGGAGTCAGGTCGTTCCAGTTGTCGACGCGCTGCAGGCTCTCGTTGGCCATCCAGGCGGCACCGCCGACGGCATCGTTGAGGATGATCACGTCCCGGTTCACGCGGAAGGTCAGGTTCGCGGAATCCTCTGCTCCCTCGATCGGGGAGTTCACGTCGTTGGAATCGCCGGGGCATTCCCGGATGAAGGTCGCCGAACCCGCCCAGGCACCGTAGGTGCAGCCGCGGAGCCAGACCGGTGCGGCGGCCGTACCCGCGCTACCGGCCGAGGTCTCTTCGGGGTCGCTGCCGTCGAGCGGCACACGCACCAGAGCGGACGGGGTGGCGATCGCGACCGCGTCGTTCGCGGCGGACGCCTGTTGCAGCACGGCATCCTTCGCGCCCGGGACCTCCGTGCGGAAGCCGCCCGGGGTCGTGACGACGCCCGCCGCCTCGTCGAACACCACGGGCGTGCGACCCACGGCGGTGATCGTCGGCTTCGCGGCCGCATCGACCTCGCCGACCGAAGCCGTGGAGGTGTCCCGCGGCGCACCTTCGTTGTCGACGGGAACGGTCACGACCTCGCCGCGCTCGGCGGAGAGTGCGAACACCGTGCCGTCATCGGCGACGGTGACGTCGGCGTTCTCGCCCAGCTCGGCGACGGGTTCCGCCGCCTCGATCTCGAACGACGCGATGCCCTTCACCGGGACGACCCAGAGATCTCCGGACTTCTCATCCAGGATCGCCGCCGTGTTCGCACCCATCGCGACCTTGGCGGTGGAGGGGATGATCGCCGAATCTCCGAGCGAGACCCGTGCCGGGTCGATCGCCGTCACGGTCGATGCACTCTCGTCGACGACGAGCACGTTCGCTGCGGCCTGGAGGATGTCGTAGTTCTCGCTCGTGGTGCGCAGACCGCCGTCGAGGACCGTGGACTCGTTGTTGAAGTGCCCGACGAGCAGGCTCGAGGTCTTGGTGATCCAGACGCCGCCGTCGTTCAGGTCGACCTTGGTGGTCGGGAACCCTTCATACGTGAAGGCCATCGTGGTGAGGGCGATGACCCCGACCGTGACACCCGCCGCGGACGCCAGCGTCTTCGGTCGCGCGCGCATCCATGACAACGCCTTCATTCCCGGTTTTCCCCCCCAGGGTGACACTCTGTGATCACTCGTGCGCGGGCCCGTCTGGCCGACGACGCACCCGTTCATCCTAACCGCGTGCCCGAGAACCGCTCGATGGGGAGTAGTACCCATCGCCGGGGCGGCGTCGAGTCGACCTCGGCGCCGCCCCGGCGATAGGGGGAACGGAAGGCTCTCAGCTGCCCGCGCGGCGCCTCCGGACGAGGAGGAACCCGCCGAGCGCCACGAGCAGCAGGCTGCCGCCGAGGAGGAACCAGCCGGGCTCACCGCCGGTGGCCGCCAGCCCCCCGCCGGTCGACGGTGCATCCGCCCCGCTACCCGAGCCCGGCGCGACGCCGCCCGGTCCCTCACCCGCGCCCGTGACGGTGAGCGGGGCGGTCACCTCGGTCCCGTCTGGCAGGATCGCCGCCAGCGCGTGAGCACCGGCCGGCGTCGTCGAAGGGATCGTGACGACCGTGCGGAACGCCCCGTCGGCGTCGGCGGTCGCCGCGCCCACCCGCACCGGTGTGGAGCGCAGCTCGATCTCGACCTCGGTGTCGGCAGGGAATCCGGTGGCCGCGATCGTGACCCGGCCGCCCGCTGCGACGTTCTGCGTGCTCAGTTCCAGGGTGGGATCGACCGGATCGACGGGATCGACGGGATCGACCGGAGCCGCCGTCGGCCGCGGGACGTCGACGTGCTTGATGTCCGTCGCGCCGGTGGAGGAGAAGGAGTACACCGTGACCCGTACGCGGTCGTCGTACAGCGCGGCGCGCAGTCCGACCGGATCGGCACCGCCGACGGCCTTCTCCTCCCAGTCGCCGCTCGGCCCGTACATCGTGGTCACCGCTCCGGTGTTCACGACCGTCGGGGCATGGGCGAGGCTCGGATCCGTCCGCAGCTCGGCGCTCCAGTCATTCAGCGTCGGCGACCAGTGCGTGTGGCCGTTGAACATGATGACGTTCGGGTTCTGCGCGAGGAGCGCGGCGAAGCGAGCCTCTTCCTGGCCGTAGTCGTTCTTGTAGAACCGCGCGTACGACCCCGAGACCGAGTAGGGCAGCAGGTGGTGCGAGAACAGCAGCACCGGCCTGTCCTGGGCACGCCAGTGCGCGAGCCGGTCGCGCAGCCAGGTGAACTGCTCCTGGCTGAAGTCGATGAACGGGCCCGAGCCGGTCTTCGCCGCGTAGTCGTAGAACTCGCTCCCGATCCAGATCAGGGGAAGCTGCCCGTCGACGAGGACCTCTCCCCACAGTCCGCCCTGCCCGCCGATCTCACGCATACCGGTGGAGTCGAGGAAGCGCTTCTGATACACCGCCGATCCCTCACTGCCGTAGTACTCGTGGTTGCCGATCGTCGAGACGACCGTGCCGTAGTCGCCCCGCCCCCCGCGGCGAGCGCCGACAGATAGGAGGTGTAGTTGGCGGTCGACCCCGTGCTGACGAGATCGCCGTTCGACACCAGCACATCCGCCGCCTGCGGCATCGCACGGAAGCCGGGAAGCACGTTCTGGCTCAGCCGGGTCGTCGCTCCC
This sequence comes from Microbacterium sp. CBA3102, assembly GCF_007954505.1. GTDB lineage: Bacteria > Actinomycetota > Actinomycetes > Actinomycetales > Microbacteriaceae > Microbacterium > Microbacterium aurugineum. Next base: position 1,531,173 of record NZ_CP042412.1, on the reverse strand, counting down.
TGCACGTCGCTGAAGATGTCGACGACCGCGTCCGCCTCGACCCCCTCGGCGAGCGGGGCGAGCGGGCGCAGCACCTGCACGTCGTCGAGCATCCACGACCCCGCGGCGCTCGCGGCCTCGAACCCGAATCGAATGCTCATCGACGACGCGCCCGCGGGCACCGCGACCGGCAGACGGAGTCGCGCGGACTCCTCATCCGCATCGGAGAGCTCGCGCAGCACGGCCTCGGTCCCGTCGTCGAAGAGGGCCGTCACCGATCCCTGCTGTCCCCCACCGCGCTTGCGGTAGTGACTGTCGAGGCGCACCTCGAGCGTGTCCCCCGCCGTGACGGCGATCGGTGCCGATGTCAGGGTGCCCGAGAACGCCCCCTCCGTCGCTTCCGCCACCGCGATCCGTCCCGAGGCCCGGGTGAACGCGTGTCGGCGGTCGGTTCCGTACTGCCCGACCACGCTGTCGAGAGTCGACAGCGACCACGCACCCGTCGTGGTCCAGGTGTCCTTCTCGAAGCCGTCGAACCAGAGCAGCGGTTCGGTGGTCGCCGAGTCCGGATCGCCTGCCGCGAGCACCGTGATCTCGAGCGACGTCGAGACGATGCCGGCGCCTCCGAGCGACAGCGCCACGTAGCCGGGGGTGAGGTCTTCGGGCAGGGTGACGGAGAACGAGGTCTCCCCGGCGGCGTCGGCCACGGGGATACCCGGGATCGGAGTGGCGGAGTCCCCCCACGTCGCGGTCAGCTGCTGGCCGGGGCGGAGGCCGCCGATCGTGACCGGCACCGTCGCACCCGCCGTCGCGACGGGCTTGGACGCGGAGAGGATTCGCGGTGTCGAATCGGCCGGGGGCGCCTCGCTGATCTGCACGTCGTCGATCATCCAGAACCAGTTGTTGCTGCTCTCGGCATACGACCAGCCCACCGTGACGGCGTCGACTCCCGCCGGCACCGGGATCGAGACATCCACCTGCTCGTCGAGCCGGTTCCGCGCGAACGACTCGACCACGACGGGCGCTTCGTCGTCGAACCGAGCCACCAGCTGAGCGGTCTGCGGTGCCTGTCCCTGCTTGTAGTGGCTGTCGAAGACCACCCGCACCGCACCGTCGCCGCTCTGGAGGTCGACCTCGGGAGCCCACAGCACCGAGCTGAAGCGCCCCTGCGTCGGCCGGTTCGCGTCGGAGTGCACGACCGCGGTGATCCCCTCCGCGCGGGAGAAGGAACCACGGTCTCCGCTGTTCCCCCACGCCGACACGACCTCGGCCGGCGTGTGGAACGACCAGCCCTGCCACTCGGTGCGCATGCCGTCGACATTGGTGTTGTCGACCGACCATCCCGCCGGCGGCTGCGTCGCAGTGGCATCGGTGAAGCCTTCGTCGAGCGGCGGGGCCGCGGCGAGCGCGGGCGTCGCCGCGGTCCCGCCGAGCAGGGTGAGGGCGCACGTCACCGCAAGGGCACCGATTCCGCGTCTGGTTCTCATGTCTCTTCCTTGGAGTTGGTCGACCGCACATCTCGGCCGAGGCAGGGTGGAGAATCTCCGGGTCTCTTCCGAGCATGCGGAGCGAAAGTAGTCATGACAACTTTTTGCCGCAGTATTCTCGAAGTGTTCACCGACATGAGGCAGAGTGGCCCTGGCTGGCAGCGTCGAGGAGCGAGAAGTCATGACAACGGGAGCGAGGACACGAATGCGCAGACCGCTGCACGAGCAGCTGTACGAACAGATGCGCGATCGCATCAGGAGCGGTGAGTGGCCCGAGGGCGAACGGGTGCCGAGCGAGCACTCCCTGATCGCCGAGTTCGGCACCTCGCGGGGGCCGATCAGGCAGGCGCTGGCGACCCTGCGCGCAGAGGGCGCCGTCGACGGCGGACGGGGCGCACCGCCGCGCGTACGGCGACTCGTGCCGACGCAGTCCTTCCAATCGTTCGTCTCGTTCACCGACTGGGCACGGTCGATCGGCCGCCGCCCCGGACAGCGGGTCATCGAGGCCGCCCGGCGTCCGGCATCGGAAACCGTCGCCGACGATCTCGGCGTGGAACCGGGGGCGGCGATCGTGGAGATCGTGCGGTTGCGGCTGCTGGACGACGAGCCGGCGATGCTCGAGAGGTCGGCATTCCCGTTCGCCGTCGGGAAGCTGCTGTTGGCGGCCGACCTCGATACGGGGAGCATCTACCAGACGATGCAGGAGCACGGATGCGCACCCGTCCGCGCACGCCATGTCTTCGACGCCGTCCCCGCGGATGACCTCGATGCCGTGGCGCTCGCGGTCTCGGTGTCGACTCCGCTGCTGCGGGTGCGGCGAACGGCGTGGGCCGAGGACGGCTCCCTCGTCGAGGTCGCCGATGACCGCTACCTGCCGACGATGGCCAGTTTCGCGGTCGAGAACACCTCCGACGCGCGCTCCGCACTCACGCGGGAGACCGGCGAACGCTGAACCTCGCGGTTCCGATGATCAGGCGCGCCAGCATCCCGCGATGTGGTCGTCGACCATGCCCGCCGACTGCATCAGCGCATACATCGTCGTCGGACCGACGAAACGGAAGCCTCGTCGTCGCAGCTCCTTGCTCAGCGCCGTCGACTCCGGCGTGACAGCGGGGACGTCGCTGAACGACGCCGGGCGAGTACCGGATGCCGGCGGCGCGAACGACCACATCAGCTCGTCGAGCTCGCCCGTTCCCATCGAGCGGACCAGCTGGGCGTTGCCGATGGTCGCCTCGATCTTCGCGCGATTCCGGATGATTCCGGCGTCTCCCATCAGGCGCTCGACGTCGTCTTCGCCGAACTCCGCGACGATCTCGGGCTCGAAGCCCGCGAAGACCTCACGGAACCGCGGCCGCTTGCGCAGGATCGTGATCCACGACAGTCCGGCCTGGAAGCCCTCGAGCGCCATCTTCTCGAACAGCGCGCGGTCGCCGTGTAGGGGCGTGCCCCACTCCTCGTCGTGGTAGCGGCGGTACTCGGCGTCGTCACCCACCCAGGCGCAGCGGTCACGGGCGTCGGGTCCGGTGAGGAGAGAGCTCATCCGCTCAGGCTATCCGCCAAGACCGACACCGCCACGGGCGCCTGCCGCCTGCCGCCTGCCGCGTGCCGTCTGCCGCCCGCCGCCTGCCGCCTGCCGCGCGCCGCCCCGGTCCCCGCTTCCGCGTCTCCGTCCCCGTCTCCGTTTCCGTCCCCGTTTCCGTCCCCGTTTCCGTCGGCACCCCACCCACCGTCGACACCCCCTCTCACCGTCGGCACCCCCTCTCACTCGCGTGTCTCGGAGGGGGCCTCGACACGGAGAGGGGGCCTCGACAGCAAGAGGCCTGACGAGGCGAGCGGACCGTTCACCGCACACACACCTATCCACCGTCGACCCGACCAAACGCCGACGCCCCCGCCCACCGTCGACACCCCCTCTCACTCGCGTGTCTCAGAGGGGATCCCGACACGGAGAGGGGGTCTCGACGGCAAGAGGCCTGACGAGGCGAGTGGACCGCCCACCGCACACGCACCTATCCACCGTCGACCCGACCAAACGCCGACGCCCCCGCCCACCGTCGACACCCCCTCTCACTCGCGTGTCTCAGAGGGGGTCTCGACACGGAGAGGGGGCCTCGACGAGGAGAGGGGGGGGGGCGGGGGCGAGCGGGGTCAGTGCTTCTTCTTCAGGGCCTTCTCCTGGATCGGAGCCTGCCCGGTCGCCGCGAGGTCGGCGTAGTACGCACGCGCCTCGTCCTGACGCTGCTTCTCGATGCCGCTCGCGATCGGTGCACGCACATGCTCCGGCTCATAGCCGAACGCGTTGATCAGGTCGAGGGCGTACGGGCGCAGCCGCGCGCACAGACGGTCGATGTAGCTCGACACGGCCGCTGCGCGCTGGGTCGACAAGCGTCCGTTGATCAGGTGCCAGGCGAGGTGCTTCTCGATGAGCTGCAGCCCGAAGAGGTCACGCAGCCACGTGAGGACCTTCTTCGTGTCGGGGTCGTCCATCTGATGCACGGCGTCGGTGAACGCCTCCCACTGCAACAGCTCTCCGTGCGCACGAGCGGCTTCGATGAGTTCCGCCTGGTTCTCGTTGAACAGACGCGCGCCGAGCACCTTGTCCTTCGCCCCCGGACGCAGCCGAGCCGCGATGTCGGCGACCATCTGCTGCACGCGCCCGGCGAGCAGGTCGTGCTGCTGCTCCTCGCGCAGCCCCCGCTCGACCGAGCGACTCACCTGACCGAAGTCGGAGACGGCCTGTCCGAGCTGACGGAGCCCCGCGCCGTGGAACACCTTGCCCGCGGTCATTCCGACGGCGAACTTGGCCAGCGCCGCCGCGTCCTTGCCCTGGAACTGCTTGGCGTAATCGGTGAGCAGGCGCTTGCCGACCAGCTGCAGGAGGACGTTGTTGTCGCCCTCGAACGTGACGTAGATGTCGAGGTCCTGGCGAAGGCCGACCAGACGGTTCTCGAACATGAAGCCGGCCCCACCGGTGGCTTCGCGGGCCTCCTGCAAGGTGTCGAGCGCATGCCAGGTGGAGAGCGGCTTGAGGGCGGCCGCGAGCGTCTCGAGGTCCTCCCGGTCGGCCGGGGTGTCGGTGCGGCCGGAGAACACGCCGTCGAACTTCTGCAGGAACTCGTCGTGCGCGAAGATCTGCGCGTAGGTGGTCGCCAGGCGCGGGAGCAGACGGCGCTGGTGCTTGCCGTAGTCCATCAGCACGACTTCCTGGCCGTCTGCTCCGTCGAACTGACGACGCTGCGTGGCGTAGGTGATCGCGATGTGCAGGCCGAGCGCCGATGCCCAGGAGGCCGCGCCGTCGAGGGACACGCGCCCTTGGACGAGCGTGCCGAGCATCGTGAAGAAGCGGCGGCCGGGACTGTCGATCGCGCTGGAGTACGTCCCGTCGGCGGCGACGTCGCCATAGCGGTTCAGGAGGTTGGTGCGCGGGACGCGCACGTGGTCGAACGACAGTCGTCCGTTGTCGATGCCGTTGAGTCCCCCCTTGAGCCCGTCGTCCTCGCGACCGATACCGGGGAGATCGTTGCCGTCCTCCCCGCGCAGCGGCACGTAGAAGCAGTGCACACCGTGGGTGACGCCGTTCGTGATGAGCTGAGCGAACACGGTCGCCGCGACGCCATGCAGTGCGGCGTTGCCCAGGTACTCCTTCGTCGCGCCCCGGAAGGGGGTGTTGATGACGAACTCCTCGGTCTCCGGGTCGTACGTCGCGGTCGTGCCGACGGCGGCGACGTCTGAGCCGTGTCCGATCTCCGTCATCGCGAAGGCACCGGGGATCGACAGGTCCATCACGCCGGGGAGCCACTTCTCGTGGTGCTCCTTCGTCCCCAACTGGAGGATCGCGGAGCCGAAGAGACCCCACTGCACACCGGACTTGATCTGCAGACTCGGGTCGGCGACCACGAGCTCCTCGAAGCCGGCGATGTTGGCGCCGTTGTTCTCCTCACCGCCGAGCGACTTGGGGAACGCACGGTGCACCGCCTTGTTCTCGACCAGCAGGTGCAGCTGGCTGAGCACGCGCTCGCGGTGCTCGTCCTTGCCGAGCTCGTCCTTGCGCCAGAACGCCGAATCCTTGATCATCTCGCGCGCCTGGCGGCGGACGTCACCCCACGTGCCCATCAGGGCATCGTTCACTCGGGCGACGTCGATCTGCGGCGGGGCCGCGATCTCGTGTGATTCATCGGGTGTCGTCGAAGGACGGACGGCAGCGTCGACCATGGGGTTCCTCCAGGAAAGTAGGGAGAACACCATGGTAGGTCTGCGACAAACGTCGAGGAACTCCTCTGTAAGCATCCTCCAACGCGTTGCCGGGACGCCCCCGCCGCCGCTTGTCGCCTCGCGACAGGAACGGCCGAGCCGCCCTCCTGCCCACGACTCCGAGAGGGTCGCCGGCGGGAGGACGGCTCGAGAGCGACTACAGCGAGAGACCGTGGCCGAAGCGGAAGAGGGGATCCGCGGTGTCGAACGGCACATCGGGGCGGGAGGCTTCGACAGCGGCCATCGAGCGCGGCAGATCGAACGGCAGTCTGCCCTGCGCCTCGACCGCACCGCTCAGCACGTCGAGCAGTGCGGCGCCGGACGCGCCCCAGTTGACGGTCACCGCAGCAGCCACCTCGGCGATGGGGGTCAGGATCGGCGGCCGGTCGGCCAGCACGTCGACGACGGTCGGGACCGCGTGTGCGACCTCACGGACGTGGGCGACGAGCTCGGCGGGGAACTCCAGGGATCCCGCGTGGAAGAAGTTCTCGAACATCGTCGCGCGCTCTTCGAACGGCGCCTGCAGGCGGATGATCGCGAGGTCGGCCTCGGCAGGAGTGTCGACGACCTCGCCGAAGGCGGCCGCCACGTCCGCATCGATGCCCTCGAGGTAGAGCTTCGTTCCGCTCGCGAACGGCAGCGCACCGTCGTTGGACAGGACGGTGATCGAGGCGCGTTGCGCGTCCTCCCCCGCGGCGCGGAAGTCCGCGCGTCCGACGATCTCGTCGGCGGCGTCCTCATCCACGAAGGGGTTCTCGAAGAGACCGAGCTCGAACTTCTCCCGCAGGATCCGCCGCGCCGAGACGTCGAGTCGCTCTTCCGTGATCTCGCCGTCGGCGACGAGCTCGAGCAGCAGCTCCGGGTGCGCCTCGCCGCCGAACTGGTCGGCACCGGCATCCAGCACCTTCTTCATGCGCTCGCGAGGCGTGAGGTGTTCGACTCCCCAGGCGCGGGCGGAGAAGGGCTGTCCGAAGATCTCGGAGTCGCTGATCAGCCCCCAGTCGGTGCAGACCACCCCGTCGAACCCGTAGCGCTCCCGCAGCAACCCGGTGATGACCGACTTGTTGAAGCCGAAGCCGACCTCTTCATACTCAGTGCCGACGGGCATGCCGTAGTACGGCATCATCTGGCGCGTGCCGGCGGCGAGCGCATCCTCGAAGGGCTTCAGGTGCAGCTCGAACTCTCCGCCGGGGTACACCTGCTCGCGCCCGTAGGAGAAGTGCGGGTCCTCGCCGTCCTTCTGCGGACCGCCGCCCGGGAAGTGCTTCGTCATGGTCGACACGGATCCGGGTCCGAACGAGGCGCCCTGGAAGCCGCGGATGTACGCGGCCCCGAGCCTGCCGGAGAGTTCCGCATCCTCTCCGAAGGTCGCGGTCTGCCGGGCCCAGCGCGGTTCGGTCGCGAGGTCGACCTGAGGGTGCAGCGCCACGCGGAGGCCGACCGCGGTGTACTCCTGTCGGGCGATGTCGGCGAATCGCTCCACGAGCGCCTCATCCCGCGTCGCGGCGAGCCCTAGCGTCTCGGGCCACTGGGAGAAGGGACCTGCGAGGATCGACGCCCCGGGGTTCTCACTGAACGAGTGGCGGGGGTCGGTCGACAGAGTGACCGGGATGCCGAGACCCGTGGATGCCGCGAGACGCTGCAGGGAGTTGTGCCAGGCCGCGATCTCGCGGCCGGTCGGTGCGGCCCCCAGCAGGTTGAAGTGGGTCATCCGCTTGCCCTCGAGGAACTCACGGGCCGAGGGCGTCGCGAACGTGGGGTCGGATTCCTCGAGATCGCCGATCGCGATCATCGTGTGGAAGAGGAGGCCGGCCTTCTCCTCGATCGACATGGCATCCAGCAGCAGCTGCACGCGCTCGTCGACCGGGAGAGCGGCATCGAGCCAGGGACGGACGGTGGTGGCGGTATCGGTCATGGTCACTTGACTCCCTTGATGCGGTAGACGAGGAGGGCACCGGCCAGCGCGACGAGCGCACCGAACAGATACCAGGCCGTGTAGCCGCCGAGCGGCGTGGCGGCGCCGAGCGCGATGATGGCCGGGGCGATGGCCGGCGCGATCGACTGCGGCAGCGCGTTGGCGATGTTGAGCACCCCGAGGTCCTTGGCGGTGTCGGCGGGGTTGGGCAGCACCTCGGTGGCGAGGGCGAGGTCGACCGAGAGGAACGAGCCCGCACCGAGCCCGATGATCGCCTGCGCGACGACGACCGTGGTGACGTCCGGAGCAACGGCCAGGATGACGAGACCGACCACCATGATCACACCGGCGACCGCGACGAACGGACGCCGCTTGCCGATCTTGTCGGAGAGGAAGCCACCGAGCGGCGAGGAGATCGCCATCGCCGCCATCGAGGCGAGGTTGGCCAAGAGGATCGTTCCGACCGCGCCCTGCTCGTCGAGGCCGAACTTGGTGATCAGGTACAGCGGAAGGTAGGTGGCGATGCCCGCGTAGCCGAACATCACGAAGAACTTGGTCAGCCACGTCCAGCCGAAGTCCGGGTGCTTGCGCGGATTGAAGACGAAGGAACCGAAGAAGGTGCCGACCGTGAAGCGCTCCGCCGGCTTCTCTGTGAGTCGACGGTCCTGGAGGACGAGGACGAACACGATCACCAGGATCAGCGCGATCACAGCGGGCACGACGAAGCGTTCGAAGTCACCGGGGAGGAAGTTGACGATGAAGCTCCCGGCGAGGATGCCGATGGGGGTGGTGATACCGATGATGCCGGACACCTTGCCGCGGCTCGAGACGGGCACCTGGTCGGGCAAGGTGGCGTTGGCTGCGGCGAGCACCGCGTTCATCGACGCCTGCACGAGGCACCAGGCGAGCAGGACCATCCACACGGAGGTGGCGACGCCGATGATCAGGAATCCGCCGAGGCCGACGATCGCGCCACCGAGGATCCACGGGCGACGCATGCCCCAACGCGAAGTGGTCCGGTCGGAGAGCCGACCCACCAGCGGGTTCGCCACGAGCGCGAACGCTGCGCCGATGCTCATCACCAGCCCCAGGCTCGCCTCCGTGCTGACCGGATCGATGTGCTGGATCTTGAACGCCATCGACACCATGACCGGCGTGAGAAGCGCGAGGTACACGCCGAAGTTCACGGCGGCGAGGCCGGGCGCGTAGCCGCGCGGCGTCTTCGACGGCGTCGTTCCGGGCGCTTTGAACCCGGTGGTGCCGACCGCAGCCGCGTTCGCGGCGGATGACAACTCTGTCATGACAGTCCTTTCGAATCTCCGCACGTCTTCGGGCGATGCGGCTCTCCGAAGAAGATACACGAATCCAGACCGATTGGTAAGTGAATACCGACCGAGTGGTAATGAGCGAGGATAGAGAGCGGAGAGGAGGATGCGATGACCACGACCGCACCGACGGGCTCGCGGCACGCCCGTGCCGCCGCCACACGGGAGCGCATTCTCGCTGCCGCCCACGATCTGTTCATCTCCCGCGGCTATCGGTCGACCTCCCTGCGCGACATCGCCGCCGCCGCATCGGTCAGCCACCCCGGGCTGCTCGGGCACTTCGGCTCGAAGGACGACCTGCTCGCCGAGGTCGTCGGCGCACTCGAGGCCGACAACGAGACGGTCTTCGCGGAGATCGCCGCCGCATCCGAACCCGGCGACCTCGTCTTCACCCGACTCGCCGAGCGGAACGCCCACACCGAGGGATACCTCGAGCTCTTCGCCGCGCTCACCGGCGAGGCATCATCGCCTGGGCACCCGGCGCACGAGCGGATGCGGGAGCGCTATGCGCGGTTGCGCGAACTCAGCGTCGACGTCCTGGAGGACGCCAAGCACCTCGGCGTGGTCGCCGCCGACCGCGATGTCGACGGTGAGATCGTGCGGCACACCGCCGGCTGGGACGGCTTGCAGCTGCTCTCGCAGTACCTGCCCGACCGGGTCGACGTGGTCGAGGAGCTCGAGGAGCGGGAGAACCTGTGGGCCTTGCCGGTCGGCTGGCGCGACCCCGACGACGCGCCCGGGTCCGGCACCGGAACTTCCCGCACCCTCCCCGAACTCCGCACCGGCACGCTGGCGAACGCCGACCCGGGATACGCGGTCGGCCGCCGCCGCCGGGCGCAGATCGTCGCCGACGCGATGCGCCTGTTCTCGCGCGACGGCTACGGCGACACCAGCCTGCAGGACATCGCCACCGCCGTCGGCGTCTCCAAATCGACGCTGCTGCACCACTACCCCTCGAAAGAGCTGCTCCTCAGCGCCGTCCTCGCCGAACGCGACAAGGCGATCAGCGCGACCACGGAACTCTCCGAAGTCGTTTCGGCCGGCGCGCTGCTGCGAGGCATCCCGGACGGCGCGAGGGTCAACGCACGCAACGAACCCGGCCTGATCGAGGTGTACGCGGTCCTGTCCTGCGAAGCCGTCCCCGCGACCCATCCGGCACACGACTACTTCGCCTCGCGGTTCACGAACGCCCTGGACCACTTCACCGAGCTCTTCCGCATGGCTCAGGAAGACGGCGACCTCCCGGCACACCGCGACCCCGCACACGAGGCCACCTGGCTCATCGCGATGTGGGACGGCCTGCAGTATCAGTGGCTCTACGACCGGAGTGCGGTCGACATCGCCGAACAGCTGCGAGCCCACCTCGCCGACGTGCTGCCCGCGCGCTGAGCCCCGCTGCTTCAGCGCCGACGCACGGCGTATCGAAGATGCGTGGTCTGCGGAGAGGGCTCCGCAGACACCAAGTCCAGCGCCACGCGCCCGGCGTCCACCCCGCCGAAGAGGCGCACGCCCCTCCCGAACAGCACCGGGGAGAGCGCGATGTGGAACTCGTCCACCAGCCCCGCGTCGAGGTACTGCACGATCGTCTCCGCGCCGCCCGCGATGCGCACGTCCCGATCCCCCGCCGCGGCACGAGCCCGATCGAGTGCGGACTCGATGCCGTCGTCGACGAAGTGGAACGTGGTACCGCCCTGCCGCTCCCACGGCCCCCGCCGCTCATGGGTGACGACGAACACGGGAGCGTGGAACGGCGGATCCTCCGGCCAGGCGTGCTCTCCCGCATCGAACATCCGCTTGCCCATGACGCTCGCGCCGGTGCGCTCGAACGTCTCGCGCACGATGTCGTTGTCGCGTCCTTCCTCGCCGCCCTCGCCGAGCTGGAGGTTCTCCCGGAAGAAGCGCTGCCGGAACACCCACTTCTGCAGTTCCATCCACTGCTGCCCCATCAGCTCGTCAGGAGACTCGGGGGCGATGAAGCCGTCGAGCGACATCGAAACGCTGAAGAACACGACACCGGCCATCAGCGCACGACCTCGCCCACCCACTCTTCGACGAACGTCGCCAGGTTGGCCAGAGTCTGCCGGCCTCCCTCGATCGCGCCGTACTTCTCGACCGCCTCGTCCCGCAGCTCCACGGTCGGGAACACCGTACGCATGTCGATACGGGTCCTCTCACCCTCGGCCCCGAAGGTCAGCACCGACTCGAAAGCGTCCGGGTCGTCGCGGTACTCACCGTGGAGCATCGCGATCCGCTCCGGCGCGAGGATCTCGGTCCACGTGATCCACTCGGGGTAGTCGGTGCCGTCCGGCCCGTGCATCACGAACTCCCATGCACCCCCGACCTGGAAGTCGAACGAGGAGGTCGTGGTGGTGAATCCGGACGGCCCCCACCACCTCGACAAGTGCCGCACCTCGGTGAACGCTTCGAACACCAGCTCTCGCGGCGCGTCGATCACTCGGGAGATCACGATCTCGCGATCCGTCGTCGTTTCCATCTCTTACTCCTGTCGCCTCTCCTGTGCGAGTTCCTGCGCGTAGGCGTCGAGCCGGTCGAAGCTCTCGCTCCAGAACTGCTCGAATCCGCCGGTCCATTCGTGGACGGCCCTCAGCCCGCGGGCGTCGAGGCCGTACACGCGCTGCTTGCCGTCCCGGCGATCCTGCACGAGACCGACCTCGCGAAGCACGCGCAGATGCTTGGACGCTCCCGGCTGGGTCATCCCGAGTGCTTCGGACAGCTCGGTGACGGGCCGCTCGCCGGTGCGCAACAGCGCCAGGATGTCGCGGCGCCGCGGCTCGGCGATCGCGTTGAAGACATCCGAAGTCGTCGCTGCTCGTGCCATGCGCCAAACATATACCCATATGGGAAAGTGTTCAAGATGCGCGAACTCTCACCCGCTGATCCGGAGCCGACGGACAGCGAGGTGCTCAGGCCGCGGCGATGACCGCGAGCACGCTCTCGCCGTAGGCCTCGCGCTTCTTCGCGCCGATGCCGGTGATGCCGTCGAGGTCTGCGAGCGACGCCGGACGATGCTCGGCGAGAGCACGCAGGGTGGCATCGCCGAAGACGATGTACGCAGGAACACCCTGCTCTCGTGCGGTCTCGGCGCGCCAGGCGCGCAGCGACTCGAAGAGCCCGCGATCCCCGGCGTCCAGCGCATCCGCGGCACTCGCCTTGCGGGCACGGCCGGACGAGACGGGACGGCCGATGGTGTCCTTGCGCAGAGGCACGGCGGTCTCTCCGCGCAGCACCCCGGCCGCCTGCTCGCCGGGGGCCAGCGTGCCGTAGTCGCCTTGGGCCACGAGGATGCCGCGGGCCAGGAGTTGCCGGACCACGCTGCGCCAGTCCTGATCGGACAGGTCGTGACCGATTCCGTAGGTCGCGAGCTTGTCGTGACCCTGCTGCCGGATGCGCTCGGTCGAGGCGCCGCGGAGGATGTCGATCAGGTGTCCGGCGCCGAACGCCTGGTTGCGCTCGCGCTGGAGTCGCACGATGGTCGACAGCAGCTTCTGCGCCGGAACGAGCCCGTCGAACGTCTCGGTGTCGTCGAGGCACGTGTCGCAGTTGCCGCAGGGCTGCGACTGCTGACCGAAATAGCCCAGCAGGTTCTGCCGACGGCACTCCACGGTCTCGCAGAGCGCGAGCATGGCGTCGAGGTGCTGCCCCATCCGCATCTTGAACGTGCGGTCGCCGGGGCTCTGATCGATGAGGCGGCGCTGCTGCACCACGTCGCCGAGTCCGTACGCCATCCACGCCACCGCCGGCTCGCCGTCACGGCCGGCACGACCGGTCTCCTGGTAGTACCCCTCCACGGACTTCGGCAGGTCGATGTGCGCGACGAAACGCACATCGGGCTTGTCGATCCCCATGCCGAACGCGATGGTCGCGACCATGACCACGCCGTCTTCCCGGAGGAAGCGGGCCTGATGGGCTGCACGCACCTCCGCGGGAAGGCCCGCGTGATACGGGAGCGCGTCGATCCCCTGAGCGGCGAGGGAGGTCGCCGTCTGCTCGACCGACTTGCGGCTGAGGGCGTAGACGATACCCGCCGCACCTTCCGGTTGCGACCGGATGAAGGCGACCAGCTGCTTACGGGGGTCGACCTTGGGCACGATCCGGTATTGGATGTTGGGGCGATCGAAGCTCGCGACGAAATGCGTGGCGGCCTCTCGTCCGTCCCGACCGTCGAGACGCAGACGCTCGGTGATCTCCTTGTGCGTGGCCGCGGTCGCCGTCGCGGTGAGAGCCATGCGAGGGACCCCGGGGAACCGCTCGCCGAGGTCACCCAGCGCGAGGTAGTCGGGCCGGAAGTCATGACCCCACTGAGACACGCAGTGGGCCTCGTCGATCGCGATCACGCTCAGCGTCCCGCGTTGCAGCAGCGCCGTGGTCTGAGCGTGGGAGAGCCGCTCGGGGGCGACGTAGAGGAGGTCGAGCTCACCGGCGACATAGGCCCGCTCGACCTCTCGACGCTCGTCGATCGCCTGCGTCGAGTTGAGGTACGCGGCGTTGACGCCGTTGGCCCGGAGCGCATCGACCTGGTCGTGCATGAGCGCGATGAGCGGGCTGACCACGAGCCCCGTGCCCTCGCGCACGAGTGCCGGCACCTGGTACGTGATGCTCTTGCCCCCACCGGTCGGCATGAGGACCACGGCGTCGCCGCCCGCGATGACCTGCTCGACGATCTCGGCCTGGTCGCCACGGAACTCGTCGTAGCCGAAGACCGTGTGCAGCGCGTCGAGCGCGGTCGCGAACCGGCTCGGGGTCGCCCGCCGTGCAACCGACGCGGGGGTCGAGGCCGGCGATGCGCCCGGTGTGACGGGCCCGGACCCCCAGTCGAGGGGCGGCTCGTATCCTGCTCCCTGTGGCTCCCAATCCATCGGCTCCGGCGGGGCGGACGGCTCCCAGCCATCGTCGTAGGGCTCGTCGGCGTACGGCAGGTCCGCGTACGGGTCACGGGGAGTCTGCGGCATTCCTCCAGCGTAACCACCCCCGCCGACGCGGGAGCCCCCCTCTCCACAGGGGCGTAGGTTGGAGGCAACCCGTTCGAAGGAGCTCCGATGACCGACATCACCGTGACCCGCAACGAGGGCGAATCGCGCTACGAACTCCACTCGGGCGACGTGCTCGCGGGCTTCGCGGCCTTCGACCTCCGTGCCGGCTCCATCCGCTTCCTCCACACCGAGATCGACCCGGCGTTCCAGGGACAGGGATTGGCCGGGAAGCTGGCCTCCGACGCGCTGACGGATGCAGCCGGGCGCGGCGAGGCGATCGTGCCGCTGTGCCCGTACATCGCGAAGTACCTCGAGACGCATGAGATCCCCGGTGCCGAGATCCGCTGGCCGAAGGCTCCCGAAGGTCGCGCCGGATCCGCGGGCGAGGACCCGACCGGGCGGGCGGAATGATCGGGCAGCACCGCCTGATCCTGGAGCCGCGGGAGGTTCCGCTCGGCGGTGTGCGCGGGATGAACGTGCTGCGAGCCCTGCCGCACCGGAACCTGCCCACGATCGGCGCCTGGTGCTTCCTCGACCGGTTCGGTCCCGCCGATACGAAGATGCGGGTCGAGCCGCATCCGCACATCGGACTGCAGACCGTGACCTGGCCGCTCGTCGGGGAGATCCGCCACCGCGACTCACTGGGCAGCGATGCGGACCTGCGGCGCGGGCAGCTGAACCTGATGACGGCCGGGAACGGCATCTCGCATTCGGAGTACTCGATCGGCGACGATCCCGTGCCGCTCGACGCACTGCAGCTCTGGGTGGTGCTGCCCGAATCCGCCCGCCACGGTTCCCCCGGCTTCGAGCGGCACACCGAACTGCCCGCGCTCACACTCCCTGCCGACGAGGGGGCAGCAGCCGAAGCCACCGTCGTGCTCGGTGACTTCGCCGGCGTGCGCTCGCCCGCCACCGTCCACACGCCGATCGTGGGCGCGGAGATCGTCCTCTCCCCCGGCTGCCGCGTGCGTCTCCCCCTGCGGGCCGACTGGGAGCACGCGCTGATGCTCGTCGAGGGCGATGCGGTCGTGGCCGAGCATCCTCTCGACCGCAACGGCCTGCTCTACCTCGGCGACTCCCGCGAGAGCGTCGAGGTGTCGAGCGGCGAGGGGGCACTGCTGTTCCTCCTCGGCGGCGAGCCCTTCGAGGCCGACATCGTGATGTGGTGGAACTTCGCCGGCCGCTCGCACGACGAGATCGTCGACGCGCGCGAGGCCTGGGAAGCGGCATCCGACCGCTTCGGTGTCGTCGTCGGACACGACGTGCGCATCCCCGCTCCGCCGCTGCCACCCGTGCGGCTCATGCCGCGCAGCCGCAAGATCTGACGCGACACGGAGATCGTCACGCCCGGGCGGCGATGGCGGCGGCCTCGACGCCTTCGGGGAGTTCGCCGAACAGTCGCCCCATCCCCTCGCCGAGACGCGCCGCGAGGAACCCCTCCGCGACGGCGGAAGGGGCGGTACGGATCAGAAGCGACGCCTCCAACGACAGCGCCAGGTCGGCGACCAGCCTCCGTGCCCGCGCCTCGGCCGCAGGATCCTCCGTGATGCGGCGAACGCGATCCCGCGTGCGGGCGATGTGCGCGTCGAGTCGGGGATCCTGCCCGGCGGCGAGCGACACCTCGGCGTCGAACGCCTCGAAGGATTGCGGCTCGCGGGCCAGCGCACGCAAGACGTCGAGGGCGATGACGTTGCCCGACCCCTCCCACACTGCCATGACCGGCTGCTCGCGGTAGCGCTGGGCGAGCGGGAAGTCTTCGGTGATCCCGTTGCCGCCGAGGCATTCGAGCGCTTCGGCCGCATGCGCGGGTCCGCGCTTGCAGACCCAGTACTTCATGACCGCGGTGCCGAGACGACGAAAAGCGGTCTCCTGCTCGTCGGCATCGGCGTCGTAGGCGCGCGCGAGTCTGAGCGCCGCAGCTGTGGCCCCCTCGGTCTCGAGCTGCAGGTCGGCGAGCACGGCGGTCATCGCCGGCTGGTCGATCAGCGTACGACCGAATGCAGAGCGATGACGCACGTGCCAGGCTGCTTCGGCGGTCGCCTGACGCATGCCTGCCAGCGAGCCCAGGATGCAGTCCAGCCGGGTGTGGGTGACCATCTCGATGATCGTGCGCACACCGCGCCCCTCCTCCCCGACGAGGTGGGCGACGGCGCCTTCGTACTCCACCTCGCTCGACGCGTTGGAGACGTTGCCGAGCTTGTCCTTCAGGCGCATGATCCGGATCTCGTTGCGCGTTCCGTCTTCGCGCAGGCGCGGGAGCAGGAAGCAGGAGAGGCCGCCCGGCGCCTGAGCGAGGACGAGGAAGGCGTCCGACATCGGCGCGGAGCAGAACCACTTGTGCCCCGTCAACGCGTAGCGTCCGCCCCCGAGCGGCGCGGCGACGGTCGTGTTCGAGCGCACGTCCGAACCGCCCTGCTTCTCGGTCATGGCCATGCCGAACAACGCGCCCGGCTTTCCGGGGGACAGGGTGGAGTCGTATCGGGTCGACAGGAGTCGCGGCATCCATTGCGCGGCCAGTTCCGGCTGCGCGGCGACGACCGGCAGGACGGAATGCGTCATCGACACCGGGCAGGCGTGCCCGGGCTCGACCTGCGCGAACAGCATGAACGATGCGGCACGAGCGACGTTCGCACCGGGCCGCGGGGCGGCGAAAGCCGAGGTGTGCGCCCCCGCCGCGACGGCCGCGCCGAGCACGCGGTGGTACGACGGGTCGTAGTCGACCTCGTCGATGCGGTGCCCCCAGCGGTCGTGGGTGCGCAGGACCGGCTTGTTCCTGTTGGCCCGTCGCGCATCCTCCTGGAACTGCTCGCCACCCACACGGACGCCGATCTCGTGCAGTCCCGGGTGCGCCCATGCGGCGTCATTGCGCTCGACCCCCTCGACGAGCGCCGTGTTCGTGCCGTACTCGTCCACGCCGACGCGCTCCGGCGCCTGATTCGTGACCTGATGCGTGCTCATCTCTCCCCCACAGCGCGCAGACACAGGGCCGTGATCGTCGCCACGACGGACTCGGGGTCGGGTGCGTCCTCGACGCCGGAGACCGGGGACAGTGGTCCGGTGAGCGCCTCACCGATCGCGCCGACGAGTCCCGCCGCCGTGATCGCCGGATCCTGCGGAGCGAAGACCTCAGAAGCGATCCCCTGTCGGACGATCTCATCGAGCAGGGCGGCGTAGCCGCGGCGGTAGGCGAGGCGCTCCTCATCGACGGCGCGGCCGACGGGCTCGGCGAGGAGCGCCCAGGCCAGTCGCCGTCCGCGGAGCGCGCGCGCCGCGAAGGTCTCGATCAGAGCGACCAGACGCGCACGAGCATCATCGGGCGCGGCGTGCACCGCATCGTCCACCGCCGTCAGCTCGGCCCCGGCGCACTGTCGGAAGACATCGGCGAGCAGATCGTCGACGCTGTCCACGTAGGTGTAGAGCAGGCCCGCGCTCATTCCCGCACGAGCGGTGATGGCCTTCACGGTCGCCGCGCCGAAGCCCTCCTCACGCACGATGCCGCTCGCGGCCTCACGCAGTTCGCGACGACGATCTCCGGCCACCACGTTCACGCGTCGGCGTCTCTGCTCCGCCATATCGTCTCCCCACCGGATGCGACTGTTCGAGTCGACTGAATCATGATTCAATAGCCGCATTGAATCACGATTCAGTCGGCGCTGCAAGGCGCCGCCGGACACACCACGACGACGTGAGGAACCACTCCATGAATCTGACCTGGATGCTCGAACGCTCCGCCCGGACCTTTCCGCACACGCAGGCGATCGTGTCCGATCTCGGCACGCTGGACTACTCGCAGCTGCTGTCGGCCTCTCGCCGCGCCGCCGCGGTCTTCCAGGCCGCAGGGGTCTCCGCAGGCGACCGCGTCGGGGTCATGACCTACAACACCCCCGCCTTCGCGATCGCGGCGTTCGGCCTCTGGCGCGCCGGGGCCACGCTCGTCCCGATCAACCACAAGTTCACGGCGCACGAGGTGGGATACGTCGCCGCGCACGCAGGACTCCGGTTGATCGTCACGGACGAGGATCTCGCGCCCCGGGCAAGGGAGGGCGCCCCGTCCGCCCGCATCCTCACGACGACCGACGACGCCTCCGGAGAGTTCGATCAGCTCGTGGCGACGAGTGAGGAGTGGGACGGAGTCGAGGTCGAGCCCGACGCGATCGCCCAGGTGCTCTACACCTCCGGCACCACCAGCAGCCCCAAGGGGTGTCTGCACTCCCACGCAGGACTCGCGAACGTCCCGGCCTACACCACGGCGGCCGTAGGACTCCGACGGGACGACCGGTTCCTCATCGCCATGCCCATCTGGCACGCTTCACCGCTCAACAACTGGTTCCTGTCGATGATCTACCTCGGCGGGACCGTGGTCCTCCTCAAGGAATACCACCCCGTCGGCTTTCTCGAGACCATCCAGAAGCACGGGGTGACCGCGTTCTTCGGCGCACCCATCGCCTACCTGGCCCCACTCAAGGTGTTGCCGACGGTCGGCGCGAGCCTGGCGGACTTCGATCTCTCGTCGGTCCGCTTGTGGGCCTACGGGGGTGCGCCGCTGGGAGCCGAGACCGTGAGCCTGCTCGAATCCGCCTACGGATCCGACTGCTTCTACCAGGTCTACGGGATGAGCGAGATGGGCCCCGTGGGCGCCGCCCTCTACCCCTCGGAGCAGCGGGTGCGGGCCGGCTCCATCGGCGCAGGCGGCATGCCGGGCGTCGACATCAGGGTCGTGGGTGCGGACGCGTCCGACGTCGCGGGAGGTGAGGTCGGCGAGCTGTGGATGCGCTCCGCCACCCGCATGATCGGCTATCTCGACGCTCCGGAAGCCACGGAGGCCGCGTTCGTCGGCGACTGGTACCGCACCGGCGACCTCGCACGTCTCGATGAGGACGGCTACCTCTACATCGTCGACCGGCTCAAGGATGTGGTGATCTCCGGAGGAGAGAACGTCTACTCTCCCGAGGTCGAGGATGCGCTGCGCGCCCACCCGTCGATCACCGACTCCGCCGTGATCGGACGCCCGCATCCGGAATGGGGAGAGACGGTCGTCGCCGTCCTGGAGGCGGCGGACGACGTGCTCCTCGACGACGTCCGGGAGTTCCTCGCCGACCGCCTCGCCCGCTACAAGATCCCCCGCGAGCTGATCGTCCGCGAGGCGCTGCCGCGCACCCCCTCCGGCAAGATCATGAAACACGTGCTCCGAGCCGAACTCGTCGACGCCTGATCTTCCGGACGGAGGCTCGGACGCACACAGCGCCCCGCGGAAGGGAGACCGCGGGGCGCTGTGCTGTGGGGGCTACTCCGGCTTGGCCGTCGGCGGAGCCTCCGTCTCGGGCGCCTCCGTCGGCGGCACGTCCGTCTCGGGGGCCTCAGTCGGCGGAGCCTCCGTCTCCGGAGCGTCCGTCTCGGGCGCTTCGGTCGGCGGAACCTCGGCGTCAGGCGCTTCACCCGCCGGGACGGTGACCGTCACCACGGTGCGGACCTCGGAGTCGCCGTAGCGGACCAGACCCAGGTACCGGGTACCGGCCGTGAGGCCCGTCCAGCTGAGCTCGTAGCTCGTCTTCTCGCCGCGGACGGCGGCGATCGGGTTCGGGGTCGCGGCGAACGCGCCCTCTCCGCCGGGCTGCACGTTGGCGTAGGTCATGTCCCACGTCATCGGACCCGTCGTCGAGTACATGTTCGCGACCACGAGGTAGGTCCCGGCGGTCGGTGCGGGGAGCGTGACCTGCTCGTCCGCCGAACCGGTCGCCGACTGCCACCGCTCGTAGTACCGCAGGTCGTCCGGGCTCACCACGCGGTACACGGTGAGGTCCAGGTCGCTGCCGTCGTCGTCCGAGGAATCGAGGTCGAACCGCGAGAGGGTGGTCCCCTCCGGTACATCGACGATCCACGCCACGTCCTTGTTCGCGTCACCGGAGTTCTCGTCGCCCGAGTGCCCCTCGACCGGGTTGTCCGGGTCGCTGAGCAGGTCGAAGGCGGTGAGTCCCGAGAGGTCGAGCGCCAGGTCGCCGTCGAGACCGGGGGTGATCTCGACCGCCGTGCTGCCGTCCGCTCCGGTACCCGTGACCTCGGCCGGAGCGTCCGCCGTCACCGGGAACACCGCGATCGGGGAGCGCACCGTGTTCTTCTTGCTCGTCCAGGTCAGCGTGCCGGTGGCCCACTGCTCCACCGGAGCGTCGGTGTTGTCGAACGTGACCGTGAAGGTCTTCGTCTGCCCCGGCTTGTCGAAGGTCAACTGCGACGGGGTGACCTTGACGTGCACTCCGGGGACCGAGGCCTTCGCGGTGAACGTGCCCTTCTGGGTCGATGTGACCGACCGGGTGACGGTCTGCGCGCTGGCCAGTGAGCCGATCGAGATCGATGCCTGGTTCAGGTCGCTGCCGTCGATGGGATCGATGCCGGGGAAGTCCGACAGCCCCTTCCCGTCGAGGAACGCCGCCCAGTCCTTCACTCCGTTGAGGTAGAGCAGACCCGGGTTCAGGTACCGCGTCGCGTCGACCTGTCCCGCGCCCTGTTCGAACGGGTTCGTGTTCTTCGATCCGTCGGGCAGGACGGTGTCGTAAGCGGTCGTCATCATCGCCGAACGGATCTCCGCCGGCGTCGCCTTCGGGTACTCACCGAGGTAGAGCGCTCCGAGACCGGCGACGTGCGGTGAGGCCATCGACGTGCCGGAGAGGATGCCGAAGGTCGGCTTCTCGCCGGGGGCGTTGTTCGTCGCCGCGAGGATCGCGACACCGGGGGCCGCCACGTCCGGCTTCAGCACATCGCTGCCGTCGGCAAGCATCGGTCCGCGGCTCGAGAAGCCCGCGATCTGCGGCGTGGGGGTGGTCACGCCCGTCGTGTTCTCACCGACCAGCGTGATCGGCCGATCGACGCCACCCTGCACATACGCGAGCACGGCTTCGCGGTACTCGGCGTTGAGGTGGACGGTCGGCACGGCGTGGAAGTCGTTGTCGAGCGAGTCCGCTCCACCGGGCACGTTCACGAGAACCATGCCGATACCGCCGGCGTCCTTCACGACCTGCGACTTCTCGGCACGCGCGTTGCTGCCGCGGTCGCACACGACGATGTGTCCGGCGACCTTGGCCGGGTCGAGGGTGCCGGGCAGGCAGAGCTGCGCGTCGACCGCTCCCGCCGCCCCGGCGTCGACCGCCGCGATGGACGGGCCGGTGACACTCTCGCCGAACGGCACGCTCACCGACGCTCCGGCCTGCTCGAACCCGTCGAACTGCACGGTGCCTTCCCAGGTGGGGATGGTGGAGGCGGCGACCGTCGTGTACCAGGGCGAGGCGTGGTCGGCGGTGACCGGGTCCGGACCGTCGTTGCCGGCGCTGGTCGCGACGAAGACACCCGCGGCCGCGGCGTTGAAGAACGCGAGGTCCTCGGGAGCCATCACCGTGCTGGCGGCACCGCCGCCGATCGAGTAGTTGATCACGTCGACACCGTCGGCGACGGCCTGGTCGATCGCGGCGACGAGGTCGCTGAGGGCGCAGATGTCATCCGTGGTGACCGCAGGGTCGGGACCGACGTAGCAGGCCTTGTAGGCGGCGACCTTCGCGCCCGGCGCGACGCCGGACACCGTGCCGAAGTCGACATCCTCGATGGAGGCCTTGACCTTGAAGTTGCCCGCCGCGGTGCTCGCGGTGTGGGATCCGTGACCGTCGCCGTCACGCGGCGAGAGGTAGTCGTACTGGAAGTCGAAGCCGGCGGCCTCGGCTCCGGCGTAGAAGTACTGACCGCCGATCAGCTTGGAGGAGTAGTCGCGCTTGTCCCAGTCCTGGGCTTCGACCATCGCGGACTGGAACTGGCCGCCGTCGGACTTGTCGAAGTAGACGTACTTCCCGTCGGTGTAGGGCTGCTTGCCCTTGTGCCGGTCGTGCTGCTTCTTCTGCTTCTTGAGCTTCTTGCCGTCGAACGAGGGGTGCTCCGGGGCGATGCCGGTGTCGATCACACCCACCACGACGCCTTCTCCGGCCTTGTCCACGCCTCCGGTCTGCTGCCACACGCCGCCACGGCCCTTGCGGTCGTCGCCGAGCCCGAGGAAGTCGGTCGACGTCTGCGCATCCGGGTGACGGATCTCATCGGGGTACACGCCCAGCACGTCCTTCGACGCACGGAGCGCATCGACCTGTTCGCCGCTGAGGTCGGCGCTGAAACCGTTGAGCACGACCTGGTAGGTCGTGTCCGGGGTGACGCCGATGTCGCTGACGAGGTCGGTCTGCTCGGATTCGAGGTGCTTGACGTACCGCTGCGAGTCCTGCGACTGGGTCTCGAGCTGCTCACCCTCGGCGGGTTTCGTCGCCTTCAGGCCCTTGACGTCGCCCTCGTAGGTGGCGAGGGGGTCTGCTTTCATGACCACGATGTAGTGCCCTGGGGTGCCGGCGACCGGAACGGGGTGCGTCACCTCCTCGGTCGCCGCGAAACCGGTGGTTGCCGTGGATGCGATGAACAGCGTCGCCAGGGTGGTGGCTGCTGCCATCCGGAGGGGTGTTCGACCCATGTGGTGCTCCCGATGATCACGATGCAGCCGCGTTGCTGCACCGCGGCCAACATAGCCCCGCTCCTCACCTGCGGAGACAGAACTGGTCGATGGTCGAATCCGGCTTCGCCGATACGCCAGGATTTTGCACGGCAGGGCTCCCGATAGGTCGACAGTAAGCTGGAGACGTGGCCCGCACCTCCGTCCTGACGACTCGCGTCCTGCTCGTCTGCGCAGCGATCGGCGTCGCGACGGGCATCCTCGCGGGCATCGCCGGATGGGTGACGCCGGTCCTGCTGGCGAGCCCTCTGCTGTTCCTCTACGGCCTCGTGCTCGGCTCGCACGTGCTCCCGGGGATCATCGCCCAGGAGGTGCTGCGCCTTCCCCTCGTCGCCCTGATCACGCATGTGTTCGCAGCGCTGATCGCGAGCGCCTTCAACCCGGCCTGGGCCCTGCGGTTCATCGGCACGGCCCTGCTGTTCGGCCTGATCCAGGAAGGAGTGGCTGCGCTCACGCGCTACCGCTCCTGGGGTCCGTGGCGCTTCTTCCTCTCGGCCGCGATCATCGGGATCTTCGTGGCGGTCGTCGTGTTCTTCGCCGCCCATCTCTCGGTCATGCCGCTGTGGGCGCAGATCCTGTACCTCGCGATCTCGGTGCTCGGCCCGGTCGCCTGGACCGCGATCGGGCTCGCCATCGGTTCGGCGCTGCGCCGGGCCGGAGTCGCCCGACGCTGACGGGGCTCGATCCGGCGCACTGTGTCGCCCCCGCTCGATGGCGGATCAGGTAAGGCTCAGCTAAGTTAGAAGTCCACGATCCGACGACCCGGGACCCCGCCGTGCGCCCATCCGCGCCTCTGCTCCGCGTGCGTGACCTCTCCCTCACCCACGCCGATGCCGCGCACCCCTCTCCCCGTGACGTCACGTTCGACATCCACCCCGGCGAAGTGGTCCTGCTGCTCGGACCGTCCGGATCCGGCAAGTCGACACTGACCCTCGCGCTCAACGGTCTGATCCCTCATGCGCTGCCCGCGAGCATGGTCGGCACGGTCGAGGCCGGTGGCATCGACTCGGCGAGCGCAGAGACCGCGACACTCAGCACGCAGGTGGCGATGGTGTTCCAGGATCCGGACACGCAGATCGTCACGGGCACGGTCTACGACGAGGTCGCGTTCGGACCCGAGAACCTGCTCCTCGACGTCGACGTCGTCCGCGACCGGGTCGAAGCCGCTCTGCGGCGCGTCGGGCTCTGGGATCGCCGCGACGAGAACCCCGATCACCTCTCGGGTGGAGGGAGGCAGCGACTCGCGATCGCCTGCGCCCTCGCGATGGGCTCCCCGCTGATCGTGCTCGACGAACCGACCGCCAACCTCGACCCGCAGGGCATCGACGACGTATACACGGCGCTGGCGGATGTCGTCGCCGCCGGTGACCGGGCGATCCTCCTCGTCGAGCACAACCTCGATGCGGCGATGGACTTCGTCACCCGCACGCTCGTGCTCGACCGCGAAGGGACGGTCGTCTTCGACGGCCCCGCGGCGGAGATCATCCGCGAGCACGCCGACGAACTCGTGTCGATGGGCGTGTGGCTTCCGGGAGCCACGCTCGCCGCACTCCGGCTGCGGGACGAGGGCCGGAGACTCGATCCGCTCCCCCTCACACCGCACGAGCTCGCTGACGCGCTCGCCCAGGAGGCACCGCACTCCCCCGCGACGGCGGCGGCCATCCCCGCACCGCGTGAAGAGGACCGCGATGCACGCGCACACACCGGCCAGGAGATCATCCGCGCGCGCGGGCTCTCCGTCAAGAAACGGCGCACCGAGATCCTGCACGGGATCGATCTCGTTCTGAAGGCGGGGAGCCTCACGGCGATCGTCGGGGCGAACGGAGCGGGCAAGACCACGCTGATCCAGGCGCTCGCCGGCGTCGTGCCGCCGCCTCGAGGCCAGGTCACGGTCGACGGCATCGACCCGGGCGTCGCCTCACCACGTGACCTCGCCGCACGCGTCGGATTCGTGTTCCAGAACCCGGAGCACCAGTTCATCGCGCACACGGTGTTCGACGAGCTGGCTCACGGCCTGCGACTGCGCCAGGTTCCGGACGCCGAGATCACCGTGCGCGTCGACGACATGCTCACGCGCTTCGGGCTCGCGCACAAGGCGGAGGTGCATCCGTTCCTGCTCTCCGGCGGCGAGAAGCGGCGCCTGTCGGTGGGCACCGCACTGATCACCCGGCCGCGGGTCCTCGCTCTGGACGAGCCCACCTTCGGTCAGGACCGCGCCAGGGCGGCCGAGCTCCTCGATCTGCTGCAGGAGCTGCCCACCGAGGGCACCACCATCGTGATCGTCACGCACGATCTGCAGCTCGTGGCGGAACACGCCTCCCACGTCGTGGTGCTCGCGGGCGGGCGCGTGCGAGCGAGCGGCCCGACGTCGACACTGTTCCGGGATGAGCGGCTGCTCGCCGATGCGGGGCTCCGCCTGCCCGCTCTGCAGCGTGTCCTTTCGTCTGCCGGGCTCGGGGTGAACCGGTGAGCGCCGAAGCCACGGACCGCGTGGTCCCCGGCACCGCGGCCGCCACCGGTCCGGGTTTCGACCCCTACGCCCGGATGACGGCGTCCTCCCCGCGGCAGTTCCTCTACGCCCTGAACCCGCTCGCCAAGGTGGCCGGGTTCGCGCCCGCGATGCTGCTGCTCGTGTTCGTCCGCGACCTCGCCACCCCGGCCGCGTTCCTCCTGCTCGCATATGCCCTGATCCTGCTCGGTGCGCGGCTGACCGGACGCCTCCTGGCCCTCCTGCTGCTCGCCCTCCCCGCCGGGATGCTGCTGATCGGCATCGGCTTCTCGGTCTGGGTCGACACTGCGCTCGTCGCCGACACCGCCCCCGTCGTGCGGATCGGCGACTGGACGCTCTACAGCGGTGCCCTGCTGCTCGGCTTCGCCACGGCCCTGCGTCTGGGCGCCATCGTCTCCCTCGCCCTCGTCGGCGGTCTCACCACCAGCGGCCCCGACCTCGTCCGTGCCGGCGTGCAGCAGCTGAGGGTCCCGTACCGGATCGGGTATACGGCGCTCGCAGCCTTCCGTTTCGTGCCACGGTTCGGACACGAGCTCGCCGTCATCCGGGCGGCCCATCGGGTGCGCGGCTACCACGGCGGACGCGGACCCTTCGCACGGGTCGCCCGCGGCTGGGGTTACGTCGTTCCGCTGCTCGCCGGCGCGATCCGCCACGCCGAACGCGTGGCCCTGGCGATGGACTCGCGGGCCTTCGGCGCGCACCCCACCCGCACGGAACGACACCTGGTGCCGTTCCGTGCGCGGGACACCGTCTTCACCGCGGCGATGCTGCTGGTCTCCGCCGCGCTCTTCGTGGTGTTCTTCCCCTGGCAGCTGCCCTGAAAGGCGCGCATGGCATACAGCAAGATGGTCAAGCCCGAGAGCGCCGAGCTCCTCCACCTCACGGTGCTGCGCACGCAACGACTCTCGGCGCACTGGTCCCGGGTGACGCTCGGCGGTGGTGAGATCGAGAAGTTCCGCCCGATGGGGTTCGATCAGTGGTTCCGGCTGTTCCTGCCGATCGGTGGCGACGCGGGACTCGACCGCGTGCCCGCGAAGGCGAACAAGATGTTCGGCTACCTGAAGTTCCTGCGCATCCCCGACGACGAGCGTCCCGTGATGCGGAACTACAGCGTGCGCGCCTACCGCGCGGCCACGGCGGACGCCGGTGCGGAGATCGATGTGGACTTCGTGCTGCACAGATCTGCGGCAGAGGGCACGGCCGGCCCGGCATCGCACTGGGCCGAGACCTGCCAGCCGGGCGAGCACGTGCTGATCATCGACGAGGGGCTCACCTTCAACCCGCAGCGCGGCACCGAACGCGTCCTCCTCGTCGGCGATGAGACCGCCCTCCCCGCGATCGCCTCGATCAGCGCATCGCTGGCGGAGGACGCCATCGGCACCGCGATCGTCGAAGTGCCGTCCGACGAGGACGCCCTGCCGTTCCCGCATCCTCCGGGGATCGAGATCGTCTGGCTCGTGCGTCCGCGCGACACGGCTCCCGGGGTTCTGGCTCTCGAGACGCTCGGCCGTACGGCGCTACCCGCCGCTCCGTTCCACGCGTATGCGGCGGGAGAGCAGGCGCTGGCCTCCGGGGTCCGCAAGCACCTCGTCGGCGAACGCGGGGTCGACAAGAACGCGGTCAGCTTCTGCGGCTACTGGAAGCGCTGAATCCCGTGCGCGGCCCGCGTGCGGGATCAAAAACGCGCCTCAAGTGCTTCCCGCAGGGGCGTTTTCGATCCCGCACGCGGGGTCAGCGACCCGCTGGACGTCTCGAAACAAGCCCATGACCTCCGGGCCCATCTCGACCTGGCTCAGCACGATGCCGAACGAACCGTCGGGGTCGATCCAGAAGTCCGTGCCCTGCCCGCCTGACCATCCGTAGCGACCGGCGTTCGCCCCGGAGGTCTGCATCGCGACGCCGAACCCCCACCCCGTGCCGTCCCAGAACCCCGGGAAGAAGCTGTCGTCGGTCTTCGCGCTCGCAGGCACCTGGTCCGTGCGCATCTCCGTCAGCAGTTCGGGGTCGAGGACGACCTTTCCGTCATGCCGTCCGCCGGTCGCCAGCATCCGCGCGAAGGCCGCATAGTCGGCAGCGGTCGACACGAGTTCGGAGTGACTGAGGTCGAAGGGCGCCGGCGCGACCGAGAAACCCTCACCCGCAGGCTCGACCTCGACCAGTCCGCCCTCCGTGTGCCGGTTCGCAGCGGGCAGCCGGTGCGCCTGCTCGAGCGGAACCGTGTACCCGGTGTCGACCATGCCCAACGGCTCGAAGAGGTCACGCCGAAGGTGCTCCTCCAGCGACCCGTCGACCACGCGGGAGAGGAGCACCCCGAGGATGCCGAAGGAGTGGTGGTAGCGCCACCCGGAGCCGGGTTCGAACGCCAGCGGAAGTGCGGCCAGCGCGTCGATCCACTCCGGAGCGCCCATCGCCACCGGCTCCTGCCCCGCGGCCGTCCTGTTCCCGATCATCGCCATCGCCAGCGGAGACGGCACGACCTGCACGCCGTACCCGGAAGTGTTGGTGAGCAGATGGCGCAACGTGATGGGTGTCGTCGCCGGACGGACATCGTCGATCGGCGCGTCCGGCGTGCGCAGCACCCGGCGGTCGGCGAGCTCCGGCAGCCAGCGCTCCACGGGATCGTCGAGTCGGAGGCGCCCGCCCTGCACGAGACGCAGTGCCGCAACGGCGAGGATCGGCTTCGTCATGGACTGGATGCGCACGATCGCATCCGCCGGGAGATCACCGGCCGTGGCGATCTCGGTAGACCCGTCGGGGGCGCCGAGCACGCCGATGATCCCCGGTGCCGTGCCGCGCGCGACGTGCTCATCCAGGATCTCCAGGAGCGAGGTCGTCATGCCCTCGATTCAACCCGGCGACGGCGGCCTTGTCCACGGTCCGCCCGCGCGTGCGGGATCAAAAACGCACCCCCGGAGCATTCCAGAGGTGCGTTTTTGATCCCGCGCGGGAAGGTGTCAGCGCTTGCCGGCGATCTGGCGGCCGACGAGATCGCGCATGATCTCGTTCGTGCCGCCGTAGAT
Source organism: Microbacterium sp. CBA3102 (assembly GCF_007954505.1). GTDB lineage: Bacteria > Actinomycetota > Actinomycetes > Actinomycetales > Microbacteriaceae > Microbacterium > Microbacterium aurugineum. Next base: position 1,503,169 of record NZ_CP042412.1, on the reverse strand, counting down.
GCGGTGCACCCGAGCATCGGTGAAGGCGCGGGCGATCGGGTACTCCATGATGTAGCCGTACCCGCCGTGCAGCTGCACGCCCGTGTCGAGCACCTCCCACTCGCGCTCGGTCGCCCAGAACTTGACCTTGGCGGCGTCCTCGGCGGTCAGCGTGCCGTCCTTGTAGGCGAGCAGCGCGCGGTCGATGTACGCCCACATCGCGTCGGTGGTCGCCGACATGTCGGCGAGGCGGAAGCGGGTGTTCTGGAAGTCGGCGATGCGCTCGCCGAATGCCTCGCGGTCCTTCGTGTAGGCGACGGTCCAGTCGAGGGCGGCCTGCGCAGCGGCGGCGGCCGCGACACCGATCGAGAGACGCTCGAGCGGGAGGTTGAGCATCAGCTGGATGAAGCCCTGGCCCTCCTTGCCGCTGATGAGGTTCTCTTCGGGGATGAACACGTCGGTGAAGCTGAGCTCGGCCGTGTCCCAGCCGTGGAAGCCCATCTTGCTGAGCTTCTTCCCCTGGTCGAAGCCCTCCATGCCCTTCTCCACGAGCAGCAGACTGAACGCGTCGGGACGGTTGCCCTCGCCGGTCTTCACGAAGGTCACGACGACGTCGGCCGTGGTGCCCGAGGAGATGAACGTCTTCGCGCCGTTGAGGATGTAGCCGCCGTCGACCTTCTTGGCGTTGGTCTTGATGCCGCGCAGATCCGAACCCGCGCCGGGATCGGTCATGGCGAGCGCACCGAGCACTTCGCCCGTGGCCATGCGCGGCAGCCACTTCTCCTTCTGCTCCTGGGTCCCCATGTGCACGAGGTAGGGCACGGCCAGGTCGTCCTGGATGCCGAAGGCCCCTGCCAGCGAACCCGCACCGGCGGCGATGACCTCTTCCATGACGATCGTGCGGAAACGGTAGTCCTGCAGCATCCCGGCGCCGCCGAACTCCTCGGGGACCGACAATCCGATCAGACCCGCCTCGCCGGCAGCCAGCATCGTGGCCCGGTCGATCTCCCCCGCGGCATCCCACCGCTCGATCGCTTCGCCCGTCACGTGGCGCTTGACGAAGTCCTTGACCAGGTCTCGGAATGCCTCGTGATCCTCGTCGTAGATGTCGCGTTCCATGCCGTCCTCCTGAACGTCTCATGCATCGTTGCTCCGGAGATTCTACGTCCCCGCAGGCGGGTGAGACAGCACGTTATGAGAATGCATCCCATATATCGTGACACTGGGTATCGCCGTTGTCGGATGCCGCAACGACCGCGGATCGCGTCGATTCAGTGCCCGTAATCGGGGGCCGCCGGGAGCCCGAAGAACTCCTCCAGCGTGTGATATCCGCCGTCGTGATACGCCGCCGCGAGGTCGACGCCGACGTAGCGGAGATGCCAGGGCTCCGGCGCATAACCGGTCACCGGCGTGCCGACCTGTTCGTATCGGACGATGAACCCGTACTCCCAGGCGTGCGCGGCGACCCAGTCGCTCTGCGCCGTCCCGCCGAACCCGTCCAGGCCCCCGCAGCCGGAACCGCAGGCCACCACGTCGATGGCCAGACCCGTCTGATGCTCGCTGTGCCCCGGGCGGGCCGACCCCGCATCCGCGCCCTGCTGACCCTGCGCACGCACGTGCGAGTCGTACGTCGACACCTGCAGTCCGTACGAGCGGTAGCCGTTGTTCGCGCCGATGCGGCCGACCCCTGCCTCGACCGCCGCATCCGCCATCGCGCCGACGGCAGCGGCCACCTCGGTGCGCACCCGACCGGATGGCGTCGTCATCTGCAGCGGCACGGAGGCGAGATCCGAGGGCTCGTACTCGGGTGGATCCAGCGGAAGCGACTTGTTCACCACGACCCAGAGACGTGCCGGGTCGGTGAGCGAGACGCAGGGAGCGTTGCCCGCGACGACCGCATCGCGAAAAGCCCGTCCACCCCCGAAGCCCGCGATCGTGGCCACATCGTCACCGTCGGCGACCGCCTGCTGCACGGCCGGGTCCGCACACGGGTCGGCGGCCGTCGTCGCCCCCACCTGCACGGTCGGCACCTGCAGCACCGCGACCGGCTCCGGCATGGGGACAGCGTCCGATGACGCCGACGGCAGGGACCCGAGGGACAGCAGCACGCCGATCGCGGTCACCGCCACCCCGATCGGCAGTGCAGGACCCCGGATCGGGGACCGCGGCGCCGCATGCTGAGCGTGCGGCAGAACGGGCATTACCCCATTGTCTCATTCGAAGATAAGTCTCAGAGTCTCTTGCATCGCATTCGTTATTCTGTTCGAATAGAGGAATGCGGTGGCAGGGACAGAAGCTCGGAGAGGTGGATGCCTCAGCGCTGCCGGGGATGGAAGATCGCAGCAACGTGCTGCGCACGGTGACGACTCCCGAGTTCGCGGGCATGACGTTTCACGAGGTTCTGTCGAAGTCGGCCTTGAACCACGTGCCCGGTGCCTCCCGGATGCCCTTCGCCTGGACGATCAACCCCTACCGCGGATGCAGTCATGCCTGCGTCTACTGCTTCGCCCGCGGCACGCACGAGTATCTCGACCTGGACGGCGGCTCCGACTTCGACTCGCAGATCGTCGTCAAGGTCAACGTGGTGGAGGTGCTCGAGAAGGAGTTGCGAAGGGGGAGCTGGGAGCACGAGACCGTGGCCCTGGGCACCAACACCGATCCGTATCAGCGCGCCGAAGGGCGATACAAGCTCATGCCGGGCATCATCGAGACGCTCGCCGCCTCAGGTACGCCGATGTCTATCCTCACCAAAGGCACGTTGATCCGCCGCGACATCCCCCTGCTCGTGAAGGCCGCTGAGCGGGTGCCCGTCGACGTGCAGATGTCCATCGCGATGTACGACGATGAGTTGCAGAAGGCGATCGAACCCGGCACCCCGACCACGCAGGCCCGTCTCGACACGGTGCGTGCGCTGACGGATGCCGGTTTCCGCGTCACCGTCTTCCTGATGCCGATCATGCCGCATATGACCGACTCACTCGAGGCGATCGACAACGCGCTCCTGCGCATCAAGGAGGCCGGGGCTCGCAGGGTCGTCTACGGCGCCCTGCACCTGCGACCGGGCGTGAAGCCGTGGTTCTTCCAGTGGCTCGACACTCACCGGCCCGACCTGGTCTCCTCGTATCGCGGCCTCTATCCGGGGGCCTCCGTCGAGGCTCCGAAGCCGTACCGGCAGTGGCTCGCCAAGCGCGCGCGTCCACTCATCCGGGTGCACGGGCTCGATGGCCGTCATGAAGACGACTATCCCCGGCGCGACCGCCCGACGTTCACACCGTCACCGGCCAGGACAGCCGCACCCGCGCCGCAGCCGATGCTCTTCTGAGGGAGGCACCCGCGCTACGGTGGACGCATGTTCCGTGGATTCGTGGCCCTGTTGTTCCTCGGCGGTCTGGCAGCCGCTGTCGTCGGAACTCTCCTCCCGCTCGGCGGAGGCACCACTCTGTCGCTGCTGGGAGCCGCGGCGTTCGGGGCATCGTTGGTACTCATCGGCATGGTGCTGCTCCGCGACCGCGACGAGCAGCGGGCCGGGCTTCCCGAGAAGGTCGACGCCTCGCGCTGATCGCCTTCGCCGGGGGTCGCGGTCGGGCGCCCGCTCCCACCCGCGTAGGCTCGGTGATCATGGCGATCGGTTCCACAGTCCACACATTCGAGGTGCAGCTCGCTGACACCGAGCGCGGCGTCTACGAGGACTACTCCCTGCGCGTGGCGCGGCATCCGTCCGAGACCGACGCGTACATGCTCACCCGCGTGCTCGCCTACGGGCTCGAGTTCGCGGAGGGCATCGCGTTCGGCGGCAGCATCTCATCGACCGAGGAGCCCGCCGTTCTCGTGCGCGACCTCACCGGCCTCATCACCACCTGGGTCGAGATCGGTGCGCCCGACGCCGAACGACTTCACTACGGCAGCAGACTCGCCGAGCGCACCGTCGTGTACACCCACCGTGACCCCGCCAAAGTGATGGCACCGTGGGCGGACAAGCGCATCCACCGCCGAGAAGACCTCCGCGTCCACAGCTTCGACCCCGGCTTCATCGACACCGCGGCCGCCCTGATCGAGCGCCGGAACACGATGACCCTGACCGTGACCGAGGGCGTCCTCTACCTCGACCTCAACGGCACGAGCCTGACCTCGACCGTGCACGTGCACGAGCTGGCCTGACTCCGCCCTCGCTCTCGCCGCTCGGCCGTTCACAACTCAGGAAGAATGACGCCGAAAGGCCCCGGACACCGTGTTCCCGGGGCCTTTCGGCGTGTTTCTGCGGAGTTGTGAACGGCCGCAGCTCGCGACCGCCCCGACTCAGGCAGTCAGGTCGGCCGCTGTCGGCACGCGGCCGGCGATCTCCTCGATGATGTCGTCGTCGAGGCGCGCGTTCTCGAACGGCGCGTCGATCTCGGCACGGTCGAGCAGCTCGGTCATGCGACGCTGGCGCTGACGCGTGATCAGCGTCACGACGCGGCCCGAACGACCCGCTCGCCCGGTACGACCCGAACGGTGCAGGTACGTCTTGTACTCGTCCGGGGCATCGGCCTGCACGACCAGGTCGATGTCGTCGACGTGGATGCCGCGGGCGGCGACGTCCGTCGCGACGAGCACGTTCACGCGGCCCGAGGTCAGACGCTCCAGGTTGCGCGTGCGCTTCGCCTGGTTCAGGTCACCGTGCAGCGAGACCGCAGGGATGCCGGCGTCGTCGAACTGCTCGGCCAGCATGTCGGCGTAGGCACGGGTGCGAGCGAAGACGAGGGTCTTGCCCGCGCGGTCGACGAGCGACGTGAGGATGTCGGCTTTGTCACGGTGCTCGATCACGAGCACCCGGTGCTCGATCGTGCTGGAGTCCTGGTCCTCCCCGGCGACCTCGTACACGGCGGGGTCCACGAGGAACTCGTCAACGAGCGCCGCGACCTCACGGTCGAGCGTGGCCGAGAACAGGAGCTTCTGGCTGCCGTCGGCGGTGTGACGCAGAATGCGCTGCACGGGCTCGACGAATCCGAGCTCGCACATGTGGTCGGCCTCGTCGAGCACCGCGATGCGGCAGTCCGAGAGGTCGAGCTTGCCCTGGTTGATGAGGTCTTCGATACGACCGGGCGTGCCGATGACGATGTCGACGCCCTTCTTGAGCGCGCCCACCTGGCGGCCCTGCGGCACACCACCGTAGATCTGCGTGGTGAACAGGCCGACGCTGCGGGCGATGGGCTGGATCGTACGGTCGATCTGCAGCGCGAGCTCACGCGTCGGCGCGAGGATGATCGCGCGCGGCGACCGTCCGAACTCACGCCGCTTGCCGGCCTGCGACTGCAGAACGCGCTCGACGAGCGGGGCGCCGAAGGCGATGGTCTTGCCCGAACCGGTGCGCCCGCGAGCGAGCACGTCGCGACCGCCGAGCACGGCCGGGATGCTGGCCGCCTGGATCGGGAACGGCGTGGCCGCCCCCATGCCGGCGAGGGTCTCGACGATGTTCGAGCCGAGACCGAGGTCACCGAAGGTCACACCGTCGACCTCGACCGCCGCGACGGACTTCGCCTCGAGGCGCTCATGCACCACGTCGTCACCCGGCGCGAACTTGGCTCCGGTGGAGGCCGGGCGGCCGGTGGCGTTCCAGTCGTTGCGGCTCGGACGCTCATTGCGCGCCGGACGCCCCCGCGTGTCCGAGGTCAGCGGGCGCGGACGCTCGGTGCGGTAGGCCCCACCGGTCGACGGACGCGACCGCTCATCGCGGCCGCCCTCGTACGAACGCTGCGTGCGGTCGCGGTCGAAGGCGCGGCGTGCGCGGTCGGCGTCATAGGAACGCTCGGCCCCACGGTCGTCACGGCGCGGACGCTCGTCACGGTCGTACCGGGGACGCTCGGCGCCACGGTCGCCGTTGTACCGGGAACGCTCGGCACCGCGGCGGTCGTCGCGGCCAGGGCGCCCACCGTCGCGGTGGTCGTTGTCACGGAAGCCCTGACGCTGAGTGCCTGCGCGGTCGTCACGGCGCGGGCGGTCACTGCCGCGGTCGTCGCGGTACGTTCCGGGACCGGTGGGGCGCTGTCCGCCACGGTCGTCACGCCGCGGACGGTCGTCGAACCGTCCGCCGGAGCTGGGGCGGTCGTTGTACCGCGGGCGGTCGGAGCGGTCGTCGAAGCGGGGGCGCTCGTTGCGGTGGTGCGGGGCCTCGCGACGCCCGGACTCGGCGCGGTTGCGGATGCCGCGGGCTTCGTCGCGGCCCGCGCGCTCGGATGCGCTCCAGCGCTGCTTGGGCGCACCCGTCTCGGCCTCGGCCGGACGGTAGCCGCGGTGGCCGGCGCTGCGGCTGCCGGGACGCCGGTCGAAGCCACCGGCGGCGGGCGCGGAGCGACGCTCCCCGGCATCCGTTCGTCCGCCGCGCTCGGTGCGCGCGCCGTCACGGGCGGGGCCACCGTTGTGGCGATCGTGGAAGGAGGTCTTCTTCGCGCCGTAGCGCGGCTCGAAGTTCGCGGACGGGCGTCCGCCCTTGGGCTTCTTGTTCTTCGGCATTGCGGTGTCTTCCTGTGTTCTCGCACGAGAACAGCGCCGCGCGCACGCGCGAGCACCCTGCGCCTGATCGGGCTCGATCAGCGGGGTTCCGGACTGTCAGCGGCCGGGGCCATTCATGTGATGGTTGATTAGCGTCGAGCGACGCTCACCATCGGCCCCTGGACTCACACTTCATACACAGAAAACGTCCGCGCCAACGCGCGGGTGTCCGAAGCCGACCGTCCGATACTACCGGACGCACCTGAGAGAGTGTTGCCGCAGGCGTGGCCGTACGATGTCGAGGTGAGTACCGCTTCCCCCACCGGCACCCAGATCACCCTCCGACGCGGCGAGGTGGATGCGCAGATCGCCCAGGTCGGTGCGTCCCTGCGCTCGCTGCGCATCGGCGGTGTCGATCTCGTGCCGCCGTATCCCCTCGACCTGCCGACTCCCGCGTGTTCCGGTGTGGTGCTCGTGCCGTGGCCGAACCGGGTGCGCGACGGACGATGGGAGGACGACGGCACCGCGCGAGCGCTCGCGATCACCGAGCCGAAGTTGAACAATGCGAGCCACGGACTGCTGCGCTTCACCTCCTACGAGGTGTCGCAGACCGACACCGAAGCCGTGCTGCGAGCGACCATCGTGCCGCAGACCGGCTATCCGTATCTGGTCGAGACCGCGGTGACCTACACCCTCACCGCCGACGGCATCCAGGTCGCACACGCCCTCACCAACCGCTCGGACACCCCGGCGCCGGTCGCGCTGGGCACGCATCCGTTCGTCACGATCGGTGATGTCGACCCGCACGACCTCACGCTGAGGATCCCCGCGAAGACCGCGTTCGAGACCGATGAGCGGATGCTGCCGACCGGGACGCGTCCGGCGGATACCGCGCTGCGGGATGGCGTCCGCCTGGGAGACGTGAGCCTCGACACCGGCTTCACCGATCTCACGCGCGACCCGGACGGGCGGGTACGCCACTCGCTCACCGCACCGGACGGCCGTCGCGTGACCCTGTGGCAGGGTGAGGGCTTCGACTACGTGCAGGTGTACACCACACCCGCTTATCCCGGACAGAGCCTCGCGGTCGCGATCGAGCCGATGACCGCGCCCGCCGATGCGCTCAACAGCGGCCTCGGCATCCGCCGCCTCGCCCCGGAAGAGACCTGGACCCTGCACTGGGGCATCACGTTCAGCTGACCTGTTCCGACCCGTCGCAGCGTCGGGCCGTTGACAACTCCTCAAGGATCGACTCGAAAGGCCCCGGATCACGCATCTGCCTGCGGATCCGGGGCCTTTCTGCGGAGTTGTGAACGCGCGTGAGTTGTGAACGCGCGTGAGTTGTGACCGTCCGCCGGAACCCCCGACGGACGGACCCACTACTCCCGGTCGCGCAGTTCGCGCCGGGTGAGCTGCCGTGCGTGCGGCAGACCAGACGCGTCGATCAGCACTGAACCGGCCGGAGCTGCCGCAGCGCCCGACGCATCCGGCCCGACCGGAGCATCCGGCTCGGGCGCCCCGCCGGCATCCGACCCGCCCGCCTTGCGCGCCGCCCGCCGCTCCTTGGCACCCTCGACGAGGTTGTAGAGCGTCGGCAGCACGATCAGTGTCAGCACCGTCGAGGACAGGAGTCCACCGATCACGACGATCGCCAGCGGCTGGGAGATGAACCCGCCGTGCCCGGTGATGCCGAGCGCCATCGGGGTGAGGGCGAGGATCGTCGCGAGCGCGGTCATGAGGATCGGACGCAGACGCTTCTCCCCACCGGCCTTGACCGCCTCGACGGTCGACAGTCCCTTCTCCCGGTACTGGTTCACCAGGTCGACGAGCACGATCGCATTCGTCACCACGATGCCGATCAGCATCAGCACACCGATCAGCGAGGCGACACCGAGCGGCACTCCCGTGACGATCTGCAGCAGGATCGCGCCGGTCGCCGCGAACGGCACCGAGACGAGCAGCAGCAGCGGCTGGCGCAGCGACTTGAAGGTCGCGACCATCACCACGTAGACGATCAGGATCGCCGCGAGCATCGCGAGGCCCAGCTGCGAGAACGAGTCCGCCTGCTGCGACGCCACGCCACCGACCTCGGCGGAGGCGCCGTCGGGCAGATCGACCGCGGCGAGCGCCTCGTTCACCGACTGTGTGGCGGTGGCGAGGTTGTCGGATGCCGGCGGCACCGTGATCGTCGAGGTGCGCCGCCCCTGCTCGGTCGTGATCGACGTCGGGCCGTTGCGCTGCTCGACGGTCGCGATGTCCTGCAGCTGCACCACGCCGAGCGGCGTCGGGATCGCCAGCTCCTTGAGCGCCTCGACCGTGGTCGGCGGCTCGGGCGTGACGATGTAGACGGTCAGCGCGGTGTCGTCGATCTCGACGGAACCGGCCTGCTGCGGGCGCATGGTGTTCGACACGATCGAGCCGACTGCGACCTCGGAGAGACCGCGCTGAGCGGCGGCTTCCCGATCGACGACGACGGCGATGTACGGCAGCGCGGCGGCGAGGTTGTCGGTGACCTGGCCGACCCCGTCCCGGCCGTCGAGCTCGTCGACGAGTGCCGTGGTCGCAGTCTGCAGGTCATCGCCGTTCGGTGCGCTGACCGTGATCTCGATGTCGCTCGAGCCGAATCCGGCGGAGGCCGCGACGGACACCTCGCCCACTTCGTCGCCGAGCTCATCGATCGCATCCTGCACGTCGGCGCGGAGCTTCTCCTGATCGGCATCGCCGTCCGTCAACACCGAGTAGGTGATGCCCGCGCCGCCGGAGAAGGCGTCACGGAGCGCGGAGCCGCTGGATCCGATCGAGGCCTGCACGTGTTCGATGCCGTCGATGTCGAGCAGTGCATCCTCGACGGCGACAGCGGCATCGGACTTCGCCTGCAGGCTCGCGGTCGGACCGAGGTCCTGCGTCACGGTCATGGTGTTCTGGCCCGAGTCGCTGAGGAAGTTGACCTTCATCAGCGGTGCCGCGGCGAGCGTGGCACCGAGCACGACGACGGCCAGGATGACCGTGACACCCGAGTGCTTCAGCGTCCAGGCGAGGATCGGCCGGTACACGCGCTGGAGCTGCGTCGGCGGAGCATCGGGGTGCTCGGGGTCGATCGGCGTTCCATGCTCGTCGAGCAGCGGCTTGCCGGGCTTCAGGAACCAGTAGGCGAGCACCGGCACGATGGTGAGCGCGACCAGGAGCGAGGCGACCATCGCGATCGTCACCGTCATCGCGAACGGTCGGAACAGCTCGCCGACCATGTCGCCGACGAAGACGATCGGCAGGAACACCGCGACGGTCGTGATCGTCGAGGCGGTGATCGCCATCGCGACCTCGCGCACGGCGAGACGGATCGCATCGCCCTTGTCGGCATCGCCCACGTAGTGACGTTTGATGTTCTCGATCACCACGATGGAGTCGTCGACCACTCGACCGATCGCGATCGTGAGCGCGCCGAGCGTCAGCACGTTCAGCGAGTAGCCGAACGCCTGCAATCCGATGAACGTGATGAGCACGCTGGTCGGGATCGAGATCGCCGTCACGAGGGTCGAGCGGATCGAGAGCAGGAAGACCAGGATGACGATCACGGCGAAGACGAGGCCGAGCAGACCCTCGGTGGCGAGCGTCTCGATCGACTGGACGATGAACGGCGCCTGGTCGAAGATCACGGTGAACTCGGCATCGGGGAACGCCTTGCCGATCTCGTCGAGGGCCGCGATCACGCCGTTGGACACCTCGACGGTGTTGGCGGCGGGCAGCTTCGTGATCGAGATCGACAGCGCATCCTTGCCGTCGACCCGCGAGATCGAGGTGACGGGGTCGGATTCCTGCACGACGCTGGCCACGTCGCCGATGGTGAGATCGGTGCCGACCAACGGCAGCGCCGCGATCTCCTCGACCGAGGTGATCTTGGCCCCGGTCTGCACCGTGAGCGTCTGCCCGTCGGCGGTGATGTCCCCGCCCGGGAACAGGGTGCCGTTCTGCTGCAGCGCCGAGCTGATGGCCTGTGTGCTCTGACCCGCGGCGGCGAGCTTCGCCGTGTCGGGGGTGATGCTGATGCGCTGTCCGACGCCACCGACGATCTCCGCGGCGTTGACCCCGTCGACGTCCTCGAGGTCGGGGATCGCGACGGATTCGAGTTCGGCCTGGGCGTTGTCGGCATCCTCGAATCCGGTGACGGCGACCTGGATCACGGGGAAGTCATCGATCGACACCGACAGCACCTGCGGGCTGACGTCTTCGGGCAGTTGCGAGGAGATCCGGTTGATCGCCTGCTGGATCTTCTGCTCGGCTGTGGCGAGGTTCGTGCCGTAGGCGAACATCGCCTGGACGATCGAGGCGTTCGTGGTGCTGGTCGCGGTGGTCGACTCGAGCCCGGGGACACCCTGGATCGCCGACTCGACCGGCGTCGACACGTCATTCTCGACCACCTCGGGCGAGGCCCCGGGGTAGGTCGTCATGACGACGAGCGCCGGCAGCTCGAGCGAAGGGATGAGCTCCTGCTTGAGGTTCGTGAGCGCGAGCCCGCCGAACACCGCCGCGACGATGGTGATGAGGGCGATGAGCGCACGGTTCTTGAGGCTCAGGATGGCAAGTTTCGACAAGGCGTTTTCCTCGGTGTCAGGGTGTGGCTGTCGTTGCGGTCGGAGTGGAGACGGAATCTCCGAGGATCCGCGCCAGTGCGGTCTCGATGAAGGACTGTGCCAGGCGGTCGTCGCGGATCTGCATGTTCCACATGACGCCGTCGATGAAGATCATCGCGGCACGGGCCCGATCTTCACCATAGGTCGGTTCGAGGAGTTCCACGAGCCGGTCGGAGAGGTGACGAGCGAGTTCGCGCAGCCGTGGATCGTGCACGGCAGCGGTCACCACCGCGCGGTCGGCCTGGACGGCGTGCGCGTCCTCCATGCTGTCGGCGATCAGGGTGGCGATCGTGTGCGGCGAGACGCCGCGCTCGGTGAGCGTCTGACGGACACCGTCGAGGCGCGCGTCAACCTCTTCGGCAAGCGCGCGGAAGGCCGCAGCACGGAGGTCGTCGAGGGTGTCGAAGTACTGAGTCGTCGCACCGAGGGGCACGCCGGCGCGGGCGGCCACCATACGGTGCGTGACGGCCTCGGCGCCCACCTCGACGATCAGTTCCGCCGCGGCGGTCACGATCTCCCGGCGGCGCGCTTCCGGGTCACGTCGCCGACGCGCACCATGCTTCATCCCGCCCCCTTGGACATCCGTACATGTACTTTTGTACATTTCGGGATTGTGAGGATGCTGGGAGCGGGCCTCGTCCTAGCTCAGCACGGAACCGTAGACCTCCAAGGTGTCGGCTACCATCCGCTCTGCGGTGAAGAGTGCCGCGTGCCGATTGCGAGCGGAGACGACACGTCGATCGTCGTCGCCGAGCGCGGACAGCGCGGCCGCGGCGAGCTGCGCCGGAGAGTCCGGTTCCACGAGAACTCCGTCGACGTCATCGCGGATGAGTTCTGCGGTTCCTCCCACGCGGGCCGCGATGATCGGAATTCCGGATGCCATCGCCTCCAGCAGCACCAGACTCGCCGCATCGCCACGTGAGGGCGCGAGCAACAGGTCGGCTCCCGCATGCGGATGCAGGGCGCCGGAGATGCTGCCGTAGAAACGCACCCGATCCTCGAGGCCCAGCGCGCGAGTGACGCGCTCGAGCAGCGTGTGATCGGGGCCGGTGCCGACGATGTGGAGCACCGCATCCGGCAGCGCACGACCGATCTCCACGAAGGCGAGGATGGCGAGGTCGGCGCCCTTCTCCGGCGAGAGCCGCCCGCAGTAGAGAAGGTGCGGGCCAACGCCTGAGGTCTCCAGCCGGAAGTTGGAGAGCTCCGGCGCATCGACCCCGTTGGGTACCAGGTGCACCCGGTCCGGTTCCTCCAGATACTCCGAGATGGCCGCGTGTCCGAAGCGGGCGACGGCGATCACATGCGCATCCGCATCCACCGCGCGCATCGTCCGCACCAACGGATCGATCGGCGTGTACATGTGCTGAGTGTAGATGTGGGGCCGTCCGAGGGACGTGGCCACATGCTGTCCGACGAATCCGGCGTGCATCAGATGAGAATGGATCAGGTCGGGCCCCCACCGTTCGGCGATGGCGAGCGCCCCCTGCGGCGAGTCACAGCCATCGAGTGGAGACGATGGCAGCAGGGCGGGGTCGACGAACACGTCGGCTCCGACGAGACGGCACCTCTCGGCGAGCACTCCTTCGCTCCCGGCGACGACGGCGACGCGCAGGCCGCGACTCCGTTGGTGTGCGACCTGTGTGGCTACGTGGGAGACAGTACCGCCCGTCGTCGGCCCGCACTGCACGAGATGGAGGACACGATGATCGGCACTCATCGCTATGAGCCCTCCACAGAGCGCGCCATGGTCGGGTTGCCCGCCATGAGCCCGCCGTCGATGACGAGATCGGAACCGGTGATCCAGCTGGCCGAGTCCGACGACGCGAATGCGACGGCGGACGCCACATCGCCAGGACGACCGATCCTTCCTATCGGATACCACGCCTCAAGGCGCTCAAACGTGCTGGCGTCCTTCTCGATCTGCTGATCCCACGCTTTCGTCCGAATGGTGCCGGGAGAGATCGAAACGGCACGCACACCGTACGGGCCGTAGACACTCGCGAGCGACTGCGTGAACGAGCGCATGCCGGCCTTGGCCGCGCTGTACGAGGGGTGGCCGTAGAACTCGTGGGCGTTCACCGAGAGGATGTTGATGACGACCCCGGTTCCGGCCGCCATCATCGCCGGCAGCGCACGCCGGGCACAGCGGAAACCGCCCTTGAGGATCACGTCGATGTCTTGATCCCAGATCTCGTCAGGAGCCTCATGCGGCAGGGGCGGGATCGGACAGGCGACGATCGCGTTGTTCACGACGATGTCGGGCTCGCCCCAGAGCTCGGTGACCGCGGTGAAACAGCGGTCGATGCTGCCGGCATCCGTCACGTCCAGAGCGAACGCATGCGCTGTCCCCTCGCCACGAGCGGCATTCGCTGCGGTGGCGGCCGCCCGCGCCGCGGCACCCTCATCGATGTCTGCCACCGCGACGCGTGCCCCGGAAGCGGCGAGTGTGCGGGAGATCTCGGCGCCAATATCACCGCCGCCTCCTGTGACGAGCGCGATGCGCCCGTTGAGGTCGAAGACGTCAGCCATCGCGCCGCCCTCCCGTCAGGCTGGCGGCGACCGGGACGGTGAGCATCCGCCCATCACCATCGATCGAGGCGCCGGCAATCTGTCCGACAGCCACCGCGTTGCGGGCCGCATCGATGGACGTGAGCGGCTCCGCTCGTCCGAGGTAGCTGTCGGCGAAGTTCTGCAGGATACGAAGGTCCGCGCCGTCGTGCCCGTCCTGCGTGGCAGCGTCCTCGGAGAGGCGGATCTCGATGTCAGGCTCCGGGTCGTAGCCGCGGCGGCGAGTGGTCCACACTCTGATGACGCCGTCGCCCCCTTCGTCGCCGAAATTCTCGGCGCGTCCCTCGGTGCCGATGATGCAGTAGTTGCGCCAGTAATCGGGAGTGTAGTGGCACTGCATGTACGTGCCGAGCACGCCGTTCTCGCACACGAGATTCACGTGCGAGAGGTCTTCTACGTCAAGCGCCGGATTGAGGTTCCGCTGGGCGAGCGGCGGCCAGTTGTCGATGTGTGAACGGGCGTCGGGCGCCGGTGCGTCGAGCTCGCGGCGATGCGCGCCGTCGTAGACGGTCAGGCCGCCCGAGCCTTGCACACTCACGTAGCGCGTTCCGAGGATGTGCGCCATGGCATCGAGGTCGTGACTCCCCTTGTGCACGAGCAGTCCCCCGGAGCGCGCCTTCTCGGCGTGCCAGTCCTTGAAGAAGTAGTCGCCGCCGCGTCCGATGAAATGGCGGATCCAGAACGCTCGCGGTTCACCGATGGCGCCGGATTCGACCACCTCGCGCATCTTCTCGACGAGCGGCATCTGCCGCATGTTATGCCCGACATACAGCAGTGCTCCGGTGCGTCGAGCGGCCTCGATGAGCGCATCGGCGTCCTCCAACGACGTTGCCAGCGGCTTCTCGATGAAGGTCGCCTTCCCCCCAGCGAGGCTCGCGAGCCCCACCTCCGCGTGGAGGAAATCCGGAGTAAGCACGAAGATGGCGTCGACGTCCGGATCAGCCACGAGCTCACGGTGGTGGTCGTACACCCGCACTCCAGGCAGCTCCGCATTCACGGTGTCCCGTGCGGCCGAGCTCGGGTCGGCGACGGCCACGAGGTGAAAAGCACTGTTGGGCAGCTCGATGATGGCGCGCATGAGCGCGAACCGGAGCCCTGCTCCGACCACCCCCACCCTGATCTTCGTCTGACTCATCTGCGTGACTCCTTCTTGTTCTTCGTCGAATTCGATGGATGGAACTTCATGCGGATCACGGCGAGCATGCCCGCGAGGGTGAGGACGATGCCCCCCGCCTGCATGGGCCCCGGCAGCGGGGAGAGACCGACGGCAGCAGAGGCGACGCCGACGACCGGCGGTACGGCCAGGCCGAGAAGCGCAGCATAGGCGGGGCCCGCGGTCAGAATGATGCGGTGCTGCACCACGTAGGCGGGCACGTAGATCCCCAACCCCAGCACCAACAGGGCGATGAGCGTGACCAGCGCCACCGGCCCGCCGCCGCTCACCTCCGCGGCCGCCCACACCACCAGCGGCATGCTCCCCAGGGTGAAGACGGGCAGGATGCGCGGGGTCATCGGGCCGCGGTAGTCCCGATTGACGTGGGCGAAGTAGAGCCCGTAGACGGCCATCGAGAGCATCGCGCCGACGGCCGCCAGCACCCCCCAGACGAGGCCGGGCTCTGCGGCACCGCGCAGGCGAGGAACGATGTACAGCACGGCACCAGCGATGGCGATGACGGTCGCTACCAGTACGAGGGGCCGAACCCGAGCTCTCGTCAGCAGGCTCTCCAGAAGAAGCACGACGACGGGGGACAGCGCGAGGATGAGGCTGGGGATGGTGGGCCCGGCGAACGCGATCGCGATGGTCGAGAGCATCGTGTAGCCTGCGACGCCGGTGAAGGCGAGCACCCCGAGCTGCCACCAGGTGTAGCGGCGAGCGGAGACGGGCGGGTGCGTCGGCGCGGATCGCCTTCCGCCCCGGCGCGACAGCAGCGCGAGCAGCAGGAGTCCGAGCGCCGCGAAGCCGGTGCGCCCTGCAGACACCACGCCGACGCCGGCTCCCTCCAGCGTGTATCCCGCGACGACCCAGGTCGCCGCGAGGAGCACGACCAACGCGAGGGATTCGAGCGCGAGCCGCACGCGATCGGTGCTCGATGAGACCGATCTCGTGGCGACCCGCGGTGCGCTCATACCAGCGCGGCCTCGACCTGACCCCGCTCGAAGTAGGCGACGAGGTCGGGATCCAGCGGGGGGATCTCGATCGCCGAGCCGTCGCCCCGCAGCGACGCGGTGGCGAGGATACCGGCCGCCACGGCCTCGCGCGCCGCGATCGGTGACGTCGCCGTCAGACCACCGTGCCGCACGAACCGCAGGAACTCGGCGACGAGCAGCGCATCGGCGCCGTCGTGCCCCGCGTCCGGGACCTCGGGAACGATGAAGGTCTCGTCGGCGTCGGCCGCGCCCGCATGCCTCCGATTCCACAGCTTGACCTCGCTGCCTGCGACATCGCCGAAGTTCTCGATGCGCCCCTCGGTGCCGATCACGGTGTAGTTGCGCCAGTAGTCGGGCGTGAAGTGGCACTGCTGGTACGACGCGAAGATCCCGCCCTCCAGCTGCATGTTCACCATCGAGATGTCCTCGACGTCGACCACCGGGTGCAGGCCGGTGAGCGCGGTCGGCGGCCAGTTGTCCATGCTGAACCAGTCCGGCATCCGCTCCCCCGTCCGGTCACGCCGGTCGGTGATCTCGCCGTACACGCTCAGCGCCCCCATCGCGGAGACCCTCTCGGTGTACGCGCCGGCGAGCCAGTGGATGATGTCGATGTCGTGCGCGCCCTTCTGCAGGAGCAGTCCCGTGGTGCGGCGGCGGTCGGCGTGCCAGTCCTTGAAGTAGAAGTCGCCGCCGTGGCCGACGAAGTGCCGCACCCACACAGCCTTGACCTGTCCGATGCGCCCGGTCTGGATGAGTCCGCGCATGAGGGTGATCACGGGCATGTGCCGCATGTTGTGGCCGATGTAGAGCCCGGTGCCGGTGCGGCGCGCGGTCTCGAGCATCCGGTCGGCGTCGGCGAGGTCGATCGCGAGGGGCTTCTCGCAGAACACCGGCACTCCGGCTTCGAGTGCCCGGATGCTGAGGGCGGCGTGCGTGTCGTCGGGGGTGAGCACCATGACGGCGTCGACGCCCGAGGCCAGCAGCTCATCGAGCGAATCGGTGATGAACGCGTCCGGGACGAGGGCGCGGGCGTCCTCGCGAGCGCGCGGGGCGAGGTCGCACACGGCGCTGATGCGCGATCCGTGCCCGGGGCGATGCACCTCTTCCTGGAGGGTCGAGCGCGCGCCGAAGCCGATGATGCCGATCTGGAGATCCACGATGGTCCTTCTGTGTGATGAGTCTGTGCGGGATGCCGAGGTCAACGGGCCCGCGGTGCGGGGGCGTCGAGGTCGGTGGATCCGCCGGGGAAGAGCGTCCATGCGAAGTCGTGCAGGCGCCCGGGGGTGGGTTCGGTCTCGAGGGCGCGGTCGACGATGATGCGCGCCTGCCTCTCGTAGAAGTCGGTCGGGCCGACGGTCGTCAGGGTGGGCGCGATCAGGCGGGCGTCCGGGGTGTTGCCGACGCCCACCACCGCGACGTCGTGCGGCACCCGCAGACCGAGCATGTGCGCGGCGTTGATCGTGGCGATCGCGGCGAAGTCGGTCGTAGCGTACACCGCCCGCGGCCGGTTCTCGCCCGCCAGCAACTCGACCGCCGCCGTGAACGCGCTCGCCTGGGTGTCGGCATACGTCACGGTCCAGTTCGGCTCCGGCTCGATGCCGGCGGCCGCCAGCTTCTCGACGTAGGGCGTGTAGCGCGTGACCTGCTCACCGGCGAGGCGCACCGCTCCCTCGGCGGCGATGCATCCGATCGCGGTGTGCCGCTCCAGCAGATGATCCATCGCGATCTCGCACCCCGGGATCGCGTCGGAGCGGATCACGTCGAATCCCTCGGGTTCGAGGTGCTCGGAGAACACCACCAGACGCTGCCCGCGCCGGACGAGGTCGGCGAGGTTCTGCCGCGCGGGCTCGTCGAGTCCCACGCCGTCCAGATAGGCCACGTCGCTCTCGACGCGGTCGAGCGCGGCATGCCAGTCGCCGTCGGCGAGGATCAGCGTGGTGAGTCCGTGCTTGTTCGCCTCGTCGTTCACCGCGTCGGCCACCGCCAGGGACCACGGGTCGCTGAGCATGTGCAACGAGAGCTGCACCATGCCGCTGCGCCCCGTGCGGATCGCCCGCGCCGCGCTGTTCGGCCGGTAGTTCAGCTCGTCGGCCGCGGCCAGCACCCGTGCGGCCGTGGCCTCGGCGACGCCGGCCCCCGAGGCCGCCCCCGCCCGTCCGGAGAACACATACGACACGGTCGCGGTCGACACCCCGGCCCGTTCGGCCACCATGCGCAGGGTCGGGCGCCGAGGCGCCTGGTGCTCGCTCTTCGCCATGTCTCAGCCCTTCGATCCGCTGAACGCGATGCCCTGGATGAACTGCCGCTGCAGGATCATGAAGGTCACCAGCATCGGGAGCGTCGCCAGCAGCGCACCCGCCATCAGCACCGGGTAGTCCGTGCCGTGGATGCCGACCAGCTGCGAGAGCCCGACCGACAGCGGCATCTTCGCGGGGTCGGTCGTCACGATCAACGGCCAGAGCAGATCGTTCCAGGACCACAGCACGGTGAACACCACAAGTGCGATGATGCCAGGCTTCGCGAGCGGAACCATGATCCGCCAGAAGGTCTGCCACGGATTCGCGCCGTCGATGCGCGCGGCCTCCTCGAGCTCGGCAGGCATCGACATGAAGAACTGCCGCATCAGGAAGGTGCCGAACGCGCTGAAGATGCCGGGCACGATGAGCGCCTGCAGGGTGTTGAGCCACCCCAGCGACTGGATGATCTCGTACTGCGGCAGCAGGTAGAGCTGCGACGGCACCATCAGCACCGAGAGGAACACCACGAACAGGGCGTTGCGCCCGGGGAACGGGATGCGTGCGAACGCGTAGCCCGCCATCGTGCACAGCACCACCTGTCCGACCGTGCGCCCGACCGTGAGGAGCACGGAGTTCAGGAACATCTGCCCGAACGGCATCGAGTCGAAGACCTCGGCGAAGTTCGTGAACACCCACTCACGCGGCAGGAACGACGGCGGCACCTGCACCGAGTCCGACAGCGTCTTGAACGAGGTCAGCAGCTGCCAGACGAACGGGAAGACCATCAGCACGGCGCCGAGGAGGAGCACGAGGTGCACGATCCAGAGGCCACGATTCCTCGGCTTCCCGGCGCGCGTGCCCGAGCGGCCCGCGGGAGCGCCGACCACGGCGCGCGTGTCGAGCGAGACGTCACTCATAGTGCACCCACTTCTTCTGCAGACGGAACTGCACGATCGTGAGGATCAGGATGATCACGAGCAGGAGGAAGGCGACGGCCGCCGCATAGCCGCGATCGTTGTCGAGGAAGCCCGCTTCGTAGAAGAGATAGACGACGGTGCGGGTGTTCGGCATCGCGGGGTTGCTGCGTCCGAGCATCATGTAGATCAGGTCGAACACCTGCAGCGCCCCGATCACGCTGATCACGCTGACGAAGAAGATCGACGGCGACAGCAGCGGGATCGTGATCGAGAAGAACTTGCGCACAGGACCCGCGCCGTCGAGGTCGGCAGCCTCCATGATCGTGTCGGGGATGCCCTGGAGACCGGCGAGGAAGATCACGATGTTGGTGCCCAGCCCCGCCCAGATCCCGACGACGGCGATCGCGATCAACGCGGTGTTCGGGTCGGTGAGCCAGCTGCGCCCCTCGATGCCGACGGCACCCAGAGCGGCGTTGAGCACCCCGTAGTCGCCGTTGTAGATCATGCGCCAGACCAGCGCGATGGCGGCCGGCATCGTGACGACGGGGATGAAGTACAGCGTGCGGTAGGCGCTGCGGCCCTTGAGCCCGGCGGTGTTCAGCAGGGCGGCGATCCCGACCGCGAGAGGGATGCCGATGAGCGCGATGACCGTGTAGATCGCGGTGTTGCGGAGGGCCCCGATGAGCTCGGGATCCTGGAACAGACGCGTGTAGTTCTCGATGCCCACCCACTCGGACCCGCCGAACGGGCCCGACTTCGTGAACGAGATGATGAGGGTCCGGACGGTCGGCCACAGGTAGAACACGGCGATGCCCAGTGCGGTCGGCCCGAGGAAGACCAGCGCCCACCAGGGCGAAGCTCCGGGACTCCGACGGCGGCGACGGACGCCGGAGCCCTGCGGCTCCGGCATCCGCTCCGCCGTCTCGACCGCGCGCGGCGCGATGACGGTCATACGATCAGTCCTGCTCGGCGTCCAGTGCCGCCTGCATCTGGGCGGCGAGGTCCTGGAGGCCGTCCTTCGGGGTCACCGCACCCGACCACACCTGGGAGAGCACCTCGCTCTCGATGCTCGTCCAGGCGGAGGTGTTCTTGGACACCGGGTACGGGACGGCGTTCTCGAGCGCGTCGATGTAGACCTGCAGGTCGTACTGGGGAAGCGCGTCGACCCACGCCTGCTGCGTGCCGTCGAACGCCGGGATCACGGTGCCGGTCTCGGCCTGGATCTTCGCGGCCTGCTCACCGGAGGCGAACTCGGCGAACATCTTGGCCTCGGCGAGGTGGGCGCTCTTCGCGTTGGCGACGTTTCCGACACCGTGGATCACGCTCTGGTTGCCTTCGGCGCCGGCGGGCAGCGGTGCCACGTCGACGTCACCGCCGATGTCGGCGTTGTCCGCGTAGGCGATGGCCGCCCACGACCCGTTCTGGAACATGGCGACCTTGCCGGAGAGGAAGAAGTCCTCGGGGTTCGTGTCGGTCATCTGCTGTGCCGTGGGCGAAGAGCCGGCGGCGATCAGGTCGGTCCACAGCTCGATGCCGGCGAGCGCTTCGGGCGATCCGTATCCGCTCTTCGTGCCGTCGGCGGAGATGACCTCTCCCCCGGCCTGGGCGATCGAGTTGTAGAAGTTCTCCTGGCCGTACTGGCTCGCCGCGACGCCGAACTGCCCCTTCGCGGGATCGGTGAGCTTCGCGGCGGCCGCGGTGAAGTCATCCCACGTCCACCCCGCCGAGGGGTACTCCACCCCGGCGGCGTCGAACAGCGCCTTGTTGTACCAGAGGGCGACGGTGTCGAAGTCCTTCGGGGCGCCGTAGAGCTTGCCGTCGTAGGTGTACAGGTCGATCAGGCCCTCGGGGTAGTCCGCGGCGTCGATCCCGCCGTCGTCGAGAGGTGCGAGCTGGCCGTTCGAGGCGTAGAGCTGGAAGTTCGGGCCGTTCATCCAGAAGACGTCGGCTGCCGAGCCACCCGTCGCGGCGGTCTGCAGCTTGGTGAAGTACTCCTTGTAGGGGGTGACCTGGATGTCGATCGTGACGTTCGGGTGCTCCTTCGTGAACGCCGCGGCGATGTCCTCCATCGCGGGCTTCTGGTTCTCGTCCCAGATGGCGTAGCTGAGGGTGACGTCGCCGTCGGAGCTCTCCCCCGCGGTCGCGGAGGAGCAGGCGCTGAGGGCGAGGACGGCGGCCGCGGACGCGGCGAGGGCGCCCAGAGCGCGGCGGGTCGTACGGGGCATCTGTGTCTCCTTCGACAGTGCACGAGTGCAGGAACGGGTGTTAATCGTTTAGCGTTAATCGATTAGCAAGGAGAGTACCCCGCCCCTTCCCGCCCCCGCAACCCCCGCCCCGCCCCGTCCCGTCCCGTCCCGTCCCGTCCCGTCCGTCCCGTCCCCGTCTCTCTCGTCCGTCCCGTCCCCGTCTCTCTCGTCCGTCCGTCTCTCCCGTCCGTCTCCGCCGAGACCCCCGTTCACCGCCGACGCCCCCGCTGATTGGTGCGATCCAGAGGGGGCCTCGGCGAGCAGAGGGGGTGTCGACCTTCGCGACGGACCGCACGACGGGGGCGGGACCGCGGAGGGGCGGGGACCGCGGTCCGCGGGTCAGAGGGCGGTGCCGAGGGCCAGGCCGAGGGCAGCGGCGAGGACACCGAGCAGGAGCATCCCGACCGCGTTGAACACCGCGGACCCGCGCTCGCCGTCTCGCCACAGCGCGACCGTGTCGAGCATCGCGGTGCTGAACGTCGTGTATCCGCCCAGCAGTCCGGCGCCGAGCACGAACGCCGCGTCAGGGAGAGCCGCGGTGACCACCCCGAGCGCGAAGGAGCCGGATATGTTCACGAGGAGGATGCCCCACGGGAAGCGGCGGCCGGCGACCCGCGCGACACCGAGGTCGACGAGATAGCGCAGCACCGCACCGACTCCGCCGGCGAGCGCGGCACCGAGGAAGAGCAGCGGGGTCACGCGGGTGCTCCGTGGCGGGGTCTGCCGAAGCGCAGGCCGAGCGCCGCTCCGGCCAGTCCGAGCATCAGGCTGCCGATGGCGTACGCGGCCGCGAGCACCGGCGCGTCCGCCCACAGCTCCACCGTGCCGGTCATGAACGCGCTGTACGTCGTGAAACCGCCGAGCGCTCCGGTGCCGAGAGCCAGACGGAGGTCCGTGGAGGAGGGGAGGCGCGCGGCCAGCACTCCGATCAGCACGGCTCCGAGGACGTTGGCGAGCAGCACGGCCACCGGAAAGCCACCCGCGTCGGGCACCACCAGTCCGAGTCCCAGCCTCGCCGCCGTGCCGACCATGCCGCCCACGGCGACGAGCAGGATGCGGCGGAAGATCATGCTCGCCACCTTAGTCGCGCGTGCCAGCGCGCCGAGTCGATGTCAAGGGCGTGGCTCCCTCGCGCCTCGCGACGTTGACTGTCGGAATGAGACCACTGTGGAAGCTCGAGAAGAACCTGCCCGTGGGCTCCCCCTTCGAGGCGGGCGCGCATCACGACGTGGTCGTCGTCGGGGCGGGCATCACCGGACTCTCGACCGCCGTGATGCTCACCCGCGCCGGACTCGACGTCGCGGTGATCGATGCGGGCGGGATCGCCGAGCTCGCGACGGGTGCGAACACGGGCAAGCTCTCGATCCTGCACGGCGCGCACCTGGAAGCGCTCCGACGGCACCATCCGGCCTCTCTCGTGCGGGCCTACGTTGACGCCAATCGCGCGGGGATGGAGTGGCTGACCGCGTTCGCCGACATGGCAGGCGTGACCTACACCCGCCGCACCGATCATTCCTACGCGCAGGGTCCGGCCGGTGCCGGGATCGTCCGGGAGCAGCACACCGCCGCACGGGAAGCCGGGCTGCCGACGAGGCTGCTGATGGCGACGACCCGACCGAAGACGACGTTCCCGGTGGCCGCGGCGGTCGCGCTCGACGATCAGGTGACGATCGATCCGGTCGCGGTGGCCCAGGCCCTCGTCACCGAGCTGCTCGCGTCGGGCGGCACGGTGCACACCGGAGTCCGGGCGACGGGGACACGCGCCTTCGCCGGCCGGGTCGACACCGTGGACGGACCACTCTTCGGCGACCACATCGTGCTCGCGACCGGCACACCGATCACGGATCGCGGCCTGTACTTCGCCAAGACGCGAGGGCTGCGGTCGTACTGCGTCTCCTTCCGCGTGCCGGGCGGCCTCCCGGACGGCACCTTCCTCTCGGTCGACGGTCCCGCCCGCTCGATCCGTCCGGTGAATGCAGAAGACGGTCCGGGCGGAGAAGCCCAGCTCGTCGTCGGCGGCAACGGTCATCCGGTCGGTCGCGGAGATGGCGAGGCCGCAGCGGTGGACGACCTCATCGCCTGGACCCGATTGCACTTCCCCGGCGCCGAGGAGACGCATCGATGGTCGGCGCAGGACTACGAGTCGCACGACCTCATCCCGTTCGTGGGGGCGATGCCACGCGGTCTCGGTCGCATCCGCTTCGCGACCGGCTACGGCAAATGGGGCCTCTCGAACGGTCCGGCCGCTGCGCTGCGCCTCACGGCCGAGATCCTCGGCACCCCTCGCCGCGAGCGCGCGGCCTGGATGACCACGATCGGCACACGGCTCACGGTCCCCGCCGATCTGGGGCGCGGTGCGAAGGAAGGCGGGAAGGTGGCTGCGGCCCTCGCGTCCGGGTGGACGGAGGCGGAACGCCACCCCACCCCCGTCCCGCGGCCCGCCGAGGGCCAGGGCACGGTGGCGAACCGTGCGGGTCGGCCGGTCGCGGTATCGACGGTCGACGGCGTCACCCGCGCAGTGAGCGCGGTGTGCCCTCATCTGGGCGGAGTGCTCACGTGGAACGACGCCGAGTGCTCGTGGGACTGCCCTCTGCACGCCTCACGCTTCCGCGCCGACGGCACCCGGATCGAGGGACCGGCGCTGCGCGATCTCACGCCTCTGTCGGGCGAGGACCGGGAATGATCTCGCCCCGGGGCGGCGCGCCATCCCATCCCTCCAGCGGCGTCTCGCCGTTCTCGCGGAACACGTACTGCGAGACGAGCTTGCGCTGACTGCTCGACCAGTCGATCGCGGGACGACGCTGTTCCGGCGGCAGGTAGCCGAGTCGGTAGACGGCCATGAGCTCCAGGTCGTCCGGCACACGAAGCAGCTGCACGATCTCGTCCCAGCGACCAGGCACCTCCATCGGGAAGGAGATGAACTGGATCCCCATCCCGAGCTCGACCGTGGTGAGCCAGACGTTCTCCATCGCCGCTCCCATGCTGAACACGGAGTAGAACGACGAGAGCTGCCCCGGCCGATACTCGCTCCGGTCGAGCATGACCCCGAGCAGGAGCGGTGATCCGGCCACCAGCTTGCGGTTCTCGGCACCGAGGGTCTTCGGAACCCCGAAGGTGTTCATGAGGGTCTGCCCGCGCTTCGTGAAGACCTGACTCGTGAAGGGGCGCAGCGCGGCGGGCAGCTTGTCGAAGAGCATGCCGCTGCGCTTCTCCTCCATCTCGGCCTCGCTGAAGCGGAAGTACGGCTTGTAGCGCTCGAAGAACGTGCCGTTCGACATCGCCTCGGTCATGCTCTCGCCCGAGATGCGTGCGATCTGCTCGATGGTGTCTCGGCTCTCGATCACGACGAACCGCCAGGGCTGACTGTTCAGCTGCGACGGCGCACGCCCCGCGGCTTCCAGGAGGATGCGCTGATGCTCCTCGGAGACGGGGTCGGGCAGGAAAGCCCCGTTCGTGGTCTTGCGGCGGCGGATGGCGTCGAGCAGTTCCATGCGTGTCACTTCCGGTCGGCGGCGGATCGCGAGAGCACCAGCCCCGCGACGATGAAGGGGGCGGCGGTGAGCGCGACCAGCGGATGCCGCCGGGTGTGCGTGCCGAGGTAGGGGATCGCGGCGAGGGGGACGGCGGCCGGGAGCACCGCGAGTGCGGCACGACGGCCCTGGCGCGACCGGCCTGCGGATCCCGAGACGACCGCGGCGCCGACGGACGTGCACGTGGCGATGTAGAGCAGGTGATGCAGCCACCGGAAGTTCCGGGTGTCGACGATCCGCGCCGCGACCGACGCGCCGAGCATGCAGTTCGCGGCATAGACCGCGGCCGCGGCGACGAACAGCGACGCGGGGTTCCTGCGCCGGGATCCGTGAGCCATTCCCCGACCCTACGCCCGGGACCACCCCGCGAGCGCCCCCTTGCATCCCGCCCGCCCCTTCGGTACGCCCCCGCGCCGTTCCGGTCGCCCGTTCCGGTCGCGATATGGCAGCCGAAACGGTGATTTGGGGTGACATATCGCGACCGGAAGGAGGGTCTGGGCTAGAGGTTGCCCTCCGCGTAGATGCGCAGCGTGTCGCGGACGAATTCCGCACCGTGCGTGCCGCCAGATGAGGTCGCGTAGTTCGCGCCGAAACGCGGATCCGCGACGTACATCTCGCCGAGCCCGATCACGTACGCCTTGACGTCGCCTCCGGGGACGGCGGCGGGTGTGCCGGGGATGCCCGTGAGCCACTCGACGTGGCGCCGCGCGATCTCCTGAGCCTCGGAGGATGCCGGATCGATACCGCTCTCCGCGGCGGCGATCCAGTCGCGCCCGAGGTCGGACACGCGCTGCTGCCAGTCGGCGCGTTCGGCATCCGTCATCCCGCGCCACCAGCGGTCGCTGTCGGCGTAGGCCTTCGTGCCCCAGCGCTCCTCGACCTCGTCCTTGTACTGCGTGTGGTCGAAACCGTCGAACATGTTCTCTGCCATGAGTCGTTCACCTCCTCTCAATGCCGTGATGGTGGATTCGACCGACGCGATCTGTCGCGCCAGCCGCGTCTGCTCCTCGCGCAGCAGCGCGAGATGGGCTTCCAGTGCGGAGGCTTCGGTCTGCGATGGCATCCGGTCGGTGGATGCGCCGAGGACCTCCGCGATCTGCGGCAGCCCGAGTCCGAGCTCCCGCAACAGGAGGATGCGCTGGAGTCGCACGAGTGCCTGGGCGTCGTAATGCCGGTAGCCGTTGTGCGCGATGCGCGTCGGCGGCAGCAGACCGATGTGGTCGTAGTGCCGCAGCGTGCGACTCGTCGTGCCGGCCAGCCGCGCGATCTCCTGGATCGACCAGTCGTCCGTGTCCATGCCTACGCCTCCTTCCGTTCGATGACTCGACTCTAGAAGTTGACGTAGCGTCAAGGTCAAGACCGGCCAAACACACGAACGGCCCCACCCCCGATTCCGAGGGTGAGGCCGTTCAGGGCGAAGACGTCAGTCGGTGGCGGTTCCGAACGCGGTGAGCGAGGCCGTGAGCGCGTCGGCGACCGCCTGCGCATCGATGTCGAACAGCACATCGACGTTCGGCACGCCCTGCCAGCGATCGATCATCTGCACGACGGTCTGTCCGCGGGTGTGCGTCCCGTTCAGCTCCACGTCCACACGAAGGTTGCGCACCGTGAACCAGTCGGGGTTGAGGGCATAGGCGACGCAGGGCACGTCGTTGAGGTGCATGCCCTCGGTCTTCCACTCGGGCATCTCGTCGGGGTCGTTCTGACGATCCGGGTATCCGATCATCTCGCAGAGCGCCAGGCCCATCGGCGAGCGCGACTCCCAGAGGGTGCGGACGTGGTCCGGCGTGAGGGCGAAGCTCCGGGACACGTCCAGGCCGACCTGCGTGAGGGGTGCCCCGGACTGGATGACGATCTCCGCGGCTTCGGGATCGTTGAAGATGTTCGCGCTCGCGACGGGCGTGACGTTGCCCCATGTGAGTGCCGCGCCGCCCATGTAGATGATGCGGCGCACCGAGCGCGCGAACTCCGGCTCCAGCGTGATGGCCAGAGCCACGTTCGTCAGGGGCGCGAGGGCCATGATCGTCACCTCGCCCGGAGCCGACATGACCGTGTCGATCATCCGGCGGACGGCGTCCGGCTCGACCTCGGCCTGGGGGTCCGGGTCCGGGTACTCCCAGAAGCCCACCCCGCCAGGACGGTGGATGTGCTCCGCGAAGTGGGGTTCGCCGACCAGCGGCCGGCTGGCACCCTTCCAGATCGGCAGGTCGGAACGACCGGCGACGGCGGCGATCTTGCGGGCGTTGGCCGTCGCCGTGTCGACATCGACGTTGCCGAACACCGTGGTCAGCGCCTCGATCTGGAAGGCGTCGGAGGAGAGTGCCCAGAACAGCGCCCCCGCGTCGTCGATCCCGGGGTCGGTGTCAATGATCAGTCGTTCCATATCCATGCTTTCTTTCATGTCCTAGCGGCTGGTCTGCCGATCGGACGCTTCACTGAGCCCGTCCACGGTCGGCGCCCTCAGCCGTGCGGCGCGGGCGGAACGCGTGTAGACGAAGAGGTACCAGCAGTTGATCGCGATCAGCGTGATGTTGAGGGCGACCATGGGCGCGCTGCCGAGCATCAGGTTGTACCCCATCAGCAGCGAGGAGGCTCCGAGGTTCAACCAGCGCAGGCGCGAGATCGTCGGCTGCAAGAGCGAGACGATCAAGAGAGCGCTGCCGGCCCAGCCGGCGATCTCGCGCCACAGATCCATCAGCAGGTCACTTGCCCACGAAGAGGCCGTTGCGCCGCTTCGCGAGGACGTAGAGCACCACGCTGATCGCGCAGAGGGCCGCGATGTAGAGCGGGAAGATCCACATCATGCCCTGGCTCTGCAGCCAGAGGAGCAGGTACGAGGCGGTGCCACCGAAGATGGCCACTCCCAGGCCGTAGCCGAGACCGAGCCCGGTGCCGCGGATGTGCTGCGGCAGCAGGGAGTTGGACACGACCACGAAGATGGTCATGTTCAGGAGCAGCACGATCGCCCCACCGAACATCACGCCGGCGAGCGTGCCGACCCCGGGCTGCGAGTACAGCAGCGCCAGGAAGATCGTCGGGATGGCCGCGAGACGCGCCACCACGAACCACTTGGACATCGGGAACCGATCGAGGATGCGGCTCAGCGCGAAGGCTCCGACCGTCAGGAAGACGCCCATTCCCGTGGTGATGGCGAACACGGCGGTGGGGTCTTCCCCGAACGTGCCGTTGGCGAGGTTCGGGAGTCCGGCGATCCACGTGTAGTTGTACGCCTGGATCGCACCGACGATGAAGACGGTCGCGAGCACGCTCAGCCAGTACTTGCGGACGTCGCGCCACACCGAGTTGTCCTTGGTGGGGACCGCACCCACCGTGCGGATCGCCGCGGTGTCGAGGGTCTCGGGCAGCGTCCGACGCAGCCACAGCACGATCAGACCGAACAGACCACCCACGATGAACGGGATGCGCCAGCCGTACGCGGCGAGGGCTTCGGGCCCCAGCAGCAGGCTGATCAGGAAGATCGACGTGGGTGCGAGCAGGTTGCCCAGGTTGTTGAAGAACGCGAAGAAGCCGGCGACGTACCCGGGGCGGTTCGGAACCAGCTCGAGCGCGTAGGCCGTGCCGAGCGGCGCCTCCACACCGGCGGAGAGTCCCTGCAGGAGGCGCGCGATCACGACGACGATCGGCGCGAGGGCTCCGATGGTCTGGTAGTCGGGGAGCACGCCGATGATGAAGCTGCCCAGCGCGACCGCGCCGACGGCGAAGATCATGATCTTCCTGCGCCCGAAGCGGTCGGCCACGAAGCCGAAGACGACCCCGCCGAGCGGACGTGCGACGAACCCGACCGCGAAGACGGCGAGTGCGTTCAAGGTCGAGGCGAGTGGACTGTCGGAGGGGAAGAATGCCGCGCCGAGGTAGACCGACAGCAGTCCAAAGATCGCCCAGTCGTACCATTCGAGCGCGTGCCCCCAGCTCAAGGCACGGAGGTTCTTGCGCTCGGTGCGGCTCGCCTTGCCCCTCAGCTGCTGCGGTGCGGTGGCCACTACTTCTTCAGTGCTCATGGAGCTCCTTTGCTCTGCCCCCGAGAGGGAGTTGATCGACCCTTGAATGCGGATATCCCCTGGTCATGACACAGTTCTCACCCAACGGCGAGGAGTGCTCATCTTCGGGAAGCAGATCCGAGTACGACTATAGTATAGCAGTAGCCCCCTTCGTGACGGAAAGAGTTCATCGTGAATTCCTCACTCGACGACGACGACCGACGGCTCCTCGCCGCCGCATCCGACCTGATCATCCGTGCGCACGATGCGAACCTCCACCGCGTCGCCGCCGCCGCGCGCGGAGCCTCCGGAGCCATCTACCTCGGCCTCAGCCTGCGCACCCCACGAGAGAGCGTCTGCGCGGAGAGCACCGCCCTCGCCAACGCCCGGATCGGAGGTGAGCAGGAGATCGAAGCCATCGTCTCGGTCGGCCTGCGCGACGACGGCACGACCGTGATCCTCAACCCCTGCGGCGTCTGCCGGGAAGTCGTGCCCGCGATCGCACCGGGCATCCGCACGCTCGCAGACGGCGGCGGCCACCCGGTGTGGGTGACCGCCGCCGATCTGCTGCCGATGCCGTGGGTTCGCGCGCGCACCTACGACTGAGCCGTTCGCGGAGGTCAGCGCCAGGGCAGCGGACGCCGCAGCACCTCGCCGATCCGCTCCAGCACGCCGTCGAAATCCATGTCGAAGACGACGCGGTGGATCGGTCGCGTCTCGTCCTTCACCGGATGCACGCCGGCGAGGTAGCGGTCTCCGGTCTCGGGGTCCCGGAATGTCTCGAGCGGCCGCATGACCGCACCGGTCACGAGTTCCGGATACAGCAGGCTCGCCACCGCCATGCTGTCGTTGATGCCCATGACCCGGCGCCCCTCCGGCTGCGGGTAGGAACGCGAGTAGAAGCCGGCATAGTCACGACTGATCGCGGTGATCAGCTGCGCGGGCGCGAAGCCGGTCGACGAGGCGATGTCGAGGAAGAAGTCCTCAGGGACGAGGGCCTGACGGGTGACGTACGGCCCGCACCAGGTGACGTCGCCCTCGTGGGCTGCGACGACACGCGCGGCGTCGATGTCGAACGACACGTTGGGGTCACGCGAGACCCGGAACCGACGATCCTCCCACGGCGCGGTGTCGTGGTACAGCGCCGGGCCGAGCGTCCCGACGATGGTGGTCGAGCGAAGTCGCTGCAGCAGGTCGGGCCGGGCCTCGACAGCAGCGGCGAGGTTCGTCTGCGGACCGAGCGCGAGATAGTCGATCTCGCCGTCATATCGGTCGACGAGGTCGAGCACGACGGAGACACCGACCGGCTCGGGGTCGACCGACTCGGCGGGCCGGAGTCCCGTGTTGCCGAAGCCGTCCTCGCCGTGGATGCCCGGGTTCATCCGCAGCTCCTGCACCAGCGGCTCGTCCGCCCCGCGGTAGACCGGAACGTCGGTGCGTCCGCAGGTGTCCAGCACGTACCGTGCGTTGTCGGCGGCCCGCTCTCCGGTGGTGTTGCCGAAGACGCTGACCACCGCCAGGATCTCGACCTCCGGATCGGCGGCCAGAAGCATCAGGGCCAGGGCGTCATCCACCCCGGTGTCGGTGTCGACGATGACTCTTCTCATGGGTGCTCTCCTCGTTCGGGTTTCAGGGACGCGACAGCCCGAACGCGGCGAATGCGTCCTGTGCCGGCTTCTCGGTCAAGAGGGTGACGAATCGGGACGCGTCGTCGCCGGCGCCGGGACGGGCACCGACGGCGAACCGCCCGTAGGACTGCAGTTCGTGGGGAATCGGTTCGACGACATGCGCACCGGGGACCGAGCGCAGCTCGCTCACCTGCTGGATCGCGACGTCGGCACGTCCGTCGAGCAGCGCCTCAGCCGTGAGTCCGCTCTCGCATCGCACCGCGCGCTCATCGATGCGCTCGAGGAGGCCGCGCTCGCGAAGCATCTTCATGAAGTGCACACCGCTCGCCCCGCTGAGCGTGTAGGCGACGGCACGGGCGGCGAGCAGATAGTCGAGAAACGTCGTCGCCGAGTCGTCGGCCGGTCCTGCCGCGTCGTCCGGTCGGGCGAAACCGACGGACGAAACCGCGATCTCGGCGACGACCTCGGGGTCCACCAGACCCCGCGCCGCGAGATCGGTGACGGAGGACGAGACGCCGAGCACCAGGTCGGGGCGCTCTCCCGCGGCAATCCGTTCGAGCAGCACGGTGGTGGGCTCGAACGTCGCCTCGATGTGCGTGCCGGTCTCACGCTCGAACGCGGGGATGACGTGCTCGACGAGGGGGTTCTTGACGACGAGCCCGCTGTACAGGGTGATCACGAGGAGGTCCTTCCGGAGGGCGTGGCGAGCGCGTGCAGCTGCGCCGAGGTGAGGGGCGACGTGGCGAGGCCGCGCGTGAGGAGGAACAGCTGCGCGGTGTGCTCGAGCTCCTCCACCGCGTCGAGCGCGGTGTCCAGATCGGCCCCGGCGACGACGGGGCCGTGGTTGCGCAGGAGCAGGGCATGCGTGACCCGCGCGGCATCCTCGACGGCGTCGGTCGCTGCCGGGTCTCCCGGGGCGAAGTAGGGCAGCATCCGCAGTTTCCCCACGCGCATGCCGTAGTACGCGGTCAGAGGTGGGATCGGATTCTCGGGATCGACGTCGGACAGGCACGACACCGCGGCGGCATGGACCGAGTGCGTGTGCACCACCGCATTCGCCTCCGGCCGCACACGCAGCAGCGCGACATGGAGGAAGGCTTCCTTCGTCGGCTTCGGACCGTCGAGGTGCGATCCGTCGAGGGCGACCACCGACAGCCGGTCCGCGTCGACGTCGGCCAGGCTGACCCCGGTCGGCGTGAGCAGCACGCGGTCCCCGTCGCGCACGGCGAGGTTCCCGGTGCGGCCATGCGTGAGGCCACGGCGGTGGATCGAGTGGGCGACGCGTTCGATCGCGCGGCGGGCATCGGCGCTCATGCCGTGCGCCCCTGTGCCGCGACCTCGACGAAGAGGTCCTCCTCGCCGAAGTTCCCGGATTTGAGGACCAGATGCACGTCGCGCTCCTCGTCGTGGATCCAGGGGGCGCCCGGTGCGACTTCCTCCCCCACCACCGCGACGGTCGTGCCGAGGGCCCGGACGACCTCACCGGAGGTCTCTCCTCCGGCGACGAGCAGGCGCTTCACACCTCGATCCGACAGCTGCGAGGCGATGAGGCCCGCCGCCCTTTCGTAGAGCTCGCCGGCACCCGGCACATCCTGGCGGCGCTCCGCTGCCGGGGTGGAGGAGTAGAGGAGGGCATCCGCGTCGGAGGGCAGGTGCTCCCACCACTCCACCGCGCGCGCAGCCAGCTCCTCGGCGGTGTCGCCGGGCTCGGCCACGACGTGATGAGCGGGGCCGCCCGATCCGACGAAACGGTCGATCTGCTCGAGCGTGCGTCGGGAGCAGCTGCCCGCGATGATCGCGGTGCGACCCGATGGGGGCGTGGGCGCCGTCGTGCCGCCCGCCGTCTCGCGCAGAGCCATCGCTCCGACGAGCCCGGCGGATCCGGCCACGAGGACCTCCCCGTCGACGGCGTCGGCGAGGACGGCGAGGTCGGCATCGGTCACGGCGTCGGCGACGAGGTGACGGATCCCCTCCGCACGCGACCGACGCATGACCTCGCGCACGGAGTCGGCATCCCGCTGCACCACGTCGAGGGGCAGGAGCCCGACCGGCGCCGTGCACTGCGCCGCGAGCAGCCGCGGCACCGAGGAGTCGCGCATCGGAGTCACCGGGTGGTCGCGCATGTGCGTCTCTGCCAACAGCACGTCGCCGACGAAGAGGTGGCCGCGGTAGACGGTGCGCCCGTGCAGGGGTGCGGCCGGCGTCGTCACCACGAGATCCGCGCGAAGGGCGTCGGCGATCGCCTCCGTGATCGGACCGATGTTGCCCTCGTCCGTGGAGTCGAACGTCGAGCAGTACTTGACGTAGATGCGATCCGCTCCCTGACGCCGTAGCAGCGTGAGCGCGGTGAGACTCTGGGCGACGGCCTCCTCGACGGGAAGGGACCGGGTCTTCAGTCCGATGACGATCCCGTCGGCGGGACCAGCGTGCTCGTCGAGCTCGGTGCCGAGAACGAGGAGCGTGCGCAGTCCCGCCCGGCGTAGGGCCGCCGCGACATCCGTCGCCCCCGTCATGTCATCGGCGATGACGCCGATCATCCTTGATCCTCCCGGAGTGCCGCGGTCAACCGTCGAGCGGCTGCAGCCGGCCCATCCAGGACCGCGACACCGAAGCGATCCGCGAGGGACGACGCGGCCCCCGCGAGCGAGTACTGGGCGAGAACCACCAGGTCGTAGGCCTCGTCGACGCCGGCGATCCCTGCAGCCAGTGTCTCGACGAGCTCCGGCGCGGACAGGGGCGCGGCCGCGTCCGGGATCACCAGCGGGTGCACGCGCGCCGCCGACCCGGCAGCCGCGAACGCCTGCTCCAGACGCGCTCCGCTGTCGCTCGCGGCCGAAGCCAACGAGGCGACGAGCAGAACCCGTTCGGGGGCGGCGGCGACGGCTTCGGCGAAGAGGGGACCGTCGGCCGAGAGCACGGTGACACCGTCGGCGTCGCTCTCCCGCCGGTCGGCACGCTCTCCGAACTGGGAGCACGTGAGCAGCACGCCATCCGCTCCCCCGGCCAGAGCGAGCTCGATGAGGCTGTCCATGCGCGCAGCCAGCGGTGCGGTGATGCCGCCCTCGGTCTGCGCATCGGCCAGGAGACGATCATCGAGCAGGTTCCACACCGTCGCCGTGGGAAGGGCGGCGGTGAGGGCGGCGGCCGCCGGGGCGATCGCCAGGGGTGTCGCGCTGATGAGCGCGATTCTCGGGTCGGTCACCGGAGGGTCCTCTCGATCCAGGTGAGCCCGTCGCGGGTGCCCGCGACGGGGGCGTACTCGCAGCCGATCCACCCGGGGTATCCGCTCTGCGCGATCCGGGCGAGCACGCGCTCGTAGGCGATCTCGCCGGTTCCGGGTTCGCCGCGACCGGGGTTGTCGGCGATCTGCACATGCGCGACCATCGGCCGGAGCTGCTCGAAACGCTCGATGACGTTCCCGCGGTCGACCTGCGCGTGATAGACGTCGAAGAGCACGCCGACGATGTCGGGATCCACCACCTGCGCCACCGCCGCCGCGGTCTCCATCGAGGCGAGGCCGTAGCCGGGCTGATCACGCTTGTTGATCGCTTCCAGTGCCAGCCGGACCCCCGTGCCACGTGCCTGCTCGGCCGCCCAGGAGATGTTCGACACATAGGTCGCGAATGCGGCCTCGGGGTCGGCTCCGGACGGCCTGATGCCGGCCATGGCGTGGACCACTCGTGCACCGAGAACCGTCGCGTACTCCAACGCCCGCAGCACCCCCTCGCGGAACTCCTGCTCGGCACCGGGCACGAAGGCCGCCCCCGACGCTGTGGGCGTCCCCGCGGGTCCGGCGGGCGTGTTGATGAGGATCTGCGCGAGACCCGCATCGTCGAGCAGCCGACGCACTTCTGCGGGCGCGAGCTCGTAGGGCGAGGCGAACTCCACCGCGGTGAAGCCCGCCTCCGCGGCCGCGTCGAACCGCTCGGCGAAGGGGACCTCAGTGAACATCCACTTGAGGTTGGCGGCGAGGCGCACCGGCCCCGACGAGGTTTCGACGATCATGCGGTCACCGCGTCGTAGTCGGGGTTCACCACGAACTCGGGAGCCTGACCGCGGAGAGTCGCGATCACGTTGCGCGCGGCCATGCGACCGGACTCGCCACGGGCCTCGCGGGTCGCGCCCGCGACGTGCGTCGTGGCGAGGATGCCGGGGGTGTGCAGGAGCGGGCTCGATGCCCCCAGCGGCTCGTCCGCGAAGACGTCGAGAGCGGCGGCGCCGATGCGCCCGTCGCGGACGGCGTCGACCAGGGCGTCCTCGTCGATGATGCCGCCGCGCGCGGTGTTGATCAGCACCGCGTCGGGCTTCATCAGAGCGAGGCGAGAGGCGTCGAGGAGGTTCCGGGTCGTCTCGTCGAGGAACAGGTGCAGCGTGACGAAGTCGGCTTCTCGGAGCAGATCCTCGAGTTCGAGCCGA
Source organism: Microbacterium sp. CBA3102 (assembly GCF_007954505.1). Lineage (GTDB taxonomy): Bacteria > Actinomycetota > Actinomycetes > Actinomycetales > Microbacteriaceae > Microbacterium > Microbacterium aurugineum. The sequence goes on along the minus strand of NZ_CP042412.1, from coordinate 1,468,406 downwards.
CGGATGCCGTTGGCCGCGGCGAAGCCCTCGTCGAAGTACGGATCGTACGCGACGATCTTCATCCCGAAGCCCGCGGCGATCGTCGCGACCGCCTTTCCGATCGAGCCCAGCCCGAGGATTCCGAGAGTCGCTCCCCGCAGCTCCCGTCCGGTGAGCTGCTGCCAGGTGCCCGCCGCGAGGTTGCTGATGTTCTCGGGGATGCGCCGGGCACAGGCGAGCGCCAGGGCGAAGACGTGCTCCGCGACCGCCTGACGGTTGGCGCCGGGGGTGACGCACACGGGAACTCGGCGTGCCGTCGCCGCACCCACGTCGACGCTGTCGTAGCCGACGCCCGTGCGCACGATCATGCGCAGCGCGGGGGCCTGCGCGAACTCCTCCTCGCCCAGCGGGCGGGTGCCGGCGATGATCGCGCGGACGCCCGAGAGCGCCCGGGCCCGTTCCTCGGCGGAGAGGCGTTCGAGTTCCGGCTCATGCCGAGTCGTGAGTCCTGCGCCGCGCAGCATCCGGTCGACCTCGTCGCCGGGTTCGAGGAACGCGGTGGTGATCAGCACATCCTGGGATTCGGGCGATGTCACCAGATCCCTCCTTCGTAGTCGGGGGCGGCGAAAGCACCGCCGTGCAGAGTGGGTGCCGGAGCGGAGAAGTCCACGCCGTCGGTGTGGTCGGCGGCATCGTCGCGGGGCACGTAGCCGATCGCCGCCCATCCCGCGTCACCGTTCCACCAGCGGCCGGTGTTGGCCGAGCAGCCGTAGACGACCGCGCAGCCCACCGGGGCGCTCTCGATCGCACAACGGAAGAGCTCGACCCCGTCGCGCCAGCTGAGCCAGAGCGCGAGCTGGCGCCTGTCCTCGGGCTCCGGACGGAAGGTGCCGATGCGGACGAGCACCGACTCGACCCCCCACTTGTCGTGGTACAGGCTGGCGAGGGCCTCACCGAATGCCTTCGAGACCCCGTAGAAGGTGTCCGGACGCAGCGATGCGCTCTCGTCCAGCACCTCCTCCGCGGGATGGAAACCGACGACGTGGTTGGAGCTGGCGTAGACGACACGACGCACACCGGCCCGTCGCGCTGCTTCGTAGACGTGGTAGGTGCCGTCGATGTTCACGCGGCGGATCTCCTCGAACGGCGCTTCGTCCGCGATCCCGCCGAGGTGCACGATCACGTCCACACCCTCCGCCGCCGCCGTGAGCGCGTCGAGGTCGGCGAGGTCACCGATCACGACCTCTTCGCCGGGGAAGAGCGACTCATCGGTGTCGGTCCGCGCGAACAGCACGACGCGGTCGTAGCGGGAGGCGAGCCCCTCGCGGATCACCCGCCCCATGCGCCCGGTCCCACCGGTGTACAGCACTGTCGTCATCATCGTCCTCTCGTGCGCACTCGGCGGTCAGCCGATGCTGCGGTCCTCTTCACCCGTGGAAGCATCGGCGAAGAAGCCGATCGCGGCTCCCGCGGGGCGTCGGCGGTGTGCCTCGCCGTCCTCCCACCGCAATTCGACGTCGTGTCCGGGTACGAGGCTGGCTCCGGTGTCGGTCAGCAGTGAGCGCATCGCGACGATTGTGGCCGCGCTGGCGTCCGCATCGAGCGTCGAGTCGACCCGCCCCGAGGCGAGTTCGTACAGATTCTTGACCGCATCCCCGGCGAAGACGCGCTTCTCGTCCGCACGCTCGAGATAGAACGCGAGGTGGTGCGGGGTATGCCCTGCGCTGTCGACGGCATGGATGCCGGGGAGCACTTCCTGGCCCGCCGCCATCCGTCCGACCCGATCCGTGCGGCGAAGAAGCTCCTGCACGTGGAGGTCGGGAAGGAAGGGGGTCCCGGACGGCTGCTCGGCCGCCCAGCGCAGCTCGCGCTCCCCCACCCAGGTCGTGGCGTTGGCGAACATCGGGAAGTTCGAGACGTGATCCCAGTGCATGTGCGTCAGCAGCACGTCGGTCACGTCGTCCGTGGTCAGACCGTATCGCTCGAGGCCGGCATGGATGAGGGGGATGTACGCGGGCTGTCCGGCATCGACCAGCACGCGTCGCACCCCGTCATCGAGCAGCCACAGGCTGCTCCATCCGAAGGCGCCGTGCGAACTCGACTTACCGGGGAAGCCCTCGACGAGCGGACGTGCGACGTATCCGGACGGTCCGGCGGATCCGGTCGTCGACGTCGACATGGTGCCCTCACTCTGCGCGCTCACAAAAAATAGTATAGCGCAATCCCTCCAGGGGCGACAGGTCGCCTCCTTCGCGGAACCGCTCGCCGTTCAGGCGTTCAGAAGCCGCTCGGTGGCACCGATGATGTGGTGGCGCATCGCGTCGGCCGCGCCCTCGGCATCACCGGCCACGATCGCCTGGTAGACCGCATCGTGCTCCGGCGCCGCACTCACCGCTCCCGTGCGCCCGAACTTCGAGAACAGGCGGAACCGCTGGATCTGCCCGCCGAGCGCCGCATAGGACAGCTCCAGGAAGGCGTTGCCGGACTGCGCGGCGATCATCATGTGGAAGCGCGCATCGCTGCGCCAGTAGAGGTCGAAGCCTTCAGTCTCGGTGTCGGCGACCTCGGCCGAGCGCCGGAAGTCCTCCACCGCCTCGCGCAGACCCTCCAGGAATTCGGGGGTCGTCCGCTGCGCGGCTTCGTAGGCGAGACGGGGCTCCAGGAGCACACGGGCCTCGCCGAGCTGCTCCACCTCTTCCCGCGTCATGACCGGGGCCACGCGGTAGCCCCGCAGCGCCTCGCGCTGGACGAGTCCGGTGTGCTCCAGCCGCGCCAGGGCCTCACGCAGGGGCGTCTGACTGACATCCAGCTCGCGTGACAGGGCACCGATGTTCAGGCTCTGCCCCGCCGCCCGCTCCCCCGACATGAACTGGTGCAGCAGCACCTCGTACATTCGGTCGGCGATGGGCTGCTTCGTCGATCGCCCGGCCACATCTTCTCCCCTCGAAGTCCTTCCGTCGAAGACTACCGCTCGGCCCATCGACCCTCCGACGGACGCGCGGGGGTTGACAATGTCGAGATATATCGTGTTACTGTGGCAACACACGATATATCTCGAACACTCACACAGGAGAAGCACATGACCGAGAAGTGGCTCATCGCCCCGGGCGAGGAACGCGTCATCGACATCGAGTCCGTCACCCGCCTCAAGGTGGGCCTGGTCGGCGGACAGGTGGATGTCATCGCCCACGACGAACCCGGCATCCGCATCGAGGTGCACGGTGTCACCACCAAAGACCTCCGTATCGAGTCCCACGACGGCGAGGTCGAGATCGACCACCCGCAGTTGGGCTGGGACAACTTCCTCGAGGTGTTCCGCAACTTCGGCTCCGGTGGCCCCCGCGCCGAGGTGAGCGTGGCGGTCCCCCGCTCGATCGCCCTGACCCTCGGCGTGGTCAGTGCCGGTGCCCTGGTCTCGGGCATCCGCAACGACGCACGCCTGAACACCGTGTCCGGCGACATCATCGTCGACACCCTGATCGGCGACCTCACCGTCAACTCCGTCTCCGGCGATGTGCAGGTGCGCGGACTCACCGGTTCGATCAGCGCCAACAGCGTCTCCGGCGATGTCGCCGTCACCGGGGCCGTGCGCAAGGCGACGGTCGACATCGTCTCGGGCTCGACGCTCGTGGATGCGGCCGGCGACGTGAACACCATCAACGTCAACTCGGTCTCCGGCGGCACCACGGTGCGCCTCGACGAGTCACTCGCCGCGAACTACGTCATCCGGTCCCTGAGCGGTCGACTGCTCATCGACGGGATCGAGCGCAGCACCTCGGGCCCCAGCAACTACACCGGCACCACGGGGGAGCTCGCCGGGCGCTTCGTCGACCTGCGCGCGAACTCCGTCTCCGGTGGCGTCACCGTCCTCCGCCGCACCCCGGCCTCCATCACCGACGACGAGGAGTGGGAAGCATGACCCCGGCCGTCTTCTCGCACGGCGACCTCCGTCTGTACCTGCTGTCGCTCCTCGCCGAGGCGCCGCAGCACGGCTACGGCATCATCCAGTCGCTCACCGACCGCACCGGCGGCACCTACACGCCCAGCGCCGGGACCATCTACCCGCGCCTGGCGAAGCTCGAGGAGGAGGGCCTGGTCACGAAGACCGTCGACGGCCGCACCACGATCTACTCGATCACCGAAGCCGGCCGCGCGGAGCTCGCCTCGCGGGAGGGTGACCTCGCCGGGATCGAGGCCGGGATCACGGACTCCGTGCGCCTGATCGCCAGTGAAGTGCGCCAGAGCGTCCAGGACGCGATGAAGAGCCTCCGCGCCGACCTCGCCGCTGCCGAGAAGGGTGAACGCTCGGCCGCGAAGAGCCGGCCGCGCACGGAGAGCGACGACTCCCGACTCCTCAGTCGAGAGGAGATGCACCGAGCGGATGCCGTGGTCAACGCTTTCCGCGCCCGGGTGCGGACCGATCTGCGTACCCACCTCGCCAAGGGCGGCACCCTGTCGTCATCCGTCGTCACCGAGCTCGAGACGGCGCTCGACGAGGCCGCCCGCAACGTGACGGCAGCCCTCAGCGTCCGCGGATCCTGACCCCGCATCGCCCCCGCATCGCCCCCACCGATGCTCGACACCCCCTCTGATCGTCGACGCCCCCTCGCATTCCCGGGAATGCGAGGGGGCGTCGACGGTCAGGAGGGGTGTCGCCGCGTCACTCCGGCCAGATCTCCTTCTGGTCATCGGGCACCGTCTCACCGAGGGGCACGACCAGGATCGAGCGATGCTGCCGGTGGGCGAGGCGCGCTGCGACCGAGCCGGTGAAGAACTCCCTGATCGATTCGCCGATGCCGCGCTTGCGCGTGCCGACGACGATCAGCTGCGCATCCAGCTTGTTGGCGAGTTGCTTGATCGCCAGGGCCGGATCCCCGACGAGCTGGCGGGCGGTCCAGGTGATGTCCGCGCCGGCGAGCAACCTCGCAGCTTCGGCCTCGACCGCTTCGAACTCCGCGGCACCCGCATCGAAGTTGATGTCGATCGGCGCCGAGTGCACGTACCCGTCCGGGTCCTCGTAGGTCACGAAACGCGTGACATCGACGTGCGCGACGACGAGCGGCGCGCTCAGCAGACGCGCGTATCTCACGGCCTCATCGATCACGTGTCGGTCCTGGCCCGGTTGCATGCCGACGATGACGGCTTTCTGCAATGCCGCGTTCTGTGCGGCCTCGTCGGACGGAGTGGAGGTGTCGTCGGTCATGAAGATCGTTCCCTTCACCGGTCTGGCTTAGGCCAGAGCGTCTTACCCGCGTGCTATTCTGAATGCTACTCTTACCGGCTTCAGGCCGGTGTCGTGAAAAATGCCGCGGGCCTCGAATCCCGCCGCTTAACTCGTGAGGGGGTCTCGCGCATGGGCCGTGGCCGTCAGAAGGCGAAACACACCAAGATCGCCCGCGAACTCAAGGCGTACAGTCCGTCGGTGAACTACTCCGCTCTCGAGCGCGAGCTGGGTCACCCGACCGACGAAGACGCATATGTCGACAAGTGGGCGGATGACTATGCCGACGAAGACGAGGACGAACTAGAGAAGGCCTGACCGCCTGATCTGTTTCGAACACCCGCAGGCCATGCGGGTGTTTCGTCATGCCCGCCGCCTGTGAGGTGATCCTCGGCGACGGAGCGCTGTCCGTCATGCGCGGGTGTCGGCACCTGAGAAGATCTCCTCATGGCCCGCGTCGTCGCCCTCTACCGTCACCCGATCAAGGGGCTCACCCCCGAGCGCCGCGACGCCCTGACCGTGCAAGCCGACGGCCGGATCGCCGGAGACCGCGTTCTGGCGTTCCGGTTCGCGGATGCCGCCGTGCCGGAAGACCGGGACGGCCTGGACTACTGGCCCAAATCCAAGGGACTCGCGCTTCAGGACTTCCCCGCTCTCGCCGCCCTGCGCACCGGATATGACGACGAGACACGGCGCGTGCGGATCGAACACTCCGGCACGGTGCTCGTCGAGGCAGGACTCGACGACGATGGTCGGCGTGAGCTGACCGCAGCCCTGACCGAGTTCGTTCTGGCGAGCCCCGAAGGCCGTCGCCTCCGGCGGCCCGGTCGACTCCCGCTCGTGCTCGTCGGCGATGGGGAGACCTCGCGCTTTCAGGATCGTCCGCGCGGCTACGTCTCGGTGCATGGCCGGGGCAGCGTGCACGCACTGGGTGAAGCCCTCGGGATGAGCGTCGACGACCGACGCTTCCGTTCCAACGTGGTGATCGACGACAGTGCACCCTGGAGCGAGCTCGACTGGACGGGGGAGGTCCGCGTCGGCAGCGTCGTCTTCCAGGCAGCCGGGCTCATCGTGCGGTGCCTCGCGACCCATGCGAACCCGGACACCGGCGTGCGGGATGCCGCGGTGCTCACGACCCTCACGGGCTCCTTCGCACAGCCGGAGCCGACCCTCGGATGCCTGCTCCTCCCCGGCTGGACACCGTCGGATCACGGCCAGCCTCACACGGGCGGTGTGATCCGGGTCGGCGACGAGGTCCGCGCGGGGTGAGCAGGATCCGCGACCGCATGCCGTCGTGATGTCAGCGCTCCCTTTGTCGAGGCCATCTTGCGCCGAGTTCTCGTCATCCCAGGCTTGTGAGCGCAAACATTTTCTGATTTGATGTGCTTGTGATCGACGACGCCCCGGCGTCAGCCCCGGCCCAGGGCGGTCCGCATGAACCTGACCTCGAAGAGGAGAACAGCATGGCAATCGCCCCTCGCTTCACCCGCACCGCCGCGATCGTCGCGGTGGGTGCGGTGTCGGCCTTCGGCCTCGCCGCGTGCTCATCCGGCGATTCCGGTGACAGCAGCGCCGGCGGTGACCCCGTCACCATCGAGTACCTGCACCGCCTCCCCGATGGCGAAGGGATGACCCCCACCTCGGAGATCGTCGAGCGTTGGAACGCCGATCACCCCGACATCCAGGTGAAGGCGACGAAGTTCGACGGCAAGTCGAGCGACATGATCCTCAAGCTCGAGACCGACGTGAAGGCCGGCAACGGTCCCTGCCTCGCGCAGACCGGGTACTCCGAGGTGCCGCAGCTGTTCGTCAAGGGACTGCTGCAGGACGTCGCGGACGAGGCCAAGAAGTACGAAGACGACTTCTCGGCCGGGGCCTTCAGCGGCATGAAGGTCGGCGACGCGATCGTGGGCCTCCCGCAGGACACCGGCCCCCTCGTGTACTTCTACAACGAGGCCGAGTTCACGGCGCTGGGCCTCGACGCCCCGAAGACGCTGGACGATCTCACCGCCGACTCCGCCACAGCGTCGGCCGCCGGCAAGTACGTCACCGCCTTCACGCCCGACGAGGCGCAGAACTGGCTCTCCGCCCAGTCGGCCGCGGCCGGGGACACCTGGTTCACCACCGCCGGCGACGAGTGGAAGGTCGACGCCGAGGGCGACGGCTCCGAGCGTGTGGCCGCATTCTGGCAGGGACTGCTCGACAGCAAGCAGACGCTCGCGACCGAGCGCTGGGGCGAAGGCTTCACCGCCGCGCTCAACGACGGCAGCCTCATCGGCCATGTCGGAGCGGCATGGGAGGCCGGGTTCCTCCTCGACTCGCTCGACGGCACCCCGGCCGAAGGACAGTGGCGTGTGGCTCAGCTCCCCGACTTCGGCGCCGGCGCGATGAGCGGCCCCGACGGCGGCTCCGGCGTCTCCGTGATGAAGGGATGCGAGCACCCCGCCGAGGCCATGGAGTTCAACGCCTGGTTCAACACGCAGGTCGACGACCTCGCCTCCCAGGGTCTCGTCGTCGCCGCCAAGGGCGACGTGGAGACCCCCGAGAAGATGCTCCGTCAGTTCGGCGGTCAGGATGTGCTCGCCGAGCTCGGCACGGCGACCGAGAACCTGAACCCCGACTTCCCGTACGCCCCGGGCTTCTCGACGCTGTCGAAGATGAACGAGACCGCCGCCGCCGCGGTCGCCGGCACGGCGACGGTCGCCGACATCTTCACCACTGCGCAGGACACCGCCGTGGCCTCGCTGAAGGATCTCGGGCTCCCGGTCGCGGAGTGAGTCGGCGAGAAGGCATCATCGGATGATCGACGGCGGAGTGCACGCGCAATCGTGCACTCCGCCGTCGTCTTGAGGTCGAGAGGCGACACCATGGTCACAGTGACCGAAACACGAGGCGCGACTTCGGCACCGGCGCCGCGCATCCCCGCGGACCCCACCCGCCGACGGCGGTTCGGGACCCGACGCGAGGGTCTCACGGGATGGCTGTTCATGACGCCGTTCGCCGTGCTCTTCGTGCTGGTCTTCCTGGTGCCGATCATCGTGTCGATCCGATCGTCGTTCTTCGCGCAGGTTCCGGCGGGAGGCGGCCTCTACGGCGGCGGCGAACTCGTCGACACGTTCGTCGGCCTCGAGAACTTCGTCACCGCGGCGACCAACGGCGCCTTCTGGACGGGGATGGGGCGTGTGGTCCTCTACGCCGCCCTGCAGATCCCCGTGATGATCCTGCTGGCACTCGGTCTCGCCCTGCTGCTGGACTCCTTCATCGTGCGCCGCCCCACGCTCTTCCGGCTCTCGTTCTTCCTCCCCTACGCGGTTCCCGGCATCATCGCCGCCATGATGTGGCTCTACCTCTACACACCCGAGGTCTCGCCCTTCCTGCCCTTCCTCCCGGAAGGCACCGACTTCATGGCCCCGGGCACGATCCTGTTCTCGATGGCGAACATGACGACCTGGACCTACACGGGCTACAACATGCTGATCTTCCTGTCGGCGCTGCAGGCCGTTCCGCGCGACCTCTACGAAGCGGCTCGCCTCGACGGGGCCTCCGGCTTCCAGATCTCGATGCGCATCAAGGTGCCGCTCGTGCGCGGGGCCGCGCTCCTCGCCGTCCTGCTGTCGATCATCGGCACCATCCAGCTGTTCAACGAGCCGGTCGTGCTGCAGGCCGCGAACTCGTGGATGGGCAAGGACTTCACACCGATGATGCTCACCTACAACACGATGATGGGCGAGATCTCGCCGTCCGGCAGCGGTCCGGCCTCCGCCTACTCCCTGCTCATGGCTCTGATCGCGGGTGTGCTCGCGATCGTGTACGCGCTGCTCCAGCGCCGGAAGGGCGACGCATGACCACCACGCGCCTCCTCACCACCGCGACGTCATCACGACGACGCCCCCGCCGGCCGCGCGACGCGGATGCACCACCGCCGTCGATCGCTCCCACCCCCGTCGCACGCGCATTCGGCATCACCGCCCTCGTCGTCGCGACGCTGTACTTCCTCGTCCCGGTGTACTGGCTCGTCGTCGCGTCGACGAAGAACAACACCGACCTCACCTCGACCTTCGGCTTCTGGTTCGCCGACGGCAACCTCGCCGCCAACTACAGCAGCCTGATGGACTGGACCCAGGGCCTGTTCTGGCGCTGGGTCGGCAACTCGATGCTGTACTCCGTGAGCGCCGGCGTCATCGGCACGCTGTTCGCCGTGATGGCCGGCTACGCGATCGCGAAGTTCGCGTTCCCCGGCAAACGCCTCGCCGTCGGGGTCATCATGGCCGGGCTCCTGCTGCCGGTCGCGCTGCTGACCGTGCCGCTGTACATCGAGTTCCAGGCACTCGGCCTGACCAACACCGTCTGGGCGATCATCATCCCCTCGGCGGTGTCGCCGTTCGGCGTCTTCCTCGGGATGGTCTACGCGCAGTCGTCGGTGCCGACCGAACTGCTGGAGGCGGCCCGCATCGACGGCGCCGGAGAGGCCCGCATCTTCTTCACGATCGTGATGCGCCTGCTGGGGCCCGCGATGGTGACGATCTTCCTGTTCATCTTCGTGGCCACGTGGAACAACTTCCTGCTGCCACTGATGATGATCTCCAGCCAAGATCTGAAGCCCGTGACGCTCGGCCTGTACGGCATGGTGAGCTACTTCGCCCCCGACAAGGGAGCCGTCATGCTCGGCGCCCTGCTCGGTGTCATCCCGCTCGTGCTGCTGTTCTTCGCCCTGCAGAAGTACTGGCGTTCCGGGCTCGCCGCCGGCGCCGTGAAGGGCTGATCTTGGTCAGTCGGACGTGACAGGCACCTCGACGGTGCAGTGACCGGAGGCTGCGCGCGCCAGCCTCCGGTCATGCGTGAGCAGCGTGCACCCGAACACGCTCGCGAGCGCGACAGAGGCCGCGTCATAGGCCGTCACGTTCCGGCGCAGCGCCAGCACGTGCGGGACGAGCGGCAGCGTGGGGTGCAGCTCGACGCGGAGCCGCGCGAGGTCGATGGCCGCAGCCTCGAGCGCGGCCAGGAGTTCCGGCACAGTGGGGCGGGACGCGATGAGCGCCAGCTCAGATCATCCTGATCCCCAGGGTGCGCTCGCCGCGCGGCGCCAGAGGGCGGCGGCCGGGGAATCGGTAAACCCGATATCGTCCGCCGTCGTGCAGGACGCTTCTTCGTGCACACAGACGACCGGCCCGGAGGGGAATCCTCCGGGCCGGTCGTGTGTGTGCGGGTCGGTCAGCTGTGGCGGCGTCTCCGCAGCCACAGGGCCAGACCCAGGCCGATCGCCGCGAGGCCCGCGAACGCCGCGCCCGCCCAGATCGCCCCCTCCGCACCGGTGGAGGCGAGGTCACCGCCACTCCCGGCCGCCGCGGTCACCGCGAGGTCACCCCGCGCCAGCTCGACGCCCTGCGCATCGGTCGCAACGAGCGCGTGCGCGCCGGCCGGCGTCGCCGCGGGGATCGTGACGGTGGCGACGGCATCACCGTCGGCCGAGATCGTCACCTCACCGATGCGGACCGGCTCGGAATGCAGCCACAGCTGCACCAGCGCGTCGGGATCGAATCCGCTCAACTGCACGGTCAGGCTGGCGCCGGCGACGACCGATCCGATGGCTGCGGTGATGGTCGCCTTCTTCCCCGGCTTCGCCTTCTTGACCTTCAACGGAGCGCTGGCGAGCTCCGCGCCGGCCGCATCCTGCACGATCACCCGGTGCGTGCCCACAGAGGCGTTCGTCGGGATCAGCAGTCGCGTCGTCAGCGCGCCCTGCGCATCGACCGTGGCACCGCTCAGCCGGGCGTCGTCGAGCCAGACCGACACGGTGGACTCCGGAGCGAAGCCCGTGAGCGCGATGCCCACCGTCTCTCCCGCCCGCACCGAGTCGGCGTCAAGACCGAGCTTCGGGTCGATCACCGGGTTGCAGCCGCTCAGATCGTCGTCCGGCCGCGTCGCGGGAGCATGACCGCTCTGCGGGGTCGACGAACCGTACACGGCCATCTCCGCGACGGCCGCGAACTGCGTGCCCGAGATGGACGACGTGGCGGTCACGCGGATGTAGCGCCCTGTGGTCTCCGCGAAGTCCACGTCCTGCCACTCGGCGACGTTCTGCCACTCGCCCGAGACGACGGGCGTGTACGTCTGCCCGTCGGTCGACACCGCGACCTCGTAGCCCTTGATCGGACCGTTCTGGTTGGCGCCGCGGCGCAGGTACGAGATGCCGTCCACCTGCTCGGCGGCGCCCAGGTCGAAGGTCAGCACGTGCGGGTACGACGTCGCCGCCGAACTCCACCGACTGTGCCAGAACGTGCCCGCATTCCCGTCGAGCATGTTCACGGCCGCACCGTTCTCCCCGGATGTCTCCTCGGAGCTCGCCGTCACGGAGATCTGCGCGTTGGGGATGCGAGCCCGTGAGGACACCGACACCTCCTGCGTCGTCACGACCGTGCGCACATCGCAGTCCGCGAGATACGTCGCCGCGATCCCGATGCCGACCGTCGTGCCCGCGGCCTCCGCCGGCGCGGTGACCAGCCACGTGGTGTCCACGCTGTCCCCGGGCTCGACCTTCTCGAACAGGTTCGACGAGTCGTCGGCGACCTCGACCGCGTACCCCTCCGGCACCTCGAGCTGCACGCCGATGTTCTCGACGGCGAGGGACTCGCTGTTGGTGAAGGTGGTCGTGAACGCGGTCTGCGCGCCGGGGCTCAGGACGCCCGCCTCCGCAGACACCGTCGCACACGGGGTGCCGCCGGTCGTCGGGCCGAGGTCTGTGACCGTGAAGTCGTCCAGCACGAAGTCCACGTCCGGTCCCCCGACGCGTTCGAGTCCGACCCAGGTGTAGTCGCCGCATCCGACGATCACATCCTGCGAGAACTCCGCCGTCTCCAACGCCTGCGTGATCCCGGTGCGGCTGAGCGTGGTCGAGGTGACCGTGCCGCCCGCCACCGCATCCGTGCCGGTGAGCCAGCGGTATGCGCCGCTCGCGCCGACCTGGTAGTCGAATCCGATCCGGTACGAGTGCCCCGCCTGCAGCGGAACGAGTGTCGGATCGGTGCGATAGACGACCCCGCTGTTCTCGGAGTGCGACATGAGCGAGTGGTCGCGCTCAGCGTCGTATCCACCGCGAGCCCCGCGAGCGCGCCCGCGTCGAACGGCTTGGCGGTGCTGCGCCACTCGCTGCTCGTGTACGGATCGTGTCGGCGCGAGATGCTCGTGCGCGGGTCGTCGATCCCATTGGCGTTGCCCTTCACGAACGGGCCCCACCCGGCCTCGTTGCCCTCGAAGTCGTTCGAGTACACCGTGCCGGCCGCGAACGGTGCGGTCGTGTCGCGCGAGACCCGGGCGTTGTCGATCCGGACCTTCGCGTCACCCGCGACGGCACCGACGGACACGGTGACCTCACCGGACGCCGGGGCCAGGAACGACGTCGACCCGCGCTGGTAGTACTGACCCGCCTTGGAGTCGGCGCGCATGTAGTTGTACGTCGGTGAGAGGTTCCAGGTGCGGGTCACGGCACCGGAACCGGTGTCGACCGAGACGCTCACGTCGCGGGTCGCGGTCGGATCGATCTGCACCTGCGCCGAGAACGCGTATCGCTGCCCGGGGGTGAGCCCGGTCACGGTCTGCGAGATCGACGAGGCGGCCGCACCGAACACGGCGACGTTGTCACCCCGGGACTCGTTCTTCGCGCTGCCGAGGTCGGTGCGCTCGATCGACACATCGCCCTGGGGATTCCAGACGTCGAGCGAACCGGAGTTGAACCCCGGGTCGTCGAGACCGGCGTCGTGGTACTCGACCGCCGCGCGCTGGGCACCACCCTGCGGCACCACGACGTAGGCCGTGCCCTCGTCTCCGCTGAGCGTGAGCTCGCCGCCTGCCGCATTCGCGGTGCCGACCTTGACGCGCCCCTGGTCTCCCAGCTCGAACACGTCGAAGGCGGTGTTGCCGCGGAACGCCTCGGTGAGCCCGAACGTCTCCTCGCCTCCCGACGCCGAATAGAAGTACATCTTGTCGGCGTCGACCGGGGAACCTGCCTCCTCGTTGGAGGACAGCGACTGCCAGGGCAGCAGGTAGGAGTCACCGCGCAGCACCGTGGCGCCGTCCATCGTGATGACCCTGGCGCTGCCGTCGATGCGCACCGCGACGTCGTCGGTCAGCGTCGCCTCGGCACCCGCCTCATACGTGAGCAGGTCGAAGTGCTGGAGGAACTTGGTCGGCAGGCTCTGGGTCCAGATGTTGTCGACGAAGCCGTCCCAGTTGCGGTTTCCGACCCAGCCCTCGGCGTCGACGAGTCGCTGCTGCCCGAGGAGCGCATCGTCGTTCCAGACGTCGGCCTGTCCGTTCTGGATGAAGCGCACCATCGTGGAGTTGATGCCCTTGTTGGTCACCCCGCCGTAGCTGAGGTCGTTCGGCCAGTGCGACCAGACCGTGCTGTCGACGAACTTGTCACCCCACTCGGTGGCGACCTCGAGGTCCATGCTGTTGAGCTCGTCTGCGAGCTCTTCGGCGACCCTCCCGTTCGAGTAGTACACGTCGATGTAGACGCCGCTGAGACCGGGGACCTCGTCCCGCAGCTGCTGGAAGCGGTCGAGCACCCGTCCGGTGCCGAGGTCGGTCTGCTGGTTGATGTAGTACGACTGGTCGAGCCAGTTCCAGCCCGGCTTGTACGGGGCGGCGCCGTCGAGGATCGCGGAGTCGAAGGCGTTCGCCTGCGGATAGATCTCGGTGGCGTTGACGTGCACGCTCATGTCGGCGTTGAGCTTCGCGCCCTCGTCGACGAGGGTGTTCAGGTCGGAGAGGCCGCCCGCCCGCTCGTTGTAGTTTCCGCCGTAGTCGGTGTTCGCCGAGTCGTGGCCTTCACTGCCGTAGCCCTTGTTGAGCACCCACTGGCCGAGACCGTCGGTCTGGTTAGCGATGCGCTTGGTGTTGTCGAGGACCAGGTCGAAGTAGTTCGTCGCACTGGAGGCGAAGTTGAAGGGGATGCGACTGACCACGCGCTCGGCGACCCGATCGGCGCCGAGACGAGGGGTGTCGACCTCGCGGTAGCGGATCGCGCCGTCCTGCCAGTCGACCTTCGCGTCGCCGTTGCGGTCCGCCGCGAGGAGGACGGAGACCTTCGGAAGGGCGTAGGTGGTCACCCGGCTGTCCACCGCCGTGGTCGGGTGGATCAACCACGCGCTGGAACCGATCTCGGCCGTGCGTCCCGCCGCCTCGGTGATGCGTGTGGTCAGGCGCGTGTTCCACGACGCCGTGCCGCCGGAGGCCTGGGTCGTCGCGTTGGTGATCACGCTGCCGATGAGCGCGCCGTTGCCGAGGAAGGCGAAGGCCGCCCCCTTCTGGCCGGTCGCCGTCGAAGCGCTCACCGCGATGTGCTCGTCGGCGTTCTTGGTGCTGTCGGGGCTGATCACCGTGCGATCGAGCACCGACCCGGCATCCGCGGCGGTCGCCGAGAGGAAGGCGTTGTCCGGAAGCCCCAGAGTGGTCACGGCTGCCGTCCCCTCGACCGCGGTGACCTCGAAGCCGACGGTTCCGTCCTCCGCGACGCGGATGCTGCTGCGCACGGTGACGTCGATGCCCGTCAGTGTCGACACATAGTCGATCCCGGTGGCGGACGGCGTCGACGTGGTCTCCGACGCGTAGGTCGTGCCGTTCACCGACCAGGTCTTGGCCGAGGTGCGCTGGCCGGCGATGCTCTCACTCCCCACGCGATACTGCGTGATGCGAGGGAACTCGGTCGAGACGACCGCCGTGGTGCCGCCGGCGGCGATCTCGACGGTCTCATCCGTGTCCGGCTCCTCCGGCTCGGTGACGATCGGGGGCAGCTCCTCGTCGGAGAGCACCTCGATCTCGCCGGCCCCGCCGCCGGTGGTTCCCTGCGCGTCGATCACGAGCAGCGCCACGTAGCGGCCGTCCTTGGCAGCGTCCAGCGTGATGCGCTGCTTCTCGTCGTTCGCGGTCGGAGCATGCAGCACCGCCGTGCCCGAGGCCGCACCCCATCCGCCGTCGGCCGGCGAGTTGCGGGCGACATCGGGATCGTCCGTCACGTAGACCTCGACCGTCTTCGCAGCCACGGCCTGGCCCCGCTTGACCGAGTAGTCGAGGGCCTTCACCGAGAGCGAGCGCTGCAGGTCGACGACGATCCAGTGCGGGAACGGCGCGTTCGCGGTGTAGCGCGAGGTCCACTGCGTCGCGAAATCGCCGTCGAAGGCGCCGAGAGCGGTGCCGTCGAGCGAGGGCGGCGCCGGGTACGGGTCCGATTCACTCGACACCGCGTGCAGTCGGTAGTCGGCTTTCGGGACCGGGATCAGCTCGGCGGCCTGCGCGGCCGGCGCCTGGGTGAGCACACCGCCGAAGGCGAGTGCCGTCGCCAGCAGCGAGCTGAGGGCGACGGTAGCGCGGGGCGGTCGGGAAGGTTTCGACACGTCTTGCCTCTCGGTCGAGCGGCGGCCGGGAGCACAGACGCCCCGGTGCGCCGCAGATGATCATCGACGACCCTCATCGATGTTTGCGCTATCACACTAGACGCGTGGATGCCTTAATATCAAGCATCAAGCGAGCAGAAGCGCAAACATTTGCGAGAAGTGCCGTGCACAGATGAGAAGAACAGACGAGAAGAGCCGCCCCACACCCTCGGTGCAGGACGGCTCTCGTGGCGTCCGGATCAGGAGCCGATGAACTCCTCGGTCTCCCCGAACGACGGTTCTTCACGGATCTCGACGGTCACCCCGAGGACATCGGTGTCGAGCACGACGATCTCGTTGCGGCCGGCCTTCCACAGCGGCGCCGGCGCGTAGAGCGTCTCCTGCGGACCGACCTTCCAGTACCTGCCGAGGAGGAAGCCGTTCAGCCAGACCATCCCCTTGGCACCGCCGGGGAAGGCGAGCCAGGCATCGAGCGGCTCGGCGACATCGAGGGAGGCGATGGCCACACCATCCGTTGCGTCGGTCGCGTCGGTCGCGGCGGTGGGGAGAGCCGGTACCTCCTGGGGAACCACGCGATGCGTCCAGCCGTTCACGAGCCGACGGCCGATCATCACGCCGCGCATGATGCCCTTGCCCTCGCCCGTGTACGGCCCGTAGTTGATCCGTCCGAGGCTCTCGACGAGGATCGTGAGTCGTCCCATCCCGCCGTCAGCGGGCAGAGCGAGAGAGGTCTCGCCGTCGCGCTCCAGCACGCCGAGGCGCCGCTCGTCGAGGAACACCACGGCACGGTCGTGCAGCCCGTCGACCGTGAGCGTCGCGTCGGCGGGGAAGGACACGTCCGCCTCATACGCGACGAGGCCGTCTTCCGCACCGAGCTCCTCGAACGTACGCGGTCGCGGCGAGACGTCACCGGCCACGGGGAGCGAAGCGATCAGCCCGAGCAGGGATGCGCGCGGCTCGAGCGGCGTGGTCGCCGCGCCCTGCCGCCGCGGCGCACCGGGAACCGGGGGGAGCTCACCCGCATGGAACGGCGCGAACAGCGCACGGAGCGCGTGGAACTTCTCGGTGAGCGTTCCGTCTTCGCCGATCGGTGCGTCCGAGTCGTAGCTGGTGACGGTCGGCTGCAGGACCTGGTCGTGGTTGGCCCCGTTCCAGAGGCCGAAGTTGGTGCCACCGTGCGCCATGTACAGGCTCACCGATCCGCCGGCGGTCAGCAGCTCCTCGATCGTGCCCCCGGCGCTCGCGGCGGACCGCACGTGGTGCCGCTCCCCCCAGTGGTCGAACCAGCCACCCCACAGCTCGCTGCACATGAGCGCATCACCCTCGCGGCGCAGTTCCACGGCCCTCGCGACCCCGGTGCCGAACGTGAAGGTCGCCAGGGCCCCGGCGACACTGCCGTGCTCGATCATGTCGCCCGTGATGCCGTCGGCGGTGGTGAGCATCTCGACCATCCCGCGGCGGCGGAGCCCGTCCCGCAGGTGTGCGAGGTAGTCGGCGTCACTGCCGAACGACCCGTACTCGTTCTCGATCTGGATCGCGACGATCGGCCCGCCGTGCGAGGCCTGGAGCGGAACGAGCCGGGGGATCAACCGGTCGTACCAGGCGTCCACCGCGGCGAGGAAGCCGTCATCGCTGGTGCGCAGCGCCGCAACGCGCCCGGACAACCAGGACGGGATGCCGCCGTTGGACCACTCGGCGCAGATGTAGGGACTGGGGCGGAGGAAGACATCCAGACCCACTTCTCCGGCCAGGCGGATGAAGCGCTCGATGTCACGCCATCCGTCGAAGCGGACGTCGCCCTCGACGCGCTCGTGGAAGTTCCACGCGACATAGGTGTCGACCGTGTTCGCGCCCATCGCCGCGAGTCGGCGGAGACGGTCCTCCCACAGGTCGGGGTGCACCCGGAAGTAGTGGATCGAGCCCGCGAGGATGCGGTGCGCGACACCGTCGCGGAGGATCTCCCCGTCGCGCCAGGACAGGGTGGGCGCGCCGATCGGCGTCGCGGTGGCCGAGGCGTCGACGGCAACGGAAGAGCCGTCGAGAGCCGAGGCGAGAAGGTCAGGCATAGCGCTCCAAGCACGAGTGTTTGCGTTCACATTATCGCATCGCCCGACTCGCCGCCTCCTGGATTTACGCCGATTGATCGCTACCATTGAGCACATGTCCCCTCGCCGCCCGAGAGACGACCGCGCCCCGAGCCAGGTCGATGTCGCCCAGCTCGCCGGAGTCTCCACGCAGACCGTCTCCCGCGTCATGTCCGGGCAGGACAACGTGCGCCCCGATACCGCCCGCCGTGTCCTGGCGGCAGTCGAGGAGCTCGGCTACCGCGTGCACGCCGCCGCCGCCTCGCTCGCCTCCGGTCGCACCCGCGTGTTGGGCGTGATCGTGGTCTCGACGGACCGGTACTCGTCGGCGGCGCTCGGTGTCGGCATCCAGCAGGCGGCCGCGGCCAACGGATACACCGTGTCGACGGCGGCCGTCGCGGACCATGCCTCGGCCGAAGCGTTCCTGGAGGCCTTCGACCGACTGGAGCGTCAAGGCGCAGAAGGCATCATCCTCGGTGTCCCGGTCGAACTCGAGAGTCCGGCAATGCGGACACGCACCGAGCGCACGCCCGCGACCCGCAGCGAACGCACCTCCCTGGACGAGGACGCCCCCCTCGCGGTCGACCAGCGCGCCATCGCCCGCCTCGCCGTCGAGCACCTCCTCGACCTCGGGCACGAGACCGTGTGGCACGTCTCGGGCGACGACTACTGGACCGAGACACAGCAGCGCAGCGAGGCCTGGGAGCAGACGCTCCGCGATCGGGGCATCGTGCCGCCGCCGTTGATCCCCGCCGACTGGACACCCGAATCCGGCTACCGCGCCGGGCGCACGATCGCGGCCATCCCGGAGGCTACCGCGGTCTTCGTCAGCAGTGACGAGATGGCGTTCGGTCTGATCCGCGCCCTGCACGAGGCCGGTCGCAGTGTGCCGGAGGACGTCTCGGTGGTCAGCGTGGACGACATCGCTCTCGCCGCGTACGCCTCCCCCGCGCTTACGACCGTCCGCCAGCCCTTCGAGGCGATGGGCCGTGCGGCCGCTCTCCGGGTCATCGCACAGATCGAGGGACATGAGGCGGTCGGCGAGATGCCCTCCACCGAGCCGCAGCTCATCGTGCGCTCGTCGACGGCCCCGCCCCGCTCGGCGCGCTAGGCGCACGAGGCGCGCGAGGCGCACGAGGCGAGCTAGGCGAGCTAGGCGCGCATTTCCAGGGCCGCAGCCTGTTCCAGGCCCGCACAACCTGAAGGAGATCTCACGGAAAGAAGGAGCGCACTGAGCAAAGCCTCCTTCGTTTCGTGAGATCTCCTTCGAAACGTGTGCCAGCATCCACCGCAGCCACCGCACCTCCGCGCCGCAGCCCGCTCCGTACGCTCACCAGCGGCGGTGCCGGCGCTCCCACTCGTCCTCGACAGTGCGGCGACGCCCTGCGACGACGCCCGCGGGGATCACGACGACGAGCACACCCGCGATGACGAGGAGCGGGATCTGCCAGCCATCGGTCGTCTCGTGGAGCAACCCGATCAGCAGCGGGAACACCGCGGCGATCGCGTAGCCGATGCTCTGCACGAACCCGCTCAACGCGACGGCGCTCTCCGGCGTACGGGCACGGATGCTGAGCAGGACCAGGCTCAGCGGGAACATGATGGCCGTGAGACCGAAGATGCTCACCCACAGCGGCAGGGCCACGGTCGGGACGAGCAGGAGGCCGGCGAGCCCGACCAGTCCTCCGGCGACGGCCACGAAGAAGAGGGGACGTGTCGCCTGGAACCGGACCACCAGGATCGGCACCAGCAGTGAACAGGGCAGACCGATCAGTGCGAACAGCGACAACAGGAAGCCCGCTGTCGCCGGGCTGACACCGCCGATGTCGACGAGCATGGTCGGCATCCACGCGAACGAGACGTACGCCATGGTGGAGGAGGCCCCGAACACGAGCGCGAGTGCCCAGGCGAGCGGCAGTCGCCACAGGCGGGCGAAGTGCCTGCGGTTCGCCGGAGTGGTCGAGATCGGACCGGTCGCGACGGCCACCGCATCCTGCACGTCGTTGACGCCGTCCGTGGGATCGGGGACGAGGAGCTCCGTCTTCATCGGCTCGTCCGCGCGAGCCCGATTCCCCAGCAGCAGCGCGACCCAGGGCACCAGCGCGATTCCGGCGACGATGCCCCACATGCCGAGCGACACCCGCCACCCGAGCGAATCGGCGACCGGAACCGCGACGAGCGGCGGCAGGAAGGTCGACACCGCCATCGTGGTCGAGTAGATCGTCATCATGATCCCGAGGCGGTCGGGGAAGTACTTCTTCACCAGCGGGGGAAGCAGCACGTTGCCCGAACCGACCCCCGCGAACACCACCGCGGTCGCCGCGAGCAAGGTGGTGGAGTCGATGGCGAGACCGCGCAGCAGGAGCCCCAGAGCCATCAGAGTGATCGCGGCGACCGCCATCCGCTCGAGGCCGAAGCGCCGCTCGAACAACGGCGTGAGCAGCCCGAAGATGGCGAAGCAGACCGGAGGGGCGGCACCGATCAGCCCGATGATCACCGGCGAGACGGGAAAGTCCTCGGCGACATGGTCGATCACCGGAGACAGGGAGGCGACCGCCGAGCGCAGCGAGAACGCCACCAGGACGATCCCCACGAGTGCGAGAGCCCGACCCTGCCACAGCGGTCGAGCGCCCGGCATCGTCATGAGGTCTGCGACCCCTCCACCCAGGCCAGGTATTCGTCGGAGACCGTGCCGGTCACGTACCGGCCGTCGAAGCAGCTCAGGTCGAGATCCGTGAGGGCCGACCCTTCGATGATCGCCGCCTTGAGGTCGTCGACCTCCTGGTACACGAGGTGATCGCAACCGAGTTCCTCGGCGATCTCGGGGATCGTCCGCCCGTGGGCGATGAGCTCGTGGCGTGAGGGCATGTTGATGCCGTACACGTGCGGGTGCCGCACGGGAGGCGCCGCGGAGGCGAAGGTGACCGAGGCGGCACCGGCATCCCGCGCCATCTGGATGATCTCCTTGGACGTGGTCCCGCGCACGATCGAGTCGTCGATCAGCAGCACGTTCTTGCCCTGGAACTCGGTGGACATGGCGTTGAGCTTCTGACGCACGCTCTTCTTGCGCACCGCCTGCCCGGGCATGATGAAGGTCCGGCCGACATAGCGGTTCTTGTAGAAGCCCTCGCGGTACTCGATGCCGAGCTTGCGGGCGACCTCCATGGCGGCGGGACGAGAGGAGTCGGGGATCGGCATGACCACGTCGATCTTGTCCATCGGCACGTGCTTGGCGATGGTGTCGGCCAGACGGTCGCCCATGCGCAGACGCGACTCGTACACCGAGATGCCGTTCATGACCGAGTCGGGGCGCGCGAGGTAGACGTACTCGAAGGCGCACGGCGCGAGCGTCGCGGCCGGGGCGCACTGCTTCGAGAACAACTCCCCGTCATTGGTGATGAAGACCGCCTCACCGGGCTCGACCTCACGGACGACGTCGTAGTCGCCGTTCTCGAGCACGAGCGACTCGCTCGCGACGACCCACTCATCCTTGCCCTCGGCGCCGGGGACCGTCGAGGGGCGACGACCGAGGATCAGCGGGCGGATGCCGAACGGATCGCGGAAGGCGAGCAGACCGTAGCCGGCGATCACGGCGATCACGGCGTACGCGCCCTCGATCCGCTCGTGCGTGCGGGCGACGGCCTCGAAGACGCGCTCGGGATCGAGGTCGACGGCCGAGGTCGTGTTCTGCAGTTCGCCCGCGAGCACGTTGAGCAGCAGCTCGGTGTCGCTGGACGAGTTCAGGTGGCGGCGGTCGCGCTTGGCCATGTCGGCCGTGAGCTCGCGGGTGTTGGTGAGGTTGCCGTTGTGGATGAGGATGATGCCGTACGGCGCGTTCACGTAGAACGGCTGCATCTCCTCTTCGTTCGAAGCCGTGCCCTTGGTCGCGTAGCGCACGTGGCCGAGGCCCACGTTGCCGAGCAGCGCGCGCATGTCTCGGGTGCGGAACGCCTCACGGACCATGCCCTGCGCCTTGGCGTTGTGCATCACGCCGTTCGCCTCGGCGGTGGCGATGCCCGTCGCATCCTGGCCGCGGTGCTGCAGCAGCAGGAGTGCGTCGTAGATGTCCTGATTGACCGGGGCAGAGCCCACCATTCCGACGATGCCGCACATGGGCTCTTACTTCGCTCCGTCCGCGTAGGCGCCGACCAGGCGCACCGCTCCACCGTCGACGCCCTTGGCGCCCTGTTCGAATTCACCGGCCGGACGCGGCCCGAAGCCCACGGTCCCAACCTGCCATGAGGGCATGCCCTCGGCGTTCAGCGCCGCGATCGCGGCATCCTTCTTCTCCGCGGCGACCACGGCGAGGAAGCCGATGCCGAGGTTCCAGGTTCCCTCTGCCGACTCCAGCGTGGATCCGGCGATGTCACTGAGCACGCGGAAGACGGGGCTCGGCGACCAGCTGCTGCGGTCGACCTCCACCCAGCTGCCCTGCGGGAGCACACGGGCGAGGTTCGCCGCGATGCCGCCGCCGGTGACGTGGCTGAGAGAGTGGACTCCGCCGCCCAGCTGCTCGATCAGACGCAGAAGGGGAAGCGTGTAGAGGCGGGTCGGCTCGAGGAGCGCCTCGCCCCAGGTGGTGCCGAAGTCGGCGGCGTTGTCGCCGTACCCGATCCCCGCGCGGGTCACGATGTGGCGCACGAGGGAGTAGCCGTTGGAGTGCAGTCCGCTGGAGGCGACCGCGATCACCGCATCGCCGTCGTGCACGAGCTCGGCCCCGAGGATCGCATCGGCCTCGACCACACCGGTCGCCGCACCCGCCACGTCGTAGTCGCGGGGCCCGAGAAGCCCGGGGTGCTCCGCGGTCTCGCCGCCGACGAGTGCCGTGCCGGTGGCCGAGCACGCCTCGGCGATGCCCCGGACGATGTCGGCGATACGCTCCGGGACGACCTTGCCGCACGCGATGTAGTCGGTCATGAAGAGCGGCTTCGCCCCCACCACGACGATGTCATCGACGACCATCCCGACCAGGTCCTGGCCGATCGTGTCGTGCTTGTCGATCGCCTGCGCGATCGCGACCTTCGTGCCGACGCCGTCGGTACTGGTCGCGAGCAGGGGGCGACGGAAATCGCGCAGCGCGCTGGCATCGAACAGTCCGGCGAATCCGCCGACACCGCCGAGAACTTCGGGGCCGTGCGTCGCGCGCACGGACGACTTCATCAGCTCGACGGCGAGATCACCTGCAGCGGTGTCGACGCCGGCTTCGGAATAGGGATTGGTGGGGGAGGCAGCCACGCTTCCAGCCTACCGCCCGCGAGGGGTTCGACTCTCCGCCAGGATCACTCTCGGATCCGGGCCCTCGACCCGCCTACGATGGGGCCATGGCCGACAAGCCGCAGTGGCTCATCCGCGAAGACGCGAGCGTTCCGGTGCTCGTCGCGCTCGCATTGCGGCAGAGCCTCGGGATCCGCGAGCCGGAGGGCCTCCCGACGCTCCGCGAGCTCGCCGTCCGCGCGCCGGATGCGGTCGACGCCTCCCCCGCGGTCGAGGCGCAATGGCGCGAGTACTGGGACATGACGGTCGAGCCGCGCGCGCACCCCTCCGAGGTGCCGCTCGAGCTCATCGACGGGTTCGACACCCTGGTCGCGCTGCCGGCCTCGGGCGCCGAAGAGCTGACCGCCGCGATCGCTCCGCAGGCGGAGTCCGCACTCCGCTACGCGCGCGCCGCGCACGACCGATATGTGAGCTCGATGAAGAGCCACACCGGCGGCGATGCCTACCGCGCCTATGCGAGCGCGATCGCGGAGTTCGAGCGCGAGGTCGGGCGTCGGGCGCACTCGTTCGAGCTCAATGTGCAGGTGCTGCCGTTCTCGCAGCGCGGCATCTGGTGGATCGGAGCGCTCACCGTCGCGGTGACCGACGGCCTGCGGCGCGACGTCGTGGCGTTCGACGCCGCCATCCGTCCGGTGATCGCCGAGCTGGCGTAGCCTCAGTCGTCGACGACGGTCTCGTGGTCGACCCGCACGACACGGTCGTGTCGGCGGGCAACCCGCTCCAGGATGAGGGCGACGACTCCGCCCAGCGCGATGCCGATCGGCACCGTCCACAGCAGGAGGAAGCCGAAGACCTGTCCGGGGGGATAGACGACGTCGAGCGCCTGCGAAGGCTCGAAGCTGCCCGCCCAGGTGAGGATGCCGGCGGCGATGATGCCGACCACGACGCCGATGCCCATGAACACGCCGTACCGCGGCACGCGGCGCACGGTCGCTTCGACGGTCTGGTGGGAATCGGTGGGGGCCATGACTCCATTGTCCCACCGTCTACGGATGCCGGGAACCGGGGTTCGGCCCTCGGTCTCGGGTGCGCATCGGTCGGACGATTGCACGGATGCAGGAGCCGGCCGAGCGATTCCCTCCTGCATCCGTGCGATCCTCCGACATCCGTAAGCGACAGGAGACGGAGGGCGGCCCTCCCCGCGTGCGCCGCGGGGAGGGCCGTCCTGTCTTCGGGAGGGGATCAGACCTCGGTCGTCGTCTCGGCGGTCTCGTCCTTACGGTTGCGGCGGGCGATCAGCACACCGCCGGTCGCGGCGAGCACCACGACGACCAGGCCGCCGACGATCCACGGCCACACGGGTGCGCCTTCGGAGGTCGCGGGCTCGGTCACCGTCGTGACGGACGCCGCGGCCTCGGAGTCGACCTCCTCCTCCGGCGTGACACCGCAGTCGGCGTTCACCGGGATGACCGCGGTCACCGGATCCAGCGCCTCGCCCGCTGCGTAGGTGCCGAACGCGGCAGCCCCCGCCTCGGTGAGCGTCGTCGGGATCGCATCGAGGGTCAGCACACCGTTGACGGTCGTCGCGTCACCGCGGGCGAACTCCGCAAGGCGGACGCCCTGCTGGTCGATGCTCTCGCCGCCCTGCGTGGTGCCGGTCACGTCGAAGACGAGGTAACCCTTGTCCCCGGCGAGCTCGATGCCGGCATTCGCGAGGGTCGTGTTCAGTGCGCCGTCGTGTCCCGTGAACGTGATGCTCCCCCCGAAGGACACGAGGCCGGTCAGTGCCTCGTCGTCGAACGATCCGGTGCCGTTCTGCCACACGAAGTCCGGGTACTGGTAGGCCACGTCGGTCAGCGTCCAGCCACCCTTCGCGATGCCCTCGATGTATGTGCGGAACGATTCCTTGTAGCCCCACTTGAGCGTGGCGCCCTCCACCGTGCAGGATCCGAGCACGGTCGTGGCGCGGGTCAGCGTGAACGTCAGACCGCGGTCGACCGATCCCTGGAGGGTCAGGGTGTGGGCACCGTCCTCCAGGCCCGCGGGCACCGACCCCGACCAGGTCGCGACACCCGCGGAGTCGGCGGTCACGGTGTCGAGCAGCACGGGGCTCGAGTAGACGACGACCTTGATGCCCTCTTCGTTCGGCTGGAAGCCGGAGGCCGAGATGGTCGCCGGCTGCCCGGATTCGAGGGCGGCGAGGTTCTCCGCGTCGACGTCGATGCCGTCCGATGCCGGTGGGGCAGCGGGCAGGGTCGTCTTGGCCTTCACGGCAGCCGCAGCCACGGTGCCCGTCGTCCCGGACGGAGCAGCGGCCACCGAGCCGATCGTGAACGTGACCGGGTTGAGCGTGGTCGAGTACCCGGCCAGGACCCTGTCCCGTCCGGCGGCCGTCAGTGCGGCGGGGGCCGCGGTGTACGTCACGGCGCCGTCGACCGTGGTGCGTGCGGCACGGGAGAGGTCGAGGGTCGCGAACGGCACCTGCGCACCGCCGCTCGTCACGGAGAGAGTCGCCGCCCCCGCCGAAGTGATGCGGATCTGCGGGTTCGAAACCGTCACGTCGAGCACACCGTGGTGACCGGTGAACCGCACCGATCCGCGGTAGACGACGCCCCCCAGACCGGTCGCACGGTCGTAGTCGCCGCCGACCGACTGTCCGAACTGGAACTGACCACCCGATCGGGTCGCCCCGTCGGAGACCGTGATCGATCCCTGCGCGATGTCACCCGTGACGTAGTTCACGAACGACGACGAGATGGCCCAGCGGAGCGACCCACCGGGGACGCTCGCCGGCGGGGTCGTCGGCTTCGTGGGCTTCGGGGGGACGACCGTCGCGAACAGGGCATCCCACTGCGCGGGGGTGATCTCCACCGTCGAACGTGCGTAGATCGTGTCGGCCGTGGGCATGGAGTGCTGCTTCCACACGATCACCTCGTACGACTTCGTGCGATCGAGGTTCTTCGCTGCCGTCGTGAGGTCGACCGCGAACGCCCCGTACGTGATCTCCCTCACGTACGTCATCGCGAGGAATCCTCCGGAGGCCGTGACATCCGCCTCCGTGCCGGTCTCGATCAGAGCGGCGTACGCGCCGGGGATGTCGCCGAGGTTCGTGGCCGCGGCCCTGACCGTCAGCCCGTCCTTCGCGGTCGCCGAGGTCACCGAGGTCTCGAGAGTCGCCGCGTCGCCGTAGTTCAGTGCCACGCTGAGTTCCTGCGCGGCATTGGTGACCCCACCCGCGCCGTAGGTGAAGACGCCGTAGGAGCCGGGGGTGGCGGCGGCATCCTTCAGCGTCAGCGTCGCCTCGAAAGTGCCGTCGTCGGCGATGTCGACCCACTGCGCACGGATCGCACCCTGGTACTGCGACGGGACCTGGTTCAGTACGCCCTCGGCGAGCGCCCACACCTGCGCCGCGACCGAGCGGTTCGCGGAGGAAGCGCCCTCCGACGGCTTCCAGTCCGCGGCGAAGTTGCCGAAGACCACGTAGGTGCCCTGCGGAAGATCCTTCGGGATCGGCACGCCACGGCCGCCGACGTTGGCCGCCGGGTCGTAGCCCGAGCCCTTCACGACGATCTTGTCGCCGGCCGCGAGGGCGGCACTCCCGGCCGGCGTGGTGCCGTCGGCAAGGAAGACCTCGAGCGACGGGGTGAACGTCGGGGCGGTGAGCGCATCCCACTCGGCGTCGCTGATCGTGACCGCGTCGCGGGCGTGCAGGGTGTCGGCGTTCGGCATCGTGTGCTGCTTCCAGACGATCACCTCGTAGGACTTCGTGCGGTCGAGCGTGGAGGCAGCGGCTGTGAGGTCGACGGTGAACACGCCGCCGGAGATGCCGCGCACGTACTGCATCGCGAGGAATCCGCCGCCGGTGGTGACCTCCGCCTCGGTTCCCGCCTCGATCAGCGCGACGTAGGCACCCGTGATGGCGCCGAGCTTCGATGCCTTCGCCTCGACCGCGAGCCCATCCTTCGCGCTCGCGCTCTTCACCGTGGCGGTGAGAGTGGCGGTCTCGGCGTAGTTCAGTGCGACGCTGCGCTCCTGATCGACGTTGACCACGCCTCCGGCCGCGTAGGTGTAGACGCCGTACGAGCCCGGAGTCGCGGACGCGTCCTTCAGCGTCAGGGTCGCCTGGAACGTGCCGTCGTCCGCGATGTCGACCCACTGCGCGCGGATCGCACCGTGATACGGGGACGGCACCTGGTTCAGCACGTCCTCGGAGAGCGCCCAGACCTGCGCCCCCACGGAGCGTGTCGAGGACGCGGCACCGGTGGACGGCTGCCATGTCGAGGCGAAGTTGCCGAACACGACGTAGGTGCCCTGCGGAAGGTCCTTGGGGATCGGCACGCCGCGCCCGCCGACGTTGGCCGCCGGGTCGTAGCCCGAGCCCTTCACGACGATCTTGTCGCCGGCCTCGAAGGCGGCATTCCCCGCCGGAGTGGTGCCGTCGGCAAGGAACACCTCGAGCGACGCGTCGGTCGGCGGGGTCGTGCCCGGGTCCGTACCGGGGTCGGTCCCCGGGTCCGTACCAGGGTCGGTCCCCGGATCCGTACCAGGGTCAGTCCCCGGATCGGTACCGGGATCAGTCCCCGGATCCGTTCCCGGATCCGTTCCCGGGTCAGTCCCCGGATCGGTACCGGGATCGGTACCAGGATCCGTCCCCGGATCCGTGCCCGGGTCGGTGGGCACGGGGCCGAACACGGCATCCCACTGCCCCGCGGAGATCGCGACCTCACCGCGTCCGTAGATCGTCGTCGCGTCCGGGTTCGAGTGCTTCTGCCACACGAGCACCTCGTAGGACTTCGTCCGATCGAGCGAGCCTGCCGGTGCCTCGAGCGTGAACGTGCTCGCCCCTCCGGCGACGACGGGCATCACGAACGCGGCGTATCCGCCCCCACCGCTGAGCCCACCTTCCGTGCCGGTGACGATCAGGGCCGCGTAGGCGCCCGCGACATCGGGCAGCCCGTCGGCCTGCACCTGCACGCGCACCCCCGACGTATCGGCGGAAGAGACCGACGCCGTGACCGTGGCGCCGTCGGCGTGCGCGGGCGGGACGATCACCGCACCGGCCGCGACGAGAAGGAAGGAGACGAAAGCGGCGAGCAGCACGCGTAGGCGAGTGCTCCCTGAGGATGCGGTGGCTATGGCGTTCACGATTCTCCACGGCTCCGGGCACGCAGAAGATCACGTGTGCCGACGGTGCCGCAATGCGGTCGGGCGACGGATGGGTTTTGGTTAGGCTTAGCTAAGTAAGCACTGATCCTGAGCGTAGAGGTGCCGATCGAGGCTCGTCAAGTTTTAGGATAGCCTTGCCTAATGCGCCGCGTCATCGCCGTCTTCTTCGTCGCCGCCCTCGCCGCCGGGCTCACCGCGTGCGCCGAGCCGGGAGCCACCGCCGCACCCCCTCTCGCCGTGGAGGACACGTGCCCGCAGGCATCCACGCCCCTCGCGTCCCTCGGCCTGATCGACGACGTGCGCGGACATGAAGGCCCCTCCACCGCGTGCCTCTCCAGCCACGCGATCGACGCCGTCGATGATGACACCGCGCCGGACCTACCGGTGACGGTGACCGACGGCGAAGGCCGGGATGTCGAGATCACCGACGTCGACCGCATCCTGCCGATCGACATCTCGGGCACGATCGCGTCGACCGTGTTCGCTCTCGGTCTCGGCGATCAGGTCGTCGGGCGCGACGCGTCGACCGACTTCGTGGGCACGGAAGACCTCCCGGTCGTCACGAAGACCGGCCACACGCTCAATGCCGAGGCGATCCTCGAACTGTCCCCGACCGTCATCCTCACCGACACGACGATCGGCCCGAAGGAGGTGCGCCAGCAGCTGCGCGACGCGGGCATCGCGGTCGTGGTCATCTCCAGCGACCGGCGGCTCGACACCACCGACGAGCTGGTCACCGAGATCGCGACAGCCCTCGGGGTCCCGAGCCGGGGCGAGGCGCTCATCGCGCGGCTCGATGCCGCGGTCGATGAGACGCTGGCCGAGATCTCCGAGGTGGTGCCCGCCGACGAAGCGGATCGCGCCCGCATGCTCTTCCTCTACGTCCGCGGCAGCGCGAACGTGTACTACATCTTCGGCGAGGACTCCGGGGCCGACTCGCTGATCGACGCGGTCGGCGGAGTCGACGTCGCCGCCGAGATCGGATGGGAGGGCATGAAGCCCCTGACGGCCGAAGCCCTCGTCGCCGCGCAGCCCGACGTGCTGGTGATGATGACCGACGGGCTCGAATCCGTCGGTGGCATCGACGGGCTGATCGAGCGGATCCCCGCCGTGGCTCAGACACCCGCCGGAGCACACCGTCGCGTGATCGACATGGCCGACAGCGAGATCCTCAGCTTCGGTCCGCGCACCGCCGACGTGATCGGCGCCCTGGCCCGCGCCCTGTACGCGCCCGAGCCCGCGAAGTGACCGGCGAGGTCGTCACCCCGACTCCGACCAGGCATCGGGGCCTGCGCTTCACGCTGGTGACGGTCGGCCTGGTCGTCGCGCTCGCGATCACGTGCATCGTGTCGATCACGAGCGGGCAGTACGACCTGTCCCCCACCTCGCTGGTCGGGGTGCTGCTGCGCGGCATCGGGATCGACTCGGCGTGGGCTCCGGCGGCATCCACCGACTACGGCGTGATCTTCACCCTGCGGATGCCGCGCATCGTGCTCGGCCTGCTGGTCGGTGCCGCCCTCGCCGTCTCGGGTGTGCTCATGCAGGCGATCTTCGGCAACCCGCTCGCGGACGCCGGCGTGGTCGGGGTCTCCTCGGGCGCGGCTCTCGGTGCAGCCGCGAGCATCACCTTCGGGCTGGCGACGTTCGGGATGTGGACGACGCCCGCCTTCGCGTTCCTCGGGGGCCTGGTCGCGGTGTTCTCGGTGTACTTCATCAGCCGGTCCGGCGGACGCACCGAGGTCGTGACCCTCCTGCTCACCGGTATCGCGATCAATGCGATCGCCGGCGCGGGCATGGCGTTCTTCACGTTCCTCGGCACGACATCGACCCGCGAGCAGATCGTGTTCTGGCAGCTCGGCTCGCTGAACGGCGCGCTGTGGTCGAACATCCAGCTCGTGGCGCCGCTCGTCCTGATCGGCGTGGTCGTCGCCCTGATCGTGGCGCCCGGCCTGGACCTCTTCGCCCTCGGCGAGCGCACCGCACGACACCTCGGCGTGAACGTCGAGCTGCTGCGGGTGGTGGTCATCGTGACCGTCGCGCTGCTGGTGTGCGCGGCGGTCGCGTTCGCCGGGATCATCGGCTTCGCCGGGCTCGTGGTGCCGCACCTGATGCGCATGATGATCGGCCCCGCCCACCTCCCGCTCGTGGTCGCCTCGGCACTCGGCGGCGCGCTGCTCATCGCGGTCGCCGACCTGGTCGCCCGCACCGCGGTGCCGCTCGCAGATCTCCCCATCGGCATGATCACCTCGCTCGTGGGCGGGCCGTTCTTCCTGTGGCTGCTCGTGCGCACGCGCCGTCGCTCGGGAGGATGGGCGTGACCGTCCGGCTCCGCGGGGCGGGGCTCACGGTGCGCGTCGGCGAAGGGCGGACGATCCTCGACGATGCGTCCATCGACATCCACAGCGGAGAGATCCACGCCCTCGTCGGACCGAACGGTGCGGGCAAGTCCACGCTGTTCGGAGTCCTCGCCGGAGATGTCGCCGCGCACGCGGGCACGGTCGAGCTCGATGGCCGCCCCCTCGACCGGGTCACACCGCGCATGCTCGCCCGGCAGCGTGCCGTGCTCCTGCAGGAGAACACCGTCACGTTCCCCTTCAGCGCAGAGCAGGTCGTGCGGATGGGCCGGACCCCCTGGGCGCGCACGTCCGCGGCCGAGGAAGACGACGATCTGGTGTCCTCCGCGATGGCGCAGACCGAGGTGACGGCACTCCGTGCGCGCGCGGTGCCGTCGCTGTCGGGAGGTGAGCGCGCCCGGGTCGCCCTCGCCCGCGTGATCGCCCAGAGCACCGGCATCCTGTTGCTCGACGAGCCGACCGCGGCGCTCGACCTGAAGCACCACGAAGACGTCATGCGGCTGATCCGGACGCGTGCGGACGCCGGGATCGCGGTGGCCATCGTGCTGCACGATCTCAATGCCGCGCTCGCGCACGCCGACCGCGTGACGCTCCTCGCCGACGGGCGGGTCGCCGCGACCGGCACGGCGTCCGAGGTGCTGAGCGCCGAGCGGATCGAGCAGGTCTACGGCCAGGCCGTCGATGTGTTCCCCCACCCCGCGACCGGGGTTCCGCTGGTCGTCGCGCGGCGCTGATCCGCGGCGCGGCTAGGGCCGGATCGGCAGTCCCTTCGGGCGGACTCTCACCTTCGCCGGCCCCGACGGGTACCGGATCTCGCTCCACGATCGCGCCTGAGCCGACTCCTGGGGTCGCCGACGCTACGCTGGAGGATCGCCCACGGGAGGATCAATATCGCCATGCCGTCTGCATCCGACCTGCTCGACGTCGCCCTCGCGGCCGCCGCAGCTGGAGCCGATGTGCTCGCCGAGGCCGCCCGTGAACGCGATGCGTCGTCCGATCACCTCGGACTCCGCACGAAGGGGGCCTCGGGCGACGTGGTCACCGAGATCGACCTGCGTGCCGAACGCGCGATCCGCGCTGCCCTCGCCGCGCACCGCCCCGACGACGAGGTGTCCGGAGAGGAGTACGCGACCACCGGCTCCGGCTCCGCGCTCCGCTGGTCGATCGATCCCCTCGACGGCACCTCGAACTTCGTGCGCGGGCTGCCGCACTACGGGTCCTCCGTCGCCGTACAGGATGTGCGCTCCGGCGCCTGGCTCGCCGGTGTGGTGCATGCTCCGGAGCTCGACCTCATCTACTCCGCGGGGGTGGGGCTGGGGGCATACCGGACATCGGGCGACACCCGTCGGCGGCTCCACGGACCAGCCGCCGGCGCGACACCGGTGCTTCTCGCCGTCGGATTCTCCTACGACCCCGAGCAGCGGATACGGCAGCTCGCCGAGCTCCCGGCGCGCATGGCGGCGTTCACGGATCTGCGCAGTGTCGGCTCTGCCGCACTCGGACTGTGTCTGGTCGCGGAAGGCAGTGTCGACGCCTTCATCGAGACCGACCTGTACGAGTTCGACTGGGCAGCGGGAGCTCTGATCGCCGAAGAAGCAGGGGTCACCGTGAAGCGTCCGGCCACCATGCGGGGCGGAATCCTCGCGCACCCACCGCACCTACCGGTCGAATAGGCGGCGCCGAAAGCCCGCGGGACTGCAGGAAACGGACCTCGACGACCTCGGTGCTGCACGGCTCCGCGGAGTTCTCCTTCCGGCCCTCAGCTGGTGGCGCGCACGACTTCCTCGACGAAGCGCGCGACCGCGACAGAGCCGGGATCCGCATGACCCACTGAGCGCTCCTGCTGCCACCCCGCGCGACCACGTCGCGACTGCCAGCCCGCGCTCTCGGCGACCGCGGCGAGTGCCGCCGCCGATACTTCGGCGGCCCCCGCTCCGGCATCGAGCGCCTCGGCGATGGGGAGGAGCACATCGATCACGGTCTTGTCGCCGCGCGCAGCACCGCCCTGCGCGCCGATCCTCGTCGCTGCCGTCTGCACGACATCGACGAGACCCGCACGGTCGAGGTGAGCCCCCGGCGGGACGTGCTCCCCCGCCGCGATCAGGCCGCTTCCGATCAGAGCAGCGAACGTCGAGGGGTTCGCTGTGGCGAAGGCATCACCCGCCACGCGCAGGATGCTGCGTGCGTCGAGATCATCCGGGAGGCTGCGCAAGGCATCCGCCACTGCGGCACCACCGACGGCGACCGTGACGCCGAGGTCTCCGTCGCCGAGAGCGGCATCCAGGGCGCGGAGCTCTTCGCGGTGCCGCTCCATCTGCGGCAGTACAGCGAGCAGCAGATCGCGAAGAGCGCTGCGGGATCCGGCCAGGGTCACATCGACAGTGGCCGCTTCTTCGCCGACGGCGGTCGCGGTCGTGAGGACGTCCCCCACCGGCGCTGCCCCCTGTCGGAAGAACGGTGACCCGGCAGGGTCCTGCAGCAGCTCTTCCAGCTCGTCATCGAGCTGCATGATCGACAGCGAGGCTCCGGCCATCTCCAGACTCGTGACGTACTCGCCGACCAGTCGGTAGCCGATGGCCACCCCGGCATCCGTCAGCGTGCGGTGCACTCGGCGGTACATCACGTACAGCTCCTCGAGCGGCGTCGAGCCAAGGCCGTTCACGAGCACGGCCACGCGCCGCCCCTCGGTGAGGTCGAGTTCGGTGCCGATCTCGGTGAGGAACCGGTCGGTGATCGCATCCGCCGGCTCAAGAGGGCCGCGATGGCTGCCGCGCTCTCCGTGAATACCGACGCCGATCTCCATCTCCCCCTCGTCGAGCGTGAACGTCTCCTCACCCGCTGCAGGAAGCACGGTCGGCGACAGGCCGACGCCCATCGTCCGGGTCGCATCCGACGCCTTACGAGTGACGCGCTCGACCTCGTCGAGGGACGCACCGCGGTCGGCCATCGCCCCGGCGACCTTGTAGACGAGCACGAGTCCGGCGACACCGCGGCGAGACTCCGCGCGTTCACGCGGCGCGGACTGGATGTCGTCCGCCCCGAGCACCGTGCGCACCTCGATGCCCTCAGCGCGGCAGCGCTCGGCCGCGGTGTCGAAGTTCAGCACATCGCCACCGTAGTTGCCATACAGGTAAAGGAGCCCGGCGTCGGAGTGCACGGCCACCGAAGCCGCGTGGATCTGGGAGGAGCTCGGCGAGGAAAAGACGTTCCCCACGGCGACCGCCGAGCACAGCCCGCGCCCGACGTAGCCGAGGAAGAACGGCAGGTGTCCTGACCCGCCACCGGTGACGATGCCGACCCGCCCCGGCGCCGGCGCATCCGTACGCGCCAACGCCCGCCGATCTGCGGTGACGGCCCGCAGCTCATCGGGGTGGGCGAGGAGGATGCCCTCCAGCGTCTCGTCGACGAACGCCTGAGGGTCGTTGAGGATCTTGCGCATGTCAGAACTCCTGTCCGGTGAGGATCGGATCGTATGTCGTGTGGTCGATGAGCACCCGCCCATCCGCTTCCAGCCGCCCCGACGAGCGGAGGTCCTTCACGATGTCCCAGTGAATGGCTGACTCGTTCCTACCGCCGCACTGCGGATAGGAGCGGCCGAGCGCGATGTGAACGGTACCGAGGATCTTCTCGTCGATCAGCAGATCGCCGGTCATCGTCCGCACGTGCGGGTTCGTACCGATGCCGAGCTCGCCCACGCGGCGAGCGCCGTCGGCGTCGAGGATGCGCTCCACGAGGTCGAGACCCCGTGCCGCCGATACCCTCTCCACCTGCCCCTCGACGAACTCGAGCCGGAGGTCGGTGATCGTCGCCCCGCCGAACCAGAACGAGCCGGGAAAGGTGATGTGCCCGTCGACGCCGTCTTCCACCGGAGCGGTCGCGACCTCGCCGTCCGGAAGGTTCGCCTCGCCTGCGAACGGCACCCAGGTCCGCCCCCTGCAGTTCAGCCGCAGGTCGGTGTCCTCGTCGAGGATGTGCACGAGCGACGCGTTGTTCAACTCGGCGCAAAGACGATCGAGGTGGGCTCGATGGACGGTCCAGTCCGCGAGGGTACCGGCGAAGAACTCCTCCTCCAGCTGCGCGCGCGGCACACCGATGAGCGCCGCCCACTCAGGAGTGGGGATACGAACGAGCGTCCACCGGGTGCCCTGCCAACGCGCGGTCGAGACGACCCCCTTGCCCTCGCGCTGCAGGCTGAGCCTGGTGCCGTCGATCTCGTCGGCGGGCGGTTCCATGCCCCGGAAGGACACGTGCACGTCGGCCCACTGCATCGAAGCCAGTTCGAGCGGTGCGGCCTCGCGCAGCAGCGACGCACTCGCGTGTTCGAGCGCGAACCGGTCGTATTTCTCCTCGACGAGCAGCACCTGCGGCATCCCGCCGCGGCGATACACCTCCTCCACGAAGGCATCCACCGCGTCGAGCACCGACGACGTCGTGGCGAACACCGAGACCTTCGTCCCCTCGCCGACCTCGTTCACCGCGGCCAGGTGCTCCGCCAGTTCTTGCCACCTGCTCATCAGTCCACCTCTCCCAGCGCGCGCAGGGCGCGGTACGTGTGCGGAAAACTCTCGTACGCAGTCTGCAACCGGGAGGCGAGGCTCTCTTGGGGCGCGACCTCCTCGGCGAAGGCGACCCAATCCGCCGCCTGCTCCTCCGTGACGACGTCGAGGCCGATCGCCGCGAGCATCGCGTCCCCGTAGGCGGCTCCCAACGTCGCCGCCGTCCGTTGGCGCAGGCCCGTGAGGTCGCTGACCGTCTGCATCAGCACCTCGTTGTGTGTTCCGCCGCCGATCGCGACCACGCGTGGCTCGACATCGCCGCCTTCGAGCAGTGCAGACACGGCGAGCGCGATCGACTGTCCGACTCCTTCGACGACAGCACGGGCGATCTCGGCCCGACCGGTCGAGAGCGTGAGACCGCTGAACGCGGCACGGGCAGCGGGGTCGTGCAGCGGTGTGCGCTCGCCGCTGAAGTGCGGCAGGTGCAGCACTCCGTTCGCGCCCGGCGGCGCGGAGCGGACGAGTTCCATCAGGCGCCCGAACATCGCGGCGTCGCCATCTCCGTGGTCGAGTCCGAGCAGGTCGGCGACCCATCGTGTCGCGGTGCCGGCCGTCGATGTGCCCGCGGCGAGGACGAAGCGACCCGGCAGTGCGAAGGGTGCGGCCCACAGACGCGGATCCGCGTGCGGCTGGTCGGTCACGCGTATGAAGTAGCCACTCGACCCATACATGAGCATCAGATCGTCGGCCGCGACGACCGAGGCCCCGACCGCTTCGGCGACGGCGTCCGTCGTGCCGACGAGCACCGGTGTGCCCTCGGGGATGCCGGTCACTGCAGCAGCCGCGGCGGTGACCGTGCCGGCGACGTCGGTCGACCATCCGAGACGGGGCAGGGTCTCCCGGCGGATGAGTTCGTCGATCCCGCCGAGGTCCCAGTCCAGCCGGGCCAGGTCGTAGCAGGGATGGAAGTAGCCGGCCGTCGCATGGTCGATCACGACCTCACCGGTCAGACGCGCGACGAGGTAACTCTGACTCGTGAGGTACCACCGGGTGCGCCCGGCGACTTCGGGCTCGTTGCGCTCGACCCAGAGCATCTTCGGCCCCGCGGACTGGCTGGTCAACGCATTGCCCGCCCGGCGATAGATCTCGTCCCGTCCGAGTCGCGTCTCGAGGATGCCGATCTCCTCGGTCGCCCTGGTGTCGATCCCGTAGAGGATGGCGGGGCGGAGCGCACGCAGCTCGGAGTCCACGGGGAGCACACATGGGCCGATCGCGCTGCACGCCACCGCGGCGATCACGGCATCCGGTACTGCCCTCCGCAGCGTCGTGGCGACCTCGACGAGGTCGTGCCACCACACCGCATCCGCGTCCTGCTCGACCATTCCAGGTGCGGGCGTGCTGATGCCGTGCCTTGTGCGTGCCTCGGCGTGCACCCGCCCGGTGGCATCGACCAGCACGCCCTTGGTCTCGTACGTTCCGACATCGATGCCGAGGAACAGGTCCATCAGAGTGCCTTTCGGATGCGGGAGTCAGGCCCGGGGAATCTCGGCGAGCGCGATCGTCTCGGTTTGACTGCTCGGCGCGCGACGCGGCCTTCGCCGGACCCTCACCTGATCGAACACCATCACCGCGATCAGGATCACCCCTTGCGCGATCGCATACTCATATGCCGAGAGTCGGATGGCCGTGAAGCCGGACTGCACGACCTGCAGCACAAGCGTCGCGAGGACCACGCCCGTGATGGTGGCGAATCCGCCGGTCGGGTTCGTCCCGCCGAGCACCGCGATCACGATCACGAGCAGCACATAGGAGGTGCCGTAGTCGGCGCTCGCGGTCGGGTTGCGGGACAGGAACACCAACCCGGCGATGCCGCCGAGCAGCCCCGTCGTCACATACGTGCCGTAGAGCACGCTCGTGCTGCGGATGCCGGAGTACATCGCCGCCGTGGGGTTCGCCCCCTGCAGCTGAGTGCGTCGCCCGAACGGTGTGCGGGAGATCAGCACCCCGATCAGCACCGCCACCACGAGGAACTCGAGGAACAGGATCGGGATGCCGCCGACAGTCGCTTGCCCGACCGATGAGAGCACGGCCGGGGCACCGTAGAGCGTCTTCCCGCCTGTCCACACGATCGCGATCCCGTTGAAGATCTGCATCGTGGCGAGGGTCGCGAGGATCGGCGTGATGCCGACCGTCGCGATCAGGAAGCCGTTGACCGCACCCGCGAGAGCGCCGACCAGGACGCCGATGAGAGCGATGAACCCACCCAACGACTCCGCGGTCGCCGGATCATTGCTCGCGATGGCCGTGAACATGGTGCTGACCGTGATAGCCGACAGGTTCGCGATGGCGACCAGCGACAGGTCGATCCCGCCGGTGAGCATCGCAAGGGCCATCGCGATCGCGAGGATTCCGACCTCGGGTGAGGCGACCATCATGTTCTGAAGATTGATCGGATTGAGGAAGACCCTCGGGTTGAGGATCGCGAAGAGTCCGAACGCAAGCACGAAGAGCACCAGCATCCGACCGATGCCACGATCCACGTGGATGCGACCGAGCAGCGAACGCACCGAGCGATCGACCTGGCCGTTCATCCGGGCGAGCTGCCCGGGAGGGGTCGACTGTGGCATGGTCACTCCTTCACCGTGTCGAGGACGAACGTCCGGCGGGAAGCGCGGCGGGCCATGACGGCCTGGATCCCGACGCCGATCACCAGGAGGAAGCCGACGGCGGCACGCTGCCACGCCGTCGGCACGCCCATCAGGATGAGACTGTTGTTGATGATCTGCACCAGCAGCACGCCGAGCACAGTGCCGGTGACGGTGCCGCGTCCACCGAAGATCGAGGCGCCGCCGAGCACGACGGCCGCGATCACGTCGAGCTCCGTGCCGACGAGGTCCTGCGGGTTGGCGCTGCGCCCGAGCACGACGTGGATGAGTCCGCCGATCGCGGCGACCGCCCCGACGAGCACGTAGAGCAGGATCTGCAGGCGCACCACGGGGAAGCCCGCCCGGCGAGCCCCTTCCAGGTCGCCGCCCATCGCGTAGATGCCGCGGCCGAACATCGTGCGCCGCAACAGGAATGCGGCACCGATCACCAGCAGCACGACCGGCACGATGAGCATCGGCAGGTAGGCGCGAGTCGACTCGATCGAGATGAGGTTCGCGGTCGACAGCCAGGAGATGCCGTTCGGCAGCTCAGCTATGTATCGTGAGCCGATGTAGGCGAGCAGCACACCCTTGAAGATGCCCTGCGTCGCGAGCGTGACGATCAGGGTCGGCAGCCGGAACCTCGCGATCACGATGCCGTTGACGAAGCCGAGAGCTCCGCCGATCACAATTGCGAAGGCGAGGATGCCGATCAGCCCGAAGTCGAGCCGCTCGCCCTGCGCGAGAGACACGGTCGTGTAGGCCGCGAAGATGCCGATGGCTGCGAACGAGACGTCGATACCGCCGGAGATGATCACGAGGAGCACCGCAAGCGCGAAGACCATCGGCACCAGAGCAGAGCGCAGGATCGAGAAGAGCGTGTGCACACTGAGGAAGGCGGGGTTCACGGCGCACATCACGATCACCAGGACCACGATGATGCTCGCCAGCACCAGCTCGTTCGACATGCGCCCGATGCGGGGAAGGCGGATGCGGGTGTCGGTGGCGCTCACGCGGCCATCACCTCCTGGATTCGGGGCGCGGCGATCTCGTCGCCCGCCAGCCGCGACACGATCTCGCCGCGGCGGACCACGAGTACGCGGTTGCAGAGGGAGACGAGTTCGGGAACATCGTCGGAGATCATGAGCACACCCATCCCGTCACGCGCGGCCTCGCGGAGGATCTGCAGGATCTCCTCCTTTGAACCCACGTCGACGCCGACCGTCGGTCCGTTCAGGATCAGCACTCGCGGTTTGGTCGCGAGCCACTTGGCCAGCACGACGCGCTGCGCGTTGCCGCCGGACAGCGACCGCACGGGCGCTTCAACGCTGGAGGCCTTGATACGCAGGCGGGAGAAGAGACGCGAGATGGTTTCAGCGGTGCGCTTGCGGCTGAGAAGCACCTTGCCGACCGCGTGCTCGCTCAGGGAGCCCGCGATGATGTTGTCGGAGATCGACTTGTCGAGGAACAGGCCCTGTGTGAGCCGGTCCTCGGGCACGTAACCGATGCCAGCGTCGACGGAAGCCCGGATGCTCCCCGGCCGCACGGTGCGCCCGCCGACGGTGACGGTGCCGGATCGGGGGGTCAACAGCCCGAACAATGCGTCGGCGATCTCGCCGCGACCTGATCCGAGAAGCCCGGTGAGACCGAGTATCTCGCCCGGCTGCAGGTCGAACGAGACATCCGTGAAGGCGCCCGGAAGATCGAGGTGCTCGACGCGCAGCAACGGTTCGACGTCGTCATCGACCTCGACGACGACCCGGGAGTCGTCGACCTCACGACCTGTCATGGCGTGAGTGAGGGAGGCGACGTCGAACTCGTCGGCCGGGCCGCTCGCGACCAGGCGCCCGGAGCGCAGCACCGTGATGTCCTGAGACACCTGCAGGACTTCGTCGAGCTTGTGGCTGACGAACACCAGGGCGACACCGCGCTGCTGCAACCTCCGCACGAGGGCGAACAACCGCTCGACCTCGGAGTGCGTGAGCGCCGTCGTGGGCTCGTCCATGAAGATGACTCTGGCGTCCTGCACGAGCGCGCGGCAGATCGCGGTGAGCTGACGGTCGGCGACGGAGAGTCGTTCGACGTCGGAATCGAGGTCGAGACTCAGCCCCAGTTCCTCGACGATGCGCTGCGCCTCGGGCCGGCGCTTCTTCGCGCTGTAGAGCTTGCGTCGCGCGGCGATCGCGGCCGGGAGCACGATGTTCTCGGCCACGGTCAAGTTGGGGAAGA
Source organism: Microbacterium sp. CBA3102 (assembly GCF_007954505.1). Lineage (GTDB taxonomy): Bacteria > Actinomycetota > Actinomycetes > Actinomycetales > Microbacteriaceae > Microbacterium > Microbacterium aurugineum. The sequence continues at coordinate 1,428,627 of NZ_CP042412.1, read as the reverse complement.
GCGAGAAGTCCTGGTAGATGACCTGGATGCCCGCACGGAGGGCCTGCGTCGGCGAGAGGTGTGCGAGCGGTTCGCCATCCAGCAGGATCTCGCCCGCCTCCGGCTTCTCGACGCCGCTGATGATCTTGATCAGCGTGGACTTGCCGCACCCGTTCTCGCCCGCCAGGCAGTGCACCCGTCCGGGGTGGAGGGTGATGGCGACGTCGTCGAGGGCGACGACCCCGCCGAAGACCTTCCGCACCCCCCTGACCTCGAGAACGGGCCTGGTCCCGCGAACGGAGTCGACCTGAGGAGAAGCGGGCCCCGTTCCGGGCGTCGGCTGCGCCTGTTCTGCGTTCATGTTCTTCCTCCGGGCGGGGCCGCGCGCTGGCGACCCCGCCCTGAGTCGTGATGGACGTCGGGATCAGAAGTCGTAGTCGTCGACGTTGTCCTTGTCGACGATGACCGCGGCGTCGCCCACGTACACGTTGTCGAAGCCGTCGAGCTTCTTCAGGGAGTTGTACCCCTCGATACCGAGGTCGGTGCCGTCTGCGATCTCCTCGCCGTCGACGAGCAGCTGCGCGATCTTGAGCTGGGCCTTGCCCGCCATGGCGGGATCCCAGAAGAAGATCTTGTCGATCGAGCCGTCGACGATGTACTTCTTCGCCACCGACGGGATGCTCGTGCCCATCACACAGACTTGGTCCTCCAGGCCCGCTTCCTGCACCGCGCGAGCGATGCCGGCGACGTCGGTACCGGCCGAGCCCTGGAAGCCCTTGATGTCGGGGTACTTCGCGAGCAGCTCCTTTGCGCGCTGGTAGGCGACGCTCTCGTCTTCCTTGCTCTCCACAGGCTCTTCGACACGGGTCAGCTCGGGGTACTCGGCCTGCTGCTGGTCGTACGCGCCGCCGACCCAGTCCATGTGGGTCTTGGCCGTGAGCCCGCCGACGAAGGAGACGTACTGCCCGGAGTCGCCCATGCACTCGGCGAGGTTGTCCATGATCTTCGCCCCGTAGGCCCGGTTGTCGAACGCCTCGATATCGATGTCGGCGTTCTCGATACCGGCTGCTTCGTGGGCGACGACGACGATCCCCTGGTCCCGTGCCTGCTTGAGCACGGACTCGAGCGCCTCGGGCGAGTTGGGGACGACGGTGATCGCGGCCGGTGACTGCGCGATCAGGTCCTGGATGATCTGGATCTGCTTCTCGGGGCTCGCGTCGTCGGCCCCCTCCTGGCGCGCGTCGATCCCTGTCTCCTCGGCGAACTCCTTGACGCCGACCTCCATGCGGTCGAACCAGCCGACACCCGAGATCTTGACCACGGTGACCATCGCGCCGTCTTCGGCACCTCCACCGGCCTCGCCACCACCGGTGGTTCCGCCGACCTGACCGCAGCCTGCCAGGGCAAGCATGGCCACCGCGCCGAATCCGATCCCTGCAAGCAACTTCGTCTTACGCATGTTCCACTCCTTCGTGTTGAGCCAGTGTTAGTTTCCACCACCCCCAGGGAGGAATGGGAAGAAATCTCATCGCTGTGGAACAGTAAAACGTGATCCCTTCGCTTGTCAATGCGAAATCTCACACCTGTTGCTCAACCGTTGCGCAAGAGGGCCGGACGCTGAGCGCGGTTCGCTAGAGCGCGGGAACGGCTTCGATCTGCACGCCAGCCGCGCGCAACCCGACGAGCGCGGGGTGATCCACCGCACCATCCGTCACCAGAAGATCGACCTCACCCGGGCCGGCGACATTCGTCAGATGCACGCGGCCGAGCTTCGACGCGTCGGCGACGACGATGACGCGATCGCAGGCTTCGATCGCCGCGCGCTTCACCGCCCCCTCCTCATTGGAGTAGTCGGAGAGACCGCGCTTGCCGTCTACCCCGGAGACCCCCATGACGTACACGTCGCAGTTGTAGCGCTTGAATGCCTCGATCGACTCGGCACCGACCAGGCTGAGCTCGCCCGGCCGCACCCGCCCACCGGTGACGAGGATCGTGGTGTTGGGCTCGTCGTGGAGCTCAAGCGCGACGAGGATGCTCGGCGTGATAACCGTGAGCCCGAGCCCCTTGCCGACGATCGCCCGAGCCACGGCAAGCGCGGTGCTGCCGCTGTCGAGCACGACGGTCTCACCATGGTTGAGATGAGCGACGGCAGCGGCAGCGATGTTGATCTTCTCGCGCGCGCCCATCAACGCTCGCGAATTGAACCCGGGCTCCACCGCCGTTCCGTGCGCGGCGATCACACCGCCGGTCACCCGACGCACGCTGCCGCGCTCTTCGAGGAGCTCCAGGTCGCGACGGATGGTCATCTCGGAGACGTCGAACTCCAGGGCGAGAGCCTTGAACTCGGCCTCCCCGTCAGAGAGAACACGCTGCTCGATCAGCGCGCGGCGCTCGTGGGCTTCCATCCCTACCTCCTCGTGTGGCAGATCCCACCCTAGGCGACAAGCTTGTGTGAATGAATAACTTGTGCTTTGCTCGTCGTGAATCTTTCACAGTAACTGTGATCCATTCCGAAGAAACGAGGAAAGACATGCCCAACTGGCTCCCCGAGGTGTTCGGCACACAGAAGCCGATCGTGGCGATGCTGCACCTGGCTCCGCTCCCCGGCGACCCCGGCTACGACACCGTCGGCGGTGTCGCCGCGATCGTGGAGCGCGCCCGCGGCGAGCTCGACGCCCTGCAGAGCGGCGGCGTCGACGCCGTGATGATCTCGAACGAGTTCAGCCTTCCGTACCTGACGAAGACGGAGCCGATCACCGCGATCACGATGGCCCGCGTCCTCGGCGAGCTCCAGCGCGATCTCTCCGTCCCTTTCGGCGTGAACGTGCTGTGGGACGGCCGGGCCTCCATCGACCTCGCCACCGCAACCGACGCCGCCTTCGTCCGCGAGATCTTCACGGGTGTCTACGCCAGCGACTTCGGTCTGTGGAACACGAACGTCGGTGAAGTCGCCCGCCACCGCCACCGCATCGGCGCGGGGAACGTGAAACTGCTCTTCAACATCGTGCCGGAGTCGGCCACCTACCTCGCCGAACGCGACCTGGGCTCGATCGCCCGCACCACGGTGTTCGCGACCAAGCCCGACGCTCTCTGTGTCTCCGGGCTCACCGCGGGCGCGCCCACAGACACGCAGTCGCTGGCCATCGTGAAGGAGAACGCCGGAGATGTCCCCGTCTTCGTCAACACCGGCGTCCGGGCCTCCAACGTCGCCGATCAGCTCGCCGTCGCCGATGGCGCTGTCGTCGGCACGTACTTCAAGCAGGACGGCAAGTTCGAGAACCGCGCCGACCGCACGAGGGTCGAGGAGCTCATGGTCGCCGCGAAGGCGTTCCGGTCACAGCTCGCCTGAACCGCGACCACTGCGACCTGCGAACCGCCCCGATCCGCGTGAACCCCGGGGCGGTTCTGCGTGTGGGCCTCCGCGCTAGGGCCGCAACGGGAGGACGTCGCTCAGATCGGCGCGGGTCCCGGAGGCGTGGATGCGCCCGGCGGCCGCGGCCTCCGCCCATCGCTCGGTCCCGGTGGACACGGCGATCCAGGTCGCGGCATCCATCTCGACGACGTTGGGCGGCGTGCCCCGGGTGTGACGGGGTCCTTGGATGACCTGCACCGCACCGAACGGGGGCACCCGCACCTCGACGCTGTTACCCGGCGCCTTCTCGTCCAGCAGCTGCAGCAGGTAGCGCACGGCGGTGGCGAGGTCGGAGCGCTGCGGCTTCGCCCCCGAGGCATCGGCGGCACGGACGGCATCGAGCGCGACGCGTCCGTCCGTGATGTCGATCTTCCTGGCCATCTCTCCAGACTACGTCCGACGTCGCGCGACGAGTCCTAAGCTCGAACGCATGAGCATGCATCCCCAGGGCGCCCGCGCCGAGCTGCTCGCGGCGGTCGCCGACCATTCCTGGGGCGTGCGCATCCCGCAGCTCGCCGATCCGCAGAGCGCTCATGACGCGGCCGTGCTCATCCTGTTCGGCGTGCTCGACCGCATCCCCGCCCCCACGGCCGGACCCGCCGTCGCCCGCGATCTCGACGTGCTGCTGCAGCGCCGCGCACCCACCCTCTCCTCCCACCCCGGTCAGGTCTCGTTCCCGGGCGGCCGTGTCGAGCCGGATGACGCCGATGCCGTGGCCACAGCCCTGCGCGAAGCCGAGGAGGAGACCGGGCTCGATCCGGACGGAGTGGAGATCCTGGCCACGCTCCCCGTGATTCCGCTCGCCGCCAGCAACCACCTGGTGACCCCGGTGCTGGCCTGGTGGCAGTCGCCGTCGCGGGTCGTGGCCGTCGACCACGCCGAGACCGTCGAGGTGTTCCGCGTCCCTGTCGCCCAGCTCCTCGACCCGGCCACCCGGTTCACCTCGACCCTCACACGGATGGGCCACACCTTCCGCGGCCCCGCCTTCGACGTCGACGGCACGATCGTGTGGGGCTTCACCGCGATGGTGCTCGATGCCCTGTTCGACGCCGCCGGCTGGACCGTGCCCTGGGATGCCTCCGTGGAACGGACCGTCGACCTCTGAGCCCGGTCGTTCTCGGAGCCCGGAGCCCGATCGCCCCCGGAGTCCGGTCGGCCTCGGAGCCCGGTCGACCTCGGTCACAACTCAGGAAGGATGCGGCGAAAGCGGCGGACACGCCGCGGATGCTCGCCGGCCGGAGAGATTCCTCCTGAGTTGTGAACACCGAACACCGAACACCCGACCACCTGAAACCCGGACCGTGAGCCTCGGTAGTCTGGACGGGTGAAGATTCTCGTCCTCGGTTCCGGTGCCCGTGAGCACGCGATCATCCTCGCCCTGCGGGCAGAGCAGACGGAGCACGAGATCTTCGTCGCTCCGGGCAATGCCGGCATCGCGCAGGATGCGACCCCCGTCACGGTCGATCCTCTCGACGGCGCCGCGGTGACGGCCTTCGCGCATGAGCACGCCATCGACCTGGTCGTCGTCGGCCCCGAGGCCCCGCTGGTCGCCGGTGTCGCCGATGCGCTGCGGGTACGTGGCATCCCGGTGTTCGGCCCGGGCAAGGCCGCCGCTCAGCTGGAGGGTTCGAAGTCCTTCGCCAAGCGGGTCATGGACGCGGCGGGCGTGCCGACCGGTCGTGCTGTCCGTGCATCCACCACGGCCGAGGTCGAGTCCGCGTTCGACGAGCTCGGCGCACCGTACGTGGTCAAGGCCGATGGCCTCGCCGCGGGCAAGGGGGTCATCGTGACGTCCGACCGTGCCGACGCCCTCGCACACGCCGAGCAGTACCTTCCCGCCGGGCCCGTCCTCATCGAGGAGTTCCTCTCCGGCCCCGAGGTCTCGCTGTTCTTCCTCAGCGACGGCGACACGGTGCGCGCACTCAGCCCCGCTCAGGACTTCAAGCGCGCACTCGACGGTGACGCCGGACCCAACACCGGTGGCATGGGCGCGTATTCGCCGCTGCCGTGGCTCGCCGAGCAGTTCGGCAGCGAGCGGGCTTTCGTCGAAGAGGTCACCCGTGACGTGGCTCTCCCCGTGGTGCGGCAGCTCGACGCCGAGGGCACCCCGTTCATCGGGCTGCTCTATGCGGGGCTGATCCTCACCCCGGCCGGTGTGCGCGTGATCGAGTTCAACGCCCGCTTCGGCGACCCCGAGACGCAGATCGTGCTGCCCCGACTGGTGACCCCGTTGTCGGACCTGCTGTTCGCCGCTGCCTCCGGCACGCTCGAAGATCAGCCCGAGCCCGAGTTCAGCGACGACGTGGCGATCACCGTCGTGCTCGCCAGCGAAGGCTACCCCGAGGCGCCGCAGACCGGTCGTCCGATCGAGGGCCTCGCGGACGCTGCGTCGGTCGAGGGTGTGCGACTCGTGCACGCGGCGACCGCGAGCCCCGATGCACCGGGAGGATCGCTCATCGCGACGGGCGGCCGCGTGCTGAACGTCGTGGCCGTCGCCTCCGACTTCCGCACGGCGCGTGACCGCGCGTACGAGGCGATCTCCCGCATCTCCCTCGAGGGCTCGCACCACCGCACGGACATCGCCGCCCGCGTCGCGGAGTAGTCCTGCTCCGCCTCCGGACCGCAGACGCTCGCGGTGAGGCTAGCTCGCGGTGAGGCTGGTCCCCGAGATGTCGATCCAGTACCGCCGTACGCGGGGCAGCCCGGGCTCGGGGGCGTCGATCACGTCTTCGAGCTCGCCACCTGCACCCTCGATCGTCCGGATCGACCCCACGTTGTCGTCATCGCAGGTGAGCATGACCCGCTCGTAGCCCTCGGCCTTCGCCAGGCGCAGCATCAGGCGGAGCGCCTCGCGCACGATCCCCTCCCGGCGTCGGGAGGGGATCACCGAGTATCCGATGTGGCCGCCGAAGCGACGAAGCCACTCGTTGAGCTCGCGGCGGAACGCGATGAACCCGACGACCTCGTCACCCTCGGTGATCCAGAAGTAGTCGCACGGAACCCGCCCCTCCGGCAGCGCGGCACCGGGGGTCGCGAACAGCGCCGCCATCTCGACGAAGGCCTCGCACGCGGCACGGTCGGGCACCAGCCCCTTCTCGATACCGGCACCGTCGACGTGTCCGCCCTCGAACTCGGCCACCGCGGCGGCCCAGGACTCGAACAGGTCGGTGGTCGGTCGGGAGAGCGCGATCGTCATCGCCTCAGCACACCAGACGGTGGTCGCCGGTGCAACTCGCTCCGGGCTTTCGAATCCCGCAAACGGCCCGATCCGAGCCACGGATGCGACGATTCACGCGATTCGAAAGCCGCGGCCGGACTCAGGGAGCCGTGGTCTTGTCGTAGCGGCCGAGGAACAGCGAGGCGATGAGGGCGATCCCCATGACGCACGCCGGCAGCAGGATCGACTGCGCCATACCGGCGGCGAACCCGTCGGCCACCTGCGGCGGAAGCGTCCCGCCCGTCGAGATGCCGGAGGGCGCATCGGCGAGACCCGGGAGATTCGCCTCCAGGCGCGACTGCATGAACGCCGCAATGGATGCCGAGCCGATGACCGATCCGATCGTCCTGGTCGTGTTGTAGATGCCCGCACCCGCACCGGCCTGGCGCGGAGGGAGCTTGCGCGTCGCCGTGGTGGCGAGCGGGCCCCACATGCCCGCATTGCCGATGCCCATCAGGGCGGACGGCAGCAGGAACATCCAGATCGGGGTGTCCATGTTGATCAGGGCCGAGTACCAGACCAGCGCGCCGGCCACGCAGAGCAACCCCGGGATGAGGATGATGCGCGGATCGACCCGGTCGAGCAGCTTGCCCGCGGCCGGAGCGAGCACACCCGAGAGCACGGCCATCGGGATCAGGAGCAGCGCCGCTTCGGTGGGCGTGAGCCCGCGCGCCGTCTGCAGGAAGAACATCATCGGCAGCGACATGCTCGTCACCGTGAAGCCGACCGCCGCGATCGCGACATTCGCCCCCGAGAAGTTGCGGTCGCGGAACAGCTCGAGCGGGACCAGCGGCTCACTCCGGGTCTTGGCCTGCTGCAGGATGAAGAGACCGAGGACCACCAGCCCGGCGATGATCAGGCTCCACACCGAGATGGGGCCCCAGATGACGCCCCAGTCGTACTTCTCGCCCTCCTGGAGTCCGAACACGAGGAGGAAGAGCGCCACGGCGCTCAGCACCACGCCCACGATGTCGAAGCGGTGCGGGTGCGTCGCGAGCTTCGGGACCAGGCGCCAGGCGAGCACGAACGCGACGATGCCGACCGGGACGTTCACGAAGAAGATCCACTCCCAGCCGAAGCCGTCGACCAGCAGGCCTCCGACGAGCGGGCCGACCAGGGTGGCGACACCGGCGGTCGCGCCCCACAGTCCCATCGCGGCACCGCGGCGCTCAGGCGGGAACGTGCGGGTGATCACGGCCATCGTCTGCGGGGTCATGAACGCCGCACCGAGCCCCTGCACCGCGCGGGCGACGATGAGCCCCTCGAGTGTGGTGGAGAGTCCGCACCAGAGCGAGGCGAGCGTGAAGATCGCGAGACCGATCAGGTAGATGTTCTTCGGGCCGAAGCGGTCGCCGAGGCGTCCGGTGATCAGCAGCGGCACGGCGTAGGCGAGCAGGTAGGCGCTCGTGACCCACACCACGTTGTCGAGGTTGTTCGTGTTCGGGTCGAGCGCCGCCTTGATGGCCGGGTTCGCGACCGACACGATCGTGGTGTCGACCAGGATCATGAAGAAGCCGATGACGAGCGCCCAGAGCGCAGGCCAGGGACTCGTGGGCTTGTGCCCGAGGGAGTAGGTGCCGGTCGACGGACCGGAGGACGAGGGCGCGGACACCGGTGGGCGGTCTCCGGCACGAGGAGCATCGGTCATTGCTGTGCAGCCTTTCGCTGAGCGCGGTAGCGGTCTGAGTTCTGGAATGCCGTGGGACCCCACGGCAGGGCGTCGGCCTCGAGGCGTTCGAGCAGGGAGTCGAGCCAGCGGAGCTCCGCCGCCAGCAGCGCTTCCTGACGCTCGATCTCGACGAGGACCTGTTCGGGAACCGCGTGATTCCTGGCCTTCGCCAAGCCGTCGCGATGTCGGATGTGGTCGTCGACCAGGGCGACCCGATGCGCGCCCAGAAGCTCGATGACCTCCGGACGCTCGAGGTTGTGCGCCTCGGCGAGCGCGATCCGGAACTCGGCGGGGCGGTCGATGCGGGGCAGCTCGCGCTGCACCCACGTGACGACCGCTTCGCGTCCGGCATCCGTCAGGGAGTAGGTCGTGCGCTCCGGACGGTTGCCCTCGCGGTCGATGCCGAGTTCATCGATCAACCCTGCACGATGCAGCCGGGAGACCGTGTGGTACAGCGTCCCGTTCGTGATCGTGAGGAGCCGGTCGTCGTGGCGGGCCCGCATGAGACGCACCATCTCGTAGGGGTGCATGTCACCCTCGCGCAGCAGCGCGAGCACCATCACCCCCATCGGGGTGAGGCGATCGACGGCATCCTTCTTCATGGGTCCCCTCAAATAGTCCATGTGGACTATACGCCCATTTCGACCGCGGCGAGACCCCGTCCTGTCGCCGACACCCCGTCCTGTCGCCGAGACCCCGTCGCAGTTACGGCGGTACGGCGGGGTCTCGGCGACGAACGGGGGTCTCGGTGGGACCCGCCCGACGGAACCGGGATAATGAGCGGGTGAGCATTCCTTCAGAAGGCACGGCACAGAGCATCCCCGGCTGGCGGCACATCTACTCGGGCAAGGTCCGCGATCTGTACGCCTCGGAAGACCCGGCGGACACCCGCATCCTCGTCGTCGCCTCCGACCGGGTGAGCGCCTTCGACTTCGTGCTCTCTCCCGGCATCACCGACAAGGGCGCCCTGCTGACGCGTCTGAGCCGCTGGTGGTTCGCCCAGCTCTCCGACTTCCCCAACCACATCGCCGCGGGTGAGCTGCCCGAGGCCGTCGCCGATCGCGCCATGCTCGCACAGTCGCTCGAGATGCTGCCGATCGAGTGCGTCGTGCGCGGCTACATCACGGGGTCGGGCTGGGTCGAGTACCAGGAGAGCGGCACCGTGTGCGGCATCCCGCTGCCCGCGGGCCTGCAGAACGGCGACCGGCTGCCGGAGCCCCTGTTCACCCCCGCCTACAAGGCGCCGATGGGCGAGCACGACGAGAACATCACGTTCGACCGAGCCGTCGAGCTGGTCGGCGCCGACCGTGCGGCCGAACTGCGCGACACCTCCCTCGCGATCTACACGGCTGCGGCCGCCATCGCCGAGGAGAAGGGCCTGATCCTCGCCGACACCAAGTTCGAGTTCGGGACGGATGCCGACGGCACTCTGCGCCTGGCCGACGAGGTGCTCACGAGCGATTCGTCGCGGTACTGGGACGCCGAGGCCTGGCGCACCGGCAGCACCCCGAGCGCACGGATGGCGAGCTTCGACAAGCAGATCGTGCGCGACTGGCTGGCGGCGAACTGGGACCAGCAGGGCGAGCCGCCGCTGCTTCCGGACGATGTGGTCGCACGCACCGCCGACCGCTACCGCGAGCTGATCGAGCGTCTCGGAGCCTGACCCCTCCCGCTGTGCGCTGCTCGCACGCCCGCGTGTGCTACTCCGACGCCCGGTGTGCGGTTCGGGTGCATGACGATCCGACGGATGCATGACGATCGGCCGCAAGCCGCTCCTGCATCCGTCGTGCACACCTGCATCTGAACCTGCACGCCGACCGGCGGAGAGGGGCGTCCGCACTCAGGGAACCCTCAGGAATCGATAGTGTTGCTCCAGCACTCCTGCCATCCCCCGAACCTCTGAGGAGCCCGCATGGCCCTGTGGAAGCTGCACGGAAACGGCCGCACGGTCGAACCCGACGCCGTCGTCCGTCCCGATGAGCGCCTGAACTGGCCGGCGACGATCGCGATCGGACTCCAGCACGTCGTCGCGATGTTCGGGGCCACGTTCCTGGTGCCGATCATCACCGGCTTCCCGGTCGCCACCACCCTGCTGTTCAGCGGTGTCGGCACGATCCTGTTCCTGCTGATCACCCGCAACAAGCTGCCCAGCTACCTCGGCTCTTCCTTCGCCTTCATCGCACCGGTCACGGCCGCGACCGCCTCCGCGAACATGGGCACCGCCCTGGCCGGCATCGTGGCGGTCGGCGTACTCCTGGCGATCATCGGCGTCGTGGTGCACACGGTCGGCGTGAAGTGGGTCGATCGCTTCTTGCCGCCGGTCCTCGCGGGGACCATCGTCGCCCTCATCGGGTTCAACCTCGCCGGCGCAGCGCACAACAACTACGCCGCAGCGCCCGTGACCGCGACCTTCACCCTCGCGATCACGATCCTCTTCGCCGTCGTCTTCCGTGGTTTCCTCGGACGCATCTCGATCTTCCTCGGCGTGATCGCGGGCTACATCTTCGCGGGTTTCCGCGGGGAACTGGACTTCACAGCCGTCGAGAAGGCGGACTGGCTCGGGCTGCCCACCTTCACCTTCCCGAACTTCACCGAGCCCGGCACGCTGACGGCGTTGGCGATGTTCCTCCCCGTCGTCCTGGTGCTGATCGCGGAGAACGTCGGCCACGTGCGCGGCGTCGCGACCATGACCGGTGATGCGAGCGTGAACCAGCAGACCGGCAAGGCCCTGATCGCCGATGGTGTCTCGACCACCCTGGCCGGCTTCTTCGGCGGATCGGGAACCACGACCTACGGGGAGAACATCGGTGTGATGGCTTCCACCCGCGTCTACTCCACCGCTGCGTACTGGGTGGCCGGAGCCGCCGCGATCCTGCTCAGCCTCTCGCCCAAGTTCGGTGAGGTCATCAACTCCGTGCCCGCCGGAGTGCTCGGTGGCGTGACCACCGCACTGTACGGCCTCATCGGGGTGATCGGCATCAAGATCTGGGTCGACAACCGCGTCGACTTCTCCCGGCCCGTCAACCAGTACACGGCCGCCGTCGCCCTGATCATGGCCGTCGGCGGGTTCATGATCAAGGACGAGGCCTCCGGCTTCGAACTCGGCGGAATCGTCATCGCCACGGTCGCGGCGATCCTGATCTACCACCTGGGGAACCTGATCGCCCGCCTGCGCAAGACCGGTGCTGACGACCCCCGTCCGCTCGCAGCCGTCGGCCCGCTCGGCGGCGACCCCGAGTAACCGGCTTCTCCCGCCGGCTCTCCCGCCGGCTCTCCCGCCGTCGCGGTTCACAACTCCGCAGAAGTAGCCCGAATCCCGCGTCATGCGGCCGGTTCGGCCCGGAACGGCTACGTTTCTGCGGAGTTGCGAACGCGACTCAGTCGATGACCGCGAGCACGCCGTCGGCCGAGACCGTCGCGGAGAGTGCAACGCGGTGTGAAAGCGTGCCGGCGCGATGGGCTTCGACCGTCGTCTCCATCTTCATGGCGTCGATGACGGCGACCGGATCGCCCTGTGCGACCTCCGCGCCCTCCTCGACGAGCCAGCGCACCAGCGTGCCCGGCACGGGGGAGCACAGTTCGGTCGGATCGGCGGCGGGCGTGGGCACGGCAGCGCCCGTCGACGGACCGAGTCCCGCCAGCAGAGCCGCCGGGAGCCCGAGCATCACCCGCCGTCCGTCGATCTCGACCGGGAAGCGCTGCAGCACGGCGTCCGGCAGCGCGGATGGTCGGGACTGCATCTCCAGCTTCAGCAGCAGCGCACTCTCGATCCACTGCGTGTGCACCGCGAAGGTCTCGGTGGCGAACGCCGCATCGTCGAGGGCGAGCAGGTCGAACGGGATGACCGTCGCCGGACCCTCCACCACGAGCTCACGCAGTGCCCGGCGCGCCCGCACGATGGCCGCGTCGCGGGACTCCGCGTGCACGATGAGCTTGGCGATCATCGAGTCGAAAGCCGGCTGGACGACGTCGCCCTCATCGATGCCGCTGTCCCACCGCACGCCGGGACCACCGGGGATCCGTAACCGCTCGACGCGACCGGGGCTGGGCAGGAATCCGCGACCGGGGTCCTCGGCATTGATCCGGAACTCGAACGCGTGGCCGACGGGGTCGGGCGTCTCGGTGAAGGACGGACCTCCCCCGAACGCGATCCGGAACTGCTCGCGCACCAGATCGACCCCGGCGACCGCTTCGGTGACCGGATGCTCCACCTGGAGCCGGGTGTTCACCTCGAGGAAGGAGATGGTGCCGTCTGCGGCCAGCAGGAACTCCACCGTGCCTGCCCCGCGGTAGGAGACCTCGGCGCAGATCGAGCGTGCGGCGTCGTGGAACCGGGTCCGCTGTGCGACGGATAGTCCGGGCGCGGGGGCTTCCTCGATGAGCTTCTGGTTGCGACGCTGCATCGAGCAGTCACGATCGCCGACGATGACGACACCGCCGCGTCCGTCGCCGAGCACCTGGACCTCGATATGACGCGGGCTCTCCAGGAACCGCTCCACGAAGCACTCGCCTCGACCGAACGCCGCGATGGCCTCGCGGGTGGCCGCATCGAACGCCTCCGCCACCGCGGACAGCTCGCGCACGACCTTGAGTCCGCGCCCGCCGCCGCCGAAGGCCGCCTTGATCGCGATCGGGAGACCGTGTTCCTCCGCGAAAGCCACCGCCTCCTCCGCGCCGGCCAACGGCTCATCGGTTCCGGCCGCCAGAGGGGCACCGACCTGCTGAGCGATGCGACGCGCGGTCATCTTGTCTCCGAGCGCGTCGATGCTCGCGGGCGTCGGACCGATCCAGACCAGCCCGGCCCCTTCCACCGCTCGCGCGAACGCGGCGCTCTCCGACAGGAATCCGTATCCCGGATGCACGGCGGTCGCCCCCGACTGCCGTGCGGCGGCGAGCAGCGCGTCGATGGAGAGGTAGGTGTCGGCGGCCGTGGTGCCGACGAGACCCACGGCCTCGTCGGCGAGGCGCACGTGCAGGGCGTCGACGTCCTGGTCGGCGTACACCGCGATCGATGCGTAGCCGGCTTCGGCACAGGCACGGATGACGCGCACGGCGATCTCTCCGCGATTGGCGATCAGGACCCTCTGCGTGGTCGGCGCGGCGGTCATGAGGTCTCCTTGACGATGAAGCGAAGGCGCACGCCCGGTGGCAGCTGACCTGCGAGGTCGAGGCTGCGGTCCGTGAGTGCACCGATGATCGGGTATCCCCCGGTGAGGGGGTGGTCGGGGAGGAACAGCACCGGCTGTCCGTCGGGCGGCACCTGGATCGCACCGGTGACGGCGCCCTCGCTCGGCAGCTCCCCGCCGCGTGCGCGTTCCAGGGGCACCTCGCCATGAAGCCGGATGCCGACCCGGTCGGAGCGCGGCGTCACCGTCCACTCCTGAGCGGTGAGGGTCGCGAGCGCTCCGGCCGTGAACCAGTCGTCGCGGGGACCGAGTGTGATCTCGAGCTCGACGAGATCGCCCACGGCCGGCAGCTCGCGGGGCAGGGCGTCGGGCTCGACCGGGTGCGAGGCGACGCCGCCCACCGGGACGACCGTGCCCGCGGTCAGCGCCTCGGGTCCGAGTCCGGCCAGGGTGTCGGCGGCACGGCTGCCCAGTGCAGCAGCCACCTCCAGTCCACCGCGGACGGCGATGACATAGCGCAGTCCGCGCGCGGGATGGCCGAGGGTCAGCTCGTCGCCGTCGACCGTGGCGAAGGGCACACCGTGGGCCACGGAACGGACAGCGCCCTCCACGTCGGTCAGGCTGAGCGCACCGATCGCTCCGGTGACCGCGGCGACGCCGGCTCCCCGGAACCGCAGCACCGCACCACCGACGCTCTCCAGCACCGCGGCCGCGGTCGCGTTGCCCACCGCGCGGTTCGCATCGTGCAGGGCCCGGCGGTCGGCTGCCCCGGATGCTGAGACCCCGAGTGCCGCGAAACCCGGACGCCCGGCATCCTGCACCAGCAGCTGCAGCGACGGGCGGACCACTTCGACCGCCGCCTCTGTGCGGAAACCCAGAGCATCCGCATCCGTCTCGGCGTGTTGCTCCACGACACGCCCAGGGCGCACCGCGTCGTCTCCGTTTCGGCCCGATTCGTCCGAGCGACCCAGGTCCAGCCGAGCCACTTCGCGCACGTGCTCGAACCGCACGGAGGTGCCGGGGGCCAGGAGTGCGGGAGGGTCACGGTCGATGTCCCACATCACGGCGTCCGTGCGGCCGATCAGCTGCCATCCTCCGGGGCTCTCGCGCGGATACACCCCGGTGAACGCGCCCGCGAGTGCGACGGATCCGGCGGGCACGCGCGTGCGCGGTGACGATCGGCGCGGCACGTCGAACAAGGGATCGCTGCTGACGACGTAGCCGAATCCGGGGGCGAAGCCCGAGAACGCGACCCGCCAATCGGCAGCGAGGTGCCGGTTCACCAGTTCCTCCGTCGAGACCCTGAGCAGGGTCGCCGCTTCGTCGAGGTCTTCGCCGTCGTACCGCACCGGCACGACGACCTCGCCCGCGTCCGGGAGCTGCGCGGTGTCGATCTCCACGGCCGCGAGCGCGGTCGCCAGCTCGACGGCGGAGACCCCCAGCGGATCGAAGCGCACGAGCACGGTCCGGGCACCGGGAATGCGCTCGACCACCCCGGGCACTCCCTCCCACGCGAGGTTCAGGCGCATCGCCTCGTCGAGGTCGGCCGCCTCGACGAGCAGAGCATGATCGGATGCCGTGAGGATGCGCATCAGACGAGGTACTCCGCATCCGGAACGTCGGTGAGGAACATGTACCCCGGCGCATGCGTGATCGCGAACGGCGGCTTCGAGGCCATGATCGCGGCCTGCGGGGTGACCCCGCAGGCCCAGAACACCGGCACCTCGCCGGCACGGATCTCCGGGGCGTCACCGAAGTCGGGGCGTGCCAGATCGTCGATCCCGAGCGACGCCGGATCCCCGATGTGCACCGGAGCGCCGTGCACCGCCGGAGTACGGCCGGAGATCTGCACGGCATCCGCCACCCGATCCGCAGCGATCGGCCGCATCGACACGACCATCTCGCCGCTCAGCCGTCCCGCCGGCGTGCACGGCACCGCTGTCCGGTACATCGGCACGTTGCGGCCGAGCTCCTGGTGGCGGATCGGGATCCCCGCCTGCACGAGACCGGATTCGAACGTGAAGCTGCATCCGATCAGGAACGACACGAGGTCCGGATGCTCCGCCCAGGCCTCGGTCGCGTCGGAGACCTCCTCCGCCAGCTCTCCGTCGCGCCAGACGCGATAGCGGCCGATGTCCGTGCGGATGTCGCTGCCGGGCGCGAGCCGGGACTCCACCTGTCCCTGTTCGATGACCTCGAGCACCGGGCACGGCTTCGGGTTCCGCTGCGCGAAGAGCAACGTCTCGAAGGCCCAGTCGGCCGGCACCGCGATGAGGTTCGCCTGGGTCAGCCCCACCGCGACGCCGCTGGTCGGCTCGGCGTGCCCCGCCCGGATGGCGGCGCGAGCCGCACGCGCATCGGCGAGCTGATCGGCGGTGGCGAGGACGGTCATGTCAGGCGCCCGTGAACGGGGCGATCGTGATGCCGGCGTCCTGCAGCATCCGCTTCGTCTCGGCGGCCATCGCCACCGAGCCGGGGCTGTCGCCGTGCACGCAGATCGACTGCGCGGCCACGGGCACATCGGTGCCGTCGATCGCCCGGATCACGCCGTCGGCGGCCAGGCGCACCATGCGCTCGGCGACCGCGGCCGGGTCGTGCAGCACGGCCCCCTCCTCGGTGCGCGACACCAGCTGCCCGTCCGGCTGATAGGCGCGGTCGGCGAACGCCTCCGCCGCAACGGCGAGCCCTGCCCGCTCGGCGACGTCGAGCACGACGCCTCCGGACAGGCCGAGCAGCACCAGGTTCGGGTCGATCGCACGGATCGCGGCCACGACGTCCTTCGACTGACGCTCGTCCCGCGCGATCGTGTTGTACAGCGCACCGTGCGGCTTGACGTAGGCGACCCGTCCGCCGACCGCGGAGGCGACCCCCATCAGCGCGCCGAGCTGATACTCGACGTGCGCCTGGAGCGTGGCCGAGTCGATGTCGACCTTCGTGCGTCCGAAGTTCTCGTAGTCACGGTAGCCGGGGTGCGCGCCGACCACGACCCCGCCCTGGACCGCGGCCGCGAGCGTCTGCCGGATGCCCTCCGGACTGCCGGCGTGGAAGCCGCACGACACGTTCGCACTCGTGACGAGGCGGAGCATGCTCGCGTCGTCGCTAACGATCCGGTCGGCGACGTTCTCGCCGAGGTCCGAGTTCAGGTCGATCGAGGTCATGCGATCACGCTCCGATTCCGAGGAAGGCGAAGATGGGGCCGACCGAGACGATCCCCATGTACCAGGTCAGCAGCGTCACGAGCGTACCGGCGATCAGCAGCCACATCGGGTACTTCTTCGAGCCGAGCAGATCGCGACGGAACCAGCCGATGTACATGAACACCGTGAGGCCGATCGGCAGGATCAGACCGTTGAAACCGCCCACGAAGACGAGGATCGCCGCGGGTGCCGTGCCGATCGACAGGTACACGGCCAGCGACACCACGATGAACGCGACGGTCGCGAGCTGCAAGGGCCAGCCGCCCCTGAGCTTCTTCGTGAAGGTGGAGAGGAACGTGGCCGACGTGTACGCCGCACCGATGACAGAGCTGATCGCGGCGGCCCAGAAGATCGCGCCGAAGATGCGCAGTCCGGCGTCGCCGAGCACCGCGCCGAATGCCTGCCCCGCGGGGTTCGCGGCCTGACTCGACAGGTCGAGAGTGACACCGGAGGCCACGACGCCGAGGATCGCGAGGAACAGGACGTAGCGCATGATGCCCGTGACGAGGATGCCGTTGGCGGCGGCGCGCATCACCGGACCGGCGCGCTCGGGTCCGGTATGCCCGGAGTCGAGGTAGCGGTGTGCACCGGAGTAGGTGATGTAGCCGCCGACCGTTCCACCGACGATCGTGGTGATGGTGGCGAAGTTCAGCTCGTCCGGGAGGAAGGTCTGGGAGAGCGCTTCGCCGAGCGGCGGCTGCGCGATGAAGGCCACGATCAGGGTCATCACGATCATGCCGAGGCCGAGCACGATCAGGACGACATCCATCACCCGCCCCGCCTTCTTGATCAGGAAGATGATGATCGCCAGCGCTGCGGTGAGTGCGCCTCCGAGCTTCGGATCGATGCCGAGGAGCGCGTTCATGCCGAGCCCGCCACCGGCGATGTTGCCGATGTTGAACGCGAGTCCGCCGATCACGACGAGGACGGCGATCACGTGTCCGGAGAAGGGGATGGCGCTGTTGGCGAGTTCGCCGGCGCGCTTGCCCGACGAGGTGATCATGCGCCACACGTTCAGTTGCACGGCGATGTCGACCAGGATCGAGACGAGGATGGCGAAGGCGAACGCCGCCCCCATCGTCGCGGTGAACGTCGCCGTCTGGGTGATGAAGCCGGGGCCGATGGCACTGGTGGCCATGAGGAAGATCGCACCGAGGACGGCACTGCGGCCGGCGCGCTTCTTGACGGCGGCCAGGCGGACTTCGTCTTCCGGGGAGAGGGAGGCGGTGGACTGCTCGGACATGGAGGGGGATTCCCATCGTCGTTGGTGGGTGTCGGGTGACCCCCAGTGTAGAACGGATAGACACTGATTGTTCAACAATATTGTTTCGGCTGTGCTACGAAGACGTTGCCCGCGTGTGATTTCCGGAGAGGATCCTCGAACGATCGGAACCCCGCGCCACCTACGATGAAGGCATGAACCAGCAGGGCATGCTCCCCGATGTGCTCCGTCAGCGCATCATCGACGGCGACTTCGCTCCGGGATCGCGGCTGTCCGAGTCGGCCCTCGCCGAGCAGTTCGACGTCTCACGCAACACCCTTCGCGAAGCCTTCCGCGCTCTCGCCGAGCAGGGCCTGCTGGAGCACATCCCGCACCGTGGCGTCTCCGTCGCCTCCCCGTCGATCGCCGACGTCATCGACATCTATCGGGCCCGTCGCGTGATCGAATGCTCCGCGCTGCTGCAGTCGGAACCCGAGCACCCAGCCGTCCAGCGGATGAAGGACGCGGTCGAGTCCGCGGAAGCGGCCCGGGCTGAGGCGGCGGACGACCCTCGGGCCTGGCGCCGGGTCGGCAGCGCCAACATGGCCTTCCACGTCGCACTGGTCGATCTCGCCGACAGCCCCCGACTGGCCCGCACGTATCGCGATCTGGCGGCCGAGCTCCGCCTGGTCTTCCTCAAGATCGACGACCCGCGTTCGCTGCACGAGCCCTTCGTCCGCAAGAACCGCGCCGTGCTCGACGCGTTCCTCGCGCGCGGCCCGCAGGCCGGAGCCACCGAGCTCGAGCGCTACCTCGTGCAGTCGGAACGCGTGGTGCTCGGCGCCTTCGCCCGCATGCGCCTGGAGTGAGCGACCCCGCACCACGCCTCAGGCGGTGCCCCCGGGCGGGTGCGGACCCGACTCGAGCGCTCCGGTCGCTCGCGGACGCCGTTGGCCGTCCCGCAGTCGCACCGGCGGGGCAAGGGGCGCGGCGAGTGCGGGCAGTCCGTATCGGCGGTAGACCCAGCGTCGCGCGTCTTCGAGTGGATACGTGTCACCGAACACCGCGAACTTCACGAAGACGCCTTCGAGGGTGCTGCGGAACATGATCTCCTCGAGCTCCGGATCCTCGGCGCCCCGCGCGCGGAACAGCTCACGCATGGCATCCTCCGCTGCCGTCACGCGTACCTCGTGTCGGACCTCCGACTCGGCGAACAGCCGGTGCGTCGACGGCTGCTGCTGCATCGCGAGCACCGCCCGCTCCAGCGGTGTCGCGTAGCCCGTCGCCCCGAGCGCCCCGTCGATCACGGCAGCGAGCATCTCGTCCGGCGTGCCTTCGACCCGGGCGAAGCCGAGCACGGTCTCGAACCAGCGATCGATGACGGCCGCGATGAGCTGGTCCTTGCCGCCGAAGTGATAGTTGACGAGCCCCTGGGCCACACCGGCACGCGTGGTGATCTCCGCGATGCTGGCCCCGGCGACTCCGCGTTCGGAGAAGGCCGCGATCGCCGCCTGCAGGATGCTCTCCCTGGTACGTTCGCGCGCCTGCCGATACTGCTCGTCAGAACGTGCCATGCGGCTTCCTCTCCCGTGTTCCGCGGTGTCCCTGCCTCTGAGCACGTGCCGCCCGACTCAGGCCGAGGCGCGCACCACGAGCTCGGTGGACAGGATCGTCGTGGTGGGCGGGTCCTCGCCCGCGAGACGCGACAGCAGGACCCGGGCCATGGCCTCGCCCTGCGCGTACATCGGCTGACGCATCGTGGTCAGCTGCGGATCCGTGCTGACCGCGACCGACGAATCGTCGAAGCCCACCAGGGCGATGTCCTCCGGAACCCGCAGGCCCGACGCACGCAGCGCCGTCAAGGCACCACGGGCCATCAGGTCGCTCGCGACGAAGATGGCGTCGGGGCGCCCGCCCGCGAGAAGCCGTCGAGCGGCGTCCGCCCCGCTCGCCTCGCTGTAGTCCCCCTCCTCCTCCGCATACGGGGAGAGACCGGCATCCTTCAGCGCCTCGCGGAAACCCTGCACGCGGTCGACCGACGCGACCATCGTCAGCGGCCCGGAGATCGTCGCGATGCGCGTACGGCCGATGTCGATGAGGCGCTGAGTGGCGTTGCGCGCTCCGGTGACGTTGTCGACGTCGACCACGTAGTCGCCCTCATGGCGTCGCACCGGCCGACCGCCGAAGACGACGGGGACGGCATCCGCGATCCGATCGACGAAGGCGTCGCTCGTGTGATGCGAGACGATCAGCGCGCCGTCGACTCCGCCGTTGCGCACGAAACTGGTCATCTTGTCACCGGGATCGTCGCTCGCGATCAGCAGGTTGAGCAGGTAGTCCGAGCTGCCGAGCGCCCCCGTGATGCCGGCGACGATCGCTGCGAAGAACGGGTCGCCGAAGAAGCGGGTCGTGTCCTCGGGGATGATCAGGGCGATCGCGTGCGTCTGCCTCGACGCCAGCGAGCGTGCCGCACGGTTGGGCACGTAGTTCAGCTCGTCGATCGCGGCCCGCACGGCGGCCAGGGCCTCCGGGCTCACGGACGTCGATCCGTTCACCACCCGCGACACGGTGGACCGGGATACTCCGGCGGTGGATGCCACCTCTTCGATGGTCGCTCGGGGCGACATCAGCGTACGCACTCTTCCATCGCCCTATTGTCGCTGACCATCTTCCTTCGAATCACGCAAATGGTCGCATCTCGACCAACGGATCGAGCCATTCACGCGATTCGAACGGGGAGGAGGCCGCACTACAGAGCGCGAGCGGCGATGATCCGGGCGTACTCGCGACCGGAGTCCTTGAGCGTGCGCTCCTGGGTGTCGTAGTCGACACGGACGATGCCGAAGCGCTTGTCGTAGCCCCACGCCCACTCGAAGTTGTCGAAGAGCGACCAGTAGAAGTAGCCGCGCACGTCGACACCCGCATCCGCCGCATCGAGCACCGCGCCGAGGTGAAGACGCAGGAATTCGGTGCGGTCGGCATCGTGCACACGCTTCTCGTCGCCCTCGACCACCACGACGTCGTCATAGGCCGCGCCGTTCTCGGTCATGTAGAGCACGGTGCCCGCAGGCTCGGCGTATTCGGTCCAGATCCGCTGCAGCACGCGGGTGAGGCCCTCGGGCTGCACCTCCCAGTTCTGCGCGGTGCGCGGCAGACCCCGCTCGACCGCGTGGATGCCCTCGCTGGACGGATACGGGCTGCGCCGGACGCGATCGGTGTCCGGCTCCGCGGAGACCGGCCCCTCGGCCGGTGCCGTGCCGGACACGAAGTCGCCGTGGTAGTAGTTCACGCCCTGGGTGTCGATGCGCTGCGCGATGGTCTCGAGGTCACCGTCGTGGACGGCCGCCTCGAAACGCGCGACCGCCTCGGCATCGACCGCACGGATGTCCTCGACGATGTCGGCCGGATAGCTGCCGCGGTAGATCGGATCGAGGAACCAGCGGTTGAACTGCCCGTCCACCCGGCGGGCGGCATCGACGTCGGCCGGGTTCTGCGGATCGGCGGGATCGGCGACCGTGTGGTTCAGCGTGATGCCGAGGTTGAGCGACGCATCGCGACCGCGCAGCTCCTGCACGGTGCTGCCGTGCGCGAGGAGCAGATGGTGCGCGGCGAGCAGCCCCTCCGCGACGCTGGTGTGACCCGGCGCGTGCTCGCCCGCCGTGTAGGAGAGGAACGACGAGCACCACGGCTCGTTCAGCGTCGTCCACACGTTCACCCGGTCGCCCAGCGCATCGTGCATCGTTCCCGCGTAGTCGAGGAACCGATCGACCGTGTCACGGTTCGTCCATCCCCCGCCCTCCTGCAGCGCCTGCGGCATGTCCCAGTGGTACAGCGTCAACCAGGGCAGGATGTCGGCGCCGAGGAGTTCGTCGACCAGTCGTTCGTAGAAGTCGACCCCGGTGGGGTTCACCGCACCGCCGTCCGGCCGCACCCGCGACCACGACGTCGAGAACCGGTACGTCTGCAGGCCGAGCTCCTTCATGAGCGCGACGTCCTGCGGGTAGCGGTGGTAGTGGTCGCAGGCCACGTCGCCGTTCTCCGCGCCGATCACGGCACCGGGCACACGGGCGAACGCATCCCAGATCGACGCGGTGCGCCCGTCCTCGAACGCGGCCCCCTCGATCTGGTACGCCGCCGTCGCGGCACCGAAGAGGAAGTTCTCGGGGAAGGAGCGGGTCATACGGGTCATCCTTTCACCGCGCCCGCCATGATGCCACTGACCAGCTGGCGACCCGCGACCACGAAGAGCACGAGCAGCGGAAGGGTCGCGAGCACCGCGCCGGCGAGCACGATCGAGTAGTCGATGTAGTACCCCGACTGCAGCTGGCTGAGGGCCGTCTGCAGGGTCGGGTTCTGAGGGGAGAGCACGATCAACGGCCACAGGTAGTCGGTCCACGCGGTCATGAAGGTGAAGAGTCCGAGGATCGCCATGGCCGGTCGCGCCGCCGGGAGGCCCACGGTCAGGAAGGTCCGGAACTGGTTCGCCCCGTCCATCCGCGCGGCCTCGATCAGCTCGTCCGGGATCACGTCGACCAGATACTGGCGCATGAAGAAGACGCCGAACGCGGTGACCAGGGTCGGCACGATCACCGCGCCGATCGTTCCGGTCCAGCCGAGTTCGCGCATCAGCATGAAGAGCGGGATGATGCCGAGCTGCGTCGGGATCGCCATGGTCGCGATCACGAAGATCATCAGCCCGTCGCGACCTTTGAAGCGCAGTTTCGCGAAGGCGTACCCGGCGAGCGTCGAGAACGTGACGACCGAGAGCGTGATGATGCCCGAGATCAGGAACGAGTTGCCGAGCGCGAGCCAGAACGGGATCGCATCGAACACCTGAGCCGCGTTGGTGAGGAAGTTCCCGCCGGGGATCAACGGCAGCGTCTCACCTCGGGTGGCGTTCGTGCCGCTGGCGACCACGACCGACCACCACAGCGGATACACGCTGCCGATGATGAACGCGGCCAGGAGTCCGTAGGTGAGGAAACCGGGTCGGCTACCGATGCCGGCGTTGCCCCCGGTCCGGACCTGACGACGCCGGATCTTCTCCGGCACGCTGAGAGCCTGCGTGGCGGTCATCGGGTCCCCTCCTCGGTGCTCGTGCGCGCACGGCGACGGGCCGCGCGATTCTTCGGGGCGTCACCGGTGGAGATGCGCCGGGAGATCAGGAAGTTGATGACGCCGATGGCCACGATCAACAGGAAGAGCAGGATGGCGACCGCCGAGGCCTCGCCGAGGTTGCGGCGGAAGAAGGCGAGTTCCCACAGGAACAGGACCGTGGTCTGGAACTGCCTATCGCTGCCGCCGATGCCGCCGGCCGTCGAGACGTCGAACAGGCGGGGCTCGGCGAAGATCTGCAGCCCGCCGATCGTCGCGGTGATGATCACGAAGATCAACGTCGGACGGATCGTGGGGATCGTGATCGAGAAGAACCGCCGTGCGGCACCGGCGCCGTCGAGGGCGGCGGACTCGTACAGGTCGCGCGGCACGGCCTGCATCGCCGCGAGCAGGATGAGGGCGTTGTAGCCCGTCCAGCGGAAGTTCACCATGACCGCGATCGCGATGTGCGACAGGGCCGTGTTGTGCTTCCACTCCTGATCGGCGATCCCGACGAGGTTGAGCAGGTTGTTGGCCAGACCGTCGGCCTCGTTGAAGATGCTCGAGAAGATGATGGCGACCGCGACCGGCGTGACCACGAACGGGATGAGCACACTCATCCGCCAGAACGTCGGGGCACGGAGTCCGCGGTCCAGGAGGTACGCGATCACGAGGGCGACGGCGAGCTGCGGGATGGCCGAGAGCAGGAAGATGCTCAGGGTGTTGCCGATCGAGTTCCAGAACATCGCGTCGCCGAGGATCTCGACGAAGTTACCGAATCCGACGAAGTCCCCTCCCCCTTGAGCAGGTCCCAGTCGTGCACGGCGACCCACACGGTGTAGAGCAGGGGGAACAGGCCGACCAGCCCGAACAGCAGGAAGAACGGCGAGATGTAGAAGTAGGGCGATGCGTTCTGGTCGAACCGCGAGACGCGATGACGCCAGGAGCGCTTCGACACGGCATCCTTCGCCGGAGGTGTCGTCTCGCGGTGCTCCGCGGGCGGGGCGGTGAGAGTCATGGGGTGTCCTTGTCCCGGAGGTCCGAGGGGTTCCGGTCGCAGTTTCGCTCGGAATGCACGGGCGATACCGAGCGAAACTGCGACCGGAAGGGGGATGTCCGCTGAGGTCAGCCGACGAGGTCGTTCAGCAGACCCATCGCCTGATCCCAGGCACCCTGCGTGTCGGTCTCGCCGCGGTCGAGGCTGCTGAGAGCCGGACCGAAGACGTTCTCCTGGATGACGGAGTCATCCGCGCCCTTGAACTGCGCGACCACGCCCTTGGCACGCTCGGCGAGGATCGCCCCGGTCGGAGCGTCGTTGAAGAAGGCGTTCGGCGTCGCGTCCGCCGCGAGCGTCTCCTGCGCCTTGATCGTGGACGGGAAGTTGCCCGCGGCTGCGGACTGCTTCACCTGCTGGTCGGGCTGCGTCAGCCAGTCGGCGAGCTCGGCCGCCGCCTCCTTGTGCTCCGAGGACTCCGGGATCGAGAGGAACGCCCCACCCCAGTTGGCCGCGCCGCCGGGGAACACGTCGGCGAAGTCCCACCCGGTCGACGCGTCTCCGCCGCCGGCCTCGACCTGACCCTGCACGACGCCGAGCATCCAGCCCGGGCACACGAAGGTCGCGAAGGTGCCGTCGACGAACGACTTTCCGCCGTTCCAGTCCCAGGCCGTCTGCGCGGCGGACTGACCGCCCTCGGTGGCTGCGCCGAGTTCCTCGAAACGCTTCTTGAGCTCGTCGTTGCCCTCGACGTTCAGCTCGCCGTCGGCCGTGTAGTAGCCCTCGTCGAGCTGGTTGACCATGGCGTTCCACACGAAGCCGGAGTGGTCATACCAGGCCTTGCCGGTCTTGGCGGTGTAGTCCGCGCCGACCGCGAAGTAGTTCTCCCAGTCGCCGTTCAGGAGCTCGGCGACCGACTCGCGGTCGCTCGGGAGGCCTGCAGCTTCGAACGCAGCGCCGTTGTAGCAGATGCCGCTGGGGCCGATGTCCGTGCCGTAGCCGATCACACGGCCGTCGGCGTCGGTCGCCTGACCGTACTTCCAGTCGACCCAGTCGTCCTTGCGGTCCTCGATGCCGTAGTCGCGCAGGTCGACGAAGGTGTCGGACACGTCCATGATCGCGCCGAGCCAGCCCTCCTCGATCGCGACGATGTCGCTGAGGCCGGAACCGGCGGCGATCTTCGTGAAGGCATCGGTGCGGGCGTTGCCACCCGTGTCGATGTTGGTCGCCTCGATCTTGACGTTCGGGTGCGCCTCCTCATACTCCTTGTAGAGGTCTTCGTAACCGAAGGTGCCGAACGTGGTGACGGTCAGGGTGACCTCCTCGTCGGCACTTCCCTCCGAGGTGTCGCCCGAGCTGCCGGAGCAGCCGGCCAGGGCCAGGGCGGAGACGGATGCCACAGCTGCGATCGCGAGGATCCGGTGGCGGGCACGTGTGTTCACAGTTCACTCCTTTGTGGTGGTCGTGCGGTGTTGGTGCGTAGGAACGCCGTGGGAGCGCTCCCACGGGTTGAGCAGCCACTCTATGGGAGCGCTCCCACGGTGTCAACCCGACCCGTGCGAACCCGGTCCTGTTCACAACTCAGGAAGAACCTGGCGGCGTGGCCGGTACGGAGCGGCAAACGCGGTAGTCGGGCCGTTTTCTCCTGAGTTGTGAACGCGGCGTACCCTTGTCCGGTGCCCGATGCCACGCTCTCCCCTGCCCTCGTCCGCGCCGAAGCCCTGATCCGCAACGTTCCGGACTACCCGCAGCCGGGGATCATCTTCCGCGACATCACGCCGCTCCTCGCCGACGCCGAGGCCCTCCGTGTGACGACCGAGGCGATCATCGAGCCCTTCGCAGGGCAGTTCGACGTGATCGCGGGCATCGAGGCTCGTGGATTCATCCTGGCCAGCGCCGCGGCGATCGCGGCCGGTGTGGGACTCATCCCGATCCGCAAGGCCGGAAAGCTGCCGCGCCCCGCTGCCTCCGTGGACTACGCCCTCGAGTACGGCACCGCCACGATCGAGATGCACGACGATCTGCCCGCCGGATCCCGCGTACTGCTGATCGACGACGTGCTCGCCACCGGCGGTACCCTCGCCGCGGGACGGGAACTCGTCGAACAGCTCGGCAGCCACGTCATCGGCATCTCGGTGCTGTTCGAGATCGATGGCCTCGGCGGCCGCGAGGCCATCGGCGACCTGCACACGGTCTTCCACTCCGCGGAGTAGTCCGCGCCCGGGGCAGTAGACTGGGTGCGCCCGTCCGCCCGCGACTCCCGGAGCCGTTCATGCCCACCATCGTCGTCGACGTCATGCCCAAGCCCGAACTGCTCGACCCGCAGGGGAAGGCCGTCTCCGGCGCCTTCGCCCGCCTCGGTGTGGAGGGCTTCTCCGACGTCCGCATCGGCAAGCGCTTCGAGCTCACCGTCGAGGGCGAGGTCACCGAAGAGGTCCTCGCCGAAGCCCGCCGCATCGCCGACGAGGTGCTCTCCAACTCCGTGATCGAGGACGTCGTCGGCATCGAGGTCGCCGAGTGACCGTCCGCATCGGCGTCATCACCTTCCCCGGGTCGCTCGATGACCGCGACGCCCAGCGCGCGGTGCGCATCGCCGGCGCCGAACCCGTCGCCCTGTGGCACGGTTCGCACGACCTCGAGGGCGTCGACGCCCTCGTCCTCCCCGGCGGCTTCAGCTACGGCGACTACCTGCGCGCGGGCGCCATCGCCGCGCTCTCGCCGATCATGTCCGAGGTGAAGGATGCCGCTGCCCAGGGCATGCCCGTGCTCGGCATCTGCAACGGGTTCCAGATGCTCGTCGAAGCGCACCTGCTTCCCGGCGGTCTGATCCGCAACAACCACCAGCACTTCGTGCGCCGTGACCAGAAGCTCACGGTCGAGAACTCCGACACCGCCTGGACGAACGCGTTCCGCGCCGGCCAGGAGATCGTGATCCCGCTCAAGAACGCCGACGGCGGCTACATCGCCGACGAGCAGACGCTCGACCGCATCGAGGGCGAGGGGCTCGTGGCCTTCCGCTATGCCGGGGTCAACCCGAACGGTTCCCTGCGCGACATCGCCGGCCTCACGAACGAGGCGGGCAATGTGGTCGGCCTCATGCCGCACCCCGAGCACGCGACCGAGGCGGGCTTCGGCCCCGACACCTCCGCCGCCATGCGCAGCGGTGTCGACGGACTCGACTTCTTCACGAGCGCCATCGCCGCGGTCGCCCGCGTCGCCGCGTAGGCCCGGGGTTCCGCAGCCCCTGCGCTTTCGCAGCCCGGCTCAGTCGCCCGGAAGCGTGAAGGGGTTACTCCCTGCTGCCGCGAGCAGGTACCAGGCCGTCGCGCCCGTGTGCAGACTCGCGTAGTAGAGGTCGCCGAATCCGGAGTCGAGGCCGTCGTTCGAGGTCGCGACGATGCCCTTGCCGTCTCCGTTCGGGGCGTCGCGCTGCGCCAGCCGGATGCTGCTCAGCAGGGCCTCCGCACGATCCGCGTCGCCCGCTCCGTCCCGCAGACGCAGAGCCAGCGCGAGGTGTCCGCTCCCCTCGAACCACGCCTTCGACACGTCGACCTCGCTGATGGACGGACCCGTGTAGGGGCCATCGGTGGCCATCAGGTTCGCGAGCGTCCAGTCCAGCGCGGCGCCGTAGCGCGGGTCTCCGGTGGCGAGTGCGCTCCAGGTCTGGCCGTCCAGGGGGATGGGACGCGTGTTGATGGTCGAGCCGTCGAGGCCGGTGCCGGTGTTCACGTGGCCGTCCGCGCTCTGCATCGCCGCGACGAAGTCGGCCGCGACGGCTGCCCGCTCCGCCCACACCGCGTCCCCGGTGAGCTGCGCGAGCTGTGTGAAGAACCCGGCGATGTCGCTGTTGTGCTCGGTCGACTTCCAGGTCAGCGACGTGCCGTCCTCGAGCTGACCGCCGGTGTAGCCGTACGGAGCCCGGACCATGTCCGCGGTGTTGTCCTGGATCCACTGCCCCACGCGCAGCGCCCCGTCGAGATACTTCGGATCCCCGGTCGCGTGCGCGAGCCGCGCGAGCGCCAACCCGACCCACGCCTGGTTTCCGGTGAAGCTGCCGGGACCGGTGATCTCCACCCGTCCTTGGCGGATGCCGTGCGGCTCGTACGACGCACGGGTGCGTCCGTCGCCGATCGGGTCGTTCTCCTGCACGAACAGGAGCGTGTCGCCGATCGCCCGCGCGCGACGGAGATCGTCCGGAAGCCCCCGCGCGGTGTAGGCGATCACGACCAGCGCGTCGTCGTACACGAACGACGGCGTGAAGTCCCAGGTGGGCGTGGTGAAGAAGCCGCCCTGGTAGCTGCGCGGGAGGCAATGCCCCGCACCGTCGCAGAACTCGTCGACCCTGGCATCGAGGAACTCATAGGCCAGTGCCACCGACTGTGCGGCATCGGGTGCTCCTCCGCCGGGCGCCGAACCGTCTGCGGTCCTTCCGGCGCCCAGAGCGGCAGGGGCCGCGCCGGCGAGAACGGCTGCGGCGACGAGCGCGGCGACGACGATCCACGGCGCCGAGCGACGCGAAGAACCGGACATGGAGACCCCTCGGTCAGAACCGCGCGCGGGGGATGACGCGCAGGCGACCTGAAGGTCACAGCATGAGCCTGACAGTTCCGTCGGGGCTCGAGAAGCGGCGAAAGTCTATATATCGCCCTCTCGCCCTCGCCGATTGGCGAGTGCTAGCCGAGCGCGGGCGGCCAGACGCCGATGATCAGGGCCATCACGACGACGGTGACCAGCTCATGCGCGATGTTCAGCGTGGTCAGCTTGGTCGAGCGGCCCTCGAACGCGTCGTGCGTGATGAAGCGGGCGGCCGTGAAGCCCGCCCACAGCGTGACCGCGGTGACGATCGCACCCCAGAAGTACGATCCGCCGTAGAAGTGCCAGGCGATGACGGCGGCTCCGGCGAGCACCCAGGCCGTGATGAAGCTCACGATGACCGTGGTGATGATCGCCAGCACGGGATTGCCCGAGGGATCGTCGAGGTCCACGTTCGCGAGCTTCGACCAGCGCGTGCCGAACACCCCTCGGGCGTACCAGATCGAGCCGACGAGCATGCTCGACGCGGTGGCCAGCAGGACCGCCCAGTAGTTGATCTCCGGAACCATGACAGCCTCCACTCCTCGGATGCCGCCACCCTACTCCCGACATCGCACCCCCGGTCCCCGACACCTGCATGATCCCGCAACGGATGCATGACCCCGGCGGGAGAGGAGCTCATGCATCCGGAACGGCCTCATGCAAAACGCCCGCACGCTCTCCGCGCAGCGCGCGCCTCCGAACCGATTCGACTCCCACCCTGGCAAGAATGTAAGCGTTTGCAGTAGCCTGTTCCGCATGGCACAGCTTGAGCAGATCGCAGCCCCCGGTTCCGAGTGGTGGCGCAGCGCCGTCATCTACCAGATCTACCCCCGCTCCTTCGCGGATGCCTCGGGCGACGGCATCGGCGACCTTCCGGGCATCACCAGCCGCCTCGATGCACTGCAGGAACTGGGCGTCGACGCGATCTGGCTGAGCCCGTTCATGACCAGCCCGCAGCGCGATGCCGGCTACGACGTCGCCGACTACCGCGATGTCGACCCGCTCTTCGGCACCCTCGCCGACTTCGACCTGATGCTCGAAGAAGCGCACGCCCGTGGCATCCGCGTGATCGTGGATCTGGTCCCCAACCACTCCTCCGACCAGCACGTCTGGTTCCAGGAAGCGCTCAAGGCGGCGCCCGGCAGCCCGGAGCGCGCGCGCTACATCTTCCGCGACGGCAAGGGGGAGAACGGCGAACTCCCGCCGAACAACTGGGAGTCCGTGTTCGGCGGTGGCATGTGGGAGCGCGTCGTCGAGGCCGACGGCACCCCCGGCCAGTGGTACCTGCACATCTTCGACGCCACGCAGCCCGACTTCGACTGGACGAACGAAGAGGTGCGCGAGGAGTTCCGCTCCATCCTGCGCTTCTGGCTCGACCGCGGCGTCGACGGCTTCCGTGTCGACGTGGCCCACGGCATGATCAAGGCCGACGGTCTGCCCGACTACACGCCCCCGAGCGATGCCGACTCGATGGGCGGCGGCGAGTCGAACGTGCCGTACTGGGGCCAGGACGGCGTGCACGACATCTACCGCGACTGGCACACCGTGCTCGCCGAGTACGACGGCGATCGCGCCCTGTGCGGCGAGGCCTGGATGCCGACGCTCACGCAGACCGCGCTCTGGGTGCGTCCGGATGAGATGCACCAGACGTTCAACTTCCCCTACCTGATGACGCCGTGGGATGCGAAGGCTCTGCGCGACGTCATCCGCGAGTCGCTCGACGAGTTCGGCGGGGTCGGCGCCCCCAGCACGTGGGTGCTCTCGAACCACGATGTCGTGCGGCACGCCTCCCGCCTGGCGCTCACGGCCGAGAACCCGCAGGGCGAGGGCATCGGACCGAACACCCCGAACAAGCCCGACACGGCGATCGGTCTCGCCCGCGCCCGCGCTGCGACCACCCTGATGCTCGCACTCCCCGGATCGTCGTACCTGTACCAGGGCGAAGAGCTCGGACTGCCCGAAGCCATGGAGATCCCGGACGAGTTCCGTCAGGACCCGACCTGGTTCCGGACCCACGGCGAGCGCTACGGCCGCGACGGATGCCGCGTGCCGCTGCCGTGGGAAGCGGAGGCTCCGGCCTTCGGCTTCAACGACACCGGCCTGTCGTGGCTCCCGCAGCCGGACGAGTGGGCGACCTACGCGCGCGATGTGGAGGAGACCGATCCCGCGTCGACCCTCGCGCTCTACAAGCGACTGCTGGCCGGGCGTCGTGAGCACGGCTTCGGCACCGGATCGCTGGTCTGGGAGGAGGCCGGGGCCGACGCCGTGGCTTTCCGCCGTGGCGATGTGCACGTGGTCGCGAACCTCGGCACCGCACCGATCGAGCTGCCGGCGAACGCGGTCGTGATCCTGCAGAGCCAGCCGTTCGACGGAGCGGCCATCCCGGTCGACACGGCCGTCTGGTACACCACGGCCGTCCAGGCCTGAGACCCCCTTCCGGTCGCGATATGACAGCTCTCTGCGCCGCAGGGGATGTCATATCGCGACCGGAGCACATTCGAGGAACACATGGCCAGCATCGATGAGGTCGCCCGGCTCGCCGGAGTGTCGACCGCGACCGTCTCGCGCGCGCTGAGCGGACGCGGTCACGTGTCGGAGTCCGCCCGGGAGCGCGTGCAGGCGGCGGCGCAGTCACTCGGCTACGTCGTCTCTTCACGGGCGTCGAGCCTCGCTTCCGGCCGTACCCGGAACGTCGGCGTCGTGGTGCCGTTCCTCGACCGGTGGTTCTTCAGCACCGTGCTCTCCGGAGTCTCAGCCGCCCTGATGCGCGCCGGCTACGACATCACGCTCTACAACATCACCGCCGACAAGGACGTGCGTCGACACGTGTTCGACACCTTCCTCCGACGGCAGCGCGTGGATGCCGTCATCGCCGTGTCGATCGAGCTCGACGAGGAGGAGACGCAGCTCCTCCTGGACCTGGGGCTCCCCGTGATCGCGATCGGCGGCCCGAACCCGAAGCTCGACACCCTCACGGTCGACGACGTCGCGGTGGCGCAGCTGGCGACCGAGCACCTGATCGGTCTGGGGCACACCGACATCGCGCACATCGGGGCCAACCCCGAGTTCGACATCGACTTCCACATCCCGACCAACCGTCGACTGGGGTTCGAGAAGGCCCTGGCGAAGGCCGGGATCCCCCTGAACCACGCATTCCTCGAGCCGGCGGACTTCACGGTCGAGGGTGGCTACCGCGCCGCGAAGCAACTGCTCGGACGCCCCGGCCCGCGTCCGACCGCCGTTTTCGCCGCCTCGGACGAGATGGCGATCGGCGCACTGCTCGCAGCGCGGGACCTGGGCTTCAGCGTGCCGGAGGAGCTGTCCATCGTCGGCATCGACGGACACGAGCTCGGCGAGTTCTTCCGCCTGACGACGGTCGACCAGTTCCCGCTGGGGCAGGGGGAACGCGCCGCGGATGCCGTGCTCGCGAAACTCACCACCCCGGACGAGGTCCGCATCCCGTCCGCGCTGCCCTACGAGCTGAACGTGCGCGGGACCACCGCCCGTCTGCTCTAGCCGCGGAGCAGGGCGGCGTCGCGCCAGGTGCGGTAGCCGCCGTCGAGGTTGCGGGCGTCCACACCGTGCTGCCGGAGGATCCGCGTGGCGATGTGTCCGCGCAGTCCGACCTGGCAGTGCACCACGATCTCTCCGTCGGGCAGCTCATCGAGTCGATCCCGCAGTTCATCGAGCGGCACGTTGACGGCGCCGGGGATCGCACCGGCGGCGAACTCCGTCGGCGTGCGGACGTCGATCAGTGCCGCCCCCGCGCGCTGCGCGGCGTCGAGCTCATGCCACTGGATCGTCGGCGTCGTGCCGGTCCGGGTGTTCTCCGCGACGTAGCCGAGGATGTTCACCGCATCCTTCGCCGAGCCGAACTGAGGTGCGTAGGCGAGTTCGAGCTGCGCGAGTTCTGCGGCCGGCATCCCTGCATGCATGGCGGTAGCGATCACGTCGATCCGCTTGTCGACGCCGTCCCGGCCGACGACCTGCACCCCGAGGATGGCGTCGGACCGCGGGTCGGCGAGCAGCTTCATCGACAGGGTCTCCGCACCCGGGTAGTACCCGGCGTGCGATCCGGGATGCACGTGCACGGCGTAGAACTCGCGCCCCGCCGCTCGGAGCTGCCGTTCGCTCCAGCCCGTCTTCCCTGCGGCGACCCCGAATACGCGGACGATCCCGGTGCCGAGCGCGGGTCGCGCCGTCTCTGACCGTCCCGCGAGGAGGTCGGCCACCATGCGCCCGTGACGGTTCGCGAGCCCGGCCATCGTGACGAGAGCCGTGCCCCCGCCCACGAGCTCGGCCTTCTCGACCCCGTCTCCCACGGCGAACACGTCGGGCGCGCTCGTGCGGCACTGCGCGTCGACGTCGATGCCTCCTGTCTCGCCGATCCGGATGCCCGCGCGCTCCGCCAACGTCGTCTCCGGCACCACCCCGGACGCGTCGATCATGAGTTCCGCGGCGATGGACGTGCCGTCACTGAGCGTGACGTATCCGGAATCGGCGCGAACGACCTCGACCCCGAGGCGCACATCGACGCCGTGTGCACGGACCTCCGCGGCGATCGGGGCGGCCATCTCCGCATCGAGGGGGGAGAGCAACTGTGACCCACGCTGCACGAGGGTCACGGATGCGCCCCGCGCCACGAGGTTCTCGACCGCTTCCAGGGCCGTGTAGCCACCGCCGACGACGACCACCGGAAGTCCCGGTCGCACCAGTGCGGCATCGATCGCATCGGCGTCGTCGACCGTCCGCAGGGAGCGGACGGGGATGTCGGAGACCGGTTCGTCCCGGCGCGGGCGTGCCCCCGTGGCGAGGATCAGACTGTCGTAGCTCTGCGTGAAGCGTCGTCCAGAGTCGAGCTCTTCGACCTCGACGAGCTTCTGCGCGGTGTCGATGCGCACGACGTCATGACGCACCCGGACGTCGAGTCCGAAGCGGCTGCGCAGCGAGGCGGGCGTCTGCAGGAGCAGCGACTCCCGCTCCGCGATCACGCCGCCGACGTAGTAGGGCAGCCCGCAGTTCGCGTACGAGACCTCGGGTCCGCGTTCGAAGACCACGATCTGCGCATGCTCATCGAGCCGGCGCAGACGTGCGGCGGCGGACATCCCTCCTGCGACTCCGCCCACGACCACGACGGTGCGCGCTTCGGTCGCGGTCATCGCTGGAACATCCGCGAGAAGAAGCCGCCCTGCGTCTGCTCCTTCGGATGCCCGGAGCACCACTGCGCTGCGGGAACCGTTCGCCGCACATCGGCGACGTGCTCGCCGCACCCCGCCCAGGTCGTCTTCCCGCAGGTCTTGCAACGGACTGCTCGGCACATGGTTCTGGACTCCTCACCGATACCCCCGTGGGTATCTTTAGGGTTCAGCATACCCCAGGGGGTATAGTGGCAAGTCCAGCCGACACTCAGGGAGCGACCGATGTCATCCGCAGATGCCGAGACCCAGCGCAAGATCGCCAACCGCCTCAAGCGCGCCCAAGGACAGCTCGGCGCCGTGATCGCCGCCGTCGAACGCGGGAGCGACTGCCGCGCGGTCGTCACCCAGCTCGCCGCCGTCACCTCGGCGCTCGACAAGGCCGGATTCCAGATCATCGCCTCCGCCATGCAGGACTGCCTGACCGACCCGGCATCGGAGACGGATTCGGCCACCGACACCGATGGGGTGTCGATGGCCGAACTGGAGAAGCTCTTCCTCTCCCTCGCGTGAACCGCGGCTGACGACGGTCAGCGTGGGACGACGAGGCCCGCGGTCGCGGTGCGGGCGGCTTCGAAGCGGCGCTGCACGTCGGGCCAGTTCACGAGGTTCCAGAACGCCTTCACGTAGTCCGCGCGCACGTTGAGGTAGTCGAGGTAGTAGGCGTGCTCCCACACGTCGAGCTGCAGCAGCGGGGTCACACCGAGCGGCGCGTTGCCCTGCTGGTCGAACAGCTGGAAGATGACCGGACGCGCACCCACGCTGTCCCACGCGAGCACCGCCCATCCCGAGCCCTGCACCCCGAGTGCCGTCGCGGTGAAGTGCGCGCGGAACGCGTCGATCGACCCGAACGCATCCACGAGCGCCGCCTCCAGCTCGCCTTCCGGAGCGCCGCCGCCCTCGGGCGACATGTTCTGCCAGAACACCGAGTGGTTGATGTGGCCGCCGAGGTTGAACGCGAGGTCCTTCTCGAGCTTGTTCACGTTCGCGAGGTCACCCGCGTCGCGGGCGGCGGCGAGCTGCTCAAGGGCGGTGTTCGCACCCGTGACATACGCCTGGTGGTGCTTGGAGTGGTGCAGCTCCATGATCTTGCCCGAGATGTGCGGCTCGAGCGCTGCGTAGTCGTAGGGCAGCTCGGGGAGCGTGTAGAGAGCGGACATGGCGTCTTCCTTTCAGTGGTGGGGGTCGTGCGGGAGGGCGTGGAAGCGACGGTCGAGGTATACGAGCGGACGCCCCTGCGGTCCGGCGATGACGTCGAGCACCTCGGCGATCACCACCGTCGACGAGCCCACGGCCACGGTCTGCAACGCACGGCAGCGCAGGGCGGCGCGCGCGGAGGCGAGGTACGGTTCTCCGGTGTCGAGCTCCGACCAGCCCTGTTCCGCGGTGAAGCGTTCGGAGCCGCTGACGGCGAAGCTCTGCGCGAGGGCGGAGTGCTCGTCGTCGATGAGATGCACGACGAAGGTGTCCGCACCGAGGATCGCCCCCGCCGACCCCGTCGCCCTGGTGACCGAGAACACGATCGCCGCAGGGTCGACGGCCACCGAGGCGACGCTCGACGCCGTGAGGCCGACCGGACCGGTCGGCGTGGACGCCGTGATGATCGCGACGCCCGCGGGGTGCGTACGGAAAGCGTCCTTGAGCCGGTCGCCGACCGGTGTGGGTATGGGTGTCGCGGTCATCGTCCGGCCTCCGTCATCTGCTCCTGCTTCGCATGCCTCAGCATCTCCTCGCGCTCGACGAGTTTGGTCCGCTCGCGCCCGCGGTCGGCTCCGGCGCTGCGCTCCGCCGCGTCGATGCGCAGCCACCCGTCGAGGTCGACGGCGTGCCCGAGGTGGGCGATCGGGTCCTCCCCGCGCACGACCTCCTCGGCAGCCTCGAGATCCTCGACGAGATGCCGCACGGTCTGCGCGGCATCCGATTTCGTCGAGCCGATGAGCCCGACCGGTCCGCGCTTGATCCACCCCGTCGCGTACAGCCGCGGGATCGGCACGCCGGCTGCGTCCAGGACGCGCCCCTCGGCGTGCGGCACGACCCCGAGCTCGTCGGCGAAGGGCACCCCGGCCACGGGCGTCGAGCGGTAGCCCACAGCGCGGTAGACCGCCCCGACTTCATACCGCCGCAGTTCGCCGGTGCCCACCATGCGGCCCAGCTCATCCGACGCGGTCCGCTCCATCTCGATGCCGGCGACTCGTCCGGTGCCCAGCAGACGGACGGGTCGCTGCCGCAGGTGCAGATGGATGCGGCGAGCGGCGGTGCGGCCGGCCGGATCGAGCGCGGCCCACTCGGTCAGGGTGCGCACGATGATGCGGCGCTGCGAGAACTGCGCGATCATCCGCTCGGCATGCGCGTCGAGTGCGAGTTCGTCCGGATCGACGATCACATCGACGTCATCCTGCTCGGCGAGCTCGCGCAGCTCCAGCGGAGAGAAGCGCACGTCGGCCGGCCCCCGACGCGCGAACAGGTGCACATCCCGCAGGGGGCTGGCGCCGAGCTGGTCGAGCACGGCATCCGGGGTGTCGGTGTGCGTCAGCGCGGAGGCGTGCGTGGCGAGGATCCGCGTCACGTCGAGCGCGACGTTGCCCGCACCGAGCACCGCGACCGACTCGGCGGCGAGCGGCCAGGTGCGCGGGGCATCGGGGTGCCCGTCGTACCACGCGACGAAGTCCGCGGCACCGAAAGAGCCGGGAAGGTCGATACCGGGGATGTCGAGGCGGACGTCGAGGTCGGCCCCCGTCGCCACGATCACCCCGTCGTATGCCGCACGCAGCTCATCGATCCCGATGTCACCCCCGACGTCGACGTTGCAGCGCAGGCGGATGCGCGGATGGACGAGCACCTCGTGCAGCGCATCCGTGATCTTGCGGATCCGCGGGTGATCGGGGGCGACCCCGTAGCGCACGAGACCGTACGGTGCCGGGAGCTTCTCGAAGAGGTCGATCGACGCGGTCGGCACACGATCGAGCAGGATGTCGGCGGCGTAGATGCCCGCGGGGCCCGCTCCGACGATGGCGATCCGGGGTTCGGCGACCGTCATGCGTGTTCCCCTTGGGGAGCCAGCGCGGCGATGACCGGGTGGTCGAACGCGAGCATGCCCGTCTTCGCGGCGCCCCCGGGGGAGCCGATCTCGTCGAAGAACTCGACGTTGGCCTTGTAGTAGTCCTGCCACTCCTCGGGGAGATCGTCTTCGTAGAAGATCGCCTCGACCGGGCACACCGGCTCGCAGGCACCGCAGTCGACGCATTCGTCCGGATGGATGTAGAGCGAGCGCTCACCCTCGTAGATGCAGTCGACGGGACACTCGTCGATGCAGGCCTTGTCCTTCACATCGACGCACGGCAGGGCGATGACATAGGTCATCGGGGGGTCTTCTCTCGGGTCACGCTGTCCACCGTAAAACCTCAAGTACACTTGAGGTCAAATCGAGGAGGCCCGGATGAGCCCGCACGCACCCGACGAACCGCTGACGATCGGCGAGATGACCCGACGCACCGGAGTCGCCGCGTCCGCCCTGCACTTCTACGAGACGCTCGGGCTCATCGCGTCCACCCGCACCCCCGGCAACCAGCGCCGCTACGCCCGGCACATGCTGCGCCGCGTCTCCCTGATCACGGTCGCCAAGCGCCTCGGCATCCCGCTGTCCGACGTGCAGGCGGCCTTCGCCGACGTGCCGCTGACCGAGACCCCGAGCCACGCCGACTGGCAGCGGGCATCCCGACGTTGGAAGCGCGAACTCGAGAAGCGCCGCGAGGGCATCGAGCGCCTCGAACGCGAGCTCACCGGATGCATCGGCTGCGGCTGCCTGTCGATGAAGGCCTGCGGTCTGCTCAACCCCGACGACGCGCTCGGCACCCAGGGCTCAGGCCCCCGCCGCCTGGACGCCTAGCCCCCACGCCCCCTCCTCTCTCCAGGTCGAGACCCCCGCTGGTCGTCGACACCCCCGTGCACAGACGTCTGTGGGAGGGGGTGCGGACGACCAGCGGGGGTCTCGGCAGGAACCAGGAACCAGGAACCAGGAACCAGGAACCAGGGACCGGGAACTACACGACCTCGAAGTCCGCGGCGAGGAGCACGTCGTCGCGCGAGCTGGGGCCGACCAACAGCTCGAACGCGCCGGCCTCGACCAGACGCGTGCCCGCGGCATCCACGATCGTGCAGTCGGCGACCGGCAACTCCACACGCACGCGCGCGGACTCCCCGGGCGCGAGCTCGACCTGACGGTAGGCCTTGAGCTCCTTGTCGGTCCAACTCACGCTGGTCACCGCATCGCGCACGTACACCTGCACGGTCTCGCGCACCGGCCGCGTGCCCGTGTTCGCCACCGTGACCCGGCCGACGATCGTGTCCGTCTCCTCCAGCGAGGTCGCCTCGAGCTCCAGGTCGGAGTACTCGACGGTCGTGTACGACAGTCCCTCACCGAACGCCCACGTCGGTGACTGCGTGAGGTCGGCGTACCGGTCGCCGTGCTGTCCGCGGATCTGGTTGTAGTACGTCGGCTGCTGGCCCACGTGCCGGGCGAACGAGATGGGCAGGCGGCCCGACGGCTCGACCGCTCCGGAGATGATCTCGGCGAGCGCACGCCCGCCCTGCATGCCAGGGTTCGCCGCCCAGATCACGGCGGCAGCCTTCGACGCGGATGCCGGG
The DNA here is from genome assembly GCF_007954505.1 of Microbacterium sp. CBA3102. Lineage (GTDB taxonomy): Bacteria > Actinomycetota > Actinomycetes > Actinomycetales > Microbacteriaceae > Microbacterium > Microbacterium aurugineum. The sequence goes on along the minus strand of NZ_CP042412.1, from coordinate 1,390,324 downwards.
AGCACGAGCGGCTTGGAGGCCAGCAGCACCACGACGACGGGCTTCCCCGTCGCGATGAGCGCATCGATCAAGGCGTTCTGCCCGCCGATGAGCTCCAGCATCGCGGTGGAACGACCCTCGCCGACGAGCTCGATCCGGTCCCCGACCACGGCCACGACGACGTCCGCATCGGCTGCCGCGGCGACGGCCTCGGCGATCAGCTCGGCATCCGGGGCGCACGGCTGCACGACCGGTGGACGCGGCTGCTTGTCGGGGAAGAACGGTCCCTGCGGGTCTTCCTGCAGGGTGAGGATGTCCGCGCCCCGGGCGTGTGTGACCGTCCAGCCGTCGACCGCGCGCAGTCCGTCGAGCACGGTCGTGATCATCTCGCGGGGCTGACCGTCGAGCCACCCGGCTTGCCCCGATCCCCCGGCCCAGTCGCCGAGCTGCGTCTGCGCGTCGTCCGCCAGAGGACCGACCACGGCCACCCGCACCGGGGCGGCGGCGTCGAGCGGCAGGAGGCCGTCGTTCTCGAGCAGCACGATCGACCGGCGTGCCGTCTCCAGGTTCAGCTCCGCGTGCGCGGCGCTGCCGACCACCTCGTCGAGCCCCGCACCGGGGAGGCGCGGGTTCTCGAACAGGCCGAGCTCGAACTTGAGGGTGAGGATGCGCGCGGCGGCCGCATCGAACGCGTCCTCCGGGAGCATGCCCGCAGCGACGGCGTCCAGGGCACCTTCGTAGAACCCCGGCGTGGTCATGATCATGTCGTTTCCGGCCCGCACGGCCGCGGCGGCCGCATGCGTGATGTCGGGCTGGATCCGCTGCTCCCACACCATCCGTCCGACGTTGTCCCAGTCCGTGATGAGGGTGCCGGTGTACCCCCACTCCCCGCGCAGGACGTCGCTGAGCAGCCAGTCATTGGTGGTGATCGGCACCCCGTCGGTGGTCTGGTAGCCGAGCATGAAGGTGCGGCAGCCCTCGCGGGCGACGCGCTCGAACGGCGGCAGGAACCAGGAGCGGAGCTTGCGCCGCGAGATGTCGGCCTCGCTGGCATCGCGTCCGCCCTGGGTCTCGGAGTATCCGGCGAAGTGCTTGGCCGTCGCGAGGATCGCCGTGGGGTCGTCGAGCCCCTCCCCCTGGTATCCGCGCACCATCGCGGAGGCGAGTTCCCCGATCAGGAACGGATCCTCACCGAAGGTCTCGCTGATGCGGCCCCACCGCAGGTCGCGGGCGATGCACAGCACCGGCGAGAACGTCCAGTGGATGCCGGTGATCGCGACCTCCTCGGCCGTCGCACGGGCCACGCGTTCGAGCAGATCGGGGTCCCACGTCGCGGCCATGCCGAGCTGAGTGGGATAGATCGTCGCCCCGGGCCAGAACGAGTGCCCGTGGATGCAGTCCTCGCCCACCAGCAGCGGGATGCGGAGGCGGGTCTGCGCCGTGAGCTGGTTCGCGCGCAGGATCCGCTCGGGCGAGGTGTGCAGGATCGAGCCCGCGTGGCGGCGTGCGACGTGATCGTCGAGGTCGTCGCGGGCGTCGAGCTGCAGCATCTGCCCGACCTTCTCCTCGAGCGTCATACGGCCGAGGAGGTCGGCCACACGTTCGGGGATCGAGAGCGCGGGGTCCTGGTACGGGAGCTGGGTGGTCAGAGTCTGAGAGGTCATCACGGGGTGTTCCGGGTCGAAGTCGGCGAGGGATCGGAGTTCTTCTGCGGCAGGGGCACGCTGCGGACGGCCGTGACGGCGTCGTTCACGTTCAGCCCCTTCTTCTTCATGGCCCTGGCCCGCTCGCCCGCCGAACGCAGGCGCGGGTTGACGTACTCGTCGATGCCGAAGTTGATGAGCGAGAGGGCGACGCCGATGATGGCGATGCAGAGTCCGGCCGGCACGTACCACCACCACAGGCGCGGGAAGGCGCCGTTCTGCTGGGCCCAGAACAGGACGGTCCCCCAGTTCAGGTTGCTCACCGGGATCACCCCGATGAAGGCCAGCGTGGTGAGACCGAGGATCGCGGCGGTCACGGTGCCGACGAAGCTCGAAGCGATCAGGGCCATGAGGTTGGGCAGCATCTCGACCGTGATGATCCGGCGCAGAGGCTCGCCGTTGGCGCGGGCGGCCTGGATGAAGTCACGGTTGCGCAGCGACATCGTCTGGGCACGGAGCACGCGCGCACCCCATGCCCAGCCCGTGATGCCGAGCACGGCGGCGATCACGATCAGCGGCGGGTTGTCGAACTGCGAGGCGATGATGATGATGAGCGGGATACCCGGGATCACCAGGAACACGTTGGTCAGCGCCGACAGCGATTCGCTCTTCCAGCCGCGCACATAGCCGGCGATCACCCCGATCGTGATCGCGATGATCGTGGCGATGAAGGCTGCGAGGAAGCCGACGACGATGACGCCGCGCGTGCCGTAGATGATCTGGCTCAGCACGTCCTCGCCCATGTGCGTCGTCCCCAGCCAGTGCTCCCACGAAGGAGGCTGCCGGAGCGCCGTGCGATCCTTCTGAGTCGGTCCGTACGGGGCGATCCACGGAGCGAGGATCGCGACGAGCACGAACACACCGAGGATGATCAGCCCGGCGATCGACTTGGGGTTGCGGAACATCGCGAACGCCTGACCCAGCTGCGACCAGAAGGTCTTGCGTGGCGGTGCGTCGGCCGGCGGCGTGCGCAGCGTGGCGGTCTCGGGCATGCCGGAGACGACGGCCGACCCGTCGGGCGCGGTGCTCTCGGTGGTGGTGGGAACGGTCATGTCAGGACTCCATCTGGCGGGTGCGCGGATCGAGGTAGGCGTAGACGACATCCGCGAGGATGTTGGCCACGAGCACCGACAGGGTGATCACGAGGAACACGCCCTGCATGAGGGCGAAGTCCTTGGCGTTGGTCGCATCGAGCAGGAGCTTGCCCACGCCCGGATAGCTGAAGACCATCTCCATCACGATCGTGCCGCCGACGATGAAGCCGATCGACAGCGCGAAGCTCTGGATCTGCGGCAGCACCGCGTTGCGGGCGGCATAGCCCCACAGCACGCGCTTGTTGGGCATGCCCTTGGCCTGGGCCACCGTGATGTAGTCATCGTCGAGCACGGTCAGCATCATGTTGCGCATGCCGAGCACCCATCCGCCGAGCGAGGCGACCACGATCGTCAGGGCGGGCAGTGTGCCGTGCATGATGACCTGACCGATGAAGTCGAAGCTCCACTCCGGGGATTGCCCCTTGTCGTAGGCGTGCGAGGAGGGGAACCACTTCAGGGTCGACGAGAAGATCGCGATCGCGATGAGCCCGAGCCAGAAGTAGGGGATCGTGTTGAAGAAGGTCGTCACGGGGATGATCGCGTCGAGCCTGCTGCCGCGCTTCCATCCGACGACGGCACCGGCGATCGTGCCGATCGTGAAGGAGATGATCGTCGCGATGCCGACCAGGCCCAGCGTCCACGGCAGTGCCGACGCGAGCACCTCGGCGACCGGCCTCAGCCCGTGCAGCGTCGAGATGCCGAGGTCGCCGCGCAGCAGCATCCCCCAGTACTCGATGTACTGCTGCCAGATCGACTTGTCGGTGTCGATGCCGAGCAGGATGCGTAGCGCTTCCTCGGCCTCCGGGCTCACGCTGCGGTTGCGCGCGAGGTAGGAGCTGACCGCGTCGCCCTTCATGAGGCGCGGCAGGAAGAAGTTGATCGTGATGGCCGCCCAGAGCGTGAACAGGTAGAAACCGGCACGCCCGGCGAAGAAGCGCCACGGGATCTTCCGGCGTCCGCGTTCCGCGACGGTCGCCGTGGTGCCGACCTCGAGAGCGTCGCGGGACGCGAGCTCGTCGTCGAGCCGGGGCAGAGCGGCGCTCACAGCGCACCTCCCATCGAGGTCGCGAAGTGCTTGTCCGGGTCGGGCGACGCGGCGCGCAGCTCCCGCGTGTACGGATCCTGCGGGTTGAGGATCACCTCGTCAGCGGCGCCGTACTCCACGACCCGGCCCTGATTGAGGACCATGATCTCGTCGCTGAAGTGACGGGCGGTGGCGAGGTCATGGGTGATGTAGAGCACGCCGAGCCCCTCCTCACGTTGCAGGTCGGCGAGCAGGTTCAGCACACCGAGGCGGATCGAGACGTCGAGCATCGACACGGGCTCGTCGGCGACGAGGAGCGAAGGGCGAGACGCGAGGGCACGGGCGATGGCCACCCGCTGTCGCTGTCCGCCGGAGAGCTCGTGCGGACGCCGGTCGATCACGGTGTCCGGGTCGAGCCGGACCCTGTTGAGCAGACGGCGCACCTCGGCCTCGGTCTCCCCCTTGGGCACCACGTCATCGAGGCGGATCGGCCGCTCCAGGTGGTAACGGATCGAGTGGTACGGGTTGAGGGAGGCGAACGGGTCCTGGAACACCATGCGCAACTGCTGCCGGTACTTCCGCAGCCCCTTGCCGCGGCGCGGGATCGGCACGCCATCGAGCAGCACCTGTCCACTGGTCGGGGTCTCGAGCTGGGTGAGGATCTTCGCGATCGTGGACTTGCCGCTGCCGGACTGACCGACCAGGCCGATCGTCTGCCCGGAGGTCAGCGTGAAGCTCACATCGTCGAGCGCTTTGAGCTGGCCGGCACCGCGGACGTTGTACGTCTTCGTGATGTTCCGGAATTCGAGGGTGGTCATCGCACCAGCACCCCTCTCTCCCCGGTCAACCGGGGGAACGACGACAGCAGTGTCTTCGTGTAGTCGTGCTCGGGCCGCGTCCAGATGCGCTCGGCGGTGGCGAGCTCGATGATCTCGCCCTCCCGCATGATCGCGATCCGGTCGCTGATCTCCAGGAGGAGGGGGAGGTCGTGGGTGATGAAGATCACCGAGAAGCCGAACTCGTGCCGCAGCTGCGAGATCTGCGTGAGGATCTCGCGCTGCACCAGCACATCGAGGGCGGTGGTCGGCTCGTCCATGACCATCAGCTGCGGGCGCAGCGCGAGGGCCATCGCGATCATGACGCGCTGGCGCATGCCGCCGGAGAGCTCATGGGGGAAGGAGCGGATGCGCTGGCGCCCGACCTTGACGATCTCGAGCAGTTCCTCGGCCTCGGCATGCCGCTGCCGGCGGTTCATGTCGGGGCGATGGATCTCGAAGACGTCCTCCAGCTGCGAGCCGATCGTCGCGACCGGGTTCAGGGCGTTCATCGCGCCCTGGAACACCATCGAGACCTTGTCCCAACGGAACCGCTGCATCGCGTCCACGTCGAGCGCGTCGATGTCGATGTCGACGCCGGTCGCATCGTGGAAGGTCACACTGCCGCCGGTGATCACGGCCGGCGCACGCAACAGGCGCTGGACTCCGTAGGCGAGTGTGGTCTTGCCGCACCCGCTCTCACCGGCGAGACCGAGGATCTCGCCGCGCTGCAGTTCGAGGTTCACGTTCTTCACCGCCTCGACGGGCGGATCGACGTCGTACACGACCGAGAAGTCGCGCACGCTGAGGAGAGGGTCTGGCATGGTGATGTCTTTCGTCGGCGGAGAAGGGGAGCCCGGGGTCGTCCACCCGGGCTCCCCACCCGGTGCTTACTCGGCGGGCTTCAGCTTCGTGAGGATCTGCACGATGTTCTGCTGCGTCGGGTCGGCCGACGCGTACGGGTCCTCCTCCGAGGGCCATCCGACGTAGTTGCGGGTGTTGAACTCGCCCAGCAGCGGGTGCGCCCCCAGCGGGATGGCCGGCACCTGCTCAGCGAAGATCGTCTGCAACGTGTCGAGTGCCGCGGTGCGCTCCTCATCCGACGACGCGTTCGCGTAGGAGTTCAGGGCTGCCGTCGCCTCCGGGTCGTCGAAGCGACCGAAGTTGAAGCCGGCCTTGCCGTCCGAGATCCAGCGCGGGTCCATGGTCGAGGTGTAGAGGCCGTAGGCGGTCCCGCTGTCCTCGAGCCAGTGGATGATCGCGGAGAACGTGCCGTTGTCGCGAGGATCGGCCCAGCCGCCCCAGTCGGGCATGTCGATCTTGACCTCGGCGCCGATGGCCTCGGTGACGTCTTCGGCGATGAGCTCCTGCGCGGTGTTCCAGTCGCTCCAGCCCGAGGGGACCGACAGCGTGAACGACACGGGGGCACCGTCGGGGTCGATCAGCGCGTCGTCCTTCCAGGTGTAGCCGGCGGTCTCGAGCAGGTCGCGGGCCTTCTCTGCATCGACCGAGTAGTCCACGTCCGTGAACTCGGGCTGGATCTCGTCTTCGAGGATCGACGAGAGCCCGGTCACCGACCACACGGCCTCGCTGGCACCCTCGCGGGCGATGTCGACGTAGGCGTCGCGGTCGATCACCCAGGCGAGCGCCTGGCGGAAGGCCGGGTCGTCGAACGGCTTCTGCTGCAGGTTCATGAACAGCGTCGCCGAACCGGTGGTGGGAGCGGCCCAGAACTTGTTGTGCTCGGGGTCGACCGACAGGAACTGCTCCTCGATCTGCGGGATGAACGCCTGCGCCCAGTCGGCGTCGCCGTTGGCGAGAGCGGTGGTCAGCGCCGTGTTGTCGCCGTAGGAGACGTAGTGCAGCTCGGGAACGGCCAGATCGCCGCCCCAGTAGTCGTCGCGGGCGTCGAGGGTGACCGATTCGGTCGACCAGTTCGAGAGGACGTAGGGTCCGGTACCCACCAGGTCGTCGCCCTTGACGGGGTCGGTGGCCGGGTCGTCGAGGTTCTCCCAGATGTGCTTCGGCACGATCGGCACGTGCAGGGCGCGGGCCTGGTTGACGTACTTCGAGGCGGCGAAGGTCAGCACGACCTTGTCGCCGTCGACGGCAGCGCTGTCGAGCTGGAGGCCCGCGGTGTCGAGGGCGGGGGTGGAGGCGAGCTCGTAGGAGTAGACGATGTCGTCGGCGGTGAAGGGCTCGCCGTCGCTCCAGGTGACGTCGGCACGGGGAACGACCGTGAGCTGCGTGTAGTCGTCGTTCCATTCCAGACTCTCGGCGAGCCACGGGGTGACCCCGCGGTCGCCGGTCTGGTTCACGAGGGCGAGGGTCTCGAAGATCACCTTGCCGTAGCCGTACTTCGAGGCGGACGAGTCGCCGACGTAGGGGTTGTTCGATTCGGTGGTGATCGCGCCGTCGGGCTTCGCGATCGTGAGCGAGGCGGAACCGGCACCGCTGCCGGACTCGTCGCCCCCTCCTCCTGCGGAGCATCCGGCGAGGGCCGAGATACCGAGGGCGGTGATCGCGGTCGCCGCGATCAGAGATTTCCTGAGCTTCATTGCTTCTCCTTGGGCACGGTCTTTGTGCTGCGGCACCGGCGGAGGCTGCTGCGCCGGTCTGGTGTGATTCGCTTACTGTCGAGAAAGTAAGTTTCAGTGAGGTTACCGAGTAGTAAGTTGGATCGCAAGCACGGCTCGGCAATGGAGGAACGGCGATGGCAGACAGCGACCAGACGGTGCGCGTGCGCCCGGCGACGCTCGCGAAACGCGAGCAGATCCTCAAGGCGGCCATCGAGATCTTCGGGAACAAGGGATCGACGAACGGCACACTGGCCGACGTCGCGGAACAGGTCGGCATCACGCACGCCGGCGTGCTCCACCACTTCGGGTCGAAGCAGAAGCTGCTGCTCGAGGTGCTCGCCTACCGCGATCAGGACGACGTGGCGGGGCTCGCGCAGAAGCACATCCCCGGCGGACCGGAGCTGTTCCTGCACCTCGTGCGCACCGCGTTCACGAATGCGAAGCGCCCCGGCATCGTGCAGGCGTACACGGTGCTCTCCGCGGAATCCGTGACCGATGACCATCCGTCGCGCCCGTTCTTCGAAGAGCGCTACACGACGCTTCGCCGCGAGGTGACGGACGCCTTCCACGAGCTGTGCGCCCAGGAGGGCGTGAGCGATCCGCGCCGCATCGCCGACGCGGCCGCCGCGATCCTGGCCGTGATGGACGGCCTGCAGTTGCAGTGGCTCCTGCATCCGGAGGTCGTGGAGCTCGGCGAGACGAGCGAGTTCGCGATCCGCGCCATCGTCAACGCCGTGCTGCATCCCGGGCCGGAGCTGGAGACCTACGCGCACGACACGGACGGCTGACGGCCCCGACACGCCCGACTAGGCTCGGGCCATGACGATCGACCTCGAAGCGCTCTACATCGACCTGCACCAGCACCCCGAGCTCTCGTTCCAGGAGACGCGCACCGCGGGCATCGCCGCCCGGCATCTGCGCGATCTCGGCCTCGAGGTGGAGGAGGGCGTCGGGGTCACCGGGGTCGTGGGCCTTCTCCGCAACGGCGATGGCCCCGTGGTGTGGGTGCGCGCCGACATGGACGCGCTCCCGGTCGACGAGCAGACCGGCCTCTCGTATGCGAGCACCGCGAAGGGCGTCGACCCCGCGGGCACCACCGTCCCCGTCATGCACGCCTGTGGCCACGACATGCACGTCACCGCCATGATCGGCGCCGTGGAGAGGCTCGTCGCGGAGCGCTCCGACTGGTCGGGAACCCTCGTCGTACTGATCCAGCCCGCCGAGGAGTACGGGGCCGGGGCGCGCGCCATGCTCGACGACGGCATCCTGGACCGCTACCCCCGTCCCGACATCGTGCTCGGCCAGCACGTGACCCCACTCCCCGCGGGCATCGTCGGGGTGCGCAGCGGGACGCAGATGGCCGCCTCCGACGGGCTCACCGTGACCCTGCACGGCCGCGGCGGACACGGCTCGCGCCCGCACGCCACGATCGACCCGGTGGTGATGGCTGCGGCGACCGTGATGCGCCTGCAGACCATCGCCTCGCGCGAGATCGATCCGCAGGGCGTCGCGGTCGTGACCGTCGGCTCGATCCACGCCGGGCTCAAGAACAACATCATCCCGGCCGAGGCGAAGCTCGAGCTCAGCCTGCGCTACCCGAACGAGGAAGCACGCGAGAAGGTGCTCGCGAGCGTGGAGCGCATCGTGCGGGCCGAAGCCACCGCATCCGGGGCCGAGCGTGAGCCGGAGATCCGCACCGACCACACCCTGCCCGCCACGATCAACGATGAGGATGCCACGGCCCGCGTCACGACCGCGATCCAGCGGGCCCTCGGCGAGGCGTCCGTCATCGACCCCGGCATGTTCACCGGCAGCGAGGACGTGTCTTGGTTCGCGCGCGACGCCGGCGTGCCGCTCGTGTTCTGGTTCTGGGGCGGCGTCGACCCCGCGCGGTTCGCCGAGGCGGTCGCCGCGGGTCGACTCGAGCAGGACATCCCGACGAACCACTCGCCGTTCTTCGCGCCCGAGATCCACCCGACGATCGAGGTCGGCGTGACCGCCCTGTCGGCCGCGGCCCGGGAGTTCCTGGACTGAGGCGGACGCGAGTCGCCCTACAGCTCGTCGAGGTACTGCGCCCGGGCTTTCATCGCGTGAATGATCAGCTCGTAACCGTCGTCGTAGATCAACACCACGAGCTCCAGGAGGCGGCCAGCAGGGTCGGCGGCGATCATGAGCCAACGGCGCGGGTCGTCTTCATCGTCGAGCGGGCGCGACTGCAGGACGTGCTCGACCGCATAGAGCACGGAAGAGTCGTCGAGCTGGTCGCGCCGGTAGTGTTTGCGGGCCGATCGGTGTAGGTCAGGCAACGTGTGCCCACTCGCGCACTGCGGCGCGAATCGCCTCCGAACGCGTGGCGATGCCCTCCGCCTCAGCGCGCGCTGTCAGGGCCGCGATCGTGGACGCATCGAGCCGCACGGGGATCACCGCGCCGGGGCCATCGCCCACGGTCGGTCGACCTCGACGCGGCTTCGGGAGTTTCGACAGGTCGTACCCGGCCTCGGCCTCGTCGGCCCACGCCTGAATCTGCTCGTCCGGGACGGGCTTTCCATTCAGCAGGTGCTCGCTCATGCGAATAGCGTATACGAAAATGTCCTATTTGTGTATACGAAAAGGTGCCTGGTCGTTGTCGACTGCCGCGGTCACGGGACAGTCTGTTGCGCGCCCAGGAAGACGTGCAGGCCGAGCGCGTTCCGCGGGGGAGGTGGGGCCGCAGAAAGATGGTGATTCAGCAGGCCGACGACCTCGCCGGGAATCGGGTCGATCGCGTTGGCCTTCTTCACGTCCTGGGAGCCGAAGCCGGCCAAGAGCGTCACAGACCCCCCATCCCTGCTTCTCACCTCGACACGGGCGTAGTCCGTGTCGAGGCGGATCAGCACACGAGCGATGGAGGCCCAAGGGAGCGCTCGCTCCGCCCCAGCACCGATGATCCGGATCCCCCGGTCATCCCACTCGACGACGTAACGCTTCCTCCGCCAGGCGAAGATCCACAAGAGGGCGAGCGCGATGACGACGGCCAAGCCACCGGCGACCAGGACGACGTCGGAGCGGCCGAGCATGGAGTCGGTCTCGACGGAGATCGCGATCAACGCCGCCGTGGCAGCAGCTCCTCCCACGAGTACGCAGCCGACGATGATCGCGACGAGCTGGCGCAGGGAGACCCGAGTCGCCCGGATGGTCAACCGATACCCGGCACGCCCCTGCCCGATCTGCTCCCACATCCGTTCAGCCCCCCGTTCCGTCGATACGTCGACTCAGCCGCCGATCGCGTTCATGCCGCGCGCCGGTTGCAGGAATGAGGGGTCGTTGATCGCGTGCCCCGGGAGCTTGCCGTGCACACAGGAGCGCAGCATCTCGGCGATCCCGGCGGAGCGGGCACCCGGCGCAGAGGCCGACTCCCCGCGCAGCACCTCGATGAGGTCGTACTCGACGTTCGAGAACAGGCAGTTGCGCAGCTGGCCGTCGGCAGTCAGGCGCAGACGGTCGCACGCACCGCAGAACGGGGCGGTGACCGAGGCGATCACCCCGACCTCGTGCGGTCCGCCGTCGATCCGCCACTTCTCTGCAGGTGCTCCCCCACGCCCCTCGACCGGATCGAGATGCCAGCGCTCCCCCAGCGACGCGAGGATCTCCTCGCGCGTGACCATGGACGCCCGGTCCCAGGTGTGTCCGGCGTCGAGCGGCATCTGTTCGATGAAGCGCAGCTGCGCACCCACACCCATCGCGAACTCCACGAGGTCGACCAGCTCGTCGTCGTTGACGCCGCGCATCGCGACCGCGTTGAGCTTGAGCGGACGGAGCTCCGAGGCCGCAGCCGCCGCGATGCCCTCGAATACGTCGTCGAGGCGGTCACGGCGGGGTCAGGTCGGCGAAGCGCTGACGGTTCACCGTGTCGATGCTGATGTTGAGGCGCGTGAGTCCGGCCTCGATCAGCGCCGGGAGTTTCTGGGCGAGGCTGATGCCGTTGGTCGTCATGGCGACCTCGACGGGTCCGTCCTCGCCTTCGATGCGGGAGACGCGTCGCACGACCTCGACGATGTCGGCCCTCAGGAGCGGTTCGCCACCGGTGAGGCGGAACGTGCGGATGCCGAGAGCGGCGGCCACCTCGGCGACCTCGACGATCTCATCCGTGGAGAGGATGCTCGTGCGGGCGAGCCACTCGTTCCCCTGCTCCGGCATGCAGTACGTGCAGCGCAGCGAGCAGCGGTCGGTGAGCGAGATGCGCAGATCCCGGTGCACCCGGCCGTGCGTGTCGACGAGACCTGCTTCGACGGCAGAGTGGCCAGGGCTCTGCGCCGTCGGACCGGCGTGCGGCGGGCGCACACCGATCACCACCGGCACGGCCGTCATCGCGCTCCGCCACTCCCCGTCATCGTTCGAGACTAACCCGCCGCTTCCCCCCTCGGGGCCGAAACACCTGAGGTTCCCGTCGCGATATGGCAGCCCATATGCGCGTGGGGGCTGTCATATCGCGACGGGAGCGACGGGAGCGACGGAGGCGACGGACGCGGGGACGAACCGCACCTGGGCAGGATCGACGCGCAGGTGCACCTCGTCGCCCACCACGAGGTCGACGGCGTCCGCCAGCGAGGTGTCGACCTGACAGTGCTCGGTGTGCAGGCGGACTCCCGTGAGGATGGGCTCGAGTCGGAGGATCCGGCTGGACCACGCGTGCGGGTCGTCAGCTGGCTCGATGCGCACCGCGGCGGGACGGAACACCGCGGCGAGCGGTGAGCCATCGACCGCGGCGAGCGCGAGCGACTCAGGGTCCGTGCTTCCGAGACGCAGACCTCCCCCGCGCCAGCCCCCGTCCGCGGCGACGCCCACCAGCCGGTTGACACCTGCGATCGCAGCGATGAAGCCCGAAGCGGGTGCCGACAGCACCTCGCGGACAGGTCCGTGCTGCGTGACCCGCCCCGCCTCGATCACCAGGAGCCGATCGGCGAGGGCGACAGCATCCGCAGCATCGTGCGTGACCGCGATCGTGGTGATCCCCGCCAGCTGATCACGCAGCATCTGTCGGATGTCGCCGGCCGTCGCCGGATCGAGCGCGACCAGCGGTTCGTCGAGCAGCACGGCGCGTGGCGACGCGGCGAGCGCTCGGGCGACCGCGACGCGCTGCCCCTCGCCACCGGAGAGCTCGCGCGGCATGCGGTCCCCGCCCCCGGGAGTCCGACGCGTGCGAGCCATTCGTCGGCCGAGTCTCGTGCCGCGCGGACGTCCTGCCCGACGGCACGAGGACCAAAGGCGACATTCTCGCGCACGGACAAGTGGGGGAACAGCCGCGCTTCCTGCCCGAGCAGCACGATGCCGCGGTTCATGGGAGCTGTCCGCACACGAGGTGTGGCCACGCGGTCGACCACGCGTCCCGCGACCTCGATCTCCCCGGCGGTCAACGGCTCGAGGCCCGCGAGCGCCTGCAGCAGAGTCGACTTGCCCGCGCCGCTCGGCCCCATGATGGCGACGGTCTCCCCTACCGAGACCTGCACCGAAACGTCGACGGCGAAGTGCTCACGGTCGACCACGACGTGCGCACGCAGGCCTCCGCCGCCGACAGCCCGGCCCGTCGAGGAGGTCATCGCGTCGCCCCCGGCCGCCAGCCGCGGACGAGCAGCAGCACGACGATCGCCGTGGCGAGCAGCAGCAGCGCGAGGGCGACCGCCGTGCCCTGCGACACTCCGGCCCCGTTGAACGCGGTGTAGATCGCGAGCGGCATGGTCTGGGTGACGCCGGGCCGGTTCCCTGCGAACAGGGCCGTCGCACCGAACTCGCCGATGGCCCGCGCGAAGCACAGGACGACACCCGCGACGATGCCCGGCGCGGCCAACGGCAGGGTGATCCGTCGCAGGATCGTCCATCGTCCGGCGCCGAGCGCCGCCGCCGTGCGCTCGTAGTCCACGCCCGAAGTGCGTACCGCACCCTCCACGGCCAGCACGAGGAACGGCAGCGCGACGAACGTCTGCGCCAGGATGACGGCCGGCGTGCTGAAGGACAGGCCGAGCCCACCGAGCCAGCCCGCACGTCCGAACAGGTACAGCAGCGCGACACCGCCCACCATCGGCGGCAGCACCAGCGGAACCGTGACGACCGCGCGGAGTACGGCAGCCAGCCGCGGCCCGGAGCGGGCGATCCACAGCGCGAGCGGTACGCCGATCAGGATGCACAGCACCGTGGCCACCAGGCCGGTGCCGAGCGAGAGCGTGAGCGCAGAGAGCGCGGCCTCCGAGGTCACGTCCGCGAGGAACGTCGACCACTGCACGCGCGCGACGAGCGCGGTCAGCGGCAGGATCAGGAACGCCAGGCCGACCAGGGCCGGTACGGCGAGTGCACGGGGCGCGTACCCTCGATCACCTCCCCCGCTCATGGTGCTCCGAAGCCGAAGTCGGCCAGGATGCTGCGCCCCGCATCCGCCCGCACGAACGCCACGAATGCCTCCGCCGCCGTGGCGTTCGGAGCATCGGAGAGCACGGCGATCGGGTAGTGGTTGACGACCTCGTCGGCGCCGTCCGGCACGATCACCTCGACGTCGTCGCGGCCGATCACATCGGTGGCGTACACGAGTCCGGCGTCGGCTTCAGACGCGGCGACCTTCGTGAGCACGGCCGACACGTTCTGCTCGAGGCTCGCCGGGTCGACCGTGACCTCGGCCGCGGACAGCAGCGTCGCGGAAGCCGCACCGCACGGCACCTCCGGCGCACACAGCACGGTGGTGACGTCGGCGAGATCCGCCAGCGCCTCGACGTCACCCGGGTTTCCGGACGGAACCACGATCACCAGGGTGTTGGATGCGAACAGCGCGGGCTCAGCCACGACGTCCGCCGCCTTGTCCATGTTCGCCTCGTCGGCCGAAGCGAACACGTCGGCGGGAGCACCTTCGAGGATCTGGGTGACGAGCGTCGAAGAACCGTCGTACACCGGACGGAACCGCACGTCCGGGTTCTCGGCCATGAAGGCCTCCCCGATCGCATCGAAGGCTCCGGCGAGGGATGCCGCGGCGTAGACCGTGAGCTCTCCGCGCACGCCATCCGTGGCCCCCGACGGTGAGGACGTGTCCTCAGCTGTGCCCGCACAGCCCGTGAGCACGAGGCAGGCAGCGGCGAGGAGAGCGAGCGTGGAGCGGCGCAGCAGGCGGTTCATGTCAGCCGTTCGGGATCTCGACGACGACCTGGGTCGCCTTGACGGAAGCGGTGGCGAGGGAGCCGACCTCGAGCCGCAGATCCCGCGCCGCCTCGGACGACATCAGCGACACCACACGATGCGGTCCGGACTGGATGTCGACCTGGGCCATGAGGCCTTCGACCTGCACGCGCGTGACGATGCCGACGAAGCGGTTGCGCGCACTGGAGAGCACATCTCCGGCGTTCCTCGCCTCCTCCGCGAGCTCGACCGCGCGCGCTGCGAGGGCATCACCGGGGATCTCGGTCGGTGTCGCCTCCGTCACCGGAAGCAGTCCCTGATCGATCCAGCGACGGACGGTGTCATCGCTCACGCCGAGCAACTGCGCGGCACGGGCGATCCGGTAGGTCTGCATGCGAAGAATCTACCGCAGATGCGGAGTTTCCCGGAGGCTCCATCCGCTTTCGCGGTCATCGGCTTCTTCCGGGAGGAGGGGCATACGCTGAATCCATGCAGCCCCTCGTCGCCCCGGCCGCCGCGCTCGCCCCGGAAGAGCTCATCCGCACGGCCCGGCACGCGGTGCTCGCCGGCATCGGTGAAGAAGGTCAGCGCCGCCTCCACGCCGCTCGCGTGACGGTCGTCGGCGCCGGCGGGCTCGGCTCCCCTGCCCTGCTCGCCCTGGCCGCCGCAGGGATCGGCAGCCTCACGGTGATCGACGACGACGTCGTGGAGCTGACCAACCTGCAGCGCCAGCTCGCGCACCGCGTGGAGGACATCGGCACGCCCAAGACCGCCTCCGCCGCCCGAGCCATCACGGCTCTCGCCCCGCAGACCGTCGTGACCCCGGTGCCGGAACGCCTCGACACGGCCAACGCCGCCCGCCTGCTCGCGGGAGCCGACGTGGTGGTCGACACGAGCGATTCCTTCGCGACCCGTCGTGATGTGGCCGCGGCGGCCGAGGAGCTCGGACTTCCCCTGGTCTGGGGCGCAGTGCAGGAGTGGCATGCGCAGGCGACCGTGTTCTGGTCGGCCCCCCCGGTGGGCGAGCCGGTCGTGCTCGCCGACCTCTTCCCGCCCGGCACCGAGGGGGAACCGCCCAGCTGCGCCCAGGTCGGCGTGCTCGGAGCGCTGTGCGTGCAGGTCGGCGGGATGCTGGCGGGTGAGGTGATCAAGCTCGTGACCGGGGCCGGCGAACCGCTGCTCGGACGACTCGCCATGATCGATGCGCTCACCTCCCGCCAACACGAGATCGCGATCCGCCCGGCGTCCACGACCTCGACGGCGGTGCACGCATGACCGGCCGCCGCACGGTCGAGGAGCAGCTCGACCGTGTGCTCGGCGCCATCCGCCTGGTCGGCAACGAGGCTCTCCCGGTGACGGATGCCGCAGGACGCACGCTCGCCGCGCCCGCGGTCGCCGCCCACGACATCCCCCTCTTCGACAACTCCGCGATGGATGGGTTCGCCGTGCGCGGTGCCGACGTCGCGGAGGCCTCCGAGGAGAATCCGGTCACCCTGCGCGTGGTCGCCGACCTTCCCGCCGGAGTGGCCCTCGATCCTCCGCTCGGGTCCGGCGAAGCCGCCCGCATCATGACCGGATCCCCCACCCCCACCGACGCCGACGTGATCGTGCCCTTCGAGGACACGGCCGGCGGGCTCGCCGACTCCCTCGATGGGGTGACGGTGCTGCGCGCCCCGGCGAAGCCCGGCGTGTTCGTGCGCCGACGCGGGGCCGACCTGCACGCCGGCGACGAGGTCGTTCCCGCCGGGGAACGTTTGGGGCCCTTCCAACTCGCGGCCGCGGTCGCTGCCGGTGTCGCCGAGGTGTGGGTGACGCGGGCTCCGCGCGTGGCCGTGGTGTCGACCGGGAGCGAGCTGCTCGCGCCGGGCGAGACCCCCGCCCGCGGCCGCATCCCCGACTCGAACGGCCCCCTGCTCGCGCAACTGGTCGCCGAGGCCGACGCCGAGGTGGTGCTGGTCGCACGCGTTCCGGATGCGGCCGACGCCGTCAGGACCGTGACCGCTGAAGCCACAGCCCTCGGCGCCGACGTGATCGTCTTCACCGGCGGGGTGAGCGCGGGAGCCTACGAGCCGGTGCGCGGGGCGTTCGACGGCGGCGGACAGGTCGAGTTCAGCGCGGTGGCCATGCAGCCGGGCAAACCGCAGGCCTTCGGGGTGCTCGATGACGGATGCGTGGTGTTCGGACTCCCGGGGAACCCCGTCAGCGTGGCGGTGTCGTTCGAGGTGTTCGTGCGCCCCGCCCTGCTCGCGATGCAGGGCCGCACGCTCATCCACCGCCCGCGTTCGCCCTTCACCGCCGATGCGTCCTGGACACCCCCGCCCGGCCGCCGCCAGTACCTTCCGGCCGTCGTCGACCTCGCGGCGCGCACCGTGCGTCCGGCGACCGCCGGCGGGTCGGGGTCACATCTCGCGGGCGGACTCGCGCGTGCCCACGCGTTCGCTATCGTCCCGGCGGAGGTCGAGTCCGTGGCCGTGGGCGATGTGATCGATGTCATGCTGGTCGGATGAGCTTCCCCCACCTTGACGCCGGCGGCCGTGCACACATGGTCGATGTGACCGCGAAGCAGCCGACCGTGCGCACCGCGACCGCCCGCGGTTTCGTGCGCTGCAGCGCCGACGTGATCACCGCGCTCCGCGACGGCACCGTGCCGAAGGGCGACGTGCTCGCGGTGGCGCGCATCGCCGGCATCCAGGCGGCCAAGTCCACGCCCTCCCTGCTGCCGCTCGCGCACGTGATCGGGGTGCACCGGGCGAGCATCGAGCTGGACGTCGTCGACGACGGCGTGCGCATCGAGGCGACCGTGGGCACCGCCGACCGCACCGGGGTCGAGATGGAGGCGCTCACTGCCGTCTCGGTCACCGCCCTGGCGATCGTCGACATGATCAAGGGCGTCGACCGCGCGGTCACGATCGAGGACGTGCGCATCGTGGCGAAGTCCGGCGGCCGCTCCGGCGACTGGGTGCGTCCCGGCGAGCCCGCCCCCGGAGCCGACCGATGACACGCGTGCGCTACTTCGCCGCGGCGGCCGAGGCCGCAGGCACCGACGCGGAGGAGCGCGCCGAGCACTCCCTCCTGGAGCTGCGCACCGCCGTCGTCGCCGAGCACCCGGCACTGGCCGATATCCTGCCGCGCTGCGCGGTGCTCGTCGACGGCGTCCGCACCGACGGCGACCTCGCCCTCGACGACGCCGAGCTCATCGACGTCCTCCCGCCCTTCGCGGGCGGCTGACCACGCGCCACCTGCAGGACCGCCGGCCACCCGCATGACCGTCTGCCGGTGTTTCCTCCTGCATACGGCCGAACCTCATGCAGGTGACGCGTCGAGAACGGCGGTGACACGTCGAGAACGGCAGGTGACGCGTCGAGAACGGCAGGTGACGCGCGGGACTCAGCCGCCGATGCCCTTCCACGACGTGGTGCCGTCGACCTCGAGCTGACGCTTCCACACAGGGAGGTCGCTCTTGATCGCCTCGATGACCGCACGGCACACCTCGAACGCCTCGGCTCGGTGCTCGGAAGCCACCGCGATCACCACCGCGGCATCGCCCACATCGAGGCGTCCGACGCGATGACTCACAGCCACCACAGCAGGAGCATCGGCACCGGCACCGGCCTCCTCCGCGATCCGCCGCAACGTGGCTTCCGCATCGGGGTGCGCGCTGTACTCCAGTCCGACGACGGGCGTCTGCGCATCCGGGTCGTTGTCGCGCACCCGGCCGACGAACGTCGTCACCGCTCCCAGGCGCGGATCTTCGACCGCGGTGAGATGGACGTCGAGATCGAGGAGTTCTTCCGACACGGCTGCGATGCGTACGTCGTTCATGAGTGGTCTCCGCCTTCGACTTGATCCAGGATGTGCGCGGCGACGCCGAGCACCACGGGCACGCCGGAGGCGACGGCTCGGGGCGAACCGGGGAGGTTCACGACGAGCATGCCGTCGGGGTCCACGATGCCCGCGAGCCCGCGCGACAGGACCGACAACGGGGTGTCGGCGAGTCCGCTGCGGCGCAGCTCCTCCGCGATCCCGGGGATCTCGCGGGTGATCACCCGGCGCGTCCCCTCCGGAGTCAGGTCGCGGGGCCCGACGCCCGTCCCACCGGTGGTCACGACCAACCGGATGCCGCGCGCGACCGCCCGGCGCAGGGCATCCGCCACGGAATCCGCTCCGTCGGCGATGACCTCGGCATCCGGGCAGTGCCACCCGGCGTCACGAAGCAGCCCCACCGCGATCGGGCCGCCCCGATCCTCGCGTTCTCCGGAGGCCGATCGATCCGAGACGGTGATGACGAGTGCGGGGTACGGGCCCATGGCTCCCACCCTAGGCCCGCGCCGATGACCGTGCACCGGTATCAGGTGACGCGGACGAGCGAACGCTGCCAGCCCGACGATCCGTTCGGCGCGATGGGTGCGCGCTCCTGGATCTGCAGGTCACCGTTCTTGTTCACGGCGCGCACGGCGACGTAGTGCGTCCCCGGGGTGGCATCCCATTCCATGAACCACTGCACCCAGGTGTCATCGTTGATCGGCGTCGACAGCGTGGCCGCAACCCAGTCGCCGTCATCGATGCTCACCTCCACGCGCTCGATGCCGACCGACTGCGCCCAGGCGACGCCTGCGATCGGGATCTTCCCCGCATCCACCGCCTCGCCGATCTTGGGGGTGTCGACGCGGGAGGAGAACTTGATCGGCGCCTCGGCGCTGTAACCGCGCGGTGTCCAGTACGCCTCGTCCTCGGCGAACGTCGTGACCTTGAGTTCGGTGAGCCACTTGGTCGCCGACACGTAGCCGTAGAGTCCCGGCACGACCATCCGCACGGGGAAACCGTGTTCGAGCGGCAGCGGCTCGCCGTTCATCCCGACCGCCAGGATTGCGTCGAGGTCATCATCGGTGAGTGCCGACAGCGGCGTGCTCGCCGTGTAGCCGTCGACGCTGCGCGAGAGCACCATGTCGGCACCGGACTTGACGCCCGCCTTCTTGAGCACGTCGCGCAACGGCACGCCCAGCCACTTCGCGTTGCCGACGAGTTCGCCGCCGACCTCGTTCGACACGCACGTGAGCGTGATCGCATACTCGTCGAGACCCATGTCGAGGATGTCCTGGAAGCTCATCTCCACCCGCTGGTCGACCATGCCGTCGATCACCAGGCGCCAGGTGTCCGGGTCGATCGAGGGAACCGTGAGGGCGGTGTCCACCCGGTAGAAGTCCTTGTTCGGGGTGAACAGCTTGCTGAGTCCGGGGATGTCGAGCTCGGCGCCCTGCGGCACCGTGACCGTGGTCTTCGGAGAGGGGAGCTTGAGCGCACTGCGGACGGCTTCGACCGAGGACACGGCCATGCTCACCGTGCGGGCGGTGATTCCCACGACGAGCGCGGACGCACCGGCGACGGCAGCGAGGAGGAAGAACCGACGACGGTCGATCCCGGGCCGGGCGGACTCTCCTTCGGCGAGATCGGTCGGGGGATCATCCGTGGTCACCGCGGCACGGTCGTCCTCGCTGGCGCCTGCGAAGGAGTCTCTCCACCCGCGGAGGCGGCGGCACAGGAGCACGAGGATGATCGATCCCACCACGGTGCCGAGGACCGGGGGCAGGAACGCGAGGGGCGCGACGCCCGCGCGGGTGACGATGGCTGCGGTCGAGAGCACGCCCGCGACCACGAGCGCGATCACGCCGAGCGGCGGACGCACGAACTGCAGGATCCCGGCGATCGCCGAGGCGATGAGGACGGCCAGACCGAGCCCCGCCAGCAGGGCGATCTTGTCGTACTCGCCGAAGGTGGCGATCGCGAACTCCTTGAAGGGCTGGGGCACGATGTCGATCACGAAGCCGCCGACCGCGAGGATCGGGCTGGCGGTGCGCGCGAACAGAAGCGCGAACACCTCCGCCGTGGCGAGGAAGACGCCACCCCCGATCAGGCCCGCGAGGGCGGCCCAGACGAAGAACCTCTTGCCGCTGCGGCGTTGCACCATGATCGTCTCCTGTTCCACCGGTCGCCGGCGTCATCCCCCGTTGTTCGGAGCGGAGGCGCGATCGGATCTGACGATCTGCGGAAGAGGTCGCGCGGACCCGTTCATAACTCCGCAAAAACGGCAGGAGAGAAACACGTCAGGCGCGGCACGACGGGCGAGCCGTTCACCTGACACTCCGATCTTCCGGAGTTGTGAACGTCCGCGGGCGGAGAGTCACACCGGACGGAGGTCAAACCGGGCGGGGGTCAGACCGTGGGCGGAGGTCAGACGGGGACGACGGGCGGGGGCGGCGGAGCGAGCCGGCGCTGCGGCACCCCGTGCGCCTCTCGGTGCAGACGCTCCATCCGGCTGTCGAGCTCGGCGGCGGCATCGGCGGCATCGGACAGGCTGTCAACGAGGTGCGAGGGCACCTGGTTCGAGAACTTGTAGTAGATCTTGTGCTCGAGGCTCGCCCAGAAGTCCATCGCTATCGTGCGGAACTGCACTTCGACCGGAACCGACAACGCGCCGGTCGACAGGAACACCGGCACCTCGATGATCGCGTGCAGGCTCTTGTAGCCGTTGGCCTTCGGCTGCGCGATGTAGTCCTTGACCGTGCGCACGGTGATGTCGTCCTGCGCGGTGAGCAGGTCGAACAGGCGGTACACGTCGGCGACGAAGCTGCAGGTGACCCGCACACCCGCGATGTCGGTGATCTCCGCGCGGATCCGATCGAAGTCCGGCTCGTCGATCCCCTTGCGGGCGAGCTTCTCGACGATGCTGTCGGGCGACTTGAGACGGCTCTTCACGTGCTCGATCGGGTTGTACGCATGGTCGTGCGTGAACTCGTCACGGAGGATCGAGATCTTCGTCTCGACCTCACGCATCCCGAACTCGTACTCGCGCAGGAAACGCTGCAGCTCGTCACGCAGCTCGCGAGCCTGGTTGATCGTGTCCTCGGTGACGTGAACGGTCGTCATGCTTCCGACGTTACGCGTTCGTGATCGGAAACGGCTGTGGATCCTCGATCAATCGAGGGCGCGTGCGGGCCGTCGGGGCGGCCCGTAAGGATTCCGTGAGGACAGCGCGTCCGGCCGTAGGGATTCCGTGAGGATCGCAGGAGGATGACATCGGCAGGCGTAGTGTCGCCCGACGTGTCAGACGAAAACAGGGAGGGCGCGGACACTCCGCCGCTCGCCAAGCGCATCCTCATCGGCGAACCGCTGACGAGCCAGCAGGTCGATGATCAACTGCTCCCGAAGCGGATGGCACTGCCGATCTTCGCGTCCGACGCGTTGAGCTCGGTGGCCTACGCACCGCAGGAACTCGTGATGATCCTGCTGATCGGTGGACTGACGTTCCTCTCCTTCACGCCGCTGGTCGCGATCGCGGTCGTGGTGCTGCTGGTCGTCGTCGTCCTGAGCTACCGACAGTTGATCAAGGCCTACCCCTCTGGCGGCGGCGACTACGAGGTCGCGTCGAAGAACCTCGGCGAGATCCCCGGTGTGATCGTCGCCGCGGCCCTCCTGGTCGACTACGTGCTGACCGTGGCCGTGTCGGTTGCCTCCGGTGTCGACAACATCATCTCCGCCGCGCCAGGCCTCGACCCGCTCCGCGTCGAGCTCGCGGTCGGCTTCGTCATCCTCATCATCATCGTGAACCTGCGCGGCGTGCGTGAGGCGTCGCTCGTGTTCGCCATCCCCACGTACGTGTTCATCGGCTCGGTCGGCATCATGATCGTGACCGGGCTGATCCGGACGTTCCTGGGCGATGCGCCGGTGGCCTCGAGCCACGACTTCTCCGTGCAGGCCGAGAACCTCGGTCAGGCCGCGGTGATCCTGCTGATCCTCCGTGCGTTCTCCAGCGGATGCTCCGCCCTCACCGGCGTCGAGGCGGTGTCGAACGGTGTCCCGGCGTTCCGGGCTCCCAAGGTGCGCAACGCCCAGTCGACCCTCGTGCTGATGGGGTCGATCGCCATCTGCCTGTTCGCCGGCCTGACCGCTCTCGCCCTGATCGCCGGGGTGCACTATGCCGAGAACCCCTGCGACCTGATCGGCTTCGACTGCTCGACCCCCCAGCCGAGCCTGATGGCGCAGATCGCTGCGGCGACGTTCGGCGGCGGCAGCATCGCGTTCTTCATCGTGCAGGCGGCGACCGCGTGCGTGCTGCTGCTCGCCGCGAACACCGCGTTCAACGGCTTCCCCCTGCTGGGCGCGGTGCTGGCCCGCGACGGATACGCCCCCAAGTCGCTCAACACGCGCGGTGACCGCCTGGTGTTCTCGAACGGCATGATCCTGCTCGGCATCGCCGCGATCGCCGTTCTCGTGGTGTTCCAGGCGCGGCTGACGACCCTCATCCAGCTCTACATCATCGGGGTGTTCGTGTCGTTCTCGCTCGGACAGATCGGCATGGTCCGGCACTGGCGACGCGTGCTCCGCGGGCCGGTGGAGAACAGTGCCACCTCCGGGATCGACGGGGCCTCGGCATCGGATCGCCGCTCGGCCAAGGTCGGACTCATCATCAACTCGACCGGCGCCGCGATGACCGTGCTCGTGCTGGTCATCGTGACGATCACCAAGTTCACGCACGGCGCCTACCTGGTGTTCTTCGCGATCCCGGTCCTGGCCTTCCTGATGCTGGGCGTGAAGCGGTACTACCGCGACGTCGAGCACGAGATCGCGATCGACGACACGACCAAGTTCGGGGCGACCGGCGACCTCGCGATCGTCCTCGTCAACCGGCTGCAGAAGCCCGTCGTGAAGGCCATCGACTACGCGATCGCGGCCAAGCACGGCAAGACCCTGGCGGTGCACGTGGCCGTGGCGTCCGACGACGCGGCCCAGCTCCAGCAGGAGTGGGCCGACCATCTCGTGCCGATCCCGCTCGTGATCGTCGAGTCGCCGTACCGGTCGTTCGCGCAGCCGGTGACCCAGTTCATCAAGCAGTACCGGGAGAAGCACGGCTCCTCGGTGGTGACCGTGTACCTGCCGCAGTACATCGTCGGACACTGGTGGGAGTCGTTCCTGCACAACCGTCGGGCCCGCCGCCTCGCCAACCAGCTGATGCTCGTGCACGGCGTGTCGATCACGCTCGTGCCCTGGCTGCTCGACTCGTCGGAGCTCATCTACGGCCGCCGCTCCCGCCCGCTGCCGGGTCAGGAGCGCGCGGGGCGCCCCGTGGTCGTCAGCGGTCGGCGCGCACACCGGCCCGCCGGCCCGCCGCAGGAGTAGTCGGGGGCGGCGACGGGGCCTTCGAGTCAGATCCCCTCGAGCACGGCACCCAGGACGCCGGCGGCCTCGGCGAAGCGCGCCGGGTCGGCGTTCGCGTAGTTGAGGCGCACGTAGGACCCCGAGGGCTCGGCCGGGAACCACTCGGATCCCGGCGCGATGATGACTCCGCGCACCTCGCACTCGCGGACGACCTGCCCGACATCCGTCCCCTCGGGCAGTCGCACCCACAGGTTGAGCCCACCGGCCGGAACGCCCTCGACCTGCGCGGAAGGCGCGTGCGCGGCGAGACTCGAGACGAGCAGATCGCGCCGCGCGCGCAGGTGCTCGCGGAATCCGCGCAGGTGCGTGCGCCAGGCGGGCTGGCTCACCACATCGAGGGCCGCGGTCTGGAGCACACCGCTCACGTACATCGACTCGGCGGCGCGGTCCGCGAGGATGCGATCACGCGCAGGCCCTCGGACGATCGCGGCCGCGACGCGCAGGGCCGGTGAGGCGCTCTTCGTGAGCGAGCGCAGATAGACCACGTGACCGTCCTCATCCGACGCGGCGATCGGCCTCGGAGCGGCGTCGATCCCCAGGTCGTGCGCCCAGTCGTCCTCGATCAGGAACGCCCGGTGACGGCGGACCGTATCGAGCACGGCTTCTCCCGTCGCGACAGGCCACTGCGCTCCGGTCGGGTTCGCGAACGTCGGCTGCGCGTAGAACGCCCGCGCGCCGGTCTGCGCGAACGCCCGCTCGACGTCGTCCGGATCCGGCCCATGCGGACCGGACGGGATCGGCACCAGGACCACGCCGGCCTGCGCGGCGGCGAGCATCGCGCCCCAGTACGTCGGCGACTCGATCAGCAGCGGTTGCCCGACCCCCACGACGGCACGGAAGATCGAGCTCAACCCGCTCTGGCTGCCCGAGATGATCAGGGCGTCCCGCGCCGAGGCGGGTGTGATCCCCACCGGTGCGGCGGACGCGAGTTCACCGGCGAACCACGCCTGCAGCTCGGGGAGGCCCGCTGCGGGTGAACGGGTCAGCGCCGCGTCCGATCGGGCGGCACGGATCAGCGCCTGTCGCACGAGCCGCTGCGGCAGCAGGTCGACCGCGGGGTATCCCGAGTGCAGTCCGATCGCATCGGGCGCGACCGTGCGTTGCGTCGACGAGAGGCCCGCGAGTCCGGCCGGCGTGGCGCCGAGGGCGGCAGTCTGCCAGCTGTAGTCGACCGTGCGAACGGTGGGCGCGGCGCGGACGAACGTCCCCGCGCCCGGGCGAGACTCGACCAGACCGAGCCGCGCGAGTTGCTGCATCGCCTTCTGCACGGTCACCGGGCCGGCCCCGTACTCGGCCATGAGCGCACGGTTCGACGGCACCCGTGCGCCCGGAGATGCGGAGGAGATCCACGCGCGCACCCCGGCGACGATGCGGTCACTGCTATCCT
The DNA here is from genome assembly GCF_007954505.1 of Microbacterium sp. CBA3102. GTDB lineage: Bacteria > Actinomycetota > Actinomycetes > Actinomycetales > Microbacteriaceae > Microbacterium > Microbacterium aurugineum. Next base: position 1,365,396 of record NZ_CP042412.1, on the reverse strand, counting down.
GATTCATGAAAGTAGACAGTAGCGTTATCGCTCCGCGAGAGACAGTGCTATCAATTCCTGCCGGTGTCCGGTGGGGTCTTCTCGGCGTCCTCGCCTTCTCCTTCACCCTTCCGCTCACGCGCATCGCGATCGACGGGCTCTCACCGCTGTTCGTCGGCGCCGGGCGCGCGGTCGTCGCCGCCCTCCTCGCCGGAATCGCCCTGGCCGTGACGCGCCAGCGACGTCCCACGACGACGCAGTGGGGCCGCCTCGCGATCGTCGCCGGTGGGGTTGTTGCCGGGTTCCCCGTCCTGACCTCGTTCGCGATGACCACGACCCCCGCCAGCCACGGTGCGGTCGTGATCGGCGTGCTCCCCGCGGCGACCGCTGTCGCTGTCGTGCTCCGCACCCGCGAACGACCCACCCGATCCTTCTGGATCTTCGCGAGCCTCGGCGCCGTCGCCGCGATCGTGTTCGCCGCATTGCAGAACGACGGGCTCGACTCCCTCAGCGCTGCCGACCTCCTGCTGTTCGGGGCTGTCATCGCCGCCGCGATCGGCTATGCGGAGGGCGGCCTGCTCGCCCGTGAACTCGGCTCCTGGCAGACCGTGTCGTGGGCGCTGATCGTCGCCGCTCCGCTGATGGCGGCGCTGACGGTGGTGTCGGCCCTTCAGCAGCCTCCGGCCGCGACACCGGTGCACTGGCTCGCCTTCGCCTACCTCGCCGCGGTGAGCATGTTCCTCGGCTTCTTCGCCTGGTACCGCGGGCTCGCGATCGGTCCGATGGCACAGGTGAGCCAGATCCAGCTCGTCCAACCCGTGATGGGCATCGCCTGGGCGGCGCTCCTGCTGCACGAGCAGATCGGCTGGGCCACCGCCATCGGCGGGCTCGCGGTGATCGCCTGCGCCGCCCTCGCCGTGCGTACGCGACTGATTACCCACCGACCGAGCGCGCCCCAAGGAAAGGACTCCTGATGCGTCACACACCCCGGTACCTGATGACCGATCCCGACGAGGTCAAGCGCTTGATCCGCGGCAACCCGTGGGCGACGTTCGTCTCCCCCGCCGGCGGCGGTCTCGTGGCCTCGCACTATCCCGTGCTGCTGGTGGAGAACGAGGATGACATCGTGTTCGCCAGCCATTTCGGACGGCCGGACGAGCGCCTCCACGAACTCGGCCAACACGAAGTGCTCGTGATCATCCAGGGTCCGCACGACTACGTGTCGCCGAGCCTGTACACACCGGGCGACCTCGTGCCCACGTGGAACCATGTCACGGCGCACCTCTACGGCGTTCCCGAGATCCTCGACGAAGAGGAGAACTACGCCATGCTCAGCCGCCTGACCGACCACTTCGAGAACCACCAGCAGCACGGTCGGCATCTGTCGGAGGACGAGGAGGGCACCCGCCGAGCCGCCAGAGGGACCGTCGGCCTGAGGATGCGGGTCACCCGCTTCGATGCCCGCGCCAAGCTCAGCCAGAACAAGTCGCCCGAGGTGCGCGAGAACATCACCGCGCACTTCGCCGCAACCAACAGCGCGCTCGCGACGGAGATGCGCCGGGTCGGCGGGGAGGCGTCCTGAGCGTGTCGCCGGTCGACCCTAGGGTGGAGCGATGACCGACACGCGAACCCCCGAGCCGTGGCCTGCACGGACAGACCGACTTCAGGTGCGCCCCTGCACGCCCGCCGACGTCGATGTGATGTGGGAGTGGCGTCGACTCCCCGAGGTGAACCGGTGGCTCGGGGCCGCGCCCGACACGCGGGATGCATTCCGTGAACGGTATCTCGCTCCGGAGCGCCTGGCGTCGCTGTACCTCGTGGAGCTGCTGCCCGCGCACGAAGGCGCCGCCCCGACGCCGATCGGCGACATCATGGTGCAACTCGGCGATGGGTGGGCCCAGGCCGAAGTCGAGGCCGAGGCGAAGGGCGTCGAGGCTGAACTCGGCTGGGTGCTCGACCCCGCGTACACCGGCCACGGCTATGCGACCGAGGCGATCCGCGCGGTGATCGACGTGTGCTTCGGCGCACTGGGGCTCCGCCGCGTGCACGCCGGGTGCTTCGCCGACAACGAGCCCTCCTGGCGCGTCATGGAACGCCTGGGGATGCGCCGCGAGGAGTTCAGCCGGAAGACGGCGCTGCACCGCTCGGGCGAATGGTTCGACGGCATGAACTACGGACTGCTCGCCGAAGAGTGGCCGCCGGAGCGGGGCGTCTAGCCCGAGACGAGGAACAGGACGAGAACGGCCACCAGCACGGTCGGCACGGCGGCGACCACGCCCCACAGCATGTACCCGCGCCAGCGGATCGTGACTCCGAGCGCCGTGATGCGGTGATGCCACAGCAGCGTCGCGAGCGAGGCCCACGGCGTGATCAGCGGGCCGAGGTTGACGCCGATCAGAAGGGCCATCAGCGCGACCGGATCCGCGGCGACGGGCTCGAGCACGAGATATGCGGGGAGGTTGTTGATCGCGTTTGCGCTCACGGCCCCGAGCGCGGCCAACCGGAACAGATCGCCGGGGGAGTCGCCGTTCGCGGTCTGCGCCGTCAGGAAGTCGAGGAGGCCCTGCGCGTGCGCGGCCTCGACCAGCACGAACAGCGCTGCAGCGAGCGCGATCGCCTGCCACGGCACGAGCGCGAGCCGCAGCGCCCGGCGCCGCCGCACCGCGAACACCACGATGAGCGCGAGCGCCGCGGCCGTGGCGGGGATCCACACGTCGTGCGTGACGACCAGCAGCGGCATCAGCACGACGAGGATCCCGGCAGCGCTCCAGAACAGCATCGGGTCGGCGGGGCGCCGGGGCGGCGGCGTCTCGTACGCCGCGAACACGGTGCGCCGGTGCACCACGGTCAGGATCACGACGGGCATCAGGATGCCGACCAGAGTCGGTGCCCAGCTCAGGGCGATGAACGCCGCGGGACCGTCGCCGATCGCGGGTGCGGCGAGCAGGTTGGTCAGGTTCGATACCGGTAGGGCGAGGGAAGCCGTGTTCGCCAGCCACACGGTCGCCAGGGCGAACGGGAGCGGGGAGACGCCGACGCTCTGCGCGAGCACGATGACGACCGGCGTGACGATCACGGCGGTCGTGTCGAGGGACAGGAACACCGTGCTCACCACCGCGAGCACCACGACGAGCGCCCAGAGGATGAGCACCCGTCCGCGCCCCCAGCGGGCGAGCCGTTGCGAGACGACATCGAAGACCGCCGCGTCGCGGGCGAGCTCGGCGACGACGGTGATCGCGACGACGAACCCCAGCACCGGTGCGATCCGCTGCCCGAGAGCGTCGGCGTCCGACTGCGGGAGGTATTCGGTCAGCACGAGGACGAGGGCGAGGACGACGAGCCCGCCGACGACCCACGTCCCTGCGCCGATCCGCCACTCTTTGGTGCCCACCTGGTGAGCATAGGGGCACTTCAGCGCGAAGGGGAGCGCCCGGTGCGCTGCCTCGTGGAGTCTAGGATTCAAGGACGGGATCGGGGATTCCTCGGCGAGGAGCACATCGACGTCGCCGACCTGAATCCCGCGTCGGACGACCGGGAGGGCGAGTGAGCGCAGAGCGGACGCAGCGTCCGGCTCCGGAGCAGTCGCGACGCGGACGCCTCCGCGTGCTCCTGGGCGCTGCCCCGGGCGTCGGCAAGACGTTCGAGATGCTCGCCGAAGGCCGCCGCCTCCGCGAGGAGGGTCACGACGTCGTCATCGCGATCGTCGAAACCCACGATCGCGCCGCCACCCAGGCGCAGACCGTCGGGCTGCCGGAAGTACCGCGCCGGGTCGATGAGCACCGAGGCGTCGCCCTGACCGAACTCGACCTCGAGGCCGTGCTCGCGCGCGCCCCGGAGATCGCCCTGGTCGACGAACTCGCCCACACGAACATCCCGGGCTCGCGGCACCCGAAGCGCTGGCAGGACGTCGACGATCTGCTGGACGCCGGCATCGACGTGGTCACCACCGTCAATGTGCAGCACATCGAGTCGCTCAACGCCGTGGTCGAGAAGATCACCGGCATCGCGCAGCGGGAGACGATCCCGGATGCCGTCGTCCGGGCCGCGGATGAGATCGAGGTCGTCGACCTCGCCCCGCAATCGCTGCGCGATCGGCTCTCCGCCGGGCTGGTCTATCCGGCCGAGCGGATCGACGCCGCCCTGTCGAACTACTTCCGGTTGGGCAACCTGACCGCGCTGCGCGAGCTGGCGTTGCTCTGGCTCGCCGACGAGGTCGACAGCGCGCTGCGCACCTACCGCGCCGAACAGGGGATCGAGGGCAACTGGCAGGCCAGGGAGCGTGTCGTGGTCGCCCTCACCGGCGGCCCGGAGGGCGAGACCCTGCTCCGGCGCGGGGCACGGATCGCAGCACGCTCGGCCGGCGGCGAGCTGCTCGCCGTACATGTCTCGGCACAGGACGGTCTGCGCAACGAGACGCCCGGAGCGCTCGCCTCCCAGCGCCTTCTCGTGGAGTCGCTCGGCGGCAGCTATCACCAGGTGGTCGGCGACGACATCCCGTCCACACTGGTCGAGTTCGCGCAGGCCGCCGACGCCACACAGCTGGTGATCGGGGTCAGCCGACGCAGTCGACTCACCGCCGCGCTCACCGGCCCCGGCATCGGATCGGAGGTCATCCGCCGCTCCGGCGACATCGACGTGCACATCGTGACGCACGCGGCTGCCGGTGGTCGCCAGGCTCTGCCGCGTATCACCGGCGGAGCGCTCGGCTGGCGCCGACAGCTCCTGGGCTTCGCGATCGCGCTCGTCTTCGGACCGATCCTGTCGTGGATCATGTTCACGGTCCGCAGCCCCGAATCGATCACCGCCGAGGTGCTCGCCTATCAGCTCCTCGTCGTCGTGGTCGCCCTGATCGGCGGCATCCGTCCCGCCGTGTTCGCCGCGGTGCTCTCCGGGATCACGCTCGACTTCCTCTTCGTCGCGCCACTGTTCACGATCACGATCGCGCACCCGCTGCACGCGCTCGCGCTGTCCCTCTACGTCCTCATCGCGATCCTGGTCAGCATCATCGTCGACCAGGCCGCACGACGAGCCCGCACGGCTCAGCGCGCCGCCGCCGAGGCCGAGCTGCTCGCCGCGGTCGCCGGCAATGTGCTCCGGGGCGACAACGCGGTGCTGGCGCTGGTCAGCCGCACCCGCGAGGCGTTCGGACTCAGCGGGGTGCGGGTGCTCTCCCCCGATGGCGAGGTGCTGGCGAGCGACGGCGAACCAGTGGCCGACGGCCGCGCCACGACCCTGCCGATCGGCGTCGGACCAGGCGGTGGCCCCCGGGCGCTGCTGGAGTTGAACGGCGAACCTCTGGCCGGACCGGAACGACGCCTGCTTGATGCGATCATCGCGCAACTCTCCGCCGCGATCGAGCACACCGACCTGCGCGCCACCGCCAGCGAAGCCGAAGCCCTGGCCGAGACCGACCAGGTGCGCAGCGCTCTGCTGTCGGCCGTGAGCCATGACCTGCGGCGACCGCTGGCCTCGGCGGTCGCGGCGATCGGCGGCCTGCGCGGTGCGCACGGGCTGTCGGCGACCGATCGCGAAGAACTGCTCGCCACCGCCGACGAGAGCCTCGCGACGCTGTCGGCCCTGGTCACCGACCTGCTCGATGTGAGTCGCGTGCAGGCCGGCGTGCTCGCGGTCTCCTCGTCCCGGATGGATGCCGCCGGCACCGTGCTCGCCGCCGTCGACGAGCTCGGGCTGGGGCCGGCAGACGTCGAGCTCGCCCTCGACCCGGACCTGCCGCCGGTGTTCGCCGATCCCGTGCTGCTGCAGCGCGTACTGGTGAACGTGCTCGCGAACGCGCACCGTCACTCCCCGGACGGCAGCCGCGTGATCATCTCCACCAGCACGATCGGCGACCGCGCCGAGATCCGCGTGATCGACCGCGGGGCGGGCATCGCTCCCGAGCGGCGCGACCGCATCTTCCAGCCGTTCCAGCGATTCGGTGACACCGACAACACGACGGGACTCGGACTCGGACTCGCCCTGTCCCGCGGGTTCACCGAGGGCATGGGCGGTACCCTGACACCGGAGGACACCCCTGGGGGAGGCCTCACCATGGTCATCTCCCTGCCGCTCGGCGCAGGGCTTCCCGACACGGAGGGGACGGAGTGAAGCTCCTCATCGCCGACGACGACCCGCAGATGGTGCGGGCGCTGCGGATCACACTGGCCGCCCACGGATACGAAGTCGTCGTGGCCGCCGACGGTGCCGCCGCAATCGCCGCCGCCGCGCAGTCGCACCCGGACCTGATCATGCTCGACCTCGGCATGCCCCGACTCGACGGTATCGAGGTGATCCAGGCGCTGCGCGGGTGGACGAACGTGCCGATCATCGTGGTGTCCGGACGCACCGGTTCAGCCGACAAGGTCGACGCGCTGGACGCCGGCGCCGACGACTTCGTCACGAAGCCGTTCCAGGTCGATGAACTCCTCGCCCGGTTGCGCGCACTGTCCCGCCGATCGGCTCCCGCGAACGGCGAATCCGTCGTGGCCTTCGGTGAGGTCGTCGTCGACCTGGCCACGAAGACCGTCACCCGCGCCGGAACACGCGTGCACCTGACCCCGACCGAGTGGCGGATGCTGGAGCACCTGTCACGGCATCCGGGAGCCCTGGTCACCCGGCAGGACCTGTTGAAGGAGATCTGGGGCAGCGAGCAGGTCTCCGACTCCGGTTATCTGCGGCTGTACATGTCACAACTGCGCAAGAAGCTCGAACGGGAGCCGGGCGCCCCGGTGCATCTGCTCACCGAGGCGGGAATGGGCTACCGACTCGTGCTCTGAGCCGTCGCCCGCGCCGAGGTGCGCCGGCTCGCCGTTCGTAACTCAGGAATAACCTGCGACCGGGGACGGTGTCGGCGTCGTGGGGGGCGATGCGGCGCGGCCTTCCTGAGTTGTGCGCGTCGTTCACAACTCAGCAAGAACTGCCGGAACCGACCCGGAAATCAGCCCACGCTGCGCTCAGCGCGACGATTCTGAGGAGTTGTGCACAGCGCGCGTCCGACGCAGCACCGCGACGACACCGGTGACGACGAGCAGCACGGCCACGATGATCGCGGCGATGGCGGTCGGGGTGCTCTCCGGCTCCCCGGTCAGTCGTCCGACCGCGAGCCAGGCCAGTCCCCACGCCGTCGCGAGGGCGGGAGCGATCCGGCCGGTGGCCCACGCCGCCGCGGCACCGATCGCCAAGACGACCACGAGCACGGCGATGGCCCAGGCGTCCGCGGCCTCGGCCCAGCTCTCCGGAGCGAGTTGGGTGAGCCAGGCAGCGGTGTTCGCGACGGTGGCGATCGTGACCCAGCCGAAGTGCAGTCCGTTCGCGCCGTCGGTGAGGATGCGATCCGCGACGGTCCGCGCCGGGAAGCGGCCGAGCACCACGATCACGCGGGCGAGCACGACGAGCAGCAGCGCGATCACGACGACCGTGAGCCACAGCGTCAGGTACCTCGCGGTCACCAGCCACAGCCCGTTCAGCACCATCGACACCGCGATCCATCCACCGACCGCCCGCTGACGGGGATCCTGCCGCTGCGCCGGGAGCGCCTGCCACACCGTGTAGGCGATGAGTCCGAGGTAGATGAGCGACCAGATCGAGAACGCCGGTCCTGCCGGAGCGAGGTAGGAGCCCTGTGCCGAGAGGGCTCCGTCCTGCAGGTCGTCGACGGATGCCCCGCCGAACGCCCCCGCTCCGATGGTGGCGGCGATCAGCATGAACGTCGCCGACGCGATGACCAGGGTCTGCCGGCCGATGCCCTTCGTACGTGAGTCCATGGTCACGACGCTACGGCGCGGTGAGCCGACACGCATCGGGGTTGACACCGAGGCGGTATTTCGCTAACCAGGTTAGGGAAACACTCACTCAGGCCCGGGTGAATGCCGCATCGATCAGGACCTCCGCGGCGCCGCGCGCCTGCACCGCCACCGACGGATCCTTCGAGATCGCCGCCGTGCTCTGCGCACCCTCGGCGAGGATCGACAGCTGTGCAGCGAGCGCCGCAGGTGCACCCGTGTCGGCGACCAGGCCCGCCATGTACTCCTGGAACGATGCCTTGTGCGTGCGCACGATCTCTGCGACCTCGGCGTTCGTGCCCCCGAGCTCGCCGAACGCGTTGATGAACGCGCAGCCGCGGAAGTCGTCGGCGCAGAACCAGTTCTCGAGGTATTCGTAGACCGCGAGGAGACGCGCGCGCGGGTCGTCGCCGGCATCCGTCACGGCTCCCGAGAGCCCGGACTCCCACTGGGCGTGCTTGCGGGCGAGGACAGCGGCGACGATGTCGGTCTTCGCGGGGAAGAGCGCATAGAGGCGGCGCAGCGACACTCCGGCCGCGGCACGCAGTTCATCCATGCCCACCGCCGCGTATCCCTTGCGGTAGTAGAGCTCCTCCGCGGCGGTGAGGATGCGTTCACGGGCCTCGTCTTCGGTCATGTCCAGAAGTCTACTTGACACGAGAACGAACGTTCTCTAGATTGAACACATCGAGCGAGAACGACCGTTCTCCTCTCAACCGAAAGGACCCGGATCATGGGCTACATCACCGTCGGAAACGAGAACAGCACCCCGATCGAGCTCTACTACGAAGACCAGGGATCGGGTCAGCCCGTCGTCCTGATCCACGGGTATCCGCTCGACGGACACAGCTGGGAGCGTCAGACCCGCGAGCTGCTCGCCCAGGGGTACCGGGTCATCACCTACGATCGGCGCGGCTTCGGCGGATCCTCCAAGGTCAACGTCGGGTACGACTACGACACGTTCGCCGCCGACCTCAACACCGTGCTCGAAACCCTCGATCTGCGTGACGTCGTGCTCGTCGGCTTCTCGATGGGCACCGGAGAGCTCGCGCGCTACGTCGCCACGTACGGCCACGACCGCGTCGCGAAGCTCGCCTTCCTCGCCTCGCTCGAACCCTTCCTCGTGCAGCGCGACGACAACCCCGAGGGCGTGCCGCAGGAGGTCTTCGACGGCATCGAGGCCGCCGCCAAGGGCGACCGCTTCGCGTGGTTCACCGACTTCTACAAGAACTTCTACAACCTCGACGAGAACCTGGGCTCGCGCATCAGCGAGCAGGCCGTCACCGGGAGCTGGAACGTCGCGATCGGCAGCGCCCCCGTCGCCGCCTACGCGGTCGTCTCGTCCTGGATCGAGGACTTCCGTGGGGACGTCGAGGCCGTGCGCGCCGCCGCCAAGCCCACACTGATCCTGCATGGCACGAAGGACAACATCCTCCCGATCGACGCGACCGCGCGCCGTTTCCACCAGGCGGTGCCGGATGCCGACTACGTCGAGGTCGAGGGAGCCCCGCACGGTCTGCTCTGGACCCACGCCGACGAGGTCAACGCGGCGCTGAAGGACTTCCTCCAGAAGTAACCCCCGTTCGAATCGCGCAAATGGCCTCATCCCGTCAGGGAATGGGGCCATTTGCGCGATTCGAAGCCGGGCCTACGCGTCGCGCGAGCGCCAGAGCAGCCAGACGAAGTACGGGGCTCCGATCAGCGCCACCACGAGTCCAGCGGGAAGTTGCGCGGGGGCGATGACGGTGCGCCCGATCGTGTCCGCGACCCCCACCAACAGACCTCCCAGCAGCACGGCGACGGGAATCACCCTGGCGTGCGTGGCCCCGACGAGCGCTCGTGCCGCGTGCGGGGCGACGAGTCCCACGAAGCCGATCACGCCGATCGCCGTCACGCTGAGCGCTGCGAGCACCGCCGCCACGACCAGCAGCGTCAGACGCACGGGCTCGAGGCGGATGCCGACGAGCCTCGGGGTGTCCTCATCGAGGGCCAGCACGTCGAGCTCGCGACGGCTCATCACCACGAACGGCAGCGCGATCACCAGCACGAGCGCGAGGGGCAGCACCTGATCCCACACCCGGCCGTACGTCGTGCCCGAAAGCCAGGTGTAGATCTTCGGGGTGTCCCAGGGGTTCGACCGCAGCAGGAAGAACGTCGTGAGCGAGACCGAGAAGTACGAGACACCGATGCCGATCAGCAGGAACCGGTCGGCGTTCAACCCGCCGCGCCACGACAGCAGATAGACGAGGGCGAAGGCGAGCAGCGCCCCGGCGACGGCGCCCGCGATCATGCCCGCAGTGGACGAGACGGCGCTCGTGATCACGAGCACGGCACCGAGTCCGGCACCGCCCGTGACACCGAGGATGCTCGGGTCGGCCAGCGGGTTCCGACTCACCCCCTGGATGATGGTGCCGGACAGCGCGAGCGCCCCACCGGCGACGAGCGCGGCCACGATGCGCGGCGCGCGTTCGTCCAACGCGAAGGCGATCACCGGCGGCGCCTCGCCCTGCAGCCACAGCGCGATGTCGCCGGTCAGCAGCCATGTGTGCCCGGCGAGCAGGCCGAGGAGCAGCACCCCGACCACCCCGAGCACCACGACGGCCAGGGCGATGCGGAACCGCAGCCGGCTGCGCACTCCGAACCGCACCCGCGGAGGCTCCCGTGTGGGACCGGCGTCGCGCAGACGCCGTGCCATGAGCACCAGCACGATCGCTCCGAGGAGTGTCGTCGCGACTCCGGTCGGGATGAGGATCGCCGCCTCGGCCCCGATGATCGCTCGCAGCAGAGCATCCGAGAGGATCACGACGATCGCGCCGAGCAACCCGGCGGCGGGGATCAAGAGCAGGTGGCGGTTCAGGCTCGGCACGACGCGCGACAGCAGGCGGGCGAGCACGGGCGCGCACAGTCCGACGAAACCCATCGGCCCCGCGAGCGTCACCGACACCGCGGTGAGCGTGACGGCGAGCAGGATGCCGATGGCCCGGGTCGAGCGGATCGGCACGCCCAAGGACGATGCCGTGTCGTCGCCGAGCGCCAGGATGTCGAGCCGCCGTGCCAGCAACAGCGCCGCCCCGGTCACCACGACCACGACCGGGGCCGCCTGGAGGAACGCGGTCAGGCCGAGCTGGGACAGGCTGCCGCTTCCCCACGCGAGCAGACCCTTCGTCTCCTCGTCGAACAGGATGAGCAGGGTCGAGGTGCAGGCCTGGAACGCGAGGGCGAGGGCCGTCCCCGCGAGGATCAGCCGCGTGGTGGACGAGCCCGCACCGCCGGCGAGTCCGAGCACGATCCCCGCGGCGAAGAGGCCGCCGGCGAACGCGACGGCGCCCGACGCCCACACCGGCACCGCGATGCCGAACGCCGCGAGCGCCGTGACCGCGAGGTACGAGCCGGCTGTCACGCCCAGGGTGTCCGGCGAGGCCAGGGCGTTGCGAGCGAGCGACTGGAGGAGGATGCCCGCCACGCCCAGCGCCACGCCCACGGCGATGCCCGCGGCCAGGCGCGGCACCCGCGACCCCCACAGCACGTCCGGGTCGGCGAAGACGGCACCGCTCGTGCCCTGGGTGAGATGCCAGCAGGCCACCGCGAAGAGCACCACGGCGAGGGCCACGAGAGCCCCGATGCCCGTGAGCAGAGCGTGCGGTCGGCGTCCCTCCGCCTCGTCGAGCGCGACGACGGGCACCGGATGCGCCGGCTTCGTCGTCGCCGCCGCGTCATCGAGGCGAAGGGCTCCCGTCACTTCGAGAGCACCTCGACGTAGCCGTCGATGATCTGCTGGGTCGAGCGCGGTCCGCCGAACGTCCAGATCCCGGCAGGGAACGCGGTGAGGCGGTCATCGGCGACGGCGGGCAGCGAGGTCCAGGCCGGGTTGCCCTGCAGAGCGTCGATGAAGCTCTCCGACTCGGGGTCCTCCGTGCCCGTGTAGAACAGGCTGGCGTCGCCGACCGTGGTCATGCCTTCGACATCGGTCTGTCCGAGGCCGTAGGTGGGGTCGACCTCGCCGGTCCACGCGTTCTCGAGACCGAGCTTCTCGCCGATCTCACCCACCAGCGAGCCCTGGCCGAACGGGCGCAGAGCGACGTTGCCACCGTCGACCCAGCCGTCGAAGAACACGAACTCCTTCGTGGGCAGATCCAGATCGGCGAGTTCGGCCGAGGCCGCGTCGAGGTGCTCCTGGAACTCGTCGGCGACCACCGCAGCGCGCTCTTCGCGTCCGGTCACCTGGGCGATGAGGTCGAGCGTTCCGAGCATCTTCGCGATGGGGTCGGCGGCATCCGCACCGACGGTCGCGAGCACCGGCACGTCGTAGGCCTCGAGCTGGGAGACGATGGGGTCGTCCGCGGCGCTGACCTCGACGATCACGAGGTCGGGCTCGGTTCCGAACAGCGTCTCCAGGTTCGGCTCCTGCCGGGTGCCGACGTCGGTCACGCCCTCCGGGAGCTCTTCCGCGGTGACCCACGTGCTGTAGCCCTCGGCGTCGGCGACCGCGACCGGCGTGATGCACAGCGACAGCGCATCCTCGATCTGCTGCCACTCCAGCACCGCGATCCGCTCGGCGGGCTTGTCGAGCTCGACCGTGCGACCGAGGTCGTCCGTGACGGAGACGGCGCCGGTCGAAGTCGCGGTGGTGTCGTCGCCGCAGCCCGCACTCGTCGAGCCCGAGGCGTCGGGGTCGGCGGCGGTGGGAGCCTGGGTCGTGCCACAGCCGGCGAGGGCCATCACGAGCACGCCACCGAGGGTGATCAGGGCGAGGGACTTCTTCTTCATTCGGTTCTTCCTCCGGGAGGTGTGAGGGGGTTCAGGATGCCGCGGGGGTCCGGTGTCGGCGGTGGTGCCGACCTCGCGGGAGCACCCGCACGAGGCCGGTCTCCTCATCGATCTCGGTGTCGATGCGCAGGCCGTAGACGGTGGAGAGGTTCTCGCCGGTCAGCACCTCGGCGGGAGTGCCGGCCGCGTGCACTCGCCCCGCGTGCAGCAGCACGACGTCGTCGGCGACGGATGCCGCGTGGTCGAGGTCGTGCAGCACGACACCGAGGGCGGTGCCATGGTCGTCGGCGAGCTCGCGCACCAGGTCGAGCGTCTCCACCTGATAGCGCAGGTCGAGGTGGTTCGTCGGCTCGTCGAGCAGCAGCACGCCGGTCTCCTGCGCCAGCGCGGTCGCCAGCCACACGCGCTGCAGTTCGCCGCCCGAGAGCTGGTCGACGGGACGGGCAGCCATGGCGGTGAGTCCGGTCAGCTCGAGTGCCCGCGCGACGGCGGTGCGGTCGGCGTCGCTGACACCGGAGAAGCGACCCCGGTGCGGGTGACGACCGTACGCCACGACGTCGGAGACCTCGATGCCGGAGGGATGCGGCCGCGATTGCGAGAGCATCGCGACGGTCTTCGCGAACTCCTTCGCCGAGAGGGCGGCGGCGTCGCGCGTCTCGTCACCGCCGATGCGCACACTCCCCGCCTCGATGCGGTGCAGGCGGGCGAGCGCGCGCAGGACGGTCGACTTGCCGCTGCCGTTGGGGCCGATGAGAGCCGTCACCCTTCCGGGGGCGAGGCGCAGCGAGACATCGTGCACCACCCGGGCACGACCGTATCCGAGCACGAGGGATTCGCCCTGCAGGGCGTGGGTCTGCGTCATCATGTCAGCCCCGCATCGCGACACCGCGGCGCCAGTAGCCCATGAACGCCACCTGCCCGCGGTCGATGCCGAGGTCCTTCACGAGGTGTCGGCGCAGAGTGGTGACCACGCCGCTCTCCCCCGCGATCCAGAAGTAGCGCTCAGCCGGGGCATCGGCGGCGGCGATCTCCTCACCGAGGCCGGAGTACGCCGGCGTCTCCCACAGCAGGTCCTCGCCGTCGATGTCCTTCACGCGGATCTCGTCCGAGGCGTCGGCGTCGCCGAGGTAGCCGAGGACCGCAGGGATCAGGTGCAGGCCGTGCGGCTCACCGGCGTCGCGCGGCAGCCAGTGCACCTCGACACCGGTCGGTGCATCGATGCGCAGCACGTCGGCCGGAGTCGGCACCTCGATGAACGCGACACCGCGTAGCCCGCGAGGGGCGTCCTCCAGGATGCGGGCGATCGCCGGGGCCGCCGTCTCATCCCCCGCGAGCACGACCGAAGGAGCACGTCCGGGGTGGAACTCGGCACCGCCGTGCGTATCGACGCCGAGGCCGCGACGCGGTCCGACGAGGTACAGCTCCTGCCCGACCGCGGCCTGGTCCGCCCACAGCGACGCGGGGCCGGTCAGCCCCGGCTCGAGGTGCAGCACGAAGTCGACGTCGACCTCGGTCCCGGTCTCGTCGTCGACCCGGAGGTCCCGCACGGAGTAGGTGCGCATCGAGCCGCGCTCCTCTTCCGGCACCGCCAGGAACGCCTGCCACCAGTTGTCCGATGCGCGGTCGAGCTCGGGCAGCACCCCGGATGCCGGCGGGAAAACCAGCTTGATGCGGCTGTCGAACACCTCGCCCGGGGTCCCGAACTCGTACAGGTCGTCCCCGCCGAAGGTCACCCGCACGAACGAGGGCGAGACCCGGACCACGGCGCGCACCTCGGCGCGGGTGAGGATGTAGGTCGGACGCTCGGTCGTGGTCGTCTCAGCGGACATGATGCCTCCCGATGGGTGTGACCATCGGCGTACCGGAGACCGGGTCGATGGTGATCTGATTGGCGAGGCCGAAGACCTCTTCGACGAGGTCGGCGGTGACGACCTCGTGCGGGGCTCCCGCTGCATGCACCCTGCCGTCCTTCATGGCGACCAGTTCGTCGGCGTAGCGGGCGGCGAGGTTGAGGTCGTGCAGCACCATGACGATGGTCGTGCCGCGTGACACGCTCAGGTCGGTCAGCAGGTCCAGCACCTCGACCTGGTGCGCGACGTCCAGGAACGTGGTCGGCTCGTCGAGCAGCAGGATGTCCGTCTCCTGCGCGAGAGCCATCGCGATCCAGACGCGCTGCCGCTGTCCGCCCGAGAGCTCGTCCACGCTGCGGTCGGCCAGATCGGAGATGCCGGTCGCATCGAGCGCGTCCGCCACGACCTCGTAGTCGTGCGCGCTCCACCGCGCGAGCATCTTCTGGTGCGGGTGCCGCCCTCGACCGACCAGGTCGGCGACCGCGATCCCCTCGGGCGCGATGGGCGATTGCGGCAGCAGACCGAGGATCCGCGCGACCTCCTTGGTCGGACGGGAGTGCACCGAGGCGCCGTCGAGCACGATCTGCCCCGCGGTCGGCGAGAGCAGGCGGGCCAGCGAGCGCAGCAGCGTCGACTTGCCGCAGCCGTTCGCGCCCACGATCGCGGTGATGCGTCCAGGAGCGATCTGCAGGTCGAGGCCGTCGATGACGGTGCGGTCGCCGTACGCGAGCGTCACCCCCTCGGCCGACAGGCTGTGCGAGACGGTCATAGCGAACCCCCGGAGCGGTTGGTGCGGATGAGCAGATAGATCAGGTACGGCGCACCGACCACGCCGGTGATGACGCCGACGGGATAGCGGGTGCCGAAGGCGAACTGGCCGATCAGGTCGCCGGCGAGCACGAGCACGGCGCCGACGAAGGCCGACGGCAGGAGCAGGTTCGCCCCGGGCCCGGTGATGCGGGCGGCGATGGGGCCCGCCATGAACGCGACGAAGGCGATGGGGCCGGTGGCCGCGGTCGCGAACGCGAGCAGCGCGACCGCGCCGAGGATGAGCAGCAGGCGTGTGGCGTCGACGCGGACACCGAGTCCGGCGGCGGAGTCGTCGCCGAGCCGGAGGGTCCCCAGCGCGCGACCCTGCGACAGCATCAGCGGCACGATGATCGCCGCGGCGATCGCCATCGGCAGCACCCGCTCCCAGGACGCGTTGTTGAGGCTTCCCGTCAGCCACTGCATCGCGGTCTGGATGTCCCAGTTCGCCGCACGGGAGAGCAGGTACGAGATGACGCTCTGCAGCATCGCCGCGACACCGATGCCGATCAGGATCAAGCGGGTGCCGGCGAAGCCGCCCTTGATCGCGAGCAGATAGATCGCCAGGGCCGTGAGCACCGCGCCGGCCAGCGCGAGCGCGGAGACGACCGGGCCGTTGACCGACAGCACGATGATGCCGAACACGGCCGCGGCGCCGGCACCGTTCGAGATGCCGATGATGTCGGGCGAGGCGAGCGGATTGCGCAGCATCGTCTGGAAGCAGACGCCCGCCATGCCGAACGCGAACCCGGTGAGGACGGCGAGCACCGCCCGCGGCAGTCGCAGGTCGCCGACGGTGAAGGAGGCGCCGGGCACGCTCTCACCGAGGATCACGCGGATCACCTCGTCCGGTGTGTAGAACGTGTTGCCCACCATCAGAGCGATCGCGAAGAGGGCGAAGACCAGGACTCCGAGGACGATCGTGGCCGTCGCGTGGCGACGGTGGCGCGAGCGACGCCCTGCGACGATCCGGGCGATCCGCGCGGATGCGGACTCCTCGTCGCGGGCGAGGGTGTGTTCCGTGTGCTCGGTCGTGGTCACAGCTCACGCACCTTCTGCCGACGGACGATCCAGATGAAGAACGGGGCTCCGATGATGGCGGTGATGATGCCCACCTGGATCTCCTCGGAGGAGGGAGCGATCACGCGACCGACGATGTCGCTCGCCGTCAGGAGTGCGGCACCGGCGATGGCCGAGAACGGGAGCAGCCACCGGTGGTCGGTGCCGACCAGGAGCCGGCACATGTGCGGGATCACGAGGCCGACGAACCCGATGGGTCCGGCGATCGCGGTCGCGGCACCCGCGAGGATCACCGCACCCAGCGCCGAGACCATGCGGGTGCGGAGCACATGTTCGCCGAGTCCCTTCGCCATGTCGTCGCCGAGGGCGAGCGAGTTCATGCCGCGCGCACTCAGGAAGCAGATCAGGGCGCCGAGCGCGAGGACGGGAGCGGTGATCGCGATCCGCGGCCACTCCGCCCCACCGACACCGCCGATCTGCCACGACTGGAACGTCTGCAGCAGGTCGACGCGCGGCAGCATGATCGCGCTGATCAGCGAGGCGAAGGCGGCCGAGGTGGCGGCCCCGGCGAGCGCGAGCTTGAGCGGCGTCGCGCCTCCGCGCCCGAGGGATCCGACGGTGTACACGAAGACGGCGGCGGCACCGGCGCCCACGATCGCGAAGGTCATCTGCCCGTAGGGGTCGGCGAGACCGAAGAACGCGATGCCGCACACCACGGCGAGCGAGGCGCCGTTCGAGACACCGAGGATGCCGGGGTCGGCGATGGGGTTCCGCGTGACCGCCTGCATGGTGGCTCCGGAAAGCGCGAGTGCCGCGCCGACGAGGAGCGCGAGGACCGTGCGGGGGATGCGCTTGACGATCGCGGCCTCGGCGATCGTGTCGGTGTGACCGGCGAGGGCGGCGACGATGTCGTCGAACGAGACCGCGCGCACGCCGAAGGCGATCGACATGACGCTGAGCACCAGGAGCACGACCACCCCGAGGAGGAGCCACAGGGTTCGCGCCAGCGCCGGGCGCCGCAGGTCTGCGGCACCCGGCGCGAGGACGGTCGCTGAGGTCACTGAATGCTCATTCCGCGGGAGCGGATCGAACGACTACGACGCCAGCGGGCCGGCCAGGATCGCGAAGTAGTCGCCGAG
Source organism: Microbacterium sp. CBA3102 (assembly GCF_007954505.1). GTDB lineage: Bacteria > Actinomycetota > Actinomycetes > Actinomycetales > Microbacteriaceae > Microbacterium > Microbacterium aurugineum. Next base: position 1,348,056 of record NZ_CP042412.1, on the reverse strand, counting down.
TCCCCACGGGATCGACAGCGGCGACGGGTTGGCGGAGGCCGCGATCGGCGTGGCGTTGGGCAGGATCGCGATGCGCCCCTCGGCGATGGCCGGGATCTTCGACAGCAGCGGATCGGCCTGCAGAGCAGCGACGGTCGAGTCGTCACCGTAGGTCACGAACAGATCCACATCGTCGAACTTCTGCGCCTCCTCGGCGCTCACCTCGAGGTTGAACAGCTCGGTGTCCTTGTTCTCCTCGACGATCGACGGGAAGGGGAGACCGAGGCTGTGCAGGAATCCGGGTCGCGTGTCCGCCGCCGTGTAGAAGCCGATCGTGCTGAGGTCGCTCGGGTCGAAGTACGCGAAGAGGACCTTCTTGTCCTTCAGGACGCTGTGCTCGTCGAGGGCGGCTTCGGACTCGGCATGCAGCTCTTCGATCAGGGCCTTGCCTTCGTCCTCGAGCCCGAGAGCTTTCGAGTTCATCTCGACCATCTCATCCACCGAGGTGCCCCAGGCGACGTCCGGGTAGGCGACGACCGGCGCGATCTTGGAGAGGGTGTCGTACTCCTCCTGCGTCATGCCGGAGTACGAGGCGAGGATCACGTCGGGCTCGGTGTCGGCCACGGCTTCGTAGTCGATGCCGTCGGTCTCGTCGAACAGGACAGGTGTCTCGGCCCCCATCTCCTCGAGCTTCTCCTCGACCCACGGCAGCACGCCGTTGTCGTCGTCGTCCCCCCACGTGACCTTGCTCATCCCGACCGGCACGATGCCGAGGGCCAGCGGCACCTCGTGGTTCGCCCAGGCGACGGTCGCGACCCGCTCCGGCTTCTCGGTGATCGTGGTCTCGCCGTAGACGTGCTCGATCGTGACGGGGAAAGCGTCGTCGGAGGCGGGGTTGCCCCCGGCGGAGGACGTCGACTCCGGCGCGGACGAGGCGCAGGCGGAGAGGCCGACGGCGAGCGCGGCGGCTGCGCCGAGGGCGAGGAGACGGGAGGTGCGCACAGGCGTTCCCTTCGATTCGGGGTGGGAGTGTGGCGCAGACCGCGCCCGGCATTGGTAAGCCTCGCCTAATCTAACACGGAGGTTAGGGTGACCTCACCTCCGCTCCGGATTTCGAATCGCGCAACTGGCTTATCCCACGCCTCACCCGAGCGACCGAGTGATGTTGACCAGAACACTCAACTCAACCGACGTCACTATGACGGGGCGCAGCGAGGTCGGCGCCCAGTCCTCTATGCGCAAGCCGTAGCATTACGCCATGGTAGTCATGGATACGAGCGGGGTCTGTCTGATCGCTGTGGACTACGACAACGCATTCCCCCCGTCAACGAGTTTTACCGCGGAGGAGGTCAGCCAACGGGTGACTAGATGGCTCCAACTCCTTGAAAGCCTGCTTCCGTCCATAAGCCAGTTTGAAGTCAGGCTTTATGGAGGCTGGTACGATGATCTTGATCTGAGCCGCAGGGGTAGCGAAGTGGCTGCCGTTCTCCCAGAGCTCCCCCAATTCCCTCGGACTTTACCGACCGGGCGAATCCTACGCGGAATCATCGAAATGGCGGGGGCACCAATTTTCGGCCCCACGGCCCCCCTTCTTGAAACCTACCGCGTGCGCGGCTCTCTTCCTAGGGTACGGGTTGCGCCACGGCCCCTACCTGACTCGTGCACACACGAAGCCTCCGCCGCCTGCCCGGCGATGGCACTAAAGTCTTTCACTCGACACGGGTCTCGCGAGTGCCCCGTCCCGGCCTGTTCCTCAACGGCCTCCGACGTTTTCGTTTCTCACGAACAAAAGATGGTCGACACCATGATCGCGACGGATGTTGTCGCCGCATCGTTGACGCCCGACGGATATGAAGCAATCGTAGTCATCTCAGGAGACAGCGACTTCGTTCCCCCGATGCTTACGGCGCATCGACTAGGAGAAGCTCACATTATTCAAATTTGCCCACGAGAAGACGAACGGGCCGACCGTGCAACCGCTCTACTAGAAGCCGAAGGCGTGACCGTGATCGAGGAATCCCATGAATGAGTTCACCGAAGTGGCTGAAGACCTTGCTGCCTTCGCCGATGAAGAGTCGGATGCGGCTGTCGACTCCGACGGCAGCTTCATTATCCAGCGCAACGGCGCCGAGTTGAGCGGCGTCTTCCGGCGTGATGCTGGCGGCGCACTATTGGTTGACATCGACGGAACAACCATTACCTATCGTCGGTTTCTCACACATACTCTGGCTCGCTTGGACATCCTGGCGCAACGGTTGTCGGAACGACGTACCGGAGTGAAGGGATTCATCGACGCGCCGGTGACACTCCAACGCGCTGCGGAGGATATCTCCACCGGGCTTGCGCTCGATGTCCTCCATCGGCAGTGCAAAGACCTCCCGCCCTTCGCCTCGCGTGTGACCTTCATCACCGCTGACGCCGGCCACGGAAAGACCGCACTACTGCGCGAACACCAGTATGTGCAGGCGCAACGGTTCCTCCGCAATGAATCGCACTACCTGTTCTGGCATCTTGACCTCCAAGGGCGCCAGCTCCTGCGACTGTCGGAAGCACTGATGGGAGACTTGGCTGAGTTGCGGCTAGCCGGACTGTGGATGCCAGCCGTCGTCAGACTAATGCGACATGGGGCGCTCGTCATCGGAATCGATGGATTCGACGAGCTTGCAGCGGAGCAAGGAGGCTCGGATGCCCTCGGCGCACTAGCGTCACTCGTCTCTCAACTTCGCGGGCAGGGGGCAGTGGTAGCTGCATCGCGACGAACGTTCTTTGACACCGACGACTACCTCCGTCGCGGAGGAATCATCCGACGAGGAGTGCCCGACCCTTGTCAGTTCGATCAGGTGGAACTGCAACCGTGGACTGGCGACGAAGTTCGACAGTACCTCGGGAAGGTCAGGGTTGACGGACGAACGGTGCACGACGCGGATCAAATGTACGGGGATATGGTCGCCGCGCTGGGCGGGGACGCTCAGCACCCGTTGGTAACGCGCCCTTTTCTCGTGACGCAAATCGCGCGCGCCACCCTCCTATATGGGGTGTCACCAAACGAGTTTCTTCGCGCCCCTGATGACCCTTACAGCGGAGTCGCCGCCGTAGTTGAAGCATTCGTCAAGCGGGAGGTCTCAGAGAAGTGGAAGGTTCGCGAAACCGGCGAGCCGTACCTTAGCGAAGAGCAGCACCTCCAATTGCTCTCTGATGTAGCTGAGGAGATGCACCGAAGCCAGAAAGACAGGCTTTCACTGGACATTATCGAGACACTGACCGCACTCTTACTCGATCAGTGGAAGATTGATACGGGGCTCCGGCAGCAAATAATTGAGATGGTCCGAATGCATGTGCTGCTTGTCGCCCCGCCCGACGGAGGAGCAACATACAGAAGCTTCGATCATCCCGAATTTCGCGACTACTTCATCGCATACGCACTCCGCGCGCGGCTCGAGAAAGTGATGCAAGGCCATCCGACCCACGAGCTGGGCCGCTTCCTTAGCATCTCGCAGCTAAGTGACTCCACCGCACGATATGCGTGCTCGATGTTGGACCGAACTCAGGACTCCGTCCAAACTTTCCTCGCCGCCATGGAAGAGTATCTCACAGCGGAATGGAAGCCAACCTACCTGCAGCTAAACCTGGGCACCTTGATTCCGTTCATGGTCAATAATGCAGATTTCTCGGAAACGGTGCACTTTGGAGGTGGAGTTGTCTACTCGAGCCTCGCCCTTGAGAACACCACGATCTCCAACGTTACTCTTTCCAACGGCACTTTTGTCAATGCCTCACTTCGAGGGATCGATTGGCGGGGTGTCAAGCTGGAGAACTTTGCGCTTGGCGAGCTGCAATTGGATTCGCATTCTCGATTGGAATTTGTTGAGCTATCCAACTGCAAGGTAGACGGCGTCCGATTGCAGATCGAGGATGGGGAGGAGGCACGGGAGTACGCTCCTCAGCGCATCGATCAGATTCTCCGCAACGTAGGGTTCACCTTCAACACCGAGCAATTGCCGATCGACGGACTCCTGCCACCCGAGGACGCATTAGAGGTCAAGCTACTGCGAAAGCTCCTACGCATGTTCAACCGGACAACGATCGTCTCTGATGAGTCCCTCCGCATCCGATTCGGCAACGACGCGATCACCCTCGAATCGCTGGTGATTCCGTTCCTCGTGGATCGCAAGGTTCTGACCCCGCGCAAGTGGCGGGGGTCGGGCAACCATAATGCCTGGACACTTGGGGTTGGACTGGACGATCTACTCGCAGCGGAGGGAAACGATACTGCGCTCGGGCAAGTGTGGTCCGACATCGCGGCACAGCGATAGTGACAGTTCAGGCTAGATCGAAAGACGGACGAGCATCACGCGAGCTCGTGCCGAGTGCTACCCCGCCCGCTGCGAGTGACATCGACAGACAGGCGGGGTGGCCCTCACTTCCGAATCCGATTCTCGTACCGCGCACCGGGTTCGACGCTCGGCCCGGATAGGGCCATTCGCGCGATTTCGAAGGCGCCGTGGGTACAAAAAAACCGGCCGGATCCGTGAGGATCCGACCGGCTTCAGGAAGTCAGCGCGCGCTCAGAGAGCGCGGATGTTCGCCGCCTGCATGCCCTTGGGGCCACGCTCAGCGTCGAATTCGACCTTCTGGTTCTCGCGGAGCTCCTTGAAACCGGAGCCGGCGATAGCCGAGTAGTGGGCGAAGAGGTCGTCCGAGCCGTCATCGGGAGCGATGAAGCCGAAGCCCTTTTCCGCGTTGAACCATTTCACAGTGCCAGTGGCCATGTGTTTCTACTTTCTGTTGACTTAGCCGTTTACACGGCCTACGCCGAGTCGGAACATCCGACACGCGCGCTTTGTCACGCTACCACGGCAGACTGAGCAGCAGCACGGAACGACGGATTCTTCTGCACGAGAGCCGCTTCGGTGCGCGTGTTCACCCCGAGCTTGCGCAGAACCGCGGAGACGTGGACGCTCACCGTCTTCACGCTGATGAACAGACGGTCGCCGATCTGTCGGTTGCTCAGGCCCTCGGCGATGAGCTCGAGCACCTGCCTCTCACGAGCGGTGAGCAGGTCGTCGCTCAGCGGCGCATCGGAGGCGCGAAGACCGGCGTCGGCGCTGAACCGCGAGACCGCCGCCTGGAGCTGCGCATTGCCCAGGGACTCCGCCAACGCGGCGGCCTCACCGAGCACCGACGCTGCAGATGCGCGATCCCCCTCGTGCACCCGCAGGCGAGCGCTCTCGAGGCGGAGTACCGCTCGGAAGATGACCGGGACGTCTTCTCCCTCGGCGCTGCGCAGGGCGGCGTCGAGCGCATCGCCGCGCGGGTCGAGGAGGGCATCGAGGATCGTCGACCACGCATCGTTCTGCAGCGGCACGGGTTGCGCGAGCCAGGCGGCGCGGATGGCATCGGACTCCTCGGTGACATCGGCCCCCTCGGCGCGCAGCTCGGCGATGATCGCCCCGCCCTCCAGCAGCAGCCGACGCTGGTGCAGCAACGCGGGCCGGTCGTCACGCAGCATCTCGAGGATCGCGTCGAGGGCTCCGCGGAGGTTGCCCTCGCTCTCGGCGACCGCGACCGTCATCATGACCCGGTCGTACCAGATCTGACGTTCCGAGCCACCGGTCTCCTCGAAGGCGGGCAGCCACGCCTGCAACAGCTCTGCGGCCTCGGCCGAACTTCCGCGCCAGGCCAGCACCCGCACGCGCGTCATGCTCATGTACATGCGGAACACGCGCAGGGTCCCCTGCACGAAGTCACGCGCCAGCATCTCCTCGACCCGTGCGATCTCTCCGAGTTCGAGCAGGGGGACGACCATGTTCTGCGCCATGATCGACCCCGAGGTGCGCTCGACCCGGAGCTCACGCGCACGCTGCAGGCCCTCTTCTGCGACCTCGACCGCCTCGCGGTAGCGGCCCAGCAACGTGAGCAGGTCGGAGTAGTTCACGCGGTAACGCATCTCGGCGGTCGTCCCCGTCGCTAGCACACGCGCACGCTCGTACTCGCGTACCCCCTCCTCGATGTGTCCCAGATGGGCGAGGGACCCACCGCGCACGTTCGCGGCGATCGACAGCTGATCCGTCGATTCGGCGCCGGCAGCACTGCGCTCGGCCTCGTCCGCGAGCCGGATCGCCTCCTCACGGTCGCCCGCGATCATGCGCCTGCTCGCGAGCTGGTTGAGGAGCTCGGCGCGGAAGACGTCGTCATGCACGTGCTCGTCGGCGATGGCCAGAGCCTGCTGCAGGAGCGGTATCGCTCCCAGACGCCCGAGGTTGACCAGGTACAGCGCCTTGTTGCGCAGCAGCCGCGCGTGCAGCCGCGGGTCGACCGTCTTCGGGTCGACCTCGGCGAGGGCGACGTTCGCGACGGCGAGGGCCCGGTCTCCGTCACCGGCGTTGCGCAGGATCGAACCGAGCACCAGGAGCAGGTCCAGGCGCTCGATGCGCGCTGCGTCGGCCGCGTCGGGCACGAGCGGCCACAGCTCCAGCGCCAGCTCACCGAAGCGGGCCGCGCTCGCGAACGCATACTGTGCCTTCGCCTGCCGCATGGCATCGGCGGCGGCGATGAGAGCCTTCCGATCGTCTTGTGCGAGTTGCCAGTGATAGGCGAGCGCCGCGGCATCGCTGGTGTCCGACTCCGCGCACTGCGCCTCGAGCGCCTCGGCGTAGGCACGGTGCAACCGCGCCCGTTCACCGGGGAGCAGGTCGTCGTGCACGGCCTCGCGCAGCAGCGCGTGGCGGAAGCGATAGTCGTCGTCGCCCACGACCAGGATTCCGCTGCGGGTCGCCTCGCGGATCGCGTCATCGAGCCGCTGCTCCGGCAAGCCGACGAGACTCGTGATGAGCGGGTGCGACAACGGACGCTCGGCCCCGGAGACGACCTGCACGACGTGTCGCGCATCGTCGCTCAGCCTGTCGAAGCGGGCGAGCAGCAGGTCACGGAGCCCATCGGGGAGCGGGCCGTTCGTGCATCCGGCGATCTCCTCGATGAAGAAGGGGACGCCCTCCGCCCTCTCCTGCATGCGGTCGAGCGCGCTCTCGGTGAGCGCGCGGCCGGTGATCTGCTCCGCCAGCTCGCGGACGGCGGCGGCGTCGAGCCGGGCAAGGGTCACGCGGTCGAGCAGCCGTGCGCGCGTCGCCTCTCCGATGAACCGACTCACCGCATCGCCGCGCCGCACGTCGTCGCTGCGGCAGCTGAGGAGCAACAGGATGCGGCCGCGACCCAACGCCCGCAGCAGGAAGGAGAGGATGGCGAGCGTCGACTCATCCGCCCAGTGCAGGTCTTCGACCACGAGCACCTGAGGAGCGCGCTCGGCCGCCGCCTCGATGAGGGAGGCGATCGCGTCTCTCAGCCGCTCGGGACTCGTGCGGTCACGATCGGTCGGGGTGTCGACGAGTTCGGGGAGCAGCATGCCGAGGGCCTCCGCCCCCACTCCCACCGAGTCGCGCACCCGGTCGACGCCCATGCGCGTGACGATCGAGCGCAGGATGCCGGTCAACGGACCGTACGGCGTGCGCGAGGCACCGAGGTCGAGACACCAGCCCACGTGCACGTCGGCGGTCTGCTCGATCTCGGCGGCGAACTCGCGCAGCAGACGCGACTTGCCGATCCCGGCTTCTCCCTCGACGAGCAGGGCCGCAGGCACGCCGTCGCGCACACCGGCGAACGACCGGCGCACCTCGGTCAGCTCGGCCTCGCGGCCGACCATCGCAGCGCTCGACGGGGAAAGGGGCATGGATTCATCGTCCCACCCCGGACCGACATTCGGCACGGCCTGCAACGCGCGCTTCGCGAGGACGCCGCTCACTGCGCGGGAGCTGCCGCAGCGTCGCACCGAGCGGACGTGGGCGCCGTCGCCGACCGCTGCCGGGCGCTGCCGAACGCGCGGCGCAGGATGCGTCGGACGGCTCCCTCCGGACGCGGCCGGATCTGGTCGGCGTGCTCGATGAGGAAGAGGCGTCGGGCGGCGGCACGCTCCATCTGCTCCTGGTCGTGCCGGGTGAGCTGTTCGCTGAGATACGGGTGCTCGTACATGGGGTTCTCCTCGATGGTTCTGCGTATCCCTAGAGTCCGCTCTGAGGGGGCCCCTCGACATCGGGCAGATGCCCTATCTTTCGGATTCCGGTGTCTAGGGATGCCGGCACTACGCGTGCCGGGGGCGCATCAGGGAGGTTCGCGCCGAAGGGCGGGAGGTGTCCGGCGTGAGGATCGCGAGCACGCGCACGAGGGTCGCCATCCACAGCAGTCCGAGCCCGACGACGATGGCTTCGACAGCGGTGGTCGAGTACAGCCCGAACGGGATCCACAGCACGATCGCGACCGCGAGGAGGAGGCCCACCCCGATCGACGTGATCAGCAGAGCGCGCGGCAGCCCGGGGATCGATGCCACGGTGGTCGCCGCCGCCACGGCGAACAGCACGAGAGTGGCGAAGGCGGCGATGTCGTGCGGCAGCGGCACCCGGTGCAGCGGCAGCAGCCCGACCGCGGCGAGCGCGACGCCCGTCGCCGCCCATGCTCCGACCACGACGGCGAGCCGAGGGAGGGCGGCATCGCCGAGGAGGCGGTGCAGGTCGCGGCCGATGTACGACCCCACGGTCGCGACGAGGAGGCCGGCGACCAGGAGGGTTCCGTTGAAAGCCCACGACCCGGAGCCCAGCTGCGAGAAGTTCTGCTCCCACCATCGCGGATCGGCCGCCGTGACCATGGCGAAGAGCGTGCCGATCACGAGGAACCCGAACAGGAGCGCGGCGAGATCGACCGTGCGAAGGTCGACACCGGCCCCGAACGCGAAGCGCCCGCCGACGGCCGAGGCCACACCGGTCAGGAGCCCACCCCCGATCGCGGCGAGCTGCAACCCCTGAAGGCCCGCCGCCAGAACCTCGGCGGTCAACAGCACGCCCATCATCGTGACGGCTCCGAACGCGACGGTCAGGGCGATCGACGAGAGGTCGGACACCACCGCCTGCCAGCGCGGCATGGGCGCCGTCTCCCCCCGGCGGTGCATCAGCGTGCTCGTGAGGAAGGCCGCCGCGGCGATCACCGCCGCGATCACCGCAGCCGGCATCGCGAGGGCTTCCGTGCCCGTGAGCGGGCGCGCGGCGGGCCCCAGGATCAGGATGCCGGCGATCGTGCCGAGGACGAAGCAGATCACGGTCGCCCAGACCGCCGTGGTCTCGCCGCGCAGCCTCGCGTCCTGATCCATGCGCCCATGCAAGCACGCACGACGGACGGACGGAACCCCGCTCCCCGCCGCCCGCGCACTACCGTGGAGGCATGCGCATCCCCGCCGCGATCCGCGCCTCCCAGCGCTCTCCGCTGCTGCAGGTCGTGAAGTCGGCCGCAGCGACGATCGCCGCGTGGCTCATCGCCGGATGGGTCTTCCCCGCGCAGCTGCCCGTCTTCGCCGCGATCGCCGCCCTCCTGGTCGTGCAGCCCAGCGTGAACCAGTCGCTGTCAAAGGCGCTCGAACGCAGCATCGGGGTGATCGCGGGAGTCGTGATCGCCGTCGCCCTGGGCCTGCTGTTCGGTTCGCCGACCTGGATCGTGCTGCTCGCGATCGTCGTGGCGATGCTGGTCGCGTGGGTGTTCCGCGCCTCACCGGGAACGGGCAACCAGGTCGCGATCTCGGCGATGCTGGTGCTGGCGCTGGGCTCGTCGAGTCCTGAATACGCGTTCGCGCGCATCGTGGAGACGCTGATCGGCGTGGCCATCGGCATCGTGGTGAACGCCCTCATCGTCCCTCCCGTGCTGGTCGCTCCGGCACTGCGGGATGTCAGCCTCCTCGGGCGCGAACTCGCCGCGAGCCTCGACCGACTCGCCGTCGCGCTCCCGGAACCGCAGACGCCCGCACAGCTGCAGGAACTGATGCTCGAAGTACGCCTGCTGCGGCCGATGAAGGATGCCGCGGACGCCTCCATCGCCGCCGGAGAGGAATCGCTCACGCTGAACCCTCGGCGCTCCACGCATCGCGCGGAGCTGCGGGAGATGCGGGAGCTCCTCGAGCGGCTGTCCCCCATCGTGACCCAGACGATCGGCATGACCCGGGCCTACTTCGACCACTACGACGACACGATCGGCGAGGAGCCGGCCGTGGTCGCGATCGCCGAGCAGCTGCGGCGGGCCGGGCACGACGTCCGCCTCGCGGTGCAGGTCGCCGAGGCATCGCCGGAACCCGAGACGTTGACCTCCACGATCCCCGCGCTCACCGCCCCGCTCGTGCTGCGCCCGCCGTCCTCCCAGCACTGGATCCTGATCGGCTCTCTCATGGAGGATCTGCGCCGGATCAGGGGTGAGCTCCTCGACGAGGACTGACCCGTCGGCCTTTCTCGTCGCGCAAAGTGTTGCATCCGACGCCGACTTCGGACCATTCACGCGATTCGAAAGCCGCTTACCCTGGAGGCATGTCCGACGTCACCGTTGCCGAAGCCCTCGACGAACTCGCCGCGCTCGAGGATCCGAAGATGCGCGCCGCCAACGAGAAGCGCGGCGACGACCACGGGATCAACCTCAGCCGGATGCGCGCGTTGGCCAAGAAGATCAAGACGGACCAGCCTCTCGCGCAGGAGCTGTGGGCGACCGGCGAGACCCCGGCACGGCTGCTGGCCCTGCTGATCTGCCGCCCGCGCGACTTCACCGCCGATGAGCTCGACGCCATGCTGCGCGAGACCCGCCCGCCGAAGGTCAACGACTGGTTCGTGAACTACGTCGCCAAGAAGACACCGCTGGCCGAGGAACTGCGGCTGCGCTGGTTCGACGACGCCGACCCGACCGTGGCCGCCGCCGCCTGGTCGCTCACGACCGTGCGGGTGATGAAGGACGCGGACGGACTCGACCTGCCGCACCTGCTGGACCTGATCGAGCGCGACCTGAAGGATGCACCGCCACGGCTGCAGTGGGCCATGAACGAGACCCTCGCCAACATCGGCATCTTCCATCCGGACCACCGCGCGAGGGCCCGGGACATCGGCGAGCGTCTGCAGGTCCTCGCCGACTACCCGACCGCACCGGGCTGCACCTCGCCCTTCGCGCCACTCTGGATCGACGAGATCGTCCGACGCCGCGAGGGCTGAGGCGTCCCCGCGTGTGGGGGCTGAGGCGCTCATCCTGTGGAGGCTGAGGCGCTCACGCCCTGAAGGCGAACTCACGCTGTGAAGGAGAACTCACATCCTGAAGGAGAACTCCCGCCCTGAAGGTCCGCATCCGGGATCCGCTCCTTCATTCCGCGAGTTCTCCTTCAGGAGCCGCGTTCGCCCGGACGGATGCGTGTGGGCGCTGGATACGCTGAGGTCATGAGCACCCACATCGCGGCAGAGCCCGGTCAGATCGCCCCCATCGTCCTGTTCCCCGGCGATCCGCTGCGGGCGAAGTGGATCGCCGAGACGTTCCTCGAGGATGCAGAACTGTACTCCGAGACGCGCGGAATGCTGGGCTTCACCGGCACTTGGGAAGGGCACCGCGTCTCGGTCCAGGGTTCGGGGATGGGCCAGCCCTCGATGGCGATCTATGCGAACGAACTGTTCGACTCCTACGACGTGCAGACGATCGTGCGGGTCGGCTCGTGCGGAGCGCTGACCGAGGATGTGCGGATCCGCGACATCATCATCGCCAACGGCGCCAGCACGGACTCCGGCATCAACCGGGTGCGCTTCCACGGACTCGACTATGCGCCCGTGGCCGACTTCTCCCTGTTGCGCGCCGCGGTCGAGGCGAGTGAGGCCGAGACCCTCGAGTCGACCGCGCACGTGGGGCAGCTCTTCTCGAGCGACCAGTTCTACAGCACCCGACCTGAGCTCACGGAACCCTTCGTGCGGCACGGCATCCTCGGCGTCGAGATGGAGGCCGCCGGTCTCTACACGCTCGCGGCGTACTACGGTCGGCGTGCCCTCGCGATCTGCACCGTGAGCGACCACATCGTCACCGGCGAGCAGACGACCGCGCAGGAGCGCGAGCAGACCTTCGAAGACATGATCCGCATCGCGCTGCGCGCAGCGACCGCAGTCTGACCCCCACGCAACGAAGGAGAACTCGCGACTCGAAGGAGAACTCGCGACTCGAAGGAGAACTCGCGATTCGAAGGAGAACTCGCGACTCGAAGGAGAACTCGCGACTCGAAGGAGAACTCGCGATTCGAAGGAGCGATTCCCCGGACGAGTCCTTCGAATCGCGAGATCTCCTTCACAACAGGCGGCAGGAAGGGCGGACGAGCGGCAGGACGAGCGGCAGGGCGGCGGGACGAACGGAACGGGCGGGACGAACGGATGGGATGATCGAGGGACCATGACTTCCTCGCCGCGGCTCGACCCCGCCATCGTTCCGGACGCCGCGGACCCGGACGCCGTCTACCTCGCATTCGTCGAATGGGCGGAGTCGACCGGCATCCGGCTGTATCCCGCGCAGGACGAGGCGGTCATCGAGATCGTCTCCGGCAACAACCTGATCCTGTCCACCCCCACCGGCACCGGGAAGTCGCTCGTCGCGATCGGCACGCACTTCAGCGCACTGGTCGCCGGACGGCGCAGCTACTACACGGCACCGATCAAGGCACTCGTGAGCGAGAAGTTCTTCGCGCTGGTCGACGTGTTCGGGGCCGAGAACGTCGGGATGGTCACGGGCGACTCCGCGGTCAACGCCGACGCGCCCATCATCTGCTGCACGGCCGAGATCCTCGCGAACCTCTCGCTGCGCCAGGGCGCCGATGCCGACGTCGGCCAGGTCGTGATGGACGAGTTCCACTTCTACGCCGACCCCGACCGCGGGTGGGCGTGGCAGGTGCCGCTGCTCGAGCTGCCGCAGGCGCAGTTCGTCCTGATGTCGGCGACCCTCGGCGATGTCACCGAGCTCGCGGCGGACCTCACCCGTCGCACGGGCCGCGAGACGGCGACGGTCACCGGCGTCGAGCGCCCTGTGCCCCTGCACTTCTTCTACGAGACGACCCCGATCCACGAGACGATCGACGATCTGCTGAGCACCGGGCAGGCACCGATCTACATCGTGCACTTCTCGCAGGCGGCCGCGATGGAGCGGGCCCAGGCGCTGTCGAGCACCAAGGTCGCGACCCGCGAGCAGCGCGACGAGATCGCGGCGCTGATCGCCCAGTTCCGTTTCACGACCGCGTTCGGAAAGACCCTCTCCCGCTTCCTGCGCGCAGGGATCGGCGTGCACCACGCGGGGATGCTGCCGAAGTACCGCCGCCTGGTCGAGCAGCTCGCCCAGCGCGGACTGCTGCGCGTGATCTGCGGCACCGACACGCTCGGCGTCGGCATCAACGTCCCGATCCGGACCGTGCTGCTCACTGCGCTCACGAAGTTCGACGGCTCCCGGATGCGGCAGCTCAACGCCCGCGAGTTCCACCAGATCGCCGGCCGCGCGGGCCGTGCGGGCTACGACACCGCGGGCACGGTCGTCGCGCAGGCCCCCGAGCACGAGAGCGAGAACGTCGCGGCCGTGAAGAAGGCCGGCGACGACCCGAAGAAGAAGCGCAAGATCGTCCGCAAGAAGGCCCCGGACGGTTTCGTGTCGTGGGGTGAGCCGTCGTTCCGCAAGCTCATCGACGCGGTGCCGGAGACACTGACCTCGCACATGCAGATCACGAGCGCGATGATGCTCAACGTGATCGCCCGTGGCGGCGATGTCTTCGCCAATATGCGCGCGCTGGTATATGACAACCACGAGCCGCGGAAGCGCCAGCGCGAGTTGGCGCTCCGGGCCATCGGCATCTACCGCACCCTCCGCGAATCGGGCATCGTCGAGAAGACCCCTGACGGCGACATCCGGCTCACGGTCGACCTGCAGCCGAACTTCGCGCTCAACCAGCCGCTGTCACCCTTCGCCCTCGCCGCGTTCGAGCTGCTCGACCCCGACCCGACCGCGGGCACGGGCACCGGCTCCTACGCTCTCGATATGATCTCGATCGTGGAGTCGACGCTCGACGATCCGCGCGCCGTGCTGAGCCAGCAGGAGTTCCTGGCCCGCGGCGAGGCGGTCGCCGCGATGAAGTCCGAGGGCATCGAGTACGACGAACGGATGGAGCTGCTCGAGCAGATCACCTACCCGAAGCCGCTCGATGAGCTGCTGTCAGCCGCGTTCGAGACGTTCAGCGCGGCGCAGCCGTGGATCCGCGACTTCGAACTGCACCCCAAATCCGTGGTGCGCGACATGTACGAGCGAGCCATGTCGTTCGGGGAATATGTCGCGTACTACAAGATCGCGCGGTCCGAGGGCGTGGTGCTGCGCTACCTCTCCGATGCCTACCGTGCGGCCTCGCAGACCATCCCCGAGGAGTTCAAGGATGAGGATCTGCGCGACCTCATCGAGTGGCTGGGCGAGTTGGTCCGCCAGGTCGACTCGAGCCTGCTCGATGAGTGGGAGGAACTGGTCGCGGGCGTCGACAACGGGCGCTTCGATCCTCACGCGCCCGACGAACCGATCGTCCCACCCGCCCCGAAGCGCCTCACGAGCAACATCCGCGCTTTCCGCATCCTGGTCCGGAACGAGCTGTTCCGCCGTGTGCAGCTCGCCGCGCGGGACGACGTCGACGGGCTCGCCGAGCTCGACCCCGGTTTCGGAGCCGACGCCTGGTCCGACGCCCTCGACGGGTACTTCGCCGACCACGACGAGATCCTCACCGGTGCGGACGCCCGCAGTTCGAAGCTGCTGGTCCTCACCGAAGGGCCGACCACCTGGACCGCGCGGCAGATCCTCGACGATCCCGCCGGCGACCACGACTGGGGCATCACCGCGACGATCGACCTCGCCGAGTCCGACGACGCCGGTCAGGCCGTGGTCACGGTGACCGGAGTCGACCGGCTGTAGCGGCGTCCGGTCGTCAGGCCTGCAGGACGGCGAGCACGTTGCCCGCAGGGTCGCGGAACCACGCGATGTCTGGGCCCTGACCGTTGCCGCGCACGATGCCACGCGAATCGGACGGGAACTCCTCGTCGCTGTAGATCTTGGTCTGCACCCCGCGCGCGATGAGCTCGTCCACTGCGGCGTCGACATCCGCCACCGGGAAGTTCAGGATCGTGAAGCTCGCCGGTGTGTGGTTCGGCTTCGCGTAGACGAGGATCGACCCGCCGCGGGGCAGCCGCAGGTCGAGGAACCCCATCGCGTTGACCTCGACGTCGAGGCCGAGGGTCGTGCCGTAGAACTCTTTCGCCGCATCGATGTCGTCGACGCTGAATCCGCTGAACGCGCTGTCCGCTGTGAAGGCCGCCATGACTCCAGGATCCGCCGTCCGCCGCCGATTGTCGAGGCCTTCATCGCCGCGGGTGCGGCACCAGGCGGTCGATCGCCTGCAGGGGGTCGAACAGCGCGCCGAGTCCGCCGCGCACGAGCAGCGCATGTACTCCCAGACAGATCGCGATCACCGACGCCGTCAGCACGAGAGGGCCGATGGCTTCGAGCACCGGCGTCGTCCTCCAGCCCGCAGCATCCAGCCCCGCATCGATCAGGGCGAGGGGCATCATGTGCAGCACGTAGATGGGCAGGGTCCGCCGGCCGATCCAGCGCAGCGCTCGGGCGACCACCTCGAGGTGCCGGTCCAGGAGCACGCTGAGCGACACCCCGCACGCCACGGCGATCAGGGCGAGCGCGGGCCACACCCCCGGCAGCAGACGGAGGGTCAGGCCTGCCACGAGCGCCAGCGCCGCGACGTAGACGGCGGCGAGCGCGAGCGTGCGCCACACCCCGACGCTCTGCGCGAAGCGCTCGACGACCGGACGCCCCCGAAGCCCGAGGAGGAAGAAAAACAGGTTCTGCACCAACTGCCAGAGGTTGCCGAGGTCGGGGATGACCCCGGCACCGGCGACCGCCGCGATCACGAAGGCCACCGACAGCACGACGGCCGTCGGGAGGCCGCGCGTGAGCCGACCGATCGTCAGGTAGACCGCGAGCGCGAGCAGGTACCAGAGGTTCGTCGGGCTGAGGGTCAGCTGCGCGAGCAATTCCCATCCGTCGTTCGCCCGTGCCGTGTCGAAGTCGGGCGTCAGGGCGAGCACGAACGTCTGGATGAGCACCCACACGACGTAGAGCAGGGCGAGGCGCCCCGCTCGACGACGCCAGGAGCGTGCGCCCACGTCGAGCACCGCCCGGGCGGCGAACACCCCGGATACCAGGAAGAACAGCGGGATCCGCAGCGGGAGCAGCTGCGCGTTCAGCATCACCCAGACGTTTGTCACGGGTCCCGCGCCGGGCATCTCGACCGCGACCTTCGTCACCACGTGCCACAGCACCACGAGGATGATGCAGATGCCCTTCGCGACATCCGGCCAACCGACCCGCGGCGCACGCGCGCCGGTCACGACGCCGCACGCACGAGCCGCGCCACCAGGTCGACGTAGGTCACGCCCGCCGCCGCGAACATCCGCGGCACCTGCGAGGCGGCCGTCAGCCCCGGCATGGTGTTGACCTCGTTCAGCAGCGGACCCCGATCGGTGAGGAAGAAGTCCATCCGTGCGACCCCGTCACAGCCGAGGGCGTCGAAGACCGCGATCGCCGCCCGCTTGAGCGCCGCCACCTCGGCCGCGTCGAGCTGAGCCGGGACCGTGAACCGCGCGCTGCCGTCGTACTTCGTGGCGGTGTCGAAGAGCCCGGTCGCGTGGATCTCCAGGGGCGGGGCCGCCCAGCGGATACCCCCCTTCTCGCGCAGCACCGCCACGTCGATCTCGCGTGCCCGCACGACCTCCTCGACCAGGATCCGCCGGTCGAAGCGCGCCGCCTCCCGCAGCGCCGCGAGCAGCCCACCCTCCTCGCTCACCAGACTCACGCCGTGGCTGGATCCGGCCGACACCGGCTTGACGACGACCTCGCCCTCGAACTCCACGTCCCCGATATCCTCGGCGGCGACCAGACGACCGCGGGCGGTACCGAGGCCCACTGCTTCCGCGACCAGCTTGGTGGTCCACTTGTCCATGCCGATCGCGCCCGCCCGCAGGCCCGACCCGACCACGCGCACTCCGGCGAGTGCGCACAGCGCCGCGAGCGCGCCATCCTCCCCGAGCGCGCCGTGCACCGCCGGGAAGACCACGTCGGCGCGGGCGAGCAGGGGAAGCGCGAGCGCCAGCGACTCCGCCGCCGAGACCCCGGTCGGGATGCCGTCTGCCCTCCACACCCCCTCCCGATCGATCGTCGCACTTGTGACTTCGTGATCGCCCATGCGCAGCGCGGCGGCGACCGCGGCCGCGGAGGCCAGCGACACCTCGTGCTCGGCGTTCTGCCCCCCACCGATGACCAGGACCCTCGTGGTCATGCCACACTCCTCTGCACTCGTGCTCCGATGCCGGTGACGACGGTGTGCGGGATGCTGTCCGCCCACCGCGCCCACTCCTGCACCGACGGCACGACTCCCCCCTCGGGTCCGAACACCGTGGCGACCGCGCCGCGCGGAACCGCCACGGCGCCGGTATCGATCACGATCTGATCCATCGACACCCTCCCCACGACCGGATACCGGGCCCCGTCGATCGCCACGGCCGCCTCCGCCGCGAGCTCCCGCGGGATCCCGTCCGCGTATCCGACGCCCACGACGCTCAGGTGCGTCTCCCGTTCCGTGATGTGCGCGCCCCCGTAGCCCACCGCCGTCCCGGCCGGGACGAGCGCGCTGTGCACGACCGGGGCGGTCCACCGCGCGGCACCGGCCAGCGCCGTCGCCCCGGAGGGGTCGATACCCACCAGCCCCGCACCGATCCGCACCATGTCGAAGTGCGTCCCCGGATCGGTGAGCGCGCCGGACGTCGCCGCGAGATGCACGAGCACCGGCCCGAAGCCGGCCCGGAGCACGGCGTCCCTGCCCTGCCGAAAGCGCAGCACGGCCGCCGCGTTCGCCCGGGGGTCGGCTTCGTCGGCACGAGGCAGATGTCCCATCACACCCACCACCTCGACCCTGCCCCGCCCCGCGCGTGCGGTGCGGAACAGCTCCTCCCAATCGTCGAGCGGACACCCGCCCCGGGCCATCCCCGTATCGAGGTGCAGGTGCACGCGGACCGGATCCACGGCGTCGGCGATCAACTGGCGCAACTCCTCCACAGAGCCGACCGCGACGTCGATGCGAAGCGCCGCGGCCGTCTCCGCATCGGCCCCCGAGGGGTTCAGCCACGAGAGGATCGGCACGGTGAGCCCGGCATCACGCAGGGCGACGGCGTCGGCGACATCGGTGACCCCGAGCCATTCGGCGCCGGCGGCGACCGCGGCCTCGGCGACCGTGACGGCGCCGTGCCCGTAGCCGTCGGCCTTCACCACGGCCATGATGCGCGCGGAGCACGTGGCCCGCACCCGCCGTACGTTCTCGGCGACGGCCTCCGGGATGGTCTGCAGCGTCGGGGCATGAAGGCGGGAGAGAGTCACCCGCGGGGCGGGCAGGAGGGTGGTCATCGCTTCGTCCTCGGGTCGGCGGTGGGGTCGGGCAGCATCTCGGGGCAGCCCTGGTCGACCGCCTCCGGACGCAGCTCGTAGTGCCACGACTCATTGGCGTAGATCTGGCAGAGCCCGTAGCGCCATCCCCGCTGGACGAGCCAGTCCAAGGCGGGCAGCGGACCGAGGTCGACGGCGTCGCCGGTCACATGCTCCGATGTCTCCGGAGTCGCCACCCATCGCCGCGCTTCCGCCTCGGAGCCGTACTGCGCGATCGCGTCCTGCAGCATCCGTTCCTGCAGCGCGGGGGTGCGCCATCCACTGTTCACCCGGAACGTGACCCCGTCGGCCTCCGCATCCGATGCGGCACGCTGCAGCGCCGCGAGCAGCGACGCGTCGAGGTTGCCCACGGCGACCCGATCGACGTCGAAGACGGTCGGCTGGTCGCCGTCGCGGATCACCCCGTCGGCCTCGCTCGGGGCGATGACCGACCCTTCGCTCTGCCCACTCGGCCGGGGCGTGGAAGAGGGCAGCGGACCGGTGCGCTCGGCATCGGCGAAGGCCGCGGACAGCGACTGCTGGACGACGAAGGCGACGATCACGGCCAGCGCGAGGCCGATGAGGACCGAAGCGGTCCGGCGACGGCGGGCTCGCGGTGTGAGGGAGGTGGTGCGGGTGTTCATGCTCCCAGTGAAGGAGGACGCGCGTTGCGAGGACGTATGCGCTTTTCCATATGCTCCCGATATGCCCCACTGCGTAGGATCGCAGCCATGCGTGTACTGATCGTCGAGGACGAGCCCTACCTCGCCGAGGCGGTGCGGGATGGGCTGCGCCTGGAGGCGATCGCGGCCGACATCGCGAACGACGGCGACACCGCGCTGGAGCTTCTGAGCATCAACTCCTACGACATCGCCGTGCTCGATCGCGACGTTCCGGGCGCGTCCGGCGACGACATCGCGCGGTGGATCGTGGCCTCCGGCACCGGCATCCCGATCCTGATGCTCACGGCGGCCGACCGTCTCGACGACAAGGCCACCGGATTCGAGATCGGTGCCGACGACTACCTGACCAAGCCCTTCGAGCTGCGCGAGCTCGTGCTGCGTCTGCGTGCCCTGGACCGACGCAGACAACGATCCCGGCCGCCCGTGCTCGAGGTCGCGGGGCTGCGCCTGGATCCGTTCCGTCGCGAGGTGTACCGCGACGACCGCTACGTCGCCCTCACCCGCAAGCAGTTCGCCGTGCTGGAGGTGCTCGTCGACGCCGAGGGAGGGGTGGTCAGCGCCGAGCAGCTGCTGGAGCGCGCCTGGGACGAGAATGCCGACCCGTTCACCAACGCGGTGCGCATCACCGTGTCCTCGCTGCGCAAACGTTTGGGTGAGCCGTGGCTGATCTTGACAGTGCCCGGCGTCGGATACCGGATCGGGACGGACGCCGATGCCTAGGCGGCGCGGGATGAGTGCCCGGCTCAAGCTCACGCTGAGTTATGCGGGGATCGTCGTGGTGTCGGGCATCCTGCTGTTGGGAGCGGTGGTCTTCTACCTGTTGCGGTATGTGCCGGACACCGTAGAAGTATTTCCCAACCGCAGCGACCTCATGAGGGTATTCGTTCCTGTCGCTGCGATAGCAATGCTTGTCCTGTTCGTGATCGGGCTAGCCGGAGGCTGGATCCTCGCCGGACGCATGCTGGCACCGTTGGGGCGTATCGGCGACGCAGCGCGGCTAGCAGCGCAGGGATCGCTTTCACACCGAATCATGCTCCCCGGCCCCGGCGATGAGTTTCGCGGCCTAGCTGACGTCTTCGATTCGATGCTCGAACAGCTCGAGGCCCACGTGGCCGAGCAGCAGCGGTTCGCCGCGAACGCCTCGCACGAGCTGCGGACTCCGTTGGCGATATCTCAGACCCTTCTCGAGGTAGCCCGCGACGATCCCGACCGCGACGTCGATGCACTGATCTCTCGTCTGCAGGAGGTCAACACTCGCGCGATCGACCTGACCGAGGCGCTCCTGCTGCTCAGCCGCGCGGATCAGCGGACGTTCCCCCGAGAGATCGTCGACCTCTCGCTCCTCGCGGAGGGCGCGGTGGAAGCGCTCGTGCCGCTCGCGGATCGTCGTGGCGTCGCCATGGAGGTGGGTGGTGTCCCGGCCCCGGTGCTCGGCTCCACCGCCCTCCTGCCGCAACTGGTGACGAACCTCGTTCTCAACGCGATCGTGCACAACCTGCCGTCCGGCGGAGCTGTCGCCGTGCGCACGCACGCGATGCCCCACGCTGTCGCACTGGTCGTCGAGAACACCGGCGAGGCGCTGCCGGCGCACCGCGTGGCCACCCTCGTCGAGCCGTTCCAGCGCGGCGCCGACCGCACGCGCGGAGACGACCATGCCGGTGCCGGGCTCGGCCTCGCGATCGTCGACCGCATCACGCAGGCCCACGGCGGGACTCTGGTGCTCACGCCTCGCACGGACGGCGGCCTGAACGTGACGGTGTGGCTGCCGCATCCATACCCCGAGTCATTAGCCTGACTATTCATTGGCGCTGTATCGCCCCATCCAGCGGGCGAGAATCTGCAAGACGACCGGATGTCGGTCCGCCCTCAGTTCCGCCGCTGTGTATATTGTGACCGCGGTCCGGGGAGAACTAAGAAGGGCCGCGCAACGAAGAAGACCGGAGAATGCAATGAAAAAGTCTAAGAAGATCCTCGGTATTAGCGCTGGTGTCGCACTCGCGCTCGGACTCCTCGTGGGAGGCGGATCCCCCGCCTACGCGGGAACCTGTTCGAAGATCACACACAGCAACGGCAGCCTCACCGCTACATGCGTGGGCCAGACGACCATCAAATGGAAGTGTTCGACCGACCTCTGGAACACGGTCAACAAGAAGACGATTCCCTTTGGCGCGTCAGGCGGCAAGGTCACTTTTAAGGCGTGCGATGCAGGCTTCCCGTATGAAATTTCTGTGAGCTAATCCGCCTCCGAAAGACATCACAAAGTGTGAAGACCCTCGTGATCGAGACGGGTAGGACAGACGTATCCCACGAAGGTCTTCGCACTTTCTTTCTTCAATTGCCAATCGCGCCCGTTCAATGGAATCTGCCTCCATGGCATTGAAGACCGCTCGGCTCAGGCCACGCGAGGGTCGCGCGTCGCGGCGAGCTCGCGTCCGTAGATGCGGGCGTCGGACTCGGCGTTCTCCTTGAGCTCGCGCGCAGTGTCAGCGAAGGCGTCGAGCGCCGGATTCACGCCGACCAGCGTGAACGGACGCTGCACCACGCGCAGATCGAGGCCCCAGGCGTCTTCGAGCACGCGGCGCAGCCAGCCGGTGGAGTGGTCCCAGCCCTCCTTCGGCGAGCCGGGCGAGTAGTTGCCGCCGAGCACGGTGACGAGCGTCGCAGGCTTGCCGTTGAGCGCGGTGCCGGTCGGGTCGATGCGTGAATCGGTGTAGGACAGGTCGAACCACGTCTTGAAGTGCTGCGAGACGCCGTAGTTGTACAGCGGCACCGCGAACAGAAGCGCGTCTGCACCGATCAACTCGTCGGCGAATGTCGAAGCGAGCGCGCGGGCGTCGCGCTGCGCGGGGGTGCGCTGCGCCTCGTCGACGAATCCACCGGTCACGGCGTCCGCCCACGCGGTCGCCGGCACCGGGTCACTTGCCAGGTCGCGGCGGGTGACGATCGAGTCGGGGTGGGACGCGGTCCACTCGGCCTCGACGAGGTCGGCGAGCGCCCGGCTGGCGGACGACGTGGGAAGGATGCTGGCATCCAGGCGGAACAGGGACATGGCCTACCTCTCGTTTTCGTAGTCGCTATGTTTTTCTTAGCGACACTGCTTAACGTAGCACGGGTAGGATGGGGGAATGGCCGAGGTCGACGAAGAACGTCAGGTGTGCGACGTCGCCGTCACACTGGCGTTCAGCGTGCTCGGGAAAAGGTGGAACGGCATGATCGTGTCGTCACTCGGCGGTGGGCCGTCCACGTTCGTCGCCCTGCGCCGCGCCGTCGCCGGCATCAGCGACACCGTGCTCTCCGATCGGCTCGCTGAACTCTCCGATGCCGGACTCATCGCGCGCACGGTCGACGCGGGCCCGCCGATCACCGTCTCCTATGCGCTCACGCCAAGTGGCGAGGGGCTCCTGCCGATCCTGGACCAGCTCGGCCGATGGGCCTCCGCGAACCTCGCCACTCGCGCCCACTGAATTCGTATCCGCCACCCCGGCGAGGGCGTCGCTCCTCGCTGTCGCTCAGCCCGTCCGGGCGTCGGAGACGGTGAGAGCGGGGATGATCATGGTCTTGATCGCTTCCGGATCCGTCTTCGCCTTCATCAGTGCATCCTCGACGCCGTCCAAGCCGTATCGTCCGGTCACGATCCCCGAGGTGTCGACGATGCCACGGGAGATCAGGTCGATCGCCGTCGGCCATGTGTTGACGTACCGGAAGGTACCGGTGAGCGTGATCTCTCGGTGCTGCAGCATCGCGACAGGAACGTCGAGCTGATTACCACCCATGCCGACGAGGACCGCGATGCCTCCACGGACGATCGTCGGCAGCGCGGCACGGATCGCCTGGGCGCTGCCCGATGCATCGATGTAGATGTCGAAGTACTGGTCGAAGCGAGCGAGCCCGTCGCCCGCGGAGTCGATGACCTCGTCCGCCCCTCGTGCGCGGGCGAAGTCCCGCCGTTTCGCAATCGGATCGCTGATGACGACCTCGACGGCACCGAACGCCTTCGCGACCTGCGCGGTCAGGACCCCGATCGGGCCGGCGCCGGTGATGAGCACCCTCGCGCCCGCCGTGACACCTGCACGACGGGCCGCGTGGATCGCCACCGAGACGGGTTCGGCGAGCGCGGCCTGCTCGTCGGTCATGGCCGAGGGGATCTCGTGCGCGAAGTCGGCGTCGACGATCACGAACTCCGCGAAGGAGCCGTCGACCGGCCAGGCGCCGAAGAAGCGGATGCTCGGGCACAGGTGATAGGCGCCGCGCTTGCAGAAGCGGCAGGCGCGACACGGCGTCTGCGGCTCCACAGCGACCCGCGTCCCCACGCGGCTCGCATCGACGCCCGCACCCACGGCGACGATCTCCCCCGCGGTCTCGTGCCCGAGCACGACATGGTCCCGGACGACGATGTCTCCGACGGCACCCGATTCGAAGAAGTGGGTGTCCGAGCCGCAGACGCCGACCGCGGTGACCTTGATGAGGACGCCGCCCGCACCCGGGGAGGGGACCGGGCGACTCTCGAGCTCTACGCGCTTCGGCCCGGTGAGCACGCTGGCGTACATGGTGGAAGGAACGGACATGGGTGGCACCTTTCGGTCGTGCGGGCTTTCAGCCTTTGACAGTGCCGGCGGTGAGACCGCCGACGATCCAGCGCAGTGAGAACACCGCGAAGAGAATCCCGGGGATGAGGGAGACGACCGTGGCCGCTGCCATGGGTCCCCAGTCGATGGATTGCGCGGAGATGTACTGCTGGATCCCGGTCGTGATGACCTGCGTGTTCTTCCCCGCCAGCACCAGCGGCAGCGTGTAGCTGTTCCACGCCCAGACGAAAGAGAGCATCAGACTCGCGCCGAGGCCCGGTGCGATCAGTCGCAGGAGCACGTGACGGAAAGCGGTCCAGCGCGTGCCCCCATCCATGGCCACCGCTTCTTCCAGCTCGCCGGGCAGATCCTCGATGAAGGAGCGGAGCATCCACACCAGCATGGGCAGCGTGACGAGTTGATACGCCAGGATCAACCCCAGATGAGAGTCGTACAGGCCCGTCTTCTGGAACAGCAGATACAGCGGCAGGATGATCAGCAATTCGGGAGCGAATCGCAGGGACAGGATCCCGAACGCGATGTTCTCGCGTCCCCGGAACGAGAAGCGCGCGAGTGCGTACGCGGTCGGAAGGCCGATCACGACCGTCACGAGCAGCGACCCCACCGTCACGATGAGCGAGTTCACGAACGGGGCCATGAACTTCGCACTGCTCAGCACCTCGACGTAGTTCGTCAACGTCGGAGTGAAGACGAAGGTGGGCGGGTAGGCGACGATGTCTTCGGCCTTCTTAAACGACATCATCACGATCCACACGAGGGGCGCGAGCGCGAAGACGCTCCACACGCTCAGCGACGCGATCACCGCACCGTGCCGCAGGAGCTTCTTGCGACGACGGGACCGGGCGACGGAACCGCTCGGAGAGACGTTCATGCTCCCGCCTCCGCCCGACGCGCCCGGAGCAGCACGGACGACAGCAGGTTGCACAGCACCCACAGCACCACGAGGGCCGCCATCGCCGCGCCGAAGTTCATGTTGCGGATGCCGTCCAGGTAGGCGAGCACATGGAGGTTGGTCGTCGCGTCCACGGGCCCGCCCTTGGTCGTCGTGTAGATGATGTCGAACATCTTCAAGGAGTCGATGCCGCGGAACGCGATGATCACGATGAGCACGGGCACCAGCATCGGCAGCGTGATGGAGAAGAAGTTCCGGACCGGACCCGCACCGTCGACCGCTGAGGCCTCGCGAAGCTCCTGCGGAACGCTGCGGAGGCCGGCCTGTGCGAGGAGCACGACGAACGGGGTGAAGATCCAGATGTCGATGATCATCACCGACCACAGGGCGCTGTCGAGGCCGTTGAGCCAGAGCAGTCCGGGCTGGCCGACGGCTTCGAGAAGCCAGTTCACGACACCGTTCTCGGTCAGCATCACCTTCCACATCAGCGCGGCGATCACCGGGGGCAGCAGGAGCGGCAGGACGATCAGCAGGCGGAACGTGCTGCCGTACGGACCGTAGTTCAGCAGCATCGCGAGTCCGATGCCGAGAACGCACTCCACGCTCACGACGACGACGGCGTACAGCAGCGTGATGCCGATCGCGTGCAGCCCCTCCCCGGTGACGAACAGATTGAGGTAGTTCGCGCCACCGTTGAATGTCGGCGCACCCCGGTTCAGTCGGTAGGACGTGAACGACCACCAGACACCGGTGAGGAAGGGGTAGAGCACCGCCACGAGAACAGCGAGTGCCGGCAGGACGAGCAGGTACGGCAAATGAGGTTTGGGCTTCATGACTCTCTGTCCACTCCGATCGTCATCTCCGGTCCGCCGAGGTCACTCGATCGCCGCGTCGATCTTCGTTGCCGCGTCATCCAGAGCGTCTTTCACAGATGCCTTGTCGAGCAGCGCCGACTGGATCGCGGTCGCCCAGATGTCGCCGACCGTCGTCCAGCTCGCAGACGGCGCGTACGGCCACTCCGCATAGTCGGTCAGGGTCTTCTTCCAGACCTCGTTGTAGTCCCCCCAGCCTTCGGTCGCGGCCGAGAGTTCAGGGCTCTCGGCGACGGAGACGCGCGTCGGGTTGAGGTTGCCGTTCGCGATGGAATCCGTCAGTAGCTCCTTCGACGTCACCCACTGGATGAACTGCCAGGCAGCGCCCTTGTGCGTGGACGCCGCGTTCATGCCGAGCGACCAGACCCACATGCTCGACGAACGCCCCTTCGGCCCCTCGGGCGGCAGCGCGTAGCCGACCTTGCCCGCGATCCCGCTGCCCTCCTTCTCGAAGTCGGGGGCCATGTGGTCGGCGTCGATGTAGAACGCGGAGTTCCCGGCGAGGAAGTCCTGCTGCGCCTCGTACCACGTGTAGGTGCTCGCCGCGTCCGGCGCGGTGCGCATGAGTTCGATCCACTTGGTGACGGCCGCGTTGCCCGCCTTCGAGTTCACGGTGGCTTTGCCGTCGGTGATGTCCTGGACGCCGTAGGCCCCGGCGAACGTGGAGAACGGGTTCAGGGTGGGGTAGGTCTTGTCGCCGCGACTGACGAACCCGGAGATGGTCTTGCCGTCGAATTCGGTGCCGTCGAGCTTCTGCGCGGCGGCGATGAGCTCGTCGATCGTCTGTGGCACCGCGACGCCGTTGGCCTCGAGGATGTCCTTTCGATAGAAGAGGGCGTAGCCTTCCTCGTTCGCGGGAATCGCCCAGAGACCTCCTTCGCCCGCACCGTCGAACTCCGTGGTGTCCCACCGCTCCGCTTCGATGAGCGAGGGGAAGAAGTCGTCGAAGTCGTAGTCCGGAGCTGTCTGCGTGTCGTCGTCGACCCACGGCTGCAGGTCTTCCATCCAGCCGGCCGCGGCGTACTGGTAGTTCATCGGCTGGGACGTCATGAAGACGTCGTAGCCGGCCGCGCCGGACTGGAGCTCGGTGAGGATCTTCACCATGTAGTCGGACTCGGTCAGCGTCTCGATGTCGACGTCGATGCCGGTCTTCTCCTCGAAGTCGGACACGTGGTCGAGGACGGCGTCGGAGAGGGGATGCTCGCTCATGAGGATGCTCAGCTTCTCGCCGCTGTAGTTCTTCCAGTCGAACGACGAGACGTCGGTCGAGGACGTCGTGCTGTCGCTCGGCGCGCAGCCGGCCAGGAGGCCGGCGGTGGTGAGGACGACGACGGCGGCGGTGATGCTGTGGGCGCGCGCACGCTTTCGGCTGTTGTTCATCGATACTCCTTCGAACTGCGACGGGTTCCGTGTGACTTGCGTTCGAGAGTACAGGGAATGTCCTCATGTGAGTCACTAGAGTGCTCATATGTGCACAACTCTTTCAACAACCGAATCTGTGCAGTATGCGTACGCTGCCGTCCAGAATCTCCAGCACGGACGATCGACCATCGAGATCGCCGAAGAACTCGGCATCTCGCGATTCCTCGTGGGGCGGATGATCCGGCGAGCGCGCGAGGACGGTCTCGTCGAGGTCCGCACCCGCCTGCCGGAGCCCATCGCCCCCGAGCTCTCGAAAGCACTCAGCCGCGCCTACGGTCTCGAATCGGCGTTCGTGGCCCTCACCCCCTCGAACGACGAGACACGCACCCGCACGACGATCGCGAGCATCGGTGCACGCTTCCTGAGCGAGACCATCGGCGAAGACGCCATCGTGGGTCTCGGCCCCGGGCGGACGATCCTCGACACGTGCGACCGCATCCGGGAGGTGGCCACCTGCGACGTGGTCCAGCTCACCGGCTTCGCCTCGGTCGACGCGGGGACGCACCTCGAAGCGATCAGTCAGCTCAGCGGCGTCGCCAAGGGGAGGATGTTCGCCCTCCCCGCCTCGTTCGTCACCCGGAGTGCCCGCTCGTGGGAGGCGGTGACCCGGGAGCCCGCCGTGCAACAGGCCCTGGCGCGCATCGACCACATCGACATGGCAGCGCTCACGGTCGGTGGCTGGCCGGGCAGCTCACTGCTGGCTTCCCAGCTCGACGAACTCGACGAACTCGCTCCTCTCCTGCGCCGAGGGGTGGTCGCCGAACTGGGCACGACCCTGCTCGACACCGACGGCAACGAGGTCGACGGCCTCCACCGACGCCTGATCGGGATCACCACCGCGCAGCTGGAGCGCACCCCGACGCGCATCGCCCTCGGCGGGGGTGCGGGCAAGCAGCGCGCCGTGCTCGCCGCCCTGCGATCCGGACTCGTCACCACCCTGATCACCGATGAAGGGACGGCGCGTGCCGCTCTCGACGCGCTCTGACCCGCGGCTTCACCAGGGGCTGGGCTCGTAGTCCTTCAGGAACACGCCGTGGATGTCCTCCCCGGCCTCGCCGCGCACGATCGGATCGTAGACGCGTGCGGCACCGTCGACCAGATCGAGCGGCGCGTGGAAGCCCTCTTCCGCCAGCCGGACCTTCGTGTAGTGCGGGCGCTCATCGGTGATCCAGCCCGTGTCGACCGCGGTCATCAGGATGCCGTCCTTCTCGAGCATCTCGCCGGCGCTGGTGCGGGTGAGCATGTTGAGTGCGGCCTTGGCCATGTTCGTGTGCGGGTGACCGGGACCCTTGTAGCGACGGGAGAACTGCCCCTCCATCGCCGAGACGTTCACGACGTAGGTGCGGCGCGCCTCGGAGGCGGCCATGGAGGCCCGCAGCCGGCTGATCAGCAGGAACGGGGCGGTCGTGTTCGCGAGCTGCACCTCGAGCATCTCGAGCGGGTCGACCTGCTCGATCGACTGCACCCAGCTGTTGACGCGGTTCACATCGGGCACGAGCCCGCCGGCGTCGATCGCGGTGCCGTCCGCGTGCTTCTCGAGGGAGGAGGACCCGGGGGCCATCGCGAGGCGAGCCAGGTCTTCGGCCGTGAGCGCCTGGCCACCCTGCTCCGCGACGGTGCCGCCGAGCGCCGCCACCGACAGCAGCGGATGCGAGTCGACCGAGGCCTGCAGCGCCTGCGGATGCGGATCGACCGTGTGCCCGAAAGTCTCCATCTCGGGCAGCGGTCCGTCGGGGAGCGGCTGCAGCTCGGCATCCGCGAGCAGCGAGTACGCCCCCGGCGAGCGCCGTACGGTCTGGGCGGCGTTGTTGATCAGGATGTCGAGCGGCCCCTGAGCGGCGACCGAGTCCGCGAGCCCGATGACCTGTGCCGGGTCACGCAGGTCGATGCCCACCACCCTCAGACGGTGCAGCCAGTCGGCGGAATCGGGCAGCGCGGAGAACCGGCGCACGGCGTCGCGCGGGAAACGCGTCGTGATCGTGGTGTGCGCCCCGTCTCGGAGCAGACGAAGCGCGATGTGCATGCCGATCTTGGCGCGGCCGCCCGTGAGCAGGGCGCGCTTGCCGGTGAGGTCGGTGCGGGCGTTGCGCTTGCCGTGGCTGAAGCGGGCGCAGTCGGGGCAGAGCTGGTGATAGAACGCGTCGACCTGCGTGTACGGCTGCTTGCAGATGTAGCAGTTGCGCGGCTTGAGGAGCTCGCCCGCGATCGGGGCGTCCACGACGCTGGTGGCGAGGTCGTGACCCCGGGTCTCGTCGTCGATGCGGTCGGGGGCACCGGTGGCGGTGCGGGCGACCACGGCCTTGTCGGCCTCGGCGATCGCGTCGCGGATCTCCTTGCGACGCACGCGCTTGACGGCCTTGAACATGGCCGCGGTCGCGTGGCGCACCGCGACGAAGTCCGGGTGCTCGTTGTCGATCGTGTGCAGTTCGGCGAGCACGCGCAGCGTCGTGGCGAGGTCGTCCGGGTCGATGCCGGCGCCGAGTTCAGGGTTCGCGTCGGTCACCATCCCGATTTTACGCGAGTTTCCCCGCCCCACCCCTCGCTCAGGCGATGCCGCCGCCGTCCACCACCAGGGCCGATCCGGTGACGTACGAGGAGTCGTCGCTCGCGAGCCACACCACGGCCTGTGCGACCTCGCTCGGCTCTCCCATCCGGCGCAGCGGGCGGTCGGCGGCCTCGGCGAGGAAGGCGTTCGTGTCCTGCGCGAGCTGACGCGCCTCGTCGCGCAGCATCCCGGTGTTCACGTCTCCGGGATTGACGGAGTTCACGCGGATGCCGGCGGGCCCGTGGTCGATCGCGAGCGCGCGGGTCATGTTCACCACGGCGCCCTTCGACGCGCAGTACGAGATCGCCTGGCCTCCGCCCTTGAGGCCCCACCCCGATCCCGTGTTGATGATCGAGCCGCCTCCGGCCGCTTCCATGATCGGCACGATGTGCTTGCACATCAGGAAGATCGACCGCACGTTCACACCGAACACCCGGTCCCACTCCTCGACGGTCGTCTCCACGGCCGTGGTGCGGCGGATGATGCCCGCATTGTTGAAGACGACGTTCACGCCGCCCAGCTCGGCCACCGCGGTGGCGATGACCCGCTCGATGTCGGCCTCGCTCGCGACGTCGGCGGCGATCGCGATGGCCGAGCCACCCGCCGCACGGATCTCCGCGGCGACGCCTTCGGCCGCCTCCGCGTTCAGGTCGACGACGGCGACGGCAGCGCCCTCCGCGGCAAGCGCGAGCGACGTGGCACGACCGATGCCTCCGGCGCCACCGGTGACGATGGCCTTCTTGTTCTCGAGACGCATGGGGTGTCCTTTCGGGTTCGTTCCGCCGGATCGGTCAGGCGGGGGTCAGTTCGGGGGCAGTCACGGCGTAGAGGCTGCGGGTGCCGACACCGGTGATGATGCGCACGTGTCCGGCGAGTCTCGCATCCAGATCAGGGTCGCCGGTGTCGACGAGAAGGGGCCGGCCGTGCAGGTCGATGAGCTTCTGCTCCGGTGCGACGACCAGGAGCGGATCGGGGCCGATGGCGCGCAGGACCGCGGCCGAGAGCTGCTGGTTGCCCCGCCCGAGCAGGAACCCCTGGCCGCCGATCACGGTGATCACGGCCTGGGCCGGGCCCTGCGCGATCTGGGCGAGGAGCTCCTGCTCGCTGGCTCCCCGCACGCGCACGGCACCGTCGAGGACGACGTCGACACCGAGGGGGGATCCTTCGACGCCGAGCTGCCTCGCGATCTCGGCCGTCGTGCCGCCGGGTCCGAGCAGATAGCGGACGCCCGGGAGCATGCGCGCCACGGCTCCCCGCGCGGCGGCTTCGACGGCGGCGGCCTCGGTGACCGGCGTCGCGGCCTTCCGTGCCTGCGTCCGTCCGGCGCGGTAGGGCACCCGGAGCATCCCGTACAGCGTCGGGTCGACACGAGCCTGCCGCATCGCTGCCTCGTCGATGTCGAGCACTTCGCGGTCGTCGGTGGGAAGTCCGTCCCGGTCGATCCAGTCGGCCGCGATCGCCCCGGCCGCCCGCGGGCTGACCGCGAACACGGGCGAGTACATCTTCACGCCCGCCGGAACCCCGAGCACGGCGGGCACCACCGCACCCGCCGCCACCGCACCCGCCGCCGCCGCACCCGCAGCCGCCGCCCCCGCAGCCCCGGCCTCCCCCGCACCCGACTCCACTTGCAGGACGACACGCCAGATGTCGGAGCCTTCACCGGCGGATCGTCCTGCATCTGGCGTGTCGTCCTGCATCGAGTCGAAGGAGGCGGCCGCATCGAGCCCGGCGCACGCGTCCCGCAGGGTCCCGTCCCCACCGACCACGAGGATCAGGTCAGCACCGGCGGCGGCGAGCGCGCCCACCGCGGCGGTCGTGTCGGCAGCGGCGGTCGTGTCGGCACCGGCTGTCGCGCGACCGGGAGCCCACACCACCCGGGGCACGAGCCCCGCCGCACGGACGGCATCGGCTCCCATCGCTCCGTCTGCGGTCGCGACCACGAGTCCTGGATGCCGTGCGGCGAGTTCCGTCAGAGCCAGGGCCGCCCGCTCCTGCACGCGGGAGCGGGCACCGCGCGCGAGGGCGAGGTGCTGCACGTCCGCACCGTCGGAGCCGGCGAGGCCCGCGGGCCCACCGACTCCGGCGACAGGATTGACGACGAGTCCGATCACGACGCGTCGGACTCCGCGGGGAAGTACTTCCGCTGATACGCGCGCCACGTGACCGCCCAGCGGTCGGGGTCGTCCAGATCGTCGTGGTGCGTGTGGTGCACGGTCTGGTTGTGCGGGGCGGTGCGCACCACCTCGGGGGTCTCCCGTGCCTCGCGTGCGACTTCGGCGAGGGTCGCCGCATACTCGTCGAGCTCGGCGAGGGAGTAAGACTCCGTCGGTTCGAGCGTGAACGGCTGGGGCACCACGTAGGGGTGGTGGCTGGTCCAGTAGTGCATGCCGAAGTCGGTCATGCGCACACCGATCTCCTCGGATGAGATCCCGGTCTCCCGGGAGAGCTCCTCCCACGAGTAGCGCACCTGCTCGATCCGCCGACGCCCGGTCGCGTAGGGCGCGGAGGCTCCGGGAATCGCGAGCACCTTCGCCATCAGGTAGTTGTTGTTCAGCACGGCGGTCTCGGCGGCGGCCAGCAGGCCCTCCGACCCCAGTGCCATGATCCACGAGTAGGCCTTCACGAGCGCGGGGATCACCCCGAAGAAGGGCCCGACCGCGCCGATCGACAGCTCGCCCGCCTCGGCCACCGCGAACGTCCCGTCATCCGCACGCACCACTCGCGGTCCCGGCAGGAACGGGGCGAGCGCCGCGCTCACGGCGTTCGCGCCCGAGCCGGGGCCCCCGCTGCCGTGCGGAGTGCCGAACGTCTTGTGCAGGTTGAAATGGCACACGTCGAACCCGGCGTCGCGGGCACGTGTGATGCCGAGGATCCCGTTGGCGTTGGCCTGGTCGTAAGAGGCGAGGGCGCCCACGGCGTGCGCGGCGTCCACCCACTCGCGGATCGCCGGATTGTAGATGCCGGTGTCTTCGGGGTTGGTGACCATGATGGCCGCGGTGCGCGGCGAGAGCGCTGCCTTCAGCGCATCGAGCGAGGGGTATCCCTCGGCATCGGGATACACGGTGATGACCTCGTACCCGGCGGCCTTCGCGGCCGCCGCGTTCGAGGGGTGGCTGAAGATCGTGGTGATGACTTCGCGGCGCTGCTCGCCCTCTCCGTTCGCCTCGTGGAAAGCGCGGATCATCGCGATGTTCGCCCAGATCGCCGCCGATCCGCCCTGCGTGTGGAGGGAGACCTCGTCCATGCCGGAGATCTCGGCGAGCATCCGCTCCAGCTGCCAGACGATCTCGAGCACGCCCTGCGCGTCTGCCGGGTCCTGATGAGGGTGCATCGCGGTGAGCTGCGGCGTGTTCGCAAGTTGGTCGTTGATCTTCGGCGCGTACTTCATGGTGCACGTTCCCTGGCCGATGTCGACGTTGAAGTCGGCGCCGAGGTTCTCCTGCGACAGGCGCAGGTAGTGCTTGAGCACACGCATCTGGCCCATCTCGGGGAGCTTCGGCTTCGCGGCCCGACGCAGGGAGGACGGCAGCGCGGCGACCACATCCCCCACCGCCGCGCGCACGCCGGGCTCGACCTGCGTGACCAGCACACCGCGTTCGCCGGGAGTGGTCAGTTCGAAGATGATCGGCTCGTCCCAGCGAGCCTGTTGGAAACGGCGCAGCGCGGGCTTGGGGGCGACGGGGAGGCTCATCGGTTCTGCTCCTTCGCAGCGAGATCGGAGGCCGTGACCTCAGCGAGCGCGCCCGCCAGAGTGTCGATGTCGGCCTGGGAGGTGAGTTCGGTGACGCAGACGAGCAGGCGGTGCTCGCCCACGACCACGCCGGGTTCGATGCCGCGGGCGCGGAGCGTCGCGACGACCGCGTCCGCCGTGACCTCGCTGAACGTCACGGTGAATTCGCGGAGGTGCACGGCGTCGTCGTCGAGCGAGACGCCAGGAACCGCGGCGAGCGCCTGCTGGGCGTATCGGGTGCGGGCGAGCAGCACCTCGCCGAGCTCCGCCATGCCGGCGGGACCCATCAGCGCCAGGTAGACCCCGGCGGCGATGCCCCAGAGGGCGGCGGCCGTGCCGACCCATTCCTTCCCCTCCTCGCGATGCGCGAAGGAGGTGCGGTCGTACGCGACGTCGCCGAAGCCGTACTCGCCGGGAACGTCGGTGGTCGCGAGCCCGAACAGTCGCGACGGCATCTCCATCACGAACCGCGGGTCGTCGTGGACGGCGATGAACCCGCCGTGGGCGCCGCCGAACCACTGGTGCAGGCCGAGGGACTGGATGTCACCGGTGACGATGTCCGCTCCCGAGACGGCGGGCGGGGTGAGGACGCCGTAGCCGATGGGGTCGGTGCCGACCACGAGCACGGCGCCCACCGCGTGCGCGGCATCCGCGATGTCCTGCAGCGCGGCTTCCACGGCGCCGGTGGCGCTGGGGGTCTCGACCCAGACCGCGGCCACGTCATCGCCCAGCGCGGCGCGGATCGCATCGACGTCGGCGGTGCCGCCGACTGTCGGCAGGTGCTCGAGCGTGAGGTGGGCGCGGACGTAGTCGTGCACCTTCGCGAGCTTCGCAGGGAGCACATCGCTCACGACCAGCACCCGTCCGCGGCCGGTGAGGCGCCCCGACATGGTGAGGCCGGTCGCGGTCGCCTGGTAGCCGTCGTAGGTCGGCACGTTCACGACGTCCATCTCGAGCAGCTCGGCCATCAGCGACTGGTACTGGAACAGCGCCTGGAAGCGGCCGTGGTCCTCATAGGGCTCGCCGGCGTAGGCGGTCAGGAACTCGCTGCGTCCGATGACCTCATCGACGACCGCCGGTACGTAGTGGTGGTAGGTGCCGGCACCGAGGAAGCTCAGCCGCTCCTGCGTCGAGCGGTTCCTCGCGAGCAGTGCGCGCACGTGGCGGGCCAGGTCCTGTTCCGCCACGAACGGGGCCGGCAGATCGAGCGGCCGCCCGAGCCGGAGACCGGCCGGGATGTCGGCGTAGAACTCGTCGACCGACGCGGCGCCCACGGCGGCGAGCATCGCCGCACGGGACTCGGGCGCGGTGTTGGGGATGTACGGATGCACGAACGGGGCGGTCATGCGTCCTCCTTCACAGGGATCAGGGTGGCAAAGGGGATGGATTCGGCGCGGGGCGCGGCGAGCACGGCGACGCCGTATCGATCGAGCTCCAGTCGGTCCGTATGGCGCAGACCGGTGAGCAGGTCGACTCCCGGGGTCGGGATCTCGAACGTCACGGGTGCGCGTCCGTGGTTGAGGTAGAAGGTGTAGTCCGTGGTGTCGTCGGCGCGGGTGACCGCCTCGACCTCGACATCGGTGTGCTCCCTGGCGGGGACGCCGGCCCTGCGCAGCACGTCGCGGAACACCGGGAGCAGACCTGCGGCGTCGAACATCGCGCTGACGTACCAGGCGGATCCCCGGCCTTCCGCGCGATGGGTCACGGCGGGCAGACCGTCGAGCTCGCCACCGGCATAGCGGCCGCGCACCTCGACGTCGTCATCCGTTTCGAGCCACTCGCTCCACGACGGCACCGTCAGGATCTCGCCGGCGTAGTCGATGCTCTCGGTCAGCCCGTCGGCGATCGGCCACTGCTCGTCGACCTCGATGCCCAGAAGATCGCGCAGCGGCCCGGGTGCTCCGCCGTCGTGCACCTTCTCGGTCGCATCCACCACTCCCGAGAACGGTCCGACGACGAGGTGTCCTCCGCGCTCCACGAAGGTGCGCAACGCGTCGGCCTGCGGCTGTTCGACGATGTAGAGGTTCGGCACCACGACCACGTCGTACGCGTCGAACGGCCCCGTGGCGCGCACGGCATCCACCGGCTGTCCGAGCGTGTACAGCGCGCGGTGCCAGGCCCGGGCCTGCTGCGCCCACTGCAGTCTCTGCGAGGGCAGCGACTCCACGGCACTGGTCCCCCACCACGAGTCCCAGTCCACGACCAGCGCCACGCGCGAGCGCACCCGGGTGCCGCGAACCGGCTCGAGCCTCTTCAGTTCATTGCCCAGCTCCTTGGTCTCCCGGAAGCTGCGCGAGCGCTCCCCCCGGTGACCGAGCATCGAGGAGTGGAACTTCTCCTGGCCGTACTTGGCCTGGCGCCACTGGAAGAACATGACGGCGTCCGAGCCGTGGGCGACCGCCTGCAGGCTCTCGATGCGGATCTTGCCCGGCGCCTTGGGCACGTTCACGTCGCGCCAGCTGGTCGCGCTCGCCGAGGATTCCAGCAGCAGCCAGGGCTGTCCGCCCTTGAGCGAGCGCATGAGGCCGTAGTTGAGGGCGGCACCGACGTGCGAGGTCGGGTCTGCGGGTTCCGGATAGGCGTCGTCGGTCACGACATCTTCGATCGCGGCGAAGTCCCAGTAGTCGAGGTCGCGGAACATGCTCATGAAGTTCGTGGTGACCGCGATGTCGGGCGTGACCTCCCGCAGCACGTCGATCTCCACCTGGAACAGCTCCCGCAGGGCGTCGGACGAGAACCGCTCGAAGTCCAACAGCTGGGTCGGGTTGATCGGGCCCGGCGCCTTCTTCGGCGTCTCGATGTGCTCCCAGGAGGTGTAGCGCTGGCCCCAGACGTTCACGCCCCAGGCCTCGTTCAGCCCGTCGAGGTCTCCATAGCGATCCTGCAGCCAGCGGCGGAAGTGCCTGGCCGACTCGGGGCACCAGCAGCGTGAGGTGTGATCGCCGTACTCGTTCGAGATGTGCCACATCGCGAGGCCGGGGTGCTCCCCGTAGCGCTCCGCCATCGCGCGAGTCATGCGGGCGACGTTCTCGCGCCAGATCGGCGACGAGGGGCAGTAGGTCTGACGGGAGCCGAACTCGAGCCGGTGCCCGTCGGAATCCCACGGCACCATCTCGGGATGGGCCCGCAGCAGCCAGGACGGCGGGGTCGCGGTGGCGGTGGCGAGGTCGATCGCGATGCCGGCGTCCCACAGCAGATCGAGGATGCGGTCGAGCCACGCCCAGTCGTAGACGCCGGGCTCGGGTTCGAGCTGCGGCCAGCTGAAGATCGGCAGGCTCACCATGTTCACGCCGGCCTCGCGCATGAGGCGGATGTCTTCGTGCCAGGTCTCCTCCGACCACTGGTCGGGGTTGTAGTCGCCGCCGTAGGCGAGGGCGTCGAGGCGGACGCGTCGGGCGGGCTGGTCGCCACCGGGTGCGGGCACGAAGCCTCCTCTCTGAGTCATGACCGGCTGATCCGGCGGTGCACTGGTGCGAATCCGCGATCAGCTGTATTCTGTATACAACACACTAGGACGTCGCCCGAGGCCCGTCAACCCATAGGCTGACGGGCAGGCGGCAGAAGAGGGGACGCATGGCGATCGAACGCAAGAACCTGCGCTCGCAGGTTCGGCAGGAGTTGCTGACCCGTATGCGCGCCGGACTCGTGCAGCCCGGCGAAGGCATCAACGAGGTCCAGCTCGCCACCGAACTCGGCGTGAGCCGCACCCCCCTGCGTGAAGCGCTCATCGCCCTCGAGTCCGAGGGCCAGATCGAGAGCGAGAACGGCAAGGGCTTCCGCTTCGTCCCGCTCAGCGCGTCCGAGTTCCGCGACCTCGCGCCGGTCATGGCTGCACTCGAGAGCCTGGCGCTCGAGCTGAGCCCGCCCGAGGAACTGCGCGTGATCGGGATCCGACTCAAGGAGATGGCCGAAGCCTTCGCCGACGAGCTCGTGGAGCACCAGCTGGTCATCACCAAGGACGACGAGTGGCACAGCGTGATGCTGTCCGCCTGCCCGAACACCCGGCTCCTGGCCGTGATCGACAACGTGCGCAGCTCGTTCCACCGCTACGAGTCCCTGCTGGTCCCCGAAGACGTCAAGGTCGAACGCGTCGCCGCCGAGCACGCCGAGATCGCCCGCCACCTCGCCGACGGCGACATCCCCGGCGCCGTCGACGCCCTCAAGCTCAACTGGATGCACGGCATGCAGCGCATCCTCGACAACGCCACGAGCTCGTACTTCACCGCCTGACCCCGCTCCGGTCGCACTTTCTGCCGGCAAAAGGGCCGAATAGCGGGAGAAAGTGCGACCGGAACGGATGCTGCGCGTGCTCACCGTGAGAGCGTCACGGCGAGGTCGACGAACAGCGCGGCCGACCAGCCGAAGGCGGTCGTGGCCGTGCGGGCCTTCTTACCCGTGTGCGGATTGAAGTACTCGTGCGGGCCCCCGCCGTGGATCACCAGCGCCACGGTCTGCTCCCGCAGTTCCCGCGCTCTCTCGGGGTACCCGGATGCCTCCAGCCCCTCGGCGACGAGCATGCTCGTGTTCACCCAGACCGGTCCGCGCCACATGCGTTCGTCCGAGTAGTCGGGGTCGGAGGCCGCGACCGTGGGCAGTCCCAGGGGAGAGCGAAGCGTTCGGGGTCGTCGACGGACGCCCGCAGCGCCTCGGCGACGGGAGGCGGCAACGTGCCCGTGAGCAGCGGCATCAACCCCACGACCGTGTCGCTGAGCTGCGGCTCCCCACCGCCGAATGCGAGGAAGCGTCCCCGCTCGGGATCCCACATGCGAAGCAGCAGCTCCCGTGTGGTCTCGGCCCGCTGCTCGAATCGCGACACGTCGGCCCCGGGCTCGTACCGGCGCAGGAGGTCGGCGATCTCGCGATCCTGCCGCACCAGATACGCCCCGAGGTCGGGCGCGGCAGTCGGCAGGGGGCCATCGAAGATCGGGCTGTCATCGAGGCCGGAGGAGTAGGGATGCCCGTACTCCGGCATCCCGTCGTGGTCAAGGTCGCTGCCGGCGAACCACCAGTCCTGCGAGCGGACGATCCGGGCCAGTTGCCGGCGCGCGTAGTCGGGCGTATCCTCGACGTCGAGCACCTTGCGCAGCGCCCAGGCGGCGAGCGGAGGCTTCGTCAGCGGCACGGGTGCGCTCGGGTCGGCGATCTGCGACCCGGCACGGCGCAGGTTGGCGCGGTCGCTCTCGGGCAGATCGTCGCTGGTCGCCAGCACCCCGAGCTCGTGCACGACGTCGGGCAGCTGCCCGTCGGGCTGTGGGAACCGGAAGGCGATGTCGAGCTGCTCGCGAGCGAGCTCGGGGTCGCCGTGGCGCAGACCGACCGCGATGAAGTACGCATCCCACTGCCAGAGACCGACGTAGCCGATCTTCGACGGCACGATGGCCCTGGCATCGCCCAGCGACGGCAGCTCGACGATGTTCGCCCCGAGCACCCACCAGCAGAAGGCGGCCATCTCCTGCAGATCGTCGCGCACGCGCGGGCACTTCGCGAACCACTCGGTCCAGATCGCCTCGGTCGCGGCCAGGGCAGCCGAGTGGTCGCCGTGCACGACCGCGACGGTGCGATCAGCGGCGACGTGCAGCCCGAGCCCTCGATCGAGCGGATGCTCCTCGACGCCGCCGTCCGGACGCCGGAGCCGCACCCGCGATCCCGAAGCGCCGCCGAGGCTGAGCGTGGAGGGATCGGCGAAGGTCAGGGTCACCGCGCCGCCGCCGAAACTCACCCGCGCGGGATGCACGTCGGTCACCGGGAGCACCTCGCCCCCGGCACCGATCACGATCAGCGCATCGAGCACCCGGCACTCCGACAGCCGCCGCTCGTACTCCGAGGTGTGCACGCGCACGCCCTCGCCGTCGTCGGAACGGAACACGAGCACGCGCGAGCGCGGGAGCGTGAAGGGAGCGGACACCAGGTCGAGGTGACGCCCGGCGAGGGCGGCGAGATCCGCCATCATCGGCCCCCGAGTCCCGATGCGGCCATGCTGTTGAGGATCTTGCGCTGGCCGATCACGAAAACGATGAGCATCGGCACGGTCGCGATCGCGGACGCCGCCATCACGAGCCCGTAGTTGATGGAGCCGAACTGCCCCTGGAACGAGGTCAGCAGCAGCGGAACCGTGAACAGGTCCGGCGTGTTCAACAGCACCAACGGGAACAGGAACGCGTTCCAGACGCTGAGGGCGGTGATGATGCTGAGCGCAGCGAGGCCGGGCTTCAGGTTCGGCAGCACGATGCTCCAGAAGATGCGCCAGCGCCCGGCGCCGTCCACCAGCGCGGCCTCCTCCAGCTCGCGCGGCAGAGCGAGGACGAACTGCCGCATCAGGAACACGGCGAAGGGGTTCGCGATCATCCCGGGCACGATCAGCGCGAGATGCGAATCCACCCAGCCGAGCTGCGACATCAGGAGGTAGAAGGGGATGAGGGTGACCTGCGCCGGGATCATCTGCGTCGCGAGGAACACGATGAAGATCACCTTGCTGCCCCGGAACCGGATACGGGCGAACGCGTACCCGGCCATCGACGCGGTGATCAGGGTGCCGACCACCACCAGCACGGCGATGTACGCACTGTTCAGGTAGGCCTGCCCGAACGGCACGGCGTTCCACGCGTTCACGTAGTTGTCGACGGTCCAGGGGTTCGGCAGGAACTCCAGCGGGTTCTTCAACAGCTGCGGGAGGGTCTTGAACGACGTCAGCAGCATCCAGATGAACGGGAACACCATCGAGATGCCGCCGACCACGAGGAGCACGTGCAGCACGGTCGAACCGAGACGTCGGCGGGCGCGTCCGGCCCCTGGTCCCCCTCGGCCCCGCTGACGGTATCCGGGAGCGGTGAGGGCGACGGTGGAATCGGTCGCGGGGGCGGCGGGGTCGCTGAGGGGTGTGGTCTGGAGGGTCATGCCGGGTCATCCTCGTAGTGGACGAACTTCTTCTGCGCACCGAACTGGATCGCCGTGATGACGAGGGTGAGCACGAGCAGGATGATGCTGGCCGCACTGGACAGCCCGAACTCGAATCGCCCGAAGCCGAGGTCGAAGATGTGGTAGACGATGGTGCGGGTCGCGTTGTCGGGTCCGCCGCCGGAGACCAGCACGTAGACCGTGTCGAAGGTCTGCAGCGACGAGATGAACGCGATCACCGAGGAGAAGAACACGATCGGCGAGAGCAGCGGGAGCCGGATGCTGGTGAACAGGCGCACGGCACCGGCGCCGTCGATGCGGGCGGCCTCGATCACCGACGGCGAGATGTTCTGCAGACCGGCCAGGAAGATCACGACGTTCAGGCCCATCGACGACCAGATCGTCACGATGCAGACGGCGAGGAGCGCGAGCTTCGGATCCTGCAGCCAATCCGGGGGCGTGATCCCGAACACCTTCGAGATCGTGGTCGAGAGCAGGCCGTCCGCACGGAACATCTGCTGCCAGATCATGGCGACGGCGACGGTCGAGGTGACCACCGGGGCGAAGAACAGGATCAGGTAGAGCGTGCGGGTCTTGAGCTTCTCGAGTGCGACGGCGACGATGACCGCGAGCGTGAGGCCGATCGGTACGGTGATGATCGCGATCAGCAGGGTGTTGATGATCGCACGGGCGAGCAGCGGATCCTGCAGCTGATCGGCGAAGTTCGCCAGCCCCACCCAGGTGAGCTCGCCCAGGCCGTCCCACTCGGCGAAGGCCAGCACCAGGCTGGCGGCGAACGGCAGCACGACGAACAGCGCCATGCCGAGCAGCTGCGGAGCGACGAAGACGTAGCCCCAGGCCCGATCCCGCCGACGCCAGGCGGCCTCCCGACGCAGGGGCGGGACGGATGCCGCAGGCGTGGCCTGCGGCATCCGTCCGTTCTCGGTGAGCGTGGTCACTCCTACTTCTCCGACCGATCCTCGACCACGCCGGCGATCGTGTCGAGCGTCTCCTGCGCGTCGGTCTTGCCTTCGTAGAGCTTCTGGAACTCCTCGGAGATGGCGACCGGCAGCCCCGGGACCCTGGCCTCAGCGGGGTAGTTCGTGAACCCGATGTCGCGCATGTCGAGGAACGTCTGCGCGTGCACGGGGTAGTCCCCCTCGAGCACCACGTCGTCGGCACCCTTGATCGACGGGACCGCGTTCCGCCCCCTTCGAGGCGGAAGGTCTGCCCCTCGGCGGAGAGGAACTCCGTCCAGAACGTGAACGCGGCGTCCTTCACCTTGGTCTTGCCGTTGATCGCGA
This sequence comes from Microbacterium sp. CBA3102, assembly GCF_007954505.1. Classification (GTDB taxonomy): domain Bacteria; phylum Actinomycetota; class Actinomycetes; order Actinomycetales; family Microbacteriaceae; genus Microbacterium; species Microbacterium aurugineum. Next base: position 1,306,777 of record NZ_CP042412.1, on the reverse strand, counting down.
GGAAACTGGTCGCGACACCGGTGGGCGCGGCCTCACCGTCGGGCGTCGGCCAGCGGACGATGTCGTAGCTGTCCTCTTCGCCCGTGGCCTTGACCGTGCCGATCGTGTAGCGGCCCTGCACGAAGAAACCGGCCTTGTGCGTGACGAAGATGCTGTCGGCTCCGGCGCCGTCGGGAAGCGTGTCGGCGACGACGAAGGTGCCGTCCTGGAAGAGGTCGCCGAGCTCCTGCACGGAAGCGACGGTGGCGTCGTCCTGGTTCGCGACGAACGCTCCCGCCTCGTCATATGGCGCGGGAAGGCCCTGGGACGACAGCCAGCTCCAGTGGGTGGCCCAGTAGTTCCAGTACATCGTCCCGGTGAGCCCCGCGTCGTGGAGCGTGGCGTTCATCTCGAGGAACTTGTCGGTCGTCCACTCGCCGTTCTCGGCCAGCGTCGCGGGATCCTCGGTGATCCCGGCGGCTTCCAGCGCCTGCTTGTCGTACCAGAAGACGTCGGGGTTGGAGTCGTTCGGGGCCGCGTAGACCTCGCCGTCCTCCTCCGCCGCGCCGAAGAGGCCGGGGAAGAAGTCGTCCTTCGTGGTCTTGCTCGCGTCCGATTCCATCAGGTCGCTGAGCGGCATCAGCCTGTCGGAATCGACGAACTGGCCGATCATGTCGTCACCGACGTAGAAGACATCGGGAGCCGTGTTGCTGGTGAGCTGTGCGAGCAGCTTGGAGTGGTAGTCACCGTAGCCGGCGACGGGCTGGAGCTTGACGGTGATGTCGGGGTGGCGCTTCATGAAGTCCTTGTTGAACTCCTCGTAGCGGGTCAGCTCGTCCGCCGTGCCCCAGGTGGACCAGATGACCGTCGCGTTGCCGTCGGCGTCGACGCCACCGCCTCCTCCGCCGCCGCTGCACGCGGCGAGCCCCAGGGCCAGAGCACCGGCGGCACCCAATGCCAGATACCGCGTCACGTTCGCACGTGCCATCTCGCTACCTCTTTCATCATTGGAAGATCGTGTCGGGAGCGCCTTTCCGGCGCACTCGTATTCTGTATACAGAACGCAATTCTGTCAAGGATCTCCCTCGGGTGACGGACATCGAGACCATCCCGTGACGTACTGGTCACCCGTGACGCAGACTGGGTGCATGACCGATCCCGACCCGCACCTGCTCGGCCCCGGCCTCCTGCCGACGCCGTTCACCGCCGAAGAGATCAGAGACGCCACTGGCAGGGGGAAGCGCATCCGCCTCCTCCTCGAAGGCCCGGACGGGCCGCTGGGCGAACACGTCAACCGCTTCCACCACACGGATGAGGAGGGCGCGACCCTCGATCGCTGGGCCGCGGCCGACCCGAAAGCCGTGGTCTCGAGCCGGGTGACCTGGACCGAGCTCCAGGGCCATGCGGCGTTCGACGCCGAGACGACGAGCATGTCGACCGTGCCGCTGTCCTCCCCCCTGGGCGAGCTCACCTGCCGTCGATACGACACCGCCGATGGGATCTTCTGGTTCTCGTCCGCGCACCCCGGGATGCCGGTGCAGTACGAGTCGGACGGCATCCGCACCACCGTGTTGAGCATCGAGCACGAGTGAGACGCATCCGGCGGGCGCGCACGTTGTGAAGGAGATCTCGCGTTCCGAAGGGGAGCCTGCGCGAACCCCTCCTTCACACCGTGAGATCTCCTTCACAATCCGTGCGGTTGCCCGGCCCGTTCCCGCAGACGTCGGACACCCGGCGTAGGGTCGATCCATGAGCAGCACACCATCGACACAGTGTCCTGGAGTCGTCCCGTCGTACCTGCTCGCACGCCTGGCCGAATCGGGGCGCTTCCCGAAGGCCGCGGCTGCGGCGCGGCAGACGCTGACGGCCGGACGACCGCCGTTCCGCGCCCGCATCGACCTGTCGATCGACGAGAACGGCGACCTGGTCGCCCAGCTGTCGGATGCTCCGAACCGCACCATCAGCGACGCCGGCAACACCCAGCGCCTCCCCGGCGCGGTGGTGCGCGGCGAAGACGACGCCCCCGTGGCCGACACCGCGGTGAACGAAGCCTTCGACGGCCTCGGAGCGACCTTCGAGATGCTGCTGTCCGCCTTCGGGCGCAATTCCCTCGATGACGCCGGAGCCCCGCTGGACGCCACCGTGCACTACGGCGTCGACTACGACAACGCGTTCTGGGACGGTGAGCGCATGGTGTTCGGTGACGGCGACGGCGAGGTGTTCCAGCACTTCACCGGCTCGCTCACGGTCATCGGCCACGAGCTCGCGCACGGCGTCGTGCAGCACACCGCGAACCTCGAATACCAGGGCCAGCCGGGCGCGCTGAACGAGTCGATCGCCGACGTCTTCGGTGCTCTGACCGAGCAGTATGCACTCGGGCAGACGGCCGACACCGCCACGTGGCTCATCGGTGCGGAGATCTTCACGGATGCCGTCGAGGGCGCGGCGCTGCGGTCGATGATCGCCCCGGGCACCGCCTACGACGACGACGAGCTCGGCAAGGATCCGCAGCCCGATCACATGAGCGGCTTCGTGCGCACCACCGAGGACAACGGCGGGGTGCACATCAACTCGGGCATCCCCAACCGCGCGTTCGCCCTGTTCGCGCTCGACCTCGGCGGCAAGGCCTGGGAGCGCGCGGGGACCGTCTGGTACCGGGCCCTCACCGGCGGCCTGTCGAGCACGGCGTCCTTCCTCGAGTTCGCCGATGCGACGGTCGCCGCGGCCACCACGATCGACGAGGCCACGGCCACGGCGGCTCGACGCGCGTGGACCGTCGTGGGAGTCTATGCAGATGAGCGAGCCTCCTCCCGCGACTGACGCACCGATCGTGATCGCCGTCGTCCGCACGGGCGGCATCGCCGGCATCCGTCGCCGGTGGCAGGTGGAAGCAGGACCCGACGACGCCGGCGAATGGATCGACCTGATCGACCGGTGCCCCTGGGAGCAGGAGGCACCGACCGACACGGGTGCCGACCGCTTCGTCTGGCGCATCCGCGCCCGGACTCCGGTCGAACGCCGCGAGCGTGAGCTGCCCGACTCCGCGCTCGACGGACCCTGGCGCGCGCTCGTCGAGGCGGTCCGGCAGGCGGCGGCCGCGAAGGGCTGACCCCCGGCGAACCAGTCCCGGCGCACCGGCCCCGGCGTCCGATCAATTCCGTGTGAATCCGGCCTCCGCGTCGAGGCGTGGGTTCACAATGGACCCATGGGAATGTTCCAGCAGAAGCCGGAAGAAGAACAGAGCCCCTGGGCACTGCCCTCCGAGCCCGTCAAGCGCTCCGAGGCCGAGGTGCTCGGCGAGGAACCCGCCGTCGACCCCCTCTCGCTCGGCCTCGGCTTCGGGGCGACGACCGAGGTCAGCTCGATCGTCTTCCCGATCGCGGAGCCGGCGGCGGAGACCGTGGGCGACTACGAGGCGGAGGAGCCCGTCGACGACGCGGACGCCGAGTCCGACTGAGGTCCGAACTCCACCCGGGTGCGCGGGAGGGCGTCCGGGTACTCCCGCTGCAACCAGCTCATCATCTTCTCCCGCACCTCGCAGCGGATCGTCCACTGGTCGTCGGAGTCCTTCGCCGACATCACCAACCGGACGGTGACGTACCCGCCCTGTGCATCCGTCACCAGTGCGCTCGACGAGCGCCCGTCCCAGGCGGGCGAGGCTTCGACGATGCGGGTGAACTCCGCGCGCAGTGCGTCCATCGGCACGCGCCAGTCCAGATCCAGGTAGACGGTGCCGAGGATCTTGTCCGACCTGCGCGTCCACGTCTCGATCGGCGTCGAGGTGAAGTAGCTGCACGGCACGACGAGGCGTCGCTCATCCCAGATGTAGACGACCACGTACGACAGGTTGATCTCGCCGACCCGTCCCCACTCGCCTTCGACCACGACGACGTCGCCCACGCGGATCGCGTCTGTGAAGGCCACCTGTATCCCGGCGATGAGGTTGCCGAGGATCGACTGCGCCGCGAGGCCGGCGATGATGCTCGCGATACCCGCCGACGCGAGGAGGCTCGTGCCCACGGCCCGCATCTCGGGGAAGGTGAACAGCACGGTACCCAGGGCCAGGACGGCGATCGACACCAGCACGAGCCGATGGATGACGAGCAACTGCGTGCGCCGACGTCGTGCCTCCGGACCGACCAGGACGGTCTCCTCGCGCTCGATGAGCCGTTCGAAACCGAAGGAGATCGCCGCGGCGAACAGCCAGGACCCGAACAGGATGGTGGAGATCAGGAACAGTCGCGAGACCGCCGGCCACCATCCCTGCTCGGCCGGCGCCGTGAGCGACATCGCGATCCACACCGCGACGACCAGCGCCGTGGCCGTCGTGGCGTTGCGCACCCTGCGCGCGAAATCACGCACCCACGGCAGACGGCGACTCACGAGCGCGGCCACCAGACGCAGCAGTACGAGAACGGCGACGGTGGCGAGGACCGCGATCGCGATCACCACGGCCGTGCCGACCAAGGATTCCCATTCGGTGCCGGAAGACATCCGTCCACCCTAGGCGGCGCGCACGGAGGACGCGAGTGCGCGGCGATCGCGCACCCGGTGACCGCATTACGGTGGAGGGATGACGATCACCGCCGCCGCAGACGGCTCCGCCCTGGGCAACCCCGGCCCCAACGGCTGGGCCTGGTACATCGACGACGCGAACTGGGCGGCGGGCGGCTCCCCGCACGGCACCAACAATCAGGGCGAGTTGCGGGCGGTGCTGGAGCTGCTGCGTGCGACGGCGGGCACCGACGAGAAGCTGCTGATCGAATGCGACAGCCGCTACGTGATCGACTCCGTGACCAAGTGGATGCCGGGGTGGAAGCGCAAGGGCTGGCGGAAGTCCGACGGCGGGCCCGTGCTCAACCGCGACCTGCTGGAGGGCATCGACGAGGCGATCCGTGGGCGTGACGTCGAGTTCTCCTGGGTCAAAGGCCACGCCGGACACCCTCTGAACGAGGCAGCCGACGAGCGTGCGAACGCGGCCGCGAAGGCATACCAGGCCGGGGAGGAGCCGCGTCGAGGTCCGGGCTTCACGCGGGCCACCGGTGCCGGTGCCGCCGTCGCCGCATCCGCTCCTGTGGCGGCCTCCGTTCCTGCGACGGGCTCCGCCCCGGTGGCCGCCGTGCCATCGACCACGCTCGCGGAGCCGTTGTGGGCCGAGACCTCGGACCTGCTCGACGGACTCGACGATCCGGGCTCCACGAACGCGCCCGAGGACGACCCGATCGAACTGCGCATCCCGCTCACCTCGGACGAGCACGCCCGATTGCGCGACCGCGCGGACGCGCAGGGCGTCTCCCTCGAAGAGGCTCTCCGTCGGCTGATCTGACGCGCACCACCGGGGTCACCGGAGGTATTCGGGGCGCGCTCCGATCCCGACGAAGCGCCCGGTGATCCGGGACAGGCGAGGGTGATCCCGCAGCATCCGCAACGGGAAGGGCAGAGGTGCGTCCGCGGCGCCCGACGCGAGGAGAGGACCCTGCAGTCGTCGCTGGATCGCCTGGGTCACGATCACCGGCCAGACGCGACGACGCTCGACCCGGCGGAGGTCGGCACGCTGCGGCACACGGGTACTCAGCACCGGCCCGAGGATGCGATCGGCGGCCACCGCGTCCTGGATGGCCAGGTTGATCCCCACGCCTCCCGCGGGAGACATGGCGTGCGCAGAGTCGCCGATGCACAGGAGCCCGTCGACGTGCCACCGACGCAGCCGCTCCAGGCGCACACGCAGAAGGTGCACGTCGGCCGGACGGAGGTGCGCGGCCGCGGCGCCGAGGCGAGGCGAGATGCGGCGCAGGCGCTCGTTCATCCGATGCAGGTCGTCTTCGGAGCCCGTCCAGGCACCTGCGGGGATCACGTGCGCGATCTGGAAGAAGTCCCCGCGGTCGATCGTGATGGCCATGCCCGCGCCGGCCTGGATGAACGGGTACACCTCGTCGCCGTCCTTCGGCAGCCTGAACCACAGGACATCCATCGACGCGGCCACCCCGACCGGTGAAAGCCCGGCAGCGGTACGGAGCTCGGAGTCACGTCCCGACGCATCGACGACGAGGTGTGCACGGATGTCGACCGGTCCGTCCGGCCCGGTTCCGGTGACCCCGACGATCCGCCCCTCCTCGCGCACGACGTCCTGGATGCGGGTCGAACGCAGCAGGCGGAACCCCGGGAACTCTTCCGCAGACGAGGCCAGCAGGTCGAGGAAGTCCCACTGCGGCATGAACGTCATCACCTTCCTCGCCGTCGGCAGGTGTGAGAAGTCGGCCAGGGTCAGTTCGGTGCCGTGCCAGCTGAGCGTGACCTCCGACATATCGGCGTGGGGGCGCGCGAGGAAGTCGTCGAGCAGTCCGAGCTCGCCCAACAGCTCCTGAGTGGAGGGGTGGATCGTGTCGCCCCGGAAGTCGCGGAGGAAGTCGGCATGCTTCTCGATCACGGTGACCCGGAGCCCGCGACGCGCGAGCAGCAGTCCGAGCATGAGCCCGGCGGGCCCACCTCCGACGATGACGGTGTCGGTATCGGTGTCGCTTCTCGTGTCCATGCAGACAGCGTCCCGCTCCGCGTGCGACGATGCGAGAATGGTCAATAAATCGCCGGGCCGTCCGCGCGGATCGTCGACGGCACGGGCTCGGCTGCTCGAGGCAGCGCAGAAGCACGTTGTTCGAGGTGATCTGGCGGCCATCTCGTCCCGTCGACTGGCCGCGGAAGTCGGCGTCAGCCACACCCTGGTCAATTATCATTTCGGATCGCGGGACGACCTCGTCGCCGCGGCGATCGCCCTGCGCGCAGCACCGCATGATGTGATCGCGCTCGCCCGCGGACGAGACGGTCACGGCCCCGTCGACCTCTCGCGCCTGGCGCACGGCATCCTCGCGGTCTGGGAGCATCCGGAGCACGGGGTGCAGCTCGTCGGTCTCGCACGGCGTCTCGCCGCCGCGGATGACTCCGCCGCGTCGATCAGCGGCTACATCCAGGTGGCGGTGTTCGAACCCCTCGTGGCCGACTTCGGGCGCGAGCACGCACGGCGGATGGCCGTGGCGATCGTCGGCTTCCTGTTCGGACGGTACGTGCTGGAGCTGCCGATGTTCGCCACGCTCCCGCGCGAGGAGGCAGGACGGCTCCTCCTCTCGATGATCCGGTGAGCCGGTCCGTAGACTCAGCGGATGAAGGAATGGCGGGTGACGCAGCGGTGAAGGCGCGTACCGTCTTCGGGCTGCTCCGCCTCAGTGCCGCCGCCATCTGCCTCGTGGCGCTCATCCACCGGCTGAGCTGGGGGTTGGCGTCGAACACCGTCGCGAGCCAGAACTTCTTCGCGTACCTGACCAACCAGTCGAACATCGCGTTCGTGGTGCTGCTCACCGTCGCCGGCATCCTCGCGTTGCGCCGTGCGAAGGACCCCCGGTGGCTCACGGTCGCTCTCGCCCTCGTGCTGACCTGGACGATCACGGCGGGGCTGGTGTTCGCGATCCTCGTGTGGCAGGCGGGCATCCGCGGGATCCGCATCGATGTGCCGTGGTCCGATCAGGTGCTGCACTTCTGGCTGCCGGCGGTGACCGTGGCGGCCTGGGCGCTGGCTCCCGGACACCGGACCGTGCCGTGGCGGGTGATCCCGGTGTCACTCGCCTATCCGGTCGTGTGGGGCGTCGCGACGTTGATCCGCGGACCGATGATCGGGTGGTATCCGTATTACTTCCTCGACCCGCGACAGGTGAGCGGACCGGCCGAGTTCGTGATCTCCTCGGCGATCGCGCTGGGTTCGTTCGCGGCCGTCGCCACCGTGCTCGTGCTGATCAGCCGGATGCCTCTGCCCCACCGGCTGCGCGAGGGTGGGGAGGACGCCTCCGCCGAGCCGCAGCCCGAGCCGGAGCCCGCCGGGGAGAAGGTCGCTCAGGTGTAGAGCGCGAGCGAGGCGAGAGCCGCGTCGAGGGCGGCGTCTTCGTCGAGCTCCGCGAACTCCACGGCGGCCGGGCCTCCGACGATCCCGACGAGCACGTTCTCGCCGGTCGCCGCACGCAGATTGATCCAGGTCGGGATCGCGACGTCAGCGCCCACGGCGTGCCAGATCGCCTCGTCGTTGTCCCAGAAGGGCTCGTCCCATCGCAGCCACACGGTCTCGATCGCCCCCATGCCGAGGGCGGAGACCGCGCCTCGGTTGGAGAACGGCAGCGGGGGATCGAACTCGATGCTGCGGTCCTGCAGCACCCCGAGCGGCACCGTCACGAGCACCCGGTCGAAGGACAGCGCCTCCCCCGTTCCGAGGCGCACGCTCACGCCCGTGTCGTCGTAGGCGAGGCGGGCGACCGGGGAGTTGAGCCCCACCCGCACGCCGTCGAGCGCCTGTTCGACGAACGGGGTGAGGTCGTCGCGCGCCGCGGTCAGATCCCCGGTGGGCAGCGGCGGGGCGAACCAGCTGGAGAGCTCATCGGCACCGGCACCACTGCGCGAGGCGAGGAGCGCGAGGAGAGCGGCGGTGCCAGGATCGGCGGGGTCGATGCCCGCCGCGGTCAGGGCATCGGCCACCGACGAGTCCTCCGGAGCAGCTTGCGACGCCACCATGGCGGCCTCGAACGGCTCGGGGTCGACCGGGTCGATGTCGCCGTCGGGGGTGCGCCAGAGATCACCGGCCAGATCGACGATGCCGACCTCCCCGCCGCTCAGCCGGTCGAGCACCTCGGCATCGTCCGCGCCGAACAGCCAGGCACCGAGCTGCACGGGCACCGGCCAGGAGTCGTCGACGCGGGAGGACACCCGTCCACCGACGCGGTCCCTCGCCTCGAAGACCGTCACCTGCATCCCGCCGCCCGCGAGCAGGGCGGCCGCGGTCGCACCGGCGAGGCCCGCACCGACCACGGCGACGCGTTCCCCCGATGTCGCCGGGATCAGGAGCTCCTCTGCGGCGCGCGCGCCCGAGGCGATGGCACCGCGTACCGTTCCGGGGGCGTCTTCGTCGGTCGCCTCGCCTGCGAAGAACAGCCGATCGTCGACGGGCTTCGCCAGCGCGAGACGGGTGCCGGCGAGGACGCCGACGGGCGTGAAGCTGGCGGCGCCGAGGGAGAACGGGTCACTCGTCCAGGTGCTGCGGATGCTGCCGGCCGGCGCGGGGACACCGGGCGGCGGCTCGGGCTCGCGCGTCCGGGTGGGCGTGGGGGTCGGCGCGGGTTCCGGGGTGCAGGATGCGAGAAGCACCGAGGCGACGCCGGCTCCGGCGCCGAGGAGCAGAGTGCGGCGCGTGATCCTCATCGTGTCGCCACTTTATCCCGCGCGGGTGGGTTCTGTCCGTCCGGCGGGACCACGCAGACGTGGTGAGTGTTCACAACTCCGCAGAAACACGGGGCAGCAGACGCAGAACTGGCCGGACTCACGCGAGGCCGACCAGTTCTGAGGAGTTGTGAACGCTCAGACGGCGAGCAGCTCGCGCTCCAGGCGGGCGAACGACTGCTCCATGCCGTCGGCCATGCCGGTGGCGAGGATCATGTCGCGCGTCTCCTTGTCCGGGTACTCGATGAGGAGCGTGACGAGGGTCGCGCCGTCCTCCTCGTACAGGTTCAGGTCGTTGAGGGTTTCGGTCGGCATGCCCTGCATCCGCTCGGTGCTGACGGCGCGACGCGGGGCGTCGATCAGCAGCGCCTCGCCCTCGAAGCCGAACGGCTGCCCCTCGGTGTCGCCCACCGGTGCCCAGGAGTTCCGGTACGACTGGCCCACCTCGGTGGCGGCGACGCACTCCGTCATCTCCCAGCCGTCGGGGCCGAGCATCCACTGGCGGATGAGCTCGGGCTCGAAGTGCGCGCGCCAGACCAGCTCGCGCGGCCCCTCGACGAGGCGGGTGATGCGCACGTGCGTGTCGTCGAGCAGCTCCACACGGGTGCCCTTGCCCTGCGCGTAGGCGCGGAGGTCCTGCAGAACGGCGTCGAGCTGCGCCATCGCCATCTTGATGCCCTCGACCTGGCCCATCTCGACGACCTGCTCGAGCGCATCGACCGAGTCGAAGTGACTCGTCGTGACCATGCGCGTGCCTTCGGCGGTGGACTCGAAGGCGAACGACATGCGCTGCGCCGGGAAGCCGTCGAGCGGTGTGCCGTCTTCATCGACGAAGGAGTCGATGACCTCGAAGCCGTGAGGCTCGTCGATCGACACGAACTCCCACGATCCGGAAGACTTCTCGCCGCGCGGGCCGTTCATCGAGTAGACGGCGCGGCCGCCGACGGTGTGGTCCCAGGCGGTGAACGTGGCCGGCCACCCGGGAGGGCCCCAGAACCGCTCGAGCTGACGCGGGTCGGAGTATGCGCTCCACACCCGCTCGATGGGGGCGGCGAAGTCGGCGACGACGGTCATCGTCAGGTTCTCGGTGTCGGTGGTGACATCGGTGACGGGCATTTCAGTCTCCTTGTTGCGGGTTCGTGGTGCCGGTGGTGTCGGCGGGGCCTGACCGAGGCGTCTCGGCCAGCAGGTCGTCGAGTCGGGCGATGCGCGATCGCCACAGCTCTTCGTATCGGGCGAGGAGCGCCCTGGCGCGGGCGATCATCTCAGGGTTCGCGCGGACGAGCCGCTCGCGTCCCTCGGCGCGCTTGACGATGAGGTTCGCGGCCTCGAGCACGGCGACGTGCTTCTGCACCGCGGCGAACGACATCTCGTATTCGGTGGCGAGGGTCGAGACGGACTGCTCCCGCTCGATCGTCCGGCGCAGGATGTCGCGCCGGGTCGACGTCGCCAGTGCGTGGAACACACGGTCGACCTCCGCTTCGCTCAACTCCGTTTGTACAACCATTTGGTTGTACGTTAGACCTGCGCGAAGACCCTGTCAAGGGTCAGTCGACCGTCAGGCCCAGCAGGCGGTACCCCATCCCGGGCTCGGTGATGATGTGCACCGGCTCCGACGGCGTGTCCTCGAGCTTCTTGCGGAGCTGCGACACGTACAGACGCAGGTACCCGGTGTCCTCGATGTGCTCGTTGCCCCAGATGGCCGTGAGGAGTGTCTGCCGGGTGACGAGCTTGCCGGCGTTGCGGATGAGGATGTCGATCATCTGCCACTCCGTCGGGGTGAGCCGGATCTGCCGGTTGCCGTCGGACGACTCGCGGGAGACGCTGCGTGCGGCGAGATCGATGGTGATGTCGCCGAGCCGGACGAGGGGAAGTGCTTCTTCCTGGGGCACCCGGCGGGTCAGGGCTCTGATCCGGGCGAGGAGCTCCTCGACGGCGAAAGGCTTGGTGATGTAGTCGTCGGCGCCGGCGTCGAGCGCCTCGACCTTGTCGGAGGCACCCGCCCGCCCCGAGACGACGAGGATCGGCGCCGCGGACCACCCGCGAATTCCGTGGATCACCTCGATCCCGTCGAGCTTCGGCATACCCAGATCGAGGAGGAACAGGTCTGCGTGGTGGTCGATGGCCGCGGCGATGGCCGCAGCACCATCCGATGCCGTGACCACGTCGTATCCCTTGGCCGTGAGGGTGATGCGGAGCGCGCGCAGGATCTGCGGGTCGTCGTCTGCGATGAGGATCTTCATTCGGTCTCCTCCGATGTGCCGGGTGCGGGCATGGTGGCGGGCAGCGCGATGACCATGGTCAGTCCGCCGCCGGGGGTGTCCTCCGGGGTCAGCGTCCCGTGCATGGCTTCGACGAAGCCGCGGGAGAGCGCGAGGCCGAGCCCGAGACCGGACGAGTTGTCGGTGTCACCGAGGCGCTGGAACGGGACGAAGATGTCGTCGCGCTTCTCGGCCGGGACACCGGGCCCGCGGTCGATGATGCGGATCTCGAGGTGATCACCGAAGGTGCTGGTGCTGACGTGCACGGGCACGTCCGGAGGGGAATACCGGTGGGCGTTGGTGAGCAGGTTGACGACCACACGCTGCAGCAGCACCGGATCCGCCTGCGCCACCGCGTCCCCGTGATGGAGCGCGAGCGTGACGTCCGTGGGACCGAGCTGGAGTTCGTCGAGAGCGGGGGCGATCACCTCGGCCGGATCGGTCGGGATGTCGGCGATCGCGAGCACCCCGGTCTGGAGGCGGCTGACATCGAGCAGATCCGTCACCAGCGTCGCGAGCGCGGTGAGGCTCTCGTCCGCGGTGTCGAGCAGCTCCTGCTTGTCGCGCCGGTCCAGATCGGGTCCCGCAGCGCGCAAGCCGCCGACGGCGGCGGCAGCAGCGGCGAGCGGGCGACGCAGGTCATGGCTCAGCGCCGAGAGCAGTGCTCCGCGCACACGGTCGGAAGCCGCGATCGGCTCGATCTCCTTCGCGGTTCTCTCGAGGCGCTGGTGCTCGAGCGCCGCGGCGAGCTGAGCGGTCATGACCGTCAGCAGTCGACGCTCGGACGCTGCCACATCGCCCCCGTGGAGTTCGAGCACAGCGTGGTCACCGATGCGGATGTCGGTGTGGCGGTTGTCCGCCAGGGGTTCCCCGGCGCGCGCGATGACCTCGTCGCCACGCATCAGACGGACTCCCGCGAGGTGGAACGCCTCCCGCGTGCGGTCGATGAGCGCCTGTATCGCGTTCTCGCCGCGGAGCACGCTGCCGGCGATCGTCTGGATCAGCTCGGACTCTGCGGCAGACCGGCGCGCTGCGCGCGTGTATCGGGCGGCGCGATCGACGATGAAGCTGACCATGCTCGCGATGATGACGTACAGGACGAGCGCCAGCAGGTGGTGCGGCTCGTGGATGTGGATCGTGTAGAGAGGCTCGACGAAGAGGAAGTCCAGGGTGAGGCCGGACAGAACGGCGGCGAACAGCGCCGGCCAGATACCGCCGACCAGCGCGACGATCACGACGAGGAGCTGGTAGCTCAGCACATCGGTCGTGATCGATTCGGGGCTGCGGAAGAAGCTGAGGAAGAACGTCAGCAGCGGGCCGCCGAGGAGCGCAACGAGGAAGCCGAGTACGCGGCGCTTGCGGGTCAGCGCCCCGGTGAGCGGCGGCAGCGCGAAGCGACGACCTGCGGCGGAGTGATTGACCATGTGCACGTCGATGTCACCGGACTCGCGCACGACGGTCGCGCCGATGCCCGGGCCGGTGAACGCCGCCGTGAAGCGTCCGCGCCGACTGGCACCGAGCACGAGTTGGGTGGCGTTGACGGATCGTGCGAACTCGACCAGGGCGGTCGGGATGTCCTCGCCGACGACCTGATGGTAGGTGCCGTTGAGCTTCTCGACGAGGGCGCGCTGCTCCGTCAGCACGACCGGGTTCGCCGCGCGCAGGCCGTCCTGGCTGGTGATGTGCACGGCCATCAGCTCCCCGCCCGCCGACCGCGCCGCGATCCGGGACCCGCGCCGCAGAAGGGTCTCCCCCTCCGCTCCTCCGGTGAGGGCGACGACGACGCGCTCCCGCGCCTCCCAGGTGCTGTCGATGCCGTGCTCAGCGCGATACCCCTTGAGCGCCTGGTCGACCTCATCGGCCAGCCAGATGAGGGCGAGCTCGCGAAGCGCGGTGAGGTTGCCCAGGCGGAAGTAGTTCGACAGCGCGGCGTCGATGCGTTCGGCCGGGTAGACGAATCCGCCGGAGAGACGGTCGCGAAGCGCCTGCGGGGCGAGGTCGATGACCTCTATCTGATCGGCGCTGCGCAGCACGTTGTCGGGTACGGTTTCGCGTTGCGGCACGCCGGTGATCTGTTCGACGACGTCGTTGAGGGATTCGATGTGCTGGATGTTGAGCGTGGAGATCACGTCGATCCCCGCGGCGAGGAGTTCCTCGACGTCCTCCCAGCGCTTCTCGTTGCGGGAGCCGGGTGCGTTGGTGTGGGCGAGCTCATCGACGAGCGCGACGGAGGGCGCTCGGGTCAAGAGCGCAGCGAGATCCATCTCCTCGAGTTCGACGCCACGGTGACCCACGTTCATCCGAGGGATCGCCGGGAGCCCGTCGGTCATGGTCGCGGTGGCCACACGGCCGTGCGTCTCGACGATGCCGATGACGACGTCCTTGCCCTCAGCGAGGAGTCGGCGCCCCTCTTCGAGCATGGTGTAGGTCTTGCCGACGCCGGGGGCGGCGCCGAGCAGCACACGAAGCCGCCCCCGAGTCATGCTCAGCCCGCCGACTCGTCGAGTGCGAGGTTGAGCTCGGCGACGTTGACGACCGACTCCCCGAGGTACCCGAGGTTGGGAGCGCTCGTGGCGGCCTCCACCGCCGCGGCGACCTCGTCCTCCGACATCCCGCGCGCATCGGCGACACGGGCGATCTGGATCTGCGCGTAGGCCGGGCTGATGTGCGGGTCGAGGCCGGAACTCGACGAGGTCACCGCGTCTGCGGGTACCGCGGACTCGTCGACCCCGTTGAACTCGGCGATCTGCGCCTTGCGTTCTGCGATCGCCGCGACGAGGTCCTCGTTCTCCGGCCCCTGGTTGGTGCCGGACGACGCCGTGCCGTCATAGCCGTCACCGGCCGCCGACGGCCTGCTCTGGAAGTACTCCGGAAGCGGGTTACCCTCCTCGTCGGTGAACGACTGACCGAGGAGCGAGGATCCGACGACGTCCCCGCCCTTCGAGACGAGGGCTGAGCCATTCGCCTGTGCGGGGAATGCGAGCTGCCCGATGCCGGTGATGAGCAGGGTGTAGCCGATGCCGAGGACCACGGTGAACATGAGCATCGCGCGAACCGCGACCCAGAGGGTGCGGCCGCCGCTGCGTGTTCCAGCGTTCATGAGTGTGCGATCTCCTTGTCAGATCAGAAGCCGGGGATCAGGCGCACGAGCAGGTCGATGAGCCAGATGCCGATGAAGGGTGTGATGATGCCGCCGAGTCCGTATACGGCGAGGTTGCGTCCGAGGATCTTCGAGGCGTTGAGGGGGCGGTACTTCACTCCTCGCAGGGCGAGCGGCACGAGGAAGACGATCACGATGGCGTTGAAGATCACCGCGGACAGCACCGCCGATGCCGGAGAGTGCAACCCCATGACGTTCAGCACCGCGAGCTGCGGGAAGACGCCCATGAAGATGGCCGGGATGATGGCGAAGTACTTCGCGATGTCGTTCGCGATCGAGAACGTGGTCAGTGCGCCGCGCGTGATGAGCAGCTGCTTCCCGATCGCGACGATGTCGATGAGCTTCGTCGGGTCGGAATCGAGGTCGACCATGTTGCCGGCTTCCTTCGCGGCCGACGTTCCGGTGTTCATCGCCACACCCACGTCCGCCTGCGCGAGCGCGGGCGCATCGTTGGTGCCGTCGCCGGTCATCGCCACCAGGTTGCCGCCGTCCTGCTCCTTGCGGATGTACGCCAGCTTCTGCTCAGGCGTCGCCTCGGCGAGGAAGTCGTCGACTCCCGCCTCCGTGGCGATCGCCGCGGCCGTCAGCGGATTGTCACCGGTGACCATGACGGTGCGGATGCCCATCGCGCGGAGTTCGGCGAACCGCTCGGTCAGCCCCTCCTTGACGATGTCCTTCAGGTGGATGACGCCGAGCACCCGGCGACGACCGTCGGCCGCCTTCACGGCGACGACCAGAGGCGTCCCGCCGGACTGCGAGATGTGCTGGACGTGCTCGTCCAGCTCGGCGAGTTCGCTGCTCGGCAGACGCGCGCCGTCTTCCTCCAGCCACGCGGTGATGGCGCTGCCCGCGCCCTTGCGGATCTGCGTCCCGTCGTCGAGGTCCAGTCCCGACATGCGGGTCTGAGCCGTGAACGGGACGATCTCACCGCCGGCATCCGCCTCGACGTCGACGCCTTCGGCACGTGCCAGGTCGACGATCGACTTGCCCTCGGGCGTCGGGTCGGCGAGCGACGACTTCGCGGCCGCCTCGATGAGCTCTCGCTCCTGGACGCCGTCGATGCGGACGAACGCGCTCGCACGGCGGTTTCCGTACGTGATCGTGCCCGTCTTGTCGAGCAGCAGTGTCGTGACGTCGCCCGCGGCCTCGACCGCGCGACCGGACATCGCGAGGACGTTGCGCTGCACCAGGCGATCCATGCCGGCGATGCCGATGGCGGACAGGAGGGCACCGATCGTGGTCGGGATGAGGCAGACGAGCAGCGCGATGAGAACGGTGATGCTCGCGGGGCTCGCCGGGTAGGAGGCGATCGGGTTCAGTGTGAGTGCGACGACCAC
This sequence comes from Microbacterium sp. CBA3102, assembly GCF_007954505.1. Classification (GTDB taxonomy): domain Bacteria; phylum Actinomycetota; class Actinomycetes; order Actinomycetales; family Microbacteriaceae; genus Microbacterium; species Microbacterium aurugineum. The sequence goes on along the minus strand of NZ_CP042412.1, from coordinate 1,290,791 downwards.
GAACACGATCGACAACGACGCGAGAAGGATGTTCAACGCGATCTCGTTGGGGGTGCGCTGGCGCGCGGCCCCCTCGACGAGAGCGATCATCCGATCGACGAACGTCTCCCCCGGTTTCGAGGTGATGCGCACGACGATGCGATCCGAGAGCACGCGCGTGCCGCCGGTGACCGCTGACCGATCTCCCCCGGATTCGCGCACGACGGGGGCGGACTCGCCGGTGATCGCGGACTCGTCGACGCTCGCGATACCCCACACGATGTCACCGTCGCCGGGGATCAGCTCACCGGCGGACACGACGACCGTGTCCCCCAGGCGGAGATCCGCGGAGGAGACGTCGGAGATGCGCGCGGCCTCCGCAGAACCGTCGTTCGCCGGGTCATAGTCGTCGACGCGATGTGCGGTGGTGCTGGTACGGGTCTTGCGCAGCGTGTCGGCCTGCGCCTTGCCGCGTCCTTCGGCGATCGACTCGGCCAGATTGGCGAAGACGACCGTGAGCCACAGCCACACCGCGATGATCCAGGTGAACGACCACGGGACGCTGCTGCCACCCGACGTCGCGGGGCCGCCCAGGAAGGGCTCGGCGACGGCGAGCAGCGTGGTGAGGGCGGCGCCGACCCACACGATGAACATGACGGGATTGCGCCACTGGGCGCGCGGGTCGACCTTGCGCAGCGCGCCCGGGAGGGCGGCTCGCACCTGCGCCCAGGTGAGCGTCTTGCGCGGTGCGGGTGGGGTCGCCTCGGATGTCTCGGGCGACGGGGTGTGCGTGATGGTGGACATGGTTACAGCAGCCCTTCCGCCAGGGGACCCAGCGTGAGAACGGGGAAGAAGACGAGTGCGGTCACCAGGACCGCGGTGCCGACGGTGAGACCGATGAAGAGCGGTCGATGCGTCGGCAGCGTGCCCGCCGTGGCGGGGACCTTGTCCTGCGCGGCCAGCGAACCGGCCAGGGCCAGGACGAGGGCGATCGGCAGGAACCGTCCGAGGAGCATTGCGACACCGAGTGCTGCCGTCAGCCACGGCGTGCTCGCGGTCAGGCCCGCGAAGGCGGATCCGTTGTTGTTCGCTGCGGAGGCGAACGCGTAGATCACCTCGGAGAGGCCGTGCGAACCGCTGTTCGCGAGCGATTCGTCGATGATGCTGCCGCGGAGCGCGGGAATCGCGAAGCTGAGGGCGACGCCCCCGAGCACGAGGATCGGCATCACGAGGATGTACATGCTCGCGAGCTTCATCTCCCGCGGCCCGATCTTCTTCCCGAGGTACTCCGGCGTGCGTCCGACGAGCAAGCCGGCGACGAAGACGGCGATCACGGCGATGATGAGCATCCCGTACAGGCCGGCACCCACACCACCGGGCGCGATCTCGCCGAGCAGCATGTTGACCATCGGCATCATTCCGCCGAGAGCCGTATAGGAGTCGTGCATCGAGTTCACCGACCCCGTCGAGGTGAGCGTGGTGGTCGACGCGTAGAGCACCGACTGCACGAGCCCGAACCGCGCCTCCTTGCCTTCCATCGCGGCGCCGGCGAGTTCCGGAGCCGAACCGCGGCCCGCGAACTCGAACGCCGCGAGAGCGAAGGTCGACGCGAGGAACAGCGTTCCCATGACGGAGAGGATCGCGTATCCCTGACGGTTGTCGCCGACGATCCTGCCGAACGTCCGCGGCAGGGAGAAGGGGATCAGCAGGATCAGGAAGCACTGCAGCAGGCTCGTCCACGCCGCGGGGTTCTCGAAGGGGTGGGATGCGTTCGCGTTGTAGAAGCCGCCGCCGTTCGTGCCGATCTCCTTGATCGCCTCCTGAGAGGCGACGGGACCACCGGGGATCGTCTGCGTGCCACCGGAGACCGTGCTCACATCGACGTAGCCGTTGAAGTTCTGCACGACGCCGCCGGCGATCAGGACGATGGCCGCGATGATCGACAGCGGGAGCAGGATGCGGAAGGTACCGCGGACGAGGTCGACCCAGAAGTTGCCGATGACGCCGGATCGACGGTATGCGAAGCCGCGCACGAGCGCGATCGCGACGGCTATTCCGGTCGCTGCCGACACGAAGTTCTGCACCGCGAGACCGGCGAACTGCACGGTGTACGACAGCGCCTCACCCGAGTAGGCCTGCCAGTTCGTGTTGGTCACGAAGGAGATCGCGGTGTTGAACGCCACCCCCGACTCGACGTTCTCGTTGCCGAGGGCGTACGGCAGCCACTGCTGCGTGCGCTGGAGCGCGAAGAGCAGCAGGACACCCACGATCGAGAAGGAGAGAACCGAACGCAGATATGCCTGCCAGGACTGCTCGCGCTTCGGGTCGACGCCGATGACTTTGTAGATGCCGCGCTCGACACCCCAGTCCTTCGTCGTCGTGAAGGTCCAGGCCATGTAGTCGCCGACCGGCCTGTAGACGAGGGCGAGGGCGAGGGCGAGGGTGGCGACGCTCGCGATGAGGAAGCCCCACTCCATCAGAAGCGCTCCGGCTTCACGAGGGCGAACACCAGGTAGACGACAGCAGCGACGCCGAGCACGGTCGCGAGAAGCTCGAACACGATCACAGCTTCTCCACCGCCTTCCCGACGAGGCCGACGGTCACGAACAGGACGATCACGCCCAGCACGTAGACGAGGTCAAGCACAGAGAGCTCCATTCAGGCTGCGGCGATCGCCGGGCGGCGACCGCGCGTCTCGAGGACGCAACACCCGATACAACACCCCTCGGTGCCCCTGCTTTGACCGCCCTTACGGAACCCATACGACGATCCCGGCGACCCTCACGGGGCGCTCACAGGATCGTCGGATCGTCGCCTCCTCGTCCTCCACAGGGGAGGGCGCTCCTCGCGTCGACGACGCGAGGAGCGGGAGGGGGAGGCGAGCTCGAGGCTCAGTCGCTCAGCACTGCGGAGAGGAAGTCCCTCGTGCGCTGCTCGCGCGGCGCGGAGAACATCGTCTCGGGGTCGGCCTCCTCGACGATGCTGCCCTGATCGAACATCAGCACGCGGTTCGAGACGTCCCGGGCGAACTGCATCTCGTGGGTGACGATGAGCATGGTGATGTCGGTCGTCTCGGCGACGTCGCGCAGCACGCCGAGCACCTCCCCCACGATCTCGGGATCCAGAGCGCTGGTGACCTCGTCCAGCAGCAGGATCTCCGGGTCCATCGCGAGCGCACGGGCGATGGCGACCCGCTGCTGCTGGCCACCCGAGAGCTGCAGCGGATGGGCGTCGGCCTTGTCCGCGAGGCCGACCTTCTGCAGCAGGTCGGTGGCCTTCGCGGTGGCCGCCGCCTTCGACATGCCGAGCACGTGCACGGGGGCCTCGATGAGGTTCTCCATCACGGTCATGTTCGGGAACAGGTTGAACTGCTGGAAGACCATGCCGATGCGCTTGCGCACCTCGTTGCGGTGCTTCTCCCGCAACGGCACGCGCTTGCCGCCGCGTTCGACGTGCGTGAGCGGCTCGCCGTCGATGAAGATGTATCCGCCGTCGGCCTCTTCCAGCGTCATGACCAGACGGAGGATCGTGGTCTTGCCCGAGCCGCTCGGTCCGATGAGCGTGACCCGGTCGCCCTGCTGCACGTCGAAGGTGAGGCCGTCGAGCACGACGTGGTCGCCGTAGCGCTTGTGCACCGCGTCGAAGCGGATGGCGGGACGGGAGTTCTCAGGAGGCGTATTCAAGGCGCTTCTCCAATCTGCGGACGAGGACGGATGCGGGGTAGCTGGCAAGGAAGAAGATCACACCGGCGAGCGTGATGGGCTCGAGGTAGCGGAAGCTGTTCCCGCCGAACTCCAGGGCGTTGCTGACCATGTCCGCCACGGTGATGGCGATGAGGAACGGAGTGTCCTTCAGCATCGAGATCACGTAGTTGCCCAGGGAGGGGACGGTCGCCCTGATCGCCTGCGGGAGCACCACGGCGGTCCAGGTGCGCGGGCGGGACATACTCAGGGCGGTGGCAGCCTCCCACTGCCCGCGCGGGACGGACTCGATGCCGGCACGGTAGACCTCGGCCATGTAGGTCGCGTAGTGGATGCCGAACACCGCGATGCCGATGGTCAGCGGATCCACGGTCACCAGCGCGAAGTAGGCGAAGAGCAGCTGGATGACGATCGGGGTCATCCGGATGAAATTCACCAGGAAGCCGACGCTCGCCGCGACGGGTCGAGGGGCACTGCGGCGCACGACGGCGATCACGAGGCCGAGCACGGCGGCGATCGCGCTCCCGGCCAGGGTGACGACGAGGGTGACCGTGAAGAAGCCCTCGAGCAGGTGCGGGAGCGCCGCCCAGGCGGTGTCCCAGCTCCAGACGGGTCCGTTCATGCGGCGGTCTCCCCTCGGGTGACGGGCGAGCGGAAGCGCAGGGTCTCGGCCAGCGACTCCCCGCGCCCGAGCTTGTGCTTCGCGCGCACCTCCAGGGCGTTCATCACGAGGGTCAGCGCGTAGGCGATCACGAAGTAGAGCACCATGCCGACGACGCCGTAGAAGAAGGTGTCGGTCTGGATGCGGAGGCGGTCCAGCGCCACGGTCAGGTCGATGAGCGTGATGAACCCGACGATCGCGGTGCCCTTGAGCAACTGGATGAGCAGATTCGTCAGAGAGGGGATCATGAGCGCCCAGGCCTGCGGGAAGATGACCCGGCGCATCCGGTGTGCAGGGGTCATGCTGAGGGCGGTGGTCGCCTCCCACTGCCCGGTGGGGACGGAGTTGATCGAGCCGCGGATGACCTCCGCACCGTAGGCACCGTAATTGAGACCGAGGCCGAGGATGCCGCACGCGATCGGGGAGATCGAGACGCCGAGCTGGGGCAGCACGAAGAAGAGGAAGAACAGCTGCACGACCAGCGACGTGCCACGGAAGAACTCGATGATCACCCGCGAGGTGCCCCGGATGACGATGTTCTCGGCACGGACCGAGAGACCGAGCACCACCGCGACGATGAGCGCGAGGAGGGCCCCGCCCACGGTCAGCGTGAGCGTGACGAGCACGCCACCGCCGATCGCGGGCAGAGCCGCCCACAACGCGGACAGATTGTCCATTCGCCGGTGGCCTCAGCCGAGCTCGCCCGCGCAGAGCTGGGCGGTCGTCAGGTCGGACGGCGGGAGGTTCTCCGCGGTGAAGCCGTACTCCCCGACGAGGTCGAGGTAGGCCTGCTCGTCACCCGTGATGGAGGCGAGCTGCTCGTTGTATGCGTCGAGGAGCTCCGTGTCACCGGTGCGGAACACGGTCGACCCGGCACCGATCTGCGGCACGCCGTCGATCTCCTGGACGAACGCCTCGGTCGTCTCGACGCCGGCGTCCGGGTTGTTGTCCGCCATCCAGTTCAGCGAGATCGCCGTCATCGCGAAGGCGTCGGCGCGCCCGTTGGCGACGAGGTCCATGCCGGACTGCGCGTTGTCCACCGACACCGTGTTCGAGATGCCGAGCTTCTCGGCGTATCCGCTCTCGATCCCTCCACCGAGCACGGCGAGCGTGACCTCGGGGTCGTCGACGACCGAGTCGAGGTCGGTGAGACCGCGCGGGTTGCCCTCGGGCACCATCAGCGTGGTGGTGTACATGATCTCGGGATCGCTGAACGCCGCCTCCTCGCAGCGTTCGGGCAGGATCGACATCCCGGCGCTGATCGCGTCGAAGCGGCCGGCCTTGAGTCCGGGGATCAGCGAGTTCCAGTCGACCTCGACCACCTCGACGTCGTCGATCCCCATGTTCGAGAAGATCTCGCGGTGCATGGCGATGGTCGCGCCGGTGGGCTCGCCGCCCTCGACCCACGAGTACGGACGCTCGTCGGCGATCGCGACGGTGATCTTCCCGTCGTTCTGCAGCTGCTCGAGCGTCGAGCCGCTCTCCTCGTCCGTGCCGGACGACGAGCAGGCGGCCAGAGTCACGACGAGCGCGGCGGAGGCCGCGACGGCGCCGGCGCGCAGATGAGTTCGGGTGGAGGGCATACGGTTCCTCTTTCGATATCGGGCGTGCGGTTGAGCGGGCGAGACCGTTCTCCGGCCTCGGGCCGACGGCCACGTTATGCCGGATCGACCGTTTGTGCACATTCAGACTGTCGGATTGTCTACATTTATACAAACTCGTTATGGTGGGGTGCCCGGCCCGTGCGGACACGTGTCGGGCTCCGACACACGTCGGATGCAGAATGGAGTCACCGACGATCGACTCAGGAGCGCTCATGCCACTCACGCCCGCCCCGAACGGGATGCCCGGCGCGGTCTTCCGCATGGCACGGCCTTCGACGGTCGACCTGATCACGGCCGAACTCCGGTCGGCGATCTTCTCCGGCGCACTGCCGGTCGGCAGCCCCCTGGGCGAGGTGGACATCGCCGCGAAGCTCGGCGTGAGCCGCGGTCCCCTGCGCGAGGCGGCGCAGCGACTCGTGCAGGAGGGTGCACTGACGGCACTTCCGGGTCGGGGCCTGCGCGTGAGCGTGATCCCGGTCGACGGCATCGCCGACCTGTACACCGAGCGCCGGGCCGTGGAATGCGAAGCCGTGCGCCTCATCGTGAGGAACCGGCTTCCGGCGGCGGAGCAGCTCGAGAGCGCGCTGGCCGAGCTGAGACAGGCGAGCACCCGCGCGGACGCACTCGGCATTGGCGACGCGGACATCGCGTTCCACCAGGCCCTCGTGAACGCCGCGCAGAGCCCTCGACTCTCCCGCGCCATGATGACGCTCGCGCTCCAGACGCGGATCGCGAGCTTCAGTGCCGACGAAGGTTATGCGGTGCCCGCCTCCGTCTCGCCCACCTATCAGGCGTTGATCGATGCGCTGTCGCACCACGACGCACCGGGCGCGCTGGCCGCGCTCGACGAGCAGTTCGACGATGCGGTCGCGCGCCTCACGGGCCGGCGCGATGTCGAGACCGTGGAGACGGGTGCGATCCTGGCACCGCCGACGCTCAGCAGGATCGACGTGGCCGACGCCTGACCGGCACCTTCCACACGGGGACACTTCCATTCACGTGAATCCACCCCGGTCGTGAAGGCGTAGGGTGGAAGGAAGGACGGACCGTCCGAGAAGATCTCCCGGCACCGTGCCCGCCCGGAAGTGGAGTCTCTCGTGGCTCAGTACGACGTCTCGAACCGCTCGGCGATCGTGACGGGAGCAGGCAGCGGAATCGGACGCTCGACCGCTCTCCTGCTGGCGAAGAACGGGGCAGCGGTCGTGGTCAACGACCTGAATGCCGAGCACGCGAACGCGGTCGTCGAGGAGATCCGCGCGGCCGGCGGGACGGCGGAGGCCTCCGTGGGCGATGCGACGGACGCCGCCTGGATCGCCTCCTCCATCGAGACCGCCAACTCCCTGGCTCCGCTGCGCATCGGGGTCAACAACGCCGGCATCGGCGGCGCGACCGCCCCGACCGCGGAGTACGAGGACGACGCCTGGGACAAGGTCATCGCGATCAACCTCAACGCCGTGTTCCGGAACATGAAGGCGCAGATCCCGTCGATCCTCGCGAACGGCGGCGGATCGGTCGTGAACATCGCCTCGATCCTGGGAAGCGTCGGGTTCGCCGGCTCGCCCGCCTACGTCACCGCCAAGCACGGCGTGGTCGGCATGACCAAGTCGGCAGCGCTCGAGTACTCGGCGAAGGGGGTGCGCGTGAACTCGGTGGGCCCCGGCTTCATCGACACCCCGCTGCTCGCGAACATGGGCGACGAGGCGAAGGAGTTCCTCGTCAGCAAGCACCCGATCGGCCGACTGGGCCAGGCCGACGAGGTCGCGAGCCTCATCGCGTTCCTCGCCAGTGACGCCGCGAGCTTCATCACCGGCAGCTACCACCTCGTCGACGGCGGATACACCGCCCTCTGAGCGAAGGGCATCCGGCCGCCAGGACCCGATTCCGGGCGGCCGGATGCCAAGAGCGGCGATGTCGTCACCCCCCGGTGACACCGCCACGCACCTCCGTCCGGTCTTCGCGCTGCTTTGCCCAGGAGCGCGGAGTTGACGGAGGCGAGCTTTCAGGCGACCGCGTGCATCGGCGCCGCAGACGGCAACGACGCGGCGAAGTCGGGATCCGTGAGGTCCAGCCCGTTCGCCGAACTCGCGGCAGCCATCATCTTCACCAGCAATGGCCGCTGGAGCTCACGCTCGTCGTCCACCACGAAGCGCACCGGAATCGACGCGTGCATCCACAGGGTCTCGATGGTCGACTCCGTCGTACGCAGCGTGAGCGGGAAGGACTCGCCCCGGCGGAGCTTCGTCACGGCGACGAGTCGGAGATGCGCGAGCAGCGGGTCGTCGATCTCGATGACCTTCGATTCTCCGGCGTAGCTGAGCAGACCCATGACGTCCCCTTCCTGTATTTCGTACAGGAATTAGATTACTAGTTTAACTAGCTAAATGGAAGTCGGGCCTATTCGATGCCTTCGAGTTCGCGGGCGAGACGCCGCAGGAACAGCGAGATCGCGGCGAGCTGCTCGGGTGCGAACTCCCTCTCCACCCGCTCGATGCGGCGAGAGATCTCGTCGGCAGGAGAGTGCAGATCGCGAAGAGACGGACGGATGATCTTCGAACGCGCGTCGTCCGGATGGACGGCCACGACCACCTGACCGCGCTCGGCGAGCCGGCGCACGACGGAGGTGACGGCCGCCGTGCTCACCCCGAGCTGAGCGGCCAGCTCGCCGGGCGTGACCGGGGTATCGACCGGAGCCGACGCGATGATGCGCATGGCCGAGCGATCCGTCTCATTGGGTTGACGCGCTGCCGCCAGCCGTCGACGCAGCTGCGCCTCGGCCCGCCGGAACTCTTCGACATCGCGGGCGAGCTCCGATGCCACGACGTCCAGACCATTCCCCATTACGCACCTCCCCCGCGGCCCAGGTGCCCATGTTACCTCGGCAGCCTTATTACCTGACGAACTAGGGAATTCGGTCGTCGCCGGTACCCTCCCACGATGAGAGGATTGACTCACCGCGCGAAAGGAACCCATGGTCGACCCGGTCACCCTCGAGGACGAGAAGTTCATCGGCTATGCGAGCCTGCTCGAGCACCTGCAGAGCCGGTTCCCCGGGATTCCTCGCGACAGGATCGAGCAGATCATCGTGGCGGAGAACGACGCGATCACCGGCGGGTTCCTGCTCGTGGTCCCCGTCGGCGTCGCCGCGGGAGCGGTGGAGATGCTCGAACGGGAGTCCCTCCCCGAGGCCGACGGAGAGGTGGTGGCGTCATGAGCGACCCCCAGGAGTACACGCGCTCCGGATACTGGTACCCCGACGGCGGGAACGTCAGCACCGTCGACGTGCTGAACATGCTGCGGCGCTACCGGGCGGCCGAGACCGCGATGCGCGCACGCACCCGCGCATCGATGGGAATGAACGAGACCGACCTGATGGCACTGCGCTTCCTGCTCCGGGAGCAGCGGGCGGGCCGCATCGTCCGCCCGATCGACATCGCGAAGATGCTCGACATCTCCACGGCGTCGACGACCACTCTCATCGACAGGCTCGAGAAGGGCGGACACGTCCGTCGCGAGCCCCACCCCACCGACCGCCGCGCGGGAGTCGTGGTGCCGACCGTGAGCAGCGACGAAGAGGTCCGCGCGACCCTCGGGGCCATGCATCGACGCATGCTCGCCCTGGTCGACGAGCTGTCCGACGACGAGCGTGCGGTGGTCACGCGGTTCCTCGCCGGCATGACGGCGGCGATCGAAGAGGCCTCCGACCTCGACCAGGAGCTGCGCGACGCCATCCGCGACGAGAAGGACACGGGCCCCGCGCGCTGACCCGCCGTCGCCGACAGCCCGACACCCCGAGCCCCTACAGCCCCTCCGCGATCTCCTTGATCGCGGCGAGGCGGCGGTCCCACTCGCGCCCGATCACGTCGAGCTTCGCAGCGGTGGCGGAGAGCTCGGCGCCGACGACGCGGAAGCGCACCTCACGGCCGACCCGCACGGGCTCGACGAGACCGACCTCCTGCAAGACGGCGAGATGCTTCGCGATCGCCTGACGGGACACCGGAAGGCGCCCGGCGAGAGCGGATGCCGACGCCTCCGCCTCCGCGAGCTCCGTCAGGATGCGCCAGCGCGTCTCGTCCGCGAGCGCCGAGAACATGGGCAGGAGGGTTGCTGCGGTCATGCTTCGCCTTCCACCAGGGTGACCATCTTGTCCAGCTCCAGGTCCCAGCCCGTGCGGTGCGACTCCAGGTTGGCGCGCGGGTCGGACGTGCGCTCGAAGCCGCTCTCGACGACCGTGAGGCGCGTGCCACCCTCGGCCTCTTCGAGCGTGAAGGTGAAGACCGTCGAGGTGGTCTCGTCGATGCTGTCGGGCAATGCACCGAGGGCGTCGTCGTTGTTCCAGCGGTAGGTGATGCGCCGCGGCTCGTCGTACTCCTCGACCCGCAGGGGGATCACGTCGTAGTCGGGGAAGGTCATCGTGCCGGTCGCGCCGACCCCGGCGCCGTCGAGCACGGTGCGCCCGAACCACCGGGAGATGTGCTCCGGCTCGGCCACGGCCCGCCAGACCTTGTCGGCGGGTGCCGCGATCAGGATGGTCCGCCGAACGGAGAAGGTCTCCTCGTCGACGACGGATGCCTCGTTGTGGGTCATGTTCACCATGATGGTTCCTTTCGGCGTTTCCTGCATGTTCCGTCGGCCGGGCGACCGACTGCAACTTCAGGGTTGCATGTTGCGGGCGGAAACGCAACCCTTGCGTTGCAATAGGGGCTTGTGCTCGTACCGGTCGCCACGACGCCCCGCAACCCCGTTCCACCGGACGCGGGGGCGACCTACGCTCGACCTATGCCCGAACTCACCCACCCCACCGGCCGTGAAGAGGCGCTGCGCGCCGCACCCCGCGACGACGGCTCCGCCCCGCGCGCCCTCGTGCTCGGGGCGACCGGCTACATCGGCGGACGCCTGACCCCGCGGCTGCTGAACGCGGGCTACCGGGTGCGGGTCCTGGCGCGTGACGCCGCGCGCGCGGCCTCCTTCCCCTGGGGCGGCGACTGCGAAATCGTCGAAGGCTCGGCGGATGATGCGGATGCCGTGGCCACCGCCATGGACGACGTCGACGTCGTGTACTACCTGATCCACTCGATGTCCGCCGGCAAGGGCTTCGAGGAGAGCGATGAGCGGGCGGCGACGACGGTGGCCGAGGCCGCAGCGCGGGCAGATGTGGGCCGCATCGTGTACCTCGGCGGACTGCATCCCGACGACGCGAAGCTGTCACCGCACCTGCGCTCGCGTGTGCGCGTGGGGGAGATCTTCCTGCGGTCGGGCGTGCCGACGCTCGTACTGCAGGCGGGCGTCGTGATCGGCTCGGGGTCGGCGTCGTTCGAGATGATCCGCCACCTCACCGATGTGCTGCCGTACATGCCGGCGCCGAAGTGGGTGCGCAACCGCATCCAGCCGATCGCCGTCCGCGATGTGCTGCACTACCTGCTCGGGGCGGCGCGCGTCGACGCCGATGTGAACCGTGCCGTCGACATCGGCGGGCCGGACGTGCTGCGCTACGGGCAGATGATGAACGGCTACGCCGTCGAAGCCGGGCTCCGCCAGCGCGCCATCGCCGCTCTCCCCGTGCTCACGCCGGGGCTCGCTTCGCACTGGGTGAACCTGGTGACGCCGGTGCCGCGCTCGATCGCCCGTCCGCTCGTGGCATCGCTGCAGAACGAGTGCATCATGAAGGATCACGCGGTCGACGAGCTGATCCCGCGCCCCGAAGACGGCCTGACCCCGTATCGGCGGGCGGTCGACCTCGCGCTCGGACGGGTGCGCGGCGACAGCATCGAGACCAGCTGGCAGGACTCAGAAGTGTCGGGCGCGCCCAGTGACCCGTTGCCGAGCGACCCGGACTGGGCCGGACGCACCGTGTTCACGGATTCGCGGTCCGTCGCCACCCGCGCCTCCGCGGCGGAACTGTGGCGCGTGATCCTGGGCATCGGCGGCGAGAACGGCTGGTACTCCTCCCCGCTGCTGTGGGCCGTGCGGGGGTTCATGGACCGGATCGTGGGTGGCGTGGGCCTGCGTCGCGGCCGCCGGAGCCGCACCGCGGCGAGGGTCGGCGACGCGATCGACTTCTGGCGCGTCGAAGCGGTCGAGAGGACCGAGGCCGAATCCCTGCTGCGCCTCCGCGCCGAGATGAAGGTGCCCGGCGAGGCCTGGCTCGAGCTGCGCGCGGTGCCGGACGGCGAAGGCGCGCGCTACGAGCAGCGCGCGATCTTCTTCCCCCGCGGACTGAGCGGACGCCTGTACTGGCTCGCCGTGCTGCCCTTCCACGGACTGATCTTCGCCGGGATGGCCGCCCGCATCACCGCTGCCGCCGAGGAGGCGTCCTAGCGGATCAGTCCGTGCGGGGCTGCTCCCGGGCAGCCGTCGGGTCCGGGGCGGCCGTCGGGTCCGGAGCAGCCGTCGGGTCCGTGATCGACGCCTCGACGACCGCATCCACCTCGGCGGGCGGGATGATGTCGATCGCCTCGGTCGCGGCCTCGTACACCTCGGCGAGCGTCTCGTCGACGGTCGACTCGTCGATCCAGTCGAGGTCGTCCTCGGAGTGGTCGTATTCGACCGGCACGAGCGCGAAGTCGTCGCCGTACTCCTCGAGACCGGCCATGACGCTGTGCCGGACGGCCGCGCGGGCATAACGCTCACGGAGGATCAGCGGATCGCGTCGAAGATCCTTCATGAAGGCGATCATCATGAATCCCATGATGATCGCGAAGGGCAGCGCGGCGATGATCGTGACGTTCTGCAGCGATCGCAGACCGCTGCCCTCCTCGCCGATGACGAGCAGCACCGCGGCGATCGCTCCGACCAGCACACCCCACACGACGGCGACCCAGCGAGAAGGCTCCGGCCTGCCCTGCTGAGACAGCGTCCCCATGACGAGGGAGGCCGAATCCGCTCCCGTGACGAAGAAGATCGCGATCAGCACGATGAGGATGGCGCTCGTGATCAGCGAGAACGGCAGGTTCTCGAGCACGCCGAACAGGACCTCCTCCGGCGGGTCGACTGTGAGGTTCGCGCCGTCCATCTGCTGCTGGATCGCCGTGGTGCCGAAGATCGCGAACCAGACGAGAGAGATGGCCGACGGCACCACGATCACGACGGAGACGAACTGGCGAAGGCTGCGCCCGCGCGAGATCTTGGCGATGAACATGCCGACGAACGGCGACCAGGAGATCCACCACGCCCAGTAGAAGATCGTCCAGCCCGACAGGAACGTCTCGGCCGCTTCACCCTGCGATGCCGAGCGGCCGATCATCTGCGGGAGGTCGCCGATGAACTGCACGGCGACCGACGGGATCACGTTGAGGATCAGCAGCGTCGGCCCCACGAAGAACACGAAGAAGGCGAGCAGGAGCGCGACGACCGCATTGATGTTCGACAGCGCGCGGATGCCCTTCGAGACCCCCGAGACGGCCGACGCGATGAAGCAGGCCGTGAGCACGGCGATCACGGCGATCAGGATGCCGTTGCCGAGCTCGCCGATGCCGCTGACGATCTCGACGCCGTGGCCGATCTGCAAGGCGCCCAGACCCAGCGATGCCGCGGTGCCGAACAGTGTGACGATGATCGAGAAGACGTCGATGGTGCGGCCGAGCGGACCGGTCGTGCGCCCCTCGCCGAGCAGCGGCGCGAAGATCGAGGAGATGAGGGGCGTGCGGCCGCGGCGATAGGCGCCATAGGCGATGGCCCCACCGACGAGCGCATAGAACGCCCAGGCCTGCGGACCCCAGTGATACAGCACCTGCGTCTGCGCGGTGTGCATGGCGTCGAGGGTGCTCGCCTCGACCGTGCCCGGCGGCGGGCTCTCGAAGAAGGTGAGCGGCTCGGCGGCACCCCAGAACACGAGGCCGATGCCCATTCCGGCGGCGAAGAGCATCGAGATCCAGGAGAACATCGAGTACTCGGGCTCTTCGTCGTCGCGCCCGAGCGGGATGCGTCCGTAGCGGCTGAAGCCGATGAACAGCATGAACACCAGGATGACGGTGGCGATGGTGGTGAAGAAGAATCCGAAGTACTGGACGACCCAGTCGAGGACCGTGCGGGTGGTGCTGGCGAGGTTGTCCCCCGCGAACACGCCCCACGCGATGAAGGCGAGGGTCAGGGTCGCCGCCACGCCGAACACGAGCGGGTCGGTGCGGTAGGTGCGACCGGTCTCCTCGACCGAGACGCCCGGGACGAGCGCCGGGTGGACGCTGCGCGGGGGGACCGCCGCGATGTCGCGGACGATCTTCTTGGCGGTCTCGGTGGCTTTGGCCGGCAGGCGGTTCACGCCCGTGCCGACGGCGCCTGTCCGGGTGCTCGGAGGGGTCTTTCCTGCGGAGCGTTCATCGGGCTTCTCGTCAGGGGTCTCCATGGCATCCCATCCTGTCACGCGCGGCGCCGCCCCCTCGTTGTGCGATATGCCGGAACATCCGCTCGATCCCCGGCGCCCCGGGCCTGCGGGGGCGCGAGTGCATGCTCGACGCTGCGGGTTTCTCGGGCGTGCCGCGCCTACCGCGGGCCCCGTCGGCCGACGCCGGCGAACAGGGAGTGCAGCAGGGGGAGCGCCGAGACGCAGATCAGTGTGATGCCCAGCGGGGGCACCGCGGGCACGAGCAGTGCACCGCCGATGAGCATCGCCGCGAAGAGCACGCCCGAGGCGATCCGCCGGGCGATGCCTTCGAGCCGATCGAGGCGGCGTTCCAGGCGCGAAGTGTCGAACGAGACGGTGCCGTCGTCGACGCGGGTGATGATGTCGTCGATGCGCTTCGGCAGGCGCCAGGTCGTGTTCATCGTGTCCATCGCCTGGCTCGCGAACGCCTGCACGATGTTGCCGCTCTCGTCGCGCAGCAGGCGGCCGGCGTAGGGTTCGGCGGCGTCCCAGACGTTGAACGCGGGGTCGAGTCCGCTGCACATGCCCGAGGTCAGCGAGACGGCGCGGATCAGCAGCAGCATGTTCTCGGGCAGTTGCAGCGGGAGCGAGCGCACCATGTCGCCGAACTCCTCCGCGAAGTCACGGAACTCGCGGGGGTCGACCTTGCTGAGCTCGGCGAAACCCATGCCCCCGAACCGGGCGAACAGGGCGGTGAGGGCGCGTTCGAGTTCGCGGGTGTCGGCGGAGGGCAGCAGGACTCCGATCTCCTGGGCCGCTGCGACGAGGCCCCGGCTGTCGCGGCCGGTGACCGCGATCAGGAGGGTGCGCAGGCCGTCGCGGAGGCTCGCCGGGATCTCGGCCATCATGCCGAAGTCGATGAACGTGAGCCGGAAGCCGCCGGGCGTCGCATCTGTCTTATCCGCCGTCGGCGTGGTCGACGGGGTCGGAGAGGTCGGCGTGACGAAGATGTTGCCGGGGTGCGGATCGGCGTGCACGAAGCTGTGCGTGAAGACCTGGTCGAACATGACCTCGGCGAACACCTCGGCGACCTGGGCGGGGTCGATGCCGGCGGCGCGCAGCGCATCCGTGTCGTTGATCTTGATGGCGGTGACGTCGGACAGCGTGAGCACGCGGCGGGTCGATCGCTCCCACACGATCTCCGGCATGCCGACCCGGGGGTCGTCGGCGAAGTTCTCGCGGAACCGTTCGGCGCTCGCGGCTTCGTGCAGGTAGTCGATCTCCTCGCGGCTGGTCTCGGCGAACTCCTCGACGAGCGCGGGCGCGTCGACGCGGTCGGCGACGAGGCGCACGCGGGTCAGCCAACGTGCGACCCGACGGAGCGCCGCGAGGTCGACGGCGACGATCTCGTCGATCCCGGGGCGCTGCACCTTGACCACGACGTCTTCGAGGCCGGTGTCGGCGGCGTCGAGTGCGGAGAGTCGGGCACGGTGCACCTGGCCGAGTGAGGCCGCCGCGACCGGGGTGTCGTCGAACCAGGCGTAGGCGCGTTCGAGCGGGATGCCCAGTTCGGCCTCGGCGAGCGCGCGGATCGCCGGGGTGGGGACGGCGGGGACTTCGTCCTGCAGCCCTTCGAGCTCCTTGGTGATCTCCGGAGGGAGCACGTCGAGGCGCGAGGACATGAACTGTCCGACCTTGATCATGAGTCCGCCGAGCTCCACGGCGAGCGTGTGGAAGCGGCGCGCGAACGTCTGCATCCGTGGCCCGCGCGTGCGCTCGGCGACCCTGCTCATGCCGAGGCGCGGGAGGACGAGCTCGAACCACCAGATCTTGAGGAACTCCCGGCCGGCGAACGACAGGATGCGGCGGTACCGGGCGCGGTGGGCACCCCGTGCCGCAGCATCCGTCATCGTGTGGCCCTTTCGCAGGTCCTCACTCGATGCCGCCGCACTGCGCGGTCAGTCCTGCGCGAGGATCGAGTACAGCCTACGGCGGGCTTCGTCGAGGACCTCGATCGTCTGCTGCACCTGCTCGGGCGAGCCGCTTCGTCCGACCTGGGCGGCAGCGGCGGCGAGGTCGACGCCCGCCTTCGGGAGTGCGTTGAACCGGGCGCTGTCGCGGTGTCCGTCCTTGCCGGACGACGACTCCCACGGGGCCGGGGTCTCGGAGCTCTCGTCGGCGACGGCGCGGCCGGCCTCGGTGAGCGAGTAGGTCTTGCGGCCGTTCTGCTCCTCGGCCTCGATGAGTCCTTCGTCGGCGAGCAGCTGCAGAGTGGGGTACACGGAGCCGGCGCTCGGCTTCCAGGTGCCGCCGCTGCGCTCGGCGATCTCGTTGATGATCTGGTAGCCGTGCATGGGCTTCTCGGCGAGGAGTGAGAGCACGGCGGCGCGGACGTCGCCGCGGGCCATGCGCGAGCCGCCGGACGGGCGGGACTCGAACGACTTGCGGAGCTGGTCCATGGCTTCGAAGATCGCGGCGGCGGGCCCGCCGGGGCCTGCGCCGAACCCGGAACCGGAACCGAACCCGGATCCGCCGAACCCGGAGCCGCCGAAGATTCCGCCCGGTCCGCCGGAGCCGCCGTTGTTCCCGGAGCCGCCGTTGCCGCCGAACGGGTTGGAGGGGAATGCGTTGTTCATGATGACCTCCTGCTGTGGTGAACGATACTCAACGATATATCGTTCAGGCTGTGGGTTGGGTGGGAGTTCTCGGTCGGCGACAAGGTCTCGGGTGCCACCCCTGCCGGTTCAGGGCACGAAGGACCGCGCTGATCACCGCCCTCCGAGGGCCAATCTCTGACAACCACTCCCCGACAACCACTCCCCGACAACCACCCCCCGACAACCACCCTCTGACAACCACTCCCCGACAACCGCCCTCCGAGAACCACTCCCCGACAACCACTCGCCGACAACCGGAACCCTCGCGCGGTGTGTCGCCCTCAGGCCGCGATGTCGAAGCGCGCTCGTCCCCCCAGGCGCGGCGTGCGGGCGGGGTCGACGTATCCGGGTGGAATGAACCACACCCGTCCTACCGGGCCAGCCCCATCGATACGGATCTCCCACTCGTTGTCGTGAATGCGATGGTGACAGGTCTCACACAGCAGCACACCATTGGACAGATCCGTCGGCCCGCGATCTCGCCTCCACCAGCGGATGTGATGCGCTTTCGTCATCTCCGGCGGCAACCCGCACATCGCGCACCCACCGTCCCGCTCCACCAGAGCCAGCCGTTGCGCCCGGGTGAACAGGCGTCTCTCCCGCCCCCAGTCCAAAACTTCGCTCGCACCGCCGAGCACGCACGGGATCACGCCCCCGCCCGCGGCCATCCGCCGCGCCGCACCGACACTGACCGGCTGTTCGATCCCGTCGACCTCTGCGGCTCCGGATCCGGACTCCAGATCCTCCAGCCGCATCCGCACCACGACCGTCGCACCCGCCAACGGCACCCGCTGCGCACACCCGAGAACATGCGCGGCGAACACGGCCAGCGCATCCGCCTGCAGCATCGGCACCGAACGACGATCCGCATCGACTGCATCGGGATCCGGCGCATCCTTCCGCGCTGCGAACGCCGCTGAGACATACCCCCGGATCGCCGTCACGACCGGAGCCGCCGATTCCGCATCGAGCACCGCGCTCAGATGCACCATGCCGTCACGCTCGAACAACGTCAGCGCACGCTTTCCGCGGCGCTCTTCCTCCTTCGGCTCGACCCCGTGCGGGTCGAGCCACGCCTCCGCGCGGACCACGAGCTTGCGGACGTCGTCGAGCGCGAGACCCTGAGCCTTCTCGGCAAGCACCCGCTCCCCCTCGGCGATGCGTTCCGGGCCGGCAGCCACTCGACACCGATCCAGCAGCCCGACGATCATCGCCGCCGCCTGCGCACTGAGAGCCCCGGTGGCGAGCGCCTCGCGTACGAGCGGATACCTCGCCGGCAAGCGCGCTCCGATCAGGTCCATACGCGGCGCCGTCGCCTCGCCGACCTTGACGAGACGCTGCGCATCACCCGTCGATACTCCCGACGTCGCTGCGATCAGCTTCGCCGGACTCCGAAAGCCCTGTTGCTTCGCGAGGCTCTCTGCTCCCAACTCGGGGCGCGACTCGCGTGAGATACCAGCCGCCACCTCCACGTGCACAGCATCCAGACGCCGCTGCAACAGACCGATCGCATCGTTGACGGCGATCAGCTGCGCTCGAGACAGATCGCCGGTCTCCTCGGCGCGCGACCACGCGTCATCGAGGCGAGCCATCGCCTCGTGCAACCCGGTCAAAGTGGACATGCTTCACTCTAACCCGGAACGGCTCTACTTTCGAAGCTTTATTCGATTGCATGCCGGAATATCGCCAAGCATGCATGCAAGCTATCCACAAGCGCGGGACTACACGCCACCAGTCTTCGAAACTATGTACTATGCAAACATGACCCCACACAATGACCCCGGATGCGAGTCACACGCCCGCGATGCTCTCG
Organism: Microbacterium sp. CBA3102; assembly: GCF_007954505.1. Taxonomy (GTDB): domain Bacteria; phylum Actinomycetota; class Actinomycetes; order Actinomycetales; family Microbacteriaceae; genus Microbacterium; species Microbacterium aurugineum. Next base: position 1,272,080 of record NZ_CP042412.1, on the reverse strand, counting down.
ATGGGGCCGGCGATCGGCCACGCGCCGGCTGGATCAGCGCGTCGCGAGCATCTCCTCCAGGCGCGCCGCCTCACCGCGCGCCATCGTGTAGCCGTGCTCCGCCGAGGGATACACACCGCTGCGCACCTCCCGCGCGTATGCCTCGACGCCGTCGATGGCCGCACTGCGCAGATCGGCGTAGCGCTTGACGAACTTTGCCGCCCCGCCGTCATAGAGCCCGAGGAGGTCGTGGAAGACGAGCACCTGCCCGTCGGCACCCGCTCCGGCGCCGATACCGATCACCGGGATGTCGAGGCGCGGCATGAGGGCTGCGGTCACTTCGGAGGGCACTGCTTCGACCACGAGCATCGCGCACCCGGCATCCTGCAGGGCGAGGGCATCATCGATCACGGCGAGCGCGGCTTCGGCGGTGCGACCCTGCGCGCGGTAGCCGCCGAGAGCCGTCGCGGTCTGCGGGGTGAGTCCGACGTGCCCGACCACGGGAATGCCGGCTCGCACCAGGGCCCGAGCGCGGTCGACGGTCGTGCCGCCGCGCTCGATCTTCACGAGGTCGCAGCCGGCCTCCTTGATGAAGCGCTGTGCCGTCGCGAGGGCGAGTTCGTCAGAGGCTTCATACGACCCGAAGGGCAGGTCGCCGATGAGCAGCGGGGAGGTCAATCCGCGGCGAACAGCCTTGGTGAGCGTGAGCATCTCGTCAACCGTGACCGGCACCGTGCTGTCGTAGCCGAGCACGGTCATCGCGGCCGAGTCGCCCACGAGCACCATGTCGACCCCGGCAGCTTCCACGATCTGCGCGCTGGGGTGGTCGTACGCGGTGACCATGACGAGCGCTTCTCCCGCGTCCTTCTTCGCGGCGAGGGCAGCGAGGGTGACACGGGGGTGGGAACCAGCTTGGGCACTCATGCGCGGACCTCCGTCGCGGTGGGGCCGGCGGCGACGTCGCCCCCGGAGAGGATGTGGTTGTCGATGAGCCGAGCAGCCCCGACGTGCGCAGCCACGGCGAGGAGGGCGTCACGGTCGACGCGCGCGAGAGGGCGCAGAGTCTCGGCATCGCGGAGCTCGAGGTACTCCGGATCGATGTCGGCCTCGTCCAGCACGCGACGAGCGGTCGACAGGATGCTGCCGGCGTCACGGGCACCGCCGTCGAACACCGCGGTCGCTTCGTCGAGGGCACGGTTGAGCGCGGTCGCCTGAGCACGGGCGTCCGCATCGAGGTAGACGTTGCGCGAGCTCATCGCGAGCCCGTCGGCCTCGCGCACGATCGGGCAGGCGACGATCCGCACGTCCAGGTCGAGGTCGCGTACGACGCGGCGGACGACCAGCACCTGCTGCGCATCCTTCTGCCCGAAGTAGGCGGCATCAGGGCGGACGATCCCGAACAGCTTCGTGACGACCGTGGCGACGCCGTCGAAGTGATGTGCGCCGCGACTCGCACCGTCGAGAACATCGGTGAGGCCGGCGACGTGGATGTTCGTCGCGAACCCGTCGGGGTAGATCTCGGATGCCGCCGGGGCGAAGAGGATATCCACGCCCTCGGCTTCGGCGAGCGCGGCGTCTCGCGCCTCGTCACGCGGGTAGGTGCTGAGGTCTTCGTTCGCGCCGAACTGCGTCGGGTTGACGAAGAGCGAGACGACGACGAGATCAGAAGCCGCTCGGGCCGCACGCATGAGAGAGAGGTGTCCGTCATGGAACGCCCCCATCGTGGGGACGAGCCCAACCGACGCGTCTGTGCGCCGTGCGTCGCGGACAGCCGCCCGAACCTCGGTGATCGTGCGGAGGATCCTCATACAGAAGACTCCTTCTCTTCGCCGGCAACTTCTCGCAACGGGTTCTCCCGCGCCCCCTCACGCGACACCGCCCCCCGCGACGGCACCCCTCGCGACGGCATCCCTCGCGACCCTTCCTCCCGCGACCCTGCCTCCCGCGACACCATCTCCCGCGACACCATCTCCCGCGACGCCATCTCCCCCGCCCCCTCCCGCGACACCCCCTCCCGCGACACCGTCTCCCGCGGCAGCACCCCTGTCGACCCTTCCTCCCGCGAGGCGATCGTTCGGGTGGCCACGGCGAGGGCGTCGAACAGTGCCTGAAGGTCGTGTTCCTCCGCAGCTGACCTCTGACGCGCGACCGTGGCTTCATCCCCTCGGGCGATCGGTCCGGTGAGAGCTTCCTGCGCTCCGACGCGTGCCCAGTTCTCGATGGTGCGACCGACGAGCGGGGTGAGGAGTTCGCGAGCCTCGCCCTCGGGGATACCGGCGGCGACGGCGAGTTGCTCGGCCGCATCGAGCACCGCCAGCACGAAGTTCGAGGCGAACGATGCGGACGCGTGATATCTCACGCGGTGCTCGTCGTCGACCGTGAACGGACGGGTCCCGAGCACGCGGGCCAGCTGCTCGGCGACAGAGCGGGCTTCGTCGGTGCGGCCGGCGACCGCGGCGCCGATGCCGTGGAACACGTCGGGCGGCTCGGTCCCCGTAAAGGTCTGCAGGGGGTGGAAACGGAAGTCGACGTCGTCGAGCGAGGTGGCACCCGAGACGTGTCCGACGAACCGCACATGCGGTCGTGCGACGAACGCCACCGCCGGGATGGCGCGGTCCGGCACGCAGAGCAGCGCGATCTCCGCTTTCGGCATCGATTGGTCGCGCCGGAGGGGTCCGAGGACGTCGAACCCGGCCGCGCGCAGTGCCCCGGCGAGCACGCGTCCGACGCGACCGGCGCCGACGATGGCGATGGTCGTTCCTGGCGCGAGTGCGGTGGAGGTCTGCATGTCGATTCCCCCAGCCGATTCACGACGGCCGGGATGCCAGAAGTATCCGCCCATCTCGGCATCCGTTCCAAATCTGAGGCCAGAACGACAACCAAAAGGCAGCCACCACTTGTCATTACCGTAACTCCCGGCGAACTCAGAAGGTCATTTCGATCCCGCCCACGCGAACGAGCCCGTGGAGAACGTGCCCAGCGACGTCGTCCACGGGCTCGCTCCGACACCCTCAGTCGCGGCGCCAGACCGCGACGATCGCCGCGCCGACGACCGCCAGTCCTGCCGCGCCGAGGAAGAGCCAGGAGAACCCGCCCGTGAGGGCCTCGGCGTGGGAGGCCCCTTCCGCCGAGAGTGCCGCGGTGCGGAGCCCTGCGACCGTGCCGAGCACCGCGAGCCCGATCGCGCCACCGAACTGCTGACTGGTGTTGACGAGTCCACCCGCGAGCCCGGCCTCTCCGCCCTCGACGCCGTCCACGGCGAGCTGGGTGGTCGCGACGACCGCGCCGCCGAGTCCGACGCCGACCAGGAGAGTCGGACCGAGCAGGTGTGTGAGGAACGCGGCATCCGCCGGAGATGCGGAGAGCCACACGAGCCCTGCCGCGAGGAGGAGCAGCGCCCCGATCAGCACCGGCCGCGTGCCGACGCGGGCGATCACGGCGGGGACCGCACCGGCGACCAGCACGAGCACACCGGCGAGGGGCAGCTGCGTGAGGCCTGCGGTCAGCGCGTCATAGCCGAGCACGGCCTGCATGTAGACCGAGAGGGCGAAGAAGAGGGCGACCATGGTGGCCCCGCCCAGCAGCATGACGATGTTGCCGAGCGCGAGGTTGCGGTTCCGGAACACGCGGAGCGGGACGAGAGGAGCGGCGGCGCGGCGCTCGATCGCCACGAAGACCCCTCCGAGCACCAGCGCGAGGGCGAGCAGTCCCAGCGGCAACGGATGCACGAACCCGACCTGCTCGACCGCGCTCAGTGCACCGACGAGCGAGACCAGTGCGGCAGTGACCGTCACGGCGCCGGCAGCATCCAGTCGACCGGAGACACGGAGGCCGTCGCGGGTGATGAGCAGCGGGATCGCGAGGAGCACGAGCGCGCCGATCGGCACGTTCACGAAGAACACCGACTGCCAGCCGAGGGTCGCCGTGAGCACCCCACCGAGCAGCACCCCTGCGGCGGATCCGGCGCCGGCGACCGCTCCCCACACTCCCAGCGCCTTGGTGCGTTCGGCGTCGTCCGGGAACAGCTGGGTCAGCAGCGCGAGGGCGGCCGGGGCGAGGAGCGCGGCCGACACCCCCTGCAGGGCGCGGGCGGAGAGGAGCATCTCGCTCGAGAGAGAGAACCCGGCGAGCGCGGATGCTGCCACGAACCCGGCCGCTCCGAGGAGGAACACCCGGCGGTGCCCGTATCGGTCGGCAAGGCGTCCACCGAGGAGGAGCAGTCCTCCGAACGCGAGCACGTAGGCGGTGATCACCCAAGAGAGGGTGGCGGTATCCATGCCCAGCTGCCGCCCGATGACGGGGAGGGCGATGTTCACGATCGAAGCGTCGAGCACCACGAGGAACTGGGCGAGGGCGAGGACGCTGAGGGCGAGCCAGCGACGCGTGCTGCGCGGTGCGGCGACCGCCGGGAGGGAAGTGAGGGTGGTCATGACGTGCTCCGTTCTGGATTCTTGTGGGCGGAGTAGGTGCTGAGTGATTGCTCACTCACTCTTGAGGGCGCGGAAATAGACCCGCCTCCGACAGAAGTATCAGTCGGGGTGCGTGATCCCCTTGGTCAGCAGGGCGACCCAGTCCCCCGGGCGCCCGTCGAGCTGCGTCGTGACGATCAGGTGACAGAGCTGCCCGTACGCGATGAAGCGCTGCACATCGTCGTCGCTCGCCCGAGAACGGGTCTTCGCGAACGTCGTGACGCGTTCGAGCCCTTCCCGCAGCGCCCCGCCCACGGCGGGGATCTCGGCGACCGACTGCGCGTGCACCTGCAACATCAACAGCGTCCGGTCGGAGATGAGGTGCGCGTAGGCGTCACCCATCGCGTCGAGCACCCCTTCCGGCGAGGTGTCGGCGGCGGCATCCGCCCCTTCCTCGAGGGCGGCGAGGATCGCGTCGAAGCAGGCGTCGAGCGCCACGACGAACAGCGCCTCCTTGCCGGAGTACAGCTTGAAGACGTAGGCCGGCGAGATCTTGGCCTCGCGCGCCACGTCGGCGACGGTCGTGCCGTGATAGCCACCGCGTGCGAACGCCGCCAGCGCTGCCGCAGCCACGAGGGGCCGACGGGCGTCGGCTGTCGAGAGGATGGAACTGCGAGTGCTGGACATATGAGTGACTATACACTCACTCTCACGGGCGGGCAAGGAATCCCGGCTCGACGGGCGGCGGGCGGTCACGGAGTGCGCAGCACCGAATCCAACAGCCCCGGGAAGAGCGCGTCGAGGTCGTCGCGTCGGAGCGTCAGCATCCGCCGGCGTCCGTGGGGCTCGTTGCGGATGACTCCGGCTTCGCGCAGCACCTTCATGAAGTGCGACTTTGTCGACTTCGGGAGGTTCGGATCGGTGGCGTGACAGGCTGCCATGTCGAGCGGTCCGTCGGCGAGCTGGCGCGCGATGGCGAGGCGCTCGGGGTCGCTGAGCGCGAAGAGCACGTCCGTGAGCTGGATCTCGGAGCGTTCCGGGTGAGGGAGATCGCCAGGCATGGTTCGAGAATAGTTGAACAATCGCAGGATGGCGAGTACGCTCCGATAGTTCGATGATTCTCGAACCTTATGAGGAGTCGCCATGACCAGCACCGCGCCGATCATCCGTCCGTCGATGGCGGGCAACACCTCGCCCGGCGCGGTCCCCCGGGCGCGGTTCGGATTCGTGCTGGCGATCGTGGCGCAGATCCTGATGATGGTCGGGGCGAGTGCGCCGTCGCCGTTCTATCCGGTGCTCGCGCAGGACATCGGGTTCCCGGCTGTGGTGATCAGCGCCGTGTTCGCGGTGTACGCGGTGGCACTGCTGCTCACACTCCTCACCGCCGGTTCGGTCTCGGATCACGTGGGTCGTCGTCCGGTCGCGATCGCCGGGTTCCTGCTGCTGGCCGGGAGCATGTTCCTCTTCTGGCACGCGGATGCCGTCGCAGTGCTGTTCCTCGCGCGCATCCTGCAGGGCGTGGCGAGTGGTCTGCTGATCTCGGCTCTGTCGGCGACGGTGCTCGACTTCGCACCGGGCGGGCGTGCCGGGGTCGCGGCGCTGTGGAACGCGCTGAGCCCCGGGATCGGACTCGCGCTCGGGGCGCTCGCGTCCGGGGTGATGCTCGACGTGAGCGGCGAGGCCCTGCTCGACGTGTTCGCGCCCTTGAGCTCGATCTACCTCGTGCTGGCGGTGCTCTTCCTGCTGGTGCCGGAGACCGCGCCGCGCACGCCCGGAGTGTGGGCGTCGCTGAGCTTCCGGCTGTCGATCCCTCCGGCGATTCGGGCCGACTTCTGGCGTGGGGCTCCGGCGGTGATCGCGGGGTGGGCGACGGGTGGACTCTTCCTGTCGCTCGGCGCGAACATCGTGCGGGGCGAGCTCGGCGGGGAGGCGCACGTGTGGCAGGGGCTCGGCGTCGTGCTGCTCGCCGGTGTCGGTGCGGTGACGGCCTTCGTGCTGCGGCGGATCTCCGCGCGATCGATGGTGCTGTTCGGCACGTCGGCGCTCGGGGTCGGGACGCTGCTGTCGCTGATCGCGTTGGGCGTGGGGGCGCTGCCGTTCTACCTCGTCGCGGCGGCGGTCACCGGCATGGGCTTCGGAACCGCGTTCTCAGGAGTCGTCGCGTCGTTGGCTCCGCAGATCCCGGCGACGCAGCGGGCCGACACCTTCGCCGTCCTGTATGTGCTGGCGTATCTGGCCTTCGGAGTGCCGGCTGTGATCGCCGGTGCGCTGGTCGGGGTGTTCGGGCTCGAAGCGGTGTGCGTCGGGTACGGGATCGTGGTGATCGCGCTCGCGGGGATCGCGTTCGGACTGCGGGTACGGGCGGGGCGGTAGGCCGCGCGCCGTCCGGCCGTCAGGGTCCCGTCATCGGCTCAGTCACGACGTCGATGACCCCGAGTGGGAAGGGGCTGAAGACGGACCAGGAGCCGGACGAGAACTGCTCGAGCGGAATCAGCTGGAACCACACGTGCGAAACCACGAGTGCCACGGCGACGAGCAGACCGGCTCCTCGGATCGCGCGTTCCAGTGTCCGCAGGGCGGGGCGCTCATCCGATGCCTTGGTGACGCGCCCAATCGCGATCAGGACGATCAGCGCGATGCCGACATAGACGAACACGCTGGGACGGAGTGCCAACGACACGCACATCGGAGCCTGCTCGACCGACCGGCCCTCCGCGTCGATGAACCCGCCATCGGCATCGATTCCTCCCGGGCAGAATCCCTTGCTGCCGCTCATGAAGACGGAGTAGAGGACTCCCGCGACGAGGGCCCAGATGAGGAGCCGTCGGATGCCTATGATCACCACAGCTCCGGGGAGCCCGGCGGCAGTGGTGTCGGGCTGCGGCGCCTGGGGTGATGTGAGTGACACGGCGGACTCCTTCGAGGTCGGTCCTCTTCATCATGTCGGAGGAACGGGCGGTGAGGGAAGGGGGGCGGGAGGTGCGCAGTGTCGCGTTGTCGTGCGCATACGCCATGATCTTCATAGGCGCGCATGGGGTTTCGCACGAAAGGGCATCACGTATGGACGACGTAGATCTCTCCGAGATCGAGCTGATCACCGACGGGGATGGGCTCGCGCTGATCGGCCCAGCGTCCAGCGTGGAACAGTTCTTGACATCCAATCGCCTCGAGTCTCGCGATCTTGAACTTCCGCGGCTTGGGAGCGCCTTCGGAGGTGGCGCCGCTGCTCTCAAGGCAGGCTCCGAGATCACAGCGAACTCCGGGCGCTGGATGAAGCTGACTGAGGAGTCGTGGGCTGCCGCGCAAAAACTGCCCAAAGTGACGAACTCGTCAAGCGGTAATCTCCATGCGACTCTCCGGGCTCCCAATGGGCAGTTCGCGAAGAATCTGCAGTTCCTCAAGACGCCGGGATCGATGCTGACGAACCCAGCCATGCTCGCGGGCGTCGCGGGAATCATGGCCCAGGTTGCGATGCAGCAGACCATGGAAGAGATCACCGACTACCTCGCCGTCATAGACGAGAAGGTCGATGACGTGCTCCGAGCGCAGAAAGATGCTGTGCTCGCGGACATGATCGGCGTGGACATGATGCTCGAAGAGGCGCTGACCATCCGAAAGGAAGTCGGTGGCGTTTCAGACGTGACTTGGTCAAAGGTGCAGGGATCGGCGATGACGATCGCTCGCACCCAGGCATACGCCTTGCGCCAGATCGATGCCCTTGCGGAAAAGCTAGAAAGCAAGTCCGTCAATGAACTCGCCGACCTGTCGAAGAACGTCGACCGTCACGTGCAGGATTGGCTCGCTGTGCTCGCACACTGCTTCTACCTGCAGGAGGCGACAGGGGTCATCGAACTCGACCGCGTCCTCCAGACATCTCCCGAGGAACTCGACCGTCACCGAATCGCGCTCCGAACGGCTCGCGCCAACCGCGCGGAGGTGATCACACAAGCCACGCGGCAGCTCCTCAATCGCATGGACGTGGCAGCGTCGCTTGCGAACTCGAAGGTGCTCTTCAATCCCATCGAGTCTCCGGCGATTGTTCGGTCGAGGAACGCAGTCAATGACTCTGTCGGAACTTTCCACGATCACCTCGGCGTCGAAGCGGCCCCAGACGAGCTTGAGTCCCGGCGTTGGTCGGCCGCAGTTGCGGACACCCGCGATGACTTGCTCCGAGCCGGCAGCGACGGCGTAGACACGGCGCGCCGCCTCGGCACAGAAGGCGTCGAGGCCGCCACACGCATCGGCGCTGAGGGCGTGGACAAGGCCAAGGAGATCGCGGGATCGTTCGCCGACTTCGCCGGACGCACATTCAGACGCCGCAACCCGAAGAGCGAGGTGGGCGAGTCATGAGCACCGGGAGCAAAGCCCTTGATCGGCCCGTCCACCAGTGGCTCTCCGATATCGCGGCCGGCAAGCTTCACCTTCCAAGTTTTCAGCGCGGTGAGGCCTGGGACCGACGCCGAATCGAGTCAATGCTGCGCACGATCATCCGTGATCTTCCGCTGGGAATCACTCTTGTCCTCGACGTCGGCGAGGAAGAGCAGTTCCATTCGCGGCCGCTGGTAACCGCTCCGCAGACGCATGCGAAGGTCACGGAGCACCTTCTCGACGGGCAGCAACGACTCACCGCGCTTTGGCGCTCACTCAAGGGCAACTACGAGGATCGCAAGTTCTTCGTCCATCACCCCCTGCTCGACGAGGACCCGCAGAACGATGGTGACGGCGTCGACGTCTGGTCGTACACGACGTGGAAGAACAAGAACGGGCAGTTGATGCCACGCTGGACCGAAGACCCCGCTCAATGCGCACAGCGAGGTCTGGTTCCCGTGCACCTTCTGGACCCCGCGTCGGACGATGAGGTAGGAGCGTGGATCGAGAAGGCGACTTCGCACCTCAAGCCAACGCTCCACGCCGATTCCGATGCGACGCAGATCTTCGCCGCCATGGAGGCCTACGACGCGCGGCGACGGTTCCTCAAGGACGACGTCGTCTCTCCACTCCGTGAGACGGTCAAGCACTATCGGCTCCCGTACTTGAATCTTCCCGCCAGCACACCAAAGTCGGTCGCTCTCGAGGTGTTCATCAACATGAACACCAATGCAAAGCCGCTTCGCCCGTTCGACATCGTCGTCGCAGAGGTGGAGAACGCGACGGGAGCTCGGCTGCAGGAGATGATCGACACGTTCGTCGCGCAGCATCCGCACGTCGGCCCTTTCGGTTCCGTGTCCGATCTCCTCCTTCAGACGATCGCGCTGCACCAGGATCTCTCGCCGAACAAGTCTGGCTTCTTCAGCCTCGATGCCGATCGACTCGTCAAGGAATGGGACCTCACGCTACAAGGCCTCCTCGACGCGATCGAGCTTCTCGGGCAGATGCGAATCTGGGATGCCGAGCGACTGCCCACTGCCGTAGCAGTGCCTGTCGTGGCCGCGATGTTCGTTCGTGCCCCTAAGCTCGGCGACGCCCGAGGGCTGGTCGAACATGTCGGCCGAAAGTACCTGTGGACCGCGTTCTTCACCGGACGCTACGACGGCGCGGCGGCGACTCGTGCGCATGCAGACGCCAAGCCGCTCCTCACCTTCGCGTCTGCGCCGACACCCGGTGCGCTCGCGTTGCTCGACTCGACCGTGCCCGTCCTCAACCGCGAGGTGTACCCGCTTCCCAGTACTCGGGCGCTCCAGGCCGCAGGGTGGCCGAGTGGGCGGAGCAGCCTCGCACGCGCGATACTCGCCGCGACCAACTACTTCGGTGCGCGTGATTTCGCCGATGACTCGCCACTCAGCGCCTCCAACGTCCGAAAGCGCGAATACCACCACCTCTTCCCGGCGAAGCTGCTCAGCGACGCCGGAATCGATCCGAACCTGGCACTGAACTGCGCCCTCATCACGTGGCGGACGAATCGCACGATCGGTCGACTCGACCCGATCGCCTACCTGGCAGCGCGCGCCGAGGCTGCTCCGAGCGTGGAGTCCGTTGAGGCTCGGCTGCGGAGTCACGTGATCCCCGTCACGGCTCTTCGAGATGCAGGGCCATATCCGGACGCGGTGGTCGGCGCCGAACTTCTGGCGCAGGTCGGGCCGGACTTCGCGAGCTTCATCGAGTTGCGCGCCGAAGCCGTGGCTCGCGCAATGGCGCGACTGTGCGAGGGCGAGGGACCGGAGCTCGCCGCGGTCTTGAGCTAGGAACTGGGTATGAGACGCCGTTCGCGCATGTTCCGTCGACGGAGAGCCGTCCGATACCCTCGCCTTACTCCCTGCGATGTCGTCGGTCACCCCTATCGTCGATCGACTCGGCATCGAAAGGTCCAGCAGGAGGAGACCCGTGCAAGACAGCAACCATCATTCCGACGTCGGCGATGCGCTCGGAGTACTGATCGACGGCTTGCGCCCGTTCGTAGACCGCGTGCTCGCCGAGGCCGCACCTGACATCAGCGATTGGACCACGATCCTTCAGCAGAAGGACCGTCGCGGTGGTCGCAACGTCACCCAGTACTCGCGCGGTGACCTCTCCTTGATGCTGCGCGCCATGACCGAACATCTCGGCGAGCTCGGCTACCCGTTCGAACGTGCGTTGTCGCGTCAGGGCAAGCTGTATGCGAGCGAGCTTCGGCAGGTCCGCAATGGCTGGGCACACAATCAATCGTTCTCTGCCGCCCAGGCATACCGCGCTATGGATTCGATGGAGCTGCTCCTTCGTCTGATTGCCGCCGACGACGAGGCCGCCGAAGTCGCGAGGTTGAAGACCCCCATACTTCCTGCTCCCGCGATGGCCAACTCCGGTCAGCCGGCCGCCGAGTCGACTGCTCCGCTCGACCCTGGCACTCGCGCCCGGATTCCCAACGATGCGGCTGGTGCCGTCGCGACGCCCGGATCGATCACTCAGCGAGCCGTCGCGCGCATCGAGACGAACGCGATCACGTACCTCAGCTATCCGATGGCGATGAACCAAATTCCGGTGCTCGACGAGGTCACTATCGTCGATGTCCTCGTAGATCACCGCGGGGCATCCCTCGAAATCGATGTACTCTCCGCAACCGGCTCCCTCGGCGACCCGAAGGTACAGTTTGTCGACTTGGAGGTCGGACAGTCGACGACCATCCGCGACATCGGACTGCAACTCGACCCGCAGCGCATGCTTGAGATCGACGTGGAACAGCAAGGCGTGCTGCGCGTCACGCTTCGCGACGCGGCAGGAACCGTGCTCGCGCTGTCATCGAAGGATGTCCGGGTGCTCGCGGCGAATCAGTGGATCGGCACTCCGCTTCAACTCGGCCTCGAACTGCTGGCAGCCCACGTGCAACCCAATTCCTCCGCACTTCCGTCCCTGCTCGTCGAAGCAAGCGACATTCTCGGTGTGACAACAGGGAACACCGAGATCGACGGATACCAGTCCGAGAGTCCCGATCGGGTCGATGCGATCGCAGCTGCGATCTACGACGCGATTCGACGTCGGGACATCCGATATGCCGAGCCGCCCGCGACCTGGGGACAGCGCGGCCAGCGAGTTCGCACCCCGCGCGAGGTCCTCGAAGAGCGTCTCGGCACGTGCCTCGACACCACGATCACGATGGCATCGGCGCTCGAGCTCGCCGGAGTTAACTCGACCATGTGGCTCGCAAACGGGCACATCTTCCTCGGATACTGGCGCTCCGACCACTCGCTCGGTACCGTCGCCACAACCGACGCGATGGAGCTTGCCAATCTCGTCGACCTCGGCCATATCGGGCTCATCGAAACAACGATGCTCACTGGCGGCGCTGAGTCCCGTTCGTTCGGCGACGCGAATCGCGCACCCCGGGCGAGGTACCTTCGCCCCGACGCCGAGTGGAACGAGCTGCTCGGGGTCACCGACGTGCGCGAGGCCCGCGAACATCAGATCTTCCCGCTCCCGAGTCGCGCAGTCGCGACCGACGGAACTGTCGTCATCACCGCGTACGAGGCGCCGAAGCCGGTGGCTCCCGAGCCGTATTTTGCGCCGAGTGGGGCCGCGGGCTCCACTCCTGGCGGGTCGACGGTTCCACGTCGCGTGCAGTTGTGGAAGAACGCGCTGCTCGACCTCAGCCTTCGGAACAAGTTAATCAATTACACCGACCGTGCCGGTTATCGCCTCGAGGTTCCACCCTCGTCGGTCGCTCGACTCGAAGACACGATCAACGCTGGCCAGGCAGTTGCCCTCAACGCGTCCGACGACATTCCGACCGTCGATAAGGTGCGCGGCGTTCGTTGGGCGAAGGACCTCCCTGAATCGAATCGCGAGGAAGCACTCACCACGAAGCGCCGCGCGTACATCGACATCACAGGCGCCAGCTACACGAGCAAGCTTCGCTACCTCGCATACAAGGCCAAGACCGTCGTTGAAGAGAGCGGCGCGAACAACCTCTACCTCGCCTTCGGGATGCTGCATTGGAAGTTCAGCGATCGGGAACTCCGGTCGCCGCTTGTCTTGGTGCCGGTGAACCTGACCACGGCGAACCGTGGCCAGGAGTACCGCCTCGTCCTCGACGAGGCCGGCACCTCTACCCCGAACTACTGCCTTCTCGAAAAGCTTCGGCTCTCGTTCGGACTGGAGATTGCCGGGCTTGCGAACCCAGTCGAGGATGACTCGGGCATCGATCTCCCCGCCGCGTTCCACGCTGCGCGCACTGCGATCGCGGCGGCCGGTCTGCCCTTCCGGGTCGAGGAGTCTGTCGATCTCTCGATCCTGCAGTTCGCGAAGTTCCGTCTCTGGAAAGATCTCGACGAGAACTGGGAAGTACTCGCCAAGAACTCGCTAGTTTCGCACCTCATCCAGACTCCGCTCGAGCCCTTCTCCGACCCGATCGCGCCTGCCGCCGGAGTGGACCTCGACGAGCTCGGCGAATCCGTGCCCGTGGCCGCCGACGCCTCCCAGCTCGATGCAGTTGCCGAAGCGGTCGCCGGTCGAACCTTCGTCCTTGAGGGCCCTCCAGGCACGGGTAAATCGCAGACGATCACCAATCTGCTCGCGCGCTCCGTGGCGGCTGGAAAGCGAGTGCTGTTCGTCGCCGAGAAGCGAGCGGCGCTCGACGTGGTGAAGACCCGACTCGAATCCGTCGGCCTCGGCGATCTCTCGTTGGATCTGCACGATAAGTCGGCACGCCCTGCCGCAGTGCGAGCTCAGATCAAACGCGCGCTCGACCTCAACGTTCGGGCCGACAGCACGAAGCTTCACGCCGACAGCGAAGCCGCCCAGTCGAGCAGGCGTTCACTCGCTAGGTACGCAGATCGGTTGCACGAGCCGAACGCCGCGGGCCTCTCGCTCTACTCCGCCCGAACGACCGACTTGGCCTTAGACCCAGACGCACCCACGCTCACGATTCCGTCGTCGCTGGTCGCGAATGCCGATACGCCGACCCTCGACTCGCTCCGCCAAACACTTCGTCAGCTCCCCGAAACCGCGGACTTAGCCCGGCCGAGCCTGAACCACCCGTGGGGCTTCGTTGATGAACGCCCAGGCACTCGTGTCGAGAGCTCCCAGCTGCATGCCGTGGCAGCAGCGTTCGATTCAGCCCTCGCTGCTGTGGTCGAGAGTGGGATTCCGCTCAACCAACTCGCCCTCGAAGGCTCGCCCGCAGGCATCACGACGTGGACCGAAGTGAGTCGCGCGCCACGCCACCCGCTCGCAACGATCGACGCCCTCTCAGACCCGGCGTGGACCGCATTCCTGGTGAGCCTTCGCGCTGAAGTGTCGAACTTCCCGAAGCCGGCATGGCTCGCACGGGTTGGAGCGAGTGTTCTTGCCCGTGACATCCACGGAATTCACCGCGACGCCGTCGCTGCTGATGCTTCGGGTTTCTTCGGGCGCAAGAAGCGCAGACGTGAAGTTCTGGCCCGCTTCACCGACGAACTCACGGTCGAGCCGAAGACCATCCGATTGAAGGATCTGTCGTCGTTGACCGGCGAAATGGATACGACGGCGACCGCGGTTGACACGCTCCGCGAACGACTCGGCAAAGTCCCGATCCCACTCGTGGATGCCTCATTCAACCCGCTCATTCCGGCCGACGCCGAGGGCGTCTTGTCCCGGCTCAACTGGACCACGTGGCTCTGTACGGCTCTCGGGAACAGCGAAGATCCGTTCGTCGGCGCCTTACGCGCGTACTTCGCGAGCACACCGGTCGGGGCATCCGCTGGAGAGCTGGACCGCTTCCAGTCCGCCTGGCGAGAGTTGCAAGCGGCCGCCCGAACCGATTCCGAGGCCGCACTCGACTGGGTCGGTGATTCGGACTTCCTCACGAAGTGGTGGACTACCCGTGGGGAACGTCGCATCACGGAGACCGGGCACATCGGACTCGCGCGTTGGCTCGACTTCACCAGAGCACTCGAACCGCTCCGGGCGGCGGGCCTCGAATCTGCGCGGCGCGCGCTCTTGATCGGTGAGGTGCCGGCCGAGTACGCGGCGATCGCATTCGACAAGGGCGTCGCAAAGGCCTCGATGCTCGAACGGCAGGACGCGACTGCGCTCACCGGATTCGATCTCCAAGCACACAACCGCACCATCAGCAGGTTTACGAACGCGACGCACGCGGTACGCTCCGAGCTCCCCCGATCCATCCCGGCTGAACTGTTGGCTGACAGGCGAGTCTCATCTGCGGCAGGCGGAAAGATGGGAGCCCTCCGGCGCCAACTCGACCGGCAGCGAGGCGGCATGTCGGTGCGCACGATGCTCGAGAACTTCGGTGATCTCATCGTCGAGGTCATGCCTTGCACGCTGATGAGCCCCGAGTCGGTCGCTCGATTCTTCCCCGCGCAAGCCGACCTGTTCGACATCGTGGTGTTCGACGAGGCGTCCCAGATTCGCGTGGCCGACGCCGTCGGAGCGATGGGACGAGGCCGCGCCGTCGTCGTGGTCGGCGATAGCAAGCAGATGCCGCCGACGTCGTTCGCGGACGCCGGCACCTCGATCGACGATGACACGGACTACACGCCGGAGACTGTCGTCGACGAGGAGTCCATTCTCTCGGAAAGCGTCCAAGCCCAGGTCCCCCGGAAGTGGCTGTCCTGGCACTACCGCAGCCAAGACGAATCACTGATCGCGTTCAGCAACCACCACTACTACGAGAACCGGCTCTCGTCATTCCCGGCTCCAATGTCGACTGCCGCAGACGACGGCATCGACGGGCACGGCATCGCCTTCGCGCGCGTGCACGGGCACTTCGAACGGTCCGGGCGAGGGAAGGCGCTTCGCACGAACCGAGTCGAGGCAGAGGCGATCGTCGATGAGGTGCGTCGCCGATTCACCGCGTCACCTGACGAGATTCCGTCGCTCGGCATCATCACCTTCAACGCTCAGCAGCGCGACCTTGTCGACAACATGCTGCGCGACACCGGAGATGACCGCATCCTCGCCGCTCTGGATGCCCGCGACGGCGTTTTCGTGAAGAACCTCGAGAACGTGCAGGGCGACGAGCGGGACACCATCCTGTTCTCGGTCGCGTTCAGCGTGAACGATCGAGGGGTGCTCCCCCTGAATTTCGGGCCGTTGTCACGCGCCGGTGGAGAACGTCGACTCAACGTGGCGATCACTCGCGCCCGCCGTCAGGTGGTGCTGTTCGCAAGCTTCGACCCCGACCAACTTCGGGCGGAACAGACCGGGTCGGTCGGTATCAAGCACCTCAAGGCCTACCTCGAGCTCGCCGCGCGCGGTGTCGAAGCGGTCACTGATGAAGCGCGTCGGATGCCTCGTATCGATCGACACCGCGATGAAATCGCCGCCGAGCTCCGCTCCGCTGGATACGCGGTGCTCACCGATGTCGGACTCTCCGAGTTTCGAGTCGACATCAGCATCGCCGATGCTGATGCGCCCGATCAGCCGCTCGTCGCGGTGCTCCTCGACGGCGAGAACTGGCGAGCACGACAGACCGTTGCCGACCGCGACGGGCTTCCGGTAGATGTCTTGAAGGGGCTGATGCGCTGGCCAAGCGTCGTGCGAGTATGGCTCCCGGAGTGGCTGCACGATCACGAGGGTTCCCTGAAGCGTCTGGCGGAGGCTGTCGAAGATGCGAAGGACTTCCTCGCGACGGCACGCGAGCACGCATCTGAAGCGACCGTTGCCGCGGATATATCTGGGGACGGGCCCGAGCCTTCGATCACTGAGTCTTGTGTGGCCATCGCGGCCAAGGAAGACATCAGCAGCGCACGGGTCGAGCTCGACCGCGCGACGGGGCTGATCCGCGCAGCGCCGATCACTCCCACAGAGCCCGCGCCTTTCACGCCTCGTAGACACCCTGACGTCGCAGACTTCTCCCCATGGATTCCTGTTCGACTGGGAACGGTGGCTGTCCTCGACTCGCTCCCGAGCGGTCGAAGCGCCACCCAGGTGCGTGACGCGATCCGGGAAGTGGTCCGGTCAGAAGGCCCGGTCCACCGCGCGCGTGTCGTGAAGCTCGTCGCTTCCGCCTTCGGGCTCGACCGAGTCGCGCAGGTGCGTGCGGCCGCCATCCTCCGCTGTGTACCGAGCGAGCTGAGCCGGGCCAACGGAGAACGCACCTTCCTCTGGCCAGAACGAATCGAGCCCGACACGTGGTTGGGTGTCAAGTGTGTTGAAGCGGGCGCCTCCCGCGATGTCGAGCATGTTTCCCTGGTCGAGATCGCGAACGCGATGCGTGTCAGCGCCGACCTTTCCGGCGGCATGACCGACGAGGAAATCAAGCGCGACGCGTTAGGCATGTTCGGTGGCAAGCGACTCACCGCCGCGATCAGAGAACGCCTCGAAGCTGGGCTTGCCTACGGACTCGAATCAGGGCGACTCGATCGGGATCCGACCGGCTATGTGGTGAATGGGCTGCGCGGGAGCTAATCCATGGAGACGAAGGACAGGAATCCTCACGTCGTGAAAGCCGACAGGAGCTAGCTGGTTGAAGAGATCGCCGAGCCCACTCGCGCGAGGGTCGCGAAGCACTGCCCGGATCTGAAGCATCGTCAGTGACCTGATCTACCTGGGTAGATCAGGCGTAGCGTTCGGCGAGCCAAGACTCGCCGACGATGGGGATGCCGTAGTCGCGAGCTTTTCGGGCCTTGCCGGAGAGGGAGTCGGGATCGGCCGCGATCACGAGGCGCGCTGCCTTGGTCACGGCGGGCTTCACGATGATCCCGTGTTCGCGGAGACGTTGCTCCCACTCGGAGCGTGCTCGCGTCATCTCTCCCGTGAGAACGACGATGTCTCCAGGGCTCAGCGCGAAAGCAGACATCGACGGAGGCTCCACGATCTCAACGGGCTGAGCCACGGCATCCAGCACGATCTCGACGGGGACTTCGAGAAGCTCCGCAACGGAGATCAGATCGGCACGCTCGTCCTCGGTGACGACGCCATCTGCCCAGGCGATCTTGACCAACGCGGCGAGGTAGTCGCGATGCAGCCGCTCGACCGTTGAGCGTGGCAGACCGGCTCGCTCCGCGAATGCGACGAGAGCGTCATTCTCATGCTCCGACAGATAGCGGTCGAGGAGGCACCGCTCGACGAGAGCGACATACTCCGCCTGCTCATCGGAGTCGCTGACGTCCGGAACGCGGTCAACAATTCTCTCCAGGAAGCTTGGCGAATACTCTTCGACGCTCGAACGAGCGAGCCACTCGCCGCGCTCCCCCGCGTACGGAGCGAGGCGCTCAGCCCGGCCGAGCAAATCACGCCAAGTGGACTGTCCCGTACTCGCCACGAAAGCGCCAAGGAGTTCCGCCGTCGCGCGCGCATCAACCGCTGCACGGTGTGCCCCGCTGAGGTCGATGTCGAAGGCAGCACAGCAATCGGCGAGCGTGCTGCTTCCGCCGAGGTGGGTGCGCGCCAGTCGCATCGTGCAGAGGCTAACGAACGGCACGCCTGCCCAATAGGCCGCGCGACCGAGCTCCGCTTCGAGGAATCTCATGTCGAAGGATGCGTTGTGCGCCACGACCACGCGCTGCGAGAGCAGATCCACAAGGTCGCCAGTGACGCCCGGGAACTGCGACGCTCGCAAGATCTCCCGAGCGCTGATGCCGTGGATGTCCTGACGCCCGAGATCCCTACCCGGGTTGATGAGCGTCTCCCACTGGCCGGTTATCGTGCCATCAGGCTCGGAGTGGACCACGGAAATCTCGATCGCCCGATCGGTCCCCTCGGCGTAGAAACCCGTGGTCTCAAAGTCGATGGTCGCGAAACCGGAGGAGGGCACGGGAATCGAGGTCATGGTGCCACTGTATCGGCGACCGTCGGCGCTTGTTCTGACGCTCTCGCCGCGGATTCCGCCATGATCGAGACATGAAGTCCCCGATCTACCTCAGCTTGTTCGCGATGCCGAAGCCCGTGCGGATCATGGGTCGGAGTTCGAGCATCACGAACTCGTTCGTGAACGGCATCATCCCCGTGGTCGTACCGACCGAGGCAGAGGTCCGGGCAGCCCTCGAGATTCTCGGCATGCTCGATCGTGTGAGCTGTAGCTACTGCGGCGACACCAGCACGGAATGGGACCACCTTCGTCCTCTGGTGAGCAACCAGCGACCGACGGGATACATCTCCGAGATACACAACCTCGTACCCGCCTGCGGCAAGTGCAACCAGAGCAAGGGCAACAAGGACTGGCTGACCTGGATGTGCAGCTCGGCCCCGCTCTCTCCGAAATCTCGCGGTGTTCCTGACATCGAAGATCGCATCGCTCGCCTACAGGAGTACGAGCGCCAGGCATCCCCGACTCGTGTCGACTTTGAAGCGGCGGTCGGGCCCGACCTGTGGCAGCAGCACTGGGCGCACCACAAGCACCTGCTGGAGCTGATGCGCGTGGCCGATCAGGACGCGCAGGAGATCAGAACCCGCGTGCGGGAAACTCATGAGGCCAAGAGACAGGCGGCGACCTGATGGCGTCCGCGATCACATGGCTCGACGTGCATTCGTTGCAGCTCTCGCGTCGCCCGAAACTAAGCGATTGGGCCAGTTCGCGCCATGGTGGGTGCACGAGGGGGACGCCCGAATCCAGCGGCGAATTGCCTCGTTCACGTTGAGCAGGGATGACGAGAAGTACGAGCGGTTGCTCGACGCCCTAGCCCTGTACCGCCTCACCCTCGGGCGACCCCGACAGGAGGACATGGCGCGGCTGATGCAGCAAGGCGAAATGGGCCGAGACCTGGCGGTTGGTGCGATCAATCTGCGCCCACCCACCAGGCACGTTTGAGATTCACAGCGATGAGGCGGCAAAACCTCGTCTGAACGACGGGGAAGGGGCGCTGGACTCACTCGACAAGACGCACCAACTTTTGTTGCATCTTGTCGTAGCAGTAGTCGACGACTTCTCCGGACATAATCATCGCCACGGCCTGGTTTATAGCATCGAGCGGAACGACGAACCACTCGGACGGATCGTAGTCGCGTCCCCTCCTGTCGGTCTGCGTCAGGTCGAGGCGTACGTCCGCAAAGACGCGGTGCAGAAGACTCTCCAACGCGGAGGCTTTGAGGTTGTAGACCTTATAGTCCGCGACAACCTTGACGGGAGCCATCAGATAGGTCGGGGACGTGGATGCACCCTTCACGCGCTGTTCGACACTCGTGGTCGAGAAGCCAATCTTGTGCAGGTGCTTGAGATTAGCGATCAGCGGGTCCGTACTGAGTGACTGCAGCACATATATGTGGCCGCTTTCGATGTCTGCGTCCAGGATCTCATCCGCGTCGTGACCGGTGCGCGCCAGAACCCGCCCTTGTGCCTCATACATCCGCGTCATCAGACTCTGCTTGTACATTGCTGACTCGGTGCCGTTCTCAAACACCACTCGCAGGCGCTGCTTCTGGGTGCGCTTGCCACCTACGACGAGGTCAACGTCGTCACCGACCTCCGCCACGAAACACATCACGCCGTTGAGGACGAAGAACACACCCTCTCGGATCAGGTCCATGCCGGTGAATGGCTTCAGCGTGAAAGTGCCGTCGGCGAGCTCTGCGTGCTTCGCTTTGAACAGCGGCTCGAACTGTTCGAAGTCCTTCGCCTTCACGCGCTGTGCGACTGACTCGGCGGACTCTGGCCGCTTGATCGCAGGCAAGCCAGACACATCAAGTATCCCGGCGTCATCGCCCAGCAGATCGTCGAGATCGTCGCTCTCGAGCAGCTCATCGAGCGACGCTGGCGCTGCAGGCGCTTCGAGCAGACCGAACTCGTCGAGGTGCTTCACCGCTTCAGCTTTCGCGTCGTTGGCGAGAAAGCCATCCAGCCGCGCACCGAGCTTTCGCTCGGCGATCTCACGCGTCTGCGCGCTGGGTGCCCGCCCTTCGCTACGCCGGAACTCGACGATCTCAAGGAAAGCGCGCTCCATCCGGTCGGATGACGTGATCTTCTTCGGCTTCTCCGGCGCGTTTAGCAGCTCGTCGTCGAGGATGTCGTCGATTGTGAGGACCACGTTCTCGTTGAACGTGAAATCGATCGGGGTCACGACGGCTCCCCCGTCTCGGTCGCTGCCTTCTCGGCCTCGCGCTTCTGCTTCAGCTTTTGCAGGAACAGCAGCGCCGCGGCCATGCGCTTTTCCGCGGGGTCCTCCGAGCGCAGGTCGGGACGCTTGCCGTTGACCTGCACCCAGGTCTTGATCTTCGGGTACAGCGCAAGTGCCTCCTCTTCCGAGAACTCGATCTTCGTCGATGTGATCGTGTCCTGGATCAGACGCAGCACCGAGGGCGTGACCGACTTCGACAGCACCTCGAACGCCCGCTGGAACGGGTTCACCGAGTCGATGAGGTTGATGTTCAGCTCGTCGATGTTCACGAACTTCTCGGCCATCTTGATGAAGCGCTTGTCGCCGACTTCGCGCACTTCGCCGTTCTTGATCACCGAGTCCACGACGACCTGCTGACGCACTTCTTCGATCTGATCTTCGGTGAGGTCGGGGTACTTCTCCCGGATGATCTTCGGGATCAGCACCTTGTTCGTCGTCTCGGCATCAATCGATCCTGCGGCGGCCCGAGCGAAGGTGTCGTCCTGCAGAATTGTCGCTTTCAGGTCGTTCAGGTCTGTCGCGACGATCTGCTTCACACGGTCGCTGGAGGGCTCCTTGAAGCCCTTGATCTTGAGCTCGCCCTTCCTTGCTGGCTCGTCATCGTCGAACTTCTTCGTCTTGAAGTTGAAGTTCGGCGCGAGCACCTGCTCCATGAGCAGCGAGGCCGTGATCGCCTTCAGCATGTTGTTCACCGACACCTTGACCTCGCCTTGTGAGGCGTCCGGCTCCGCGATGAGGTTCGTAAACTGCGCGTGCGACTTGCCTGGGCTGTCACGGGTGACTCGACCGATGATCTGGATCACCTCGGTGAGCGACGCTCGGTAGCCCACCGTCAGCGCATGCTCCGCGAACGGCCAGTCGAAGCCCTCCTTCGCCATGCCCAGCGCGATGATGATGTCGACCCCATCGCGTTCCTTCGACGCGGTGTGGGACAAGTAGTGCAGCGTGTCGCCACGCTTCTTCTGATCGGTGTCGTCGACAAGGTCCGCGACCCGCACGATCTCGCCAGTGTCCTCGCGACGCACGCTGATGATTCCCGTGTCGGGGTCCGTCGATTCGACGTGCCCGATGGCGTCGATGATCCGGCCGACCTCCTCGATCTTGTCCTTCGTTGACTCGCCGGAGTTCACGCTCGGGATGTGCACGATCGTCTTCTTGTCGAGGTCGAGCACCTCATGGATTGCGTCGGTGTACCGGCCCTGGTAGAAGTGGTGCCCAATGCCGAGCGAGCGTAGGTACTCGTAGCCGTTGAGCTGGTCGTAGTAGTTGAACGTCACCGGCGTGAACTTCGCCTCATCCTCAGGCGAAAGCACCGGCACCGAGTCCCCGCGGAAGTATGAGCCCGTCATGGCCACGATGTGTACGTCCGAGCCGTTCATCACGTCCCGGAGCAGTGCTCCCAACCGCGACGACTCCGTGTCGGCAGAGACGTGGTGGAACTCGTCGATCGCCAGCACGGTGCCGTTGAACGACTCCGGGGCCAACTTCTCGAACGCGAAACGCAGCGTCGCGTGCGTGCACACCAGCACGGCGTCAGGTCCCTCCAGGAACTTCACGAACGCGTCAACCTTGCCCGCCGACGATCCTGCGTCGCACAGGTTGTGCTCGTCCTTGATCTCCCAGTCCGCCCAGAAGCCGTGTTTCGTCAATGCCGTTGACGCGAACGATGCGCCGATCGAGCGCTCCGGTACGGCCACGATGATCTTCTTGCGGCTCTGGTTGTAGAGCTTGTCCAGTGCGACGAACATCAGCGCGCGGGACTTGCCCGACGCCGGCGGGGCCTTGACCAGCAGGTGCTGGGCGTAGCGCTGCTCGAAGACGCGCTGCTGCATCTCGCGCATGCCCAACGCGTCGGTGTTGACCGAGGCCATTGTCTGCGCATACGTGACGTCGACGATGTTCACGGGCTTGTTGATCGCGGTCACTTCGCAGTCCTCCGGGTCTTCTTCGCCGGGGCCTTCGCGGCTTCCTCGGCGGTCATACGCTCGTACAGCGCGAACAAGTCCGACAGACGCTGCTCGTCCGTCTCGTAGGGCTTCTTCGAGTAGATCGAGTCGACCAGCACGTCGACCGCGGCATGGGCTTCGCGCAAGTCCTGCGGCATCTTGTCTGGGTCGTAGAGCTCGGCCAGCGTCTGCTCACAGTGGTATTCGCGGACGTCCAGCACACGCAGAGCGGCGACCGTCAGCTTCTCCCTCACCGCTTCTGACAGCGGTGGTACGGGGAAGTTGTTGTAAACGATCGTGTTGGAGTATCGGAAATCTGTCTTCAGTTTGCCGCCCACAGCGCGCGTCCACACCATATGCACACGTGATGTCAGGAGTGCGAAAAGCCACGGCTCCGCGTCGTAGATTGCGAAGGCGGCGTCGGAGATGACCGTGTCGGGCCCGAGATAGCCCATTGGCATGTATTCGCGTCGTTCGGACGACACGCGCGGCACGATGATCGAATCAGTTGGTTTGAATCGGACCTCTCCGAAGCGGTGCGCAACGGATGCCAGCTTGTTTGTGGATTCTCTCCTACTGTTGGAGCGATGCTCGCGTACGTGCTCGATGCGACGCGCGATCTCGGGGATCGTCATAGCCGATGCGAGGTCACCAGGCCCGATCCAGAGCGCGAAGCGCTCCGTGCCCGAGATGAACTCGCTCGCGCCAAGGAATCGTTTCACATAACGAGCCACGTCTGGATAGGAATCAAGCAATTGTCCCCGTTCCTCATCTGACAAGACGAGGCCACCGCTGTCGTTGGGCATGCTGCCGAATGACATCTCTGGTAGCGCCGAAATCGGCTTTGTCCTCTTCATTACAAAGGCGTTGTCGCCGTCCGCGAGGTATCCGTTGATGTTCTCGGCCTTGATCTGCAGATCGTCGGTGTAGATGAACTTATCTCCGGGGCGGGCCATGCGCAGGCCGATCACGGCCACGGTCACGCCCGCGTTGTGCTTGGCGTTGTTTTCCCATTTGAACGAGGTGTAGGCAAACCCGATTTCGATCCCCTTGGCGAAGATCATCGGGAAAATGAGCCCGACATGCTCGCCCTGTGCCACCGAGTTCGTCGTGACGAACGCCAGCTCGGCGCGCGTTCCTTCGATGTAATCAGCCCCCTTGACGAACCAGAGCGCGATGTAGTCGAGATTCTTCGAGTAGGGCCGTCGCCCAAACACGTGTGCGAAATCGACCTTCTGTTCCGTCGTCTGGACCCTCGCGCCCAGATACGGCGGGTTCCCAATCAGGTAGATCTCCGCCTCGCCGTCGTTAGGACATACCGTGTCCCAGCCGACCAGCGTCGCGTTGCCCGCCTTGATCTGCCCCGTCTCCTTCAGCGGGATCAAGGGGATCTCGACGCGGAACTTCTCTCGGAACTCCCGGTTCATCTGGTGCTTTGCGATCCAGAGCGAAAGGATCGCGACCTCCACGGCGAAGTCGTCGATCTCGATGCCGTAGAAGTTCTCGATGCTGATCTTCGAGTCCGCCCACAGCACCTGATGCGAGGAGCTCAGCTCAGCGAGCCGCTCGAGGATCGCGTGCTCGAGCTTGCGTAGCTCCTTGTACGCGATAACGAGGAAGTTTCCCGACCCACAGGCAGGGTCGAACACCTTAATCTCTGCAATGCGGTCAAGCAGTCGGATGAGCCGCCGCTCACTGTCCTGCGCATCGTTGATCTCATCCCTCAACGCATCGAGGAAGAGCGGCTCGATCGTCTTCAGGATGTTCGGCACCGAGGTGTAGTGCTGCCCCAGGTCGCTGCGCTTGCCCGGTGTGACGATCGCCTGGAACATCGAGCCGAAGATGTCGGGATTGATGTCGCGCCAGATGAGCGTGCCTGAGGCGATGAGCTCCTCTCGTGCCTGCTTCGTGAAGCGCGGCACGACCTGATCGTCCTTGACCGTGAACAGCCGGCCATTGACGTAGGGGAAATCGGCGAGATGCTTCGGCTTGTCAGCCGCGTTCTCTGTGTCGAGTGCCTTGAACAAGTCGGCCAGGAACTCAGCGAGGTCCGATCCATCGGACTGCGTCTGGGATCCGATCGCGTTCGTGAACTGGTTGTCCCCGAAGATGCCCGTGTCCTCCGCGAAGAAGCAGAACAGCAGTCGAGTGAAGAAGATGTTCAGCGAGTGGCGGCCTCGCTCGTCGTCGAAGATCCCCGGGTTGGCCTGCAAGAGCTCGTCGAAGAGCTTGCCCATGCGCTCGGCAGCCTTGACGTCGGCATGGGACTCAGCGACGTACTGCGCCTTCTCCATGCCGGCCCACGGGAGAAAGAACGTGAAGTGCTGGTCGATCTCGCGGATCGCGAAGCCGATGGTCTCGTTCGTCTTAATGTCGTGAGCGACCAGTTCGACGTAGTCCGTGACGATGACAAACCGCGTGCTGAAGCGAACGACCGCGGGAGTCGACTTGAGCTCCTCGATGACCGCCAGCGGGTCGCTGGTCGTCTCTTTGAAGTAGACGACATTCTTCTGCGCGACCTCGGTCGACGAATCAATTGCTACGTTCAGCGACCCGTTACGCAACCTCGTGACGTTGCCCTGGGGCTTTCCGTAGGCGAGCAGGAGGTCGAAGATGAACTCTCGGTCGTACTCGTCGCGACCAGCCAGCGGCGCGACGCGCTCCTCGACAGCTTTGAGGTTGAGTCTCGCCATATGGAAGTCCTACTCTCACGCACGCCAAGTTGGGAGCCAGCACATCACGCAGCCTTGCCGCCTCTCCAACGATGCGGTGCCCGCGTCCGTCCATCCTATCTAGCGGTTGTCACCGGATCAGGAAGGCGATTACCTGCTCGATCGCGCGCGGGGAGCAGCAGTTGGTGCCCCCTACCGGCGCGGAACGCATCAACCGTCAGGCCTGCCCCAAGCAGGAGAATGCAACGGGTCGCACGTCGGGCAGACGATAGAGGCCCTCGGTCGCCAGATGCCACCGGAACCGCGTCCTGACTCAATAGCTGCAACCTGTCGGATTGCCTGCCAAAGTGTCGTCATGTGGGAATCGTTTATTCCAGACGTCGTGGTTGCGATTATCGGCGCAGTGTTCACGGTGTTGATCGCACTAATCACGTATGTGCTGAAGGTTCGCCTTGATGAGAAGCGAGCGATTCAGTCGCTCATCAGCGAGCTTCATCGTCGACGAGCGATAGCCGAGGGGCCCGAACCGGTGATTCCTGGGGCCGAGCAGTCAGCCGACTTCGCCAGGGCCAACGCGAGCGTAGCGTCGATGCGCACAGAGATCCGTGCGACCCGCGACCGCGTTCGGCAGCTGGACTCACTTCAGGCTCCGCTTTCGGAGATGACTCGCTCCTGTAACCGGTATCTCGAACTCAGCGCCGCCTACCCCGACCACTACGCGGTCTATCTCGGCAACCTTCGACGAGAGTTGACTCCGCAGGTAGCCCAGCTGGCCGCATCCCGCCGGGGAATCGTCGCCCACGATCCAGGCGGCGGAGCGTTCTAAGAACCTCCGAACCGCTCCCCCGAGCTCACCTGCTGCGCCACGCGCCGCAGGGCCAACAACAACGGCTCCACCAGCACCGACCCCAGCACCACGTACCGCACCGCGGCCTCCGCAGACTCCTCGGGCACCCCGGCGATCTCCGCGTCCGCGATCCGCCGCATGCTCGCGAGGTACTCCGCCATCACCGCGTCCGGCACGGTGAACCCGACGCGCTCCAGCCCCTGCATCGCGCGCGCCACCGCGTAAAGCACGGCCTGATCGCACATCCCTGGCTTCCACCCGAGTCCGGCGACCAGCGCCTCCGCTTCCGCCAGATCCAGAGACTCATCCACCGGCGGAGTGATCGCCGCGTGCGCCGTTCCGAGCAGGTCATGGGCATTCGCCGGCGGATCGTCCAGCGCCCCGAGTACCCGCCGCGTCTCCGCGATGCTCACCCCGGCGTCGAGCAGTGCCCGGATCACCCGCAGCCGCTCCACGTGCTTCTCGCCGTACGCGGCCTGCGTCGGCGACGTCCGCTCGCCCTCGGGCAGCAGCCCTTCGCGCAGGTAGTACTTGATCGTCGGCACGGTCACGCCGGCCTCGGCTGACAGTTCGGAAATTCTCATGGCCACCTCTTGACATCGATAGTAGCGCTATCCATTATGGATAGTGACGCTATCTAACCAAGGAGACTCCATGTCGAAAGTCATCACGGGTCGCATGACCCACCGCCACGAGGGCGAGCTCGTCGTGTTTCACATCGGGATGCAGATCAACCGCTGGTGGCGCCCCGATCTGTGGATGCCGGCCTTCGCCGCCATGCCTCGGATGCTGCGCGAACTCAGCACAGACCCCGACTCGGGCCTGCTCGGCTACCACCTGCTCCTCGGCTCGGGCGGACCCTACGTCGTGCAGTACTGGTCATCGATCGACAAGCTCTACGCCTACGCCTCCAGCCCGAACCAGGAGCACCGTCCCGCCTGGACCGCCTTCAACCGCGCCGCCCGCAAGGCTCCGGGAGCCGTGGGTGTCTGGCACGAGACCTTCCGCGTCGACACCGCCGAGAGCGTGTACGTCTCGACTAAGCCGATGGGCCTGCCGAAGGCCACGGAACTGGTCCCCGTCGGCAAGCGGCACGATCGGGCCCAGGCGCGATTCGCGGACGGACGGATCAGAGGTCAAGACTAGAAACCTCGCCAAGGCTGACCGTCCGCCGAAGGTCCACCAGTGGCCCCCGGCCTCGATCACGCGGAGCGCTCAGGTATGGGTGTTTCGATATATCACTATGCTGGCTCCAATATTGCTCACTCAGAGAGGAGTCGTCGCCATGGGAGACGAGGAGTTCGAGTCAGGCCCTGACTTCGAAGTACGCGGAGTACACCTTGCTCGCTCTCTTCACGACCCCCTGGGCGTGCAGGGAGCCGTCATGTACATGGGGCGCGAGCGCGACGGCCTCTTCGTCAGCCACGATGAGATTCATGCGTATGAGTTCACCACGATGCGCACGAAGGACAAGGCGACAAAGGATGGAGAAAAACTCGTTGAGCTCCTCAAGGGCATCGGTGGCCAGCCTGGCAACTCACTAAAGGGGCGAACCGGGTGGTTCGTAACCCTACATGAGCCCACCGGAGATCAGCGAAGCGCGATTGAGGCAATCTCACGATCGAAGCTCGAGAGGGTCCATGCAATCAGCATCGCGACCCTACACCAGCGCATCTGCAATTCAGAGATGTACATACAGGCCCGAGACCGGGCTCCCTTTGGAAGCACTGGCTTTGGCCCTCAGGCGAAGACCCAGGCACCGAATGTCCCGGTTCGCCTGATCGATGCTGGTGGCGAAGAGAAGTCAATCACCGGCCTCGCGGAAGACGTCATTAACGGCAAGCGCTCGCTGATTGTAGGGAACTTTGGCGTGGGCAAAAGCCATACGCTCCGCGAGCTGTATCGGCTCCTTCGAAAAGAGCACTTCAAAAAGCAGAAGCTCACGCCTTTCCCAGTCCACATCAATCTTCGAGATTGCGCCGGCCTCAAGACACCGGCCGAGATTCTCCGCCGTCACGCGGAGGAAGTCGGTTTCGACAATCCAAACGGCTTGGTCTCAGCATGGCGAGCGGGCGCATGCGTATTGTTGCTCGATGGGTTCGATGAAATCGTTCCAAGTCGATGGTTCGGTAGCGCGACCGACCTCAAGACTGTCCGATGGGAGGCTCTAAGCCCTCTCCGCCGCTTGGTGAATGAGACGCCGGCCGGTTCCGGGATCGTCATTGCCGGTCGATCCCACTACTTCTCCGGGCGCGCCGAGATGGTATCAGCGCTTGGATTCAAGACCCACGAGCAGTTGACTGTCCCTGATTTTGATGACCTACAACTAGCCGAGTTTCTGTCTCAGTCTGGGGTCAAATGGAAGGTACCCGACTGGGTGCCGATGCGCCCCTTGCTGCTTAGCTACCTGGTGTCGATCGATGTCGACCAAGCAGCAGATGTGGCAAATTCAGTTAGCCGTGCCTCTGGGTGGCGCCGCTTCATCGAAGCGATGTGCGAGCGCGAGGCGCAAATGTTCAGCGCGGTCCGGCCAGAGACGATCCGCCAGATCGTGTCGAGGGTGGCGACGCTGGCCCGCTCCCGCTCAGATGCCACCGGACCCGTAGATATGGAGATGCTTGAGTCTGCTTTCGTTGCTGTCAATGGGCTTCAGCCAGACGAGGAAGGGATGCAGCTTCTCCTCCGCCTTCCTGGGCTCGCAGCAGCAGACCCTGACGACGGGGCCGAGGTTCGCGTGTTCGCGGATCGCGACCTCGCCGACACAGCATATGCACTCGATCTGGTCGACTACGCACTGAACCCGTACGCCGAAGCGCACCCACTCGTGTCAGTTGCTTCTTGGGCAGCTGCTGCAAGCGATCTCGGAGTCGAAGTTGCCTCGGATGCCCTCATGCAATACGACGCCGGATCTTCAGCGGTGATGGCTGCGCTCGTTGCGCGCGACAAGCAGAAACGCTTTGATGCAGTTACATCAGATCTGATACGGGTCGCTGCAGAGCTTGCCGATGAAGGAAGGCCCGTCAGCACGAGTTTCCTCGTTACTGGCGTGTACTTCGAACAGCTTGTGGTCGCGGACCATCCCGTCTTCGCCGCCACGAGTTTTCGAGACTGCGTGATCGAGAAGCTCGATATTTCTGGGCTCGATGATGTCAGTCGTGCACCTCATTTCCAGAGCACTCTTATCGGGATGTTGGAAGGGGTGTCGCAACTTCCTCAATCCCTCGCCAACCACTTCTCCGATTGTGAGATCGATCGCTTCAGCGAAGCAACGCAGACGACTGCGGGAATAATGCAGCTCGGGCTCGATCGCGAGTCAAGGATCGCGCTCACGATTTTCAAGAAGGTGTACGGGCAGAGCGGGTCAGCGCGCAAGGAAGGTGCGCTCAGCCGCGGCCTAAGCCTGACGGATCGGCCCCTAGTGCCAAAGGTACTAAGCGAGCTGGTTTCTCAGGGCTGGCTGGTAAAGTCGTCCGCTGGAAATACAACCTTGTACGCAGGCACCAAGGAACGACGCAAGTCGGCCATGAGCGCGCTAGAGTCACCGTCGGACTTTCGCCTCGCGTAGTTAAGGGCTGCGCCTCGGCCGGCCGAGATCGCCACAGCGCAACGCAATAGTTGGTGCGCTCTCAGATTGTCGCCGTAAGAGACTGATCGAGTATAAAGATCATCTGCGAGCGATGGCTACTCCCCGATCCCCCGCAGCAACCGCACCACCGTCTCCTCCACCCGCTCTGCACTCAACGGCTGACCGATCAACGCGGAGTACGACGCCATCGCGATGAACTGGTCCGCGATCGCGGCCGCATCCACATCGGCCCGCACGTCTCCGGCGTCGACCGCCCGTGCGACCCGTCCCGCGACCCACTCGCGGATCGGCGCCGCGAGCTTCTCGTTCAACGCCAGCCCGAGTTCGGGATCCGACGCGGTCACCACGATGAGCGCGCGAGCAACCGCGACGCCCTCCGGATCCGCCAGCGCGGCACTCATCGCCGAGAACCACGCCCGCAGGTCCGCCCCGAGATCGGCCGTCATCGGGACCGACACCTCGGCGCCCGGCAATCCGCCTTCGAGCAGCGCCTCACCGAGGATCGCGGCCTTCGACGGCCACCACCGGTAGATCGTCTGCTTCGAGACCTCTGCGGCCTCCGCGAGCCCCTCGATGGTCACGGCGTCGTAACCACCCGCGGCGAGCGCACGCCGCATCGCCTCCAGCACGGATTGGCGGGCTTTCTCACTACGAGGACGAGGCACCCTCCGAGCGTACTCAGGCGTACACTGGAACATAAGTAGACGCACCGTTGCGTAACCCGAACAAGGAGAACGAGCATGGCCCTCACCGCACACTCCACCATCGGCGACTGGATGAACGACCCGACCGGCGGGCCCCTCATCCGCGGACTCTTCGAGAAGACGGGCGCCGATCCCGAGCTCCTCACCCCGGTGCTCGGGCTCCCCCTTCAGCAGCTCGTCGCAATGAGCCAGGGCCAGCTCCCCCAGTCGGTCGTCGACGACCTCGTCCGCGCGGCCAACGGCGGCGAGATCCCCGAAGACGACGCCTCCGAGGGCTGGACCGAGAAGCCCACATCAGGTCGCTTCGCCGGCAAGACCGTGATCGTCACCGGCGCTGCCTCGGGGATCGGCAAGGCCACCGCCGCGCGCATCGCCCGCGAAGGCGGACGCGTGATCGCCAGCGACATCGCCGCCGAGAAGCTCGACGCCCTCAAGACCGAACTTCCGGACGCCGACATCGTCACGGTCGCGGGCGATCTCACGAAGCAGGACGCGATCGACGCCGTCCTCGCCGCAGCCGGCGACCGCATCGACGGTCTCGCCAACGTCGCCGGCATCAACGACGACTTCTCGCCCGCTGGCGAGACCCCCGACGCCGTCTGGGACCGCGTGATCGCGATCAACCTGACCGCTCCGTTCAAGCTCATGCGCGCGGTCATCCCCGTCATGGAAGCGGCCGGTCGCGGCGCGATCCTCAACGTCTCGAGCGAGGCGGGCCTGCGCGGCAACGCCTCGGGCAACGCCTACACGGCCAGCAAGCACGGCATCATCGGCGTCACCAAATCCGCAGCCTTCATGTACGGGCCGAAGGGCATCCGCGTGAACTCCGTGGCCCCGGGCGGAGTCGCGACCGGCATCCCGATGCCGCCGCACATGTCGGAGTACGGCTCCGGCCGCCTCGCCCCGTTCCAGCAGGCCATCCCGACTGTGGCGACGGCCGAGCACCTCGCGGCATCCATCACTTTCCTGCTGTCGGACGATGCCGTGAACATCAACGGCGCGATCCTCGCCTCGGACGGCGGATGGTCGGTGCAGTAAGCCGCACCCGCGAGACCGACGCCCCCGCCGACCCGAACGGCGGGGGCGTTTCGCGTCTGGGTTAGAAGGAGCGCTTCGTCGTGAGCACCGCGGCAGTGAGAACCGTCGCGGTCAGACCGAGCAGCCCGACGCTGAGCAGCACGAGGCCGGCGGGCCAGACAGGGAGCATGACGACGTCGTACATGTCATCGCCGAGCGAGTTCCACTGCTCGATCGTCCCGGTGCTCGTGAGCGCGATGCCGACGATCGTCGCGATCAGCGGAAGGCCGACGGCAACCGTCCACGACCAGCGGCGGATGATCGTCCGCTGCGCTTCCTCGGCCGAGACGGTCGCTGCATCACCCTGTGTCGCTTCCATGCCTGCACCCTATCGGGGGCGGTCAGAGCACGCGCTCGCCGGTGACCTCACGCGGACGGTCGCGCTCCACCACCATCCGAACCACCGTCCCGACCACTGCGATCACGAGAGCCACGACCACCGGCAGCCACACCTCCGCGAGCACCATCGGGAACAACTGCACCGAGACCCGTGCCATTTCTGCGACATCACCGTCGAGCACCCGCATCCCGAGCCCGTACTGGATAGCCGTGAACAGCGCGGGCACCAGCCACAGCGACAGCAGTGCCACCACCCACACCACGATCCGCGACGCCGGCCGCACCCCGCACCAGACGAGTGCAGCGCCGACCACGATCGCTGGGATCCACCGCAGCAGTTCGGGAAGGAACACCGGCGGAAACACCTCGCCGGTGAAAGCCAGGAACCACCGGCCGACCCAGCTCCCGAACGGTACGGCCGCAAGCGCGACACCGAGCGCAGCGACACCGATCGAGCGGCGCGACGTCATCCACACGCCGAGCTGCGCCAGAAGGGCTGCCACGATCACGCCGCCCAGAATGCCGGCGAAATAGAGGATCGCGCGCGAGTCACCCCCACGGCCGAGCCCGAGCCCTCCGGCCAGCACGCCGAAGCTCTGCATGATCGCGACCAGATGCACGACCGCGACGCCGAGAGCCGCCGGCCAGACAGCGACGTCGCGGCGCCGCGCGACCACGTGCACCGCGATGCCGGCGAACACCCCGCCGAGCAGCACCAGAGAGAAGAGCAGCGTTGCCTGATATCGACTCAGCGGCAGCAGCACGAACGGCATGTCCTCCGGCATCGTCGGCGACGCCCACAGGTTCTGCAACGGCAACGTGCCGGCAATCGCCCACGGCAAGAGGCCCAGCACGGCACCACCGATGCCGAGGAAGAGCGGCAGAGCGCGCGACCGCTCGATCGGATCAGCAACGACGACGGGCGATTCAGTCATAGAGAAGAACGTGTCACACGCAGGCTGGGCTCCCGGGAAGACACGACCGAGTCCGCCCGGGTGGCGACCGTGCAGTTCAGCCGAAGAGCCCGGAGATCAGACTTGACCCGGACGCCCGTCACGCGCCATCGCCTGCCGATGCGAGGAGAGAGCCGCACGCACGGCCGAGTAGATCACCAGCCACGAGATGAGGATGCCGCTGAGGAACACGGCCGCCCAGAACAGGATGAAGAGAAGCACGTTTTCACCGAACATGACCCCAGGATGCCCCCGAGGCGCTGCCGGGTCGGTCAGACTCCCCGCATCCGCTCGATAGCCACCCGCACCAGCGCCGCATTGCCGGGCGCCGTGCTGCCGTCGGGAAGGAGGAGCGTGTCTTCCAGCCCGATCCGTGCGGCCAGACCGAGTTCGACCGCCAGATCGAACACGGGCCAGGTCGACCTCTCCTCGCCGTGGAGCAGGATCGGCATGTCAGGTTCCTCCAGCCGAACGTGCGCGATCATCGCCTCGGCATGCGCGCGCACGGTCTCCGCCGGCTCATCCGGCAACTCGATCAGCACCCGGAAGCACTCGCCCCGGACGGGCGAACGCTTCCACACCTCGAATCCGGACGCATCCCACAGCCCCGCTTCCACCGCGATGCCACGGCGCAGCAGCGAAGCCGCCACCTCGTCAGCACCGACCTCATGCCAGTTCACGGAGGCATGATCGGGCGCCTCCGTCCAGGACGCGATCGCAGCCAGACGACGTTCGACATCGGGTTCCGCCCACGCCCCGGTCGTGACCCCCACCGGGACACCGGGCTGCGCCGCGCGGACGGCTGCGACCCACCGCGAGACGTCCGGCGCTGCGAGGCTGTCCTGCCCGCGCGCGTTCTTCGGGTGCACATGCACCTCCTGCGCGCCCGCATCCACAGCCCGCGCCGCATCCTCGGTGACAACGCTCGCATCCGCACTCAACCACGGATGCTCGACCGGATCGCGGGCACCGTTGACACATGCCTGCAGCAGCATCCCTCCTTCGGACTCCTGGCGCGAAGGCGGATCGGAGGGCGCCCCGATCACCCGATCAGCTCACGCGGGTGGAGATCGTAGATGTGCGCCTCCGGCGAGGGCCCCTCCTCCGTGCGCACGGTGTGCGCGACCTGGCGCGCGACCGCCGCGCTGCGACCGACCTTCACCGCCTCGGCCTCATCTTCGAAGCTGCTGCCCAACGTCTGCGATTCACCCTCGATGCGGTTGAACCAGATGCCGTTGCGGTGGAACGTCTCGATATCGCCGGCGGCCATGCGGAATCCCTTCTCTCGCATTCCTTTCTACGCCAGACCACTGACACCGGCAGAGCCCCTTGACACCCTCTTGACAGGAGCTCGAGGCGGAGGCCGTCAGCGCAGGAGACCGGCTTCCCGAACCGCCGCACCCATCGCCGTGACAGCCTCCGCGAGGATGGGACGGGGCGTCGCGAACACGACTCGCACATGGCTCTCCGCACCGCGACCCAGCAGCCGCCCCTCGGTGAGCACGACCCCGGCCCGCTCGCGGAAGAACTCGGCGGGCGGCCCCGGGATCCGCAGGGCAGCGGTATCGATCCAGCCGATGTATGTCGCCTCGGGAATGCGGTACACCGCACCGGGCAGGTGTTCGTCCACCAGCGCCGCGAGCGCATGCCGCGACCCGTCGAGGTACGAGGTCACCTCCGACAGCCATGGCCCACCGTGACGGTATGCGGCGGTCGAGGCCACCACCCCCAGGGTCGACGCACCGTGCTGCACCGCGAAGCCG
The DNA here is from genome assembly GCF_007954505.1 of Microbacterium sp. CBA3102. Classification (GTDB taxonomy): domain Bacteria; phylum Actinomycetota; class Actinomycetes; order Actinomycetales; family Microbacteriaceae; genus Microbacterium; species Microbacterium aurugineum. The sequence goes on along the minus strand of NZ_CP042412.1, from coordinate 1,237,345 downwards.
AACCGTCGATACCGCGCCTGGTCGGCGTCGCTCGAGGTGATCAGCTGCGCCGACTTCAGTCCGGGGATGTTCCACGCCTTCGAGGCGCTCGTCCCCGTGACGGTGTGCGCGGCGGTGGCATCCGAGATCGAGGCATACGGCACGAACGGGGCGCCGTCATAGCGGAGCGGGGCGTGGATCTCGTCCGCGAAGACCCGCCCGCCGTGCCGCTCCACCACCTCCGCGATCGCCTCGAGTTCTTTGCGACCGAGGAGCGCGCCGGTGGGATTGTGCGGATTGCAGAGCACGAGCGTGCGCGCTCCTGTAGCGAAGGCCTCGTCGATGCGCTGCGGGTCGTGCTGCCACCGCCCGTCGACCTCGACACCCGGAATCTCGATGACCGGATGGCCGATCGCCGGAAGATATGTCAGGAACGGCATGTACGCCGGTGTGGGCACGATCACGGGCGACCCCGCGGGCGCATACTCCCGCACCGCGACGCCGAGAGCCGCCATCACGTCCGACACCGGGTGCACGCGCTCCGGGTCGACCGCCCAGCCGTACTCGTCCCGCATCCACGCGGCAGTGGCCTCTCCGAGTTCTGCAGCCTGCGGGGGCGACAGGTAGCCGAGGTTCTCGTCATCGATCGCGCGGTGCAGCGCGTCGGCGATCTCGGGCGCGATCCCGAAGTCCATCTCCGCCACCCACGCGCCGATCCGACCGGGATGCAGGCTCCACTTGCGGCTCTGCGGACGATCGAGGTGCACTCGGGTGCGCGCATCGAACGGATGCGACGGACAGTCGTCAGTCATGGTCTCCTCCCGGGCAGGATCCGACCAATCTACGGACGGCCGCGCGCCGGTGCAGGTCAGATTTCGGTGCGTGACGACGCCCCAGGGGGAGGGGCTCGGGTCTGCAGCGTTCACAACTCCGCAAAATTCAGCCCATTCGGCGCAGAGCAGGGCGGGGAAGACTGCAACGACAGGATTCTTGAGGAGTTGTGAACGCGACGCGCCGCGGCTGCCCCGCTGGTAACGTTCCCTTGATCGGCGACACCACACCTCGGAGGGCAGTGATGAGCGAACGAGCGCGCCGCCCGACCGTCAAGGAAGTTGCGACCCGAGCGGGCGTGAGCCCCATGACCGTGTCGCGCACCCTCTCCGGCGGACTCAACGTGAAGCCCGACGTGCAGCAGCGCGTCATGGAGGCCGTCGCCGAGCTCGGCTACCACCGCAACGAGAACGCCCGCAGCATCCGCCCCGGCCACAGCAGCGGACTCATCGGCGTCGCGATCACGAACATCGCCAACCCGTACTACAGCACCTTCGCGCTGGGCGTCGAGGAGGAAGCCGCACTGACGGGCCGTCGCATCCTCCTCGGGAACACGTCCGAAGACGCCGCACGCGAGGCCGACCTCGTGGGCGACTTCCTCGGCCGCCGGGTCGACGGGCTCATCGTGGTCCCCGCCGGCACCTCGTCCGCGCACCTCGCCCATTCCCAGAGTCAGGGTGTCCCCGTGGTCCTCGCCTCCCGCCGCATCGAGGGGCTCGCTGCCGACAGCGTCGTGCTCGCGGACGACGACGGCGCCCACCGCGGAACCAGCGCACTCATCGAGCACGGCCACACCCGCATCGGCTATCTCGGCAACGCGCTCTCGATCTTCACCGGTGAGCGCCGCTACGCCGGCTTCGTCCGCGCCCTGTCGGAACACGGTCTGACCGTCGACCCGGACATCGTCGCCACGAACCAGCAGACCGTCGACCAGGCCCGCGACGCCACCCGCGCTCTCCTCGACGCCGCGCATCCCCCCACCGCGATCTTCTGCGCCAACAACCGCAACGCGATCGGTGCCTTGAAGGAGATCAGCGCCCAGTTGAACGCCGGATCGCGCCGTGCCACCGACTTCCCGGAGATCGTGAGCTTCGATGACTTCGAGCTCGCCGAGCTCTCGCCGGTGCCGATCAGCGTGATCGACCACGACCCGCGCGAATTGGGCCGAGCCGCCACGCGTCTGCTGCTCGACCGTCTCGACGGGGGGAAGCTCGACGCCGCGACCCGCGAGATCGAGCTGCCGGTCTCACTCCGCGGCGTGCGCTGACGTCACCTGCACGAGACTGTCACTGCGCGGGCTCTGCGCACACCTGTCGGGAGCAGGGACAGGCGTCGGGAGAATCCGGGCAGACGGACCGTGCAGGCGGCAAAGCTCCCGACATTCGTGCAGTGTTGACACCCCTCCACCGCATTGATAACGTTACCAATCATCGACGAGGAGGACCGATGGAGCTGTGTACCGACTTCGGGGGCACCGAGATCAAACTCGCCCTGATCGACGGCAGCCGTGTCGTCGCAGCACGCAGGGTCCGCATCGAAGGAACGAGCGCCGACCTCTCCGTAGCCGCCGCGGAAGCCCACCGTCTCCTCGACGACGCGCACCGCCCCGCGGAGGCCGTCGGCATCGCGGTCCCCGGCGTCGTCGACCCGCACTCCGGACGGATGCTGCACGCCAACGCGAAGTACGACTTCCTCCGCGACTTCGACCTGAGCGCCTGGTCCCTGACCGAGTTCGGGCTCCCCGCCACGGTCGAGAACGACGCCAGGGCCGCCCTCATCGGCGAGACGTCGTCGGGTAGCGCACCCGGAGAACATGACGCGGTGCTCGTCACCCTCGGCACCGGGATCGGCACGGCGGCCATGATCGACGGCACACCTCTGCGTGGACGCACCGGGCACGCCGGCATCCTCGGCGGACACCTCACGGTCGACCTCGACGGGCCCCTCTGTCCCTGCGGCAACGTCGGCTGCGGAGAAGCCCTCGCGAGCACACGCGCCCTCCCGGAGGCCGTCACGATGACCGAGGTCTTCACCACCGACGCGCATGCGGCACTCCGGGCGAGGTTCCTGCACGTGTGGGGCGCGGTCGTCACGTCGCTCGTGCATTCCTACGACCCGGCCGTGGTGATCCTCTCCGGCGGGATCCTCCGTGCAGGAGACGCGGTCCGTGCGCCGATCGAAACCCACGTCCGCACACACCTCTGGCCCTCGATGACGCCCCCGCGCTTCGTCGTCCCGCCGGAGCCCGAGCTCTCGGTAGCCCGCGGACTCAGCGTCCTGGCCCGTTCGACGACCACCCACACCGCAACACCGCAGGAGGAAAAGTGACCACCCCGATCAGCGACATGCACGAAGGGCACACGACCCGAGGTCGCTACGACACCCAGCCCACCGTGGCCCTGCCGGAGGGCGAGCGCATCCTCCGCGGCGCCGAGGGCTGGGAAGCAGCGGCCGAACTCGCCGAAGCCTGTGCACGCGTGACCGGCACCGCCCCCGTGCTCCTCGTGGACACGTACCCGGGCGTCGACCTCCCGACCCTGACGGCACAGGTGCGATCCGCCCTGCCGGAGTGGACCGTGCAGGATGTCGAGACCGCCGCTCGCCCGGTCGCCGAGGTCGAGCAGCTGATCGCACCGAACCTCACCGACGACCGGGTCTTCGGCGTCATGAGCCACTTCACCCTCGCCGACTTCTACGACGCCGCGCAGCTCGACGCCCTCGCCGCCGGCATCACGCAGACCCCGACCGTCGTGATCGGCTGGGGCGCTGCCCTCCTCGCGTCGCGCCTGGACGGCTCCGCCGCGACGGTGCTCGTCGACATGGCCCGCTGGGAGATCCAGCTGCGCCAGCGCAAGGGCGCCACCAACTGGCGCGCCGACAACGCGGCGGAAGACAACCTGCGCAAGTACAAGCGCGGCTTCTTCGTGGAGTGGCGCGTCGCCGACCGCCACAAGCGCAGCCTCTTCGAGACACTCGACTTCGTGCTCGACGGCAACGCGATCGCCCCGGCCGAGCCGCATCCGGACTCCCCGGAGGCGGGCATGATCACGGGCACCGCCTTCCGGCAGGCGCTGAAGGATGCCGCGTCCCGGCCGTTCCGCGTCGTGCCGTTCTTCGACCCCGGCGTCTGGGGCGGGCAGTGGATGAAGAACCTCATCGGACTCGACCCCTCGAAGGACAACTACGCGTGGTGCTTCGACTGCGTCCCCGAGGAGAACTCGCTGCTGCTCGAAGGCGAGGGCGGAGTGGTCGAGATCCCCGCGCTCGACCTGGTGTTCAGCCGCCCGGTCGATCTGCTCGGCGCGAAGACCTTCTCCCGCTTCGGCGCGGAGTTCCCGATCCGCTTCGACTTCCTCGACACGATGGACGGCGGCAACCTCAGCCTGCAGGTGCATCCGCTGACCGACTACATCCAGAACACGTTCGGCATGCACTACACGCAGGACGAGAGCTACTACATGCTCGACGTCGGCGACGACGCCGTGGTCTACCTGGGCACGAAGGAGGGCATCGACCGCGCCGAGATGCTGCAGGACCTGGCCACCGCGCAGGACGGCGAGCACCCCTTCCCGGCGGAGAAGTACGTCAACTCCTTCCCGGCCCGCAAGCACGACCACTTCGCGATCCCGGCGGGCACCATCCACTGCTCGGGCGCGAACTCGATGGTTCTCGAGATCTCGGCGACGCCGTTCATCTTCACCTTCAAGCTCTGGGACTGGGGCCGTGTCGGCCTCGACGGCGTGCCTCGCCCCGTGCACCTCGACCACGGCGCCCGCAACATCCAATGGGACCGCGACACGACGTGGGTCGGCGACAACCTCATCGACCAGGTCGAGACCATCCGCACCGACGGTGACGTCATCGAGGAGAGCACCGGCCTGCACGAACTGGAGTTCATCGAGGTGCGCCGGCACTGGTTCGAACAGGGCGCCGACCACGACACCGAGGGCACGGTCAACGTGCTCAACCTGGTCGAGGGGGACGAGGTGCGCGTGGTGAGCCCGACCGACGCCTTCGCACCCTTCGTGATCCACTACGCCGAGACGTTCATCGTCCCGGCAGCGGTGGGGGCGTACCGGATCGAACGGACCGAGAACTCGCGCAGCGCCCGCTTCGCGACCGTCAAGGCCTACGTGCGCGGCTCGCGCACGAGTGACAACTGAACACCGCGCACCATGCAGCATCCACCGCCGGGGACTCCCACCTCAGGAATCCCTTGCACCGCATCCATCACCTTGGTAGCGTGAATCCAGATTTCTGGTAACGATACCAAACGAACAAGGGAGTTCTGAATGATTTCGCGACGCACGATCGCCGCAGCCGCGGCCGGTCTCCTCCTCGGCACCCTGGCACTCGCCGGGTGCGCCGGCGACTCCGGTTCCGGAGAGGCCGGAGAGGTGACCGGCACGCTCAACTTCTACACCGACAAGGCAGCGTGGAAGCCCGACTTCGAGTCGCTCAACGAGGTCAGCGGCGACGCCGTCGACATCACGCTGAAGACCACCGGGTACTCCGACGCCAACCAGTACGACGCCTTCATCAAGCAGTCGTTCCGCACCGACAAGTCGCCCGGCCTGTTCACCTGGCACACCGGTGACTCGCTCAAGCAGCTGGTCGACGAGGGACTGGTCGCCGAGACCACCGACATCTGGTCCCAGGCCGTCGACGAGGGCTGGGTGAGCGAAGACCTGCGCGACAGCTACACCTTCGACGGCAAGCAGTACTGCGTGCCGATGAACATCGCCTACTGGATCATGTTCTACAACAAGGCCGCCTTCGCCGACAACGGCGTCGAGGTGCCCACCACCTGGGACGAGCTGAACACCGCCGCCGAGACGCTGAAGGAGGGCGGGGTCACGCCGTACTACCAGACCAGCGTGCTGTTCACCTTCCAGTGGTTCCAGCACCTGGTCGCCTCCACCGACCCCGATCTGTACGCCGGGCTCACCACGGGCGACGTCAAATACACCGACCCCGAGATCGTCGACATCATGAACGTGTGGCTCGACGAGCAGAAGGCCGGCTGGTTCAGTGACGCGGGGAGCACGACCGACCCCGCCGTCGGCCTCAAGCAGGGCGACTACGCCATGATCAACTTCGGCACGTTCTTCGCGGGCAACCTCGAGGGCGCCGGCATGACAACCGATGACTACGGGATGTTCGCGATCCCGGCCGTCAACGACAGCCTCGACACCACTCCGGTGGCGGTCGAGTCCGGTCCGATCTGCACGGCCGAGAACTCGACGCAGCGCGACCTCGGTCTCGCCTACGCCGAGTGGTGGATGTCGCCCGATGCCCAGACGGCCTGGAACGATGCGCACGGCGACGTCGCGTTCAACCCGAAGGCCACGGTGTCCGACCCCGCCCTGGCCGAGATCGGGGAGCAGATCGCCGGCGACGGCTATTCGCTCTACGACCGGTTCTTCGAAGCCATGCCCACCGAGATCGTGACCACCGCGATCGAGCAGTTCGGCGCCTTCAACGCCAACCCCGGTGACCCGATGCCGTTCCTGGAGAAGATCCAGGCCACGGCGGACAAGTACTGGGCAGAGCAGGAGTAAGCGAGCGGATGGCGCACCAGAAGACGCCGTACCAGTGGTCCGCCCGGGGCTTCGTCGCCCCGGGCGTGATCCTGGTCGCAGTCCTGCTCTACCTCCCGCTGCTGTGGACGGTGTTCCTCAGCTTCACGAAGTACAACGGGCTCGGCAGCCCGACCTGGATCGGCCTCGACAACTACGTCGAGATGTTCACCGACGGCGACTTCGTGGGCTCGGCCCTGAACACCGTGCTCTGGGTGATCGGCACCCTGATCATCCCGGTCGGCATCGGTCTCGCGATCGCTCTGCTCACCTGGAACCTCGGCGGCGGCATCTGGCTGCGCCTCCCCTTCCTCATCCCCTACGCCCTCTCCGGCATCGGCGTCGGCGTGGTGTGGTCGTTCATCCTCTCCTCGGGCGGCGCGCTCGACCAGGCGCTCGCGGCGTTCGGCATCACGGACCCGCCCCGATGGCTGCTGGATGCTCCGCTCAACACGATCGTCATGATCATCGCCTCCTCGTGGCAGGGCGTCGGCGTGAACGCGCTGCTGTTCACCATCGGACTGCAGGCGATCCCGAAGGAACCGCTCGAGGCCGCACGCATCGACGGTGCCGGCGGCCCGCGCCTGTTCACCAGCATCCTGTGGCCGATGCTGCGTCCGCTCACGGCGGTGGTCGTCGGACTCTCGATCGTCGCGAGCCTGAAAACGTTCGACATCGTGTGGGGCATGACCAAGGGCGGACCGGGCACGGTCTCGGAGACCCTGGCGCTGACCATGTACAAGGAGACCTTCGTGAACAGCGACTACGGACTCGGCTCCGCGATCGCCGTGTTCCTGACGGTCATCACCCTGATCGCCTCGGTGCTGTACCTGCGTCAGCAGCTCTCCCCGAAGAAGGAGATGTGATGTCGAAGATCATCAGAACGGCCGTGCTCGTCCTCCTGGGGATCGTGTGGCTGCTGCCGGCATACCTCCTCGTGGTGAACGCGATGAAGGACCCGCTGACCTTCACCTCGAAGGAGTCCTGGATCCCGACCGACTTCCACCTGTTCGAGAACTTCGGCCAGGCGCTGGAGCTCTCGGGGATCGGCGACAGCATCGTGAGCACCCTCATCTACTCGATCGTCTCGCCGACCATCGCGGTGCTCGTCGGTGCCGCCGCCGGGTTCGCGATCGTGGCCCTGCGGCTCAAGCGCGGCTTCCTCTGGTTCGTCGTGATCTTCGGCGGAACCGTGTTCCCGCTGCAGATGGTGCTGCTGCCGCTGTTCGACGCGTACTCCCGCACCGGCCTGTTCGACACCCGCCTGGGGATGATCATGATCTACACCGTGATCTCGATCCCGTTCTCGGCATTCGTGATGCGCAACTTCTTCACCGGCGTCGCGCACAACGTGTTCGAGGCCGCGGTGCTCGACGGTGCCACCACCTGGCGCATCTTCACGCGCATGTACCTGCCGATGGCGTCGAGCGCCCTCGTGGCGATCTTCATCCTGCAGGCGACCTTCGTGTGGAACGACCTGCTGCTCGGCCTCACGCTCAGCCAGTCCGACGACATCCGCCCCATCATCACGACCCTGTCCGGCATGCAGAGCACCTACGGCGGTGCGCAGATGTCCGTCGTGCTCGCCGCGGCCGTGCTCGTCTCGCTCCCCACCGTGGTGCTGTTCCTGTGCACGCAGCGCTTCTTCGCCAAGGGCCTCGCGCTCGGGCAGTACTGACCCGGCACGCTTCCCGCCCCTCGAAAGGCATCATGCATCCCCTCATCCCCACCGTCGATGACCTCGCCGCCGATGCGGTGACCCACCACTTCGACGACATGATCGCGCCGACGGGCCTCACCAACATGCTCGGCACGGTGCGCGTCGACCACGACCTGACCGCGGTGAGCGCCGTGCAGTTCCCACCCGTGTCGCAGGGACTCACCCAGACGACGGTGCTGTTCGTGGACGGCCGACTGTTCGCCTCTTACGGAGCGCCCGTCACGCACGAGTGGCGTCCGGACCGGGTGGTGCGGCGGGCGACCGTCGGCGACCTGGAGATCGAGACCACCACCGTGTGCGTGCCGGGGAGGACGGCGGTCGCGATCGACATCGTCGTGCGCAACACCGGGGCGATGGACAGGGTGGTGCGACTCGGACTCTCGGCCGCCGCTCGGGCGACCCGCTCGGACACGGCCTGGCTCGACGCCGAGTCCCCCTCGGAGCGCGACACCGCGACCGTCGACGGCGAGCGCCTCGTGTTCTCCTCGGCGGAGGGCACGGCGTGGAGCGTGCAGGGGATCGTGGGCGGATCCGCCGCCCTGAGCGGGGTCGCCGAGCTGCCGGACGCCTTCGACGCCGGCATCGGAGGCAACGGCCGCGGTGGAGAGCTCACGGTGTCGCTCGCCGTGCCGGCCGGAGGAAGCAGCCGCACCGGATACGTGCAGGCGATCGGGACCTCCGCGGCCGACGCCACCCGCACCTTCGACCTCGTCACGGCCGACGTCCCCGGCGCGGTGACCGATGCCGAGGAGTTCTGGAACCGCCAGCTGCACGCCGCGTTCGACCCCGACGACGCAGAGTTCTCCGGCGCGCTGCCCGTGCTCGAGACGACCTCCGCTCCGCTGCGGCGCCTGTACTGGTGGGCCGCTCTGGGCGTGATCTGGTTCCGTCGGGACTTCGCGGGCAACGTGCTCGGGCGCTCGTACGACACCCTGATGCCCAACTACTGGGGCACCACTACGTTCATCTGGGACTACAGCCTGAGCTCCGTGAGCCACGCACTGCTCGACCCGGGCGAGATGCGCTCCCAGCTGCGGCACTGGATCTCCCTCGACATCCACTCGCACTTCGGCACCTCGTCCCTCACCGGCGGACCGGTCGGCCGGTGGTACTCCGTCAACGACTACGCGATGACGCGGCTCGTGCACGACTATGTGCGCTTCACCGGGGACACGGCGTTCCTCGACGAGGTCGTCGGCGGCCAGACCGTCGCCGAATCCGTCCGGGAATGGGCGACCGCCTGGAAGGACCTGCGCCGAGGGACACCCCTGGCCGACTACGGAGAGATCGACAACCTGCTCGAGTGCGTGAGTTCGTACACGCACGAGGTCGCGAGCCTCAATGCCGCGAACGTGTGGAGCATGCGCACGGCGGCCTCGCTCGCCGAGCTCCAGGGCGACAGCGCCTCCGCGGCCGACCTGCGCGCCGAGGCCGAGGCCCTGCTGCCCGCGGTGATCGCGCGCTACGTCCCCGGCGAGGGCATCTTCACCGCCGGACAGCCCGACGGCACGCAGCTCCCGGTCCGGCACTGCTACGACTTCAGCGTGGTCGGGACCACGATCGCCGACGACCTGACCCCCGGTGTGCGCGACGACATGGTCTCGTTCTTCCAGCGCGAGCTGCAGACCGACAACTGGATGCGCGCCCTCTCCCCGTGGGATGCCGATGCCAGCTACAGTCCGCGCCCCGACCACCAGTGGAACGGCGCCTACCCCGCCTGGCCTGCGGATGCCGGTCGCGCGCTCGCCGCCCTCGGTGCCCCCGAGGTGCTCACCTCCTGGGTCGAGGGCTTGTCGCGCACCGCGAACCAGGGCCCGATGGGGCAGGCGCACTTCGTCGAGGAGGCCGTGCCCGGGATCAACGGCGGTGCCCGCAAAGCCCCGCCGCAGCTGCCGTACATCATCGACTGGTCGTGCTCCTCATCCGGCGCCTGGATCGAGCTCGTGATCGAGGCCCTGTTCGGCGTCTCGGTCGCCGCGGACGGGACGGTGCGCGCCGCGGGATGCGTCGCCGCGCTCGACCCGCAGGCGGTGCTGCGCGGGTTGCGCGTCGGCGAGCGCCACTACGACATCCACGCCTCCGGAGGCATCACCGAGACCGCGGGCTGAGCCCCGACCCCACGCAGTACCCACACGAACACGAAGGAGTGATCGAGATGAGAAGACGCATGATCGCGGCCGGCCTGGCCGTCGCGTCCCTGTGCGCGGGGGCCCTGTTCGCCGCCCCGGCGAGCGCGGCCGTCCCCGCCGGCGGAGGGCACGGCAACGGGCACGGACACGGCAACGGGAACGGGAACGGGCAGTGCTCGCTGGTCGACAAGACGCTCACGGCGACGGCGAGCGTGAACCAGGATCTGACGGAGACGTTCACCACCTACGGGAACACCGGTGGGGAGTGGACCGGCGGTGACAGCACCTACTCGCTGCCCCTCGGCAAGGGGAAGACCGGCTGGTTCTTCTCGGACACCTTCCTCGGCACGGTGAACCCCGACGGATCACGCCCCACCGACTCGCCCTTCGTGAACAACTCCGTCGTGGTGCAGGACCGCCGCGGCGACCTCACGACCATCACGGGCGGCACGCCGGAGGACCCGGCCGGCATCATCCCGCCCGAGCCCGACGGCGAGTGGTACTGGATCGGCGACCCGACGCCCGGCCGTCACGGCACCGTGCAGGTTCCGCTGCTGCAGTTCGCGCGCACCGGCACCGGCCAATGGGACTTCGCGTGGACCGCGAACCGGCTCGCGACGCTCGACGGGCGGACGCTGCAGCTCGACAGCATCGTGGATCTGCCTTCCGCGACCGGCATCAACTGGGGATCGTGGACGCTCGAGGAACGCGGCACGACCTACGTCTACGGCATCGCCGACCCCGGCGGGGTGCGCTCGGCCTACGTCGCCAAGGTGCAGGGCGGAGACGGCCTCACGGGCACGTGGACCTACTGGAACGGCTCGAGCTGGTCGGCGTCCGAGGCCGATGCCGTGCCCGTGGTGCCGTATGTGGCGAACGAGTTCAGCGTGGCTCGGTTCCGCGACGGCTACCTGCTCGTCACGCAGGACACCTCCGAGCTGTTCAGCACCCGCATCGTCGCGCGCACCTCGTGCTCGCCGACCGGGCCGTTCACCGATCCGGTCGAGCTCTACCGCACCCCGGAGACCGGCGCGCTCGGCAGCTACGCAGACCCCGACGTGTTCACCTACAACGCGCACGAGCACCCGAACCTGCGACACGGCAACCGCATCCTCGTGTCGTACAACGTGAACACCTTCGACAACGTCGGCGACGTGTACGACGACGCCTCGATCTACCGTCCGCGGTTCATCGACGTGCAGCTGAAGGTCACCGGATGACCGATGACCTTCCGGTGCTTCGGGGGCTGCTCGCCTCCGGAGCACCGCTCACCTGGGTGTTCACGGGCGACTCGATCACGCACGGCCTCATCCACACCCGCGGCGCCCGCAACTACGTCGATCACCTGCACGAGCTGATCCGCGGTGATGCCGGTCGGGTGCAGGACACGGTGCTCAACACGGCGATCACGGGATGGCGGGCCGACCTGATCCTCGGCGACTTCCCGCGCCGTGTGACGCACTGGCGGCCCGACGTCGTCACGCTCATGATCGGCACGAACGACTGCACCACACAATGGCTCGACCCCGTGATCGAGCCGACGGCGTTCGCGGCCTCGATCACGGAGGTCGTCCGGCGCGTCCGGGACGACGGCGGGATCCCCGTGCTGCAGACCCCGCCGACCGTGGACCTGCATCACGCACCCGACCGCGCCCGCATCGGCGAGTTCGCGCAGGTGATCCGTGACGTGGCCGCGCGCGAAGCGGTGATCCTGGTCGACCAGCACGCCGTGTTCACCGCCTTCTCCGAGGGGACCGGCCCCGGCAACGACGACATGGCGTGGGGGCTGCTCGACGACGCGTTCCACCCGAACGCGGCCGGACACGCACTCCTGGCGCTCGGGTGGGCCGATGCCCTCGGGTTCGACGCCGTGTCCTCCCCCGTCCGCACGGACCTCGCCGCACGCGTGGCCGTGGCCCGGCATCCGCAGTGGCCGCCCGCGTGACGGTCTCCGCGCGGCCGCGTGCATAACTCCTCAAGAACGTGCGTGTTCGACGCCGGATGGCCGACTGCAGACCGAAGCGACCCCGTCTTTGAGGAGTTGTTCACCGCGACAGCCGTTCACAACTCAGGAAGAGCGCAGTCCTCCTGCCCGGATCGGCCCCCGCGGGCTGAATCGGCGCGACTTTTCCTGAGTTGTGAACCGCGGCATCGGGCGACCACTGCAAAGCCGTTCGGGTGTTAGGTTTTGAGTCGGGTATCGAGGCGGGAGCGCAGCGGTGGACAAGGGCGACACGGAGCAGCGGGGAACCGCGGCGGAGCAGCGCAAAGGCTACGCGAAGGGCCAGGCGCGGCGGCAGGCGATCGTCGACGAAGCGCTGGAGTTGTTCTCGCGCACCGGGTATCGAAACAGCTCGATGCGTGAGATCGCTCGGCGGGTCGGGCTCACTCAGTCCGGACTGATGCACCACTTCGCCGACAAGGAGGAACTCTTCGCCGAGGTGCTGCACCAACGCGACGAGACCGTCCGCGGAGCCGCAGGAGAGCCCGCCGAGCACACGCTCATCGATCAGGCCGGCAAGGTCGTCGCGCACAACCAGTCATCCCGCGGCCTCGCATCGTTGTATGCGATCGTGTCGGCGGAGGCCTCCGACCCGGATCACCCCCTGCACGACGAGTTCGTCGACCGCTACCGCTCCGCGGCCGACCGGGCGGGGGACCTCCTCCGCCGGGCGCAGGAGGCGGGCGAAGTGCGCACCGACCTCGACCCGGACCTCGCGGGGCGGCTGATCAGTGCGGTGATGGACGGGATCCAGCTGCAGTGGCTCCTCGACGAGTCCGTCGACATGGTGCCGCTCTTCGAGGAGTTCGTGCGCGGATACTTCCTCCCGTCGGATGCGCCGGAGGAATCGCCCGCCGCGGAGGGGTGACAGGGATCAGCCCACCTCGATCGTGAGGCGCACCTCGCCGGCCTCCTGCGCCTCCCAGGTCGCGCGCGGAATCAACACCCCGCCCCGCCGGTATCGTCGCGGCACAGGGGTCGTGTCGACGGGGCGTCCATCGAGCAGCACGCGCCGCACACCGTGCCCTTCCCCCGTGACCCGGTAGGTCGCGATGACGTCTCTGCCCCCGCACCGCATCTGCGCCGAGGAGCCGTCGAACACCCCGGGGAGCACGGGGTCGACCTGGAGCCCGTGCACGGTCCACCGGCATCCGAGCACCTCTTCGACCAGGATCCGCAGGATGAGTCCCGGCCCGGACGAGTACACACGCCACCCTCCCTCGAACGAGAACTCCGGATCGAAGAGACGGTCCGGGTGCTCCTGCGCCTCATAGCGGTCGGCGAACCCCGCATCGGAGGACGAGTAGTAGCAATCCGACTGCCGCGCCGCGGCTCCGGGCACAGCCGATCGCACCCCCTGCGGTATCAGCAGCTGCAACGCCGTCCACGCCCGCTCCGCCAAGCCGAGTCGCAGCAGCGCCTGCACCCACCGGATGTGGGCATGCGAGTACATGAGCCCGATCTCGCGCCCCCAGAACGATGCCGCCTCAGCCCGCAGGAACGTCCGCGTGACCCCACCGTGATAGGGAAGGGGCCGGTCGAACAGGTAGATGCCGGTGGGGCCCTCGAGGTGCCGGTCGACGAGGGCTAGGTGGTGCGAGGCCTCTTCGGGGGTGAGCAGCTCGTCGCCGATCGCGTGGATCACCTGCAGGGATCCGTGCCCGATGTGCGTCCGGTCGTCCGCGGGGTGCACGAGCGGCTCGAGTCCGTCCGAGGTGATGATCGAGTACCCGCACAGCTCCCCGTCCACGAGGAGGCGCTCGCGAAACGCGCTGCGCGTGCCGGCCGCGAGCGACGCCATCTGGTCGGCCAGTTCGGGGGCGGCATCGGCGAGACGGGGTCCGAGCGTCTCGAGTGCCTTGATCTCCAGCTCGGTCGTCCAGGTCGAGCACAGCGAGGCCGCGAGGGCGGGGCTGGCGGGCTGAAGGGCGTCGTTCCAGTCTCCGTGCCCATAGGCAGGCAGGCGCGGGTCGGCGCTGCGGCGTGAGGCCAGTCGTCCGAACGCCGCCTCCACGTGTTCGAGGATCGATGAGGGCGGCGACAGCTCGTCCGTCCCGACGGACGACACCCGCTCGTGCAGGATGCCGTCGTCCCCCGTCGCCTCCAGGTACTCCCCCAGCGCCAGGAGCGGCCAATAGACCACGTCGCCGTGGCTGTCCCGATGCCCGGGTGCACGGTGGTCACGGAGGTACTGGAACCACTGGGGCCAGTCACCGTCGGTCTGCTGCGCGGAGAACACCGTGAGCAGCACGTCGCGCAGCACTGCCGGACTGTCGGTGGCCAGGAGCAGTCCCACCGGTCCCTGACTGACGTCACGGGTACCCCATGCGCCGCCCGTGAACTGCTCGAGCCCTCGCGGCGCCTGGTAGTGAACGGCCGCGTCCGCGACGAACGACGGCAGGATGCGGTTCAGGCGGCGGATGCTCTCGTCATCGCCGTGAAGCTCGGGAGCACGCCACAGCGCCCCCCGCTCACCCGCGTCCGCCTGATCGACGAGCACGATGCGGTGCCGGAAGACCGTCCCCGAGGGGTGGACGCTCGCCCGCCACCGGTCGTCACGGCTGCGGCCGTCGGCGAACAGCGAGCCGTCCTCTCCGGAGGCCGTGACCGCATCGGCATGGGCCGATACGAGGAGCTCGATGGGCGGGCCTTCGACGACCTCCACCTCGACGATCAACTCCCGCAGGGTCAGCGTGCTGACCACCTCGATGCGCCGTCCATCCCACCGATAGACCCAGCGGACCCGGGGGCCGTCGACGATCCACGCGCTCGGGGTGCCGAGCATCAGCCACGGGCCGGTGGTTCCGCGGACGAAGAGCCGCAGCCCATCCGCGCGCTTGAGCCCGACGGCGCTGCGCCGCACCGAGAGGAGCGGCGCAGCGCTGGCATGCCCGATCGTGAGCTGAGAGGCGAAGACACCGTCCATCCACGCGGTGGAGGCGACCGTGAGATCAGCGGGATGCGGGCCCGCCGACACCCGCGAGATGTGACCGTGCGGACGCATCACGGCACGCTCCTTCGGGCCGGACACGACGTGGCGGCCGCCCGCCCAGTACGCCCAGGCGCCGTCCGGCCCGTCTTCCACCCCCTCGGCGTGCGCGCCGCCCACCGCGAGGAAGTCCTCCTCGGACAGGTCCTCGACGATCGCCGTGCGCACCGGGCTGAAGAGCGTCGGCACGACGGCGGTGAGGGGTCCGAGCTGCGGCGGCTCCGTTCGCCACGGCGTTCCTCCATCGATCCCCTCCACGAACGCCAGGTCACTCGCGTCCGTCCGGCCGGGATGGTCGTCCACGACCACGACGGGAAACCTCAACGCACGGGTCTCGCCGCACGCCAGCGTCCGAGTCTCCGTCTGCAGGCCCAGCAACGTGTGCTCGCCCTGCAGGCGGCGGGACGGAAGGTCCCGCGAGAGATCGAGTCCTCCGTCAGGGAACGCCAGCTGTCGGGCATCCGTGCACCACCCCACCACCCGCTCGGTGCTCCCCACGGCCATCCACGGATTCCTCGATCCCGGCATGCTCTGCCGGACGGCGAGCCACGCGACCTCCGGCTCGCCGAGCGGCTGGACATCGAGGTAGTTCGACACGTAGAACTCGTTCTCACGCAGGCTCTCGGCCGCGGTCAATGCCGGATCGATCAGGTGCACGACGTCCAGCGCGACCGGCTCGGACCCGGCGTTGCGGAGGTGGACGCTCCAGCCGGCGACACCGTCTGCGGGGTGCTCCCACCACACCTGCCACTCCACTCCGCGGGTCGTCCCCGAGACCAGCGCCGAGCCGTCACCGCGAGCGACCCGGCCCTCGCACGCGGGACCGGTGAGCGGATGCGCGTGCACCCCCTCCGCGCTGCGGAACCGGAGCCAGACCTGGTGCGGCCCCGGTTCGAGCTCGCTGGCCGGATACTGCAGCAGACTGAGGGGCCCGGCCTGCAGAGAGCCCAGGGCTCCTGCCGACGTGAACTGCGCTCGGATGACGGGGAGGGAGTAGTGCACTTTCCTTCAATCTCTCTGGGGTGTGGGCGGCGCGGCGACGATCACTTGATGCCGCTGGTGGCGATGCCCTCGATGATGAATCGCTGGAAGAAGAGGAAGACGACCAGGACCGGCAGCACGACGACCGTCGCACCCGCGAGCAGCAGGCCGAAGTCCGTCGCGTTCTGCCCCGTCGACACCAGCGACAGCGCGACCGGCAGCGTGTAGGTCTTCTCACTGCTGGCGACGACGAGCGGCCAGAGGAAGTTGTTCCAGGAGCCGAGGAAGGTGAGGGTCGCGAGCGTGGCGATGGCGGGGCCCGCCAGCGGCAGGTACACACGGAAGAAGATCCGGAACTCCCCCGCGCCGTCGAGTCGCGCCGCCTCCAGGAGGTCGCGCGGAGTGCCCAGGAAGAACTGTCGCATCAGGAACACCCCGAACGCGCCGGCGAGGAACGGGATGAACAACGCCGTCAGCGTGTCGGCGAGTCCGAGATTGACCACGAGGACGAACTGCGGGATGAACACGACCAGCCCCGGGATCATCAACGTGCCGAGCACCGCGATGAAGATCGCCTTCTTGCCCGGGAAGTCCAGCATCGCCAGTGCGTACCCGAGCATCGAACAGAAGAGGATGTTGCCCGTGGTGACGACGACGGCCACGGTCGCCGAGTTGAAGAAGAACCGTCCGAAGTCGAGCCGCTCGAACAGACGCACGAAGTTGTCGAACGTCGGGTTCGCCGGCCACCAGGTCGGCGGCGACGCGAGGAGCTCGCCCTGAGTCTTGAACGCGCCGAGCACCATCCAGAGGAACGGCATCACGACGATCACGAAAGCGAGGATCACCGCGATGTAGATCCACACCCGGTTCCGGGATGCGCGCATCAGCTCTTCTCCCTACTCACACGGAACTGGATGAAAGTGACGACGATGACGACGATGAACGTGATGTACGCCATCGCGCCCGCCAGCCCGAAGTTGCCGAATCCGAACTGCCGGTAGGTGTACAGCGACACGGAGAGGGTGCTGTTGAGCGGACCGCCATCGGTCATGACGAACGGTTCCTCGAAGAACTGCAGATAGCCGATCGTGGTGGTGACGACGACGAACAGCATCGTCGGCCGCAGCGTCGGCAACGTGATGTGCCAGAAGCGCTTCCATGCACCGGCGCCGTCGAGGGAGCCTGCCTCCAGGAGCGACGGCGGCACAGCCTGCAGGCCCGCGAGGAAGATGATCATCCCGGTGCCGAAGTTCCGCCACACAGCCATGACGATCAGCGAGGCCAGCGCGGTGCGCTGGTCTCCGAGCCAGTGCGGCCCGTCGATCCCCACCCATCCGAGCACGGTGTTGATGAGACCGTTGTCCGGCTGATAGAGGAACTTCCACACCACCGCGACCGCGACGATGCTGGTGATCACGGGTGTGTAGAAGCCCACCCGGAAGAAGTTGCGGAAGCGCTTGATGCCCTTGTCGAGCACGACGGCCGCGAGCAGCGCCACCGCTATCGTCAGCGGGACCCCGACCGCCACGAACACGGCGGTGTTGGTGGCGGCGCGCAGGAACAGCGGGTCTCCGAGAGCCTTGGCGTAGTTGTCCAGGCCGACGAAGCCGACGTTGAACGGAGTCTTGATGTCGGTCACCCGAGTATCGGTGAAGCTCATGAACATCGACTGGAACACGGGCCAGACGGTGAAGACCCCGAACAGGAGGCAGAAGGGGAGGGCGAGGATCAGGCCCGCCCGTGCCTCGCTCGAGCGGAAGCTCCTGCTTCGACCCGAGCGAGGCTGCCGAGCGGCGACGGTCATTCGCCGCCGAACCCGATCGATGTCGCCTCCTGCTGCACGGCTCGGAGCGCCTCCGCCGGATCCGACCCGGTCTTGGTGACGGCCTCCACCTGCGCGTCGAGGCTCGTCGCGATCTGCTCCCACGTCGTGATCGACGGCGGTGCCTTCGCGGTCTCGAGCTGCGTCCCGAAGACGGCGAGCTTCTCATCCGACTTCAATGCATCGGTCGTCCATGCCCCCTTGACGGAAGGCAGGTCGCCGACGATGTCGAACCACGAGGCCTGGGTCTCCTCCTCGGTGAGGAACTGCACGAGCTTCCACGCGGCATCCCGGTTCTTCGTGTTCGAGAACACGCCGAGGTTCGAGCCGCCGACGAACGAGGCCTCCTTCTGGGCAGAGGGCATCACCGCGACGCCGTATTTGTCGGCGAATCCCTCGCCGCCCAGCGCTTCGACGCTGCCGATCATCCAGGGACCGGAGATGAACATCGGCACACGGCCATCGACGAAGTCCGCCTCCGTCGTGCCCTCGGTGGGGGCGCTGTCGGCGAGACCGTCGGTGAAGAACGACTGGTAATAGGACAACGCGTCCGCGTTCTCCGGAGAGTCGAACGTGAACTCGGTCAGGGCGTCGTTCGTGATGTCGCCGCCCGCCTGCCACATGAACGGGAGCAGCGTCTGCCAGGAACCGGTTCCGCCGGGCTGCAGGCTGATGCCCCAGTCCACTCCCGGCTGCGTCTTCATGGCGGCCGCCATGTCGTGCAGTCCGTCCCAGTCCGTCGGCGGCTCGGTGATGCCGGCGGCCTCGGCGATGTCGGTGCGGTAGAACACGACGCGGGTCTCGACGTACCACGGCACGCCGTAGGAGACGCCGTCCACCAGGTTCGTGGCGTTCGCGCCCTCGAAGAAGACGCTGTCGTCGATCTGCGCGGGCACCGGGTCGAGCGCGTTCAGGCCGGCGAACTCGCCCATCCAGGTCGTGCCCACCTGAGCCACGTCCGGTGTGGTGCCTGACGCGATCGCGGCGATGAACTTGTCGTGCGCAGAACCCCAGGGCACCGCGGTGACCTCGACGTCGACGTCGGGGTTCTGTTCCTCGAAGGTCTTCGTCAGCTCGTCGAGGTTCTCCCCCTCGGCTCCCATGGCCCAGACGGTGAGGCTGCCGGTGGCTGGTCCGTCGGAGATGTCCTCCGCTCCTCCGCCCTCCGCGGGCCCGGCATCCGCCCTCCCGCAGGCCGTCAATGTCGCCAGTGTCACGCCGACGAGCGCGAACGCCGCCAGTCTCTTGTTGATTCTCATGTGATCGCCTTCCGATCTGATGGGGTCTTGCTTCTCGTCGACGCCTGGCGGACGCTGCTCAGGCGCGTCCGGCACCGAACCTCTCGATACCGATGACCGGGCGGAGCCGGCTTTCGACGGCCCGCGTCGCGAAGCCTCGACGGACGACGCCGTCACAGAGCACGTTGCCGATCGCGCCCATCACCATCGCCTGATCGAGCGAGAGGTGACGACGGGCGACCGTGCCCGATCGCACGGCGACGGCGTCGAAGAAGCCGCCGCGCCCGTACGCGTCGAAGTCCCGCTGGATGTTCACGAGGTTCGTGAACGCCTCCGCCGGCTCGTGCATCATCGCGAGGAACGCGGCGTGCGGGGTGACCACGCCGTCTCCGTACGTCGGTGTCGGGTTCGTCGCCGGCCGGCAGTCGCCGAAGCCGGGGTCGAAATTCGTTCCCTCCTGGTCGGACAGGTAGCCGTCGGGGTTGAGTCCGAGCGCGTCGACGCCGTACTCGCGGTACCCGCCTGCCGGGTTGCTCGACGGGCTGAACCCCCAATAGCCGTAGCCGGCCTCGTCGAGACCGTGCTCGCGCTGAGCCCGCACGTGCAGCGGGTGATTGCGCCCCCAGCTCCCGGGCGCCCACCGGGCCTCCGGCACGAACACGTCGGGCATGAGCTCCTCGAACATGCTGCCGCCCCAGCCCGGCACGATGCGCATCCCGCGGTAGGTGTACGCGCCTTCGTAGACGTCGAGACCGAAGTAGGTGCGACTCTCACCCACGGGCTGCATCTCGTGCCACGACCAGTCACAGGAGGCCGGGAAGGTGCGCCAGGACGCGTAGTACTGCTTTCCGGGGATCTGTCCCGTGATGATCCCGAGATAGGTGGTGATGCGCGTCTCGGACACCACGGTGTCGTAGTGGTGCGTGGTCAGCCACACCGGTTCGCCGCCGACGTGCGTGCCCCGGTAGACGCCGCCCGGCCGGTCGTGGTCGAAGGGGAAGAAGCCGCCGTGGATGAGTCCGCCCTCGCGCACCAGGTGCTCGGGGTCGCTGTTGTCGTTGTAGAACGCGTCCCACCGCATCCGGTCGAAGACCTTGGACGCCCAGTGCGCCGCGCCCCGATCCGCGTTCTTCACCGTGAGCAGCGCGGCACCCAGCCATCCGTTGTCGACGCTGGAGCAGAAAGGATGGATGACATCGCCCGAATCGGGCCACGTGCGCAGCGCCTTGCCCGTGGCTTCGTCATACCAGTTGTAGTACATGCCGCTCGGGGCGTGATGCTCCATGCGGTCGAGGGTCTTCAGGGTGCGGATGAGACGCCCGGTCGCTTCGCCCCGTGAGATGAGGCCGAGTTCTCGGGCGACGAGCGTCGACCAGAGGTAGCCACCGATGTTCGTCGGAGACGTGTAGCCGGAGCGCTCCCCGGCGCTGAGTCCCTCGGTGATGTTGTCGGCGGGGAGGCCGGTGCTCCGGTCGGTCATCGCGACGAGGCTCCGCCAGGTGTCGGCCGCCCACCCCCGCACCTGGCGCGTGTCGAATCGGCGCGTCTGCGCGTTCAGGCCGCCGCGAAGAAGAGCGGGTGCCGCGACCGGCGACTCGACGGGTGCGGCAGCAGCGGGGAGCGCGGGGGTCATCGCGACGGTCGCCAGCGAGGCCGCCCCGGCCACGAGAAAGGTGCGTCGGTCGAAGGCTCGACGGTCGTTCATGTGCTCTGCTCCGTTCCACAGGACAGCTCTGCCCCGCTCAGGCGACGCCTCGCTGCGCCGTGCACCGACCATAGCGCAGAAAACCGTTCATGTGAACGGTTTTCTCTCGACACCCCCCATTCCAGGGGATCCGTCGGCCGTGGCGGGATCGAAAACGCTCCGGACACGGCCTTCCCCGGAGCGTTATTGCACCCGCAATGCACGCCGAACCCGCGCCGGTAGACTGGACATGCCCCGCCGGCCCCTTCCCTTGGAGTGCGCGTGACCACCGCCCCTGCACCTTCCCCCCAGCACGTCCCCGACTCCGTCGAGAACGCGATCGCGACGCCCGAGAAGGAGCAGCCCTACGGGGCCCTCGGACTCAAGCCCGATGAGTACGAGCGCATCAAGGAGATCCTCGGCCGCCGGCCCACCTCGGGCGAGCTGGCGATGTACTCCGTGATGTGGTCGGAGCACTGCTCCTACAAGTCGTCGAAGAACTACCTGCGCCGCTTCGGCCAGAAGGTCTCCGACGAGATGAAGGAACGCCTCATGGTGGGCATGGGCCAGAACGCGGGCGTCGTCGACGTCGGCGAGGGCTGGGCCGTCACCTTCAAGGCCGAGTCGCACAACCACCCGTCGTTCATCGAGCCCTTCCAGGGCGCGGCGACCGGCGTCGGCGGCATCGTCCGCGACATCATCTCGATGGGCGCCCGCCCGGTCGCGGTCATGGACGCCCTGCGCTTCGGTGCGGTCGACCATCCTGACACCGCCCGCGTCGTGCATGGTGTGACCAGCGGCATCAGCTTCTACGGCAACTGCCTGGGCCTCCCGAACATCGGCGGCGAGACGGTCTTCGACGCCGTCTACCAGGCCAACCCCCTCGTGAACGCGCTCGCGGTGGGCGTGCTGCGTCACGAAGACCTCAAGCTCGCCAACGCGACCGGCGTCGGCAACAAGGTCGTCCTGTTCGGTGCCCGCACGGGTGGCGACGGCATCGGCGGCGCGAGCATCCTCGCCTCCGACTCCTTCGACTCCACCGGGCCTACCAAGCGCCCCGCGGTGCAGGTGGGCGACCCCTTCGCCGAGAAGGTGCTGATCGAGTGCTGCCTCGAGCTGTACCGCGGCGAGCTCGTCGAGGCGATCCAGGACCTGGGCGCCGCCGGCATCTCCTGCGCGACCAGCGAGCTGGCGGCCAACGGCAACAGCGGCATGAAGGTCTCGCTCGACAACGTCCTGCTGCGCGACCCCACGCTCACGGCTGAGGAGATCCTCATGTCGGAGTCGCAGGAGCGCATGATGGCGATCGTCGCGCCCGAGAAGCTCGACGCCTTCCTCGAGGTCGTGAACAAGTGGGAGGTCGAGACCTCCGTGCTCGGCGAGGTCACCGGTGACGGACGCCTCATCATCGACTGGCAGGGCGAGCGCATCGTCGACGTCGACCCCTCGACGGTCGCGGTCGACGGCCCCGTCTACGACCGCCCGGTCGCCTACCCGACGTGGATCGACGCCCTCCAGGCGGACGCCGCCGAGAACCTCCCCCGCTCGAACGACCCGGAGACGCTGCGCGAGCAGTTCCTCGACATCGTCGCCTCGCCGAACCTCGCCGACACGAGCTGGATCACCAACCAGTACGACTACTACGTGCTCGGCAACACCGCGCTGAGCTTCCCCGACGACGCCGGCATGATCCGCGTCGATGAGGAGTCCGGCCTGGGCTTCGCGGTCTCGACCGACGCCAACGGCCGCTACTGCCAGCTCGACCCGTACGCAGGCGCGCAGCTGGCCCTCGCCGAGGCGTACCGCAACGTCGCCGTCACCGGTGCTGTGCCGACCGCGATCACCGACTGCCTCAACTTCGGCTCGCCCGAGAACCCCGAGGTCATGTGGCAGTTCGGCCAGACGGTCGACGGCCTGGCCGACGGATGCTACGAGCTGGGAACCCCGGTCACCGGCGGCAACGTCTCGTTCTACAACCAGACCGGCGACGTGCCGATCCACCCGACCCCGCTGGTCGGCGTGCTCGGCATCATCGACGACGTCTCGCGCCGCATCCCCTCCGGCTGGCAGGACGAGGGCCAGAACATCTACCTGCTCGGCACCACCTCGACCGAGCTCTCCGGTTCCGCATGGGCGGACGTGGTGCACCAGCACCTCGGCGGTCTGCCGCCTGCGGTCGACCTCGCGGCGGAGAAGCGCCTCGCCGGTCTGCTCTCTGCGGCTCGCGACGAGTGGCTGATCTCCTCGGCGCACGACCTCTCCGAGGGTGGCCTCGCGCAGGCCCTCGCCGAGGGCGTCATGCGTTTCGGCGTCGGCGCCCGCGTCTGGCTGAACGAGATCATCGAGCGCGATGGGGTGGATGCCGCATCCGCGCTGTTCTCCGAGTCGACCGGCCGCGTGCTGGTGACCGTGCCCCGTGAGGACGACGTGAAGTTCCGCGGCCTCTGCGAGGGACGCGACTACCCGGTGATGCGCATCGGCGTGACGGACGACGAGGGCGCGAAGCTCGAGGTCCAGGGCGTCTTCACCGTCTCGGTCGCCGAGCTCCGCGAGCGCTCGCAGGCCACGCTCCCGTCCTACTTCGGTCCGACCGTCACGGAGGTCAGCGTATGAGCGACAACCTGAGCGAGGACTACGGCGACCTCGGCGAGAAGCGCAACCGGCGCATCCGCATCGTCGCGTGGACGGTCATCATCGCGCTGATCCTCGCCGGTGGCGGCGCGACGGTGCTGACGCTGCTCCTCGGCTGAGACTCAACGCCGACCGCACGACACACGCGCGACTCAGCGCGTGAAGAGGTACCGGATCAGCTCGATGATCCCGCCGGGTCCGTGGCTCTCGCGACCGAGCGACTCCACGATGATCGCCCCGAGGATCGCCCGACCGATCTGGGTGACGGGCGCGTCTTCCGGCAGCTCGCCGTCGCGGATCCCGCCGCGCAGACGCTCGGAGAGATGCTGCTCGACGCCGAGGCTTCCTCCGAGGTGAGCGCCGACCGCGGCATCCTCCGCGGCGGCGGCGACCAGCGACTGCAGCAACGCCTGACCCTGCGTCGTCTCGAGGATTCGGAAGACCGACTGCAGCCATGCCTCGACGTCGGCGAACAGGTCACCCGTGTCCGGCACGACGAAATCGACGGGGATGAGGCGCCCGTCGACCAGGCAGTCCGCGATCAGCGCACCCCGCGACGGCCACCAGCGATAGATGGTCTGCTTGCCCACCCCGGCTTCCTTGGCGATGCCCTCGATCGTGAGCCGGTCGTACCCCTGGGCGTGGAACAGGCGGGAGGTCGCGTCGAGGATCGCTTCGCGCGCCGCGGTGCTGCGCACGGGCCCGCTGCGATGCTCGTTGACCATGGACTCAGGATAGCCACAGATCCCTAGACGAGACGTGCCGTATGATCTTTGAGTCTGAAGGAGACCACTGTGGCATCACTGCTGTACCGTCTGGGTTCGTTCGCTGCGCGCAAGGCCTGGACGGTGATCGTCTCGTGGGTCGTGATCCTCGGCCTCGGCGTCGGTGCCTTCCTCACCCTCGGCGGCACGCTGAGCAACAGCTTCGACATCCCCGGCACCGCCTCCGGCGCCGTGACCGACGAGCTCGCCGACAAGCTCCCCGACACCGCCGGCGGCACGGGCACCGTCGTCTACCGGACCGAAGACGGATCGCCGTTCACCGACGAGCAGAAGCAGGAGATCTCCGACCTCGCCGTGAGCGCGGAGGACCTCGACGGCGTCGCCCGGGTGATCGACCCCTTCGACGCGCAGCAGCAGCAGGACGAGCAGGCGCAGAAGCTCGCCGACGGTCAGGCGCAGATCACCGACGGCCGCACGCAGCTGGATGCGGCCCAGACCCAGCTCGATGACGGCAGGGCTCAGCTCGAGGCCGGGATCGCGCAGCTCACCGCCGCCCGCGCCCAGGCGGAGCAGTCCGGAGCCGGCCCCGAGCAGCTGGCCGCCCTCGATGCGCAGCTGGCCGCGCTGAACGCACAGGCGGCCGAACTCGAGGCCCAGCAGGCGACTCTCGCGTCGAAGAGAATCGAACTGGACGAGAACTCCGATCAGGTCGAGCTGGGCACGACCCTCCTCGCCCTCTCGGACGGCATCGGCGTGGTCTCCGAAGACGGATCGACCGCCATCGTCAACATCTCCTTCGTCGACCCGCGTCTCGAGCTCTCCGAAGAGGTGAAGCAGGGCGCGATCGACCACTTCGAGTCCGCACCGATCGACGGCGTCGAGGTCGACTTCGGCACCGACATCGCACAGGGCGTCCCGGAGATCTTCGGCGTCGGAGAGGCTGTCGGTCTCGCGTTCGCCGCGATCGTCCTCATCGTGATGCTGGGCTCGCTCCTCGCCGCCGCTCTCCCGATCGTCACGGCCATCGTCGGTGTGGGCGTCGGCGTGACGGCATCCCTCGCGTTCTCGGGCGTGGTGAACATGGCCTCGGTGACGCCGGTCCTCGGTGTCATGCTCGGCCTCGCGGTGGGCATCGACTACTCCCTGTTCATCGTGAACCGACACCGCAAGCAGATGCTCGCCGGCGTCCCGGTGCGAGAGTCCATCGGTCTCGCGACGGGAACCTCCGGCACGGCCGTCGTCTTCGCCGGCACGACGGTGATCGTCGCCCTCCTCGCCCTCAACGTCACCGGCGTCCCCTTTCTCGGCCTCATGGGAACGGTCGGCGCGGTGTGCGTCGCGGTGGCCGTGCTCGTCGCGATCACCCTCGCCCCCGCCATCCTCGGCCTCGTCGGTCCGCGCCTGCTCAGCCGTCGCGCGCGCGGCACGATCGGCGAGGAGCACGCCGCGGGCACGCCGGTGAAGCGCATGTCGACGCTCCGCGCCGTGGTCACCGCCGTCGTGAGTGTCGTCGCCCTGCTGATCATCGCGATCCCCGCGATGTCGATGCGACTCGGACTGCCGGACGGTTCGAGCGAGCCGAGCGACTCCACCAGCTACCGCGCCTTCCAGACCGTCGACGAACAGTTCGGCGCGGGCGCGAACGGCCCTCTGCTCGTCACCGCGACCCTGGACGACGCGGTCAGCGACGACGACCTGCTCGCCACGCAGGTCACGATCGCGCAGGCCATCGCCGACCAGGATGACGTGGTCGCCGTCGCACCGATCGCGACCTCCGACGACAACACCCTGCTCGCGTTCCAGGTGGTGCCGGAGGAGGGACCGAACAGCGCGTCGACCGAGACACTCGTGCAGGATCTGCGCTCGATGCCGGCGATCGACGACGGGATCACCCTCGGTGTGGCAGGTCAGGCCGCGATCAACATCGACATCTCGGAAGCCCTGGCGGGAGTCCTGCCTCTGTACCTCGTGGTCGTGGTCGGGCTCTCCCTGCTCATCATGATCGTGGTGTTCCGGTCGCTGCTCGTGCCGATCATCGCCACGGGCGGGTTCGTCCTCTCCCTGTTCGCGACCTACGGGCTGATCGTGGCCGTGTTCCAGTTCGGCTGGGGCGCCGAGATCATCGGGCTGCACAGCACCGGACCGATCCTGAGCTTCCTGCCCGTGATCCTCGTCGGCATCCTGTTCGGGCTCGCCATGGACTATCAGCTGTTCCTCGCTTCCGGCATGCGCGAGGCGTATGTGCACGGGGCCTCGGCGCGGGATGCCGTCGCCCAGGGCTTCCGCGCCGGCCGCTCGGTCGTGATCGCCGCCGCGCTCATCATGGTGTCGGTGTTCGGCGGGTTCATCTTCTCGGAGTCGACGATCATCCGCTCGATCGGATTCGGGTTGGCGTTCGGGGTGCTGCTCGACGCCTTCGTGGTGCGGATGCTGCTCATGCCCGCCCTCATGCACCTGCTCGGACGCTCGGCGTGGTGGCTGCCGCGCTGGCTCGACCGCCTGCTGCCGAACGTCGACATGGAAGGTGCCGCGCTCGAACGCGACCACCCCGGCATGAAGGCGGTGGCCGTGCCGACCACGACCGACTCGGTACCGACGCGAACCCCGACGGTGTAGCTTCTCCCGCCGTTCGAATCGCGTGAATGGTTCGATCCCGGGGCCGTATCGAGCCCGTTGCGCGATTCGAGCCGAGGGCAGCCCCCGGTGCCTAGAGTGGTCGAATGACCGCCGACGCCCGTGATCGCCTGCTCGCACTGCGCGCTCGGGCCGAGGCGCGCGTGCAGGCCACCGCTGCGACGCTCGACGAGCTCACGCACGACCGCGAGAGCTCGAACGACGACGACGAGCACGACCCCGAGGGCGTCACCCTGTCGTCGGAGTGGTCGCGCCTGACCGGACTCGCCGAGGCCGCGGCATCCGAACTCCGGCAGGTCGACGATGCGCTGGCCCGGGTGGATGCCGGAACCTACGGCCTCTGCGCGAACTGCGGACGCCCCATCCCCGCCGGCCGCCTGGAGGCACGGCCGTTCGCCGAGTACTGCGTCGCCTGCGCCGAGAAACTCGGAGGCTAGCCCTGACGTGCGCGGCGATCCCGAGTAGCATCCCGTCATGCCCATCACCCTCGAGAACGTCGGCATCGCGGTCCGCGACCTGGAAGCCACCATCTCCTTCTTCACCGACCTCGGTCTCACCGTGCTCGGCCGCGACGAAGTCAGCGGAGAGTGGGCGGCGACCGCCGTCGGGCTCGACGGCAACCACGCCAAGATCGCGGTACTGCAGACACCGGACGGACGCGGCCAGATCGAGCTTTTCGAGTACATCCATCCCGATGCGATCGAGACGGACCCGACGCTTCCGAACGAGATCGGGATGCACCGTATCGCGTTCTCCGTCGACGACATCGACGAGTCCCTCGCCATCGCCGCCCGCCACGGATTCCACCCGCTCCGCGGCGTCGCGACATATCAGGACCTCTACAAGCTCACGTACCTGCGCGGCCCGAGCGGCATCCTCGTGATGTTCGCGCAAGACCTCACGAAGAGCTGACCGCGGCCTTTGCGGGATCAAAACCGCACCGGAAACCCCCGGCGGAGGCGCGTTCTCGATCCCGCACCGAGGCGCTCACGTCAGGCAGCGACCATCCCACGCCACATCACCTCGATCGCGGCGCGCATCCGCTCGACCACCGCAGGATCGCTGACCCGGTCGCCGCGCACGACGAGCTGGTAGTACGCGACACCCGCGATGGCGTCGAAGCAGGCCTCCACATCGAGGTCGGCCCGCAGCTCGCCCCGCGCGATCGCCGTCCGTAGCGCGTTCTGCAGCGGTACCCGGCGCCGCGAGACATGCGACTGCCAGTACGTCTTCTGCAGCGCACGATCGGCCATCACCAGACGGATGCGCTGCCGGAATCGCGCCTCGGAGTATCCGGGGGCCGAGGGCGCCACACCGTCGGCTCCGAGCCCGAGCCCCGCGAGCAGGATCTCGTGCAGATCCGCATCGACCGGGTACTCCGGCGGCACCTCACGCCCGACGTCGAGCGCGGCGGCGATCAGCAGCGTCAGAGAGGGCCAGCGTCGGTACAGCGCCGCCCGACTCACTCCGCTGCGCGCGACCACACGCGATACCGTGACCTCCTCGCCCGCATCGATGATCTCGAGCGTCGCCGTGACGATCTGCCCATCGATCTCTTCGTCACGCGGTCGACCGGGGCGGCGGCGGACCGCAGCCCCGGCTTCCCTCTCCAGGACGGTCACGCGGCCAGGGCCTTGGCACGGAGTCGGGCGATCGTGGCATCGGAGAGTCCCGCGGCGCGCAGCGGCGTCAGCGGGTCACCGTGCTGCGCGCGGAGGGTGTCCAGCAGACTGCGCATCGACACGTCCATCGAGCCCTCCAACAACGACGACGCCTTCTCGAGGGCATCGGCGTCGAAGCCGAGCGCCTTCCACATCGCCCCCATCACCGGGGCCGTGCGCGCCATGATCGCGACCATGTTGTCGCCGGTGCGCGCGTAGTCCGCGACGATGTCGTCGTCGGCCGCGCCGAGCACGAGCAGCAGCATGGCCGCGAGCACACCGGTGCGGTCTCGGCCGGCGGCGCAGTGGAAGGCGACCGCACCGGGCGTGTGCGCGATCACGGTGAGCGCGATCACCAGCTGGGGCGCCGCGCTCTCGGCCATGCGCTGATACATGAGTCCCATCGCCTCGTGCGTGAGCGCCGGCTGTTCGCGATCCATCGTCTCCCCCACATCCGCGATGAGCGGCAGGTGGTGGTACGCGACCGGATGCGCGCCGAGCGGGCCACGGCCGGTGAGGGAAGCCTCCCGCGGCGAGCGCAGATCGATGATCGCGGTGAGCCCACGATCGATGAGCTGGTCCGCGGCCTGCGGAGTCACGTAGGCGAGGTCGTCGGCGCGGATGGCGACCCCCTCACGGAGCACGCCGCCGTCGATCGCGATGCCTCCGAGATCGCGCAGGTTGACCGGGGCGCTGAGGACGAGGTCGGTGTCGATGAGGGTCATGTGATTCTCCTTCGGATGAGGGCGCTGCCCTGGTCGATCACCGTGACGAGCACGATGATGCAGATGATGATGGCGCTGAGGTGGCCGTAGTCGTACATGCGCATGGCCGTGGTCAGTTCGAGTCCGATGCCTCCGGCGCCGACGAGTCCGAGGATGGTCGCGCCGCGCACGTTCCCCTCGAACAGCAGCAGCGTGTAGGAGGTGAGCAGGGGCGCGGCCTGCGGCAGGACGCCGTACTGGATGACCTGCCGCTTCGAGGCGCCGACCGCTTCCATGGCGACCACCGGTCCGCGGTCGACCTGCTCCATCGCCTCGGCGAAGATCTTGCCGATCGACCCGATGGAACCGAGCGTCATGGCCAGGATTCCCGCGAACGGACCCAGCCCGACAGCCGAGACGAACATGAGCGCGAACACCAGGTCGGGGACCGAGCGGATGATGTTCATCACCCAGCGTGTGGGGTAGTACAGCCACCTGGGCGCGAGGGTCGACGTGGCTCCGAACGCGACGATCAGCGACAGGACCGCACCGAGGACCGTGCCGACCACAGCCATCTGGAACGTCTCCAGCAGGAGGGCGAGGATGGTGCCGATCTTCGAGAAGTCGGGCGGGAACAGGCGCGACAGGAACTCGCCCATGTTGACCGCGCCCTCACCAAGTTTCACGAAGTTGAACTGGGCGCCGTTGAACGACCAGATCAGCAGCAGGACGGCGACCGGCAGCCCGATCAGAAAGCGGGCGCGCGGCACCCGGAACGCCGCTTCGAGGCGGGCGCGCTCCGCCGGGTCGAGGTGCGGACGGTCGGTCCGGTCGGTCCGGTCGGTGCGGGGTGTACCGGGTGTGCGGGGCTCAGTGGTCGTCGTCATCGCCGTGCTCCTCGTCGTCGTACAGGGCTTCCAACGCCGTGGCATCCAGCCCCGAGGTCGCCCCGGATACGAGCATCTCGCCGTGGCGCAGTCCCACGATCCGGTCGCTGTGCGCGAGGGCGAGGGGCAGCACGTGCAGGCTCACCAGCACCGGGATGCCGTCCTGCGTCGCGATCTCCCGCAGCAGGTCGAGCACCGAGCCGGCGAGCCGGGGGTCGAGCGAGGCGACCGGTTCATCGGCCAGGATCACCGTGGGCTGCTGCATGAGCGCTCGGGCGATCGCGACGCGCTGCTGTTGCCCGCCCGAGAGCGAGCGCGCGGGAGCGGACGCCTTGTGGGCGATGCCGACCCGATCGAGGAGTTCGAGCGCCCGCCGGCGATGGGCCCCGGTGAAACCGCCGGCGAGATTGATCGGTCCCGCGCCGTGCAGTGCCCCCGTGAGCACGTTCGTCATCACGCTGAGTCGCGGGATCAGGTTGAACTGCTGGAACACCTGGCCGACCCCCGAGCGGAGGGTGCGCAGTTCGCCGCGACCGAGGTTCGTGACGTCATGGCCCGCGACCCGCACTGTGCCGGCCGAAATCGGGGCGAACCCGGTGAGGCTGCGCATGAGTGTCGACTTGCCCGAACCCGACGCACCGAGCAGGGCGACCATCTCGCCGGGGAACAGGTCGAGGTCGACTCCGCGGAGCACCGTCGTCGTGTCATACGCGACTCGCAGGCCGCGCACCGTGACGACGGGCCCTTCGGCGCGGGTGTCGGTGCCGAAACGCAGATCAGTTGCGCGCGCCTGGGCGTGTCGATCCGCAACACGCCCGTCGGCGGCGGAACCCTCTCCGTGTGTGCCGCGCAGCCGCGCGGCCGGGGCGGCCACCGTCACTTCAGGTCCTCGAGCTCGACACCCGCAACCGCGGCGATCTCGGCGAACGAGGTGAAGGCGGATGCCTTCGGGTCGACGGTCTGCGGGGCGGCGGCGAAAGCCCCGTACGCGCCCAGACGCTCGGCGTTGGCGGGCGAGAACACCTCGGCGATGCCGTCCTGGATGACCTTGCGCGTCTCGGCGTCCAGGGACGGACGACCCAGAACGGCTCCCTGGATGTCCATCGCAGGGCTCTCGCCGACCGCGCGCCACTCGCCATCCGCGAAGGGGAACATCGGCGCACCGAGTTCGGTGAGCATGATGGCGGTGCACGCGGCATCCACCTGCCCCTGCTCGAGTGCGGCGAAGCTGCCCTCATGTCCGCCCGCGAAGATCGCCTCGTAGTCGGTGCCCTGCTCGAGTCCCGCTTCGTGCAGCATGTACACGGGCATGAAGTAGCCGGAGCTGGAGGCCTGGTCGGCGAAGGCGACGGTCGCACCCTCGAGATCCTCGACGGTCTGGATGGGCGAGTCCTCCCGCACCACGCAGGTCGAGACCGGCTTGCCGTCGCCCTCGAACGCGACCAGCGCATCCACCTCACCCGTGTTCACGGCGAGTGCGGACGGGAAACCGCTCATGATGCCGATGTCGACGTGGTCGGCGCGGATGGCCTCGACGACGCTGAGGTAGTCGGGCACATCGGTGATCTCGACCGTGCGACCGGTGGCCTCTTCCAGCAGCTCGGCGAACACCTCGATCGGGTTCTCGGCGGTGGGGTCGTCTCCGACCGGGATCGTGGCGATCGTGAGAGGGGCGTCGGGATCGGCGGGTGCGGCCTCGGCAGTCGAGCCCTGGCAGGCGGTGAGGGTGAGGGCAGCCACGCCCAGGAGGCCGACGACGGGCAGGGTGAAGCGGCGCATGATGACCTTTCGGGAGGGAGATGCCTCGGAATTCCGAGAACATCGGTATTCCAACTCCCGAAGGTGACGGGCAATTACGAGACCGCCATACTCCGAAAGGAACGATTCGTGAACGGCTGGTATCGGCCGGTCGGCGTGCAGCGATCCGCTCAGACGGTGGCGACGGCCTCCGCGATCGCCGCGCCCAGCTCCGTCGTCGTGGCCGTGCCGCCGAGGTCCGGCGTGAACGGTGCCGCATCCGCGCCACGAGCCAGCACGTCTTCGATCCCGGCGAGCACGGCGGCTCCGGCCTCCGGATATCCGAGGTGCTCGAGCATCATCGCGCCGCACCAGATCTGGCCGATCGGGTTGGCGATGCCCTGGCCCGCGATGTCGGGCGCGGAGCCGTGCACCGGTTCGAAGAGGCTGGGGAAGACCCCTTCAGGGTTGATGTTGGCGCTCGGGGCGATGCCGATCGTGCCGGTGCAGGCGGGTCCGAGGTCGGACAGGATGTCGCCGAACAGGTTGCTGGCCACGACCACGTCGAACCAGTCGGGGTGCAGCACGAAGTTCGCGGTGAGGATGTCGATGTGGAACTGGTCGCGGCGCACGTCGGGGTAGTCGGCACCCACCGCGGCCACCCGCTCGTCCCAGTACGGCATCGAGATCGAGATGCCGTTGCTCTTGGTCGCCGAGGTCAGGTGCTTCGCCTCGCGGCGCTGCGCCAGGTCGTACGCGTAGCGCAGCACCCGGTCGACGCCGGTGCGGGTCATCACGGTCTCCTGCAGCACGAACTCACGGTCGGTGCCCTCGAACATGCGTCCGCCGATCGAGGAGTACTCGCCCTCGGTGTTCTCGCGCACGACGTAGAAGTCGATGTCTCCGGGGGCGCGTCCGGCGAGCGGGGAGACCACCCCGGGCATGAGCCGGACCGGGCGCAGGTTCACGTACTGGTCGAACGCCCGGCGGAACTGGATCAGGCTCCCCCACAGGGACACATGGTCGGGCACCACATCGGGCCAGCCGACCGCGCCGAAGAAGATCGCGTCGAATTCGCGCAGAGTCTGGAACCAGTCGTCCGGCAGCATCTGCCCGTGCTGTTGCCAGTACGCGGCACTCGCGAAGTCGAACTCCTCGAACTCGAGGGCGATGTCGAAGCGGGCGGCCGCGGTTCGCAGCACCCGCAGCCCCTCGGGCATGACCTCGGGGCCGATGCCGTCTCCGGCGATCACGGCGATGCGGTGCGTGGTCGTCATGGGTGGTTCCTTCCGGGACATCCCCTCTGCTCCGGTCGCGATATGTCACCTGATTCGGTCTTTTCGGGTGACATATCGCGACCGGAACACACGGGGGTGGAGATGAGAGGTGGGGGCGGGGTCAGAGGACGTCGCGCTCGGCGGGGTGGTGGCAGGCGACGCGATGCGTGCTGCCGGGGGCGACGAGTGCGGGCTCCACGAGCGGCGGCACGACCTCGGCGCAGATCTCGGTGGCCTTCCAGCAGCGGGTGCGGAAGCGGCATCCGCTCGGCGGCGACACCGGGCTCGGCACGTCACCGGTGAGCACGATGCGCTCGCGTGCCCGCTCGGCTCGAGGATCGGGCACCGGGATGGCCGACAGCAGCGCCTGCGTGTACGGATGCAGCGGCCGCTCGTACAGCTCGTCGACGGGTCCTTCCTCGACGAGTCGGCCGAGGTACATGACCCCGACCCGGTCGCTCAGGTGCCGCACCACGGAGAGGTCGTGCGCGATGAAGAGGTACGTGAGCCCGAGGTCGTGCTGCAGATCGTCGAGCAGGTTGAGCACGCCCGCCTGCACGCTGACGTCGAGCGCACTGACCGGCTCGTCGAGCACGATGACCTCGGGTTCCACGGCGAGCGCCCTGGCGATGCCGATCCGCTGCCGCTGTCCGCCCGAGAACTCATGGGGGAAGCGGTCGGCGTGCGCGGGGTCGAGCCCGACCTGCGCGAGGAGTTCTTCGACGCGGCGGTCGTGGTCCCCACGGTGCAGACCGTGGATCACGAGCGGTTCGGTGAGGGTCGCCCGCACCGACTTGCGCGGGTTCAGCGAGGCGTACGGGTCTTGGAACACGAACTGCACGCGGCGACGCAGGGCCCGCAGGCGCGTCCCCTCGACCCGGGTGATGTCGTCCTCGCCGAGACGGATCGACCCGCCGTCGCTGGACTGCAGACGGGCGACGCTGCGTCCGAGGGACGACTTGCCGCATCCGGACTCGCCCACGAGCCCGAAGGTCTGCCCGCCCTCGATCGACAGACTCACCTCCGACACGGCCTGCACCACGTCACGGGTCCGACCGAACAGACCACCGCCGACGCGGTACTCCTTGACGAGGTCCTGCACGGTGAGGCCCGCGCTGCGGACCGGGACGCTGAGGGGCGCGCTCATGAGACGATCTCCTTCTGCCACTCGCCGACCCGCACGCAGGCGGCCGTGTGCTCTTCACCGACCGCGACCGGTTCGGGCACGGCCACGTCGCAGAGGCCGACCACGGCGTGGGCGCACCGCGGCGCGAAGCGGCATCCGGCGGGCCAGGCCGTCGCCACGGGGGGCTGCCCGGCGATCTGATAAAGCCGTTCGTCCCGCGACGCCCGCCGGTCGATGCGCGGCAGCGAGGCGAGCAGTCCCGCGGTGTACGGGTGCGCGGTCTCGTAGAACAGCGGGTCGACGTCGGCCGTCTCGACCAGCCCGCCCGCGTACATCACGAGCACGCGGTCGGCGGTGCCGGCGACGACCCCGAGGTCGTGCGTGATGAGCAGCACCGTGGTGCCGGTCCGGCGCTGGACCTCGCGCAGCACCTCGAGCACCTGCGCCTGCACCGTCACATCGAGCGCGGTCGTGGGCTCGTCGGCGATCAGCAGGTCGGGTTCGTTCGCGATGCTCATCGCGATCATGACGCGCTGCCGCATGCCGCCGGAGAACTCGTGCGGATAGCGGTCGACGCGCAGGTCGGGCGAGGGGATGCCGACCAGGTCGAGCAGCTCGACCGCCCTGGTCCTGCGCTCGGCCGCCGTCGACTCCGGCCGGTGCACGCGCACGGCCTCGATCAGCTGGTCCCCGACGCGCATGACGGGGTTGAGCGCGGTCAGGGCGTCCTGGAACACGATCGCGATGTCGTTGCCGCGGATCGCCCTCAGCTCCTCATCCGAGAGCCCGACGAGCTCCTGCCCGCGGAAGCGGATCGACCCGGTGACGACGGCCTTCTTCGGCAGCAGGCCCATGATCGCCATCGCCGTCATCGACTTGCCTGAGCCCGACTCCCCCACGATGCCGACCGTCTCGCCCTCGTGCAGCACGAAGGAGACTCCTTCGACCGCTTTGGCGAGCCCGGCATCGGTCGGGAAGCTGATCGACACGTCCTCGACCGCGAGGAGCACCTCCCGCCCGCTCACAGGTTCTTCCCCTGCGGGTCGAGCGCATCGCGCAGTCCGTCGCCGATGAAGTTCACGCACAGCACCGTCACGAGGATGAACAGTCCGGGGAAGTACAGCAGGTACACCTGGGGGGTTCCGACGTAGCCGGCGGCCTGGCTCAGCATCGAACCCCAGCTGGTCTGCGGCGGCTGCACCCCGAAGCCGAGGAAGCTGAGCGTCGACTCGGCGATGATCGAGGAGGCCACGGCCAGACTCATCGCGACGGCGATCACGCCCGCGAGGTTCGGAAGCAGGTGCGAGATGACGATGCGCGGGCCCGACGCGCCGATGCCCCTGGCCGCGTCGATGAAGTCCTTCTCCCGCAGCGAGAGCACCTGCGCGCGGACGACGCGGGCGATGTACGTCCACCCCAGCGCCGTGAGCGCGAACACGATCGTCGTGGGTGACGGCCCGAGTCCCTGCAGGATCACAGCGAGCAGCGCGATCGCCGGGACGATCAGGAACAGGTCGGTGATGCGCATGAGCAGTTCGCCGATCCAGCCGCCGACGTAGCCGGCGATCGCCTCGACCGCCGTGCCGACGAGCGTGGCGAGCAACGCGACCGCCAGCCCGATCGCGAGGGACACCTGACCGGCGAAGAGGATCTCACTGAAGTAGTCGCGCCCGAGCTCGTCGGTTCCGAGCCAGTGCTCCGCCGACGGCGGCGTGGGTCCGAGCAGCAGGTCCTGCTGTCCCTGCGCATACGGCGCGATCAGACCGGCGCCGAAGCACGCGATCACCAGGACCACGAGGACCACCAGGCTCACGACGCCCAGTCGGTGCCGCAGGAAGCCCTTCAGCAGCTGGCGGGTGGGAGCCTTCTGCGGGTCCTGCTCGGTGAGCAGCTCCTCGCTCCCGGCGATGCCTGCACCACTCATGACAGCCTCACTCTCGGGTCGAGCACCGCGTAGGCGATGTCGGCGATCAGGTTGCTGAGGACCACCGCGACCGCGACCACGAGCATCCACGGCAGCAGCACGAACACGTCACCGGCGACCAGGGACTGCAGGAACAGCCGCCCCATGCCGGGGATCGCGAAGATCTGCTCGGTCACGACGAGTCCGCCGATCAGGATCGTGGCATCCAGCGCCACGACCGTCACGAACGGCGCGAGGGAGTTGCGCACCGCATGCCGCCAGATGACCTGTCGTCGCGGGACGCCCTTGGCTCGTGCGGTGCGCACGTAGTCGCTCGACAGCGCATCGAGCATGGCCGCGCGCCCGAACCGGCTCCACGACGCGACGAGCGCGATCATCAGCGCGGCGACCGGCAGCACCAGATGGCGGATGTAGTCGAGCGCTCCGGTCTGCCCCGGGGAGTGCAACCCGATGAAGAACAGGGGCGGCTCGCTGAGCCCGAACTGCTCCTTCGGCCACACCGCGAAGGTCTGGATGAGGATCAGCCCGAACCAGAACGCCGGCATCGCGATACCGATGTACGAGGCTCCGGTGAGCAGGTTGTCGCCGAGCGAGTACTGTCGCACGGCCGAGTAGACGCTCACGCCTCCGGCGATCAGCACGGCCACGACGAGCCCCCAGAACGCGAGCTGGAGCGTCGGCCACAACGCTTCGCCGATCAAGGGCAGCACGGGAGTGCCGGTGCGGGTGCTCACCCCCCAGTCGCCCGTCACCATCGCACGCAGCCAGAGGAAGTACTGCTCGGGGATGGAACGGTCGAGCCCCAACCGCTCGATCTCCCGGGCGATCGCCGTCGGATCCTGCGCCTGCCGGAGCTTCGCGAGCGGATCGAACGTCGAGCGCACGGCCCAGAACAGGATGAACGAGGCGACGAGGATCACCGGCACCGAGTACAGCACTCGCCGTGTGATGAAGGTGATCACGTCGTCGCCCCGTCCCTGTCCTGGCTCTCGAACCCGGTCGGCGTCAGCCGGCCAGACCCCATTCGGCGAGGTTCCAGAACGGACCCTCGACCGGGTTGATCTGCAGGGGGCCGCCGACCGTCTCGCTCCACAGCAGCACGTTCGGCACCGTGTCCAGCGGCAGCGACGGCACGTTCTCCGCGATCAACGCGTCCCCCTCGTGCGACGCCGCGATGCGGGCATCCGTGTCGATCTCGCTGTCGACCTGGCCGAGCAGGTCGTCGAGACCCGGGATGTCGACGCGGTAGAAGTTGATGCCGGAGTAGCCGTTCGCCTCACTCGGGATGTTGACCGAGGAGAACGTCGAGCTGAGCGTGGGGTCCGGGAACGTGTCCACGAGAGCCCACAGGCCGGCCTGGAAGTCGCCCTGCGGCGCGGTCGTGCCGAACAGGTCGGCGGGCGTCACCTGATCGATCGTCATCTCGAAGCCGGCGTCGGCGAGCTGCGACTGCAGCACCTGCACGGTGAGGTCGCGGCGCTTGTTGCCGGCGAGGGTCTTGACCGCGAAGGTGGCCGTCTCGCCGTCCTTCGCCCACACGTCGTCGGAGTTCTTCGACCAGCCGTCGCCTTCCATCAGCTCGTCGACCTTGTCGAGGTCGAGCGTGTACCGCGAGAAGTCGTCGGCGGCGAACGGCGCGACCATCGGGGAGTTGAAGCTCTGCTGGGCTTCCTCGATGCCGAGGCTTCCGAACAGGCGCTTCACGATCGCGTCGCGGTCGATCGAGTACGCGAGCGCCTGACGCACCGCGACCGAGTCGAAGGGGGCGGCGGCGTTGTTCAGCCAGATCGCCTCGAGGTTGCCGCTGCGCGCATCGACCTGGGACCGGATGCCGGGCAGACCCGCCTCGATCTGGGTGAGCGCGTCGAGCTGCGGCGAGGGGTAGAGCGCGCTGACCTGACCGCTCTTGAGTGCCTGGAACGCCGCGGTGGTGTCGGGCAGGAACAGGAAGGTCACCCTGTCGAGGTGCGGCTTCTCACCCCAGTAGTTCTCGTTCGGCACGAGGGTGACCGAGGTGCCGCGGGTCCACTTCTCGATCTTCCAGGGGCCGCCGCTGAAGTCGTAGCCGTCGGTCATGAGCGCGGCGCGGTCCTGCCCTTCGAGCAGGTGCGACGGCATGATGCCGTAGACGCTGAACAGTGTGCGCCATCCGGCATACGCGGAGTCGAGCGTGACGACCGCGGTCTGCGGATCGCTCGTGTCGACGGCGGTGATGCGGTCGTAGCCGGTCTTGTCGAAGATGTCGTCGCCGTCACGGATCTGCAGCGCGGTGTAGGCGAAGTCTGCCGAGGTGATGGGCTCGCCGTCCGACCACACCGCTTCGGGGTTGATCGAGTAGGTGATGGTCTGCGTGCCGTCGGCAGCGACCTCGGCCACCGGCTCCTCGGTGACGAGGTCGGAGGGGACGGGCACCCATTCCTCATCGACCTGGCGGGTCTGGAAGACGGCAGGCATGGTCGGCACCTGCATGACGTAGGTGCCCCAGATCGACCCGGCGCACGTGGCGATCCAGTCGGTGCAGTCGGGCTCCTGCTCGGCGCCGATCACGAGCTCGCCACCGTCGACGACGGCGACCTCGCTGGGTTCGGGCGTCGCGGACGACGGTGCGCAGGCGGCGAGGGAACCGACCAGCGCGGTGACGGTCAGCGCGGCGATGAGCACGCGGCGGGATGCGGGTACAGCGGTGCGAAGCAGTGATTTCGACATGGACGGATCTCCAGTGATCGTGCGACTGAGGGACAGTGCGAACGTGCTGTCGTGCGGGTATTGGTCCGACTCTAGGACTGACCGGAAAAGATAGCAAGTCTTTTAGTCAATGTTCATGACTAGTGGCGAGATTCGTTATCCCAACGCTCGCCGGCGAGGGTCCGCAGGGCGAGTTCGTGCATGCGACGCTGATCGTGCGCGGCACCCTTCAGACCCGTGGGCTCATGCCCGCCCTCGAAGATCTCGAGCACGGCGTCACCGCCGCGGGCGCGCAGGCGATCAACGTAGCCCTGCACTCCGATGACCGGGGTGCGGGTGTCGACGGAGCCCTGATTGACCCAGACGGAGGCCGTGACGTCGTCGAGGTAGGTGATGGCCGAGAAGCGTTCGACGAGCTCGGGCGGGACCCACGAACTCCACACCGTGCGCACCGCGGGGTTCATGGCCTCGATCGTCACCGACCAGTCGGCGACCGCCACGTGGGCGAAGCCACCGGCGAACAGCTCGGGGAGACGGCCGACACTGAGCAGCGTCATGTGCCCGCCGTAGGACGCCCCGGTGATGAACGTGGAAGCCGGATCCGCGAGGCCCTGTGCGCGCAGCCAGGCGATCGCCGCAGCGACATCCTCGATCTCCCGGTCGCCCCCGGCGTTCCAGAAACCTTCGCGGAACGCACGCCCGAACGTCACAGAGCCGCGGTAGTTGAGCGACGCGTAGGCGAAGCCGGCATCCATCCAGGCTTGCGCGGACGGGTTGTAGTGATCGACGGCGACCAGGTTGGGGCCGCCGTGGATCTCGAGCACGGTGCCGATCGGTGCGCGCCCCGCGGGACGCCCCGACCACAGCTGCACCGCGGTACCGTCGGCGCTCGTGACGAGGGTCGAGGTCAACGGTTGCCCGGGGGGAACCTCCGCGGGTGCGATGAGCGTCACCTCACGCCCGTCCGCGGTGACCTCGGTCACCCGCAGCGGCACGTCCCAGCTCGAGCGCAGCGCTCGTACCGCTCCCCGAGGCGCGTAGTACGACGTCCAGTAGTACGGATGCAGGCTCGCGACGTCCGGCTCCGCGAAACTCCCTCCTTCGAGCATGGTCCGTGCCGTGCCGTCGGCTTCGTCGAGCTCCAGCAGCCGATGGATGCCGCCGTCGACGTGCAGAGCGAGCACCCGCCCGGCAGCGGCGTTCCAGTCGAGGGCGATCACCTCTCCGGCGAGGTGGGGCAGGTCGAAGTCGTGCCGCTGGCCCGTGCGGACATGCCAGATGGCCGGACGCGAGAAACCGCTGCGCTCGGTGTTGAGGAGCAGGCGTTCATCCCCGGGCTCCGAGGAGAAGCCGACGGCACGGACCGGCCCGGCCGGCAGGTCGTCGAGCGTGGCGACGGGCGTGCCGCTCACGGCGTCGACCACCGTGATCAGCGGACGACGGATACCGGGGTTGTGGGCGGTCGTGTCGATCGAGACCAGCGAGGCGTCGGCCGACGGCAGACCGAACCAGGCCTCGACGGGGTGGGAGTAGACGACCTTCGGCTCACCCCACGGAGCCGCCGGGATCACCAGCACGTGGAAGCCGTCTTCATCGACGACGGTGGCCACCAGGGCGGAGCCGTCGTACGACATCGTGAGGCCGCGCAGGACGTAGGGCTCGCGGCCGGGGGTCAGTGCGACGCGCTCACGACCGTCGAGCGAGGTGGCGACGAGGGTCCCGACCTCGGAGCCGCCGCCGTCGTCGAGGTCGACGATCCACCGTCCGTCGTTCGTGACGATCGCGCCCGTGCTGACTTCGAAGGGCAACGGTTCCCCCGGGGCGCCGGGTGCATGCCAGAGGCGTCCGCGAGCACCGTCCGGATGATTCTCGATGACCAGGGCGAGGTCTTCGGCGCCCGAGGCGGGGCGCACGGTCATGAGGTACGGCACGGCGAAGCGCTCGTCGACCGCATCCGTCCTCGGCTCTTCCGGGCTCTGCAGCATCCTTGCTCCTTCTCACCTGGTCAATGACGTTGACTATAACACTGGCTAGTCGATACGGATAGTGTCCCTCCACCTTGTCGATGCCGCTGACAGACACCGTGACGACGGTGGGGTACCGTGATCTCTGCGTGACCGATACGCGACGACGAACGGAGTGCCCCGATGGCGACACGGAAGGCCGCGGAACCGGCGAAGGCGCCGACACGCGCCACGAGCTCGACCACCCGCCCACGCCGCGCCCGCGATTCCCTGAGCCGCGACATCATCGTCGCGGCCGCCGACCGGGTGGTCGAACGGGAGGGGCTCGACCGGCTCACCTTCCAGGCGATCGGCGAGGAGCTCGGCGCCCACCCGACCTCGATCTACCGGCACTTCCGCGACAAGGACGAGCTGCTCCTCGCCCTGATCGACACCCTCCGCGCCCGCTCCTACAGCGGCGGCCTGGTGGCGACCGACGACTGGCTCGACGACCTGCGACGGCAGGCGCACCTGATCCACGACCACTACATGCGCTACCCGGAGTTCGCGTTGCAGATGGCGCTGCGCCGCCCTACCGACTTCTCGTCGATGGAGTTCTCGATCGGGGCTCTCCGCCGCGGCGGGTACGACCGTGAGCAGGCTGCGCTGTACGCCCGCGCGCTCGGGCAGCTGATCCGCTCGGCGTCCAGCATCCAGGCCGCCCTGACCGCTCTTCCCGCCGATGTCCAGGACTCCGACGAGCTCACCTGGCAGATGGACTTCCGCCGGCTCGACCCGGAAGAGTTCCCCGCGATCACCTGGGCCGGAGACACCCTTCCCGCCGTGCGCGATCCGCGTGCCTGGGAGACCGCCCTCGACCTGCTGCTGGAGAGCATCGAACGGCACGCTCCCGGGACCTGACACCCGAGCCC
The DNA here is from genome assembly GCF_007954505.1 of Microbacterium sp. CBA3102. GTDB lineage: Bacteria > Actinomycetota > Actinomycetes > Actinomycetales > Microbacteriaceae > Microbacterium > Microbacterium aurugineum. Next base: position 1,195,525 of record NZ_CP042412.1, on the reverse strand, counting down.
GTGTGCGCGCCTGGAGGGACACACGCCCTGAAGGAGAACACACGCCCTGAAGGGACACGCGCCCTGAAGGAGAACACGCATCCTGAAGGAGAACACACGTCCCGAAGGAGAAAACACGTCCCGAAGGAGCGTTCTGGGCTAGGAATCCTTCAGAGCGAGAGATCTCCTTCAGGATGAGAGAGCCCTTCGGCGCGAGCAGTCTCCTTCAGAACGAGAAATCTCCTTCAGAGCGAGAGATCTCCTTCAGGATGCGGGGGTGCGAGCGGATGACAGCTCGTCGAGCATGCCAGCGAGCAGGTCGATCCGCTCGATCATGGAGTCGATCGAGACCCACTCGTGGTCGGCGTGCGCCCCGGCACCGCGGGGCCCGAGACCATCGAGGGTGCGAGCACCGACGGCTGCCGTGAAGTTGCCGTCCGAAGCACCGCCGGCCGACACCGCCTCGACCTCCGGATGACCGAGCCGTTCGGCGACGAGCCGCGCGCAGGCCAGCAGGTCGACCGATGAACGCTCCTCCATCGGCGGACGGTTGATCCCGCCGATGACCTCGACCCCCACTCCCTCGGTATGCGGGTCGAGGCCCTGCATCGCGGCATCCACCCGCTCCAGCTCGTCGAGCGTCCAGGCCCGGACGTCGACGCGCACCTCCGCGTGCTCCGGGATGACGTTCGTCGCAGTTCCCGCACGGGCGACCGTGGGGCTGACCGTGGTGCCGCGCTCCTCATCGGCGAGCTCGGGCAGCGCGAGCACGTGGTGCGCCAGCTCGATGAGGGCACTGCGCCCCTTCCACGGCTCGAGTCCGGCATGTGCTGCACGCCCGGTGAGCGCGACGCGATAGATGCTTCCGCCGCGGCGGGCGATCTTCAGCGCCCCGTCGAGGCTCGGCTCCAGCACCAGCACGGTGCCTGCGCGAGCGGCTTCGCGTTCGATGAGGGCGCGCGAGGTGAGCGAGCCGACCTCCTCGTCACTGGTGAGCAGCACCGCGACCTCACCGGGATGAGCGACACGTTCGAGGGCCGCGGCCATGATCACGATCCCGGCCTTCATGTCGAAGACCCCCGGGCCGGTCGCGCGGTCGCCCTCGAGCCGGAACGGCCGGTGCCGGATGGTGCCCTGGGGGAACACGGTGTCGAGGTGCCCGAGCAGCAGCACCGACGGCGCGGACCCCCCTCGCCACAGCAGATGCTCGACCCCGTCGACGCTCTCGATCTCGCCGCGCACCCCCAGCACGGGTTCGATCCAGGAGCGCACCAGAGCCTGCGCCTCGGCGAGCGCAGCGGCATCCCCGGTCGGCGTCTCGATGGACACGAGTGCGTCGAGGCGTTCGATCGCCTGGGTGCGGACGTTCATGCCGCGACCGCCTCGGCGAGGAAGACCCGGAGCGCGGCCGCCGTGGCCCGCGGCGCCTCTTCGGCGAGGTAGTGATCCGCGTCGACCGGTGCGCCGGTGACCGCAGGCGCGTAGGGAGTCCACGCCGCGCGCACATCGAAGTTGCGCCCCACGTAGCTGTGCTCTCCCCACAGCGCGAGCACGGGCACATCCACTCTGCGCCCTGCGGCGCGGTCTGCGCGGTCGTGGTCGAGGTCGATGCCCGCGGCCGCGCGGTAGTCGGCGCCGGACGCGTGGACGGTGTCGACGTCGAAACAGCGGAGGTACTCCGCGTACGCCTCGGGCAGCCGATCACCGTCATGTCGGCGACCGGTGAAGCGGCTGCGCAGCCAGGTCTCGCGGTCGGCGGAGATGAGCGCTTCGGGCAGCCCGTCAGCGCGCGCGAGGAAGAACCAGTGGAAGTAGGCGGTCGCCATCTCGCGGTCGACGTTCTCGAACATGTGCAGCGTCGGCACGATGTCGAGCACGGCCAGCGCCGTCACGGCCTCCGGATGGTCGAGCGCCATCCGATGCCCGACCCGCCCGCCCCGGTCGTGGCCCACCACGGCGAAGCGTTCGAAGCCGAGCGTCCGCATCGCGAGGACCTGATCCGCCGCCATCTCGCGCTTGGAGTAGCGCTCGCCGCGCGGCTTCGCCGAGTCGCCGTAGCCGCGCAGATCCGTCGCGACGACCGTATGTGTGGTGGAGAGCTCCGCCGCGACCCCCTCCCACATGGCCTTGGTCTCCGGATACCCATGCAGCAGCAGCACGGCGGGGCCCGATCCACGGACTTCTGCGGCGATGCCGATGCCGTCGCAGTCCAGCGTCATCGTCGTGCGGGAAGGGGTCATCATCGTCCAACTCTCCGGTTCCGGCTTTGCAAGTCAGTTGCGTTGACTATATCAATGACAAAGCCTTTGGGAACCCCTGAGCAGGAGAGAGGACGGCGACCACCGTGCGCAGTAGGCTGAACCCATCATGGAAGAGTTCATCCAGGGCTTCTGGAACTTCGCCGGCAACTACTGGTGGCTCATCTTCCCGATCATGGGAATGGCCGGCGGTGCGGCGAAGGCCTGGGAGCGCAACTCCAAGCGCCGTCACGAGCGCCGCCTGGAGACCCTTCGCATCAAAGCGCAGCTGAAGACCGCCGAGATCGAGGCGCGCGCGCTCACCCAGCAGAACAAGCGTCGAGGACCCTCCGTCGTCGACACGACGGCGTCCGTCGCACCGAACGATCTGGTCGCGCGTCTGTTCGCCGAGCATGACGAGATCACCGCGCGCTGGCTCGACTACGAGCTGGACGTGGCGAAGCTCATCGCGTTCCCCGCCATGAGCGACGGACGCCAGCCCCTGACCGCGGCGTTCCTCCGCGCGAAGAAGACCGCGGATGCCCTGCGACCGGCGTCCGCCGATGCGAAGGTGTCGGAGCAGCAGATCACCGAGTACCTGCAGGCCGTGGGCGATTACGCCGTCGCGTTCGAGATCGCCGAGAAGGATGCCCGGCGCCTCCGCGATTCGACCTTCACGGAGCCGGAGCGCAAACGCCTCGAGCGGGCGCAGCAACTGCTCAAGGTCGCCGTCGATGAGTCCGCGACACAAGCCGAGCGCAACGTCGCCTACAAGCGGGTGCGCGAAGAGCTCGACGGACTCATCCTGCTCTCCGAAGACGCGGTGACCGTGCTCGAGAAACAGGTCGCGCGGGAACTGCCGGCACACCCCACCGCAGCTCCGGCACCGACTGTCCCTGCCGAGAAAACGCCCGTGACGGAGGCCGCACCCGAGCCCGAGCGGATTCCCCGCGCCGACCCGCTGCGCCCCGCACCGCCGCGCCCGAAACCGCGCGACGACGCATGACCCCGGACAACGTCACCGGTCCGGTCGCCCACCATGCCGAAGGACCCGTGTGGTGGTCGGGCTGGGGTGGACTCCGCTGGGTCGACGGCACTGCCGGCGACCTGCTCACCCTCCGCCGTGACGGCGTGACTCGCCAGCACCTCGACGACGAGTATCTGGCCTTCGCCCGACCCCGCGTCGGCGGCGGCTTGGTGGCGGTCGGCGCGCGCACCCTGTATCTGGCCGACGACGTCGACGGTCAAGCCCGCGCCGTCGCGACCCTGCTCGATGACCCGCGTGTGCGGATGAACGACGGGTGCTGCGACCCGCGCGGCCGTCTGATCGCCGGTTCGATGGCCTACGACGCGACGCCGGATGCCGGGGTCGTGCTGCGACTCGACGCCGACCTCGCGATCTCGACCGTGCTGGCGCACACGACCGTGTCGAACGGCGTCGGCTTCTCGCCCGACGGTCGTCGCGTCTACTACGTCGACACCATGACCCACCGCATCGACGTGTTCGACGTCGTCGAGGGCGAGCTTCGCGGCCGGCGCACCTTCGCGACCATCCCCGAGGAGCAGGGCCTGCCGGACGGCCTGACGGTCGCCGCCGACGGCAGCGTCTGGGTCGCACTCTGGGGCGGCAGCGCGGTGCACGGCTACGACGCATCCGGAGCCCTGGTGGAGACGATCGCCCTCCCCGTCCCGCAGGTCTCGGCGTGCACGTTCGGCGGCGACGACCTCGGCACGCTCTACATCACGACATCGGCGCAGGGGCTCTCGGCAGACCACGGCACCGACGCAGGATCGGTGTACGCCGCGCGCCCGGGGGTGCACGGCGTCTCCGTCACACCGTTCGCCGGCTGAGCCGTCTGTCCGTGCGGGTGCCCGAGACGCCCGACGGCCTCTGATCGGGACACGGTGCACTCAGCAAAAGGAACCGTGCCCCGGCCAGAGACCGCCGGGTGAGAGCCTGACGTCAGCCCAGGTGCGCCCGCTCGGTGCGCTGGCGCTGACGTCCGAGACCATCGATCTCGATCGTCATCTCATCGCCGTCTTGCAGATAGGGGAAGCGCCCGGACAGCGCGACGCCCTCCGGGGTGCCAGTGTTGATCACATCCCCCGGTTCGAGCACCAGATACTGACTCAGCTCGTGCACGATCTGCAGCACCGGGAAGATCATGTCCGCCGTCGACGAGTCCTGACGCGGTTCGCCGTTCACGAACGACCGCAGTCGCAGCGCCTGCGGGTCGACCTCGTCCGCCGGCACCAGCGCGGGCCCGAGCGGATTGAATGTCTCGGAGCACTTGCCCTTCGACCACTGCCCGCCCGACACCTCGAGCTGGTACGCCCGCTCCGAGACATCGTTCGAGATCGTGTATCCGGCGATGACCTCGCGCGCAGCATCCGGCGACGGCAGGTATCGGGCCGTCCTGCCGATCACGACCGCCAGTTCGACCTCCCAGTCGACCTTCTCGGCGCCGGGCGGCAGCAACACGACGTCGTCCGGGCCGACGACCGTGTTCGGGTGCTTGAAGAAGATCACCGGATGCTCGGGCGGCAGCGATCCGGACTCCGCCGCATGCGCGGCATAGTTCTGGCCGATGCACACCACCGCGGTCGGACGGGCGACCGGAGCGCCGATGCGCAGCCCCTCCACCGTGACCGCTGCCAGCTCGTCGCGGACCAGGGCCTCACGCACGCGGGCGATGCCGTCGGCTGCGAGGAAGTCGCCGTCGATGTCGGGTGTCAGTGGCGTGAGGTCGAAGACGACCCCCGCCTCACGGACGTAGGGACGTTCTTGGCCGATCGGGCCGAGTCGCAGGAGCTCCACAGTGGTCCTTCGGTCAGCGCACGGCGGTGTAGGTCGGGTTGACGATCGGCACCGACTCGCCGGCCAGGTATCGAGTGATGTTCTCGGCCGCGTGCACGGGCAGATCATCGAGTGCCTCGGGCGAGAACCACGCGGCGTGCGGCGTGAGCAGCACCTCATCGAGGTCGCGGAGCGGGGAGTCGGCGGCGAGCGGTTCGCCCGCGAACACGTCGAGGGCCGCGGCACCCAGATGCCTGGCGCGCAGGGAGGCCGCAAGCGCCTCGTCGTCGATGAGCGGGCCGCGGCACGTGTTCACCACGACGGCCCCCTTCTTCATGGTCGCGATCGCGGCGGCATCTATCAGGTGTCGGGTGTCGTCGGTGAGCGGCACGTGCAGCGTGAGGAGGTCGGCCTGTGCCACCGCATCCGGAATCGCGACGAGCTCGCACCCGGCCTCACGCACCGCGTCGGCGGAGGCGTAGGGGTCGGCGACGAGCACCCGGAAGCCCAGGGCGCGGCACCCGCGGGCGACGATCGAACCAATGCGACCGAAGCCGAGCACCGAAACCGTGGTGGTGGAGGGCCGCACGGCGAGCGGGCGGGCATCGACAGCCTTCCACGTGCCGGCCCGCACGGCGCGGTCGTAGGCGGGGAGGCCGCGCGCCTGCGTCATGATCATGGCGATCGTATGCGCGGCGACCTCTTCGATGCAGTAGCTCGGAGTGTTCGCGACGGCGATGCCGCGAGCGGTCGCGGCCTCGACATCGACCATGTCGTAGCCGATGCCGACGCGGCTGATGATGCGGAGGTTCGGCATCCGGTCCATCACGTCGCCGGTGATCTGCGCCCACTGCACCACGAGCCCCTCGGCGTCGGCGCCGAGAGCGGCGATGTCGTCGATGCTGCCGGAGGCGGCACGCTCGGCGCGCAATCCCGCCTGCCGGAGGGTGTCTTCGATCACGGTTCCCGGGAGGTCGCAGTCGCTGACGAGGATGAAGGGCTCGGTCATGACTGCGATGCTATAGCATCTAGCAAAGGGATGTACAGCGCGATTTCCGCCATCTCCATGAGCGCAATTTTGCTATAGCATCGAACCCATGACTCGCCGCGCACTGATCACGGGGGCCAGTTCCGGCATCGGAACCGCCGCCGCTCTCGAACTCGCCCGCGAGGGCGCCGCCCTCTGGATCACCTACGCCGGACGCGAGGCCGAGGCCCTCCGCATCGCCGAGGAATGCCGCACGGCGGGCTCGCCCGAGGTGCGCGTCTCACGTCTCGACCTGCGGGACCGCACCTCGATCGACGCCCTGGTCGGAGAGGTCACGACGGCGTGGGGCTCGCTGCATGTGCTCGTCAACAACGGCGGCGTCTGCCCGTACACCCCTTACGACGACATCGACCTCGATGAATGGGACATGGTCCTCGAGACCAACGCCCGCGGCACCTTCTTCCTCACTCGCGGTGCCCTCCCGCTGCTCCGCGCCGCAGAAGGGGATCGCTCCGTGATCAACATCGCCTCGATCGCCGGACAGGTCGGAGCCCTGCAGACCGGCATCCACTACGCCGCCAGCAAGGGAGCGATCCTCGCGATCACCCGCAGCTTCGCCCGGCACCTGGCATCCGAAGGCATCCGCGTGAACGCCGTCACGCCCGGCCCGGTCGCGAGCGCGATCACCGACCAGCTGCAGGGCGCGGGACGCGAGAAGCTCGAGGCAGGCATCCCGCTCGGGGCGTTCGGACAGCCGGAAGACGTCGCCTGGATCATCGCATCGCTCGCGTCGGAGCGTGCCCGGTTCATCACCGGCGCCACCTACGACGTCAACGGAGGAGTTCGCATTGACTGACCGCCCCGCCCTCGACCGCTCTGCCCTCGACACCGTCCAGGCTCAACTCGATGCGTTCAACGCGCACGCCCTGGATGCGTTCGTCGCGACCTACGCCGAGGATGCCGTGATCACCGGCGTCGCCACCGAGCCCGTGGTCGGCTCCGCCGCGATCCGTGCCTTCTACGAGCCGCGCCTGCAGAACCCCGAGCTGTCGTGCGTGATCGAGACCAGCGTGCTGTTCGGGACGCGGTGGGTCGTCGCGCAGGAGCAGGTCATCAACGCAGGGGTCGCCACCGAGACCATCGCGACCTTCGACGTGGTCGGCGGCGTGATCGCCCGGGCGTCGATGCTCAAGGCCTGAGCCCGCTGCGCTCGCACGCGTCGCATCCTGCGCAGGAGACGCACGTTGCGAAGGAGACGCACGTTGCGAAGGAGACGCACGTTGCGAAGGAGAACTCTCGCTACGAAGGCCCCTCTCGCCAGAACGCACCTTCCTCCCGTGAGTTCCCCTTCGCAACGCGTGCGGGCTCCGTCGCGGCGCAGGCCCCGGTACGGCTCACTCGTGCTCGGGGAGGACCGGCGAGGACCATCCGGGGTCACGACCGAGTTGCGCCGCCCGGGAGACGGAGGTCCCACCGAAGCGGTCGCGCAGGGTGTCCAGCACGGTGTCGAGGCGCGCCTCATCGCCCCAGTCGATCGGCAGCTCGGGCTGCACACGGTCGGCGCGATCGAGCTGCGACAGCGAGATGCCGATCAGGGTGATGCCGCGGTCGGCGATCTCGGCCTGCGCTGCGGCGAGCAGTGTGCGCGCGACGGTCAGCAGCACGGCGGTGCGGTCGGTCGGTGCGCGGAGCGAGCGGGAGCGCGTGGCTTTCGAGAAGTCTCCGAAGCGCAGGCGCAGCACGACGGTGCGGCAGACGCGGTCGCCGTCACGCAGGCGCCGAGCGAGCCGGTCGACGATCTGCGTGAGGATGAGGTCGAGTTCCTCGGCAGCGCGGGGACGGCTGCCGAGAGCGCGCTGCGAGCCGATCGACCCCCGGCGGCGCGTGGTGTCGACAGGGCGCGGATCCCGCAGACGAGCGAGCGCGTGCACGTGCGCGCCCGTGGCCTTGCCCAGCATCCGCTCGGCGGTCGCCGCCTCGAGCTCGGCGAGCTCTCCGACGGTGCGGATGCCGTAGCGGCGCAGCTTCTCGGCCGTCACCGCCCCGACGCCCCATAGCCGCTCGACCGGAAGGGGGAGCAGGAACTCCTCCTCGCGCTCGGGCTCCACGACGAGCAGGCCGTCGGGTTTACTCACGGCGCTGGCGACCTTGGCGAGGAACTTGGTGCGCGCGACCCCGACCGAGATGGCGAGTCCCGCCTCCGTTCGCACGCGTTCGCGCAACCGTGCCGCGATCTGCTCGGGGCTGCCGGCGATGCGCCTCAGGCCTCCGACCTCGAGGAACGCCTCATCGATCGAGAGTCCCTCGACAAGCGGTGTGGTGTCGCGGAAGATCGTGAACACCTGCTTGCTGGCGGCGGAGTACGCCTCCATGCGCGGCGGGACCACGACCGCATCCGGGCAGAGCTCCCGCGCCTTTCGCCCGCCCATGGCGGTGCGCACTCCGCGCGCCTTCGCCTCGTAGCTCGCGGCCAGCACGACACCGCCGCCCACGATGACCGGCCGACCGCGTAGTTCCGGCGCATCACGCTGTTCGACCGACGCGTAGAACGCATCGAGGTCGGCGTGCAGCACCGTGGCTGCCCCATGCATCCCGTTCTCCCGTCGACGTGCGGATCGTCGCACGGACCGGGGACACCAGTGGTGGCATCGGGAGTGGCGACGCGGTGTCGGTGCTCACGGATACTGTCGGCGCGTGCCGGAACCGGTGAAGCAATGGTGGGCGCGACGGCAGTTCTCCCGCAGTCGCGCCGTTCCGTACGACGTGGGCACCTACCTGGCCGGATGGGCGGCGTATCCGGAACTGATCCGGCAGTACCACCCGGAGCTCAACCACGGCATCGTCCTGTCGCAGATCCCCCTGGCGGCCGATGTGCTCCTCTGTTGGGAGTGCGCGGTCGGGCATCGGTTCGCCGCCACACCCACCGAGCAGCGCGAGCGTCCGGGACCGGCGCGGCGCCGCTCTGCGTGGTGCCCGGATTGCTCCGCGCTCGCTCGCCCGCAGCCGGTCGTGCTCGGCGAGGCACGCGCCCTCCCGCGCCGACCTCCTCGTCCCGCGCCCGCGCTCTGCACGAAGACCCCCGACCTGCCCGCGGGGACCGCGTTCGTGAGCGAGTGCGCGCCGCGCCCCGCATCCGCCGCGGAGGGACGCCTGCGTGCGGGTCTCGACGCACTGATCGAGTTCGACGCGCCGGTGAACGCGGTGAAGGTGTCCCGCCCCTTCTTCCGTCACACCGAGGTGTGGCCCGACATCGTGTTCCCGGAGTTGCGCGTCGCGCTCGAGTACGACACCGTCGGCCGCCACGGTCTGGAGCACGTCGGCAAGAGACAGGATGCGGATCTGCGCAAGGACAGAGCCCTCCGCGCCGCGGGCTGGGAGGTCGTCCGCATCCGCACCGGGAAGCTCGAGCCCCTGGGTCCCCACGACCTCGTGCTGTCTTCGGTGAGCGCGAAGAGCCTCGCGCGCATCATCGACGAGCTGCGGGTCATCCGCGGGGCCTTGCTCGTGGACGCGTACCTCCGTTGAAAGGCGCCTGCGGGTCTTCCGTCAGTCCTCGAAGCGCGCGCGCAGGGCCGGGTCGATCGCGATGTCGCCGAAGGATGCGGTCCACGCCCCGTCGACCGCGATCGACTGGCCCGAGAGATACGGCGCCTCGCCCGAAAGGAGGAACGCGGTGACCGCGGCGACCTCCTCGGCTCGGGCGATGCGGCCCATGGGCGGCCCTTCCGCGAGCGCACGCTCTTCGGCGGCGGGGTCTGCCGCGCGCGCGATCTGCGCTTCGAGGTGCGGGGTGCGCACACCCCCGGGTGCGACCGTGTTGGCACGGATGCCGAGTGCGCCGTACGACACGGCCACGCTGCGGGTGAGAGCGTCGATGCCGCCCTTCGTGAACTCGTAGGCGGCGTGGTCGGTGAAGCTGGAGCGTCCGTGGATCGAACCGATGTTGACGATCGCGCCCGCGAGCCCCTGGTCGACGAAGGCCGACACCGCGGTCGCACAGCCCCAGATGTAGCCGAAGCCGTTGATGCCGAGGATCTCACGCACGGTGTCTTCATCGAGGTCGTGCAGCGCCGTGCGCTTCGTGATGCCGGCGTTGTTGACCCACCCGGCGAGTGGCGCCCGCGCCAGGGCGGCAGCGGCGGCGCGCTCGTGCGCGGCCCGGTCGGCCGCGTCGCCGAGGACGACCTCGGCCACGACCCCGTCTTCGACCGTGCCGGATCCCGACGAACGCTCGAGCCCGACCACGATCCACCCATCGGCGGTGAGGCGCTCGGCGACGGCCCGACCGATGCCCTTGCCGCTGCCGGTGACCACGACGCTGCGCGGGGAGTCTGTCATCTCAGTCCCTCTCGAATCGGAAGACGGCGGGATCCAGGTCGAAGCCGAGGCCCACGGCATCCGTCGGCCGCACCCGGCCCTCGAACGAGGGTCCGCCGATGATGAACGACGGCGCCGGGTCGTAGGGGTTGACCCCGCGCGCGAACGTCTCGACCCCGATGCCCAGGTGCGCGGTGACCTCAGGATAGACGTGCCCCGAGACCGGGACACCGCGGCCGGCCGCCCACGCGATCATCTCGCGCGCCGGGGTCACCCCGCCGATCGCGACGACGTCGAGCCGCAGCACGTCGACCGCGCCCTCTTCGACGAGAGCACGGAGCACGGCAGGATCGGTGACCTCGTCGCCCACCGAGACCGGGAGCCCCGATTCCCGGCGGATCCGCGCACACCCCGCGGCGTCTTCGGGGAGCAGCGGGTCCTCGAGCCAGGCGAGCTGCGGGTCGCCCCACTGCGCGATCTCGGCGAGCGCGGCATCGGGATCCGGCCATCCGAAACCGACGTCGACGACCAGTCCGGTGGCGGCGGGGAGCTCGGCGGTGAGCGTCGCGATGAGCTCGCGCATGTACGCGGGATCGGGCGATCGCGAGATCTTCACGTTCGTCCAGCCGTCGGCCTGAGCGAGCACCTCGTCGGCGACCTCGCGGGGACTCCGCGTCGGTGACGGGTAGGCCGCGACCAGCATCGAATCGCGCGGAGCGTCACCCGTGCCGAGCAGGGACCACAGGGGGACTCCCGCACGCTGGGCAGCGATGTCCCACAGCGCGATGTCGACGAGTCCGATGGCACGCCGCACCAGACCCACCCGGCCGACGATGGCACTGCCGCGCAGCATCCGCTCCCAGGTCGAGGCCGGGTCATCGGCGTCCGCACCGACCGCATGGGCGGCCACGAGGCGGTCGACGATCTCGGCCATCGGCGCTTCTCGCGAGAGGCAGTAGGCGACGCCGGTCGTGCCGTCGGCGTCGGTCGCCCGCACGGCGCTGTACTCCCTGCGTGTCACGGTCATCGCGCCCAACTGCAGCGGGGCCGGGAGCGACAGCACGGCCGTGGCCGTGTCGATGCGGGCGATGGTCGTCATGCGGGCTTCTTCGCGAGCGGGACGCCGTAGTCGACCATGAAGCCGCCGTCGACGTAGAGGGTCTGGCCGTTCATGTAGCGCGACTGGTCGGAGACGAGGAAGCTGACCGCCGCGGCGATCTCGCTCGCCTCGGCCAGGCGCTTCGCCGGGATGCGCGACAGGATCGTGTCGAGGCTGAGCGTGCCCGCCTCGACACCCTGGCGGAAGACGCCGGTGTCGACGTAGCCGGGGGCGACCGCGTTGACCCGCACCCCGCGCGAGGCCCACTCAGCTCCGGCGGTCGAGGTCAGGCCGATCACCGCGGCCTTGGTCGTGGCGTAGGGGGCGCGGCCGGCGGAGCCGCGAGAGGAGATGGAGGAGATGTTGACGATGCGGCCTTCGCCGCGCTCCAGCATCCGCTTGCCGGCCGCCTGCAACGCCGAGAAGACCCCGTGCAGGTTGACGTCGACCACGGCGGCCCACTCGTCCCAGCTGAGATCCTCGATGCCCCGATGGCGCTGGATGCCCGCGTTGTTGACGAGCACCTCGATCGGCCCGAGCTCGGCCTCGATCTCGCCGAACACCCGGTCGACGCCGGCGTGGTCGGTCACGTCGAGCTCGCGCCAGAGGATGCCGGCGGGGTTCTCGCCCGCGGTGAGGCCGGGCACGCGGTCGGCGGCGACGACGACGTAGCCGTCGGCGGCGAGGCGCTGGCCGATCTCCCAGCCGATGCCGGCGGATCCTCCGGTGACGATGGCGACGGAGCCGACAGGGATGGGGGCGGTCATGGCTCTCCTCTGGGGTTCACGATTTGCTATAGCAAGTGTAGTCGACGCTGCGGTCAGCGGTCGAGCAGATCGGCCACGACCGCGACGGCGTGCTCCTCGAGCGCGTCGAGCGCGCCGGGTGCGAGCGGCGTCTGCCAGGCCTGGTACGCGCCCCGCTCGTAGGCATCCCGGGTCGGCAGATACACGAAGCCGGGCCCGTTCGTGAGGTTCATCAGCACGATCGGCGTCTCCGGGAAGCGTGCGCGCAGCGTGGTCTGCAGACGCGAGTACGCCTCGCCCGGATGCCCGACGATCACGGCATCGCCGAGGCGCCAGGCCCAGACCGGGTGCTGCACGGTCGGCCCCTCGATGTATCCGTCGCGCAGGTTGCGGGCACGGCCGAGACGCTCCTCGCGAGATCGCGGGTCGATGTCCTTCCACTCCTCGGCGAGCTCATCGAGCGTCGGCAGCTCTCTCAGCGGCAGCTCCACCGACGTCATCGATCCCGCCGCATCCTCCCCGCCGGCGACCGCACGCCCGGTCCAGATCGCGAGGGGTGCCCCCGACTCCACGATCCCGTCGAGGGTCAGCTCCTCGCCCGGAGCCGGGAGGGCGTCGAGAGCGGCGAGCACCGCGTGGCCGAGCGAGCGTCCGTGCCTGTCGGCGACCGTGACATCGCCGGTGTACTGCTCGCGCGGGGCCAGCTCACCCGAGGCTCCCTGCACGAAAAGGCACGGCGCATCCGTGGCGGACTCGACGATCTCGCGCATCGCTCCGACGTAGTCCGGTGAGACCTCGCGATTCTGCCACGCGAGCGTCGTCGGGTGGCACGCGTAGTTGACGAGCGTGCCCCGGACGACACCTTCGACGCTGAGCCGACCGATCATCACGGTGTCGTCGGCCTCGCCCGCGGGGTTGTACCCCACCAGTGGTCGGCCGTCCACGTCGAGCTCCCGGTCGGCGGCGAGCGTGCAGCGCCCCGTGGTCCACTCGATGAGTCCGGGAACGGCGCCGTCGAGCGCCTCACGGCCGGCGGCGATGCCCGCGGCGGCGAGCGCCTCGAGGTACCCCGGGATCAGCTCTCCGCCCGGCAGATGCGCGTCGGCCGCACAGAGCACCGCGCCGGCGTGCGTGTGCGAGAGCGAGAGCATCAGCTGATCGGGCTCGAGTCCGAGACCCGACAGGATCGCCCCGCGCACTGCCTGCTCGTCGGCGACACGGCGCCACCACGTGCCGTCGACCGCCAGCAGCAGCCGCGGCCGGTCGTTGGACGAGATCACGGCGAGCGCGGTGAGCTCGAAAGGACGGTGCGCCCCCTCGGAGCGCTCCCAATCGGCGGGACCCCAGTTCTTCGCACGGATGCCGGTGGGCGGGGTGATGTCCCGTCGGGCGACACCGAGGCGCGCCTGTGTGCGGGGAATGCGGATGCGATCTCCGATCGCGGCCCCGGTCATCATGCGCCTCGTCCCGAGCCGACCGGCACCACGCCGGTCGTCATCCCCTGAGCCTGCCAGAGCGCCGCGGCCTCGGCACGGCGCCGACGCTCCAGCACCGGGTCGGCCACCGGGATCGCAGCCATGAGCCCGCGCGTGTACTCGTGCTGAGGGTTCGCGAACAGGGCGTCGCGGGCGCCGATCTCGACGATCCGCCCCTGCTTCATCACGGCCACCGTCGACGACATGTACCGGATGACGGCGAGGTCGTGGCTGATGAAGAGGTAGGTCAGGCCCAGCTCCGCCTGTAGGTCGCGCAGCAGGTTGAGCACCTGCGCCTGGATCGACACGTCGAGCGCCGACACCGACTCGTCGAGCACCAGGAACTCGGGTTCGAGCACGAGCGATCGCGCGATCGACACGCGCTGACACTGTCCGCCCGACATCGAGCGGGGGAGCCGGTGCGCGAACTCCTCGTCCAGTCGCACGCGGTGCATTGCCTCGCGGACCTTCTCGGCGCGGGTCACCCGGTTGCCGATTCCGTGCGCGAGCAGCGGCGCCTCGATGATCTGCGACACGGTCTGCCGCCGGTTCAACGCAGAGAACGGATCCTGGAAGACCATCTGCATCCGACGCCGCAGGTGCCGCAGCTCCTCGCCCCGCATCTCGTGCGGGCGATGCCCGTCGAAGACCACGGTCCCGGCATCGATCCCTCCGAGCGCGAGCACGGCCTTCGAGACCGTCGACTTGCCCGAACCGGACTCGCCCACAAGCCCCACGGTCTCGCCGCGGCGGATCTGGAACGACACGTCGTCGACCGCGGTCACCCGCCGACCCGACCCGAGCGTGAACACCTTCGACACGCCCTGCACGTCGACCAGGACATCACCCGACTCGCGGGCGCGGTCGACCGCGCTGATCGAGCCGGCTTCGACGACCGGCTCGGTGCCGCGTTCGAGCACCTCCGCGGCGGTGCGGATCGGCTCATGCACGTCGATCGTGAGATCGACCACGGCCCCGAGCAGCGCCTTCGTGTAGGGGTGCTCCGGTTCGGCGTAGAGCTTGTCGACCGGAGCCTCCTCGATCACCCGCCCGTGCCGCATGACGTGGATGCGCTCGCAGAAGCCGGCCGCGACGCCGAGGTCGTGGGTGATGAGCACGACTGCGGTCCCGTGCTCATCCGCCAGCCGGTCGAGCAGGTCGATGATGCGCGACTGCGTGGTGACGTCGAGCGCCGTGGTGGGCTCGTCGGCGATCAGCACGGCCGGCCGCGACGACATGGCCATCGCGATCATCACGCGCTGCCGCATTCCACCCGAGAACTCGTGCGGGTATTGCGCAAGGCGCTCCTCGGGGAGCGGGACGCCCACCTCGGTCAGCAGCTCGACGGCCTGGGTCCGCGCGGCCTCCTTCGAGACCCGGTCGTGCAGGCGAATCGCCTCGACGAGCTGGTGTCCGATCGTGCGCACGGGGTTGAGGGACGACATCGGGTCCTGGTAGACCATAGCGATCTCGCCGCCACGCACCCGCGTCATCTCCCGCTTGCTCAGCGTGAGCAGCTCGCGATCGCGCAGACGAATGCTGCCACCGAGCTTCGCGCCGTCGTTGAGTCGCATGATCGACAGAGCCGTGAGCGACTTGCCCGAACCGGACTCGCCGACCAGACCGATCCGCTCGCCGGGGCGCACCGTGAACCTGATGCCCTTGACCGGCATCGCGTCGCCGTAGGAGACGGTGAGATCCTGCACCTGCAGGACGGGCGTGGCATCGGTCATCGACCCTTCCCCTTCCGATCGCCGCCGAACTGATCGGCGAGCACGTTGAGCAGCCAGATGGTGACGAAGATGAACAGCGCCGGAAACAGCACGTACCCGATCGACTGGTACATCTTCTGGTAGCCCTGCTGCACGAGGGTGCCCCAGGTCGCCTCGGGCGGCGCGATGCCGAGCCCGACGAAGCTCATCGACGCCTCGAGCAGGATGGCGTTGGCGGCGTTGATGGCCGCCTGCACCACGATCGGGCCACGGGCATTGGGCAGCACCTCGGCGAACAGCAGACGGCTGTGCTTCGATCCGAAGGCGACGGCCGCGGTGAAGTAGTCCTCCTGCAGCTCGCTGAGCACCGAGGAGCGCACGAGGCGCGCGGTGGTGGGCGTGAGCAGGATGCCGATGATCACGGCCAGCTTTACCGGGTCGGCGCCGAACGCCGAGATGAACACCAGGGCGAACAGGATCTGCGGGATCGCCATGACCGTGTCGGCCAGGCGCATGAGGATCTCGTCCCAGATGCCGCGGGCGAAGGCGGCCGCCATGCCCCAGGCGATACCGAGCACCATCGCGACCAGCGTGGCGCCACCGGCGATGAAGATCGTCAGCTGTCCGCCGTAGAGCACGCGACTGAAGAGGTCGCGCCCGAGCTCGTCGGTGCCGAACACGTGCACGGCCGAGGGTCCGGCGAAGCGATCGGGGGACTGCGCCGACGGGTCGTACGGGGCGATGACCGGCGCGAGCACGCAGGCCAGCACGATGACGGCGAGGAGGGCGAGCGGGATCCACGAGGCGAGCGCGAGCCGGCGACGCGGGCGGGTCGAGCGCAGAGCGAGGGTGAGGGTGTCAGCCACGGCTGCTCCTTGCACGAAGACGCGGGTCGAGCACGCCGTAGAGGAGGTCGACGATGAGCGTGGTGAGGATGAACATCGCGGAGATCAGCAGCACGACCGACTGCAGCACGGCGTAGTCGCGCTTGAACACCGCATCGATCGCGAGGGAGCCGAGTCCGGGAACGCCGAACACGTACTCGACGATCACGACGCCGCCGAGCGTGTAGCCGACGATGAGGCCGAGCATCGTGAGCCCGGGGATGAGGGCGTTGCGCAGCGCATGCCCGATCACGACCCCGCTCGCCGACTGGCCCTTGCCGCGGGCGGTGCGGATGTACGGGGCGTCGAGCACCTCGACCATCGACGCCCGCAGGAACCGCATGAGCAGGGGCGCCGCGGCGAAGGCGAGCGTGAAGGCGGGCAGGATCATCCGCACGAGGTTGTCGCCCGGATCCTCGCTGAACGGCGTGTAGCCGCGGGCAGGCAGCACTTTGAGCTGCACTGCGAAGACCACGATCAGCACGATGCCGATCAGGAACTGCGGAAGCGCCATGCCGGCGGTCGAGATCGCGGTGAGGATGCGGTCGACCACGCCGAGCGGGCGCAGCGAGGCGATCACGGCGGCGGGGGTCGCGATGAGCACGGCCAGCAGGATGCCGATCAGGGTGAGCTCGAGCGTGGCGGGGAGTCGCTGCGCGATGAGCTCGGTGACCGAGTACTGATTGAAGTACGACTGCCCGAAGTCGCCGGTGAAGACGCCGCCGATCCAGCGGAGGTACTGCTCGATGATCGGGGCGTCGAGGCCGGCCTCTTCGCGCAGGCGCTGGAGCATCTCGGCATCCACGCCCGGCGTCGAGCCGAGACGGGTGATGACGGGGTCGCCCGGCAGCAGCCGGAGGACGACGAAGACGAGAAGCGAGGTGGCGATCAGCATCGCGATGCTGATCGCCACCCGCCGAAGGATGGACAGTGCCACGTCAGCCCTTGAGCTGCGCGTTCTCGAGGTGCAGCTGCCCGCCGCCCTCGACCCAGACGCCGTCGACCTCGGTGCTGGTCGCGGTGACCACCGTGGACTGCAGCGGCACGATCAGCGGAACCTGCTGGTTGATGATCGTCTGCACCGTGCCCCACTTCTCGGCACGCGCGGCCTCGTCCGGCTCGGCGACGGCATCCGCGAACGCCTGCTGGAAATCGGGGTCGACCCAGTTGCACTCGCAGCGGCCCTCGAGGTAGAAGTTCAGCGAGTATGCGGGCTCCGGGGGCGTCGACTGGAAGTTGGGCACGATGTAGCCGGGAAAGCTCTTGCCCGCCGGGTAGAACGAGTCCACCCAGGTGCCGATGTCGTTGTTGTCGATCTTGAGCGTGATGCCGATCTCCTTCAGGCTCGCCTGCAGGATCTCACCGCTGGTGTTCCACTCGGGGTACTGCCCCGCGATGCCCCACCAGGTGAGTGTGCTGCCCTCGGTGATACCCACCTCGGCGAACAGCTCCTTGGCCTTGTCGAGGTCGTAGGAGTAGTCGGTCAGGTCGCCGCCGAACCACGGGTTCACTTCGCCGAGCGCGTTGTTGGTGGGCGAGACCGTGCCCTGCCCGTAATACGCGGCCTCGAGGATGGCCTCGCGGTCGGTCGCGTAGGCGAGAGCCTGACGTGCGCGCACGTCGTTGAACGGAGCGGACTGCGTGTCGACCTCCCACGACGGCCACTGGCTCGGGTTCTCGGGCCTGACGAGCGCGATGTCGCCGCCGCCCTCGAGGCCCGCGACGTCACCCTGCGGAACGGACCACAGCACATCGAGATCGCCCGAGCGCAGGCCCGTGACGGCAGCGGTGGATTCGGCGGCCTTGACGATCGTGATCTCGTCGAGCGCGGGGTCCTCACCGAAGTACTCGGGGTTCGGCACGAGGGTCAGGCTGTCGTCGGGCGTGAACTTGTCGACGATGTAGGGACCGGTGCCGATCGGCTCCTTGTCGATCGTGTCGAGCGCGTCGACGTCGAGCATCTTGACCCAGACGATGCCGGCGGCGAAGGTCGCGATCGGCTCGGAGAGCGTGATGACGACGGTCTTCTCGTCGGATGCGGTGACATCCGTCACCATGTCGATCTTGTTCTTCTCCTGGGTCGCGGTCTCGGGGTCCAGGTAGTAGTCGAACGATGCCACGGCATCCTCGGCGGTGAACGGGTCGCCGTTGGAGAATGTGACGCCTTCGCGGAGGGTGAAGGTCCAGGTCTTCTGGTCCTCCGAGGCCTCCCACTTCTCGGCGAGGTCGCCGACGATCTCACCGGACTCGTCGGTCTTGGTCAGGCCGTTCCAGAGCAGTGGGAACAGCACCTCCTCCCAGGCGAACGTGCGGATGGCCGGGTTGAGCTGCGGGATGCCCTGCGCCGCGGCGACGGTGAGAGTGCCACCTTCCTGCGCCTGGCCGTCGGAGTTCGACGGGGTGCTGCTGCAGCCAGCGGTGATGAGCACGGCGGTGAGCAGCGCTGCTCCGCCGAGCAATACACGACGACGCGACATGGGTGCCTCCAAGGGTCGGGTGATGCATGAGGTGAGTAAGGGTTTCGCTATAGCATGTAGCAAACGCGCAGATACGTCTAGAGCGAATCGAGCGGATGCGATCACGTTCTGGTCACGTCTCCGCGGGTCGTCATCCCGCCACTCAGGAGAAATCTGCCATAGCATCGAGCGAACGATCACGCGCCCGCTCGACGAGCTGACCGCACCGCGGATCGAGGAGGGCACCCGAATGCGCAGCGTCTCGGATCAGAACATCGCCGAACAGGTCACGGACGAGCTGCGCTCGGCCATCCACTCCGGCGAGCTCGCCCCCGGGGAGCGCCTCGTCGAGCGAAAGCTCGCCGACCGCCTCGGTGTCAGCCACATCCCGGTGCGCGAGGCCCTGACCCGCCTCGCCGAGGAGCGCCTCATCACGCGCGAGCCCCGTCGCGGCGCGCGCGTCGCCCAGTTGAGTGCGCAGGACCTCGAGGAGATCTCGAGTCTGCGCATCGTGCTCGAGCAGTTCATGGCGATCCGCGTGCAGGAACGGTGGAACGAGGACTCGGCGGCGCGGCTCGGTGCGATCATCCAGGCGATGTCGGATGCGGCTCCGGGAGACATCGACGAGGTGCTGCGCCAGGATCGCCTCTTCCACGAGACCCTCGCCGATCTCGCCGAGCACCGCTTCCTGGACGAACTGAGCGGACAGCTGCGCGGTCGCATCACGGGCTTCCTGCACGCCGCCAACGCCGCCCTCGACCCCGCCGAGCAGGAGGAGCACGTGCGCAGTCACCAGCAGATCGTCGACGCGATCGCGAGCGGCGACCCCGAGAGGGCGCAGGCCGTGATCGCCGAGCATGTGACGCGGGCGGTCCGGCGCATCACCCCGTCCGCCGAAACCGATTGACGCGCCCCGTGCCGCCGAAGACGATCGTCCTCACCGGAGCATCCGACGGGATCGGGTCCGCTGCCGCCCGCCAGCTCGCGGCGTCCTCCCACCGGCTCATCCTGGTCGGCCGGTCCGCCGAGAAGACCCGCGCCGTCGCCGAGGAGACGGACGCCACGTGGTTCACCGCCGACTTCGCGCGTCTCGACGACGTGCGAACCCTGGCCGAGAAGATCGCGGATGCCGTCGGCGATGACGGCATCGACGTGCTGGCGAACAACGCGGGCGGCATCTTCGGCGACCAGACCCCGACCGTGGACGGCTTCGAGAAGACCATGCAGGTCAACCACCTGGCACCGTTCCTGCTCACGAGCCTGCTGCTGCCGCAACTGCTGGCATCCGGGGGCGCGGTCGTCAACACCTCGAGCATCGCCCATCGCCTCTTCGGCCACCTCGATGTCGACGACCTCGACAACACCCGTCGCTTCAGCCCGAACAAGGCCTATGGCGATGCGAAGCTCGCGAACGTGCTGTTCGCCAAGAGTCTGCACACGAAGTTCCATGCCGACGGACTGAGCGCGGTCGCCTTCCACCCCGGCACGGTGCAGACGAACTTCGCATCGGACTCGTCGAGCATCATGCGGCTGCTGTACCGCACGCCGCTCAAGCACCTCATGCTCATCGGGGCGGACAAGGGCGGTGCCACTCTGCGCTGGTTCATCGAGGGAACCCCCGATGAGACCTGGTTCTCCGGCGCCTACTATGACGAGCGACAGCTCACCGCGAGGGTCAACCCCCAGGTGAACGACGCCGCCCTCGCCGAGGCTCTCTGGCAGCGCAGCGCCGCCCTGGTCACGCCCTAGCCCCCTCCCCACCTCCTTCGCGATGCACGGCTTCCCGTCGAGTGCACTGCTTCGTCGCGTCACGGAGCCGTGCACTCGCAGACATCCCGTGCACTCGCGAGGGGGTGGCCGGACTCAGACGACGAGGTTGCCCGCGTCGACCACGCGGTCGCCCTCGCCAGGGAAGGCTGCGCGGGTCACGCCCGACTCGACGTTGCCGGTGTGCAGGAGCGTGGATGCGCCGCCGAAGGCACCATCCGCCAGCTCCAGCGCTCCGCCCTCGAACCGGTTGCCGACCGCACGGTAGTGGGTCGCCCCCTTCTTGAGCGAGACGTGCGACGCCGACCCCTCGGCACGGAAAGTGCTGTCCGACAGGGCCAGGTGCAGCTCGCCGTCGCCGGTCCGGGAGATGCCGGTCCCACCCTTGATCGCGACATCCGAACCCGCGATCTCGACCGCTTGCCGCTCACCCCGCGCGGCATCGATGCGGGCGTTGCGGAGCGTCGAGCCCTCGAACCGCAGGTGCCCGGATGACGACACGATCGGCGCCGCGTCGTCCGCCGCGTTCAGCGTCGAGCCACGGAACGTGACCGCACCCGAGCCGGCGATCTTCATGCCGCCGACCCGGTCGAGCACGGTGTCGACGAACGTGACGGGCGTCTTCACCGTGGCGTTGGTGAGCTCGCCCGGGGCGACGAACGTGAAGTGCGAGTCGGCGATCACGGTGGGCCGCCCCGAGTTGTCGGACGCCTGCGTGATCACGAGGGTGTCGGATGCGGTGCACCCGCGCAGCTGCGCGCCGTCGGCGTTGATCCACAGCATCCCGGAGCCGGCGAGCGACGGCTTGCCGACCACCTGCACGTCTTCGAGCGTGAGATCGGTGATGCGCACGCGGGCGACGAACCACGAGCACACGTGCTTGCACACCGTGATGCGCTTGGCCGCAGACCCCCAGGCCGCACCGGAGTTCGCGAAGGTCATGAGTCCCGAGTTGCCGGTGTAGGTGAGATCGTGCTCGTACTGGCCGTGGGTGACGAACGGCCCCTGGTCGTCACCGTCGCCGTGGCAGTTCTCCACCAGGCAGTACGCACTCGCGGTGAAGTCGTTCAGGTGCCGGGCGTTCGCGGTGTGGCAGTTGGCGACGTATCCGTAGAGGCAGTAGATCTGCTGCGTCAGGTAGCCGGCGCCTCCCCAGGTGACCGAGGTCGGGTTCTTGAGCGTGCAGCTCACCGTCGAGTAGTAGGTGTTCCACCGGCGCTGGATGAGCGGCCAGAAGGTCCCCGTCCCATCGATGTGGTCCACGTCGCAGCGCACCGCGTACTCGAACGCCAGCGGGTGGGAGCCCGTGTACTCGTCGGTCCCGGTGCCCAGGAACTTCAGGTTCGACACCGTCACGTCCTGCACCGGCACCACACGCCGCCAGGTCATCGTGCGGTCCTTGCCGAGCGGCCAGCCGTTCTTGTAGTTGATGCGGATGTGCGTGCCATCCACGATCTGCGTCACCTGCACGAGGCGCTGCAGCTCGCGCTCCCACCGACCTGCCAGGGCGTTGACCTCGGCGGCGTACCAGTCGCCGACGGTGAAAAACGAGGAGTCGGCCACCGGGAAGACGTCACCGAGATCGGGGACAGCCTCGTTCAGTCGCGCCTCGTGGACGGCATCGGTCACCTCGCCACGGAAGAACATGACCGCCGCGAAGGGATCATCCTTCCCCGCGTTCTCGATGCCGTCGGTCGTCATGAGGTGACCGCCGAAGTCGAACGCGATGTTCGACCGGGAGAATCTGTGCCGGCGCACGAAGTTGAGGTCGCTGTGCGCCTCGATGCGGTGGATGCTCGCGTCGTTCACCATCGCGTCGAGCGCATCATCGGCGGCGATGCTCGCATCCTTGATCCCGAACATCCGGAAGTCGACGATCCCGTCGTGCACGAGCACCCAGGCGCCACCCTTGGGCCCGGCCAGCACGGTGCCGCCGTTGGCCGCCGGGGCATCCTTCTTCACAAATCGGTACAGACCGTCGCCGCCGTCTCCGACCGCCGCGTACCCGGTGGTGCGCACGAGGTCGCCGTCCTTGCCCTTGCGCTTGGCGAGTGCGGCGGCCGTACCGCCGTTGGCGACCGAGTCCGAGCCTGAGGAACTCTGCGGTGCGATCGGGTCGGCCGCTCGCGCGGGCGACGAGGTGCCGACGGCGGCCACGCCGCCCAGTGCGGCCGCACCGAATCCGGCGAGCAGCATGCGCCGGCTGCGCAGGGCCGCCGTCTCGCTACGGGTGTCATCCAGCTGGGTCATGGTCATCCTCCTTGCGGCTTCATCGCCGCGCTCTGGCGTCGGTCCGGCCCTCCGGCCGGGACGCATCATCCGATCGATCCCCAGTCCCCAGTGCTCTCTCCGAGCGCATCGCTCAGAAGTAGTCGCCCGCCGTGAAGTGGCGGATGCCGTGCAGTCGCGGCGCGCGGCGGAGCGGGCAGATCATCCCGGTGCGGTCGTCCTGGCGCACAGCCTCGGGGGCGAAGTCCCTCATCACGCGCTCGTCCTCCGGCAGCGCGGGCACCGCGAGATCGCAGGATCTCACACCGGCGGATGCCCAGTCCGCGGAAACCGCGGCGAGCAGGGCGCGGTGCACTCCGGCCGGATCGTCGGCGTCCGGGAGCACGGCACTTTCCAGGAGGGAGCCGATCTCGCCGCGGTGCTCGGCGATCGCGTATCCGAGAACGGCCGATCCCTCGACCCGCCGGTACAGGGTCGTCCCGCTCATCCGCACCTCCGCCATCGCCCAGTCCCGCTCGCTGCGCACCGGCGCGAGGACGACGCGCCCCTCGCGCGAGCGCTCGTAGACCGCTCTCACCGTGTCGAAGCTTCCGGGCCCGACGGGTTCGGTCACGACCGGAGTCACCGCAGGGGCGGACATCGCGCATGCCCCCCAGCGCCCGGCGAGGGCCCGCGGCATCGAGAAGGTCTCGAACCTGCTCGAGCGGTACACCTCCGGCGCACCGGTGAACAGCAACGCCCAGTCAGCGCCCTGCCCGACTTCCAGGGTCGCGGCGACAAGTCGACGCGCGAGCCCCTGACCTCTCGCATGCGCGGCGACCGCGACGCTCCCGATGGCGTGCACCTCGGCGATGCCACCCTCGGACTCCCGGAGGCGCTTGGGCAGGCCGTAGATGGATCCGCAGAGACCCTCGTCGTCTTCAGCCACGAGCGTGTGCGCAAGCCGCTCGCTGTCGACGACCCACTGGTCGGGGGTGAGCGGAGGCGCGAACGCCGTCGCCCACAATGCCGCGAGCCCGGCCTCATCCTCCGCGACAGCAGCGCGGATCCTCGCCCCGCTCACCGCTCACCCCGAGCGATCTCGGCGGCACGGATCGTGTTCGCCACGACGACACGCGCCGCCGACCACGCGGCGACCGTCGCACCCTGTGGCGCCGCATCGAGCAGCGCACGGATCAGGCCGCGGAACCCGAGCGTGTCGTTCGCGTCTTCCCCGTCGAGAGCGACGGAACGGATGCCTCCGCGGGTGATCACGTCGACCGTGTACACGTCCGGACCGGGCACTCCCGTGACGAGCGCCTGCACCGGCACCTCGCGCTGCGCTCCGGGAAGCCGCAGTGTCACGTCGAACCCCGCGGCATCCTCGGATGCGGTGCCGGATCCGCTGCGCACGCGGGTCCAGCCCGATCCTTCGACCAGCACCGCCCCCGGCAGGACGACGTCGAGCATCTCCCAGGCGTGCACCCCGACCGTCATGAGCGTGCCTCCGCCGCGCAGCGGGTCGTCCTGCCAGGAGCGGTCGGGCAGCTGGAAGGCCGCGTTGTCGTGCTGAGCATGCACGCGGAGACCGAGCACCTCGTCCGCATCGACCTCGGCTGCAAGGGCGACGAGCGCGGGGGCGAACCGGAGGACCGAGCTCGTGCCGATGGGGGCGGCCGACGATGCCAGCGCGCGATCCACGTCCCCGAGCTGATCCGCCGTCGCCGCGATCACCTTGTTCACGAAGACGGGTGCGGACGCCGCGCCGAGAGCCCGCAGGACCGGCGCGACCTCGTGCGGCCGCGGCGTCGCGATGACGAGGTCGGGCCGCAGCGCGAGCATCTCGCCCACGGATGCCGTCGCCACACCGCCGAAGCGCGCCGCGAACGCAGTGGCCGTTGCCGCGTCCGCATCGTGGACTCCGAGGACCTCGGCGCCGAGCGCACGGACGTTGACGGCGTCGGTGTACGGATGCGAGTGCGCGAGTCCGGCGAAAGCAACACGCAGCGGCGACCGGGTCATGCCATCGAAGACAGCTGGTCGCGGGAGACGGTGTGCGCGAGGGGACGACCTGCGGCGAAGGCGTCGAGCTCGTCGGCGACGATCCGCCCCTGGCGCAGCCGTCCCTGGCTCGTGCCCGCCGCGCGGTGCGGGGTCACGAGCACCCCGGGCAGCGAGCGAAACGGGCTGTCCGTGGCGAACGGCTCCTCGTCGAACACGTCGACCGCGGCGCTGATCCGGCCGCTCCGCAGCTCATCGATCAGCGCGACCTCATCGACCAGCCAGGAGCGCGCCGTGTTCACGAGTCCGGCGCCGTCGCGCATGAGTGCGAGCTCGCGCCGACCGATCAGGTGATGCGTCTCCGGGAGGGTGGGCGCGTGCACGGCGACGATCTGCGCGCGCTGCAACGCCTCATCGAGCGACACGAGCTCGGCTCCGAGAGCTGCGGCCTCCTCCGCGTCGATCGTCGGATCGACCAGCAGCGCCTCGGCGCCGACCGCTCGGATCAGCTCCAGATATGCCCGTCCGGTGCGCGAGGCGCCGATCACGGCGATGGGCGCGCCGAGGATCTCACGCTGCACGCCCACGGCGTCCGCGTCCCACCACCCCGCGGTCTCCCGCAGCGCGTTGTGCATCTCGGGCACCCGGTGCAGCAGTGCGAGCGTGAACGTCAGCGACACCTCGGCCACCGATCGCGCCATCCCCGCGCCCGCCTGAGTGACCAGGATGCCGCGGTCGAACACCGCATCGGTCGCGAAGGGCTTGATCGTGGCACCGGTGTGTGCGATCAGCTGGAGCTGCGGCAGCGCGGCGAGCACGGCGGCGTCGAACGGCCCGACGCCCCAGCTCGTGATGACGATGCGCGCCTGGGCGAGCTCCGCATCGGAGAGCCGGTCCACGCGCACGAATGCGCCGCCCAGCCCCGCGGCGACCACACGCAACCGCTCGGCATCCTCCGGCGAGAAGAACTCCGCGAAGAGCTCGTCCGAGACGACCGCGACCACGGTCGGCGCACTCGTCGCAGCACTCATGCCAGCCAGGCCTCGAGGTTCTCGGCGATGAAGGCGTCGTCGTTGAGGGCGGGGTACGCGCGACGCACCCGCTCGATCTCCTCGGACTGACCCGGCGAGAGCCCTTCCGCGGGATCGAGGCACCAGATGCCGTCGAGCAGACCCTGCTGCCGGAGCATCTCGTGGACGCCCGCGATCACCCCGTGGAAGTCGTTGCCCGGATCGAACACCGCCTGATTGACGTCGACCATGTCGGATGCGACGAGCCCGAGCTCACGGTACGCCTCCGCGTCTCCGCCCATCGCGCGCTGCGCGCGTTCGAGCAGACCGACCGCGGCACGGGTCCCGACCGCCCACTGTCCGAGCAGCCCACCGACGAAGCGCAGCGTGCGCGGTCCGGTGGGCGAATCCACGTGGAACTCGGAGAGCAGATCGGCGACGATCGCGTCGTCGTTGCCGGTGTAGAGCGCGATCTCGTCGGCACGGCCGGAGGCGGCGACGCCGCGCACGAGTTCGAGGGTGCGGTACCGGTCAAAGGGCGCGGCCTTGACGGCGACGACGGCCGGGATCGAGGCGAACTCCCGCCAGAACTCCCGGTCGAGCACCGGCCCACCGATCGCCGTCTGCAGATAGAAGCCGACGACCGGCAGCACCTCGCCCACGGCGCGGGCGCGTTCGAGCAGGGCACGCTCGTCGGCGCCCGCGACGCGAGGACTCACCAGGACGGCGTCGTAGCCCAGCCCGCGGGCGAGCTCTGCCTCGGCGACGGCCTGAGCCGTGCCGCCTGCGACGCCCGCGATGCGCACGATGTCGTCACCCGCGCGCGCATCCATCTCCTCCGCGGCGAGCGCCAGCACGGGCTCGAAGAGGGCGTGCTCGGGGTCGCGGATCTCGAACTGGGTCGTGTGCACCCCGACGGCGATGCCCCCGGCACCGGCATCGAGGTAATAGCGGGTGAGCGCGCGCTGTCGACGCTCGTCGATGCGTCGCTCGGGCGTGAGCGCGAGCGGGTGCGCCGGGATCACGGCGCCACGGGCGAGGGTCGCGGCAGCCTTCGGTCGCAACCGGGGAACGGCCATCAGAACTTCCCGTCCCGGACGGCCCACTTGGTCGGCTTGGCGATCATGGGCAGGGCGGCGTCGATCCACTCGGCCTGCAGGCCGATCAGGGTCTCGGCCGACACCGACGGATAGCCGAACAGCGCCATGCAGCGGCGGGCGTCGCTGAGCAGCGCGGTCGGCTGCGGCTCGTCGACGATCTCGACCTCACGGCCGAACAGGGTGCCGAAGCGGCGGGCGATCGACTCGACGCTCAGCAGCTCCGGTCCGGTGAGGTTGATCGTGAACGGGTCGGTCGAGGCGTGTACGAGGCTGCGCAGCACGACCTCGTTCGCGTAGCCCTGCCAGATGACGTTGACGTTGGCCGTGGCGACCGACACGGGCTGCCCCGCGTGCACGGCGCTGCCGATGTCGGCGAGCACGCCGTAGCGCAGGTCGACGGCGTAGTTCAGGCGGATGATCGCGACCTTGGTGCCGCGTTCCTGAGCGCCGAACTCGAACACGCGCTCCCGGCCGAGGCAGGACTGCGCGTACTCGCCGATGGGCGCGGGCGAGACCTCTTCGGATGCTCCGCCGGAGGAGGCGGGCAGGAAGGGGCAGATGTTGCCGGTCGAGAGCACCGAGATCGCGCTGTCGCGGTAGCGGCGGGCGACGCGGTCGGGCAGGGCGGCGTTGACCTCCCACGCCCAGGAGGCGTTGGTGGCGGCGCCGAACTTCGCGCCGACCATGAACACCACGTTCGGAGCATCCGGTAGCGAGGAGAAGTCGTCGTTCTCGATCAGGTCGAACGGGACGACCTTGACGCCGGCGTTCTCCAGACGCTCGCGGATCGCGGCGTCACCGAAGCGGGAGACGGCGTGGACGGCGTCTCCCTGACGCCCGGCCGCGTCCATCCCGCGGCGCGCGAGCATCGCAAGCGTCGGGCCCATCTTGCCGCCGGCGCCGAGGATCACGAGGTCGCCCGCCCCGCATGCGAGGTCCTCGATGAGGCCGGCGCTCGGTGTCGCGAGAGCCTCCTCGAGTTCCGCCTCTGAATCGAATCTGTGCTGAGTCACGTTGCTGCTTTCCCTTCTTCTCAGCCCTTGATGCCCGTACCGGCCACGCCCTCCTGCACGTACCGCTGAGCGATGAGGTACGCGAGGAAGATGGGCAGCAGCGCGACGACGGATCCGGCGAGCATGGTGCTCAGCGGGACGTTCTGCTGTTGCAGCGACGAGATGCCGACGGTGAGTGTGAACATCGCGTTGGACTTGGCGATGATGAGCGGCCACAGGAAGTCGTTCCAGTGCCACAGGAAGACGAAGATCCCGAGAGTGGCGAGGATCGGCTTGCACAGCGGCAGCACGATCCGCAGGAAGATGCGGAACTCTCCCGCTCCGTCGATGCGCGCGGCCTCGAACAGCTCATCGGGCAGCCCCTGGATGAACTGACGCATCAGGAACACGGCCTGCGCGTTGGCGAGCGACGGCAGGATCAGACCCCAGTAGGTGTCGACGCCGCCAAGGTTCGCCATCAGGATGAACGTCGGGATCAGGGTGACGTGGAACGGGACCATCACCATCGAGAGGAACGACCAGAACATCACCTCCTTGCCGCGGAAGCGCTTCTTCGCGAAGGCGTAGCCCGCGAGCGCCGAGAGGAACAGCACCGCGACGACCGAGACGAGCGAGTAGATGAGGGTGTTGCCGAGCCAGCCGAGGATGTTCTGCCCTGCGAGCACCTGTTCGTAGGCGTCGAAGGAGATGTCCGTCCACGGCAGCAGCGACCCGGGCAGCTCGACGACCATGCCGGGCTTCAGGCTCAGCACGACCATCGCGTAGAAGGGGAAGAAGCTGAGGATGCCGGCCAGACTCAGCCAGATCCAGCGCCCGACGATCCCCCACCCGGTCGGCTGGAGTGCACGGTAGGCGCGGCGCTGCTTCGTCGACATCTTCGGCGGCGTCGTCGAGGTCTGCGTCGGAGGCTGCAACAGAGCGGTCATTTCTGCTTTCCGATCACCAGGCGCTGGATGAGCGCGACGACGAGGGTCATGATGAACAAGGCCACACCGATCGCCGCCGCGTAGCCGTAGTCGAAGTAGCGGAAGCCCTGGTCGTAGAGCATGTACACGAGCGAGTAGCTGGCGTTCGCCGGTCCACCCTGGGTCATGACGTAGATGACGTCGAACACCTGGAAGGCGGCGGTCGTCTCGATCACCGCGAGGAAGAAGAACGTCGGGCGCAGCACCGGGAGGATGATGTACCGGAAGCGCTGCCAGGCGTTGGCACCGTCGACCAGGGCCGCTTCCTCGAGCTCGCGCGGGACATCCTGCAGCGCGGCGATGAGGATCATCATCCCGTAGCCGAACCGCGACCAGACGCCGACCACGATGATGGCCGGGATGACGAGGACGGTGCTGCCGAGCCAGGATCCGCCGAGACCCAGCGGGGTCATCAGGGCCGACCAGGGGCCGTTCGCGGAGAAGATCCAGACGAAGATCGACCCGGCCAGCACGAGCGAGGTGATGACGGGGAGGAAGAAGATCGAGCGGAAGAACCGCGCGCCGCGGAAGGCGCGGCGCACCCCGAGGGCCATTACGGTGGAGAGCACCAGCGCGATCGGGACCGCGAACACCGTGTAGATGAGAGTGGTGCCCATCGCCCGCCAGAACAGCGGATCGGCGATCATGCGCTGGAAGTGGTCGAGTCCGCGCCAGGCGATCTCGCCGGTGATGTCGTAGTCGAAGAAGCTCAGCGCGACCCCGACGATGCTCGGGCCGAAGCGGAAGGCGATGAACAGGAGGAAGGCGGGGAGCACGAAGAGGAACGCGATCCGCGCCTCTCGTCGCGCGAGAACCCGCGTGACCCGACCTGCGGGCCTCTTCGCCGTGGTTGCCGTCGTCATCAGTGGTACCTCACGTGGGGGGAGTGAAGGGGGCGGGGGCATGCGGAGTTCGGGCTCCGCATGCCCCCGGTACTGCTTACTTCTTGACCAGCGGCGCCGCGGCGGCCGCAGCATCCTTCAGCGCGTCCTCCGGGGACTTGTCCCCGAGCAGAGCCGCCTGGATCTCCGGAGCCAGCACGCCCATGAGAGCACGCGATGAGGCGTTGAGCTCGCCGACCGTGGTGTCGGGGACGTACTTCTCGACCTCGCCGAGCAGCGGGTCGTCCGCGTACAGCGGCTCGGTGGTGCTGAGCGCCGAGAAGAAGCCGGCGGCCTTGAGGTACGGCTCGACGACGTCGGCGCCGGTGGCGTATTCCGCGAACTTCGCGGCCGCATCCTGCGCCTTGGAGCCCTTGAGCACCGAGAGCGACCCGACGGTGCCGTAGGCCACGGACTCCTTCTCGGTGAGCGGGGCGAGGACCTTGACGTTCTCTTCACCCCAGAACGGCACGACCTCGGTGACGGCGTTGTTCCACGTGCACGCGACCCTGCCCTGAGCGACCGCGGTCTGCTCGAGCGGGACGTTGGTGGTGAGCGCCTCGGGGTCGAGTGCACCGGCCTCGGCCAGATCGGTGAGGAAGGTCAGCGCCTGCGTGCCTTCCTTGCTGTCGAACCCGACGTCGCCGTCCTTGGTGTAGACCTCTCCACCCGCCTGCCACAGCAGCGGGTAGTAGGTGAGGTTCAGGGTGTTCTCGGCGGAGGCCGGGTAGTTCAGGGTGTACATGCCCTTCTCGGTGAACTTCGGCGCCATCGCGGTGATGTCGTCCCAGGTCTCGGGGTACTCGGTGACGCCGGCTGCCTCGAAGGCGGCGGCGTTGCAGATGAGCGGCATCGCACTGGTGAGGACTGGGGCGCCGAGGATGTCTCCGTCGAGCGTGACTGACTTCTTCACGTTCGGCAGGAGTTCGCTCTGGCGCTCCTCGCTCAACAGGTCGTTGAGCGGAGCGATCGACTTCTGGTACGCCGAGAGCTGGTCGGGGATGAGGTAGACGACATCCGGGCCCTTGCCCGCCGCGATCGCGGTCTGGAGCGCCTCGTCGCGGTTCGCCCACGGGAAGATCTCGTAGGTGACGTTGATGTTCTCGTTCTTCTTCTCGAAGTCGGCGATCGTCGAGTCCCAGAAGTCCTTGTGCACCGCCTCGTCGGCGATGACGGGGTAGAGCCAGACCGTGATGTCCTGCTCACCCTCTGCGGTGCTGCCTCCGCCGGCCGAACATCCGGCCAACAGGGTGGCGGCCGCGACTCCCGCGGCGACGCCGATGAACTTGCTGACGCGCATGGTGCTCCTTTGCTTGAACCGTGCTGAGTACGGTTCATTATGACACTGGGATGGGATAATTCGTCAAGTACAAGTTCGCAGAGGCTTGTTTCAGGCGTGTTTCCCGTTCGAGAACATCAAAGCTTGATCTGAGAATTCGGTGTGCTAATTTGATCGCACCCGACGACGGAGAAGAAGAAGGGACAGCACATGGCCGTGACCAGTCCACTCTCGATCGTTGCGCGATCCGCCCTGCAGCTGCGCGACACGGGTCCCGCGACCGTCAACGATCTCTCCCGATCGCTCGAGATCTCGCGCACCTCCGTCGAGAACGCGGTGACCGCGCTCGGAGACTCGGGGCTGATCGTCGACGCGCCGGTGCGGAACGGCGGCGGTGCGGGGCGACCGGCCCGCCGCTACATGTTCCACGCCGCCGCCGGGACCGTGGTGGGCGTCGACATCGGCGTCGCGAGCGTCCGCGTCGTGCTGGCCGATCTGGCCGGACTCGTGATCGCGCAGCGCAGCTACACCGGTGTCGCCGCGCAGCCGGACGGCGCCTCGAAGCTCGCAGCCGTGATCGATGACGTGCGTCGCACGCTCGCCGCCGTCTCCATCCCCGCCTCCAGAGTGCGCGCGGTCGGCGTCTCCCTCCCTGGCATCGTCGACGACGCCGGGCGGGTGACCACCTCGGTCGTCATCCCCGAGTGGTCGGGCATCGACATCGGCTCCCAGCTGCGACACGCCCTCGGCTGCCCGGTCGCGGTCGACAACGGCGTGCGTCTGGCCGCGGTCGCCGAGCACCACCTGGGTGTCGCGCAGCTGGTCGACGACGTCATCTACCTCTCGGTCGGCAACCGCATCGCGATGGGACTCATCCTCGGCGGTCGCCCGCGCCGCGGCATCCACAACGCCGCCGGAGACATCGGCCGCCTCGCCTTCCGCGGTCTGAACACCGAGACCGGGCAGATCTCGTGGCGCACCGCCCCGACGGCAGCCGAGGTCTTCGCGAAGGCACGCGGCGGCGACGCCGCGGCGCAGCAGGAGCTCGACGGCTTCATCGATGAACTCGCCCATGGCATCGCCACCCTGACGATGACGGTCGACCCGGCGATGATCGTGATCGGCGGCGGACTCTCCGCGGCGCACGAGCAGCTGCTCGCCCCCCTGCGGGCCGCCCTGCCCGGCCACCTCGGGCTGCCGTTCCAGGTGCCGATCGCCGAGGCCCGTCTGGGCGCGGAGGCCGCAGCGCACGGTGCCGTCGTGCACGCCTTCCAGCGGCATGCCGCCCAGATCTACGGCATTGAGGACATGCCGGCCCCGCCGATCACGCCCCTGCTGCACGAGTCGGCCGCAGCCGATGACACGGACGTCGAGAACACCGAGGAGAAGCAGTGAGCACGTTGAAGGTCGGACTCATCGGCGCGGGAGGCATCTCGCGCGTGCACGCCGACGCCTGGCGGGCGCTCGGCGTCGAGGGGTACGTGACGTCCCTCGTCGGGGCCGAGGAGATCGCCGAGGAGTACGGGTTCGAGCTCGTCGCCGATGTCGACACCCTCATCGGACTGGTCGACCTCGTCGACATCGTGACCCCCAGCAGCACCCACGCCGACTTCGCCCTGCGTGCGATCGGCCGTGGGCGCGATGTGATCTGCGAGAAGCCGCTCGCGGCGACCGCCGAAGCCGCGACCACCGTCGCCCAGGCCGCCGAGGAGGCGGGCGTGCGACTCTTCCCCGCGCACGTCGTGCGGTACATGGGCGAGTACGCGCAGATCAAGGCGGGGATCGACGCAGGTCGCATCGGCGCCCTCGCGGTGCAGCGGTTCAGCCGAGCCGGCTCCGCCCCACAGACGCCCTGGTTCTTCTCGGAGAGCACCGGCGGCGGTGTCATCCGCGATCTGATGATCCACGACATCGACCAGGCGGTGTGGTTCGCCGGCCCCGTCGCCACCGTCTACGCGGTGCAGAACCCGCCCACCGTCGAGGACCGGGTTCCCGCGCCCGTCACCGCGCACGTCGTGCTGACCCACCGCAACGGGGTGATCAGTCACCTGCACGCCAGCTGGGTGGCACCGGGGATGCCGTTCCGCACCAGCGTCGAGGTCACCGGCTCCGAGGGGCGCCTGCGCTACGACAGCGCCGAAGACCACGCCCTGCGCACCGACGCGGTGCTCGACGCCGGAGCCACCGACTACCTGCCCCCGATGTCGCCGGAGGAGAGCCCGTACTACGCCGAGATCGCGGACTTCGTGGCCGCCCTCCGCGAGGGACGTGACGCCACGGTCGGTCCCGCTGACGGCATCGAGGCCGTCGCCGTGGCCGAGGCCGCGTACGCCTCGATCGCCGCCGGTGCGCCGGTCGCGCTCCCCCTCCACGACGACTCCGCCCGCTCCGAGACCGAGGAGGCCGCCCGATGACCGCTCCCGCCGCCCTGCGGATCGCCGTCCTCTCCTTCGCGCACACGCACGCCCTGAGCTACGTGCACGCGCTGAAGGCGATGCCGTCGATCGAGCTCATCACCGCCGACCCCGACGGCGCGACGGCACCGGACGACGCCCCTCGCGGTGCCGCCCTGGCCGCCGAACTCGGCGTCGCGTACGTCGAGACCTACGACGAGGCCTTCGCATGGAAGCCCGACGCCGTCGTCATCGCCGCAGAGAACTCCCGGCATCGCGCCCTCGTCGAGCGTGCGGCCGCCGCCGGAGTGCACGTGCTGTGCGAGAAGCCCCTGGCCACGACCGTCGAGGATGCCGTCGCGATGCGCGATGCCTGCGACCGGGCCGGCGTCATCCTGATGGTCGCCTACCCGGTGCGCTTCGCCCCCGGCGTGCGCGATGCGATCGACGAACTGCGCAGTGGTCGCCTCGGGCGGATCCTCGGAGTCACGGGCATCAACAACGGCAAGCTCCCACAGGACCGGGCATGGTTCACCGACCCCGAGCTGGCCGGCGGCGGCGCCCTGGTCGATCACGTCGTGCACTGCGCCGACATCCTCGACGAACTGCTGGGCGAGCGGGCGCAGTCCGTCCGCGCCGTGTCGAACAGCATCCTGCACGCACAGCGAGAGCTCTCGGTCGAGACCGGCGGGCTCGTCACGATCCAGTACCCGAGCGGCGTGATCGCCACGATCGACTGCTCCTGGAGCTGGCCGATGAGCTCGGCCACGTGGGGCGGACTCACGCTGCAGATCGTCGCCGAGCGCGGCACCATCACGGTCAGCCCCTTCGCGAAGGGCGTCGCCGGGCACGACGCGCAGGGCGAGACCTGGAGCCCGGTGGGTGCGGATCTCGACGCGCTGCTGCTCGACGAGTTCGTGCACGCCCTGGGTGCGGGGCGACAGCCCCAGCCGGATGCCAGCGTCGGCATCCGCACGGTCGAGATCGCCAAGGCCGCCCAGGCCTCCGCTGCGCGCGGCGGCGAGGTCGTCGCGCTCATCTAGACCGGACCCGACGGACCACACACGGCAGAGAGGCCCCGCATGCAGACCCCGCAGACGACCACCGGATGGCGGCAGCGTGCGCTGGCGGTGATGCCGGTCGGCTCGAGCACGAACTCCAAGACGCCGACCCTGCTGCCCGACGAGCCGGAGGTGATCGTCCGCGGACGAGGATGCCGCGTCTGGGACGACCGCGGACGCGAGTTCATCGACTACCGGTGCGCCCTCGGTCCCGTCACGCTCGGCTATGCGGATCCCACCGTCGACGCCGCGATCCGCGCCCAGCTCGACGACGGCATCCTGTTCGGCCACCCGCATCCGCTCGAGACGACGACCGCCGAGCTGTTCTGCTCGCTCGTGCCCGGTGCCGAAGCCGCTCGCTTCCTGAAGACCGGCGGCGAAGCGCTGGCCGCCGTGATCCGCATCGCCCGCGCGCACACCGGCCGCGACCGGGTCGTGCAGATCGGATACAACGGCTGGCTCAATTCCCTCGCCGCGGGCGCCAGGGTGCTCCCGGGGGCGACCTCGGACGCCGTGGCCGGAGTCCCTGCGGCCCTCGCCGCCCTGCACCATGCAGTCGCCTGGGACGACCGTGCGACCCTCGACCGCCTGTTCCTCACCCGCGGCTCGGAGATCGCGGTCATCCTCGTCGCGGCCGACTACCCCGCCGTGCCCGACGCCGCCGACTTCTACCGCTACCTGCGCGAGCTCGCCGACCGGCACGGCGCGCTGCTGGCCTACGACGAGATGGTCACCGGCTTCCGGGTGGCCCTCGGTGGGATGGCCGAGGCGACCGGGGTGCTCCCCGACCTGTCGGTGTTCGGCAAGGGGATCGCGAACGGGATGCCGCTCGCCGTCTACTGCGGGCGACGTGAGGTGCTCGCCGTGCTCGACCGCGGCGAGGTCGTCGTGACCTCGACGTACGGGGGCGAGACCCTCTCGCTCGCGGCGGCCACGGCGACGATGACCGCGATCCGCGACCGCGGCGTGATCGCCCGCCTCCATGCGTCCGGAACGCGACTGCAGGATGGTCTGAACGCGCTGTTCGCCGAGGTCGGCTCCGGCCTCCGCCTCGTGGGACACCCCGCGTGCCTGCAGTTCGTGGGGCCGAACGAGGAGCTGCAGGCATTCCTGCGGGCGGCCTTCCGCGTCGGGCTCTCGTTCTACCGCGTGGTCTACGTCAACGCCGCCCACACGGAGGCCGACATCGACGAGACGCTGCGCCGCGCCGCCGTGGCCGCTCGTGAGGCGACAGCGTGACCGGCATCGACGCGCACACGCATCTCGACGAGGGCCGTTTCGACCCCGAGGTGTTCGAGGCAGGCGCGCGGCTCGGCATCGACCTGTTCCTGTGCAGCAACATCGGGGGCTTCCAGCCCCACCCGAACCTCGACGAGGTCAGGCGGATGAACGCCGTGCTGGCGGGGGAGCTGCGCCGCCACCCCGATCGGCTGCGCGGCTACTGCTACGTCAATCCGCGCTTCGGCCGCGACAGCCTCGACGACCTGCGGCGCAACGTCGAGGAGCGCGGGATGATCGGCATCAAGCTCTGGATCGCGACACTCGCCGACGATCCGCTCACCGATCCAATCCTCGAATACGCCGCGGAGCACCGCCTGATCGTGCTCGCCCATGCCTGGCGCAAGACCATCGGCCGCTTCCCCTACGAATCCACGGCCGATCACATCGCGGCCGCCGCCCGACGCCATCCCGACGCACGTTTCCTGATGGCGCACCTGGGCGGTCAGCCGGAGTCGGCGGTGAACACCGTTCGCTCGGTGCCGAACATCGCGGTCGACACCTCGGGCACGATCATCGGCGCTGGCGAGGTCGCCCTCGCCGTGCAGCGACTCGGTCCCGACCGGGTCGTCTTCGGGTCGGACCTGCACCACATCGACCTCGCGGCCAACGTCGGCAAGGTGCTCGGGGCCGGACTCGACACCGACACGGAGGAGCGGGTGTTCGGCGGCACGGTCGCCCGCTGGCTCACGGAGGTGGCCGCGTGACCGCCCAGGCGCACCGGATGCTGCGCGCCTTCGCCGACCTCGGCGCCACCGACACCACGTGCTTCGTGGGCCAGTGGCCGTATCGGCTCTCGTCCGCCGCGGATGCCGATGACCTGCGCGCCTACGCCCACCGCTTCGGGCTGCGCTCCGTCTGGGTCTCGCACCTGGCATCACTGTTCGGCTTCGACACCCGCACCGGCAATGAGGCCGTGCTCTCCTCCTGCGCAGACGACCCGCTGTTCCGCGTGTGCGTGACGCTCGACCCGCGCGACCCCGGCTGGCAGGACGAGCTCGACGACGCGGTGGACGCGGGTGCCCGGGGCGTCCGCGTCGCTCCGGGGTTCCACCGCTATGACGTCGCCACCGTGCGCCCGGTGCTCGAAGCGTGTGCCGAACGCGACCTCCCGCTGCAGCTGATCGCCCGGCTCGACGACGCCAGGGTGCGGCATCCGCTCTCCCCCGCGGTCGACGTCGAGGTGCACCGGATCGCGGACCTCGTGCGGGAGACCCCTGCACATCCGCTGCTGCTGAGCGGCCTCAACCGGGCGGACTGGATCGAGCTGAACCGGCACCTCGGCGACAGCGCCCCACGGGGGCTGCGTCTGGACCTGTGGCACGTCAACGGGCCGACGCACGTCGCCGACCGGCTCGGGGACGACCCGGAGCGCTGGGTCTTCGGCAGCGCATTCCCCGTGCAGACCCCCGAGGCGACGGCCCTACAGCTCGCGGCATCCTCGCTCTCGGCCGAAGCACGGTGGGCGATCACCACTGGCAACACCGCGACACTGCTCCCCTGAGGCCCGCGGGCGCTACCCGAGGTGGAAGCTGCCGATGTCGGTGCGACCGTGTCATCGAGAGGTCATGCGGCGTCTGGGAGAGGCGGGCACGGAGCCGCGAGAGCCGCACCTTGGCAGCCGGTTCGCCGATGCCGACGGCTTCGCGGATCGTGAAACCCTCAAGCGCCGTCAGCACGGCGAGGTGTCGATCCTGCTCGCGGGTCGTCGAGAGAACCTCGCGCACCCAGCGGGCACGGGAGCAGTCCTTCTCCGCGACCAGCTCCGCGGGGTCGGGAGCATGCTCCCGGTGCGGAAGACGATCGAGGAACCTCCGGTACCTGCGTCGGGCGCGACTCGCATTGAGGTGCACGCTCTGCGTCGTGACCAGCATCCAGGGCATGGTCACACTCCTCGTGGTGCGCGGATCCGTGGACACCGTTCCCAGGCGACAGGAGTATGCTGGCGCGTTGGGTCGCTCGACCCGAAGAGTCCCGAAAGGCGGTGATGGCGATGTCCGGTGATAGTTACGACGCCGCCTTCGCTGCGTCGCGACTCCCTGCGCTCTCGCGTTGATCCTCCGATCCGCACGCGCACGTCCTTCCCGCAGCGTCGGTGGCGTCATCCGCCCCCTGACGAATCCGCGCACGGAGTTCTCCGCTGCCGTGCGCCCGCGAGAACGGAGCCGCATCATGGCGCTCATCGACAACGGCGTGTACGTCCACGGACGTCGCGTGGAGACCCCCAAGAACCTGGACGAGACCTACCGGATGCTGGATGCGGCCGGGGGCATCGCCTGGATCGGGCTGTACCGGCCCAGCCCCGAGGAAGTGGCCTCGGTCGCCCGGGAGTTCGACCTGCACCCTCTCGCCGTCGAGGATGCGCTCTCCGGGCACCAGCGCTCGAAGGTGGAGCGCTACGGCGACACCCTGTTCGCCGTCCTCCGCCCCGCCCGGTACCGCGACAAGGAGGAGTCGATCGAGTTCGGCGAGCTGCACCTCTTCGTCGGCCCTGATTTCGTGGTGACCATCCGCCACGCCGAGTCGCCGAACCTCGCCGCCGTCCGGATGCGCATGGAGGCCCACCCCGAGCTGCTCGCGATGGGACCGGAAGCGGTGCTCTACGCGATCCTCGACGAGGTCGTCGACGGGTACGAGCCGATCGTGGCGGGACTCCTCAACGACATCGATGAGATCGAGGACCAGCTCTTCGGCGACGGCGCCGACGACAGCGCGCTCTCCCGGCGCATCTATGAACTCTCCCGCGAAGTGATCAACTTCCAGCGGGCGGTGCATCCTCTGAGCGGGATGCTGGAGTGGCTGCGTCGCGGGTCCGAGAAGTACCGCATCGACGAGGAGCTGCAGCGGTCGCTGCGTGACGTCCTCGACCACACGATCCGCGTCAACGAGCGGGTCGACTCGTTCCGGGCCATCCTCGAGAACGCGCTGACCGTGCACTCCGCGCTCGTGGCCCGCCGCCAGACCGAGGCCGGGCTCGCACAGAACGACGAGATCAAGAAGATCTCCTCCTGGGCGGCGATCATCTTCGCGCCGACGCTCGTCGGCACGGTCTACGGGATGAACTTCGACGTCATGCCCGAGCTGCACTGGGCCTTCGGGTATCCGATGGCGATCGGCGCGATGGCCGCGTTCGCCGTCGCCCTGTACGGGGTGTTCAAGTATAAGAAGTGGTTGTGATCGAGCGGGGGTCGTTGCGCCGGGCATAGCCGCGTGCACTCTGCGCCGACAGGGCGAGCAGCACGAGGATGTCGAGGGCCACGCTCGCGAGCGATGTGCGGAACGTCACGGGGATGCCGGCGTTCCACCAGTCGAGGAACACGACGATGATGCTGAGCGAGGCGAAGCTCATCGCCACGATGCGCGCCCAGTTGGCTCCGGCGAACACGAGCCCGGCGAGCACGCCGTAGAACACGTACCAGACGCCGAGCGCGCAGAGACCGATGACGATCAGGAGATCGGCGACGTCCCCGGGCACCGCCTCCAGGCCGTTCTCGGAAGAGAAGACCTCTTCGCTGATCGCCGCCCAGTTCAGCGCGTAGATGAGGATCGAGATGAACCCCCACGCCACGCGGAGCGACATCAGCACGGCGCCGAGCCCCGTGGCCAGTGGGCGTTTCATGAGAGCCCCCGCAGTTCCGTGACCGGTGCCTGCTCCTCGGGCTCCCCGGCGGAGCCCGAGGCAGGTGCCTTCGTGACGCCGCGGAGATCGATGACCGGCAGGTCGCCGTCGGTGTGGATGCTGTCGCCGCCGCCGTTTCGCGAGTGATAGCCCGTGGAGAAGTCGCGGATGATGACGATCCGCACCCCGCTGTGCGCGCGGCGCAGCGTGCCGACGATGTGATCGCGTTCGATATCGATGTCCGCATCGATCTTGTGGGTGATCTGGAGGGTGAAGAGCGAGAAGCCGACGGCCCGATCGAAGGTGCCGGCAGCCACCCAATCCACGCGGTGACCGCCGGGCAGCATCCACCCCTCGGGGCAGCGCCAGAACCGCACGTGGTGCCGCTTGGCCGGGTTGCCCTCGACCTCCTGCTGATATGCGAGGTCCTGCCGACGACCGAACAGGAAGAGCGGGCTGACCGGCGCCTCGTCGTAGCTGCGCCGCAGCACGGTCGACAGCACGATGCGCCACGTCGACTCCGCGGTGATGTCGTCGGCACGCGTCCATCCGGCTTCGGCCATGGACCGGGTGAGCTGCTCCTCCGAGCCGAGGACGGCCAGGTTCACCGGGTCGCCGAGCAGGCCGTCACTCGTGCGTGCGCGGCCGATGAAGTAACTGGGCACGTAGATGCGCGTGAGGATCGCGTGCAGTCTCGGCAGGACGAGGTAGGCGAGGAGCAGCCAGAACGCGACCGCGAAGGCGATGGCCCACCAGCCCCACGAGAACGCCTCGGTGACGATGAGGTACGCGAGCCAGACCGCGGCCAGACCGGCGAACACGAAGAAGGCGTCATCGAGAGCCGCGTTGACGGAGAACCTCTGGCGCTGGACCAGAGGATCCCGCTTCTTCACCGGTTCCGCCATGCCCACATCCTAGGAAGGGCTCGCACCGCGGGAAAGGTCAGCGCGTCCGCGGTTCCGTCCGCGACAGGGCATCGGCAGCCCGCACGAGCGCAAGGTGCGAGAAGGCCTGCGGGGTGTTGCCGAGCTGCCGCCCCACCACCGGGTCGTACTCCTCCGACAGCATCCCGACGTCGTTCGCCAGTGCGCACAGCCTCTCCATGAGCGCCTGCGCCTCGGCGCGCCGTCCGGTCATGGCGTACTGCTCGACCAGCCAGAACGAGCACGCGAGGAAGGCTCCCTCCGTCCCGGCGAGGCCGTCCACCCCCGTCGCCGTGCGGTACCGCCGCACCAGCCCGCCCGCCATCAGGGTCTGCTCGATTCGTGCGACCGTCGCCCGCATCCGCGGGTCGTCCGGCCGACAGTAGCCCACCTGCGGAAGGAGCAGGAGCGAGGCGTCGACCTCGGTCGTCTCGTAGTGCTGCACGAAGTGGCCGTCGACGACGCCGTCGCGATCGATCTCCTCGCGCATCCGATCGCGCAGCCCACGCCAGCGCTCGACGGGGCCGTCGAAGCCGTGCTCCTCGACCGCGCGCACCGCCCGGTCGAACGCCGCCCACATCATCACCCGCGAGTGGGTGAAGTAGCGTGGCTCCCCGCGAATCTCCCACAGGCCGTGATCCGGACGCTCGATCTGCTCGGAGGCGAACCGCAGCAACTCGCGCTCCAGCGGCCAGGAGAAGCCCGACTCGGTGAGTCCCGCCGCCCGCGCGGCCGACAGCGTCACCACGACTTCGCCGACGACATCCGCCTGATACTGGTCGGCTGCGCCGTTGCCGATCCGCACGGGCGTGGACCCCTCGTACCCGGGCAGGTGCGGCAGAGCACGCTCCGGAAGATCTCGCTCTCCCGCCGGGCCGTACATGATCTGCAGATCGGCGGGATCACCGGCGACCGCTCGCAGCAGCCACTCCCGCCACTGGCCTGCCACGCCGAGGAAGCCGTGCGCGCACAGGGCCTCGAGGGTCAGAGCGGCATCACGCAGCCAGACGTAGCGATAGTCCCAGTTGCGCCTGCCTCCGATCTCCTCGGGCAGTGCCATCGTCGCCGCGGCTGCGATGCCGCCCGTCTCATGATTGGTCAGCGCCCGCAGGATCAGCAGCGACCTGACCACCTCGTCGCGGTGCGGACCGTCGTGCGAGATCCGGTCGGCCCAGTCCTGCCACCACTGCTTCGTCGCGCCGAGTTCCTTCTCGCCGTCGAGGGTGGGAGGGAGGTCGAGGTGCGACGGGAACCAGGTCAGGTGGAGGTCGCGCGTCTCACCGGCGGTCACCGTCAGCTCGCCACGATGCTGATGGTCGATCGGCTCCAGAGCGGCGCCACGCACGGCCACGGCATCGGGACCGCCCATCGCGACCAGACACGGTGCATCGTGCGAACCGACCTGACGCACCCACGGCATCACCCTGGCGTAGTCGAAGCGGATGCTCAGCCGCTGCTCGAAGCGCATCGAGCCGCGCACCCCGACGACCCTGCGGATGAGGTCGCTACGGCGGATGGCGGCATCGGGGTCGAGGCCGATCGGCATGAAGTCGTGCACTTCGGCGACCGCGTCCCCGCTCTCCCACCGGGTCACGAGCACGAAGGTGTCTTCGTCGTATCGCCGGGTGCTCACGGCCCCGGGGTCTGTCGGATGCAGCAGCCAGCGACCGTGGGACTCGTCTCCGAGCATGGCCGCGAACGTCGACGCCGAGTCGAGCCGCGGCAGACACAGCCAATCGATGCTTCCTGCGCGCGAGACGAGCGCCGCCGTGCGGCAGTTGCTCAGCAGGGCATAGTCCTCGATGCGCGTGGTCATGCGTGGTCGAGCAGGTCTTCTCGGACCTCGATGCCGTCGACCTCGAGATCCTCATCCAACTGCACGAGAATCCGCGCATCGGGGAACTGCTTCGGCGCGAGGAAGGCGAGCAGCACGGCGTCGGCGAACACCACGACCGACGTGGCCTCGAGGTCATCACGCAGATCGATCTGCTCGACGACCGGCTCATCG
This sequence comes from Microbacterium sp. CBA3102, assembly GCF_007954505.1. GTDB lineage: Bacteria > Actinomycetota > Actinomycetes > Actinomycetales > Microbacteriaceae > Microbacterium > Microbacterium aurugineum. The sequence goes on along the minus strand of NZ_CP042412.1, from coordinate 1,153,329 downwards.
TCGACCGCATCGTCGATCTCGGTCGCCACCTCGTCGACCACGGCCCGCCACCGGGACTCGCTGACCGACAGGATGCGCGAGATCGCAGCGATCAACGCCTCCTGGTCGATCTCGTCGTCGTGGTCGCCGTCGAACTCGGGATCGACGTTGACCTTCACCACCGTGCCTGCCGCGTCGATGCTCGCTCTCCCGTACACCAGGCCGTTCTCGGCGACCGGTTCATCGATCACGCCGCTCTCGACGATGCGGGCGAGGAGGGTGTCGAGCGCAGAAGAGGTCATGCCTTCAGTCTTTCGCATCCGCAGCGCCCGTGGGCGGTCGTCCCACACGCAGAAGCGCGGTGAGGATGACCGCGCCGATAGGCTCTATGCCGTGCCGAACGCCGAATCCGCCACCGCCGACCTCCGCCGCCTCGCCGATGCACTTGTCGGCGCCGAACCGCTGAACTGGGTGATCACGGGCGATTCCATCACCCACGGCCTGGTCCACACGCAGGGGGTCCGCAGCTACCCCGAGCACCTGCACGAGATCATCCGGGGCGAGCGCGAGCGCGTGCGCGACGTGGTAGTGAACACGGCGATCAGCGGGCACCGCATCAGCGACATCCTCGACGACTGGGACCGCCGCGTCGAGTCCTGGCGGCCCGATGTCGTCACGCTCATGATCGGCACGAACGACGCCGCGACCGGCGGCGAGCGCACCGAGGTCTCCCCGGAGGAGTATGCCTCGTCCCTGCACGACTTCGTCGTCCGCGTGCGCGGACTCGGTGCCGTCCCGGTGCTGCAGACGCCGCCCGCGATCGATGTCGCCAACGCCCCGGAGCGCGCGCGGATCGGCGAGTTCGCCGCAGCGGTGCGTCGGGTCGCCGCGGACGACGACGTCATCCTCGTGGATCAGTTCGCCCGCTTCGCCGCGCTCGGAGACGGCGAGGTGCCGTGGGGCCTGATGAACGATCCCTTCCACCCGAACGCCGCCGGGCACGCCGCGCTCGCCCTCGAGCTCACGACGGCGCTCGGTCTTCACCCGGCGGGCGCACGGAGTCGGACTGTGGCACTGCTCGAGGGCGTGGTCGTCGCCGCACGCCTCCACGGTTAGGCACCGCGGATCACGACGTCGCCGCTGCTCTGCGTGCGCGGCTCGCCGAGCAACGCACTGCTCCGGATGGACAAGCCACTCGGTGACCGGGGCGAGGGGGTGAACCCCGGTCACCGGGTAACACGTTATCCACTACCCGAGGGCGGCGGGTGATGTACCGATATACGTTCCTCCGCCCGGGGTGAAGACCCTCTGGACGCCGCGGGTGCCACCCCTCTATGGTGGCGGCACGATCTAGTCGGAGGGCGGCCGATGTCTCACGTGGTGGCTACTGGGGCCGGTAAGGCCATGATGGAACGGCGGAACGACCCGACGCACGACTACATCCTCGGGCTCACCGGCAAGGAGCGACCCCGGGTCCTCTTCGTCGGCACCGCGACCGGCGACGACGCCGCCTACATCCTGAGCTTCTATTCCACCTACGACGCGGACCGGTGCGCACCGCACCATCTCCCGCTCTTCCATCGCGCGGTCGACGACCTGGCCGGTTTCGTGAAAGGGTTCGACGTGATCCACGTCGGCGGCGGCAACACGGCGAACATGCTCGATGTCTGGAAGCGGCAGGGCCTCGACACGATCCTGCGTGAGATGTGGGAGGACCCCGACTCGAACGTCGTGTTCACGGGAGGCAGCGCCGGTGGTATCTGCTGGTTCGAGGGCGGCACGACCGACAGCTACGGCCCGACCCTCCAGGTGCTCCCCGAGGGACTCGGGTTCCTGAACGGCAGCTTCTGCCCGCACTACGACGCCGAGGATCAGCGGCGCCCTCTCTTTCACGCCTCCCTCCTCAGCGGGGAGCTCTCCACGGGCTATGCCGTCGGCAACCTTCAGTCGCTGCACTTCGAGAACTCCGAGTTCGTCACCGCCATCAGTCCTGTCGAGAACGCGCTCGCCCTGCGGGTCGAGGCGATCGACGGGAAGATCGTCGAGACCGAACTGCCGACGACCGTGCTCACCGGGTCCGCTCCGATCACGAAGGGGCCGTCGTCATGAACGACAACGTGTGGATCCTCCTCGCACAGCTGATCATCGTCGTCGGTGCGATCTACATGGGCACGCGCACCAGCGGGATCGGTCTCGGCGTCTGGGGGCTGGTGGGCGTCGCCGTCCTCATCTTCGTGTTCGGCGAAGCGCCGGGCAACGCCCCGGTCGACGCGGTCTTCATCGTCATCACCGTGATCACTGCCGCCTCCACCATGCAAGCCGCCGGAGGTATCGACTGGATGGTGTCCGTCGCGGCCAGAGTGATCCGGCGCAAACCGAAGTCGGTCGTGTTCCTCGCCCCGGCCATGTCGTTCCTCTTCACCGTCGGGGCCGGCACGGGCAACATCTTCTACCCGCTGTTGCCCGTGATCTACGACGTCTCCTACCAGCAGAAGATCCGCCCCGAACGCGCCCTCTCGGTCTCGGCCGTCGCCTCGCAAGTCGGCATCCTGTGCTCGCCCGTCTCGGCCGCGACCGCATCGATGGTGGTCCTGCTCGCGCCGCAGGGCGTGGATCTCGGAGGACTGCTGCTCATCATGTGGCCGGCCTCCATCGCCGGGCTCTTCGTCGCCGCGCTCGTGATGATGCGTCACGGCAAGGACCTCGACGACGACCCGGAGTTCCAGCGACGCCTGGCCGACCACCAGATCAAGCCCCCGGCGGTGGACGCGCACGAGCACAAGCTCCCGCCGACGGCCGTGCTCTCGGCATCCCTGTTCCTCGCAGGCGTCGCGGTGATCGTATTCTTCGGGCTGTTCGAGAATCTGCGTCCGGTGATCGGGACCGACGATGCCGGCGATCCCGTCCGACTCAGTGTGACCGTCATCATCGAGGTCACGATGGGCATCATCGCCGCCCTGGTCTTCGTGTTCTGCAAGGTCAAGGCCGCCGACGTCCCCAAGCAGCCGACCTTCCCCGCCGGCATCGTGGGGGCCATCGCCCTGTTCGGTATCGCCTGGCTCGCCAACACGTTCGTGGCGGCGAACCAGACCCTCATCGTCGACGGGCTCGGATCGGTGGTCTCCGGATCGTCGGCCTTCCTCGGCGCGCTGCTCTTCGCGATGGCACTCTTCGCGGTCGCCATGCTCACCACGAGCCAATCGAGCGCGACCAACGCGATCGTGCCGATCGGTATCACGATCGGGCTTCCGGCACCTCTACTGGTGGGGCTGTGGCCGTCGACCATGGGGATCTACACGCTGCCGGCGAACGGCAGCCAGGTGGCCACCGTGGCGTTCGACCAGACCGGCACGACGAAGATGGGCAAGTTCGTCTTCGACCACTCATTCCAGCTGCCGAACCTCATCTACGTGGGTGTCGCGATCGTCGTCGGGGTGTCGCTCTCGTTCCTGATGGGCTGACTTCCACCCGAGCGGCCGACACCGTCCCCCGGGAGCGTGCCCCACCGATATTTCGGAATATCGTAGAGGCGGGGACCTGGGGAGGTTGGGGTGTCGGCATTTGTCGCGCAGGGGGATGGACATGTACCGCGAGTATCGGCGCACGCGATCAGTAGGCCGCGGCTGACCGCCACACTCGAGACCGACACACCTCTGACGCTCATCCGTGCCGCGTCCGGGTCGGGCAAGACGACCGCCCTCGTGGAGTGGGCGTCCGCCACTGCATCGCGCGTGGTCTGGATCACCGCCTCGCCCGCCACCGCGCCCAGCGCGGCGCTCGCCCGCGCTCTGCTTCGAGCTCTGCCGCGCACAGACGTCGCACACGACCTCGCGGAGGATGGATGGCCTGCCGTGACCTCGCGCCTGCGCCACGCGGAAGGTCCTCTGGTCGTGGTACTCGACGACGCGGCCCCCGTGGACCGCGAAGGCGTGTTCGCCCTGTGCCGCGCCATCGCCACCACCCCGCGCACGCGGCTGATCGTCGCCACCAATCGCCCCAGCCCCTTCGACAGCGAGGGTCTGGATCTCGTGATCGACACGAAGGTCATCGCGCCGTCGGACCTCATGTTCGACACCGAGGAGATCTCTCGCGCGCTCGGGGTCGATGACGACATGGCCGGCGAGATCCGGGAGGCGACCGCGGGCTTCCCCGCGCTCATCCGTGCGCTGGCCCTCCGCGGAGCCGGAGCGGATGCCGAGTCGCTTCGCGCTGCGACGACCGTGATCGAGGACTATCTGCAGGACCGGCTCGCCGAGTGCGCGTTCGACACGCAGACCCTCGAGGGACTGTTGCGCATCAGCGTGACCGATTCGGTCGATCTCCCCTTGGCCGTCGCACTCACGCGTGACCCCGACATCGCGAAAGCCCTCGACCAGGCCGAGACGTTCGGCTTCGGTCGGTGGTCGGACGATGGACGCGACACCTTCGCCCTCACCCCGCTGACGCGCGGCATGCTGCGCCGTGAGCTGCGCCGATCCTTCCCCGGCGAAGTCGCGCACCTCCGACGCCTCGCGGCAGAAGGGGCGATTCGCCGCGACATGCCCCTCGAAGGGCTGCGACTCGCCCTGGAGGACGACGATCTACGGCTCGCGAAACACGTCACGATGTCCGGGTGGAATCGCCTGCTCCACCGCGATCGGCGCGCGGTCGCGGAGCTGCTCGCCGACGTCCCTGTGGCACGACTCAAGCAGGAGCCGCTCGTGGCCATGCTGCTGGGGATGAGCCTCAAACCCAGCAGGCTCCGACGCCAGCGGGGGCTCCAACTGCTGCGCATGGCGGTGGCTGCGGCGAACTCCCGTCGGCCCACCCTGTCAGCCACGGAGCGGATCTTCATCTGGGCGGCGGAGAGCGCCTCCCTGCGTGCCATCGGGCGGCCGGAGCCGGCCGCCCAGATGGCCGCGCGAGCCCTGGCGCTGTTCCAGGAGACACCGGATCGCAATGGCAGCAGTACGCCCGCGATGTGCCACTCATGTGCACGCACATCGGCATCTCCCTGTACTACGGCGGACAGCTGGACGAAGCCATCGAGGTCTGGGAGCGGGCCACGGCGCTCGCCGCGGCGCACGGGAGCACGAACGGCTTCCACGGCATCTGCCTCCTCGCGGGTGTCCACGCCCTGAACGGCGACCTGCCCGAAGCGCGGCACTACTTCTCCCTCGTGCGCGACGGCGAGTGGGACCCGGAGCTCCTGGACAGCTACCAGAGCACGTTCTACCGGATCGCCGGTGCGATGCTCGCGGTGGAGGACGGCGACCTCCCGGCGGCGAAGCAGCACATCCGCTTCTTCGAGCCATACCGAGCGACGAGCGAGCACTGGACGACGATGGCCTCCGTGGAGGCGTGGATCGCCCTGCACGAGGGAGATGCAGCAGGGGGCCTGGAGCGCCTCGAGTCTTTCGCGCGCCTCCGAGGGAGGGAGGCGAGCGCCGCCCACGTGCGCCACGCGCTCTCCCGGCCGCGGGTGCTGCTGCACCTCGCCCTCGGCGACGTCGGCACCGCGAAGAGCATCGTCCAGCGCGATGCCGGGTCCGATCGTTTCGGCACCGTCGTGAAGCGAGCACGTCTGGCTCTCATCGACGGCGCGGCCGCTGACGTGGTCCGACTCCTGGGACAGACCCGCCTGCGTCCCTCCACGGCCCGAGAACGCGCCGAAGCGCTGGCGGTGCACAGCGCCGCCCTGCGCCGGGTGTCCCCGGCCGCCGCGCAGCCGTCGAGCGCGACGTTGAGCGCGCAGCTCGCGGACCGTGGCCTCACCACTCCGCTCGTGCTTCTGGGCGCGGAGGACTTCGGTGCGGTCCGCGCCGACCTCGATCCGACCGGTCGCGCCACCTTCCCCCGGCGATCCGCTCTGCCGTCCTTCGCGAGCCGCCCTCGCCTGACCCCCCGTGAGCAGGTGGTGCTGCACGCGCTGACATCCGGTGCGCCGCTGCCGACGATCGCCGCTGATCTGCGCGTCTCGCAGAACACCCTCAAGACCCAGCTCCGCAGCATCTACCGCAAGCTCGACGCCGGCAATCGCTCCGAGGCGTTGGAGCAGGCGGCCCGTCACGGCCTCCTGCCCGACTGAGCGCCGTCGCCAACCACCCGCCGACTGCACACGCCGAAGGCCCCGCCCGTCGCATCACGACAGACGGGGCCCTCCCGACGAGCGTCAGGCCTGCGAGCGGCGTCGGCGCACGATCAGCAGCACGGCACCGCCGAGCAGCAGAGCGATCGCCAGAGCCAGCACCCACGGGGCCAGGATTCCGCCGGTGAGCGCGAGCGGCGTCAGCACCGGGTTATCGGTCGAACTCGTCGGCGGCGTGATCGTCTCACCGCCGGGAGGAGTGGCCGTCCCCACAGCCACGTTGTGCAGCTTCGCGCCTGCCGCGTCGGCGTGCACGATCACGGAGTACGTGATCGTGATGCTCTCACCCTGGGCGAGGCTGCCGCTCCAACGCAGCTGGTTCCCGTCCACCGCGGGAGCCGCGACCGCGCGGTCGCCCACGACGGCGGTCGCACCGGGTCGGAGGTCGGCATGCCGCAGCACTCGGGAGAGGTCATCCGTGATCACGACGTCATCCAGCCCGGTCTCCCCCGTGTTGGTGCCGACGAGCCGGTAGGTGACCACGCTTCCCGCGGCCACGGCCTTCTCCGAACCGGGATCGGCCGTCTTGACGAACGTGAAGCCCGGGGTACCGACCGGGTTCTCGGTCGTCACCGGAGGCGGCGTGAGCTCCCCGCCACCGGGCGGGGTGGCGGTTCCCGCGACCGTGTTCGCGATCGTCGCACCACCTGCGTCGCCGTTCACGGTCACCGAGTACGTGATGGTGACGCGCTGACCGACCGCGAGCGCGCCCGCCCAGGTGAGCTCGTCACCGTCCACGACCGGAGCGGGTGCGGATCCGTCGATCACGGTCGCCGTCGCGTCGTCGTTGTAGACGGCGTGGGCGAGGACCCCCGAGAGGTCGTCGCTGATGCTCACCGGCGCCAGCGCGGTCTCTCCGGTGTTCACGCCGGTCACCGTGTAGGTGATGACGCTGCCGGGATCGACGCGGGTTCCCGACGCGGGGTCTGCCGACTTGCGGAGCTCGAAGCCGGGCTCGTTGACCGGGTGCTCCGTCGTCGCCGGCGGCGTCTCGATCGGAGGCACACCGCCGGGCGGGGTCGCCGATCCCGAAGCCGAGTTCTCGAGGATCGCTCCCCCGGCATCCGCCTGCACGGTCACGGAGTACGTGATCGTGACGGTCTCGCCGACCGGGAGGGCTCCCGTCCACGACAGGCTGTCGCCGGAGACCACCGGGGCGGTCGAGGCGGTCGTGCCGATCAGGGCGGCCGCGTCGTCGTTGTAGTCGGCGTGGGCGAGGACGCCGGAGAGGTCGTCCACGATCGCGACCGGATCGAGGACCGTCTCACCGGTGTTCACGCCGGTCACCGTGTAGGTGATGACGCTGCCGGGGTCGACCGCCGTGCCCGCCACCGGGTCGGCGCTCTTCGACACCGAGAATCCGGGGACGTTCACGGCGTTCGTCGTGGTGCCGGGCGGCGGGGTGATGACGGATCCTCCGGGCGGGGTCGCCGTCGCGCTCGCACTGTTCTCGAGCACGGATCCCACTCCGTCGGCTCCGACCGTCACCGAGTACGTGATGACCACGGTCTGACCGACGGCGAGCGCACCGGACCAGTCGAGCTCCGCGCCGTCGACCGCCACCGCACCGGAGGGCAGCCCGCCGATCACGGCCACGGCGTCGTCGTTGTACGAGGCGTACGGCAGCACCTTCGAGAGGTCATCCGTGATCTCGACCGGGTCGAGCACCGTCTGACCGGTGTTGACGGCCGTCAGCGTGTAGGTCAGCACATCACCGGGATCCACGGCTGTGCCCGCAGCCGGGTCGGCGGTCTTGGCGAAGGTGAAGCCGGGCTCGTTGACCGGGTGCTCCGTCGTCGCCGGCGGCGGCGTGATCGGCGTGCCCGGCGTGGTGGGGCTGTCCGGGTCGCTCGGGTCCGTCGGGATGAGTGGCGTCGCCGTGCCCGTGGCCGTGTTCGCGATCGTCTCACCCCCGGCGGTCGGGTCGACCGTCACGGAATAGGTGATGACGACGTCCTGGCCCGGGAGCAGCACACCGCTCCAGTCGAGGGCGGCGTCCACCACGCTGACGTCGCCGCGGGTGGCGGTCACGTCGTCGTTGTACGAGGCATGAGCAAGCGCGCCGCGCAGATCATCGGCGATCGATGCAGGGTCGAGCACGGTGTCACCCGTGTTCGTGCCCGTGACGGTGTAGGTGATCACGCTGCCGGGATCGACACGCGTCCCCGATGCGGGGTCGGCGGACTTCGCGACCGTGAAGCCGGGGGTGGCGACCGGGTGCTCCGTCGTCGACGGCGGCGTCGTGACCGGGGTACCGGGCGTGGTGGGGCTGTCCGGGTCGGTCGGGTCGGCCGGGATGAGGGGGTTCCCCTCGCCCGTGACGGTGTTGCGCAGCAGCACGCCGGTCGCGTCGGCGTCGACCGTCACCGTGTAGGTGATGTCGACCCTGGCGCCGGGAGCGAGTGCCCCGGTCCAGGTGAGCGTCGTGCCGTCGAGCTCGACGGCTCCGGTCGATGCGCTCGCGTCGCCGCCGTACTGAGCGTGGGCGAGCACGGCGGACAGGTCGTCGACGATGGACGCGGGGTCGAGGGTCGCGTTACCCGTGTTGACGCCGGAGATCGTGTACGTGATCGTGTCGCCCGCGCGCACGGCGGTGCCGGAGACGGGGTCCGCGGACTTCGTCACCTCGAGGCCGGTGTCGACGACCGGGTGGTTCGTCTCCGCGGGCGGCGGGACGATCGGGGTCCCCGGGGTCGTGGGACCGTCGGGGTCGGCCGGGTCGACCGGGATCCGCGGTGTGGCCGTGCCACTGGCGACGTTGTTCAGCAGCGCCTTCTGGACTCCGGCATCGATGGTCACCGAGTAGCGGATGGTGACGGACTCGCCGCGGGGCACATCGCCCGTCCAGGTGAGCGTGTCGCCGCTGACGGTGACGGAGCCGCGGTCGGCGGTCACGTCGTCGTTGTAGCCGGCGTCATCGAGCACACCCGACAGGTCGTCGACGATCCGGGCCGGATCGAGGTCGGTGTCACCCGTGTTGGTTCCGGTGATCGTGTAGGTCACGGTGTCGCCGGCCGAGACGGCGGTGCCCGAGGCGGGGTCGGCGGACTTGCTGATCGTGAAGCCCGAACCGATCACCGGGTGCTCGGTGGTGACCGTGGGCGGGACGATGGGTTCGCCCGGCACCTGCGGTCCGTCGGGGTCACTCGGGTCCGGAGTCGTTGGCGTCGCGGTGCCGCTGACGGTGTTCTTCAGGATCTCACCCGAGGTGTCGGCCTCCACGGTCACGGAGTACGTGATCGTCACGGTCTGTCCGGGCTGGAGCGTGCCGGTCCAGGCGAGGTCGTCGCCCGTGATGGTCGCTGCGCCCGCGGCGACGGGTGCGCCGTCGATCTCGGTGGCGACGTCGGAGTTGTAGGCGGCGTGTGCGAACACGGCCGACAGGTCGTCGGAGAGGGAGGCCGGACTCAGCACCGTGGCACCGGTGTTGGTGCCGGTCACCGTGTACTCGATGGTCTGCCCCGGCTCCACGACGGTGCCGGCAGCGGGACTGGAGCTCTTGGCGACGGTGTAGCCCGCCACGGGGTGCTCGGTCGTGACCGCGGGAGGATCGACCGGGGGCAAGCCGCCGGGAGGGGTACCGGAGGCGGTGACGCTGTTGGCGATCCGCTCTCCTTCGACATCGGCGTCGACGATCACCGAATACGTGATGGTGAGCACCTGACCGGGCTCGAGCGCGCCGGTCCAGGCGAGGTCGTCACCGGTGATGGTTGCGGCGCCGGATGCGACGGGGGAGCCGTCGAGCTCCGTGGCGACGTCTCCCTGATACTCGGCGAACGCGAGCACGCCGGACAGGTCGTCGCTCACGCGGACGGGGTCGAGGATCGTGTTGCCCGTGTTCTCCGCCTCGACGGTGTACGTGATGCGCTGACCCGCCTGCACGGCGACGCCGTCGGCCGGGTCGGAGGTCTTGCGCAGCGCCAGGTCGGGTGCGAGACGTACGTTCGTGAACGTGCAGGTGACGTCGGTGCCGAGCGCACCGGCGGGCTGGACGACGCGGCCGTCTGCGGTCACGGCGACCGGAGACGTGGAGCCGTCGGATTCGACCTGCACGCAGTCGAGCGATTCGGCGTACCGGGTGCTGTCCGTGGTTCCGGATGCGGACTCGGAGAGGCGGAAGGTGTCGCCCTGGTTGGTGAACACCGGTCCGGCGTAGTCCGGCTGCAGCCCCGTGGCCTCTCCGCGGGTGGTCGCGTCCGTCTGCGCGACCTGATAGCCGGCCGGCGACTGCACACGCAGGGCGAACTGGTCGGTGGCGGCGTGACGCCCCTCGGGGAGGTCCTTCTTCAGCGTGAGGGTGTTCGGGAAGGTGCAGCTGGCCATGTCGGTCGGCCCGAAGGTTCCGATCGAGGTGGTGTTGACGGTCACCCCGCGGGGGAGGTCGACCTCGATGATGCGGTTTCCGCCTCCGGAGACCGACACGAAGATGTGGCCGAGGTTTCCGAACGCGATGCCGTTGCCCTGCACCCCGTCGCCCATGTTGTGGACCTGCTTGGCCTCGATGGTCGCGGTGCTCGGCGCGAGCGAGGTGGGAAGGTCAGACGAGTAGATGACATTGTCGGCCACGAGCACGAGCTGGCCCGAGGCGCTGAAGGCCATGTCGCCGTTGGCGCCGAACGCGCTGCTGCCGGCGGTGGGGCGGAGCGTGCCGACCTGCACGTAGGCCTGCGGAGTGACGCTCTCGTTCCAGGCGTAGAGGTTGATGGCGCCGCTGACGGTACCGCTGGCGAAGTAGTAGACGCCGGTCACCGGGTGGACGGCACCTCGGAGCACGGAGGAGTTGAGCGTGAACGTGGTGCGGCTCGTGGAGTCGGTCACGCGGTCATGCTTGGCCAGCACCTTGGATCCGGCCGCATTGGTGACCGTGTAGGCGTAGCGGCCGCTGGAGGAGATGCCGAGGGCATTGTTGGAGTGGTCGACGCCGAGGGTGGTGGAACCGAGCGTGCCGCCGTTTCCCGGTGTGCCGCCCTGCTCGTCCACGATGAACTCGCGCACCTCGGTCGTGCTCTGCACGTACACGGCGCCCGGCGTGCAGAGGAACGGGTCAGCCGCGATCGCGGGAGCCGCCGTGAGCGTGCCTCCGATGAACACCATCGACGAGGCGACCAGCGCCGTGCTCAGGGCGCCTCCGATCAGCTTCTTCGCGCGGCCCCGCCAGCGGCTGTGCCGCTCGGACGGAAGGCCATCGGCTGTGTGGTCCTTGCGGGCAACACGAAACCCCATGACAGACTCCCCATTCATCGCTTCCCCGGTGCGCGTTCGCACACGGAAACCCCGCCCCCTCAGGCGACCGCCGAGCACCATCCAGACATGGCGAACTCGGCTCGGGCCATCCGCCAGACTGCCCGCCCCCCGACGACCGCTCCGGCCGATCGCGGAGAATTCACCCCGCCTTTTCACCCCGCGCACGGCATGCTCCCTCCGCACGGGCTCTCGCGTTCCGGCGGGGAGGGATGCCATGCTGTCGGGATGCAGCGCACCACCAAGATCACGACCGCGGTCGTCGTCGTCGCCATCGCGGGGTTGGTCGCCGTAGCGGCTCCCGCCGTGATCGGCGCCGCGCCGGCTGTCGTCGACGCGGGCTCGTGGGTGTCGGAGCGCTTCGCCGCCGAGCCCTCCACGGCCCCGACGAGTCGCGCGGAGAAGACCGAGCAGGGCGGACTCGTCGACCTGGGCGACGGCATCAGCGTTCCCGCCGGTGGTCCCGGTGACTGCACCACCAACGCGCTCATCAACATCTACCGGGACGACGGCTCTCCGATGCACGCCAAGCTCCTGGGCGAGCTCGTCGAGATGGGCGCGTCGGAGCTGGCGAGCGGACCCGTCACGCTGGATGCGGCCGGCGAGATCTTCTCCTACGAGGTGCAGGCCGGCGACAGCCTCATCGCGATCGGCGAGCGATTCTGCGTCGACTACGTCACGGTCTCCAGCTTCAACCACGTGCGCGGCAACGAGCCGATCAGCCCGGGCGACACCCTCTACCTGCGCCCGGATCCGACGCTTCCGTTCGTTGACATCTACGGGCCGTACAACGCCGAGCCCGGCTCCTCCACCATCCCCTACTACGACGGCGTGGCGGCGTTCTCGACCGCTGTCGCCACGGCAGATCTGGGTGCCGCCCGGTGGCTCTGGAAGCGCCTCGAGAAGGACATGCACCCGGAGACCGCAGCCGTGATCACCCAGGCGTTGAGCGACGACGATCTTCCGCTGCTCCGCCGCCTGTTCCCGTAGCAGCGGGATTCCGCGCCGCCGTTCGGCGAGCCCTCGTTTCCGCGCGCCCGGAAACCCTCAGGAAACTTCTCGGAAGATCCTGGTATTCGGTGTTGCTAAGTACCGGTACTCGGTGTTACTTTGTACCGGTACCCAGCAACACTGAGTACCGAGAGAGGAAGGGAGGACCTGATGGGCAAGCAGATGACCGAGATGCTCAAGGGAACTCTGGAGGGCATAGTTCTGGCGCTCCTCGCCGAGCAGCCGGCCTACGGATACGAGATCACGACCCGCATCCGCGACCACGGGTTCACCGACATCGCCGAGGGCACGATCTACGCACTCCTGGTGCGCATCGAGCAGAAGAAGCTCGTCGACGTCGAGAAGGTCCCGAGCGAGAAGGGGCCGCCCCGCAAGGTGTACACCCTGAACGCGCAGGGCCACCAGGAGCTCGGGGAGTTCTGGAAGACCTGGGACTTCCTCCGCACGCACATCGAACGACTGAACAACACGAACGAGGAGAACTGATCATGGCCGCGAAGTGGATCGAAGCGCTCACCGGATCGCTCGAGCAGAAGAAGCAGTACAAGCAGGCCAAGGCCCGCATCGACGCCCTCCCCTCGCCGTACCGCGAGGTGGCGAACGCCCAGTACCGGTACTACCTGTACTACGGCGGCATCACCGACGGCGACACCATCGTCACCATGTTCCTCGACCTCGCGGACCTGTGGGAGCGCGCTGCCATCGACGGCACCCCCGTCAGCGCGATCGTGGGCGACGACCCCGTCGAGTACGCCGAGGAGTATGCCCGCGCCTACGGCGGCACCCAGTGGATCGACAAGGAGCGCGCGCGCCTCATCAAGGCGTTCGACGACGCGAGGAAGAAGGAGAACGAGTCATGACGAACGCCGCCATCTCGGTACGCGGTATCGAGAAGTCCTACAAGGATCTGCATGTCCTGCGCGGGGTCGACTTCGAGGTCGAGAAGGGCAGCATCTTCGCCCTCCTCGGCTCGAACGGCGCCGGCAAGACCACGATGGTGCGTGTCCTCTCCACCCTGCTGAAGGCGGATGCCGGAACGGCGACCGTGCAGGGTATCGACGTGGCGGCGAACCCGGTCGGCGTCCGGGAGCGCATCAGCCTGACCGGACAGTTCGCCGCCGTCGACGAGATCCTCACCGGACGCGAGAACCTGGTGCTGGTCGCGAAGCTGCGGCATCTGCCCGACCCCGGGAAGGTCGCCGACGATCTGCTGGCGACCTTCCGCCTGACGGATGCCGGCAACCGCAAGGTCGGCACCTACTCGGGCGGCATGCGTCGCCGGCTCGACATCGCGATGAGCCTGGTCGGGCACCCCGAGGTCATCTACCTCGACGAGCCGACGACCGGCCTCGACCCCGAAGCCCGCATCGAGGTGTGGGACGTGATCAAGGAGCTCGCGAACACCGGAACCACCGTGCTGCTCACCACGCAGTACCTCGATGAGGCGGAGCAACTGGCCGACCGCATCGCGATCCTGCACGAGGGCCGCATCATCGCGAACGACACCCTCGCCGGGCTGAAGCGCCTGCTGCCGGCCGCGAAGGTCGAGTACGTCGAGAAGCAGCCCACCCTCGAGGAGATCTTCCTCACCCTCATCGGCCCCTCGTCCACGCAGAAGGAGGACGCAGCATGACCATGCACTTCACGGCCGACACGGCGACGCTCACCGGCCGCTCCATGCGGCACATCTTCCGCAGTCCCGACACCATCATCACCACGGCGGTCACCCCGATCGCCCTGATGCTGCTGTTCGTGTACGTCTTCGGCGGCGCGCTCCAGCAGAGCACCGGCGCCGAGAACTACGTGAACTACCTGCTCCCCGGCATCCTGCTCATCGCGATCGCCTCGGGGATCGCTTACACCGCATTCCGGCTCTTCACCGACATGCAGAGCGGGATCTTCGAGCGCTTCCACTCCATGCCGATCGCCCGGTCGAGTGTGCTGTGGGCGCACGTGCTCACCTCACTGACCGCGAATGCGATCACCCTGGCGATCATCTTCGGCGTCGGATTCGTGATGGGCTTCCGCACCGGGGCGAGCTTCTGGGCCTGGCTCGCCGTCATCGGCATCCTGATGCTGTTCACCCTGGCGCTCACCTGGCTCGCCATCATCGCGGGCCTGAACGCCAAGACGGTCGACGGGGCGAGCGCGTTCTCGTACCCGCTGATCTTCCTCCCGTTCATCAGCTCGGCCTTCGTCCCGACCGACACCATGCCGGCACCGGTGCAGTGGTTCGCCGAGAACCAGCCGGTCACCTCGATCGTCAACACCATCCAGGCGCTGTTCGCCGAGCAGCCCGTCGGCAACGACATCTGGGTCGCCCTCGCCTGGTGCGTCGGCATCCTCGTGGTCGCCTACGTGTTCGCGATCATCTCCTACCGGAAGAAGGTCAGCTGATCTTCTCCCAGATCTGGCCCCGCACCAGATGAAGGAGATCTCTTGATTCGAAGGCCCCTCAGAACCCCTGAGTCCTTCAGATCAAGAGATCTCCTTCATCTGCGTGTGGGCGTCGGGCAGGGCGTGACCTCGACGCGATGAGGGCTACGAGCCCGATTCGCCCCCGCCCACGACCTCCATGCGCTGCGTGAACGTCATCCGGTCGCGGACGACCCGCTCCGGATCCCACCCCGGGCCGGGCGTCGAAGCGATGAGGAGTTGCGAATAGGGGTGCTCGGGATGGGTCAGAACCCGCTCGGTGTCCCCCTGTTCGACGGCTGCGCCACGGAAGAGCACGAGAACCCGGGAGCAGAGTTCGCGGACGACAGCGAGATCGTGACTGACGAACAGGTAGCTCACCCTCGACTCGCGCTGGATCTCGGCGAGGAGTTCGAGTACCTGAGCCTGCACGGAGACATCGAGTGCGGATACGGCCTCGTCGAGGACGACGAGACGAGGAGAGACCGCGAGTGCCCGTGCGATCGCAACGCGCTGTCGCTGACCGCCCGAAAGCTCGTGGGGCTTCGCGTCGGCATGCCGTTCGGTGAGTCGCACCCGATCCAGCAGCTCCGCGATCGTACGGTCGGCATGAGGACCCGCTGCCTCCTCTCGCAGCCTCAGAGTCCGCCGCAGCGTCTGCCGCACGGTCAGTCGGCGATCCAGCGACCCGTTCGGGTCCTGGAACACCATCTGCACTGCGCGAGCCCTCGCCAGGCGCTCAGCCCTGCCGCGCGGCCTGCGGAGGCGATCGACACCGTCAATCACCGCCGACCCCGCGTCGGCGCGCTCCAGACCGACGAGAATCCGGGCGATCGTCGACTTGCCCGAGCCCGATTCACCGACGAGACCGAGCGCCTCACCTGCGTCGATGGCGAAACTCACGTTGTTGACAGCGACGACGCGCTCTGTTCCCGGACCCATCCGGAACGCCCGGTACAGATCAGAGACTTCCACCAGACTCATGACGGCTCCTTCGTGTCGAGCACGGGGGCAGCTTCGATCAGCGAGAGTGTGTACGGGTGGACCGCATCCGCGAAGAGCCCGGGTTTCGTCAGCGTCTCCACGATCTCACCCTGCCGAAGGACATGGATCCGATCGCAGATCGCGCCCGCGAGTGCCAGGTCGTGGGTGATGAAGAGCATCCCGAGACCACGTTCACGGATCTGCCGCTGGAAGATGGCGACGATCTCGGCTTGCGTCGTCACGTCGAGCGCGCTCGTCGCCTCGTCGGCGAGAAGGAGCGCAGGGTCGGCGCTCAGCGCCGATGCGATGACGACGCGCTGAAGCATGCCGCCCGAGAGCTCGTGCGGAAACTGCCGCATGCGCCGCTCCGGGTGAGTCAGCCCCACCGCGGCCAGGAGCTGGATGATGTGCGCCTCCGCACGGCTTCGCTGCCACCCGCGGACACGGACGAGTCGTTCGGAGAGCGAATCCCCGATGCGCCGCACGGGGTTGAGTGCGGAACGCGGGTCCTGCTGCACAAGCGAGACGGATGCGGAGCGCACCCGTCGTCGGGTCCTTTCGTCGGCGGCCACCATCTGTGTTCCATCGATCCGGATACTCCCCGCGATCGTCGCTTCCTCGCCATAGAGGGCGAGGGCCGCGCGCACCGTCGTCGACTTTCCCGAGCCCGACTCGCCCACGAGCCCGACGAGTTCGCCGCGGTCCACACTCAGGGTGATGCCGGTGAGGATCTTCACCGCGTCTTCACCGTGCCCGAAGGCGAGATCAAGGTCCTGAATTTCGAGGAGCATCACTCATCCCTTCGCAAGAAGTCGGTCGGCCACACGCACCCCGGCGACGTTCACCGCGATGACGACGATGGCGATGGCAGCACCGGGCACCAGCGTCGGGAGGAACTCTCCCTGGATGATGCCGGGTTGCCCCTCCTGCACCATCAGGCCCCATTCGGAACTCGGAGGCTGCGCGCCGAACCCGAGGAAACTCAACGTCGCAAGGCTCATGAGAGCTTCCCCGAAGAGCACGACCAGGTATCCGACGAGCGGAGGCAGCAGGTTCGGGATGACTCCGCGCAGGCAGATCGTCAAGCCGCCGAGCCCCTGAACCCGGTAGGCGTCGATGTAGGGACGCGTCATCTCGCTCAACGCAAGGCTTCGCGTGTACTTCGCGATCACCGGTGCATAGGCGAGCGCGAGTGCAACGATCGCTGTTGCGGGACCCTTGCCGAACACGGCGATGACGAGCACGACGAAGAGCAGGCCGGGGAACGCGAACATCACGTCGGTCACGCGGGCCAGGACGGTATCGATCCACCCCCCTCGCCATGCCGCCAATACGCCGATCGCCACACCGAGGATGGTGGCGAGCACGAGCAGCACCACCGGGCCCACCAGCGTCTCGCCTGCCCCGATGAGCAACCGGGAGAAGAGGTCGCGTCCGAGTTGGTCCGTGCCGAGCAGGTGCTGTGCGCTCGGACCTTCCCAAATCGCCGCGAAGTCGACACTGTCGGCCTCGTAGGGGGCGAGGAGTGGGGCGAAGGCGGCCGCGACGGCGATGAGGGCGAGGAAGCCGCAGGAGATCCAGAACCCGAGGTCGGATCCGGACCGCCGGCGTCTGCGAACCCGCGGGAGCAGGATCGAGGTCATGCGGACACCGCCCTTCGTCCGATTCGGGGGTCGAGCACGGGCAGGAGCAGGTCGACGATCGTCGTGACGATCATGTAGGCGACGACCATGAAGAGGAGCACCGCTTGCACCACCGGGAAGTCATGCGTGTTGATCGCATCGACGAGGAGCGAGCCGACGCCGGATATCCCGAACACCGTCTCGACTGCGACCGTTCCGGCGATCATGCTCGCGATGACGAGCGCGATCATGGTGATGATCGGCCCCCAGGCTGCGCGCAAGACGTGATCACGCACGACATACCGTTCGCGCAGCCCCGAAGCGCGGGCAGCCTCGACATGCTCGGAAGAGAACTGCTCGATCATCGATTGGCGCGTGACACGACTCACGATCGCGAGCGCGGTGACGGCGAGGGTAAGCGCAGGAAGAGTGAGCGCGTACACGCGATCGAATCCCGCCGTGCCTGCGCCGGCGACCGGGAACCACCGCAGCTCCACGGCGAAGAGCGCGACGAAGGCAATGCCCAACACGAAGGAGGGGATGCTCGCGGCGAGGGTCGTTGCTCCGGTGATAGCGGTGTCGACCGCCTTCCCCCGGCGCACGGCGGCCATGACACCGAGACCGATGCCGATCACTGTGAGCAGGATGGCTGCGTACGCGACGAGCGACAGGGTGATGGGCACCCTCGCGGCAAGGAGCGCACTCACCGGCTGGTGGTACTGGAAAGACTGGCCGAAGTCGCCGGTGAGGACTCCCGAGGCCCAGTGCCCGTACTGAACGAGCATCGGCTCGTCGAGGTGGTACTGGGCCCGGACGCTCGCGATCCGCTCCGGGGTCAGGTTCTCGGGGTTGCCGATGAGGAACGTGACCGGATCACCCGGCGCGGCGTACATCGCAGCGAAGATGATGAAGGAGGCGATCACCAGCGTGAAGACCATGCCGGCGAGCTTGCGGAACGCGAGCGCCACCACGACTACCCCTTCGTGCTGCCGAGGTCGACGGCCCACGGGTAGTAGATGAAGGCCGCAGAGGCCGGTACGCCGGTGACGTCGTTCGACATGATGAGCGTCGACGGCGTCGCCACGACCGGGATCCACACGGCGTGCTCCACCCAGCGCTTCTGCAACTCGATCGTGATCGCGGCGCGCTCGACGTCGTCCGTCGCCGCGTAGCCTTCATCGACCAGCGCATCGTATTCCGGGTCGGCGAAGACGCCGAAGTTCACGCTCGCATCGGATGCGCCGTTCTTGTAGAAGCCGAGCGGGTCGTTCTTCGAGATGTAGTACTCATCGGGCCACAAGTCCGCCTGACCCCGCAATTCGGGGTCGGAGTAGAAGTCGCCGTACTGCACCTGGGGGATCACCGTGATCTCCGCCTCCAGCCCGATGGACTGCGCGGCGGACACGAGCGCGTTCGCGATGACGTTGTGCGTCGACGACCCGTTGGACGCGACGACGATCGGGGCGGACGGGACGCCTGCCTCGGAGATCAGGTCTTCGGCGGCGGCGAGGTCGGCATCGCTCGGCTTCGCGGGCGCTCCTTCGAGTGCGTCGTACGCCTGCTCGAAGGTATCGACCTGGTATCCCCAGGCCCCCGATCCGACCGGCGTCTTCCACGGCTGGGCGAGACCGCCGAAAGCGGCAGCGGCCACCCCGGTGCGATCGAGAGCGAGCGAGAGCGCCTGACGGACGCGCTCATCCGTCAGCGCGCCACGATCTGTCGTCTCGAGCACCCAGGCGTTCGTCGAGGGACCTTGATAGACGGAGACGTCTGCGCTCTCGATGAAGCTCCTCGCGGCACCTGCGTTCTCCAGGAAGGACCCCTGGGCTTCGCCCGTCGTGACCGAGTTTGCGATCGCAGTCTCATCGGCCCAGCGGAAGACGATCTCGTTCGTGAGAGCGTCGACGTCTGAGTTCCAGTAGTCGGCGAACTTGGTGATGGTGAGCTGCGACCCCGCATCCCACGAGGTCACCTCGTACGGTCCACTGCAGGCGGAAGCGGAACCGGGGCTGCCGAAGTCCTCCCCTTCGGCTTCGATCACACGCGGGTTCCAGACGATGCCGCCGTCGCCCGCCATCGCCTGGAGGAGGATGGCGTCCGGCTGCGACGTCGTGACGGTGATCTGGTCATCGCCGGTCTGTTCGATCGCGACCACATTCCGGTACTCGTCGGATTCGGCAGCGCCCTCAGCGGAATGTCGCTGCATGCTCCACAAGACGTCGGCGGTGCTCACGGGGCTTCCGTCATGGAACAGTGCGTCCTGCCTGATGGTGAAGACGAGATGGGTGTCATCGGTCCACTGCGCGTCTGATGCCAGCCCCTGCCCGAGGGTGAGGTCAGGTTGCACCTGCATGAGCCGATCGCAGACATTCGCGAGGACCGTGTCGTCGGCGGTGGTGGCGTCGATGTCGGCGTCGAGCGTCGTCGGCTCTCCTCCGAGCATCCAGGTCACGGTATCGAGTGAGCCGGCAGCGGCAGGTGTCGTCGCGCCGAACGGGACGTCGAAGGCGGTGTCGCCGCCACCGTCGTCGTCCGAGCTCGAGCTGCAACCGGCCAGGACGAACGCCGACGCTGTGATCGCGCCGATCATCAGCGTGATGGGGTGATGCTGCTTCTTCATTGAACGCTATCTCCTCGTGTTTCAGTCTGTCAGTGGGTGGGGTCGTAGAGATTCCAAGGCAGCACCTCGTAGTCGGTCTCGCACGGGAACCCGTTCGCGACGCGGTACTCACCGGTCGTCAGATCGACACAGCTCGAGAGGAGCGTCGACCACTGCTTCACCGGAGGACTGTCAGGGTGCGGATGTGTACAGACCCCTTCGGGGAAACCGATGTGATCCGACATCGCCTCGCGGACGAATGCGTAACTCTCCTCGGGTGACTCCGCCATCGCCACCCTGGCGAGTCCTGCCTCGACACGCGGCAGACGGAGCAGCGAGTCCGCGGATACCGGGAGGTAGGACCCGGCGAGCTGCGGGGGCACGGATGCTTGGAAGTGGTTGGTGTGGGCGATCACACCGCGTTCGGGATAGATCCAATCCACACCGCTCGGCGTGGTCTCGAGATCGATGCCGAATCCGCTGCGGTCGGCGAGCAGGGCGTTGCTCGCGATATGGGGCCGCGTCTTGACGAGCGTCCTGAGCGCACTCGCGATATCGCCCTGGTCGAGGACGAGTCGACGGATCAAGGTCTGCGGCACTCCGACCGCATTGCCGAAACTTCCACCGAGACCATTGGCATTGAGCGAGATCCCCGCGGAGTTGGCTCCGTGGCGGCCCACCTGACCGGCCTCGACCTGCATGATCACCGTGGGAAGCGGATCCTGCACGACGCGGACGATGAGGGTCGTACCCGCTGTACGCGTGCGCCAATCCCAGTTCTGTCCGACGAGGGTGTGCCCCGTGCCGCTGCCCTCCCCAGTCAGGAAGAAGGATGTGCACCCGTCGACCGCATCACGTTCGTCATCGTCGACCCGTGCCGCCGCGGTCACACCTTTCGCGGGGCTCTGGTGGTCGTAGACGAACTCCCCACGCACGTTCAAGGTGAGGATCTCGGCGAAGGAGACGCCCGCTCCCTCGGCGATCCCGCGCATCTCCTCGATCAGATGCGGGGCGATCTGCTCGCTGATCGGAAGCCACTGCGAGACGGACGCCGTGATCTCGGCCCAGCTCATCCCCGTCTGCTGGGTCAACGCTTCCCTGTAGTACTCCAGCGACCCTGCGATGAGGTCAGCCGCGGCGTCCCCGTAGAGGCGCCCACGTTCGCGCGGTGCTCCACTGATCTCGATCATGCGGATCGGCGTCGTAGCCGGCATGGGACCTCCCTGTCTGCTGAGTCTGTTGCGGAAAGTCGATGCACCCTGGATGATTGAAACATCCGTTACGGATGATGCGCCTCTCGAACAGAATGATACAGCAATGGAACCGTTTGTAACAAGTGATACAGATAATCCCGCGCTCTCCGGCCTCCGTGCGCGCATCGCCCGCACATGGAACGACCTCTCGAAGTCCGAACGAGCCGTCTGCCGCGTCCTCTCATCGACCTCGGCCGAGCACATCCTCTACGCGAGCGCCGCCGAGCTCGGCACCCAGAGCGGCACCTCGAACGCCTCGGTCGTCCGCACCCTGCAGAAGCTCGGGTACTCGGGCCTCTCGCACTTGAAACAGGAGGTCGCGGCCCCCTTCTCCAGCAGCGTCTCCCCCGAGGTACGGCTCAAGACGCGCATCGAGCACATCGGGCAGGATCTCGCCCGCATCCAGCAGGAAACCTGGGACGAGGCCGCATCACTCATCGAACTCGCCCGCACATCGAACGACGACGACGCGTACTCCGCGGCGATCACGCTGCTCATGCGCGCCGAGAGCATCTACTGCTACGGCCTCGGCGCCTCCGGCATCGCCGCCGAGAATCTCGCACTGCGCCTGCGGCGTACGGGCCTCACCACGCGGCGGCTCAGCACGGACGGCTTCCGCCTCGCCGATGAGGTCATGAATCTCGGGGCGAAGGACATCCTCGTCATCTTCGCGCCTGGGCGAGTGACCCGTGATATCGACGTGCTCCTGGATCACGCGCAGTTGATGGGCGCCGGCGTCATCCTCGTGACCGACGAACTCCATGACCGGCTCTCGTCACGCGTCGATACGATCCTGACCGCACCGCACACCCCGACGGGACTGACGTCTGAGAGCCTTTCGGCCATTCTGATCTCGGACGTGCTGGTGCAGGGCATCTCTGCCGTCGCGCCAGACGCGGCATTGCGCTCCTCGCAGCTGCTCAACGATGTTCGAGCCCGCTTGGGCTACTGACTCCCCCCCCCCCGAACCCAGAAGCTCCCGTCGCACTCCTGCCGCCCGGCGGACCGGGACGACAGAGAGTGCGACGGGAGCGAACCCTTGACGGGGAAGTGCGACCTGGATCAGGTCAGCTGGTGACGGTCCAGTCGAACTCGTCGCCGTACTCCTTCAGCCACGCGTCGACCGCGTCGGCTTCCTTGCCCTCGCCGTACTCGTTGACCACGAGGTCTTCGAGTGCGCCGTACTGGGCGTCGTCGAGCTTGATCTTCCCGATCAGCTCCGCAGCCTCGGGGAACTCCTCGGCGAAGCCCTTGGTACCCAGGAAGTGCAGGCCCTCGGCCTCGCCCATGGCACCCATCGGGTCTTCGAGGTCCTTCATGCCGAAGGCGTCGTTGGCCCAGAACGGACGCCACAGCGTGACGACGAGGTCCTCCTGCTTGTCGGTCGCGGTCTTCAGCTCGGTGAGCATCGCGGCGGTCGACGAGGTGACGAGCTGGTACTCGCCGTCGAGGCCGTACTCGGGGATCATCTTCTCGGTCTGAGCGGTGAGGCCCGCACCCGGCTCGATGCCGATGATCTTGCCGTCGAACTCGGCACCCTTGCCCTTGAGGTCCTCGATCGAGTTCAGCTCGGAGTACTCCGGCACCGCGATCGTGAGCTTGGCGTTGTCGTAGTACGTGCCGATGTCCTCGATGTCGTCGCCGTACTCCTCCATGTAAGAGGCGTGCGTCAGTTCGGGCCAGGCCGAGGGGTACATGTCGACGTCACCCTGCGCAAGGCCGGTGTAGAGCGGCCCTGCCTCGGTCAGCGTCTTCATCTCGACCGTGTAGCCGATCTTCTCGAGCTGGTCCTGCAGCAGGTACGCGGTGCTGAGACCGTCGGTCCACGAGGGCAGGAAGCCCAGCGTGATGGTGCCCTTGTCGTCGGCGTTGCTGTCGCCGCCCGTGCCGCCTGCACCGTCGCCGCTGCAACCCGCGAGGGTGAGCGATGCGGCGATACCGACTGCGGTGAGTGCAAGGATCTTCTTCTTCATGTGATTTCTCTCTCTCAGTTCCGTATGGGTGTTGTTCCGTAGGAGTTATGGATAGTGCTCAGAGGGGGCCGCCGCCGACAGCGCTGCGTCGAGGAGCGACCGTCTCGCGCTCCGCCTGATCCGCGGCATCCTTCCGGTCGGCGTCCTTCTCGGAGGCGGGGGCGGATGCTGTTCCGCTCCCTCCGCCGTTCGGCGTGCGGAGTCGCTCGATCATGCTGAGCAGCGAGGAGCGGTTCTCGCCGGGTGCCCCCAGCGCCGCCGTGACGCGATCGAGGAAGACCGCGATCAGCACGACGCCGAGACCGGCCTCGACGCCCTTCGGGATGTTGATCGTCGAGATCGCCTCGACCACCATCTTCCCGAGTCCGTCCGCGCCCGCCATTCCGGCGATGACCGCCATCGACAGGGCGAGCATGATGACCTGGTTGACGCCGGCCATGATGGTCGGCATCGCGAGCGGGAGCTGGATACCGCGCAGGATCTGCCCCGGCTTCGCACCGAACGCCTGCCCGGCCTCGACGGTCTCGGAGTCGACTCCGCGGATGCCGAGCTCGGTCAGACGCACGCCTGGGGGCAGCGCGAAGATCACGGTGGCCACGAGGCCGGGCACCACGCCGATGCCGAAGAACACGATCGCGGGGATCAGGTACACGAACGCCGGCATGGTCTGCATGAAGTCGAGCACGGGCTTGAGCACCGCACGCACGGTGGCGTTGCGCGCCGACCAGATGCCCAGCGGCACGGCGATCAGCACGGCGATCACGGCCGCGACGAGCACGAGCGCGAGGGTCTGCATCGCGGGAACCCAGAGGTCCATCCCGACGATCAGTCCGAACGACACGATCGTGCCGAGCGCGAGCTGCCAGGACCGCACGATCCACGCGATGAGCGCGGCGATGACGATGATGACCGGGAAGCTCGGCGTGAGGAGGATGGTCGTCAACCCGTCGACGAGGAACCTCATCACGAACGAGATCGCGTCGAGCAGTCCGTCGAGGTTGTCCTTGATCCAGTCGACGACCGATTCGATCCAGGTCCCGATGGGAATGCGGAATCCGTCCATCAGCGCACCTCCTCCGTCGTCGGGGCATCCGCCGGTTCAGCGGTCCACCCGTCATCGAGCACCGCATCGATCTCGGCCTGCGGCATGGGCATCATCGGGAGGGTGATCTCCTCGGTCGCGCCCGGACCGGGGCCCAGCGCCGCGAGCAGGGTCACGCGGGGGATCACACCGACCAGTCGACCTTCGGTATCCGTCACCGCGAGCGGCAGCGGCGACTCGACGGCGGGCACGAACAGGTTCATCAGCACGTCGTCTTCGCGCACGCTCTGCGGCACCGGCTTGACGACGGAGTCGAGGGTGGTCGCGCCCTGGCGGACGAGCTTGACCGCGTCACGGTCGGTCACGACGCCGACCAGCTGCCGGTCGCGACCCACCACGTAGGTCGCCGA
Organism: Microbacterium sp. CBA3102; assembly: GCF_007954505.1. Taxonomy (GTDB): domain Bacteria; phylum Actinomycetota; class Actinomycetes; order Actinomycetales; family Microbacteriaceae; genus Microbacterium; species Microbacterium aurugineum. The sequence goes on along the minus strand of NZ_CP042412.1, from coordinate 1,128,673 downwards.
CATGTAGGCATCGCGCATCTGGCGCAGGGCCGTGCGGGGGCCCGCGGTGTGCGGCACGACGGGGCGCGGACGCTCCATCACGTTGGCCGCGGTGAGAACGCGGGCACGGTCCACATCCTGCACGAACTGCTCGACGTAGTCGTTCGCCGGGTCCATCAGGATGTCCTCGGGCGTACCGATCTGCACGATGCGACCGTCGCGCATCACGGCGATCCGGTCCCCGAGGAACATGGCCTCGTTCAGGTCGTGCGTGATGAACACGATCGTCTTCTGGAGCTTCTGCTGCAGTTCGAGCAGCTGTTCCTGCATCTCGCGGCGGATCAGCGGGTCGAGCGCGCTGAACGCCTCATCCATCAACAGGATGTCGCTGTCGGCGGAGAGCGCGCGGGCGATGCCGACGCGCTGCTGCATGCCGCCGGACAGCTCGGAGGGAAGCTTGTCGCCCTGGCCCTCGAGACCGACCAGGGCGAGGATCTCCTCCGCCTTGGCCAAGCGCTCGGCCTTGGGCGTGCCCTTGAGCTCGAGAGGGTAGGCGACGTTCGCCGCGACCGTGCGGTGCGGCAGCAGGGCGAAGTGCTGGAAGACCATCGAGATGCGGTCGCGACGGATTTCGCGAAGCTTCGAGGCCGGGATTCCGGTGATCGGGTCGCCGTTCACCGTGACGGAGCCGTCGGTCACATCATGCAGGCCGTTGAGCATGCGGATGATGGTGGACTTGCCCGATCCGGACAGGCCCATGATGACGAAGATCTCCCCGCGGTTCACGGTGAAGCTGGCGTCGATGACCGCTGCAGTGCCGGCGTCGGTCACGGCGGCTCGGCTCTCACCAGCCTTCAGGCGACGGACGGCGGTGTTCGGATTCTTACCGAAAACCTTGTATAGATTGCGCGCTTCGAGAGCGATTTCGGACACGTTTCCCCTGCGGCTCGCCTTCGGGTGGCTGAGCCTGCTTCGGTTACGTCCGGGTGATGCTCTCGAGGCCGTTCGACATGTCTGCTGTGGCGGCACAGACGGTGGATTTCGGATCCACCGCGATAGAGCATCGACCGTACGCCCACGCCTCTTCGCAGCACAGCTCATCGAAAGAAGGACGTGATCGCGGACTGGTCTTCGGGCCGTCAGGCCCACGTTCCAACGTAACGAAATGGCCGATCAGGGGCAAATCCCGGCGGTGTGACCACGTTCTTTTTCTTCCGCTGACCGGGGGATTGCACAGGTATCCAACGATCGCATAACGGGCATTCATCGAGGGTCGAAACGCGCGCTCAGCGGCCCCGGACGCTGCGGGTCACAGTGAACTTCGGGGTGCGTCGGAGCTGCTCGGTGGCGCCGATCAGACGCGTCAGTTCGGCGCGGTACCCGAGGGAGGAGTTGTAGACCGTGAAGAGCTCGCCACCCGGTCGGAGCACGCGGGCCGCGGCGTCGAAGAGGCGGGTGGCGGCGCCCGTGTGGATGCTCGTGCCGAGGTGGAAGGGCGGGTTCAGCAGGACGATGTCGAACGAGCCGTCCGGCAGCTCGGACCCTGCGTCGTCATGCATGACCGTGACGCGGTCGGCCACCCCGTTCGCGGACGCCGTCGCTCGCGCAGATGCCACGGCTGCGGCCGAGCGGTCGGTCGCGGTCACCCGCGCCTCCGGATGTGCGAGGGCGAACGAGACGCCGAGCGCGCCGGTACCGCAACCGAGATCGAGCACGCGTGGCCCCTCCGTCGCGTTCACAACTCCGGAAGAATCCTCGCCGCCCGCACCGATCGGGCCGTTTCGGGTCTGATTCCCGCCATCTTTGAGGAGTTGTGAACCACCCAGACCGAGCACTTCGCACAGCACCCGCGTGCCGATGTCGAGACGAGCGCCCGCGAACGCGCCACCGTGGGCGACCAGGGTCAGCCCATCGTGCTGCGCCGTCACGGGGAACGGCGGATCCGCGGGGACGGGAAGGGGTCCCGACGCGTCGATCAGCCGGGACTTCCGCTCGGCGCGCTGCGCCTGCACGTGCGCGAAGCTCCGCCCCAGCACCTCGTTCTGGGTGAGTGTCATGTGCTTCACCCGGCCGCCGGCCACGAGGACCACGTCGGGCGCGGCCCAGCGTGCGACGGCATCCGCGATCTCCTCGAGCTCCGCCAGTGATTTCGGGAGCTGCAGCACCACGAGACGCGCACCGTCGAGCAGCGCGGGTTCGAGTTCGTGCGAGACGAACCCCGTGATCCCGAGCTCTTCGGCGTTCCGCTGCAGTGCGCGGCGCCCCGTCGCGAGGTCCTGGTGGACCCGGACACCGTCGAGTCCGGCGTCCGTGAGCGCCAGGGTGATCGCACCGAAGCCGTCACCGATGACCACGGTCTCGGACCCCGGAGCACCGAAGGCGCGCGCCCGGTCGACGAGCAGCTCATCCGTGGCATCGTGCGCCTGGAGGTTGTCCGCCTCGACATCGGGCCAGCGGCGCAGGCGGCTGTAAGGGAACTCCGACACCAGCCCACTGTACGCGCGGACGAGGTCGGCGAAGGGGTTGACATCGATCGAGGTTCTATGGTTACTTAGTCGAGTAAGTAACCCACTAACCACGCGGAGGACTCGTGATCGAAGAAGGCAAGCCGCTCTTCCTCCAGATCGCCGAGCAGATCGAGGACTCGATCGTCGACGGCTCGCTCGCCGAAGAGGCGCAGGCCCCTTCCACGAACGAGCTGGCCGCGTTCTACCGGATCAACCCCGCCACCGCAGCCAAGGGAGTCGCCATGCTCACCGACAAGGGAGTGCTCTACAAGCGCCGAGGCATCGGCATGTTCGTCGCCGAAGGCGCCAGGGAGCTGCTCCTCGGCGAGCGCCGCGCCGCCTTCGCCGACCGCTACATCGACCCGCTCCTCGCCGAAGCCCGCACACTCGGGCTCGGCGCGGAAGACCTCGCGGACCTGCTCCGGCAGCGCGCCGCACACACCACCGACGCAGAAGGGAAGACCCCCGCATGACCACCGTCATCGAGGTGCAGAACCTCAGCAAGCGCTACAAGGAGAAGCGAGCACTCGACAATGTGTCGCTCGCGATCGAGGGAGGCGCGATCTACGGCCTGCTCGGCCGCAACGGCGCCGGCAAGACGACCCTCATGTCGATCCTCACGGCGCAGAACTTCGAGTCCTCCGGCACCGTCACGGTGTTCGGCGAGCACCCCTACGAGAACGCGCACGTGCTCAGCCGCATCTGCTTCGTGCGCGAGAGCCAGAAGTACCCGGACGACGCCTATCCGAAGCACGCATTCAAGGCCGCGAGCCTGTTCTTCCCGAACTGGGACCAGGCGCTCGCCGATGAGCTCATCCACGAGTTCCAACTCCCGATGAAGCAGACGATCAAGAAGCTCTCCCGCGGTCAGCTCTCGGCCGTCGGGGTCATCATCGGACTCGCCTCGCGCGCCGAGATCACCTTCTTCGACGAGCCCTACCTCGGCCTCGACGCCGTCGCCCGACAGATCTTCTACGACCGTCTGGTCGAGGACTACGCCGAGCACCCGCGCACCGTCATCCTCTCGTCCCACTTGATCGATGAGGTGTCCAACCTGATCGAGAAGGTGATCGTGATCGACAACGGTCAGATCCTCCTCCACGAAGACACGGATGCCGTGCGCGACCGCGCCGTGACCGTCGTGGGCGATGCCGCGAAGGTCGACGCCTGGGTCGGCGACCGCGAAGTGCTGCACCGCGAGGCGCTGGGCCGCGTGGCCTCCGTCACCGTCCTCGGCACCGTGTCGGCCGAGGAGCGCGCGGAGATCACGGCCTCCGGACTCGACCTCGCCCCGGTCTCGCTGCAGCAGCTGATCGTGCGTCTCACCCAGAAGGCCGAGGCCGGCTCCCCGAGATCGGCCACCACGAAAGAGGAGGTGCGCTGATGCGACGCACGCTCAACGTCATCCGCCTGCAGATGATCAATCGACAGACCTTCATCTGGGTCCCGCTGATCATCCTCGCCGGAGCAACCCTGATCTCGGTGCTGATCTATGCGATGATCCCGGGCGACTCCCCCAAGTACGGCGGCGGCGGCCAGGCACCCCTCTGGTACTTCTTCGCCATCGGCCTCTCGGCCATGACGCTCACCTTCCCGTTCTCCCAGGCGATGAGCATCACGCGTCGTGAGTTCTTCTTCGGCACGATGCTGACGGCGGTCCTCGCCAGCACGTTCATGGGCGTCCTGTTCCTGATCGGCGGGGGCATCGAGGTCGCCACGAACGGCTACGGCGTGAACGGTTGGTTGTTCTACCTCCCGTGGCTGTGGGAGGCCGGCCCGCTCGGCGCATTCGTCGTCTACTTCGCCCTCGCACTGTTCTTCTTCGTGGTCGGGTTCACGGGAGCCACGATCTACAAGAGCTGGGGCCTGATGGTGCTGACGATCGTGTGGATCACGCTGGCGCTCGTACTCGTCGGCCTGGTCTACCTCGTGACCCGGCTCGAGCTGTGGGATCAGGTCGGGGCAGGGATCGGCGACCTCGGAGCCGTCGGCCTCGCGCTCTGGGGCCTCGTGGCCACCGCAGTTCTGATGGGCGTCTCGTTCCTCGCCTTCCGGAGGGCGATCCCCTAGCGATCCACCCGCCGTCGACGCCGATCGCCCTCCTCGGGCGGTCGGCGTCTTCGCGCGCTACCGGCGCGTGCCCGTCGACGCAAGCCTGTCGCGGGCACGACGTCGACCGCATACTGTCGCGGTGTCCGCCGTCCGAGGAGAAGATGCCGTGACCCCGAGCCGACCCCGACTCCCCGCGCGACGCGTCGGAATCGCCCGTGCCCTGCACGACGCGGTCCGTCCGGCGCGGCTGCTGTTGGTGGCCAAGACCGCCCTCGCAGTGGCACTCGCGTGGCTGATCGCTCCGCACATGCCGGGAGTCACGCAGGAGTATCCGTACTACGCACCCCTCGGCGCGCTCGTGAGCATGTACCCCACCCTGATGGGATCCGCGAGGTCGAGCCTGCAGACGCTCCTGGGACTCGCCACCGGGATCGGACTCGCCACCGTGGTCGTGCTGACCGTCGGACCCAACTGGTGGACGATCCCCCTCGTCGTCGCGATCGGGGTGCTGCTCTCGGGCACGGGCTGGTTCGGGGTCGGACGCGAGTACGTGCCGATGGCGGCGCTCTTCGTGCTGATCATCGGCGGGCAGAACGCCGACGACTACTCGCTCGGGTACCTGACGCAGACCGCGGTCGGAGTGGTGATCGGGCTGGTCGTGAACGTGGCGATCGCCCCGGCGCCTCTCACCGTGGCCGCGGCGGGGCAGCTGGCGGCGTTCCGGGAGCAGTTGGCGACGCACCTGCACGACATCGGCTCGGCGGTCTCCACGTCGTGGCCTCCCGAGAACGAGCAGTGGGCGGAGGACGCGGAGTCGCTCGCCGACACCTCGGCCGAGCTCCGGGCAGCGCTGGCGGAGGCCGAGGAGAGCAGGCGGGGCAACCCCCGCGCGCGCGGGCATCGCACCCGTGTTCAGGCGAGCTTTGCGGAGCTCGCCGCGCTCGATCGCATCGCCCACCTGATCCGCGACATCGCCGACGGGATCGCCGACACCATCTGGGACCGACCCGCGGGCATCACCCTCGACGCCGCGCTGCCCGAGCCTCTCTCCGCCGCCTGCCATGCGGTGGCGGACGTGATCGCGCGGGGCGATGCGTCATCGAGCGAGGATCACCGCGCACGTGAGGACGCGGCGAGGGCGATCCGTATCCTCCTGGAGGTCATCGACGAACGCACGGTCGATGTGCGTCGCACGATGGGGCCGGGGGTGCTCACCACGATGCACCTGCGTCGCATCCTGATCCTGAGCGGCACTCCCCGCACGGAGCCGGCGTAGCCGCGTCAGATGGAATCGTCGGCGGCGATCAGATCCAGCTGCCAGTAGCGGCCATCCGGATCACTGCTGTCGTGCGCCTCGCCCGCCGCATCCAGCACCTTGCCGAAGCTCGCCATGGCTTCCTCGAACTCGGCCTGGGTCAAGCGGATGGTGCGCTGCGTGAAGGAGGCGTGCACTTCGGTGGTGCGTCCGGCGACGTACTCGGGCGTCCACGCCATGACGCGTCGCACCAGATCCTGGTGGTCTTCGACCAGGGCGGCGACGACCGCGAGCCGAAGCTCGTCGTCGGCGACCGGGCTCTCCGGGCCGCCGACATTGAGCGCGCCGTTGCGCCCCGTCCACACCCGATCCCGCCGATCGCGGGCCTTGTCGGGCGCCTCCTCGATCAGACCTGCCTCGAAGAGCGCGCGCAGGTGGAAGCTGGCACTGTTGGCGGGCACTCCGAGCTCGGCGGCGATGTCGGCGGCACGGAGGAAGTCGCGCCGTGAGAAGAGGCGGATCATCTGGCGCCGAAGCGGATGCGAGTAGGCCTTGAGCATGGCCGTCGTCATCCAGACCGGATCTTCGCTCGTGCCCTTCTTCGCGCCGTCCTCCGTCATGTGCCGATCCTACCCGCGCCGTAAATTGCGCAATGATACTTGCGCAATTGTTCTTGCGCATCTAATCTCGACGCATGACCACCCGGACCGCGCCGCACCGCCTCTGGCAGAACACCCGGTATCTCACCTGGCTCGTGAGCGACACGAGCAAGGGCCTCGCCGCCGCACTCTTCGGCTTCGCGATCCCGCTGCTGGCCCTGATCGTCACGAACGACCCCGCCCAGGCAGGCATCATCGGTGGCGCGGGCATGATCGCGCGTCTGCTGATGACGCTCGCCGGCGGCGTGCTCGCCGATCGACACCGGCGCATCGCCCTGATGCTCCTCGGCTCCGCGATCGGCATCGTGCTCGCGGGCGGCTTCACCCTCCTCGCCCTCGGAGACGCCCTGACCTTCGGCTCGCTCCTCGTGATCGACGTCCTGCTGGCCGCACGCAGCGGTCTGTTCGACGTCGCCGGCGAGAGCGCGATCAAGGAGATCGTGCCCGACGAGGCGATGGGACGCGCCCAGGCCGCGAACCAGGGACGGGATGCGGCCCTCCAGCTCGCGGGCGGCCCCCTCGGCGGTCTGCTCCTGGGCGTCGGCGGATGGCTCGTCGGCGTGGCGATGACCCTGTGCCACGCGATCGCCGCTCTGACCGCCTGGGTGCTCGGACGCCAGGCCCGCCGCGCCGGGGTGGTCGACGAGGGTGCCGCGCAAGACGACTCCGCCGCCCCCGCCGCGAGGAAGCCGAACGCGTGGGCCGAGCTGCGCGAGGGGTTCCGGTGGCTGTTCTCCCGCCCCGACCTCCGCGGGGTGCTGTTGATCACCACGATCATCAACCTCGGCTTCAACGCCGCGATCACGACCGTCATCTACGCACTCCAGCAGGAGGGCTACCCGGAGTTCGTGATCGGCACCCTCTCCGCGTCGATCGGCGCGGTGATGCTCGTCGGCGCCGCCTGCGCACCGATGCTCGTGCCGCGCATCCGGGCCGGAGTGCTCACGATCGCGGGACTCGCCGTGGTCGCGGGAGGTGCGGTCGCACTGTCGACGGTCGCCGAGCCGTGGGCCATCGCGCTCGTGCTGGGCGCATCCGTCCTGCTGCTCCCCTCCCTCAACGCCGCGATGCTGGGCTACTTCATGGTCGCGACCCCGAGCGCACTCCTCGGTCGCGCCAACAGCGCCGCCGGCGTGCTCGCGATGGGCGCCATGCCGCTCGCCCCTCTGGTCGCGGGATTCGGACTCGCCTGGATCGGACGTGAGGGGACGCTGCTGATCTGCGCCGCGCTGTGCCTGGTGTCCGTGATCCTCGCGGTCGGCAACCGCGCACTGCGGGCCCTGCCCGTCGAGTCGGGCTGGGCGACGCACGCCGAGCAGTTCGAATCCGCCTGACTCCTTCGCGGATCGGGGCGCCGGAGCGTCTAGAGCGCGCCGGCGAGAGCCGCGATGCCGGCGATCACCGAGGCGAGGGCGAGCGCGAGGGCGATCGCGATGAGGACGACGTGCACCGTGAGGAACGGCGTGGCCTTGCCGTTCTCGTCCCGCGCCCGCGGATCCTTGGCGACCCGCTTGTAGAACTGCGGCCAGACGACGGCGTTGAAGGCGGCGTTGAGGAAGAGCAGAACGGCGAGGAGAGTCACCCCTCAACGCTATCCGCCTCCGCCGCGGCCGCCGACCGGGGCGGAGCGAGGGTTTTTGGACTCGGACATGTATCAGAAAGCCCTTGCCGTGCTCCTGGTAGGTGTGATCACAATGGGCTTCATGATCGACGGTGCACCCGGCGCTGCGCTCGATCCTGCCTCGGACGACGGGCTCTCCCGATGGGAGCGCGCCGCGAACCTGTTCGGTGCATGGCGCGAGGGCAGCAGTCGCGCCATGGACGAGCTCGTACATCTCATGACACCCGTGCTGTGGCACGTGGTGCGGGCGTACGGGCTCGAACGCACGCTCGCGGAAGACGTCGTGCAGACGACCTGGCTGCAGCTGGTGCGCGGGCATGAATCGATCAGCGACCCCCGCGCCGTCTCCGCCTGGCTGACCACCACCGCCCGGCGCGAAGCCTGGAAGGTCGCGAAAGCGCACGGACGCGTCGACACCACCGACACCGACGACCTCGACACCCTCCTTCCCGAGCAGGCGTCTGCCGAAGAGCACGCGGCGCGCGGCGATGAGAACCGTCGGCTCTGGTCGGCCGTGCGCCGACTCAACGAGCGCTGTCAGAAGCTGCTGCGCGTGATCGCCTTCGAAGACCGACCCGACTACGCCCGGATCGCCGGCGACCTCGCCATGCCCATCGGCAGCATCGGCCCCACGCGGAACCGGTGCCTGGCCAAGCTGCGCGCCCTGCTGGACGCGCCACCGGCGGCGCAGACAGGGGGACTCGCATGACCGAGCACGAGGACGCCCAGATGTTCGCCCGACTCCGCACGCTGTGGAGCGAGGTCGATCCGATGCCGGCGGGACTGATCGACCGCATGGTCGCGGCGGTCGCCGCCGACGGTCTGAACCGCGAATACGCGCTGCTCACCCTGGTCGAAGGGGAGCTCGGCGCGGTGCGCGGCGAGGCCGATGCGCTGACCCTGCAGTTCAGCGACGGCTCGACGAGCATCCTGCTGCACGTCACACGGACGGCGTCCGGTCGGCGCCGCGTCGACGGGTGGGTCGACACCGCGGCGGCGGAGATCGTGCTGACCCAGGGCGAACGGACCCGATCGACCGCGCCCGAGGAGACGGGGCGCTTCGTGTTCGACGAGGTGCCGCCCGGGCTCACGCGCGTGCGGCTGACGACCCAGATCGGGGACGAGACGCGTACGCTCGCGACCCCGCAGTTCGAGCTGTGACCGCGGGCACCGCCCGTCGATGATGCCGCGGGGAGACCCGCACCGAGAGGATGACGATGGAGCAGCCCAAGGGATGGACCTGGCAGGACCGCGCAGAGGGATCGATCCGCCGGGGCACGGCACTCGATCCGAGCACGGAGCCGGTGGACGGGATCCGCGCCTATCCGACGGCCTACCTGCCAGAGCGACTGCTGATCACCCGCGTGCTCGGCGAGGATGAGGCCTACGACCGCGAGGTGCGCACTCTGCGTGACGCGGCGGACACCTTCGGCTGGCAGCTCGAGATCGAGGACGGCAGCCGCTCGGCGGTCGACGGCGAACTGGTTCCGGGCGTTCCCGGCTTCCTGCGCGCACGACTGCGGACTCCCGACGAACCGGTCCGCGGCGAATCACCCGTGGCACCCGACGCCTGGCGGGTGCTCCAGCGCGCCCGCCGCATGTCCCGCTCGACGATGCCGCGCACCAGCCTCGACCACGTGCTGTCGATCGACCCGGTCGGGCTCAATCCGTTCACCCGTACCAACCCCTTCACGCGGACGAATCCGTTCACCCGCACCAACCCGATCCGGGGCGCGGGCGCGGCCGGAGGCAGCGATGACTACCTCGAGCCGGGGCGAGGGGCACGACAGCCGGTGACCTGGCTGGGCCCAGCGCCCGTGCGCGGTGCCGCCCCGAAACGCGGGCGTCGACCCGTGGTCGCGGTGCTCGACACCGGATGCGGAGAGCATGCCTGGCTTCCCGCCGACATCGTCACCCGCACGATCGACCTCGACGGTGTGCCGGTGGGACTCACGGACGATGCCGACCCGGAACGCTACCCCGACCTCTACGGGCAGCTCGACGGCGAGATCGACGCGGTCGCAGGGCACGGCACCTTCATCGCCGGACTCGTGCGACAGACCGCGCCGGACGCCGACATCCTGTCGATCCGCGTGGCCGGTGCTCTCGGCGTGATCGACGAGAGCACCCTGCTGGAGACGATCGCGCAGGTCGTCACGCTCCTCAGCCGCCACCGCGCCGACCCGAAGACCGGCTTCCCGATCGACGTCCTCAACCTCTCGCTCAGCTACTACCACGAGACACCGACCGACGGCCTGTTCAGCCTCACCCTGTTCCAGCTGCTCGCCAAAGCCCGGGAACTCGGCTGCGTGGTCGTCTGCTCGGCGGGCAACGACGCGATCGACCGCCCCTCCTTCCCCGCATCGCTCTGGCCCTGGCCGGGCGCGGACAACGGCATCCCCTCGGACCGGAACGCACCGCTCGTGTCGGTCGGGGCGCTGAATCCTTCCGCACAATCGGTGGCGTTGTTCTCGAACATCGGGCCGTGGGTGCAGGCCTATGCGCCCGGTGCCGCCGTGGTCAGCACCTCACCCGCGTTCGTCGGCGGCACCCAGGCGGCCTCCCGCGCGGATGTCGACGGCCTTCGCCGGGAGACGATCGACCCCGACGACTACCGGGGCGGGTTCGCGGTGTGGAGCGGAACGTCGTTCTCGGCGCCGTACGTCGCGGGGCGCATCGCCGCACAGCTGGGCACCGTACCGATCGGGGGCGTCACGCCGGGCGTCGCCGCGAAGGCGGTCGCCGCCGTCCTGAAGTCCCTCCCGACTCCCGTCGACCCGCACTGACGTGCCCCGCGCCGCCCGCGCCGCCCGCACCGCCTCGCGGGCCGCACCGCCCGCACCGCTCGCGGTACGGATGTCGGGGCGATTCACGGATGGCAGGGCGACACGCCGTCGCACGTCCGACATCCGTCCGTTCTCCCGACATCCGCCACTGATGTGCGGCCGGTTCTCCCGACATCCGTCACTGATGTGCGGCCGGCTCTCCCGACATCCGTAGCGAGACGTCCCCCGGGCAGGGCATTCTGGAGCGATGCCCCTGTCCGCGATCGAGCTGCACCGACGTGGCGTCGAGGCGGCGAACGCGAGGAGGTTCACACAGGCGCGGCGCGCGCTCGACACCGCCTCGGCGCGCACCGACGACCCCGACCTGCGCGCACGGATCGACGGCACGGTGGCGTACGTCCTCGCCCAGAAGGGGCAGCCCGCGGCGGCCGAGCAGCTGTGCCGGAACGCCCTGGGGCGCTCCGGGCTCCGCCCCGAGACGATCGCGGTGCTCAGCGGTCAACTCGGCACGCTCCTCATGCACGGCGGCCGACTCGCGGAGGCGGAGGCCATGCTCACCCGCGCGATCGACACGTTGACGGCGATCGGCGACGAGACGACCGAGCTCGCGAACTGCCTGCTGAACCGCTCCGTCGTGCGGATGCAGCAGCGCGAGCTGGAGACGTGCGCCGAGGACCTGCGTCGCGCCGTCGCGGTGTACGAGGCGAACGACGACGAGGGCCCGCTCGCCGAGGCCCGGCACAACCTCGGCTACGCGGCACTCCTCGGAGGCGACCTCGTCACCGCCCTCACGCAGATGACCCGTTCACGTCCGAAACTCGCGGCGATCAGCGACCTCGCCGCGGCGATCAGTGACCTGGATCGTGCCGAGGTGCTCCGCGATGCGGGGCTCACCACCGAGGCCGAGGCGCTGCTCGCCCAGGTCGCCGCCGAGTTCGGGGCGCAGCGGATGAGGCAGGCCAGAGGCGAGGCCGAGTTCCATCTCGCCCGCTCGCTGCTGCGCCACGACCCCGCCGCCGCGGAACGGGCGGCCCGGACCGCGGCGCGGCGCTTCACCGCGCTCGCGAACCACGGATGGGCGGCCCGCGCCGACGCCGTGCGGCTGGAAGCAGGGCAGCGCGCCCACCCGCATCGCGCGATCGATGCGGACGAGTTCGACCGCGTCGCTAAGGCTCTCGACCGTGCAGGATTCCGCACCGAGGCGACCGGTCTGCGGCTGAGTGCCCGCCGAGACGGCCGCGGGCGCCTGCCCCGGCTCGACGAGAACGCTCCGACCCCGCTCCGCCTTCGCGCCCAGGAAGTGCGGGCTGCGCGAGCCACCTCGGCCGGACGCGACCGGGAAGCGCTGCGTGCTGCCGCGGCCGGACTCGACCTCCTCACCACCTGGCAGCAGTCTTTCGGTGCGCTCGACCTGCAGGCGTCGGTGGCCATGCACGGCAGTGACCTGATGTTCGCGGGGCTCTCCGCCGCGGCGAGACTGAAAGAACCGGAGACCCTGTTCGAGTGGTCGGAACGCGCACGACACCTCAGCCAACAGGTCGCACCGGTCCGGCCTCCGCATGACGAATCCCTCGCCGTCGATCTGGCGGAACTGCGGATGCTGCGCGCCGAGCTCGCCGGCGCCGACTGGACCAGGGATGCCAGGGTGCGGGCCCTGCGCGACCGGGTGCGAGAACGCCAGTGGACCATGACCGGGTCCGGCGGCACCCGCGAACGACTCGACCTCACGGAGGCGACAGCGCGACTCGCCCCCGGCACCACGGTGCTCTCCTACGTGTTCACGGGTTCCACCCTGCACGGCATCGTCGTGACGTCTTCGGGAGCCACGGTCGTCGACCTGTCCTGGACGCGCGTGGAGGCGGCACTCGACGGTCTCCGCGCCGACCTCGACATGGCCGCGCTCACTCGTGGCGGGCTGATGGGGGCGGTGACGGAGCGGGCGCTCGCCTCCCGCCTGGCACTCCTCGATGCGGAGGTGCTCGCTCCCCTGCTTCGGGCGGCGCCCCCCGCGGATCGGCTGGCGATCACCGTTCCGGGCGCCCTCGCCGGGGTGCCGTGGGCGATGCTGCCCGGCATGATCGGCGTACCGTTCACGCTCGCCACGTCGGTGTCGCGCCTGCTGGGCGGACCCGCACGTGGCGACTCTCCTCCGCGGTCGATCGGTTTCGCCGCCGGGCCGCGGGTCGCTCGGGCAGGAGATGAGGTGTCGCGGGCAGCGGCAGCCTGGCGCGGCGCAGACCGGACGCCGGACATCCTGGAAGGCACGGAGGCGACCGTCGCGGCTGTGACCGAACTCGCGGCGCGCACCGACGTGCTGCACATCGCGGCGCACGGCCGGCACGCGGTGGACAACCCCCTGTTCTCGGGCTTCGAGCTCGTCGACGGCACCCTCTTCGGCTACGACGTCGACCTGATCCCACGCGTCCCCGCGACGGTGATCCTGTCGGCGTGCGAACTCGGCCGCTCCTCGGTGCGCTGGGGCGAGGAGGCGTTGGGCATGACCCGCGTCTGGCTCCACGCGGGTGCCGACTGCGTCATCGCCGCGCCCGTCGCGGTCCCGGATGACGTCGCCGGAGAACTGCTGAGCGCCGTGCACACCGGTCTCTCCGCCGGCGCGGCTCCCGCCGATGCGCTCACGCGGGCCGCCCTCGACACCGGCCACACCGCGCCGTTCCAGTGCCACGGCGATGGATTCTGACCTTTTTCTCCAATCGGTGTATCAGAACGGACGCCGCGTGCTCCTGTTCTTCGGAAGGTGCCATGCGAAGGGCCTCGAAGGGAGAGGCGCGAGGGAGGCGCAGTCGGATCTGGGGAATCATGCGCGCTGGGGAGCGTGAAACACGACACGGACACCATCTGCTCGAGGATGACGCGGCACACACCGCCGCGACACCCTCAAGGGGCCTCGACGATCTGGGGACGTCGGGGCCCTCAGGGTGTCCGGGGTTCAGGCGACCAGCACCGCGTACCCGGCGGCGCGCAGGCCGGCGAGCACCTCGGCATCGGCCCCCGCGTCCGTGATGACGGTCGGGAAGAGGTCGACGCCGCCGACGCTCGAGAAGGCCTCCACACCGAGCTTGCTGGCGTCGGTCACCACGACCGCGCGGCGAGCACGCTCGGCCATCATCCGGTTCACCGCGGCCTCGCGCTCGTCCTGCGTGGTCGCACCGGCGACCGCGTCCATCCCGTTCACGCCGATGAACGCGATGTCGAGGCGCACCCCCCGGAGGAGCTGCTCGACGAACGGCCCGACGAGTTCGTAGCTGCGCGAATGGATGACCCCGCCGGTCACGACCACCTTGATATCGGGCCGCGTGGCGAGCTGGGCGGCGATGTTCACGGCGTTCGTCACGACCGTGATGCCGCCGTTCCCCGACAGGTCGTCGCGGGCGGCGAGCGCGGCGGCGATGGCCGTCGTGGTCGTGCCGCCCGAGAGCCCGACCACCATGCCGGGCGCGACGAGACCGGCCGCGACCTGCGCGATGCTGGCCTTCTCGTGCGTGCGCAGATGGCTCTTGTACCGGATGGGCAGCTCGTAGGCGACGGTCTGCGCCACGGCACCACCGTGCGTACGAGTGAGCAGACGCTGCTCGGCGAGCGTGTCGAGGTCGCGCCGGGTCGTGGCCGACGACGCGCCGAACCGTTCCACGAGCTCGTCGACCGTGACCTCTCCGCTCGCGGCGAGGAGATCGAGGATCGCGTTCAGCCGGGCAGCGCGTTTCATCAGGACACCGCGCCGACGGGTTGCAGCGCGAACAGCCGGAGCATCCGCGCAGCCTCCTCCGCGAGTGCGTCGCGGGCGGGGGCGAGGTACTTGCGCGAGTCGACCAGCCGCTCATCCGCCCCGAGCTTCTCGCGCACCGCGCGGGTGAAGAACCCGTTCAGGTGCGTCGAGACGTTGATCTTGGTCATCCCCGCACGCACGGCTTCAGGGATCACGGCATCCGCGACCCCGGACGATCCGTGCAGGACCAGGGGAACGGACAGCGCCTCATGCAGGCGACCGATCAGTTCGAGGTCCAGCGAGGCCGTGCGATCGGTCATCGCGTGCGAGGATCCCACCGCCACCGCGAGCGCATCCACCCCGGTCGCGGCGACGAAGGCCCGCGCCTCGTCGGGGTCCGTGCGCACACCCGGCGCATGGGCACCGTCCTTGCCGCCCACCTCGCCGAGCTCGCCTTCGACGTACACACCGGCCGCATGAGCACGAGCGGCGACGGCGGCGGTGAGCGCCACGTTGTCGTCGTAGGGCAGCGCACCGCCGTCGAACATGACCGACCCGAAGCCGAGCGCGATGGCTTCGTCGACCAGTTCCGGCCGCTCGGCATGGTCGAGGTGCACCGCCACGGGGGTCTCGGCGCGCCGGGCCACGGCGAGCGTGGCCAGTGCGATGGGCTCGAGCCCGCCGTGGTAGTCGGCGCAGTTCTGCGAGATCTGCAGGATGACGGGCAGCTGAGCGAGCGCGGCGGCGCGCACCAACCCCTCGGCCGTCTCGAGGTGGATCACGTTGAAGGCGCCGATGCCGGTCCCGGCGGCAGCAGCCACAGAGACGAGGTCGCGAGCGGAGACGAGGGTCACGAAGGGTCCTTCCGGAAAGAAGCGGGGTCGGGATACGAGAGGAAGAGCTGCTGTTCGAGCTCGGTCCAGCGGGGCGAGATGTCCCCGGCGAGGGGCGTCAGCACCGCGGCTGCGGACCACGCGGTGGCCCGGCGCAGGATCTGCTCGGGATCGCGCACGCCTTCGGCGTACAGCACGGCGCAGGCGGCGACACCCGCGTCACCGGCCCCGGTCGGGTTGCCGGCGAGGGGTTCGTCGAGGCGCGCGTGCACGAGCGCGGATGCCGTGACGGCGAGCATCCCCTCTGCGCCGAGCGAGAGCAGCACGAGCTCGGTGCCGCGGGCGATCAGCGACCGCGCACCCGCCACCGGATCCGTGATGCCGGTGGCCTCGACGAGTTCTGCCGCGTTGGGCTTGAGCACGGTGGCACCGGCGTCCGCCGCCCGGAGGAGCGCGGGTCCGGACGTGTCGACGATGACCGGCACACCGGCGTCCCTCCCTACCGCGATGAGCATGGGGAGCAGGGAATCGGGGGCGCCGGGTGGCACACTCCCGGAGACGACCAGCACCCGTGTTCCGGGGAGCCGCTCGACGACTTCGGCGAGCAGGGCGGCCCACTCGGGGTCGGTCGGGTTGCTGCCGCGCTCGTTGATGATCGTGGTGTCGCCGAGCGACTCGTCGACCACGGCGATGCTGCGTCGGGTCTCTGCGACGACGGGCACCAGGGCGTGGGGCACGCCGCTGGCACCGAGTTCGGCCGCGAATTCCTGACCGACCCGTCCGCCCGTCGTGGTGATCGCGAGGACGTCCGCCCCCTCGGCGTGGGCCACGCGTGCCACGTTGAGCCCCTTGCCTCCCGCTCGGGCCGCACCCGCGTCTGCACGGTGCGTGCCGCCTTCGATGAGGCGGTCGACCCGCCAGGTGAGGTCGAGAGCTGGATTGGGGGTGACGGTCAGGATCACGTGAGCTCCCTGGCACGCAGGCCGGCGCCGAGCAGACCGGCGTTCCCGGAGAGCTCGGCGGGCACGAGGACGGGAAGGCGGTGGAAGCTGAGGCGTGCAGCCAGGCGTGTGCGCAGCTCGTCGAAGAGGGCACCGCCGGCGCGCGAGAGCCCGCCGCCGATGACCACGGCCTCGGGAGCGACCACGGCGGTGAGCTGTGCGAGCGACATCGTCAGCGCATCGAGGGCGGAATCCCAGATCTCCGCGGCGACCTCGTCTCCGGCCGCGGCTCGGGCGATCACATCCTTCGCGCCGTCGGGGGTGACGCCGGTCGCCTCACGGTAGCGTCGGGCGATCGCCCCGGCGGAGGCGACGGCTTCCAGACATCCCCGCGCTCCGCAGGCGCAGATCGGGCCGTCGGCGATCGGCGAGTGGCCGATCTCCCCCGCGTACCCGCCGGCCGTGTGGGGGATCCCGCCGATCAGCAGCGCCCCGGCGATCCCCGTGCCGATCACGAGCACGACCGCGTCGGCGTAGTCGCGGGCACCGCCGAGGCGACGCTCCGCCCAGCTCGCCGCGCGGACGTCATGGTCGAACCCCACCGGCAGACCGAGGCGTTCGGCAGCGAGGTCACGCAAGGGGGAGTCGTGCCAGCCGAGGTTGCTCGCGAACACCCCGAGCCCCGCTTCCGCATCGACGATTCCCGGAACGACGAGCCCCACCGCCTGGGGCACCACGTCGGGATGCGCGGCACGCAGCTCCTCCGCGAGCACCTCGAGACGTTCGAGCAGCACCTGGGTGCGGTCGCCGTCCGCGATCGGCGTGGGCGTACGACGGAGTCCGAGGGCGGAGCCATTCGCATCGAACAGCGCCGACTTGATGTCGGTGCCGCCGACGTCGAACGCCAGCACCGGCGCCCCCGCGCCGAGCGTCCGCACGGCCGCGAGCGCCTCGCCGGTGGCGTCGCGCACGACGTCGGGAACGGCGTCGGCCCCGTCAGCTCGGGTCATGGTCGGCTCCGGCGGCGTGCGTCATGCATCCAGGATGACGGATCGCGTGAGGTTGCGGGGCTGATCGGGGTCGAGCCCCCGCGCGACGGCACGGTCGAGAGCCGTGCGGTGCAGGCGCACGAGATCGGCGAGCGGGTCGATCCCCCGCTGCTCGAACCGGGCGCCGGTGGCCTCCACCTGAGCGGAGAGTCCCTCCGGGGCCGTGCCGAACTGCCACGTCACGCGTCCGGGCGCCGCGATCGCGATCGGGCCGTGCCGGTAGTCCATCGACGGGTATGCCTCGGTCCACGACTGCGACGACTCGCGCAGCTTGAGGGCGGCCTCATGCGCGAGACCGATCGTCCATCCCCGCCCGAGGAACGTGTACTGCTCCGCGTCGCGCAGCTCGTCGTCGCCGGGCTCGGCCAGCACGGCGGTCGCGTCGGCGATCGCTCCGGTGAGGTCTTCCCCGAGCGAGGCGCGGAACAGCGCGAGCGCCGTCGTGGCGAAGCGCGTCTGCACCACTGACTGCTCGTCCGCGAACGGGAGCAGGACCGCCTCGTCGACGAGGGAGACGAGAGGGGAGGTCGGGTCGCCGATCACGCCGATCGTCGGGATGCGCCCCTTGATGCGCTCGACGAGCTCGAGCACCTCGGTGGTCGTGCCGGAGCGGGTGAGGGCGACGACTGCGTCGTAGCCGCGGTCGATGAAGGCCTCCGAGGCGGCGAACGCATCGGTCTCGCCCTGCCCGGCGGTCTCGCGGAGAGCGGCGTACGACTGCGCCATGAACCACGACGTGCCGCAGCCGACGACCGCGACGCGCGCACCGGTGGCGGGAAGCAGGCCCTGCTCGGCCTTCAGGTCTGCCGCCGTGGCCCAGGTCTGCGGCTGGGAGTGGAGCTCTTCGCGCATGTGCGCGCCGGGCAGTGATGCAGTCATCCGGGTGCCTTTCTGGCGAGAAGTTGCGTACTTGTGATTGTTTGAGGCTTGATCCGATCATAGTATGGCGCAAAGGAACATCAACTCCAGGTTCTGCTTGATTTGTTTGTTCCCTTGACAAATAATCGGAAAAGTTCCAACGCCTCGACGTCGATCCCATCGATGCCGAGAACCCCGAGCCCCGGCTTGAACGATCGCGATGCCATCCGGCGAAGCGGTCACCACGCACTGTCGCGTGATGTGCTTGCGACTGTGCACCACACCCCCTCCCGAAGCGGCCCGCCGCCAGGGAGGGACTCTCACAGTGAGGAATGCAATACACATGAAGAAGTCACTGCGGTTCGGCGCCGCCGCCATTGCGGCCGTCGCCACGCTCTCGCTCGCTTCGTGCGGGTTCGGCGGATCGTCTGGAGACAGCGGAGGCGGAGACGGTTCGACCACTCTCGACCTCCTCGTCCCGAGCTACTCCGACGGCACCAAGGCGAACTGGGAGACGGTGATCGACGGGTTCGAGAAGGCCAACCCCGACATCAAGGTCAAGCTCGAGGTGCAGTCGTGGGACAACCTCGAGAAGGTCGTCTCCACCAAGATCCAGGCCGGCGAGGCGCCGGACATCTACAACGGCGGTCCGTTCGCCGGGTTCGTCGGCGACGAGCTGCTCTACCCCGTGGAGGACGTCGTCTCGGAGGAGACCTACTCCGACTTCCAGGACTCGTTCCTGAAGAACGCCGAGGTCGACGGCACCGCGTACGCTCTGCCGCTGATCGCATCCGCCCGCGCCCTGTTCGTCAACAACGCCCTGCTCGACCAGGCCGGTGTCGAGGCTCCGACCGACTGGGACTCGCTGCTGGATGCCGCGACCAAGGTGTCCGCGCTCGGCGGCGGGTCGCCGGTTACGGGATGCCGCTCGGGTCCGAAGAGGCACAGGCCGAGGCGGCCGTGTGGCTGTGGGGCGGCGGCGGATCGTTCGGAGATGCGTCCGAGATCACGATCGACACCCCGGAGAACCTCGTGGGTGCCGAGCAGATCAAGAAGATGATCGACGCCGGCGCGACGCAGGCCGACCCCGGCTCGACGCAGCGTTCGCCGCTGATGGACATCTTCATCCAGGGCAAGATCGGCATGCAGGTCGGCCTCCCGCCGACGGTCGGCCAGATCGCCGAGGGCAACCCCGACCTGGACTACTCCATCGTCCCGATCCCGACGAAGGACGGCTCGCCGTTCACGCTCGGCGTCATGGACCAGCTGATGGCGTTCCAGAACGACGATGACAAGAAGGAAGCGATCACCAAGTTCTTCGACTACTACTACTCGGCAGACGTCTACGTGCCGTGGGTGCAGGCCGAGGGCTTCCTCCCCGTCACCAAGTCCGGTGCCGAGCAGCTCTCCGGCGAGGAGGCTCTCAAGCCGTTCCTCGACGTGCTGCCCGACGCCCAGTTCTACCCGTCGACCAACCCGAAGTGGTCCGCCGCCGACGGTGCGTTCAAGTCGCTGTTCGGCCAGCTTCAGACGAAGCCGGCACAGGACGTGCTGACCGAGATCCAGGCGCAGGTCGACGCGGGCTGAGCCCGCTGACAGGAGAGGTTCGGGTACCCGAATGAGCCAGAAGACAGAGTCCTCGAACCTCGCGGGGGCGGCCACCGGCCGCCCCCGCACCCGGAAGACCCCGGATGCCCTTCGCGGCAGGCCGGGTGGAAAGGACCTCCTCCAGGCGCTGCCCTGGATCGCCCCCGCACTGCTGCTGATCATCGGCGTGGTCTTCTTCCCCGCCGGGGTGATGTTCTTCAACTCGACGCGCGACATCTCCCTGTCCGGCCTCGACAAGGGATCCGTCGGCTTCGACAACTTCGTCACCGTCTTCACGTTCGCCGAGTTCTGGCCGATCTTCTTCCGCACGATCGTCTGGGTCGTCTCGGTCGTGCTGTTCACGGTCGTCATCTCGCTCGGACTCGCGCAGATCCTGAACAAGGCCTTCCCCGGACGCCAGCTCGTGCGCATGGCCGTCATCGTCCCGTGGGCGGCGTCGGTCGTCATGACGACGATGGTGTTCTACTACAGCCTCGAGCCGTACTTCGGCATCTTCAACAAGTTCCTCTACGACATCGGGCTCTCCGACGATGCCGTCGGATACGGGTGGACGAAGAACCCCGCGACGGCGTTCGCCTGGTCGATCGTGATCGCGATCTTCGTGTCACTGCCCTTCACGACCTACACCATCCTCGCGGGGCTGCAGTCCGTCCCGGCCGACGCGATCGAGGCGGCGAAGATGGACGGAGCCGGCCCCGCCCGCACGTACTGGTCGATCGTCCTGCCGCAGCTGCGCAGCGCGCTAGCGGTCGCCGTCCTGATCAACATCATCAACGTGTTCAACTCGCTGCCGATCCTGAAGGTGATGACCGGCTCGATCCCCGGCTACGGCGCTGACACGATCATGACGCTGATCTTCAAGTACATCGAACTGCAGAAGAAGGTGGATGTCGCCAGCGCGCTCTCCGTCGTCGCCTTCCTCATCGTCATCGTGATCGTCGCGGCGTACGTGAAGATCGTCAAGCCCATGAAGGAGGTCTGATCATGACCGTGACCGAGACCGCCCTCGTGACCACCGCCGGCTCCTCGCCCGCACCGCGCATCCCCGGCCGCAAGCGCCGCTACACCGAAGACCAGGTCACGCTGCCCCGTGTCATCCTCCGCACCGTGGCCGGGTTCCTCGTGCTCGCGATCTTCGTGCTGCCGTACCTGATCATGTTCTTCGGCTCGGTGAAGACGAAGCCGCAGATCCGCTCCGTCGACCCCACGTATCTGCCGACGGAGTGGCACTGGGAGAACTACATCACCATGTGGTCCACCCCCGAGACGCCGCTGCCGTACAACCTGATCTCGACGATCATCATCGCCGTGTTCGCGACGCTGCTCGTCCTGCTGGTCGCCCTGCCTGCCGCGTACTACACCGCCCGGTTCAAGTTCCCCGGCCGCATGGTGTTTCTGTTCCTGGTCATCATCACGCAGATGCTGCAGCCCGCGGTGCTCACCTCGGGCCTGTTCCGGCAGTTCACGACCCTCGGACTCGGCGACACCTGGGCCGCCATGATCTTCATCAACGCCGCGTTCAACCTGTCGTTCGCGGTGTGGATCATGCACTCCTTCTTCGCCGGCATCCCCAAGGAGGTCGACGAAGCCGCCCAGATCGACGGCGCCGGACGCTTCACCGTGCTCTTCAAGATCAACCTGCCGCTCGTGTGGCCGGGCATCGTCACGGCGATCGTGTTCACGTTCGTCGCCTGCTGGAACGAATTCGCGGCCTCGCTCGTGATCCTCTCGACCGACAAGAACCAGCCGCTCTCCGTCGCGCTCACCAAGTTCGTCGGTCAGTACGAGACCAGCTGGCAGTACGTGTTCGGAGTCTCGATCGTCGCGATCCTGCCCGTGGTCATCCTGTTCATGCTCATCGAGAAGCGCCTCGTCGGCGGCCTCACCGCCGGCAGCGTGAAGTAGGAGCACCCGCGAAGCGGTCCCGTCCGAAGCGGTCCCGTCCGGAGCGGTCCTCCCGGAATGAAGGAGTTCTCACGGTATGAAGGAGTGCATATGGAATCCGCTCCTTCATTCCGTGAGAACTCCTTCACAACGAGAGGGACATCGGTCACAACGAGAGGGACATCGGTCGCGGCGAGAGGGACATCCTTCACGGCGAGAGGGGCATCGGGGATGAAGAAAGCGACGAGCGGGATTTCCGCCTTCGCAGCCCTCGCGATCGTGCTGGTCGGATGCACCGCGATCGAGCCCGCGCCCGCAGCGACACCGACACCCTCGGGTTCGACCACCGTCGAGCTGATCATGAACGGCCCCGCGGTCACCGGCACCGGGCCGACCGCCCCGTACCCCGGCATCGACTTCCCCCTGCAGGAGGGCATGCGCTCGGTGACGATCGACATCGAGTGCGCCGGCGGCGGACTCTTCCACGCCGAGCTCGGTGACTCGATGGCGCTCGGACAGGCTCCCCTCCGCGGCACGTGCGACGGCACCACATCCCTGGTCTGGCCGATCACCGAGGCCACGGGACCGACCTTCACGATCTGGGTCCCCGACGGTGTCGAGTGGACCGCGACACCGCACTTCTCCACGGCGGAGTTCGTCCGTGATGAGAAGATCACAGCCGAGTGTGAGGCGTTCGGGAACGTCTACAGCGCGCTGTGGAACGCCGATGCCGGATACACGACCTACCAGGCGTTCGACGAGACGGAGTGGAAGACCCGCGTCGAAGCGGCCGCGGTGGAACTCGAGTCGCTCGTGAAGGCATCCGATACGGGGATGGCCGACTCGTTCGCCGAGGTTCTGGCCGCGATGCAGGGTGAGAAGTCGGCTCCCGGCGCCTGGCTTTCCGAGACCAACCTGCTCGACCCGATCACCGACACCTGCAACAGGAACCACAGTCAGATGATCCTGCGCGCGGAGTTCGGTGGCTGACGGCTGCTCGCCCGCGGAAGAGGAGAATGGGGACATGACTCCTCTCGGACGGATCGGTCAGGTCGTCGCGACCACATCACTCGGCGCCATCGGAGCCATCCATCTGCTGTGGGCCTCCGGCGCGTCCTGGCCGGCGTCGAGCCGGAAGCGGCTGGCGCGACAGGTCATCGGCAGCGATGAGATGCCTTCAGCTGGCGCATGCCTCGTGGTCGGTGGAGGAATGCTCACCGGGAGCGCGATCATCGCCGGCGCAGGGGGAACTCACACGCTCGCCAAAGCCGCCCGCGTGGCGGCGGCCCTGGCGTTCCTCCTCCGCGGCACGATGGACGGGGCTCGAGTGACCGCACTTCTCGGGCGGCCGGGTCCCCATCGCCGATTCGTCGAGCTCGATCGGCGCATCTACCGTCCGCTGTGCCTCATCACCAGCGCCGCGATCGCCCTCGCGGTGCGGGGAGACCGACGACGCTGACATCGAGGGGCGTTCAGAGGCTCGATGCGGATGCGGCGCGCAGCTGCTCCGGGTTCCAGCGCACGCCGAGCGCCGACGTGAGCGCGGCCTGAGCGGCGCCGGCCGCGAGCGACACCCGAGGGTCGGCGTAGCGGGCCGGGACCTGCGCCGTGCCGCGGGAGGGGTACTCCGTCTCGCGGCGGACCCGGTCGAGGAAGCGCGGCCCGAGCTCGGTCGCCGGCCCGCCGATCACGACCTCGGTCGGGTCGAGCAGGGCGCTGATGAGCTTGACGGCCCTCGCGAGCGCGCGGGCCCCCTCGTCGAGATGGCGTTCGTCCGCGCGGGCGGCGAGAGCACGGATCTCGGATGCGTCCATCGCATCGGTGAACTCGTCCCCGATCATCGCGCCCAAGGCTGCCGCGGACTCGAGACAGCCGCGCTGTCCGCACCGGCAGATACGCGCCGCCTCACCGAAGACGACTTGCACGTGCCCGATCTCGCCGGCGCGATCCCGTGGACCGGGCGCGAGTTCGCCGTTCAGGGTCACCGCGGCGCCCACGCCGCCGCCGAGGTGGATGAAGAGCCGGTATCCGGACGGGGATTCCTCCATCCCGGCTTCGGCGATGGCCTCGGCGTCGACGTCGTTGACGAGCAGCACGGGCGCCCCCAGCACGCGCTCGAACCTCTCGGCGAGGGGCACGTCCTCCCACTTGAGCTGCACGCTCTCGAGCACCGAGCGCCCGTCCGTCGTGCCGGGGAGCTGGATCCCCGCAGCGAGCACCCGCGGTCCGAACTCGGCGGCCACCGCAGCCACGGCGTCGTCGAGTGCGCGGTCACGGGTCTCGGGAGTGTAGTCCGCGCGACGGACGTCGACCTCGGTACCGTCGAGCGCCACGAGGGCGATGTATGCGTGCAGGGGTTGGATCACCAGGACGAGGATCAGGTGGTGACTCGCATCGACGCTCAGCGTGGTCGCCCGCTTGCCACCGGTGCTCGCGGCCTGCTCCCCTTCGACGATCAGTCGGTTCTCGATGAGCTCGGCGACGAGGGATGACGCCGTGGCTGCGGTCAGACCCGTCGCTCTCGCGATCCCCGCGCGCGTCTGGGTGCCCGGGTTGCGGAAGACGAGTTGCAGCGCGCGCCGGAGGTTCGCGCGCCGCACCGACGCTTGGGTGTCGAGGCCCTCATCCGTGCTCAGCATGTGCGTCCGTTCCGGAGCTCGCTCGTGGCGAGCGGTTGACAGATCGTGGCGTGATCCGTAGTCTCTCCGTAAGTTTATTCATTGAACTTAGTTGGTCGATGAATCTCACAAAAGCTCCGGACGGGCGAGTGCTGCACACACCGTCGCCCGTCCGGCACCTCTCTCAGCGGCTCTCCGCCGCTTCCGTGTGGTGGCGGATGACCTCCGCCACCACGAAGTTGAACCACTTCTCCGCGAACTCGGGGTCGAGATGCGCCTCCTCTGCGAGAGCGCGCAGACGGGCGACCTGCTGCTCCTCCCGATTCGGGTCGGACGCCGGCATCTCGTGCTCCGCTTTCAGCTGCCCCACCTGCTGGGTCGCACGGAAGCGTTCGGCCAGCATGAAGATGAGTGCGGCGTCGATGTTGTCGATGGTGGCGCGAAGTCGGAGCAGTTCGGCCTTCGGGTCCTCGGCGGCGGTCATGCCCCTACTCTAGAGCCGTCGAACACCCGGATTCCGACCCGCGGCACCGCTATCGTGAGCACATGAGCAACGAAGAGTCGCCGGCGCCCACTCCCCTCGATGACACCGCGCCCGCCCGGAAAGCACCGCGCACCGACGCCGCAGCCGCGAGCGCCGACTCTCCCACCGCAGAGCCCGCCGCGACCGGCGCAGCGCGCCCCGTGGTCGTCGAGCCGATGACGCCGAGTCGCTCGTTCTGGACGCGCATCGACCGTCCGTTCGTCTTCGGCTTCCTCGTGACGCTCGGCGGACTCGGCGCGCTGGTGATCGGCCTCGCCCTGACGAGCCTGTCCACCGTGCTCATCTACATCGCACTCGCCCTCTTCGGCGCGCTCGGACTCGACCCGGCCGTCCGGTTCCTCGAGCGTCGCGGCCTCTCCCGCTCGATCTCCGTCGTCATCACGATCCTCGCGCTCATCCTCGTGTTCGCCGTCGTGCTGTGGATGATCATCCCGATCGTCGTCGAGCAGATCGCGAGCTTCGTCCGTTCCGTTCCCGGGATGATCCAGGACTTCACCCGCAGCGACATCTACGCCACGCTCGACGCGCAGTTCGGCGATCAGTTCCAGGATCTGGTCGCCGAGGTCCAGAAGTTCTTGACCGACTTCGGCAACCTCGCGACGATCGGCGGCGGTGCTCTCGCGGTCGGCGCGTCGATCGCGACCGGCATCTCGGGCGCCATCGTCGTGCTCGTGCTCACGCTCTACTTCCTCGCGACCCTGCCCGCCATGAAGCAGGGTCTGCTGCGTCTGGCACCGGCCCGCGACCGCGCTCGTGCGAGCGACATCACCGAACAGATCACGGACTCGGTGGGCGGATACGTGATGGGGATGGTCGTGCTGGCCTTCTGCAACGCGATCCTCGCCCTGACCCTCTACTCCATCCTGGGTCTGCCCTTCCCGCCACTGATGGCGGCGATCGCCTTCTGTGTCACCCTGATCCCGCTGGTCGGATCGGTGCTGTTCTGGATCATCGGCACCGGGCTCGCGCTCTTCACCAACCCGATCGCGGCGCTGATTTTCGCAGCGATCTACCTCATCTACATGCAGATCGAGGCCTACGTGCTGACGCCGCGAGTGATGAACCGGGCGGTCGCGGTCCCGGGGTCGCTGGTCGTGATCGGCGCCCTCGCCGGTGGCACGCTGCTCGGCCTCCTCGGGGCGCTCGTGGCCGTGCCCGTCACCGCTTCGATCCTCATCATCATCAAGCAGGTGCTGGTGCCGAAACAGGATGCCCGCATCTGACCCTCGCCCGTACGACGAAGCGCCCGGACCCCTGAAGGTCCGGGCGCTTCTGTCATCCGACTCAGATGAGGTCGTTGTCGGTCAGCCAGGCCTCGGCGATGTCGCTCGCCGACTTCTGGTCGACCGTGCTCTGCACGTTCAGACCGACGAGCTCTTCGGCGGTGAGCTTGGCGCTGATGGCGTTGATCACGTCGGCGACCTCGTCGGCGACGTCGCTCGAGACGATCGGCACGACGTTCGAGGCCAAGATGATGTTCTCCGGGTCTTCGAGCGCGACGATGTCTTCGGTCTGGAACGCGGGATCGGCCGAGTAGATGTCCGCTACCTGGATCTCGCCGGCCAGCAGCGACTCCAGCGTGGTCGGGCCGGTCGCCGAGAACGCCAGGTCGACGCCGTAGACCTCCTTGGCGGCCGCGGGCCCGTACGGGCGCTGCTCGAACTCCGGTGCCGCACCGATCGTGACCGGGGTGGTCACCTTCGAGAGGTCACCGATCGAGGTGAGGCCGTTCTCCTCGGCGAAGCTCTTGAGCACCGTGTAGGTGTCCTGGTCCGAGGCCTCGGCGTAGTCCAGAGCGGTCAGGCTGTCGGGCAGCGCGTCCTGCAGCGCGGCGTACACGTCTTCCGGGCTGGTGGCGGTCGCGCTGTCGTCGAGGTACTCGAGCAAGTTGCCCGTGTACTCCGGGAACACGTCGATCGCGCCGGACTCGACGTCGGGCATGTAAGCGTCGCGCTGTCCGATGTTGAACTGCTTGTCGACCGTGAACCCCGCGCCTTCGAGGGCCTGCGCGTAGATCTCGGCGATGATCTCGTTCGAGTAGTAGGCCTGGGAGCCGACGACGATCGTGTCGCCGCCGGAGCCCGCGTCATCAGTCGGAGCGTCGAGCGGGTTGCTGCTGGCGCACCCGCCGAGGACGAGCACCGCGGCGAGCGCGGCGCCACCGGCGAGGGCGAGTCGTGACTTACGTGCTGTGAACATGGGGAGTTCCTCTTCTCTGGGACAACGGGATGGGTGCTGTGGGACGGTGAGGGGTTGTGAGCGTGTCAGGCGGTGGCCGGCGCGGGTGAGGCTGCAGCGGTACGCGACCGGCGGGTCGTGGTCGGCGCTCGCACCCCGGCGGGGACGGCGGCGTGCTGGAGGAGGGCGAAGATCAGATCGACCGCCAGCGCGAGGATGGCGACGAGGATCGCACCGCCGAGCACCTGGTCGAACTTGCGCAGGGGGATGCCCTGGATGATCGGCCAGCCGAGACCACCGAGGTTCACGTAGGCGGCGATCGTGACCGTGGCGATCACCTGCAGGAGGGCTGCGCGGATGCCACCGACCAGGAGGGGCAGCCCGAGGCGCACCTCGACCTTCCAGAACACCTGCCACTCGGTCATCCCCATCGCGCGCGCCGAGTCGAGCACACGGCGGTCGATGGCCTCGAGCCCGGTGTAGGCGCCAGCGAGGAGCGAGGGGATGGCCAGCAGCACGAACGTGATGATCGCGGCTTCGGGGATGCGGAGCACACCGAGCAGCAGCACGAGCAGCACGAGGAGCCCGAAGGACGGGATCGCGCGAGCCGCGCCGGAGACAGCGACAGCGACCTCGCGGCCGCGGCCGGTGTGTCCGATGAGCCATCCGATCGGCACCGCGATGATGGCGGCGATCAGCACCGAGATCAGCGTGTAGTACATGTGCTGACCGAACAGGATCGGCAGCGAGTACGGCCCCTCCCACCGGTCGGGGGAGAAGAGCCAGGCGATGGCGTCGGTGAACACGTTCATGCGGCGGTCCTCAGCGTGGCCGCCTGTCGTGCGGATGACGGTGTCTTGGCGGCGCGCGTCCACGGCATCAGCGCGCGACCGAGGAGCAGGAGCAGCAGGTCGATCACCAGGGCGATCACCACGACCGCGATGACGCCGGCGAACACCTCGGCGAGGATGCGGCGCTGCAGGCCGTTCTCGAACAGGTAGCCGAGGTTCGTCACGCCCACCAGGATGCCGACGGTGGCGAGGGAGATCGTGCTGACGGCCGCCACACGCAGTCCGGCGAGCACGACCGGTCCGGCGAGCGGGAAGTCGACGGTCCAGAACCGGCGGAACCCGCCGTAGCCCATCGCCGTGGCCGATTGCCGGATGGCCGGATCGACCGAGTCGAGGCCGTCCGAGACCGCACGCACCAGGATCGCGACCGCGTAGATGGTCAGACCGATGATGAGGTTGATCGGGCTGCGGGCGGGATACCCGGCGACGGACGGCAGGAGGATCAGCAGTGCGAGCGACGGGATCGTGTAGAGCAGACCGGTGAGGACGATGACCGGCCCTTTGACCAGCTGATAGCGCCAGGCGACCCACCCGAGCGGCACCGACAGCACGAAGCCGACCACAATCGCGATCGCGCTCTGCTGCAGGTGGATGGCGGTCAGCTCGAGGATGAGACCGACGTTGTCGACGATCCAGTTCACGGAGCGCCCTTCGTCACGCTCTCCTCGCTCAGGAGCGCGTCGCTGACAGCATCGGGCACGTCGACGATCGAGCCCTGGGTGCGCCCCTCCGAGTCAACCACCACGGTGCCCCGCGGCGTCTGCTTGAGGTGCAGGGCGCGGCGACCGCGATCGGCGCCGATGAACGCCGAGACGAAGTCGTCCGCCGGGTTCTCGATGATCTCGCTCGGACTGCCGACCTGCACGATGCGCGCGCCCTTGTCGAGGATGACGACCTGGTCGCCGAGCAGGAACGCCTCGTCGATGTCGTGCGTGACGAAGACGACGGTCTTGTCGAGCTCGCTCTGCAGGCGCAGGGTCTCCTGTTGCAGGTCGGCCCGCACGATGGGGTCGACCGCGCCGAAGGGCTCGTCCATGAGCAGGATGTTCGGATCGGCGGCGAGTCCGCGGGCGACACCCACACGCTGCTGCTGGCCGCCGGAGAGCTGGCTCGGGTAGCGCTCGGCCAGCGCCTGGTCGAGGCCGACCGTGTCGAGCAGGTCGCGCGCCCGCTGGTGGGCCGCAGCCCGCTTCACCCCGGTCAGCCGAAGCACCGTGGCCACGTTGTCGATGACCGTGAAGTGCGGCATGAGCCCGGAGTTCTGCATGACGTAGCCGATGCGTCGGCGCAGAGCCACCGGGTCGCCTTCGAGCACGCTCTCCCCGTCGATCTCGACGTCGCCGGAGGTGGGCTCGACCATGCGGTTGATCATGCGGAGCAGGGTGGTCTTGCCACAGCCGGACGAGCCGACGAACACGGTGGTCTTGCGTGACGGCAGCACGAGGCTGAAGTCATCGACGGCGAGTGCACCGCCGGGGAACCGTTTGGTGACGTTGCGGAACTCGATCATGGGCTGGTCTCCAGTCGGTCGATCGATGTGCGAGCGGACGAGTCTTGGCTCTTCTGGTGGTTACGGGCCGACCTCGACGCGCGGATCGAACGCCACGAATCCGGAGAAGTCTTTGCCGACACGATCGAAGGCCGACGGATAAGGAGTCGGATACGACCAGGCGTAGTCGGTGTGCAGCTCGCCGTCGGTCTGCACGGAGTAGTACTGAGCCGCGCCCTTCCAGGGACAGGTGTAGGGCGTGGGGCTCTCGACGAGCACCCCGGGTGTGATGGATGCGGGCGGGAAGTACCAGTTCCCTTCGATGCGGGCGAGATCGCTCTCGTCGGCCTCGGCGATGACGGTTCCTGCGAGTACAGCCTTCATGGTCCTGCCTCCTCGGATGTGTGTTCGAGCGTATAAGACGGTGGGGACATCGGGCTCGAGGGTTGCGCGCGGGCCGTCAATGTGAGAAACAATCCCGAATCTGTTCGGCCTGCCCGCGAAAACGGATTGCCCGCCACGATGGTCGGACTCAGGCGGAATCGCGCCCGTAGCCCTCCAGGAGTCGCAACCAGATCTCACTGACGGTCGGGTACGACGGCACCGCATGCCAGAGACGGGCGATCGGCACCTCGCCGACGATCGCCACGGTGGCGGCGTGCACGAGTTCCGCCACCTCGGGGCCGACGAAGGTCGCACCGATCACGACATCGCGATCGGTGTCGATCACGAGCCGCGCCTGCCCCTCGAAACCGTCTTCGTAGAGGCTCGCCCCCGCGATCCACCCCAGGTCGTAGTCGATCGCCTTCACGGTGATTCCTGCCTCGACCGCCTGCGCCTCGGTCAGACCGACGGAGCCGACCTCAGGGATCGAGAACGTGACCTGCGGGACGGCGGCCTGGTCGGCGGTCGCGACGTGACGACCCCAGGGGCTGTCATCCACATCGTCGCCCTGGGCACGCGCGACGATGACGTCGCCTGCCGCCCTCGCCTGGTACTTGCCTTGGTGGGTGAGGAGCACGCGCCCGTTCACGTCACCGACCGCATACAGCCAGTCGGATCCGGGGACCCGGAGGGTGTCGTCCGTCTCGATCCAGCGGCCGGGCTCCAGGCCCACGACGTCGAGGCCGATGTCTCCGCTGCGCGGCGAACGACCCGTCGCGGCGAGCACCTCGGTCGCGATGATCTCCTCGCCGCCGTCGAGCGTCACGGTCACGCCGTCGGCGCCGCGGTGCACGGATGCCGTTCCCGTGTCGGTGCGCACGTCGACGCCCAGTTCCTTGAGACCGGCCGCGACCCGCTCCCCGGCGAAGGGCTCCATCCCCCCGAGCAGACCGCTGCGGGCGATGACGGTGACCTTCGAGCCGAGTGCCGCGTATGCCGTGGCCATCTCGACCGCGACCACGCCTCCGCCGATCACGGCCAGGCTCTCCGGCAGCTCCTCGGCACTGGTCGCCTCTCGACTCGTCCAGGGTGCGGACTCACGGAGCCCGTCGATGGGCGGGATGACGGCGTCCGATCCGGTGCTGATGGCCACCGCATGCCGGGCGCGAAGTACTCGCGTCGCGCCGTCGGCATCCGTCACGGTCACCTCCCGCTCACCCGTCAGCCGGCCGTGCCCGCGCGCCAGATCGATCCCGGCGGAGTCGAGCCACTTCACCTGTCCGTCATCGGACCAGTTGCTGGTGAAGGAGTCGCGTCGTTCGAAGACCGCCCGCACATCGAGCTTCCCGGTCACCGCCTGAGAGGCGCCCGCCACGTGCTGCGCTGCCCGCAACGCCTGCGCCGACCGCAGCAGCGCCTTCGACGGCATGCACGCCCAGTAGGAGCACTCACCTCCGACGAGCTCGCTCTCCACGATGATCGCGGTGAGTCCACCCTGCACGGCGCGGTCGGCGACGTTCTCGCCCACCGGACCTCCGCCCAGCACGATCAGGTCGTATTCGTCGGTCTTCTGCGCTGCGTTCATGCCTGGCACCTCTCCATCGGCCGGTTCCGTCGCCCAGTCTCGCTCAAGACCAACGCCGAGTCACGGGTGAGTTGTTCCCTCCGGCGTGGCGCGGGAGGGAAGCGGCGGTCAGGCAGTCAGGCGGTCACGAGCTCCCGGCCCCGGCGGGAGTCGGCGAACGCGCGGGGATACGCCCGGCGCAGGGTGACGACGATCAGCGTGGCCGCGGTCACCTTGATGAGGTCGCCCGGGAGGAAGGCCAGGCTCGACAGAGCGGTGAGGTCGAGCGGAACTCCGGTCACGAGCGCCTGGACCGGGATGCCGAACGCGTAGACGACGAGCACGCCGCCGACCAGAGCAGCCACCGCGCACCGCCACCAGGTGAACCGTCCGGTGCGCATGAGCAACCCGATCACCACGACGCCGGCGATCCAGCCGATCAGGTAGCCCACGGTCGGTCCGACGAAGACGCCGAGGCCCCCGCGTCCGCCTGCGAGCACGGGGAGTCCGACCGCGGCGAGCGCCAGCACCAGAGCGATCGACCAGGGCGCGACGCGGGGACCGAGCACAAGCCCCGCGAGCATGACGCCGAGCGTCTGCCCGGTGATGGGCACGCCGCCGGGGAGCGGCACGACAACCGTTCCCAGCACGATGATGAGGGCGGCGAACACGGCCACCCGACCGAGGGTCGCACTGGAGTCACGGGTCGATGCGGTCATCGCTCATCCTTCCTGAACGGTGTTCACCTGAACACCGTTCATCAGAGTACGGATGTAGCTACCCCCGCGCAAATCACCACCCCGGAGTCACCAACACGACCTTCCCTCGCTGACGCCGTTACGCGATGGCGTCATGTGGGCCCGCAGCATCCTCCAGCGGGTACTCGTCACGTCCCGGCTCATGACTCCCCCTGCTCCCGCGATTCGTCTTCGGCGGATTCGACACGGACCCTCGGGGAGAGGACCGCCGCCGCGAAGGCCACGACCGCAGCCAGGACGAACACGCCAAGGAACGGGTCGGTGCCCGTGAGCGCGGTGAACAGTGTGCCCGTGACGGCCAGGGCCAGGGCGCTGCCGAACGAGTCGGCGACCGTCATCGCACCGCTGTTGAAGCCCTGATTCTCCGGCGTGGACATCGCGAGCGTGAGGGCACTGGTGCGCGGACTCATCAACCCCATTCCCATGCCCGCGATGACCCAGGCGAGCGCAATCAGCAGAGCGTCTCCTCGGAAGCCCGCAGTCACGACGGTCAGCACGATGCCGGCGAACACGAGGCCCGTCCCGAGCCGCACGGCCGTCGCGCTCGAGAGGCGCGCGCCCAGCCGCCCCTGGACGGTCGCGGCGAGGGACCACGCGAGCGCACCGCCGGTCAGCGCGAGTCCTGCCAGAGTCGGCGACAGTTCGTACCGATCGGTGAGCAGGTAGGGCAGGTAGACCTGCGCACCGAAGAACGCGGCGGCCGCGACCCCCCGGACGAGGATGACGGACGGAAGCCCTCGGCGCGCCCGAAACGTCCCGCGCGGGACCAGCGGCCGCACGGCGATGAGGGCGACCACGATAGCAAGGACAGCGAGAGCAGAGCCGAACCCGGGGATGTCGCCGACCAGATTCAGCGCGAGCACAGCAACGGCAGCGAGCACCGACCATCCGAGTCGCCCGAACGCCCAGGGAGTCGTCGCATCGCCGTGGTTCGCGAGTCCGCGAAGTGCGGGCACGACCATCAGCAACGCCACCAGCACCAGGATGACCACGCCGAGGAAGACCCAGTGCCAGCTCCAGAGTTCGGTCACGGCACCCGCGACCGTCGGGCCGATCAGTGAGGGGATGACCCAGGCCGCGGCGAAGCCGGCGAAGATCGCCGGATGGAGCTCGTTCGGGTAGACGCGGGCGACCACCACGTACAGGGCCACCATCAACCCTCCGCTGCCGAGGCCCTGGGCGAACCTCCCCGCGACGAGGATCTCCATGCTCGGAGCGAGGCCGGCGATCAGCAGTCCGACGATGAACAGGGCGACCGAGGTGTACAACGGAGCGACCGGTCCGCGACGATCCGCCCAATTCCCGGCGAGCACCATGCCGATGACCCCGGTGGCGAGAGGTCCGGCGAAAGCGAGCGCGTACAGCCGTTCTCCGCCGAGATCGGCGCTCACAGTCGGCATCACCGTGGTGACCGCCAGGGATTCGAACGCGCCGAGGAACACGAGCGCACAGGCGCCGATCGTGATCCAGACGTAGTCACGGCTCAAGATGCGAGGTGCGGCCGCGCCCGGCGTCGACACCTGCTCGGTCTTCGAGGTCATGATGATGACCGTAGAACCTCAAGTAAGGTCGAGGTCAAGCGCCGGATCGCCACCGAGGGTTCAGCCGCCGAGCAGGACCTCATGGAGGGTGTGCCACACGCCCTCATCGTTCGGTTCCATGACGGTCAACGCGGTGACGTCAGCTCCGGGAAGAGGAGGTCGACGGCGCTCGGCATCGTCTCAGCGCACCGGAAGGAAATGCGTCGGCGTCGGCACCTGCGCCTCATGGCGGATGCCGAGGGGCGCGCCCGTGCGCTCATCGAGGTCGAGCAGGGTGATGGTATCGGAGCGCTGCCCCGCGACCAGCAACTTGCCCTCATGCACCAGGTGGTGGCGCGGCCAGTCGACCCCCGCGTCGGCGAGCGCCACGGACTCCAGGGCCTCACCCCCGCCGCGCACGCGCAGGACCGCGATCGTGTTGCTTCCGCGCAGGGCCGTGTAGAGGAAGTGTCCGTCGCGGCTGCGGGCGAGCTCGGCGGGGAAGTCTGTGCCCACCTGGGCGATCGGACTCGACAGCGTCGACGACACGACGCTCCACGTGCGGTCGGACGCCTCGGCGAGCGTGAACACCTCGCACGAGTACTCGGTCACCACGTGCAGGTGCCCGCTGGGGTGCAGCACCATGTGCCGCGGCCCGGTGCCGAGTGGCAGCACGACCTCGTGGTCGAGCACGAGCCCGCTGCCGACCTGCCGCCAGAACCGCACGAGGTCGAACCCGAGGTCGGTCGTGGCGATGCGCCCGTCGGGAAGGAACACGGCGGCATGCGCGTGCGAGACACGGTCACCGCCCACCCCGTACGGGTCGACCGCGGCGATGCCGTCACCGGGAGTGGGCGGCACCCCGGGGGCCGACACGCCAGATGTCGGACGGAAGGCGCTAGGGCGTCCGACATCTGGCGTGTCGGCGGGATCCGTGTCGTCGCCGAACAGTGCCGCGCGGAGTTCCGCCGCCGCATCCGGCCGTGCGGGGACGATCCGCCCGTCCGCATCGAGGCCGAGCCGCACCACGCGGCCGTCGCCGTAGCAACTGGCGACCAGAGCAGAGCCGTCCGCAGCGACCGCGACGTGACACACGTACCGGCCCACCGCCGCCGGTGCACCCATCGGGGAGAGGGCGCCGTCCCCCGTACGCACGAACGCCTGCACGGCGGAGTCGCCCTCGAGCGCCGCGTAGACGACGTCGAGCGTCGGATGCTGCGCCAGCCACGACGGCGAAGGGGCCTCTGCGACCACGCCCCGGTACGCGAGCGTGGTGGCCTCCCGGCCTGCATCCCCCGCGAGCAGACCGATGCCGTCGGCAGAACCGTCCATGCCGGGGCCGTAGCCGCCGAGCCAGAATCGCGTCACGACAGGCCGGATCAGTCGAGCAGGTCGTGGCGGACGATGACCTGGTCGCGCTCGGGGCCGACACCGATCACCGAGATGCGGGTGTTGCTCATCTTCTCAAGCGCCAGCACGTAGTCCTGTGCGTTCTGCGGCAGATCCTCGAAAGTGCGGGCGACGGAGATGTCCTCGTTCCAACCCGGGAAGTACTCCA
Source organism: Microbacterium sp. CBA3102 (assembly GCF_007954505.1). GTDB lineage: Bacteria > Actinomycetota > Actinomycetes > Actinomycetales > Microbacteriaceae > Microbacterium > Microbacterium aurugineum. The sequence continues at coordinate 1,093,453 of NZ_CP042412.1, read as the reverse complement.
GGATCGGCTTCGCGTGGTGGAAGTCGGTCTGGTTGACGGGCACCTCATCGAAACGCTCGCCATCGACGTCGTAGGCGACGCACACCGGGATCTCGTCGAGTCCGGTCAGGATGTCGAGCTTGGTGAGCACGAGGTCGGTGATGCCGTTGATGCGCGTCGCGTACCGGGTGATGGGCGCGTCGTACCAGCCGACCCGACGCGGACGCCCGGTGGTGGTGCCGAACTCGAAGCCCTGCTTGCGCAGCCAGTCGCCCTGCTCGTCGAAGAGTTCTGTCGGGAAGGGGCCCGATCCGACGCGGGTCGTGTACGCCTTGACGATACCGACGATGCGGTCGAGCGCACCGGGGCCGACGCCCGCACCCGTCGCGGCTCCGCCGGCGGTCGCCGACGACGAGGTCACGAACGGATAGGTGCCGTGGTCGATGTCGAGCATCGTGGCCTGACCGCCTTCGAACACGACGACTTCGCCACGATCGAGGGCCTCCGCGATCAGGTAGCCCGTGTCGGCGACAAGGGGGCGCAGGCGGTCCGCGTACGACAGCAGATCATCGACGACCTCGTCGGCGGTGATCGCGCGACGGTTGAAGATCTTCACCAGCAGGTGGTTCTTCTGATCCAGAGCGCCTTCGACCTTCTGGCGCAGGATGTTCTCGTCGAAGATGTCCTGCACACGGATACCGACGCGGTTGATCTTGTCGGCGTAGGCCGGACCGATGCCTCGACCGGTGGTGCCGATCATCCGCTTGCCGAGGAAACGCTCGGTGACCTTGTCGAGCGTGCGGTGGTACTGCGTGATGATGTGCGCGTTGGCGCTGACCTTGAGACGCGAGACGTCGATGCCCCGGGCGGCGAGCGCCTCCAGCTCGAAGAACAGGACCTCGAGGTCGACGACGACGCCGTTGCCGATCACGGGGGTCACGCCCGGAGAGAGGATGCCGGAGGGCAGCAGGTGCAGCGCGTACTTCTCGTCTCCCACGACGACGGTGTGCCCGGCGTTGTTACCGCCGTTGAACTTCACCACCCAGTCGGTGCGCTCACCGAGCAGATCGGTGGCCTTGCCCTTTCCTTCGTCGCCCCACTGCACGCCGACGATAACGATTCCTGGCATGGGTAACCCCCTGGCTTTCGCCGGGTTTGCACCGGCCGATGAGCTGGCCCTCTTCGGGCCGTCCCATCCTATCGGGAGCCTCTCGGCCCGCCCTCCGAGTGCGATATGTCACCTCCGGAGGCGTCTGAAGGTGACATATCGCACTCTGCAGGGGCGGGGGGGGGGGCAGGGGCGGGGCAGGGCAGGGGCAGGGCGGGGGTGGCGGAAAACGTGCGGATCATGGCGCTCCGGCGGCTCGTCCGGTGTCGGAAGCCCCTGCCAGGATCGAAGGATGTCACGAGCAGCATCCGGCGAGCCCGGTATCCGCACGAACGCCGAGGCGCCGAAGAGTCAGGGCGCGCTCGTGCTCGTCGCCGCGCTGGTCACGGTGGTGCTGTGGGCCTCGGCGTTCATCGGCATCCGTGGTGCGGGCCCTCACTATGACCCGGGCGCTCTGGCGCTGCTGCGGATGGCGGTCGGCACCGTGGTGCTGACGATCATCGCCGTGCGGCACGGGATCCGCATCCCCGCCCGTCGCCACTGGCTCCTCGTGGCGGTGTGGGGCATCGGCTGGTTCTGCGTCTACAACCTGGCCCTCAACAGCGCTGAGTTGACACTCGATGCGGGGACGGCCGCGATGGTGGTGAACCTCGCGCCGCTCATGGTCGTCGTCTTCAGCGGACTCTTCCTCCGCGAAGGCTTCCCGAAGCCACTCATCATCGGCGCCCCGATCGCGTTCCTCGGGGTCGTGCTGATCGGCATGAACTCCTCCACCAGCGCCGGCCCTGACATCACCGGTCTGTTGCTCGCCCTGCTCGCAGCCGTCATGTACGCCGGGTGCACGCTCGTGCAGAAGCGCCTGCTCACCTCCGGCGTCGATCCGACCACCCTGACCTGGCTCGGTGCGGGCGTCGGCACCGTCGCGCTACTGCCCTGGGTCGGCAGCCTCATCGACTCCCTGCAGACCGCACCGCTGGACGCGACGCTGTGGGTCGTCTACCTCGGCATCTTCCCCACGGCGATCGCCTTCACCACCTGGGCCTACGTCCTGCAGCGCAGCACCGCGGGACAGACCTCCGCCACCACCTACGTCGTGCCCGCGATCGCGATCCTGATGTCGTGGGCGATCCTCGGCGAGGTGCCGACGCCGCTGATGTTCCTCGGTGGAGCCCTCTGCCTGCTCGGCGTCCTCATCACGCGACTGCGGTGGCGTCGCCGCACCTGATGCCGAGAACCGCCGGGGCGAGTGACTACAGTTACGACCGGAGGCGAAATGACGACCTGGTGGCCCTACGCGCGACTCGCGGCATCTGTTCTCGCGGTGGCTGCCATCGTCGCCCAACTGGTGCGGACGCTCGAGATCGCCATGCTCTCGGAGACCGAGTGGGGCTCTCACCTCCCCACGGTGATCGTGAACTTCTTCAGCTTCTTCACGATCCTCTCCAACGTCCTCGCAGCCGTCGCGCTCGTCATCGGGGGCCTCTGGGGCATCCTCAACCGGAAGACCACGAGCCCCGAACCGCGCTGGCTCGCTCTGATCCTGGTCTGCGCGAGCACCTACGCCATCGTCACAGGGATCGTCTACAACACACTGCTCCGCGGGATCGAGCTGCCGCAGGGGGCGACGGTCCCCTGGTCCAACGAGGTGCTGCACGTGATCGTGCCGCTGATCATGCTCCTCGATCTGCTCTTCGCGCCACGACGCCGCGCGCTGGGCTGGAGCGCCGTGGGGGCCACCGCCGTCTTCCCCCTCGTGTGGGTCGCGTACACGATGATCCGCGCGAACCTGGTGATCTCGCCGGCGACCGGGCAGCCCTACTGGTACCCGTATCCCTTTCTGAACCCGCACACCGTCCCGGGCGGCTACCTCGGGGTCTCCGCCTACATCGTCGGCATCGCGATCGCGATCATCGCCGTGGCCGCCGGCGTCGTCTGGATCGGCAGGCGCCGCGGCACCACCCCGATCGACTCCTGACCTGCCTCTGACGCCTCCGCCCCTCGCACCCGGAGTGGGCGGAGGGGCGGAGGCGTCAACAGAGACTCAGGTGGTGGCGAGCGCCTCACGATCGTCGTCGCGAGGCTGACCCTCGATGATCCGCGCCGTCTCGGTGGCATCCGGGTCCACGTCGAGGTAGCGCTCGAGCGAGTCGTCGAGCTCTTCCAGCCACGGCGTGTGATGCACGACCGCGAGGGTGCCGGTCATGACCGACTCGTACGTGCGGTCGCGGTAGCCCATGATGTCGTCCTTCTTGTCGCGCTTCCACGCGAGGAAGATCTCGACCACCCGGTCGATGTCGAACTCCGGGTAGTCCGTGAGCTGCAGCAGATCGCGGATGTAGTCCGCCTGGAAGCGGATCTCCGCCGCGGCCGAATCGATCTGCCCGAAGCGCGTGCGCCACTCGGCGATCGATGCCGCCCGCTCCTGCTCGTCGGGCAGGGGCAGACGACCGAGGATCAGGTCACGCACGTACCAGGCCTGCGCATCGAACATGTTGAACGTGAACCACTGGTCCTGCGCGCCGAGGTAGGCCAGGCGCGGATTGCCCTGCCAGAGCACTCCGCGGTACAGCCCGTCGGGGTACACGTTGTTCGGCGAGGAGAGGGCGAGGTCGTCCGGCAGGAACGGGTACTTGTGCAGGTACCCGGTGCAGAGGATGACCGCGTCGACCTGCTTCGAGGTGCCGTCGGCGAAGAACGCGGTGCTGCCCTCGAAGCGTTCGAGGACCGGCCGCTCCTCGATGCCCTCGGGCCAGTCGTACCCCATCGGCGCGGAGCGGAAGCTCGCCGTCACCGAACGGGCCCCCATCTTGAACGCCTGGCTGCCGATGTCCTCCGCGGAGTAGCTCGCACCGATCACCAGCACATCCTTGTCTTCGAAGGCTTCGGCGCCTCGGAAGTCATGGGCATGGCTGATGTACCCCGGGAACGTCTCGATACCGGGGAACTCCGGCACGTTCGGGAAGGAGAAGTGTCCGCTCGCGACGATCACGCGGTCGAACTCCTCCACGGACGATTCGCCGGAGTGCAGGTGCTCGCTGGTGAGGGTGAAGACCTCGCGCTCGTCGTCGAACTCCACCCAGCGGACCACGGTCTGGAAGCGGATCAGGTCGCGCACGTCGGTCTTCTCCAGGCGACCCGCGATGTAGTCCCACAGCACCGGGCGCGGCGGGTAGGAGGAGATCGGGCGACCGAAGTGCTCGTCGAAGCTGTAGTCCGCGAACTCCAGCGCCTCCTTCGGGCCGTTCGACCACAGGTTGCGGTACATGCTCGAATGCACCGGCTCGCCGAACTCGTCCAGTCCGGTGCGCCAGGTGAAGTTCCACTGCCCGCCCCAGTCGGCCTGCTTCTCGAAGCAGACCAGCTCGGGGATGTCGGCTCCCGCACGGGCGGCGGACTCGAAGGCCCTCAGCTGCGCCATCCCCGAGGGTCCGGCTCCGATGATCGCTACTCGTTCTCTACTCGTCACGTATTGTCCTCATACTCTTCAGTCATGTATCGGCACGGCCGCTTCCGAGCGAGGAACAGTTCTGTCCCGGTGGGAGCGGAGAAGCTCGACCTGCCCGGAAAGCGGCTGCTCTTCGACGTTAGCAGTGTCCGCCACCGGCACCCGGGGTCGCGCCTGCCCGCCACCTGCAGGATCCTGGGACGGATGCATGACCTGGGCCCGGCGGGTCGTCCTGCATCCGTCATCCGGTCATGCAGGTGGACACAGCGATTACGCTGGTGCGCGGGGGATGGCCGCGACGCGCGTCCCTGAACGAGGGAGCCTACAGATGACCGAGTCCTCCACGCCCGACCCGCGGACGATCGCCGCACCGCCGCCTCCGCCCGCCCCCGCGCAGGCCCCTGCACCGCCGGCACCGGCCCCGGCGTCTGCCCCGTCCGCCGCCCCTGCCGCACCCGCAGCGACGAAGGCCGCGCCGACCGACGCCGAGCTCAGGAGAGCCGCCGAGGTGCTGCGGATCATCTCCGACTCCTACTCCGCCAAGATGGTCGGCCAGGATCGGCTGCGCACGAGCCTCCTCGTCTCCCTCATCGCCGGCGGTCACATCCTGCTGGAGAGCGTTCCCGGCCTGGCGAAGACCACGGCCGCCAGCACTCTCGCCGACACCGTGAAAGCGCAGTTCAAGCGCATCCAGTGCACGCCCGACCTGCTCCCCAGCGACATCACCGGCAACCAGATCTACGACGCGGCGACGGGCTCCTTCCGCACCGTGCTCGGTCCGGTGCACGCGAACTTCGTGCTGCTCGACGAGATCAACCGCTCCAGCGCCAAGACCCAGAGCGCCATGCTCGAAGCGATGCAGGAGCACCAGACGACCATCGGCGGCGAGGTCCACCACCTGCCGAAGCCGTTCCTCGTGATCGCGACGCAGAACCCGATCGAGCAGGAGGGCACCTACGAGCTGCCCGAGGCGCAGATGGACCGCTTCCTGCTCAAGGAGATCGTCGAGTACCCGAGCCCCGCCGAAGAGCTCGAGGTCCTCAGCCGCATCGACTCCGGTGTGCTCGACCCCGACCGCCACGTGAGCAGCACGGTCAGCCTCGACGACGTGCACCTGCTGCAGGACGTCGCGAGCCGCATCTACGTCGACCCCGCGATCCGGAACTACATCGTGTCCATCGCCTACGTCACCAGGAACCCGGCGCCGTACATCGGCGAGGAGCGCGCGCGCTTCATCAAGTACGGCGCGAGCCCCCGGGCGAGCATCGCGTTCCTGCAGGCTTCGCGGGCGCTGGCTCTGCTCAAGGGGCGCGCACATGTGCTGCCCGAAGACATCCGCGAGCTGCGGCACCTCGTGCTCCGCCACCGCGTGCTCCTGACGTTCGAGGCCGACGCCGAGGGCATCCGCAGCGAGGAGATCATCGACCAGATCTTCGCGTCGGTCCCCACTCCCTGACCCGTTCATGGCCAGCCTGATCACGCAGGTGAAGAGCAAGCTCTTCATCCACTCGACGCGCAAGTCGCTGCACGCGCTGGACGGCGCCTACGCGTCGCTGCTGCACGGGCGGAGCCTCGACTTCGAAGACCTGCGCAAGTACGAGTACGGCGATCAGGTGCGCGACATCGACTGGCGGGCGACCGCGCGGCTGGGCACTCCCCTGGTCAAGCGCTCGCGCGCCACACGGATGCACACCGTGTTGTTCGCCGTCGACACCGGCCGCTCGATGTCGGCCCTCGCCGCCGACGAACGCTCGAAGAAGGAGCTGGCGATCCTCGCCACGGGGATGCTCGGCGTGCTGACGCTGCGCCACGGCGACGATTTCACGACGGTCTACGGCGACTCCGCGAAGGTGCGTCGGCTCGCGCCGGGCCGCAGCGAGGGGGCGCTCGAACATGCCCTGCGAACGATCGACCGCGCGATCGACGAGAGCTCCGCGCCGAGCGACCGGGATGCACTGCTGTCGTTCATCACGCGCACGATCTCGCGCCGAATGATCGTGGTCGTCGTCACCGATGAGGCCCCGGTGACGAGCGAGACCGAACGGATGCTGCGGCGCCTGCGCGTGCAGCACGACGTCCTGTGGCTCACCGTGCGCGACGCCGACCCCGTGCTCGACCACGCGACCGGGCGCATCCGCAGCGACGTGGACAGCCGCTGGCAGGTGCCGGACTTCGTGCAGGGCGACCGTGGCATCGTGCGAGAGCTGACCGCACAGCGCGACGCCGACGCCGCGCACCTCGCCGAGCTCCTCACGCGGATGGAGATCAGCCACGCCTCCCTGGACGGGCAGGACGACGCCGTCACGCAGCTCCTGCAGCTGCTGGATCGGAGGTCGAATGCCCGGCTCTGACGAGCTCTACCCGCCCGCACAGTACGGCTGGGGATGGATGCTGCTCGCGATCGGCATCCTGCTCCTGCTGATCGCGGGGGCCTGGCTCCTGATCCTCCTCACTCGCCCCCGGCGCACCCTGTCCGTCGGCGAGCAGAATGCCGGACAGGCACCGCTGATCGTCGACGTGCTCTCGCAGCTGCGCACCGAGTACCTGACGCGCATCCAGCAGATCGAGACCGACTACCGCGAGCGCCGCCTCTCCCCGCGGCAGGCGAACCTCGAGCTCAGTCGCGTCGTGCGGACGTTCGTCAACGAGTACAGCGGCTTGGAGGCTCCCGTCCTCGCGCTCGATGACCTCGTGGCACGGGGCGTCCATCCCGCGCTCATCGATGCGATGGGCAGGCACTACTACCCGAGCATCTTCCGGCAGGGACCGGCGATCGATCCGGTCGCCGGTGCCGAGGCCGCCCGGACGGTGGTGCGCTCATGGCACTAGCGAATCCCTGGGTGCTTTTCGCCGCCGCGGCGGTCGTGCTGATCGCGGTGGCGATCGGCCTCGTCCTCGGTCTGCGCCGGAGCAGCCGTGGTCGCGCGGCGGACACGGCCCGGATCGCCCGCGCCGAACGGCTCCGCACGCTGCCCACCTTCCGTCAGGCGCTGGCGCGGCGGGCGGTGGCGCTCTCGGGCATCCTCGCCCTGGGCGCCGTCACGGCGCTCGTGGCGGGGGTGGTGTCCGCTCGACCGATGTCGGCGCAGACCGTCCAACCGATAAACACGAGCCGCGACATCATGCTGTGCCTCGATGTCTCCGGATCCATGACCGAGGTCGACGTCGAAGTGCTGACCGTGTTCGACGAGCTGCTGGACGGCTTCGAAGGTGAGCGGATCGGGCTGACGATCTTCAACAGCTCACCGGTGCAGATCTTCCCGCTCACCGACGACTACGACTTCATCCGCGAGCATCTCGAGAGCATGACCCGGAGCTTCGACTACGGCGACCGGGTCCCGGAGCACTGGCTCGGCACACTCAACGGCGACGGCGCCTCGCTGATCGGCGACGGCCTCGCCGCCTGCACGATGGGCTTCGACCACCCGGACGACGACCGCTCGCGCTCGGTGATCTTCGCCACCGACAACGAGATCAACGGCGCCTCGATCGTCACGCTCGACGAGGCGGCTGCCTACGCGGCGTCGAAGGGCGTACGCGTGTTCGCCCTGAACCCGGTGCAGGGAAAGGACGCGGCGGTGAGCGCGGAGCTCACGGCCGCCGCCGAAGCCACCGGTGGCGCCGCATTCGGCCTGCGCGACACGACGACCGTCTCCGACATCGTCACCCAGGTGCAGGAGCAGGAGGCCACCGAGCTGCGGGGAGAGGCGCAGGTGGTCTGGACCGACACCCCCGACCTCTGGATCGCTCTGCTCTCGATCTGCCTCCTCGCCTTCGTCGTGGTGCTGTGGAGGGTGCGACTGTGATCTTCCATCCCGTACTCGCTCCGTTGCTGATCGCCCTGATCTGCCTCCCGATCATCGCCCTGGTCGTGTGGATCCTGGTGCGACCGGCGAAGGCGACGGCTGCTGCCTCGTCCGCACCGGGCTCCCTCGCCGGACACCGCGCCCTGTGGGCCATGCGCCTGGTGCTGGTGCTCGCCTGCGTCGTGATGCTGCTGCGCCCCGGCATCCCGGGCGGCGCCACCCAGACGCTCGCGACCGACACCGACATCGTGCTCGTCGTCGACACCACGGCGAGCATCGTCGCCGAGGACTGGGGCGACGGGGAACCTCGACTCGACGGCATCCGCGACGACGTGCGCGCGCTGGTCGAGGAGTACCCGGGCGCGCGCTTCGCCCTGATCACCTCGGATGCCGCCGCCGAGTTGCGGATGCCCCTCACCACCGACACGACGGCCCTCCTGGGCTCGCTGGACGTGCTGCGCCCCGAGGTCACCAGCCAGTCGCGCGGGAGTTCGATCGGCATCGCCGCGCCGCTGCTCGCGGAGACACTCACCTCGGCGGCCCAATCCTCACCCGACCGGTCGCGGATGGTCTTCTACTTCGGTGACGGCGAGCAGACCGTCGATACCCCGCCGGAGTCGTTCAGCGCGAGCGAGAAGTACACCGATGCGGGCGGCGTCTTCGGCTACGGCACGACCGAGGGCGGACCGATGCGCATCACAACGGGCGAGCTCTCGGACAGCGGGACCGGCTATATCCAATACCAGGGGTCCGACGCCCTCTCCGTGATCGAGGAAGGGAACCTGGAGAGGATCGCCGACCAGCTCGGGGTGGACTACCAGCGTCGGACCGCGGACACCGAAGCCGTACTGCCCGAGGCGCCGTCGACGACGACCGACTACGCCGAGTCCGGAGAGGTCGGCAACGCCATCGAGCTGTACTGGGTCGCGGCGCTCGTCATCCTCCTCATCCTCGGCGTCGAGCTCGCGCGCGCCACGATGCTGATCGCACAGCTGCGGCGACTGCGCGCGCCCCGGGAATCCCCCCGGCAACCGGGAGGCACCTCGTGACGATGACGAACGATGCCGCCGCCGCACTCCTGCGGTCGAATCGGCGACGCCGCCGCGTCCGTCGATGGGTCGCCATCGGCACCCTTCCGCTCACTCTCGCCGCACTGTTCTTCGTGGGCAAGCTGCTGAGCATGTACGCGTTCGCGCACCAGGCGATCACCGCCTACGTGGTCGACGACTTCGCGGGCTCGGAGGCGGCGGCGCGCGGACAGAGCTTCCTCAACTGGTTCGAGCCGTACAAGGCCCCCTTCAACATCGGCACGGCGCTCGGAGCGGCCGAACAGCTGCCGCAGGCGAGGGCGGAGCTCGAAGAGGCGCTCCGCCTGGCCACCGGGCTCGAAGTGTGCGGGGTGCGGATCAACCTGGCTCTCGTCGTGGAGCGCATGGGCGACGCCGCCCGCGCCGGCGGCGATGGCGCGACCGCGGCCCAGCTCTACGGTGAAGCCCTGACGATCACGGCCGAGACGCCGGAGGAGTGTCACAGCGAGGAGGCTCAGGAGCAGTCGTCCGATCCTCAGCGCGACATGTCCGACACGCTCGACAGCACCGAGGACCGCCTGAAGCAGAAGCAGCAGGAGCAAGATCAGCAGCAGCCCCCGCCTCCGCAGCCGAACGAGGACGAGCAGCCGTCCGAGGACAAGCTGCAGGACCTTCAGGACAAGCTCGAGCAGGGCGCCCAGGAGCGCGACCAGCAGCTGGGCGAGGATCCCGGCGGGTCGGGAACGGAAAAGCCGTGGTGATGGATCACGAGAAGCAGAGGGCCCGCTACCTCGCGGGGACCGAAGGTGCGCCCCCGGTTCCCCCTCCCGGCGGGTACCGCGGCGCACGCCGCGAGGCCTTCGTGCCCTCCCCCCCTGCCGCGGTCTCCGTCTCCGTCGAGGAGGAGCCGAAGAAGCCCGCCAACGCTCTCGGGTGGACGGCCCTCACCGTGGCGGTCCTGTTCGCCCTGACGCTGCTGGGCACACTGCTGGCCGGCAGCACCGACATCCTCTACAGCGTCACGATGGTGACCGCTCAGCTCGTCGTGGTCGCCACGGTCATCGCCGCTCTGCTCTCACCGCGGGGACGCCTGCTGGGGGCGATCGCCCTGGTCGTCACGATCCTGTTCAACGTCGCCACCGTCGGCGGGATGAGCGCCCTGCAGACGTCGGCCTCCGGCAACTACGAGGGCATGAAGTCCGCCGAGCAGAAGCACGCGGAGGCGTATCCCGGGATCAAGGGCACGGATCCGCAGCAGACGCTTGCACAGCAGTCCCTGGAAGACGTGCGCGCACAGTCGGAGTCGCTCTTCGCCGACATCCGTGCGCGGCTCACCGACGAGTTCGGGTACACCTGGGTCGCGGTGGGCGACGAAGACCTGCGGCCGGAGCGCAACGGGTACGGCGGGGAGTCGATGCTGGTGGAGTACACCTCTCAGGGCTGGGCCACCGAGCAGCCGATCCAGGACGACGATCGCAAGTACGCGGTGATGGCCGTCATCAACGAGGTGGTCATCGAACACGGGCTGTGGGAGCTGTACTCGTTCAACGACCCCGCCATCTCCGGCATCGACCCGGGGATGATCACGAAGCTGTACGGCAGCGACGACCCCCGCTCGCAGCACACGTGGGAGTACTACACCGAGAACTACCCGGATCCGCTGCGCTTCTACGCCGACATCCACGACCTCTCGAACGATCAGGACGGCGGATTCCTCGCGGCACGCAAGGCGCAGCAGGCCCGCACCGGGGAGCCGCTCGAGGGCCTTCAGTTGTTCGTGCTCGCGAGTGGGGTGCTCAGCGACGCCGATCGCGAGGAGTTCGAGACACGGCTGCAGGACTACCCGGGCTACGAGTAGCCGAGGCGCAGGGTCCTCAGGCGCTGAGGGTCAGCAGCATCCGGGCGAGCACGTAGCGGGCGTGTCCGCGGGAGGTCCGCGGGTCGTAGCCAAGAATCACCACGAGCGCCGCCATCCGCTCCTGCACGCTGGAGTGGTGTCTTCCCAGGCGCACCGCCGCCGCCCGCACGCTCTGCTCCTCGATGACGGCGTCGAGCAGTTCCCGGCTTCGGTCGTCGAGCGCGGCGAGCGCGGCCGCATCCGGGTGGAGGGGGCCGGCGTCCGCGGCCTCCGCGACGAGCAGGAGACCTCCGAGGTCGGCGGCATCGACGACCGGTTCCGCGGGATCGGTGAGCCGGACCGCCACCAGAGCGGAAGACCACGATCGCGGAAGCTGCTCTCCCGTGCCGGCGACTCCGAGGCCCAGCCGCAGCTCCGCACCGTCGGGCCAGGCGTCCCGCGCCTCGGTGGAGGCATCCAGGATCGTCGCCCGCGTGAGTCCGTGCCGGGTGGCGACCACGGTGGACGGATGCTGCGGCAGGGGTGCCGGGTCAGGAGGAGAGGCGACCATCCGCAGCGTCTCGTCGGTGAGACGAAGGCGCGGCAGTGCGGCGGCCCTCTCGTCGGCGCCGGCGTAGGAGCTGATCGCCAGTTCGACGGCGCTCTCCGGTCCCACCGCGCGACGAGCCCGGATGATGCCGAGCGCGAGGCTGAGCCGTTCCAGGATCATCGCGTCGTTGGTGTGGGGATCGCCGTCGCGCTCGATCCAGGCGACGGCGTCCGGGCCGCTCTCCCGGATGAGCCAGGTGGGCGACGGCTCGATGGGGTCGATGCGCACCCCGTCCGCGCGCACGCGCACGATCTGCCGACCGTCGCGGTGTCCCGCGGTCGCGCCGCTGAGCACCGCGGCCCCCCGCAGCATGCTCTCGACGCCGACGGAACGGGCCACGAGGGCGTCGAAGTACGTGACGACCTTGAGCGTCTCGCTGGCATCCGGGTCGAGGGCGGTGAGCCGCCCCAGCAGGTCTTGCATGTCGGGCTCCATCGCGCGGGGATTCCACCCTACGGGGTCGACGTGCCGTGCTCCCGTCGCACTCTCTGCCGCTCCGAGGGCCGGAAACGGGCGGGGAGTGCGACGGGAGGGGTCCGGGCACGGAATCCGGACTCAGGAGAGCAGGCGGTTCACCCAGTTGTCGCGGGCCGCGAGCATGGCCTGCGCGACGGCGGCGTGCGGGGCGAACATGTCGAAGCCGTGGAACCCTCCGGCCCAGACGTGCAGTTCGGCCTGGACGCCGGCTTCCCACAGCTTCGTGGCGTACGCGACGTCCTCGTCGCGGAACACCTCGGCGCTGCCGCAGTCGATGAACGCGGGCGGGAGGCCGGAGAGGTCGGTGGCGCGGGCGGGTGCCGCGTAGATCGACACGTCGTCCGTGCCCTTGCGGTCGCCGAGGAGCGCCGACCATCCGGTGACGTTCGAGCCGCGGTCCCAGACGCCGATCCCATCGATCTGATGCGTCGACACCGACGCATCACGATCGTCGAGCATCGGGTAGATGAGCAGCTGACCGATCAGCTCAGGACCCTTGCGGTCACGGGCGAGGAGGGCGGTGCCCGCCGCCAGCCCGCCCCCGGCGCTGCCGCCGCCGATCAGCAGCCGCGACGTGTCGATGCCGAGCTCGTCGGCGTGCTCCGCGGTCCACCGCAGCCCCGCGTAGCAGTCCTCGACGGGATAGGGGTCGGGGAACTCCGGAGCGAGTCGGTATTCGACCGTGACGATGACTCCGTTGAATCGCTCCGCCCAGTCGAGAAATCCGACCACGCCGAGCCAGCGGTTGCCGATGATCATGCCGCCGCCGTGCGTGTGGAAGAACCCGGGGCCGGTGCCCGTGCGTCCTTCCTTCTCGATCACGGAGACGACGATCTCATCGCCCTCGTGTCCGGCGATCGTGACGTCCCGCCGCGTGAAGCCCCGCTCCGCGAGCGCCGCGAAGATCTCCTCATCCCCGCTCACGGGCGACTGCCGGAGCAGCGGGATCATCTCGGGCGTCAGCGTGGGTGGCAGCTGGTCGCCGACGAGGGCGAGCGCGGCTTCGAGCTCGGGATCGAAGGGCGGTCGTGCCAGGGTCGTGTCCGTCATCAGAACTCCTTTGTCCTCGGCCGCCGTCGCGGCGGCGTCTCGCCAGACTCGCGCACGCGACACCCGAGGATAACCCGCCACCCGAGGCCGATCCGACGCATTCCGTCCGCCGGGTGGCGGGTGCCTCCCTCCCCGGTGGAGGTGTCCCTTGAACACGCTTCCCCCCGTGGATAGCCTGGCGCCACAGGGAAAGGAAGGCGCGGATGATCCGAGTTCTCGATGAACAGCAGTCCGCCGAGTTGCTGCGCACCACCACGATCGGCCGCATCGGTTTCGTGCACGACGGCCGCGTGCAGATCCTGCCCGTGAACTACGTCGTCTCCGGCCACGACCTGCTTCTCCGCACCGCGCCCGAGGGACTGCTGGCCGAGCTGACGCACGAGCCGGCGGACGTCTCGTTCGAGGTGGACTATCACGACCCCCTCGGCAGCACCGCCTGGAGCGTCCTGATGCACGGGCCGCTGTCCCGGGTGCCCGAGGAGAAGGCGGCCGGCGCCGGAGCTCGCGTGACCCCGTGGGCCGGGAGCGAACGGGACCTCCCCCTGGCGTTCCACATCGAGCACATCACGGGGCGCATCGTCCGTCGAGACCAGGAGCACGGAGAGACCTGATCGCCGGCGGCGGGGTGTTCGCCGCGCGTCGTCAGCTCGCCAGGGCCAGCCCTGCGGCGAGCGCGAACCCCAGCACGGTCGCGAGGCCCGTGGACTCCTTCGCCTTCGACTGCGCCTCGGGGATCATCGAGTCCACGAGCATCACCAACAGCGCACCGGCCGCGAAGCCGCTCGCCGCCGAGCGGAAGTCATCCCCGGTCACGCTCGCCAGCCCGAATCCGGCAACCGTCGCGAGCGCGCAGATCACGGCGACGCCCGCCCACAGCAGGAGCACCCGGGACTTCGCCATCCCGCCTTCGAGCAGGTCAGCGGCCGAGCCGATCGATTCGGGAAGGTTCGACACCAGGATGGCGACCACGAGCGCGATGCTGACCGGCTCCCCCGAGGCGAGGCCGATCCCGAGCACGAGCTGCTCCGGGATGCCGTCGAGCAGCGCTCCGACCGCGAGCTGGCCGCCGCCCGCCTCGGCCTTGGTCTTCGCGGCACGGGCGTCGAGGATGCGATCGGCGATGTAGTAGCTGATCGCTCCGGCCGCGACACCGATCACCAGGGGGATGGGGCCGGCGAGATCCAGCCCCTCCTCCCAGAGCTCGAACGCGATCGACGCCATCAGCGCGCCCGCGCCGAAGCCCAGGACGATACCGAGCCACCGCGGCGGCCACTTCCGGAGCAGCGCGAGCACCGCACCGATGAACAGCGGTGCCGCCGCGACCGCACCCCACAGGATTGCTCCACCCATGTCCGCCATGTCCGACCTCCGTCGGCCCACTCTTGCACCTCTGGGGCCTCCCCGCCGCTCCGACTTCGGCCAAAACGGAGACGTGTCGTGCGTCCGTCGGCGAGTCGCGCCTCGACACGCCGCCCCGCGCCCGCCACTCCTCCGTTTTCGCCTCCAGCGGCCGAGGAGAGGACGAGACGACTGACGCTGCCTGCGCGTCCGCCGCCGATATGAAGCACTCGTTTGCCACCATTCGAATGGTACGGTCATGGCATGAGAGCAACCATGGACAAGGCAGGGCGGATCGTGATCCCGGCCGCGCTCCGTGAGCGCGTCGGATTGATCCCCGGCCCGGTCGATCTCCTCCTCGACGGCAACGGCATCCGGATCGAGATCGACGCTCCGGACAACCTCATCGAGAAGGATGGCCGTCTCGTCATCACAGGCGGCCCGACACTCACTGTGGACGAGATCCGGGAGCTCCGACTTGCCGATCAGCGCTGATCTCCTCCTCGACACCAGTGCCGCGATCGCGCTGGTCCATGACCGGCACCCGGCACACGAACGGATGCTCGAGCTCACCCACGGTCGCGTCATCGGGCTCGCCGGGCATGCGGCCGTCGAGACGTACTCGGTGCTGACGCGCCTGCCGGGCGCCGCGCGCGTCAGCCCCGGTCGCGCGCAGGAGATCATCGACCGGTCGTTCCCCGCCTCCGCACCGCTTTCGCCGACGACGGCGGCGGCTGCGATCACCACCTTCGCCGAGGCGGGCATCGCAGGGGGCTCGGTGTACGACGGACTCGTGGGCCTGGCCGCACGGGAATCCGCCGTCCCACTACTCACGTGCGACCGTCGCGCCCTGGGCACGTATGCCGCGCTCCGGGTGGAGGTCCTCCTCGCCTGAGGGCGGCATCCCCACCGTCATGCGGGACAGGGCGACACGCCGCCCGCGGATAGACTGGGAGCCATGTCCAAGGTCCTCCAGTCCCTGCCCGTCGGCGAGCGCGTCGGCATCGCCTTCTCCGGAGGACTCGACACCTCCGTCGCCGTCGCGTGGATGCGCGAGAAGGGCGCCGTGCCCTTCACGTACACGGGCGACCTCGGCCAGTACGACGAAGACGACATCGAATCGATCCCCGGCCGCGCGCTGGAGTACGGCGCGGAGGCGTCGCGCCTGATCGACTGCAAGACCGCCCTGGTCGAAGAGGGCTTCGTCGCCCTCTCCTGCGGCGCGTTCCACATCCGCTCCGGCGGCAAGACCTACTTCAACACGACGCCCCTCGGTCGCGCCGTCACCGGCACCATGCTGGTGCGCGCCATGAAGGAGGACGGCGTCGACATCTGGGGCGATGGCTCCACCTACAAGGGCAACGACATCGAGCGGTTCTACCGCTACGGCCTGCTCGCCAACCCGCGTCTGCGCATCTACAAGCCGTGGCTCGACGCCGACTTCGTCACCGAGCTGGGCGGCCGCAAGGAGATGAGCGACTGGCTGGTCGCGCGCGACTTCCCGTACCGCGACTCCGCCGAGAAGGCCTACTCGACCGACGCCAACATCTGGGGCGCGACGCACGAGGCGAAGACGCTCGAGCACCTGGACGTCTCGCTCGAGACCGTCGACCCGATCATGGGCGTGAAGTTCTGGGACCCCTCCGTCGCGATCGAGACCGAAGACGTCACCGTCACCTTCGAGTCCGGTCGTCCGGTCGCGATCAACGGCGTCGAGTACAGCGACCCGGTCGCCCTCGTCATGGAGGCGAACACCATCGGCGGACGCCACGGCCTGGGCATGAGCGACCAGATCGAGAACCGCATCATCGAGGCCAAGTCCCGCGGTATCTACGAGGCCCCGGGCATGTCGCTGCTGTTCATCGCCTACGAGCGCCTGGTCAACGGCATCCTGAACGAGGACACGCTCGCCACCTACCACGAGCAGGGCCGCCGCCTCGGTCGCCTCATGTACGAGGGCCGCTGGTTGGAGCCGCAGTCGCTCATGCTGCGCGAGTCGATCCAGCGCTGGGTCGGCCTCACCATCTCGGGCACCGTGACGATCCGTCTGCGCCGCGGAGACGACTGGACCATCCTCGACACCGTCTCCCCGAACCTCTCCTACGGTCCGGAGAAGCTGTCGATGGAGCGGGTCGGCGATGCCGCATTCGGACCGGTCGACCGCATCGGCCAGCTCACCATGCGCAACCTCGACATCGCCGATTCGCGCGCACGTCTGGAGCAGTACGCGGGACTCGGCCTCGTGGGGGGCGCGACCGGCGAGCTCGTGGGTCGCGTGACGGCCGGCGAGTCGAGCGAGATCACCGAGTCGGTCCACGGGTCGATCTCCGAGGCCGATGAGACCCTGGCGGATGCCGTCGACTCCGCCTCCGAGGGTGCGGCCTTCGACTCCGGCACCGACTGATCCCGGACGCCTGACCCGGGGCCCAGCACGCACTCGGGTCTGCGCCGCACGCGGGTCTGCGCCGCACGCGGGTTTGCCGCGCACCTGCATGATCCGGCGACGAATGCATGACCGGCCCATCCGGATCGCTCATGCATCCGGGGAGCAGTCATGCATGTGGGACGAGCCATACCTGCGGGCCGAGCCATACCTGCCGCGCCGCACTCGGGTTTGCCGCGCACCTGCATGATCCGGCGACGAATGCATGACCGGCCCATCCGGATCGCTCATGCATCCGGGGAGCAGTCATGCATGTGGGACGAGCCATACCTGCGGGGCCGAGCCATGCCCGCGGGGCGGCGATCCTGAGAGCCGACTTCGAATCCACCCTCTATCTTGCACACTAGTGTGCATGATCGTATCCTGGACCGATGACAACTCGTGCACCCCGTCGCGACGCCGTCGAGAATCGCGCCGTCATCCTCGCCGCCGCACGGTCGACCCTGGCGGTCGACCCCTATGCCTCGATCGATGTCATCGCACGCACCGCGGGCCTCTCCCGTCGCACGCTCTACGGGCACTTCGACGATCGCGACGCCCTGATCCGCGAGCTCATCTCGACCGGAGCACAACGATTCAACTCGATCGCCGCCTCGATCGATGACGAGGATGCCCGGATCACCCTCGCCCGCCTCGCCGCGCGGCTCTGGCACGAGGCGGCGCACGTGCACCTCGCTGCGGCACTCGCGCTCGATGAGACGCATGTGGAACACACCGCGGCGGCACTCGCACCCCTGCGTCGCACCGTCGCCGACCTCGTGCGCCGCGGCCAGGAGGACGGGAGCTTCCGCACGGATCTCGCCGCGCCCACGCTCGCACGCTTGATCGAGGAGATGGCCCGCACCGTCGTCTCGCGCACGGATGCCACCAGCTCCGACGCGGCCGACGTCGCCGTGCGCACCGTGCTGAGCATCGCCGGACTTTCCTGGCGTGAAATCGACGACCTCCTCACCGCTCACCCCGACATCGACGCCACCGCACCCGCAGATCGGACGGCCCGCGCATGAAGATCGCCCTGCAGGACGTGAGCAAAGGACGCGGCGGTCAGGCCCTTCCCGCGACGTCGTTGGAATTCCACACCGGTGCCGTGCGCTTCGCCCTCGCCGAGACCGAACAGCGTCCGACCGTGCTCGGACTGATCGCGAGCGGCCGCATGCGCCCCGACACCGGACGGGTGAGCATCGACGGTACAACCGACCCGAAGGCGCTGCGCCGGCACCTCGCGCTGGTCGATGCCCCGGATGTCAGCGATCCGCATCCCGACATCACGCTCGCCGGCGTCGTGGGCGAAGAGCTCATGTTCGCCGGCGTCGGCGCCACACCACTGCACGCACGGCGCTGGCTCGCCCGGTTGGGGTTCGGTGAGCTCGCCTCGGTGCCGATCGGGAACATCGATCCTGCCGCCCGCGTGCGCATCCTGTGCGAACTCGCCGTGTTGCGCGAAGGCGTCGAGGGCCTGGTCCTCGTCTCCCCCGACCGGCACGGCGGACGTCCGGACGGCTGGTGGCGCATCGCCGGGGAGTTCGCCGACCGTGGCTACGCGATGCTCGTGATCGTCGGCGGCTCGGCAGCGGTCGCTCTGGAGCGGATGCACGAGTTCGATGCGATCAACGCCTCCGGACCCGTCGATCCGCTTCCCACACCCGCGCCCGCGCCCGAACCCGACCCCGGACCGGACCCCGAACCCGAGCCCGAGCCCGACCCCGGACCCGAACCCGGGCTGGTGGCCGACACACCAGATGTCGGACCGGACGGGGCAGAAGGTCCTGCATTTGGCGTGTCGGCGGACGCCACGAACCATGACGCGGACACCCCGCTTCCCCTGCACGAGGACCCCACAGAGAACGGAGGTGGGCGATGAAGGTTCCCGCCATGATCGCCGCCGAGCTGCGGCGACTGACTGCGAGCAGGATGGGGATCCTCGCCCTGGTCGCGCTGATCTGCGTGCCGATCCTCTACGGCGGCCTCTACCTTTGGGCGAACCAGGACCCGTATGCCAAGTTCCCCGAGGTTCCCGTCGCTCTGGTCGTCGACGACGCCGGTGCGCCCGCCCCCACCAGCGGCACCGAGCCGGCGACCGGCGAAGATGTGAACTACGGCGAGGATGTGGCCGAGAACCTCCTCGAGGGCAACGCCTTCGACTGGCAGCGGATGACGGCGGACGACGCCTCCGAGGCACTGCGGACGGGTGCCGTCGACTTCACCGTGACCATTCCGGCGGACTTCTCCACCGCACTGACCTCCGCCGCCGGCACGGACCCCCACCAAGCACGGATCGTCCTCGAGACCAACGACGCGAACAACTATCTCGCCTCGTCGATGGGTACCCAGGCCGTCGAGAAGATCCGCAGCTCGGTGGCTGAGATGGTCGGGAGCCAGGCGGCCGAGCGACTGCTCACCGGCCTCAGTGACGTGCGCGACAACCTCGTCACCGCGACGGAGGGGGCCACGCAGCTCGCGGACGGCGCGGGGACGGCCGCGACGGGGAGCTCCACGCTCGCAGACGGCACCGCCAAACTCGCGGACGGCACCGCTCAACTCGCGGCAGGAGCGCAGACGCTCGCGAGCGGCGCACAGCAGGTCAGCGCGGGGAACCGCCAGTTGGCGGACGTCGCCGACCGTGCCGGCGCGGCAGTCCAGCAGGCGACCAACGCCCTCCCGCAGGTGCGCACCGACATCGCGAACGCCCTGACGGAGCGGGGTCTCACCCCGGAGGAGATCGACCAGGTCCTGGCCACGCTCGACCCGCTGGGCTCCCGCCTGGAGGAGGGCAACGCGCAGGTGCAGAGCGCGGTCGGCAAAGTCGACCAGCTCGCCGACGGCGCCGCATCCCTGGCGTCCGGTGCCGCCGATCTCGCATCGGGGGCCGGCACGGTCGCGACCGGAGCTTCGGCCGCCAACACCGGCGCGGTCCAACTGCGGGACGGGCTCGCGACGCTCGCATCCGGAACGACGGAGCTGCGCGACGGGCTGTCCGCCGGCGTCGACGCGATCCCGTCCTCGACACCGGAGCTGCGGACACTGCAGGCCGATACGATCGCGGACCCCGTGAAGGTGTCGAGCGACAAGGTCGCGTCCGCGGAGGACTACGGCGCCGGCCTCGCACCGTTCTTCGCCGCGCTCTCGGCCTGGATCGGCATCTACGCACTGTTCCTGATCGTGAAGCCGATCTCTCGGCGCGCGATCACCGCCCTGCACTCGCCCATCCGCATCACGCTGGCCGGGTGGCTGACCCCCGCGATGCTGGGCGGCGTGCAGATGGTCGGGCTCATGGGCATCCTGGCCATCACCCTCGGCTTCACCTTCGACCACCCGCTCGGCACCCTCGGTGTGATGATGTTCGCCTCGGCCACCTTCGCGGCGATCATCCTCGCGCTCAATGTCTGGCTCGGGTCGGTCGGGCAGTTCCTCGGCCTGGTGCTGATGGTGCTGCAGCTGGTCACCGCGGGAGGGACGTTCCCCTGGCAGACGCTGCCCGGCCCCCTCGCCGCCCTCCATCACGTCCTCCCCCTGGGCTACGTGGTCGACGCGATGAGGCAGCTCATGTACGGCGGAGACTACGCACGCGCCGGGTGGGATCTGCTGGTCCTCGGAGCCTGGCTCGCCGGTGCGCTGCTGCTGGCGATGATCGGGGTGACGCGCATGACCCACCGGCGAACCCTGCGCGACCTGCAACCGAGCTTGATCGGCTGACGATCCCGGGCGTTCGTCGCGGGACACGCCGTGACGAGCGCCCGGCCGGATATGATGCGAAGGCGCGACCCTGATACGCGCACTGGGGCTCGATGGGACTGAGTTCCACATGTCTACCCGAAAGAGTTCTCGACGATGACGACCGATTCACAGGCATCCGCCGCACCCGCACGCCCCTCCCTGGGAGTCCGGATCGGACGCATCGCGTTCCTGGTGGTGGCCGCTGTCGTCGTGGTCGCCGTGGCCGCGGCGTTCTTCGTGACCTGGACGATCCAACGCTCCTTCCCGCAGACAGCCGGCACACTGGAGCTCGATGGGCTCCAGGCCGAGGTCACGGTGCAGCGAGACGCCCGCGGCATCCCGACGATCACGGCGGACTCCACCGACGACCTCTTCTATGCCCAGGGCTTCGTGCACGCCCAGGACCGGTTCTTCGAGATGGACTTCCGCCGCCACGTGACCGCGGGCCGAGTCGCGGAGATGTTCGGGGAGTCGCAGGCCGCGACCGATGCGTTCCTGCGCACCCTCGGCTGGCGCGACGTCGCCGAGGCCGAGGTCGAGGCGATGGACGACACCACGCGCGGTTACTACGAGGCCTACGCCGACGGGGTCAACGCCTACCTCGCTTCCCGCTCCGGAGCGGAGCTGTCGCTTGAATATGCAGTTCTCGGCATACAGAACCCGGACTACGCACCCGAGCCGTGGGAACCCGCCGACTCGGTCGCCTGGCTCAAGGCGATGGCCTGGGACCTCCGGGGCAACATCGAGAACGAGACCGAGCGCTCGCTCCTCGCCGCCGAGTCGAGCGAGGCCGACGAGACGACCACCGAGACCGGCGACCTGCTCGCGCAGCTCTACCCCGACTATCCGTTCGACGAGAATCCGGTGATCGTCCCCAAGATCTCCACGGTGCCGACTCTCGACACCGGCGCGGAGCCCGCCGCCTACACGCTCCCCGAGACCGAGGGCCAGATCCAGCAGGCGACCACGACGATCGAGTGGACCGAGACGTCGAGCGTCATCGAGGCGGCGAGCGAACTCGTCGGCGATGTGGGCGAGGGGATCGGCTCGAACTCCTGGGTGGTCTCCGGCGACCTCACCGAGAGCGGTGCACCGTTGCTGGCGAATGATCCGCACCTCGGCGCCTCCCTCCCTTCGGTCTGGTACCAGGTGCAGCTCACCTGCTCGACCGTGGACGACGACTGCCCGTTCGACGTCAGCGGCTTCTCGTTCTCGGGATTGCCCGGCATCGTGATCGGGCACAACAGCCAGGTCGCCTGGGGCTTCACCAACCTCACGACAGATGTCACCGACCTCTACGTCGAGCGCGTCGTCGGCGACGAGTACTGGCGCGACGGGAAGCTGGTACCGCTCGAGCAGCGCACCGAGACGATCAAGGTCGCCGGCTCCGACGACATCGAGTTGACCATCCGCTCGACCGTGCACGGGCCGATCATCTCGGGGCTCACCGACGACTTCACAGCGATCGCCGACGACCCCGCACCCGCCCTCGACGCCGGTGGTGCCACCACTCCCGCGCCCGGCGCAGAGGACGACGCCGAGTACGCGGTCAGCCTGCGCTGGACCGCCCTCGACCCGGGCACGACAGCGACCGCGATCTTCGCCCTGGGCACTGCGCAGGACTTCGAGGACTTCCGCTACGCCGCGTCCCTCTTCGACGTGCCGGCCCAGAACCTGATCTACGCCGACACGGAGGGCAACATCGGCTACCAGACGCCCGGCCGACTCCCGATCCGGGGCGCCGGCGACGGGTGGATGCCGCAGCCAGGATGGGACAGCAGCTACGACTGGACCGGGTACATCCCGTTCGAGGAACTGCCGGTGTCGTACAACCCCAGCTCGGGGTACATCGTGACCGCGAACAACGCGATCGTGGCGGATGACTACTCCTACTTCCTCTCCCGCGACTGGGACTACGGGTACCGGGCGGCGCGCATCGCGCACCTGATCGAACGACGCGCGGCGGCCGCTCCGCTGACCGCCCAGGACATGCGCGACATCCAGATGGACAACGAGATGTGGATCGGCAAGCACCTCGTGACCGTGATGGGCGACGTCGAGGTGAGCGGAGCCGGCCCGAAGGAAGCCGTGGAACTGCTGACCACGTGGGACGCCCAGAACTCGGCATCCTCCGCCGCGGCCGCCTATGCCAACGTGCTCTGGTCGAACCTCGTGCAGAACATCTTCGCCGAACGTGAACAGCCGCTCCCCATCGACGGGCAGGGCCGGCTCTTCACGGTGGTGGCCGACTTGTTCGAGGACCCGTCCGACCCGCTGTGGACCAACACAGCGCTCGGCGTCGACGGGATGGACTCCATGCTGAAGCTCTCGGCGGAACAGGCCTACGAGGAGCTCTCCGCGCTGCAGGGTGAAGACGTCCTGCGGTGGAACTGGGGCGACCTCCACGCGATCACCCTCACGAGCGACACCCTCGGCTCCTCCGGCATCGCGCCGATCGAAGCGCTGTTCAACCGGGGCCCGTTCCCCGTGGGCGGCGGAGCGTCCGTGGTGAACGCGACCGGATGGGCGCTCGGCGTCTCGTACGCGACGACGACGGTGCCCTCGATGCGCATGGTCGTCGACCTCTCGGACTTCGATGCGTCGACCTGGAACCACCTCACCGGGGCGTCCGGCCACGCCTTCCACGCGAACTACACCGACCAGACCGAGGACTGGGCCGCCGGCGTGCAGACGCCGTGGGCCTTCACCGAGAAGGCCGTCACAGGGGCGACCGTCGACACCCTGGTGCTGACCCCGGCCGGTTGAACCGTCGCGAGCGGCGGCGTCGGAAGCGGCGCCACAGGGTGCTCGGCTAGCGTGGGTGGGTGCCATCCAGTTACCTCGCCCCGAAGGGCACTCCCGCCACGCTCCTGGAGTTCGAGCACGGGGGCGCGACGCTCATCGCAGAGACGTTCGGAGAAGGCCCCCACACCTATCTGCTCCTGCACGGCATCGGCATGGGACGCAGCGTCTACCTCGACATCGTGCAACGGCTCGAGGGGCGCGTGATCGCACTCGACCTCCCCGGATTCGGTGAGGCGCCCGAACCGACGCGCACCCTCACCATGGAGCGGCACGCCGACCTGGTCGCGGCTTATCTGACGCACGTGGGGGCGAGTCCGGTCATCGTGATCGGCCACTCGATGGGAAGTCAGATCGCGGCCGAGCTCGCGGCGCGGCATCCCTCCCTCGTCGAAGGCGTGGTCCTGGCCGGCCCCACCGTGAACAAGGCGGCGCGCAACGTCGGTGCCCAAGCGCGGTACCTGCTGCTCGACCTGATCGGCGAACGCCCGTTGGTGCTCTGGCGCGGGGCGAGGGAGTACCTGCGCGGCGGCCCGCACCTGATCCGGAAGATGCGCGCGACCATCGTGCACGAGCCCGAAGACGCGTTCGTCCGCATCGAGTGCCCCGTGCTCGTGCTCCGCGGTGAGAGCGACCCGTTGGCGCCGCTGAGCTGGTGCCGCGAAATCCTCGACGCCATCCCCGGCGCCGCCCTCGAAGTCATCCCCGACCACGGTCACGGCACCCTGATCAGCGACTCCGAGCCCGCAGCCCGGCTGATCCACGAGTTCGCCGCCCGCCTCTGACCCCTCACCGACCGTCGGCGTTCACAACTCAGGACGCAACGCGCCCTCGCCTCTGGGCGGCGCCTCCTTGCTCAGATCCAGGTCGTCTTTCCTGATCTACGAACACCGCGCCCCGCGAACCTCCCCCCGAACACGTCGATGATTTCTCGAAGAGCGGCCTGAACCGAGAGCGGACTACGAAGGATGTCGGCCGCGAGGGGACGAATCGTCACGTAGCCCGCGCGTGCGGCTGCGATGTCGCGATGGCGATCCTGCTGTTGCTTTCCCCATCCCTCGTGAAACTCCCTGCTGTCACATTCGATGATCAGCCAGCCGTCCACGATGAAGTCGACGTAGCCGACACCCGAGATGAGGACCTGGGTCTCATACGCGAGCCCGAGCGCCCGCAGTATGAGACGAACGAGCGTCTCAGGCCCGGACGCCGCTGACGAATCTACAAGACGCAGGAGCGGTCGGTGCCGCGCCGGCAGATCCTCGAAGAGCGCCTGCAGCTCCGCCATCGTCATGAGGCCGTGGTGAGTCAGGCTGTCGAGCGTGGCAACCGTGGCACGAGGTGTCTGACAACGAACGGCGTGGCGTACCGCTGAATGAAGAGTCGACACATGCAGCAGCTGCGCGTCCGGCTCATCGACCCAATGGAGATGCGGCGCATCGGCCTTTCGGGCGGGGAGACGCGAACTGTTCCTCGGCACCTGCACGTGCAGCCTCGTGTTGGTCAGGACGAAGACTCCGATGACCTGCAACAAGGACAGACATGTGAGTCGGCCTCCTGCGCGGACCGCTTCGATGACCGTCCGATCAATGCCCGGGCGTGCGTATCTGTTCCTGCGCGGACGAAGGAGATGCCCCGCGCGCACTGCGGCTGTCACTTCGCGCGACGTCATACCGCCATGTAGGAGATCTTCGCGGGTGTGGAGCATCGGCGTGAAGAGCGCGGTCGCACGCTGTCCTGGAGTGAGGTTCTGCACGGATCGAGACTGGCGGGGCTGACGACTCCGAGGGCTGCTCCACCAGGCAATGTGAATGACTTCTGCTGATCGTCGAGATGTGCAGACTGGGTGGTGTCGTCACCGATCCACCCTTCCTGGCGGATGTCGTTCACAATTCAGGAAACTCGGGGGCATAAGGCATCAACGTGGTCTGATTCCGCCTGCCCCCGCCGACTTCTCCTGAATTGCGAACCGCGTCACGGTCTAAAGGGCCCAGAACACCCTGCCCGGCCGGCGCGGCACCGGCGCGGCACCGGCGCGACACCCGGGGGGGGGGTCAGCCGGCGGCGGGCGGGGTCTGCTTCGACTCGGCGAGCTCGTCCACGACGAGGCCCCGCTGCTCGATGGTTCCGTTGCGATAGGCCTGCCGCCCGACCATGTGCGCCGAGAGCGGAGCGGTCGCGAACTGCATCAGCACGATCGGCGCGATGAGCACGAGACCGACCAGGATGCCGCCGATCGACCGCTGAGACAGGGCGATGGCGATGCAGATGAGCAGGAGTCCGAGGACCTGTGGCTTGGTGGCCGCGTGCAGACGGGAGGGCACATCCCGGAAGTGCAGCAGTCCGACCGCCGCCGACAGGCACAGCACGGCGCCGAGCAGGATGAGCACCAGGACCGCCACGTCGACGACGGCATCCGGGATCATGAGACCGAACACGTTCATGGTGTCGTGTTGTCCCTTCTCGCGACGAACCGGGCCACCGCGATCGACCCGAACACTCCGATGGCCGCGATGATGAGGAGGACGGGGATGTTCCGGGTGTGACCGTTGATCGCCATCTCCGCACCGATCACGCACATCACCTCGGTGAGGAGCACGTCGGAGGCGACGGCGCGGTCGAGGATCGACGGTCCGCGCACGATACGGATCAGGGCGAGGATCGCGGCGATGCCGAAGACGACCATGATCAGCAGGAGCAGGAGGTTCATCGGACACCTCCCTTCGATCCGAGTCCGGCCCGTTCGTCGGCCTTGAGTGCACGGTACTGCGCGGGGTCGCCGAGCGCACGCACGATCCTGCGCTCCCACCGGAGCACCCCGGCGCGTTGCTTCTCCACGTCGTCGGTCGTCCGGACGCCGATGACGTGCAGGTACAGGATGCGTCGGTCTCGATCAGTCTCGACGACCAGCGAACCGGGGATCAGTGAGGACACCACGGCGACGTGCGTCATCACCAGGTCGTCGGCGTAGCGCAGGGGCACCGCGACGATGGCTGTGCCCGGCTGGCGGCGGAAGTCGAACACCTGCACCGTGACCGAGAGCGCGCCGTTGAGCACGGCGAAGAGGAACTGCACGACGAAGAGCGCCGCGTACCAGAGGTTGACTCGACCGGAGAGGGCGACGGTGGGCAGCCGGAAGACGCGGGTGACGAAGATCGCGACGATCAGTCCGGTGAGGAAGGACAGCACGGTGAACTGCGCCCACAACAGCATCCAGAGCACGACGAGCCACGCCAGGAAGGGCAGCTGCACCCGGATGTCGCGCCAGAGATGACGTCGGGTCTCGCGCACCATCAGCCCACCTCCTCTTCCAGCTGCACCAGGCTCACCGGCTGCAGCAGGGCGGCACCGATACGGTCGCACAGGGCGTAGAGGGGACCGGCGAAGACGGTGAGGGCGAGGGTGACCGCGACCATCCCCCCGGTCGCGACGGTCATGATCTTCGGGATGCGACGCCGCTCCTGCTGCTCGTCGGCGGCCGGGGCGTTGCCGAGGTAGGAGATGCGACCCTCGGTCTCGGTGGAGTCCTCCTCCTCACGCCAGAACGCGAGGTTCCAGGCGCGCATGAGGGCGTACAGCGTGAGCAGCGAGGTGATGATGCCACCGAAGATCAGCACGAGCATGAGCGGGGTGCCGACGGAGGCCGCCGCCTCGAACAGTGCGAACTTGCCGATGAACCCCGAGAAGGGTGGCAGGCCACCGAGGTTGATCGCGGGCACGAAGTACAGCACGGCGATCACGGGGGCGACCTTGAGGAGTCCCTTGACCCGCAGGATCGATGTGCTGCCCGCTCGACGTTCCACGAGGCCGACCGCGAGGAACAGGGTCGTCTGCACGACGATGTGGTGGACGATGTAGTACACCGTCGCACCGATCGCGGCCGGTGTCGCGATCGCGAGACCGAAGATCATGTAGCCGACATGGCTGACCAGGGTGAACGACAGGATTCGTTTGAGCTCCGCCTGCGCGACCGCACCGAGCACCCCGACGATCATGGTGGCGAGCGCGATGATGAGCAGCAGGGTGTCGATGCTGTTCGAGGCGAAGAGCTGCGTCTCGGTGCGGATCAGCGCGTACACGCCGACCTTGGTCAACAGGCCTGCGAACACGGCGGTGACCGGGGCGGGCGCGGTCGGGTAGGAGTCCGGCAGCCAGAAGGACACCGGGAAGATGGCCGCCTTGATGCCGAATGCCACGACCAGCATCAGGTGCAGCACCAGCTGCGTCTCCTGCGGGAGCTCCGACATCCGCTCGGCGATCTGCGCCATGTTGACCGTGCCGAGCGCACCGTAGATCATCGCGATCGACGCCAGGAACAGGATCGACGACACCAGCGAGACGACGATGTAGACCGCGCCGGTGCGGATCCGGGACTCGGTGCTGCCGAGGGTGATCAGGACGTACGAGGCGACGAGCAGGATCTCGAAGCCGACGTAGAGGTTGAAGAGGTCGCCCGCGATGAAGGCGTTGAAGATACCGGCGGCCAGGATCAGGTAGGACGGGTTGAAGATCGAGATCGGCGTCTCGTCGGTGCCGTCGGCCGCACCCTGGCCGACCGAGAAGAGCAGGACCGCGACCAGCACGATGCTCGAGATCAGCACCAGAAGCGCAGCGAGCCGGTCGACGTAGAGCACGATGCCGAACGGGACGGGCCAGCCGCCGACGGACACCGCGAGCGGCTCACCTCCGTCGACCACCACGAGGAGGATCGCGGCGATCACCGAGACCGCGGCGAGCGTCGCGACGGTGACGACGACCTGGAGCCGTGGGTTCCGGCCGAAGACGAGCGTGACCGCGGCTCCCAGGAGCGGCAGGGCGACGAGGAGCGGGACGAGGGCGGTCATGGCTTGCCCTCCTCGTTCTGTCCGTGGTCGTGACGTTCGTCGTGGTCTGCGTCGCCACCCCAATCGGTGGGCGCATCGAAGGGTGCGTCGTCATGGATGGAGGAGTGATCACGCATGTGCAGCACCGTGATCGGCGACGTCTGCACCCCGACGAAGTCCGTGGTGGCCTCGTCGTCGTCGGTCTCGGACTCATCGTCCATGAGGTCTTCGTCGGCGTCGGTGCGCTCGCGGAGCGCGATGTCGGCCTCGTCGTCCTCGACGGTGTCGGCTTGGCCGAGCTGCCAGGAGCGGTAGATGAGGGCGAGGAGGAAGGCCGAGACCGCGAACGTGATCACGATGGCGGTGAGGGTGAGCGCCTGCGGGAGCGGGTCGCTCATCTCGCCTTCGGTACCGAAGAACGGAGCGTTGCCCGGCACTCCCATCACGATCAGGAGCAGCAGGTTGGTTGCGTTGCCGAGCAGCAGGAAGCCGATCAGCACGCGGGTCAGGCTACGCTCCAGCATCGCGTACACGCCGCAGGCGAAGAGCACGGCCATGATGATGATCAGGGTGAGGGAGACGTCCATCAGCGGCTCCTCCCCTCACGGGAGAGGAAGCCTTCGGGGCCCGGTGTGGACCGGAGGGCAGCCTGCCGATCGACCTCGGCGCCGAGGCTGCGCAGGACGTCGAGGACCAGACCGATCACGACCAGGTACACGCCCACGTCGAAGATGGTCGAGGTGACGAACTCCATGTGCCCGATGCCGGGGATCTCCCATTCCCAGAAGGTGCTGGTCAGCGGTGCGAGGCCGAAGAAGAGCGGCACGACCGCGGTGCCGACGGCGAGGATCAACCCGGTACCCAGGAGTCGCCCGGCGTCGGTGGGCGCCGCGGCGCCGAGCTCCCACCGGCCCCCGGCGATATATCGCATGACCAAAGCCATACCGGCGACGAGCCCTCCGGCGAAGCCTCCGCCCGGAAGGTTGTGCCCGGAGAACAGCAGGAAGATCGAGACCACGATGATCGTGTGGAACAGGATTCGGACGATCACTTCGAGCAGGATCGAGCGGTTCTCGGGCTTCATCCTCTGTCCGCCGACGAGCCAGGCACGCGGGCTGCTCTCGTTCTCGGATGTCTGGAAGCGGATGCCCTCGGTGGTCTCGACGAGCGGGCGGCTGCGGGCGGCCTTGCGGGTGGCCCGCGGCAGATTCTTCGTGCCCGCCAGAAGGTCGGCCCGGTGCGTGACGAACACCAGGGAAGCCACACCCGTCGCGGCCAGGACGAGCACCGAGAGCTCGCCCATCGTGTCCCAGCCGCGCAGGTCGACCAGCGCCACATTGACCACGTTCTTGCCGTGGCCGATCTCGTAGGCGATCTCGGGGAAGATCTCCGAGATCGGGTCGGCGATCCGGGACTGGGTCGCCACGACGGCGATGAAGGCCATCGTGACGCCGACGCCGATCGCGAGCAGCGCGCGCGGAACCCGGCCGACGGAGGCGTTGTGCTCGCCCATCCGCGCGGGGAGGCGACGGAGCACGAGTGCGAACGTGACCATCGTGACGGTCTCGATGAGGATCTGCGTGAGAGCGAGATCCGGGGCGCCGCTCGTGGCGAAGAGGACCACCATCCCCAGGCCGGTGACCGACACCAGGACCACTCCTGTGTAGCGCTTCTGCGCACGGACCGCGAAGACTCCGGCGATCGCCATGATCGGCGCCACGACGATCTGGGCGGGGGTGTGCCATGCCGACAGGTTGTAGCGATCGATATCACTCGCGATGAGCGCCGTCACTTCTGCGGAGACGAACACCACGAAGATGGTGCCAACGTACACCGGCAGGGAGCCTCGCTGGGTGAGCGTGGTGCTCAGGACCGACAGGCGGTCAACGCCGCGCATGACGAGGTAGTACACGTCCGCCGCCGTGAAGCGCAGCAGGCGGGCCTTGCGATCCCATCCGGTCTTGCGGCTGAGCAGGAAGAGCCCGATGCCGAGCAGGATCGAGAGGATCGAGATGCCCAGTGCAGGTTCGAAGCCGTGCCAGAGGGCGAGATGCCCCGGACCCTCGACGGCTTCTCCGGCGTGGTCGAGCCCGGGGCTCGCGGTGAGCGCGTACCCCTGCAGGGCGACGTCGAGCGCAGGGGCGCCGATTCCCGCGGCGAGGGTGACACCGGCGAGGATGATCGGTGCCGACAGGAATCCCACCGGAGGGTCGGGCCAGGCGGTGTCCGGGAGCTGCTGTCCCTGCTCATCACGCTTCTTCCAGAAGGCCCCCCAGAGGAAGCGGGCCCCATATGCCGCAGTCAGCATGGAACCGAGGACCACCCCGATGAGCGCGACCAGACCCCACGGGGATCCTCCCAGCGCATCGTCGAGAAGAGCGGTGAGGGTCGATTCCTTCGCGACGAAACCGATGGTCGGAGCGATGCCGACCATCGAGGCGATGGAGATGAATGCCGCCGTCGCCATGACGGGAGCCTGGCGTCCGACACCGGAGAGCTCGGTGATGTCTCGCGTGGAGAGCTGACGGTCGATGACGCCGACGATCAGGAACAGGGCCGATTTGAACAGCGCGTGACCGATGACCAGGGCGAGGCCCGCGAGTGCCGCGGCTTGGGTGCCGTAGCCGACGACCACGGCGAAGAAGCCGAGCTGGCTGACCGTGCCGAACGCGAGGATGCGCTTGAGGTCGGTCTCACGCAGCGCCTGGATGCCGCCGATCAGCATCGTCAGGATGCCGAGGGTGATGACGATGGGGCGCCACGGCGCGCTGAACGCGAAGATCGGGGCGAACCGGGCGATCAGATAGATACCTGCCTTCACCATCGCCGCCGCGTGCAGATAGGCGCTGACGGGAGTGGGCGCGGCCATCGCGCCGGGAAGCCAGAAGTGGAACGGGAACAGCGCTGACTTGCTGATCGCTCCGACCAGCAGCATGACGATCGCGGCATCCACGATCGGTCCGGACGGCGCGATCTCGAGGATCTCGCGGATGCTCGAAGTGCCGGTGTCGACGACCAGCAGCACGACTCCGACGAACATCACGAGTCCGCCGAGCGTGGTCACGAGGAGTGCTTGGAGCGCTGCGCGTCGGCTGGCGGCACGGCGCCGGTAGTGACCGATGAGGAGGTAGGAGAGGATGCTCGTCAGTTCCCAGAACATGACCAGCATCACGAGGTCGTCGGTCAGGACGAGACCGTACATCGCGCCGGCGAAACCGAGCAGCACCCCGGCGAACTGACCGATGCCCGCGGTGTCATCGTGGAAGTACCACCGGCAGTAGAGCAGCACGAGGGCGCCGACCCCCGTGACGATGAGTGTAAGCACCCAGCCGAGCACGTCCATGTTCATGGACAGGTTGAGGCCGAGTTGCGGGATCCAGGCGACCGACTCGAACGGAACCGGACCATCGAGGACCTGTGGCGTCAGCACCAGCGCATGCACGAAGGCGGCAGCCGGGACGAGGGCCGCGATCGCGAACGCCTGAGCTCCGAGCCAGCGCACCAGAACGGGCATCAACAGCGACCCGAGGAGGAACACGGCGAGGAGCGTCAGCATATACGCGGCTCCCTCGGGGGTCGTCGGCCCCACAGCTCTCGCGGGGGTCTCGCGTCCAGTTTACCGGCGAGAGGCGCACCGCGCGGTTCTCGCTCTGCACGAACGTGCAAGAGTGGTCGCATGCGGGCGTGGGTGCGGGAACTGGCCGGAGGGGTCGGAGCCCTCGGGCTGGCACTGATCACCGCCGCGCAGGTCGCGGCGTCCGCGCGTTCCGAGTTGCTGTTCCGTGACGCGGATTCCCTGGTCGTGGCGATGTTCGCACGGTCCGTCCTCTCCGGGCAGCCGATGGACTGGGCGATGTCGAGCGTGCTGTTCCTCCCCGAGACCGCGGTGTTCGCCGGCCTCGACACGGTCCTGCCGTTCGAGGTGGACGGTCTGTTGGCGGTGAGCGCCGTGGTGAACCTGCTCGCCCTGTACGGAGCCGTTCGCGTCGTCGCCGGCCGTCGGTCCGAGCGATCGGCGCCCGTCACGTGGTCGTTGCTGAGCGTCGCCGCCTTCTCCGTTCTCGCCATGACCGCAGTATCGGCGTCTCGGGATGCGCTCGAGCTCGCGTCCTTGACGTTGACGACGACCTACTATGCCGCGACCGTCGTCGCCGTCGTGCTCTCGGTCGGACTGGTCCGGCGGGTGTTGGACCGGGGGTCGGGCGGCGCCGTCCCGCTGATCGCGCTCGGCGCCACAGCCCTCGTGTCGACCCTGTCGAATCCTCTCTACGCGGTGTGGGCGACGACGCCGATCGCCCTGCTGCTCGCCCTGCTCCTGATCCGAACGACGCAGAGGGCCCGGATCGGCGTGGTGATGGGCGTGCTTCTCGCCGGGACGATACTCGGATTCCTCGGACGCATTCCATTGGCGGCATGGATCGCCAACACCGGTGCCGGCTACGTGCAGCCCGAACGGTGGTCCGAGTCTCTGCAGTACTACGGCGCGCTGCTGATCGGCCGACTGTCGGCCCCCGGCGGGATCATCGCCGGGCTGCTCGTCCTCGCGCTCTTCGTGCTCGCCGGCTTCCGCACCGCACGGGCCACAGACGACGGCACCCGCTTCGTCGCCACGATCGCTTGGCTCATGCCGGTCCTCGTCGCGGTCGGGGCGATCGCGGTCGGCACCCATGCGGCCCGCTACCTGCAACCCCTCGCCTTCGCACCCGTGCTCGCGCTCGTCGCATCGCCTCGCATCGTGCGGATGCCGGTACGGGTCCGTCCGATCCTCGCGGCCGCGTCCGTCGCGCTGCTGGTCGCGGGCGGCGCAGCAAGCGTCCCTCGGCTCGCCGCCGCCGCTCAGGTCACCGACCCCGACCTGGCCTGCGTGACCGAGTGGATCGACGCGTCCGGCCGCACCGGCGCCGGGCAGTTCTGGACCGTCCGCCTGCCGAAACTGCATCTGCGGGATCCCGCCCGACTCGTCCAAGTGGATCACGAACTGCGAGGCTACGCCTGGCTCGTGAACCGGCACGACTTCGACGTCGGCGAGGTGACGTTCCTGCTGGAGGACGCGCAGACCGTCGCGTGGAGCCTGCCGCTCCCGGCCGTTCCCGAGGAAGTGGTCGACTGCGGCCGCTATCGCATCCTCGATTTCGGCGAGACCGCTCTCCCGCTCGGACCGCAGCGCAGTTGATCCGGACCGTGCCCGGTCAGCGCGGGGCAGGGCCCGTCGTGGTGCCGGCGTGGAAACGGCAGGTGAGGTGCTGCGTGATGCCGGGTTCGCCCCGGAGCATGCGTGCGATCTGCTCCCCCGCTGCCCGCCCCTTCTCGACAGCCGGCTGCACGCTGGTCGTGAGGCTGAGGTCTCCGAGACCGTCGAGCGCGATCCCATCGAATCCGGCGACGGAGAGGTCCTCCGGCACGCGGAGTCCCGCCTCCTCCGCGGCGCGGATCACCCCCACCGCGAGCAGATCGCTCTGCGCGAGCACGGCTGTCGGCCGGGTGGCGGGATCGGCGAGGAGCATCCTTCCCACCAGCACCCCTTCGTCGATGAGGCTTCCGGCGGCGGATATCGCGAGGGCGTCGGGGAAGATCTCTCGCGTCCCGGCGAGCCGATGGATCGTGACATCGACGGTGGCGTTCGCGAGCCGCTCGGGAGTGACCGCCGTCCGTTCGCGTTCGGTGTCGAGGGGAAGCGTGACCAGGGCGACGTCGCGGTGGCCGAGGTCCCGCACATGGCGCGCGATGTCGGCGGAGGCTGCTGCGTTGTCCAGAGTGATGCGCGGGATCGACTCCCCCGCGTCTCCCTCGATCACGACGACGGGGAGGCCGCGTCCGACGACGATCTCGAGTGAGGATCTCGTACGCGCCGAACAGCCGATCAGCACGACCGCATCCACCGGCGCATCGGCGATACCCGCACCCTCTTCCCCCGGCTCGTCGCGCATCAGCAGGATCCCCGCACTGAGTTCGGCCAGCCCGTCGGTGAGTCCGTCCATCAAGGCGGTCGTGACCGGGTCGAGGAAGGCCGCGCGGAGATGACCTTCGAGCACGACCGCGACGATGCCGCTGCGTCCTCGCCGCAGGGATGCCGCTCGCGGGTCGGGGCCGGCGTATCCGAGGTCGGCCGCGGCGGCGAGGACCCGCTCCCGAGTCGCGGGGGCCACCTTCGCCTTGCCGCTGAAGACGACCGAGGCGGTGGAGGTCGCCACACCCGCCTCGCGCGCGACGTCAGCGATCGTGGGCCGACGTGGCGTCTCCTGACTGCTCATACTTCGAGGATAGCTCCCTTCGTTTCCGAATTGTCGAATCGATTCGATAGGCTGTGCGGCATGGATTCAGCCCTCACCCGATCGCAGTTCGTCCGCTGGCGTGCGGCGATCTTCGCCATCTTCCTGGCGAGCGGCCTCTCGATCGCGACCTGGGCGTCGCGCGTGCCCGGGATCAAGCAGGCACTTGATCTCGACAACGCGCAGGTCGGCCTGATCCTGCTCGGCATGGGCATCGCGTCGATCGTCGGCATCTCGACCGGCCCTGCTGTGATGGCACGCACCGGAGCGCGACGGGGGATGCTCCTGACGATGCTGACGTTCGCCACCGGCATCGTGCTCGTCGGGTTGGGCGCGAACGTCTTCGGCTCCGTCACGGTGGTCCTGATCGGCATGGCGCTGTTCGGCTTCGGCAACGGCTCGGTCGACGTGATGATGAACGTCGAGGCGACGGCGATCGAGCAGCAGATGAAGCGCACGATCCTTCCCGTGTTCCACGCCTTCTTCAGTTTCGGCACGGTCATCGGCGCGGCGATCGGCGCGCTGGCGGCCCAGCTCAGGATCGACGTCGCCACGCACGCCACCGTCATCGGCGTACTGATCGCCGTGATCGCGGTGGTCTGCTTCTTCCAGGTGCCGTCACGAGAGGCAGCTCTCGACCCGACGGATCACGAGAAGCCGCCGTTCCGCGCACGCATGCACACCGCGTTGGAGGCATGGCGCGAGCCTCGGAC
The DNA here is from genome assembly GCF_007954505.1 of Microbacterium sp. CBA3102. Lineage (GTDB taxonomy): Bacteria > Actinomycetota > Actinomycetes > Actinomycetales > Microbacteriaceae > Microbacterium > Microbacterium aurugineum. The sequence continues at coordinate 1,058,014 of NZ_CP042412.1, read as the reverse complement.
TTACCTGCTCGGCATGGTGATGCTCGGGATGTCGTTCGCCGAGGGAGGCGCGAACGACTGGATCGCACTGGGCACCGAACAGGGGCACGGCTTCGCCGAGGGCACGGGGGCGGTATCCCTCGCGGTGTTCTCGATCGGGATGACGACGGTGCGACTGTTCGGCGGGCCGCTGGTCGACCGCTTCGGTCGCGTCCTGGTGCTGCGCATCCTCGCCGTCGCCGCGGCGTCCGGCATCCTGCTGTTCATCCTCGCGCCGACCTTCCCTCTCGTGCTCGTCGGCGCGGCGCTGTGGGGGGTCGGTGCATCGCTCGGCTTCCCCCTGGGCATGTCCGCGGCCGCAGACGATCCGGCCAAGGCCGCGGCGCGGGTGAGCGCCGCCGCCACGATCGGCTACGTCGCCTTCCTCGGCGGCCCGCCCGTCCTCGGGGTCATCAGCGAGCACATCGGTCTGCTCAACACGCTGTTCATCCTGGTCGGGCTGGTCGTGCTGTCGGGGCTGTTCTCCGGAGCCGCCCGTCCACTCCGCGAAGACGAGAAGACACCGGTGGCGCGCACGGAGCAGGGCTGAGGCTCAGCCCTCGCGCCCACGCACCAGAGCGGCCGCGTGGGAACGGCTGCGCGCGCCGAGTTTCGTGAGCACGTTGGACACATGCGTCTTGACGGTGGGCACCGAGATGCGCAGTCGCGCCGCGAGCTGAGCGTTCGACCACCCCTGGAGGATGCCGTCGAGCACCTCTTGCTCGCGCACGGTGAGGTCGTCCTGCGCCCGCCTGCCCGGCGCCTGCGTTCCCGGTGCCGGATGATCGGTGCTCCGGACGACCGCGGCGAGCGCTCGTCTGGTCACCCGCGGATCCAGCGCCCCCTCCCCCGCAGCCACCGAGCGCACTGCCTGGACGAGGGTCGGCGCATCGACCGTCTTGAGGAGGAAGCCCACGGCGCCGGCACGGATCGCCCCGAACACGAGCTCGTCCTCATCGAAGCTCGTCAGCACGAGGACCTCTCCGAAACCGCGCTCGACGATCTCCCGGGTCGCGGAGATCCCGTCGCGACCCGGCATCCGCACATCCATGAGCACCACGTCGGGTCGCAGTGCAGCCGCGTTCCGGACGGCCACGTCACCGTCCGCCGCTTCCCCGACCACGGTGATGCCTTGCGCCTCGAGCATGATGCGCAGACCGGCTCTGATCGCCCCGTGGTCGTCGGCCAGCAGCACCGTGGGGGCCGTCACGCCCGAACCTCGACCGGGATGCGGCCTTCGACGGACCATCCGTCCGCGACCCGGCCGGCCGAGAAATCACCGCCCAGTGCCCCGACACGTTCCCGCAGCAGTTGCAGTCCCCATCCCTCGTCGCCGTGCGCGGCTGCCGCACTGGCGACCCCTCCTCGCGAGTGCACCCCGACGCGGACCCCGGCGTCGTCCCCCTCGATCGTGATGTCGACCTCGGCACCACTCGCGTGCCGGATGCAGTTCGTGAGGGCTTCGCGCACGATGCGGACAACGGCCTGCTCGGGGCCGGCACCGAGGTCGGGGAGCTCGCCGGCGGTGAAGCGGATGAGGAGACCCGTCCGCTCCGCCTCCTGCACGATTCCCGCCAGGTCGGACCAGCGCGGTGTCGGGGTGAAAGTCCCGTTTCCGCGACGCAGGACCGAGATCATGGACCGCAGGGCGCCGTGGGCGTCGAGACCTGCATCGCGGACAGCCCGCAGCGCATCCCTGTCCGTCGTGCGGTCGGGCTCCATCGACAGCGCGGCCTCGGCACGGATCGCCATCGCCATGACGTGGCCGGCCACCACGTCGTGCAGCTCCCGCGCCATGGTCTCCCGTTCGCGCTGCACGGCCTCGACGCGGTCCCTCTCCGCGACGGCGGCGGCCTCTTCCGCGCGCTGGCGGTGCAGCTCCGCGAGCTCATGGGCTTGGGACACGGCGACGGCCCACCAGTAGTCCGTGCCGAAGATCGCGCCGAACTGCACGCCGATGAGGAAGGCGACGGGGAATCGCACGTCGGTGAAGAGCCAGGCAGCCAGGAAGAGGAGGATCGTCGACGCCCCCAGCAGCCCGAGCAGTACGCGGCGCCCGTGCGGTCCGGCGAGGAACGCCGCCGTCCACAGCACGTCCAGCAGCACGACGAGGGTGCCGAGGCCGCCGACGGTGAGCAGATCGATGACGAAGAGCAGCGTCACCAGGACGAGCACCGTCGTCGGCATCCGCCTCTTGGCCAGCGCGAGCGCGCATGCCGGCAGCGCGAGCACCAGAGACCACCAGGGTGAGAACGGCTCGGGGAGAATCGAGAACGGCCCCCAGATACCGCGGAACCCGAGCGCGGCCATCACGATCGCGAGAAGGGCCATGCCGACAGGATCGGCCCACCAGCGGTGACGGCGATACCAGGCGCCGAATCCGCCGTCGACCTGCTCATGCATGCCCTCATGCAATCACGGTGCGCGTGCCGGCGCATCCGACGAAGGGATGAGGAGGGCGGCGAGAACGGTACTTTCGCCCGATCCGTCACGGTTGCGCATCGGCGAGCGTGAAGCCATGGAACTCTTCGGCGGGCTGCCGCTCCCCCTTTCCCTCGCGGTCCTGGCGCTGATCGACGGACTGAGTGTCGGCACTCTCCTCATCCCGGTCTTCCTCCTCCTGCATCCGGGACGGATCCGTGCCGGTCGCATCCTCCTCTACCTCGCCACGATCGCCACGTTCTATCTGCTCGTCGGTCTCCTGTTCCTCTGGGGATTGGTGAACCTCGTCGACGTGGCTTCCGCCTTCCTCGCGTCTCCGGCCGGGCTCATCATCCGTCTCCTCGTGGGAGGCGGGCTCCTGATCACGGCATTCGTGATGCCGACGGGCGACAAGACGGCGAAGAGCGGGTCCACCGAGACGATCGCTCGGCCGAGCACGCCCGCCGCACAGGAGGAGACCGGCGGCCGGTCGCCGATGACACCCGACCCACCCACCGCGACGACGACGGCCGGCACCCGCCCCGGACGCATCACGCGGTGGCGGGAGCGTCTGCTCGATCCGCGCACCCGGGGGACCGCGGTGATGGCGGTGGCGATCGCCGCGGGTGTCGTGGAGATCGCCACGATGCTCCCCTACATCGTCGCGATGACGATGCTCGCGGATGCCGGGATCGACACCCCGCTGCGTGTGATGTCGCTCGTCGGATACTGCGCGCTGATGATCCTGCCCGCGATCATCCTGCTCCTCCTCCGCCTCGTCGCCGCGCCTCTGGTGCAACGACCGCTCGAGCGCTTCGCCGCGTGGATGCAGCGCACCGGCGCCGAAAACACCGCCTGGATCATCGGCATCATCGGATTCCTGATCGCGCGTTCCGCCGCCAGCGAGCTCGGACTCTTCTAAGCCATCCGCTCGTTCCCGGCCGCCGCCGTCGACGGTGCGACGAGGCACCTTCCCGACGAAGTAGGCTCGACGGGTGCGTCTCGTCATCGCCCGCTGCTCGGTCGACTACACCGGTCGGCTCAATGCCCATCTTCCGCTCGCCACGCGTCTGCTCGTGCACAAGGGAGACGGGAGTCTGCTCGTGCACTCCGACGGCGGAAGCTACAAGCCGTTGAACTGGATGAGCCCGCCGTGCTCGCTGTCGAGCGAGGTTCCCGGCGAGGAAGAAGCGAGCGCCGGCGTCGTCGAGGTGTGGCGCGTGACGCACAAAAAGACCGGTGACGCACTGCGCGTGCAGATCTACGAGATCATCCACGACACGTCCCACGAGCTGGGCGTCGATCCCGGACTGCAGAAGGACGGCGTCGAGGCCGACCTGCAGCGGCTCCTCGCCGAACAGGTCGAACGCATCTCGGAGGGCGCGACGCTGGTGCGTCGCGAGTACCCCACGGCGATCGGACCGGTCGACCTTCTGGTGCGGGATGTCGACGGGGCTGCGATCGCCGTCGAGATCAAGCGACGCGGCGACATCGACGGCGTGGAGCAGCTGACCCGTTACCTCGAGCTGCTGGGCCGCGACCCCCACCTCTCCCCCGTCCAGGGTGTCTTCGCCGCGCAGGAGATCAAACCCCAAGCCCGTGTTCTCGCCGAAGACCGGGGCATCCGCTGCCTGGTGCTCGACTACGACGACATGAAGGGCATCGAGTCGGGCATCCCCCGCCTTTTCTGAGTCGTTCCGTCAACGCGCGGCCATAAGCCGCGGCGTCGGTCCTTCCAGCCGCGCGATCGCGATCTTCACCTCGAAGATCTCCTGCTCGATGCGCGTGAACCGCACGTCGAACTTCGCATCTTGCGCGTCGAACCTTGCGTCGAACCTCGCGTCCACTGCCGCGAACCGTGCGTCCATGCGACTGATCATCCAGCCGAATCCGCTGACCGTGGCCACCAGAGTCGTCGCCCCGGTCGCCAAGATCGTGATGATTTCCATCGACACGTACATGCCCCCATTCTCACCCGTGAAACCGCCGTTGTCACGACCTTATATGGAGACATTTCGTGTTCACATAAGGTGTGCATAAGGTCCTTAGGTGCACACCTGTGCAGGAAGCACGGTCATCCTCTCGCGGCACCCTAGGCTGGGAGCATGTCCCACTCCCCCTACTCCTGCGTACTGTGGGACGTCGACGGCACCATCGTCGATGCCTCCGTCGGCATCCTCCGTCGGCTGAACACCGCGCTCACGCACTTCGGCCACCCCGCGCCGACACGCGAGGAGCTGGTGCACTGGATCGGGCCTCCGATGTTCCAGTCGTTCCAGGACCAGGCCGGGATGACGCCGGAGCAGTCCGCCGAGGCAGTCGCCTTCTACCGCACACTCGGCAAGGCAGACGGGTACACGACCGACGTCGCGACCTACCCGGGAGTGACCGAGCTCATCAACGAGCTCCATGCCGCGGGCGTCCCCCAGGCGACGGCGAGCTCCAAGCCCGAGAACCAGGTGGACGCACTCGTCGACCATTTCGGCCTCCGCCCGGCATTCCTCACCACCGTCGGCGCGACGCCGGATGAGGCGACCCTCGCATCGAAGACCGACATCGTCGCCGAGGCCCTGCGTCGCCTGCGCGCCCTGGGCGCCGACACCTCGAATCCGGTGCTCATCGGCGACCGGCACCACGACGTCGAGGGAGGCGCGGCCAACGGCGTGCCGGTGATCTTCGTCGAGTGGGGCTTCAGCGACCCCCATGAAGGAGACGACGCCGCATTCCGCGTCGGCTCCGTTCCCGAACTGCGCACGCTGCTGATCGGCAGCTGACCGCGAGCCGGCGGTCAGCGGGCACGTCGCTCATCGTGCCCGTGCGACCTCATCGCCCGGCAGAAGCACAGAACTCCCCGACGGAGTGCGCTCGTGACGCGCTCCGTTCGGGGAGTTCTGTGTCTCGCCCGTCTCAGACGGGGCGAATGTTCTCTGCCTGCAGGCCCTTGGGGCCCTGCGCCACATCGAACTCGACTCGCTGGTTCTCTTCGAGAGACCGGTAGCCGGATGACTGGATGGCGGAGTAGTGCGCGAAGACGTCAGCGCCTCCGTCGTCGGGGGAGATGAAGCCGAAGCCCTTCTCCGAGTTGAACCACTTGACCGTGCCCTGGGTGCTCATGTACTGCCTGTTCTGCTGGGTAAAAAGCCGACGCAGGGATGCCCCGACACCGCTAACGCTAGTGGAGGAGGCCCGGAGAGGAATAGCCGCGGCAAGAAGGTAATCCAAATGTTGCATGAGCGGCACACGGCCGTGATCCGGCAGGCGGGCGCGTGGGAGGGGGCATGGACGCCGCCCGGAAAATGGTGTGGCCCTCACCGCGGGGGGAGCGATGAGGGCCGAAGACGACCGGAGGGTGCGTCAGAAACAGCCTAGCTCCTTTTCGGAGGTCTTGTCCCCCTTTTGGGGGACAAATCCGAAAATCGGTGAGGACGACGATAGCGGCCCCCTCGAGTAGCCCATTGGGGACTGAACTACTCGAGAGGGCCCAATCGCATGCACGGATCGTCTTGGCCCTGGGGTGGCTCTTCCGTCTCCTGGGGAGAGACGGGGACGATCAATCCCCGTGTGCATGCACCTTCACCATAGGGGAGGAGGCCCGATCCCGCCACGGACGCCACCCCGGTGAGCTCGAACACGGCCGGAGTGCGGATCCCGCGCGGATCATGGGTTCCGGGCGGAGATGGAGCGAACAGCACGCGAGTAGCCTGAAGCGGTGACGCTGCTCAACAAGGACATGACACTGTGCATCTCGCTGTCGGCGCGGCCGAGCAACAACGGGACACGGTTCCACAACCACCTCTACGAAGCGCTCGGGCTGAACTGGATCTATAAGGCCTTCGCGCCGACCGACCTCGCGCAGGCCATCGCCGGGGTGCGGGGACTCGGCATCCGCGGCTGCGCGATCTCGATGCCCTATAAAGAGGACGTCATCGCGCTGGTCGACCGGATGGACCCCTCCGCCACGGCGATCGACTCCGTCAACACCATCGTCAACGACGAGGGCGTGCTCACGGCGCACAACACCGACTACACGGCGATCGCGCAGTTGATCGCCCGCAACGAGCTCGATCCCGCCGCGTCGGTCCTGCTCCGCGGTTCGGGAGGCATGGCCAAAGCGACCGCGGCGGCTTTCCGCGACGCCGGGTTCGGCGAGGTCACAATCGTCGCCAGGAACGAGACGAACGGACGCGGACTCGCGGCGTCGTACGGCTTCGACTGGCGTGCGGACGTCGCGGACGCGACCGCCGACATCCTGGTCAACGTCACGCCGATCGGGATGACCGGCGGACCGGACGAGCACGCGCCGGCGTTCTCCGACACTGCCGTCTCGACGGCTTCCGTCGTGTTCGACGTCGTCGCACTCCCGGCGGAGACGCCCCTGATCAGGGCGGGACGAGCAGCGGGAGCGACGGTGATCACGGGTGCGGAAGTGGCTACCCTGCAGGCGCTCGAGCAGTTCGTCCTGTACACCGGCATCCGCCCGACCGCGGTGCAGGTGCAGGCCGCGGAGGAGTTCATGCGCGCGGGGACGCCGTGATCGCCGCGACGATACCTGGGTAGCCTAGGCGCATGAGCGCGCCTCGCACCGTACGAAGAGACATCCCCCGACGGACGACCGCCGCCCTGGCCACGGCAGCGGTCATCACCCTGACGCTGGCAGCCTGCACGGGCGGGGAAGCGACGCCGACGCCCGACGGGAGTCAAGGATTCCCCGATGACGGGTGCACGCACATCGCCATCGCGACGTCGTCGGAGAAGGTCAACATGCTCGACGAGCTCGCGACCGCCTTCAAGGACTCACCGGAGCACGAGGCGCTCGACACGTGCGCCACGGTGCGCCCGACGAACGTGTCGTCCGGAAACGCCGCGCGCTACCTCACCTCGGGCGAGGACTGGCCGAGCGACGACCGCGCCCTGTGGCCGACGCTGTGGTCGCCGGCGTCGACCGTCTGGACCGATCGCGTGAGCGCAGCCGCCTCGGCGAACCTCGTCGGCTCGCCGGCATCGTTCACGCGCACGCCGGTCGTGTTCGGGATGCCCGAGCCGATGGCCAAGGCCCTCGGCTGGCCGGACGAGCCGATCAGCATCACCGACCTCGAAGGCCTGTGCCAGGACCCCGACGGGTGGGGGAGCGTCGGAAAGGACATCTGGGGCGCGTTCAAGATCTCGAAGACGAACCCGAACACCTCGACCACCGGACTCTCGACCATCCTGATGCAGTCCTATGAGGCATCGGGCAAGGCGGAGGGACTCACGTCCGCAGACGTCGACGCCGCTGCCGACTTCTCGCGCGTCTTCGAGGAGTGCGTGATCCACTACGGCGACACCACGGGAAACGTGCTCTCGACCCTGTACGACGAGACGCAGAACGGCGCCAACGGCTCCGCGTACGTGTCGGCCGTGGCGCTGGAGGAGACGTCCCTGCTCAACTACAACAAGGGCAACCCCGACTCCCACACCGTCCAGCCGGGCGAGACGCTGACTCCGCCGAAGACGAAGCTCGTCGCCGTCTACCCGTCCGGCGGCTCGATGTGGTCCGACAATCCCGTCACCGTGCTCGGTGCCGACTGGGTGACAGCGGAGCAGCGCACCGCGGGTGAGGCCTTCGCCGCCTTCCTGCAGACCACGGCGGCTCAGGAGATCCTCCCCGAGTACGGCTTCCGCCCGCTCGACGAGTCGGTCCCGCTGGGCGACCTGTTCACCGCCAACTTCGGGGTCGACCCGGCACAGCCCCGCGTGACGCTGCCCAAGCCCGAGGTCGACGTGATCTCGACCGCGATCGACCAGTGGACACAGGTGCGAAAGCCTTCGTCGGTGCTGGAGCTCATCGACATCTCGGGCTCGATGGACGAGCCGATCGGCGACGGACGCTCGCGCCTCGACGGTGCGATCCAGGGCGCGCAGACGACCCTCGACCACTTCCGCTCGACCGATGAGGTCGGGGTCTGGGCCTTCACGACGGATGTCGACTCCCCAGAGGGCGAGGGCATCCAGGTGCTGCGCCGTGTCACGCCGCTGGGCGCCGACGGCGAGAAGCTCGACTCCTCGCTCGATGACCTCCGGTACGCGCAACGCAACGGGACGCCCCTGTACGACGCCGTCCTCACGGCGTACGAGGCCATGAGCGAGCGGGCAGAACCCGGACGCATCAACGCGATCGTCGTCCTGTCCGACGGCGAGGACACCGACTCCTCCACGTCCCTCGACTCCCTGATCGCGAAGATCGGCAAGAGCACGAAGGAGGGGGGCACCGACGCACCGGTGCGCATCTTCCCGATCGCCTACGGCTCCGGTGCCGACACCTCGGCCCTGCAGCGCATCGCCGACGCCACCGGAGGGCAGATGTTCGACGCCTCGGACGCCGAACGCATCGACCTCGTCTTCGCTTCCGTGATCAACAACTTCTGAGGTGGGCATGATCAGCACCACGACATCCGGTTCCGGCTGGATCGATGACGCGATCGCTGGTCTCGGCGCGGGTGACGTGTACGTGTCGCCCGATGTCTCCGACAGCTCCGGGCTGACCGAAGCGCTCACGGGAGTCGTGCCTTCCGACGGATCGGTCGCGGTCGTGGTGCTGCCGAAAGACGCCGGCCTCGACAGCCCGTACAGCACCTACATCCTCGAGAAGCTCGTCGGTGCCACCGATCAGCCGACCGTGGTGCTCGCCATCGGAGACGACCTCCAGGCCGCCTCGACGGCGATCGAGAGCGAGCAGGCCCTGTTCATCGCGAACACGAACGAGACGGCCGCAGGCGGCGACACACAGACCGCGCTGGTCGAGACCGTGCAGCAGATCGTCGACGAGACGCCATCCTCGCCAGGAGCGGGTGCCGGTGGGGGAGGAGCGGACTGGCTGCTCCCCGTGATCATCGGCGGCGCCGTGCTGGTGGCCGCCGCGGGGACGGCGATCGGGGTGCTCGCCCGGCGACGTCGCAACCCCGAACCCGTGGCGACGGCGGATCCCGTGCCTCCCGGCATCCGACTTCGGGTGAATCGTCTGCGCGAACTCCGCAGCGACTACGCGAATCTGCCGAACTCCCCGACCGCTGCGGAGACGGCACACGGCATCGATACCCTCGCCTCGCACGTCGAGCAACTCTTCGTCCGCCTCGACGCCAAGGCGGAGGCCGACCAGATCGTGCTCGCGGAAGCCGAGTACTCCGACAAGCTCGCACGCCTCGTCGCGGCGCTGGAGCCCGACTACCTGCTCGATCTGCTGACGCGACCCGACCTGTGGGACGCCCCGGACGAGCGCATCGGCGAAGTGCGCGAGGCACTGACAGGCGTGACCACGCAGATCGTCGACAACATCAAGCAAGTCAACGCCCGCACGGGTCTGCGCTTCCAAGTGTCGTTGGATTCCCTCATCGGCCGCTCGGAGTTGCGCGACTGGGAACGGCGGTTCCGGCAGAGCTCGGGGGAGTGAGGGTGAGATGAAGACCATCGGAGTGCTCGGAGGAATGAGCTGGGAGTCGTCGCTCGAGTGGTATCGGCTCGCGAACGAGCGCGTGCACGGGCGGCTCGGCGGTCACCACTCGGCGCGCATCCTGCTGGACTCGCTCGACTTCGCCGTGATCGAGGAGATGCAGGCGCGGGACGACTGGGACGCGGCGGGTGCTCTGCTCGCCGATCGTGCACGAGCGCTCGAGGGCGCCGGCGCCGAAGTGCTGGTGCTGTGCACGAACACGATGCACCTCGTCGCGGATCGGATCCAGAACGCGGTGACCATCCCCTTCCTCCACATCGCCGATGTCACCGCCGAGGCGATCGCCGCCTCCGGGATGCAGACGGTCGGGCTGCTCGGTACGGCGTTCACGATGGAGCGTCCGTTCTACGCCGAGCGCCTCGCGACCCACGGCATCCGCACCATCGTGCCGGAGGAGGACGACCGGGTGGCCGTGCACTCCGTCATCTACGACGAGCTCGTCCACGGCGTGATCCGCGAGGAATCACGCCGACGCTACGTCGAGGTGATCGAGCATCTGGTGTCGCGGGGAGCCGAGGGCATCATCCTGGGCTGCACCGAGATCGAACTGCTCATCTCGGCCGCGGACGCCCCCGTTCCGGTGTTCCCGACGACGGCGCTGCACGTCGACGCCGCGGTCGATCTCGCCCTCGGGAACTCATCCACGCCGTGAGTGCCCGGCGGAGGCGACGCGACTCGGCCCCGTCACCCCCGCCGAACGGGAGTTCACTCAGCCCTTCGCGCCTTTGCGGGGCTTCAGGAACTCGTCTGGTGCATTCTTCTCGCGCTTGGCCGCGCGCTTCTCCTTGAGCGTGAGCTGCGGCGCCTTCTTGCTTCCTCGACCCTGGATGGACTTGCCTGACATGGTTGCTCGCTTCCCCTTCTGTGGCTGGCGTAACCTCTGACCATAGCCCGTTGCCTGCGGAAGTCAAATTACTTTCTGACCGGGTTGTTTTTGCTACACTGGACACCGCTGAGCACGACGTGGACACAGCGCTGCGACGGGGACGACCCCGGCCGCGGTCACCAGTCGGGGACGACCCCACCTCGAAGGAGTCCAGCGATGTCACGCACAGAGCTCAGACAGTTGATCAGCGGCACGGACATCGTCCGCATCGTCCTCGGATGGGGTGCCTTCGCGGCTCTCCTCCTGCTGCACCCGGTGTTGGCCGCCCCCGTGGCCGCCCCGGTCCTCGTGATCGCCCTCGGCGCGATCATCGCCGTGATCCTCGTGTGCGCGTTCGGTGTGGTGAAGCAGGCCGAGGCCCTCGCCCATCGACTCGGCGACCCCTACGGCTCGCTCGTCCTGACGCTGTCGATCGTCCTCATCGAAGTCATCCTGATCTCGGCGGTCATGCTCGGCCCGGGAGAGCACGCCACCATCGCGCGCGACTCCGTCATGGCCGTCGCGATGATCATCCTGAACCTCGTGATCGGGCTCGCTCTCCTGCTCGGCGGTCTCCGCCACCGCGGCATGGCGCACAACCGCACCGGCACGTCGGCGTACCTGTCGATGCTCATCGTCCTCATCGCGCTGGCCTTCGGCCTCCCGGCCCTCATCGGCACGGACGGGTCGTTCACGACCGCGCAGGAGATCCCGATCATCATCCTCACCGTCCTGCTGTACGCGTTCTTCCTGTACCGGCAGATGGGTGCGCAGGCGAGCGACTTCACCGAGGTCGACCCACGCCTGCTGCAGAGCCCGCAGCACAAGGAAGAGTCCGAAGCCGGCAGAGGCATCCGTCAGGTCGTGGCCGAGCACCGCACCGAGGTCCTCGTCCGCCTCGCGCTGCTGGTGGTCACCGTCATCCCGATCGTGCTGCTGTCGCACGACATGGCGGCACTCCTCGATGACGGTCTGGGTCGCCTGGGCGCCCCGGTCGCCCTCGCCGGAGTGCTCATCGCGGGCATCGTCTTCCTCCCCGAGTCCATCACCGCCGTGCGAGCGGCCCTCGGCGGCGAAGCCCAGCGGGTGAACAACCTCTGCCACGGCGCCCTGGTGTCCACGGTGGGACTCACCATCCCCGCGGTGCTGATCATCGGCATGTTCACCGGCCAGACCGTGGTCCTCGCTGAGTCGCCGGCGAACCTGCTGATGCTCGCCGTCACGCTGCTGCTCTCGGTGACGACCTTCGCTGCCCGGCGCGTGACCGCGATGCACGGTGCCGCACACGTGGTGACGTTCGCCGTCTACCTCGTCGTGCTGTTCAGCTGAGGCGTCGACCACCGATCGAACGGAACGTCCACCTAGACTGGCCGCTGTGAGGGCGACCCAACGACCATCGGCGTCTGCCACGAACGACGCCGTGACGTGGGGACGCCTCTACTTCGCCGTCCAAGCCGCCGCCGGCACCGCCTGGTGGGTCGCGGTGTTCGCCCTTCCGGCCGTCCGCACCGCGACGCTGGGCGCGCTCGACTTCCGGATCGTCGCCGCACTGGACATCCCGTTCTTCGTGATCGCGTCGGCCCTGGTCGCGTGCGGTGTGCGGAAGGCCGTCTGGATCGCGGCACCGTGGACCGTGCTGGTCGCGATCGGAATGGTCGTGTATGCCACGGTGACGGCGACCGCGGGCTGGGGTGCCCTCCTGATGGTGGCGGCCGCGGCGGGATCGTCAGCGGCCGCGGTCATCCTCCTCCTGGGGCGCGTGCCCTCGGAATGGCTGCTCATCGGGCCGTTCCGGTTCCGTCCGGCGGCGGAGGCCAGTGCCAGGACGCTCGTGTCGAAGACCACGCTCCAGACCCTGGTCTTCTCGGGGACGTTCCTCGTGGCTCTGCCCGCGATCATCGCCGGTTTGGAGTGGCGCTGGGGACTGCATCTCGCCTTCCCCCCTGCCGTCCGCGTCGGCGGAGCCGTCCTGTTCGTCGCGGCGTTCGCGCTCTCGACCTGGTCCTCCACTGCGATGGCCGTGCAAGGGGCCGGCACGCCGTTGCCGTCGTCGACGCCGCGCCGGCTCGTGATCACGGGCCCGTACCGCTTCGTCCGCAATCCGATGGCGATCGGCGGGATCGCACAGGGCGTGGCGATCGGTCTGATGGTCGGCTCCTGGCTGGTGATCGTCTATGCGCTCAGCGGCTCCCTCGTGTGGAACGCGCTGGTCCGCCCGCTCGAGGAGGCCGACCTCGAGGAACGTTTCGGATCGGCGTTCCGCACCTACCGCGACCGGGTCTCCTGTTGGATCCCGCGACGACCGCTCATCGCGTCCGCGGGCTGAGCGGTACCGAAGCGCCGCCGACCGATCAGAAGTCCGCCCGCGAGGAGGAGCAACAGCCCGATCCCGGCGAACAGAGACGCGGAAGGCCCATCGAGACCCGTCGACGGCAAGCCACCGCCACCTCCCTGATCCGGATCCGGAGGCAGGACCGGATACACGTTCGTGATCGCGGCGATCTGCGAGAACGGCGGTTCCGCTCCCTCCGTGGCGGGCGTGGTGATCGTCACGGTCTGTCCGTCGTTGATCCGGGAATCCTCTCCGAACGCGCCGACAGCTCCGGTCTCGGAGACCTGACACACCGACCCGAGAGGAAGTCCGTCCAGACGCGTGCGCAGGTCGCTCGCGCTCGAGACGCTGAGGATGCCGTCGTCCGGCAGCACCAGCGGGACCCCGGCGACCGTGCACTCGACCAGGAACTCGAAGACATCCGGCGCGCGGTCGGCGTCACCGGCCACGACCTTCTGCACCGCGAGGTCGCCGTCCAACAGCGTCACCCCGGCCTGCACAGGGGCCACGGAGTACTCCCGCCCGCCCGCATCCGTCCCCACGGCGCCCATCTGGTTCCACGCGAAGCCGCCGGCGTCGGGAACGGTGATCGGAGCGAGGTCCGGGTACGCGGTCGACTCCGGGACGTTCTGCGTCTCGTAGTGCAGCGCGAGCACCTGACCCGGCGCGAACGCCCCCTGGGCGGTGCCCGTGAAGTCGATCGTGACCCGGATACCGGTGACCTCCTCCCACGCTCCCGTGTACGAGAGCACCGGCACCCAGGTGGCGGTGTTCTCACAGAGCAGATCACCGAACCACGCAGAGCTCGATCCGGTCCCCACGCACGGCGACGCGGACGTCGTGACATCGAGCGTCAGGGTCGCTCCGCTGGGGAGGACGTTCGCGGCGAGCGACTCCGGAAGGAGCACCGGGTCGAACGTGCTGTTGCGTGCGCCACCCGTCGCGAGCATCCGGTCGCCGATGCGCGGCAGGGGATCCACGATCGACACGGTCTCGAAGCCGACGGTCCCGCTGTTCACGACGGACAGCCGCCAGTCGTCGGTCGCGCCGACCGCCGTGTAGGCAGCGCACGGCGTGCGGGTGTATCCGTCGGGGTCCAGCGGGCAGGCCGCGTCGGGGTTGTTCAGGTTGACCTGACCGTCGACCAGATCACCGTAGATCTCACCCTTGACGTACTTGTACGCGGCGAGGGATCCGCCCGGCGACGGCTGCACGTAGTTGGTCGTGCCGCACTGATCGGGGTCCAGGTCGGGCACCGTGCCCTCGCCGTTCCCGGACGTGTTGGTGCACGCGGTGAGCTCTTCCTCGGTGGTCACGACGAACGTGTTCGTCGTGAAACCGTCGAGAGCGAGTCCCGGAGCGAGCACGAGGTTCACGGTGATCGTGAAGACCTCGCCGGGCGACATCCGGTTCCCGCCGTCCGGCCAGGTGAACGTCACGTTCTTCCCGGTGTCGTCGATCAACGCGGACACGTCGGTCGACAGCGTTCCACCTGCCGAGGTCTGGTAGATCGGAGGGGAGAAGTCCCAATCGAGGTACTCGGGGAGCGTGTCCTCGAGCTGGTCGATCGTGAGGAACCCGGTCCCGGTGTTCGTGAACTGCAGCGTCCACGGGAGGCTCGCGCCGATGGAGACGACGTGACTCGATCCGGGCTGCGACTTGACGACGTCGATCTGGTGCGTCCCGGGGTCGATCGCCAGTTCGGCGTCGGCGTCGGCATCTGCGTCGGCGAACAGCCCATCGAGCCTCTCGCTCACGACCGTCGCCGCGTTCGGCAATGCGGACGGAAGAACGAGCGCGGATCCGTCGCGCTGGGTCGCCAGCACGACGACGTCGAAGGCGAGCTGCGCGGTCCAGTCCTCCGGAGGGGCCGTTCGTGAGAAGACCTCGCCGGCGGCGTTGCGGAACACCGCCCGGAGACCGATGATCTGCGCCGGGTCCGTGCCCGCGGGGAGTGCCCCGGTCGCCGCGAAGGCCCCTTCCACCCAGGTGGCGCCCACGAGCGCATCGACCCGCACCTGATCGGCGCCGGCGGGCAGCACGGTGCTCAGCGCCGGGTCGGGCGCGAGCTGCACGCCGTTCCAGAAGTCCGCGTCGGCGTCCGTGATGGTCACCTGCTGGGTGGCCGCGGTCGACGCGCCATCCGTCGCCTCCAGCGTCACGGTGACGGGGTCGTCGAGCTCGGTCTCGAGGATCGCATCCGGATCGATGGTCTTCGCGAGGGTCGCGTCGAGCAGAGCGCTGACGAGGACCACCGTGTCGTTCGCTGTGTCGCTCGGAGTCGAGGCGTTGCCGGAAGGCGTCAGCACGGGGTCGTAGGACTGGGCGATGACGTCGTTGGCGACGGTGCCGGGCTCGACGAGCTGGTCCGCATCTGAGCGCTCGAACTGTCGCACCTTGGTGACGATCTCGATACCCAGATCCTCGCCGGCACGGATGCTGCCACCCTCGGTCGCCGGATCGATGCCGTGGAAGACGACGCTGACCCCGACCACCGTCGCGAGCGCATCCGTGGCGAGCGCTCCCGCGTCGGTGAGGGAGAGCGTGCGGGTGCTGAGCGTCCCGTTCGCCGCGCGGTCCCACAGGGTGACGGTCGAGGCGTCCGGGTCGACCTGGTCCGCCGGGTAGGTGAAGGAGAGCGACTGCACGTCGACCCGCTCGTACGGGTTGGTGTCCGGGTCGTAGTCCGCACCGTCGAACGGATCGTCCGCCCAGGCATCCGGTGCGCTCACACACTGGTCCGCCGCACCGGCGACACAGGGGATCGGATCGGTCACCCGCAGGTAGGAGGCGCGCGCCGTGCTGTCGTTCCTCGCCTCGATGTCGAAGGTCACGTTCGGATAGTTCGCGGGATCCACGTCAGCGGACTCCGGAATCGTCACCGTCGCGGGGGTGACCGTCTTGTCCACCGAGACGAGGGGAGGCTGGTCGATGAGGGTGATGTTGTCCTGCTCGATGTCGCTCCCGTTCCCCGCCGCCGACGTCCAGTCGCCGCGCAGGCTGTTCCAGACGATGCCGGGGTCGGGGTCGTTGAACGTCTCATCGGCGCTGACCCACCGGTCCGCCGTCGCGGTCTCGTCGCGGACGACGTTGCGCAGCTCCCAGGTGAGGAAGGTCGGCCGGTACTGCCCGACCGCCGACGTCGCCAGTCCGGAGCCGGGTTCGGGTCTCGTCGGATCCGTGCTCGCGGCCCGTGCGGCATCGTCCGGCTCATAGATCATCAGGACACCCGTGGTGCCGGCGGTCTGTTCCGGCGTGAGGGTGTAGCCGACGAACCCGTCCGCCCCCATCCAGGAGCCCCCGGGGGCGGCGATCGGGGTCCATGCACCGTCCACGAACAGCCAGACCTCGGTGATGTCATCCCACGCGAGCAGCGGGTCGTCCTCGAGGGTGACCGGATCGACGCTCAGCAGATCGAACGCCTGGAAGACGGTGCTCGCCGGCCCGGGCGGATCCGAGTCCGGGGTCGTGGCGGGATCGGTGAGCACGAGGGTGTCGATGCCCCTGGTCCCGGTCCGCCACTCGTTGCGCGTCGAGACGATCGCGCCGGACTGCGCATCGAGGAAGTCGACATCCGTCGTCTTGTCGCTCGTCTGGACCCACCGCTTGTTGGCGTCGATGCCCACGCCCTCGTCCGTGGCGGGGGTCTGGACGCCGATCGTGTCCTGATCGGTGACGACATCGCTGTCGATCCCGTCCGGAAGACCGTCGACCTCACCGTGGCTCTGCGCGCTGGCCTCGTTCTCGTAGACGGTGGGCACCTGTGCCGACTGTTCGTCCTCCGGGTCGTCCCGGGGGTCGGTGGGGCCGGATCCGTCGCGCAGATCGGTCCGCGCATCGAACACCAGGTTCGGCACGACGCTGAACCCCTGCGCGAACCCGTCGGGGTTGTCGAACGTGAAGCGGATGCCCGTGACATCCGAGGGCACGTCGGGTGGGGTGAGTGCGGCGGCGAACTCCGCGCGGCTCATCTGGAACGTCTCCGCAGTCGCGCCCGTGCTGACCGTGGCGAGAGTGACCCAGGAACCGTCCGGACGCTGGTACTCGACGGTGGCCGTGGTGTTCGGCGGAACCTGGGTCGGCGCGATCGCCACGATGTCGAAGGCGTTCCAGAAGTCGTCGGTCTGGTCGTCGCGCCAGGAGTCCTCGACGACGATCTGGGTCGAATCGACCTGTGCGACGCCGGTCTGGGTGGTCGCGGTCAGGCTGGCGACGACGCTGTTGCCCGGCTCGACCGCGCCTCCCGGTGTGATCTGCTTGTCGAGCGCGACGCCGATCTGGGGGTAGTAGACCCCGATGTCATCGGACGCCTCGCTGTCGGCGGTTCCCACGTCGTTCGTCGCCGTGACGTCGATCGTGTTCGTGCGCTGATGCGTCGGTGCCGCCTCACTGACGAGTGACAGCCCGGGCTCGATGGCGACATCGACGGTTGCCACGGTGGTCGCCGGGATCTGCCCCGTGAACTCGATCACGAAGCCGGTGACCGTGCCCGCGGGCGGTACCGGGGAGGAGCCGTCCGCGAAGGCGACCGGGGCCTGCGGAACTCCGTCGATGTACCAGGTGATCGTGCCGCCGGTGGCGCCTGCCGGATAGTCGATGCCGGAGGGGAAGCCGCCGAAGACCATGTCGGCGTCGAAGAAGCCCACGTCGGAGATCGTCAGGCTCTGCACGGGGCCGTTCGACGTGTTCGTCGCCGTCAGCTCGGCCGAGGCCTCTCCGCCCGCAGCGAGTTCGGCGGGGGTGATCGTCTTGCCCGCGAGAACATCGACGGTCAGCGGTCTGATCTCGTAGGGAGCCGTTGCGACATCGCTCTCCGTCGCGCCGCCGGGAGCGTTCACGGTGGAGGTGATGCTGTTGGTGACCGTGTCGCCGCCCGCCAGCGAACTGTCGTCGTTGCGATCCGTCTCGCGCTGTTCCACGACGAAGGCCGTCGAGGCGGCGGCGTCGGACTCGACCGTTCCCCCGGCGTACGTCAGCCGGATACCACCGACATCCGCCGGATCCGTCCCTGCCGGAAGAGCCGGGGTGGCGGCGGGCGTGCCCGGCTGCCAGCTCCAGGTCCCCGCGACCTCGTCGTACGTGTAGACGTCGACCTGCACCGTGGTGGCCGCAGGAGGCAGACTCGTCGCGCCGAATCCCTGGAAGTCGACGATGCGGAAGGGGTTGTCCGCGCCGAGCGTCGTCGCCCCGTCCACCGCGCTCGTGGGCTCCTGGATCACGAGCGAATCGGCCCCGACGTTCGACTGGTTCTGCGCACCCATCGTGATGGTCGAGGTCACGCCCGGGTCGAACTGCTGGGATTCGGGCAACCAGCTCTTGCTGGCTTCGACGCCGATGACCGTCTCGACCGTGACGACGGCGTCCGCACTGTCCTGGATGGTCGCCGGAACGTCTCCGGGACCGTTGTCCCAGTCCGCGGTCGCGGTATTGGTGACGGTGTCGCCGTTGTACGCCCAGTCGGCCGGAAGATCCAGGGGCGCGCGCAGCACAACGCTCAGCTTCAACGTCCCGCCCGCTTCGAGTCCGATCCCGCCGTCCACCGGCTGCTGGAAGACGACCTGGACCGTGCAGTCGTCGCTGACCTCGACCGGCACGCCGCCTTCTTCGACGCACCCGGTCGTCGTCGCGGTCAACGGGAGCGTGGAGGGCGTGTACGAGGAGCCGACGAACTGGAAGCCCGCGAACTCGGCGGGCAGCGTGTCCGTGAGAACGACGTTGAGGCAGTCCACGTCATCACAGACCAGGTCGACCGTGTAGGTGAACTCGTCGCCGGGTTGGAGACTGTCCTGCGTTTCCAGATCGTCGACGCGCTTGTCGATCCGCAGCGACGACTCCACGGCCTGCGCGGCGAGGGGAACGGCGAACCCGGCCCCGACGAGTCCGAAGATCGCGACGAGAGCGAGCAGGAGGCGGCGCAGTCGGTGTTCAACGGGTCGAGACGTCGTGGACATGGTGCTCGTTTCGTGGGGAAGCCGCAGGGCAACGAAGGCGTGCGTGTCGTCTGGAGTTTAGGAGCCGAGATGGTTCTCTACCAGGGGTTGTGGACGCTCTCTCACCCGCGCGGGGTGAGGACGACCACGACCTCTGGGATAGTGGCCTCACACGTGACGTTCCGCACTCCAGGAGGACCCATGACCCGCACATACGTCATCACCGGCGCGGCATCCGGCATCGGCGCCGCGACCGCAGAGTTGCTCCGCGCACAGGGACACACCGTGATCGGCGTCGATCTCGCGGGCGTCGAGGTGTCCGGCGACCTGTCGACCGCCGAGGGTCGCGCCACCGCGGCGGAGCATGTGATCTCTCTTGCAGGCGGCAGCATCGACGCGGTCATCGCCTGCGCCGGCATCTCCGCACCGATCGCGAAGACGGTGGCGATCAACTACTTCGGCGTCACCGAGTTCCTCACCGCACTCCTGCCGAAGCTGAGCCTCGCGGATCAGCCGCGCGCCGCGGTGGTGTCATCGATGGCATCGCTGCACCCGGTGTCGGCCGAACTCGTCGATGCGGCTCTGGCCGGCGACGAGTCCCTGGCGCTGACGATCGGCGACCGACTCGCAGCCACCCCCGAGACCGGCTACCTCAACTACTCCTCGAGCAAGCGCGCCCTCTCACGCTGGGTGCGCCGCGAATCCGTCTCGGCGGCCTGGGCCGGAGCCGGCATCCCGCTCAACGCCGTCGCCCCCGGCACGGTCACGACGCCCATGACCTCAGGCCTGCTCGCGAGCCCCGAGGGCCTCGCCCAGGTCGACGCCGCGGTGCCGATGCCGCTCAACTACCACCAGCCGGCTTCGTCGATCGCGGAGCTCCTGGTGTGGCTGACGAGCCCGGTCAACACGCACATGGCCGGACAGACGATCTACTGCGACGGCGGGGCTGATGCCGTCCTGCGTGGAGACGACATCTGGTCCTGGAACGACGCCCCGCGCGGGTGATGCGGCGGGCCGAGGCCGGCGAGCCCGGGACGGTCAGCGCCCGAGGTGAGTCCAGACGGTGCGGGTCTCCAGGTAGGACTCGAGATTGGCGTGACCCATGTCGCGGCCGTAGCCGGACATCTTGAATCCTCCGAAGGGCGCGGCAGCATCGGTGGCGCCGTACATGTTGATGTACACCGTGCCCGCCTGCAGGAGACCGGCGAGCCTGTTCGCCTTGGTGATGTCGCGCGTCCAGATACCCGCCGCTAGACCGTAGGGGGAGTCGTTCGCACGACGCGCGATCTCGTCGATGTCATCGAAGGGCTGTGCCACGACGACGGGACCGAAGATCTCTTCGCGCACGGCGGTGAAGGAGTCGTTCACATCGGTCAGCACCGTCGGGCGGATGTAGTACCCGCCGGGGATCGCCGCCTCGGGGAAAGCCGACCCTCCCGCCGCGACAGTCGCACCCTGCTCCAGAGCGCCGTCGATGAACCCGAGCACCCGTTCGTGCTGACGAGTGGAGATGACCGGCCCGATCTGCGCCGACGGGTCGAACCCGTGTCCGACGTTCATCGAGGAGGCGATGTCGGCAAGCCGTCCCACTACCTCGTCATAGGAGCGCTTCTGCACGTAGAGGCGGGAACCCGCGGCACACGCCTGCCCGGCATTGAAGAAGATGGCGCTGGCCGCGGCCGCTGCCGCCTCGTCGACGGGGCT
The DNA here is from genome assembly GCF_007954505.1 of Microbacterium sp. CBA3102. Classification (GTDB taxonomy): domain Bacteria; phylum Actinomycetota; class Actinomycetes; order Actinomycetales; family Microbacteriaceae; genus Microbacterium; species Microbacterium aurugineum. The sequence goes on along the minus strand of NZ_CP042412.1, from coordinate 1,037,258 downwards.
GTCGTCGAAGACGATGTTCGGACTCTTGCCTCCGAGCTCGAGGGTGACCCGCTTCACCATCGGCGCCGCACGCTGTGCGATGCGGGTGCCGACCGCGGTGGAACCGGTGAAGGCCACCTTGTCGACGTCGGGGTGGTCGACGAGCGCCTCGCCGGCCTCGGCGCCGTATCCGGTGAGGATGTTCAGAACGCCCTTCGGCATGCCTGCTTCGAGGGCGAGCTGGCCGAGCCGGAGAAGAGACAGCGGCGTGTTCTCCGCAGGCTTCATGACGATGGTGCACCCTGCGGCGAGCGCGGGCGCGATCTTCCAGACCCCCATCAACAACGGGTAGTTCCATGGCACGATCTGCGCGACCACCCCGACCGGGACGCGCTCGGTGCGCACCATCGAATCCGGTACGGACACCGGGATCGTGTTGCCCTCGATCTTCGAGGGCCATCCGCCGAAGTACTCGAAGTGGTTGATCGCGAGCGGCAGGTCGACGGATGCAGCGGCGCTCTTGAGCTTTCCGCCGTCGAGCACCTCGAGCTCGACGAACTCGTCAGCGTGTTCCTCCAGCAACCGGGCGAGACGGAGGATGATCCGCCCGCGGTCGAGCGCGCTCATGCTCCGCCAGGGAGCATCGGGAGCGAACGCGCGGCGAGCGGCGCGGACCGCGCGGTCGGCATCCACCGCATCCGCCGCGGCCGAACGGGCGATGATCGCGCCGGTGCCCGGGTCGACGATGTCGATCGTACGACCGGAATGCGCCTCGACGAGTTCTCCGTCGATGAGCAGTCGTGGCGGCTGCGCCAAGAAGCGCTTGGTCGCCTCGCTGATGTCGGGGTCGATGCTGATGTGCGTGGGGACGGTCGTCATCGCGGTTCCTGTTCAGGCGTGGTGCAGGGCGGCGAGCGCCTCGGCGGGGAAGGCGGTCTTGGTATCGCCGAGGAGGAGGGCTCGGTAGGTCGCGGTGGCTGCCTCCTCGAGGTTGAGCGCGCGGCGGAAGGCCATGCTCACCGAGTCGCCGAGAGCGGAGCACCCGTGATGGCCCATGATGATGCAGTCATGATGGGCGGCCTGCTCCGCCGCCGAGTCGGCGAGCTCATCCGAACCGTTCGGGTAGTACGGCGTGGTTCCCACCGAGCGCACGTAGTACGCGTGGTCGAGGGTGATGAGGCGCACATCGTGCCCGAGAGCATCCAGGAGCACGGCGTGCTGCGGGTGCACATGCACGACGGCATTGACGTCGGCTCGCGCTGCGTAGCTGCGCTGGTGCAGCTTCCATTCGCTCGACGGGCTCGCGGAGCCGCTGATCACACGACCCGACAGGCTCATGACCGAGAAGTCCTCGGGCGTGAGCCTGTCGAGCCAGGTGCCGGAGCCGGTGACCACGAACGTGTCCTCATCGATACGCGCCGAGATGTTACCCCCCGAGGCGAGGGCGAGCCCCCGAGCGACGATGTCGACGCCGACGGCCGAGAGTTCTTCGATGAGTGATTCCACACGCGTGGTCATGGGTGACTCCTTGTCAGGGTGGGGGATTCAGGCGGTGACGGCGCTCGGGGCGGGGTTCGCCGCGACGACGTCGTCCGCTTCCTTGGGCGCCTTCAGCAGGAACGTCAGACCGAAGCCGACCAGGTAGAGCGCCGCGATGATCCACACCGTGCCCTCGATGCCGATGGGAGCGGCGAGGCCGGCGATGACCGGGCCGATGAACTGGCTGAGGCCGGCGCCCAGGTTCAGGATCGCGACGGCAGCGGCCTTGTTCTTCGGTGCGAGCAGCGGAACGATCGCCGACAGCGGCACGAACATGCCGAGCGCGAGGCCGTAGACGATGGCGATCGCGATCGTGACCCAGAAGTTGGGTCCGATCAGGGTGGGCACGTAGAACAACGCGAGCACCGTGACGAAACACCCGATGCCGCCGGCCCACGCCACGACGTTGACGCGGCCGATCCAGTCGGCGAGGTATCCGGAAAGCAGGTTCGCGGCGACGTTCGCGGCGAGCATGGTGCCCCAGATCATCTGCCACTGGGCGAGGTCGAACCCGACATCGCGGACCATGTAGGTCGTGAGGAACACGACGAATGCGTAGAACGAGAGCGTATTGATGATGCGGACCACTCCGCCGACACCCACCTTGGGGTTCGTGGCGACGATCGTCAGAGAACTGACGACGCCCTTCACACTGTTCGCGACGGTGACCTTCTTGGTGACGGGGTTGCGCAGCAGCACGAGCACCATCAGGCCGCCGACCGCAACGAACGCGAGTGCCATCCACAGCGTCGCGAGTTCGCCGATGAGCGGGATGACAGCTCCGGCGAAGTACGAGCTCAGTACGCCGAGCCCGAGCGTGGAGAAGAACCAGTACCAGCCGACCGCTCGGCCCATCACGTGCTCATCGGTGTCGATCGTGACCCAGACCAGGAACCCGTAGGCGAACATCGGATAGCCGAGGCCGCGGATTCCGAAGGCCAGCAGCATGATCTCGAAGTTGCCGCCCATCACGCCGAAGACGAGGAAGAGCACCTCGAAGACGACCCAGATGCCGAAACCGAGCATCATGACGCGCTTGGGCCCCCATGCTTCGGCGAGAGCACCGCTGAGCCAGGCCGCCACCGCCACGACGATTCCGTAGACAGACCACAGCAGAGCGATCTGACTGCCGTCGAAGCCGCGCTCGTCGAGGTACGGCGAGAGGAAGCCCGCCTCGATGCCGTCGCCGATCATGAAGATCGTCAGCGCGACGAAGCCCCAGGCGATCGGCCGCGAGATGCCCTGAGAGCTGAGGAGGCGCGCGAAGCGTCCTTCAGCGGGCGAGGTGGAGGTGGTCATGGGTGTCTCCTCGTTGAGCGCGTAGAGATTTCGGGTCATGGGTGTACATTTGTTCATAATCATGAACGATTGCCCATGGACATCTTGGGCATGAGTCGCAAGATTGTCAAGCAGAGTCGGACGGCCGCCGTCCCGAGCGCCATGGGAGGATGTTCAGCATGCTGATGGGTCGCGTGGCGCGGATGTACTACGAACTGGGGCTCACGCACCAGGAGATCGCCGACGCCCTCGGGCTATCGCGCGTCCGAGTGACGAGGCTGCTCGCCGAAGCCCGCGAGTCGGGCATGGTCGAGATCATCGTCCACGTCGAGGAGTCCCTCTTCGCCGCCGAGGAGCAGGCTCTGCTAAACCGCTTCGGGCTGCGGCAGGCCTGGATCGCCCCGAGTGTGGATGATCCCGCGAAGGCCTCTCGCGCAATGGCGACGGTCGGCGCCGAGGCCCTCGCGAGCGTCATCGAGAAGGACACCACGGTTGCCATGGGACTCTCCACGGCGGTCGCCGCGGTCGTCGATGCCTTCCCCGCCCGCCCGCTCGGAGCGCGCTTCGTGCCACTCACCGGTTCCAGCAGCGGCCTCGCGAACGGCGCCAACCCCCACGAGCTCACTTTGGAGCTGGCACGTCGAACCGACGGCTCCGCCTTCCACCTCCCGGCCCCACTCGTCGCCGCGACACCGCAGGCCGCGGAGAGCGCCTATGCCGACCCCGGAGTGCGTGACGTGCTCGCTCGAGCGGCTAAAGCGAGCACTCTGATCGTGGGCATCGGGAGCACGCAGGACAGCCGCGGCCTGCTCTACGGCTCATTGAGCGATGAAGAGCGCGCCGAACTTCACGTCGCCGGCGCAATCGGCGACATCGGCGGACGCTTCTTCGATGCCACCGGAGCAGCCGTCCGCGGCGAGCTCGACTCGCGCGTCGTCGGACTCGACCTCGATCACCTTCGTGCAATCCCGCACCGACTCGCGATCGCGTCGGGCGCGGCGAAGCTGGATGCCGTCCGGACCGCCCTCGCCAGCGGCATGGTGAACATGCTGGTGACCGACTCGAACACTGTCACGGCGCTCCTGGGCTGAGCGCCGAGGGGCGGACCGTGCATCGCGCGATCCGCCCTACCGCCCGGGCGCCTCAGCCGACGGCGGCGAGCGCTTTCTCGTTCGCCGTACCGGGCACGCGCTGGCCGTTGAGCCAACCCCGCAGAGCTGCCGCAGCGATGCGCGAATGCTCGACGATGACGTCGTCCGAGGCACCCGCGATGTGCGGCGTCATCGTGACGTTGCTCAAGGTGAACAGCTCATGGTCGCGCGGGAGCGGCTCCTGGTAGAAGACGTCGAAGCCGGCACCCGCGATGCGACCCTCACGGAGGACGGTCATCAGCGCCTGCTCGTCGATGATCGCGGCGCGACCGGCGTTGATCAGGTAGGCGTCAGGTCGGAGGAGGGCGAGCTCGCGCTCGCCGAGCAAACCCTCAGTCTCGGGCATCAGCGGCACGTGCACCGTCACGATGTCCGACGTCGAGAGCACTTCATCCAGAGGCACCACACTGGCTTCGTCCCCGAACGCGTCCGGCGCGAGGAAGGGATCGTAGACCTTGACCGTCATGCCGAAGCCGCGAGCGCGGGCGACCATGCGGCGACCGACGGCCCCACCGCCGAGCACGCCCAGAGTGCGCCCATCGAGTCCGATCGAGCGGAAGATCTCGTAAGGTTCGAAGACGTCGGCCTCGGTCCAGTTTCCGGCACGCAACCAGCGCTCCGACTCGCTCACCTTGCGGACGGTGGCGAGCAGCAGCGCGAAACTCAGATCCGCTGTGACGCCGGCGTTGCGCCCGGGGGTGGTGAAGACGGGGATGCCGCGGGCGGTGCACGCGTCGAGGTCGACGTTCGCCGGTTTGGCGCGGCACGAGACCACGGCCTTGAGCTCGGGAGCCTTCGCGAGGGCGGCCTCGTCGACGACATCGAGCTCGGCGATCACGACATCCGCCTCGGCGAGTGCGTCATCGACGCCGCGGGCGGCGAGCGATCCACCGTCCATCGTGGGGTCGATCAACGTGACGTCGAAGGCGACAGCGAGGGATTCGGCGACGGCGGCGTCGAACGGAGCGGTGATGAGCACCTTCGGGCGGGGCTGTTCAGTCATGTGTCTTCTTTCAGGGGGTGATCAGTGGATCGGGGATCCCGACGAGGCTGCCGACCCGGCGTGTTCGCGCAGTTGACGCAGGCCTGGCCAGTGCGGACGCAGAGCGTCTCGAGTCGTGATGAACAGCGTGTAGGCCTCTTCGTAGAGCGCTACTCGCAGGGGATCGGGCCGGAAGGTCGTGGTCGATGGCCGCAGACGCTGCGCCGCATCGCGAAGGTCATCGGCGAGGGCGACCGCGGCCATCGCGATCATGGCGACCCCACGCGCTCCGACCTCGGGCTCGTCCTGGCGCACGATGTCGCGAGCGGTCACATCCGCGAGAATGGCGCAGAGCAGATCGGATTCGGAGCCTCCGCCGCAGACGAGCAGAGGTCCTTCGATACCCAGGGCTTCCGCGGACTCGCGCAGGCTGAAGGCGAGGCCTTCATACACACTGCGAAGCAGCTGCGCAGCCGTCGTGGTCACGCTCATCCCGAGCCACGACGCGGAGGCGTCGGGCGCGAAGAAGGGAGCGCGTTCGCCGCTCGGAGCACCGTATGGGAGGTAGAGCACGCCACCGCTGCCCGGCGGGACCGCGACAGCCTGCTTCTCCACGACGACCCAGTCCTCGTCGCCGAGGCCGAGTGTCGCGCGCACCCAGTCGAGATTGGGCGTGCCGGTCATCGGCGCCATCGACTCCAGCACCTGGGCTCCGCGACCGGTGGCGAGCACGATGCTCGAATCGCTGCGCACCTCCGCGCGCGAGGCGTGATTGATCCCCACGAGACCTGTCGTGCCGAGGATGGCGTAGCCACGGCCGTCATCGAGCACGCCCAGCCCCACGCCGGCGGCGGCCGTGTCGACCATTCCGACCACGACCGGAAGACCTTCGGGCAATCCAAGCGCAGCGGCGACGCGTGGTTCGACCGTGCCGGCGATGCTCTGAGGGTCGAGCACCTCCGGCAGGTGGTCGCGGATGCTCTCGTGTCCCAGGGCGACGAAGAGCTCGTCGGAGTATGCTCCCGTAGCGGTGTCGAGGTAGGTGCGCGATGCCTCGCTGGGATCAGTCGCACGACGCCCGGTGAGCTTGAAGCGCAGCCAATCTTTGCAGTTCAGCTGGGTGGCGATCCGGTCGCGAAGGGCCGGATCGGCGGACAGGAGTTCGTCCAAGAGTATCGGCAGCGCTCCGGCGAAGAGGGGAGATCCGGTCGCGGCGTGCACGGCCGCCGCGCGACCGTCGTCCAGCCAGTCGTCGAGTCGGGCGTGGGCGCGTCCGTCGAGCCAGAGCGCGGCGGGAGCAGCTGGACGCCCATCAGCCTCGACGAGCCAGGCGCCGTCTCCCTGTCCGGTGACGCCGAGCGCGACGATCTCCGCGTCGCCGATCTCATCGACGACCGCGGCGATGGTGCTGGTGGCCGCATTCCAGATCGCGGCCATGTCTGCTTCCGCACTTCCGTCGTCGGCACGGTGGACGTGAACGCTCGAACGCGAGACGCTCGCTATACGGCCATCGAGATCGAACGCGACGGTCTTCACGGATGTCGTTCCAGCATCGACGCCGAGGATGATGCGAGTGCGGCTCTGCACACTGAACTCCGAACAATGGTGCGGACAGATGATCGAATGTTCAGTATAGCTCGAGGCCCCTCGAGTGCAATATCGACTTCGGGACTTCCCGATCGACGTGAGGATGAGAGGCTCGAACGGGGCGACCCCGACCAGGAGGATGACCATGACCCGCGAACTCGTCGACACCGGATTCATCACCCCCGACCGCGTCCTCGTCGATCCTGCGTCGGCGACACGAGGTGACTGTGGGTGAAGTGAAGATCGAAGTGGTCGATCCGCAGGACGACGCTCGACTCCTCCGATGGAACGCTCTCCTGCGCGAAGGCTACGCGAGCGGCCGTCGGCACGTGTGGTCCCGCAGCGACGATGCGACGCGGCTGCAGTTCCAGAACCCGCATCCGACCCGCCGATCGGTGCTGTTGCTCGCAGACATCGACGGGGTCGCGGTCGGCGCGGCCGAAGCGCACGTGCACCCCGGCGATCCCGCCGAGGTCGAGATCGCTGTCCGCGATGATCACCGGCGGCGCGGGATCGGCAGGGCACTGCTCCGCGCCGTGAGGGAAGCGCTGCGATCCTCGGCCACGGTGATCCGCGCCGAGACGTATTCCGATGACGGAGTCTCGTTTGCCCTGTCCGCTGGGCTGACGGTCGGCAGCCGCGAGAGCCGGCAGATCGTCAGCCTTCCGATATCCGAAGGAACGCTTGCCGACCAGGACGAACATCCTGACGACATCGACATCCACTCGTGGTCCGGGCCCTGTCCCGATGAGTTGCTCGAAGGGTGGGCGCGACTTCGATCACGCATGTCGGCCGAGGTGCCGATGGGCACTCTCACCCGCTCGACGATGCGCCCTGATGTCCAAGCCGTCCGCCGCAACGAGCAACGTATGTCCGAACAGGGATACATCCTGGTGCGGAGTCTGGCGCGTGCGGGCGAGGAATCCGTCGGGTACACGGAGATCCTGCTCTCCCGCTCTGATCCCGAGATCGTGCATCAGGACGACACCTTTGTCGAAGAGCGGGTGCGCGGTCGCGGCGTCGGACGCGCGCTGAAAGTCGCCAATGCCCGTCTGCTCATGAGCCTTCCGGAGAGCACCGGGGCACGGATCCTGCAGACCTACACCGAGCCGACGAACACACCGATGCTCACGCTCAATCGCTCCTTCGGCTTCGAGGAGGCGGATGTACTGACCGCGCTCGAGGGCCCGCTCGCCTGAGCGTGATGTCGATTCCGGGACCTCTGCAACCTGCTGACGTTCCGTGGGCTGCGGGGATCTGGAACGTGTACGCCAGACCGCGGTGACCTCTAGCGCCAGAACGAAGCACCGTACCCCGTCAAGGCGACGAGGAAGAGCAATGCCGCCAGCGTGAACAGAACACGGCGAGCAGCTGCGTTCCGGGCCAGAAGCGTCACGACCAGCGACAGAACGACGACGGCCGGCAGGAGGAACCCGAGTGTCGTGACGACCGTGAGCAGCCCGGATCCCGACGAATCGTGGATGGCGCTCACCGCCAGCACGACCGCTGCGCCGATGAGGATCGCCCCCACGTCACCGAGCAGAATGACCCCGACGCGACGCGAAAATCGCGTGATCAGCCCACCCAATGCTCGTATGCCTGCTCCGGCAGCGAACGCGGACATAGCCGCAGTCGCTGCCGACGAGTAGGCGGTCAACGGGGCCCCGGCCGCCGCCCAGCTGACGAGGCTGATCACGCCCGCAAAGACGGCGACGGTCGCCCCCGCGGTGAGAACATGCTCCGCATTCGAGAGCTGTGGATGTGGCCGGGGTTCACTCACGCTCATCAAACACGGCCCTCATTCCCCTCTGCCACCATCAACTTGCTCCGGAGCCAGAGACCAAGACTCGCGCCAAGACGATGCACCCGATGCTGACCGCGACCGCGACGAGAACGAGCACCGTCGTCAGCCGTAGTACGGCCCGACGCCTCCGTTCCGCGTTCCGCCACGAGACGAGGCCGCCGACGAAAACCATCACGAGCGGAACCACAGCGGCGATGAACGCTGCCAGGAGCCCTGCCACTTGTGCGTCCGTCTCCACCCCGATTCCTGCGAAACCGAAGTACAACCATGCGACGGGCAACGTCAACACGCCCAGCACACCCGCGCTAACGGTGATAACGGCATGGCTTTTCGACGTGCGAGGCTGCGACGCGCTGAGCAAGGTACCTGCCGCCGCGAGCGCGAACCCGACAATGTATGGCCACGCCACCAACGGGTTGATCCCGGAAAGCGCAAGAGACGCTGTTCCGCCGAGCACGAGGTGCACAGAGACAAGGATGCACCCGAGGAGCGCCGCGGTGGGGGCGGCCTCCGAGACCATGGTCCCGCTTCCGCGGAGGTGTTCAGGTGAGGAGTCCATCATCGGCGTCCTCTCTGTCACTGGTCCGCCAATCGTCTCAGCGCATCCGAGAAGCCTAGCGGCGGTAGCGCCACAGTGAACTGGTGGGACTTCCCCAACACCCCTTCCGCTGCTTTCTCAACTTTCGGCGCAACCATTCCCAGTTGGTGATGCACGGGCAAGTTCCCTGCCACTCAGAGCCATCGTTCCAGGTACCCAATGCTCCTCCCGCAGGCACTCAACGGGTCGAGATTCATCCGTGAACGGCACTACTGCCCCATAGCGTGTGGCCACCGGGCCACTGCGCCAGCAACGATGGTGCTCGGGGACGTGTGGGGGATCGAGTGGGCCATCGCCACGTCTTGCGTCCTCTATGGGATCGTCGTCGCGCTCGCGCACATCGGCCCCATGCGAGTTCACACGAAAGCGTCTGAGAGGGTTGGGGCATCATGAGTGACGTTCGCGCAATGCTGGCCTGCCTGGCTAACGAGGAAGTTGCCCGCTTGTTCGCCTCGCTCGTGCTCGCCAATGGACCAGAGCAAAGCCTCTCTCCCGCTCGCAAGGAGAAGGCCATGAAATCGCTCGTACAGAGCGGTCTCATCACTACTGATGATTCCGCTGCAGGCCGACTGAACGTCGTCGAGATCCGGGCGGCACTAGCAGCGCTACGAAGCGCAACGTCAGACGGCGCCTCGCCGTGGCTCGATGAGAACGGGCGCATCAAGCGGTTTCCTCGTCGCCCCGCCGAGCGAGCAGAGTTCCTCGAGGAAATCGGAGTACAGGCGGTCCGAGCTCACGAGCGAATCTCGGAATCCGAGCTGAACGACCGGCTTGCCTCGCTCACCGACGACATCCCGACATTGCGGCGATACCTCGTCGTGCACGGTGTTCTGGATCGCAGCGTTGATGGCTCAAGCTATTGGCGGGCAGCCACGGCCGAGCGCGGTGAGTCTGGCTCGTCCGACCGCCGCGGCGTTTGAGGTGGGCGTGGGGGGGGAGACTTCATCCAACTAACTGTGCCGAGGACGGCAACGAGCTCGCCAGGGGAACCGAAACGCCTGGTCAACCCGCACATAACGAAACCGGCCCGGTTCCTAAATGGAACCGGTCCGGTTTCGCAATCGGATCCGTCTAGTTTCCTAAACACACCCACTGTGCGCGAGGGGGGACTTGAACTGACCTCGACCCCCTCGCACCGCGAATCTCGATACGGCGTTCCGCCGCATAGAATCAACGATCTACGGCATGTGCCCTGTGGATAACTCCACCGCGATACCCCGACTTACAGGTTGATTAGCACTTTCGTTAGCACTTTTCGAGACTGCGGTAACGGCCAGAGTCACAGGGCTCCGCGAGCGCGCCCAGCTCACGATCGCGCTCGGGACGTCACCGCGGTCCCTAACTCAGGGAAGTGAGCACCGGGCTTCGCTGACCCTCGCACGCCGGCCGGCGTATTATCTCGACATATGGAGCGATTGTCTCGACTGACGCCGGCCACGATTGACGTGTTGAAGATGCTCGTAGCGGCTGAAGGCCCTGTGTGGGGGCTTCAGATCGTCAAGACGACGGGTCGGCCGAGTGGCAGCGTCTACCCGATCCTCGATCGCCTCGAATCTTTGGGCTGGGTCTCCAGCGCGTGGGAAGACGACACCTCCCGGCAGGGCCCGAGGCGTCGCTACTACCAGCTTCAGCAGGAAGCGCGAGCGCTAGCACTCGCGGCGGTAGCCACTCTCGAGACCAAGCAGGCGGCTGAGCGCTCACCACGAGTGCGGCCCGCCGGGCTGGCAGGAGCGTAAAGGCATGCACGCGGGGCGGCGTGCGGCGCGAGCTACGGTGCGGATAGCTGCGGCGTTCCTTCCCCGCCCCGAGAGCCGGATCATGGCCGAGATGTGGGCTGCCGACCTGGACCATGCTGACGAGCTCAGCGTGGACTCCGGCGACATCGCTCGCGGCGCGGTTGCCTTCGTGGTTCGCCGGGGCCCATCCGCATGGTGTCGAAGGCGATGGGTGAGAACCACGCTCATTACCGTCGGCCTGCTGGTATCGACGACCTTCATTCCCCCGTGGTTCCTCATACCTGTCGCGGCTCTGGGGTTGCTCGTGTGGCTGATCGCCGCACCCACGGACGAGTCGCAAGAAGGTCCGAGAATCTCCCGCCACTTGCCCTAGCTAGATATGTAGAGATAGCCTCGATCCGAATCCCGGAACGATTGGCGGACGACATGCGCGAGACGCAGCAGCGGCAACGGTGGGCTCCACTGATCTTCGCGGCGATCGTCCTGATAGCCCTGGCGATGTTCCCGGCGTGGATCACGGTTCCCGCTGCCGCCGGGCTGGCCGTACTCTACTTGATGTTTTCCCCAGTGAGGGTGGCGTCGGCGAGCCGATCGTGAGACTTCCGCCACTGTTTCCTTGCTATACCTATATATGTAGATCTAGTCTGCGGGTACGCCTCGCGTTGGAGGCTCAGGGATCACAGACGGGAGAACGAACGTGAAGAACAGACGAGTAGCGGTCCTCGCGGCCGCAGTGCTGGGAGTGCTGGCAATATCGCAGGCAACGGCCGCGAACGCGGAGGACAGCGAAAGCCTCGATGCCCTGCTGGCGCGGGTGGCCCCGGAGGTGCGCGAGAACCTGTATGACGGCGCATCTGCGGCGCGCGGTGCGCAAGCGGTCACGCCGGCAACGGTTCCGACGACGGGAGCGGAGCCGGTCACCACTCACGGTGAGGACACGAGCGTGTCGATCTGGCTTCCCACGACGGCGGCCGTTGCGGAGGACTCCGTGGGCGGCGAAGGCGTGCGGCTCTTCGAGCACGGCAACGGTGCGACCAGTGTTCCGCTGGTGAAGGACGACGGATCGGTGCAGATCCTCACCCTCATCGACGATGCCGCGGCGCCGGAGAGCTACAGCTACAGCATCGACGTCGCGGAGGGCGCGACACTCGCCGTCGACGAGGATGGCGCGGTGCACATCACCAGCGCGGACGGGGAGTTCGTCGGCGGCGTCGCTCCCGCGTGGGCGGTCGACGCCAGCGGCGCACCTGTCCCGACCAGCTACCGGGTGGACGGGACAACGCTGACGCAGCTGATCGACCACGACGGCGGGCAGTATGCCTATCCGATTGTCGCGGACCCGTGGCTCGGCCAGGACCTCTACTACCAGCCCACGGTCACCTTCCCCTCCGGCGGCTACAAGATAAACGTCACGCCGCGAGCGTGGGGACAGACCTGGGCCGGCCCGGCCACCTGGTTCGCGCACGTCGACGAGGTGAAATCGAAGCTCGGCGGCAACGCATGGCGATGGACGAACACCATCCAGGAGCAGTTCTACTGCCACATCGCAGGGCTCCCAGCCTCGCTCCCCCAGTACAACCTCGAATCCTGGCGGCCGCTTGTGGGCTGGGCACAGTCTCTCGCCCAGTATCGCTGCAACCCCTACGACGGCGCCTGGTCGTAACCACCAGTGCGGGGTCGGTTCCAGACCGGCCCCGCACGGACACCTAAGAAGGAGAACCCTATGACGACTCAGCTAGCAACGGCACAGACCGCCCGCATCCGGGCGCTCATCGCCGTGGGGGTGGCTCTCGTCACCGCAGGGCTCTACTCGATCGTGACCCTGCTCTATTCCGTCTTCGCCCGCTACATGTACGTAGAAGAACTCGACCTCGGGCTCGACGAGAACACCGTGTTCCTTCTCACCCGCATCACGCCTACCGACCGCGGCATCCTCATCCTCGGCGGCATCCTCGCCCTCCTCGGAGTCGCGGCGCTCATCGCTGCCGCCGTCCGCGGTCGCTACCGCCGCCGCTCGGGCTTCGTCCCGGCATAACAGCGAGGGGGCCGCCGATCCAGACATATTCACTCCGACACCTGACAGCATTCATCAACGCATGCAAGGAGTTATGTGATGTCACCACTTCGCCGGTCCACCAGGACCATCGCGGCCACGATCGCTGCATTCGCGGTGGTCGTCGGACTCGCCATCGGCGGTCCTGCCCACGCTACCGAGGTAGCACCCCCACCCGTAGATGATTCGTCCCTCACCGACCCCGCCCCGCCGATCGACACGTCGCTACCTGGTGTCGCAGAACGGATTGCTGAGATCGAAGCGAACGGCGGCGAAATCCTCGGCGGCTCTTCCGTCCAGTACGTCGAGGAGGGAACAAGCGACGACGCCGTGGCCGCACGTGCGTTCCCGTCTGGCTGCGGCCTGACGGTTCTCATCTACAAGCAGACGACACAGATCGTCTCCGACAACCTCACGAGCTGTCTCGCCCCGTTCGTGAGCGCAGCGATGTCCTCGACGATCGGGTTCCTCGCCTGGGGTCACTACAACAACTTCGTGGCCAGCCGATCAGCGCAGCGCACCGGCGGTTCGAGCCTCGCGCTGGAGTACGCGTACAACTGCTACGACAACGTCGATCGGACCATCTTCCGCACCGTGACCAACGGCACCCTCGTCAGAGGCGGCACGACGTACACCGCGGCCGCATACGACATCGTCGACACCCCCAACTGCGGAACCTCGTAACACCACACCGCGGCACTACGGGGTGGGCCTGGTTACGACCGGGCCCACCCCTCGATCATATCCAGGCACTTTCGGTACGTGGCGTCGTCGGAGTCCATGAGTAGATCGAGAAGATGAAGAACCTCGTACTGATGCTGCTCGGTCCCAGCGCTCGGGAACTCGTCGCCATACCTGACCCATGAGGCATCGTCGCGAAGACGTACGAGGACGTTTCCCAAGAACACAGCCGCGGCATCTTCGATTCCATCGGCTCGAATCGCGTCGCTCTGGGCCCGCACAAGGTCACCGAAACGTTCGACACTGGAAGCTAGATGAGTTGAGCCCACTCCGAGACCAAGACAGAACTTGGTGAATGGCTCGTACCCCAGCAAGTGACGGACCAGGACAGAACGACTCTCAGCATCAGCACGATACGCGGCACGCCCACGCGGGATCACGCGAACGCTGGACACCGGATAGCCCAGGTCGGGGAACAGCTGTTCGTCGTTCATGGCCTTCCTTCCCTGGACGCGTCGCATCAGCAATTCCATGGTGTCACATAGCGGAAGCACCACCCCCGCGCGCTTGCCGACAGGTAGTCGCCCCGCTACATCGACCGCAGCGCAACCAAGCCGACAGCTCGCAGCTCCAGAACGATCTCCCCACGACCTTGAGCGTCAGCGAAGTGAAGTCCTTTTCGGCTCTTTCTTCTGAATGAACGTATGCTACCGTGATAGATACCATAGATTCCATACTAGAAATCGTAGATGGTGAGTCTCATGCATGGCGGTGTGATCCTGTTCCGCGGAACCGGGGCCGATGCGCGCCGCTATGTCGAGGCCGACCGCTGCCGTGCGGATGACTACTACCTCGGCGCTGACACGGACGTGGCGGCGTTTACGGCGCTCGACGGTGACGGGAACGTGACCGCAGCTCTGGGTCTTGACCCCGAGGCGTATGCGGGCTGGGTGGACTGGACGAACCCGCTCACCGGGGAATCGATGGGTAGGCCTCGTATGCCGGGCGAGGGGCGGCAGGGGTCGCCCCGGTTCGCGGAGATGGTCGTGAACGCCCCGAAGTCGCTGTCGATCGCCGCTGCACTTCACCCCAAAGTCTCCGACGCTCTCGACCAGGCCCAGCAGGACGCCGTGAGCGAGATTCAACGGTGGCTCGCTCAGCACTCCGTGACCCGTGTCGGGTCGCGCGGCAAGCAGGAAGTTGTGCCCGTCTCGCAGTTGCAGACGGTGGCGGTGTCGCACCGCACGAGCCGGGCGGGTGATCCGCACCGGCATATCCACTTCCAGATCGGCACCCGCGTTTGGGCGGCCGGGAAGTGGCGGGCGCTGGACACCGCGGCGCTGTTCCGGCAGCAGGGTGCGATCCGTGCCCTCGGCACTGCCGTCATCGCCGCGCACCCGGAACTTGCGGAGACGCTGGATCGGCACGGCCTGACCCTTGATCCGGTGTCGGGTGAGGTGGTCGAGCTCGAGCGGTTCAACGGCGTGATGAGCAAGCGCGGCGAGCAAGTACGCAGGCACCTTGAGCGGCTCGAAGCGGAGTGGGAGGCGGCGCATCCGGGCGAGGCGATGGGGCCGGTCGTCTCCGCGCGTCTCGCGGCGAAAGCGTGGGCGTACGAGCGGCCCGCGAAGAAGCCAACGACCCTCAGCGAAGAACAGGCGTGGGTAACCGAGTTGCGGGAGGCCGGCTACGACCCGGCCACGTTGCGCCGGCCCGCGCGTCGTGCGCCGGCATCGCTCGATGACCTCTCCGTGCAGACCGTTGCAAACCGGGCGCTGGATCGGTGCGCCGCCGGTAGTTCGGCGTGGACGCGGCACACGGTGCAGGAGCACACGACCCGGATCATGACCGAGTACGGCGTGCAGGCGGCACCGGCCGATATACGCGAGTTCGTGCAGGTTGCAACATCGTTGGCGATGGAGGATTGCTTCTCGATCCTCCCGCACGGCGCGCCCACCCCGGAGCATGTGGCGCATCTCACGTCGCTCAGGGTGGTGCAGGCGGAGACGGAGCTGCGCGACCTCATCGCCGCGCGCATCCCGCAGCAAGACCCTGGGCACCCGGACGTGCGTAAGGCGGCGCGCAGGCGGGGCCTGGACGCCGGGCAGGCCCACGCCGCCGCAGCGGTCGCATCGACTGACTCACTCGTGGTTGTAGAAGGTGCAGCAGGGAGCGGGAAGACGACCATGCTGCGCACGGCCATCGACGTTGCAGCCCAGCACGGCAGAGCATCGCGGGTGGTCGCACCGACGTTGCGCGCCGCGCAGGTTGCGCACGACGAACTCGACGTGCCCGCAACATCGGTTGCGGCGCTCGTGCACGCACACGGCTGGCGATGGAACAGCGACGGCGTATGGACGCGCCTCGCGCCGGGCGACACCGACGCCGAAACCGGACGCACCTACACAGGAGTGCCCGAGGCCTCGCGGCTTGCGCGGGGTGAGCGGGTGATCGTGGACGAGGCCGGGATGCTCGACCAAGACACCGCAATCGCGTTGCTCACCATCACCGCAGAGGCGGGCGCGACCATCGCGCTCGTCGGGGATCGCGCACAGCTCGCCGCGGTCGGACGCGGCGGAGTGCTCGATATGGCGGCACAGCTCAGGGGCCGCACCTCCGACATGGCGGAAGTGCACCGCTTCACCGATCCCGCCTATGCCGAGGTCACGGTGCGGATGCGCGACGGGCGCGACCCCGGCGAGGTCTTCGACCAGCTCACCGCGGTCGGCCTCGTGCGCCTCCACGCGAGCGACGAGGACGTGCGCGAGCACATCGCCAAGCAACGCCGGGAGGGAGAGGCGGTCACGGTCACCTCCAACGACGAGGCTCGCGCCGCGAACGCGCGTATCCGTGAGGAACGAGTGGTGCGCAGTGAGGTCGACGACCACCGCACCGCGACCGGCAGCGACGGCCTCCTCATCGGGGCCGGAGACGTGATCCAGACGCGCAAGAACAACACCAGCATCGGTGTCGCAAACCGGCAGAACTGGATCGTGCAACACGTCGAGCAAGACGGAGCATTGCGGGTGCGCGAGGCCGGGAACGGACGGAAGCGGCAGCGCACCGTACGCCTGCCCGCCGAGTATGTGACCGAGCACGCGCACCTGTCGTACGCGGCAACCGCCTACGGAGTGCAGGGTGCCACCGTTACCGGGTCGCACACGATCCTCACCGATACGACCAGCGCCGCAGGCGTGTATGTCGGCATGACCCGCGGCCGGGAGCAGAACCTGTTGCACGTCGTCGCCGAGAGCCAGGAGCAGGCGCGGAAACAGTTCGTCGCGGCGATGGAACGCGGCCGCGCCGACCGCGGCCTCACCGACGCGACCGAACGCGCAGCAGAGGCCGTGCGGGGGCTTGTGGAGGATGGGCCGGTACGTCTCGTACAGACCGAGCGGGCACGCCTCACCCAGGTCATCGAACGAGCAGAGCAGCACGCGGCACTGTTCGAGGACGCCACCGCGCGGTTCGCCGCACAGAAACAAGCGCAGCACGTCGAAGCCGAGGAGCACGCCGCGCGTGTGACCCACGCGAAGGAGACTGCCGAGCACACCCGCCAGACTGTCACTGCCGAGGTGAAGACGCGGGCGCGCGCGGACGGACAAGAACTCGTGGAAGCTCGGGCGCATCTTCACACCGCTCGCGATGAAGCGAGGGCGGCGAGGTTCGGGCGCAGGCGTGCCGCCGTCCGGAACATCGACGCCGCGGCGGAGACGGTAAAGAAGATCGAGCAGCGCGTCACCCAGACTTGGGGAGCCGTACCGTCTCTCTTGCTTCCCCTCACCGAGTGGGCGCAGACCATCGCGACGGAACATGCCGACACCCACCCCGAGGTGCGGGCGACTGAACAGGCCCTCAGCGAGGCGGAGGCCGTGAAGCAGCAGACCGCCCAGCGGCAGGTGGTCGAACGGGAGCGCCTCACCGTCCAGGTCTACGGGGCGGAGCAGGCGCGGCAGATGCGGGGCACGTTCCGCATCCCCAACCCGAGAGCAGACGCCGAACACGCCAGGAAGCGCGCCGCCGAAGCGCGGCGCATCATCGCTGAGCTGGATGCACGCCCGGTCGCGGAGGCCGCCGAATGGCTCACCCAGCGGCGCGAGCAGCAACGAGCCGAGCACGAGGCGCTGCAAGCCCGTCAGGAAGCCCTCACACGCCGTACCGTTGGGCTGACGAGGACCGGCCCGGATCAGGACAGGGGAAGACCAGGGCTCAGCCTGTGACGAGGCTTCTCAGGCGGCGGCTGTGAACCTGCGATTGTGTACCGCGGTCGTGGCAGGCATCACGATCAATGGCAGCGCAATCACGATTGGTGCCCAGTAGCCGAGCGTCGAAGTGAGAGCTGCTGCGCCGATGACGAGCAGGCCGACGCTAATGCTCCGCATGACGATCGTGCCCGACGGGTTGACCTCCGGGTTACGGAGGTACGGGATACGCGCATCGGGGTTCGCGCGCACCATCAACGCGAACGACACGACGAACAGCACCATGCCGAGCGCGACCGCGATCCACCCGAACAACTCCATAGTTCACAATCTACCCGAGCCCGCGTCGGTGCCATCGCTCAGGCCGCAGGCTCGGGGCACCCTGGGCGTTGGAACCTCAGTCCGTGTCCAACAGCCGGACGATGTCCGCGATGTTCCCGCTGACGCGACCGGCGCCAACATCGTGCAGCAGCGCGATTTCCTCCGCCGTGCAGTGTTGCCCCTCCATCGCCCAGGACGCGACGATGTTCGCCACCTCATGCTCAACGAACCTCTGATCGGGCACTGTGCATCTCCTTGCCATCGTTGCCGGAGCGGTCTCCCGCTCGACCCTCATCACGCGCTACAGAGACAGCCCGCCGTGAGGCGCTGGGGGCTCCGGGCGGCGCGTCTCTGTGCTGAACGGCTCCGGGGCCGGGTGGGAGTGTCGTCGTCTGCGTGCCGCGTCGAGTTCGCGATCCAGAACGTCCGGCGTTCGGGAGATGCCCCGCGCCTGGAAGCTGCGCACCTGCTCCACCGTCAGCGTCGAAGCGTATCCGGTCCGGTGCAGGTTCGGGCGGATCAGAGCATCGATTCCGGTGTGGTCTTCCACGATAGCCAGGGTGCGGGCATGGGCGAACACATCGCCGGGAATCTGCGACCAGTCGATCACCCACCCGGCGTCGCGGGCGAGCTGGTTGAACATGATGTGCTGGCTGCGCGTGTTCACGTCACGGAACGGATGGATCGCCGTCGTCTCACCCCACACCCATGCCAGCCCATCGGAGAACGCATCCGCATCCAGGCCGCGGAGATGGTCGCGGGCGGCGAGTTCGCCGAAGACGCGCTCGGCTTCGGGCACGATGAACGGCGGACGGCAATGCGCGATGCCCGTACCGCCTGGGTGCGTGTCGGTGTCGCGGATGTCGCCGCCCCAGACATACAGGTTGCCCGTCAGATGCCGGTGGATGGCCTGCAAGTGCGGGAGGTCGAAACTACCGGGGATCGGGTGCTCGGTGAGTTCGACCATGCGCTGATGGATCGCGGCCGTCTCGACGGCTTTCCATCGGTCGTAGTCGGTGATGCCGAGCTTGTTGATCAGAACCAGGCTGTTCGGGTAGCTGTAGCGGTCGGGCACTGGTGCTCCTGCCCGGACGGGTTACTTCTCGGGGAAGCGGTCAAGCGCCGCCGCGATCGCCTCGCGCACCGCCTCATCCGCGGACAGCTCGCCGCGCACCTGGCGTCGGGCGATCTCCCGATCCGCGTCGGAGACGACGGCACCGGCCGTGACCTGCCCGGCCTCGACCTCCGCGAGCACGCGCCGGACATGGGCCTCGGATACCGGAGTCTTGAGAGCCATGCGGGTGCCTCCTTGTGGTTGGCGTTCTGGGGCTAGTTTACGTCGCTCCTCTGACATCCACCGGGAAGCCGGACACGGGGGTGCCGATTCGGCCCCGCCGATGGCGTGTCAGGACTCGCCGGTATCGGTGACGGCGTCTGCGAAGAGGGCGAGGAACTTCTCGCGGGGGATCACGATGCGCCGCCCGAGCTTGACATGCGGGAGGGTGCCCTCGTTGATGCTCGTGGTGATCGTGCGGGGATCGACGCCGAGGGCTTCGGCGGCTTCCTTGCGGGTGATGACGAGGCTGCGCCGCTTGCGGAGGTCGTCCATGTCGAGGGTGCTCTGCCGCATGATCGCACCATCCGTTCGTGTCAGCGCCGAGAAATGTGGTTCATCCCACCGTAGAGAATCGCACTTGCACTGTCAAGCATTGCGTTGTAGTTTTCTACTATGGAAACAGAGAGGGTGCGGGGCAACCCCGCAGGGATCACGAACACGCACGTCGCGCAGAACATCCGCGCGGCACGTCAAGCGATCGGCATGGACTTGCGCACCATGTCCGACGGGCTGAAAGCCGCAGGGCGCAAGCTCTCCACCTCGGGCATCAGCAAGTTGGAGGCCGGGGATCGCCGCGTGGACGTGGACGACCTGACCGTGATCGCCTACCTGCTGCGCACCACGCCCGCCGCGCTGTTGACCCCACCGGACGAGCAGACGACGCTCACGGGCGTGCCCGAGGGGTATGAGCCGGAAGAGATCGACAGGTGGATGCGCGGGGAACTCGTGCTCACCGATGAGGGGCTGTTCAACTACTGGCAGCAGGAATGGGTGATCTGCACCGACCGCGTCCATCACCTCGAAACCACCCTCGCGGGTATGACCGCCCCAAGCCCGGACGACCCCGAGAAGACGAGCGCGCACCCGAAGACCATCGCTGCCTACCAGGAGCGTCTGGAGGCAGCGCGGGCACGCGCGCGCGTGATCCGGGAGCGCGGCGTGCAGCTCGACCCGGAGGGGCGCGTGTTCAACGCCGCCGACTACGCCGAGAACTACGCCGACACCCACCGACCCGGCACGACCACGGCAAGGAGCACCCTGTCATGACGAAGAAGGCACAGCCCGCCGAGCAGGGTGGCGGGGGTGAGAAGCAGCAGCGGCGCTCGCGTTCCCGGCAGCCGGGCTCGATCCAGGCTTACGACACCGACGCGGGGAAGCGGTGGCGGTTCCAGATCTATGTCCTGAAAGACCCGGAGTATCCCGAGATGGGATCGCGCAGGCTGACCCGCTCCGGGTTCACCAGCACCGACGAGGCCAACGATGCCTTGCAGGAGGCGCTCAAGCAGCGGAAGCAGAACGAGAAGTTCGGCAACAAGGTGCCCACCGTGGGCAGCTATGCGGACGAGTGGGCGGCGGGGCTCAAGCTCGCGGCGTCCACGATCACGGGGTACAAGAAGATCATCCGCAACCACATCCGCCCCCAGCTCGGCGCAATCCGGCTCGACAAGCTCACCGCCACGAGGATCGCCCGCCACTACCGTGACCTCGAAGACCACGGCCGCAACGACGAGTACGGCAAAGGACAGCCGCTCTCTGCCAACAGCGTCCACAAGGTGCATGTCGTGCTTGGTGCGATCCTCGATGCCGCGATAGACGACGGGCACCTGACGGTGAACCCGGCGAAGAAGAAGCGCACCGTGAAGCCGCCGAAGTCCAGCGAGGTGCGGGCGCAGAAGCCCGAGATCGCGACGTGGACGGCCGAGCAGTTGCAGACGTTCCTCACCTGGAACCGCGACACGCTCGAAGACGAGCTGTTCCCCCTGTGGCGGCTCATCGCCTACACCGGCATGCGCCGCTCAGAAGCCCTCGCCCTGAAATGGTCGGATATCAACACGAAGACGATGCGGGTGAGCATCCGCCGCGCCGTCGATACCGACGACTGGACGAAGACGAAGACCACCAAGACCGGGCAAGCCCGCGTCATCGACGTCGACGCCGAAACCCTCAAGGTGCTCGCCTCCTACAAGGTGGCGCGGGCTGAGGTGTCGTTCGAGCTTGCCAAGGCCGACGCCTACGTCTTCGGTGACGACGATGGGAAGCTCCGCTCACCCGACGCGATGACCAGCCGCTGGGATCGCCGTTTGAAGTGGGCGACCGCGAAGTTCGACTCCCTGCACCGCGTCACGATCAAGGGGCTGCGTCACACCCACGCGACGCTGCTGCTCGAACTCGGAGAACACCCCAAGGTCGTGCAAGAACGATTGGGGCACTCAACGATCACCACGACCATGAACATCTACTCCCACGTCACCCCGACCATGCAACGGTCGGCAGTTGACCGTTTCGCGGCCCATCTCGGCTCCTGAGACACAGCGCCTCACCCACCGCGCAGAGCTTGCTACTTAGCCCCACCCAGGAAGGCTCCCAGAGCACGCGAGAACTCATGAGGGGCCTGCGCATGCGACTGATGGCCCGCTCCGGGGATGATGTGGAGCTGCGCGTCGCGGATGCCTTGGGCGAGCTGCCGGGCTGCCGGAAGGTTCGGGCGATCCTTGGAACCGCACAGCACCAGCGTCGGCACCGATACCGAGGCAAGCCGCGCTGAGAAGTCAACGCGGCCCACCGCCTGCAACACAGGGAGCATCACTTCTTTCGCTGCGCCCTGCTTCTCGAACACAGATGACGGAAGCACGCGCATCACCGCCGACTGGATCGCCATGAGCACCCTCGGCGGCTTCACCTGACCCGCGGCCAGCGTCAATGACCGGACACGCTCGGGATGATCAAGAGCCAGTTGCAGCGCGATTATCGCTCCGAGCGACAAGCCGCACACATGCGCCTGCTCGATCCCCAGACGGTCGAGTTCATTCACCACACGGGTCGCGGCTCCCTCAAGACTGAACCCCGAGGCCACATCCGAGCCAGCCCCGTCGAACACATCGACCGCCACGCCCTCGAAGCCCGATGGCAAGGCGGCACGCTGCACATCCCAGACGCCGGGCCCCTCGCCCAAGCCATGCAAGAACACCACGGACTGGACGGAAGACATACCCCTATGTTCTCAGCTCATGCTGACACCGCCATGCGCCCAGACGCTGGAACATCACGGCTCCGTCGGCAAGGCTTAGCACTTTTTCTAGCACTTCCGACGAAAACGACCCCTGACCCGGCACATAAAATCCCAGGTCAGGGGCCATTTCATTCGCGTGCGCGAGGGGGGACTTGAACCCCCACGTCCTTACGGACACTGGCACCTGAAGCCAGCGCGTCTACCATTCCGCCACTCGCGCGAGTGTCTCGTTCTGAAGAACTCAACTTCCCGAGGATATCACGCGATTTCACCCCCTGTTGCACACCCCGGAAGGCGGATCGGCGGCGTTCCCCCAGGACACCTGGCTACGATGTCCCTACCGGTCGGCATGCCAGAGGAGCCCAGTGGGACTACTTGACAGCTTTGAGAAGGGTCTCGAGCGCGCAGTGAACAGCGCGTTCGCGAAGACCTTCCGCAGCGGCATTCAGCCCGTGGAGATCGCTTCTGCGCTGCGGCGCGAAGCCGATACGAAGGCGGCTGTCGTGAGCCGCGATCGCATCATCGCGCCCAACAGCTACGTCGTGCGCCTGAGCGCGGACGATGCGGAGCGGATGCGCGGGCTCGGCGGCGCCCTGACCGATGAACTGCTCGCGCTGCTGACCAAGCACGCCACCTCGCAGGGCTACAGCTTCGCCGGGCCGCTCGCGATCAACCTCGAAGCCGACGAGAAGATCGCCACCGGTACCGTGCGCGTGAACTCGGGTTCGGTCGAGGGACGCGTCAGCTGGCAGGCCGTGATCGACGTCGATGGTCGTCGGCACGCGATCACCCGCGCCCGGACGGTCATCGGTCGCGGCTCGGATGCCGACATCACCATCGCGGATGCCGGGTCGAGCCGTAAGCACGTCGAGATCCTGTGGGACGGCGAGCGCGCCATGATGCGCGATCTCGGGTCCACCAACGGCACGAAGGTCAACGGCCAGAAGCTGCGCGAGGCCGCCCTCCCCACCGACACCACCATCACGATCGGACGCACCGACCTGGTGTTCCGCATCGTCCCCGTGGCCGCCCCGTCGCGCCCTGCGCCTCGCGGTGACGACGCCACCCGAGCGTTCGGAGCCCTCGGTTGAGTGAACTGATCCTCCTTCTCCTCCGCATCGGGTTCCTGGTCCTGATGTGGTTCTTCGTGTTCGGGGTCGTGTACTCGCTCCGCGCCGACCTGTTCGGGGTGCGCGTGCGCAAGCTCCCGGCCGAGGCGACCGCGGGAGCATCCGCCCCCGCACCGACACCGGCGCCCACGTCGAAGCCGGCATCGTCGCGGCCCTCGACCGGTCCCGCCACGGTCGCGACGGCCAAGCGCCTCGTGATCACGTCTGGCCCGAAGGCGGGGCTCGAGCTTCCGCTGAGCGCCGACTCCCTCACGATCGGTCGTTCCAGCGAGTCCGCCCTGGTGATCCGCGACGACTACACGTCCAGCCACCACGCCCGGCTCATGCTCCGCGGCGACGCCTGGGCGATCCAGGACCTCGACTCCACCAACGGCACCTACGTCGCGGGCCAGCGCGTGAGCGGATCGCCCGTCGCCCTCTCGCTCGGCACACCCATCAAGGTGGGCGCCACGACCTTCGAGCTGCGAGCCTGACGCCGGCATGGTCTTCGAAGGCTCGAGCGTCGCGATCTCCCACACCGGGAAGGTCCGCTCCAACAACCAGGACTCCGGATACTCCGGGGCGAACCTGTTCGTCGTCGCCGACGGCATGGGCGGCCACGCGGGCGGAGACGTCGCCTCGAGCATCGCGATCCAACGCCTGGAGCCCCTCGACCAGCCGTACGAGTCGACCGAGGACGCCCAGGCCTCGCTGCAGGCCGCTGCGACCACCGCGGCGGGCGACCTGATCCGTGCCGCGAAGGATCGCCCGGAACTGGCCGGCCTCGGCACCACCCTCAGCGCGATCATCATGGTCGACGAGTACGCGGTCATCGGCCACATCGGCGACTCCCGCATCTATCTGTACCGCGACGACGCACTCACGCAGATCACCGCAGACCACACGTTCGTGCAGCGCCTCGTCGACTCGGGCCGCATCACCCCGGAGGAGGCGCGCTACCACCCGCGTCGCTCGGTCCTCATGCGGGTGCTCAGCGACATGGACTCCGATCCCGAGCTCGACATGTTCGTCATGCACACGCAGCCCGGTGACCGCTGGCTGCTCTGCTCCGACGGACTCTCCGGCGTGGTCGACGAACCCCACATCCTCAAGGCGATGCAGCTCGGCCTCGCGCCCGGTCGCACCGCAGACAACCTCCTCAAGCAGGCCCTCGACGGAGGCGCGCCCGACAACGTCACGATCGTGCTGGTCGACGTGGGCGGACAGCATCCGATCCACTCGGGCACGCCCACGATCGTCGGCTCGGCGTCGAACCCCGACGGCGTCTATGTGCCCCCGGTACGCCCTCCGCGCAGCAACTGGCTGCACCCGGTGCGCCAGGCCGCGAACGAGCCCAGCCACTTCGAACCGGCCCCGGAATACCTCGAGGAACTCATCGAAGAAGACCGTCGGCGCGCGAAACGTCGACGTGTCGGATGGATCGCGGCCGCGCTGCTGGTCGTCGCGATGCTCGCCTTCGCTGCTTTCGCGGCCTACAGCTGGACGCAGACGCGCTACTTCATCGGCGCCGACGAAGACAGCGTCGTGATCTTCCAGGGCGTGCAGCAGAACATCGGCCCGATCACCCTGTCGACACCGATCGAAGACACGGACATCCTCCTCGCCGACCTCCCGCCCTACCAGCGCGCCTCGGTCGAGCGCACCATCACCGCCCGCTCCCTGTCCGACGCCATGGCGATCGTCGACCGCCTCCGCACGGGCGCCGAAGCGAACGTCATCCCGCAGACCCCTCTGCCCACACCGATGCCCACACCGAGCGAGACGCCCGCCGGAGGTGAGGGATGAGCACCGACGTCCAGGCGGACACCACCGTCATCAAGGCCCTCAAGCGCCTCCGCATGCCCCAGACGCAACGCAATCGCGAGTTCTGGCTGCTGCTCTTCGCCTGCGCGATCAGCGGCGGCGCCCTGACGCTCGTGCAACTGGGCGCCCTGGGTGTGATCGACCCGATGATCCTCGCGATCGGCGGCGGCCTCGCCGCCCTCGCCTTCGCGCTCCACATCGTGCTGCGCTTCGTGGCCTCGGACGCCGACCCGTTCGTGGTCCCGATCGCCACGCTCCTCACCGGCCTCGGCATCGCGATGATCTACCGGATCGACATCGCGTTCAAGAACACCGGCTGGGACGCCTACTCCACCAAGCAGCTCGCATGGACGGCGATCTCACTCGCCGGCGCGATCGCGGTCGTGATCCTGCTACGCAACTACCGGATCCTGTTCCGGTACACCTACATCTTCGGTCTGGCCGGAATCCTCCTCCTGCTGCTGCCGTTCGTCCCGGGGCTGCGGATCGCCGATGCCAACGCGGCCGTGTGGGTCTCGCTCGGCGGCATCTTCGCCTTCCAACCCGGAGAGCTCGCCAAGATCTGCCTGGCGATCTTCTTCGCCGGGTACCTGGTGCGCACTCGCGAGAGTCTGACGTCGGTCGGCAAGCGGGTCCTCGGCATCACCTGGCCCCGCATGCGCGAGCTCGGGCCGGTCCTGGTGGTCTGGCTCATCTCGCTCGGCATCATCGTCTTCCAGCGGGACCTCGGCACCGGAACCCTGATCTTCGGGATGTTCGTCGCGATGCTCTACGTCGCGACCGGCAAGACGAGCTGGGTGCTCATCGGCCTCGGCCTGGTGGTCGCGGGCGTCGCACTCGCGACGCAGATCCTCAGCTACGTCCAGGGCCGCTTCACCAACTGGCTGTTCCTCTTCGATGCCGGACGCGTCGACCCAGACGGCGCCGGCTACCAGCCGATGCAGGGCCTGTTCGGGCTCGCGCGCGGTGGACTCATCGGCACCGGATGGGGGCAGGGACGCCCCGAGGTCACCCCGCTCGCCCACAGCGACTACATCATCACCAGCCTGGGTGAAGAGCTCGGCCTGATCGGGCTGTTCGCGATCCTCTGCCTGTACATGGTGTTCGTCAGTCGGGGCATGCGCATCGGCCTCGCCGGCCAGGACGACTTCGGCAAGCTGCTCGCCACCGGGTTGTCGTTCACGATCGCGCTGCAGGTGTTCATCATGGTCGGCGGCGTCACGCGGCTCATCCCGCTGACCGGCCTCACCACGCCGTTCCTCGCTGCCGGCGGATCCTCGCTCGTGGCCAACTGGCTCATCGTCGCGCTGTTGCTGCGCATCTCCGACGGCGTCCGCCGCCAGCCGAGGGTGGTGATCGGATGACCAAGGAACTGCGCCGACTCAGCATCCTGATGCTGTTCATGTTCGTCGCGCTGTTCGCCGCGACGAGCTGGATCCAGGTCGTCGAGGCCGACAGCCTCGCCCAGAACAGCCACAACAAGCGCACCCGGCTCGACAGCTACGAGATCCAGCGGGGCGCGATCATCGTCGACGGCGCCACCATCGCCAACTCGGTGCCCAGCGACGACCAGTACCAGTTCCAGCGGGTCTACACGGATGCGCCGATGTGGGAGCCGGTGACCGGCTACTTCAACGCGGCACTCGATTCACGAACGGGCATCGAGCAGGCGATGAACGCCGACCTCTCCGGCACCGGGGCGAACGCATTCCTCGGTGAGGTCGAGCGCATCCTCTCGGGCCAGCCGCAGCGCGGCTACAGCGTGGAGCTGTCGCTGAACACGGCGGCACAGAAGGCAGCTTTCGACGCACTGGGCGATCTCCAGGGTGCCGTCGTCGCGATCGAACCGAAGACCGGCCGGATCCTCGCGATGGTCTCAAGCCCGGGGTTCGACACCAACCTGATGGCGACCCATGATGCGGACGCGGCGAACGCCACGTACGAGCAGCTCAAGGCGGACCCGTCGAAGCCGTTGTCGAACCGGGCCATCGCGGGCGACCTCAACCCTCCCGGCTCGACGTTCAAGGTCGTCGTCGCCGCGGCGGCCTACGCCAGCGGGGACTGGACCCCGACCTCGGCCCTCCCCAACCCCGTGTCCTACACGCTCCCCGGATCCTCGAACCGGGTGTCCAACGCGTGGGGCGGAAAGTGCGGTCCGGGGACGACGGTCACGATCGCAGAGGCGATCCGACTCAGCTGCAACATCCCGATGGCGGAACTCGCGGTCGAGCTCGGCGACGACACGATCCGCGAGATGGCGGAGAAGCTCGGGTTCAACAAGTCCTTCGAGACACCGCTGGAGTCGACGCCGTCGAGCTACCCGCGGGCACTCGACGACGCGCAGACCGCACTGACCGGATTCGGCCAGGGCAAGGTCACCGCGACACCGCTCCAGATGGCGATGGTCTCGGCCGGCCTCGCCAACGATGGTGTCGTGATGAACCCGCGGATGGTGGATGCCGTCATCGGCAACGACCTCTCGGTCATCAAGGCTTTCGAGAACAGCGAGTTCGGCCAGGCGATGGATGCCGACGTGGCGAACGACGTCACCGCGGCGATGGTCGCGAGCGTCGCTACGGGCGCGGCCCAGGGTGCAAGAATAGACGGGATCGACGTGGCCGGTAAGACGGGCACCGCAGAGAACGGAAACAGGCCGCACACGTTGTGGTTCACCGGTTTCGCACCGGCGAACGACCCCGCGGTCGCAGTAGCGGTCGTCGTCGAAGACGGCGGCGGACAGGGACAATCAGGAAGTGGCGACACCATCGCCGCTCCGATTGCGAAGAAGGTCATAGAGGCGGTGCTGGGCAGATGAGGCCGACGCAGGGTGTGTCGTTCGGTGGTCGTTACGAGCTGCAGTCGCGTATCGCGATCGGTGGCATGGGCGAGGTGTGGGAAGCGACGGATCACGTCATCGGACGTACCGTCGCCATCAAGATCCTCAAGGACGAGTACATGGGGGACCCCGGGTTCCTCGAGCGCTTCCGCGCTGAGGCCCGGCATGCCGCCCTCGTCAACCACGAGGGCATCGCGAGCGTCTTCGACTACGGCGAGGAGAACGGCAGCGCCTACCTCGTCATGGAGCTCGTGCCCGGCGAGGCGCTCTCGACCGTGCTCGAACGCGACGGCGCGCTGAGCGCCGACAAGACGCTCGACATCGTCGCCCAGACGGCATCCGCTCTGCAGGCGGCCCACGCGGCCGGCCTCGTGCACCGTGACATCAAGCCGGGAAACCTGCTCATCACGCCCGACGGCCGCGTCAAGATCACCGACTTCGGCATCGCGCGCATCGCCGACCAGGTCCCGCTCACCGCGACGGGCCAGGTCATGGGCACCGTGCAGTACCTGTCGCCCGAGCAGGCGTCGGGTCACCCGGCCTCTCCGGCGACCGACACCTATTCACTGGGCATCGTCGCCTACGAGTGCCTGGCGGGCAAGCGTCCGTTCACGGGTGAGTCGCAGGTGGCGATCGCCATGGCGCAGATCAACGAGCAGCCTCCGCCGCTGCCGCCGACCGTTCCGATCCCGGTGCAGAACCTGGTCATGGCGATGATCGCCAAGAAGCCCAGCGACCGCCCGTCCTCTTCCGCGACGGTGGCGCGTGCCGCCCAGGCGCTGCGTCGCGGTGACCTGAACTCCGCGGCGATCGCCGTCCCGGCCATCGCGACCGGTGGCATCGCCGGAGACGACGACGCCACCCGGATGCTGACGGCTTCCGGCGACGACGGCACCACCCGCATCCTTCCCACCACCGCTCAGCTCCCCACCGAGGAAGCCGCGGAGGAGGAGAAGAAGAAGAAGCGCAGCCCCTGGACCTGGCCGCTGATCGCGCTGATCGCGCTGCTGGTGATCGTCCTCGGCGGCACGGTGTGGGCGATGCTGGCGAATCAGCAGGGCGAGGCGGATCCCACCGGATCGCCGTCGCAGAGCTCCACCCCGCCGAACACGCCGTCGGAGTCTCCGACGCCTGAGGTGACGCGCGTCAACGTGACCGCACTGAACCTCGTCGGCATGGACTGCGCGACCGCGACGTCCACGCTCACCGACGCCGGTTTCGACAGCGAGATCACCTGCCCGGAAGGCGACGCGGCTCCCACCGACGCCGAGGTCGGCAAGGTCTACGACGTCTCCCCCCGGGGGAACGTCGAGACCACGCAGCCGATCACGCTCACGATCTACGCCGGTCGCGCCGCCCTGCCGACCCCGACCGACGCTCCCACCATCACCGGTGACCCGATCGCCGGCAGCACCGTGACGATCGCCTGGGGCACCGGGTTCACCTGCCCCAGCGGCACGACGCTCTCGGGCTACGTGGTCTCCCTGCAGAACGGCACCTTCGTGTCGGGCGGGCCGAACTTCCAGCCCACGCAGCGCAACACCCAGGTGAAGGTCGCGGACGCCGTGGGCCAGCAGCTCATCGTCACGTACCAGGGGTTGTGCTCCGGCGGCGACCAGCGCACGTCGGCCGCATCGCCCCCGCTCTCGGTCCCGATCGTCGCGGCACCCGATCCGGGCGACGGTGATGAGGGCGGCGATTCCGCCGAGTAACCTGTAGTTCAGCGCAGTAGCAGTCGTTTCCAGGGGGTAGTACGTGTCCACAGAGCCACGAGTCATCGCGGGACGTTACCGCGTCGACGAGCTCATCGGGCATGGCGGTATGGCCAAGGTCTACCGCGGCTATGACCTCACCCTCGGGCGCGAGGTCGCGATCAAGATCCTCGACGCCGAGCTGGCCCGCGACACCACGTTCCGCACACGGTTCCGCCTGGAAGCGCAGGCGGCATCGCGGATGTCCCACCCCTCGATCGTGCGCGTGTACGACGCCGGGGATCCGTCCGCGACCGACTCCTCCTCCGACGAGCCGCCGTACATCGTGATGGAACTCGTCAAGGGCACCCTCCTCAAGGACATCATCTCCGCAGGCCCCGTGCCGGTGGAGGACGCGGTCCGCTACGTCGACGGCATCCTCGAAGCTCTGGACTATTCGCACCGAGCAGGAGTCGTCCACCGCGACATCAAGCCGGGCAACGTGATGGTGACCGACAAGGGTCAGGTCAAGGTGATGGACTTCGGTATCGCCCGAGCCGTCTCCGACTCGTCGTCCACCGTGGCCGAGACCACCCAGATCATCGGGACCGCCGCCTACTTTTCGCCGGAGCAGGCCAAGGGCGAGCCCGTCGACGCACGTGCCGACCTCTACTCGACCGGCGTCGTCCTGTACGAGTTGCTCACAGGACGCCAGCCGTTCCGCGGAGAGTCGCCGGTGGCGGTCGCCTACCAGCACGTCAGCGAGACACCGGTCCCGCCGACCGAGGTGAACGAAGACGCCCCCGGCGCCCTCGACCCGATCGTCCTCCGTGCCCTCGCGAAGGATCCGTACCAGCGCTACCCGGATGCCGCGCACTTCCGCGCCGCCCTGGACGCCGCCGTCGCCGGAGACGCACCGACGCGCAAGCAGCTCGGAGCGCTCACCAGCGAGCTGTACGGCCCGAGCCCGCGACAGGCACAGGAGACGGCTCGGTCCCTGCGCCAGCTCAGCTCCGACACCACGATGACCCGTACCCAGTCCGGCCCTCCGGTGGCGTGGATCTGGGCGGGGGTCGCCCTCCTCGCGGTGCTGCTGGCGTCCGTGCTGTTCTGGGTCGTCACGATCAGCATGCGACCGCCCGAGGTGCCCAGCACTTCCCGCATCATCCCGAACCTCGAGAACGTCTCCGCGGAGCGCGCACAGGATGAGCTGGCGAAACTCGATCTGACCTCGAAGATCGTGATCG
Organism: Microbacterium sp. CBA3102; assembly: GCF_007954505.1. GTDB lineage: Bacteria > Actinomycetota > Actinomycetes > Actinomycetales > Microbacteriaceae > Microbacterium > Microbacterium aurugineum. The sequence continues at coordinate 1,006,294 of NZ_CP042412.1, read as the reverse complement.
AGTCGAGTCCCGAGATCAGCGAAGGCAACGTCATCCGCACCGACCCCGAAGCCGGCGTCTCGGTGGAGGAGGGCACCACCGTGACCCTCCACGTGTCCTCCGGCGTCGAGACGGTCACCGTCCCGAAGATCGAGGGCATGGGATTGGACGACGCCACGAAGGCGTTGACGGCGGCGGGCCTCGAGCTCGGTACCGTGGTCCAGCGCAACGACAAGGCCTTGGCCGAGGGCACCGTCATCTCCGCCAGTGAGAAGGCCGAGACCGAAGTCTCTCCGGGAACAGTGGTGAACCTGGTCGTGGCGAGCGGGAAGGTCACGCTGACCGATGTCGTCGGCTGGACCGTCGACGCCGCCACGACGAACCTCACCGACCTCGGTCTCAACCCGGTGGCGGTGGAAGACGCGGAGTGTCCCGCCACCGACCCGACGACCGTGAACTCGATGTCGGCGGCTCCGGGCGATGTCCCGGTCGGCTCCACCGTCGAACTGCGGTACTGCAGCGGCAGCTGATCGGGTTCCGAGGCGTCGGCGCGCCGGCCTCAGCGTGAGAGCGGGTGCAGGCGCTCCGATCGGGCGACGGCGCTCGTCGCACCGCACAGCTCCAGCCAGTTCGCCAGAAGCCGGTAGCCGCCTTCGGTCAGCACGCTCTCGGGGTGGAACTGCACGCCGTACAGCGGCAGCTCGCGGTGAGCGAGCCCCATCACGGTGCCGTCCTCGGTCCATGCGGTGACCGTGACGTCCGGAGGAAGGTCGGCCTCCGCGAGCGTCAACGAGTGATAGCGGCCGGCGGAGAACGGTGAGGGGATGCCGGCGAACAAGGCGGATCCGTCGTGCCTGACGGCCGAGACCATCCCGTGCATGAGCTCCGGCGCCTCGCTGACCGTCGTGCCGAGGGCTTCGCCGATCGTCTGGTGCCCCAGACACACGCCGAGCGTCGGTACTCCGAGCCGAGCGGCGATGCGGACCGCGGCGATCGATGCCCCGGCATCGGTCGGCGCTCCGGGTCCGGGCGAGAGCAGCAGGGCGTCGTGCGCGAGGATCATCGACTCGAGAGCCTCGGCATCCAGGGAATCGGACTCGACCATCAGGGTCTCCGCCCCCAGTTCGTGCAGATAGCCGACGAGGGTGTGCACGAAGCTGTCGTGGTTGTCGACCACGAGCACTCGGGTCATTCGACGTCGACCTCGCCGGGGGCGACGATCGGGCTCACCCACGGGAAGACGTACCAGAACAGGCCGTACAGGACGGCGGCGATGACGACGAGCAGGATGAGCACGCGCAGCCACCACGGGCCGGGCAGCAGGCGCCAGAGTGCGGCGTACATCAGTCTTCTCCCTCGTAGATGTCCATGATCACACCGACGGTGCGGCCGGCGGAGGCGGCGGGTCGGTCAGAGCCTGGGGAGGCCCCTCGGCACGAGGCTGGAAGCTCTCGAACACCCCGTAGGCGACGATGCGCTCGGCGAGCGAGTACAGCGGGGAACAGGCGGTGAGCGTGATGTACTGCTCTCCGGTCTGCTGCTCGGGCATCTGCGGCACGTCGGCGAGCACGTCGGTCTGCGTCGGCTTGACGTACTCCAGCGTCCGGAAGCGGTAGGTGTACCAGCCCTCGGGCGTCTCGACGACGATCGCATCGTTCAGCTGCAGCTTGTCGAGCTGATTGAAGGGCTTGCCCCATGTCGTGCGGTGCCCGGCCATCGAGAAGTTGCCGACCTCGCCCGGCATCTTGGAGTCGGTATAGACGCCGATCCCCTTCTGGTCGAGGGTGCGTGCACGGGACGTGCCCCCGTAGATTCCGAAGTTGTAGTCGGCGCCGAATCGCGGGATGTGCATCTGCCCGAACCACTCCGCGTCGGCGGGCGCGGCCGGCACCGGCGGAACGTAGGTCGTGGTGCCGTCCTCCGCCTCGACGACCGGGGGCAGCGCAGGGGCTTCGGCCTGCGCGAGCTCTTTCGAGATCGCCGCGCCCTCTTCGTTCTTCTGCGCACTGATGATGATGTCGCCGATCCACATCTGCCAGGCGACGAACAACAGGACGATGACTCCGGCGGTCAGCAGCAGCTCGCCGAGCACACTCGCGAACGTCGCGCGAGACCGTGGTCTCGCGCGACGCGGGCGTCGCCCCCCAGGCACGACGGAAGCAGTCATGGCGCGATCATATCCGGGATCGCTGAACGCATGCCGGTGATCGAGCGATGTGGGCTCGGCAGCTCATGGGTGTCCCGGGTACAATGACGGCATGGCACGTGACCGCAAGACCGAAGAACCCGCCGTCGAGCGCGCCGAAGGCGAAGCCGCTCCCAACGCCGTCTGGTTCAAGCCGGTGATGATCGGCTTCATGCTGCTCGGTCTCGCCTGGATCCTGGTCTTCTACATCTCGGGTACCACGCTCCCGATTCCGGGCCTTGAGAACTGGAACCTGGCGATCGGTCTCGGCATCGCGCTGATCGGCTTCCTGATGACCACGCGCTGGCGCTGACGCCCCCGACTTTCGACGAAGGCCCCCTCGCATCGCGAGGGGGCCTTCGTCATATCTGGAGCGACAGACGACCTGTGCCGCGAGGGGCGGGGTTGTTCCCGGAGCAAGCATCGGGAGGGACCCGCGAAGCGGGAGGGCACCCGCTCTGCGAGCGAAGGGAACAACCCCGCCCCGACCCCACAAGAGTCACCGAGAGCGAAAGTTATCCACAGCCCCCTCCACAGCCTGGGGAGAATTACACCGGTGTTATTCACAGGGGTTAACAACCCTGTTAACAACTTCGGATCAGGACAAAAGGATCAGCGGCGGCACGAAGGCCACGACCACGATCAACAGCACGACCAGCGCCGACAGCAGGATGATCTGCAGGGTCCGCTGCTCTCGACGCTTCGTCTTGACGTAGATCAGAGCGACCAGCGCTCCGACGACGGCACCGCCGAGGTGCGCCTGCCAGGAGATTCCTCCGACGAAGAGACCGAACGCGAAGTTGATTCCGAGGATGACGAGGATTCCCGTCACGTTGGCACCGATGTGGCGACCGATGATCAGCAGCGACGCCAGGAGCCCGAAGATCGCCCCGGATGCTCCGACCGTCCACGAACCGGGCGCGAGGATGGCGACCATCACCGATCCCCCGAGGCCGCTGATCAGATACAGGGCGAGGTAGCGGGTGCGGCCGAGCATGGGCTCGAGGCTCTGCCCCAGCATCCACAGCGCGAGCATGTTGAGTGCCAGGTGGATGAAGCTCCCGTGCACGAGCAGCACGGTGAGAAGACGCCAGGGCTCGAAGGGCACGGCGAAGAGATTCGGGTACAGGAAGGGGGCGAAGAACCCCAGAGCCTGGATGAGCGGGTCTTTGAACCCGGGGATCAGCTGCACCAGCCCGATGAAAGACGTGATGGCGAGCAGCGCGTAGGTGACGACGGGTCGCCCGCCGCGGGTCACGGCCAGGGCACCGCCCCGACCACCGCGCCAACGACGTTCGGCCTTCTTCTGCGCGGGCGTCCTGTTCTTCCGCTCGGCGTTCATGCACTCCGGGCAGATGACGCCGACGGGTGCCTGGGTCTGGCACTCGGGACAGATGGTGCGCATGCACCGCTGGCAGAGCACGAAGCTCTGCCGATCCGGATGGCGATAGCAGAAGTTGTCGCGATTGCTCGTGAACTCAGGCGTGGTCATCCGGATCGGCCGCAGCTGTCGTCAGGCCGCGACGATGTCGATCGACTGCAGCACGACCGGCTCGACCGGGCGGTCGCCGGGGCCCGTCTGCACGGCGCCGATCGCGTCGACGACAGCCTTGGAGGCGTCATCGGCGACCTCGCCGAAGATCGTGTGCTTGCCCTGCAGCCACGGCGTCGGGTCGGTGGTGATGAAGAACTGCGAGCCGTTGGTGCCCTCGGGCTTGCCGGTGATGGCGTTGCGGCGGAGGCCGGCATTGGCCATCGCGAGGATGTAGGGCTCGTTGAAGTTGAGCTCCATGTTGATCTCGTCGTCGAAGTTGTAGCCGGGGCCTCCGACGCCCTGTCCGAGCGGGTCGCCGCCCTGGATCATGAAGTTCGGGATGATGCGGTGGAAGATGACGTCCTTGTAGAGAGGACCCTCGCCGGGCTTGCCGGTGGCGGGATCGGTCCACTCCTGAGTGCCGTCGGCGAGCCCGACGAAGTTCTTGACCGTCTTGGGGGCGTGGTCGCCGAAGAGGTTGATGACGATGTCACCGTGGTTGGTGTGCAGGGTTGCGACGTGGGAAGCGTGAGCCATGTCCTCATTCTCGCAGAGCTTCCGGTGAGTTCGCCCGGTGTACCGCGGATCCGATGATGGCGCAAGGGTCCGGTGATTCCCGCCCGGCATCCAGGCTCTCGTGGCAAGATGGGGAACCCGTACTCCAATGGACAGGAGAGCATCGTGAGCCTCAGCCGCAAGCGGAAGAAGGAACTGCGTCGTCTTCAGAAAGACGCGAACCAGCTCTGGGAGAACCAGCAGGTGCTCGTCGGCCACGCCGCCGAGGTCGCACGCGAAGCCGGCCGTCAGCTCGGCAGCATCAATCGCGAGCAGGTCGTGCCTGTCATCCAGGACACGTACAACCGTCGTGTCGCACCGGTCGTCGACCGTGGCGTCAAGATGGGTCGGCACGTCGTCGACGACAAGGTCGTCCCGATCGTGGGTGGAGTCGTCGGATCCGCGCTGACCGCCTGGGACGTCGCGAACGCCAAGCGCTACGGCGTCACGCCTCCCGCTCCGCGCGGCGCCTTCGGCAAGAAGCAGAAGTCGGGCCCCGGCCTCGGATCGGTCATCGCGATCGTCCTCGGTGCCGCTGCCGCCATCGGTGTCCTCTACGCCGCCTGGCAGACGCTTCGTGCCGATGACGAGCTCTGGGTCGCGGACGACCCGCTCGCAGCCCCCGACGCGTGAACACTTCGGCTCCCGCCTCCGTCGCCTCCGGTGGCGGAGGCGGTCCGCATGCGCGGGTGCGTGAGGCCGCGCAAGCCCGCGGTCTCGACATCGAGATCCGCGAGCGTCCGGCCGCCGGCAGCCTGTTCGAGGCGGCGGAGCTGCTCGGCATCCCCGCGTCCGGCATCGTGAAGACCCTCGTGGTGAAGCGCTCGGACGACACCTTCCTGTTCGCCCTCGTGCCGGGCGGACGTTCGATCTCGTGGCCGAAGCTGCGTGCGCTGGTCGGAGTCAACAAACTACGGCTCCCGGAACCAGAACTCGCCCTCGCGGCGACCGGCTACGAACGAGGCACCATCGTGCCGATCGGCAGCACCACCGACTGGCCCGTCTACGCCGACGAGTCCATCGTCGGACAGCGCATCGCGATGGGTGCGGGAACGCACGGATTCAGCCTGTTCGTCGAAGCCGACGACCTCATCGCCGCATACGGGGCGACCGTCGCCGACATCTCCGTACCCGAAGAGCGCTGACGCCGCACGCTGACGCTCGGCCTCGGCTCAGAGGAGGCCGGCCATGCGCATCGCGATGTCGACCAGCTTGACGCGCTGCAGCTCGGCGACGGAGGTCAGCGGGAACCACTCCGCCATGTCGGTCGAACCGTCGGTCTCGAAGCGGAGCTTGCCCCCGGTGACCGCGCCGCGATAGACGATGCGCAGGGTGTGCAGCGGCTCGGCGGCCTTGTGCACACGCCGGCCGGCCGGGATCACACGGGAGTGGATCCCCAGGAGTTCGCCGACTTTGATGCTGTAGCCCGTCTCCTCACGGAGTTCGCGCCGCACCGCGTCTTCCGGCGACTCCCCGGGCTCGAGCCCGCCACCGGGCATGGTCCACGCCACCCGCCGTCCTTCGGTCCAGCGCGCCAGGAGCAGGCGGCCGTCGTCATCGGTGACGACCGCATACGCCGCGACACGCAGGTCCATGCGTCACACACTATCCGCCGATGAGGGCGGTCGATGACCGCGTGTCAGACGACCCGCACACCCGCCAAGTAGGTGGACGTCACCTGCGTCGCGGCGAGGTCTTCAGCGGAAACCGTGACCGGGTCGCGATCCACGACGATGAAGTCCGCGAGGAGTCCGGGGGCGAGGACGCCCACCTCCCGCTCGCTGAAGAGCTGCCAGGCGGCGTTCGCCGTGTGCGCGAGGAGCGCCTGATCCCTGGTGACCGGTGTGCCGCCGGGCATCCGATAGCCGTTGCGGGTGGTGCGGGTCTCGGCGACCGCCATGTTGCGGAAAGGTTCGTTCGGGGTGACCCACCCGTCGTTGTGGAACGTCACGCGATGTCCGGCCGCGAACGCGGCGCCGGCATCCGCCCAGGCACCCCCGTGCTCCGGACCGAAGAGATCATCGACGAGCACCTCGCCCCAGTACGTGATGTGGTCGACGAACAGACTCACCGTGACCCCCAGTGATGCGGCGCGCTCGAACTGCACCGGCGTCATCGCGCCGCAGTGCTCCAGCCGGAATCGGTGATCGGTGAGCCCGTGCCGCGCGATGATCTGCGCGAAGACATCGAGGGTCGCGTCGATCGCCAGGTCGCCGTGCGCATGACACGCCAGCTGCCACCCCGCACCGGCATAGGGCTCGGCGATGGCCGACAGCTCGTCCGAGGTGTAGTTCGCCCGGCCGATGTGGTGCGGCTCGAGTCCGAGCGCACGGGTCGCCGGGGTGTCGAGGTACGGGAAGGAGGTGGCGATGTTGCCGACCCAGGGAGAGCCGTCCGACCACGTCTTCACTCCCGTCTGCCGGAAGAACGGGTCGCCGCCGCCTCGTGCGGAGGGGATCCCGCCCGGACGGGACATCTCGTACCACCGGAGGCGCACCGGCATCTCACCCTTCGCACGCAGGGCGTCGATGAGCGGACCGAGTCCGGGGTTCCACGACAGGTCGGCCACGGTGGTGATGCCCCGCGAAGCCAAATCGCGCAGGTGTGCAGGAAGGATGCGGGGGAGCTGCTCCTGTGCCTTCGCGAGCATCGGAGCGACGACCATCTCGACCGCGGCAGCCTCGAGGGCGACACCGGTGAGCTCCCCGTCGGCGTCCCGTCCGAACGAGGCACCGGCGGGATCGGGGGTGGTCCGGTCGAGGCCTGCGGCGAGCGCGGCAGCGGTGTTGAAGTAGACGGAGTGACCGGAGTTGTGGATCACGACGAGAGGAACGCCGCCGGCCAGCTCGTCGAGGAAGTGGATGTCGGGATCGGGGAGTCCGCGCTGCAGCAGCGAGTCCCAGCCGTTCGCGAAGACGGCTTCCCCACCGGCCTCCGCGACCGCCGTGCGCAGAGCTGCCAGCACGCCCTCGGCCTGGGGAACGACCACGGGCCGGAGGTCGACGACCAGGTCGGACAGCAGGATCGCCGCGAATCCGGGATGCCCGTGCGGCTCGATCAGCCCGGGCATGACCCATCCGTCGAGCGCGACCACGTCGGCATCGGGGTGGGCGCGGCGAACCTCTTCCGCCGAGCCGATGGCCACGATGGTGGCGTCGTCGACGGCCATGGCTTCGACCTGGATGTCGGTGCTCGGCGCGAAGGGACGTATGCGGCCGGTGAAGACTGTCGTCATGGCGTCAGTCTGTCAGGCGTCGGCGCCACGGCGGGGATCGATCAGGAATCGAGAAGCACGCCCGCGTCTCTCCTCCGTAGTGTGAAGTCCACACCGGCAGCACACCGAGAGGACCGAAGATGGCCGAGAAAGAGAAGAACTTCAGCGCCGAAGAACGCGAGGCGATGCAGGCCGCCGCGAAGGAGGCCCGCACCCGGCGTTCCCGGGCGAAGAAGACACCGGAAGAACTGCGGGCAGCAGGGGAGGCCGACATCACGGAGGCCATCGAGAAGCTCACCGCCGAGGACCAGGCTCTGGCGAAGAAGCTGCATGCCCTCGTGTCGGAGGTCGCCCCGGAGCTGGTGCCGCGCACGTACTACGGGATGCCGGCGTGGGGTCGTGACGGGAAGGTGCTCTGCTTCTTCCAGCCCGCGAGCAAGTTCAAGGTGCGCTACGGCACCTTCGGCTTCGAACCGATCTCGAACCTCGACGACGGCACGGTCTGGCCGACCGCGTACGCCGTGACCGCACTCACCGACGCCGATCTGGAGTTCCTCGCGGAACGCATCCGCGTCGCGATCAGCTGACCGTCGACCCGGCGGCGACCGCGCAGTAGCGTGGATGTCGTGAGCACACTCCCGTTCCCCGCCTCCGTCTACTCCGCCCGGCTCAGCCGCGCCGCTTCCCTCGCCGCCGACGCGGGGCTCGACGCCATCGTGGTCGGTCCCGGGCCGGATCTGCAGTATCTGGTGGGAGTGGAAGGCGACACGATCGAGCGGCTGACGGCCCTCGTGATCGCCCCCGGCGCGACGCCGACGGTCGTGGTGCCGCGCATGGAACTCGCAAAGGTGCGCAGCACGGCTGTCGGCGAGCTGGGTCTCGCGGTCGCCGACTGGGTCGATGGAGAAGACCCGTATGCGCTGGTGACTTCGGCGGTGGGCGACGCCGCCCGTGTGGGTGTCTCCGATGCCCTCCCCGCGCTGCACGTCCTCCCGATCGGGGATCGTCTCGGGGTGCGCCTCGAGCTCGCGACTCCGGTGCTGCGCGAAGGGCGGATGATCAAGGATGCCGAGGAGATCGCCGAACTGCGCCGGGCCGGAGAAGCCATCGACGCGGTGCATAGACGGGTGCACGAGTGGCTTCGGGCAGGACGCACCGAGCGCGAAGTGGCAGCCGACATCGCCGAGGCCATCGTCACGGAGGGCCATCGCACGGTCGAGTTCGTGATCGTCGGGTCGGGTCCGAACGGCGCCGACCCGCACCACGAGGTGTCGGATCGGGTGATCGAGGAGGGCGACATCGTCGTGGTCGACATCGGCGGTGCGGTCCCGAGCGGATACAACTCGGACAGCACGCGGACCTACGTGGTGGGGACTCCCGCCCCCGCAGCCGCCGAACGGATCGCGGTGCTCGTGCGGGCGCAGCAGGCAGCGGTCGAAGCCGTGCGTCCCGGTGCCACCGCGGCGGAGGTGGATGCCGCCGCCCGGAGCGTGCTCACCGACGCGGGTCTGGGGGAGGCGTTCCTGCATCGCACCGGCCACGGCATCGGCGTCTCGGTGCACGAGGAGCCGTACATCGCTCCGGGCAACGACCTGGTCCTGCGGGAAGGCATGGCGTTCAGCATCGAGCCCGGCATCTACTTCGCCGGCGAGTGGGGTGCCCGCATCGAGGACATCGTCGTCGTCACGGCGGACGGTGGGGAGCGGCTCAACGTCGCGCCGCACGGTCTCACCGCGGTCGGCCTCCGCTGACCTCACGCGCTGACCGAGCGCGAGCACTTCCCGCGATACGATCGGCGCATGCGCCGCCGCCGCAAGGTCTCTTCCGCCACCGCATCACCGGCGACCCGAGCACGGTACGCGAAACGCCGCCAGAATCGACTCGCCCGCGTCGACAACGACCTCACCGACGAGCAGTGGTACGACCTCATGGAGGCCTGGGGCGGATGCGCCTACTGCGGCGGTGACGGCGCAGCCCTGCAGCGCGACTGCATCCAGCCCGTGTCGCGCGGCGGTCGCTACACCCTCGAGAACGTGGTCCCGGCGTGCGCGTCCTGCAATGCCAGCAAGCACAATGACGAGGTGACCGGGTGGCTGCGACGGAAGAAGCTCGATGAGCGGACTTTCCTCGTCCGTCATGCCACCATCCTGCGCGCCTTGCGGCCCTCCCCGGACGGCACCGCCCTCCCCTAGTCACTAGTCTCGACTCATGACGACGATCGCGCCCCTCACCGCCGCAGACCAGCCCGAGTGGCTCGCTCTCTGGCGGGGGTACCTCGCTTTCTACGAGACCGACCTCGACGAGACGATCACCGCATCCACCTTCGAGCGACTGGTCGACCCTGATGGCGGTATCCAGGGGGCCATCGCCCGCGACGAAACGGGTACGGCCGTGGGCATCGTGCACTGGTTGACGCATGCCGCGACGTGGACGACCACGGACTACTGCTACCTCGAAGACCTGTTCGTGGCACCCGACGTCCGCGGCGGCGGTGTCGGGCGGGCACTGATCGCGCACGTGCGAGCGTGGGCCGAGCAGCACGGATCCGCGAAGGTCTACTGGCTCACCGCCGAGTCGAACACCACCGCGCGTGGCCTTTACGATCGTGTCGCCTCCCGGTCGGGGATGATCCACTACCAGATCGATCTCGCCTGACGCGGGGATGATGGGTGCATGCGCGTCGAGAGAGTGGTCCCTGATCTCACCGTGACCGATCTCCGTTCCGCGGTCGCCGAGCATTCGGCGGTGCTCGGGCTGCGGGTGCTGATGGACCACGGCTGGATCGTGACGCTCGGCGACGAGGAGGGGCACCAGCTCAGCCTGATCACCCGCGACGCCTCGGCACCGGTGAATCCCGATGTCTCCGTCTTCGTCGACGACGTCACGGCGGCCTTCGCCCGCGCGGAAGCGTTGGGCCTGGAGATCGTGCATCCACTCACCGACGAGCCCTGGGGTGTCACGCGTTTCTTCTACCGCAACTCCGATGGTCGCGTCATCAACGTCGGGATGCACACAGATCGCGAGTGACCGCGAAAAGAGAGAAGCCCCCGGTACGCACCGAGGGCTTCATCTTCCGGTGGAGCCTAGGAGATTCGAACTCCTGACATCCTGCTTGCAAAGCAGGCGCTCTACCAACTGAGCTAAGGCCCCGTGAGGGATTTCTTGAGTTGAGGAGTGGGGCTACCAGGACTTGAACCTGGGACCTCTTCATTATCAGTGAAGCGCTCTAACCGCCTGAGCTATAGCCCCGTCAACCTCCAAGACTTTACCGGAGAAAGACGGAATTTCCGAATCGAGGGCGACGACCCGGGAGTGTCCTCGCCCTCGACCCGGTTCAGCGGCCCGGGCGGATCGTCGCCGTGCCCGCGGAGAGCGATACCTCGATGGTCCGCCGCGCGCTCGATGCCTCCTGCACCTTCGAGTTGAGGGTGCCGGCGCTGATGTCCTGGCTCACGGCGTACTCGACATCGGGCAGGGTCAGATCGAGCGATCCGGCACTGACATCGATCGTGGTTTGCGACGGCGGCGTGCCGGTCAGCTCGACCGTGAGGTCGCCCGCGGATACGCCGAGATCGGCCACGGTCACGCCATCGAGGAGGATGTCGGCGCGACCGGCGCTCATCTGCACGTCGAGTTCGGTGGCCGACCCGGTGACGTCGAGCGCGCCGGCGCTCACGGTGGCGTCGAGCACCCCGAAGTCGCCCTCCACGTCGAGGCTGCCGGCATCCAGTGTGAGGTCGGCATCGAGCTCCGCGTCCCGCAAGCTCTCCGGCAGCGTGAGCACGGCGATCTGCTCGTCCCCGAACCAACTGCCGAACCACCACCCGAACACGCTGTCCGGGCTCCGCACGATCAGTTCGTCGCCGTCACGTTCGAAGGTCCACGCGGGTCCTCGCCCGTTGGTGATCGCCAGCTCTGCCTGATCCACGTCGCCGAACTCGACGCGCATGCTGCTGGCATCCGCATCCAGGTCGATACCCTCGATGCCTTGCGCGTTCGCGGTCTGCACGGAATCCGGCCGGCTCGACGAGATGACGGAACCCGCCGCGGCGGCGACCGCTGTGCCGCCGGTTCCGAGAAGGGCGATCCCGCCCACCACCGCTGTCACGACCAGGACGGCCGTGGCTCCGGACGAACGCCCTCCCGTGGGACTGGGCGGCGGAGGTGTCGGTGCCCCCTGCGCCGCCGATGGCGGCGACGGAGAGGCGGGCGGGGAAGCGGGCGGGGAAGCGGGCGGCGGGGTGAGCGGGGTGTGCTCGCCCGGGAAGCCGTTGTTGTCGGTGGTCATCGTGCCACTCCTGTCTGGCCGGTCGGCGGCGTCGGGCCGCCCGTGTTCTCGATGTGGGCGAGCGCGGCGAGCACGCGGCGATTGCCGGACTCGTCCGGGTCGAAGCCCAGCTTCTGGAAGATGGAGGTGATGTGCTTCTCGACGCTGGCCTCCGAGAGGAACAGCAGACCGGCGATCGCCTGGTTCGACTTCCCCTCGGCGATCAGCGCGAGCACTGTGCGTTCCCGCTCGGTGAGTCGCATCATCTTGTCGTCGCGATTGCGGCGCGTGAGGAGCTGAGCGACGACCTCGGGGTCGAGAACGGTCGCGCCCTCCGAGATGCGCTGCACCGAACCGAGGAACTCCTCGACATCGGCGACCCTGTCCTTGAGCAGGTATCCGAGCGGACCGCCCTGCGCCGCGATCAGATCCGAGGCGTATCGCTCCTCGACGTACTGCGAGAGGACGAGGATCGCGAGCGACGGGCGCGAGGCCCGCAGACCGAGCGCGGCGCGGATGCCCTCGTCGGTGAAGGTCGGAGGCAACCGCACGTCGAGGATGCAGAGATCCGGTGCACTACCGGCCACCGTCTGCTCGAGCTCCACCGTGTCAGCGAGAGCGGCGACCACCTCATGCCCTGCGTCCTCCAACAGGCGAACGAGGCCTTCTCTCAGCAGGACCGAGTCCTCGCAGATCAGGATGCGCACGGTACGTTCACCTCCAGGCTGGTCGGTCCGCCCTGCGGGCTGTCGAGGCGGAAGGTCCCTCCCGCGGCGAGGATGCGGTTGGCGATGCCGTCCAGACCCCCACCGGGCTGCACCTGAGCGCCTCCGATACCGTTGTCCTCCACGCGGGCCCAGAGGGTGTTGCCCTCACGCACGCGCACGGTCACCCGGGCTTCACTGGCCCGCGAGTGCTTGGCCGCGTTGGTCAGGGACTCCGCGATCGAGAAGTACACGGCGGCCTCGGCCTCACGGCTGCACCGGCCGTCCATCCGGACATCGAGGTGCACGGGAATGTGCGACCTCCCGGCAAGAGCGGAAAGGGCGGCGTCGAGACCACGATCATCGAGCACCGAGGCGTGAATGCCGCGAGCGAGTTGGCGGAGTTCCGTGATCGCTGCCTTGGTCGAGGTGTGAGCCTCGTTGATCAGCTCCTTGGCGGCCTCCGGATCGTTGTCGATCTTCTGCTGCGCGAGTCCGAGCGTCATCCCGACCGAGACCAGCCGCGGCTGTACCCCGTCGTGCAGATCGCGCTCGATCCGGGTGCGCTCCACATCGGCGGCGCGCACCGCACCCTCACGCTGGGCGGTCGACGTGCGGACGCGCTCGGTGAGCTCGGTCTCCTTGCTGCGGATCACGATCGCGAGGGAGAGGGTTCGATGCAGCAGTGCCAGCCCGATCATCCCGACGACGCAGGCGGCGAGGCCGAGGACGCCGATCAGCGGAGCCCAGGCCACGGGGATCCCCCCGCCACCGAACGGTCCGATCACGGAGTCCGCGGCCGTGAGCGGGGCGAACGAGATGATGATCGACCACACCAGACCCCAGAAGAGTCGGAGGACGACGAAGCCGAGCACGGCGGAGATGGCGAAGTTCGCCACTGCCCGCCACATCCGGCCGTCGATGGCCTGCGGTCCGAGGGACCGCAACCACCCGCCGAATCCGGGACGATCACGCGGCTGTAAACGCAGCGGCGGGATCGGCGTGCGGTAGAGCGCGCCGACACGAGCGACCTCGAACCAGCCGAGTCCGTAAAGGGCGTAGACGAGTCCGACCAGGAGGACGACGCCGATGCCGGCGGCGAAGAGGAGGCCGATGCCGGTGCCGAGAAGGCCGCCGAGCATGCCGAAGATGACGCCGCCGAGGACGCCGACGCCTGCCAGATGCAAGATCGTGAGGAAGATGCGCAACGGCGGCTTCACCGCGGTTGCGGAAGCCGGGGTCGCAGTCTGAGTGGTCATGCTTCCACGGTACGGCGGGGCCGTTGCGCGCGGCACCGAGTCACCCGGACACTCTGTTTCGGGTTTTCCGTAACGCGCGCTCCGGATCGCCCGCATGCGGCACGCTGCTCGGCACCACCGGCGTCGTGTAGCAACCGCTCGAGGGAACGACGAAGGGCGGATGCCGCAGCATCCGCCCTTCGTGTGTCCGTGTGAGGGATCAGTTCGACATGAACCCGACGAGCAATCCGCCCGTCACCTTCACGGCGAGGTTGTAGATGCCGGCGACCACGGCGCCGAGCACCGTGAAGACGATGAGATTCAGGATGGCGACGACCGCCGCGAAGGCCATGACCTGCGGCAGTCCGACGACCTCGGACAGCACGAAAGCGTTGTCGGTGATGCCGACCAGGAAGCTCTCGGCCGTCGTCATGACGTTCGTCGCCTGGAGCACCAGGAAGATGAGGAAGAACGACACCATCGTGACGACCGCGAGGGCCACGGCTCCGAGGAACGACAGCTTCACCGCCGACCAGAAGTCGACGTAGACCAGACGAAGCCGGACCTGCTTGCCGCCTGTCTTGCGTGTCGACTTCTTCGCCAGCTTGTCGGCCACTGTACTCATGCGTCTGTATCCTCGGGGGTTTCTGTCGTCTCAGGTGCCTGGATCTCGGCATCCTCCGCTTCGGCCTCTTCTTCGGCGAGGCCACGCTCACCGTTACGGGCGATGGCGAGGATGCGATCGGCCTCCGTCGTCCGGGCGAACACCACTCCCATGGTGTCGCGACCCTTGGCGGGGACCTCGGCCACGGCAGAGCGTACCACCTTGCCGCTGGACAGAACCACCAAGACCTCGTCGTCCTCTGCGACGATCAGACCGCCCGCGAGAGTGCCCCGATCGTCGTTCAACTTGGCGACCTTGATGCCTGTCCCGCCGCGTCCCTGGACCCGGTATTCCTCGATCGCGGTGCGCTTCGCGTAGCCGCCGTCGGTGACGACGAAGACGAACTTCCCCGGGGCGGCGACGGAGGCCGAGAGCAGGGAGTCGTCGTCGATCTTGAACTTCATGCCCCGAACACCGGCCGTCGCGCGACCCATCGGACGCAGCGCCTCATCGGTGGCCTCGAAGCGCACCGACATCCCGTGCCGGCTGATGAGGAGGATGTCGTCCTCCGCGTTCACGAGGAGCGCGCTGACCAGCTCGTCCTCCTCGTTCAGACGGATCGCGATGACGCCGCCCTGGCGGTTGGTGTCGTACGTGTCGAGCCGGGTCTTCTTGACGAGGCCCTCTCGGGTGGCGAGCACGAGGTAGTCCGCCACCCCGTAGTCACGGATGTCGAGCACCTGGGCGATGCTCTCGTCGGGCTGCAGTGCGAGGAGGTTCGCGACGTGCATGCCCTTGGCGTCGCGTCCGGCCTCCGGCACCTCGTAGGTCTTCGCGCGGTAGACCCGGCCCTTGTCGGTGAAGAACAGCAGCCAGTGGTGCGTTGTCGTCACGAAGAAGTGCTCGACGATGTCGTTCGCCCGCAACTGAGCGCCCTTGACGCCCTTGCCGCCACGGTGCTGGGAGCGGTAGTTGTCACTGCGCGTGCGCTTGATGTAGCCCTCGCGCGTGACGGTCACCACCATCTCTTCTTCGGCGATGAGGTCTTCCATCGACACATCGCCGTCGAAGCCGTGCAGGATGTGCGTGCGACGCTCGTCACCGAAGCGGTCGACGATGCCGGTCAGCTCTTCGCGGATGATCACACGCTGACGACCCTCGTCGGCGAGGATCGCCTTGTAGTCCGCGATCTGGGCCTCGAGCTCGTTCGCCTGATCGATGATCCGCTGACGCTCGAGAGCTGCGAGGCGACGCAGCTGCATCTGCAGGATCGCATCGGCCTGGATCTCGTCGATGTCGAGGAGCTTCTGGAGACCCTCGTTCGCATCCGCCGTGGTCTGCGACCGTCGGATGAGCGCGATGACCTCGTCGAGCGCGTCGAGCGCCTTCAGATATCCGCGCAGGATGTGCATCCGCTTCTCGGCCTCGCGCAGCCGGAACTCTGTGCGTCGCACGATCACATCGATCTGGTGGGAGATCCAGTGCGTGATGAACCCGTCGATCGCGAGCGTGCGCGGGACACCGTCCACGATCGCGAGCATGTTCGCGCCGAAGTTCTCCTGCAACTGCGTGTGCTTGTACAGGTTGTTGAGCACGACCTTCGCGACGGCGTCGCGCTTGAGCACGACGACCAGACGTTGACCCGTGCGGTCCGAGGACTCGTCACGGATGTCGGCGATGCCGGTGATCTTGCCGTCACGGGCCAGGTCGCCGATCTTGACCGCGACGTTGTCGGGGTTGACCTGATAGGGCAGCTCGGTGATGACGAGGCAGGTACGACCCTGGATCTCCTCGACGTTGACGACCGCGCGCATCGTGATCGAGCCGCGACCGGTCCGATACGCCTCGTGGATGCCCTTCGTCCCGAGGATCTGCGCGCCGGTCGGGAAGTCGGGGCCGGGAACGCGCTGGATCAGACCGTCGAGCAGCTCCTCGCGGGGGATGCCGGGGTTGTCCAGCGCCCACAGCGCCGCATCCGCCACCTCGCGCAGGTTGTGCGGCGGGATGTTGGTGGCCATTCCGACCGCGATACCGACGGAACCGTTGACGAGCAGGTTCGGGAACCGGGCGGGGAGAACCGTCGGCTCCTGCGTCTGACCGTCGTAGTTGTCGGTGAAGTCGACGGTCTCCTCTTCGATGTCGCGCACCATCTCGAGCGCGAGCGGAGCCATCTTCGTCTCGGTGTATCGCGGAGCCGCGGCGCCCATGTTCCCGGGGGAACCGAAGTTGCCCTGCCCGAGAGCGAGCGGGTAGCGGAGGGACCACGGCTGAACCAGTCGCACGAGGGCGTCGTAGATCGCCGAGTCGCCATGCGGGTGGTACTGGCCCATGACCTCGCCGACCACACGCGCGCACTTGGAGAACGACTTGTCCGGGCGGAACCCTCCGTCGTACATGCCGTAGATCACACGGCGGTGCACCGGCTTGAGTCCGTCGCGCACATCGGGGAGGGCGCGCCCCACGATGACGGCCATGGCGTAGTCGAGGTAGCTGCGCTGCATCTCCGACTGCAGGTCGACCTGGTCGATCTTGCCGTGATCGTGTTCCGGTTCGGTGCGTTCTTCGTCAGTCATGAATCAATCTCTCTGTCACACATCTGGTCTGAGCCCGCGGGCATCAGATGTCGAGGAAGCGGACGTCCTTGGCGTTGCGCTGGATGAAGCTGCGTCGGGACTCGACGTCCTCGCCCATCAGCACACTGAAGATCTCGTCGGCCGCGGCCGCGTCCTCGATGGTGATCTGCTGCAGGGTGCGCGTGGTGTGGTCCATCGTCGTCTCCCACAGCTCCTTGGGGTTCATCTCTCCGAGACCCTTGTAGCGCTGGATGCCGGCATCCTTCGGGATCCGCTTGCCGTTCTCGAGCCCGTGCGCGAGCAGGGCGTCGCGCTCGGCGTCGCTGAACACATACTCGTGTGCGGAGTTCGACCACTTCAGGCGGTAGAGCGGCGGCATCGCGAGGTACACGAAGCCGGCCTCGATGAGTCCGCGCATGTAGCGGAACAGCAGGGTGAGCAGCAGAGTCGTGATGTGCTGGCCGTCGACATCGGCATCCGCCATCAGGACGATCTTGTGATAGCGAGCCTTCTCGATGTCGAACTCTTCGCCGATCCCGGTGCCGAAGGCCTGAATCATCGCCTGGACTTCCTTGTTGCCCAGCGCCTTGTCGAGACGTGCACGCTCGACGTTGAGGATCTTCCCCCGGAGCGCCAGGATCGCCTGCGTGTGCGGGTCGCGACCCTGCACCGCGGAACCACCGGCCGAGTCACCCTCGACGAGGAAGATCTCGCTGATGGAGGGATCCTTGCTGGTGCAGTCCTTGAGCTTGTCCGGCATGGCCGCAGACTCGAACACGCTCTTGCGGCGAGCGGTCTCGCGGGCCTTGCGAGCGGCGAGACGAGCGGTCGCGGCATCGATCGCCTTGCGGACGACGTTCTTCGCCTGGTTCGGGTTGCGCTCGAGCCAGTCGCCGAGCTGATCGCCGACGACCTTCTGCACGAATGCCTTCGCCTCGGTGTTGCCGAGCTTGGTCTTGGTCTGACCTTCGAACTGCGGCTCGCCGAGCTTGATCGAGATGACCGCGGTCAGTCCCTCACGCACGTCGTCACCGGAGAGGTTGTCGTCCTTCTCCTTGAGGAGGTTGTTCGCCCGGGCGTACTTGTTGACCAGCGTGGTCAGAGCTGCCCGGAAGCCCTCCTCGTGCGTCCCACCTTCGTGGGTGTTGATCGTGTTCGCATAGGTGAAGACGTTCTCGGTGTAGGACGTCGTCCACTGCATCGCGACTTCGAGCGAGATCTTGCGCTCGGTGTCCTCCGACTCGAACGCGATGATCTCGTCGTTCACGACTTCGGCGTGACGCACCTTGTTGAGGTACTCGACGTAGTCGACCAGTCCGCGCTCGTAGTAGAACACGTCGCCGGGCTGCTTGGTGACGGTCGCGCCGTCTTCCTCGACCTCGTACGCAGACGACTCCCGCTCGTCACGCAGCTCGATGCGCAGTCCCTTGTTGAGGAACGCCATCTGCTGGAATCGTGTGCGCAGCGTGTCGTAGTCGAACTCGATCGTCTCGGTGAAGATCGAGGCGTCCGGCCAGAACGTGATGCTGGTTCCGGTCTCCTCGGTCGCCTCGCCCTTCTCGAGCTTCTGCTGCGGGATGCCGCCGTCGGCGAAGCTGTGCCGCCAGACGAAGCCCTTCTGCTTGACCTCGACGTCGAACCGTGTCGAGAGCGCGTTCACGACCGAGGATCCGACACCGTGCAGACCACCGGAGACGGCGTAGGCGCCCCCTCCGAACTTTCCGCCGGCGTGCAGGATCGTGAGCACGACCTCGACCGTCGACTTGTTCGGGTCGGAAGAGTGCGGGTCCACCGGGATGCCTCGACCGTTGTCGACCACACGCACGCCACCGTCGGCGAGCATCGTCACGAAGATCGTGTCGGCGTATCCGGCGAGGGCCTCATCGACCGAGTTGTCGACGATCTCGTAGACGAGGTGGTGCAGACCGCGCGGTCCCGTGGAACCGATGTACATACCGGGACGCTTGCGGACGGCTTCGAGGCCTTCGAGGATCTGGATCGAGTCGGCGCCGTACTCCCCGGGCTGCTTCGCCTTGGGTGCAATGGTGCCCTGGTCCTCGGGGGTTCCCCCGATGTTCGATTCCGTCTCGTCAGCGGGGGATTCAGGCGTCATCAGAGGGCATTCTCCACATCGATATCACGAACTGCCATTCTAGCGGAGTTTCGTGGGGAAACACCGCTCTACGGCCGTGTGTGGCCCTCTGAGCGTTTCTGACCCCTTGCGTGGTGTCCTACCCGTAGGTATCGCGCGGGCCCCGCCCTGGAACGGCTCTGGGACCCCATTTCCACGAGGGGACGTCCGGTCCGATGAAGCGCAGGTTCTCCACGCCGGCCTCCGGATAGCGGCGACCGATCTCGGTGAGAATCGTCGCGCGCATGAACTGCAGGTTCTTCGCCCATGCCGTCGAGTCGCACTTCACGGTGAGCAATCCTCGCTCCAGGGAGACGGGTTCGGAGTGCTTCGCCGTGTCGGCGCCCGCGAGATCCGCCCACTGACGGACGAGGTCTTCCCTGGCCAGAGTGATCTGCCACCCCGAGTCGCGGCTCAGCTTGTCCAGGACCGCGCCGAGGGTCCCGGGGTCCCGCCCGGGTGTGAACGGCGCGTTGTCGTCATCGGTCGTGATGCGACGCTTGCGCTTCCAGCTCTTCGAGCTCGGCTGCAGACCGCGCAGACGCAGGTAGGTGCCGACCGTCTCGGGGACATCGGCAGCGGGAGTCGGTGCGGCGTCAGTCATCGGCTGCCTCCCGTTCATCACTGATCGTCCCGGCGCTGATGCGCACCACATGCGCGTGCAGCACCTCAGGGATATCTTCCTCCACCGCCGCGGTCACCACGACCTGTTCGTACCCTGCGGTGAGGGCTGCGAGTCGTCGACGCCGGTCCGCATCGAGCTCGGCGAACACGTCGTCGAGGATCAGGACCGGATCGCCGGCGGGGGATTCACTGCGCAACAGCTCCGCCGACGCCAGCCGGAGCGCGAGCGCGACCGACCAGGACTCCCCGTGCGAGGCGTACCCCTTCACCGGAAGGTCACGGACACGGAGCACGAGATCGTCTCGATGCGGTCCGGTGAGTGTGAGGCCGCGGTCGAGTTCGTTGGAACGCTTCGCCGCGAGAGAGGCCCGGAAGAGGTCCGCGATGCGGTTCGGATCGCTGAGCCTGTCAGCGGGGGAGACCTCTTCGGGTCCGCCCTCATCCTCTTCGGGGTCGCCGCCACCGACCGAGAGCGCCCATTCCAACTGCGGACGATGATCTGCACCGGCGATCGCTTCATATGCATCGGCGACGGGTTGCTGGAGATCGACGGCCAACCGCTGTCGAGCCGTGATGATCTCGGACCCCAGGGAGACCAGCTTGTCGTCCCATACATCGAGGGTGCTCAGACCTTCGCCCCGGATGCCGCGGGCACGCGCCGACTTCAGCAGGGCATTGCGCTGCTTGAGCACACGGTCGTAGTCGGCGAGCACGCCCGCCATCCGTGGAGTGCGCTGGATGAGGAGCTGGTCGCTGAACCGACGGCGGGCGGACGGGTCTCCCCGGACGATCTGCAGGTCCTCCGGCGCGAAGAGGACGACGTGCGCGTAGCGGGGCAGCTCGTTCGGCTTGGACGGAGAGCCGTTGATGCGTGCCTTGTTCGACCCCTGCCTGTTCACCTGCACTTCGGCGAGCACTCGACGCTCGCCGTGCGAGAGCCGTGCCCGGATAACCGCGAACTCCTGCCCGTCGCGCACCATGGGTGCATCGGACGACACGCGATGTGAACCGAGCGTGGCCAGGAACACGACCGCTTCCGCCAGGTTCGTCTTTCCCTGCCCGTTGCGTCCGACGAGCACGTTCGGGCCCCGGTGGAGAGTGAGTTCCGCGGTCGCGTAGTTGCGGAAATCGACCAGGCTCAGGTGCTCCACAATCACGGAGTCAGCCTACCTTCGAGGTCTGACAACGGATGCGGGATGAGGCGCGGGATCAGCGAAGGAGGAGGTTCGGCTGCAGCAGGTACTTGAAGGAGTCGAGGCCCGCCTGGTCGACCGAGGTCTGGCTCGTGATCAGCACGGGGCTGAGCTTGTTGGCGTTGTCGCTCGACGTGAACGTCACGCGGACGAACTCGCTCTTGACCGCTCCGAGAGCCTCGATCAGGTACTGGGGGTTGAGGCCGAGCGTGACCTCGTCGCCGCCGGACAGGATCGCATCGACCGACTCGGATGCGCGAGCGTGGTCTCCACCGGAGGCATCCATGGTCACGCTGTCGCTCGAGAACGTGAATCGCAGCGGCGCCGCACGATCGAGGACGAGCGAGACACGGCGGACGGCTTCGACGAGGTCGGCCGTGTTGACGACCGCGTAGTGGTCGGTCTGCTCGGGGAAAAGGCGTCGGACCGGGGGGAAGTTGCCCTTGATGAGCAGCGAGGTCACGGTCTTGTTGCCGGCGGTGAAGGCGATGATCTCGCGATCGCCCGCGCCGGAGAAGGCCACCTGGATGTTCCCGGCGTGACCGAAGGTCTTCCCGACCTCGAGCAGGGTGCGTGCCGGCACCAGCGCTGTCGCCTCGACGGACTCGCCGTCCCACGGCACATCGCGGAGCGATACCCGATAGCGGTCCGTGGCGACCAGGCTCAGAGTGTGTCCGGAGACTTCGAGCTGCACACCGGTGAGGACGGGAGTGACGTCGTCGCGTGACGCGGCGAAACCGACCTGTGCGATCGCCGTGCCGAATTCCTCAGCCGGAACGACGCCAGAGGATCCGTTCACCTCGGGGATGGACGGATATTCCTCGACCGGCATGGCGGCGAGTGTGAATCGGGCCGAACCACAGGTGACGGCGATCCCGCCGTCTTCCTCGACGGCGATCTCGATCGGAGCGTTCGGGAGGCGGCTGGCGATGTCGGAGAGAAGACGGCCGTGGACGAGGATCGTTCCGGGGGTCTCGACCGTGGCTTCGATGGTCGTCCGAGCGGAGGCCTCGTAGTCGAAGGCGGAGAGCGTGAGGCTGGATCCGTCCGCTTCGATCAGGACTCCGGCGAGGATCGGCTGCGGATTGCGCTGCGGCAGAAGCTTGACGACGAACGAGACAGCCTCGCTGAAGACATCGCGGTTGACCTGAAACCTCACGGGTGCTCCCTTGTCGTCGAACTGTGACGCGTCGTCGTCGGCCCTGCCGGTGCAGGGCTTCCCATGCTAGCCCCACAGTCCTGCGTATCCCTACGCCGAGGTTTCCTGTCATCCGTTCGTCGGTTCTCCCCACCGTCTGGTGATCGGATCGCGCCTTGAATGACTTAACTCCTTAACGGTGTTAACAGCTGTGGATACTGTGGATAAGTCGGTGGATATCAGGAGCGAGTAGGGAACTACACGCTTGTCAGTTGTGGAAACCCTGAGGAATCCGCGGGATCCCGGTCCTGGGGACAACCGAGGTGTTGTCCGAGTTATCCACAGGTTTGGGTGTTCAGCTCACATTCGTCCCGATGGAATCCACGATCATCCACAAGTTATCCACATGTGCATAGAGGCATCTATCGAGAGATCAGAATCCCTGTCGGGCACACAAAAAAGTGGAGGACCGCATCCATTCGGGTGCGGTCCTCCACTTTTTCGGAGGTGCGGCGTGTCAGCGTCGGCCGAGCTGCGTCGTGATCTCGGTGACCTGGTTGTAGATGGAGCGACGCTCCTTCATGAGCTCACTGATCTTCTTGTAGGCGTACATGACCGTGGTGTGGTCGCGGTTGCCGAACAGCTGACCGATCTTCGGCAGGGACAGGCTCGTTCGCTCCCTGCACAGATACATGGCGATCTGTCGTGACGTGGCGATCTGCTGCGATCGGCTCGAACCGTAGAGATCGTCCACGGTGAGCTTGAAGTACTGCGCCGTGGCCGTGATGATGTCGGTCGGCGAGATGATGTTGTCCTCCGCCGTGTCGATGATGTCGCGGAGCACGGTCTGCGCGAGGGAGATGTCGAGGGAAGAGCGGTTCAGGCTCGCGAACGCGGAGACGCGGATGAGTGCACCCTCGAGCTCGCGGATGTTCGAGGAGACGACGGTCGCGATGTACTCGAGCACCTCGTCGGGGATGTGGAGGGCCTCGCTCTGCGCCTTCTTGCGGAGGATCGCGATGCGGGTTTCGAGGTCCGGTGCCTGCACATCGGTGATGAGGCCCCACTCGAAGCGGCTCCGCATCCGATCCTCGAAGCCCGTCAAGTGCTTCGGCGCGACATCACTGGTGATGACGACCTGCTTGTTGTGATCGTGCAGCGTGTTGAACGTGTGGAAGAACGCTTCCTGGGTCTCGGCGCGACCCTGCAGGAACTGGATGTCGTCGATGAGGAGGATGTCGACGTCGCGGTACCTGGCCTGGAACGCGGCACCGCGGTTGTTCGCGATCGAGTTGATGAAGTCGTTCGTGAACTCCTCGCTCGAGACATAGCGGACCTTGACTCCGGCGTAGAGCGACTGCGCGTAGTCACCGATCGCGTGGAGGAGGTGTGTCTTGCCGAGTCCGGAGTCGCCGTAGATGAACAACGGGTTGTACGCCTTGGCCGGCGCCTCGGCCACGGCGACCGCCGCAGCGTGTGCGAATCGGTTGGACTGGCCGATGACGAAGTTGTCGAAGGTGTACTTCGGGTTCAGTCGGGATTCGTGACGCAGCTGTGTGGGCTGTTCCATCGGGGACTCGACGCGGCTCTGCTCGGTGCGTCCGAAGTCTCCGACGGCGATGGGGGCCGTCTGCTGCTCCGCCAGTTCGTGGTTCACGACGACGCGGTAGGACGTGACCTCTTCGCCGATGTGCGAAAGGGCCTCCATGATCGGGAGTCGGAGACGCTTGTTGATCTGCGCTGCGGTCAGATCGTTGGGGACTTCCAGGTACAGCGTCGCGGACATGACGCCGGCCGGGACGGCGAGGCTGAGGAAGCCCTGCAGCTGGGGGGTGACGCGATCGTCGTCGGCCAGCAGCTCCTGCACCGTGGTCCAGATCGGGACGTCGGGCTGGGCAGGTGATGTCATGACGCTCCGGACGAGGAATCGAGGCGGGGTCGACGTGCCGTGCCCCCTGTGGATAACTTAGGATGCCACGGTAGTCATCCCGGCTGTGAACGGCAACCTGCCCTTGAAAACACGCGCGCGTGTTGTGCCTGCCGGGCGCGCCACGGTTGTGGATAATGGCTGTGCGGTGCCCGCCGGGCCGCCCTCGCGGAAGCGCGCAGATTTGCTCTGCGCGCCGGTAGGACGTACCCTAAGTCGGTTGACTTATGCCATTTTTGGCAGTTCCCCATGTCTCCGGTCGAAGTGAATCCGGTGGCAGCATTCCCGGAGTGATTCCATGAGCAAGCGCACTTTCCAGCCCAACAACCGTCGTCGCGCCAAGAAGCACGGCTTCCGTGCCCGCATGCGTACGCGTGCCGGCCGCGGCATCCTCGCTGCACGCCGCGCGAAGGGCCGCACCGAGCTCTCTGCGTAGTCCGCTGTGCTCGCCCGCCCGTATCGACTGACCCGCGGGAGCGACTACCGTCTGGTCGTTCGACGCGGATCCCGTTGTGGTGGGGCGCGCGTCATCACCTCGGTGCTGGCGACGGGCGAGAACAGGGCCGCGAGGTTCGGATTCATCATCAGCAAGCAGGTGGGCACCGCTGTGGTGCGCAATACCGTGCGTCGGCGACTCAAAGCCGTGTGCGCGGAGGCGCTCCCGCGCGTCCCTGAGGGCACGGATGTCGTCATCCGTGCCCTTCCTGCGTCCTCCAGCGCGACTTTCGCGGATCTTCGCGCCGACGTCGATCGCTGCCTGAGCAGACTCGTGGCCGCCACGGTGTCGGCATGACCGCGCTACCGGCGTCTTCTGTGGGAACGGCGCGATGGCATGCGCGTGACCTGGTGCGAACCATCCCGGTGATCCCCCGGAACCTCGTGCTGGGGTTCCTCACGGCGTACCGCAAGGTGATCTCCCCGATGTATGGAGATGTCTGTGCGTACTACCCCAGCTGTTCGGCTTACGCTGTAGGTGCGGTGCAGCAGCATGGTGCAGTGAAGGGAGCGGCGCTCTCGGCGTGGCGCATCCTCCGCTGCAATCCCTGGACCAGCGGCGGCGTGGATGACGTCCGGCCGCACGACCACTTCCGTTACGACTTGACCACACACGGTTTCGTCGTCCCTTCCCGAAAGGACTGATCGGTGGGTCTTGACCTTCTGCTCGCCAGCGCGACTCCCAGCCCCGAACCTGCGGCGGGGGGATTCGACCTGCTCGGCACCATCCTCTGGCCGCTGAAGTGGGTCGTCGAGCTGATCCTCGTCGCCTGGCATTGGCTTCTGACCACCGTCGGTCTTCCTTCCGCATCGGGTCTGACCTGGGTACTGTCCATCGTCGGCCTCGTCGTCGTCGTCCGCGCTGCGCTGATCCCGCTCTTCGTGAAGCAGATCAAGAGCCAGCGAAAGATGATGGAAATCGCTCCTGAACTGCGGAAAGTTCAGGAGAAGTACAAGGGCAAGAAGGATCAGCTGTCTCGCGAGGCCATGAGCCGCGAGACGATGGCGCTCTACAAGAAGCACGGCACGACACCGATGTCGAGCTGCCTGCCCCTTCTTGTGCAGATGCCGATCTTCTTCTCGCTGTACAGCGTGCTGAGCGATGTCAAGAAGCATGCGGAGCAAAGCCTCGGCGGTGTGGGATTGCTCAACCCCGAGCTCACCAAGGAGTTCTACGACGCCAAGCTCTTCGGGGTCGCGTCCCTGCACGAGACCCTCGGCGACGCGGTCGACGCCAACAACACCACGGCGATCATCATCTTGGTCACGCTCGTCGTGCTCATGATCGCCTCGCAGTTCTTCACGCAGTTGCAGATCATCTCGAAGAACCTGTCGCCGGAGGCCAAGACCGGCCAGGCGTACCAGATGCAGAAGATCATGCTCTACGTGCTGCCGCTGGGATTCATCTTCTCCGGTGTCTTCTTCCCGCTCGGCGTGGTCGTGTACTGGTTCATCTCCAACCTCTGGACCATGGGACAGCAGTTCCTCGTCATCCGAGAGATGCCGACTCCCGGATCGGAAGCCGCCAAGGCCCGTGAGGAGCGACTCGCTCGCAAGGGCAAGGCGATCGATTCCTCCGGCAAGGTCGTCCCGATGGCTGCGTACGAGGCCGAGCAGCAGCGTCTGCTCGAGGAGGCGGAGAAGGCGAAGGCTCAGGCGCCCAAGCGTCAGCAGCCCGTGGGCAAGAAGCGTGCGAAGAAGAAGGGGAACGGTTCATGAGTGAAACCATGACCGAGAGCTCCGAGCCCACCGTGGCTCAGCTCGAGAACGAAGGCGACGTCGCCGCGGACTACCTCGAGGAACTCCTCGACATCGCGGACATCGACGGTGACCTGAACCTCGACGTGCGTCAGGGGCGCGCGTATGTCTCGGTGGAGGCGGAGGGCGATGGCCTCGCTCTTCTCTCTGCCCCGGACACGGTGCAGGCGCTTCAGGAGCTCACCCGCCTCGCGGTGCAGAGCAAGACGGGGTCATTCTCCCGCTTGATCCTCGACATCGCCGGCTCGCGTGACACGCGCCGTCGGCAGCTCGAGACACTGGTCGATGCAGCGGCCGCGAAGCTCGATGAAGGCTCCTCGCAGGCTTCACTGCCGTCGATGTCGAGCTATGAGCGCAAGCTGGTGCACGATATCGCGGCTGAGCGTGGCTTGGTGTCGGAGTCGTACGGTGAGGGCGCTGACCGCCACACGGTCCTTCGTCGTCGTTGATGTTTCACGTGAAACATCGTTCGGAAACTGAAGATGACTGAGATCGAAAGCGAGCCTGCGGTCGCCGCGGAACTCTTCGGTGACCGCATCGATCTCGCTCGAGCTTTCACGGCTTCGCTCGCACGTGAGGGTGAGGAGAGGGGTCTGATCGGACCGCTCGAGCTTCCGCGCCTGTGGACGCGGCACATCCTCAACAGTGTGATCGCTGCTCCGCTCTTCCACGGTTCGGTCGCTGACATCGGATCCGGGGCCGGCCTCCCGGGCATTGTGCTCGCGATCGCGCGTCCTGATGTGAAGTGGACTCTCGTCGAACCGATGGAGCGTCGGGTCACGTGGCTCACCGAGCAGGTGGAGGCGCTGGGACTGGCCAATGTCGTGGTGCAGCGTGCGCGTGCCGAGGATGTTCATCCCGCCGAGGGTTTCGATGTCGTCACGGCGAGGGCGGTCAGCGCTTTGCGTACGCTCATCCCTCTCACTGCCCCACTCGTGCGCGACGGCGGAGAGCTTGCCTTGCTCAAGGGGATGAACGCCGCGAACGAGATCGAAGCGGCCCAGAAGCAGATCAAGAAGTTCCGTCTGTCGGACGTGCGAGTGGAAGTGCTGGGTGAGGGTGTTCTCACCGAGACGACCCGCGTGGTTCGCGCCCGCGTTCGGTAGTTCCTCCTGATTTCAAGGCGGGGTGTTTCACGTGAAACACCCCGCCTTTGTCTGCGGTGGAGTTCGCGGTCACGAGGCCTTGGGCCTTCTGGTTCCGGTGGAGGGTCTCTCGGATAGAGCACCGACCTGCGCTTGAGGGATCCGCGTCGACGCGGCATCGCGGAGGAGCGGACGGTGTGAATGTCGCGTTCAGCTGTCGGTGTGGACCAGGCGAGCCGTTCAGGCAGGCATCGTCGTGGATGCTCCGGTGTCGTTGCGATTCGAGCCGCTGAGGCGACACTGTCGGAGTGCTTGCTTTGCGACGATGTTTCACGTGAAACGGAGACGCCAGTCCCTCGGACCGGGGTGCTGTGGTGCCGGCGCCCGTCTAGGGGAGGGCTGAGAACGGAACGTGACGTCTGCGTAGGGGCGTGGTCTGCTCCTGGGCACTGAAGACCGCGGCGATTCTTGCGAGGAGTCGTCGGTGCTCAGCTCACAGAGCGGTGCCGCTTGATGATGTTTCACGTGAAACGGCGCCCGGCAGAGCGGCCCCACATTCTCGGTATCGCCGCACAGTAGGAGATCGTGGCGGCACGCACCGTTTCGATACTTCCCTCCCTGTGGTCGGGGACGCCTGATCCGATCTTCGTGGTTCGTTGGGAGATTCACTCTGCCATGCACTGAGAGGCTTGTGCTGCATGACGACCCCCTCTCGCCTTCTTGTGGGCTTCCGTGGTCTCCATGTGCGGTATCCACGGCTGGGCGGGAGGATGTTTCACGTGAAACTGTGCCTGACGAGCTGAGTGCGTTTCCTCTGCCGCTGGTCGCATGTAGGCGTATCCCGCCCGCTCCATCGTTGGGACTGCGCTTCCGTGCAGCTCGGGAAGGCCGTCCGGGGCATCTGTGTTCGTCGTGTGCCATCCCTGGGGCGCATCGGTGCGCTCGTGGTCGCGTGCACGCTGACCTCTCATTCCTCGCAGGCGTCGGGGTGCTCGCCCGTCGGTGGCCCTCTATCCCCGGTTCAGAACAACGCTTCACGTGAAACATCCACTGATGCGACTGTCCGAGTCCTGACGCTGCCGGCGCGCTCGGGCGAGAGGGGGCGAGAAGACGGAGTTCGATCCGACGTGGGACGCGAACGGGGCGGGTGACGGTCAGTGCGCGGAAAGCGGGTGAAACATCGGATCATCGAGGAGATTGCCCTGGGGGAGGGCCACTCCTATCGATATGTCGACGCGCGATGTTTCACGTGAAACGACCGTCGGGACCTTCTCCGAAGAGCCGTGACGAGGGCGGGAGAGCCTCGTCGTCGTCGAACGTCGCCCCGTGCGATTAGAGTGGAACGCGGCCCCGAAAGGAGTGGATGTTTCACGTGAAACAGTCCGAGAAGACATCGGCGAACGAATCGTTCGGGATGGACACACCGCTCGCGCGGGAACTCGCCGACCTCTCTGCCCGGAGGCGCGCGCTTGAGGCAGCGAAGGTGGAGTTCACGGGGGACACCCGAGTCCTGACCGTCTCCAACCAGAAGGGCGGCGTC
The DNA here is from genome assembly GCF_007954505.1 of Microbacterium sp. CBA3102. GTDB lineage: Bacteria > Actinomycetota > Actinomycetes > Actinomycetales > Microbacteriaceae > Microbacterium > Microbacterium aurugineum. The sequence continues at coordinate 977,550 of NZ_CP042412.1, read as the reverse complement.
GGCAAGACCACGTCGGCTGTCAACATCGCCTCGGCGCTTGCTGGCCTGGGGGCGAAGGTGCTGGTCATCGACCTCGACCCGCAGGGAAACGCCTCCACTGCCCTGGGGGTTCCCCATAGCGCGGACACCCCCAGTGTCTATGACGTCCTGATCGACGAGTTCCCTCTCGCGGAGATCGTGCAGCCGAGCCCGGAAGACCCCAACCTCTTCTGCGCACCCAGCACCATCCACTTGGCGGGCGCGGAGATCGAGTTGGTCGCCCAGGTGGCGAGGGAGCACCGCCTTCGTCGAGCACTGGAGGACTACCTCCTCGAGAACGCGATGGATTTCGTCATCATCGACTGCCCTCCTTCGCTCGGACTGCTCACCATCAATGCGTTCACGGCCGCATCCGAGGTCTTCATCCCGATCCAATGCGAGTACTACGCGCTGGAGGGTCTGAGCCAGCTCCTCGGGAGCATCCAGATGATCCAGAAGCACCTGAACCCGGCTCTTCACCTCTCGACGATCCTGCTGACCATGTTCGACGGACGGACGCGCCTCGCGCAGCAGGTCGCGGAAGAAGTGCGCACACACTTCCCGGATCAGGTGCTGGAGACGGTGATCCCTCGGTCCGTCCGAGTATCGGAGGCCCCGAGTTTCGGCCAGACGGTGATCGCCTACGATGGGCAGTCCGCCGGCGCGATCGCCTACCGCGAGGCTGCCGTCGAGATCGCGTCGCGCATCGCGACGCAGAGCAAGGAGAAATGATGGCGAAGCGCACAGGGCTGGGTCGGGGAATCGGGGCGCTGATCCCCACCGCAGATCAGGCGGAGCGTCCCGTCGACGTCTTCTTCCCCGGATCCAGTCTGCGACCGGCGGAGACGGAGGCGACGATCGGTCCGGATTCCGAGACTCCTGAGCTCGAAGAGGTGCCCGGAATCCACCTGATCCAGGTGGATCCGAACTCGATCGTCGCGAACCCCCGACAGCCGCGTACGCATTTCGATGCCGATGACCTGGCGGAACTCGTGCACAGCGTCCGCGAGTTCGGTGTGCTGCAGCCCGTGGTCGTCCGCAAGAACGCGACAGGCGACTACGAGCTCATCATGGGGGAGCGGCGTACCCGTGCCGCACGTGAGGCCGGTCTCGACGTCATCCCCGCGATCGTCCGCGACACCGCCGATGAAGACCTTTTGCGCGACGCCCTCCTGGAGAACCTGCACCGCTCCGAGCTGAATCCGCTGGAAGAAGCGTCGGCATACCAGCAACTGCTCGATGACTTCGGCATCACCCAGGAAGAGCTCGCCACACGGATCGGTCGCTCGCGTCCGCAGATCAGCAACACCATCCGTCTGCTCAAGCTGCCCGTCCCCGTGCAGCAGAGGGTCGCAGCCGGAGTGCTCACGGCTGGACATGCCCGCGCGATCCTCAGCCTCGAGACTCCGGAGTCGATGCAGCGCCTCGCCGACAAGGTCGTGAACGAAGACCTTTCGGTGCGCGCGACGGAGGAGGCGGCGAAGGCGCAGCCGGCCGCCGGCAAGTCGGCGAAGGCGACCCCGGGGGCGCGCCGCGCGTATCTCGACGAGGTGGCCGGCAAACTCGGCGACCGACTGAACACACGGGTCAAGATCGCCCTCGGCGCTCGTAAAGGCCAGGTCACGATTGATTTCGCTTCCATCCAGGACCTCAATCGGATCCTCGAGGAGCTCGGCGAAAGCGGCTACGGCTCGGCGCGATGACATCCCCGGGGCCGTTTCGGTCCCTTAGACTCGCGTCATCTCGACGACGAGGGGGGAATGTCATGTCCGCAGCAGAGGGTTCCGCAAGCGTCCAACGCCGTGTGATCGCGGTCAGTATCGCCGCGGCGTTGGGCGGATTCCTGTTCGGTTTCGATACCGCGGTGATCAACGGCGCCGTCGACGCGCTCGCGGGTGACGTCTCGGGATTCGATCTCGGAACGGCTCTCAAGGGCTTCGCGGTGTCGTCGGCGTTGATCGGCTGTGCGGTCGGTGCATGGTTCGCCGGACCGGTGTCCAACAAGTACGGACGCATCCCGGTGATGGTGGGCGCTGCGACGCTGTTCTTCGTCTCCGCGATCGGTTCCGGGCTCGCGTTCAGTGTCGTCGACCTGATCGTCTGGCGTGTGATCGGCGGAATCGGGGTGGGTGCGGCATCCGTCATCGCCCCGGCCTACATCGCCGAGGTATCGCCGGCCGCGATTCGTGGTCGTCTGGGGTCACTGCAGCAACTCGCGATCGTGACCGGTATCTTCGCCGCGCTGCTCTCCGATGCTCTGCTCGCGGGCCTCGCCGGGGCCGCGGATCAGCCGCTGTGGGGACTCACCGCGTGGCGCTGGATGTTCATCGTCGAGGCCATCCCCGCGCTGGTCTACGGCATCATGTCGCTGCGTCTGCCGGAATCACCGCGCTACCTGGTGCGCAAGGGCGAGTTGAAGCGTGCCGCAGAGGTGCTGGAGACCGTCACGGGGACGATCGACGTCGATGCGAAGATCACGGAGATCACCGGCACGATCGACACCGAACGCTCGGAGTCGCTGCGCGACCTGCGCGGAAGCCGTCTCGGCCTCAAGCCGATCGTCTGGGTGGGGATCCTGCTCTCGGTGTTCCAGCAGTTCGTGGGCATCAACGTGATCTTCTACTACTCGACAACCCTGTGGCAGTCGGTCGGCTTCGACGAATCCAGCGCATTGCTCACGTCGGTGATCACGTCGGTCACGAACATCGTGGTGACCATCGTCGCCATCCTCCTCGTCGACAGGGTCGGCCGGCGCATCATGCTGCTCGTCGGCTCGGTCGGTATGACCGTGACGCTGGGACTCATGGCGCTCGCGTTCTCGTTCGGGACACTCGATGCGCAGGGGACGGCGACCCTCCCTGACCCCTGGGCGACCATCGCCTTGATCTGCGCGAACGGTTTCGTGGTCTTCTTCGGGGCGAGCTGGGGTCCGTTGGTGTGGGTCCTCCTCGGCGAGATCTTCCCCAATTCGATCCGCGCGGGAGCTCTCGCCGTCGCCGCCGCGGCCCAGTGGGTGGCCAACTTCTTCATCTCGACGACGTTCCCCGCGTTTGCGGAGATCGGACTCACGTTCGCCTACGGGTTCTATGCGTTCTTCGCTCTCCTCTCGTTCTTCTTCGTGTTCTTCAAGGTGCCGGAGACGAAGGGCAAGGAGCTCGAGGAGATGAGCGATGAACTGGCCGTACGGCGCCGGAAGGTCGTACGGGAGACGTAGGCTTGACGCATGTCCGAGTCCGTACAGCGCCGTGCCAGCCTGGAAGTGCTGCGCGCCGAGGCGGCTGACGAACTCGCGGTTCTCATCCAGGAGCGTCTTCTCGGGGGCGAAGACCCCTGGGAGTTCATGGAAGACCTGCCGAGCATCGACGAGCTCGTCGTGTACCTCCTCCGGGCCGACAACATCAACGCGAACGACGGCGTGCGACCCAATGCCGCCCGGCACTATCGGGTGCTGCGACAGATCGCCCTGGAGTACCCCGAGCTGACCTCTGCCGTGTGGGGCCTGCTGGACGAGACCCAGCGCCACCGTCGCTGGGACCCCACCGTCGCCGACGCTTCCTGAGCGCGCGGGTGGTCACGGGCGGGCCTTGCCTTTTCGGATTCTGCACATAATATTCATCGCCTGTGCCAGACTGGTAAAAAGATAACCGCTCGTCGACACGGGGGAGTTCCTCATGGCACAACGCACGCGTATCGGAGCCGAGCGTGCGAGCAGCGAGCCGCAACTCCTCGCCGGGTCGCGCATCGGCCTCCTCACGAACTTCACGGGAACGATGCCTGACCTCTCCCGCAACATAGACGCCCTCCAGAGTGCTGGTGTCCCCCTCCAGCATCTGTTCGGTCCTGAACACGGCTTGGACGGCTCCGTCCAAGCGGGGGAGAGCACATCCATCGAGCGAGACGCACGCTCAGGGCTTCCCTTCAGCGACACCTATCTGGCCGAGGGAGACCGTCTCGACGAGATGATCCTCGAGTCCGGCGTCGATGCGCTCGTCTTCGACATGCAGGACATCGGGGTGCGCTTCTACACCTACATCTGGACCATGTACGACGCCATGCGCAGTGCGGCGCGCCTCGGGCTCCCCTTCACCGTCCTCGACCGCCCCAATCCCCTCGGCGGTGCGGTGCTCAGCGGCCCCGGTGTGAGCGAATCCCGGTTCACGAGTTTCGTCGGACGCAGCGACATCCACCAGCGACACGGCCTGACAGCAGGCGAGCTCGCACGTCTGTTCGCGGTCCGAGACCTCGCGGAGGAGGGGTTGAGCATCGACCTGCGCGTGATCACTCTGGAGAACTGGAACCCCGCCGCCGACTGGACGGAGACGGGTTTGGCCTGGGTACCGCCGTCGCCGAACATCCCCACGCTCGATTCCGTCTATGCCTTCGCCGGCACGGGACTGGTGGAGGGGACGACCCTGAGCGAAGGACGCGGAACGACGCGCCCCTTCGAGACGATCGGGGCGCCCTTCCTCCCCGCCGAGTTCGCAGCAGCGCTTCGAGAACGGGACCTCCCCGGCGTGCAGATCCGGGAGATCGCGTTCCAGCCCGTGTTCCACAAGCACGCAGGTGAAACCGCGCGCGGCATTCAGCTGCACATCTCCGACTACCGCACCTATGACCCTGTGGGGACTGCACTCGCGATTCTCCAGTGCGCCCGGGCCGCCGCTCCAGAACACGTGCGCAGCCTGAATGCCGGCGAACGACTGGACCCCGGAGACGTCGGCTATGCGCTAGACCGACTCTGGGGCTCGTCCTCGCTTCGCGAGGCGATCAACGGGGAGCGCGCGTTCGACCGTCTCCACAGCGCGCCCCAACGCGTCGACGAGTTCTACGGTGACGACGTGCTGCTCTATCCGCGCTGAGGGTCGCCATCCAGAGGATCCGAAGCCTTGTCGGGGGACAGGAAGGCGAAGAACTCCCTCCGTACGCCGGTGACGTCCGCGTCCTCCCGCGTGGGATGCACACGGTTGAGGAGCAGCACGCCGAAGTCCCCCGTGTGCGGATTCACGGCGAATGCCGTCCCAGTGAATCCGGTATGACCGACCGCTTCGCCGTCACCCATCCACGACCGCTGGCGCACACGCAATCCCAGCGCCTGCTCGAACCCGTCGGCCCGGACCGCGGGAACCGTGAGCATCCGGGCGGACGCGGCGGAGAGCACACGTCGGCGCGGGCCGCCGCCGTCGTCACGGATCATGCGCGCCAGCGCGGCGACATCGTGCACGGTGCCGAACAGCCCGGCGTGCCCCGCGGGCCGACCAAGCGCTGAAGCGAGCTCATCGTGCACCTCGGCGCGGACGAGACCACGGTGCGGCTGGATCTCGGTGGCGACACTATGGCGAGGATCCGGACTCCACGTGAGAGTGTCGGCGCCGAGCAGCGCCGCGACTTCGGCGATGAGCTGTGCGAGCGGGCGGCCCGATACACGTTCGAGAAGCGTGCCGACGGCGATGAATCCCACGTCCGAGTATCGGTGTTCGGTACCAGGTCCGCTCACGAGATCTGCTGCCACGACCGCACGCTGGAGCGCTGCGCCACGCAGTCCCGAGCGCCACATCCCGCCTTCCGCAGGTAGTCCGGAGGTGTGCAGGAGCAGCTGTCGGAGCGTGATCGCTCCGGAGCCCGGACCGGAACCGATCGACAGCACAGCGGCGCACGGCTCGTCGAGCGCGATGAGCCCGGCATCGACCAGACGCAATGCGGCGACAGCGGTGAACACCTTGGTGACCGAGGCGAGGTCGAACAGGCTCTCCTCGCTGACGGGCGTCGGATCGTCGGCGGACAGCGTGCCGAGCAGCTCGAGCGTATCGACGCCCGCCATGCTCCGCAGTGCGGCCCAGGCGGAACCCGGGGCACCGTTCACCATCGAGGGATCACTTGCTCATGCCCGAAGTGAGACCGCTGATGATCTGCTTCGTGGCCAGCAAGAACAGCACCACCAGCGGGATCGTCGCGATCGTCAGGCCGGCGAAGAGCTGCGGCCAGTCCGTCGAGTACTCGCCGAAGAATCGTGTGAGCCCCACGGGCAGTGTGTACGAGTCGCGGTCGCGCAGAAGGATCAGCGGGTAGAAGAAGTCGTTCCACACCGGCACGAAGCGGAACACGATGACCGTGGCGAGAGCGGGCCGGACGAGCGGAAGCAGAATCTGCACAAAGGTCCGGAACGGACCCGCACCGTCGATACGAGCTGCTTCCTCGAGCTCGATCGGCAGCGCGCGGAAGAACACCGTGAGGACGAACGTCGTGAACGGGATGCCGAGAGCTCCGTAGACCAGGATCAGGCTGAAGACGTTGCTGGTCATCCTGAGTGAATCGAGGAGGTAGAACAGCGGCAGGATCGCGAGGTGTACCGGAAGCATCAGACCCGACAGGAACACCGCCTCGATGCCTCGGAAGAACTTCGCGCGGGCTCGCGCGAACGCGTAGGCCGCGAGCACGGAGACGACGGTGGTCACGATGACAGAGCCCACGGTGACGGTGATCGAGTTGACGAAGTAGGTGTCGAAGGACGCCGTGATCCACGCGCTCTGGAAACTCGTGAACGTCGGAGGAACCGGGAGTCCGAGCGGCTCGGTCGCGATCTGCTGCTGTGTGCGCAGCGAGTTGTTGACCATCAGCAGCAGCGGACCGATGGCGATCAGCGCATAGCCCCACAGGAAGACGTTCGCGAACAGTCTCCCGATGAAAGGGGTGTCGGAGGTGCGTTGCGACCGACGGCGTGGAACTGTGGGACGGCCGGAGACGATCGCCTCGGTGGTGGGCTCGGGGCGGGTATCGAGGACAGTGCTCATCAGAACAGCTTTCGTTCGGCGCGACGCATGGTCGAGGTGATCACGACCGAGATGACCATGATGAAGATGAACAGGACGGTGGCGAGCGCGGAGGAGACGCCGATCGAGTTCGGATTCCCCGACTCGAAGGCCGTGCGGTAGAAGAGCAGCATCATCACATCGGTGGATCCCGCCGGCGCGCCATTCGATCCGGCCAGGGCGAACGGGATCGCCATCGCTTCCATGCTCCCGATGAAGGTGAGCACGGTGATGATGCCGATCGTCGGAGTCAGCATCGGCAAGGTGATGTAGCGGAAGCGCTTGCCGGCGGTGGCGCCGTCGAGAGACGCCGCCTCTTCGATCTCCTCCGGAATGCCGCCCAGCGCTGCACCGTAGAGCAGGATCGGGAAACCGATCCACTGCCAGGCGCTCACGAGCACGATGACCCAGATCGCCAGCTGGGGATCACCGAGCCACGGCAGGGCGAGGCTTTCGAGTCCCACGCCCCGGAGGATGGCGTTCACCGGCCCGAACAGTGGCGACAGCATGAGCGACCACAGGTAGCCGATGACCATGGGGCTGACCAGGTAGGGCAGAGCGAAGATCGTCTGGAAGAACCGCTTGGTGCGTTTGCGCCGGTGCAGCAGCGTCGCGATGCCGAGGCCAAGGGAGTTCTGGAACACGAGGGCACCGCCGAACAGCAGCAGATTGTGGCCGAACGCGTTCCACAGCTCAGAAGCGTAGGGCTCCGTCGTGAGGAGCGTGATGTAGTTGCCGACTCCCGCGAAGCCGCCCTGCCGGGTTCCCTGCCAGTCGAAGAAGGAGTAGCTGAGGGCGGCGAGCATCGGATACAGGATCAGCACCGCGAACAACACGGCGGCAGGGAGTACGAACAGCGCCGCGGTGGGAGTGGTCAGTGCGATGCCCGTGCGGGGGCGGCGCGTAGTCTTCCGGCGCCGGAGGGAGAGGGTCAGAGCCATGGGAGTGTCCTTCGCTCTGTGGTGGGGGTGCCGGAGTGGCACCCCCACCACGTGGGGATCAGGAAGCGGGCGTGAACCAGGTGGAGACGCCGGACTGCAGGTCATTACCGAGCTGCTCGGGCGTCTTCTCTCCGAGGAACATCGCCTGGATGTCCGGTCCGAGCACCGCCGTTCCGGTGGGGTCGCCGTAGCGGAAGTCGACGAGGAGCAGGTACGGGGCCGGGTTGGCCGTGTACTGCTCGTTCATCTCCTGCATGAGCGGGTCGGAGTAGGTGACCCCCGGAAGCGCCGAGAACTGGTCGACCTCGTCGGCGACGAGCTGACCGAACTCCTCGGTGGTCATCCAGTTGAGCAACTCCGTCGCCGCCTCCTGGTTGTCGCTGGAGGCGTTGATCCCGAAGCTTCCGTCCGCGTAGCCGGGCGTCACGGCGTGATCGAGCGCGCTGTCCGGTGCCGGCGGGACTTCGTAGACGCCCCACTCGGTGTCGGGCGCCGAGTTCTGGAAGGTCGGCAGGTCGAAGGAACCACCGGGCCACTGCGCCGCCTGACCCGAGGTGAACTGCAGCACTGCATCGGCGACCGCGATCGCGTTGACATTCTTGTCGAGGTACTTCTGCATGTCCTTGACGATCTGCAGCGAAGACACGTAGGCGGGGTCGGTGAAGTCGGCCTCTCCGCTGAGCACCTTCTCCTCGAAGTCCGCTCCGCCGTAGCGGGCAGAGCCGACGATGTCGTGGAACATCGGCAGCACCCAGTCCTCCCGGGCTCCGAGAGCCATAGGGGTGATGCCCTCGTCGAGGAGCGTCTCCTGAAGGTCGATGAACTCGTCCCAGTCGGTCGGCTCCTCGAGACCCTTCTCGTCGAACAGTGTCTTGTTGTAGAACATCTGCATCGTCTGGTACGCGAAGGGGACGCCGTAGGTCTTTCCGTCGTCCTTGCCCTGGGCGGCGCGCAGGACCGTCGGATCGAACTGATCCAGCCCGTCGACGATGTCGTCGATGGGCACGATCTGCTCGGACTGGATCGCGGGCTGCACACCGCCGTAGGCGCGGAGCATGGCGATGTCGGGACCGTCGCGGCCTTCGAGACCGGTGGCCAGGATCTGGTTGTACTCGGTGGGCTGGAAGCCTTCGAACTCCACCGTCACTCCAGGGTGCGACTTCTCGTAGACGTCGAACACGGCCTCCCACTTGGGAGAGGACGATGCCTGCCAGGACCAGATCTTGAGCGTGACATCTTCGCCCCCGCCGTCCGCGCCGGAGGATGCCGGAGCACAGCCGGCCACGGCGAGGCCCGAGGCGAGAACGGCGGCGGTGAGCGCATAGCGCGTCGATTTGTGTCGCATGAGGTTCCTCTCGAATGGTGTGAGAGCCGCTCGCGATGGCGACTCCCCCTGCTGGGAACAGAGGAGACCCGGATGTGCCCGTGTGGCGGGGGCGCGGTGGACACCTCTGTCGTTCGGCGGATCGTGCACAAGCCCGACGCGCACTAGCCACTCTGGACAATAATTTTCACAAGCGCAAGCATCGTCGAAAAAATGTTTTCAACACGAAACAGTCCTGACATCATGAGGGGATGCCGAACAGCGTCGTGACAGCCATCCACCAGCGACGATCGGGCCTGACAGCGACGGAGGCCCGCATCAGCGATCACGTCCTTGCCCACCCTCAGTCGGTCGTCGATGCCTCCATCACCCAGCTCGCCGTCGCGTGCGGCACGTCTCCGGCGAGCATCGCGCGATTCGCGCAGCGCATCGGATTCGTCGGCTACCCGGAGTTGCGGCTCGCGCTCGCCGGGGAACTGACCCGCAGCGCTTCGGATCGCGAGCGCTTTCGCGTCTCGGGAGCGGATGTCGACCGCGACGATGATGCGACGACGACGGTGCGCAAAGTCGCGTTCTCCGAGGCTGCGGCGATCGAGCAGACGGCCCGACAGATCGACGTCGAGGAACTGGAGCGCTGCGTCTCCGCGATCCGCGAGGCACGGCGGATCGACATCTACGGCGCGGCCTCCAGCGGGCTCGCCGCGATGGATCTCGAACAGAAGCTGCATCGAGGGGGATTCTGGGCGCAAGCGCGCACCGATCTCCACCTGGCGCTCACGGGCGCGGCTCTCCTGGACGATCGCGACGTCGCGATCGCCATCTCCCACTCGGGGCGCACGCTCGAGATCGTGCAGTCTGTGGAGACGGCGGCGCGTGCCGGTGCGCTCACGATCGCCATCACGAACAACCCCCGCTCGCCCCTCGCCCAGGCCTCCGCGCTGGTGTTGCTGACAGCGGTCTCGGAATCGACGTTCCGCTCCGGCGCGATGGCGAGTCGCATCGCCCAGCTCACGGTGCTCGACTTCTTGTTCACGCGGATCGTGCAGGCCGAGTACGACCGCATCGCTGACAACCTGCGGCTCACCTTCGATGCCGTGACCGAGCACCGCATCGACTGACACGGCCTGAGCGCGCAGAAAACGAGAAAGGGCCGCACCTCCCCGGGAGGTGCGGCCCTTTCGGCTCAGAACGTCAGCCGATGAACGCGGCGAGGTCCTTCTCGAGCGCGGGCTTCGGCTTGGCGCCGATGATGGTCGTCTTGACCTCTCCGCCCTGGAAGACCTTCATCGCCGGGATCGACGTGATCTGGTACTTCATGGCCAGCTGGGGGTTCTCGTCGACGTTGAGCTTGAGGATGGTGATCTTGTCGGGGTTGTCCGCCTGGATCGCGTCCAGGACCGGCGCGACCATACGACACGGTCCACACCACTCGGCCCAGAAGTCCACCAGCACGGGACCGTCGGCCTGCAGAACGTCCTGCTCCCAGGTCGCCTGGCTCGTAGCCTTTGCACTCATCAGAGATCTCCTTGATTCGAGGTTCGTCTGCTACAACAGCCGACGAGGGGAAAGTGTTCCCGGACTATGCCGAGGCGGTGAGGATCTCGGCGGCCTCCGCAGCCGGGACCTCGACGGACGCGTCCTCGAGGTCCGCGAGGAAGTGCTCCGCGTCGAGGGCGGCGACCGTGCCCGTGCCGGCAGCGGTGATGGCCTGACGGTACGTGGGGTCGATGACGTCACCCGCGGCGAACACACCGGGCACGGAGGTCTTCGACGAGCGGCCGTCGACCCAGATCGTGCCCTCGGGCGTCAACTCGAGCTTGTCGTGCACGAGGTGGGTGCGCGGGTCGTTACCGATCGCGATGAACAGACCATCGATCGGCAGGTCGCGCAGGGTGCCGTCGACCGTCGAGCGCAGCTGCACGCCGCTGACGGAGTCGCCACCGAGGACTTCGGCGACCTCGCTGTTCCACACGAACTCGATCTTCTCGTTCGCGAACGCGCGCTCCTGCATGATCTTCGAGGCACGCAGCGTGTCCTTGCGGTGGATGACGTAGACCTTCTCCGCGAAACGCGTGAGGAAGGTCGCCTCCTCCATCGCCGAGTCGCCGCCGCCGACGACCGCGATCGTCTTCTCGCGGAAGAAGAACCCGTCGCACGTGGCGCACCAGGAGACGCCGTAACCGGACAGGCGCTCTTCGCCCTCGATGCCGAGCTTGCGGTACGCCGAGCCCGTCGCATAGATCACGGACTGAGCCTCGTGCTCGACACCGCTGCCGAGGACGACCTTCTTGACGGGTCCGTCGAGCTGCAGCTCGGTGACGTCGTCGTAGACGACCTCGGTGCCGAACTTCTCCGCCTGCTCCTGGAACTTCGCCATCAGTTCCGGGCCCTGGATGCCTTCGGGGAACCCGGGATAGTTCTCGACCTCGGTGGTGTTCATCAGCTCGCCGCCGACTTCGACCGAGCTCGCGATGAGCAGCGGCTTGAGGTTCGCTCGGGCCGCGTAGATGGCAGCCGTGAATCCGGCGGGGCCGGAGCCGATGATGATGACCTGACGCATGTGCTCTCCGTCTTAGAAACTGCAGTCGAATGACCTTCGAGTGCTTCAACCCATGGTAACCGCGAGGCATTCCCCCGCCAGTGCGGGTGGCTCAGCGTCCGGGGAGGAACCTGCGCACCAGGCCACCGGCCGCCTTGAGCTCCGGGGCCCGCATGGCGGCGAGGATGGCGACGTAGACCACGACCACGGCGAGGCCGATGATCGCGGTGCCGACGGCTCCGAAGATCTTGTTGTCCGTGGTCCAGCCGCTCGGGCCGCCGAGAAGGAGGAACACCCCCCAGCCCGCGAACCCGGCGGGGATGGCCGCGACCGCGAACCGCAGGATGGCTGCCACCCAGGTTCCGATTCGCAGTCCACCGATCTTCCGGTGCAGGAGCCAGCTGGCGACGATTGTCTGGATCGTGCTCGCAAGCGACTGACCGAGCGCGATGGCGGCCGCCAACGCCGTGACCGGGATGATGTCGGCGACGTAGAGCCCTTGGGCGACGAGAGCCGTGATGACGATGAGAACGCTCTGAAACAGGGTGAACCAGAACGGCGTGCGTGTGTCGCCGTATGCGTAGAAGGTCCGTTGCACGATGAAGAGGACGGTGAGCGGAAGCAGACTCACCAGATAGCAGAGGAGGACGAGCGCGGCGGCTTCGGCATCGGCGGCGTTCTCGGTGAAGACGCGAGAAGCGGGAATGATGGCCGCGATGAGCGCGGCCATGGCGACAGCGATGAAGAGGAAGAGCGTCCGGATGCTGCGCGTGATGTCCGCGCGGACTTCATCATCTCGACCCGCTGCGGCGTGCTCGCTGATCTGTGTGAAATACGGCGTACCGATCGAGAGCACGATGATGGAGTACGGCAGCATGAAGATGAGCCAGGCATACTGCATCGTGGCCACCGACGCCCCGTCGCCGGCAGCGGCGAAGGCGATGCGTCCCTGGATGGTTCCCGCGGTGAGGCTCGCGATTGCCATGAGGAGAGTCCAACCCGCGAGGCGGCCGGTGGCGCCGAGACCTACACCGCGCCAGCGGAAGTCGGGCTTCAAGGAGAGTCCCGTCCGCCGCCAGAACAGGAGAAGGACTCCGGCCTGAACCACGATCCCCAGTGTCGCCGTCCCGCCCAGGGCGGCGATCATCTCCGGCGTCCAGTCAGGAACGTCCGTCAGCGGCCCCCCGAAGAAAGCGGCGATCAGGAGGAATCCGATGATGGAGATCACGTTGTTGACCACGGGTGCCCACGTGAACGGCCCGAAGATGCGGCGGGCGTTCAGCGCCTCACCGAGCAAAGCGTAGAGACCGTAGAAGAGGATCTGGGGCATGCACCAGTAGGCGAACGCGGTCGCCAGGGCCAGCTGTGCGGGATCTCCGTCCGCAGAGAGCCAGACGAGCCAGGGTGAGGCGACGGTCGCCGCACCCGCGATCACCACGAGGACGACCGTCCCGAGGGTGAACAGCTTCGAGATGTACGCGTTTCCGCCGTCGGCGTCAGCCGAAGCCTTGACGATCTGCGGCACGATCACGGCGGTGAGGATCCCCACGGAGATCAGTGAGAAGACACTGTTGGGAAGCTGATTGGCGACCGCGAAGGCGTCAGCCGCTTCGGAGTTGACCGAGCCGATCACGCCGACCAGCACGATGCTGCGCAGCAGCCCCGTGACGCGGGAGACCATGGTGCCGGCTCCGATGATGGCGCTCGCGCGTCCGAGACTAGTCACGCTTCTCCTCGGGCTCCGTGGCCACGGCTTCCTCGTCTTCCTCCGCTGTCTCACGGCGCTTGCGGCGGATGGTGCGGATCACGCCGAGGGCGATCAGGAGGACCGCGAGACCTCCGAAGATCACGAGGCCGATCGTCTCCCACTCGGCACGGACCGCGACCCGGACGGTCTGATCCCCTTGGATCTGCACACCCGTGGGGCTGTAGAGACTGAGGCGCAGATCGACCTCGCCGCTGCCCACCCGTGCCGACACCGGAACCTTCACCCGCGTCGACGAGTTGGGCTGCACGACCGTCTCGGTCATGGGTTTGACGTCGAGACGGGGGTCAGTGGGCGAGACGAAGAGCTGCACGGTCACCGGCCACGGCAGGTCGTTACGGACCGCGATCGGGAGGTCGGCGTTGGCCGCGAGCAGCTGGATGGTGCTGGACGGCGGGATGTTCACGGCGTTCAGCGTCGCCCGTGTCTGTGCCTGATGATCGGCGAGGTCCTCCGTGAACGCGTTCGCCGAGGTCCCGACGGCGAGTGTGCGGAGGATCCTGATGCGCTCGGGACTCAGCAGCACCTGCGGGTCCTCGAGGATGGACGAGAAGGCGGTGAGCTTGCCCTCGTCGGCCAGGAGCGTCGTCACGGCGGCCGAGCGAGCGGTGTCGGGTTCTGCGGTCAGAGTCGCCGCGACGGGTGTCGTCGCCCGGAGCGCGGAGAACTCGAATCCGATCGAGTCCGCCGCGGAGATCGCGTCGCGGAGAGCGTCCGCGCGGCGATTCTCATCGCGGTCCAAGCCGATGAGCAGGGGAGCGCCGGCGGAACGGGCTTGAGCGAACTGGAGCCGCGCCGTCGCTTCGGCGAGCAGACGCTGGCGGTCGACACTGTCACCCTCGGCGGCCACTTCTGACAGCACCTCGGAGGTGGTGGCATCGGTGACGAGGAGATCATGGCCCGACGCGGTCGCGTGGGCAGCGCTCTGTCCACCGACCGCCGACGAGGGAACGATCGTGGTCGTCCCCTCTCCGAGGTACCCGGTGAACGCGGCCAGGTCGGTCTCGGTCAGCGCATCGTGCGGCCAGAGGATTCGCGGCAGCGCACCCTCGACCGCGGTGAGCTCCTCATCCGTCGGGAGCGCGGTGGAGTCCGTGGGACGGGGAGTCGGGCCGGGTGTTGCGCCCGTGCTGTCCGTGGGGGCGACCGTCTCCGGCGTCTGCGGGAAGTCCGCGGCGTTCAAGAAGGGGGCGAACGTCGTCGGCTGGAGCAGCTCGGGCAACCCCGCCTGTGCCTGCGCCGTGGCATCCGCATCCCCGAACTGCACGGCGAACCGTGCGTTCGGAAGCCCGTCGAGCCGCGTGAGCCACTCCCGTGCGCTGTCAGGAGCGGCCGTGCCGAGCACCCGGATCGCCGTGAGGATCGATGGGTCGATCGCGATCACGGCCGTCGTCCCCGCGATCCCGTCGAGCTGGGCGGTCAGTGCGCCGTCGGCGGCGGTGAGCTCTGCGAGCTCTTCGGCGGTCAGCAGCGCACCGCCTTCCGGCGTCGCCGTGAGGGGAACGATGACGCCGATCTGCGTAGTCTGCGAGTCCGCCACGATCAGGACGGTCGTCGCGGTCGTGTCCGCTTCGGCCGCCGCGTCGTCGCCGGTCTTCGCTCCGGTGAGCTCCGCGCGCAGCGGGTACACGCCGGGGGCGAGGTCGCCGAGGGTGTCTTCGGGCACGAAGATCGTGGTCGTCGCGGAGGCGCCCGCATCGATCGGCTCGGTGTCGTCGGCCCCGATCGCAGCGAACTCGCCGGGAGCCTCACCGTCGTCGAGCCAGCTCGTCACCGCCGCATCGTCGGGCAGGGGCGTGCGGTTGAGCTCGACCTCGACCTGTCCACCGCTGAGCCTCGTGTCCGTGCCGTTGTCGAGAGTGAGCGTCGCCGAGGTCGACGACCCCGGAGCGATGAGTCCGCGCATGCCGGCGGAGACGTGCAGCTCGACGGTCTGATCGTCGTCCTTCGGGGCCTGGTCCGCGGCGAAAGCGGCGCCCGGCGCACCCAGGGCACAGGTGCCCGCTGCGATCGCGAAAACCGCGGCCCTGCCTGCGAGCCGATGCAGGCGCGCACGGAGGCCGGTTTCGGGGGTGATCGCGGTCATGGAGGTCTTCCTCGAGCGCCGGAGAGAGCTGCCCGTGAGTACTGACCTCCTGATTCTAGGAGGCCATATGAAGGAGAAGCCTGAAGACGCGTAGAGTGACGGCCGTGTCCGACACCCTCGCACCCGTTCCCGACCCGCTCCACAGCGCCGCTCTCGCAGCGGATCTCGATGCTGCGGACCTCCGTTCCGAGCCGCTTCGGCGACTCTGGGGAGAAGAGGCGGACGATGCCCTGGCGCGAGGGATGCGGGAGCCGATCCTGCGCGCGATCGCCGACGACACCGGTGCGCTCGCCACTCTCGGACGCCTCTTCGTGCTCGGGATGACCCAGCCGCGGGAGCCTGTGGCCGCCGCGCTCCCGCACCTCGGGGTGGATGGGCTCGTCGCCCTCCGCCTCGCGACCGTCGATGCCGACACCGTGACGCCCACGGCACTGCTGCGACCGCAGTCGTTCGTCGATGCGGATGGTGTGGGGGAGTGGTGGATCGCGAGCGACCTCGACGAGGTGGCGCTCGACGGAGCGCTGCCCGACGATCACGTCCTCGGTGTCGGCGGCGCGTCCCGCACCCTCGCCGAGACCATCGTCGCGATCGAGGTGGATCGCGCGCTCGACCTCGGGACCGGGTGCGGTATCCAGGCGCTCCTGGTCGCGCGTCGGGCGGGCAGGGTCATCGCGACCGACATCTCCGCGCGCGCCCTCGCCTTCGCCGAGCTCAACGCGCACCTCAACGGAGTCGCCAACATCGAGTTCCGCCAGGGGAGCATGTTCGAGCCGGTCGCGGGGGAGGCGTTCGACCTGATCGTCTCGAATCCGCCGTTCGTGATCACCCCGCGCGTCGACGGTGTTCCCGCGTACGAATACCGCGACGGCGGACTGGTCGGAGACGCGCTGGTCGAGCAGTTCGTGCGCACGGCCCCGACATTCCTCACGGAGAACGGCATCGTCCAGCTGCTGGGGAACTGGGAGTCCAAGGCGGGAGTCGGGGGCCTCGCCCGCCTGGAGGCATGGGTACCGGCCGAGCTCGACCTGTGGGTGATCGAACGCGAAAAGCTCTCGCCCCTCGGGTACGCCGAGCTGTGGATCCGTGACGGTGGCACGACCCCGCGCGATCCCGGGTTCACCCCGCTGCTCACCGCGTGGCTCGATGACTTCGCCGCCCGCGGTGTGACCTCCATCGGCTTCGGCTACGTCCTGATGCGCCGGGGGTCATCGGGCGACCCGCTGCGACGGACCGAGAAGATCGGCCAGCATGTCTCGAACGTCGGTGCGGCACTGGCGACGGGGCTCGCCGCCCACGATGTGCTCACCCAGGGGATGCCGGCGACTCTGATGGTCGCCGCCGACGTCACCGAGGCGCGGCACCTGCTGCCCGGCAACGACGACCCGAGCGTGATCGAGCTGCGTCAGGGCGGGGGATTCAGTCGCACCATCGCGGTCGACCCCGCGCTCGCCGGATTCGTCGGGGCCTGTGACGGTGAACTCACCGTGGGACAGATCGTGGCGGCGCTGGCGGACCTGTTCGACGTGCCTTTGGCCGAGCTGTGGGCGGACCTCGAACCCCGCATCCGTGCCCTGATCCTCGACGGCATCCTGCTGCCGGGGGAATAGACCCCGAATACATGCGTTGGAATAGATCATGAAGGCTTTCGGATTCCTCTCTTTCGGTCACTACGCCGATGTCCCCGGATCGGCGACCCGCACAGCGGGCGACATGCTCAAGCAGACGATCGAGATCGCCGAAGGCGCCGACGAGATCGGAGTGAACGGTGCCTCGGTGCGCGTGCACCACTGGGCGCGCCAGGCCGCGTCCCCCATGCCGCTGCTCTCCGCGATGGCGGCGCGCACGAAGCGCATCGAGGTCGGCACCGGTGTGATCGACATGCGCTACGAGAACCCGTTCCAGTTCGCCGAGGAAGCGGCAGCGCTCGACCTGATCGCCGATGGACGGATCGCGCTCGGAGTGAGCCGAGGTTCACCCGAGACCGCGCTTCGCGGCTACGAGACGTTCGGCTACGTCGACGAGGAGGACACGGAGCGCGGCAGCGTGCTGGCGCGGGAGAAGTTCGACCTCTTCCTGCGGGCGATCGACGGCGAGGGTCTCGCCCCCGGTGACCCGAGGATGGTGGGAGCGGGTCGGTATCTGCAGATCGAACCGCAGTCGCCGACGCTCCGTGACCACATCTGGTGGGGATCGGGCTCTCGTCCGACCGCCGTGGAGACGGGTCGCAAGGGGCTCAACATGATGAGTTCGACCCTCGTGACTGAAGCGACGGGCCAACCCTTCCACGAACTGCAGCGCGAACAGATCGAGCTGTTCCGTTCGGCCTACAAGGAAGCCGGTCACACCGGGCGACCGCGGGTCTCCGTGAGCCGCAGCGTGTTCCCGCTCGTGTCCGACATGGATCGGGCCTACTTCGGGCTGCGCAGCGAGGAGAACGCCGACCAGATCGGTGTGATCGACGGATTCCGCTCGACCTTCGGGAAGACGTATGCCGCCGAGCCGGACGTGCTGATCGCCCAGCTGAAGCAGGACGAGGCCGTGATGGCCGCCGACACCCTGCTGCTCACGATCCCCAACCAGCTCGGCCCGGAGTACAACCTGCATGTGCTGGAAGCTTTCGCGACACACGTTGCACCGGCGCTCGGCTGGAGGCCGAACACCGACGGGCCGGTGCAGGGCGACCCGGTCTGACAGTCGGCTTCGCGGCGGATGTCCGTCGTGCGAGGGATGCGGATGAGAGCTTGCGGGGGCAAGCTCTCATCCATGAGCGAATCCATTTTCTCAGCGGGAACCGATGTGATCGTCGGCCGCGAACGGGGCACCGTCATCGACGTCCGGGCAACTCCCGCCGGCAAGTGGGTGTTCGGGGTCGAGACCGCCGAGGGCGAGGTGAGGTACTTCACCGAGAAGGCGCTACGGCTCCCCGAGGGCTAGTGTCGTGTCTCCCAAAGTCGGCGGTGACTGCAGCGCTAACCTCGAGGCATGGGGAAGAAGCTCGGACTCACGGTCAGCGGCATCGTTCTAATCGGAATCTTCCTGGCCTGGATGCTTCTGAAGGGGACCAGCGCGGTCCAAGCCTGGATCGATCCGAACCCCTTGGTTGGCTTCGTTGCCTGGGGAGTCGCGTGGCTCTGCGTACTTGGCGGAGCCGCGCTCCTCGCGCGAGTTGTCTTCCGTCAGGACTCGAATCCAGCGGGCGAGCCTGACTAGGGCGCGTCGCCGAAGGGACGGGCCGATCCGGCGATGCTGGAGTTGTGTCGCGATTTCTATCGCTGTCGGATGCCCGGTGGGATCTGATTGGCGGGTTCTTATCAGGTCCAGGGGTCGCCCGTTCTCGGACGCGCGGACAATGGTCGAGGTAATCGCCTATCGCTATCGGACAGGGATCGCATGGCGCGATCTGCCGGAGGTGTTCGGCCCGCGGCAGACGGTTTGGAAGTGGCATCGGCGGATGGCGGCCGACGGAACCTGGGATCATCGACTGGGCCGTGTTGGTCGACTCCACCATCGCTCGCGCTCATCAACACAGACCGTGACTATCGACGAGCTGGTGCAGCTCGGTCGAGAGGCCGCCGCGGGAGCGGCCGAAGCGTGATCAGTCGGCTCGATCCGCGGATTCCTCGAACCCGGCCCGATCGAGTCCGCGGCGACAAGGCGTACTCGTCACGAGCCATCCGTCAGCACCTGCGCGACCGCGGCATCCAAGCCGTCATTCCGCAACCATCCGACCAGATCGGCCGTCGCCTCCGACGGGGCCCAAAGGCGGACGACCTGTCGATTGCAACCGTGACGACTACCGGGCCAGAAACGTCGTCGAACGCCGCTTTGCCGCCCTCAAGCAATGGCGCGGCATCGCTATCCGCTACGACGAACTGGCCACCGTCTACCGCGTAGCAGCCGTCCTTAGCAGTGTCATCGCCTGGACCGCCCGTCCTAGTGCCGTGATCGTTCCCCCACCCGTGGTCGACTACATACGGTTTCGCGGAGCTGGCCAGCGGCGAGTCACACTTCATGCCAGTGCCTGGCGGGCGACGGCATCGGGGTCGGGGCGTCCGGCGACGAGCTTGACGATCGGGCCCAGCACGGCTCGCACGCTCAGGCGCCGGAGCGTGGTCTCACGCAGCCACGCGAGCACACGCCCGCGGCGGAACATGAGCCGCGCGAGCATCCGTGAGTTCGACTGCGCTGCCTCGACGCGAGGGCGCTCGACCCGCTCCCATGCCTCAAGCAGTACCGGCAGTGTTTGCCGGTCGGCGTGCGCGAGCATGCGGCCCAGCATCCAGGCCGACTCGATCGCCATTCCCGCCCCGATCCCTGCGGTCGGCAGGAAGCCCGCGGCGGCGTCCCCGAGCAGAACGCCGGCGGGTAGCACCCATCGCGGAGCACGGGCGTCGTCGAGTCGCCACAGGTACGGATCCGGTGCGGTCTCGATCGCGCGCAGCGATGCCTCCAGGCGAGGGCCGAGGGAATCGACCCGCTCGCGGACGGATGCGGCGAACGCGACGGGACCGTCCGCAAGGTCGGCGTCCGGACCGCCGAGGAACACACCCAGCCGGTTCTTCACGGGGTAGGCCCCGAGGAAGAACCCATTGCCCCAGATCTCCTCGCCGAGCGTCGGATCGCTGAGATCATCCGCCCACCCCACCCAGCCCGACCACCCCGTCTCGATGACCTGCGGTGCGGCCGAACCCAGCACGGAGCGCATGCGTGAGTTCATGCCGTCGGCACCGACGATCAGATCGAACCGACCTTCGCCGGCGGGCGTCCCGTCACGGTCGACGAACAGCGCGGCGCGATCGGTCACCTGTTGCACGGTGGTGCCGAACGTCACCGGGCACCCGCTCTCGGTGAGCACCTCGATCAGAGCGCCACGCGAGATGCCGTTGTAGTCGCCGTAGACGCGCAGCAGATCGCTCATCGACTCGGAGCGCAGCATCTTGCCGCGGTGGGATCGGAACGCATAGCGCTGCATGGGTGTGCCCGCGGCGAGGTAGTCCTCGTGCACGCCGAGATCGACCAGAGCTTGGTCGACGGTCGGCATGAGCGCGAGCATGTAGCCCGGGTGGTCCATCTCGGGCATCCGATCGACGAGAACCGGGTGCAGTCCGTCGCGACGCAGCAGTTGCGTGAGAGTGATGCCGGCGATGCCGGCACCGACGATGAGCACTCTCAGGCGATCGTCGTGTTGTGCGGCGATCTGGGAGTCGAGTGGTGTGTCGGTGAGCATGTTCCTCCTCTGGACCACCTGGTCCAATGCCCACACTACGCCTACTGGACCGACTGGTCCAGTAGGGTGGACGCATGGCAGCGCTCACGGGGAATCACCGCGACCGACTCATCGAGGCGACGGTGGCGGAGTTCGCCTCGGTCGGATATGAGCGCGCGTCGCTGAACCGCATCATCCAGGCGGCCGGCATCAGCAAGAGCTCCTTCTATCACGCGGTCGGTTCCAAGGCGGAGCTGTTGGACGCGGTGGTCGAGACCCTGATCGCCGACGTGCGCGCGCACTGGGTCGCCCCGGAACCCGCGCAGTTCGCCGGTGATGACTTCTGGCCGCGCCTCGACGGAGTGCTCACAGATCTCGGTCGACTGGCCGCGGTCGATCCCGCTCTCGGTCTGCTCGGGCGCATCTTCTACCTGCCCGCAGCGGGAGGCATCGACGCGAGGACCACTCTGCTCGATGCCGTGCACGCGTGGGTCGCCGAGGTGCTGCAGGTGGGTGCGCGCACCGGAGCCGTGCGCGATGACGTGCCCGTGGCGGCGCTCGCCGCGGCGACGTTCGGCATGCTCCGCGGCTTGGACGAGTGGGCTCTCGACGCGACCGCTGAGGAGGCGTCGCGACGCGCTCGGGATCAGGCCGCGGTTCCGGGGATGCTCCTGCGCGGCCTGCTGGGGCGTCCCTCCTCCGCGGCGTGACACCACCGCCACCCGCCACGGGATCGTCGCAAGGTCGGCGTCCGGACCGACGAGGAACACGCAGAGCCGGTTCTTCACGGGGTAGCCCCCGAGGAAGACCCGTTGACACAGATCTCCTCGCCGAGCGCCGGATCGCGGAGATCATCCGCCCAATTTCACCTACCACGCACACGGGCTCACGCGAGCGACGGCCATTTGGGGGACAGACAGGTGGCTCGCGGGACCTCTACGGTGAACATGCCTGGTCGAGAACGGCGGCCGACGCTGATGATGACGTGAGTGAGGTTGTAGCGGTGTTCCAGGCGCAGGCGCCGAATGAGATCGCATCGGCCGTAGTTATGGATTCCGAGGTCACCGTAAGCGACAACGCGACAGCACGCGTTGACAGCGAGAGTGCTCACGTTTCGACCCCTGAAGGCACCGTGTCCCTCGGCGTGACCGCGTCGACGGACTCTGTGCTTTCTGAACCGATTCTCATGGAAGACGGCAGCGCGCTTGTCGCGATCGTCATCAACGAGCCGGTCGCTGACACGGCGTTCCGGATGCCCCTTGAGCTGCCGGACGCCGCGGCCGCGACGCTGGAGGACGACGGATCGGTCCTGATTATGAACCCCGAGGGCGAGTTCATCGCGGGCATCGCGCGACCGTGGGCGCGCGATGTGAACGGATCGGATGTTCCCACCTCGTTCGAGCTCGATGGTGACACGCTCATCCAGCATGTCGACCTGACCAGTGTCCCGGTGGACGCTTACCCCGTCGTCGCGGACCCGTGGGCTGGCCATGACCTTGTGGCGGCAGCGTGGGTGACCAGCCAGGGCGGTTCGAAGTACGTGATCAACGCGGTGCCCACCTCTTGGGGCGAGTTCTACCGTGGCATCGCGACGCTTGAGTCGCATCTCGCTGATCTCAAGGCAGATCTGGGAACCAACAAGTCGAAGGTCACATCCACGATCATCAACCAGTTCTATTGCCACGTTGCGTACGGCTGGCTCGGAGGCGGCGCCACCTACAACATGGAATCCTGGCGAAAGGACGTCCTCTGGTCCGTACAGGGAAACCCGATCACGAAGTGCAATCCGTGATGGAGCTCACGATGAATGAACCACGCAACCTCCCGACGTCGAAGCGAAACCGCACTGTTTGGGCAATCGCCGCGCTGGCAGCGATCGTCGGCATTGCCGCCGGCTACCTCGGCGGCACCGTGGACGGTGATATCCCCTGGCCTGCCACGGTGCAGGAGACGGCCACCTACAACACGTCCACGGCCCTCACCGCGATCGCAGGGGTGCTCGTGCTCGCTGCGCTGATCATCTGGGGCGTGAGGACACGTCCCAAGGCTGGGAAGGCCGTCCTGGTGATCACGGGGGCGCTCGTAGCCACCGCTGTTGTGTTCGGTGCCAGCTTCGCGGTGGGTGCCCTGTGAGCGCGCGGACCGGCATGCTCGGAGTGATCAGCGCGCTTCTGCTTCGTGACGTGCCTCATGTTGACAGGGGCACCCGCCGTGGCCGCGGAGATATCCCCCGCACCCGACTCCCTCACGTCAACGGTGGTCGGGGATCTGGACCAACTGACGCAGGATGAGATCGAAGCGCTACGCTCCGGCTCCCCCAAGATCGTCACCGTCGACCCGTACTCGGGCGACGTCACAGACGTCGAGGTCATAACCGAGGCAGAGCTCGAAGCGACGCTCGAGGCACTGACCCCTTCTGGACCCTCCGCACGTTCCTGGTCTACCGGGTGCGCATCCGGCAAGCCGTGCTGGCACGACAACCCGCCCGGGAACGTGCACTACCAATTCACCTTGGGCGTTACCAACGGGACATGGGACACTGTGCGCAACTTCTATACAGGCGACTACTACGCCAAGCTGTGCTGGATCCCGTGGAACTCGACTACCAAGTTCTGCATGCCTGAGCGCAACGGAACGAAGGCGCTCATCCAGATCGGGATGCAGGTCACCGGCAAGCGGGTCGACCTGAGCAAGACCCGCGTCTAGTACCTGTCGCGTTCGAAGATCGGCCCCACAGTGGAGCTTCCGGCGTGGGGCCGATCTTCGCTCTGGGACCTCTCGGCGACTTCGCCAGAGCCCGGTGCGCGCGTCGCGCGTCCCGCGAACCGACTCTCAGCTGACTCTCAGCTGACTCTTCATTCATCCGTACCGCCTCGAACCGGGCGCAGCCTCCGTCAGCCACGTCGGGGCGGACCGAACAACTCCTCGCCGTGCTCGTGGAGCAGCCTGTACGCATCCGCGAACGTCTCCGGCTCGGGCTCTCCCGGCTTGCCGTAGCGCGCGATCAGCAGCCCGAGAAGCCCGCGGGCAGGCGGGGTCAACGGCCTCAGCTGATCCTTCTCACCGGGCCGCGGCGCCGACTCCTCGGGGTTCGGCGGCGTGTACGCGGGGGTCGTCACCGGCCAGTCGGCGGGGTGGCGGGGTTTGTCGAGATTGATGACGTTCAGCAGGGTGTTGGCGGACTGGTCGCGATCGTTGAGCGGCTTCAAACCGTGCAGACGGGAGAGCGTGGCGATGACCGAGCCGTGGTGCATCTCGTCATGGATGATCGAGCCGCGCTTCGTGTACGCCGAGACCGCGATCGCCGGGACGCGGCATCCGAGCCGGTCGAACGTGAAGCCCATCTCGCCGGCCTCGGTGTCGGGCGTCGGCGTGGTGGCGGCGGGCGGGGGCACGTGGTCGTAGCAGCCGCCGTGCTCGTCGAAGGTGATGAGCAGCAGGGTGTTGACCGCGTTCGAACCCGTCGCGGACGCACTCGTGCGCACGGCCTCGTAGATGTCATGGATGAGTCGGTCTCCGGCGCGCACGTCCGAGATCGCGCTGTCGAAGACGGCTTCACCCTCGACCTCGCCCTCGCGGGGGCGGCCGAACGGCGGATGGAAGTCGTTGTGGTCGTAGACCATGCGGGGCTCGATGAACGCGTAGGCGGGGAGCTTCCCGTCCTTCGCCTCGGCGTAGAAGTCCTCCATGGTGCCGAAGTGCTCGGTGCGCCAGTACTTCTCGAGCACCTGGGCATGCAGCATCCCGGTGAACGACACGAGCTGGAGCTTGTCGATGTAGATCTTCCAGCTCACCTTCTCGTCTTCGAGCCGATTGAACACCGTCGGGGCTGCCGGAGCATCGAGCCACTTCTTGTATCCGCCGCCGGCCTGGTTGGTCACGAAGCCGTGTGACGTCGAGGCGTGGAAGAAGGAACGGTTGCAGAAGGTCTGCGACGGGACCCCGGCGTACCAGTGGTCGAACACGGCGAACTCCGAGGCGAGCGTCGACAGCACCGGGAGCATCTCCGGAGAGAAGGAACCCATGATGTGTCTCGCCTCGTCGGGCTTCGGGTCGGCTCCCTTGCGCAATCGCCGGAAGTTGATGATGTAGTCCTCCAGGAACCCTGACATCGTGGGCTTCTCGCCGTGCGTCGGGGCGTTGAAGGGCGCGGTCATCTCGTCGACGAAGAGTCTGGCGTTGCTCGCGGGATCCACGGTGCCGAAGATCTGCGTGTTGACGTGCGGGTACTCCTCGCCGGGGTCCGGGTCGGGAAGGCTCATGATCCGGTCGGTGTCGCCCTCGTACACGTGCGCATCGACGACCGTGCCGTCGGAGGAGGTGTTGCTGTACGAGCCGAAGTCCAGGCCCTCGAACGTCTCGCCTGCCGGCAGATTCTCGCGGGAGTACAGGTATCCGAGCAGGTTGTCGAAGGAGCGGTTCTCACCCATCACGACGATGAGGTGATCGAACCCCGGCTCACTGCGCGGAGTGAGGGCCGCGAACGGATCCGGGTCGTCTGCGAAGCCGTCGCGAGGGTTGCCGGCCATCGACGCGCCGATCGCCGCGCCGCCCGCACCGCCGACCGCCGCGCCCGCGAGCGCGGCGCCCCCGATCTTGAAGAAACCGCGGCGCGAGGTGGCACGCGCGGAGGAGTCGTCTGTCACGCCCCGATCCTATGACCGTGCCCGTGTCGAGCGCAGGGGCGAAAACAGAGACGGAATGCGCGCGACCCGGCGTGTCGGGGTGGGACACGCCGGGCGTGCGAGGGGTCGTCTGGGTTTCAGCCCCGGGGCCGTGGGCGAGGGGGGGAGGTCAGGCGGCGGCGATCCAGAGCACCGCGCCGTCGCGCCAGCCGAGGCCGGCTGCGCCTTCCGGGATGGGTGCTTCGTGCCGCGGGCGCACCACGCGCATCCGCTTCCCCGCGAGCTCGACGATGTACACGATGTCGGCCCCGCGGTAGACGTGGGCGACGACGTCGACGTTCACCGGAGTGTCCGCGCCGACCGTCGGCGAGAGCCGCAGGTCCTCCTGGCGGAGCACGACCTCACCGGTGCCATCGGGGCCCGCCCCCGTCAGCGGCACCTGGATCGCGGTGCCGTCGAGCGTCGCGACCGCTCCGGAACGTGTGGCCGGGAGCAGGTTGGCCGCGCCGATGAAGTCTGCCGCGAACGGGGTGCGCGGTGCACCGTAGAGTTCGGCCGGCGCACCTTCCTGTTCGATCACTCCCGCATTCATCAGGACGATGCGGTCGGAGAGGCTCATCGCCTCCTCCTGGTCGTGCGTGACGAACACGGTGGTGAGTCCGAGAGTGCGGTGCAGCTCCTTGAGCTCCACCTGCATGTCCTCCCGCAGCCGGGCATCGAGGTTCGACAGCGGCTCGTCCAGCAGGAGCACACGCGGCTCGAACGCGATCGCGCGGGCCAGGGCGACACGCTGCTGTTGTCCGCCCGACAGCTGCGCCGGCATCCGGTCGGCGAGGTGACCCATCTGCACGCGTTCCAGAGCCCGCACGGCGAGTTCCTTCTGCTCGGTCTTGGACTTCTCGCCCGACATCCGCAGCCCGAAGCGCACGTTCTCGACCACGCTCATGTGCGGGAAGAGGGCATAGCTCTGGAACATCATGCCGAGGTGACGCTTCTCGGGAGGGAGCTTCGTCACATCCTGGCCGGCGATCTCGATGGTGCCGCTGCTCGGCGACTCGAGCCCCGCGATGCAGCGCAGGAGCGTCGTCTTGCCGCACCCCGACGGGCCGAGCAGGGAGACGAACTCCCCGGACCGCATCGAGAGATCGATGCCCTTGAGCACCGATGTCCCCTTGAAGTCCTTGGTGAGAGCAGTGATGGTGAGTGTTGTCATCAGACGAACAACCTTCCCAGGCCGATGATGCGTTCGAGCACGATCATGAGGACGACGGTGAGCAGGACCATGAGAGTCGATACCGCCGCCACGGTGGGCGAGGTGCTGAACTCCAGCTGGCCGTAGATGGCGATGGGGAGCGTCTCGAGCTGCGGTGTGCGCAGGAAGAGGGCGATCACCGCATCGTCGAAGGAGATGTTGAAGGCGAAGAACGCACCCGCCGCGATGCCGGGGCGGGCGATGGGCAGCACGACGAGGCGGTAGCGGTTCCAGGCGCTCGCGCCGAGGGTGCGCGCGGCTTCTTCCGTGAAGTGGTCTGCCCGCGCCATCACGCCGGTGACGGTGCGCATCACGTACGGGATCGCGATCACGACGTGCACGGCGATCAGGACACCGACGTTCGGGGCGCCGATCGTGAGCGACGAGATCGACAGGGCACCGATCGCCAGGATGATCGTCGGGATGGTCAGCGGCGACATCAGCAGGGCTTGGATGGCGGCGCCGCCGGGAATGTTGAAGCGGGTCAGCGCGAGGGCGGCAGCGGTGCCGATCGACGCGGCCACGACGGCCACGGTGACGCCGACCACGAGGCTCAGACGGAACGGTTCGAGGTAGGTGTCCGAGGTGAGCGCCTCGACGTACCAGTCGAGGGTGAACCCCTGGCCGGGGAACGTGAGGAAGCGGTTCTCGCCGACGGACGCACCGGCGACGACCAGGAGCGGGACGAGCATGTAGAGCGTCACGATGACGCCGAGGGCGATGGCGAGGACCCTGCCGAGGATCGGAACGGAACGGACCATGGTCACACCTTCTGCTTCCCGAGTCGGGACGTCGCTGCGAGCACGAGCATGACCCCGGCGAAGAGCAGCACCGCCTGCGCGGCCGCGAACGACCAGTCGAGGTTGGTGGTCGCATCGACGTAGATGGTCTGCGCGAAAACAGGGATCTGCGCCCCGCCGATGAAGCGCGGCGTGATGAACGAGCTCACCGAGAGGACGAAGACGAGCGAGGCACCGGCGACGATGCCGGGGATCGCGAGCGGGAGGACGACGTGCCACAGCGTGCGCCAGAATCCGGCGCCGAGCGTGCGCGACGCCTCTTCGAGCTGAGGCTTGATGCCGGAGATCACACCCAGGATGCTGAGCACCGCGAACGGCAGGAGCACCTGCACCATCGCGATCACGACCCCGGTCTCGGTGCCGAGGAAGCCCTGCGTGCCGCCGACGAGGAACTCCATGCCGGGAATCTGCATCATCAGCCCGGCAGGTCCCATCAGGACGACCCAGCCGAAGGTGCGGACCACGACGCTCGTCATGAGGGGGAGGATCACCACGATGAGCAGGAAGGAGCGCACCAGGGAGCCGGCGCGAGCCATCACGTACGACAGCGGGATGGCGATGACGAGCGTGATGATCGTCTGGATCACCCCCAGGCGGAGCGAACGCAGCGCCGCCTGGAGGTGATATTCACTCGTGAACAACCGGGTGAAGTTGTCGAGGGTGAACCCGCCTGCCGACGATTGCACGCTCATGAGGAGCATGCCAGCCACCGGGGTGATGAAGGCGAGCGCGAGCAGCACGATCGCCGGCAGGAGCAGGAGCCAGGGCTCCCTACGGGTTCGGACACTCATTTGGTGATCAGCGCATTCCACTCATCGGTCCAGGACTGCCGCGAGGCTGCGACATCGCCCGGAGCGTAGACGACGACCGTCTCCAACTCGTCGCCGGTGAGCACGGCTTCCGCGGCGTCGCCGGAGAGTTCGGTCTGGGTGTTGACCGGCGAGTACCGCATGTTCTCCGCGAAGACGGCCTGCGCTTCGGGGCGCAGTTCGAAATCGATGAAGAGCTTCGCGAGGTCGGGGTTGTCCCGGCCCTCGACCACGTTCGCCGTGATGAGGGAGGCGGTGACGCCCTCCTCCGGGACGATGAACTCTACCGGAAGGCCCGCGTCCTGCAGCGTGCCGGCGTAGTCCATCGCGTACGGGGCGAGCCAGGTGTCGCGCTGTGCGAAGGCGGTCTGCAGGTCGGGCGAGGTGGGTACGACGATCGCGTCGCCCGACGAAGCCAGCTCCCCGAGGTCGGTGATCGCCTGCGAGGGGTCCTCGATACCGCCGCCGAGCGCATCGGAGACACGGAGCATCGAGAGCACGCCGTACGTGTTCGAGAAGTCCGTGAGGGCGATGTGGCCGGCGTAGGCCTCGTCGAACAGGTCGAGCCACGAGGTCGGTGCCGGAGCATCGGCCTCGGTGTTGTAGACGAGTCCG
This sequence comes from Microbacterium sp. CBA3102, assembly GCF_007954505.1. Taxonomy (GTDB): domain Bacteria; phylum Actinomycetota; class Actinomycetes; order Actinomycetales; family Microbacteriaceae; genus Microbacterium; species Microbacterium aurugineum. Next base: position 948,764 of record NZ_CP042412.1, on the reverse strand, counting down.
ATCGGTGCGAGCTGGATCACAGGGCCCTCCCCGCGCTCGAGGCCCGCCGTGGCGAGGTCGATCAGGTCACCGGATTCGGACAGCTCGTCGGCGGCGATCGGTGCGATGAGACCGTCCGCGGCGGCGGTGAGCTCCTGCCCGCCGGAGAAGTGCACGACATCGATCTGCGGGCTGGCCTTCTGGGCGGTGACCTGCGCGAGGGCATCGGCGCTGTACAGCGTGATCAGTTCGACCTTGGCGCCGGTCTCCTCCTCGAAGGGATCGACGACGGCCTCGATGAAGGCCTTCTCCCAGTCGCCGCCGAACGACGTGACGACGAGGGTCTCGCCGGCGAACTCCTTGTCGCCGGACGATGCGGTGTCATCGCCGGCCGCACAGCCGGCGAGGACGAGGGCGCCGGTGGCGACGAGCGCTCCGGTGGTGAGGATTCTTCGGGTATTCATGCACTGCTCCTTCGGGATGGGTCCAGCACTGAGTAGACGCCTTAGACCAGGCGTCCGATGGTGAGCTGCTTCGCTCCGTCGATGCGGATCGCCGCGCTTTCCTTGGCGAACTCCGCGAGTCCTTCGGTGATGCCGCCCCAGATGTTGACGGGTGTCCATCCGAGCGGGCCGAGAGTACGGGCACCACGATCGTAGAAGACGCCGATCTCGTACCACTCGAACGGCAGACCGCCCATCTGCATGGGACGCTGCCAGTACCACTGCAGATCACCCGGTGCGGGTACGACCTGCTGGTTCTCGAACGGCACCTTCTCCGGGTCGAAGTTCTGCGCCTCTTCGGGGAGGCCGACCATGACCTCGGGGCCGGCGTACATCGCGTGCATCGCCTGCATGGTGACCGGCTTCTCCAGTGCACCCCACATGGCCTCGCAGGTGCGAGGGGCGAGGTCCTCGAACAGGGTGGCGACGGCGCGGACGCCGTTCTCGTACTCGAGGAAGACCTGCTTGGTCATCGTGTTCCTTTCTCCGCAGCGGGTTGTTCCGCTGCTCGTTCGCGGGCGGCCGAGACGAACGCCGCGAACAGCGGCATCTCCTCCGCGGCCTCATCGGGGTCGATCATCTTCTCGGGGTGCCACTGCACCGCCCAGAAGGGCCAGTCGCCGTCTGCTTCGACGGCTTCGACGATCCCGTCCGGGGCCCACGCGACCGGGTGCAGGTCGGGGGGGGACGGCGATGGACTGGTGGTGGATGGTGTTCACGATCCGGTGCCGCGTGCCGTAGAGGTCGGCGAGACGGCTGCCGTCGGCGAGTCTGATCGGATGCCGGGCGGCGAGCTGCTGGTCTGCTCCGCGCACGGGCTGGTGATCCTCGGTGTGCGGGATGTCGACGAGGAGGGTGCCACCGAAGGCGACGTTGGACACCTGCAGCCCGCGACAGACGGCGAGGACTGGGATGCCGCGTCGGCGGGCGCCCCGCGCGAGGGCGATCTCGAACCCGTCGCGCGACGGATCGTAGGACTTGCCCTCCTGCGGTTCCGCGCCGTAGCGGGACGGGTGCACGTCTTCTCCCCCCGAGAGGAGGAGTCCGTCGAGGCGGTCGAGAACGTCGTTGACGCCCGCCGTCGGGGGCAGCAGGACGACGGCGCCGCCGGCGGCTTCGACGGGTGTGGCGTACTCGGCGCCCAGGGTGTGTGCGGGGCGGCCCGCCCCGAGATCGGTGTCGATGAAGCGACGCCAGGTCGTGATGCCGATGAGCGGACGGGTCATGACAGCTCGATCCAGGTGGTCTTGAGATCGGTGAACTTGTCGATCGCATGCAGGCTCTTGTCGCGGCCGAAGCCGGACCCCTTGACCCCGCCGAAGGGGATCGTCATGTCGCCCTCCTCGAAGCAGTTCACCCAGACGACGCCGGCACGCAGACGTCGCGACAGGGTGTGCACCGCGTTGAGGTCGGTGCTCCACAGCGCGGCCGCGAGTCCGTACTCGGTGCCGTTGGCGATCTCGAGGGCGTCCTCCACGTCGTCATAGGCGATGACCGAGAGGACGGGGCCGAAGACCTCGCGCTGGGCGACTTCGTGCTGCGGTGTGACTCCGAGCACCACGGGGGCGAAGTAACTGCCGCCGTCGACGGCCTCGAAACGCTCCGGGGTTCCGGCCGCGAGCTCTCCGCCTTCCGCCTGGGCGCGCTCCACGAAACCGGCGATGCCGGCGAGCTGCTTCTCGCTGACGATCGCTCCCATCGAGGTGGTGACGTCGAACGGGTCGGCGGGCAGACTCGTCCGCGCGACCTCGGCGGCGATCTCCAGCGCACGATCATGCTGCGCTCGGGGTACGAGCAGGCGGGACGACGCCGTGCACATCTGTCCCTGGTTGTAGAAGCAGCCGTCGGCCGTGGCACGCACCGCGCGCTCCAGGTCGGCGTCGGGCAGCACCAGGCTCGCGGTCTTCCCGCCGAGCTCGGGCCAGACCCGCTTGCCGTTGGACGCCGCCGAATAGCCGAGGAAGCGCCGTCCGACCTCCGGGGATCCCGTGAAGGTGACGATGTCGACATCGGGGTGCTCGCCGAGAGCGCGACCGGCGACGTGTCCGGCGCCGGGGAGGACGTTGAGCACGCCGGAGGGGATGCCGGCCTCGTGCGCGAGCTCGGCCAGTCGCAGCGCCGAGTAGGTCGTGTGCTCGGCGGGCTTGAGCACCACGCTGTTGCCGACCGCGAGGGCCGGGGCGAGCTTCCAGGCGGTCATGGTCAGCGGGAAGTTCCACGGCACCACGGCCGCGACGACGCCTGCGGGCTCCCGGGTGACGAGCGCGAGACTGTTCGGCGCGGTGACGGGGGCCTCGTCGAGGATCTTGTCTGCGACCTCCCCGTACCAGCGGAAACAGGTGACGACGGCGCGAAGCTCGGTCTGCAGAGCCTCACGGACGGGCTTTCCCATCTCGAGCGAGATCGTGAGGGCGAGCTCTTCGGCGTTGTCGTGGATCTTCTGCGCGAAGGCGATCAGCCGCTGTCCGCGCTCACGAGGGGCGATCCGCGACCAGACCCCGGAATCGAAGGCGGTGCGCGCGGAGCGGACGGCTCGGTCCACATCGGCCGGCGAGGCGGCGCTGATCTGCGGAAGCGCGCGACCGTCGCGGGGGCTCACGGGAGACAGGGGCTCGGCCGAGCCCTCCTCCCACGCGCCGTCGATGAACATGCGCGTGTGCAGGGGCAGCGTCGCCGCGCGATCCGCCCAGTCGTCTCCAGTAGCCGTGAACACGGTCGTCCTCTCCAGGGGTGATGGCCCTGGAGAGGATACTCGCCCTATTTCGCCACTAGGTCAAGCGATAGAGACCGATCTCGCCATTTCGTTACATGTCAGTAACAGAATCGGCCTAGAGGCGAATCGCGCCCGTGGGCATGTCATTGGCCAGCGCGGCGGGTGCCTCGTCGACGATCAGGGACCCGCGCAGCACCGGAGTGATCACCACCAGCGACTCGACGACCTCGAGTCCGTCGTGCCCCGCCACGGCCGGCCCGGTGAGGAACTCGTAGAACGCATCCGCATCCTTGACGAGCACATTGGCGAGCAGCTGCGAGGTCCCCGTGGTGGCGGCGATGAACTTCACCTCCGGCGCGGCGGCGAGAGCCGCTCCCACCTTCTCGAGGCGCGCCATCGGGACGCGGAGCCACACCAGAGCCTCCAAACCGAGGCCGAACAGGCTCGGCACCACCTCGGTGCGGGGATGCATGAGGCCGCGACGGCTCAGGGACTCCATCCGTCTCCGGGTGGTGGTGACGTTCAGTCCCAGTGACCGGGCGAGCTGCGCGACCGGCATCCGACCGTCTTTCAGCAGCAGGCGGATCAGTGCTTCCTCGTCCGCGCTCAGGGAATCGGCGGGGTCGACCTCGGAGCCGGACGACTCGTCGAGCATGCGGGCCTGTTCGTCGGTGAGCACTCCCGCGCGCCAATCGTGCCCCGAGCGGAAGAACTTCAGCACCGTCGTCACGTTGATCGAGTCGATGCCCTCGAGCTCGGGGAAGTCGGTGAAGAGCAGCTCGCGGATCGAGGCGTCGTCGTGGGGGAGCAGCATTCCGGCGATGTCGCTGCTGCCTTCGAGCACCGAGACGGAGGAGGCGTCCGACCGTCGTGCCAGCGTGCGTGCCACATGCCAGAGCGCGTGCGGCTCGGTCGTGATGCGGAACAGCACCGCGCGGGCGTGGAGCACTCTGGCGGGGTCGACATAGGTGGAGACCCGCACCAGTCCGCGGTCGAGCAGTCGCTGCCCACGGCGGGCGACGGTGCGTTCCGGCAGATCGACCACGCGGCCGATCTCCCCCCACGACGCACGGCCGTTCACCTGCAGGGCCGCGGCGACGATCCGATCGGTTTCGTCGGCCATCACATCGTTCGTGGGCACGGGCTCTCCTTCACCGGGGACGGACTCGGGTGAAGGTTATCCCAGTGCGCCGAGCCGCCGGGACCAAAACGGAGACCGGACGCGGTCGTTGCGGCGTGTCTCGAGCCGACCTGCCACCGGAGCGCGAGACGGTCCCGGTTTCGGCATCCGCGCGCGGGAGCAGCGCCACCAACGAGGACGCCGTCCAGGCCGAAGCCCGAACGGCGTCCTGTGATGACGATCGCGGATCAGTCCGCTTCGGTCGTATCCGCCGGGGTGTGCTGCCGACGACGGCGCATTGCGAACAGGCCGACGCCTGCTGCCAGGAGCACGACGGCTGCGACGATGTACGGCGTGCTGTCGGCGCCGGTCGCGGCCAGGTCGTCCGCGGTCGAGCTCCCCGCGCCCGGGGTCACTGCCCCTCCGCCGGAGACCGCAGCGACGGTGAGTGCCGCGGTGACCTCCGTGCCATCGGGCAGGATGACGGCGAGGGTGTGTGCGCCGGCCGGAGTGTTCGCGGGGATCGTGACCGTCCGCTGGAACGAGCCGTTCGCACCGGCGGTCGCGGTGCCCAGCTGCACCGGGTCAGAGCGGAGCTCGAGGCGAAGCTCGGCGCCCTCCGCGAAGCCGCTGCCCGCGACCGTGACGGTGCCCCCGGCCTTCACCGCGGCCGCGCCGAGCTCGATCTTGGCCGGAACCTCGGGCTCCGGCGTGACCGGGGGTGTGACGCCCTCCTCGGTGACCCACTTCTCGCCGGCGTCCGACTTCGTCACGGTGAACGTGTCGTAGACGGCGCCGACGGGGAGGTCGGTCGTGGCTCCCGGCTGCTTCTCCGCGAGGTAGGAGCGGTAGACGAGCTGGTTCTTCGAGACGTCGATCACCTGGTACGTCGTCACGTCCTGACCACGCAGCACCTGGGTGGCGCCGTTGTTGGTCCAGACGTTCTTCTCGGCGGATTCCAGGTCGTAGTGCTTCGCGCCCGAGTTCGACACGACGTAGACGGGACCCGTGGTGAGGCCGGGGGTCTCGGTCGCGTCCGTGTTCACAAAGCCGCGGGCGTAGGTGTGGTCGTGGCCCATGAGTACCAGGTCGATGTCGTTGCGCTGGAAGACCGGCAGCCACTCCGCGCGCAGCACCGGCTCGTCACGGCCCGCCGATGCGGAGAACACCGGCTGGTGGAAGGTGACGACGTTCCACTTCGACGGGCTGTTCTGCAGCAGCAGGTCGAGCCATGCGCCCTGGAAGCGGGTCCAGAGCACGCCGATCTGCGTGGATGGGCACTCCGCGCCGCTGCAGGAGGGGAGTCCGGCCGGCGTGAGGAAAGTGGTGTCGCGTGTCGCGTTCAGCGTGATGAAGCGCACGCCCTGGTAGTCGGTGTAGTACGCGGTCTCGGCAGCGAATGAGCTCCAGTGGTCGAAGAACGCGCGGTACTGCTGCGCGACCTCCGAGTCGCCCTTCGCGAGGTCTGCCAGCTCACCGATCGAGCTGGTCGACGGGTTGTTGTGCGGGTATTCGAAGGCTGCCTTCCAGGCGGTGAGGAGCTTGTCGCCGGAGTACTCGTGGTTGCCGGGGGCTGCCATCACGTTGGTGCGGACCGCCGAGTCCTTCATGCCCTTGAACCAGTTGACCCACTCGTTCTCGTTGCTCGAGGTGTTGATCAGGTCGCCTGCGTGCACCGAGCCGATCGACCGGGGAGCGTTGGCCTCGGCCTGCTTCACGACACTCGGCCACGTGGTGTCGAGGCCGATCTGGGCGTCGCCGTAGTAGATGAACTGGAAGTCGGTCGCCGAAGGATCCGCGGTACGGAAGGTGAACCACTCGCTCCAGCTGCCGGGAAGACCGACGCGGTAGCGGTACTCGGTGGCGGCGGTGAGGCCGGTCACGGTCGCCGAGAAGTGCTTGTTCGGGTTGCCGTTCACGACGCCGGCGTCGTACGCGTCGATCGTGCGGGTCTCGCCGCCGGCGGCCGGGGCGATCTCTACCTGCCCGACCGTGTGCGAGGCATCGCCCGCCAGCCACGAGAAGGCCTGGGAGACCTCGGGCTGCTCGGTCGGTGTCAGGATGACGCGGGTCGGCGGGGCGATCACGGGCGTGCCGGGGTCGGACGCCTCCACGAGCGTGAGCGACGACATGTCGAAGTAGATGTCGGAGCTGGTCTCGCGATCCTGGAAGAGGGAGACGGCGATGGTGTTGGTGCCGTCGTGGAGCAGGTCGCCTTCGGCGCTGAACGTGCTCGTCAGCGGGTCGCCGTTGCTGTCGCCGGCGTACTCGACGTTGGTCGTGTCGGTGATGCGGCCGTCGACGTAGCGGGCGACCTCCTCGCCGTTGATCCAGACGATGATCGCATCGTCGTAGGTGATCGTGCTCTGCAGGACGGCGACCTTCTCCGCCACACCCGCCTCGAGCTCGAAGGTCGTGCGGAAGAAGTACGTCGGCACGGTCGGAGCCTGGGTGTCGTCGAGGTAGTGGTTCAGGAGTGTTCGGGGCGTCTGCGGGCCGACCGGGGCGAGCTCGCCGCGTTTTGCGCCGAAGGAGCCCGGGGCCGTCTTCCATGCGCTGTCGTCATAGGCGGGCAGCGTCCAGTCGCGGAGCGCCGCGGGAGCGGGCGAGGGATCGGAGCCGTCGTCGAGATAGTGCCAGGCGGTGTCTCCGGTGATCAGCGAGCCGGTCGGAACCTCGGGATCGGGTGCGGCGAGGGCCGCGGGGGCGACGACGGCGCCGCCGAGCAGGGCGAGGAGCGCGACGGAGGTGAGTCCGTGACGTCGCCACCGCACCGTAGGGTGGGGGAGGTCATGTCAGTCCTTCGTGGATGGGGGTTCCGTGCTCAGCCGCACGGGGCCCATCCACTCCACCGAAGACGGATGGCCGGAGCCTGACCCCGCGGAGACCGGAAGGTGAACGGCTGTCGCGACACGCGCCGCACCCTCGTTCGGCCGCGGTTGCGCGCACCCCGGCGGCTGATTCGAAGCCGATATCTTGGCGCCGCGGAGCCGAGCGCCTGGGATCGATCGGTGCGGGCCTTCGATATGGTTCGCGGAGCGGGCAACCAGGGAGGGGTGTGTCATGGCGGACCGGGATGACAGGAGCGGGTTCGGAGGGGTGCTGCATCGTCTCTTCGCATCGACAGTCGAAGCACCGGCGGAGGTGAGGAGCGACCCCGTCCGTGGCGAGGCCGTGGTCGCGGCGGAGACGAAGTACGCTCGCTCCCTTCGGCGGGCTGTCGGCGTGGCAGCGCTCGTCGGCTCCCTCCTGGTGGGCGTGCAGGTGCTCTTGGCGCGGTTGACGAGGACGGCTGCCGAAGCCCAGCAGACGGCCGTCTCGGTGGTCTCCCCGGCGACGCTCGACGGGCAGCAGGGAGGTGCCGCACTGCTGCTTCTGCTCCCCTCGTCGATCGCCCTCCAGGTTCTCCTCCGGATGCCCCGGGACCACGAGAACGTCGAGCCGGAGGATGCCGTCGCGCATCGGCAGTTCTGGGGACGAATGGCGGCGGTGGTGGCGATGGCCTCCGCATTCGTCGCCCTCTCGACCTTCGTGAACGCGGCCGTCGCCAACGTCACCGTGAACTCTCTCGATGTGGTGGAGATGTTCGGCGTCCCCGCCGGCGCAGTGCTGGCGCTGCTGATCGCTGCGGATGCGGCGACGCAGGCGGACCTCGAAGCCGTGAGGCTGAGCCTCGCCTCGACGCGGACCGCAGAGGCGATCGAACGGACGCGCGCGGCGGTGTCGCGCATACCGGGCCGGGCAGACCAATCCCCGAAGCGGTCCCTCGTCATCCAGGGGGTCGTTGCCGGCGTCGTGGTGATCGGCGCCGGGTCGGCTCTCGTCCACGGGATGATCGGGCACGCGGGGTTGACGGCCGCGTATGCGTTCTTCGCCACGGCGCTGTCGGTGTTCGCGTTGGGCACCGCCGCCCAGATGATCCCCTCCGTGCTCCAGGCGAAGATCCTGGACACGGTGATCGTGCTGGTGCCGCCGGCGCTGGTCACGGTCGTCGTCGTGCTCGAGGGCGCCACCACGGCGATGCGGTTCGCCACCGGCGAGGATCAGAGCCGGTACCTCACCGGGCTGACGTATGGGCTGCTGATCGCGCTTCCGCCGGTCGTGATCGTCGCGGCGCTCGTGTTGCCTCGCGGCCGAGGACGAGTCTCGTCCCCGCTGTTCGCCGTCGCACGATCGAGCCTCCTGGCTCAGATAGCGCGGTTGGAGAAGGTCGAAATGCGAGGGGAATCGGATCCGTGGCGGGTGTTCGCGGCGCTGGCGATCCTCGCGAGCCCGTTGCCGCCCGTGGCGCTGGTGCTCGTGGTCATCGCGACCTGGCAGCGGCGCCAGAGCACGGATCGGCGACGCCCGCTCATCATCGGGGCGTGGGTCGTGGTGGGGACGGTGGCGGTGATCGAGCTCGTCGCGGTCGTGACGCTTCCGATCTACGGACAGGCGCTGGGGTGGTTCGCGGTGCAGTAGCGCGGGGCGACCGCACCGGAACCACCTGGATGCGCCCACCCACCCCGGTACGCTGGAACCCATGCTCAACATGGCTGACGGCCTCGCTCGTCTCGGTGCGCTCGCCGAGAATCCGGTCGTCGGCACCCTCGCGAGGGCGTTCGAGAGCGCGGGCTACGAATTGGCCGTGGTCGGTGGTCCGGTGCGCGATGCGCTGCTCGGTCGGGAGACGCACGATCTCGACTTCACCACGGACGCGTCGCCCGACGACATCCTGGCGATCGTCACACCGATCTCGACCGCCCGCTGGGACATCGGCCGCGAGTTCGGCACGATCGGTGCGCGCGTGCAGGGCGAGCAGGTCGAGATCACGACGTATCGCGCCGACAGCTACGACGGCGTGACCCGCAAGCCCACGGTCGAGTTCGGCGACACGATCGACGGCGACCTCGTGCGCCGCGACTTCACAGTCAACTCGATGGCGCTCCAGGTGCCGGCTGTGAAGCTCGTCGACCCGACCGGCGGAGTGGAAGACCTCATCGCCGGTGTTCTGCGCACCCCCGCCGACCCGAAGATCTCGTTCGGCGACGACCCGTTGCGGATGCTGCGGGCGGCTCGTTTCAGCGCCCAGCTCGGCTTCCGCGTCGACGAGGCCACCACCGAGGCGATCGCCGCGCTGCGCGAGACCCTGACGATCGTGAGCCCCGAGCGCATCCAGTCCGAGCTCGTGCGCCTCATGCAGACGGACGATCCGGTGCGCGGCATCCGCGTGCTGGTCGACACCGGCCTGATCGACGAGTTCCTCCCCGAGGTCACCGCGCTGCGCCTCGAGGTCGATGAGCACCATCATCACAAGGACGTCTACGAGCACTCGCTCACCGTGCTCCGTCAGGCGATCGAGCTCGAGCACTCCCGGCACCCCGGTGCCGCCCCCGATGTGCCGCTGCGCATCGCCGCCCTGCTGCACGACATCGGCAAGCCTCGCACCCGCAAGCTCGAGGCCGGGGGAGTGGTGACCTTCCATCACCACGACGTGGTCGGGGCGCGCATGGCCCGCAAGCGGCTGCAGGCTCTGCGCTTCGACACCGCCACGACCGACGCCGTCGCGACCCTCATCGAGCTGCACCTGCGCTTCTTCGGCTATGCCGAGGGGACCTGGACGGATGCCGCGGTGCGACGCTACGTGCGCGACGCGGGCGACCTGCTCGAGCGGTTGCACATCCTGACCCGGGCCGATGTGACCACGCGCAACAAGCGCAAGGCCGGTCGCCTGGCGGCTGCGTACGACGACATCGAATCGCGCATCGTCGCCCTCCGTGAGCAGGAGGAGCTCGACTCGATCCGTCCGGAACTCGACGGAAACCGCATCCAGGAGGTGCTCGGCATCTCACCGGGGCGTGAGGTGGGCGAGGCGTACCGGTTCCTGCTCGACCTGCGCCTGGACGAGGGTGTGCTCGGTCCCGACGTCGCGGAGCAGCGCCTCCGCGAGTGGTGGGCCTCGCGCGGCTGACTCCGGCCCGCCTATTCCGCGCGTGGCCCCGCGCTCGTACACTGAATCCACGAAGCCTCTTCGATGATCGGAGATCGCTGTGTCTGCGCCGTGGCAGGTATCCCGCGAGTCCCTTCCGGCGACATCGCGCCTTCTCGTCGAGCGCGCGCACGAGGAACTGCTCGCCGGCAATCTCGACGACCGACGGCTGCAGGGGGTGCGTCCGCTCGTCCGCGAGTCGTGGGAACGCTCGTGGCGCCGCCGTGTCGCCCCCGAAGACACACCGCCGCTGGAGTTGATCAGCGACGAACTGGAGGAGTATCGGCTCGCCCACCCGCTCGCCTCCGCGATGGACATGATCCGCGCCCTGCTGTTGCCGGGCTCGAGCGAGGACACCGGGGTGATCATCGCCGTCGGTGACCAGGCGGGTCGGTTGCTGTGGATCGAAGGCGACGAACAGCTGCGCTCGCTCACGGACGACATGGGCTTCGTCGCCGGTGCGAACTGGTCGGAGGATGCGGTCGGGACGAGTGCGCCCGGCACGGCCCTCGCCTTGGAGCAGTCGGTGCAGATCCGCGGTGCCGAGCACTACAACAGGCTCGTGCATCCGTGGTCGTGCACCGCCGCACCTGTGCGCGACCCGGAGACGAAGCGTGTGCTCGGAGTGATCGACATCACCGGCGGACCCGAGGTCGTGTCCCCGCAGGCACGGTTGCTGGTTGATGCGACGGCTCGGGCCGTGGAGTCCGAGCTGATGGTCTCGCGCCTCCGGGCGAGGAGCGAGACGCCGCGTTCGCGGTCGACCCCCTCGAAGGCGCGTATCCCGGCGACCGCCCGGGCGACGCTGCACGTTCTCGGACGCGACCGTGCGCGCTTGGAGACCGAGTCGGCGCACGGCGAAGCCATGATCGACCTGAGCGCGCGACATGCCGCCATCCTCCTGATGCTCGCGGTCCACCGTCAGGGACTCTCGGCAGAGCGCCTGTGCGAGCTTGTCTACGGCGAAGGGGTCTCGCCCGACACGCTGCGCCCGGAGATGGTGCGTCTGCGCAAGGTGCTCGAGCGCACGGCCCCCGACCTCGTGCCGGAGTCCCGTCCCTATCGGCTGCCCGTCGCCCTCGACACCGACGCGCATGACGTGCTCTCGCTGCTCGACCGCGGTGCTCACCGTGTCGCACTGACGGCGTACCGCGGGCCCGTGCTGCCCGAGTCGACCTCGCCCGGGGTGGAGGAGTTCCGCGAGACGGTGCGCGGGGCGTTGCGTGAGGTGATGCTCTCGGAGGCCAGCCTCGACGTTCTGCTCTCCTACGCCGAGATCCCCGAGGGGCAGGGCGACGCCGAGGTGCTGCGCCTGGCCCTGGAGATGCTCCCCGCACGGTCGCCGAAGCGCGCGGCACTGGTCACCCGCATCGAGCGCCTCGGTACCTGATCCCCCGGTGCGGGATCGAAAACGCCCCTCCCGGGCCCCTCTCCGGTGCGTTTCTGATCCCGCACGGGGGTCGATCCCGCGACTGCAACCCGCTGCAACGTTGCGCATCGGGGTGCAACCTCCCGCGACCTACCTTCGGAACACAGCCGCGCACGAAGCGCGGCCCGTCGAAGGAGACTCCATGAGCATCGTCGAAGAAGACGTGTCCCTCGCCTACGCGGCCCCGGGCCGGCCGGGCGCCCTCGCGAACTATCGTCCCCGATACGGCCACTACATCGGCGGAGAGTTCGTCGAACCCGTGAAGGGTCAGTACTTCGAGAACATCAGCCCCGTCAACGGCAAGCCCTTCACGGAGGTCGGCCGTGGCACGAGCGAAGACATCGACCGCGCCGTGGACGTGGCCTGGAAGGCGTTCACCGGATGGGGGAAGACGAGTCCGGCCGAGCGCTCGGTCATCCTGAATCGCATCGCGGATCGGATCGAGCAGCACCTCGAGGAGATCGCTGTCGCGGAGACGTGGGAGAACGGCAAGCCCGTGCGCGAGACCCTCGCCGCCGACATCCCTCTCGCCGTCGACCACTTCCGCTACTTCGCCGGTGTGCTGCGGGCACAGGAGGGCGGGATCAGCCAGCTCGACGAGAACACCGTCGCGTACCACTTCCATGAGCCGCTCGGCGTGGTCGGGCAGATCATCCCCTGGAACTTCCCGATCCTGATGGCCGTGTGGAAGCTCGCGCCCGCGCTCGCCGCAGGCAACTGCGTCGTGATCAAGCCGGCCGAGCAGACGCCGGCATCCCTGCTGTTCCTGTTCGACATCATCGGTGACCTGCTCCCGGCGGGTGTCGTGAACATCGTCAACGGGTTCGGCATCGAGGCGGGCGCTCCGCTCGCGCAGCACAAGCGCATCCGCAAGGTCGCCTTCACGGGAGAGACCACGACCGGTCGTCTGATCATGCAGTACGCCTCGCAGAACCTGATCCCGGTCACGCTGGAGCTGGGAGGCAAGAGCCCGAACGTGTTCTTCGACGACGTCGCCCGCTCGACCAGTGACCCGTTCTACGACAAGGCACTCGAGGGCTTCACGATGTTCGCGCTGAACCAGGGCGAGGTCTGCACCTGCCCCTCGCGTGCACTCATCCAGCGGTCGATCTACGACGGATTCCTCGCCGACGGACTCCAGCGCGTCGGCAAGGTCGTGCAGGGCAACCCGCTCGACCCCGCCACGATGATCGGTGCGCAGGCATCGAACGACCAGCTGGAGAAGATCCTCAGCTACATCGACATCGGCACGCAGGGCGGTGCGCGACTGCTGGCCGGAGGGGAGCGGGTCGACCTCGGCGGTGATCTCAGCGAGGGGTTCTACGTCGCCCCGACCGTGTTCGAGGGCACGAACGACATGCGCATCTTCCAGGAGGAGATCTTCGGTCCGGTGCTCTCGGTCACGTCGTTCGATGACTTCGACGACGCGATCTCCATCGCGAACGACACGCTCTACGGACTGGGTGCGGGTGTGTGGAGCCGCAGTGGGGACACGGCCTATCGCGCGGGCCGGGCGATCGAGGCCGGACGCGTATGGACGAACACCTACCACCAGTACCCGGCCCACGCCGCGTTCGGCGGGTACAAGCAGTCGGGTGTGGGGCGCGAGAACCACAAGATGATGCTCGACCATTACCAGCAGACGAAGAACCTCCTCGTCTCGTACGCGGAAGGGCCCATGGGCTTCTTCTGAGCTCGACCCCGGGCGGGCGCTGCTCCCTCAGCGCCCGCCCGGACCATCTCTGGAAGGGGGAACCGTGGCCATCAGCGGCACACAGCAGCGGGTCGATGTGACGGAGGCCGCGGCCTCTCTCGTGCGGGAGCTCACCGTGCAGCACGGTCCGCTCATGTTCCATCAGTCGGGCGGATGCTGCGACGGCTCCGCGCCCATGTGCTTCCCGGTCGGTATGTTCCTCATCGGCGAGGGCGACGTGCTGCTCGGCGCACTCGATGTCGGACTCGCAGACCCCGTCGAGGTCTACATGTCGCAGTCGCAGTTCGAGTACTGGAAGTACACGCACCTGACCATCGACGTGGTGCCGGGGCGCGGTGCGGGCTTCAGCGTCGAAGGACCGACGGGCATGCGGTTCCTCATCCGCTCTCGGATGCTGGACGACGCGGAGCTTGCGTACTTCGGATTGGCGACGCCGGCAAGCTGACGTCCCGCCTCAGCGCGGCAGCCGCGGAACCGCGTCGACGAGCGCTCGCGTGTACGGGTCCTGCGGGTCGTGCAGCACGGCCGAAGTGGCACCCTGCTCGACGACGCGACCGTTCTGCAGCACGAGCGTGCGGTCGCACGCCGAGGCGATCGCGGTGAGGTCGTGCGACACCATCACGAGCGACAGGCCGTTCTCGCGACGCAAGCGATCGAGCAGCTCGAGCACCTGCACGCGCGTCGTCACGTCGAGCGCGCTGACCGGCTCATCGGCGAGAAGCACGCGCGGGCGGGAGACCACGGCGCGGGCGATCGCGATGCGCTGACGCTGCCCGCCGGAGAACTCGTGCGGATAGCGGCGGGCGGTGTCAGCGGGAAGCCCGACGGAGTCCAGGGCCTCGGCGATGCGGCGTTGCGCGTCGGCGCCGGATGCCAGGCCGAGCGAGCGGAGTGGTTCGCCGACGATCCGGTCGATGCGCTGGCGAGGGTCGAGCGACGAGTACGGGTCTTGGAACACCGGCTGCACACTCGCGCGGAACCGTCGCATCTGTGCGCGGTCGCGCAGGGCGAGCGGGGCGCCCTCGAACAGCACCCGTCCGTCGCGCGGAGCATCAAGCCCGAGCATCAGCCGCAGGATCGTGGACTTGCCCGCCCCCGACTCGCCGACGAGGCCCAACGAGTCGCCCTCGTCGATGCGCAGCGACACGTCGTGAAGAACGCGGCGCGATCCATAGGCGAAGCCGGCTCCGCGCACTTCGAGCAGCGTCATCGTCCGACCTCCCCGGCATCGAGGAAGGCATCGAGCGCGCGGGCGCTGTCGACCAGCATCCACGTGTACGGCTCGGCCGGCTCCTGCAGCACCTGCGCCACCGCGCCCGCTTCCACGACGAGTCCGTCGCGCAACACGACGATGCGATCCACCATGCGCGAGACCACGGCCAGGTCATGGCTGATGAACAGCAGCGCCATGCCCCGCTCGTCGACCAGGCGTTCGAGCAACGTGAGCACGCCGTCCTGCACGGTCACGTCGAGTGCGGTGGTCGGCTCGTCGGCGATGAGCAGTTGCGGGCGGGCCGCGAGGGCGATGGCGATGGCGACACGCTGGCGCTGACCACCCGAGAGCTCATGCGGGTAGGCGCGCGCGATGCGGGCGTCGGAGAGGGAGACCTCGTCGAGGGCCGTGGCGACGGCGCTCTTCAGCTCCGCCCCGCGCAGACCGAGGTGGCGCCGCAGCGGTTCGGCGATCTGTCGTCCCACCCGCATCAGGGGGTCGAGCGCGGTGAGCGGCTCCTGGAACACGATCTGCGCGACGGGTCCGCGCAGCGGGCGGAGGTCGGCGTCGCGAGCGTCGATCACCTGGTGCCCGTCGAGCAGCACCGAGCCCGACGCGCGGAGGGCGTCCGGCAGCAGGCCGGTCACAGCCATCGAGGTCAGCGACTTGCCCGAGCCGGACTCGCCGATCAGCCCCAGGCGCTCCCCCGCCCCGAGGGAGAACGAGACATCGCGCACGAGCGCGCCGGCGCCGGAGCGGACCGTGAGTCCGGAGACGTCGAGGAGGCTCATCGGCTCCTCCTTCGGGTCGGGTCGGCGAGGTCGCGCAGACCATCGGCGAGGAAGTTCACACCGAGCACGAGCGCGATGATCGCGACTCCGGGAGCGATGGCACCGACGGGTGCGGTGAGCACGGTGCCCTGCGCCTCCTGCAGCATCCGTCCCCACGAAGCGTTGGGCGGCGGTGCCCCGAGCCCGAGGTACGACAGGCTCGCCTCGGCCAGCACGGCGGCACCGAACTGCAGCGCCAGGCTCACGGCGAGGGTGGGTGCGATGTTCGGCAGCACGTGTTGGAACACGATCCCGAGCACGCCGGTGCCGCTCGTGCGCGCGGCGGTGATGTACTGCTCCTGCAGCACGCGGCGCGCGAGGATACGCGTGAGTCGCGCCACGACCGCCGACATCGCCAGGCCGATCGCGAGCACCGCAGACCACAGCGACGCTCCCTGCACCGCGACGACCAGCATCGCCAGCAGCAGCACGGGGAACGCGATCACCACGTCGAGGCCTGCGGAGAGGGTGTCGTCGACCCAGGGGCGGGCGAACGCGGCGAGAAGGCCGATGATCGTCCCGAGGACCGCGGCGATCGCGACCGCGCCCGTGCCGACGATGAGCGCGATCCGTGCGCCCCACATCAATTGCGAGAACAGGTCGCGGCCGAGTCGATCGGTGCCGAGGAGGTGCTGTGCGCTCGGGCCCTCGAGCCGGCCTCCACTGGTGTCGGCGAGCGGATAGGGCAGCCAGAACAGGGAGACCAGCGCGATCAGCACGATGACGCCGGTGAGGACGATCCCGATCACCAGGGTCGCCTTCGGCCGCCGGCGCACGGGTACGGAGGCGGTGATCAGCTGTTCGGCGACGCGGCTCATCGGTTCCCCGAAACGCTCGTGCGCAGGCGCGGATCGATCAGACGCTGCACGATGTCGGCGGCGAACCCGACCAGCAGCACGAAGAGCGTGCTGACGACGAGGACGCCCTGGATCACCTGGAAATCGTGCTGCTCGATGGCCGAGAGCAGCAGGCTGCCGAGCCCGGGAAGTGTGAAGACGCTCTCGACGACCACCGCGCCGAGGAGCGTGGTCGACAGTTCGATGCCGAGGACCGCGACCACGGGCACCGCCCCGTTGCGCACGCCGTGCCGGAGCAGCGCTTCCCCCATGCCGGAACCTCCGGCGCGCGCGGTGCGCAGGTAGTCGCTTCCGAGCACGTCGAGTGTCGCCGAGCGGACGTAGCGGCTGAGAGAGGCGCTCATGACGATCACGATGGTGAGAATGGGCAGCGCGAGCGAGCGGAGCGCATCCGCCGGATCCTCCCAGTCCTTCCGGGGGAACCCGCCGGAGGGCAGCACGCCGAGACCGAGCGCGAACACCCAGACGAGCACGACGCCGACCCAGAACACGGGGACAGCGACGCCGAGCTGCGCGAACCCCGACAGCGCGATCCCGTACCAGCGGTCGGACTTGACGGCCGCGGTGATACCGATCACGAGTGAGACGAGGAGCGCGAGGGTGAAGGCGATGAGCGTGAGCGGGAGCGTCACGGCGAGCCGATCGGCGATGTCGGGTCCGACCGGACGGGAGCTCAGGAACGATTCACCGAGATCGAAGCGGAGCAGCTGACCCGCCCAGGTGGTGAACTGCTGCAGCAGGGGCTGGTCCGAGCCGACCTGGGCGCGCGCGGCGGCGATCTGCTCGGGGGTGGCGTTCACCGAGAGCAGCGCGTTGGCCGGGTCGCCGGGGAGAAGACGCAGCAGCACGAAGATCGCGACCATCGCGACGACGAGCGACACCGCGAGGAACGCGAGGCGGCGCAGGAGGTAGGCGAGCATGGCTTCTCAGGATGACGTGGGGGATGCCGACGCGCGGCATCCCCCACGCACGTCAGGACTTGACGATGTCGTAGGCGAAGAACTGCGAGTTCAGGCCGTTGACCGGGTACCCGCTGAGGTCGCTCGAGGCGACCACGATCTGCGGGTACAGGTACAACCATACGCTCGCGGCATCGGCGGCGATCTTCTCGTTGACCTTCTTGAGAAGAGCGGTCTGCTCGTCGGTCGTCGCGGCCTGCTCGGCGTCGGCGACCCACTGCTGCACATCGGCGTCGTCGTAGCCCCAGTAGAAGTCGGGGTTGCCGTACCAGACCACGTCGCGGTCGTTCACGTGCTCCTGCAGCGTGGCCTGGAAGTCCTGCTCCTTGAAGACCTTCGTGTACCACTCGTCGGCGCTGATCGTGTTGATTTCGACCGTGATGCCGACCTCGGCGAGCTGCGACTGCAGGAACTCCGCCACCGCGGGGTGAGGGTCGTAGCTCGGGGTGTCGAGCGTGAACGTGAAGCCGTCGGCGTAGCCCGCCTCCGCGAGCAGCTTCTTCGAGAGGTCGACGTCGTAGGGGTTGACCTGCGTGAGGTCCTCGTACCAGGGATCGGTGGGCGGCACCATCGAGCCGATCAGCGTGCCGTAGTCACCCCAGATCGATTCGAGCAGCTTCTTCGTGTCGATCGCGGAGTAGACCGCCTTGCGCACGCGAGTGTCGTCGAAAGGAGCGACGCGGTCGTTGAAGGCGAGCAGCTCCTTCGTGGTGGAGGTGCCCTCGCTCACGACATAGTCGTCGGAGTCGAACTGCGTCAGCGAGTCCGGGTTCTGCACGCTGGTGATGACGTCGATCTCACCCGTGAGGAGCGCGTTGTTCTCGGCCGTCGCGTCGGTGAAGTACGTGTAGACGACCTCGCCGTTCTTGGCGGGCTCGCCCCAGTAGTCGTCCCAGCGCTGGAGGGTGAGGGTCGAACCCTTCTTCCACTCGTCGAGCGTGTAGGGGCCGGTGCCGTCCTCCGTGCTCGTGATGTCGCCGGCCTCGTCGTTCACGATCCAGACGTAGCTGAGGTTGTACAGGAACGAGATCGACCGCTGCGACAGCGTGAACACGACGGTGCTGTCGTCGGGGGTGGCGATGTCGGCGATCGTCGTGAAGCTCGACTTGCGGGCCGACACGGAATCTTCGGCGGTGACGGCCTCGATGCTCGACTTCACGTCGGCGGAGGTGAGCGGGTCGCCCGAGTGGAAGGTCACGTCGTCGCGGAGCGTGATCGTGTAGGTCAGGCCGTCGTCGGACACCTGGGCGTCTTCGGCGAGAAGAGGTTCGACCTCACCGTCATCCGTCAGCCGGTACAGGCCCTCGTAGACGTTGCCGGCCAGAGCCTCGGTCACGCCCTGCCCGCCGCCCTGCGTGTTGCTCAGGTTGGTCGGCTCGTACAGCGACCCGATGAAGATCGTGGCGTCTTCGCTCGCGGTCGCGTCGTCGCTCGTGCCCGACGCGCAGCCAGCCACGAGCGCGAGCGTGGCGACGGCGCCGAGCGCGCCGAGGATGCGGGTTCTTCTCATGAGTGCTCCAGGGTGAGAGTGTGCGGCGTCACGCCGCGTAGATGTCGAAGCCGTCGCGGAACACGACGTTCTTCTCGCCTGCTCGGATGGGCAGGGGGAAGCGGTTGGATGCCGGCGGCAGCGGGCAGTTGTACTGGGCGCTGAAACCGCACGGCGGCACGAACGCGCGGTTGAAGTCGAGGACCACCGAGCCCTCGTCATCCCGCAGCTGCACGAACAGGAACCGTCCGGATCCGTAGGTCTCCGCGCCGTTCGTCTCGTCGCCGAAGACGAGCAGCAGCGTGCCGCCGTCGTCGAACGCGGCCAGGGTGTACTCCTGGCCCGCGAGCTCGAGGCGGATGTCGCCCGGCACGACCAGGTCGCGGGTGCCACCGTTGTCGCGGATGTGCTCGAACGACACGCGGCGGTCGCCGGAGACCGGGGTGAAGTGCCCTTCGAGCACCCAGGCCGGGTCGTACTCGTAGGTGTCGATGCGGTCGAAGGCGCGGATGGCGGGGGCATCGGCGTCCCAGACGCGCAGCCCATGCTCGGCCTCACCGGTCTCGATGTTCGTGCGCTCGATCGGTGTCACCGTGACCGTGTCGGCCGCGGCGCGCTGTTCGGCCTCGAGGTCGGGGCGCTCGCCGGTCCAACGGGTCTCGATCAGGGCGAGGTTGCCGGTCGCCGAGGTGACGGCGGCGCGGCGCTCGGCCTGCCAGTGGGTGTGTTCTTCGCGTTCAGGCATCACTTTCAATTCTCTTGCATGGAGAAGGCGGCGGGGTCGGCCTCGTCACCCGGGGTAACGCTGGGGGACGCACTCTCCATTCCGAGGACCCCTGTACGGGTATCTGCCGTACACTCTCCTCATGAGTACTTCCACCACGCCGCTGAAGAGCGCCCGCCTGGAATTCCGAGTCACGGCCGACCAGAAGGAGACGATCGAAGAGGCAGCCGCTATCGAGGGCCGCACCGTGACGGACTTCTCGGCATCGGTGCTGGTGGAGCGGGCGCAGGAGGTCATCGAACGCGAACGTCGATTGCGCGTCGATGCTGTCCGGTTCGATGCCTTCATCGAGGTCATGGAACGCCCGCCTCGCACGGTCGAGGGTCTGCGAGAGCTGCTGAGACGGGAATCCGTCTTCGTTGACTGAGTTCCGCACACCCCGGCCTCTCGCGGCCGGCGACAAGCTGTCCGATTTCCGCTGTGGGGAGGAGAGTCTCGACAGCTGGTTGCGAGGACGGGCCCGCTCGAACGAGAAGAGCGGTGCTTCCCGCACGATGGTCTCGGTGACGCGGGAGGGGAGGGTCGCGGGGTACTACTGCCTCTCGTCGAGTGCGCTGGACCGTGGCGACGGACCTCCGCCCCTCGCGGTCGGAATGCCCGTCTCCGTTCCCATCGTGCTGCTCGGTCGCCTCGCCGTCGACCGCGAGTACGCAGGACGCGGCCTCGGCGTCTCCCTCCTGCAGCACGCGACCATGCGTGCGCTCGAAGCCGCAGACGCCATCGGCGTGCGTGCCATCCTGGTGCACGCGATCAACGATGAGGTCGTGCCGTTCTACGAGCGCTTCGGTTTCGAACGGTTCCCCGGAGCGCAGCGCTCGCTGTTCCTCCTCGCCCAGGATGCCAGGGCGACGCTTTCGGCGTGACCGACCTCAGCCGCTCACGCCGTCGAGCATCGCCTTCGACGCGCGCGTCTGGGCGCGCAGCGCTGCGGCGAGGGCGGAGACGGCGGGCAGACGCAACGACTCCGGACGGGCGACCAGGTAGTACGGAAGCTTCTCGGCGAAGACCGTGGGCAGCAGTCGCACGAGGTCGGCATGGCGGTCGGCCGCGAAACAGGGGAGGAGCCCGACGCCGGCACCTGCGCGCGTCGCCTCCACGTGCACGAAGACATTGGTCGAGGTGAGGCCGTCCTGCATGCGGGGGACGAGTCGACGGGGCAGATCGAGGGCATCGACCTGCAGCATCGAGTCGACGAAGTAGACCAGGTGGTGCTGCTCCAAATCGGCGGCGGTGCTCGGTGTTCCGGCCCGAGCGAGGTAGTCGCGGGATGCGTACATGCCCAGCGTGTACGTGCCGAGCTTCACCGCGTGTGCGCGACGCGTCTGCGGAGCTCCCACCACCACTTCGAGATCGAGCCCGGCGCGATGCTCGGCAGCGCGCCGGGTCGCCGCGACGATCTCGACCGTGAGCCGCGGATGCGCGATGCGGAGGGCGGCGACCGCGGGAGCCGCGATGTAGGCGCTGAAGCCATCGGTGGCCGACATGCGGACGACTCCCGAGACCGGATCGGGGGTCTCGGCGCCGCTGTCGAGCTGAGACAGCGCGGCTTCGATACGGCCTCCCGTCTCCGCGGCGGATCGGCCGAGGTCGGTCAGCTCCCATCCCGTCGCGGACTGCGCGACCACGCGACCGCCGAGCGCGTCCTCGAGGGCCGCGATGCGCCGGGCGACCGTCGTGTGGTCGAGGCCCAGATGCGTGGCGGCACTGGTGTAGCGCCCGGTGCGCGCGACTGCGAGGAGGACGAGCAGATCATCGGCACGGGGGCGCTTGGCGGCATCCATTCTGCAATTATGCACATGCGATGTGCAGCACTGGGCGTTGTTGCAAAGCCGCAGGTGCCTGACACTGGGACGCGGGTGTCACCGGCGACACCCGAAGGAGACAGACATGACATCCTCAGTGAGCGCGGCCCCCGCCGCCCCCTCGGCCCCGACCTCGAAGCTCAAGCGCGTCGTCGCGGCCTCCATGGCCGGCACGGTCGTGGAGTGGTACGAGTTCTTCCTCTACGCCACGGCCGCGAGCCTGGTCTTCGGCACCTACTTCTTCCCAGCCACCGGCTCCCCGCTCGACGGCATCATCGCCGCCTTCGTCACCTACGCGGTCGGTTTCATCGCCCGCCCGCTCGGTGGCATCGTCTTCGGGCAGATCGGTGACCGGTTCGGCCGCAAGCCCACGCTGCAGGCGACGATCATCATCGTGGGCGCGGCGACGTTCCTGATGGGGTGCCTGCCCGGGTTCCAGAGCATCGGCTACTGGGCCCCGGCGTTACTGGTCGCGCTGCGCTTCCTCCAGGGGTTCGCGGTCGGCGGTGAGTGGGGCGGCGCGGTGCTTCTCGTCGCCGAGCAGAGTCCCGACCGCTCCCGTTCCTTCTGGTCGAGCTGGCCGCAGGCCGCCGTGCCGGTGGGCAATCTGCTCGCCACGCTCGTGCTCCTCGTGAGCTCCTGGGTGATGACCTCCGACGCCTTCCTCGAGTGGGGGTGGCGCATCGCCTTCTGGCTGTCGGCCGTGATCGTCCTGGTCGGCTTCTACATCCGTCGTCACGTCGAGGAGGCGCCGATCTTCCTCGAAGCGAAGGCACAGGTCGAGGCGGAGAAGGCCACGTCCTACGGCGTCGTCGAGGTGCTGCGCCGCTACCCGAAGGGTCTCCTCCAGGCGATGGGACTCCGCTTCGCCGAGAACATCGTCTACTACATCGTGGTGAGCTTCACGATCGTGTATCTGAAGACGGTGCACGAGTACGACACGAGTCAGCTTCTGCTCGCTCTGCTCATCGCGCACGTGGTGCATTTCGCGATCATCCCGCAGCTCGGGCGTCTCGCCGATCGCTGGGGACGCAAGCCGGTATACCTGACCGGTGCGATCCTCAGCGCGACCTGGGCGTTCTTCGCCTTCCCGCTGTTCGACACCCTCAACCCGGTGCTGATCGTGCTCGCGGTGACGGTCGGGCTCTGCTTCCACGCGTTCATGTACGCGCCGCAACCCGCGGTGATGGCCGAGCTCTTCCCGACCCGCATGCGCTATTCCGGCGTCTCGCTCGGATCCCAGGTCACGGCGATCCTCGCCGGATCGCTCGCACCGATCCTCGCGATCCAGTGGCTGCGCGACTTCGGCTCCTGGCTGCCGATCGCGATCTACATCGTCATCGCGTGCGTCGTCACCGCCGTCGCCGTGCTGTCGTTGCGGGAGACCAAGGGCATCTCGCTGCAGTCGATCGACGACGCGGACGCGGCGCGCACCGCCGCGGCCTGAACCACGGAGGAGCACGACATGACCGATCTGCACGGACGCAGGGCTCTCGTCACCGGCGGCGCGAGCGGGATCGGCGCGGCGTGCGCCCGAGCCTTCGCCACGGCGGGCGCGCGGGTCATCGTGGCCGATATCGATCGCACGGCGGCGGAGGCGCTCGCCGCGGAGATCGGGGGAGAGGCGTGGCACATCGATCTGTCGGATGTCGCAGCGCTGGCCGACGCGCACCTCGACGTCGACATCCTCGTCAACAACGCCGGCGTCCAGCACGTGAGCCCGATCGAGGACTTCGCGCCGGAGCGGTTCTCGTTCATCCTGCGCCTCATGCTCGAAGCGCCGTTCCTCCTCATCCGGGCCGCTCTGCCCGGGATGTACGAGCGGGGGTTCGGGCGGGTGATCAACGTGTCGAGCGTGCACGGCGTGCGCGCTTCCGCCTACAAGTCGGCCTATGTCGCGGCGAAGCACGGCCTGGAGGGCCTGTCGAAGGTGACGGCGCTGGAAGGCGGCACCCGCGGGGTGACGAGCAACTGCATCGATCCCGGCTACGTGCGCACGCCGCTCGTCGAGAAGCAGATCGCCGACCAGGCCCGGGTGCACGGCATCCCGGAGAGTGAGGTGCTCGAGACCGTGATGCTCACCGAGTCGGCGATCAAGCGGCTCGTCGAACCGCATGAGGTCGCGTCACTCGCACTCTGGCTCGCCGGCGATACCGCGGGCATGGTGACGGGCGCGAGCTACACGATGGACGGTGGCTGGTCGGCGCGGTGAGGTACGAGACGACCAACCCTGCGTGCGACCGCTCACGCGGTGGTCGAGCGAGGGCTGCGACCGGTTGGCTCACCTGGATCAGGAATCAACCGGAGCCAGGATCCTCGCGGACGTTCCGGCGAAGCTCATACCAGAGCAGACTCGATGCGTCCGAGCCGCCCCAGGTGATCGGTGTGCGCGAGCGAAGAGACCAGCCGCGTTCGCGGTAGAGGCGTTGGGCGTGGTGGCCGTTATCCGCCACTGCGAGGAGCGCCAGTTCCGCATCACCATGGGCCGTGGCCACATCAAGCAATAGCGCTCCGATCCCGCGGCCATTGACCGAAGGTGCGACAAAGAGCCGTTCGACGGTCACCACCCTCGCGTCGTCGTCCGATATCGTCGCGGCGACGTGCCCAACCACCCGACCGTCGATCTCCGCAACCCACGCGGACTCAACTTCCGCGAGCCAGCTCTCGGCATCCGCGGGCCAGTTGACCGGGTACGAATCCCGCAGGTGAACTGCGCGGAGGACCTCGGCGCATTCGGCCATGTCACTCGAAACACGCGGACGGATGATCGGTCCACGGGCGTCGGCTTGCAGATTCATCGATCTTTCTGACACGCTGACAACCCTCTTCGCAACATGTATAGCAGCGTACGACGATCGAGCTTCCTCCTCGAAGAAGGGGGTGGGTCCTCGAGGGAACCTCTACACGATGGACGGCGGCTGGTCAGCTCCTGGCGGCGATCTCGGCGTGCACCGCGCGGCGGAGCCACTCGGCGTAGCGCTCACTCGTCCACCCCGACTGCGTGACCAGCTGCTGGTAGCTTTCGGGGGAGAGCAGGAACGACAGGGCATCGGCGACTGCGGAGTCGTCGATGTCCGGTGAGGCGAGGTCGCGGCGGCGCAGTTCCGAAACCAGCCCCCGGTAGTCCGCGCTGCGGTGCTCGAGGATCCGGCGGAGCGCTTCGTCGACGACGGGATCCGACAGCGCAGCCCCCAGCAGCACCGTCCACAAGCCGTGTCCGCGCGCGTTCGCGGTCGTGATCTGCGTCAGCACGGTATCGAGGAAGACGTCGTCCGGCAGGTCCAAGAGTCCGTTCGCGACTTCGGTGTCGGCGAGCGTCTCCGCTCCTTCCGAGCCGGAGAAGGTGACCTCGAAAGCGGCGATGAGCAGCTCGGCTTTCGATGCCGTCGTCTTCACGGTCTCGGCCGAGACCCCTGCCTCGCGTGCGATCGCGGCGATCGTGGTCGCCTGGTAGCCCTGCGTGGCGAACAGGCGGGCGGATGCGGAGACGATGCGCTCGCGGGTCTCCAGCGCCTGGCGTGCACGCAACTCGGATCGATAGGCGCGGGGAGCGATCTCAACCATTGACTTTCCTGTCGGTGTTATGAATACTACGACGGTACATTCAATCTTAGCGAAAGGGCTCGGCATGTCCAGCTACCTCCTCACCTGCACACCGGCTCACGGTCATGTCCTGTCGCTGTTGCAGGTCGCGCGCCACCTCCTCTCCCGCGGCCACGAGGTGAGCTTCCTCACGAGCAGCCGCTACGCCGAGCGGGTGGCCGATGCAGGCGCACGCTTCCTCGCTCTGCCTGCCGAGGCGGACGTCGACCTCGACGACGCCGACGGGTCGTTCCCGGAGCGTGCGGGACTCACCGGCCCCGCCGCGCTGCGGTTCGACATGAGCACTCTCTTCGTGCGTCCTGGCGCGGCGCAGCTCGCTGCCGTCCAGGCCGAGCTCGACGCCCACCCGGTCGATGCCGTCCTCACGGAGCCGCTCTTCGTCGGGGGTGCTCTCCTGCAGCTGATGCCCGTCCACGAACGGCCGCCGGTCGTCGTCCTCGGCATCTTCCCGCTCGGAGTGCGCAGCAGGGACACGGCGCCGTTCGGCCTCGGGGCCGCGCCCATCCCGGGGCCGTTCGGTCGCCTCCGCAACGCCGCCCTGCGTGTGATCGCCGAGAGAGCGATCTTCGGGGGCGTGCAGAAGGAGGCCGACGAGATGGCGCGCCGCACGGTCGGCCGTGAGCTCGGCGGTTTCGTGCTCGACTGGGCCGGCCGCGCAGACGCCTACGTGCAGTTCACCGTGCCCGAGTTCGAGTACCCGCGCACCGACCTGCCCGCGACCGTGCACTTCGCGGGACCGTTGCCGGCCGTGACGTCGACGGCAGGCGTGCCGGAGTGGTGGCCCGATCTCGACGGATCCCGTCCCGTGGTGCATGTCACCCAGGGCACGATCGCCAACTCCGACTTCGGGCAGCTCGTCCTCCCGACGGTCACGGCGCTCGCGGGCTCCGATGTCCTCGTGGTGGTGACCACGGGCGGACGACCGGTCGACGCCCTGGGGATCACGCTGCCGGACAACGTGCGCGTGGCGGAGTATCTGCCCTACGACCGCCTGCTCCCGCTGGTCGACGTGCTGGTCACCAACGGTGGCTACGGCGGTGTCCAGCAGGCGCTCGCGCACGGGATCCCGCTCGTGGTCGCGGGCCAGACCGAAGACAAGGTCGAGGTGTCGGCGCGCGTCGGGTGGTCGGGTGCCGGGGTGAACCTGCGCACGACCAACGCGACGCCGGTTCAGGTCTCCCGTGCCGTGGAGCGTGTCCTGTCGGAGCCCGCTTTCCGTGCGAACGCGGAACGCATCGGCGCCGCCATGCGCGATGCCGATGCAGGACGCGCGCTCGATCGCGTCCTGGCCGAAGTCTCGGCGGGGAGGGGGCAGTCGCGTCGAGACGTGCGACGGTGAGGGGCGCGCCGACGCGGACGGTGTCAGCCGTTGAGACGCTCAGTGAGGTGCACGGTCACGTCATCGCCGTCGGTCTTGCCGATGCGCTTGCGGATGGCGGCCGAGACGGGGAGCTTGTGCGTCCCGTCACCGAGAGCCATGAACGCCCCGCGAAAGGGCTCGCCGTTGACGGTGCCGACGACCTTGACGAGACCGCGGGTGCCGAAGATCGTCGCCGAGCCGTCGAGCTGGACGCAGGTCCAGGTGTCTCCCTCGCGCACCTTGCCGAGCGTGGCCGTGAAGGTGATGTCGAGTGGGGTGGTGGTCATGTCTCTCTCCGTTCTCGATCAGAGGAACGATCCGACGATCGCGCCGATGATGGTGAGTTTGAGGATCCAGTCGAGCAGGTGGATTCCAGCCGCGGGCAGTGCGGTGTTCTCGTGTACGACGCCACCCATCAGCAGCACCAGGGGGAGGGCGCACAGCGACAGACCCAGGAGGGCTCCGCTTCCGGCGCCGTGCCACTCGGCTGCGAGCATCAGGCCTGCCACGAGGCACGAGACGATGAGGCTCCGCAGGACGACGGAGGCCATCTGCGCGGCCATCGGGAGGCCGGGGCGAGGAGTGCTCGTCCTCGAGATGACTGCGGCCACCGGGGGCATGGCGTAGAGCACGGCACTGGCGATGAACGAGGCCACCGTGGCGAGGGAGATTGCGAGGACGATCATGTCCGGCTCCTTTAGTACTTGATGGTACTCAATGTAGGTCGACCCGACGGTACTGTCAAGTACTAAACTTGACTCATGACTGCGACGACTCGTGCACCCGGACGCCCGGCCGGTCGCACCGGGGACGCCTTGCTCGACACCGCCCGCGAGGTCTTCCTCGAGTACGGCTACGCCGGAGCCTCGATGGATGAGGTGGCGAAACGGGCGCGCATCTCCAAGGCCTCGCTCTATCGGGAGCACTCCTCCAAGTCCGCGCTGTACGCCGCTGCCGTTCGGCAGTGGGCGCGCGCCGGCAGGGATGCCATGACGCCCGCACTCGAGGAGCTCACGGCGAGCCAGGACCTGAGGCAGGGTCTCGTGTCCCTCGGGGAGACCATGCGGGCGGGGATCCTGAGTCCTCCCGTGGTCGCGATGCGCCGCCTGGTGATCGCCGAGGCGGCCGCGCAGCCCGAGGTGGCGCGGGACTATCTGGCACAGAGCTGGGACACGAACATCCATGACCTCGCGAAGGCGCTGGCGCACCTGGCGGACGTCCACGGGCTGCAGGTCGACGATGCCGACGCGCTCGCGAGCGAGTTCACCTGGCTGGTGGTGGGGGCACCGCTGAACTCGGCGCTTCTGGGCGTCGAGCGCGACCCGCCACCGGTCGCGAGAGCCGTCGATCTCTTCCTCACCGGCTCGCTGCGCTGACGCCTCGAAGAAAGCGCATTCCGACGCATGGATGCAACGTGTTGCAACCTCTCGCGGTATACCATTTCGGTATACGCCCAGCAGCGTCAGTCCCCAGCTGACCGTGGGCGGGGCGGCTCAGCCGCCATGCGGAGGGAGAGTCGATCTTCTTTCGATCCCGAGGGGGGATGGGGTGGGAGTTCGGTCCCCAGCCGGCACCCACCCCCACACTCGGTTCTGCGTCAGATGATCCGGCTCACGATCCAGAACGCGATGAACCCGATCACGATGATGATCGGCACCCAGGTTCCGCCGCGCTTCAGACGCCGCCCCTGCGGCGCGACGCCCGGCGGCGGTGTGAGCAGGCCCGCGGGTGGTGCAAAGGGGAGTGCCTGGTTCGGCGGGGCGGCGGATGCCGTGGCCCCCGGATTCTCCGCGATCAGCCGGTCATCACGCCACCGCGCCCACTGATCGAACTTGGTCAGCAGCGCGCCGACCACGCCGAACAGCCAGGCCCAGGTGGCGGGATCGAGGGTCGATACCTTCCGCTGCGTGTAGAGGAACAGCCAGTCGTCGACGATCTCGACGTCGAGCTGGGCGGCGTTGTCGATGAACCGCGCCATGATGTCGGGCGTGAACAGGTACAGGGCGTCGCGCTCGTACCCGGCGGGGCAGTACAGGGTGAAGTGCTGGTCGAAGTCGCCCTCGAGCGACAAGCGTTGCGCCTTCTGGAACGACGCGGGCAGGTTCGACCCGAAACCGTTGTTCCCCTTGGCGTCGAGGACGATGTTCGGCAGCGGCACGTCGAGCTTCACGGCGACGTAGCCCCAGCGGTAGGTCGTCGAGTTCTTCCCCGACTGCACCGTGTACTGGTAGTTGCCGAACTCGACGAAACGTGGCCGGGTGCCCCGGATCAGATCGGTCGACTGGCGCGCGCGGCCGAGACTGAAGATCATGCCGGGAAGAGGCGGATCGACGATCTTCGGCTCGTACGACATGCCGTTCGCCCGGGCGAAGCGATCGAGTCGGTACCGCGTCGCCTGGGCGTTGCGCACGCTCAGCCAGATCATGACCCCCACTGCCGCGAGCAGGAGCAGGATGAGCACCAGCGGGATGGCGGCGGTAGCGGGAGAGCCGTCGAAGGACGCGAGCGCCAGCACCACGCTCACGAAGATCGGGATCATCACCACCGCGGCGATCACCGCCACCGCGATGCCGATGACGGTGGACGCCGACATGCCTGCAGTGCGGCGGGAACGGAGCTCCGCGGCGAACGCGCGCACCGATGCTGCGTCGACCGGCTCGGTGAGCGGCCGAGGGTCGAAGCTCAGCTGCGGCGGGGTCACCGGTTCACCGTGTCGGCATCCCACGTGAGCGCGGCACCCTCGGGGATCGGCAGGGCCTCCAGGCGTTCGTCCGCGCAGATCGCGTCGATCAGGGCGGACGAGCCGGCCACGATCGTCGAATCGAAGTCGACCTCGCTCACCAGGACCCACGAGCGGTCTTCCGGCCACAGCATGCTCGGACTCTGGGCCGACAGCAGGAACCCGTGCTCCTCGGCCGCGTGATCGCGCCAGGGTACATGCAGGATCCAGTCCGGGTCGGCGAAGGCGCGCGGGGCGGCGGAGAACAGCACGTGGCCCCGGTCGGTCAGCTGAAGGCGTGGCCCCTCGGAGATCTCGCGAGACAGGATGCCCTCCTGCCACGTGGGCTTGCGGAAGACGTTGTTGAACGGATCGTTCGTGCTGCGATCGAGCATCGCCTGATGGTTCGGGTCGTCCGAGAAGGTCAGGAACGTCCGAGAAGGCGACATGCCGACGAACCCGAGCAGGCCGCCTCGTCCCTCCCAGAGCGCTGCGACCCCGGCGTCAGGGGTCTGCGTGTGATCGGCGAGATGTTCGGCGACGGCCGCCACGAGATCCGGGTCGAGCTCCCCCTCGATCGGGGCCGAGAACTCGCGGCCGTCGGGGGCGATCCTGACGCCCCAGTCGCCATCCGCGGGGGTGCGCACGATCCGTTGCCACTGCGCGAGCGGATGCAGGACCGTGCCGAACGCGGCTGCCGTCTGCGCCCAGGTGACGGGCTCATCCACGAACCGGGCGACGAGGGCCTGATGCTCCGCCTCGGGCATCCGCACCAGTTCCTCGGCCGTCGGCACCGCGCGATCCGGCAGGGTCCGGGCGATGGCGGCATGCAGCACCCGGGCGTAGGCGGCATAGCCGCGGGGGACCACCCCGTGCATCGTCTCGTGACCTGCGTCGAGCCGCTCGCGCAGCCATGCCCCCGCCGAGGGATCGGAAATCCACTCCATGCCACCACGCTACCCGGGGGCAGTGCCTCCGATGCTCGCACGGACGACTCGTGGCGGGATCCCCCATAATCGAGGGTGTGACTGCGACTGCAACCCTCCCCTCCCTCGACGGCCGCCGCTTCCGGATGATCTCGTCCACCACCTCGGCGGTCGACCCGGAATCTCCGAGCATCTTCGAATACTTCGAGCGCGACGGCGCGATCTGGGGCGGGTACGAGGGTGACACGGTCACGTTCGGCAAGTTCGTGGGCACCCGCACCGGTGACACGATCTGGGTGTCGTTCGTGCACGTGCTCAAGGCCGACGGCACGGTCGTGACCGGAGACGGCGAGAGCGAGCTCGAGCTCACCGACGACGGTGGCATCCGTCTGGTCGAGCACTACGAGATGCACGGACTCCCGCAGCTGAGCGTGTGCGAGGAGATCGCAGCCTGACGTCGAGCCGGCCTCAGCGCGGCGGCAACGTGTCGCGTCCGGGTGAGGCCGGTGTCCAGCGCGTCATCCCGAGCGGGATCTCGGTGTCGCGCTCGGGCAGGTCTCCCGGCAGCAGATAGGGCCGGCGGATCACCTCGTCGAGCACGACGACGCTGACGACCGTTCGCACCTCGGGAAGCTGCGCGATCACCCCGGTCGAGAATTCGTGCACGCCGCTGACGTCGACCGCGCGGATCAGCAGCATGGCATCGTGCTCGCCGGTCGTGATGGCGCACCACTCCACGTCGGGCATCTCAAGTACCCGCTCGCGGAACGACGCCCAGGCCTGGGGCATCACGGTGACGAACACCAGCGCTCCGATCGAGAGCCCCGCCTTCGCCTGATCGACACGCGCCGTGAATCCCGTGATGACGCCGTCGTGCACCAGCGACTCGACCCGGGTGTAGGCGTTCGCGCGCGATATTCCGATCTTCTCGGCGAGCGCCGCGATCGAGACGCGACCGTTATCCCGGAGGACTTCGAGGATTCTGTATGCCGTCTCGTCCAAAGGGGCAGCACTTCGTCCAGAATGCTTCGAGTGTTCCGCATCCTTGCTGGACATATTGTTCCTCACGGTTGAGGTTCTGGACAGAGCGTGTCGAGGTGACCCACTCTTGCTGGACACATCGTCGCATATGATGCGAATCTGATCCACGGTCGTCCACATCGGTGGCGACTCACCCGAATGTACTCCTCGCCTCTGGAGGCCCTCATGTCGTCACGCCGTATCACGCCGGTCATCGCGCTCGGAGCCGTCGCGCTCCTCGCGCTCGCAGGATGCTCGGGAGGGAACTCCGCCAACAACGGCGACAACTCCTCCGGCTCCGACTCCCTCGTCATCGACACCGCGTTCTCGATCGAGACCACCGACCCGGGTCACACCTACGACCCGACCGGCAACATGATCGCGAAGGCACTGTACGAGACCCTCGTCGACTTCGAGGGCTCCGATGTCTCGACCCCCGTTCCCGGGCTCGCCTCGTGGGAGCAGAACGACGAGGCCACCGAGTTCACGTTCACGCTCGAGGGTGACCGCGTCTTCTCCGACGGGACGCCGATCGAGGCCAAGGACGTCGTCTTCTCGTTGCAGCGCATCCAGGGCATGGAAGACGCCAAGCCGAACTTCCTCCTGGGCGGCCTGACCATCACCGAGGTCGACGACAAGACGATCCGCTTCACCTCCGAGACCCCGCTGTTGCAGCTGCCCGCGATCCTCGCGAACCCCGCCCTGGGCATCGTCAACTCCGATGTCGTGCTCGAGAACGGCGGCGCCACCGACGGCACCGACTCGGCGCAGAAGTTCCTCGACGGTGCCTCCGCGGGCTCCGGGCCCTTCGTGCTCGACACCCTCGACCTCAGCTCGCAGGTCGTGCTGACCAAGAACGACGAGTACAACGGCGACGAGGCATCGGACTACAAGCGCGTGGTCGTGCGCAACGTGTCGGAGAGCGCCACCCAGCTCGCCAACCTCAAGGGCGGCGACTCCATGGTCGCGATGGACCTGAACGGCGACCAGGTGGCCGGTCTCGGCGACGGCATCACGGTCGACTCGGTCCCCTCCGGCCAGACGATCTTCCTGTTGCTGAACCAGTCCGAAGCGGTCGCCGGTGACCTGGCGAACGTCAAGATCGCCGAGGCCATCCGCTACGCACTCGACTACGACGCGCTGCTGGAGCTGGCCGGCGCCGGATCCGTGCAGGCGACCGGTGTCATCCCGCCCGGATTCGAGGGCGCACTCGACAGCGGCGTGGAGCAGGACCTCGACAAGAGCGCGGCCGCACTCGAAGAAGCCGGCTACACCGGGCAGACGCTGAAGCTGCAGTTCCCGAACGACTACCCGGTCGGCGGCGTGGAGTTCACGCCGCTCGCCGAGCGCATCCAGGCGCAGCTCAAGGACGCCGGCATCACGGTCGACCTCGCCCCCGCGCCGTTCGCGACCGAGCTCGACGCCTACGTCAACGGCACCGAGGGCTTCGGCCTCTGGTTCTGGGCCCCGACTACGCGGACTCCGCGAACTTCCTGCCGTTCGGTCCGGGGCTGAAGGTCGGCCTGCGTGCCGGCTGGGCCGCAGAGGCCAACCCGGAGATCGCCGGGATCGCCGCCGGTGCCGCTGCCGCGACCGACGCCGACCAGCGCACGGCCGCCTTCACGGAGTTCGCCGAGGCCATGCAGGCCGAGGGTCCGTTCGTCCCGATGATCGTCCCCGGTCGCAACATCTCCTCCGCCGACAGCGTGAAGGGCGCCGTGTACAACTCCGTGTGGGAGATGGACATCGCCGAGATCACGCCGGCCGGCTGAGCGGACACCTCATGACGACAGTGGCGGTGCAGAGGCAGGCGCAGCGGCGTCGATCGCCTCTGGTCGGATACCTGCTGCGGCGGGCCGGCACCTCCCTGCTCCTGTTGGTGGGCGTGACGATCGTCACGTTCGCGCTCACCAACCTGGTGCCGGGGGACCCGGTCTCGGCCGCGCTCGGTGAGGGCGCGTCGCAGAACCCCGCGACGCGCGAAGCGTTCATCAAGGAGCAGGGTCTCGACCAGCCACTGTTCGTGCAGTACTTCATCTACATGGGGAATCTGCTCCGCGGAGACCTCGGCACGTCGCTGGTGACCGGACGCCCGGTCACCAGCGACCTCGCCACCGCGGTGCCGGCGACCATCGAGATCGCGATCGGTGCGATCATCGTCAGTCTCGCTGTGAGCATCGTGCTCGGCACCCTCGCCGCCTACCGTCGCGGACTGGTCACCGACCAGGTCATCCGCGTGGTCACGCTGGTGGGCCTGAGCGTGCCGACGTTCTGGCTGGCGCTGGTCAGCTTCTACGTCTTCTTCCTGGAGCTGCGGATCGCTCCGGGCTCCGGGCGCATCTCGCCGTCGATCACCCCGCCGCCGCGCGTGACCGGGCTCTACACGGTCGACTATCTCCTGAACGGAGACGCGGTCGGGTTCTTCGACGCCCTCGCGCACCTCGCCCTCCCCGTCATGGTGCTCTCGCTCGTGACGATCGGCCTGCTGACCCGCTTCATCCGCACCTCGGTGCTCGAGGTCCTGGGGAGCGACTACGTGCGCGCCGCCCGGGCCAAGGGGCTCCCGGCCATGCGCGTGATCGTCGGCTACGTCCTGCGGGGCGCCTCGCTGCCGATCCTCACGGTCGTGGGTGTCGCGTTCGGAGCCCTGCTCTCGGGCACGGTGCTCGTCGAGTCCGTGTTCGCCTGGCCCGGACTGGGTACCTACGCGTACAACTCGGCAGCGAACCTCGATCTGCCCGGCATCATGGGGGTCGGTCTCGTGGTCGGCATCATCTACCTCCTCATCAACTTCATCGTCGACATCCTCTACGGCGTGCTCGACCCGAGAGTGAGGATCGCATGAGCCGCATCGCCGCCGCCACCCCGGCCGGTCGCTTCCGCTTCCGCTGGCCCCGAGCCTGGCGCACCCCGCTCGGCATCATCGGCACCGTCATCGCGGGCGCCTGGGTCATCGTGGCCTTCACCGCCCAGTGGTGGGTGCCGTATCCGCCGAACGCGCAGGTGCTGCCCCGTCTGCAGGCACCGGGGATCGACACGCTCCTCGGCACCGACGGCAACGGCCGCGACATCTTCTCCCGGCTGATGACGGGCGCGACGGTGAGCCTTCCGCTCGCGCTCATGCTCGTGATCGCCGCCATGATCATCGGCACGGTCATCGGCGCCGTCGCCGGGTACTTCGGCGGCTGGGTCGACGAGACCCTGATGCGCATCACCGATCTGTTCATGGCGTTCCCGACCGTGATCCTGGCCATGGTGGTCGCGGCTTCGCTCGGACCTTCCCTCTTCAACGCGGTGATCGCCGCCATCGTCGTGTCCTGGCCGCAGTACTCGCGTGTCACACGGAGCATCGTGCTGGGGCTGCGCGGGCAGAACTACGTGATCGCGGGCCGGCTCCTCGGACACTCGCCGGTGCGCACGCTGGTCGTCGACATCCTGCCGAACATCGCCGGCCCGATCCTGGTCCTCGCCACGCTCGACATCGGCGCGGCCATCCTCCTCCTCTCCGGACTCTCCTTCCTCGGTCTCGGTGCACAGCCGCCGACGGCGGAGTGGGGGTCGATGATCTCCGCAGCGATGCAGAACTTCGACGCCTGGTGGCTCGGGGTGTTCCCCGGCCTCGCGATCCTCACGGTCGTGCTGGCGTTCAACTTCCTCGGTGACGCGATGCGCGACGTGCTCGACCCGACCGCGGAGATCACGCACGAGAAGGCCGACGAGCACGCGGCATCGGCGACGGGGGCGACGGCATGAGCGCCCAGGGAGCCACGGTCCTGCGCATCCGCGACCTCACGATCGACATCGGCCGTCCGCTGGTGAAGGGCGTCTCGCTCGAACTCGAGGCGGGTCGTGTCCAGGGGCTCGCGGGGGAATCCGGATCCGGCAAGACCCTCACCTCGCTCGCCGTGCTGGGGCTGCTGCCGCGGCAGGCGCGCACCGGGGGATCGATCCTGCTCGGGGACGAGGAACTCGTCGGCCTGCGTCGCCGCGCGCTCAACCGCGTGCGGGGCAAGCGGATCGCCATGGTGTTCCAGGATCCGTCCGCCTCGCTGCACCCGCAGCTTCCGGTCGGCCGTCAGCTCACCGATCACATGCGCGTGCACCTCGGGCTCACGGGCGCCGCCGCACGGGCGCGGGCGGTGGAGCTGCTCGAGACCGTGCAGGTGCCGAATCCCGCCGAGGCGCTGAAACGCTATCCGCATCAGTTCTCCGGCGGACAGCGCCAGCGCATCGCGATCGCGTGCGCCCTCGCGTGCGACCCCGAGGTGCTGCTGGCCGACGAGCCCACGACGGCCCTCGACGTCACGGTGCAGGCCGGCATCCTGAAGCTGCTGCGCGACCTCGCGGTCGAGCGGAACCTCGCGGTGCTGCTCGTGACGCATGACCTGGGCGTGATGAGCGCGATCGCCGACAGGGTGGCCGTCATGAAGGACGGGCGGATCGTCGAGCTCGCCGACCGGGAGACGCTCTTCCTCGATCCTCAGCACGACTACACGCGCATGCTGCTCGCGGCCCTGCCGGGCTCGCGGGTCGACGAGGCACCGGAACAGGAGTCCGCAGATGAGTGAGGTCGCCGTCCTCGACGCGCAGGACGTGGTCGTGCGCTACCCGGGAAATCCGCCCGTCGTCGCCGTGAACGGCGTGTCGATCAGCGTGGCCGCGGGGGAGACCGTGGCTCTCGTCGGCGAGTCCGGAAGCGGGAAGTCGAGCCTCGCCCGCGCCGTCGTCGGCATCGAGAAGATCGCGGGCGGTGCCGTCCGTTTCCGCGATGTGCC
Organism: Microbacterium sp. CBA3102; assembly: GCF_007954505.1. GTDB lineage: Bacteria > Actinomycetota > Actinomycetes > Actinomycetales > Microbacteriaceae > Microbacterium > Microbacterium aurugineum. Next base: position 913,001 of record NZ_CP042412.1, on the reverse strand, counting down.
CGTCGCACCGCTCGGCATCCGTCGTCGACCGACCGCGATGACCGGTATCCAGATGGTGTTCCAGGACCCGTCCACGTCGCTGAACCCCCGACGGCGTGTGGGCGACCAGATCGCGGACGGCATCGCGACGGCACGGGCCCGCGGCGAGGCCGGATCGACGGTCGATGAATGGCTCGACCGCGTGGGGCTGCCGACCGAGGTCAGCACGCGCTTCCCCCACCAGTTCTCGGGCGGGCAGAAGCAGCGCCTCGCGATCGCGCGGGCGTTGGCTGCGCGGCCGTCGCTCCTCGTGGCCGACGAGCCGATCTCCGCTCTCGACGCCTCGACGCAGACGAGCGTCGCCCGGCTCATGCGCGACCTGGTCGCGGAGTCGGGAGCGGGGATGCTGTTCATCTCGCACGACCTCGCGGTGGTGCGACGCATCGCCGACCGGACCCACGTGATGTTCGGTGGTCGCGTGCTGGAATCGGGGCCGACGGCGCCACTGTGGGCCGCACCGCAGCATCCCTACACGCAGGCGCTGCTGGCGGCGATCCCGGAACCGGATGGGGCCGGACGCATCCCCGCAGCGCCCTCGGTCGACGACCGCACCGTGTGGGCGGAAGTACCGCCGGTCACGTACTGATCCTTTGAGGACGGGGCGGCCGAAACGGAGACGAACCGCGGGCGGCGTGCGTCCACGGCGGCAGGTACGAGCCGAGGACGTCTGATGTGATGGCTAAGGTAGGGCGCCATGAGTGAACTTCAAGATCTCGTAGGTCGACAGCAGATGGTGTCCGCGATGATCTACGCCGCGGAAAACGCTGCACGGGTGATCGAGATCTGCTCTGCACCTTCGAGAGCAGGGGACGACATTGCCCGGCGATTGGCTTCCGCGTGTGGCCTGACCGAGTTCCAGACGGAGGTGATCCTCGACATGCAGGTCAAGCGCTTCTCGCCGCTCGCCGTCGAGGGAATGCGTGCTCAGCTCGAAGAGGATGAACGCACAATCACGCGGCTGCGTGCCAACGGCGAATCATAGCCGAACATCTTCACGCGGGATGAGCACGAATCGATCGTGCTCATCCCGCATGATTGCTCGAGGTGGCGAGGCGCTGTCACGCGTCGGGGGTGTCCGCCTTCACATCCCCGTACAACCGTCATTGATGGTGGCGATGCCGGTCGGGGCAGTGACCGACCAGCTGGCGGTTCTTTCTTGAGCGTGATGAAGAAGTCAGTCCCCTTCTGCCCGATCGGCTGGCTGCCGCCGGCCACGATCACGGTGCCGTAGCTGTCGAGGGTGATCCGCACATATACCTGTTCGCCCGAGCGGCACGAGTGACTTCCCGATGCATAAGTCGTGGCGGCGTGCGCAGCTGCAGGGAACCCACCGATGAGAATCATCGAGGCAACTGCGCCAGCGACCAGCTTTTTCTTGGGAGACGAACCGCGGGCGGGGCGGCGTGCCTCGCCCGGACACGCCGCTCCACGCGCGGATGCTCTCCGTTTTCGCACAGCGGCCGCCGTTCAGCAGCCCGGGGCGCAATCCGCTAGACTGTCCAGGTTGTCTGCCTTCCGGACTCCAATCGGGAATCCTGGGGCAGACACGTGCACACACCCTCCTGCTCCCGGGAAAGTCCCGAGAGCCGTTCTAGTCCGAAGGAGGTGGGTAAGTGACGCACCAGTACGAACTCATGGTCATTCTGACCCCCGAGATCGACGAGCGCCAGGTCGCCCCGACGCTCGACAAGTTCCTGAAGGTCATCACCAACGATGGTGGCTCTATCGAGAACGTCGACATCTGGGGCAAGCGCCGTCTCGCTTACGAGATCCAGAAGAAGAACGAGGGCATCTACGCCGTCGTCAACTTCACCGCGACCAGCGCCGCCACGCAGGAGCTCGACCGTCAGCTGAAGCTGAACGAGCAGATCATGCGCACCAAGGTCCTCCGCGCTGAAGAGGCTCAGGCGATGATCGCCTCCGAGGCCAAGCGCAGCGAAGAGAAGGCTGCTCGCAAGGCCGCCAAGGCTGCGAAGGCCTGACGTCCATGGCTGGCGAAACCGTCATCACCGTGGTGGGAAACCTCACGGCCGACCCCGAGCTGCGCTACACGCAGAACGGGCTGCCGGTGGCGAACTTCACCATCGCTTCGACGCCTCGGAACTTCGACCGCGCTGCGAATGAGTGGAAGGACGGCGATGCGCTGTTCCTCCGTGCATCCGTGTGGCGCGAGTTCGCCGAGCACGTGGCGGGCTCGCTGACGAAGGGCATGCGCGTCATCGCGCAGGGCCGTCTGCGTCAGCGCTCCTACCAGGACCGCGAGGGCAACCAGCGCACCGCGATCGAGCTGGAGGTCGACGAGATCGGCCCCTCGCTCCGGTACGCGACCGCTCAGGTCACGCGCGCGGCCTCGACCGGCGGTGCCGGTGGTGGCGGCGGCGGACAGTCTCGCCCCGCGCAGCAGCAGGTGTCGGAGGAGCCGTGGTCCACGCCCGGCTCGTCGACCAGCGCGGATGCCTGGAGCACTCCGGGCAGCTTCGGCGACGACACTCCGTTCTGAACAACTTCTGGATCCGGTCCGCAGGGCCGGCATCCGCTCATCACTAAGGAAAAACAATGGCTGGAAAGTCGAGCGGCGACCGCCGCAAGCCGCGGAAGGGCGCGAAGAACGCTGCTCCCGCGAAGTCCATCCGGGTCGGTGTCATCGATTACAAGGATGTCGCCACCCTTCGCAAGTTCGTCTCGGAGCGCGGCAAGATCCGCGCCCGTCGTATCACCGGTGTCTCGGTGCAGGAGCAGCGTCTGATCGCCACGGCGATCAAGAACGCGCGCGAAATGGCGCTCCTGCCCTACGCTGGCGCCGGCCGGTAAGGGGTATCGAGATGGCAAAGCTGATTCTCACGAATGAGGTCGCCGGGCTCGGTAGCGCCGGTGACGTGGTCGAGGTCAAGAACGGGTACGCCCGGAACTTCCTCATCCCCCAGGGTTTCGCTACGGCGTGGACCCGTGGTGGCGAAAAGCAGGTCGCATCGATCCAGGCCGCGCGTCAGGCACGCGCGATCCACGATCGTGACGACGCTGTCGCGCTGAAGAACGCTCTCGAGGGCACCAAGGTGCGCCTCACGGTCAAGGCCGGCAAGGAGGGTCGTCTCTTCGGCTCGGTCAAGACCGACCACGTCGCGGATGCTGTCGCAGCCGCCGGCCTGGGGTCGATCGACAAGCGCAAGGTGCACATCACCTCGCCGATCAAGTCGACCGGCGACCACGAGGCGACCGTGCGTCTGCACGAAGACGTCACTGCAGTCATCACGCTGCAGGTCATCGCCGCGAAGTAACGCTGTTCTCGAACGCCCCCTCTCCTTCGGGAGAGGGGGCGTTCGGCGTCTCCGGGGCGTGAGGGCACGGCCGCACGAGGACACGGGGTAGGTCGACCGCGTGGGGAGCGCCGCCGAGATTCAGTAGTGCCCCTCACGTATCCGCTCCGCGCGTCCTCTGACCTGGTCGGCGAGGCTTAGACGTTCGGCGAGAGATCTGGACGAAAGTCGCCAATATATCGGCGTAATGAGACGTGCCCTCGACCCGTCTCATTAGTGGGAGCAATGCTCGGCCGATCACGGTGCGAGCTCATCGGGCGGAGGGGCCTCATGAACGGACGAAACGGAGTGACTCAGCTCTTCGAGGAGCTGGAAGTCGAATGCGGCGCAAGTGTGGAGTGCATCACGGACCGGGTGTCGGTCCTGCAGGGGGTGGACATCGAGGTCGAGCTGCTCGGCGAGGGGGAGTGGGCGAGCATCGCGCCCTTCGTGCTCGTGAACGGTGATCGCGCGCGGATTCTCCTCCGGGAATCCGACCCGCGGTGGTACCGGCTGCACGTCGTGGTCCACCAACTGGCGCATCTGCTGTGCGGGCACACGCAGTGCGCGGCGCTGCCCATGTCGTTCGAGGCGTCGCCGGATCCGAAGCCGGCCGACCGTCTCACCCACGAGCTCCTGCACCGGCAGGAAGCAGAGGCGGAAGAGATCTCCCGGCGGCTGAGCGCGTTCGTCCTCGCTGGGGACTCCGCGCCGTCGCGCGCCCTGCTCGTCTAGTCCAGGCGCCGGCGTCCGTCCCGTCGGCGGCGAGGAATCTCAGCAGCGCGAGAGCGTGGAACTGGCCTCGAGGTCGATGGTCCGCGGGCCCATCGAACGACAGCAGTGCCGGTCTTATGCGGCCGAACTCGCTACACCCCGGCCGTGGTGGCGGCGACGCGTGAGCCGGTACCGAAGCAGTGACCATGGTCAAGCGCGTCCCCGACGCACCTGCGAGAGGCTATCGCCGAAGCGGGCGTCGAAGCCTCCTCGGGGTTCGGATGGCGTGACCTCGTGGAGCGGTATCGCGCGGCGATCATCTCCTACGGCGAGGTCGACGACATCCCCTGACGTCGCCCCGCGCTGCCTCCTCGCCGGTTGGCGGTGCACCTGTCGGGAGAATCCGTCCGGAGGCGGCGTTCGAGGCTACTTTCTCCTTGCATCTGCCCAGGCTCCCGACAAGTGGACCTCGGATGCTTTGCGCGGGCGCGACGGATGCCCCGTGGTGGGATTTCCACGGGGCATCCGCCCATTCTGCGCCGGCGTCGGGCGACGGGGAGCTGGGGGCTACGAACCCGTCGCAATGGGGTGGGTGATGACGCGTCGGCGCACCGGTGGTGCGGGGTCTCCTCCCCCGAGGACAGCCGCACCGCCGGCGTCTCTCCTTACGCCGACGCTCCGCGACGTCGCAGAAGGACCGCACCTCCGAGGGCGAGCAGGATCATGGCGAGGACGATCAGTCCTGCCGGTGAGCCCCCGCCCGTCATCGCGAGCCCCGTCGACTGGCCGGTCCACGCCGCGCCCGAAGCGGTGGCGGAACCGGTCGAAGTGCCGGGGTCCGTTCCGGGGTCGGTTCCCGGGTCAGTTCCGGGGTCCGTGCCGGGGTCGGTGCCGGGATCCGTTCCCGGGTCGGTGCCGGGGTCGGTTCCCGGGTCGGTACCGGGGTCCGTGCCCGGGTCCGTCACCGTGGCCTCGCCGAGCACCGAGATGGCGTTGCCGCCGAGCGTGATCGGCAGGCTGATCGGCAGTGCCAGTTGGGTGCCGCCGAGGAGGCCGCCGAGACCGCTGGTGGTGATGCCGCCGGTGGTCGGGGTGGCCGGTGCGGAGGTGTTCCCGCCGGTGCCGGTGACGGTCGCGTCATCGAGCAGCGAGATCGCGTTGCCGGTCACGCCCACGGGGGCGGTGACGGGTGCGGTGATCTGGGTGCCGCCGAGGATGCCGTCGGAACCACTGGTGGTGTTCCCGCCGGTGGCCGGAGTGACCGGTGCTGCGGCTCCCTGCGTGCCCGTGCCGGTGCTGGCGCTGTCGCCGAGGAGGGAGATCGCGTTCCCCGACACCGTGATCGGTGCCGTGACGGGGGCGGTGACCTGTGTGCCGCTGCCGATGCCGTCCTCGCCGGAGGTGGCTGCGTCGGTGGGGGTGGCGGGTGCCGGTGCTGCGGCTCCCTGCGTGCCTGTACCGGTGCTGGCGCTGTCGCCGAGGAGGGAGATCGCGTTCCCCGACACCGTGATCGGTGCCGTGACGGGGGCGACGACCTGTGTGCCGCTGCCGATGCCGTCCTCGCCGGAGGTGGCTGCGTCGGCGGGGGTGGCGGGTGCCGGTGCTGCGGCTCCCTGCGTGCCTGTACCGGTGCTGGCGCTGTCGCCGAGCAGGGAGATCGCGTTCCCCGTGACGGTGATCGGTGCGTTGACCGCGAGGAGCGCCTGCGTGCCCGAGAGCACGCCGTCCACGCCGTTCGTGGTCACGAGAGGCGCCTCGGCCGGTGTCCCGGACTGGGGAGCCGGGGTCTGGGGAGCCGCGGCCGGGGCGCTGGTCGAGGCGCTGTCGTCGACCAGACTCACCGCGTTGTTCGACACGGTGACGGGAAGGTTCACGGTCACCACGGCCTGGGTGCCGGATGCCGTGCCGTCCGACCCGCTGGTGACGGGTGCCGGTGCGGGTGCGGGTGCCGGTGCAGGGGCGGGTGCCGGTGCGGGCGCGGGTGCCGGTGCGGAGACGACAGTGTCGCCCAGCACCGAGATCGCGTTGCCGACGACCGTGATCGGGGCGGTGATCGCTGTCTCCGCCTGGGTGCCCGAGAGCAACCCGTCCTCTCCGGTCGTCTCGGCCGCATTGGCGGCCGTCGCACCGAGGAGCGTGATGCCCCCGGCGATGAGCGTGCCCCAGAGGGCCCGCTTGATGTACGTGCGCATGATCGTTCTCCTGACTGATGATGGGATCGTCTGATGGGTGCGCGCGATCGACGTGCGCGCGCAGCACGGCATCTGTCGTCCCCGAAGGAACGACGTGACGGTCCGTCAGTCAGGAGAGACGTCGGTATCGGCGACCGGCGACGTCGGAAGAGCGTCGTCGGATGCGCCGGAGGTCCGCTCGCCAGCACGGAGCGGAGAAGGATCCACGTCGCTGAGACGCGCGTGGGCAGCGCCTGCCCCTCCGCCGGAACCGGCGGAGGAAGACGCGGGAACAGGGCCGCCCGGGAGGGTTCCCGGGGGAGAGTTTTCGGGCGCACCGGTGGCGTCGGCGCCGGATCCGAGCGCGTCGGAAGACCCGGCCGACACTGTCGGAGCGGTCGCGACGAACGCCGCGCCGGCGAACACCCGGGACGACGCCGAGAACGGCGCCGGTCCGGGTGCGGCCTCATCTCTGGGCGCGACCGTGGTGGCGCCGGGCGTCGAGGGCTCCACGACCACTCCGGAACCCGGTGCGGGATCGGGTGTCGTCGGGTCCAGGGCGTCGAGCACGGGCGGGACGGTCGAATCCACCACGCCGCCGAGAATGGCCGTGGTGTCGTCGACGACGTCGACCAGGTCGTCGACGGTGGTGATCACGCCGAGATCGGTGACGAGTCCTCCGACGAGCGGAAGGCCGGCGACGGTGTCGAGGAGTGGATCGGTGATCTGCGAGACCGGTGCGTCGGAGAGCACCGCCGTGACGGGGGCGACCACGTCGTGCGCCGTCTCCGTGACCGCCTGCACGACGGGCGCTGTCACGGTGCCGACGACCGGAGTCGCGGCGACCGTCTCCGTGACGGTCTCGACGACCGCCGGTGCGGTCTGCTGCACGGGGGCGACGACCTTGGTGACGACGGGTGCGACGGCCTTGGTGACGACCGGCGCGACCACCTTTGTGACGACCGGAGCGACAACCTCCGTGACGACCGGCTTCACGGGAGCTGTCACGCTCGACACGGTGTCGCCGACGAGCGAGGTGAGTCCGTCGAGTGGGCCATCGTCGCGGTCGTCCGCATGCGCGGACCCGCCTCCGAGGAAGACGGCGAGAGTCGCCCAGGCGAGCACTCCCAGGGCACCCCAGAGGACGGCGGCTGGAACGCCGCGTCGGGTGGCCCGAACGTCCACGTCGACCTCCCCCTCCGAAGGCAACGTCACCTCGGCGCAGATGCGTCGATTGCGGGTGACGATACTCGCGTCGCGACCGTCTGTCTAGGGGGGTATCCGCGAGTTTCTGCCGATGTCGGCCCGTGACGCGCCCGACGAAATCTCGGCTTGACTTTCCCCAGGTTCTACACATCCCATCCCCGACGGGGCCAACCTTCAACGCCCGATTTAAACTGATTCCCATCCACAGGGTGGGGAAACAGGAAAGCCCTGCTCAGGCACGATAAAAAACTTTGAAGTCGGAGCACTCCACGGGGTTATCCACACCTGTTGTGCACAGACACTCCGACTTTGTCCGCACGCTTTCCACATGGTTATCCACAGGCCGTGTTGCATGGGGAAAGAGTCGCTCGTAGCGTGAGCGAGCGACCGAATGTCGGAGGCACCTGTTTCGCTGTGCAGGACGGCGTGACGGTCGAGGATCAGACGGCTCAGCCGTCGAGACGCCTCATCAGGGCATCGCATCGGAAACGTCGCATCGAAGGGAAGACTGTGTCGATCGCCGACATCTCAGAGGAGCGCATGGGCTCGTCGCGCGGGCCGGAGCGCACGCCTCCCCACGACCTTCTCGCCGAGCAGAGTGCTCTGGGCGGAATGCTCCTGTCGAAGGACGCGGTCGCCGATGTGATCGAGACGCTGAAGGGCGCCGACTTCTACATCCCGAAGCACGAGTTGATCTTCGAGGCCATCCTCTCGTTGTACTCGCACGGCGAGCCCACCGATGTCGTGGCCGTCACCGACGAGCTCATCAAGACGGGCGAGCTCGGTCGCGCCGGCGGTGCCGACTACCTGCACACCCTGACCTCGATCGTCCCCACCGCGGCGAATGCGGGCTACTACGCCGGCATCGTCTCGGAGCGTGCGATCCTGCGCCGACTCGTCGACGCCGGCACCCGCATCGTGCAGCTGGGCTACGCGGGCGAGGGTGACGCGACCGACCTCGTCAACAACGCGCAGGCCGAGATCTACTCGATCACCGGATCCGAGACCGCGGAAGACTACGTCCCCCTGCAGATCGCCGTCGATGCCGCGCTCGAAGAGATCGAGGCAGCGAGCGGTCGTGACGGTTCGATGACCGGTGTCCCGACCGGCTTCAAGGAACTCGACGAACTCACGAACGGTCTGCACGGCGGTCAGATGATCGTCGTCGCCGCGCGACCCGCCATGGGTAAATCGACGCTGGCGCTCGACTTCGCGCGCGCGGCCTCCATCGGCCATGACCTTCCGTCGGTCTTCTTCTCGCTCGAGATGGGCAAGAGCGAGATCGCGATGCGCCTGCTCAGCGCCGAGGGTGCGATCCCGCTGCAGAACATGCGCAAGGGAAACCTCGACCCCCGCGACTGGACCACGGTCGCCGCGACCCGCGGACGCATCAACGACGCCCCGCTCTACATCGACGACAGCCCCAACATGACGCTCGTCGAGATCCGCGCCAAGTGCCGTCGCCTCAAGCAGCGCGAGGGGCTGCGCATGGTCATCATCGACTACCTGCAGCTGATGACGTCGGGCAAGCGCGTCGAGTCGCGACAGCAGGAGGTCTCGGAGTTCTCGCGAAGCCTGAAGCTCATCGCCAAAGAACTCCAGGTTCCGGTCATCGCCCTGTCGCAACTGAACCGTGGCCCCGAGCAGCGCACCGACAAGAAGCCCGCGATCAGCGACCTGCGAGAGTCGGGCTCGATCGAGCAGGACGCCGACATGGTCATCCTGCTGCACCGCGACTCCGTCTACGACAAAGACGTGCGACCCGGTGAAGCCGACCTGATCGTCGCCAAGCACCGCAACGGCCCGACCGCCACGATCACCGTCGCGTTCCAGGGGCACTACTCACGCTTCGCCGACATGGCTCCCGGCGGCGACTTCAACTGACTGTAGGTTCCGCATCGTCGCCCGCGACGTCGAGGGCCAGCTTCCCCACATAGTGTTCGCGGAGCGCGCGGTGGGCGTCTTGCACGCGAGTGAAGGGGAACCGTTGCGCGACGTGCGGCGTGAACGTGCCGGCGTCGATGAGGGAGTTGAGTCGTTCGAGGGCGGCACGGCTCCGGTCGCCGTCGAAGTGGAGGATCGGGACGGCGGGTGGTGTCGCGGGCAGTGGGTGAACGCCGTGGGGCCAAACCACGCGTCCTGAAGGGTGCATCGCGCGAAGCGCCTGCTCCAGCACCGATCCGCCGACGGTGACGAACGCCGCATCGAGCCCTTTCGGCGCGAAAGCCTCCGCCGCTGCCACGACGTCATGCGAGCGGCCGTCGACGACGGCCGCGGCGCCGTGGCTTCGGGACAGAGCGACGCCGTCGGCGCCGGAGGAGACGGCAAGGACCCGGATGCCGCGCTGCTGCGCCAGTTGCACGACCATGTGTCCCATGCCCCCGCTCGCGCCGAACACCATCAGCGTCTGGCCCGGCGCGAGATCGAGCAGATCGATTCCGCTCAGGGCGGTCAGGGCATCCCACGCCATCACGCCGGCCTCGGTCATCGACAGGCGCTCGGGGACGTGGGCGACGTGCTCCTCGGCGACGACTCCGTACTCGGCGTATAACCCTCCGCGCGGCACGGGCATCGACGCGGCATAGACGCGATCGCCGACCGCGAAGCGTGTGACTGCGCTGCCCACGGCGGCGATCGTGCCGGCGGCATCCCAGCCGAGTACGTAGGGGAAGGTCGAGGCGATACCGAACGCATCCTCATATTCCCCCTGGCGCTCCACGGCGTCCCAGGAGGCCACCCCCGCCACGGACACCTTGATCAGGACATCGGACTCGCCCACGATCGGAACGTCGATCGTCCGAGGGACGAGCTCATCGATGCCGCCGAAGCGATCGAGCACGATGGCCCTCATCCGTGCGGGAACACGGGGGGCGTGAGGGGCGGGCAGGGGCGACGAGCTCATGCGTTCTCCTTCTCGGTGATCTTGGCGCGAGAGCATGGTGTCCGGACGTTCTCCGGGCAGGGTGTTCGCGCTCAGACGGCGGAGCAGGCGTCGCACGTGGCCGGTCCGTCGCATTGAAAAACTTCGATGCATAGACGATCTCGCATGCATCGAAGCTTGTCAATACGTAGGGCACCGTTCCGGGAAACACGTCACGCTCGACCGTTGCCCGGGCCGAGCCCCGACGACGATCGAGCGTGATGCGCAGTCAGCTAGCGGTGCTGCCGAGTCACGCGGGGAGGAACGCGGTAAGGCCGGTACCGATGAAGGTCAGGATGATTCCGACGGCGACGATCACGCCACCGATGAGTGCCAGCGTGTTGAGGATGATTCCCCAGACGGCAAGCGTTCGGCCTGCGGGTTCGCGACGAAGCGAGAAGAACCCTGCGACCAGACCGGCGATCGGTACGAGGAGCGTGATACCTGCGAAGAACGAGACGATTCCCGTGACGAGGCTCGCCAATCCCAGCATCTTGGAGCGCAGGCCCTCCGTGGGGACTGCGCTACCAGAAGCGTTCGGGACGGTGGATGTTGACATGATCTGTATTTGCTTTCCTGGTTGAGTGTGAGTTGCGCGGCCTGTCGGGTTTCTGGGTGCAGCGCAGGGAACTCAGCAAAGCTAGGTGGCCAGCCTCGCTCCTCGGCGTTGAATGCCTCCGATGCCGTGCTCCTCGCGTGGTTCTCCGTGTCTTCGAGCCGAAACCACGCGCGCCGATGACGTGATCGGCGGTAGTCGACGTGTGAGCCGAGTAGCCGCCGTGTCAGCGACTCGCGGTCGTTGAGACCTTCTCCACTCCGACGAACTTCATCATTTGCTGGCCGTAGAGGCAGGTCTGCAGGGTGAGTTCGCCCTGTATTCCGATGAGGTCGTCCGAGGTCGCGACGCGCTTCGGCAGCATCCGGACATCCACCACGGCATAGGTGACTCCGTCGATGGAGAGCTGCTGGCCCACCTCCCACGGGAGGATGACGTCCCCACCGCAGTTGTTGTGGGCAGCCCACGTGGGCACCGTGCCGGGGTTCTCATAGCGGACCATCTCGGTGAAGGTGCCGTCGCACCGGTCCAATTCTCTCTCGTCGCCCGGGACGCCGAGCGTGACGTGCGGGAGCGTTCCGCTCGCCTCGGTCTGAACCGTGGCGATCGCGATCTTCGTCTCGCCGTAGACGCGCTCGACCTCGGACGGAGCGAAGATCACGGCGACGAGCACCGCCGCGCCCACAGCCAGGAGCATCCCCGCGAACAGGGTGCGCGTGCGAAGCGCTCGGCGTGACCTCGAGGATCGGGTGAGCGGGCGAGCGGGGGGATGCGGCATGGGTCGTGACTCCGGACGAGAAGGGCAGCTGATCAGTATCGCCACGGAGCGGTCTGCGGGTACCGGTCGCGACAAAGGTCACGTAGCCTCGCGCCCATGATTCAGTGATGACGGCAGCCCGCTCCGTGGTCCGGAGGGCGGAACTCCGCGGTGCGTTCTCTCTGTGCGGAGAGCTAAGACAGGACCTCGACGTGCGGCGCGAGCGCTTTCCGGTTCGACACGTCGAGCTTGCGCATGATGCGATGCATGTGACTCTCGACCGTGCGCACGCTGAGCACGAGGCGCGTGGCGATCTCCTGGTTGGAGAGACCCATCGCGGCGAACCTGCCGACCTCGCGCTCGCGCTCCGTGAGGGTGACGGCCGCGGCCCCGAATCTGGCCGTGTCGAAGGCCCGGTCTCCGTGAGCGGCGCGAATCGCGTGCGCCGCGCTGTCTGCGGCCCGGCGTGTGGCGTCATCGCCCCTCTCGAGCGCCGTGGTGCGCGCGATCTGGCACGCCGAGAGGGCGAGGCCGACCAGCCCCACCTGCTCGAGCTCTTCCACGCACGCGAGCATCGTGACCGGGTCGCCCTCGGCGAGGGCGGAGACGTAGTCGCCGTGCGCCTGAAGCAGGCGGGCGTCCGGGAGTTCGTCGAGCGCGCGACGGGCGACCGCGAGGCGCTCCCCGACGGGGGCGAGCTCGAGCGAGGACAGCATGCCGAGCACTGCGGCGAACCGTGCGCCACGATCCCACAGCGACTGCGACGACGCCCACATGTCATCCGCGGCCGCCTGCACCTTTCCATCGAAGGCCAGGAGCTGCGCACGAGGCCAGGCGTGGGTCTGGCCGGGTAGCGGGCCGTCGAGAATGGAGGAGCCGTTGATCTCCTGGGCGATCTTCTCTCCCAGGCTCAGTTGTCCGCGTCGGATCGCCACGACGGACGCGATGGTCAAGAGCGAGAGTTGAACGCCGGGAGGCAGAGGCGAGGGCTCACCGGCGGCGAACACCGTCTCCACGATCTCGTCCACGGCGGCGTAGTCACCCGCGAGGAGCTGCACGAGGATCACCGCGGCGCCGAACGCGCGGAGTGCATCGATGTCGAGATACCCGTGCGCCTCGTCGAACCCTTGCTGGAGGGTCTCGAGCGCGGCACGATGCGATCCGATCCCGAGCAGGGCGAGGCCGTGCAGGACGCGGATCATGTAAGCGTCTCGTGGGCGCTCGACCGTCTCCGTGGCAGTGTGCACCCTGAGCGCGTCGCTGAACCGACCCGTGGAGACGAGCACCAGCATCTGCGTCTCCCACAGCTGCAGCTTCACATCGTCGGGCAGGTCGTCGGTGACCTCGAGCCGTGCGCCGAAGTCGTCCGGGATGCGTGTGAGGTTGGCCTGGAGGCGGACGTCGACGGCGTCGAGCATCCGGGCGTAGGGACCGAGCGTGATCGAAGCCTCGCTCAGACGCCGCTGAGCACCGTCCAGATCGTGGTCGACGTAGGCGGTCCACTCCGCCCGCAGGCTCTCGAAGTCAGCGCGTCCGGCAACGTCTCCGTTGCTCGCGTCGGTGGTGTCGAAGACGTGTCGGACGGTCTCGGTGACGGTCGGGGTGTGCGTGTGCATCAGTGCACGCAGATACCGCACGGCGCTGCTCGCCGAGGGGTTCGCCTCCCATTCGGAAGCCGTCACGATCCTGCGCGCCCGGGCGCGCTCTTGGAGCAAGCGGACGAACAGCGCCTCCTGCGTCCCGAAAGTCGGCTGGCGATTCTCACGTTCGGCGAGGATCGCCGAGGCGGATCCGGCCGTGCCGAGGCGCTCGACGATCAGGGCGGTGAGTCGGGTGCGTCGCGCGGTCAGTGGCTCGTGGCGGAAGAACTCCACGATGAGCGGGGGCACGACGGTCACGAGCTGCCGCGCGCCACTGGAGATGAACGTGATCATGCGACGTTCCTCGAGCAGCTCCAGCGTGCCCCAGTCGATGAGCTTGCGCACGGTCTCGATGTCGGCCACGCCGACGATGGCGATGATCTCGATCGCGTCCCGGGCGGCATCGTCCAGATCCTCGAGGTGCGCTTCGAGCACCGCGCGCAGGCCCGAGCTCCACAGGTCGCGGGTGGCGACCCACTCCTTCCCTCCGCGGAGCGCGATCCTCTGCTCGCGGATACAGGCGTCGACCAGGCTCAATGCCAGCCCGATGTTGCCCCCGGACTTCGCGAAGATCCGGCTCATGGTCGCTGCCTCGATGGGCCCCTTGAGGTAATGCTCCAGCGCCTTCTCCATCTCCTCGAAGCGCAGAGGAGACATGTCGATCACATAGGAGGGTTCCAGGGTGGAGGCGGCGAGGCCGGTCGGGGTGTGGCGCGCACGCAGCCCCTGCAGCCGGGAGAGGACGATGGGGATGCCGCTCGAGCGACGAACGGCCTCGGCGACGCCCCAGGACGACTCATCCAGGTCGTCCCAATCGTCGAGGAACAGCACGGAGCGGGGTAACCGCAGAGCATGTCGCAGAGCTTCGGCCGTCTCGTGGAGCCCACTCGTCGAGCGCTGCGTCCCCGTGGGGGGAATGCCGGCGAGGTGCAGTGCGGCGAGCGGATGCTGACGCAGCGAGGCGACGCCCCGAACCTGGATGACCTTCCACTCGCCCTCTTCCAGCCGAGCGCGGAGCGCCCTCAGGAAGGCGCTGCGGCCGCTGCCTCGTCCGCCGACGACGTCCACGCTGACGCCGGCATGCACCAGATCCAGCGCGGCGGCCAGGCTCTGCTCCCGACCGATGACCATGGCACGACCCCGCTTCCTCACGCGGACACTCCTAACCGAAAACTAGACCTGATCCCTGCGCGACGGAAGTCCGTGTTCCTGTGGGGTTCGGCCGCGCAGCCGTCCGCGACGCGCGCGGATCAGGATGAGATGACAACGGCGCTACCGAGTCGGATTCTGTTTCCATGCGGGTTCGCGATCGTCGTTGAGCGATCACGCACGGGGGGAGCTGACCCAGGGACACCTTTCAGTACGAGAGGGACCTGTCTGGGCGCGCACGCAGTCCGTGCGCGGTGGAACTTGGTGTTTTGCGTACCACGCCGACGACTTAGGTGCGTTTTTCGTGTCCACTCGGTACCGCGATCTCGAGACGGTGGGAGAGCGCTTCCGATTCAGGTTCTGGAGCGACTACGGCCTCCTCGCCGCGACCTACGCAACCTGTGCGCGGGGCTACGGCACTCTCGGTACGGCACCGGCCGCGGCCTCCCTCCGGGCCTACCTTGGAGATGCCCAACACCGTTGGATCGCCGTCGGCGCTCGCCGAGGTGATGTGACACGGGCGGTCTTCCGCGGCCCATCCTGACGGTTCCCCGCCCGTGTCATGCTCTCGTCCGGTGAACGCGGACCGTATGCCGTCTGACTACGGGTACGGCGCGTAGAGCCACGGAGTCGCGTACGGATAGCGGGGAGCCGGGCACGGAGCCGTCCTCATTCGGGTACTGGTATCGAACCCGATCGTCGAGCGCCCAGCGAGTTGCCCCATCTACTTGCATGCGGCGTTGTCTGTTCCAGCCCGCCGAGACCTGGCGTGCTCTCTTTCCCGCGCGCCGAAAAGCTTCCCTGTACGAAAGGTACCTTCTCCATGGGATCACGAAAACCACGAACCCGATACTTATTGTCGACGATTCTCGCGGGCACGATCGCCGTGCTCACGAGTCTCGTGGTCGTCCCTCCGAGTTTCGCCGCCACGGTCGTGGGTGAGGACGGCCTGACGGTCGACGTCTCCCCGAACCAGGTCGTCGAAGCGGATGCCGACGGCTTCACGCTGACGATCACGGACGACAATCTCAGTGGCGCGGACTTCGACTCGTACCAGGTGTCGGGAATCCCGACCGGATGGTCGCTCGTCGTCGACGGCGGAGCGGCTGAGCTGGTCTCGCCCGATCCACTGATCTATTCCATTCCGCGCGCGCACAGCGAGCTGCGCGTCGTCGCACCCGCCGACTACGTCGGCACCCTGTCCGGTGTGAAGATCGCGCGAGACACCAACGGACCGAACCTCGTCACCGACTTCGACAACGGGACCTTCGACTACCTCGGCGAGTCGATGCCTCAGATCGCGGCGAACACGATCTACGCCTGGGACGACCCCTCGACGGTCCACGAGACGGAGGGATGCAACCCTTCGACGCCGTACTACGGACCTTGCGACGGGCAGTACACGATCTGGCCGACGACCAACTTCGGTGGTCCCGACGCGGATCGCTACAACGTGCTCTGGGCGGATGTCCGTTCGATCGACGACGCACTCCCCAACGCCGGTGCCACCTCCAGCGAGGTGATCTGCAGTGCGGATCCGATGAGGAGCCCGGCCGCGAACCTCACTCAGGTCACCACCGAGCAGTCCGCCGCTTCAGGCAAGGTGCTGATGATGAACGGTTCGATGTCGTTCCCCACGCCCCATGACCTCATCTCCACGACGGTCAACGGCCTGGAACCCGGCGCCACGTACACGGTCAAGGGGCACGTGACGAACATCAGCTACAGCGCGGGCAATGTGCTGCCGGTGCAGTCTGCGTTCTACGTGACCGACAGTGAAGAGACCAAGAACATCGGTTCGTCTCTCCCGATCGCGAAGCAGAGCTCCTGCCTGACCCAGGATGTCGTCTGGGGACAGAACGTCGGCACCTTCGTCGCCGACTCGCTCGGTACGGCGACGATCGGACTGCGCAACTACGCAGCCGGCGGCTTCGGTAACGACTTCGCCGTGGACAACATCTCCCTCGTGAAGATGGCCAGTGTCTCGTTCGACCTCGTCGTCCTCGACACCCCGGCCCCGGGGATCGCGCTCGACAAGGACTACGTCGTCGTCGATGACGCGAACGATAACGGGATCAACGACCCGGGCGACGTGATCGCCTGGACGTTCGAAGTCACCAACACCGGCAATGTCGCGTTGGAGAACGTCGTCGTGGATGACCCGCTGCTCGACGACCTGGGTCTCACGATCACGTGTGACCCGACGTCCCTGGCCGCTGGCGAGTCCGCGACGTGCCGTTCGGAGGACTACACGATCACGGAGGCGGACGCCGAAGCCGGCGAGATCCACAACGTGGCTACTGCGACCGGTACCGTTCCGCCGGCCACCCCGGGTGACCCCGAAGACCCGGTCAGTCCGCCCGACGAGGTCATCGTCCCGATCGAGCCGACCCCGGCTCCGGGAATCGCGCTGGAGAAGGACTACGTCCTGGTCGACGACGCGAACGGCAACGGGATCAACGACTCGGGCGATGTGATCGCGTGGACGTTCGATGTCACCAACACCGGCAACGTCACGTTGGAGAACGTCGTCGTGGATGACCCTCTCCTGCAGGATCTCGGCATCGACGTGATCTGCGACCCGGCTCCTCTGGCTCCTGGTGAGTCGGTGCTGTGCCGCTCGGGTGACTACACCATCACCGATGCGGACGTGGAAGCGGGAGAGATCCACAACGTGGCTACTGCGACCGGTAACGTGACGCCGGGTACTCCGGGTGACCCGGAAGACCCGGTGAGCCCGCCGGACGAGGTCATCGTCCCGACCGAGCCGACTCCGACTCCGGCCATCGCGCTGGAGAAGGACTACGTCCTGGTCGACGACGCGAACGACAACGGGATCAACGATGCCGGCGACGTCGTGAAGTGGACCTTCGCCGTCACCAACACCGGCAACGTGCCGCTGGACGATGTCCGTGTCGTGGACCCGCTGCTGGACGAGCTGGGTGTCGCGATCACGTGTGATCCGACCTCCCTGGCCGCCGGCGAGTCCGCGGAGTGCGAGTCGGAGAACTACACGATCACGCAGGCCGACGCCGAAGCCGGTGAGATCCACAACGTCGCCACCGCGACCGGAACGGTTCCTCCGGAGACTCCGGGTGACCCGGAAGACCCGGTGAGCCCGCCCGACGAGGTCATCATCCCGACCGAGCCGACCCCGGCCCCGGGGATCGCGCTCGACAAGGACTACGTCGTCGTCGATGACGCGAATGACAACGGGATCAACGACCCGGGCGACGTGATCGCCTGGACGTTCGAAGTCACCAACACCGGCAACGTGCCGCTGGACGATGTCCGTGTCCAGGACCCGCTGCTCGACGAGCTGGGTCTCGCGATCACCTGCGATCCGACGTCCCTCGCCGCCGGCGAGTCCGCGACGTGCCGTTCGGAGAACTACACCATCACGGAGGCCGACGCTGAAGCGGGAGAGATCCTGAACGTGGCCACCGCGACCGGAACGGTTCCTCCGGAGACCCCGGGTGACCCGGAAGACCCGGTCAGCCCGCCCGACGAGGTCATCGTCCCGACCGAGCCGACTCCGGCTCCCGGGCTCTCGCTCGACAAGGACTACGTCCTCGTCGACGACGCGAACGACAACGGGATCAACGATCCCGGCGACGTCGTGAAATGGACCTTCGCCGTCACCAACACCGGCAACGTGCCGCTGGACGATGTCCGTGTCGTGGACCCGCTGCTCGACGAGCTGGGTGTCGCGATCACGTGTGATCCGACCTCCCTGGCCGCTGGTGAGTCCGCGGTGTGCGAGTCGGAGAACTACACGATCACGCAGGTCGACGCCCTTGCCGGCGAGATCCACAACATCGCGACGGCGACGGGCGCGGTTCCTCCGGAGACCCCGGGCGACCCGGAAGACCCGGTGAGCCCGCCCGACGAGGTCGTCATCCCGCTCGAGCCGCTCGTGGCCGGCCTGGAGCTCGTCAAGTCGGCGCAGCTCAACGACACCAACGGCAACGGCTGGGCTGACGCCGGTGAGACGATCGACTACTCCTTCGACCTCACCAGTACCGGTACTGCTGAGTTGACGGATGTCTACGTCGACGACCCGATGCTGACGGACGCCGGTATCGCGGTCGAGTGCCCGCAGACGACGCTCGCGCCCGGCGAGTCCATGACCTGTCACGCCGTGAAGGGGTACACCGTCACGGAGCAGGACGCGGAGGACGGTCAGGTGTACAACGCCGCGACCGGCTACGCCGAGGTCCCCGACAACGTCGAGCCGATCGATCCGCCCGAGAGCGATGTGACCACCCCCGCTGACGAGGCTACGTACCTCGCGTCGACGGGCGGAAGCAGCCTGGGCATCATCGGCGGCGCGGCTGCGCTGCTCGTGGTCGCGGGAGGAGTGCTCCTCCTCGCGCGACGGATGAAGCGCCCGGTGATCGAGGCGTAACAACCGCTGATCACGTCACAGAGCGGCGTGCCATGTCTACCGACGCGGCACGCCGCTCTGTCGTCTCTCAAACGGACTCTCCGGAGCCGTCGGTACTCACTGAGGGGACGAGTTTCTGCTCCTATGCGGAATTCCGTAGCACGTTCTACTTAAGTCGAACGGTTCTTGGAACAAGGTCGCGCTCGATCTGGTGATGTTGTGACTGGGGGAGACGGGGACGCCCGTCAGTGCTCCGACGCGCGGCTGGGGGGCCGCCGTCGGAGTGGCGCCGTGGGGAGGCGCCTCGGTGTGGTGGCCTTGCCGTGGGGAGCAAGGCCACCAGCCACCGTCGCCGCTCTTCTCCCGTGCGCACTGCGGCCGGAAGGGGTCGTCAGACGCTGCCGTCTGGTACGAGGCCGTCTTCGACGGCGCGCCGGAAGAGATCCACCTTCGTGAAGGCCGGTCGACCTGCGGTCACGTATTTCCGGCGGATGCCTTTGATGTGATCCACGACCGTGTTCCGACTGATGCCCAGCGCCTCACCCACCTGCGCCGCCGTGTATCCGGTGGCGTACAGCTCCAGCACCTCACGTTCCCGGGGAGACAACGCGACCTCGGGTGCGAAGAGCGGAGTCCTCGTGCTCGAGTCGAGCTCCCGCGCTGCTGAACGGTTCCGCTGGGTCGCACGGATACCGGCGATGACCCGGTGGAGAGGATCGGTCTTCCGCATGCTCTCCACACCGGCGGATCCCGGCACCTGTGCAGCGGAGAGCATCGGTGAGACGCCGGAGAAGACGAGGACTCCGATGCCGCGCGACACGAGTGCTTCCCAGGGAGGTGGCTGCGAAAGGGGCCCCCCGATCGCGGGGTCGACCAGCACCACGTCGAGGGTCTTCCCGGCCGAGAGCAGTTCGCGGACGCTGCGTGCCGAGCAGACGAAAGTCATGTCCGGTTGCGCGTTGATCAGGACCGTGATGCCCAGCACGAGCGCCGGCTGGTTGTCGATGATCCCCACGCGAATCGGCACGGATCAAGATTCGATGCCGAACCGTGACCGCGGTGGTCGCCTGCGTCGAAAGGGGTACACCGCGGGCCGAGAATTGCGTAGTCGTTTCCAGCCGTTGCGTAGTCGTCGCCGGTGTGACGACGTCGACCCGCACGTGCCGGAGCTGGACGACCATGGGGGAGGGGAGATGGGCGGTCGTCCAGCCCGGACCATGAGATGGTCACAACCTATGGCGCTTCCCGCGGAAGGTAAATCCCCAGTTGTGGGGATACGCAGGGAGTCTCGCCCGGCATGGAGAACCTGGCGGCGGCATCGTGCGTCGAGCGGCTTTGCGTGCTGTTCCGGGGACGTTGCGTAGGAGCAACTCGGCTTCTCCGTGCCCTGGCGCCGGACGCCCGTCGACGACCATGCCTTGTGGCCGGCCCTTCCCCGCGCTACTGTCCGAGACACAGACACACGGGCCACCCACCCGCGGGTCTCGTCGTGGCAGTACCGGCATTCGCGTGGATGGTCGATCTCATCTGCTGTTCACACGGGATTGGTGCGGTGGTGAAGATGCGAGTTGTGAAAGCCCGATCACGTGCGCGAGGCGTGTCCGCCTTGCTCGCCGCGGTCAGCGTCGTCGCCGCTTCTCTGATCTTCGCGTCCCCCGCGTATGCTGCGGGCTCGGTGCTGTTGGATGAGACGTTCGGAGGTGAAACCGTTCCCGATGTCCGAGCGATCGGGCTCGACGGGGCATGCATCACCGGGGCCACCGCTGCGCCGCCACCCGGGGCCTCCAACCTGGGCCCGTGTACGTTCACGAACGGTTCCCCGACGCCGGGGCTTCTTCCGGGATGGCTCCAACTCAACGATGAGAGTCAGAACCGGAACGGCGGGATGGTGTTCGATCGCGCACTCCCGGCGAACGCCGGACTGGAGATCGAGTTCGATCAGGCGCAGTACGGCGGCAGCGGTGCGGACGGGATCTCCTTCTTCCTCTCGGACGGTTCGCGGTCGCTCACGAGCACCGGCGGCATCGGTGCATCTCTGGGATACGCGCCGTTCGTCTTCGGGGGTACATCGCAAGAGGGGGTAGCGGGGGGATACCTCGGTGTCGCCTTCGACGCCTGGGGGTACAACACCAACGACGATCAAGGCCGTGGCGTCGGGTGTCCGGCCCTGTCGGGCTACCTCTCCCCGCCGCGCGTCGGCAACACCGTCACCCTGCGTGGGCCCGGCGACGGCTACGAAGGATATTGCTTCCTGGCGTCGACACGACTGGGCCCTCCCGGCGGTGTCTCCACGCTGCCGGGAGAGATTCGCAATGCCGTGGGGCCCGATGAGGCGGTTCGCAACGTCCGGGTGACGGTCTCACCGGATGAGTTCCCTGTCGTGACCGTCGAGATCGACTTCACGGGAACCCGGACGGCGTACCAGACGGTCCTCTCCTACGTCATGGACGAGCGCCCGCCGGCGACGTACAAGTTCGGCTTCGCCGCATCGACGGGTGCAGAGACGGACGTGCACCTCATCCGCAATGTGCAGGTGATGTCGGTGAATCCACTCGGCGACATCAGCCTCGTCAAGCAGGTCGACCGCACCGATCCTCAGCCGGCGGCATACGGGCTCGGCGACACGATTCCCTACCAGTTCGTCGTCACCAACACCGGAGTCGAGCAGCTCACCGGGGTCGTGGTCGACGACCCGTTGATCGCGGACGTCAGCTGTCCGTCCACCGTGTTGGGCCCGGCCGGCGGGGCGGACTCGTCGATGGTGTGCACCGGCAGCTATACGGTCACCGCGGCGGATGCGCAGCAGACCAGCTTCGTCAACACGGCGACCGTGGTCGCCCAGAACAGCGTCGGGGAGCAGGTCACCGATGAATCCTCGGCGACGGTCGACATCACGATCGCTCATGCCTCGCTCGCCTTGACGAAGATCGCTGTTCTGAATGAGGGGAATGGGAATGGCTTGGCGGAGCCGGGGGAGACGGTCACGTATTCGTTCGCGGTGACGAATACGGGGACGGTGACGGTGACGGATCCGGTGGTGGATGATCCGCTGGTGGGGTCGGTGACGTGTCCGGTGTCGATTGCGCCGGGGGAGACGGTGACGTGTACGGCGGATGCGGATTACACGGTGACGGAGGCGGACATCCTCGCGGGTGGGGTGGTGAATACGGCGTCGGTGTCGGCGACGCCTCCGGCGGGTGTGACTCCTCCGGACCCGGTGGAGGACACGGTGACGGTTCCGACGCCGGTGGCTGTCGCGGGTCTGGGGTTGGAGAAGATCGCTGTTCTGAATGAGGGGAATGGGAATGGCTTGGCGGAGCCGGGGGAGACGGTCACGTATTCGTTCGCGGTGACGAATACGGGGACGGTGACGGTGACGGATCCGGTGGTGGATGATCCGCTGGTGGGGTCGGTGACGTGTCCGGTGTCGATCGCGCCGGGGGAGACGGTGACGTGTACGGCGGATGCGGATTACACGGTGACGGAGGCGGACATCCTCGCGGGTGGGGTGGTGAATACGGCGTCGGTGTCGGCGACGCCTCCGGCGGGTGTGACTCCTCCGGACCCGGTGGAGGACACGGTGACGGTTCCGACGCCGGTGGCTGTCGCGGGTCTGGGGTTGGAGAAGATCGCTGTTCTGAATGAGGGGAATGGGAATGGCTTGGCGGAGCCGGGGGAGACGGTCACGTATTCGTTCGCGGTGACGAATACGGGGACGGTGACGGTGACGGATCCGGTGGTGGATGATCCGCTGGTGGGGTCGGTGACGTGTCCGGTGTCGATCGCGCCGGGGGAGACGGTGACGTGTACGGCGGATGCGGATTACACAGTGACGGAGGCGGACATCCTCGCGGGTGGGGTGGTGAATACGGCGTCGGTGTCGGCGACGCCGCCGGCGGGTGTGACTCCTCCGGACCCGGTGGAAGACACCGTCATCGTACCGACGGCGATTCCTGATGCTGGCCTGTCCTTGGAGAAGATCGCGAATCTCGCAGAAGCGGATGGTGACGGGATCGCCGAGATCGGCGATGTCATCAGCTACGAGTTCCTCCTCACCAACGTCGGCAATGTGACGCTGGTGGATGTCGGGGTCAGTGACCCGACAGTCGGCACGGTGATCTGCGACACGACCACGCTCGCGATCGGCGAATCCACCACGTGTGTCGCTCCTGCCACGCACGTGGTGACGGAGGATGACGTCCTTGCGGGGGCGGTGACGAACACCGCGACCGGCGTGGCCACACCGCCGGTGAATGTCGGGTTCCTTCCCCCGATCGACACCGCTATCGTCCCGACCGTCGAGGCGTCGGCGGGGCTGTCCATCGTGAAGGACGCGACGATCGACGACACGAACGGGAACGGTCTCGCGGACATCGGCGAGACGATCGCCTACTCGTTCGTGGTGATGAACACGGGCACGGTGACGGTGAGTGACATCACGGTCACGGATCCTCTGGCGGGGAGTGTGACGTGTCCGGCGACGTCGTTGGCGGGTGGTGCGTCGATGACGTGCACCGCGGATGCGCCGTACACGGTGGTGGAGGCGGATCTCCTCGCCGGTGGGGTGGTGAACACGGCGACCGCTGACGGCACGGTGCCTGACGGGGTGGAACCGTTCGAGCCACCCACCGACACGGTCACGACCCCCACCCCTGCTGACAGCGCGGGGCTGGCGATCACCAAGATCGCCCAGGTGGACGACGCGGATTCGAGCGGTCTCGCCGGGCTCGGCGAGACGATCGCCTACTCGTTCGTGGTGATGAACACCGGCACGGTGACGGTGAGTGACATCACGGTCACGGATCCTCTGGCGGGGAGTGTGACGTGTCCGGCGACGTCGTTGGCGGGTGGTGCGTCGATGACGTGCACAGCGGATGTGCCGTACACGGTGGTGGAGGCGGATCTCCTCGCCGGTGGGGTGGTGAACACGGCGACCGCTGACGGCACGGTGCCTGACGGGGTGGAGCCGGTCGAGCCGCCCACCGACACGGTCACCACACCGACCGATTTCCCCACGGCCGGAATCGAGATGGTGAAGAGCGCGACCCTCGACGATGCGAACGGAAACGGCCTCGCCGACCTCGGCGAGACGATCGACTACCGCTTCCAGGTGCGCAACACCGGGAACGTGACGCTCGACCCCGTCACGATCGACGACCCGATGATCGGTGCTGTCACCTGCGACTCGGAGTCGCTGCCACCGGCGACGATGATGGAGTGCGCGGGGGCGCCCTACACGGTCACGACGGACGATATCGCTCGGGGCGGTGTCGTGAACGTGGCGACCGCGAACGGGACGCCCCCGGACGGCGTCGCGCCGCCTCCGCCGAGCGAGTCCACCGTCACCGTCGCCACCGCAGCACCTCCGGCTCCCCCCGCGCCCCCGGGTGGAGGGGGCGGCGGTCTCGCCGTCACCGGTGCGGCGCTGGGCGGAGGACTCACACTCGCTGCGCTGCTCCTGGGGCTGGGCGCAGCCCTTCGCGCAGCCGATCGTGTCAGCCGGAAGGAACTGCTCATGAATGCGAAGAGCGTGCTGTAAGAAGAGACGAGATCACGATGGGGAGCCGAGAAGGCGGTCGGTCGCGACGAACGCTCCTGGCGAGCGGCGGGCTCCTGGTCGCGCTTGCCACGGTGATGCTCGTAGCCGTTCCCTCGCAGGCCAGCTTGCAGGATGTGGGCGCGGTCCAGGCGAGTGTGCGCAGCACCGATGCTGTGCCGATTCAGTTCGCGGGGATCGATGCGGGCGAGAGCTACTCGATCGGCTGGACTCCGGACGGGGCCCTGTACACGTGGGGCACCAACGCGAACGGTGTCTTGGGAGACGGCTCCACGGGTGGCTCGCGCCTCATCCCGGAGCGTGTCGTCGCGCTCAACGGAGAAGTGGTGATCGAAGCATCCGCCGGCATCAACACGGCGATCGCGCTGACCCAAGACGGCGAGGTGTTCACCTGGGGGAACTCCACCGTATCCGGGACGACCCCCACGCCCACTTCGCATCCGTTCTTCGCGTCGCTCGCTGATCCGGTCGTCGGTGTCTCCAGCGGTGGCTTCTACTACCTCGCCTGGACCGAGAGCGGAGCCCTCTACTCGTGGGGCGACAGCGGTGGAGGGCGCCTGGGGCGGGCGCCGACGGGTCAGAGTCCTCCTGCCCGAGTGACCGCGCAGGCCATGCTCACGCGGAATGTGGAGGACGCCTCCGCCGGGCGGTTCGGGGGAGCTGCTCGCGTCGACGGTGGTAGCACCGTGATCGCCTGGGGGAACCTCCTCGGGGCCGCGTCCGGCTCGATCGTCACGGGGATCACCACCCCGCCGGCGGCCGGCGTCACGGTAGGCAGCAACAACACCCTGGTCTGGACCGCGAGCGGTGACCTGTTCCACGGGACGACGAGCGCATTGTCACCCGTCGCGGACGTCACCGGGGTCGTCGGCGCCGCGGCCTCGGTCCCGTCTGCGGGAATCTCGTCGTTCTACGCGTGGACGTCGGGCGGGCAGTTGTTCGCGTGGGGAGCCAATGCGGGGGGCCAACTCGGTCTCGGCACCAACAGCACTGCTGTGGCGGACCCGACACTCGTTCCACTGGCGCCCGGCTCGCTCACTCGCGAAGTCGGAGCGGGAGCGGGCCATGCCCCGTATCTCGGCCAGGAGGGCACCTTCGCCTCCGCAGGCAGCAATGGAAACGGCCAGCTCGGCACAGGCAACACCACCCCACGAAACGCGTTCGGTGCCACGGTTCCCATCTACCGCTGGCCCTGACGCGCGGCGATCGGTGATCCTCGGGTCATCCCATCGCCCGCACGATCTCGGCATGTCCGCGGTCCCGGGCGGTGTCGCGAGCGGTGCGCCCCTGGAAGTCGGCGATGCTGGTGTCGGCGCCCGCTTCGACGAGGAGGCCGACGACCTCGACGTAGCTCGCTGAGCCGTCTCCGAAGAGCACGGCCTCGAGCAGGGCGGTCCATCCGAGGTCGTTCACGTGGTCGACCGGGACCCCCGCGGCGAGGAGGATCCGCACCGTTTCGGCGTACCCGTGCTCGCTGGCCGGGATGAGTGCCGTTCCGCCGAAGCGATTGGTCGAGGTGACATCCGCGCCGTGCCGGATCGTCGCCTCGAGGATCCGGTCGTAGCCCTCCGCGCCCGCGTAGAGGAAGGCGGAGTCCTCGATGTCGTCCTTCGCATCGGGATCGGCGCCCGCCTCGAGCAGCTGGATCGCGGTGTCCGCGCTGTTGTTCTTCGTCGCGATCACGAGCGGGGTGCGGCCGGAGGAGTCGCGGGTCTCGAGGTCGGCGCCGGCGTCGATCG
Organism: Microbacterium sp. CBA3102; assembly: GCF_007954505.1. Classification (GTDB taxonomy): domain Bacteria; phylum Actinomycetota; class Actinomycetes; order Actinomycetales; family Microbacteriaceae; genus Microbacterium; species Microbacterium aurugineum. The sequence goes on along the minus strand of NZ_CP042412.1, from coordinate 886,873 downwards.
CTTCCGCGATGGCGGCATGGTCGTCGCGAGCGACCGCGTCGAACAGGGCAGTGGTCGCGGCGGCCACCTCGTCAGCCGACGGACTCGGCGAGGCATCCGCAGACGGCGACGCGGTCGGTGCGTGCGGCGTGACGGAGACCGCGGGAGCTCGTTCCGGCGTGCACCCGACGAGCGGCACCGCGGCGAGCGTGAGGATGATCAGAGCGGTGTGGGGCCGGCGAGCGGGCATGGGATCTCCTCGGAGGGTGAAACGCGGTCTCCTTCCAGCCTCGCCGACGACGTGCCGGCACGAATCAGCCGTTCGATAGAGATCCGCTCACGGCGCGTCGGCGGTCAGAGGCGGACGATGCCCTCACGGACGGCATGCGCGATCGCCGCGCCACGACTGTCGACGCGCAGCTTCGTGTAGATGTGGTGGAGGTGCGACTTCACCGTGCCCTCACTGACGAAGAGCGCATGTCCGAGTTCTTTGTTGGAGTACCCGCGCGCGAGGAGCTCGAGCACTTCGATCTCGCGCGCGGTCAGTGTCTCGTCCGGCTTCTGCGTGCGTCCGAGCAGGCGGGTCGCGATCGTCGGTGAGAGCGCGGAGATCCCGGCGGCGGCGGAGCGGATGGCGGCGAACAGATCGGCGGGGCGTGAGTCCTTGAGGAAGTACCCGGTGGCGCCTGCTTCGATCGCCCGCACGATGTCGGCATCGGTGTCGTAGGTGGTGAAGACCAGCACGCGAGTGCCGGGCGACTCCGCCCCTCAGGCGGGCGGTGAGATCGATACCGGAGATCTCTGCTCCGAGATCCAGGTCCATCAGCACGACATCCGGCGTCTGCGTCGCTGCGAGCCGGATGACCTCATCGACGTCTCCCGTCTGCGCCACCACGCTCAGGTCATCCTGGGTGTCGATCAGTCCGGCCATCCCGTATCTCAGCACCGGATGGTCGTCGACCAGCATCACGCGGATCATCGCTCGTGCTCCGCGGTGCGCGGGGGAAGGGGGCTCGACGGAACGGTGGCCGAGATGATCGTGCCGTTCCCCGGGGAAGACTCCACGTCGAACGTGCCTCCCGCTGTGGTCGCGCGCCAGCGCATCGCGCGCAGGCCGTAGCCGCGGTCGGCGCGCCCTGCGGCTTCGGGGGTCGAATCCGATGCCGTCGTCACCGACGTCGATCCCGATCCTGGCCTGGTCGAAGGTCAGGGTCACGATCACCCGATCGGCGTGCGCGTGCCGGACGGCGTTCACCATTGCTTCCTGGGCGATCCGGAGCAGTGCGTGCGCCTGTGGTTCCGAGATCACGTGATCGGTGCCGATCACGTGCAACTCCGCGCCGAGTTCCGCCGCGGACGCGGCCAACGCCGATGCCAGGGAGTGTTCGGCCAGCCGTGTGGACGAGAGGCCGTGCACGACCCGCCTCGTTTCGACCAGGTTGGCGCGGAGGACGTCCTGCGCACGGTTCGACTCGGGTGATGCCCCGCCGTTCCGCTGCTCCTCTGCCTCGAGGAGCAGCAAGGCGCTGGCGGTCCCCTGCACCACGGTGTCGTGGAGTTCGGCAGCGAGGCGACGTCGTTCGGCTTCCCTCCCCGCCTCGCGTTCGGTCGATGCCAGCCGCGCCTGTGTCGTCTCCAGCTCGGTGATGAGCGCACCACGGGCCGCGTGCAGGCGTTCGAGCGCCGCGTACGCGAGCGTGAGGATCCCCCCGGCGCACAGGGGGCCGAACAGCATTCCGATGTCGAGCCAACCCGACCATCGGTAGAGGCTCACTCCGACGGCGACGACGATCATGACCGTGAGCGCGAGGGCCCATGCTCCGGAGAAAGCGCGATGGGCAGCGAAGAACAGAGGGAGGGCGCACCAGGCGAAGCTGGGAGCCGCGACCACCAGGACGATCCAGGCGGTGATCGCGACCGCCACGCCGACGCGCCGGCGAACCACGCTCGGCTCTCGGACCCGACCGGCGAGGTAGGCGAGCCAGGAGATCGACGCGCCGATGAGGACGAACCCCCCGCCCTCGTCGAGGCCGTGGTTCACGACGTACCGTGACCCGCACACGACCAGGAGCACCGCGAAGGCCACGTCCACGGCGATGTCGATGGTCGACATCTCGACGGGCCGCGTCGTGGAGTCCGAGGAAGGCGCAGGGGTCATGTCTCCCACGATTATCCGGGCCCCGGCTGAGTGCATCATCCGTTCGATAGATCCTGCGCTGGCTGATCGGTCGATGTGGCGGCAGTCACGGCCTCGAAGGATGGAAGAGCACATCCACCGAAAGGACCATCCGATGACCATGCTCCGCCCCCGTTCCCTGTTCACCGCCGTCGGGGCGGTTTCCGCCCTGCTCCTCCTGGCCGGATGCACGGCCGCCACGGAATCGGGCCCGACAGAACCCGCAGACACCGAGACAGCAGTCGTCACCGTGACCGAGGATGCCGTTGTCACCCCGTCACGTCTGACGGCCGAGACCGCGATGGTCGCCGCGCAGGCCGCCCTCGCCCAGTGCCAGGCCGACGGGCTCGGCTTCGTCAGTGTCTCGGTCGTCGACCGATCCGGGCAGCTGCAGGCGTTCGTGCGCGGGGACAACGCCGCGGCGCACACCATCGAGGCTTCGCAACAGAAGGCCTACACCGCGGCGGCCTTCGGGACCGACACGAGTGACCTCGTCGCTCGCGCCGACGCCCTCCGCGACCTCCCCGGAACCCTCTTCCTGGCCGGAGGCGTCAGCGTGAAGGTCGGTGACGCCTCCATCGCCGGCATCGGTGTGGGCGGTGCGCCTTCCGGGGACGCCGATCAGACGTGCGCTGCCGCCGGACTCGCCGCGATCAGCGAAGACGCCGAAAGCTGATCCGTTCGTGCCGCCCACCCACCCGAGGCCGGGCGGCACGAGGTCGGCGCCGTTCCCGGAGCCGCCCGCTACCGTGGGTGTCGACGATCCGGACGAACCGGTGAAGGGACGAACACCCATGCCGAGGAACACCGGGAGCGACGGCCGCATCCGCGAGGGATACTCCGCCCGCGCGGGGGAGTACGCGGAACTCTTCGGCGACATCGACCAGATGGATGCCGCCGACCGCGAGCGCATCGCGAACTGGGCGGAGGGGATCGACGGTCGCCTCCTCGACGCGGGGTGCGGTCCCGGCCACTGGACGGCGTTCCTCGCCGCGCGAGGCCACGTGGCGGAGGGCATCGACCTCGTGCCGGAGTTCATCTCCCTCGCGACCGCCCGATACCCGGGTGTGCCTTACCGTGTCGCGTCGTTGTCCGAGGCCGACCTCGAGGAGGGCTCGCTCCGTGGCGTGCTCGCCTGGTACTCGTTGATCCATGCGAGCCCGGGCGAGCTTCCCTCGCTCCTGGCGACGGTGCGGTCGGCTCTCGAAGACGGAGGGGCCCTGCTCCTCGGCTTCTTCGACGGCCCCGACGGTGAGCCGTTCCCCCATGCCGTGACCACCGCGCACCACTGGAGCGTCGACGGGATGTCCGCGCTGCTGGAAGAGGCAGGTTTCTCGGTGATCGACAGTGAGACCCGCGTGCCGACCGGAGCACGACCTCACGCCTCGATCAGCGCCGTGGCGGTCTGAGGCGTCAGGGCCGGACGCGGACCGTGCGGCCTTCGAACGAGACCAGGTCCCCGTCGCGCAGCTGGCGGCCGCGGCGGCGATCCACCTCGCCGTTGACCGTCACGTAGCCGTCGATGATCACTTCCTTGGCGTCACCGCCGGAGTCGAGGAGACCCGCGAACTTGAGGAACTGTCCCAGGCGGATCACCTCACCGCCGATGGAGATGTCGTCGATCGGTCCGGAACTCGTCATCCCTGAATGCTAGTCGCGCGGCAAGCGTTCGAATCGCGCACACGGCTCGATGGGGGCACCGGATGAAGCCATGTGCGCGATTCGGACGGGGCTCGATCAGTCGACGTCGGTCCCGACGACCGCGAAGTCGGCGCTGAAGTCGATGTCGATCGAGCGGTTGTCGGAGGTGAGGACCGAGGCGTCATAAGGGCTGGTGTCATCCCCATCGACGTCGAGATCCGTGATCGTGCCCTCGGCCTCCTCGAAGGCTGCTGCGACGAGGGCGCGGATGGTGGCATCGTCGAGAGTGAGCGGGGGTGCGGTGTCATCGTCGTCCGCGGCGTCCGTCGCGATGACGGATGCGGCGAGGTCTTCGGTGACTCGCACCTCGCTCTCACTGCCGTCGGAGGCCGTCAACTGCACCTCCCAGGTCCCGTCACGCTTCGCGTCGATCGATGTGACCTCGCCCTCGGCGGCGCCGCGCGCGGCATCCGCGATGTCGATCAGCTCATCGGCCGAGGACGCGCCGATACCGGTCGCGGGACCCCGGTCGTTCATCCGCGCGTCGTCGCGCTCGCCGCGGTGCTCCTCATGGCGACCGTCGTCGTGGCGACCGTCGTCGTGGCGACCGTCGCCGGAGATCGAGGGGCGGTGATCGTCGTCGAACTCATCACTGATTGCGGCGCCGACGGCGATACCGCCGCCTGCGAGGACGACGGCTGCCGCGATGCCGCCCCCGATGAGCAGTGCGCGCGTGCGTCCCGACCTGGGAGCAGCTTTCGCCGGAGCGGCGACCGGATCGGCTGCGGGGAACGTCGGGTGCTGCCCGTCGCCGACGGTCGGAGCGGCGGACTCCGGAGCCGGGGATACCGGAACGGTCTGCGCATCCGGGGTGCTCTCGGGCGTCTGGTCGGGGGTGGGGGTCTTGTCATCCATGACCCGATGGTCCCCCGGAGTCGCTGAAGCCATCCTGAAGCGACCTGAAGACCTCTTCAGGATCGACCACCCCGGGCGTTCAGGGCGCGACGGGCAGTGCGAGCACGAAGCGGGCGCCGCTCCAGCGCGAGTCGTCGACCATCAGCGTCCCACCGGCGGAGACGGCGATGCCGCGGGCGATCGCAAGCCCCAGACCGCTCCCGCCGGCGTCTCGGCTGCGGGCTTCGTCGAGCCGGACGAAACGTTCGAAGATCCGCTCCCGCTCCTCGACAGGGACCCCGGCGCCATCGTCTTCGACCATCACGAACACGTGCCCGTCCGCGGGGACGACACCGATGGCGACTCGGCCGCGACTGTGGCGGACGGCGTTGTCCGCGAGGTTCCGCACCAGTTGGCCCAGGAGACGGGGGTCCGCGTGCACCCGGGCCGCGGCGATCCCCGAGCCGTCGACGTCGAGTCCCGCCGCGCGCAATCGGCGCACCTCGCCCAGCGCGATGTCATCGAGGTCGACTGCTTCGCCGCGCGTGCTCGCCCCCTCGTCGAGACGCGCCAGGAGCAGCAGCGACTCGACGATGCCCTGCAGCCGGAGTCCCTCCTCCGACACCACCTCGGCCAGTTCGCCGATGCTCGTCACCTCCGGGTGGCCTTGCGCGAGCTCGGCGTGCTGGCGGATGGTCGCGAGCGGCGAACGCAGCTCATGGGAAGCATCGGACACGAAGCGTCGTTGTGCGGTGGCGGCGGCATCGAGGCGATCGAGCATGCCGTTCATGGTCGTCGCGAGTGCCGCGATCTCGTCGGCCGTCTCGGGCACCGGCACGCGCTGGTGGAGCCGCTCGGCGGTGATGCCGTCCACTTCTTCACGGATGCGTTGGACCGGACGCAGCGCGCGACCGACGACGAGCCATGTGGTCACCGCGACGAGCAGCAGCAGGAGGGGGACGGCGATCGCCAGCAAGGTCGCCACCGTCGCGAGGGTCTCGGCGTCGTCGTCGATCGCGACGGCGAGCACGAGCGTCCGGTCATCGTCGAGCTCTTCCGAGACGACGAGCACCGGGTCACCGTCGACCGTCGTCGTCTGCGGGTCATCGTCGATCGGGAGCGGTGTGGAGCCCAGCTTCTCGCGGGCGTCCTCGCTCGCGGCGCGGACGGAGCCATCCGGTCCGATGAGCTGCAGGATCTCATCGTCGAGGGCGTCGATGCCCCGGCCACCCGGTCCGCCCGTGCGGTCGGAGAGCTGCTCGAGACGTTGCTCCGCCGCACGCACGGTGTTCTCGTGCATGCTGCTGCGCAGGACACCGTAAAAGGAGAAGGAGCCGATGAGCAGGGCGACGGCCACGACCACCGTGGCTCCGAGCGTGGTCCTGCCGCGCACGGAGCGCCAACTGCGGCTAGCCACCGTCGGCCGCCAACCGGTACCCCGCACCGCGGACGGTCTCGATCGCCTCGCGTCCGAACGGCTTGTCGAGCTTGCGGCGCAGATGCCCCACGTACACCTCGACGATGTTCGGGTCCCCGTCGAAGTCGTCGTCCCAGACACCCTCGATGAGGGCGCGTTTCGACAGCACCTGGCCGCGGTGACGCAGGAGGTATTCGAGCACGGAGAACTCCCGCGCGGTCAGTGCCACCGGGGTGTCGCCTCGCCAGACACGATGCGCGGCGGGGTCGAGGCGCAGGTCCCCGGCCTCGAGGATCGCCGGGCGCGCGACGGCACCGCGCCGGACGAGGGCGCGCAGGCGTGCGACGAGGATCGCGAAGGAGAACGGCTTCGTGACGTAGTCGTCGGCCCCGGTCTCGAGCGCTTCGACCTGATCCCACTCGCCGTCCTTCGCGGTGAGCATCAGGACGGGCGTCCAGTTCTCCTCGGCGCGTAGCGCCTCGCACACCTTCCACCCGCTCATACCCGGCATCATGAGGTCGAGCACGATCGCGTCGTACCGGGTCTCCCGCGCACGCCAGAGCCCGTCGACACCGTTGTGCGCGACGTCGACGGCGAACCCCTCGGCCTCCAGGCCACGGCGCACGCCCTCGGCCAGACGCACCTCGTCGTCCACCACCAGGATCCGCATTCCTCCAGTGTGGCCCGTCGACGCTGAACCGCGGCTGAAGCGCGCTCCCCGCCCTTTCGAATCGCGCAAACAGCTCGATCTCGGCGTCAGATGCGACCAGTTGCGCGATCCGAAAGGGTCAGGAGAGGGCGGCCTGGAGCTCCCGGATCACGGCGCCGAGGGTTCCGGTGGCGAGGAGGCCCGGGCCGAGCGGGCCCGCCGTGTCCGCACCGAGGGGCGGGAGTCGTCGGAGCGCCGCCGCGGCTTCGGGGGAGAGGTGCGCGAGCTGCCAGTGCACCTCTCCGGCGCGAGCGTCGGAGTCGTCGGGGTGCGCGAGCTCGACCGCGCTCGCGGCATAGGCGGCCGCCCCGAACGCATGAGCGCCCATGTGCGCGACGCCCGCAGCCTGGGCAGCCGCCCGCGCAGCGGCCGCACCGGCGGGCGTGGTCGCAGCCTGGGCGGCGCGACCGGCGACGAAGCGGCGGCGGATCTCTCCCGCAGCGGTGAGTTCTCCCCGTGCGAAGGCGCGAGTTCTGGCGATGGCGTCGCGCGCACGGTCATCGTCCGGCGCCTCCCTCTCGAAGAGGGGCAGCACGCGTTCGGCACAGTCGGCGGCCCACACCGCGACCAGGCGCCGATCCTCCTCGGCCATGCCCTGCACGGTGGTCATCCTCGTCGCGCTCGGCGGTCGGCGCGAGCGCGGGCGGACTCGTGCGCGTCGCGGAGCAGGGCGAGCACGGTGTCCGACGTCCGCGCGGCCGGATCGATCACGCAGACCCACCCGGCCGTGCCGTACAGCGGATGCGGCTGGAACACATCGACATCGGTCGGCTGTGCGTCCGCGGCCACGAGTGGGTCGGCTTTGCCCTGGCCGACGTGGATGTTCACCCGGAAGCGCCCGGGGGTGTCGAGCGCGGAGGACTCGTCGTCCGGATAGTTCTTCGTGATGATCGTCCCGTAGGGCTGTGTGCGCTCCGGCATCCGCCCGTCCGGGGCGTAGTAGAAGTAGGCGTCTCCCCAGGAGAGCTCGGGGTAGGGGCCACCTGCTTGGGGGGTGATGACGAGGACGCCGTCGAATCCACGGACGGCATCGATGATCTTCTGCATGTTCATGCTTCAATGATGAAGTTGAAGCGCTTATGTGGAGTTTTTCTCCGTGGCGAAGGGAATTTCGATGATGAACCCTCAAGAGGTGACTCTGACGACAGCGCTGCTCGGGCGACGTGTGGGGTACTCGACCCAACAGGTGCGAGACCTGGAGAGGCTCGGCGTCCTCCCCGCGGCCGCGCGCGGGCCCAACGGCTACCGCCGCTACGGTCCGCACCATGAAACGGCGCTGCGTGCCTACCGGGCGATGGCAGCGGCCCTCGGCCCTGTGCCCGCACGACGACTGATGCCCGAACTGATCGACGCATCGATGGAAGACGCCGCCGAGCGGATCGACCTCTTGCACACCGACCTCGCCGAGGAGCGCTCACGCGTGCGGGAAGCGCTCCGCGGCCTCGAGGTCGCCAGGGAGGAAGCCGACGACGACTTCGACGAGGATGATGCGATGGCCATCGGTGAACTCGCCCAGGCGCTCGGCATCCGCCCCTCCGCCCTGCGTCATTGGGAGCGCGAGGGGCTCGTCCACCCGCTCCGGAGTGCGGCGTCGGCGCGCTCCTACGGTTCCACGGCGATCACCGAGGCGCGTGTCGTCGCCGCACTCCGTTCGGGTGGGTACGGCATCCCTGCGATCGCCCGCATCCTCGACCAGGTACGCGCCCACGATCGCACGGACGAGGTGGAGGTGATCCTCGCGGAGCGGCTCGCGGCGCTCACCCGACGCAGCGTCGCGCTCCTCGCCGCCGCGGGGCACGTGCACGATCTGCTCGTTCTCCCGGTTCGACTCCGTAGGCTGGAGGCATGACGAAGAACATCTGGACCATCCTCGGCGTCATCCTCGCCGTCGTGATCGCGTGGTGGATCGTGAGCGCGTTGTTCTCGGTCCTCGCGTTCATCTTCAAGCTCGCGATCGTCGCGGTCGTCGCCGTGGTGGTCTTCCTCGTGCTCCGCGGGATCTTCAGCCGCAGCGACGACTGACGCACTCCTGCCCGTGAGCCTCCGCGTCAGGCCCGGGCGAACTCCCCGACCCGGTACTTCGCGGCACGGTGCGTGTCCTGCACCCGGTCGCCGCGACCGTGGAGCTTGTTGCGGAGGGTGCCCGGCGCGTACTCCTCCGGGTAGGCGCCGCGTTCGCGCAGGACCGGGATCACGTGCTCGATGATGTCCTGCCACGTGCCGGGGGTGACCGCGTAGGCGAGGTTGAAGCCGTCGATGTCGGTCTCGTCCACCCAGGACTGCAGTTCGTCGGCGATCTCGACGCCGGACCCGACGATCGTGGGGCCGAGGCCGCCGATCGCGTTGTGGCGCCCGAAGTCCCCGACGGTCCATTCGCGGCCGAGGTCGGCCTCCTCCTTCAGGTGCTGCAGCACCGACTGGATCGCGTTGGACTCGACGTTCCCGACCGGCTCGTCCTCGGCGTACTGCGACAGGTCCACGCCCATCCATCCCGACATGAACGTGAGCGCACCCTCGGGGCTCGCGTAGGAGAGGTACTCGGCGTGCTTCGCGGTCGCCTCTTCGCTGGTGGCGGCGGTGATCACGGTGAGCAGCGTGTAGATGCGGGCGTCGTACCGGTCGCGGCCCGCTGCTTCGAGGGCATCGCGGATGCGCTTCACGGTGCCGGCGAGCACTTCCTTCGAGGGCGCCGCGACGAAGATGGCCTCGGCGTTCTCGGCCGCGAACTTCACCCCGCGCGGACTGGCGCCGGCCTGGTAGATCACCGGCGTGCGCTGCGGTGACGGCTCGGAGATGTGGATGCCCGGCACGCTGAAGTGCTTGCCGTCATGCCCGATCGGGTGCACCTTGGCCGGGTCGGTGAAGATGCCGCGCTCGCGGTCCTCGATCACCGCGTCGTCCTCCCACGACCCCTCCCAGAGCTTGTAGAGCACCTCGACGTACTCGTCCGCATGGTCGTAGCGGTCGTCGTGCGCGAGCTGGTCCTCCTGGCCCATGTTCCGCGCGGCGCTGGGCAGGTATCCGGTCACGACGTTCCACCCCACGCGGCCCTGTGTGAGGTGGTCGAGCGTGCTCAGCCGGCGCGCGAAGGGGTAGGGGTGCTCGAAGGTGGTGCCGGCGGTGATGCCGAATCCCAGGTTCTCGGTGACGGCGGCCATCGCGCTCACCAGCAGGATCGGGTCGTTCACCGGCACCTGGGCGCCGTTGCGGATCGCGGCCTCGTTCGTGCCGCCGTAGACGTCGTAGGTCCCGAGCACGTCTGCGATGAAGATGCCGTCGAACGTCGCGCTCTCCAAGAGCTTCGCGAGGTCGGTCCAGTACGAGAGCGTGTTGTACTGCCGCGACCGGTCGTCGGGATGCCGCCACAGCCCGGACGACTGGTGGGCGACGCAGTTCATGTCGAAGGCGTTGAAGCGGATCTGACGTGTCATGCACCCATGAAAGGCGAACGGCGTGCGCGAATCCAGGGCGGCCGACACGCACGGACACATTTCAGGAGGATGACTCGGTCGCGTCGATCCGGTCGGGGTCAGGGCTTGTACACGTCGCGGCGATGGCCCAGCGTGACGACTGCGACGATCAGGACATCGTCGTCAACCGTGTAGATGATCCGATAGCTCCCGACACGGACGCGGAGTCCGTCGCGTCCCTGCAGGGCCTTGGCGCCGGGAGGTCGGGGGTTCTCACCGAGAAGAGCGATCGCGCCGCGAATCCGGTCGCGGTCCTGGTGGTCGACCCTCCTCAGCGCGCGAACTGCGGCGGGGCGCAGCTCGATCCGGTAGCTCACGTCCAGCCCAGGTCGGCCTTCACCTGCTCCCAGGGGACGTCGGGACCCTCTTCTGCCATCGCCTCGTCGAATGCGGCGACATCTTCGGCGTCCTCGAGTGCGTCGAGCATCCGCTCATACTGCTCGGGGCTGATCACGACCGCAGTGCGCTGACCGCGGCGCTCGATGAAGACCGCTTCCTCCTGAGAGCGGGCGATGACCGTGGAGAGGTTGTTGCGTGCGTCGGCGACGCTGATCGTGGACATGACCCAATTGTACATTTGGAGGTCGGGGATGTACATGATCGGTCCACCGCTCTCCTCCGCGGGCTCTACCCTTGACTGGTGACCGACGAGATCTCGACCGCCCAGCGTCTGGTGCGCCGATTCGCCCGTGAGACCAACCTGCTCGTGTCCGGTCGGGACTTCTCGGTCGTCGGGACGGATGCGGTGGCCGATGCGCTGCGAGCCCTCCTCCCCGCCCTCGGTGCGCGCCTCGGGGACGGCGGCGTCACCTTCGCGCCAGGGGGATCCTGCGAGATCCTGCTCGACGGTGGGCCCCTCCCGGTGCGGGAGACCGCCGAGGACCGCGTGGACGCGGCCGGACGGCACATGTCGGTCGCCACCGCTCTCGCCGCACGCCTGGGCGACGCCGGCACGGTGAGAGGACTCCGGATCGGCATCGCGATGGTGCTCGAGCCGAAGACCGCCCAGCTCGCCCTGCTGCTGCGGGATGCCGGAGCCATCGTGGCCGTCTACGCCCATCCCGATGAGATCGACGTCGAGGTCGCCGCGGTGCTGCGCCGGCGCGGGATCCCGGTCGACGGGGATCCGAGCCTTTCGGCTGCCGCCGAGCGCGCTGCCGCCGTGGACTTCCTGCGCCGTGGCTTCGACCTGCTGCTCGACGACGGCTCGCACCTGATCCGCCTGGCGCACGAGGAGGGCCTCGCCGCCGAACTGCGAGGTGCCGCGGAGGAGACCACGAGCGGGCTCACCCCCCTGCGGCTCATGGAGCGTGAGGGAGTGCTCGAGATCCCGGTCATCGCGGTCAACGACGCCCTGACCAAGACCTCCTTCGACAACCGGTACGGCACCGGTCAATCGTGCGTGTTCGCGATCGCCGATGCGCTGGACGCCGTGGGGATCGACCTCCGCAACCAGCCGGCCGTCGTCGTCGGCTACGGCCCCGTCGGGGAAGGCGTCGCGGCGCACCTGCTCGCGCTCGGGGTCGACGTCTTCGTCACCGAGACCGACCCCGTCCGCGCGTTGCGCGCCGCCCACGACGGATTCCGTATCGGCCGCCTGCACGACCTCGCCCCGGGCGCGCTCGTCGTCTCGGCCACCGGTGCTCCGCACACCATCGACGCCGAGGTGCTGCGCGCTGCGGCGATCGTCGCGGTCGCCGGGGGAGTTCCGTACGAGGTCGACCTCGACCCTGCCATGCTGCGACCGTACACGGGCGAGAACGGCCAGGCCTCGAGTGCCGTCGAACGCGCCGGTGACGGCGCACTCGTGATCGCCCGGGCAGGCTGCGTGAACCTGTCCGCCGGTGAGGGCAACCCCATCGAGATCATGGACCTGTCGTTCTCGGTGCAGCTCTTCGCCGTCGGGCACCTGCTCGCGCACGACCTGCCGCCCGGGGTGCATCCGCTTCCGGCCGAGGCCGACACCACGATCGGCGCCGCCGCGCTCGCAGCCCGCGGTGAGCGCATCGACCAGCGCAGTCCGGCGCAGGTCGAAGCGCAGCAGGAGTGGCGCTCGCCACGGTTCCGAGGAGAGTCCGCATGAGTGCCGTCACGGTCTATTCGGCAGGACTGGTGGTGCCGATCACCGCGCCGCCGATCGTCGATGGGGCGGTCGCCGTGCGGGACGGCCGGATCATGCACGTCGGGGAGCGCGCCTGGGTGCTGCATTCCCTCGCGGAACGGGGCATCGACGCCGACGAGGTGCACTGGCCGGGTGTCCTGACCCCCGGCCTCGTGAACGCGCACACCCATCTGCAGTACACCGGCATGGCCTCGGTCGGAAGCGGGCAGTACGACGGCTTCGAAGACTGGGTGCGGGCGTTCGACCCGGTGTACGAAGGCGGGCGTGACTGGGCCGCAGATGCTGCGGACGGCGCGACACAGGCGTTGCGGGCGGGTACGACGGCGCTCGCCGACGTGGTGACCGACCGCTCGGCCGCGACCGCCCTGCACGACGCGGGGCTGCACGGGATCACCTACTGGGAGGTGATGAGCTGGACCAATGCCGACTGGGCGCGCACCGGACGCGCGCAGGTCGAGCAGGCGCTGGACGCCCTGCCGACCCCGCCCGGGACCGGCCTGTCGCCGCACGCCCCGTACTCACTGGACATCGAGCCCCTCCTGGAGATCCCCGACATCGTGCGCGAGCGCGGCGGGCGCATCCACATCCACCTCGGCGAGGCCGCATTCGAGAGGGAGTTCGCGCACGAGCATCCGCAGGCGTGGCACACGGCCGGGCTCGCCAGCTTCCAGGAGCTGCGCAAGGCCGGATTCGGCACCAGCGCGACCGAGTTCGTCGACCAGCTCGGCGTGCTCGGACCCGACTGCCACATCGCGCACGGTGTGTACATGAGCGCCAGGGACCGTGCGATCCTGCGCGAGCGCCGCACGACGGTGGCCCTGTGCCCGAGGTCCAACGCCGTCATCGGACTCGAGGAGCCCCCGATCGCCGCGTACCTGCGTGAGGGCAGCCCGATCGCGGTGGGGACCGACTCGCTGTCGTCGAGCCCCTCGCTCGACGTGCTCGCCGATGTGGCCGAACTCGCCCGCATCGCCCGGTCGCAGGGATACACCGACCGTGATCTCCCTGCACGCCTGCTCGGCGCGGCCACCCTCGGCGGCGCGCACGCGATGGGGATCGACGTCGGCCCGGACCGCACCGGCTACCTCGCCGTGGGTGCGCTCGCCGACCTCACCTTCTTCGACGTGCCGGCCGGACCGGATGCCGTCGCGGAACTCGTCGACCACGGCGCCGGCCGCACCGCCGCGACCGTGGTGTCGGGCGAGGTCCGCTACGCGATCGACAGCTTCGACCGTCCGGCGGTCGCCCCGTGACCGTACCCGCATCCGAACCCGGAGGTGTCGCGTGACACAGCGCCCCACGACCGCCGAGCGCCTCGACCTCGCGCCGCATCCCGAGGGCGGATGGTTCCGCCGCACGTGGACGAGTCCGCTTCCGGTCGAGACCCCGAACGGCCCGCGACCCGCGGCGACGTGCATCCACTACCTGCTGCGGCCCTCCGAGCGCAGCGAATGGCACGTCGTGACCAGCGACGAGCTGTGGCTGTGGCACGGTCCCGGCCGACTCGAGCTCCGTCTCGGCGGAGATGCGGCAGAGCCGGGCGAAGCCACCGCGATCGTGCTCGGTCCCGACGATGCGGCCCAGGTACTGGTGCCCGCCGGCGTCTGGCAGGCAGCGCGTCCCCTGGATGCCGAGGAAGTCCTCGTCTCGTGTTTCGTGTCCCCAGGTTTCGATTTCGCGGATTGGCGACTCGCCGCATCGCCTACTCTGTAAGGGCAGACCCGTCCTGCCTCGCAGCTTCCTCCTCACCCTTCCTCGCACTGGAGTCATCGTGCCCTTCGCTCCCTCCCTCCGCCGTGCCGCAGCCGCCGCTGCTGCCACCGTCCTCGCCGTCACTCTCGCCGCCTGTGCCTCTCCGTCCGCCGACACCGGCGACGACGGTGACGACTCCGGTCTGCAGACCGTGACGGCGGGCAAGCTCACGATCGCCACCGGGGAGCCGAACTACGAGCCGTGGTTCGTCGACGACGACCCCTCCAACGGTGAGGGCTTCGAGGGCGCGGTGGCCAACGCCGTGGCCGAGCAGCTCGGCTTCGCGGCCGACGACATCGTCTGGGTCCGCACGACCTTCGACGGTGCCATCGCTCCGGGTCCGAAGGACTGGGACATCAACCTCCAGCAGTTCTCCATCACAGACGACCGCAAGAAGGCCGTGGACTTCTCCTCGCCGTACTACACGACCACGCAGGCGGTCGTCGCGGTCGGCGGTTCGCCCGCGGCCTCCGCGACGACCATCGACGAGCTCAAGGCCACGACGGTCGGCGTCGCGAGCGGCACCACCAGCTACACGGTGGCCAAGGAGCAGCTCGGCGAGGCGAACCTCAGCGTCTTCAACTCGGTCGACGACGTCGTGCTCGCGCTGAAGGGCGGCCAGATCGACGCGATGATCACCGACCTCCCCGGCGCCTTCTACGTCGTGGGCGCTCAGCTCGACGACGGTGTCGTCACCGGCCAGTTCGCCGACGCGAACGGCGGCGACGACTTCGGCATCGTGTTGCCCAAGGGATCCGCCCTCACGGCGGATGTCACCGAAGCGGTCGACGCCCTGCGCGCGAACGGCACGCTCGACGAGCTGCAGCAGAAGTGGCTCAGCGACGCCGTCGACGTCCCCGTCCTGAAATGACCTCGACCTCCGTCGACGCGGAGTGGCAGCCGAGCGAACTCGAGCTGTCACGCCGCGTTCTGCGGCGACGGGCGACCACGCGTTCCGTCCTGATCGCGCTCCTCAGCAGCATCGTCCTCGTGACGGTGCTGCTCCTCGTCGTGGTCAACACCCCCGGCTGGGCGGTCGTCAGTCAGACGTTCTTCGACCCGCAGGTCGCACTGGAGAGCATCGGGCCGATCTTCCAGGGCCTGCTCGTCAACCTCCTGGTGCTCGCGATCGCGGTGGTCTGCGTCGCGATCTTCGGCACCCTCCTGGCGACGATGCGCTCGTTGCGCGGACCGGTGTTCTTCCCGCTGCGCGCGCTCGCCGCCGCGTACACCGACTTCTTCCGCGGCATCCCGCTGCTGATCGTGCTGTACCTGGTCGGCTTCGGCATCCCGGCACTGATGATCTTCCCGCGCATGCCCGCGATGTTCTGGGGCACGATCGCCCTGGTCCTCACCTACTCGGCGTATGTCGCGGAGGTGCTCCGCGCAGGGATGGAGGCGGTGCACCCCTCGCAGCGCATCGCCGCGCGATCGCTCGGGCTGACGCACGGGCAGACCCTCCGCATCGTCGTGATCCCGCAGGGCGTCCGCAAGGTGGTCCCGGCGCTGATGAACGACTTCGTGTCGATGCAGAAGGACGTGGGTCTGATCTCGGTCCTCGGTGCCGTCGACGCCGTCCGCGCCGCCCAGCTGATGGTCGCCGAGACCTACAACTACACGCCCTACCTCGTCGCAGGGCTCATGTTCATCATCCTCAGTTGGCCCATGATCCGCCTGACCGACATCGTGACCGCTCGGATGAACAAGCGCGAGCAGGCCGGAGGAGTCGTATGAGTGTCCCGGTGATCGAGGCCAGGGGCGTGCGCAAGCGCTTCGGCGATCATGACGTGCTGCGCGGCATCGACCTGTCGGTGGGCACCCACGAGGTGGTCGTGCTGATCGGCGCATCCGGCTCCGGCAAGTCCACCCTGCTCAAGACGATGAACCTCATCGAGAACATCGACGACGGGCAGATCTTCCTCGTCGGTGAGGACATCACCGACCCGCGCGTGGACGCCGACGGGGTGCGGGCGCGGATCGGTGTCGTCTTCCAGCACTTCAACCTCTTCCCGCACTTGACCGTGCTCGACAACGTCACGCTCGCCGCCGTCCGGGTGCACGGCATGCGCAAGGCGGAAGCCCGCGCCAAGGCGCGCGCGCTCCTGGAGACGCTCGGACTCGGTGCCAAGGCCGACGAATACCCCGACCGGCTCTCCGGTGGCCAGCAGCAGCGGGTGGCGATCGTGCGCGCGGTGCTCACGCAGCCCGAGGTGCTGTTGCTCGACGAGATCACGAGTGCGCTCGACCCGCAGCTGGTGGGTGAGGTGCTCGACCTGGTGCGGGAGCTGAAGCGTCAGGGGGCGACGATCGTGATGGCGACGCACGAGATGTCGTTCGCCCGCGAGGTCGCCGACCGCATCGTGTTCCTCGAGCACGGCGTCGTCGTCGAGCAGGGGCCGCCGTCGCAGGTGTTCGACGCCCCGCAGGAGGCCGCGACTGCGGAGTTCCTCGCTCGCGTGCGGCACTGACCGCGGTCCGATCCTCCGCGTCAGGCGAGCTCTTCCTCTTCCTCCGGCCGCCGCGGGCTCGGGTCGGGCGGCAGGATCTCGATCGGGTGGGCGGCGCGGCGCTGCGCTCGCCACCAGATCACGAACCCGATGGCGGTGAAGACTCCGTAGAAGACGTACATGAAGCCGGTCGCGTAGTAGCCGGAGCTGAACAGCAGCGGCACCCCGACCACGTCGACGGCGATCCAGATCAGCCAGAACTCGGTCCACCCCTTCGCCATGCCGTAGGTGGCGAGCAGGGAACCGACGAAGGTCCAGGCATCGGCCCAGACCGGCTCCCACGATCCGAGCAGCCGGAACAGCGGGGTCAGGGCGACGGTGCCGATGATCATCACCAGGACCATGCCGATGCGCGCGCTCGTCGGCGCCCAGCGCGGCACCACCCGGCCGCCGTCGAGATTCCGCCAGCGGATCCAGCCGTAGACGGCCACGGCGATGAACATGATCTGCCGTCCGGCCTGACCCAGCAGGTGCGGCAACGAAGGGTCGGGGCTCAGGGCGGAGCCCAGGAAGACCGTGAGCAGGAGCAGGTTGCCGATGATGCCGACCGGCCAGGCCCACACCTTGCGGCGCATGCCGCCGAGGGCGCTCGCGAGGCCGAAGGCGTTGCCCACGACCTCACGCACGAGGAGCGTCTGCCCGCCCGGCAACACCCACTGGGAGGTGAACGCCTCGACGAACCACTGCAGCAGGTTCATAGTCAGGATCCTGCGTCGGGATCGGGGCGGTCGTCGAGGACGAGTTGGAGCATGCTCAGATCGAGCCAGCGCCCGAACTTGGCGCCGACCTGCGGCATCCGCCCTACCTCGACGAAGCCCAGCCGTTCGTGCAGGGCGATGGATGCGGTGTTCCCGCTCTCGATGCCTGCGATCATCACGTGCATCCCCGCAGCGGTGGCGCGTTCGATGAGCGCGGCCATCAGGGTGGTGCCGATGCCGCGGCCGTGCTGACCACCGAGAACGTAGACCGAGTGCTCGACGGTGAGCCGATAGCCGCTGTGCGGTCGCCACTGCGCGTAGGACGCATAGCCCAGCACGCCGGAATCGTCGACGGCGACCAGGACCGGATAGCCGTGGGCCGTGCGGTCGGCGAGCCAGGCGGCGCGGTCGTCGAGGTCCACCGCCTCTTCGTTCCAGATCGCGGTGGTGTGCGCCACGGCGTGGTTGTGGATCGCGGTGATCGTCTCGAGATCGGCGGTCTCGGCATCCCTGATTCGCACGGCTGTCATCGGCGGGCGGTCTCTCTTCTTCTGCGCTTCGGGTGCGCATGCTGCGTCGGCGCTTCGGGGCGCATCGCCGACGCTAGCAGGATGCGAGGACGACGGATGCGTCGCAACCGAACAGTTACGCCCGTCAGCGCGACGGTGTCGTGTCGATCGCATCGCGCACGAGGATCGCGCGGCGCATGTCGACCATGATCGGGTCGAAGAACCGCTCGCGGTAGCGGGTCTCGCTGACGGCGGAGAAGACGAACGGGAGGGCCGCGATCACCGCGAGGATCGTCGCCACCTTGAGGAGGTTGACGGTGAGCGGCAGCGTCGCCCCGAAGAACTCGAGAGGCTGCACCGTCATCGGCTGTGTGGCGCTTCCGGGCCCGAGCCAGAGGCCGACGAGCCCCGCGGGGACGGTGATCGCGCCGATGATGATCAGCAGCGCCGCGAGCAGCCCGGCGAAGAACAGCGCCTGCACCAACTGAGCGACGGTCAGGGCGAGCAGGATGTTGATGCGTTGCGGTGCGCGCAGCCTTCGCGGTGCGCCGGGCGCGACGCGGCGTCCTTCGGCGGGTGTGCCGACGAGCAGGGCGGTGCGCTGCTCATCCGACGGCGCCTGCGCGTCGTCCTCGATCTCGGAGGCGGCGACCCGCAGCACGACGATACCCGCGAGCACCGCGACGACGAGGGTGAGCAGCGCGATCGATCCCCAGGACATCGCGGAGGCCATCTGCCACACCTCGACGGAGAAGAAGGAGAACACGACGAGCATGAGGATCACCGGCAGCGCGATCGAGGCCATGTGACCGATCGCCGATGCGTTGCGCACCGCGAGGCGGGAGGCCCAGGAGATCAAGGCACCACCGCCCATGCCGGTCACCAGGATGCAGAGGCCGAGCACCAGGAGCGTGCGGAGGACGGGTCCGACCGAGGCGTCCGGCTGTGCGCTGTAGCCCCACGCGATCGTGAAGGCGAGGCATCCGGCTATCACGAGGAGGGCGACCGCGGTGCCGATGCCGACCGGAAGCCGACGCAGCAGGGCACGGACGAGGAAGTAGGCGGCCCAGGCGAGACCCGCCGCCAGCACGAAGATGACCAGCGCCAGGAGCAGCATGAACGCGGCCACCTCGGGGTACTCGTCATCGATGGCGAACTCGATCACGAGCTCGATCCCGTCCTGGAAGAGGTACGCAGCCACGGCGACCCAGGCGATCAGCGGCGCCACGCGTCGGGGCAGGTCCGTGAACCAGCGGCGCAGCGGCACGAACGTCGGGAGCCCCTGCTCGCGGAACCAACGGTCGGCACCGCGCGACGCGTCGCCGGGCTTCAGCGTGTGCGGGGAGGCGGACATGGCGTCGAGGATACGGCAACGGCGATGCGGGAGTAGTCACTCGGTCGCGGGGCCACACAGAGGGCCTCGCTAGGAGTACTCACTTTTGCCGCGCTGATACTCAACTCCCCTCACGCCTCAGGGATGCACGGACGCTTATCGGTATCGTCGCGCAGAACTGCTCGCCAACCTGGAGGATGACGATGTCCAAGAAGTCAGTGCGGGACGGACCACGGTGGAGAACTCCCACGACGCTGAAGAGGGATCAACTACCTCGTGGGTTGGCGACGCAGGCGGTCAGGGCCGTGTTGCAGGATCCGGCCGTGGTGGAGGCGCCGGCCTCGGGAGGAACGCCAGAAGTTCGTTGCGGAGAATCGTGACCAGCCGGAACGCATCCGTGAGGAAGCCGTGAAACGGAAGGCGAAACTGCTCACGATCGTCACGGAGAATGCGCCGGCCGCACCGTGATGTTCCAGTCCGCCGAAGAGGATGGCGCGGCAACAGAGAACGAGCCGACGACATCGGTCGGTGTCCACAGGTCTCGGCCGTGGCGCTGATCGCGTCGGTTCTGGTGGCTGGATTCTGGTTCGCGACGCGGTTTCAGTCGCCGGCGCAGCATGAGGCGAACGTAGATGGATAACGGCGATATGCGATGGGAAGATGAATTTCGCCATGGCCAAGAGATTGAATAGATCACTTCTAGGGGGAGTTCGTGAAAGTAAGTTCTATCGAAGGAATGCGGGAGAACTCTCTCTTCATGCGCATGCATAAGGCGTTCCCGGATCACGAGTTGTACGTGAAACTGGAGGGCTTGAACACGGCTGGCTCGATCAAATTGACGACCGCGGTGGCATTGATCGACGATCTGGAGAAGGATGGTCGGTTGCAGCCTGGTGGTGGCGTCGTCGAGTCTTCGTCGGGCAGTCTCGGTGTCGCCCTCGCGGCCGTGTGCGCGCGGCGCGGATACAGCCTCACGATCGTCACGGATCCAAACGCGAACGATGCGACCGTCGCGCACATGAAAGCCTTGGGCGCTCGAGTCGAGGTCGTGAACGAAAGAGACCAGTCCGGCGGCTATCTGGGAACTCGACTCGCGAGAATTCAACAACTTCAGAGTTTGAAGAACGGCCCCGTGTGGACCAACCAGTATTCAAACTCGGCGAATTCGACGGCGCACAGCACGCTGACGTATCCGGCGATCGTGGCAGAACTCGGCGATCCAGATGTCATCTTCGTCGGCGCGGGAACGACCGGAACTCTGATGGGTGTGATTCACGGCGTCGCAGCCCGTGGTGTGCGTACGGAGGTGTATGCAATTGACAGTGCGGGTTCCGTCACCTTCGGTGGGCCGCCTTCGACAAGGCACATTCCTGGTCTGGGGGCGAGCGTAAGGCCCCCGCTATTCGACCGCTCTCTTGTTCCGCACCAGTATTACGTGAGTGAAGAGGACGCAGTACGTGAATGTCGGCGAGTGGCCGCTTCTGAAGGATACCTTCCAGGGGGGTCGACCGGAACAATATTGGCAGGGTTCCGCGCGCTTTCTTCAACAATTCCAACGGGGAGCCGAATCGTCGTCGTGGCACCGGACCTCGGAGAACGTTATCTGAATACCGTGTACAACGACATTTGGGTGAACCAGAAATTCGGACCTGCGGCGCTGGACGTCGATGTTTCGCCGATGGCGAGTTCAGCAATCTATGACTACGAGAAAATCAATGTTTGACACCAAGGATCTGACAGTCATCGGCGCCGATCGTGTCGATGAATTCCTCCGTGGACGTGAGACGGAGATCTTCGACATCGTCGAAGACACCTACCTGACGCACAACCGCGGCGAGACAGTGAACCCCGACAGCTATTTCCTGAGGTTCCCCGAGCAGCCGCAGGACCGCATCATCGCCCTGCCCGCGCACATCGCGAAAGAGGGCTCGCGATCGATCGGCATCAAGTGGATATCGAGCTTCCCTGCCAACGTGGAGCGCGGACTCCAGCGCGCGTCAGCGGTGATCATCCTGAACGATCCGGACTCCGGATTCGCAACCGCACTGATCGAGGGGAGTCGCATCAGCGCCGCGAGGACGGCTGCTTCGGCCGCCCTTGCCGTGAGATCCCTGCACGGAGCGCCGTCCAGCATCGGCGTCGTCGGCTCCGGGCCGATCGCTCGTGCGATCCTCAGATTCATCGGCGCTCTCTATCCGACCGCTGTGCCGGTGCGCGTCCACGACCTGAATCCGGACTCCGTCGCGCGGATGATCGCGGAATCCGGAGGTGATCACGCAGCAGGAACCCTGGACGAGGTCATGGCGGCCGACGTGCTCGTGTTCGCCACGAGCGCCGGAACGCCCTATGTCTCGAACACGAAGCGCTTCGAGCCGGGTCAGCTTGTGCTGAACGTGTCGCTTCGCGATCTCGCCCCCGAGACGCTTCGCGACACCAACAACATCTTCGACGATGTGGAGCACTGCCTGAAGGCGAACACTACGCCGCACCTGCTCGAACAGCTCGACGCGACTCGCGATTTCGTCACAGGGACTCTCGCGCAGGTCATCGAGGGCGATGTCGAACTGGACCCGACGCGGGCGACCGTCTTCTCGCCCTTCGGGCTCGGTGTACTCGATCTGGCCATATCGCACGCGCTTTTCGAGCAGGCGAAGATCGACTGCTCAGGCGTTCGGGTCACGGACTTCCACGGCGAGATGGGGCGATGACCACCATGAACTTGACAGAGAGTCTGCAGTGGAACGGTCTTCAGCTGATCACTCACGGGGCTGCGTTGGTCAGTCCGGCGAGGGACTGGGATCTGGGCCTCACCCTCTACGCCTATCTCGAAGACTGGGCTGAAAGGCAACCGGAGCGCATAGCGGCCGTCGACGTCGAAGGCGAGCAGATCAGTTATCGCGAGATGCTCCTGAGAGTCCGACGTCGCGCGGCCCACCTCCGCGAGGTCGCCGCTGCTCAGCGCTTCGTTCTCTCGCGCCGGGGCAGAAGCGTCGAGTGCCTCATCGACATCGTGGCTTGCAACGCCATCGGTGCCATCTACGTTCCCGTGGACCCGGCCTGGCCTGCGTACCGGCTCGAGCACGTCACGCGGACGACGGATCCCGCGATCATCCTTGCCGACGACGCTGAGGCTGACGTTACATACGATCCCGCCACTCATGGCGAGCTCATTCGCCGGGTCTCGGATCCTGCGAATGCGCCCGCCTACTGTCTCTTCACGTCGGGGAGCACGGGGCAGCCGAAGGGCGCGCTCGTAGCCCAGATGGGCATGCTGAATCACCTGCACAGCAAGGTCGAGTTGCTTGATCTCGACCGGGATTCCGTGGTCGCAGAGACGGCTCCGACGACGTTCGATGTGTCCGTGTGGCAGTTCGCTGTGGCGTTGCTGGTCGGCGGAGCTGTTCGGGTCGTCCACGATGATGAAGCTCAGGACCCGTTCGGACTGTCGGATCTTCTCACCCGAGAGCGCATCACGCATGTCGAGGTCGTCCCTACTGTGCTCCGTGAACTCATCCACGCGATACCGACGGCTGCGAAGCTGTCGGCGCTTGCCTGCATGATGGTGACAGGGGAAGAGCTCCCCCTCCGACTCGCGCAGGACTGGGGCGCGAGATTCGAGCACATCCCACTCGTGAATGCCTATGGTCCGACCGAGTGCTCCGATGATGTCACTCATGCGGAGATCAGTGAGAAGACACTCGCACCGGGCACGGTTCCGATCGGCGCGCCCATCGCGAACACTGCGCTCTACGTGCTGCGGCACTCGGAGGATTCCTGGCATTCCGTCTCGCCGGGCGAGCAAGGCGAACTCTTCGTCGCCGGCCCGTGCGTCGGACTCGGCTACGTCGGTGAGGACGAGAAGACCGCCGGAGCTTTCGCGACCGTCGACGGTTACCCCTTCCGCATCTATCGCACAGGCGACCTCGTTCGGGTCCGCGCGGACGGTCTGCTCGTGTACGAGGGCCGTAGCGATCGTCAGGTCAAGATCAACGGGGTTCGCATCGAACCCGGAGAGATCGAGAACAGGATCCTCCGAGAGACCGCCGGGCTGAGCGCGGTCTCGGTGGTGAAGTACATACCTGCGGTTCGCGAACGAAGCGCCATCGTGATCCGCGAGACGAACGAGTCTTTCCTGCGTCCAGGGGACGCGCGTCTCGTGGCCTTCTTCTCGGTGGCCGACGGCAGTCCCGTCACGTCGGAGGCACTGGAGATGCGGGCGAGGGATGTGCTGCCCGCTCCGATGCGACCATCGCGGTGGCTTCAGGTCGACGAACTCCCGCTCACGGCGAACGGGAAGGTCGACATCAATCGGCTCGAATCGCTCGCTGTTGAGCTCGGTGGTGGTGACGAGGTGCTCGGACGCACGGCGCTCATCGATCGTCATCGACCTGACGGGGAGCCGGCGAGAACGTCGTTCCTCTCGCTGGTCGAGAGCGTTCTCGGGCACGGGGTCGACTCGACGTCCAGCTTCGTCGAGGCCGGTGGTGACTCGCTTCGCGCGATCCAGCTGTCCAGTCGTCTCCGGGCACAGGGGAAGAGCGCGCGCGTCGCAGATCTCCTCTCGGGCCGCCCGTTGGAGGAGCTCGAACGGGATGTCGCCTCGAAGCGTGACGACCCCGTCGCAGACTCCACGATCGAATCGCGGGTGATGAGCGGAAGCACGGACGATCGGCTCCCGGCCACCTGCCCGATGAAGCTGGCTCAGATGGGCATCTACTTCCAATGGCTGCTTGAGCCGGAAAGTGCGTACTACAACTATCAGGTACTTCTCGAGAGCCGAGGAGGTCTCGACGCTCCGAAGACTCGTCAGGCGCTCTTCTCCGCCCTTCACGCCAACCCTCAGTTGTTCGCGCGGTTCGAAGTCGCAGAGTCCGGTGAGTTCATCCAGGTCTTCCCCTCCGCGGGCGACATCCCGCAGACGGCCGATGTCGAGTACGTCTCGTCGCGCGCGGATGCGCGTGCGAGGTCCAAGGATCTCGCCGCTCAGCCGTTCGACCTCGAAAACGAACCGTCATTGCGCGTGCATGAGCTGCGAGTGGAGACCGGTGAGACCTGGTTCGTCGTGACGATGAACGAGATCCTCATCGACGGCTGGGGCACGATGAAACTCGCCGAGTTCATCTCGGAACTGTATGACGCAGACGGCGCTGACACGGCGGCCGAGTTGGCGCGCGCCAACCTCTCTGCCGTGGCCCGGTACTTCAACCGCCCCGTGGTCGATGTGGAGATGTCCGAGGAGTCTCGTGCCTTTTGGTCGAAGAGCCTGAGCGGCATCTCTCTGCAGCCGCTCCTCAGCGACATCGACGATGCGTCTCACGACGCCTACTCCTCGTCGATCGTGGAGGCATCGCTCGGTCATGACACCACCGTGGCCATCAGAACGAACGCGAGCGCACTCTCCACCACCCCGTTCGCCGTCTTCGTTCTTGCGTACTCTCTCGCGTTGGCGACAGTCACCGAAAGTGACGACTTCGTGGTCGGGGCGCCCGTGTCCCGCCGAGAGCTGCACACCCTCGTGGATGTCCCGACGCTAACGCTGAACATGGTCGCGATGCGAATCCTCATCGATCGTGGTCGCCCGTGCGACGAGCTGGCGCGAGATCTGTCCTCTTCGGTGACGCGCGCCGTCTCGTTCAGCGACAGTCCGTTCAGCTCGGTCGTGTCGGAGTATGCCGAACGCACCAACGGGGACCCTCTCTTCAGCACGATGGTGAACATGCTGACCTACCCCACGTCCGAGTCGTGGAAGGGCACTGAGAGCATTCGGTTCATCGAGCTCGACACGGGCTTCACGAAGTATGACGGTTCGCTCTACGTCCAGCAACACGGCGAGGACTACACGATTCAGCTGGCCTTCAAGCAGGCGAATGTCTCGCAACAGAGGGCGCGACAGATCCTTGCGCTGACCGCCTGGTATCTACGATCGGATCTGCGTTCGTCCTCGGTCCGCGTGGATGAACTCATTCGGCGGGCCATGCACGATCTCGACCTCTCCGGCATACGCGCTGTGGAGTCGGTCGACACCCGAGAGAAGGTGGGATGATGGCCCCGCTGATGGAGATGCCGACTGCTCCGCTGCGGACCGGCACGGTCCGGTCGGATGCTGTTTGCGTGGAAGCGGCCGACGGGGCATCGCAGACCTATGGCGAGTTCTTCGGCAATGTCGAGAAGTGGCGCCGATGGATCGAGCGGACGGTGACGAGGGATCAGGTGCTCGCTGCTCAGCTCGACCTCTCACCGATCTCGATGGCCCTGATGGTCGCATCGCTGACGGTTCATTCCCGCACCGCCTGGATACCTCCCGGGGAGGCCGCGTCCCGAGAGCAGCGAATGATCGAACAGCTCGGCGATTCGGTGTACCTCTTGGACGACGCGTCAGCCGCACGCATTCTGGACGAAGCGGAGTCTCCGCGACTCACCGAGATTCGTCTCGATGCTTTCGGCCCTGAGCGGTGGGCCACAACGACGAAGTTCATCTACTTCACGTCCGGCTCGGAGGGACGCCCGAAGGCGGTTCAGGTCGGAATCGGCGCGATCGCGAACCGGCTGCAGTGGATGTGGACGGAGTTCCCCTTCGCACCCACGGACCGCGTGGTCGTGCAGAAGCCCCTCTCCTTCGTCGCGTCGTACTGGGAGATTCTGGGTTCCGTTCTGGGTGGTGTCGTCGCGGTCCTGATCTCGAGCGCGGAACGAGGGCGGCCGGATCTCTTCTTCGACGTCGTATCGTCCGCGGACGCTACACACCTCTTCGCGACCCCCGTGGCCCTGCGCGGCCTGGTCGAAGCCGCAGAAGAGCACGGATCTGCTCTTCCTGCGCTGAAGCTGGTGTGCAGTAGCGCGGATCGGTTCCCGACGAGCCTCGGCCGCGACCTCGCGGTGACCGCTCCGAATGCACGGATCCTCAACCTCTATGGGGCGACCGAGACGACGGCGAACACCAGCGCCTATGAACTCTCATCGACGGACCTCTCCGCGGCATCGGTTTCACTCGGATCTCCGATCCCTCACACCCGAATAGTCATCCGCGATTCGTCCGGTGTCGAGTGCGACGAAGGCGTGGAGGGATCCGTCGCAGTGCAGGGGCTGCCGCTTGCGGACGGGTACCTCATCCGGGGGGTTCTGTCCGACGGTGACGCGTTCTCAGGAACGGGAGAGTTACGGGAATTCCGATCAGGTGACCTCGGATATATGCAGGATGGCAAGCTCTTCCTCACTGGTCGTGCCGACAACGCGGTCAACGTCTCAGGGTTCAAAGTGCATCTGGAGGAGATCGAAGCAGCGGCCATGCAACTCAGTGGCCGGACGGGCCAGTGTGCTGCGGTGTACATCGAAGACTCCGGAGCGAGCGTTCTCGCGCTCGTGGTGCCCGAGGACTGGCGGGGTCGAGTATCGCGCACAGCGCTCGCGCGTTCGCTGCCGCCGCACATGGTGCCACGACTGCTCGTTCCCGTCGAGACGCTTCCCACTGTCCGCACGGGAAAGGTGGATCGTGCGGAGTGCGCCGCGCTGGTGAAAGAGGCGATGCGGGACAGTCGGAACTCGGGGTACTCCGAGGGCGGCTCGGTCGAGCGGGACACCCTAGCTCGTCTGTGGACGAGTTCGCTCGGCCAGGATTCGACTGCCGTGGGAGATGACTATTTTCACGACGGTGGTGACTCTCTGCGCGCAGTAGGTCTTCTGGCTGCGGTGCGGCGACAGTTCGGAGTGCGGGTGCCCCTGCGCGGGTTCTACGCCGATCCGTCGATGACGTTCGTGCTCAGCGTTATTCGGGACTCGGATCCGAAAGGACTCAGTCGATGAAAAACTCCTCATGGCAGCAGGTGAGTCACGCCGATGATTCGCGCGCAACAGTCCTCTTGTTCCCGCCGACCGGGGCGGGAGCCCCTGCGTTTCGATCGGCGCGGGCGCTTCAGGGCGTGTACGACTCATGGGCGTACTGTCCGCCAGGGCGCGGTACGCGCTTCGGTGAACCGGGTTTCACAGAGATGGAGAAGTTCGTCGAGGAGACCATCGCCACGATCGATCTCGACGACTCGACTCTGATTGTCGCGGGAGTGAGCTTCGGTGCGGCTCTGGGCTTCACGGTGTGCGCTGCTCTGGAGGGGCGCGACGTGCGGGTCGATCGACTCGTCGCCATCTGCGGTGTCGCTCCGGGCAACTACGTCCGTGCCCATACGGGGTGGGATCTTGATTCTGCCCGCGCACGCATGATCGACTACGGGCTCACCCCGCGTGAGGTTCTCGAGATGGAGGACGCGGACGAGATCTTCGTGCAGCCGACCCTGGACGATCTTCTGCTCGCCGACTCGTACGGCGGCTCCGGTGGCGTGTCTCTGCACGCCGACCTGACGTGCGTGACAGCGTCCGATGATCACCTCGTTCCAGAATCCGAAGCGGCGTCCTGGGAGAAGGCGACGCGATCTACGTTCACGCACCTGCACCTGCCCGGTGGCCACTACGCACACGCGGACTTCGGGACGAAGGAGTGGATCGATGTTCTCTCGTGAGTCGGCGGACAAGAGCCCTCAGTGGGCGGTTCTGGTGGGAGTGATCACTTCGGGCTCGACGGCGTCGAGAAGCTGGTTCGAATCGTTCGCACGAGCATGTCGTGACAAGGGAATGCTGATCTGCGGTGTGGAGTTCGAGGGCGCACTTCGCGCTGGTCGCCCTCCCATCGTTCTCGATCACGTCGTCACCATTCCCGGGCCGTATGCGCGAGAAGTTTCGTCGGAGTCTCTGGGGCACGTCGCTCGAGCTCTCCGACGGGCGCGTGTTGATGACATCGGGCTGGTCACGGCCATTCGGGAGAACTATCAGCTTCTCTCCGCGCAGATCGGTGCCGAGCTCGGTGCTCGGAGCAACAGCGTCGATGTGGTGAAGACGATCCAGGACAAGCCGGCGTGCAGGGAGGCTCTTCGCAGCGCCGGCATTCTCCAGCCTCAGAGCTATCGAGTTGTCGCCCGAGCGAATGGCGGCAACGTCCTCGTCTCGGAGGACGGCGACGACGTGTCGGCGCAGGAGATCCACTCAACCAGCGGCTGGATCCTCAAGCCGGCGACGGGGATGGGCAGCGCTGGAGTTCGGTATCTCAGCTCCACGGCCGAAGTCATCGACGCGCTCGCCGCGTCGGAGGCGGAGGGATACTGCGCGGAGGAGTTCGTGACGGGCGAGGAGTTCTCGGTCGAAGGCATCACCGTGGACGGAGTCGTGCGAGTCTACGGCGTGACGACAAAGGCGAAGAACACAGGATTCGTCGAGATCGGTCACCGGTTCCCGGCTCACCACCCTCAGCTGCCCGGAGATGAGGAGATCTCTCGTCAGCTGCAGCGGTGCGTCGACGTCCTCGCCATCGAATGGGGGCATCTCCATGTCGAGTTCTGGGTGCGTGATGATGGGTGCCTCGTGTGGGGAGAGTTCCATGTGCGCCAAGCGGGCGGTCTCATCGCTCCCGACATGATCGAGGCAGCACGACCCGGCCTGAGTATCTACGATGAGCTCATCGACTCGTTGAGTGGGCGTTCTCTGCCGGCGCTTCCCCAGAAGAAGGCATATGCGGCCGTGGATTTCATCGAGTCCAAGCCTGGTCGCGTGATGATGGCCGGAGTGAATTCATCGTTGCCCCCTGCATCGTCGGTTCACTGGGAGTACGGCGTGGGTGAGTACGCCCCACCCGTCAACGGGCTCCGAGCGAACATCGCCGTGATCTTCGCGGGTGCAGACACCGTGGAGCATGCCGAACAGATTCTGCGATCCGCACGTCAGGCGTGCAGTTTCGCTGTCGATTCCGTGGAGGACATAGCATGACTCGCAGAACGGCGATGGTCGGCATAAACCGCAATGCGACACAGCAGATGCACGCTTCGGGAGCGAGCCCGAGTCATTACTGCGAAGAGCGTGAAATCTGGAACGCGAAGAGTCTGGGGAAGTGGCTTTCCGATATCGGTGTGGTCGAGGCGCGCCCCCTGTGGTACGAGTACCAGCACGAGCCGCTCGAGGTTCCGCCTTCGCTGGTGCGCGATCTTCAACGAGACGGCGTGGTGGGGATCCTCCCCGGGCTCGAATATGCGGTGGAAGGGGCCGCGCAACTCGCTCTTGCGATGGACCTTCCCGGCGCGGGTGTCCAGGCGGCTCGCACGTTAAGGAACAAAGCGCTTCTGCGGGAGACCACGTCATCATACGACTGGGGCTCTGTGGCCTTCAGGCTGGTGTCATCGCCCGAAGAGCTCTCCGACTTCCTCGCCCGTCAGGCGGACAGTGCGATCGTCAAACCGGTCGATCGACAGGGGAGTCTCGGTGTGGCACGAGTGGATCGGCACTCGGATGGGCCGGCGCTCTGGAACGACATTCTCAGTGCATTCGAGAAGGATCAGACAATCACGGGATGGTCAGGACAATCCCGGGCGCTAGTCGAAGAACTCCTCGTCGGCGATGAGTGCAGTGTCGAAGCGCTGGTGAGTGACGGTCGCGTGCAGTGGGTCAACCTCACTGCGAAGCATGTGCTTGACAGTCGTCATCGAGTGGAGATCGGTCACGAGATCGTCGCGGTCGAGGACTGGTGCCTCCCTGTCATGCAGGAACTCGTATCGTCCATCGGCTTCGAGTTCGGGTTGCTGCACGCTGAGTTCATGAGAACCGCTCAGGGACCGCGCTTGATCGAGTGCGCGGGGCGGCCCCCCGGCGATCAGATCCTCAACCTGATCGAGCACGCTTGGGGTTTCTCTCCAACTGCGGCGTGGAGTGCGATCATGTGCGGCGGTTCCTTCGCATTCCCGGATCGAGCGTGGGGAAGGGCTTCCGTCGCATTCATCTATGCGGATGTCGACGGGAAAATCGTCTCGGACGTCGACGCAACGATGCTCTCACCAGAGTACGTCTCGTCGTACACCGGTGCTCGAGGAGACATCGTGCGCCGACCCCGGTCCTCGTGGGACCGCCTCGGATTCGTGGTGAGTGCCGAGGCACTGGGAGCCCGTGGCCTGTACGACGACGCGCGCGAGCGAGCAGATCAGCTTCGACCAAGAGTCGAGAGCGGGATGCGCGATTGAACGATTCCGCGGAGCCCGCCAAGCAGGAGGCCCATCAGGCGCAGGGCGTTCGCGCGCGCCTAATGAGCCTCATCTCGGCCGACCAGATTCTGAGCCAGGGAGCCTACTTCGCTCTGGTCCCCATCCTGCCGCTCCTGCTCACGATGAGGCTAGGCGACGACAATGGTCTTTGGGCGGCGTGGGCCATAGCCGCGCTGACTCTGATGACGCGTGGCGGTTCGCTCTTCGTCTCGCCGGTTCTGCACCGGCTGTCGGTCCGTGCGAGTCTGCGATCTGCGCTCGGCCTGATCGCGATCGCCTACGGTGTCATCGCGATCAGCGAGAGCCCGCTCGTGCTCGTCATGGCGCTGGGCTTGGCGGGACTGGGATTCAGCACCAACGGGACATCGGTTCGCAGCTTCGTGGTGCTGTCCACCGCCGATCGTGCACGACAGAATAGATGGTTCTCTGTCATCCAGGTCGTGGCCAACAGTTGCGCCGCGCTCGGGCCGATCCTCGGGAGCTTTGTCTTCGATGGCGGTCTGTACGTACAGTTCCTCATCGGTCTCAGCGGGGTCTTCATGCTGGCTGCGGTTTTCGTGCCCTTCACAGTGCCGCGGGATGTGCTCCTCAGCCACGGGTCCAACCGGCCACCGCTCACATGGGGAATTGTACGCGAGCTCCTAAGAACGCCGGAGGCGCGTCGAATCACCCTTATCGCCACCTGCGGCAGCGTGCTCATGGGACAGTTCTTCTCGAGCTTCGCGCTGGTCTTTTCTGCTGTCTCAGACGATCCTCTGACGCGGGCACTCTTTTACTCGCTGAACGGTGTGCTGATAGTCGCTATTCAGTTGCCCGTCTCGTTCGTCGTTGAAAAGATGATGAGGAGACGAGTCTCCCTCCTGGCGATCCTGCTCGGAGGCGTGGTGATTCTGGGTGGAGCCATGATCTTCTTCATTTTCGAGAAGGGTGAGTTCGCGGTCCTCCTGATTGGCATCGGCGTCGTGATCTTCTCGGTGGGAGAGACTGTCTTCACACCCGTGCTGAACGTCGTCTTCTCGAACGCCTCCGCCGGGCGTCCCGTTGTCGAATCGATGAACATGAGGCAGCTGACTTCGGCTGTCGGAGAGAGCCTCGGGTCGTGGGCAGGGCTTTCCGTCTTTCTGTTCGTGTCACAGGCGGGTCTCGCTCCTGCCTACTGGCTTCTTCTCACGTCTCTGGCAGGCGTTGCCATCGCAGCGTTCGTGGTGCGGCCCGTGAGCAGGCTCTGATGTCCGGCGAGATGGCTCCCGAGCCGAATCTGCTCGACCGTCTGACGCCCGATGAGGTCATATGCGTCGAGAGTTTCGGGCCCGGGGTGTCTTCTGGCGGGCTCCGTTCCGACGAAACGTCGTTCATCGAAGGAAGTGTCGAGTCCCGGCGACGCGAGTTCGCTGCGGTCCGGTCGTGCGCTCGGGAAGCGCTGGGAGCCCTGGGGGCGCCCGTCGGCTCGATTTTGCCCGGACCCGGAGGCGCGCCTGTGTGGCCGGATGGCGTGGTGGGATCCATGACTCATTGCGCCGGCTTCCGTGCTGCTGCGGTGGCGCCCAGCCGCAGGGTGTACGCGCTGGGGATCGATGCGGAGGTGAATGAACGCCTCCCGGATGGCGTCGCCTCGGAGATCGCTGATCCTTCCGAGTGGGCGCGCCTCGATCGGCTTCCGGACCGGGGAGTGGCGTGGGATCGACTCCTGTTCAGCGCGAAGGAGTCGACGTTCAAGTGCTGGTATCCCGCGACTCATCGGTGGGTGGGCTTCTCTGACATCGTGGTCGACCTCGATGTCTCGGGATCTTTCAAAGCCCGACTCTCGCCGGGTCTGGCGCGTGGCGCAGGCTTTCCCCGCAGCGTCGTTCGTGGCAGGTGGGGACTCCTCGGGACAGTCGTGGCGACCGCCGTCGTCCTATGACGGCGTGCGTCCAGGTCAGATGTGCGCCCGCAGTGAGTGCGTGTAACAAGCCGAGGCTCTTGGCTGCTTCTCACTTGACCAAGTAGAGAGCGGGTGGTCGTCTGAATCATCCCTGGCTTGATGCCGCCACCGTGAGCGCTGCTCCGCTCCGCTCAGACGTGCAGGTCGGCGGGGGACGCCTCGCCCTCGTGGAAGTTCGGAGTCTTGCCGAAGAGCCGGGCGATGCCCAGAACGATCCCGACGATCACCAGCCCGAGCGCGAGGCCGGCGATCGCCGACACGATCGTCTCGACCACCCAGACCACGAAACCGCCGAACGGCTCCAGCGCATGCTCGATCCCGTGCAGCACGTCGACCGGGAAGTGCCAACCCACCTCGCCGAGGTTCACCAGCACGAGGTGACCGCCGACCCAGAGCATCGCGACCGTGCCCAGCACGCTGATGAAGCGGAACACCGCAGGCATGGAGCGGACGATCCTGGTGCCGGTGTGACGCACACGCTGCACCGGGTTCTTCGCCATCTTCAGGCCGATGTCGTCGATCTTCACGAGCAGTGCGACCGCGCCGTAGACGACGCCCGTCATCAGGAGGGCGATCACGGCGAGGATCGCCAGCGTCGCCCAGATGTCGAGCCCCTTCTCGAGGCTCGCGAGAGAGATGAGCATGATCTCGGTCGAGAGGATCAGGTCGGTGCGCACGGCGCCGAGCACCAGCTTCTTCTCGTCGCGGGCGCCCTCATCGGCGTGACCGTGCTGCACCCCGAACCATTCGAGCACCTTCTCGGCGCCCTCGAAGCACAGGTACGCCCCGCCGAGGATCAGCAGATACGGCAGCACCCACGGCGCGAACGCGGTCAGCAGGAGCGCCGCCGGGATGATGATCAGGAACTTGTTCGCCAGCGACCCGAGAGCGATCTTGCCGACGACGGGCAACTCCCTGGCCGGTGTGAGACCTTGCACGTACTGCGGGGTGACCGCGGCGTCGTCGATCACGACGCCGGCCGCCTTGGCCGACGCCTTCATCGCGGCG
Source organism: Microbacterium sp. CBA3102 (assembly GCF_007954505.1). Taxonomy (GTDB): domain Bacteria; phylum Actinomycetota; class Actinomycetes; order Actinomycetales; family Microbacteriaceae; genus Microbacterium; species Microbacterium aurugineum. The sequence goes on along the minus strand of NZ_CP042412.1, from coordinate 853,668 downwards.
CTCAGGATGTCGTCGACGACGGCGAGCAGTCCAACGGACATGGGCGGTTCCCCTCGAGAGGTTGCGGTGCGGAGGCAACTCTATCGATACGGAGGACGTGTTCCGTGCGGTGTCGCGGCTCAGCCCTGGGCGTCGGCCTCCGCGCTCGCCAGCACGCGCTGCAGCGGCTGGTAGTGCTCGATGACCGCGCGTCGGTAGCGCTCGACATCGCCCGAGCGTGCGGCCTCGAGCATGTCGCCGTGCGCTTTCGCTGTCTTGTGGATGTCGTCGGGTTGAGGGATGCCCAGCTGCGGGAGCACGGCGGTGTGCACATCCCAGAAAGCACCGACGAGCTGTCCGACCAGGCGGTTGTCGATCGCGCCGAAGAGTCGAGTATGGAACGCACGGTCCTCGTCGAGGAAGTGCTCCCCACGCCCGGCTTTGTCGACCATGTCGGCGACGAGTGCATCCAGTTCGGGATCGGGGTCCTGCTGGGCGGCGGCCACCACGCGTTCGGCCATCGACAGGTCCAGCGCCAGGCGCACCTCCACGACCTCGCGCAGTGCCTGCAGGGATCCCTCCGGCGACAGCACCCCGCGGAACACGAGGGCTTCGACCATCGGATCCAGCGACATCGCGCCGACGTAGGTGCCATGCCCGTGACGCACATCGACGATGTCGAGCGTGGAGAGCGTGCGGATCGCCTCACGCACGGAGGATCGCGAGACGTCGAGCTCGTCACAGAGCTCCGCCTCGGTCGGCAGCGGGTCGCCCGGCGTGAGTCCGCGGGTCAGGATGAGCTGCTTGATCTGATCCGCCGTGGTCGAGCGCCGCATGCGTGACGCCCTACTCGTGGTGGACTTCATGGGGCTCCTTCTCGTGCCTGGCAGAAACGCTCCGATCATCTCACCCTTGTGATCTGATCGAACCTGTGTTTAGAGTACATCAGACATCAGATGTCCTCAAGATGTCCACCCCCACCACCCTGGAGCACACATGAACCGATACATCACCCGCCGCCGCGCGGGTCGATTCGCGATGGCGGTCGCCGGCACGGTCGCCGCGTCCGTCGCCCTCGCCGGCTGCGGCGCAGGCACCACCAGCACCTCCGACGGAAGCGCTGCGGCAAGTGAGATCGACCCCGACGGCATCATCGAAGCGGGTATCTCGTACACGCTGAACGGCAGCTTCGACCCGATGGTCGCGTCCGGTGCCGTCACGGTCTCGGCGAACTGGCACATCTTCGAGGGACTGATCGACCTCGACCCCGTCACGCAGAAGGCGGCGCCGGCCCTCGCGGCCGACTTCCCGACGAAGGTCGACGACACGACCTACGAGATCGACCTGCGTGAAGGAGCGACCTTCCAGAACGGCGACCCGGTCACGGCAGACGACGTCGTCTTCAGCTACGACCGTGTGCTCGACCCGGACAACAACTCGCTCTTCCTGTCGTTCGTGGACTTCATCGACACGGTCACCGCGGTCGACGACGACACGGTGCGGATCACCACGGACTACCCGTTCTCGCTGATCGACGATCGTCTCGGCGTCGTGAAGATCGTTCCGAAGTCGGTCGTCGAGGCCGACCCCGATGGCTTCGCCGCCAACCCGGTCGGCTCCGGCCCGTACTCGTTGGTCTCGGCGGTCCCCGAGGACAAGCTCGTCTTCGAGCGCTACGAGGACTACAACGGCCCGCGCCCTGCGCTCGCCGCCGGCATGAACTGGAACCTGCTCGCCGACGCCTCCGCCCGTGTGACCGCGATGTCCACGGGAACCGTGCAGGCGATCGAGGACGTGCCGTACATCGACGTCGACGCCCTGGCCTCGGCAGCCGACGTCGAGAGTGTGCAGTCGTTCGGCCTGCTCTTCATGATGTTCAACACCAAGGCGGCGCCGTTCGACGACGTCCGCGTGCGTCAGGCCCTGCACTACGCCCTCGACATGGACAAGATCATCGGAACCGGCATGCTCGGCAACGCCACCCCGGCGACGTCGTTCCTGCCGGAGACGTACCCGAACTACCACGAGGCCTCCACGGTCTACACGTACGACCCCGAGAAGGCGAAGGAACTGCTCGCGGATGCCGGCGTCTCCGACCTGTCGATCACACTGCTCACGACCGACACCGGATGGGTCAAGGAGGTCGCTCCGCTGATCAAGGAGTCCCTCGACGCGATCGGCATCGACACCACGCTCGACATCGGGCAGTCCGCCTCGATGTACGAGAAGGTCGACTCCGGTGACTACACGGTCGCCGTCGCGCCGGGCGACCCCTCGGTCTTCGGTGTCGACCCCGACCTGCTGATGAACTGGTGGTACGGCGAGAACGTCTGGACCCAGACCCGTACGAACTGGGCCGACTCCCCGGAGTACGCCGAGTTGCGCACGCTCCTCGACACCGCCGTTCAGCAGGAGGGCGAGGAGCAGCAGAAGACCTGGGACCAGGCCTTCGATCTGATCTCCGACGAGGCCGTGCTCTACCCGCTGTTCCACCGCAAGCTGCCGACCGCGTGGAGCGGCCAGGAGCTCGTCGGATTCCAGCCCGTCCCCACGACCGGACTGTCGTTCCTCGACGTCGGCGTGGCGGCGAAGTAGCACCCGACCGACCCCGGCGGGGGTGCACTCACCCGAGGAGCGCACCCCCGCCCCACCCCACCCGGAAGGAGCGGCACGTGTCCCACACGCTCCGCCTCATCGGCCGGCGACTGCTGCAGCTGCCGCTGATGATCCTCGGCATCACGTTCCTCGTGTTCTTCGTGATGTCGTTCTCTCCTGTCGACCCCGCGCGCACCGCGCTCGGTGAGACGGCGTCACCCGAGGCCCTCGAGGCCTACCGTGAGGATCACGGCCTCAACCTTCCCCTGTTCGCCCGCTATGTGAACTTCCTCTTCGGGCTGGTGCAGGGCGACCTCGGCACCTACTCCGCGCGCAGCCTCCCCGTGATCGACGAGGTCGCCCGTGCCTTCCCGGTCACCCTGGCGCTCACCTTCCTCGGTCTCATCATCGCCGTGATCGTGGCGTTCGCGATCGGCGTCCTGGCTGCGGTGTACCGCGACCGCTGGCCCGATCAGGTGATCCGCGTCTTCGGCGTCGCCGCGCTCTCCACGCCGTCGTTCTGGCTCGCCATCCTGCTCATCCAGGTCTTCACCCTCGGCTTGAACCTGCTTCCCGCCTCCGGGCCCCTCCCCGACTTCTGGGCCGACCCCGCCGGATGGTTCGCCCGCATGGCGCTGCCTGCCATCGCGCTCGCCGTGCCGGTGATCGGGCAGCTGTCCCGCGTCGTGCGCACCTCGATGGTCGAAGAGCTCGACCGCGACTACGTCCGGACCGCTCTCGGTGCCGGCATCCCGCGGGTGATCGTCGTCGGACGCAACGTGCTGCGCAACGCCCTGATCACTCCGGTGACGGTGCTCGGGCTCCGCATCGGCTACCTGCTCGGCGGTGCGGTCGTGATCGAGATCATCTTCGCGATCCCCGGGATGGGAACACTCATCCTCAACGGCGTGACCAACAACGAACCCAACCTCGTGCAGGGCGTGACGCTCGCCGTGGCGCTGGCCTTCGTCGTGATCAACATCATCGTCGACCTCCTGTACGTGCTCATCAATCCTCGAATCCGGGCGGTGTGACATGCGACGCAAACTCACGGAACGGCTCTCCGTCCCCGGCCTCCGCTGGGGCCGACTGTCCCTCGGGTCGATCATCTGCATCGCGGTGCTGGCGATCATCGGTCTGGCCGCGATCTTCGCGCCGCTCATCTCCCCGTTCGATCCGCTGGCGTCCGGCACCCCCGTACAGCCGCCGAGCGCGGAGCACTGGTTCGGCACCGATCGCCAGGGCCGCGACATCTTCTCCCGCCTGGTGTACGGAGCCCGCTACTCGCTCGTGATCGGCATCGGCGCGACCCTGGTCGCCCTGCTCGCCGCCTGTGTGCTCGGGACCATCGCCGCCACGGCGCCGAAGTGGATCTCCGAGACGCTCATGCGGGTCATGGACGTCATCATGTCGTTCCCCGGCATCGCGCTCGCCGCGGTCTTCGTGGCGGTGTTCGGCAAATCGCTTCCGGTGCTCGTGCTCACGATCGCGTTCCTCTACGTGCCCCAACTCACTCGCATCGTCCGTGCGAACATCCTCGACCAGTACGGAGAGGACTACGTCTCGGCCGTGCGAGTCATGGGTTCGGGGACCCCGCGCATCATCGTCCGTCACGTGGCGCGCAACGCGATGGCCCCGGTGCTGGTCTTCGCCACCGTGCTCGTCGCCGACGCGATCGTGTTCGAGGCCTCGCTGTCGTTCCTGCAGGCCGGGGTACCGGATCCCGAGCCGTCGTGGGGCAACGTGATCGCCGCCGGACGCAACCTGCTGATGAGCGGCGCATGGTGGGCGACCTTCTTCCCCGGCATCCTCATCATGCTCACGGTCCTGTGCCTCAACATCCTCTCCGAGGGGATGACCGATGCGATGGTCTCGCCGCGAGCGCGCAAGATCACGACCGACGCCGCCAACACCGAGGAGTCGACCCACGAGCTCGAGGTCGCTGCCGTGCCGGACGACACCCACGTGATCCCCACCGTCGACACGGCGGTGAACCTCTCGGTGCCGAGCGGGGTGCCCGACACCCTGGTGCCGCGCGCCGAGGCCGTGCCCCTCGCCGAGCGACTGACCGAGCTGCGTCTGCGCGAGTTCTCGCGCACCGACCGACTCGTCTACACGGGCGATGACAGGCCGTTGCTCGACGTGCAGGACCTGTGCATCTCGTTCCCCCGGCACGGCGACGTCGACGTGGTCGATCACGTCAGCTTCACGGTGCGTCCCGGCGAGACCATGTCGCTGGTGGGGGAGTCCGGCTGCGGCAAGTCGATCACCTCACTGGCGATCATGGGCCTGCTCGACCCGAAGGCCGACATCCGCGGGCGCATCCTGTTCGACGGGGAAGACCTGTTGCAGATGGCCCCGAAGGAGCGCAACGCCCTGCGCGGACACGACATCGCGATGGTGTACCAGGACGCACTGAGCTCGCTCAACCCGGCGATGCTCATCCGCTCGCAGATGAAGCAGCTCACCTCGCGCGGCGGCACCCGCACCGCGGCGGAACTGCTGGAGCTGGTGGGACTCGACCCCGACCGCACGCTCGCCTCGTACCCCCACGAGCTCTCGGGAGGTCAGCGTCAGCGCGTGCTCATCGCGATGGCCCTGACCCGTGACCCGCGACTGGTCATCGCGGACGAACCGACCACCGCCCTCGACGTCACGGTGCAGGCGCAGGTGGTCGAACTGCTCATGCGTCTGCAGAAGGAGCTCGGCTTCGCGCTCCTGTTCGTCTCGCACGACCTCGCGCTGGTCGCCGAACTCACCCACCGCATCACCGTGATGTACGCGGGGCAGGTCGTCGAACAGGGCACGACCAGGGAAGTGCTGACCCAGCCCGTGCACGAGTACACGCAGGGTCTCCTCGGGGCCGTGCTCTCGATCGAGGCCGGGTCCGACCGGCTGCACCAGGTCTCCGGGGTCGTGCCGTCACCGCGCGACTTCCCGGCAGGAGACCGCTTCGCACCGCGCTCCAGCGATCCCCTGCGGTACGCGGGGGTCACCCCGGTGCGGCGACACATCGAAGGCACCGAGCACTACTACTCCGCGCATCCGGACGATGCGCCCGTTCAGGCGATCGGAGCAGGGCGATGAACGAATCCGTGATCGAGCTCAAGGACGTGCATGTCCGTTACAAGACCCGGGCCTCCTCGCTCTTCCGGCCCGAGTACGTGGATGCGCTCGCGGGCGTCTCGCTCACCGTGAAGCGCGGGCAGACGCTCGGCATCGTCGGCGAGTCCGGTTCGGGCAAGTCGACCTCGGCCAAGGTGCTGATCGGTCTGGAGAAGCCCACCAGCGGACAGGTCGTGTTCGGCGGGGAGCCGGTGCGGTCCTTCACGCCCGCCGTGCGCAAGCGGCTCGGACGCATCCTCTCCGTCGTGTTCCAGGATCCGGCGACCGCCCTGAATGCACGGATGACGGTGCGCGACGCGCTCCTGGATCCTCTGCAGGTGCACCGGCTCGGCAGCCCGTCGACCAGGAACCGGAAGGTCCGTGACCTGATCGGTCTCGTGGGGCTCCCGGCATCCGCCCTGGACGCCTTGCCCAGCCAGCTCTCCGGTGGTCAGCGTCAGCGCGTCGCGATCGCGAGAGCACTCGTGCTGGACCCGCAGGTGATCGTCGCCGACGAACCCACCTCGGCGCTCGACGTGTCGGTGCGCGCGCAGATCCTCAATCTGCTCACCGATCTGAAGGAGCAGCTCGGCCTCGGCATGGTCTTCATTTCCCACGACATCCAGACCGTCCGCTATCTCTCCGACGAGATCGCCGTCATGAACAAGGGGCGGGTCGTCGAGTTCGGCGATGCGGCCCGCGTGTTCGAGGCCCCCTCCGACGACTACACCAGAACGCTGCTGGGCGCTGCGCCCTCGCTGCTCGAACCCCACCACTGAAACGACCGGAACACACATGTCTGCCACCCCCTCCGCCCCTGTCTTCGCGGGCGTCGTCCCGCCCGTCGCCACCCCGCTGCTCGACGACGGGTCGATCGATCACACCTCCCTCGCCCGCCTCGTCGACCGCCTCGTCTCCGAGGGGGTGTCCGGGCTCTTCGCCCTCGGCTCCACCGGTGAGACCGCGTACTTCACCGACGACCAGCGCGTCGAGCTGCTCCGCACGATCGTGTCCGCCGACGCCGGCCGGGTTCCGGTGATCGCCGGCGCGATCGAGCTCACCGCGCCCCGCATCATCGAGACCGCTCGACGGCTGATCGATGCCGGTGCGCAGGCGATCGTCACGACGGCACCGCTGTACACCCTGAACTCGGCCACCGAGGTGGCCGACCATTTCCGGACCATCGCCGCCGCCATCGATGCCCCGCTGTGGGCCTACGACGTGCCCGTGCGCGTGCACTCCAAGCTCGGCATCGACCTGCTCGTGCAGCTCGGCACCGAAGGGGTCATCCACGGGGTGAAGGACTCTTCGGGTGACGACGTGTCGTTCCGGCGCCTGATCGCGGCGAACGACGCGGCGGGTCGACCGCTGCAGCTGCTCACCGGCCACGAGGTCGTCGTCGACGCCATGGCCCTGGCCGGCGCCGACGGTGTGGTCCCCGGACTCGCGAACGTGGAGGCTGTGGGATACGTCCGACTGTGGGAGGCCGCGAAGACGGGCGACTGGGTCACGGCTCGGACCGAGCAGGAGCGCATCAACCGGCTGTTCGACATCGTTTTCCAGCCGAAGGGGCTGTCGGGCGACGCGACCGGTGTCGGTGCGTTCAAGGCGGCGATGCACGCCCGCGGCATCATCGACCACGCCACGATGGCGAACACCGTGCAGGCGCTCGACGCCGACGCGGTGTCCCGGATCCGCGCCATCCTCGACGAGCTGCACCTGCTCCCCGTCGCCGTCGGCTGATGGAGGAGGTCGTCCTCGCCGTCGACATCGGCGGTACCAAGACGGCCGCAGCGCTCGCCGACCGCCACGACCGGTTGTTGCGGACCGAGGTGGCAGCGACCCCCGCAGCCGAAGGACCGTCAGCCGTCGTGGCGACCGTCGTCGCGCTCGCCCGGCGGCTGCTCGCGGGATCCGGGCTGCGTCTGTCCGGGGTCGGCATCGGCACGGCGGGCGTCGTCGACGCGGGGAGCGGCACGATCGTCTCCGCCACCGACACCTTCACCGACTGGCCGGGCACACCACTCGCCGCACTCGTCCGCGCAGGGCTCCACGACCAGCTGATGCCGGACGCGCCCGTGGAAGTGCAGAACGACGTCGACGCGCACGCCCTGGGCGAGTATCGGCACGGCGCCGCAGCCGGGGCGCCGAGCGCGCTCGTCGTCGCGGTCGGCACCGGGGTCGGCGCAGGGCTCCTCGTGCGTGACAGGCAGATCCGCGGAGCCCATCACGTCGCGGGCGAGATCGCGCACCTTCCCGTGCCGGGCGCCGCGCACCTGCGCTGCCCGTGCGGACGCCACGGTCACCTCGAGGCGATCGGCTCCGGTATCGGGATGCACCGGCACTTCCTCTCGATCGGTGGCGACCCCGGCATCCCCGATGCGCGCGGCATCGCCATCGCGGTCACGGCGGGGGACCCCCTCGCCCGACGCGCCCTGGACGAGTCGGCCGCCGCCGTGGGGCGTGCTCTCGCAGGCGCGGCGACGCTGCTCGACCCCGAGCGCATCGTGGTCACCGGGGGTGTCCCGAACATCGGCGAGGACTGGTGGCGCCCCATGCGCGCCGCGTTCCACGCCGAGGCGATCGATGCGCTGCAGCGCACCCCCATCCTGCCGGGAACGCTCGGCGACGACGCGCCGCTGCGGGGAGCCGCGGCATCCGCCTGGAGGAACCCATGAGATTCACCGACACCCTCGAACGACTGCGGGGCGGACTGATCGTCTCGTGCCAGGCCTACCCCGGCGAGGCCATGCGGGACCCCCGGACGATGGCGCAGGTCGCCGCGGCCGGCGTGGTCGGTGGGGCCGCCGGCATCCGCGTGCAGGGGATCGAGGACATCCGCGCGACCGCGCACCTCCCGGTCCCCGTCGTGGGGCTGTGGAAGGACGGCGACGCCGAGGTGTTCATCACTCCGACCCTCGCGCACGCGAAGGCCGTCGCCGACGCCGGTGCCGACATCGTCGCGCTCGACGGGACGCGCCGACGCCGCCCGGACGGACTGACCCTCGCGGAGACGATCACCGGCCTCCGTGCGCACACCGATGCGCTGATCATGGCCGATTGCGGCTCCCTCGACGATGCGATCGCCGCCGAGGCCGCGGGCGCCGACCTCCTCGGCACCACCCTCTCGGGCTACACGGACGAGCGCCCGAAGAGCACGGGGCCGGACGTGGAGCTCATCGAGCTGGCCGCCGGCCGGTGCAGCCGTCCGATCGTCGCCGAGGGGCGTATCCACACCCCGGTGCAGGCCGCGGCCGCGATCAGCGCCGGGGCGTTCGCCGTGTGCGTCGGCACCGCGATCACCCATCCCTCGACGATCACGGCATGGTTCGCTGAGGCGGTCGGGGGAGCCCGCTCATGACCGCGCCGGTCCTCGTCAGCGCGTACCCCGCCTCTCCCGCGCACGCACGATGGGACCCGGCGCTCGAAGCCGAGCTGCTGCCCGCACTGTGCGCGCTGCCCGGGGTCGGCGGGCTCGAGGTGCCGTGGATGGGAGGCCTCCATCCGCACGACGACGCCTGGTTCCTCGCGAACGTGCCGGCGGTCGCGCTCGCCGTGACCCCGATCCCGTTCGTCATGAGGCGACTCGGGGACGATCCTCGGTACGGCCTCGCGTCGGTCGACGAGGACGGGCGGGCGGCGGCGATCGCCGACCTGCAGCGTGTCGCCGCCGACGTCGCACGCATCAACGACGAGAGTGCCGCTTCCGTCGCGGTGGTCACGGTGCACACCGCTCCGCGAGCGGCTGGAGCCGGGGAGCCCCTCGTGCGGTCTCTCCACGAGATCGCCGCGTTCGAGTGGTCGGGTGCCCGTCTGGTGGTCGAGCACTGCGACGCGTTCGTGCCTGGCCAGGTGCCGGAGAAGGGGTTCCTGACGCTCGACGAGGAGATCACCGCGATCAGTGCGGCCGAGGTGCCGATCGGACTGTGGCTCAACTGGGGGCGTTCCGCGATCGAGCTGCGCCATGCCGATGCCGTGACCGCGCAGATCGCGACGGCTGCGGCCTCCGGGCTCCTCACGGGTCTGGCGTTCTCGGGTGCGGCGCCGGTTCAGGGACCGTACGGGGCGGCGTGGGTCGATGCGCACCTGCCGATCGCTTCGACCCACCCCGAATCCGGTTCCCTCCTCGATGAGGCGCAGGTGGTCGAGGCGCTCACCGCCGCGGGTCACGTCGATTGGCTGGGGCTCAAGGTGGCCAGACGCCCCGAGGACGTCACCGCTGCGGATGCTCTGCGCACGGTCGCCCGGAACCTCGCGGTCGTGCGCGCCGCGGGCTGAGCGCCGGGCACTCCCGCATCCTCGCGAGATCGAGCTCTTGTCCGGCGGGAGGACCCTCGCTAGAGTGACTTGAAATCAGACATCAGACGTCTGATTTCCGCACGAACAGAAAGGTCTGTCCATGCACGTTCCTCCCACGCCCGCCCCCCGGAGTCGCCGTCGGCACTGGCTGCGATGCGGCACGATCGGGGCGCTGGTGCTCGCGCTGAGCCTCCCGGCCACGGCGGCCACGGCTGCGCCCGCACCCGGCTACCTGACCGACCCGAACTCCGCGCCCGGCGACTACCTCGAACTGAACCTCGGTGCCGACCGCACCGCGGCGAACTACTTCTACCGCATCCCCGCGCTCGCCCACCTCGGTGACGGTGTCGTCATCGCGGCATGGGACGCGCGGCCGGGGAGCGCGGCTGACGCCCCGAACCCGAACTCGATCATCCAGCGCCGCTCGACCGACAACGGTCGCACCTGGGGTCCGCTGCAGATCATCGCCGCGGGGAAGACGGGGAGCGACCGGTACGGCTACTCCGACCCGAGCTACGTCGTCGACCGGGAGAGCGGTCGCGTCTTCGCGTTCTTCGTGCACTCCAAGGATCAGGGATTCCAGGGGAGCGCGTACGGAGACGACGATGCGAACCGGCAGATCATGGGCGCTGCGGTGATCCACTCCGACGACGGCGGAGCGACGTGGAGCGCGCCACGACTGATCACGGACGTCGTGAAGACCTCGAACGGCACGATGAGCGGCGGCGTCTACAGCCCGGTCGCCGGAGACGTGAAGGGAACGTTCGCCACCTCGGGTGAGGGGATCCAGCTGCGCTACGGCGAGCACGCCGGGCGTCTCCTCCAGCAGTACGCCGGCACGGTGCGCCAGGCCGATGGATCGACCGCGATCCAGGCGTACTCGGTGTACTCCGACGACGGCGGCGAGACCTGGGAGCGCGGCGAGTACATCGGCACCGGAATGGACGAGAACAAGGTCGTCGAGCTGTCCGACGGGCGTGTCATGCTCAACTCACGGGACAGCTCCAACGGGCGTCTGCGCAAAGTCGCGATCTCGACCGACGGGGGCCACAGCTACGGTCCGGTCATCCGCGACGCCGAGCTGCCCGACCCCACGAACAACGCCTCGATCACCCGTCTGCACCCGGAGGCCGCCGAAGGCACCGTCGATGCGAAGAAGCTGATCTTCACCAACGCCAACAACGGCGCCAACGGCAACCGCGTGAACGGAGCGGTGCGGCTCTCCTGCGACGATGGCGAGACCTGGCCCGGACTGCGCACGCTCGAGACGGGGACCTTCGCCTACTCGAGCGCGACGGCGATCGACGAAGGCAGGGTGGGCGTGTTGTGGGAGGCGGGGTACACCGACACGATGCAGTTCTCGTCGTTCGACGAGGAGTGGATGAATGCGGTGTGCGCGCCGCTCTCGGTGCCGGCGATAGCACTCACCGCAGGCGTGGCCACCGCGGTCCCCGTCACGGTCACGAACCAGGAGGCGACGGCGCTCAGTGGGTCCGTCACCCTCCACACGCCGGCCGGATGGACGGCGACCACCGCGCAGATCGCGGATCTCGCACCCGGCGCGACCACCACCGTCGAGCTGCAGGTCACCGCACCGCAAGGGGCCGCCGGCGCTCAGCGCCTGCAGGCCGCTTTCACCGCCGCGGACGGACGCCTGAGCCAGACGACCGCGACGTTCACGCTGCCGCAGACGTCGGTGCTCGGAGCGACCCTCACGATGACGAACACGTCGGCGGCGCGGAACGTCGTCACGGACCCGTACACCGCGGGGGAGCAGCTGAGCTTCCAGGTGCGGGTCGTGAGCACAGCGGGCATGACGACGGTCGTGACTCCGGCGGCGAACACCTTCACGACGGGCTTCGCCCCCACCGCCTGCCGGTGGCTGAGCCTGCCGGCCTACGACGCATACAACTGCAACACACCGCGGCGTACGCTCACTCAGGCCGATATCGACCGTGGCTGGTACACACCCGAGTTCGCCTTCACGGTGGCGCCGGTCGACGGCTCCGCCCCCGCGGTGACCGTGACCCACACGGGGGCTCCGGTGGTGCTCCGGGACGGGGTCCTGACCGCCACGATCACGGGGGCGCGGGCCGACGCCGGGCGCGACCTCGGGTCGAACCCCTACACGGTCGGCGAGCAGGTTCCCTACGCGTTCCGGGTCGACAACGGCAGCCCGATGACCGTGACCGTCGTTCCTGCGACCGGCGACTTCTCGCCGTTCCTCCCACCCGCGGCCGGGAACTGCCGCTACCGGAACCTGTCGCTCGGCGCGGGCTATGACTGCGGCACGGCACGTCACACCGTCACCCAGACCGACATCGACCGCGGCTTCTTCGTCGCCGACACGACCTGGACCGTCGAGGCGGCAGGGCAGACGACGACGCAGCTGACGGTGGCGGGGGGAGAAGTCGATGTGATCGCGCGCACCCCCGCGGTCTCCGGCCAGACCGCAGGCGAGTGGGCGGACGAGAACGGGAACGGGGTGGCGGACGCGTTCGACACCGTGACCTGGACCCGCACCGTCGAGAACACCGGCAACGTCGCGCTCGAAGCCGTGACGGCCGCCGGAGCCAACGTGGGTGCGCTCGCGCCCGGTGAAGCGGTGACCCTCGATCCGGTCGTGGTCCGACTCACGACCGACGACGTGGCGCAGGGCTCGCTCGCGGCGGAGCCCTTCGAGGCGACGGCGGCGAACGGGGCCCGCACCGTGTCGACCTCGTCCGACGCCGGGACGCTGACTCTGCCCACCGCGGCGGCGTGGAGTGCGAAGAGCGTCTACACCGAGGGGGAGCTCGTTTCGCTCGACGGCCGCCTGTGGCAGGCGTCGTGGTGGACCCGCGACCAGCGCCCCGGCGATCCCGTCGGTCCCTGGCAGGAGCTCGCGTCGGACGAAGAGGGCGCGACGGTGTGGACGCCCTCCCGTGTCTTCACCGCCGGCGACGACGTGGTGCACGACGGCACGCGCTTCGAGGCGAAGTGGTGGACGCGCAACCAGCAGCCGCACGCGGCGGCGACCGGGGGTCCCTGGCAGAAGGTCGGCTGAGTCGGCATCGGACGGCATCGCTCCGACGAGCGGCCCGAAACTCACAGCCCGTTCCCAGGGCTGCGGGACCAAAACGGGCCGCTCGTCGGTTCTCCTCTATGACGCCGCAGCCAGCGACGTCGGACAAGGAGTCAGATCATGTCGAACGACTACGGCAAGACCCCCGAGGCCGTCAGCGGCCTCAGCCCCCTGCAATACGAGGTGACCCAGCAGGACGCGACCGAGCCTCCGTTCCGCAACGCGTACTGGAACAACCACGACGACGGCATCTACGTCGACGTCGTCTCGGGCGAGCCTCTGTTCTCGTCCACCGACAAGTTCGACAGCGGCACCGGATGGCCGAGCTTCACCAAGCCGATCGATGCGGATGCGGTGACCACGCGGACCGACCGCTCGCTGTGGATGACGCGCACCGAGGCACGTTCGGCGGGCGCCGACAGCCACCTCGGGCACGTGTTCGACGACGGTCCCCGCGCCGAGGGCGGCCTGCGCTACTGCATGAACTCGGCGGCCTTGCGCTTCATCCCGGCTGACAGGCTGGAAGAGGAGGGGTACGGTCGCTACAGTCCCCTCTTCGCACACCCCACCACCGATTCTTCTGAGGAGCAGTCATGACCGACACCGGAACCATCACCCGCACGCCCGGGACCGAGACGGCCGTCCTCGCCGGCGGCTGCTTCTGGGGCATGGAAGACCTGATCCGCCGCCAGCCGGGAGTCCTCGACACCCGGGTCGGCTACACCGGCGGCTCGAACGACCATGCCACGTACCGCAACCACCCCGGTCACGCGGAGGCCGTGGAGATCGTGTTCGATCCGGCGAAGACGACGTACCGCGACATCCTCGCGTTCTTCTTCCAGATCCATGATCCGTCGACGCTGAACCGTCAGGGCAACGACATCGGGTCGAGCTACCGTTCCGCGATCTTCCCGCTCACCCCTGAGCAGGAGACGGTCGCACGCGACACGATCGCCGACGTCGACGCCTCGGGCCTGTGGCCGGCGAAGGCCGTCACCACGATCGAGCCCGCCGGTCCGTTCTGGCAGGCTGAGGAGGAGCACCAGGACTACCTGGTCAAGTACCCGAACGGATACACCTGCCACTTCCCGCGTGCGGGTTGGGTGCTGCCGAAGCGTGACGAGGCCGCCGCGGTCTGACGCGGATCCCCCCCCGGAGCTGCCGGGTCGCCCGGAGCTGCCCGGTCGCCCACCGCGCCGAGACCCCCGCACCGCGCCGAGACCCCCTCCTGCTGACGCCAGCAGGAGGGGGTCTCGGCGGTGGAGGGGGGTTTCGGCGCTATGCCTCGCTATGCCTCGCTATGCCCCGGCGAGGAACGCGACCGCCGCTTCCTTGAAGTCGCGCGAGCCGGGCGCGTTGAAGTGGTTCCGGTTCGGGATCTCGAAGAAACGCCCGTCGGGGGCCGCGGCGGCCAGAGCCCGGGACCCCTCGATGATCGCGTCCTTGGAGCCGGTGGCGAAGAGGATCGGCCGGGTCGGAGCATCCGAAGGATCGGGGTCGATCATGCCCGAGGCCCGCATGCCCTCCGCGAGCGCGACCAGCGCCTGCAGGTCGTTGCCGGGAACCCTCTCGGTGAGCGTGATGTAGTTCTGCGTGGTCCGATCCGCGACGGGGGTGCCGTCCGCGATGTAGGCCCGCACCTGGTCGAGGTCGAGCCGGGCGAGGGGGATGCCGTCGGGCACGCCACCCAGCACGGCCCGTCCGATGCGGTGCGGAAGCTCACGGACGACCTCCCATCCCACGCGGGCTCCGAGCGAGTATCCGACGTAGAAGGCGTCGTCAACCAGGTACGTGTCCATCACGGTCTCGACGTCCGTGACGAGGGTGCGGATGCGGTACCCGTCGGGGTCATGCGGCTTCTCGCTGAGGCCGTGCCCGCGTTGGTCGAGTGCCAGTACGCGGTATCCGGCGCCCGTGAGCGCGCGCACCCACCCGGTGAGCACCCAGTTGTCGCGCGCGCTCGAGGCGAAGCCGTGCACGATCACCACGACGGGGGCATCGAGCTCGCCCCAGGTGTAGGTGGCCAGCCGTGTGCCGTCGAGGGCGTACACGTGCTGGGGGTCGGGCATGGAGGTCAGGTCGGAGAGCGGGACGGTCACGCCATCCATTCTGTCCCTCCCCTCCGGCCGACGCCCCCTTTCACCGTCGAGGCCCCCTCCTGCACGCGTGTACAGGAGGGGGCCTCGACGAGCCGCGGGGGCCTCGACCCAAAGGGGAGGGGGAGGGGGCGGGGGTCAGACCTGCGCGCGCAGCGCCTCACCCAGTCCGGCGTCGACGTTCGTCCAGTACTGGAAGAAGCGCTCGCGGATGCCGTCGACCGTGATCGAACGACCCTGGCCGGTCAGGGTCTCCAGGAACCGGGCCCGCTGCACATCGTCGAACACCTCGCGGTAGAGCGTGCCGGCCTGGCCGAAGTCGTCGTCCTCGGCGTGCAGCGTCGCGGCGGAGCGGATCAGCTCGCCGTCGGACTCCCAGCTCGCCTCGACGCCTGCTGCCGGATCGGCCTCGGGCCCGCCGGCCGCACCATAGGAGTTCGGCGTGTAGGTGCGGTGCTCGGCCGGGTTGAACCGGTACTGCATCTGGCCTTCGTGCATGTAGTTGCGCACCTCGGCCGCGTGCGGCTGGTTGACCGGCAGCTGGTTGTAGTTCGCGCCGATGCGGTGGCGCTGCGCGTCGGAGTACGAGAACACCCGTGCCATCAGCATCTTGTCGGGCGAGATCCCCGTGCCGGGCACCTGGTTCCCGGGCGAGAACGCGGCCTGCTCGATCTCGGCGAAGAAGTTCTGCGGGTTGCGGTTCAGCGTGAACGTGCCCACCTTGATGCGCGGGTAGTCCTTCTTCGACCAGGTCTTCGTGAGGTCGAACGGGTTGAACCGGTAGGCCTTGGCCTCGTCGTACGGCATGATCTGCACGTACACGTCCCACGAGGGGTGGTCGCCCCGGCTGATCGCATCGAAGAGGTCACGGCGGTAGTAGTCGGCGTCCGACCCGGCGAGCTTCTCGGCCTCGTCGGCCTCCATGGTCTCGAAGCCCAGGGTGGAGAGGAAGTGGTACTGCACCCAGAAGCGCTCTCCGGCCGCGTTCACCCACTGGTACGTGTGCGAGCCGTAGCCGTTCATGTGCCGCCAGCTGCGCGGGAGGCCCCGGTCGCCCATGAGGTACGTGACCTGGTGGGCGGTCTCGGGCGAGAGCGTCCAGAAGTCCCACTGCATGT
Organism: Microbacterium sp. CBA3102; assembly: GCF_007954505.1. Lineage (GTDB taxonomy): Bacteria > Actinomycetota > Actinomycetes > Actinomycetales > Microbacteriaceae > Microbacterium > Microbacterium aurugineum. Next base: position 837,412 of record NZ_CP042412.1, on the reverse strand, counting down.
CGGCGTCGCGGAGTCCGGAGTCGCCCAGACGCTTCTGCGAGTGGATGAAGTCGGGGAACTTCATCGCGTCGCGCAGGAAGAACGTCGGGGTGTTGTTGCCGACGATGTCGAGGTTGCCCTCGGTCGAGTAGAAGCGCAGCGAGAAGCCGCGCACATCGCGCCAGGTGTCGGGGGAGCCCTGTTCACCGGCCACCGAGGAGAAGCGCAGGAGCGTCTCGCTCTCCGCTCCGGGCTGGAACACGGCTGCCCGGGTGTACGCCGACACGTCTTCCGTGACGACGAAGGTGCCGAAGGCGCCGCCGCCCTTGGCGTGCGGGTTGCGCTCCGGCACCCGCTCGCGGTTGAAGGAGGCGAGCTTCTCGACCAGATAGCGGTCGTGGAGGACCGTGGGACCGTCGGCCCCGACCGTCAGGGAGTGCGCGTCGCTGGCGACCGGTGTGCCGGTCTGCGTCGTGGTGGCGGGTTTCGGGGTGGCAGGGTTCGTCATGGTGTTCTCCTTCTGCGCGCTGGCGCGGCGAATGCTCCACCCGTTGAGGGGAGGATCGCCGGGGACCTACGCGGCGTTCTGGCAGCTGGGGCAGACGCCCCAGAAGGTGACTTCGGCTGTCTGGACGGTGAATCCCGCCGCGGAGGACGGGGTGAGACACGGCGCGTCGCCGACCACGCAGTCCACATCGCCGACCGCACCGCAAGAGGTGCAGACGACGTGGTGGTGGTTGTCGCCGATGCGCCGCTCATAGAGCGCCGCGGAACCTGCCGGTTCGATCCGACGGATGAGGCCCGCCGTCGTCAGGTCCGCGAGGATGTTGTGCACCGACTGGATCGACGTGGTCGGGAGCACGACGGAGACGGCGCGGTAGAGCCGCTCCGCATCCGTATGGGCCATGGAGTCGAGAGCTTCGAGAACGGCGACGCGGCCCGCGGTCGACCGTAGCCCGGCGCCGTGAAGCACCGAGTCGAATTCTGTCTCCATGTCCCCGAGCCTAGCGCTTCTTTTGAGTGATTCAAAAGAACGGCGTGTCGGAGCCCGATTCAGCGGGTGACGGTGAAGCCTCCGCCGTGAACACGCACCTTCCCGTGACCGGCCGCCGGTCCGCGCTGGCTGCCTTCGGCGTCGTAGGAGCGTCCGGAACCCGGGGCCAGGGGAGCGACCTGCTGCGTGCGACCGGTCGCCTCGGTGTAGAGCACGGCCGGGCGTCCGGTCGTCGAGTACACCGCGCTCGCCACCCGCGGCTGGATCAGAAGCGCGTCGAGCCGGACGTCGCCGCGACTCGTGCACCGCACGGTCACCGGAGCATCCGGCAGATCGCCGCCGAGTCGTTGCGGTACCAGCATCCCCTCCGCCTCGGTGAGCCCGGGGTCGCCGGTACCTCCGGCGGGTGTCCGTGTCGTCCAGAGGCGACGTCGACCGCGGAAGACCTCCCACACCGCCTCGCCTGCCTGCGCGGCCTGACGCCAGACGACACCGTGCAGGACGGCGTCGGCTTCCGTCACGTCGAACTCGACCCACTCGCCCTTCGGCAGGTGCACGAAGGATCCGCCGGACAGGTTCCCCTCGCCGATCCACGCGCCCGTCTCGGGGGTCACGACCACGGCGCCGGGCGACCGTCGCGCTGCCTCGGCCTCCAGCACCCGCAGCCCCGAGAACGAGGTGAGGCCGGTGATCGAGGTCGCGAGGTCGGCCACATCACGGTTGGCGTCGAGCAGGAGCATCGTGAGCAGCCCGTGGATCGTCGACTCAGCACCGGAGTTGCGATTCACCCGCCCGTCGGTCTCCACCCCGTCGAAGGTCACGCCCGTCGCCGGGTCGTACACCGGAACCCCCGCCGTGTTCGCGCCGAAGAACCACCCGGCGGCGAGACCCGCGAGCACGCGCAGCCCGTCGCCGCCGACGGCCGACGCTTGCAGAGCTCCCGCGACGCGGCCGTGGGCACCGTAGGCGATCTGGGCCTCGGCCGGCAGAGGTGCCCAGGCGTTGTGCGGACCCCCGCACGTGAGCACCTGCGGGGTGAAGCGCCCGGCATCCGCGATGGCGGCGGCGGACCACTCCCGCCGCCGGAGCAGCGCCCCGCCGCGGGCCAGCGCTTCGGGTGCCGCGGCACCCCAGGCGTGCCAGAACCCGAGCGAGCCGGTCCAGGGCAGGACCGCGCCGAAGGGCCAGCCCTTCGAGGGATCGGTGGCCATCGCGGCCACGCCTTCGCCGTAGGTCTGCAGCGCGGCGCGGCTGCGGGAGTCGCCGACCTCGGCCGCGGCGGCGAGGCCGAGCATGGCTTCGGCCGTCGCATCCGCGCCACCGGCGATCAGCCAGGCGGGCAGCCGGCGACCGTCGCTCTTCACCCATCGCCCCGCTCGGGAGAGCGACTCGCGGCGCAGCGCATCCAGGCACAGGTGCAGCCGCTCGCGCAGGAAGGCCGCGAACTCGGGATCCTCGCGACGGAAGGCCGCGTAGCCCTCACCGAACGCCCAGACGCTGCGTGCCAGCCAGTAGGACTCGGCGGAGTCGGACGGATCGGGCAGCTCCACCGGGATCGCGCTCGGGGTCAGCGTGCCGTCCTCCTGCTGCCACAGGACCACGCGCCCGGCGTTCGGCCCCGACGTCGTCTGCAGGAACGCCAGAGAGCGGAGGACGTCCTTCGCCTCGTCGCGGCTCTGCGTGTCGCGCGTTGCCTTCCAGTCGCGGAGGAACACGATCGCCGCGCGCGCGATGTCGTCCGCGTTGTACGCTCCCTGCGACCAGTACCCCGTCGCCGCGTCGAGGGTGCCACCGCCGACCGGGCGGTACCCGCCTGCTCCATCGGTGTCCGCGTAGGTCCAGGGAGCGCGGACCGTCGGCTTCGCCTCGATGTCGAACGTGGTGTGCGTCGCGCTCGCCGTGACCGGGACCTCCGCGAGGAGGAATCGCAGGTGGGCGAGGTTCGTCAGCCTCCGCCGGTGCGGGCCCCCGAGCCGGACAGCCGAGTCGGGCGTCACGGAAGCGGCGACGGCCGACTCCGCGGGGACGAGAGCGAGGGCGGACGCCGTCGCCGCAAGGGTCAGGAACGTGCGTCGTGAGGTCTCCATGGCGTCACTCTCCGGCTTCCGCGCGCGAGGCGGCATCGGTGCGCAGTGCCCGTCCCCAGGGCTGCGCGGGGTCGTGGATCGCCACAGCGAGGGTCGTGTCGGACTGGCCGTAGTACGCGAACCACTTGCCGTGGAACTTCACCAGCCCCTCCACGAAGGTCACGTTGGAGACGAGTCCGTGCGTGTCCTCGAACGTCTGCGGGCGCAGCCAGGGCTCCTGCAGTCGCGCGATGACACGCGTCGGCTCGTCGGGGTCGATCGCGATCTGCCCGCAGCGGTAGTCCACCTCCACCGTGCCGTCGTCGTGCACGGTGCGGGTGGCGCCGTTGGTGAGGAAGAGCAGCAGCCCGTTGTCGGTCACCACGGGAGAGGCACCGATCTCGACGAGCGCCTCGTCCCAGGTGCCGGGCGTCGGCGAGTACATCGGCTCGGTGTCGGGCGTTCCGGGGGTCCAGTGGATCAGATCGTCGCTGGTCGCCCAGTAGATCGCGCCCTCGCCGAAGTACATCCACCACCTGCCGTGCATGCGCTGCGGCACGATGACCCCGGCCTTCGACCAGTTGAATCCGCGCGGGTCCATGGTCTTGAACGTGTCGAAGTCGTCGAACAACGGACCGTGCTTGGTCCAGGTGCGCAGGTCGGTCGAGGTGGCCAGGCACAGCTGTGCACTGCGGCGATCCCACCCCGTGTAGGTCAGGTAGTACGTGCCGTCGATCAGCGCGATACGCGGATCTTCGCAGCCGTAGCGTTCGTAGTCTTCGGACGGGGACAGGATCGGCGCGTCCTCGCGGGTGAACGTCACCCCGTCCTTCGACCGGGCGATGCCGATGTGGGAGACGATGTCGTCGGCGTGCGCTCGGTAGAGCAGCACGACCTCGTCGCCATCGACGAGGGCCGCCGGGTTGTAGAGGTTGGCCGATTCCCAGCTGTCACCCCGAGGGCGCAGGATCGGGTTGCTTTCGTAGGGCGTGAACGGACCGAGGGGGAAGGAGGCTCCGGTGAACATGGGGCACTTTCTGTCGGGGATGGGGGCTAGCCTTTGACGGCCGCGCCGAGGTCGGTGGCTTTGAAGAAGCGCTGGAAGACGATGAAGAGGATGACGACGGGGAACGCGAGCGCCGTGGCGCCGGCGAGGATCGCGCCGTTCGGGTTGGCCGTCGACTGCGCCACGTTGGAGATGTAGTTGGCGAGGGACACGGCCAGCGGCTGCAGGCTCGCATCCTTCGTGATGAGGAACGGCCAGAGGAACTCGTTCCAGGGGCCGATGAACGTGACCAGCACGACCGTCACGAGTACGGGGCGGATGAGCGGGATCGCGACCGATGTGAGCAGGCGGATCTCGCCGGCACCGTCGATCCGTGCGGCCTCGAAGATCTCCACCGGCAGCGCCTTGAAGAACTGCACGAAGATGAACACCGCCGTGGTGTTGATCAGGAACGGCAGGATCATGCCCAGATACGAGTCGCCGAGTCCATAGCTGCGGGTGATCTGCACGTAGAGCGGGATCATCAGCAACTGGAACGGCACCATCTGCACGAGCAGCATCAGCACCCAGACCACGCCGCGCCCCCGGAAGTCCAGGCGAGCGATCGCGTAGCCGGCGAGCAGCCCGAACACGACCGTTCCCAGGAGGACACCCGCCGTGAAGATCAGCGAGTTGACCAGCGAACCGACCAGGTCGATGCGCGAGTCGATCGCGATGAAGTTGTCGACCGTCCACCCGCTCGTCGGGAACAGCTCGCTGGGGGAGTTCGTCGGATTCTCCTGGAATGCCCCGACGATCATGAAGTAGAACGGGAAGGCGAAGCCGATGGCCGCGATCGTGAGCAGGATGATGCTCAGGATGCGGGGCAGTGAACGCTTCTTTCGCATCATCGCTCCCTCGTCACGCGATTGGCCGCCAGCGACAGCATCCCGACGAAGATCACGAGGATCATGCCGATCGCCGCTGCCGTGTCGGGGTTCTGCTGTTGGATGCCCAGCTGGTAGATCAGCAGGACGGGGGTGGTCGAGGCGCCGTCCGGGCCGCCGCCGTTGGTGAGCAGGTACGGCTCGGTGAAGAGGTTCGCTCCGGTGATGATCGAGAGGATCAGCACGAGGGTCGTGGCGCTGCGCACCCCGGGGATCGTGACGTGCCGGAAACGCGAGAACACTCCGGCGCCGTCGGTCTCCGCCGACTCGTAGAGCTCCCTCGGCACGTTCTGCAGGGCCGCCAGGTAGAGCAGGATGTAGAACCCGAGCTGCTTCCAGGTGACGTAGAACGCGATCATCGGCATCGCGAGTCCGCTGTTCACGAGCCACGACGGGTCCGGGGCGAGCGGGCCGAGGATGGTGTTGATCAGCCCGTTGCCCGAGAACAGCAGCATCCACACGCCCACGAGGGAGACGCTCGCCGTCAGGTAGGGGACGTAGAACGCGACCCGGTAGGCGGCGACCCAGCGGATGCCGGTGTTGAGCGCCGCGGCGAGGACCAGGGCGAGCACCGCCGTGAGCGGCACGTTGATGACGAGGAAGATCAGGGTGTTGCGGAAGGATCCGAGGACCCGCGGGTCGGTGAGCACCGTGACGAAGTTGTCGAAGCCGACGAACGGGCGGTCGACCTCGGTGCCGGGTGCCGTGAAGAAGTAGTCGTGGAAGGCGATGTAGACGGCGAACGCGAGCGGATACGCGAAGATCGCGATCACGAACACGAAGTACGGCAGCGCGAACAGCCCGCCGACCGGTTGCGCACCCAGCCATCGGGTGCGCAACCGCTTCTTGTCGGTCACGATGTCACTCGGCGACGAGCTCGTCGATCTTCGTCGCCGCATTCCCGAGGAAGTCGTCGATCGACTCCTTGTCGAAGATCACGGCGGAGGAGTACTCGTCGCGGAACGCCTGCCATGCCTCGACGGAGTTCGGGATGCTGGGGACGTCGGCGGTCTTCTCGGCCTGCTCGGCGAACGCCACGTAGTTCGGGTTCGCGGCGAAGTAGTCGCCGTAGGCGTCGGTGAGGCCGGTGCGCATCGGCATCTGACCGGTCGCCTCGAGCAGCTGTCCGTCGCTCTCCTCGCTGGTCGAGAACTTCAGGAACTCCCACGCCGTGCCCTGGTTCTCACAGGCCGTGAACATCGACACGCTCTTGGAGTCGGCGAAGGTCGTGGGGTTGTCCCGGCCGTCGCTCGTCGGCACGGGCATGAAGCCGACGTCGACGGTGTCGGCGTACGACGGGATGGCCCAGGGGCCGGCGAGCTGCATGGCGGTGGTGCCGGCCGACATCGCGTCGTCGGTCGACGCCTCGTTCGGCGACAGCTTCTCGTCGTAGAAGGTCTTCCAGAACTCGGAGACCGTGCGCCCGGCGTCCGAGTCGAACGTGGCCTTGCCGTCTTCTACCAGCATCGTGCCGTCCGTCTCGGCCAGGTACAGCGGATAGAAGTCGAACCACGGCTGGTAGAACTCGCTGGTCGGAGCGGGCCAGATGGCGCTCTGCACACCGGAGTCGACGATCGCGCGCGAGCCTTCGAGGAAGGAGTCGTAGGTGTTCATCTGCGGGTCTTCGGGGTCGATGCCGGCGGCTTCGAAGAGCGCCTTGTTGTACATGACCATCACCGGGTTCGACTTCCAGGGCAGCTGGTAAAAGCTGCCGTCACTGGCATAGGCGTCGACGTCGCCGCCGCGCTCGGTGATGTAGTCGGCGCCCCCGTCGATCGCGCTGAGGTCGACGAGACCTCCCTGCTTGACCCAGCCCGAGACCGCGGCAGGGGCCACGTTGTAGACGAGGCAGGGCGCGGTGCCGGCGGTGATCGCGGCGGTGATGGCCTCTTCCGACGACGATCCGGCGGGGATCTCCTGTGCCTTCACCTGCTCGTCGGGATGCTCGGCGTTCCAGGCCTCGACGACGGCGGTGCCCCAGGCGACCTCCTGCTCGTTGTTGGAGAGCCAGACGCTGATGGGGCCGGTGCCGTCGGCGGATCCCTCCCCGCCACCGCCTCCGGCCGAGCATCCGGTGGCGACGAGAGCCGTGGCGCCGATCAGGGCGATTGCGCGGAACTTCTTCATGATGTCCTCCTTGACACTGCGGGGTACGGCTGCATGGCCGTGGGGTGGTGCGGTAGGTGGTGGTGCGGTCAGGCGGGTGCTGCCGACCCGGTGCTCTCCCGGAAGTGCACGACGTTGCAGTCGACGACCTCGGTGCGCGGCGGCGCTCCGATGATCTCCGCCCGCAGGAGCCGGGCGGCGGCGCGGCCCCGGGCGGCGGGATCAGAGGAGACGCTGGTCAACGCCGGCGACAGGTGGGCGGAGAGGTGATCGTCGTCGAATCCGGAGATCGCGAGGTCCTGGGGAATCGAGAGTCCCTGTGCGCGTGCATAGGAGAGGCCGGCGATCGCCATGGTGTCGTTCGAGTAGAGGATCGCGGTCGGCCGGTCGGGCAGGGCGAGGAGCTCGGCGGTGCGGGCGCGCCCGCTCGCGGCCGTGAAGTCGCCCTCGCGGAGCAGCTCGTCGTCGCCGACCGCCTCGACGTACGCCTCGGCGCGTGCCTTCGAGTGCACGTAGTCGAGGGGGCCGGAGACGTGGGCGATGCGTCCGTGCCCGGCGGCGCGGAGGTGTGCGACGAGCTCGCGGATCGGTGCGGCATCGTCGGTGCGCACGCACGAGAACCCGGTCGGCTGGTCGTAGGCGCCCACCAGCACGGTCGGCAGGCCGAGGTCGTCGAGGAACGGCACGCGCCAGTCGTCGGTACGCAGATCGAGCAGGAGTGCCCCGTCGGCCCTGCCATGGGTCAGCGTGCGGTACGCCCGTTCCTCGGCGTGGCGGTCGGGGACGACCTGGAGCAGGAGTGCCGTCTCGGTCTCCGCGAGCACCGACTCGACCCCGGCGATGAAGGCCGGGAAGAAGGAGTCGTTCGCGATGACCTCCGGGTCGCGGGCGAGCACCACGGCGATGGCGTTGGCCCGGCGGGTGGCGAGTGCCCGTGCGCTCTGGCTCGGGGCCCAGTCCAGCTTCTCGGCCGCGGCGAGCACCTTCGCCCGCGTCTCCTCGGAGATGGGGCGGTTGCCGCTCAGGGCATGCGAGACCGTGGCCTTCGTGACGCCGGCTTCCCGGGCGACATCGGCGATCGTCGTGCGGCTCATGCCACCTCCTCGTGGACCCGGCACAGAGATGTACAGCGTGAACCGGTTTGATGAGTGTAAACCGGTTTGATTCCGGATGTCAACGGTCCTGTCGGCGGTCCTGTCCGGTCGTGTCGGCGTTCGAATCACCCGAACGGCGCGACGAAGACGCTGGATACGACCGTTCGCGCGATCCGAAAGCGGAGGACCGGGAGGTCAGACGAAGCGGACGGTCTGCTGCAGGCGCGTCCGGACGTCGAACAGCTCGTTGCCGCCGATCGCGCGCGCGTGCGGCACACCCTGACGCAGCACCATGGCGAGCGCACTGCGGCGCACCACCACGACCGGGACTCCGCGACTGGTGCCCAACGATGTGACGGCCTGGGCGAGGTCGTCATCGGGCAGCACCACGATGGCGCCGCTGAATCGGACGCGTGCGGCCTTGGCGATCGTTCGCATCCGGCGGAGGGCCGCGGTGACGGGCGCCCGCGTGCCGAGGCTCGGTCCGGTGATCTCGCCGCGACGGAAGCCGACGACCCCGCCGAAGTCCTCCGACATCACGCCGTACAGACCCGAGGGGCCGAGGATCACGTGGTCGAGCTTGTCGTCGGCGTCTGCTCCGGCCACGACGTCGTGCCAGACGGTGTAACCCATGCCGAGGTCGGCGACCGTGCGCGCCGTCGCCTCTTCCGCGAGGGCATCGGCGAGGAGGCGGCGCACGTCACGCGGTGCCGAGCGCACCAGGGCGGGGTCGTAGGGGTCGGGCACGTCGACGCCGCGTCCCGCCCATTCGCGGATGAGCGCCAAGTAGCGCTCCCGGCGCCAGCCTCCGGGGTGGCCGTAGGCACGGGCGCGCGGACGTGTGTCGGTGCGAGCGGCCGGCGGTCGCCATCCGCTCCACTCGGCACCGGCATCGTGGGTCACGCCGGTTCGGCGGTCGTAGGCGGCGCGGCTCTCGACGGTGCCGACCAGTTCCCACGCGCGCTGCACCTGGATGAAGACAGCGGCGTCGCCGCCCGTGTCCGGATGGGTCTGCCGGAGGCGCAGGCGGTAGGCGCGGCGCAACCCGTCCTCATCGATCGACGGGTCGACGCCGAGGACCTCATAGGCCGACGCCGAGAGCGGACTGTCGAACATCGCTCTCCCTCCGCGACCGCGGCATCCAGGATATCCACCCGACTGGCTTCCTTCGCGATTCGAAGGGGGTCAGGCCGGCACGTCGACGATGCGCTCGACGCCGAGCACCGGGACGACAGCTCCCGCGGACGCAGCGGCCAGATCGTCGGTGAGTCGAGGGAGCTCCGTCTGCGGGGCCCACAGCTCGAGCGTGGCCGTCGTGGCATAGGTCGGTTCACCAAGCGTCGCGCCGTGATGAGCCGCCCACTCGCGCAGCAGGTTGTCGTAGCGACCCGCGTCGGCGTGCGGCACCTCGAGCGTCACCTGCCGCAGCGCTGCCCTGCGCACGAGGGCCGCCTGGTCGAGGGTCTCCGACACCGCGGAGGAGTAAGCGCGCACGAGCCCTCCCGCCCCGAGCTTCACCCCGCCGAAGTACCGCGTCACCACGGCGACCACGTCGGTCAGGTCACGCCGACGCAGCACTTCCAGCATCGGGATCCCGGCCGTGCCCGAGGGCTCCCCGTCATCCGACGACCGGGCCTGATCGCCGAGCAGGCCGGTGACCATCGCGGTGCAGTTGTGGTTCGCGTCCCAGGCCCTCTTGCGGATCCCTGCGATCACCGCCTCCGCCTGCTCGACCGAGGTCACGGGCTCGACGTGCGTGAGGAAGCGCGACTTGCGGATGACCGTCTCGTGCTCGACCGCGGCGGCGATGGTGGCGGGATAGCTGCGGACGGAGGTCACCCGCCTCACGATACCCAGGCCGCATCCCGCCCGGAGCGGATCCATCGAAGGGTGGAGACCCGTCTCCGCCCCGCGCGCGATCCGCCGGGGAGTCGCGGCGGCTGGACTGGATCCATGCTCCGCACCCTCCGCTCCCTCCCCCTGTGGCTCACCTCCCGTCGCGGCGCGTGGGTCTCCCTGCTGATCGCGGTGATCGCCTTCACCGCCCTCCTCGGTGCGCTCGGACGGGCGTCGCTTCCCGCCGGCACCGACGTCGCCCCGCCCGACTCGGAATCCGCACAGGCGGCGATGCTCGCCGAACAGTTCCCCGACGCGGACGAGCACACGGTGCTGCTGGTCGCCGCCCGTGACGACGGCGGGGAGCTCCGCGACGCCGACCTCACCGCCCTCGGTGCCCTCGCGGCCGACGTCGAGGAGGAGACCGGACACGAACCGCGTGGTCCGATCGTCAGCGACGACGGCGAGGCCGCAGCGATCCAGGCGACGCTGACGCTCGACGGCGGTGATGATGCCGCCGCGGAGGCCGTGCACGCTCTGCGCGACACGGTGGCGGCGCATCCGATCGACGGCGTCGGTGTGCAGGTCACCGGTGGTCCCGCGTTCGGTGTGGACGTCGCCTCCGCGTTCGACGGCGCCGACTTCACCTTGCTGATCGTGACCCTCGGGATCGTCGCACTGCTGCTCATCGTCACCTACCGTTCACCCGTGCTCTGGATGATCCCGCTCGTCGTCGTCGCGCTGGCCGATCAGCTGGCGAACAAGGCGACCGCCGCGATCGGCGCCGGGCTTGGTCTGCAGTTCGATTCCGGCATCGTCAGCGTGCTCGTGTTCGGGGCCGGGACGAACTACGCCCTCCTGCTCATCTCGCGCTATCGCGAAGAGCTCGCCCGTGAGGCCGATCACCGCCGCGCCCTGGTCGCCGCGTGGCGGGCCACCGCTCCGGCGATCGTCGCCTCGAACGTCACCGTGGTCCTTGCGCTGTCGACGCTGGCCCTCGCCGTGATCCCGGGCACGCGGGGGCTCGGTATCGCCTCGGCCGTCGGACTCCTGATCGCGCTCGCCGCCGTGCTGCTGGTGCTCCCGCCGGCGCTCGCCGTGTGCGGTCGTCGGCTCTTCTGGCCGTTCGCGCCGCGCGTGGGCGACACCGCCGTCACGGGGCGCGTGTGGGGCGTGGTGGCACAGCGCGTCTCCCGTCGCCCGTGGGTGCCGCTGGTCGGCGGCCTCGCGCTCCTCGGTGTCCTCGCCGGCGGTCTGGCCGGGGCATCCGTCGGGCTCACCCAGGTCGAGAAGTTCCGGGTCGCGTCGGAGTCCGCCGCGGGGCTGACGACGCTCGGGGATCACTTCCCCGCAGGCGAGGCGCAGCCGATGGTCGTGATCGGGGGGACGGCGGAGGCCGAGGCGCTGGCCGCGGCGATCGACGACGTGCCGGGTGTGCTGCGGGTGTCGGCCACGGGCGACAGCAGCGACGGCGCGCTCACCCGTCTGCTCGTCGTCGGAGAGCCGGCACCGGGCACGACCGAAAGTCTCGATCTGGTCCGTGCCGTGCGAGAGGCCGCGGCGTCGGTACCGGAGGCGGATGCCGCGGTCGGGGGGCCCGTCGCCGCAGATCTCGACGCGCGCGACGGCAATCAGCGCGATCTGCTGCTCATCGTCCCGCTCGTGCTCGCGGTCAGCCTGCTCGTGCTCATCGTGCTGCTGCGCTCCCTGGTGGCACCGGTGCTGCTGCTCGCGGTGAACATCCTCAGCGCGGTCGCGGCGATCGGTGCGGGCACGTGGCTGAGCCGGGTCGTGTTCGGATGGGAGTCGCTCGACCTGCAGGTGCCGCTGCTGTCGTTCCTGTTCCTCGTGGCGCTCGGGATCGACTACACGATCTTCCTCGTCCATCGCGCCAGGATCGAGGCGCTGACGGTCGGGACGCGGCAGGGGATGGTGCGAGCGGTCACCGCGACGGGTGGGGTGATCACCAGCGCCGGAGTCGTGCTCGCGGCGGTGTTCGCGGCGCTCGGGTTGCTGCCCCTGGTCACGCTCGGACAGATCGGGCTCATCGTCGGGATCGGGGTGCTCGTCGACACCTTCGTCGTGCGCACCCTGGTGGTCCCTGCGTTGTTCGCCCTCGTCGGCGAACGGATGTGGTGGCCGCGGAAGGTCGGGGGTGCCGGATCCCGCGCCGATCGACACGGAGACCACCCGCGCGGGGGAGAATACGAGGATGCCGCAGTCGCCGTCCCCGCAGACGCGGGCTGAGCGTCCCGGCCGCGTCGACCCCGCGGCAGGGATCCGCGCGCCGCGCACGTGGGCGAGCCTGGTCGGGTCGATCCGGATCGGCCAGGCCGTCATCACGGTCGTGCTGGTCGCGATCGGCGCCTGGCGTGCAGCCGCCGACGGCGTCCCGCTGCCGTGGGTGCTCGCCCTCTCGCTCGTCTTCCTCGGCTGGTACGGCGGCGGCCTGCTGCTGGGCGAGCGGACCTCCGACCGTCGTCTGGCGACCGGGTGGCTGCTCGGGCTGACGCTCATCTGGCTCGGTGCGGTCGTGGTCTCTCCGGAGTTCGTGTGGCTCGCGTTCCCGCTGTGGCTGCTCGCCGGCTTCGTGATGCGCCTGCGGTGGGCGCTGCTGCTGAGCGTGGTGGTGCTCGCCGTCGTGGTCACCGCTCCGCTGCTGCACACCGGCACCACGACCTACGCGAACGTGATCGGTCCTCTCGTCGGCGGTGTCTTCGCGCTGGGGATCTCCCGCGGGTACCTCGAGCTCGTGCGTGACGGCCGGGAGAGGCGTCGACTGATCGCGTCTCTCGTCGCGACGCAGGAGGAGATGGCGGCTCTGCAGGACGAGCTCGCCCGTACCCAGCGCGAGTCGGGGGCGAGCGCGGAACGCACCCGGGTCTCTCGCGACATCCACGACACGGTCGCGCAGAGCGTGTCCTCGATCGGGATGCTGGCACGGTCGGCGCTGGAGGCGGATGATCCGGCACAGCGCACCCGCGCGCTCGAACAGATCGGTGCGCTCGCCACGGAGGGGATGGCGGACGCGCGGCGCATCGTGAACGCGCTGATGCCTGCCGAACTCGAGTCCACCGCGCTCGGCGACGCGCTCGCCCGCATGCTCGCACGACTGGCCGAAGAGACCGGGATCGAGGGGACGCTGAACGCCGACGACGACCTCCCGGCGCTCGGCATCGACGCGGAGGTCGCCCTGTTGCGGACGGCGCAGTCCGCTCTCGCGAACGTCCGGTCCCATGCCGAGGCCTCTCGCGTCGTGGTCACCCTGGCCGACGCCGGTGACGCGGTGCGGCTCGACATCGTCGACGACGGAGTCGGCTTCGATGCCCGGCGCTGGGACACGCAGGGCGGAATCGGCAGCACGGGCGGGGGCTACGGGCTGCGCTCGATGCGCGCGCGGCTGCGGGAGCTCGGCGGAGGGCTCGACGTGGAGAGCGCCGCGGGCGACGGCACCGCGCTGTCGGCCCATGTCCCGCTCGGTGGAACAGTGCCGGCGCAGCGGACGGAAGGCACGGCATGACCGCCGTACGCGTGCTGCTCGTCGACGACCATCCCATCGTCCGGGCCGGAGTGCGCTCGCTGTTCGACCATCGTGACGACGTCGAGGTGGTCGGGGAGTCCGCCTCCGGCGAGGAGGCCGTGGCTCTCGCGCGACACCTGCATCCGGACGTCGTGCTCTGCGATCTGCGGCTCGGCGACGGCATGAACGGCGTGCAGACGACGGCCGCGCTCCGCGGGCTGGATCCGGCGCCCGCCGTCCTCATCCTGACCACGTTCGACCGTGACGCCGAGATCCTCGGAGCGATCGAAGCCGGCGCCTCCGGGTACCTGCTGAAGGATGTGGCCCCCGAAGACATCGTCCGCGCGATCCGTCAGGCGGCCGCCGGAGGACTCGTGCTCACCCCGGAACTCAGCGAACGGGTCGTGCAGGTCATGCGCGCACCGCGGGTGCGGCTGACCGAACGCGAGCTGGCGGTGCTCCGGCTGCTCGACACGGGCGCCTCGAACCGCGAGATCGCGAAGACCCTGTTCGTGACGGAGGCCACCGTGAAGACGCACCTCGTGCACGTGTTCGAGAAGCTCGGCGCCGACAGTCGTGCCCGCGCCATCGCCATCGCCCGCGACACCGGTCTGCTCTGAGCCTTCCGGCATCTCCAGCTCTTCCTGGCCTTGCGCAAGCGGCTGCTCCCGGCGAAGTCCGCCTGACCCCGCCTTCGAATCGATTCGATATGCTGGTGTGCACCCCGATCCATCCCCCAGCTCTGCGAGCCGCTCCTTCATGGCCACCTCCCTCACCACGGGCCGTCCGTGGCGCGTCATCCTTGCCTTCTCCATCCCCCTCCTGCTCGGCAATGTGGTCCAGCAGCTCTACCAGTTCGCCGACGCGATCGTCGTCGGCAGGCACCTCGGTGTCACCTCGCTCGCCGCTGTGGGCGCGACCGGCAGCCTGCTGTTCCTGCTCCTCGGGTTCGCCTGGGGTCTGACGAGTGGATTCGCGATCCCGATCGCGCAGGCGTTCGGCGCGCGTGACGATGCCGCCGTACGCCGCTCGGTCGCGACGGGTGTGTTCCTCAGCGCCATCACCAGTGTGATCCTCACGGTCGCGGCGCCGCTGCTCGCCGGTCCCATCCTGGCGCTGCTGCAGACACCGGCCGAGCTCATGCCCGAAGCCACGACCTTCACGCAGATCAGCTTCCTGGGCGCCAGCGCGACCATGTTCTTCAACTACCTCTCGGCGATCATCCGCGCCATCGGCGACTCCAAGACGCCCCTGGTCTTCCTCACCATCGCCTGTGCATTGAACGTCGGACTCGTCGTCCTGATGGTCGGCCCGCTCGGATGGGGTGTGGGCGGAGCCGCCCTCGCGACCGTCGTGGCGCAGGCCGTCTCGGTGGCGCTGTGTCTCGAGTTCGTGCGCCGCCGCCTGCCCATGCTGCACCTCCGCCGTGCCGACTGGCGCATCGGGCGGGACGACATCGCCGAGCACCTGCGCCTCGGCCTGCCGATGGGCTTCCAGGCCTCGATCATCGCGATCGGCACGCTCACCGTGCAGGTGGCGTTGAACACCCTCGGAGCTGATGCCGTCGCCGCGTACACGACGGGATCCCGGGTCGACAGTCTCGCGGTCGCGCTGCTCTCCTCGCTCGGCCTCGCGGTCTCGATGTACGTGGCGCAGAACCACGGCGGACGTCGGCCCGATCGCATCCGTCGTGGTGTCGTCGAAGCGACGTGGATGGCGGTCGGCGCCGGCGTGGTGCTCGGCGTGCTGCTGATCGCCTTCGGTGCGCCGATGGTGCGCCTGTTCATCGGAGAGGGATCCGACGACGTCGTCGACATGGCGCATCGGATGCTGATCATCAACGGCTGCGGCTATTGGGCGCTCGGCATGCTGTTCGTGCTGCGCGGCGCACTCCAGGGCCTCGGCCACACGCTCGTGCCCACCGTGACCGGCGTGATCGAGTTGGTGATGCGCGTCGGGGCAGCCATCGTCCTCGGAGCCTGGATCGGGTTCGACGGCGTCGCCCTGAGCAATCCGCTCGCCTGGGTGGGGGCGATCGTGCTGCTGGTGCCCGCCTACATCCGCGCGCACCGGGCGCTCGCGCATCTCCCGGTCGCGCCTGCCGAGGCGACCGAGACCTCGGCGATCGCGATCGTCGGACCGACCGACGGCTCGATGGTCGTGGACGCCGTCGTCACCCAGCCCGTGCGCGTGGTGCGCGCGCGCCGGCTGCGGTGGCCGAGTCGGCGCTGAGGGTCCGCCACGCCGCCTTCGCGCCAGCGAGATATCAGTCTGCAGGATGATGTGGATCGGACTTGAGACGGATGGCCTTTCCGAGACACACTTCTAGTGTCGAGGTAGCGGGATTTCCGCTGACGGGGGGTCGTCATGACGACAATGAGAGTGGCCAGCGATCTGGCTGCGGTGATGGTGCCGATCGGTTATGTGGGCGCGGCGATCGCCGCCGCCTGTGCGATCGTGGCGGCGGTCGCGGTGATCCGCGGGTCCGGAGGGCTCGCCGGGGGAGCCGTGGGGGTGTGGATCGTCGGTGCGCTGCTGAGCGTCACGGCGTCGTTCGCCCAGGAATGGACGCCGTTGATCCTTTCGGGAGCGGCGCTGGTCGGGATGCTGGTGATCGGCGGTGTCGTGCGGGCCATCATGACCGCGGCCGATGCCGGACGGCCGGCGCGTGAGACGGATGAGGCATTGCCCGCGGCCGTGCCGGTGTCGAGGCCCGCGGTCGGGTCCAAAACGGCGCGCGTGGTGACGTCACCGACGACCGCGTCGATCGCGGTGGTCCCCTGAGCGGTCAGCGATAGTCGCGGTCGCGGTGCTGTCCGGTTTCGTCGCCGGATTCCACGCGCGCGGCCTCGCGCCCACGCAGCTCGACACGACGGATCTTGCCGGAGATGGTCTTCGGCAGCTCGGGCACGAACTCGATGATCCGCACCCACAGGTGCGACGACAGGCGCTCGTGGGCGTAGGTGAAGATCGCTCGGGCGGCGTCCGTGTCGGCGACCGTGGCTCCGGGGGTCAGGCAGACATACGCTTTCGGCACGGCCAACCGTGTCGGATCCGGGCTCGGGATCACCGCCGCCTCGACCACGAGGTCGTGTTCGAGCAGCACCGACTCGAGCTCGAACGGCGAGATCTTGTAGTCAGAGGCCTTGAACACGTCGTCGGAGCGCCCGACGTAGGTGAGGTATCCGTCGGAGTCGCGCACCGCGATGTCACCGGTGTGGTGGTAGCCGCCGGCGCGTGACTGCGCCGTCTTCTCCGGGTCGTCGAAGTAGCCCGCCATCAACCCGAGCGGCGGGTTCGTCAGATCGAGTGCGATCTCCCCTTCGTGCTCGACGACGGCCCCGGTAACCGGGTCGAGCAGGACGACGGGGTAGCCGGGAGGGGACGCCCCATGGATCCGACCTTCACGGTCTGACCCGGAGAATTCCCGATGCACGCCGTCATCTCGGTCTGCCCGAACCCGTCGCGGATCGTGCCGCCCCACGCATCGCGCACCCGGTCGATGACCTCGGGATTCAACGGTTCGCCCGCACCGACCAGCTCGCGAGGAGGGTGGGTGAGACGCGAGAGGTCGGCCTGGATCAGCATCCGCCAGACGGTGGGCGGTGCACAGAACGTCGAGACGTGGTGAGTCTCCATGACCTGCATGAGGGTGTTCGCGTCGAAGCGGGCGTAGTTGTAAACGAACACGGTCGCCTCGGCGAGGAACGGCGAGTAGAAGCTCGACCAGGCGTGCTTCGCCCAACCGGGCGATGAGATGTTGAGGTGTACGTCGTCGGGGCGCACCCCGAGCCACCACATGGTCGACAGGTGTCCGACCGGGTACGAGACGTGGGTGTGCTGCACGAGTTTCGGGCGGTTCGTGGTGCCCGAGGTGAAGTAGAGCAGAGCGGTGTCGGACGCGGGGGTGGGTCCGACCGGCTCGAAGGTGGCGGGGGCGTCGGCCGAGTCGTCGAAGCGCTCCCACCCCGCGGGGATGCCGTCGCCCACACCGATGCGCATGATGCCGGGGTCGATGGTCAGGACGCGGTCGCCGAGGGTTCCGAGGGTGATTACGGCTCGGGCGCGGCCGTGATCGACGCGGTACTCGAGGTCCGATGCCGACAGGAGCGTGGACGTGGGGATCGACACCGCACCGATCTTCGTGATCGCCAGCATCACCTCCCACAGCTCGATCGTGTTGTTCAGCATCACGATCACGTGGTCGCCCCGGCGGAGGCCGAGGCCGGTGAGCCAGGCGGCGACCTGGTCGGATCGCGTCGAGAGCTCGCCGTATGTCCAGGTGCGCAGGCTCAGGTCGGCCTCGACGATCTGCACCGCGGGACGATCCGGCTTCTCGGCGGCGACCACGTCGAACCACTCGAGGGCGAAGTTGAACTGGTCGACCTCGGGCCAGGCGAACCCTGCTCGCGCGGCCGCGTAGTCCGTCGCGTGGGTGAAGAGGAAGTCCCGCATCTCGCGGATGCTCTGCGTGGCGGCGGTCGCGCTGCGGCTCATGGTGCTCCCTTGTCGCGTGTTCCATCTTGTCGCGCGTTCCATCTTGTCGCGTGCGAGTGCAGAAACGCGCCTGACAGCCCCCGTCTCCGGCGCACTTTTGATCCCGCAACCGGCGGGGGACGGGGACGGGACGGGGGACGGGGTCAGCGGGGGAGGGGGCCGGGGCCGTCGCGCAGTTCGAAGACGAGCTGGGTCTCGGTGCCGCGCACGACGGGATGGACGGTGATGTGCTCGAGGACGATGTCGCGGAGCGCCGTCGCGTCCTCCACGGCCACATGCACGAGGAAGTCGTCGACGCCGGCGACGTGGAACACCTGCAGCACACGCGGGACGCCGGCGAGAGCATCGAACAACGCCGTCACCTTGTCGCCCGTGTGATTCGCGAGCCGCACCTTGATGATCGCCTGCAGCGGGAAGCCCCAGGGCCGCGCCATCCACACGGATGCGGGTGTCGCGGATCACCCCGCGCTCGCGCAGGGAACGCACGCGATGCGCGCACGTCGACTCGGCGAGACGCAGGCGGTGCGCCAGGGCTTTGTTCGTGATCTCGGCGTCGCGGGTGAGGACCGCGAGCAGTTCGAGGTCGGTCTCATCGAGTTGTGCTTTCGCCAACCTTCGGCTCCTTCGTCGGACGGATCCTGCACAGAATAGCGAAACAACCTCGATTCATGGTGGATCCTGTCGACTTCCTGCAAAAGTGCCGCGATTCCGGCAAC
Organism: Microbacterium sp. CBA3102; assembly: GCF_007954505.1. Lineage (GTDB taxonomy): Bacteria > Actinomycetota > Actinomycetes > Actinomycetales > Microbacteriaceae > Microbacterium > Microbacterium aurugineum. The sequence goes on along the minus strand of NZ_CP042412.1, from coordinate 818,672 downwards.
GTGGAGGCATGACTGCACCGTTGCATCCCGACACCGTCGCCGTTCACAGCGGCCGTTCCGACCTCGAGGGTCTCGGGGTGCACGCGTTGCCGATCGACCTGTCGACGACCAATCCGCTCCCCGACATCGAGCGCGGGGGCGACTCGTACGAGGCCATGGCCACAGGTGGCCGCCCGCCGGCGGACGGCAGCATGGTCTACGCCCGGCTCTGGAACCCCACGGTCGCCCGGTTCGAGGACGCTCTGGCCGAACTCGAGCACGCCGAGGCCTCGGTCGCGTTCGCCTCGGGGATGGCGGCGATGACAGCCGTGATCCTCGCGCACGCCGGCGCGACGGGCGCACGCCACGTGGTTGCGGTGCGTCCGCTCTACGGCGGCACCGATCACCTGCTCGGCTCCGGACTGCTCGGCGTCGAGACCACGTACTGCCATCCCGACGAGGTCGCCGCCGCCGTGCGTCCGGACACCGGCCTCGTCGTCGTCGAGACCCCGGCGAACCCGACCCTCGACATCGCCGACATCGCCGATGTGGTGCGCCAGGCCGGGTCGGTGCCGGTCGTGGTCGACAACACGTTCGCGACCCCGGTGCTTCAGAACCCGATCGATCTGGGCGCCGCGATGTCGCTGCACAGCGCCACCAAGTACCTCGGCGGCCACGGCGATGTGATCGCCGGTGTCGTCGCCTGCAGCGAAGAGACCGCGGAGGCGCTGCGCCGCGTGCGGGCGGTGACCGGGGGGCTCCTGCATCCGCTCGGGGCGTATCTGCTGCACCGCGGCCTCACGACCCTGCCGGTGCGGGTGCGGCACCAGCAGGGGAGTGCGCAGCGGGTCGTGCAGTGGCTGATCGACCGGCCGGAGGTCGCCGAGGTCTTCTATCCCGGGCTCGACGGCGATCCGCGCGGCATCCTGGAACGGCAGATGCGCGGCACGGGGGCGATGATCGCGATCCGGATGCGCGGCGGATTCGCTGCCGCCTCCGCCGTGACGACGGCGACGAGGTTGTTCACCCATGCCGTCTCGCTCGGCGGCGTGGACTCGCTGATCCAGCACCCGGCGGCGCTCACCCACCGGCCCGTGCCGCCCGAGGCCCGCCCGGCCGCCGATGTGCTGCGGCTGTCGATCGGGTTGGAGGACGTCGATGACCTGATCGCGGATCTCGCGCAGGCCTTCACGGTCGCCGATTCCGCCCGCAGCGGCGCGCCGGCAGAGGCCGTTCCCGCGTAGCCGCAGGGGGATCCGCGTCAGAGCGAGGGCAGGCGGATCGTCCCGGTCGCGATGCGCTCGGTCGGCATCCGATCGCGATCGTAGGTGATCTCGTGGTAGCCGTGCGGGGTGGGCACCCCATCGTCGTCCAGGCTCACGAACACGATCTTCTCGATCGTCAGGATGCGCTTGCGTGTGATCATGTTGCGGGCCACGGCGCGCATCGTCAGGGAGGTCGTGCCGAAGTGCGTGGCCTGCAGGCCGATCTCGATCAGGTCGCCCTGCACCGCGGAGGCCTCGAAGTTGATCTCCGAGATGTGCTTGGTGACGGCGCGATAGTTGCCGAGCTGGACGATCGCGTAGATCGCCGCCTCCTCATCGATCCACTTCAGCAGGCTCCCGCCGAACAGAGAACCGTTCGCATTGAGGTCTTCCGGGCGCACCCACTTGCGGGTGCGGAAGTTGAGTCCGTCTTCCGACCACTGCCAGGCCGGTGCCTTCTGCTTCGCCATGAGCTCGAGGGTAGGGGTGCCGTGAGTCGGCGATGTTACGGCGCGTTTTCGACATCTGCTCAGGGCAGAGCCGCCCACGGCAGAATCCCGCCGGACGCGGCACGCGAGAGCGGAAGCTGGGGGCATGAGCGAAGACAACCCCATCCCGCACTTCGGCCCCGAGGCCCGGCGTGCGCTGTTCCACGAGCGGGTGCTCGTGCTCGACGGCGCGCTCGACGACGACAACGGCACCCTGCTGATGACGCAGCTGCTCGCACTGTCGTCCGAGGACCCCGTCGCCGACATCGCCCTCTGGATCCACTCGCCCGGCGGCTCCGTGCCGTCCATGCTCGCGATCCGCGACCTCATGCGACTCGTTCCGAACGACGTCGCGACCCTGGCCCTGGGCCTTGCCTGCAGTGCGGGGCAGTTCCTGCTCTCCGCGGGCACGCCGGGCAAGCGACGCGCCCTCCCGCACGCGCGCATCCTGATGCATCAGGGGTCCGCGGGGATCGGCGGGTCCGCCGGCGAGCTCGAGACGCAGGCCGATGATCTGCGCCACATGCGTGACACCGTGCTCGGACTCATCTCCGCCGACACCGGGCAGCCCCTCGAGCGCATCTTCGAGGATTCGCTCCACGACCGCTGGTACACCGCGACGCAGGCGCAGGAGTACGGGTTCATCGACGGGATCGTGGCCTCGATCGCCGAGGTGATGCCGCGACGACGCCCGCGGGTCGGACTGGGGGCGGACGCATGAGCAGTTACACGATCCCGAACGTGATCGCGCAGCATCCCCGGGGGGAGCGGGTCATGGACGTGTACTCGCACCTCCTCGCCGAGCGCGTCATCTATCTCGGCACCGGCATCGATGCGGGCGTCGCCAACGCGCTGATCGCCCAACTGCTGCACCTCGACGCCGACAGCCCGGAGTCCGGCATCCAGTTCTACATCAACAGCGAGGGCGGCGACCCCGGAGCGGCGCTGGCGATCTACGACACCATGCGGCACATCCGCCCGCGCATCGCCACGACGTGTGTCGGACAGGCGATCGGACCCGCAGCGCTGCTCGTCGCCGCGGGAGACTCCGGGGAGCGAGCCGCTCTCGCGCACGCGCGCATCGTGCTGCATCAGCCCGCGGGACAGTCCCGGGGTGCGATCCCCGACCTGATCCTCGCGGCGGACGAGGTGGTGCGGGTGCGCTCCGACATGGAGGGGATCCTCGCCGAGCACACGGGTCGCACGGTTCCGGAGCTGCGCGCCGACACCGACCGCGACCGGGTCTTCACCGCATCCGCCGCCCGGGACTACGGCTTGATCGACACCGTGCTGGGCGCGCGCACCTGACGACCCCCTCGGACGCACGCTGCCGGACGGATGGCTGACGCACGCGGCTCAGGCGGCGAGCGCGAAGGCGCCGCGCGGGACCGTGGTGGTCGTGCGGAGTTCCTCGGCGACGGCGCTCGTGAGCTCGATCAGGCTCGTGTCCAGAGCCCCTGCGATCGCGGCGATCATCTCGCTCGACGGCTCCTTCAACCCGCGCTCGACCTCGGAGAGGTATTGCGGCGAGAGGCCGGCCTTCTCCGCGGTGGCGGTGAGCGTCTCGTCGCGGTCGTGTCGACGTCGGCGCAGCTGGTCGCCCAGGAGGTGTCGCCACAGGGGCTCGGGTCCGTGGGGCTGTGGACGGTCGGAACGAGGAGTGCGCGGGAACGGGACGTTGTCGGCCATGCCTCACGATAAACCGGGGTCTCCGGAGGCTTCGAGCGGTTCTGCTCAGAGCAGAACCCGACCTTTACAGGGCTGCGGTGACTCCCGGCAGCAACTTGCCGAGGATCGCCCCGAGCTGGTCGCGCTCTTCGGGGGTGAGCGGATCCAGCACCAGTTCGCGCACCTGCTCGACGTGCACCGGAGCCGCCGTGCGCAGCATCTCCCGACCGGCAGGGGTGAGAGCGGCCGAGAGGGTTCGCTTGTCGGTGCTGCAGGACGTGCGCTCGACCCAGCCGCGCTCCTCGAGCGAGTCGAGGGCATGGCTCAGGCGTGAGCGGCTGAGCCCCGCGATGCGCGCCAGCTCGGTCATCGTGACGATGCCGTCCCCCTGCCCGGCGAGCGTGACGAGGATGGCGTAGCGGGCGTGGTTGAGGCCGACCTCCTCCTTGAGGGTGCGGTCGAGCACCTGCGGGAGGAGCTGGACGAACCGGATGATGGGGAGCCAGGTGTCCATCTCGGTGTCGTCGAGTCGCCGCGGCTGCTGCTGCTCCGCCGTCATGGTGTCCTCCTCGGATGTCACGCCGGGTGTCACGCCGCCGACAGGTCGAGCGTGTGCGCCGTGTGGTCCCTCTTGGCCTGCAGGTAGCGCGAATTGGACTCCGACAGGTGCACCTCGGTGCGCACCCGCTCGGTCACGCGGATGCCGAGTGCTTCGAGCTGCACGGCCTTGTCGGGGTTGTTGCTGAGCAGGCGGATGTCGTCGACGCCGATCGCGTTCAGCATCTGGGCGGCCACGGTGTAGTCGCGCTCGTCCTCACCGTGTCCCAGGGCGACGTTCGCCTCGTAGGTGTCCAGCCCCGCGTCCTGCAGGGCGTAGGCGTCGAGCTTGGCGTAGAGGCCGATGCCCCGACCCTCCTGTCGCAGGTAGAGCAGGAAGCCGCCGTCCTCCGCGATCCGCTCCACGGCTTCGCGCAGCTGGGGGCCGCAGTCGCAGCGCTCCGAGCCGAACACGTCGCCGGTCAGGCACTCGCTGTGCGGGCGTACGAGCGGGGCCTCCCCGCCCTCGGTCGCGCGTTCGAGCGCTGCACGCCAATCGCCGAGTCCGAGCAGCAGGTGCTCGCGGCCGTCGATGAGTCCGTCGAAGGTGACGACGTCGGCGGTCGTGGAGAAGCCGTCGCCGAAGCGCAGCGGCACTCGGACGCGCGTGCGCTCCGTGGCGACCGGAGCGACGGTTGAAGTTTCAATCATGCCGGGTGCAACGCGCAGTCCAGCGGAGTATTCCCCGACCCTCGGATGTCTCCCGGTTGTCTACCTGTCAGGCGGGCGTTCCGCCGGAGTACGCCGCACGAGCTTCAGCTCGCTCGCGAGGATCCCGAGCACCACGAGTGCCCCGCCGATGAGTGCGGTCACGGGCAGACGCTCCCCGGCGATGCGTCCGATGACGCCGGCCCACACCGGCTCACCCGCGTAGATGATGGTCGCGCGCGTGGGGGAGACCGACTTCTGCGCCCAGTTCATCGTCAGCTGGATCAGACAGCTCGCCGCTCCGAGGCCGACCGCGCAGCCGACCCAGATCCACGAGAACTCCGGCACGCCCTCACCCACCACGGGCATCGTGAGCAGCCCCAGCACGCCGGCCGTCAGCAGCTGGATCACCGTGATGCGGCCGAGATCGACCTTTCCCGCGAAGAGGCTGATCAGGATGATCTCGGCGGCGATCGGCAGCGTGCTGATCATGGTCACGATCTCGCCGGTGCCGAGGGTGAGCGCGAAGGCGTCGGGCCCGGCGATGAACAGCAGTCCCACGAACGCCAGCCCCGCGCCGACGAAGGCCATGACCGGAGGGCGCGTGCGGAACACGGCCCACTGCGCGAGCGGGACCAGGGGCACGTACATCGCGGTGATGAAGGCGGAGGTGCTGCTGTCGATCGTCTGCAGCCCCTGCGTCTGCAAGCCGTAGCCGAGGTAGATCATCACCCCGATCGCCACGCCCGCGCCGACGTCGCGCCACCGGATCCCGCGCAGCACCCGGCGGAAGATCACGACGCTGATCAGACCCGCGATCAGGAAGCGGACGCCTACGAAGAACCAGGGTCCGGAATGGTCCATCGCCCAGTGCACGAGCAGGAAGGTGCCACCCCAGACCGCGGTGATCGCGAGGAGCGCGGCCTCCTCCGGGCGGAATCGCATCCAGCGAAGTCGAGAGGGCATCGTGGGCCCTTTCTCGACGTTGCCGGATCGAGCCTAGTGGCCGGAATCCTCTTTCGAATCGCGCAAATGGTCCGATTCCGGCGCCGGATGCGGCCATTCACGCGATTCGAAGGTGAGGACGGGGTGACCCGAGGATTCGGTAGCCTCGCAGCATGAGCGACTTCGTGAGTGCCGTCGAGCTGAACGACCTGTTGACCCGGGGTGCACCGGTGCGCGTGATCGATGTGCGGTGGCGGCTGGATCGCCCGGAGACGGGGCACGACGACTACCTCACGGGACACATCCCCGGCGCCGTGTTCGCCGCGCTCGACACGGAGCTCTCCACCCACGGAGAGCCCTCGGACGGACGGCACCCGCTGCCGTCGACGGCCACGCTCCAGGCCGCGGCCCGGCGCTGGGGTGTCCGCGTGGGCGACACGGTGGTCGCCTACGACGATGCCAAGGGCACGGCGGCGGCGCGCGCGTGGTGGCTGCTGCGGCAGGCGGGGGTCGACGTGCGCGTGCTCGCCGGCGGCCTCCGCGGGTGGCAGGCCGAGGGGTTCGAGGTCGCGACCGATGACGTGAGTCCGGAGCCCGGCGACGTGGTCCTCGAGGAGATCGGGCGCGATGCCCTCTCGATCGACGAGGCGGCGGCGTTCCCGGAAGCCGGAGTCCTGCTCGACGTGCGCGCCCCCGAGCGGTACCGCGGCGAGACCGAGCCGCTCGACCCGGTGGCCGGTCACATCCCGGGCGCGCGCAACCTGCCGACCACGCTCCACCTCGACGACCAGGGGAGACTCCTCGACACCGATACCGTGCTCGCCACCCTCGCGGCGGTCGGGGTGACCCCGGGTACGCCGGTGGCTGCGTACTGCGGTTCGGGCGTGACCGCCGCCCACACCGCGCTGGTCCTGCACGAGGTGGGGATCGAGGCGAAGGTGTTCCCCGGATCCTGGAGCCAGTGGTCGAACACCCCTGGCCGCCCGGTGGCGACCGGCGATCAGCCGGGCTGATCCTCGCGGGGTCCGTATCCCCAGCGCAGGCCGAGCGCACCGGGGCCGAACGCCCGGCGCACCAGGTGCACCGAGGTGCCTCGGGGCGGCGGCAGCGGTGTCAGAGTCACGCCTTCAGGGGTCTCGAGGTGCTCCTCGCACCAGTCCGGGATCGCGTCCGGATGGAAACGGGTCCACACCAGCAGTTCCCGGGCCTTCTGCGCTAGCGCGTGCCCGGTGTCGCGCGTCTCCGGGTAGTCGGGCGGATACTCCGCCGACCACTCGACCATCGCGGTGTCCGGGGCCGTCAGCGGGATGTCAAGCTCGAACAGCACCCCGTGGACCTCGCCATCGGGGTGGGAGTACCGTGCGGCGATCCTGCCTCCGGAGACGGCTTCGATCACGGGTGCGGGCGTGCGAACCCCGGGAGTGATCTCCAGGAACGGGATCGCCGTGATGGTGCCGACCGTGGACTGCACGATGCTGCGGGTGACGCTGTAGGCGATGTTGCCGTCGGCCCCGACATCCGTCACCGAGTGCGTCGTGAGCTCTCGGGAGGTGTCGGGATACGACGCACCGAGCGCCTGGAACGCGTCCATGACCGCGCGCTCGAGCTCTTCCTCATCGATCGGGAACTGATTGGGCCCGAGCGGTCCCGTGCGGTTCGTCGACCGGAGAAGCCTGCTCAGGGCCCCGGCCTCGAGTCGGAGGAGGTCCTCGATGTCGGCGAGTGCGGCGAGCGACTGCACCCCCTCGGGGTGCCGGGCGCCGGAGCGCCAGTAGCTCAGGGTGGCCATCGAGACGCGGTTCCCGCGCGCATTGAGCTGTTGCTGCAACCAGGAGAGTGTCACGTCCCTGGCGTTGATCGCATCGCGCAGCGCTCCCGCGAATGCGCCGGATCCGGATCTGCGCGCGTCATATTCGTAACTCATCACAGCCCCCATCCGGTATGTGAAGCCCACCGTCCTAGAGTGAGCATACGACCGCACGCGCATACCTCAGGGGACCGGGTGGGCATGTGGGGTCACTTGGCCGTCGTCGCAGGTAGGGTGCCCGACCGTGCGAAGACCGGCCTGACGCAGTGATGCCCCCCTTGCTGCGTACGTCGTGAAGCCCGGCAATCGATCTGGGGAGATCCGCCGGGCTTCACGAAACCTCCTCCGCACGCCGCGGGCGCGGCGGCTCTGCGCCCCCGCGTAGACTGGGAGCAACACCCCGGAGGACTCTGGATCGTCATGTCTGCCCCTGCTCGCGCATTCACCATGCGCCACGTGCAATTGCTGCGCGCACTGTTCGCCGCCGTCGCCGCCCTGATGATCACCTTCTCGTCGGACCACTCCGCTCCCGTCGGCCTCTCGGTGTTCAGCGGCTTCGTCTTCGTCACCGCGCTCATCCAGCTGCTGGCCGCGTGGCTGGTGCTCCCCGCGGGGTCCCGCTGGCCCTACATCCTGCTCGGTGTCCTCGGCACGCTCGCCGGCGCCGTGAGCGGCATCCCGGCCTGGCGCTCCGATGACCTGTTCTTCATCGTCGTCTCGACCTGGGCGATCCTGAGCGGCGGCATCGAGCTCCTCGCCGGCATCCGCTCTCGTCGAAACGCCGATCCGCTGTCCCGTGACGCGATCACGGTCGGCGCGCTGGGGGTGCTGCTCGGGATCGTGCTGCTGCTGATCCCGGCCGGCTTCGTCCAGGAGTACACGATCGAGAAGGCCGGCACGTTCGTGTTGTCCGGCATCATCCTCGGCGTCGGGATGTTCGGTGGGTACGCGGCGATCCTCGCCGTCTTCCTCGGCATCGCCGGCCTCACCCCGAAGCGAGTGGACACCGTCACCGCGGTCTCCGAATCGAACGACGACACCGCCGCTGCGGAGCACGGAGGAACGCGATGAGCGACGAGAAGCCCACCCGTCGGGACATCCTGCGCCCGCTGCACCTGCTGCTGATCGCGCTGGGTTGCGGCGTCTTCGCCATGGTCGTGACCCTGGTCTCGACCGGAGCCTTCACCGCCAGGGTGAACACGGCGATCGCGAACGGCAGCTATGACGGGCTGACCCCGGTGGCGCTCGGCCTCGTGGTCGGCGGTGGCGCGTTCATCGTCACGCTCCTGATCCTCGCGATGCTGATCCTGGCGGTCGACCCCGCCGATGTCACCAAGACCATCGACCGTCCGGTGCTCTACGACGACCCGGAGCCCGAGGGCGAGGCGGACGGCGAGCAGCCCGGCCGCGCGGCTTCGTCGTGACCGTCGGGCGTGCGGCATCCCCTGCTGTTCCGCCCTCGTCCGGAATAGTCGCGCCGTCCGACCGCTTGTTCCTGAAGTGACCGCCCCCGTCGACCGCGCCTCCATCGGACTCCGCTCGGCGCGAGGCCCCATCCTCGGCGCGCTGATGCTCGCCACCGGCCTCATCGCGATCGACGCCACGATCCTCGCGACCGCGGTCCCGAGCATCGTCCGCGATCTCGGCAGCTACCAGCAGTTCCCCTGGCTGTTCTCGGTATATCTGCTGGCGCAGGCGGTGAGCGTCCCCATCTACTCCCGGTTCGCCGACACGGTGGGCCGCAAGCCGATCATCCTCCTCGGGATCGCCCTGTTCCTGCTCGGCTCCGTGCTCTGCGGGTTCGCGTGGAGCATGCCCGCGCTCATCCTGTTCCGCCTCATCCAGGGCTTGGGGGCGGGCGCGGTCGCGCCGATGGCGATGACGATCGTGGGCGACATCTACACGGTCGCCGAGCGCGCGAAGGTGCAGGGGTACATCGCGAGCGTGTGGGCGATCTCGTCGGTGGTCGGACCCGCGCTCGGCGGCATCTTCGCGCAGCTCGACGCGTGGCGATGGATCTTCTGGGTGAACATCCCCCTGTGTCTGATCGCCGCGTGGATGCTGCAACTCAAGTACAAGGAGGAGAAGCAGACCCGTCGGCACCGGATCGACTACGCCGGGGCGGTCCTGCTCACGATCGGGCTCACCGGACTCATCCTCGGGATGCTCGAGGGTGGGAACGCCTGGGACTGGATCTCCGTGCCGAGTGCGCTCTGCTTCGGGGTGGGCGTCGTGGCCCTCGCGTTCTTCGCGATGGTCGAGCGGCGGGCGGCGGAGCCGATCGTCGATCTCCGGCTCGCGGCGCGGCCGTTGATCCTGACGACCACGCTCGTGTCACTCGGGGTGGGGGCGCTCATGATCGGTGTGACCAGCTTCGCCCCCGCGTACCTGGAAGGGTCACTGGGCATCGCGCCCCTCCTGTCCGGCCTGGCGGTCGCCGCCTTGACTCTCGGCTGGCCCATCGCCGCGGCGAACGTCGGACGACTGTACCTGCGCATCGGCTTTCGCCGCACCACCCTGATCGGCATGAGCATCGCCACGTTCGCGGCGACCGTGCTCGCCGCGGTCTCCTCGTGGCCGAACCCGTTCGTGATGTCGGTGATCGCGTTCGTGCTCGGCTTCGGCCTCGGCTGGTCGGCCGCCCCGACCCTGATCGCCGCACAGTCCTCCGTGGGCTGGGGGGAACGCGGTGCCGTGACGGGCATGAACGCCTTTGCACGTTCCGCCGGGAGTGCGGTGGGCGTGGCGGTGTTCGGCGCGATCTCCAACGCGGTCATCGCGCAGGGTGCGGGCGCCGACGACCCGGAGACGATCATCCACGCCTCGGTGTGGGTGTTCGTCGCCGTCGCCGCGACGGCCATGCTCACGCTGCTCGCTGCCGCATTCATGCCGCGCGATCACGTCGAGGAGCATTCGGGTTAGGCGTATCCCGCGCGGGTGAGCAGTTGGGCTGCGAGCGCGAGAGGATCTTCGTCGGATCCGTCGTCGGAGCCGTGGGCCTCCCGCCACTGCTCCTCGATCTCCACGATGACGCGGCGCAGATCGTCCTCGCTCGGCCGCGTCCCGTGTTCCACCGCGTCGGCCAACCATGACACCCAGGCGGCCCACCGCCGCGCATAGAGGTCGCGGATCAGACCCGACCAATGCCGCCCGGAGTAGTCGTGCAATCCGCTCGACTGGTGGCCCCACACCGACACCAGGCTGCGTGCATCTCGCTCCATCACCTCTCGCTCGGCATGCGTGTCTCCCCAGGAGCGCGCCTGTGCGATCCACGTCGACACCCGGGATTCCCGCCTGGTGGCTGCCAGCCGGTCCAGGGCGAGCAGGTCGTCGTGCAGCCGAGCGCCCTCTCGGCGCAGCGTGCTCACGTCACGGTCGGTGAAAGCCCGAAGGATCCCCCGGATGCGAAGCCGCGTCTGCTGCGCAAGCACGTGCGAGGTGAGCTCGACCACGTCTCGTTCCTGAGCGTCTCGTGAGTCCGTCTTCGTTCCGAGGGAGATCAGGAGGCTGGCTGCGCGCGCGATCGACGGCAGGTCTCCCAACACCGCAGGGTCGTTCTCCGCGTCGATGTTCGCCGACATTCGTGCAGGCTCCGCGACGAGCGCTTCCCCAGCCAGCCGCTGCGAGGCGAAGGGCGCAGCGGCGCTCCATGGCCGTGCGATCACAGGTGACGGGATCGATCGGGTTCGCCCGCGACCGTACAGCGTGGATCCGAGCAGACGCCAGGCCTCGCGTGCCGCGTCGTCGTCCACACCATACCGCTGCATCGCGAAGTCGTCGAGCCACGCGTCGACGTCCACGTCGTCCCAGACGAGGTCGGCGGCGAGCTCGTAGAACACGGTATTGTTCTCGATCGCCTCCGGCGCAACGCCGATGCCCTCCAAGCGCTCCGGGTGCCGCGCGCGCAGTTCGGCGACGTCGCGGGCAAGCCCGCACAAGTCGCCGAAGAGCGCGAAGCGTCCGCCGAAGTTGTGCACGGCGGTCCACAGCCAACGACGCCCGTGCATCCCCTCTCGCCACATCGGTGCGTGCTCGCCCCAGAGGTCGATCAGCAAAAGTCGCTCGTGCGGAATGCGCGACAGGTAGGCGCCGACGCGATCTGACGTCCAGAAGGCGCGGTGGTAGTGGAACGGCCAGCCCTGCAGCAGCCACGTCGCCGCGGGGTAAATAGCCGTGATCGCCGTGTGCACCCCCGCGCCCGCGGCTGCGAGCTGCGCCGAGTCCGTGGACGGCGGGAGGGATTCGATGTAGGGATCCACGGCGAACACGGGCTCGGGCCCGGGGTCACCGAGCAACCTGCGCTGGGTCTCGAGGAACAGCCTTAGCATGTGCGCGAACGCGGGCGAGGCGGGGTCGAGCATCGGTGTTCGCCAGCCCTGCCACTCGATCTCGGCGGCCTCGTCGCCCGTCACTGCGGCGGGCAGATGCCCACCGGGCAACGGCAGCACGGGTGTCATGCCGAGCTCGCGTGCACGCGCGATGATCCGACGAGCGAGCGCGAGTCGGCGCTCATCCCACCGTGACGGGAGCGGTCCGCCGAAGTCGTGAACCCCTCCCATAGACATCCAGGGAAGGTGCGCAGCGCTGCCTATCCAGGTTCGAGCGATGGCCCCGTCGATGCCGAGGAGCCCCAGAGTCTCAGCGAGAACCGCTTCGTAGCCTGTGAGGACGAGCGGGTGAGTCACGCCATGCAACGCCATCCAATCGAGCTCCTGCTCCCACCGAGCCCAATCCCAGTACGGCGTCGAGTACCCGTGCGTGACGACGTTCAGGTGGTATCGGATCGCGAACGGCGTACGCACGTCGGTTCTGTCCGCGTCGGGCCAGGGCGTGAGAGGTCGGATCGGCCGCGGGGACTCCCAGGTGATGCGGTGACCCTGTGAATGCAGATAGCGGGCGAAGGCGCTCGCTGCCGCTGAGGCATCGGATCCACGTAGGGTGAGCACGCCCTCGCTCGCCTCGAATCCCGCGATGCGTGAGCCGGAGGAGGCCTCCTGCAGGATTTCGATCCTCACCGTCGCCGCATCGCCGCCGACCCTGTCGATCAGCGCACGCACAGCGGACTCGACATGACCGCTCATGCGCGCAGCCTGTCGTCCAGGTGCAGATCGATCTCAGCCGTCCACGCTGCGAAGTCGAGGGGCTCGCCGGATCGGCGCGATGCCTCGGCGCCGAACGCCATCAGGTGGCTGTCGAGAGCCGTCTGGAACGACAATTCTCCCCTACCTACTGATCCCTGGCGCACCGCCTCGATGAATTCCGCCATCAGCCCGGCGTCGCCACCACCGTGGCCGGCGTGATCGCCAAGGTCGGGGTTTGGCAGCGTCACCCGCAAGATGTGGCGTTCGTGAGCCATAGGCGACTTGGTGTGCACCTCATGCGCGTCCAGTGGCAACCCTTCCGGGATCCGCGCCGTCGGAGAGAACAGGTCCACCACGATCTCGCCGTTCTCCATGTGGCCGGAGATCTGGCCGGCGGACCCGGTGATCGTGACGTGTCGAGTGTTCTCGGCGGTGAATGCCGAGGCAGTGAGCGTGGCCGTCACGCCCATCGGGAATCGCATGGTCGTCTGCTGGTGGTCTGCCACGTCGTTGTCGCCGCGGTACACGCATCGGCCGTAGTCGCCGTCGCGCAGAGCGCGCATGCGGCCAGCGGGAGAAGTGTCGGCACCCAGGAGGTGCACCGGGTGTCCAGTTACGCCGGCGAGCGCATCGACGTAGTATCGCGGAGCGAAGAAGGGGCAGCTTTGTGAGACCGGGCAGCCCTGGACGCAGAACTCCGGCGCCCCCTCGGGGGCGTTCTCCCGCCGGAACCAGCTCAGATCGCCGATGCTGTACATGCTCTCCGGAGCCGTGCCGACCAGCCAGCGGATCAGGTCGAGGTCGTGCGAGGTCTTCGTCAACGCCATAGGTCCCGAGGTGGCGCTGTTGCGCCAGTTGCCGCGCACGTAGGAGTGCGCGAAGTGCCAGTAACCGACGTTCTCTCTGAGCTCGAGGGTGAGCATCCGCCCGATCGTCCCCGCGTCGAGGATGGCCTTCACCGACCGCCAGAACGGCGTGAACCGCAGGACATGGCCGATCGCGAGTGCTGACGACGTGCGGCGCGCATGCTGCACGAGCCGCCGCAGCTCACCGAGGTTCGGCGCCGCGGGCTTCTCTAGGAGGAACGGCAGGCCGGCGTCGGCGACCGCGATCGCGACGTCCACGTGCAGTGCGTCGGGAACGGCGATGACCACCGCGTCGGCCTTGAGCGCGGCGAGATCGGCTACCGCGCCTTGCCAGTCCTCATAGGTGCGGGCGCCGCCGGCATCCGCGGCCAGTGCGTGCCTTCGCTCGGGCGACGGATCGGCGACCGCCACGACCCTGGCTCGATCCGGGTGCTCTACGGCCCACCGCCCGTACGCATCGCGGCCACGTCCGCCCGCGCCGATGATGACGATCCGCTGGGGTCCGTCGGGTGTGCTCATTTCTCGGCTCCTGCCGTCAGTCCCTCGACGAGGTAGCGCTGCGCGAGGAAGAAGAGGATGACAATGGGGATGGTGACGGCGATGGAACCCGACAGCAGCACGGTGACCGGCACGTTGAAGTCCGCCAGCTGTGAGATTCCGAGCGGCGCCGTCCATTGCGAGCGGTCGCGAACGAGGAAGAGCAGCGCGTAGAAGTACTCGTTCCAGGCGATCATGAAGACGTAGATCGAGGTTGCGACCACTCCGGGCAGGGCGATCGGCAGCACGACGCTCCGCAACATCTGCGGAAGCGAGGCGCCGTCGACGATCGCGGCCTCCTCCACGCTTTCGGGGAGCGCCTGGAAATAGTTGCGCAACATGTAGATCGATACCGGGACGGTGGTGGCAACGTAGACGAGGAATAGGCCCACCAGCGAGCCGGTCAGCCCGGCTCTGGCGAGCAGCACGAAGAGCGGTACGGACAACACGATGCCGGGGAACAGGTACACCGCGAGGATGATCGCGTTCATCCCGCGTCGTCCCCGGTACCGCAAGCGGGCTGCTGCGTAGGCGCCGAGGATTGACACGAGCACGGAGAGCACCACCGTCCCAAGCCCGACGAGCAAGGAGTTGATCACGAATCGCCCCAGGCCGAATCCGCCCTGATCCGGATCGAGCATCGCGGTGGTGTAGCCGGAGAAGTCGAGCTCGTCGAAGGAAGGGATCAGGTTGAGCGGCTCCTGCACGATCGACGAGTATGGCCGGACCGACAGGATGAAACCGTAGAGAACCGGGCCGATCGCGACGAGGAGCGCGACGGCGATGAGGAGTACACGACCGACGGTTGCGGCGGGCCGCGGACGCGACGGCGAGCGACGGCGGGTGGTCATTCGGTATCGACCTTTCTGCGCGTGGCGATGACGTACACGGTGAGGAGCGCGATGAGCACGACGGACATCAGCAGTCCGTATGCGGAGGCGCTGCCGATGTCGGCGCGCGTGACGAGCTCCGTATAGACCTTGAGGGCCATCAGCTGAGTGCCGCCGGCGCCTTCAGTCAGCAGGTACACCTCGCTGAAGCTCTGGAAGGTCCAGATGAAGCGCAGCAGACACAGCAGTAGGATGACGCCCTTGAGTTGCGGCATCACGATGCTCCACAGAATCTGCCGCGGCTTCGCGCCGTCGAGCGCGGCCGCCTCTTCGATGCTGGGCGAGACCCCTTGCAACCGCGCCGTGAGGAAGAGGAATGCGAGCGGCGCGGAGGTCCAGATCTCGAAGGCCACGACGACCAGAAGTGACACCGGCACCGAGACGCCGAAGACCTGTGCGGTCGAGGTGTTGAGGAAACCTACGGCCTGCTCCCAGCCGAGCACCTCCCGGCCGAAGGCGTTCACGAGCCCGTACTGCGGGTTCAGCATCGTCTGCCAGATGGTGACGGCGGCGATGAGGGGGAGGACGTACGGAACCAGCAGCAGTGCCCGGACGATGCCGCGGCCGCGGAAAGGCCGACGGAGGGCGAGGGCGAGCGCCAGGCCGACCCCGACCGAGCCCACCATGGTGAGGGTCGAGTAGAGCAGAGTGGTGCCCAACGCTTGCCAGAATGAGGGGTTGGCGAGCGCGCGACGGAAGTTGTCGAGAGTCCACTCGATCGGTTCCGTACCCAGGCGCGGGATGTCGACGAGTCGGATCTCGCTGAAGGCGAAGACGATCACCAGCAGCAGCGGGATGATCGACGCGAGCAGGATGACGAGGAAGGTCGGGGTCGTGAGCAGGAGTCCATTGCGGTCGTCCCGTCGGGAGCGGCGGGGCCGCTCCCGACGGTGACGGAGAGGTGCCGTGCTCACAGGCCCGCCTTGACCTCCTCGACAGCCGCCTTCATCGCGGCTGTGACGTCGGCGGCCGGAGCGCCGTTGTAGAGTGCCTCGATCTGGTTCGCAAGCACGCCCTGGCTGAACACGAGACCGGCGAGCGTGGCATCGTCGGTGCCCATCCCCCACAGGTAGACGGAGTTGATGCCCTCGCTCATGCCGTCGACGAACTCGTCGCCGTAGATCTCAGCCGAGGTGCGATCGTGCGCGGGTCCGATGCCGAGCCCACCCCACGCGGCGGCGAACGCCTCGGGGTCGTCGCCTGTGCCATTGCGCAACGGGATGCGGCCCTCGGTTGCGACGCCGAGGGTGTCGGCGTAGCCCTCGTCGAGCACGAACTCGATGTACTCCTGCGCGGCCTCGACGTTCGCTCCGGTCGGGATGCCGTAGCCCAGAATCGCTCCGTACTGTCGCGGCTCGTCGCCGAGAACGGTCAGGAACTCGGTGTTCTGCGCGAGGAAGTCCGGGGTGCCGGTGCACTCCGGGCAGGTCGCCGGGGTGGCCGGGTCGAGCCCCGCCAGCTCGTCGAGGATGTGCGTGGAGAAGAGGAGCATGGCAGCGTCGCCGTTGAGGTAGGCCGCGCGGGCGCTGATGACGTCGAAGTCGCCCGCGGTGGACGAGTCGCGCAGTGCGAGGAACTGTTCCGCGGCCACTGTGCACGCGTCGGAGTCGATGGTGACCTCTCCGTCCTTCACCAGCTCACAACCGGCGCTCTGGAACAGCGACTGGATGCCCTCGGTCGCCGACGCCGTGCCGGCCTGCGTGCCGAATGCCAGGCCCGTGATGCCGAGCTCGTCCTTGACGGTCGCCGCCGCCTCGGCGAGTTCTTCGACGGACGCGGGGACGTCCACTCCGGCCTCCTTGAGCAGGTCGGCGCGGTAGGCGATCACGTGCGACCAGCCGTCGCTGGGCACCGCCGAGATCTCGCCGTCGATGGTGACGGCCGTGAGGGCATTCTCATTGAACGTCGTGGCGTCCAGTGTGTCGACGAGGGTGCTCGCGGCCGCGGTGTCGAGCAGACCCTGCGAGGTCCACGCGCCGGTCTGGGTGGAGGCGTGCAGGATGACGTCCGGTACGTCGCCGCTCGCGGCGCCGGTGACGAGGGCCTGATCCTGGTCGGCACCCGCCATGGGTACTACCTCGACCTCAATGCCGGTCTTTTCTGTGAAGGCCGCGGCGACTTCCTCCTGAGCCGCGAGCCGCTCGGGAGTGGTCTGCGGAGTCCAGAACACGATGCTCTGCGCCTCAGCGGCGGAGTCGTCGGCAGGTGCGGAACATCCGGCGATCAGTACTAGCGCGGCGAGAGCCGCGAGGGGAGCCGCGATGCGCGGCGCTGACGAACGGGTCAAGTCAACACTCCTCGGGTTGTGGCGCCATGCGCCGGGGAGAACCACCGGGCGGCAGTGCCGCGGCAGTCCTGTGATCTTCCCGCGGCGCGAGCGATTATGGTGAGATTCCTTGCGTTGATGCAAAGAATCATCTTCTGGAACGCTCATAGTGAAGGTATTGTACGATCCGTGGATGATCTCGACCGACGCATCGTCGGTGCGCTGCTGGCCAACCCGCGTGCCACGAATGCCCAGATCAGCGATGCCGTGTTCACCTCCGAGGCAACGGCATCGCGCCGGGTGTCGCGGCTGATCGCTGAAGGGGCCGTGCGCGTGATCGGCGTGCTCGACGGCGAGGCGACCGCACGCTCCCGATCCTTGTTCGTGCGGCTGCGATGCCGGCCGGGCGACGGCAACCGGTCGGCGCAGAGGCTCGCAGCTTGGCCTGAATGCGGCTCGGTCAAGCTCGTCACGGGAAGCGTCGACTGCGTCGCCGAGATCAACTACACCTCGAACGACCACCTGCTCGCCATCACCCTCGAGCAGCTCCCCTCGCTCGACGGCGTCCTGGCTGTCTGGAGCAACCAAGTCGTTCGCCGCTTCGCCACCCCGCACAGCTGGCTGCCGGAGCTGCTGTCCGAGGAGATCGCGGCGCAGTTGCGCTCGCAGCGGTTCGACCCCTGGCGGGATCCGCTCCCAGGAGACCTCGTGCGGTTGGACGCGTTGGACGAGCGGATCGCCGACGCGCTCGCAGGCGATGGGCGCCTCGGGTGGCAGCAGTTGGCCGACCGCTGCGACGCGAGTCCGGTCACCGTGCGCCGCCGCGCGGAGGCGATGTTCGGATCCGGTGCGCTCCGCATGCGCGCGGTGGTCGACCCGGAATCGGTCGGCCTTCCCGTGAACGCTTTCATCTCGTTGAGCGTGAATCCCACACAGTTGGGACGTGCAGGCGAGATGCTGGCGGAGCATCCGTCTACGCTGATGATCTCGGCGACCACGGGCGACCGAAACCTGTGCGGCGAGGTCGCCCTCTCGTCGGACGCCGCCCTGTACGAGTTCATCTCTTCGGCGATCGGCGGCCTTCCCGGGCTTCAGCACGCCGACGTCGCGGTGGCGCTGCGCTCCGTCAAGCGCGCCGGGCTCCTCCGCGACCTCGCGGTGAAGAAGCCCGGCGCCGCCGTCCGGCTCAGAGGGTGAAGGCGCGCAGCACACCGTCCTGAGCCGCGACGACGAGGCGATCCGCCGCCAGGACAGGCGTCGAGAAAGTGTTCGCCGTGAACAGCTGCCGATCTACCGACGCGGCTCCGTCGGCGGTGCGCACCTCAGCGAGCAGGCCGCCGACCGAGACGAGCCACGCTGACCCGGTGCGAGGGTCGATGACCGGCCCGGCGTTGACGACGCGCGGGACCGCCTGCGTGCTCCACCGCGTCGCACCGGTCGCCTGGTCTACAGCAGTGACCACCCCCCACTCCGAGGTCAGCAGCAACCCGCCGTCCGGAAGAGGCAGGCTCGGCGCGAAGATGTAGCTCCCCGGTGTGCGCCAGATCTCCCTGCCATCACGCGGATCGACGGCGATGGCATCGGCGACTGTGCTGAAGACCACCGCGCCCGTCGGAAGCACCTCGACCCAGTCGTCCCAAGGCCCGTAGATGAGCTGTCGGTACCGGTCAGGACGGTCGGTTGTCAGAACCGACCAGAGCACAGTGCCGGTGTGCAGGTCATAGGCGTATCCCCGCCCATCACCGGCGCCGACGTAGACGCGCTCGCCGTCGCACGCGGCGCGCCCCGCAGTACGCACCGGCACCGGGGCCTCCCAGAGAGTCGCGCCGTCCACGGTGAGGCACCGTAGCGTGTCCTCCGCAGACACGAGGATGCGACCGCCGTGCTCCGCGGTGGTGGCCACGAGAGGCGTGGTGAGTACGGGCTTCTCGAAGTGACTGGTCCAGACGGTGCGTCCCGTGCCTGTGTCGAGCGCGAGCAGGCGCCCGTCCGTGCTGGGCACGATGACCGCCCCGCCGTCGGGGGTGAAGGCGGCGCCTCGATGCACAGGACCAGCCTCCGCGGTCCAGATGCGACGAGGCTTGCCCCGCCCGGCTGCGTCCACCGCGGTGACGTGGCCCGACGTGGAGCACGCGACTACCGTCGAATCGCGCGCGATCAGGGCTCCCTGGAGCTGGCCGCCGATGTCAAGCTCCCAGGCGAGGCGGGCGCGTGTGGAACCAGGCAGTTCGACCTCCGTCCATTCCTCGCGGCGCCCACCGGTCTCGTCGACCGCGCGTACCTGCACGCGATGGATGCCGGGGGCGACTCCGACGCGGTCGACCGCACCGTGCCAGGAGCGTCCCCGGGCGGCGAGGGGCATCCACGCGCGCTCGTCCCTCGCGCCGAACACGGACTGCGGGTGCAGCCGGGCGTCGACGGCGACCGCGGACCGGCCCGCGACTGCGGTGAGGGCGACCTCGTCCGGGCCCGGGCGCGCGGCGATGCGAATCGTCTCAGCAGACGCCGAGGGCTTCTCAAGCGGGATCTCGGCAAGCGCTTCCACCGTCGGCACCTCGGCGTCGGTCGCGCCCAGGGCCACGTGCTCAACGACGAGCATCCGCCCCTGCCGACCGTGGCGCTCGGTGACCCGCAGGTAGAACGGCCCCGGGCGCGCGGCGTTGGTGGTCACCTGGGTCAGGCCGTTGAAGCGGTCCACTTCGTTGAGGTGGCGATGTCCTGCGAAGATGCCCCGCACAGGGAAGGGGGCAATGGTGCGCAGCAGCGCATCCGTGTCGTTGACGTAGTAGTTGGCTCCGCCGACCGGATAGTGCAGGAAGAGGAGCGACGGTCGGTCGCCCACCCCGCGAAGTTCCTCCTCCAGGGCCGCGAGGTCGTCGGCGAAGAGGCCGGGCTCCTGCAGCAACTGTGTAGGGTCGAGCGCCATGAAGTGCACGCCTCCGGCGTCGAAGCCGTAGCTCGTCGGCCCGAACCAGTGCTGGAATCGTCGGCGGGCGCTGGTGTCCCACCGGATCTCGTGGTTTCCCGGTACGTGCCGTACGCGCTCCCAGAGCGCGGACGGGATCAGGTCGCGATAGGCGCTGAACGATTCGTCGCTGCCGTAGTCGGTGATGTCGCCACAGTGCAGGACGAACTGGGGATCCTCCGCCTCGACAGCCGCGAAGATCCGGCGGAGGTTGGCCATCCGGGTGGCCTCGTCCTCGTTGGCGTGAGTGTCGGTCAGGACGGCGAACCGCAGCGTGCGCCCTCCGTGATCGTCCGTCGCCGCGGCGGCCACCCCGGCGCCGGGCCATGGCCCCCATGCCGCCGTCGCTCCGATGGCGATCCCCGCCGCTGACAGGCCGAGGAATCCTCGCCGGGTCAGCGGGGTCTCCGCCGGGGGTCTGTTCGATGGTGTGTGCTCCACTGTCCGCTCCTCCTCGTCGTGGGCGTCCCTGCAGCACCCAATCGAGACCCCGCCACGGGTGCCGTGCACGCGCGGAGGAATGCGAGGGATCGACAGCAGGGGGCTTCGGTGCGCAAGAAACCGTTCATCCCCGGAGGTGGCCGTGCGTGCCGGAATCGCTCAAGCGGCGCGACCGGATGGGTGATCCCTTGCACTGGATGCCTCGCACCTTGAATCCCCGCGTGGGCTGCCGACACCGTCGATTGCAAAGGCTCGACGATGGGCTCGAGCCGGAATGACGTGAGGAGAGGCAGAATGAGCGGATCCACGACGAGGAGAACGACGAAGGCGACAGGGGTGCTGAGCCTGGTCGCCGCCGTGGCGATGGCCACGAGTGCCGTGGCGGCTCCCGCGGCCGCAACGCCGGGAGGGTCAGGCGGCGGTTCGGGGAGTCCGTCCGTGTTGGCCGATCACGTGGTGCTTATCGCGTTGGACGGTTTTGACCCCCACTACCTCGCCGGCAACGCGATGCCGAACCTGCGCGCGCTGGCGAAACGCGGCGCCATCAGCGAGTCGACCGGTGTGATGACCTCGATCACGAATCCATCCTGGTCGTCGATCGCCACGGGAGCGTGGCCGGAGACGCACGACAACGCTGCCTACTTCTTCGACCCCGCTACGGGCAAGGCTGTGGGGCAGCAGCGTGACCTCGCGGTGCCGACGATTGCGGAATCGATCAGGGATCAGGGCGGTGCGGTGCTGTCGTCGCAGTGGTTCATCGTTCAGAATCACGGTACTGCGTTCGGTGATCCCCAAGGCCTGTACACACAGCCTGGCGGTGACTGTGCGCGCCGCACAGACGACGCTGTCGCCGTGTTGGAAGGGCGGCCCGTGATGAGCGCGGGGACGTCGGTGCAGATGGCGGGCATCCCAGAGCTGCTCGCGGTGTACTGCGACCGTCTCGACGCCCTCGGTCACGCCGACGGGAAGGATGCCTCCGACATGCCTGCCGCGATCGCCGAGGTCGACGAGCAGATCGGTCGCCTCGTGCAGGCGACCAAGGATGCCGGGATCTTCGGACGCACGGCATTCGTGGTGACCGGGGACCACGGCATGGAGACCTTCACGCAGGGTATGCGCGACGAGCTGCTCTCGACGATCACCGGCGCCGGCTACCAGGCGGAACTGCTGACCGCCGGCCAGTCTCCTCGGCCCGACACCGACGCGGTGATCGTCGTGGGCGGCGTCGGATCATTGCACCTCGTGGGCGAGGCGGCAGGAGACCCGGTCGCTGCGGCCGCCATCGAGACCGCCGTCGCCGCGATGCCGCACGTCGCTGCCGTCTACGACGAGGCTGATCAGCAAGCGATGCGCATGTCGGCCAAGTACGGAGAGCTGGTGATCGAGCCCGAGGAGGGATGGAGTCTCGGGGGGACTCCGTCGGACGGTGTGTCCGGTGTGCATGGGGTGTCGCGTACCATGCAGACGGTGCTCGTGCTCGCCGGATCCGGTGTGCGGCCGCATCACGTCGCGCAGGCTCCGCGGCACGTCGACATCGCGCCCACCGTCTCCGCCCTTCTGGGCATGGACCCCCCGGCTGCTGCAGAGGGACGAGTGCTCAACGAGGCGATCCGGAGGCGCTGACGGCGCGGCGGAGCGTCTAGCTAGCGGGCCAGGCGCTCCGCGATGCCGGTGTAGGTCGCGGGGGTCAGCGCGAGGAGTCGCTGCTTGGCGGCATCCCCGATCTCGAGGCCCTCGACGAACGTCGCGAGCTCGGCCGCGCCCACCCGGTGACCCCGCGTGAGCTCCTTGAGGAGCGCGTAAGGATCCGTGATCGTGGACCGACCGGCCACCACCTCGGCGCGGATGACGGTCTGGATGGCTTCGGCGAGCACCTCCCAGTTCACGTCGAGGTCGGCGAGCAGCACGTCGCGCGAGAGCGAGATCGCGTTGAGGCCGCGACGCAGGTTGTCGAGCGCGAGCAGCGAGTGTCCGAAGGCCACACCGATGTTGCGCTGCGTGGTCGAGTCGGTCAGGTCGCGCTGCAGGCGGCTGGTGACGAGCGTCTGGCCGAGCGAGGCGAGCAGGGCGCCCGAGATCTCGAGGTTCGCTTCGGCATTCTCGAAGCGGATCGGGTTGATCTTGTGTGGCATCGTCGACGAGCCGGTGGCCCCGGCGACCGGGATCTGCGCGAAGTACCCGAGCGAGATGTAGGTCCAGATGTCGGTGGCGAGGTTGTGCAGGATGCCGCCCGCGTGCCGCACACGGTCGTAGAGCTCGACCTGCCAGTCGTGCGACTCGATCTGGGTCGTCAGGAGGTTGAAGCCCAGCCCCATGCCCTCGATGTACTCACGGGCGATGGTCGGCCAGTCGGCATCCGGGTCGGCCGCGAGATGCGCCGACCAGGTCCCGGTCGCGCCCGAGAACTTGGCGAGGTACTCGGATGCCGCGATCTGACCGCGCACGCGCTCCAGACGCCATGCGAACACTGCGAGCTCCTTGCCCATGGTCGACGGGGTCGCGGGCTGGCCGTGCGTGCGGGAGAGCATGGCCGCATCGGCGTGCTCGACGGCGAGTTCGCGGAGCTTCGCGATGACGGTGTCGAGGGCGGGGAGCCAGACCTGCTCGACCGCCCGCTTCACGGTGAGCGCGTACGAGGCGGAGTTGATGTCCTCGCTCGTGGCGGCGAAGTGCGTGAGTTCGGCGATGGCGTCGAGGCCGAGCGTCGAGAGACGGTCGCGCACGAGGTACTCGATCGCCTTCACGTCGTGCTGCGTGACGGCTTCCTTCTCG
Organism: Microbacterium sp. CBA3102; assembly: GCF_007954505.1. Classification (GTDB taxonomy): domain Bacteria; phylum Actinomycetota; class Actinomycetes; order Actinomycetales; family Microbacteriaceae; genus Microbacterium; species Microbacterium aurugineum. Next base: position 795,457 of record NZ_CP042412.1, on the reverse strand, counting down.
GCGAGCCAGTCGATCTCGGCCTGGCCGAAGTCGCGATACAGCGCGCGCAGGCGATCCTTGTCGGCGTCCGAGAGCGGCGTCGTCTCGAACAGCGAGCGGTCGGTCAGGGCGATCAGCCACTCGACCTCGACCTCGACCCGCGCGCGGTTGAGTCCGGCTTCGGAGAGGAAGTCGGCGAGACCGGTGACGGCGCCGCGGTAGCGACCGTCGAGCGGGCTCAGGGGCTGCGGCGGGAGCGAAGGCTGGAAAGTCAGGGGAATCCTCCTGATCGGGCCCCTCAGAGGCGGGGCGTGCGGGGCTGGCGCAGCGCGGGCTCCAGTTGGCGGAACAGACCCCGGGTCGCCGTCTCAATCATACCGAGCACCGAATCGAACATCTCCGCCCCGGCGTAGTAGGGATCGGGGACATCGTGGGTCGAGGCGTTCGGGTCGAAGGCCATCAGCAGGGTGACCTTGCCCTCCTCATCTTCGTCGCGCGCCCACTCCCGCAGGATGCGTTCGTGCGTGCGGTCGAGTGCGACGACGAGGTCGTTCTCGGCGAACGAGGCGAACGTGAACTGCCGTGCGCGGTGGAGCGAGCCGTCGTACCCGCGGCGGGAGAGCGACTCGATCGTGCGTTCGTCGGCGCGCTCGCCGAGGTGCCAGTCTCCGGTTCCGGCGCTGCGAGAGACGATGCGCGACCCGAGTCCCTGCTTCTCGGCGAGGTCGCGGAACACGACTTCGGCCATGGGGGAGCGGCAGATGTTCCCTGTGCACACGAAGATCACGCGGAAGGGAACGGGGGACGTCACAGGTACATTCTGCCCGCCTCGGGCCATCCTGCACAGCCTGGAGGAGTCCCCACCTCTCCACCGGCCGTGGGTATGGCGCTCAGAGACGTCGGTCGATCCCGCAGGCTGAAGCCATGTACTCGCTCTCCCCTGGACGTGTGTTCACCTCCGCCGAGGTCTGGGCTCGGCTCGTCGCCCACCGAGAGATCGGGGCGGCCGTGTCGATGCTGGAGGATGCGGGTGCGGCGCTGGTGGGACTCGTCGACGACGCGGACTGGCAGTCCGAAGGATTCCGTGCGCTGCACGACCTGCTGGGACGGCTCCGAGAGGAGACGGGCGTCGAACTCGGACACCTGACCGTGCGCGAGTGGGAGCTCGGAGCGCAGGGGTGAGCGGGCTCGAGATCGGGCACGGCGGGGCGATCGCCGTCGACACCGGACAGCTGCGCGACGTCGGATCCCGGATGCGCGGCGTGGCCGAGCGCTACGAAGACGCCCGTTCCGCGGTCGTGCGAGCGCAGGAGGTGATCCTCTCGGCACCGGCCGCCTGTCCGCAGGTCGATGTGAACGCCTTGGCAGCGAGTGCGGAGCGACTCGGCGCCCTGGGGGCCGAACTCCTCGACGCGTGCATAGGCACGGAGCTGATGGCCGATGCCTTCGAGGTCGTCGAGCTGCGGGCCGAGATCGAGGCGCTGGCCCTCACCGACGCGGCGGCAGCGGCAGCGGCAGAGGCGCGTCTGGAGCAGTTGGTGAGCGGCGATGAGCGGGTCGGGGTGATGGCCGATTGGCTGGTGGCGGGCTGGGAGGATCGGCGGTTCCAGGGGACGGGACGCCAGTTCGACGCGGGCGGCCTGCTCTCTCCTCTGTTCCTGGCCGGGGCGTTCATCGGCGTCGCCACGGGGCTCGGCGCGGTGGTCGCAGAGGCGCCGCTGAAGGGGCGGCCGGATCCGATCCGGGTGACTCCGGTCAAGGCCTCGACCCCTGCCGCGCCGCAGAACCTCACCGGCGCGCTCCGGCGGATGCCGTCCTCGACCGCACAGGTCGCGGTGGAGAAGTACACGATGGCCGACGGCGGGACCCGCTTCGTGACGTACATCGCGGGAACGAGGAACGGTGCGCCGTGGGAGGGCGGGAAGGAGGAGCCGTGGGACATGAAGTCGAACGTCGAGCTGTATCAGGGACACACATCGGCGTCGTACCAGGCGACCCTCGATGCGCTGACCGAGGCGGGGGCGGAGCCCGGCGACCGGGTCGACGTGGTCGCCTACTCGCAAGGGGGCATGATCGCGGCGCACCTGGCGACGGAGAGCCCCTACGACGTCGGCATGCAGGTGACTGCGGGGAGTCCGCAGCAGCCTTCGCTGGGTCACGATCAGACGCTCATCCAGCTTCGGCACTCCGATGACCTGGTCTCGAACCTCGCCGCGGGTGGGTCGGCGGCGGGCACCGGGTCGGCGGACAGCTTCACGGCGACGCGTGTCGGTGATCCTCGGGCCGGGCTCCAGGATGTCGCGCTGCGGGCGCACGCGCTCGAGACCTACATCGAGACGGCCGAGATGGTCGATGCGTCGGATGACCCGCGGGCCGAGGCCCTCGACGCCTACTGGGCCGAGCTCGCCACCGCGGTGGAGATCGAACGCACCGAGTACCGCGCCGAGAGGACACCCCGCTGAGCGGGACGACGCTCCGGCTCGAGGCCGGGGCCTCAGTCGCGGCGGGAGTTCTTGTTCTGCGGGCGCAGGATGAAGCCGAAGATGCCGTTGATCACCGAGATGATGAGCGCGGCGAGCACGCCCCACCAGAAGTCGCCGACCGCGAGGCCCCATCCGAAGCCGCTCGTGATCCATGCCGTCAGCCACAGTAGGAAGCCGTTGATGACGAAGCCGATCAGGCCGAGCGTGAGGATGTAGAGGGGGAACGCGACGATCTTCACGACGGTGCCGATGATCGTGTTCACGAGCGCGAAGATCGCGGCCACCGCGAGCAGGGTGAGCACCAGCTGCAGGGTCTCACCGGGCGGGAAGGGTGTGATCACGACCTGCAGAGCCGGGATCAGGGTGACGACCCAGATGGCGAAGGCGTTGACGACGACGCGGATGAGGAAGCGCATAGTCCGACCAGTGTCCCACGGACGTCCGCGGCTGTCAGCCTGCTGCCGGGCTGATCGCGCGGACGCTCAGCGTCGGTTCGAGCGGAGCAGTGCGGCGATCTCGTCGAGATCGGCCAGGCTCTGGGCTGCACGGAGGATGAGGTCGAAGGCTACGTCCGTGTTCATGTCGATGACGATGCTGTTCATTTCGAGGAACGTGAGAGTGATGATCCAGGAGAAGCGCTTGTTCCCATCGAACAGAGGGGGGTTCTGGCTCAACGAGGACAGGAGGGCGGCAGCCTTGACTTCGAGGTCCGGGTACGCCTCGACACCGAACATCGAACTGGAGGGACGGGCCAGGGCAGAGGAGAGGAGCCCGATGTCTCGGATGTGGAGGCCCAGTTCCTCGGCGACCGCGACGGCGTGTGGAAGCTCGAGGTACCGGGTCACGCGTCTTCGAGCTTCTTGAGAAGGTCCGCGTACCGGTCGGAGATGCCGCGGGCGATGCCCACCGCTTGCTCGGTGGTCACCTCCTCGCGGAGGAAGCGATCCGCCGCCTCGATCAGGAGGGCGTGCTTCGACGTGTGTCGTCGTGATGCCAGCTCGCCGAGCTGCGCATCGAGTTCTTCCGGAAGTCGCACCGTCATCGCCATACCAAAATGGTACCACCGTGCATCGGGCGGGAACAGGGCGTATCGACACTGCTGCCACAGCCGCGGTCCTCGTAGACTCGACCTCGTGACCGAGCCGATCCTGCCCCGCATCCGTCCTGCCATCGCCGCACTCGCGCCGTACCGCCAGGGCAAGCAAGCGGGGCCAGACGCGTTCAAGCTGTCCAGCAACGAGAACCCCTTCGATCCGCTGCCCTCCGTGCTCGAGGCACTGGAGCGGACGACGCCCGTCAACCGCTACCCGGATGCCACCGCGACTCGTCTGCGCGAACGACTCGGTGCGCGCTACGGGGTCGAGCCCGACCAGGTGCACGTCGCGTCCGGCAGCGTGTCGATCCTGCATCAGCTGATCCTCGCGACCGCGTCGGAGGGCGACGAGGTCATCTACGCCTGGCGCTCCTTCGAGGCGTACCCGAGCCTGCCGCTCGTGGCCGGCGCGACCGGGGTGCAGGTGGCGCTCACCGCGGACTCCCGCCACGACCTCGGCGCCATGGCGGATGCAGTGACCGAACGCACCCGCGCGATCATCGTGTGCACGCCCAACAATCCGACCGGGCCCATCGTCACCTCGGCCGAGTTCGCCGCCTTCGTCGAGCGCGTCCCGAACGACGTCCTGATCATCCTCGACGAGGCGTACGCCGAATTCGTCACGGCCCCGGACGCGGTCGACGGTCTCGCCGAGCGGGTGTTCGACGCGCACCCGAACGTCGTGGTGCTGCGGACCTTCTCGAAGGCGTACGGCCTCGCCGGTCTCCGCGTCGGCTACGCGATCGGGCACGAGAAGGTGCTCGACGCCGCACGCACCACGGGCATCCCGCTCTCGGTCACCTCCGCCGCGGAGAACGCCGCGATCGCGAGCCTCGACGCCGAGGCGGAGCTCCTCGAGCGCGTCGCCGCGATCGTCGAACGCCGTGACCGCCTGGCCGAGGGGCTCCGCGCGCAGGGCTGGGACGTCCCCGACTCGCAGTCGAACTTCGTGTGGCTGCCCACGGGAGAGCGCACCGACGACGTGGCCGCGGCGTTCGTCGCCAACGACCTCATCGTCCGTCCGTTCTCCGGAGACGGCATTCGCATCTCCGTCGGCGAGGAAGCCTCCATCGCCCGCGTGCTCGAGGTCGCGTCTTCGGTCCGCTGAGCGTGGCGCCCGGGCGTCTTCGCCCGTGTTTCTCCGGTTTCCGGGCAGTTGCAAGGGCGTCCTAGGTATGCGTGACCGGGCATGCGGGCGCGGGTAGCGTGAGAGCGTGACCACCTCCGAGACACCCCTTGTGAGCGTTCTGGACGAGACCGGACGGTTCGCTCCGTCCGCCGCCGCTGAGCGATACCTTCCCCTGATCGAGGCGATCAGCGATGCCGAGCTCGAGCAGTTCTACCGGGACATGGTCGTCATCCGTGCGATCGACACCCAGGCGACGAACCTGCAGCGACAGGGGCAGCTGGCGCTCTGGCCGCCGAGCCGGGGACAGGAGGCGGCGCAGGTCGGCTCCGGTCGTGCCGCCCGAGCGCAGGACACGATCTTCCCCTCCTACCGGGAGCACGCGGTCACTCGCATCCGCGGCGTCGATCCGGTCGACATCATCAAACTGATGCGCGGCGTCTCGCATGGCGGGTGGGATCCGACCGACCCGAAGAACGGCAACACCCGGCTGTACACCCTGGTGCTCGGTTCGCAGGCGCTGCATGCGGCCGGCTACGGGATGGGACTCGTGTTCGACGGCCGCACCGGAACCGGTGAGGCCGACCGTGACGAAGCGGTCATCGTCTACTACGGCGACGGCGCTTCCAGTCAGGGCGACGTGCACGAGGCGATGGTCTTCGCCGCGAGCTATCAGGCGCCGACCGTGTTCTTCCTGCAGAACAACCACTGGGCGATCTCGGTGCCGGTCTCGACGCAGTCGCGGGTTCCGCTCGTGCAGCGCAGCGCGGGCTACGGCATCCCGAGCGTCCGCGTGGACGGCAACGACGTGCTCGCCAGTTATGCGGTCTCCCGCACAGCTCTCGATGAGGCCCGCAGCGGCAAGGGTCCGCAGGCGATCGAAGCGGTCACCTACCGGCTCGGCGCACACACCACCAGCGATGACCCGACGAAGTATCGCGGCAGCGACGAGGAGCAGTACTGGGCCGGGCGCGACCCGATCGTCCGGATGCGCGCGTTCCTCGAAGGCCGGGGAGCATCGGCGCAGCTGTTCTCCGACGTGGAGGCCGAGGCGGCGGATGCCGCGGAAGATCTGCGCGCCCGCACGGTCGAGCTGGGGCCGCCCAGCCCGGACAAGATGTTCGACCACGTGTACAGCGAGCCGCATCCGCTGATCGACCAGCAGAAGGCCTGGCGCGCGCAGTATGAGGCGTCGTTCGAAGGAGGAGCCCAGTGACCCTCGAGACGATGCCGCTCAGCAAGGCGCTGAACGCGGGGATGCGCAAGGCCATGGAGGACGACCCGAAGGTCGTGCTGATGGGCGAGGACATCGGCAAGCTCGGCGGCGTCTTCCGTGTGACGGAGCACCTGCAGCGCGACTTCGGCGACCGCCGGGTGCTCGACACCCCGCTGGCCGAGTCGGGGATCGTCGGGACCGCGATCGGCATGGCGATGGTCGGGTACCGTCCCGTCATCGAGATCCAGTTCGACGGATTCGTGTTCCCCGCGTTCGACCAGATCACGACGCAGCTCGCCAAGCTCACGAACCGGCACGAGGGCGCGATCAGCATGCCGATCGTGATCCGCATCCCCTACGGCGGGCACATCGGCGCGGTCGAGCACCACCAGGAGAGCCCGGAGGCGTACTTCGCGCACACTCCCGGCCTGCGCGTGGTCTCGCCGTCGACGCCCAACGATGCGTACTGGATGATCCAGGAGGCGATCGCGTCGAACGACCCGGTGATCTTCATGGAGCCGAAGAGCCGGTACTGGCAGAAGGGCGAGGTCGAGCTCGACGCCTCCGCTGTGCCGCTGCACTCCTCACGTGTCGTCCGCACCGGCAGCGATGTGACGCTCGTCGGACACGGCGCGATGGTCACGACGTTGCTGCAGGCCGCCGCGCTCGCCGAGGCCGAGGGGACGAGCTGCGAGGTCGTCGACGTGCGTTCACTGTCGCCGGTCGACTACGAGCCCATCCTCGACTCGGTGCGCAAGACCGGACGCATGGTCTACGCCCAGGAGGCGCAGGGCTTCGGCAGCATCGGCGGCGAGATCGCGGCGACCGTGATGGAGCGGGCGTTCTATGCGCTCGAGGCCCCGGTGCTGCGCGTCTCCGGCTACGACACCCCGTTCCCGCCCGCGAAGCTCGAAGGCACCTACCTCCCGGATGCGGACCGCATCCTCGAGGCCGTCGATCGCTCCCTGGCCTACTGACCGTCCGTCCATGTGCACAACTCCTCAAGAAAAGCTCGGGTGGGGCTCAAGCCCTGTTCGGATGACGCGCTCGGTGTCGGAATTGCGGAGTTATGCACGCGGTCCACGAGAGGATCAATCATGAGCACGCAGAACTTCAACCTCCCGGACGTCGGGGAAGGGCTGACCGAAGCCGAGGTCGTGGCCTGGAAGGTCGCCCCCGGCGACACGGTCGCGATCAACGACGTGATCTGCGAGATCGAGACGGCGAAGTCCCTCGTCGAGCTGCCGTCTCCGCACGCGGGGGTGGTGGGCGAGATCCTCGTCGAGGAGGGCGCGACGGTCGAGGTCGGCACGCCCATCATCACCTTCGTGACCGATGCCCCGGCACCTGCTCCGGCTGCACCCGCTGCTCCGGTCGCGGAAGAGGGCGGAGGCTCGGTGCTGGTCGGCTACGGCACGGGCGGCGGCGCGACCTCACGTCGCAAGCGTCCGGCCGAGCGCCCGGTGCGTTCCTCGGTCGGTGTCATCGCGAAGCCGCCGATCCGAAAGCTCGCCCGCGACCTCGGCGTCGACCTCACCACGGTCGCCGCGACCGGCTCCGACGGCGAGGTCACCCGGGATGACGTCATGAAGCACGCGTCGCAGGCGAGTGTCTTCCGCAACATCGAGACCCCGGAGTGGGGGACCGTGCGTGAGGAGACCGTGCCCGCTCCGCAGGCCGCACCGGCAGGACTCGCGCGTGGTCTGGCCCCGACCCAGCCGTCGGCCGCGGGAGACGACCGCACCGAGTCGATCCCGGTCAAGGGTGTGCGCAAGGCCACCTCCTCGGCGATGGTGCAGAGCGCGTACTCGGCCCCGCACGTGACGGTGTGGAAGGAGATCGACGCCAGCCGCACGATGGAACTCGTCAAGCGCCTCAAGGCTTCGCCCGACTACGCCGACATCCGGGTCTCGCCGCTGCTGATCATGGCCCGCGCCGTGATCTGGGCGGCCCGCCGCACGCCTATGGTCAACGCGGCGTGGATCGAGACGGAGGCCGGCGCGGAGATCGCCGTGCGCCACTACGTGAACCTCGGGATCGCCGCCGCCACCCCGCGCGGCCTGCTGGTGCCGAACATCAAGGACGCGCAGGACCTCGGGATGAAGGACCTGGCTCGGGCGCTGAACCGTCTGACGCTGACCGCGCGCGAGGGCAAGACCCCGCCGGCCGATCAGCAGGGCGGCACCATCACCATCACGAACATCGGTGTGTTCGGGATGGATGCCGGTACCCCGATCATCAACCCCGGTGAGGCCGGCATCGTGGCGATGGGCACCATCAGTCAGAAGCCGTGGGTCGTCGACGGCGAGGTGCGTCCTCGGTGGGTGACCACGGTCGCCGGATCGTTCGACCACCGCGTGATCGACGGCGATGGCATGAGCCGCTTCATCGCCGACGTCGCCTCGGTGCTCGAGGAGCCCGCGCTGCTGGTCGACTGAACCCGCGCCGTGCGAGCGGCAGCGTCTCACCGGGGCATGCCGGTCCTGCGTCGCGCCTCGGGAGACGCCGGGTTGGCGCGGAGTCGTGTGTTCCTGCGCGGTTCCGCGCGGAAACCTCGCCTATCGTGAGGTCCAGCACCTCAGCCCTCGCGGGAAAGACCAGTTTGACCCGAAGAACCGGCCGCGTAAGGAGATCACGATGATCGACCGAGAACGAGACGCCGAGAGCAAGACCTCGATGCCAGGGAAACCTTCGCCGAAGAAGATCCTGAAAGAAGTGACCCACCCCGCGCTGATCCCCGGGATCGGTGTGGAAGACACACCCCGTGTGTTCAACACGAACTGGATCGTGTTCGGCGTCGCCGGTGTGCTCGTGCTGGCGGTCGTGATCTGGGGCTTCCTCGCCCCGGAGAGCATCAGCGCGGCGGGTGCCGCATCGCTCGGATGGGTGACGGACAACTTCGGGTGGCTGTTCTCCCTGCTGGCCGTGGTGACGATCGCCTTCATGTTCGTGGTCGGCTACGGCCGCACCGGCGGCGTCCGGCTGGGCGCCGACGACGAGTCACCGGAGTTCTCGACCGTGTCATGGATCGCGATGCTGTTCTCCGCAGGCATGGGGATCGGCCTCCTGTTCTGGGGGCCGGCAGAGCCGCTGACCTACTTCATGGATCCTCCGCCGGGCTTCACGGCTGCCGAGGGGAGCCGCGACGCGATGCTCGACGCGCTCGCGCAGTCGATCCTCCACTGGGGTCCGATGGCGTGGGCGTTCTACGCGCTCGTCGGTGGGGCGATCGCCTACGCGGCGTACCGAAGAGGCCGCGCTCCACTGATCTCGGCGATCTTCCGGCCGATCTTCGGCGAGCGCACCGATGGCTGGATCGGCGCCGTGATCGACGTCTTCGCGATCATCGTGACGCTCTTCGGTACCGGCGTCACGCTCGGCATGGGAGCCCTTCAGATCGCCAGTGGTGTGGAGGTCGTCACGGGCATCGGGCCGCTCGGTAACGCGGGCCTCATCGTCATCATCACGGTCCTCACGGCCGCTTTCGTCGTCTCCGCGGTCTCCGGCATCAAGCGCGGCATCCGGGCGCTGTCGAACATCAACATGGTGATCGCCGCCGTGATCGGTCTGTTCATCTTCATCGCCGGTCCCACCCTGTTCCTGTTGAACATGATCCCCGCCAGCGTCTCCGCGTTCTTCGGGGAGCTGTGGATCATGCTCACACGCAACCCCGCCCAGAGCGAGGACGCCGCCGCGTTCATGTCGAGTTGGACGAACTACTACTGGGCCTGGTGGATCTCCTGGACGCCGTTCGTGGGAATGTTCATCGCGAAGATCTCCCGCGGTCGGACGCTTCGGGAGTTCGTCACCGTCGTGATCGTCGTGCCGTCGATCGTCTGCGTCGTCTGGTTCGGGATCATGGGCGGGACCACGATGCTGTTCGAGTCCGAGGGGCGTGGCATCGCGGAGGCGGGGTCGCCGGAAGCGATCCTCTTCGCGGTTCTCGGCGAGCTGCCGTTCGGCGTGGTGCTCTCCGTGCTCGCGATGATCTCGATCATCCTGTTCTTCGTGACCTCGGCGGATTCCGCGGCGATCGTGATGGGCTCGATGAGCCAGCGCGGCAAACCGGAGCCGTCGACCTGGGTGACGATCACGTGGGGGCTTCTGCTCGGCGCGGCAGCACTCGCGCTCCTCCTCGCCGGCGGTCAGACCGCTCTGTCCGGTCTCCAATCGATCATGGTGGTGTCGGCGCTGCCGTTCGCGATCATCGTGATCGGCATCATGATCGCGTGGGCGAAGGAGCTGCGAACGGACCCCTACATGCTGCGTCATCGATATGCGCGTGCGGCGATCGCACAGGGAGTGCGTCGCGGGATCGCGGAGCACGGCGACGACTTCGTGTTCGGCGCGACCGAGGTCGCCGCCGACGAAGGTGCGGGCGCGGGGATCGACACGGATGATCCTGCCCTGACGGAGTGGTACGAAACCGCCACCGGGCAGATCCCCGTCGTCTCGGCCGAAGACGTCACCCGGACGCTCGAGCCCGGTCGTATCCAGCCGCGGGGGCCGGGCAACCCCGCCCACACCGCCTCCGGAGACGCCTCCCTGACCGTCGGCGAGAACCGGCGGGAGACTCGACTCCGCGCGCGCCAGAAGCCGGAGGAGACGACGGGGGACGAGGAGGGGCGCGACTGACCGCGCGTCGCTCCTCTGCCTTACGCGCTCGCGGCCTTACGCGCTCGCGCGGAGGCGTTCCTCGGCGAGGCGGGGCACGGCGTACTCCCTGGCCGCGCGGCGAGCGGTCGCGACGGCTCCCCGTGACACGACCTCGGCACCGAGCGTCGAGGCGAGGATCTCCGGCGCCGGCAGGTGCAGCTCCTCGGGGAGGATGCGCCGGGCGGCGGTCAGCACAGGCTCGATGCTCTCGGCGACTGCTCCGCACACGATGACGCGCGCCGGGTCGTACATGCTGCCGAGCACGCCGACGATACGAGCGACGGTGGCCCCGACGCGAGAGGTGACCAGCTCGGCATCCGGGTCACCCGACGCTGCGAGGGTGAGCACGAGGCGGGGATCGATGCGGTCTGCTGCGACGAGGCGTCCGACCGCGCTGTCCGCCGCGATCTCGCCCTCATCCACCGCCGCCCGCACCTGATCCTCCACCGCGTAGCGGAGTCCGAACGCCGATCCGACGCCCACGATGTGGTCGAACACGACGCCCTCACCGACGCCGCCGTGCGCGCCGTGCAGCACGTGGCCGTCGACCACCACGCCGCCGCCGAATCTCTCGCTCGCGAGCAGAGCGACGTAGTCGCGGCATCCGATCGCCGCTCCCTCCGTCCCCTCGGCGATCGCGGCGAGCTGTGCGTCGTTCTTGATCTGCACGACGGGAGCCCAGTCGCGCAGGGCCTCGGCGAGGCCGGGGTTGGTGCGCTCCCAGAAGCCGTCGGGGTGCGGAGGGGAGACGCCATCGCGGTTCACGGGTGCCGCGACGCCGACGCACAGCGCCAGCACCCGGTCGGGCGTCACCTCGGCTTCGGTGAGTGCGTCGCCGAGGCGCTCGAGGATCGTCGCGCGCCGTTCGTCGGCCGACTGCGAGGGCGTGAACTCCAGGCGGTGGTGCACGAGCATGCGGTCGAGAGGGTCGGCCACGGTGACGGCGAGGTGGGTGTCCCCCGCATCCACGCCGATCACCACCCCGAGGTCGGGAGCCAAGACGAAGCGCCGCGAGGGTCTGCCGGAGCGGTACGCGCCGACCGCGCGGGCGTTCGGAAGCTCGCACAGCACGGCGGCCCCGACGAGGGTGTCGATCGCGTCGATGGCCGTCGAGCGGGTCAGGGAGGTGCCCGCCATCGCCTCGGTCGCGGTGAACTCGCCGGCCGTCCAGGCGAAGTCGAGGACCGCCCCCACGCTCGCGCGGCCGGTGCCCAGGTCTGCGGAGACTTCTGTCACGACACTTGACCTCCCTGTCTTCCCAATGAGAGAGTACCGTTCGACAGAGTAAATTCGCTCACTAGATTTAGTCTGTGGATTTATATATCGGAAGGACGACGGTGTCTGAGAGACGAACACGAGCGGCCCGAGCGATGGCCGCAGCCCTGGGGGTCACCCTGGTCGGCACGGCGCTCGCCGGATGCGCCCCGGGCTCAGGAGCGGAGACCATCCGCTTCACCTTCAGCAAGCGCGAGGCGATCGAATTCATGACCGCCCTCGTCGCCGAGTACAACGCGTCGCAGAGCGACGTGCGGGTCGAGATCGACACCTCGGGCGTCGATGTCGTCTCGGCGAGCTTCGTGCGGGGCAATCCGCCCGACATCATGCTCGCCAACTACAACTACGAGATCGCCCGGTTCGTGCAGCGCTGCGCCCTCACCGATCTGTCCGAGACAGACGCGGCCGCGGACATCCGCGACGACCTGCAGCCGCTCATGGATCAGTACGGCTCCTGCGAGGGGCGGACGAGTGCGCTGCCGTATTCGGTGATGGCCGCATCGGTCATCTACAACAAGGAGATCTTCCAGGCGCAGGGTCTCGAGGTTCCGCAGACCTGGGACGAGCTGCTCGCCGTGTGCGACCAGCTGAAGGCCGCCGGCGTAGACCCGTTCTACGGCACGTTCAAGGACGACTGGACCGTGGGGCAGGGCTGGTACGACTACACCGCGGGTGGCTCGGTCGACGTGATCGAGTTCTTCGACGCCCTCGCGGACGAGGGGGCGGAGGTGGGGCCCGACTCCGAGGTCTCGTTCTCGAAGGACTTCGCCGAGCCGATGGACAAGATGATGCAGCTCGCGAACGACTACACGAACGCGGATGCGCCGAGCCGCGGCTACGGTGACGGCAACCTGGCCTTCGCCAAGGGGGAGGCCGCGATGTACCTGCAGGGGCCGTGGGCGTTCAGTGAGATCGCGAAGACCGCGCCCGATCTGCAGCTGGGCACTTTCCCGCTGCCGATGACCGATGATCCGGACGACCTCGGCGTGCGTGTGAACATGGACCTCGCCGCGATGATCCCGGAGGGCTCCCGTCACAAGGAGGCCGCCCGGGACTTCCTCGAGTTCCTCTACGAGCCCCAGAACATCGAGGAGTACAACGCCTCGCAGCTGGGCTTCACCCCGACGAAGGGGGCGCCGGCTCCGGAGGACCCCCGTATCGAGGGGATGATCGAGTACTACGACGAGGGGCAGATCTATCAGGGCCCGTCGGTGCTCGTTCCCAAGACCCTCCCGATCTTCAACTACGCGCAGGCGATGGTGCTCGGGGCCTCGCCGACCTCCATCCTGCGCACGATGGACGCGGACTGGGCCCGTATCGCCTTCCGTGCGCCGATCCCCTCGACCCAGGACAACGCCGCCGGTGAGGAGGGCGCATCATGAGCACCACGACGACCCCCTCGGCGTCGGACAGCACGACCGTCATCGTGACGGGCGGCGACCGGAAGCTCCGGCGGCACACGCGTCGCGTCGAGCCGATCTACTACCTGTTCCTGCTGCCCACGCTGGTGCTCTTCACACTCGCGATCACGCTGCCGGGCGTCATCGGCATCTTCTTCAGCTTCACCGACTCGATCGGCATCGGGGAGTGGAGCTTCAACGGGCTGACGAACTACATCGCCCTGTTCAGTGATCCGTCGATCCTGCAGAGCTACCTGTTCACGTTCGGGTTCTCGATCGCCACGGTCGTCGTCGTGAACGTGGTCGCGTTCCTGCTGGCCGTCGGGCTCACCTCGCGCATCCGGTTCAAGACGGGCTTGCGGACGATCTTCGTCATCCCGATGGTGATCTCGGGCATCATCATCGCCTACGTCTTCAACTTCCTGTTCTCGAACTCGATTCCTGCGGCGGGAGCGGCGGCCGGCATCCCGTGGCTCGAGACGAGCCTGCTCGCCAATCCGGACCTCGCCTGGATCGCCATCGTGATCGTCACCGCCTGGCAGGCCGTGCCCGGGACGCTGCTGATCTACATCGCCGGGCTCCTGTCCGTCCCCGGCGAGGTGTACGAGGCGGCGAGCATCGACGGCGCCAGCAAGGCGCAGCAGCTCACCCGCATCACGCTCCCGCTGGTCGCGGGCTACGTCGTGATCAACGTCATCCTCGGGTTCAAGGGCTTCCTGAACGCCTACGACATCATCGTCGGCCTCACCAACGGAGGTCCGGGCACGTCCACCCGCAGCGTCGCGATGACGATCATCGCGGGCTTCAACGGCGGCGACTACGCCTACCAGATGGCCAACGCGACCATCTTCTTCATCGTCGCCGTGCTCATCTCCCTCCTCCAGCTGTCGCTGACGCGCGGAAGGAACGCACTCTGATGTCGACGCAGACACTCACCACCATCCCCACCTCGGGCAAGAAGCCACGCGTGCGCATGGAGCGCGTGAACTGGTCCGGCACGGTCATCCTGATCCTGTGCGCGGTCACCGTCCTCCTGCCCCTGTACGTGACCATCTCGATGGCGCTCAAGACCACCGGGCAGGCGGTCGACGGCAACGCCTTCTCGCTCCCGGCCCCGTTCAGCTTCGACGGCTTCGTCGAGGCGTGGACGCTGACGAAGTTCCCCGTCGGCGCGGGAATCTCCCTGCTGGTCACCGCCGGTACGGTGACCGCGACGATCGTGCTGGCCGCGTTCGCGTCCTACGCGATCGTGCGCAATTGGGACCGTCGGTTGTTCCGCTACTCGTTCTTCTACCTGCTCGCGGCGATGTTCATCCCGTTCCCCGTCGTGGCGCTGCCGCAGATCCAGCTCACCGGACGCGTCGGACTCGACAACCCGTTCGGGGTGATCATCCTCGCGACCATGTTCCAGCTGAGCTTCAGCGTGCTGCTGTTCACCGCTTTCCTGCGGTCGATCCCGATCGAGCTCGAGGAGAGCGCCCGCATCGACGGCGCCACGACCTGGCAGACGTTCTGGAAGCTGATCTTCCCGCTGCTCGCGCCGATGAGCGCGACCGTCGGCATCTTCGCCTTCCTCTACGCCTGGAACGACTTCATGATGCCGTCGCTCATCATCGCCGACCCGGCGCTGCAGACACTGCCCGTGCGGCAGAACCTGTTCCAGAACCAGTTCAGCAACAACTACAACGTCGCCTTCGCCTCGTACCTGATGGCGATGGCACCCGCGATCGTGGCCTACCTGTTCACCCAGAGATGGGTCATGGAGGGCGTCACGCAGGGTGCCGTCAAGGGCTGACCACCTCATCGAACGACACGAACCACCGGAACCACCGGAAACACAGAAGGAGTCCTCCTCTCATGACCGACGCGCTTCTCGCCGAGACCCGCACCGCCGAAGATGCCGCCTGGTGGCGTCAGGCCGCCGTCTACCAGATCTATCCGCGCAGCTTCGCGGACGCGAACGGCGACGGTATCGGCGACATCCCGGGCATCGTCTCCCGGGCCGATTATCTCCGCGACCTCGGCATCGATGCGGTCTGGCTCAGCCCGTTCTACCCCTCGGCGCTCGCCGACGGCGGGTACGACGTCGCCGACTACCGCGACGTCGATCCGAGGCTCGGCACACTCGCCGACTTCGACGACATGGTCGAGGCGCTGCACTCCCGCGGCATCCGCGTGATCGTCGACATCGTCCCGAACCACTCGTCCGACCAGCATGAGTGGTTCCAGGAGGCGCTCGCCGCCGGTCGGGGCTCGGCCGCGCGCGAGCGCTACATCTTCCGTGAGGGCAGCGGCCCCGAGGGATCCGAGCCACCGACCGACTGGGACTCGGTGTTCGGTGGCAGCGCGTGGGAGCGCGTGGCGGATGGGCAGTGGTACCTGCACAACTTCGCCGTCGAGCAGCCCGACCTGAACTGGGATCACCCCGACGTGCGCGCCGACTTCCTGAAGACGCTGCGCTTCTGGTCGGACCGCGGCGTCGACGGGTTCCGCATCGACGTCGCCCACATGCTCACGAAGGACCTCAGTGAGCCGCTGCCCTCACGCGCCGAACTCGACGCGATGGACCGCACCTCGGGCACGCATCCGATGATCGACCGCGACGACGTGCACGAGATCTACGCCGAGTGGCGTGCGGTCTTCAACGAGTACGACCCGCCCCGCACCGCCGTCGCCGAGGCCTGGGTCGAGACCCCGGAACGCCGTGCGAAGTACGCCTCGGCCGAGGGGCTCGGGCAGGCGTTCAACTTCGACCTGCTGGTCGCCGACTTCGACGCCGCGCAGTTCCGGAGCATCATCGCCGACAACCTGCAGCAGGCGGGGGCCACCGGATCGTCGACCACCTGGGTGCTGTCGAACCACGACGTCACGCGTCACGCCACCCGCTACGGACTTCCGGCGCTGAACGGCCGTCCGGTCAAGCAGGGCACCGAGTGGGTGGAGGCCGGCGGTCCGGCTGAGGCGCTGGACCGTGAGGGTGGACTCCGCCGGGCGCACGCCGCGACCCTTCTCCTGCTCGGCCTCCCCGGCAGCACGTACCTCTACCAGGGGGAGGAGCTCGGACTCCACGAGGTCGCGCAGATCACGCCCGAGCAGCGTCAGGACCCCGGCTTCTTCCGCGGCGCCGAGTTCGACGGACTGGGCCGTGACGGATGCCGCGTGCCGCTGCCGTGGACGGCGGAGGGTTCCTCGCACGGCTTCGGTGCCGCGGGCTCGCACCTTCCGCAGCCGGAGTGGTTCGCGGAGTACGCGGTCGACGTGGAAGCGGCGGATCCGTCGTCGACACTGTCGCTGTACCGGGAGGCCCTGCGCCTGCGGCATCTGCTGCAGACCGACGAGGCCCTGGAGTGGATCGAGACCGGGCGCGACGACGTGCTGCACTTCGCCCGGCCGAACGGATGGCAGGTGGTGTCGAACTTCGGCACGGCCCCGTTCGACCTTGGTGCGGACGCCGCCGACGTGGTCCTCTCGAGTGCCCCCCTCGACGGTTTCGTGCTTCCCGGCGAGGCCACAGCCTGGATCGCTCCGGCGCGCCTGCTCGGCTAGCGACCCCCGCCTGTCGTCGAGACCCCCGTCTGGCGCCGAGACCCCCGTCTGTCGTCGCGCGTCAGCGGGGGTCTCGGCGCGTATGGGGGGCGTGGACGGCAGGAAAAAGGAGAGGCTCGACTCTCAGTTTGATAATGGTTCTCATTAGCGTTTAGAGTGGGAGCATGAAGAAGCCCGTCCTTGTCCTCGCTCTCGCATCCGTTGCCGCCCTCACGCTGGCCGGATGCTCCACCCCCGCCGAGGGGGAGGGCGACGACGGCACCATCACGGTCGTCGCGAGCACGAACGTCTACGGGGACATCGCGTCGCAGATCGGCGGTGACCGCGTCGACGTGCAGTCGATCATCACCTCCGCCTCGCAGGACCCGCATTCCTACGAGGCGAGTGCCCGCGACCGGCTCACGGTGCAGAAGGCCGACCTGGTGATCGAGAACGGCGGGGGATACGACGCCTTCATCGACACGCTGCTGCAGGATGCGAAGGACCCGCACGTCATCACGGCCGTCGAGTACTCGCACGACTTCCCCGGCAATGAGGGCCACGACGACGAAGCGGACCACGACCACGCCGACGAGTCCGCCACCGATGCGCCCGAGGAAGAGGGCCACGACCACGATCATGCCGAGGGTGAAGAGGGTCATGAGGGGCACGACCACATCGAGGGCTTCAACGAGCACGTCTGGTTCGACCCGCACACCATGATCCACGTCGTCGAGGCGATCAGCGAGGAGCTGGCCGAGCTCGACCCCGACGGGGCGAAGGACTTCACGGCCAACGCCGACGACCTCATCGCCGACCTGGAGGGCTTCGAGGCCGACCTCGAGGGCATCAAGGCGGACGCCGCGGGTGTCGAGGTCTTCATCACCGAGCCGCTTCCGGGGTACCTCGCCGCGGCTGCGGGCCTGACCGACGTCACCCCGGGAGGATTCGCGGAGTCCGTGGAAGAGGGCACCGATGTCGCGCCCGCCGTCCTGCTCGAAGCGCTCGATGTGATCGGCAGCGGCACGGTGGGCGCTCTGCTGACCAACGCTCAGACCGGTGGTGCGGAGACCGAGCGCGTCGAGGCCGCGGCCGAGGA
This sequence comes from Microbacterium sp. CBA3102, assembly GCF_007954505.1. GTDB lineage: Bacteria > Actinomycetota > Actinomycetes > Actinomycetales > Microbacteriaceae > Microbacterium > Microbacterium aurugineum. Next base: position 777,605 of record NZ_CP042412.1, on the reverse strand, counting down.
GGCCGGCATCCCCGTCGTCGCCTTCACGGAGCTGCTCGAGGACGGATCGTCGTACTCTGAGTGGATGAGTGACGCGATCCAGAGCCTCGCCGCCGCCGTCGAGTCGTGAGCGGCGGCGCCGCACCGCGCGACAATCCGGTCCTCGAGATCTCCGACGCCTCACTGCATCGCGGCGATCGGGAGCTCTGGTCGGGACTCGACCTCACCGTCGAGCCGGGAGAGTTCATCGCCGTGCTCGGCCCCTCCGGGTCGGGCAAGACCACTCTCCTGCGCAGCATCCTGGGGCTTCAGCCGCTGTCGTCCGGCGTGATCAAGGTCGCCGGAGAGCCCGTGCACCGCGGCAACCCCCGCATCGGCTACATCCCGCAGCAGCGCTCGCTGGCTCCGGACACGAGCATGCGGGCACGTGATCTCGTCGCCCTCGGAGTGCAGGGGAGCCGCTTCGGCTTCCCGATCCCGCACCGCGGCGACCGCGCGAAGGTCGACCGTCTACTCGAGGCGGTCGGCGCGTCGGAGTTCGCCGAACGACGGGTCGGGCTGCTGTCGGGCGGAGAGCAGCAGCGGCTTCGGGTCGGACAGGCCCTCGCCGACGAGCCCGCCCTGCTGCTGTGCGATGAGCCGCTGTCGAACCTCGACCTCGCCAACCAGGTCGCCGTGACCGACATCATCGACCGTCAGAGGCGCGAGCGCGAGGCGGCGGTGCTGTTCGTCACGCATGACATCAATCCGATCCTCGGCCGGGTCGACCGCATCCTCTACATCGCCGGTGGGCGGTTCCTGCTCGGGACTCCGGACGAAGTGCTGCAGACCCGTGTGCTCACCGACCTCTACGGCACCCCGGTGTTCGTGCTCCGTGCGGGCGACCGGTTGGTCGTCGTCGGCGTTCCGGATGCCGAACCGCACCACGACCACGGCGATCACGAGCACGGAGGAGTCGCATGAACGTCGCATCGGTCATGGTGCCGCTCGTCGACTGGAGCGACGTGTTCTCCTTCCAGGACTACGGCGAGCTCGTGGCCCTGCTCGCGAACTCGATCATCGCGGGCGCCGTCCTCGGCGTCGTCGGCGGTCTGATCGGCGTGTTCGTGATGCAGCGCGACCTGGCCTTCGCCGTGCACGGCGTGAGCGAGCTGTCGTTCGCGGGAGCCGCAGCGGCCCTGCTCTTCGGCGGCAGCGTCGTGGCCGGATCCCTCGCGGGCGCGCTCGCCGCCGCGATCCTCATCGGCATCCTGGGGGCCAAGGCCAGGGACCGAAACTCGATCGTCGGTGTGCTGATGCCGTTCGGCCTGGGCCTCGGCATCCTCTTCCTCTCGCTCTACGACGGTCGCAGCGCCAACCGCTTCAGCCTGCTCACGGGGCAGATCGTGTCGGTCTCCACGCCGGACCTCGGGTGGCTCATCGGGATCAGCCTGGTCGTGCTGATCGGACTCCTGGTGATGTGGAACCCTCTCCGCTTCGATTCCCTGGACCCGGAATCCGCTGCCGCCCGTGGTGTGCCGACCCGCGCCGTGAGCCTCTTGTTCATGGTGCTGCTCGGCCTGATCGTCGCGGTGAGCGTGCACATCATCGGGGCGCTGCTCGTGATGGCACTGCTGGTGACCCCGGCGGCGGCGGCCATGCGTGTGACCGCCGGTCCGATCGCCGTGCCGTTGCTCGCGGCGCTCTTCGGGTTCGTCTCGGCGGTCGGCGGCATCCTGCTGGCCCTCGCCGGCACGCTGCCCGTGAGCCCGTACATCACGACGCTGTCGTTCACGATCTACGTCGTGTGCTGGATCGTGCAGCGGGCGCGGGCCAGGGTCCGGCGGGTGCGGGTCTGAGACCGTGCTTCCGAATCGCGCAAATTGTCGGGAGTCAGCCCGAGATGCGACCATTCACGCGATTCGAAAGGGTCCTGGCCGCTCCCAGCCCTCGCCAACCGCGTCGGCCTAGACTCGACGTATGGCTCAGCGGAACACCTGGCAGCGCGAACGCGTGCGCGAAGCACTCGCCGACGCTCGCGGATTCGTGAGTGCACAGAGCCTGCATGCCTCCCTGCGCGACGACAACACCGGCATCGGCCTGGCGACCGTGTACCGCGCTCTCGCGGGACTCGCCGCCTCCGGTGACGCCGACTCCCTGCAGAGCCCCGAGGGTGAGGCGCTGTATCGCGCCTGCACGACCCAAGGACACCACCACCACCTGATCTGCCGATCGTGCGGCCTGACCGTGGAGATCGAGGCCAAGGACGTCGAGCAGTGGGCGCATCGCACCGCCGCCCTGCACGGCTTCACGGATGCCGCTCACGTGGTGGACATCTTCGGACTGTGCACCCCGTGCGCGAACAAGCGCGACGCCGAACGGACTGCGAACGCGTGAGCCCCTCGGCAGCGACGGCGACCCGTCACGGTCACTCCCATCGCCCGGCGCCCACTGCGCGCTCGGCATGGATCGGCGTCGGCCTCGGTGCCGTCATCATCGCGGCGCTGTTCCTGGTCGATGCGTTCCTGCCGACGCTGTTCCCGGCGTCGCTGCCCACCCGTGCGCAGGACGGCCTCACCCTCGCCCTGAGCGTGCTGATCGAGGCGCTCCCGTTCGTGATCCTCGGCGTGCTGCTGTCGATCGTGGTGCAGGTCTGGTTGCCCGCCGATGTCATCCACCGCTGGCTGCCAAAGCGCGCGTGGGCGCGGCGGGCCGTGCTGTCGCTGCTGGGGATGCTCATCCCGGTGTGCGAGTGCGGCAATGTGCCCTTCGCCCGAGGGCTCATGATGCGCGGTCTCGCCCCGGCCGAGGCGATGACCTTCCTGATCGCGGCGCCGATCGTGAACCCGATCGTGATCCTCACCACGCACGCTGCGTTCGGTTGGGACGGCGGGATCCTCGTCGCGCGCCTCGTCGGCGGATACCTGATCGCGAACCTGATCGGCTGGATCTACAGCCGCCACCCCGACCCCGACGGCATGCTCACGCAGCGCTTCGTCGACACCTGCGACCGGGTGACGCACGAGCCCGGGACGCCGGTGCGCCGCAGCCTGACCCAGTTCCTCATCGAGCTTCGCGCCGTGATGCCCGCGCTGGTCATCGGTTCCGCACTCGCCGGTGCCGTGCAAGTGCTGATTCCCCGGGAGTGGCTGCTCGCGATCGGCTCGAACCCGGTGCTGTCGATCGTGGCCATGATGGCGCTCGCGATGACGGTCGCCATCTGCTCGAACGTCGACGCGTTCTTCGCGCTGTCGTTCGCCTCCACGTTCTCGTCCGGCGCGATCGTCGCGTTCCTCCTGGTCGGACCGCTCGTCGACATCAAGATGCTCGCGCTCATGCGCACCACCTTCACCGGGCGCACCCTCGTGGGGATCGTCGGGATCGTCCTCGCCTCGGCGTTCGCGATCGGGATCGGGGTGAACGTCCTTGTCTGAGCAGACCACCACACGTGCGCGTGCCCTCGCCACCCGCTGGCTCGGGGTCGGCCTCGCTGCGGTGATCGCGGTCGTGACCCTCGGACTCGGCATCACGGACCGCCTCACGCTCTACATCAGCCCCGAAACCGTGTGGTTCGCGTGTGCGGCCGCGGTCGTGACCCTGGCCGGCGCGATCTGGTCGTGCACCCTGCCTCTCGGCGAAGAGGGCGATCACGGTCATGACCACGGACACGGTCACGGCACGGAAGTCTCCGACGACACGGAATCCGGCTCGTCCGCGACCCCGCGCCGCCGTTCCCTTGCGGGTGTCGGCGCGGTCACAGGAGGGGTGATCGCCTCGGGCGTCGTCATCGCGGCCCTGGTGCTGCCCCCGGCGTCGCTCTCGGTCGAGCTCGCGATGTCGCGCGCGGGGGACCAGAGCGCGCTGTTCGCCGGCTCCGACAGCGTCGCGCTCGGCGTCGCTGATACCTCGACCTTCGGCGTCGGCGACTGGGCGAGCGTCTTCGCCGCGTCCACGAACACCTCGGCCTACGACGGTGCGCCCGTGACCCTCACCGGCTTCGTGACCCCGGGATCGGGCGACGGCGTGAACCTGACCCGGCTGGTCATCACGCACTGCGTGATCGATGCGCAGACGGCCGCACTGCCGGTCACCGTCGATCCGAACGACTACCCGACCGGACAGTGGGTCGAGGTCACCGGCACCGTGCGCGCGGACAGCGACGGCAAGCTCCACATCGAACCGACCGACGTCGTCGCGATCGACGAGCCCGGGGACCCGTATGAGTACTGACGACGAGCGCCCCGAGACGCCCGCCGTTCCGCGGACCCGCGCCGAGCTGCGCGCCGCCCGTGAAGCCGCAGAGGCGGCGGAGGCCGAGCGGATCGAGCGTGCGGTCACCCCGCCGGATCACGCCGCGCCCCCCGCCGACGAGCCGGAAGCCGCAGAGGACGACGCCGCTGTCCGTGAGGCCGCTCTTCGGGACGCCGCTCTTCGGGAGGCGGCGGTGCGCCGAGCCGGTGAACGGGAGGTCGCGGAGCAGGAGGCGGCCGCACGGAAGATGGCCGCGTTCGAGGCTGCCGCGCGGGAGGATGCCGAAGCGACCGCGCTGCCGGCCGTCCCTGTCGCACCTGAGCCCGTGTTCGTGGGTGCCGCCCCGCAGATCGACGACGAGCCGGCGACTTCCCCTCCCGCCGAGCCCCCGCTGACGGCCGCGTCCGAGGCCCCGGCCCCGAGCGCGCCGCGGAACCCGCGGAGGTTCCTCCTCACACTCGGTGCGGTGCTGGGCGTCCTCGTGCTCGCCGGGACCGGGCTCGGCATCGTCAGTCTCCTGCAGGGCCCGCGGATCAGCGACGTGCAGGTGGACGCGGAACATGCGATCGAGTCCTCCGGGAGCAGGGTCATCCTCACCGCGAACCAGGCGCTCGCCGACATCGATCCCGAGCAGGTCACCGTCGAGCCGGCGACGCCGTTCACGGTCGATGCCTCGGGTCGGGGTGTCGGCGTCCGCTTCACGGTGCCGCTCGACGACTCGACGGAGTACACGATCCGCGTGGCCGACGTGGCCGGTGCGGGTGGCGGTCCGTCGACGACCCTGACCACGTCGTTCACGACGCCGCCGTCCACCATTTTCCTGCTGCGCCGAGACGTCGACGGCAAGGACAAGATCTTCCTCACCGACCTCAAGGGCGACGGGGTGGCGGTGTACGAGCACGAGAAGATCAACGACTTCCGGGCCACCTCGACGCAGCTCGTGGTCGCGGTGGAGGAAGAGGACGGCTCCCACCTGCTCGTGATGGACCGCGACGGGAAGAACCAGCGCGAACTCGACCTGCCCGGTGACGGCTACGTCGGCGCCGTCCAGGTCTCGGAGCGAGGCGGCCTGGTCGGCTACAGCTACTCCGACCGCGAGCTCAGCGACGACGAAGGGCGGGCGAGCGTGCTCGTCACCCAGTCGCTGAGCGGCAAGGACGAGCCGCAGGTGATCGATGTCGCCGGTGCGGAGGCGAGTGTCTTCGTGTGGCAGTTCGTGCCCGACAGCGCCGCCGTGCTGTTCATCGACTTCGACGGTGCACTGTCCCTCGTGGACCGCTCGAGCGACGCGGGCGTGCAGTCCCTCGGTCTCGCCGCCATGATCCAGGGCATCTCCCGCGGCACCTACACCGCCATCGTGGAGCGCCTCGACGGGGCCGTCGTCGAACTGAACCTCGCGGACGGATCGGAGCAGCCGCTCGCAGCATCCGACCCCGATTACGGGACGGCGACCTCCATCACCCCGTTCCCCGGTGGCACGCTCCGGCACGTCGTCGCCCGTGACGATGCGGGACTCCCGATCGGACAGGCCGTCATCCGCGTGGACGACGACGGCAAAGCCACCCCGCTGGTCGAGATCGGGGCGACCGATTCGATCCTGCAGGCGTGCGCCTCCCCGAGTGGTCAGTATGCGGCCGTGGCGATCGCGCCCGACCTCGCGAACAACCCCTACGACGGAATGCTGCTGCCGTTGCCCGAGCAGGTCGAGACGCACCTCATCGACATGGAGAGCGGCAAGGAGATGGTCGCCCTCACCGGCTTCGATGCCTCCTGGTGCCAGACGGCCCCGCGGTTCTGAGATGCCGCAGCAGGATGGTCTGCGTCGAGCGGTCCGTGCGGACCTGAGCGGCTCGGCGGTCGAGGTCGCGCCGCTCCTGCTCGGGGCCGAGCTTCGGACGTTCGCCCCCGCGACGGACGAACGCGGACCTGTCGAGGTGCGACTGCGCATCACCGAGGTCGAGGCCTACCACGGGCAGGGCACCGGCGAGATCGCCGACCCCGGATCCCACGCGCGGATGGGACGCACGCCGCGCAACGCCACCATGTGGGGCGAGCCCGGACATCTCTACGTGTATCTGAGTCACGGCATCCACTCCTGCGTCAACGTGGTGTGCGGGCCGATCGGGCAGGGCGACGGCGTGCTGCTGCGTGCGGGGGAGATCGTGATCGGAGCGGATGCCGCGGCACGGCGCCGAGGTGCGACGCTGCCGCTCAGCCGCATCGCCCGACGGGATCTGGCGCGTGGGCCCGGTCGTCTCGGGCAGGCCGTGGGGTTGCGGCATCCCCTGCATGACGGCATCGACGCCATCACCGGCGAGGAACGGCACGGGGCGAGGGCCGAGTTGTGGCTCGGCGAGCCGCGGGACGATGTGGTGCGCGGCCCCAGGGTCGGCGTCGCGGGCGTCGCCGGGACCGCTGCCTTCCCCTGGCGCTTCTGGATCGATGCCGACCCCACCGTGTCGCCGTTCCGGTGGGGGAGAGGGGCTCAGGCGGAATCTCTCCACACGACCGGCGTCGGCAACATGATCCCCACGCGCGGACGCTGATCTTCGCGCAACTGGGCGAGCACAGCGGCTGCGGCGGCCGCGCCGAGTCCTTCCGCCGGTTGGTCGACGGTCGACAGCGGCGGTGTGGTCCTGGTCGCCCATGAGCTGTTGTCGAAGCCCACGACGCCGACGTCCTCGGGAACACGGCGGCCGGCTTCGCGCAACGCCAGCATCGCTCCGGCGGCGACGGCATCGGAGGCACCGAAGACCCCGTCGATGTCGGGCGCGCGGTCGAGCAGTCGCGTCATCGCCGCGGCCCCGTCGGCGTACGAGTACAGCGGCGCCTCCTCGACGAGGTCCGGGTCGAAGTCGGCACCCAAGGCATCGGTGAATCCCGCGAGGCGATCAGTGCCGGAGTCACGGTCGAGAGCCGCGGCGATCATGCCGACTCGTCTGCGTCCGGTCGCCATCAGGCGTGAGGTCACGGCTTTCGCGGCTCCGCGGTTGTCGACGCCGACCCAGGCTGCATCCACATCCGGGGGGTGGCCCACGTAGGCGACCGGAAGATCCAGACGCATGACGGCATTCGTGATCGGATCCTGCGCGCGGGCTGAGACGATCACGGCGCCGTCCACGAAGCCGCCGTTGAGGTAGCGGGCGACGCGCTCCGTATCGCGCACCGAGTCCACGACGAGGCAGACCATCTGATAGTCCGCTTCGGAGAGGGTCTCGTTGGTGCCGAGCATGATGGCGCCGATGTTCGGATCTTCGAGGAACAGCGCGTGCGGCTCGTGCACGATGAAGGCGATGGCCTGGGTGCGCTGGCGCACCAGGTTCTGCGCCGCGGTGTTGGGAACGTAACCGACCTCGCGGATCGCCTCTTCGATCGCCGACCGAGCGGCGTCGGACACATAGCCGCCGTTGATCACGCGGCTCACGGTTCCCCTCGACACCCCGGCCACCCGTGCCACGTCGTGCACGGTGCTGCGGCGGCGAGCGGAAGTGGTCATGATCGACAGCCTAGCGACCCGGACTTGACGACCCCCACGGCGACATGCGACGATGTGTGCACGTTCACAGAAAATCCCGATCAGTGTTTCCGCGACTGATTCTGTGCACGTGCACACATCGTCGCAAAGGAGCGTCATCGTATGGCCGCCGCCGTGTCTGACCGCATCGCCGCCCTCTCCGCAGGGCGCGGCCTCGTGTTCGGATGCGACTACAATCCCGAGCAGTGGGACCGTAGCGTGTGGCCCGAGGACGTGCGCCTCATGACGCAGGCGGGCGTCGGCCTCGTCGCAATCAACATCTTCGGCTGGTCGTCGATCAACCCGGCACCGGGCGTCTGGGACTTCAGCGCGCTGGACGAGATCATCGGTCTTCTGCACGCGAGCGGGATCCGCATCAACCTCGGCACCGGCACGGCCTCGCCCGCCCCGTGGGTCACGGCTCGCCACCCCGAGATGCTTCCCGTCGGCGTGGACGGCACTGTGTTCCAGCAGGGCGGTCGCCAAGGGTACTGCCCGAGCTCTCCGCTCTTTCGCGCCTATGCCGCCGACGTCGTGACGAAAGTGGTCGAGCGCTACGGCGATCACCCCGCGGTGTCGCTGTGGCACGTGTCGAACGAACTGGGCTGTCACAACGCGCTCTGCTACTGCGACGTGAGCGCCGAAGCGTTCCGTGTCTGGCTGCGTGAGCGCTACGACGACATCGACGCGCTGAACCGCGCATGGGGGACGACGTTCTGGAGCCAGCGGTACAGCGACTTCGAGGACGTGCGTCCGCCCGCGCAGGCCCTGTCCCTGCGCAACCCCGGGCAGATGATCGACTTCCAGCGGTTCAGCTCCGACGAGCAGCTCGCGCTGTACCGGGCGGAGGCCGCGATCCTGCGGGAGCGGAGCAGCATTCCGGTCACGACGAATTTCATGGTCACCGCGCACATTCGCAACCTCGACTACTGGACCTGGGCGGGGGACATGGATCTGATCGCCAACGACCACTATCTCGACCGCCGTCTCGACGACGCCCGCGGGGAGCTCTCGTTCGCTGCCGACCTCACGCGCGGCCTCGCGCAGGGGGAGCCCTGGCTACTGATGGAGACGTCGACGGGTGCGGTGAACTGGCAGCCGTACAACCTCGCCAAGTCGCCGGGGGAGATGCGGCGCAACATCGCCTCCCACCTCGCTCGCGGTGCCGACGGGATCTGCTTCTTCCAATGGCGGGCTTCGACGCAGGGTGCGGAGAAGTTCCACACCGCCCTGGTTCCCCACGCCGGTGAGGACTCGAACCAGTGGCGTGAGGTCGTCGAACTGGGTGGCCTGCTCGATCGCCTCGGTGAGGTCGCCGGTACCCGAGTCGTCGCGGACACCGCGCTGCTCTTCTCGTGGGAGAGCTGGTGGGCGTCCGAGAACGAAGGGCGTCCGAGCGAGGCGCTGACCTACCTCGGACAGGTGCATGCGGCTCACGCGGCGCTGTCGGATGCGGGTCTGACCACCGACGTCGTGCGCCCCGGCGGCGACCTCGACGGCTACCGTCTGCTCATCGTGCCGGCCCTGCACCTCCTCAGCGATGCGGACGCAGCGGCCATCGCACGCGCGGTCGAGGGCGGTGCCGTCGCGCTCATCACCTTCTTCAGCGGCATCGTCGACGAAGAGGATCGCGTGCGCACCGGCGGGTATCCGGGGGCGTTCCGCGATCTGCTGGGCATCCGCTCCGAGGAGTTCGCTCCGCTGCGCCCGGGCGAGGTCGTCACCCTCACCGACGGCACGACGGGCACCGTCTGGAGCGAGCGGCTCGCGGCGACCGACGCCGAGGTGGTCGCATCGTTCGTCGACGGCCCCGCTGCCGGAGGTCCGGCGATCACGCGGCGGGCGGCCGGCGACGGCGCGGCCTGGTTCCTCTCCACCCAGCTCTCGCGAGCGGACTACGCCGGGCTGATGACGCGGATCGCCGTCGCCGCCGGTGCCGCACGGGCGCCGGGCGCGGGGCCGGACGTCGAGATCGTCCGACGGGTCGGGGACACCGGCAGCTTCCTGTTCGTCGTCAATCACGGGTCGATCGACGCCGAGGTCACGGCGTCCGGTCATGAGTTCGTCACGGACGCCCCCGCCACCGGCATCGTGCCGGCCGGAGCGGTCCGCATCATCAAGGAGGATGTATGACCACCACGCTCACCGCCTCGGCGGTCTCTGCGCCCGCCGCGGCGCGAGCCCGCCGGCGCGTCCCGCACAAGGGGGCAATCGCCTTCTTGATCGTGCCGTTCGGCGTTCTGTTCGCACTGTTCTACGTCGTGCCGATCGCCTACGCGTTCTGGCAGTCCCTGCTCGTCGTCGAACGCGACGGCACCTTCGGCAAGGCCGAGCAGGTGTTCGGAGGCCTCACGCAGTACATGCTCGTCTTCCAGAACGAGGCCTTCTGGAGCTCGATGGGGCGCATGCTGCTGTTCGGTGTCGTGCAGGTGCCCGTCATGCTGGGCCTCGCCCTGCTGTTCGCCCTGCTGCTGGACTCGCCTCTCGTGCGCGGGAAGCGCTTCTTCCGTCTGGCGTTCTTCGTGCCCTACGCGGTGCCGGGTGTGATCGCCGCGATCATGTGGGGCTCGCTCTTCTCGCCCAACCTCTCGCCCTTCACCGCGATCACCAAGAACATCGACTTCCTCGGCGCCGACCTGGTCCTGTGGTCGATCGCGAACGTCGTGACCTGGGTCTATGTCGGGTACAACATGCTGATCATCTACTCGGCACTGCTGTCGATCCCGCAGGAGCTCTACGAAGCGGCCCGTCTCGACGGTGCCAGCCAATGGCGGATCGCCTGGTCGATCAAGATCCCGCTGGTGCGGCCCGCGATCGTGATGACCGCGATCTTCTCGATCATCGGCACCCTGCAATTGCTCGCCGAACCCCAGGTGTTCCGCTCGTTCAGTTCGGCCGTGACCAGCACCTTCACCCCGAACATGACCGTGTACGCCACGGCGTCCATCCCGAACACCAACCTGGCGGCTGCCTTCTCGGTCGTGCTCGCCGTGACGACGTTCGTGCTGTCGTTCGGGTTCATGAAGTACATGCAGCGCAAGGAGCAGAACGCATGACCACCGCGTCGATCGTCGCGCCCGGCCGGCGCCGCAGCACCGCTCGGGAATCGGGCATCTCCCGCACGGGTGCCATGCTGATCATGGCCGTGTTCACGGTCTACTTCCTGCTTCCGCTGTGGTGGCTGCTGGTCGCCTCCAGCAAGGAGACCGGCGACATCCTCACCACCGCACCGCTGTGGTTCGCCGACTTCCACCTCTTCGACAACATCGCTGAGCTGTTCACCTACCGGGACGGCGTGTACCTGCGCTGGCTGGGCAACTCGATGCTCTACGCCGCTCTCGGCGGAGCCATCGCCACGCTTCTGGCGGCCATGGCGGGCTACGCGCTCGCCAAGTACCGCTTTCCCGGCCGCGACCTGCTGTTCGACATCGTGCTGGGAGGAGTGCTCGTCCCCGCGACGGCTCTCGCGCTGCCGCTGTTCCTGATCTTCAGCCAAGCGCAGCTGACCAACACGTTCTGGTCGGTCTTCCTCCCCTCGATCGTGAGCCCGTTCGGCGTCTACCTCGCGCGCATCTTCGCGGCCTCCTCGGTGGCGGACGAACTCCTCGAGGCGAGCCGCCTCGACGGGGCGGGAGAGATCCGCACCTTCTTCACTGTCAGCATCCGTCTGATGACCCCGGCTCTGGTGACGATGTTCCTCTTCCAGTTCGTGGCCATCTGGAACAACTTCTTCCTGCCGATGATCATGCTGCGCAGTGAAGAGCTCTTCCCCGTCGTCTTCGGCCTCTACAACTGGAACAACCAGCTGAACCAGCTCCCCGAACTCCGCGGTCTCGTCCTGATCGGCGCCCTGCTGTCGGTCATCCCGCTGATCGTGACATTCCTCCTGCTCCAGCGCTTCTGGCGCAACGGACTGGGCGCCGGCGCCCTGAAGTGAGCAGGTCGTCACCCGGATCTCCCGCGTGACGCTCCATCCCCGCATCACCCCATCGCATCCATGAAAGGGATCGAAATGCAGCATTCGAAGAAGAAGGCAGCGGCCGTCATCGCCATCTCGGCGTTCGCGCTCGCAGGCTGCTCCGCCGGCGGCGGAGACAGCACCGGAGGCGGCGACGCCGCAGCTTCCTGCACCCCGGCCGACGGTGACGTCACGCTCGAGTTCACCTCCTGGATCCCCGGCATCGAAGACGTCGTGAAGATCTGGAACGATGCCAACCCCGAGATCCAGGTGAAGGTGCAGACCGGACCCAACGGCAACGGCGGCACGTATCAGAACTTCTTCAACCAGATAAAGGCCGGCGACGCCCCCGACCTCGGACAGATCGAGTACGACGCTCTGCCGAACTTCCTCGTGCAGGACGGCCTCGAGGATCTCAGTGCGTGCGCAGATGTCGTCGCAGCCGAGGATCAGTTCGTCGACTGGGCCTGGGGGCAGGTGACGCTCGGCACCGACGGTGTGTACGGCGTTCCGCAGGACACCGGGCCCATGGCGCTGTTCTACCGCGCCGACCTGTTCGAGCAGAACGGCATCGCCATCCCCACCACCTGGGACGAGTACCGTGAGGCCGCCGTGAAGATCCGCGACCTCGGCGGCTACATCACCAACTTCTCACAGTCGGACATCAACCAGTTCGCCGGCTTCGCGTGGCAGGACGGCGCCCAATGGTTCGCGAGCGACGACGAGGGCTGGACCGTCACGCTCGCAGACGACGCCACGACCACGGTCGCGGACTTCTGGCAGGGCATGCTCGACGACGACCTCGTCGCGACGGTGCCCGCCTGGACCGACGAGTGGAACAACGCCTACAACTCGGGCGAAGTCTGGACCTGGAACTCCGCGGTGTGGGGTGCCAACTCCATCTCCAGCGGTGCCCCCGACACCGCGGGCTCGTGGGCGGTCGCTCCGCTCCCGCAGTGGAAGGACGGCGGGACCGCGGCCGGGAACTGGGGTGGATCCTCGACCGCCGTGCTCAAGGGCAGCGAACACCTCTACGAGGCGACCACGTTCGCGCTGTGGCTCAACACGTCGGATGAGGCGCTGACTGCGCTCGCCGACGCGGCCAACCTCTATCCCGCCACGACGGCGGGACTCGCTTTGCCGGTTTTCAGTGAGGGCGTGGAGTTCTACGGCGGGCAGAAGATCTACGACATCTTTGCCGATGCCGCCACCCAGGTCTCCCCCGACTTCGCGTGGGGTCCGACCATGACCCAGACCTATGCGGACATCTCGGACGGCTTCAAGGCTGCTGTCAGCGGCAGCGGAACCCTGCTCGACGCGATCGAGAAGGGCCAGACGGCGACCGTCGACGCGCTCAAGGCGGCGTCGATCCCCGTCAAGGAGTAATACCCTCGGAGGCCCGCCCCCGTTCGCACGGGGCGGGCCTCCTCTTCGCGTCTGGAGAGACATGTCAGAAACGGTCCACCTGACCTCGGGCGGTGTGAGTGTCGTCATCGACACGGCGGCCGCCCGGGTACTGCACTGGGGAGCGGCGCTCGACCCGCTCGACCTAGACGCTCTCGTGTCGTCATCGACCGGCGCTGTGACCTTCAGCTCTTTCGACGTTCCGCGCACCTTCCCACTGCTCGCCGTCGAAGCCGACGGATGGTCGGGTGCACCGGCGCTCGCCTGGCATAGGGCGGGGTTGCACAGCGCCCCGTTGCTGCGGACGAGCGGGTGGGAGGTCTCGGCGACATCGCTGCGGGCGGAGTTCGCGGATGCCGAGGCCGAGGCCACCGCCGTGCTCGACCTCGCGCTGGATGTCGATGGCGTGCTCACCGCGCAGCTGTCGGTCACGAGCACAGCCGCCGATGACGCGGTGCCGCTGGACCTGCTGGCCGCCCGCATCCTGCTGCCGATCCCCGCGCACGCGACCGAGATTCTCGACCACACCGGACGATGGACGGGAGAGCGCCGCCCGCAGCGGGGTGCCCTGCGTCACGGTGTGCATCTGCGTCAGCTGCGCCGCGGTCGCGGCGGCCACGACGCCCCCTATCTGACCGCGGTCGGCACCGACGGATTCGGCTTCCGCCGTGGCGAGCTGTGGACAGCGCACGTCGCGTGGAGCGGCGACGTGGAGGTCGGTGTCGAGCGGCTTCCCGAGGGTGCCGGAGTGCACGGTGCGGTTCTCGGTGGGGGAGAGTTGCTGCTGCCGGGCGAGATCCGACTGGGTGCGGGGGAGACCTACGTGTCGCCGCGGGTGTTCCTCACCTACGGCGGGAGCGGGCTCGACTCCGTGTCGTCGCGTCTGCACCGGACGGTGCGCTCGTTCCCCGGTCACCCCGCGACGCCGCGACCGCTGGTGCTGAACACGTGGGAGGCGGTCTACTTCGACCACGACCCCGCGAAGATCATCGAGCTCGCCGAGGCCGCGGCAACCGTCGGCGTCGAGCGCTTCGTGCTCGACGACGGCTGGTTCCGCGGACGACCCGATGATCGCTCGGGACTCGGCGATTGGTTCATCGACGATGCCAAGTGGCCCGACGGCCTCCGACCTCTCGCGGATCACGTGCATTCGCTCGGGATGCAGTTCGGCCTGTGGTTCGAACCCGAGATGGTGAACCCGGTGTCCGAGCTCGCCGCGCAGCATCCTGACTGGGTGCTCCAGGCCTCGGCGGACTCGGCCACGTGGCGGCATCAGAAGGTGCTCGACCTCGCCAACCCCGCCGCGGCCGCTCACCTGCTCGAACGCATCGACGCCCTGGTCTCGGAGATCGGCGTCGACTTCATCAAGTGGGATCACAACCGCGACCTGCACGCGGCCGTCTCACCGCACACAAGACGCGCGTCCGTGCACGCGCAGACGGCCGCCTTCTACGCCCTGCTCGACGCGCTGCGCGGGAGACATCCCGCTCTGGAGATCGAGTCCTGCGCGAGTGGCGGCGCCCGTGTCGACCTCGGGGTCGTGCAGCGCACACAGCGCGTGTGGGCCTCGGACTCGAACGATCCCGTGGAGCGTCAGCTCATCCAGCGGTGGACCGGCACCCTCCTCCCTCCCGAACTCGTGGGCTCGCACGTCGGGCCGCCGATCGCCGAGACGACCCATCGGTCGGCGTCGCTGCCCTTCCGCATGACCACGGCGCTGTTCGGTCACGCCGGCATCGAGTGGGACATCACCCGCTGCACGGATGCCGAGCGCGCGACGCTGGCTCGTTGGGCGGCGCTGTATCGCGAGCTGCGTCCGCTGCTGCACTCGGGGGTTACGGTGCGCGCCGATGAGGTCGATGACCAGACGCTGTTGCACGGTGTGGTCGCGGTCGACGGCTCGCGTGCCGTCTACGCCTGGGTGCGCCTGGGTACGTCCGTCGACGGCTTCACTCCGCGCACGCGGATCCCCGGTCTGCCGGCGACGCAGCGGTATCGCCTGCGGATGCGGGAGGATCTCGGGAACGTCGCACGACACCAGGTTGCTGACCCCGCGTGGATCGACTCCGGGGTGGAGGGATCCGGTGCCTTCTTCGAGTCCGTCGGTGTGCCGTTGCCGCTGCTGGATCCGGGGGCGGCCCTGCTGATCGAAGCCGTCCGAGTCTGAATCACCGCCGTGCTAAAATGACTCTTTGTCTGCGCACACTCCTGTGCGCAGTTCGCATGCTTCTCCTTCCGCGGCCGAGAGATCGGCGGGTCGGGTTGCGTGCAGACAAGGGATCTTGGGTGGGGCCGTCCGGCCTCACGGTATAGAAGGAGTCACCATCATGGCAGCAGTGTGCCAGGTGACCGGAGCTGTTCCCGGCTTCGGTCACAACGTCTCGCACTCGCACCGCCGGACGAAGCGCCGCTTCGACCCGAACGTGCAGAAGAAGACCTATTTCGTCCCGTCGCTCGGTCGTAAGATCACGCTCAACGTGTCCGCCAAGGGCATCAAGGTGATCGACGTCCGCGGCATCGAGAACGTGGTCAAGGACCTCCAGGCGAAGGGTGTGAAGCTCTAATGGCCAAGAAGGCTCAGGACGTACGTCCGATCATCAAGCTGCGTTCGACGGCAGGCACGGGTTACACCTACGTGACGAAGAAGAACCGCCGCAACACCCCCGACCGCCTCGTGCTCAAGAAGTACGACCCGGTCATCCGTCAGCACGTCGAATTCCGAGAGGAGCGTTGATCAATGGCTAAGAAGAGCAAGATCGCTCGCAACGAGCAGCGCAAGGTCATCGTCGAGCGTTACGCAGAGCGTCGCGCCGAGCTGAAGAAGACCCTGGTCGACCCGAACGCCACCGACGAGGCCCGCGAGGCCGCACGCGTCGGCCTGCAGAAGCTGCCGCGCAACGCGTCGCCTGCTCGCGTGCGTTCGCGCGACGTCATCGACGGCCGCCCCCGCGGTGTCCTCACGAAGTTCGGCATCTCGCGTGTCCGCTTCCGTGACATGGCACACCGTGGCGAGCTGCCCGGCGTGACCAAGTCGAGCTGGTAAGTCTCAGCAGACAGCCGAAAGGGGCGAGGATCTTCGGATCCTCGCCCCTTTCGCGTCTCCACCCTCCCTGCATCCATCCCTCCCTCCTGTTGCCCTCACTCCCTGCCTCGCTCCTGCCTGCTGCCCTCCTGTCCCGCCCCGCGCGTTCTGAAGGACTTCTCGCGAATTGCAGGAGCGAACGCTGGATCCACTCCTTCATTCAGTGAGATCTCCTTCAGGGGTCTGTTCCTGCACCGAAGCCTCGGCGATCGAGCTCTGCCCTTCTGCCGGTGATCGGGCGGCGTGCGCGCGCCCGCTGGAGGCAGGATCGTCCGATGGATCCCGTGGATGAGCTGTGGCGTCGTGGAGGGGTCGCGCGGGTGCGCACTCTGCGCGCGGCCGGGGTGAGTGCGCACTCGCTCCGGCGGTCGAAGGAGCGTCTCGAGGTCGTCACCGTGCGGCAGGGGTGGGTGGCCTTGCCGGATGCCGACCCCCAGATCGTCGGGGCGGCGGCTCACGGTGTCGTGCTCAGTTGTGTCACGGCGGCGGAGAGGCGAGGACTCTGGATTCCGGAGAAGACGCCACTGCACGTCGCTGCCCGCCCGAACGCGGCGCGGATCCGGGTGCCGTCCCAGGTCGTCGTGCACTGGTCGAAACCGGTGGTCCCTCGTCCCCCCGACGCGACGGTGGATGAACTGCTCAACGTGCTGGCCGTGATCGCGCAATGCCAGCCGTTCGAGACCGCCCTGGTCATCTGGGAGTCGGCCATGAACAAGGGGTACGTCGATGCCGCGCGCCTCCGTGGCCTCGATCTTCCGGCGCCGGCACGAGCGCTGCTCGAGAGGGCGCGACCGTTCGCGGACTCGGGGCTGGAGACCATCGTGATCCATCGGCTCCGCTGGCTGGGGCTCCGTATGCTGCCACAAGCCTGGTGCCTCGATCGGCGGGTGGATCTCCTCATCGGTGATCGACTGGTGATCCAGATCGATGGTGCGACCCACACCGGGGAGCAGCGGGACAAGGACATCGCTCACGACGCGCAGCTGGTCCTCCGGGGCTACCGCGTGCTGCGCTTCAGCTACGAACAGGTCATGCACCGTTGGTCCGAGGTGCAGTCCGTGATCATGGAGGCCGTGGCGCAGGGCGCCCACCTCTCCTGATCGCCCCCTCCTGATCGCCTGCTTCCTTGGACTCACGCCTCGCGTTGCGAAGGAGAACTCACGGAATGAAGGAGTGCATTCCGCATCTGGTCCTTCATTCCGTGAGATCTCCTTCATCCCGCGAGTTCTCCTCACCCTGCGACTGCTCCTTCATCCCGCGAGTTCTCCTCACCAGCGAGAGATCTCCTCACCCCGAGAGTTCTGCGTCAGCCCGCGCGCGCACCGCGTGAGCTCCCCAAAACTGTGACTGGAGTGACGAATGTGACGCGACACGCCCAGTAATTGCCCAAAACCCGCGAAATGACGCGGATATGTGGGTGGTCGTTGATACATTCGAGGCGGTCACTAGACCAGGGGCACCCGCCCCGATACCCACAACGATGCGACGGGATCTCGTCGCTGGAGGATGACATGGCTGACAAGTCCATCACCAAGACCGAGCTCGTCGCGAGCATCGCTAGCGCCACGGGCCAGAGCCAGGCCACCGTCTCCGGTGTCCTCGACTCGCTGTTCGCCACGGTCTCCGACGCTGTTGCCAAGGGCAGCAAGGTCTCCATCCCGGGCTGGATCTCCTTCGAGCAGGTCGACACCGCTGCTCGCACGGGCCGCAACCCGCAGACCGGCGCCGAGATCAAGATCCCGGCCGGCAAGCGCGTCAAGGTGACCGCTGGCTCCAAGCTCAAGGCTGCCGTCAAGTAAGCAGACCGCACCTCTTCGAAGGCCGCTCCCGTTCCGACGGGAGCGGCCTTCGTGCTTTCGCCCCTCCCGGCGCGCCTAGGCTGGAGGGGTGAGTTCCCGCAGCGAGTCGACGAGTCGGATTTCGGCGTATCGAATCGCCGGGGTGGTCATCCTCCTCGTCGCCGCGCTGGTGGCCCTGGTGGTGGCGCTCCTCGTCGGGGGCGGGGCCGATGCACCGCTGCTGCAGGATCCGGGGCCGATCGTGCTCTGGGGCACCCCGCTCGCGAAACTCGTGATGAACATGTCGGCCGCCGTCATGCTCGGCTCTCTCGTCCTCGCGCTGTTCGGCCTGCGCGCAGGGGAGCGCTCCTTCGATGCGGCGCTGAACATCGCCTCCGTCGGTGCTGCCGTCTTCACGGTCTCCGCGGGCCTCGCCGGGTTCCTCGCGTTCATGGCCGCCTTCAACCCGAAGCTCAGCATCGAGCGGGAGTTCGGCACGCAGCTCGGCCGCTTCCTGTTGGAGCTGCCGCTGGGACAGTCCTGGCTCATCACGACGATCTTCGGCGCGATCATCACGGTGCTCGCCTTCGCCTGGCGCTCGTGGACGCCCACGCTCATCACCGCACTGCTCGCCGCGGCGTCCTTCATCCCCCTCGCGACGCAGGGGCACGCGGGCGACCTCGCAGGCCACAACATGGCCGTCAACTCGATCCTGTTGCACACCGTCGGTGCCGCGGTCTGGCTGGGTGGGCTCCTGCTCCTCGTGCTGCTCCGCGGGCGCGGTGACGTCGACACCGCTCGACTCGTCGGACGCTACTCCTCCCTCGCGATCGCGGCGTTCGCGGTGGTCGCCTTCTCCGGATTTACCCGGTCGATCGTGGCCGTCGGAAGCTGGGACGCGCTGTGGACGACACAATACGGCTGGATCGTGCTCGCGAAAGCCGCGCTGTTGGGCGGCATGGGACTGCTCGGCGCCTGGTACCGCGCTCGCCTCATCCCGAAGCTCGCCGGACAGCGTGCGGCGGGTTGGTTCTGGCTCCTCGTCCTGTGCGAAGTCGCGCTGATGGGGTTCGCGTCCGGCGCCGCTGCTGCGCTCGCGCGCACGCCCCCTCCCACCGGTGAGGTCGCCGCGTTCGCGCAGACGCCCGCCCAGATCCTCACCGGGTCGACGCTGCCGCCCGAGTTGACGCTCGAACGCTGGTTCACGGCGTGGGACTTCGATGTGCTCTGGATCGTCGTCGCGGCCTTCGGCCTGTTCTTCTACCTCGCCGGCGTCCGGCGCCTGCGTCTGCGCGGAGATCGCTGGCCGATCCATCGCACGGTCTTCTGGGTGCTCGGGCTGCTCATGCTCTTCTGGGTGACCTGCGGCCCGCTCAACGCGTACCAGGAGTACCTGTTCAGCATCCACATGATGGGCCACATGATGCTGTCGATGGCCATCCCACTGCTGCTGGTCTCGGGTGCCCCGATCACGCTCGCCCTGCGCGCGATCCACAAGCGCGACGACGGTACGCGCGGTGGGCGCGAGTGGATCATGTGGGCCGTGCATTCGCCGTTCGCCCGAGTCGTCACCCATCCGTTCGTCGCCGCGGCCATCTTCATCCTGTCGCTGTGGGCGTTCTACTTCACCGACCTGGTGCGGTGGGCGATGGTCGAGCACATCGGTCATGAGTGGATGGTGATCCACTTCCTGATCTCGGGCTACCTGTTCGTGATGAGCCTGATCGGTGCCGACCCGGTGCCGTACCGACTTCCCTACCCCGGCCGCCTCATCACGCTGATCGCCGTCATGGCGATGCACGCCTTCTTCGGCATCGCGATCATGATGCAGGAGGGGCTGATGGTCGCGGAGTGGTTCGGATCGATGGGCCGTGACTGGGGGGCTGATCCGTTGCAGGACCAGTACGTCGGCGGCGGCATCGCCTGGTCCATCGGCGAGATCCCGACCTTGATCCTGGCCATCACGGTCGCGATCCAGTGGAGCCGCAGCGACACGAAGCTGCAGCGTCGGCGCGACCGGCATGCGGACCGCACCGGAGACAGGGAACTCGAGGAGTACAACACCAGGTTGGCCGAGCTCGCCGCTCAGGACCAGCGTCGCGAGGAGCGCGAGAGGCGTTGAGGCCCGCGGGTGAATCCGTCAGTCGACGGGAGGTTCGCCCGGTGAGCCGATCTTGATGGACGCGGAACCGTCGGGCAGGATCGCGATGGTGCCGTTGAGCTGGAACGGCACGTCTTCCGATACGGGGTCGATGGAGCCGTCGAAGAGCGACTGGATCTCGACTTCGACGTGCGCGACGGCATCGGTCGTGGGAATCTGCCACTGTCCGCCGTCGGGCGTGACCGTGACCTGAGGCTGCGTCGCGATGGACCACTTCGGCGGCGACGAGATGCGGTCCGTGACCCGCAGGCCGAAGGGGCAGGCGGTCGGCAGGAGCACGTCCTGCGTGGTGCACGCGGTGAGGAACTCCTCGACCCGCTGCTGCACGACCTCGACGAATTCGTCTGTCGGCGTGGTCTGCACATCGAGTGGAGTGACGGCGAGCGGGGTGTCCGCGAGCACACCGTGTCCGGAGGCCGTCGCGATCGGGGTGTCCACCGTCACGGCGTACAGTCCCGGGGTGAACACGAGCAGCGGCAGCGGTTCGATCGCGTCGGCCTCGGCGCCCGCTGCGGACACCTGCCGTCGGTCGACCTCGAAGCCGTTCACGGCGAACTGATCCACGCCGCGGACCGTGAGCTCGACGACGGCCAGCGGACTCTCCGCGAAGCGCCAGTTCGGGGTGACGCCCGCCCAGCCGTCCTGTTCGATCAGGAAGGTGCTGGTGCCGGCGTGACCGCTCGCCTCGTAGCTGACCGTGACGGCGGTGCCGCCTTCGGCCTGCTCCTCCGACTCCACCTTCACATCGGTCAGCGGTGCGAGTGCGGCGCGGCGCAGCATGGCCTCGGACGCGGTCGGGTCGATGCCGGACTCCTCGAGGATCTCGCGGTCGATCGCGACGCCGGGCACCCGTAGTGCGTCCGCGGCGCGTCCGGAGGAGAGCAGGTCGAGGTAGCGGGTCACGAACGCGGACGGGCCGTAGAACTGCTGGTACAGCGTGGCGCCTCCGGCACCGATCGCTGCGACGAGCATGAGCCCGACCACCGCGAGCATCGCGAGATCGACGCCCAGGCGTGACCGCCGGGGCGCGCTCGACCTGGCCCGCTCCATGGCGCCAGTCTAGGAGTGCGTCCTGGGGGGACGCCGAGCGTCGGCGGCCGGGCGCGGATGCCGGGACATAGCATGGGTGGCGCCCCGTTTTCCGTCCACTGCCCCTGTGAGTGCCGTGTCCCTTCCCGCCCTGTCCGAGGAGCAGCAAGAGCTGTTCCGGCTCATCGAGGACACCGGCGAGCACGTCTTCATCACCGGTCGCGCCGGCACCGGGAAGTCGACGTTGCTGCAGCACTTCGCCTGGAACACGAAGAAGCAGATCGCCATCTGCGCTCCGACGGGCGTCGCGGCGCTCAACGTCGAGGGCCAGACGATCCACTCCCTCTTCCGTCTGCCGATCGGTCTGATCGGCGACGCCGACATCGACCAGAACGACGCGACCCGGCGCATCCTGAACGCCATCGAGACGCTGGTGATCGACGAGATCTCGATGGTCAACGCCGACCTGATGGACGCGATCGATCGCTCCCTGCGCCAGGCCAGGGGGCGCAGGGGGGAACCCTTCGGCGGTGTCCAGGTCGTCATGTTCGGTGACCCCTACCAGCTCGCTCCCGTCCCGCCCCGCGGCGACGAGGCCCGCTACGTCCAGGACCACTACCGCTCGTTCTGGTTCTTCGATGCCAAGGTCTGGGCGGGGGGATCGGGGCTCTCCGACCAGGAGGGGCTGTTCCAGGTCGATACCCGTGCCGAACTGCACGTGCGGGAGCTGGTGCAGATCCACCGGCAGTCCGACGACGGCTTCAAATCGATGCTCAACGCCGTGCGCTACGGCCGCGTCACGGCGGAGATCGCGGGCGTGCTGAACACGCAGGGACGACGCACGCCCCCGGAGCCGGAGCCGGGCGAGGTGCCCATGATCACCCTCGCGACGCGCAACGACATCGTGAACAAGATCAACAGCCAGCACCTGAGTGCGCTGCCCGGCAAGGAGCAGACCGCGCGGGCCGAGGTGAGCGGCGACTTCGGACGCGGTGAAGCCGCCCTGCCCGCCGAGAGCGAACTGAAGCTGAAGGTCGGGGCGCAGGTGATGTTCCTGCGCAACGACACCGCCATGTCCGGCGAGCCGCCGCGCTGGGTGAACGGCACCATCGGCACGGTGACGCGCATCCTCGGCAGCGCTGTGCGCGTCGACATCGACGGCGAGGAGGTCGACGTCGAGCCCGCCGTGTGGGAGCGATTCCGCTACGCCTACGACCAGAACACCAAGAAGCTCACCCGCGACGTGGTCGCCGAGTTCACCCAGTTCCCGCTGCGTCTCGCCTGGGCGGTCACGATCCACAAGTCGCAGGGCAAGACGTATGAGCGGGCGATCATCGACCTCGGATCCGGGGCGTTCGCGCCGGGGCAGACGTACGTGGCGTTGAGTCGACTGACGTCCCTGGACGGCCTGTACCTGTCACGCGACCTACGGCCACGGGACATCCGGGTGGACGAAGACGTGCGCCGGTTCATGCGCGACGCCTGGCTGGCGGCATCGACGCCCGAGCTGCCGAAGACCTGACGGAAGAGGGATCAGGCGGCGGCGCGGGCCCGGTCGAGGTCCTCGAAGAGCTCGGTGTTGAATCGATAGGCGAGGAGCACCTCGTCGATCACACGCTCACGCTCCGCGTCGTCCCACGGGGCGGCGTCGAGCTGCTCGCGGTAGACGTCCTTGAATGCGGACGGGTCGGCGATGTCGTCGAACAGGTAGAACCCGATGCCGTTCGTCTCGAAGCCGAACCGACGGGCCATCACCCGGCCGATGAAGATCCCGCCGGAGAGGTCGCCGAGATAGCGGGTGTAGTGGTGGGCGATGAAGCCGCCCGCCCACGTGGCACCCACCTGGCGGATGCGCTCGACGTAGCGCACGGTGGTGGGCAGCGGCACGATCTGCTCGCGCCAGTCGCCACCGAGCAGGAACTCCAGGTCGGCTTCCAGCGCGGGGAGTCGCGTGAGCTTGTCGCTGAGGAAGACCGCCGCCACCGGATCCTGCCGCATGCGCTCGGCGGCTCCTTCGAGCGCTTCGTAGATGAAGTAGTGCTGCGCGACGAGGGAGATGTAGTCCTCGCGTGAGCCCTCGCCCTTCAGGAGGTCGGACATGAAGCCGGCGGTCTCGCTGCGGGAGTGCGATCCCGACGAGCGCTCGCGCAGGGCGGCGGAGAAGGAGAGGATCTCGGGCATGTGCCTAGTGTAAGGGTTGCCTTACCTCGTGCGGTAGTGGCGGTGCCGAGTCGGATGTGGGACGGGCCGCGTCCGAGTCGTTCAGGCGTGCGGGCGAGGCTCGACCCCGAGGCGCGCGCAGGCCTCGTCGTAGAGCGCCACGACCTCGCGGCGCACAGCGGGGCGATCCGTGATGGGTCCGCCGGGCCACGGGACGCGCAGTTCGGAGGGTTCGCCGTCGACGGTGATCTCCCAGACGCCGCCGTCGCCGTCGAATCCGGTCATCACGGAGGCGGTGACGTCGGCGGAGCCCTCGGCGAAGGCGCGGGCGATCAAGAGGTTGTCATCGGTGTGGTCACCGTTCATGTGGCGCAGGACAGCGGCGATCACGTCGGCATCGAAGAAGTGGGGCACGTTTCTCACCCTATGTGCGCGCAAAGGCGCCCGGCGCGATGCCGTCTTTCAGGAAGGGCGTTCTAGACTCGGGAGATACATCCTCGGGGGTTCCTTCATGCAGCTTCTCTCGTCGCGCCGTTGGCGTGCCGCTGCGGCCAGTGCGGCCGCGCTCGCTCTCGTCCTCACCGGATGCTCATCCGAGGATTCCTTCAGCTACACGCCACCGGCTCAGGTCGACGGCGCTCTGCCCGATGACACGGTCGCTTCGATGCAGGCCGCGGTCGACAATGCGCTCGTCGCTTCCGGGGCGACCGGGGCGATCGTCGGGGTCTGGGTGCCCTGGAGCGGCAGCTGGGTCACCGCCGTCGGCACGCAGGACCGTGACGGCGGTGGAGAGGTCTCCACCGACATGTCCTTCCGCATCGCCGACGTGACGCGTCTGATGGCGTGCGACGTGCTCTACGCCCTCGCCGATGAGGGAACGCTCGAACTCGATGCGAACGTCGCCGACTACGTCTCCGGGGTCGCTGACATGCGGGAACAGGGTGTCACGCTCCTCGACCTGTGCAACGGCACCAGCGGCGCCGGTTCGTCCGAGCCGACCACCAAGAGCGCTCTGTTGAACACACCGGACCGCATCTGGGCGCCGCTGGAGCTCGCGGGCTACGGACTGGCGCGCCCTCGTGTCGACCCGGGCACCACCTTCCGCGATTCGGATGCGGGGTATCTCCTGCTCGGCCTCGCCCTCGAGCGCGCCACCGGGATGACCGCGTCCGAGCTGATCGCCGAGTACGTCACCGACCCGCTCGAGCTCACGGCCACGTCGCTCCCCGGCCCCGCTCCGGCTGCTCCCGGTGACGACCCGATGAAGGGGCACTTCCTCCCCGCGGTCGAGGGTGGATTCACCTGCGCCGCCCCCAACGACATCACCACGATCTCGTCGAGCTCGGGATTCACCGATTCCGGCGCCGTCTCGACCATCGACGACCTCGGTCGCTACATCCAGGCCGAAGCCCGCGACGCGCTGCGTGGTGCCGACGCTGAGCCGGCGCGCTTCGGCTCCCCGCTGCCGGCCGCGGAAGACGGTCCTTCCTGGTACCAGGCCACCGGTGGCGCCTATCTCGTGGGGTCGATGATCGGCCAGCACGGCTGGGTCCCCGGCTATGCCACCTCGGCGTACTCCGACCCGGCGACCGGGTTCACCATCGCCGTCGTGCTGAACGACTCGACGGCGGGGTCGCGCTTCGCGCAGCAGCTCTCGTGGGAACTCGCGGCGATCGCCTCGAAGGCGCCGGCTGCGTCCGGGCAGACCGCGCCGGAGTTCGGGCTCCCCTTCACCGCGGAGCAGTACCACCAGTCCATCACGGACGCTGCCATCACCTGCGTCGAGCCGCCTGCGGAGTGACCACCGCCGCACGAGGGTGACACTGGCGGAAACCGTTCGGTCGTTGTCCGTGCAGCGGCTTGGCGCGGGGGCGGATCCCGGCGAGCATGGGGCGCATGGCCTCTTCCGACACCGTCCTGCTCGTCATCGACGCGCAGGAGTCCTTCCGTGCTCGCGCCGACGACTGGGCGGAGACCGCCAACCCCGCCGTGCTCGACAACATCGCCCTCCTGGTCGCCGACGCCCGCGGGCGTGGTGAGCGGGTGGTGTGGATCACTCATTCCGAGCCCGGCTCCGGCGGCGTGTTCGACCCCGCGCAGGGGTTCGTGCGGGTGATCGACGAGCTCGGTCCCCTCGACTCGGAGGATGCGGTCACCAAGACCACGATCAACTCCTTCCTCTCGATGGATCTCGACGAGCGGTTGCGGAGCGCCGGCGTGCGACGGGTCGTCATCTGCGGCATCCGGACGGAGCAATGCTGCGAGACGACCGCTCGTGCGGCCGCTGATCTCGGCTACGAGGTGGACTTCGTGACGGACGCGACGACCACCTCCGCGATCCCGGCCTCGGGGCCGTTGGCCGCGGTCTCGGGCGAGGACATCATGCGTCGCACCGAGAGCATCCTCGCCGCTCGCGGATTCGCGACGATCATCCGCACGAGCGATCGCACGGGGATTGCGGCCGCTCGCTGAGGAGGACGTGCGTCGGATCGGTCGGGTGCTCCGTGATCACGCCCATCCGGTACGGTAGTGGCCCTACGTGAACCGACTCGCGCGACGACGATTTCGGAGGGTGTCCATTGCAGCACGATCGCCGCGGACTGCCCGCGCTCGCCGTTCGCTGGTCAGCCCCATGACTCCGGTACCTCGTCGCACGCTCCTCGTCGGATACGGGAAGCTCGGCGCGCGACTCGCCGCACGTCTCCTCGCCGACGACGGCGAGGTCTTCGCCCTGCGGCGGAGCACCGGTTCCCTGCCGGCGGGCGTGATCGGACTCTCCGCCGATCCGTCTCATCCGCTCGATT
Organism: Microbacterium sp. CBA3102; assembly: GCF_007954505.1. Classification (GTDB taxonomy): domain Bacteria; phylum Actinomycetota; class Actinomycetes; order Actinomycetales; family Microbacteriaceae; genus Microbacterium; species Microbacterium aurugineum. Next base: position 751,506 of record NZ_CP042412.1, on the reverse strand, counting down.
CGCCCCTTCCGGTCGTTGACGCGATGGTGATCACGCTGCCGCCCAGCGGCGTGAGCTCGGGGTACCGCACCGCGTTGACGAATCTGAGGGACGCACTGCCCGTGCTGCCGGCGCGCACCGTGTTCGTGTCGTCGACGCGAGTGTTCGAGGGAGCTGCGGCAGATCATCCGTTGACCGAACAGGATGTCCCCGCACCGACGAGTGCGCGATCACAGGAGCTGTACGACGGGGAGCAGGCGGCCGTCGCGCTGTTCTCCGCCGTGATCGTGCGCCCCGCGGGGATCTACGGGCCGAGTCGGGAGTTCCTCCTGCGGAAGGTGCGCGAGGGCGCTGCCGTGGACCACGCCCGGCGTACGAATCGGATCCATGAGGTCGATCTGGTGCGGACGCTCGACCTGCTGGTGCGGAGGGAGGGACCGCCGCCGCTCTTGCACGCGGTGGACGAGCGGCCCGCACCTCTCGCCGAGGTCGTCGCGTTCATCGCCGGGAAGCTGGGCGTGGAGGTGCCGCCGGATGTGGCGTCCGGCGGTCCGAGCGGGGTCGTCCATGACGGGACGCTGCTGCGATCCGTGCTGGGCCACCTCGAGTACCCGACCTTCGAAGCGGGATACGCCGAGATGATCGCCGAGGACTCGATGCCGCGCCCGTAGCCTGGGGGGATGACGAACACACTCGCACGGACGGCTGCCGAGGTCGTCGACTGGCGCCGCCGCGTCTTCGCTCTCTACGCCGCCGTGCGTCTCTCCGATTCGCCGGAGGACGCACATGAGCTGTGGCGGATCGAACGGGATGAGCTCATGCTGCATCATCCGGCGACGCCGCTGCTCGCCGAGGATCGTTCCGCGTTCGAGGGGTTGCCGATCGCCTCGTACGACCCGGAGTGGCGCTTCGAGCTGCCGGTCCTCCCCGCCGACCCCGGCGGCTTCGACTTCGCGACCGGCACCGACGGCGTCGTGCCCTTCGAGCGCGTGGGTCGCGTCGAGATCCCGGACGCCGGATCACTCGACGTCTGGCGGCTCACGTCCTACGGCGGAGGGCTGTTCATCCCGGTGCGCGACGCCCTCGCGGGGCGCCCGGGCGGCACCTACGGCGGTGGCCGCTATCTGATCGACACGATCAAGGGAGCCGACCTCGGATCCGATGCCGAGCGAGGGACGATCGTGCTCGACTTCAACTTCGCCTACAACCCGTCCTGCGCCTATGACCCCGCCTGGGCCTGCCCGCTCGCGCAACCCGGCAACGTGACGGCGGTGCCGATCCCGGTGGGGGAGATGTACGGGGTCGACAGCGCCTGATCTCTCGCTTCGGACGTCGCTCAGGCCGGTCGCGCGGTCGACTCGCGCACGACGAGCTCCGGCTGGAACACCACGCGCTCGGGATCGGACTTGCCGCCTGCCTCGCGCAGCATCAGGTCGACGGCCGTGTAGCCGATCAGCTCGGCGGGCTGGCGGATCGACGAGAGCGGGACGACGGCCGCCGCGGCGAAGTCGATGTCGTCGTATCCGATGAGCGCGATCTCGTCGGGGACCCGGATGCTGCTCCGCATCATGAGCGCCTGCAGCACGCCCATCGCGAGCAGGTCGTTCGCGGCGAAGACGGCATCGGGGCGGTCCTCCGGCGCGCGGGCGCTGAGGGCGTCGCCCGCGGCGCGACCGGCGAGCACGCTGAGGGAATCGGTCAGGATGACTTCGAGCGAGACTCCGGCCTCGTTGGCCGCTCGGCTGGCTCCCTCGAGACGGTCGACCACCTGGCGGATGCCCATCGGCCCGCCCACGAAGGCGATGCGTCGTCGCCCCTGGGCCGCGAGGTGCTGCACGGCGAGGTAGCCGCCGCCGACATCGTCGACGGAGACCGACGAGAAGCTCTCGTCGGCGACTTCGCGGTCGACGAGCACCACGGTCGTGCCTCGGTCACGCAGGCGGCGCAGACGCGGGAGGTCGTCGGCGAGGGGGGAGATGAGGAGACCGGCGATGCGCTGCTCCTCGAACAGGTCGATATAGGCACGCTCGCGCTCCGCCTTCTCATCGCTGTTGCCGAGCATGACCGTCATCCTGGCCTCGGCCGCGCGTTCCTCCGCGCCCCGGGCGATGTCGGTGAAGAAGGGGTTGCGCACATCGAGCACGACGAGGCCGATCGAGCGGCTGTGGCCTGCTCTGAGCTGCCGGGCCGCATCGTTGCGCACGAAGCCGAGTTTCTCGATGGCGGCCGTGACGCGTTCCACCGTGGCGGGGGAGACCTTGTCCGGATGGTTCAGCACATTCGAGACGGTCCCGACGGAGACGGATGCGGCGAGAGCGACATCTCGAACACTGACGACCACGGCGTCTTCCTTCCCGCGGGACCGCGAAACCTGTCCCTGAAACGTACCATCGACCATCCCATGACTTGACAGCAGGTCACCGAGGGTCGTAACTTACAGATGCGCCATCCTTTAAAACGATTCAATCCGCAGGGATGATCCTGCAGTTTAGGTCCGATCAATGACGATTCCCTCTGGGGCTCCCGGCTCTCCGCCGGCGCTCGAACTCCGCGACATCCGAAAGTCCTTCGGTGCGGTGGTCGCTCTCCGTTCTGGGACTCTCTCCGTCGCCGGCGGATCCATCCACGCGTTGGTCGGCGAGAACGGTGCGGGCAAGTCGACCCTCGTGAAGATCGTCGCAGGGCTTTACCAGCGCGACGGCGGGATCTTCCGTTTCCATGGCGAAGACGTGGACTTCACGTCGACCGCGCAGTCCAAGAGCGCGGGCGTCGCCGTGATCTACCAGGAGCCGACGCTCTTCCCCGACCTGTCCGTCACCGAGAACATCTTCATGGGTCGTCAGCCCACGGGGCGCTTCGGGCGCATCGACCGCAGGGCCATGCGGCACGAGGTCGAGCGCCTCTTCACTCGACTCGGCGTGACGATCGATCCCGATCGTCCGGCAGAAGGTCTGTCGATCGCCGACCAGCAGGTCATCGAGATCGCCAAGGCCGTCTCCCTCGACGCGAGTCTGCTCGTCATGGATGAGCCCACGGCCGCGCTGTCCGGTGTCGAGGTCGAGCGCCTCTTCACGATCGCGCGCAGTCTTCGCGACGAGGGCCGCGCGCTCATCTTCATCTCGCACCGCTTCGACGAGGTGTTCGCGCTCTGCGACACCGTCACGGTCATGCGCGACGGTGCCTACATCGCCACCAGCGCGATCGCCGACACCTCGGTCGAGGAGATCGTGCACCAGATGGTCGGCCGCGAGGTGACCGAGTTGTTTCCCAAACAGGAGACCACCGTCGGCGCCCCGCTGCTCGAAGTCGAGAACCTCACCAGCCCCGGTGTCTTCCACGACATCTCCTTCACCGTGCGCGCAGGGGAGATCGTGGGCCTGGCCGGTCTGGTCGGCGCGGGGCGCAGCGAGGTGGCTCGTGCCGTCTTCGGGGTCGACCCCTACCGCGAGGGCGCGGTCACGATGCAGGGCGTGCCCATCCCGCGTGGTCGTCCCACCGACGCCATGCGCGCCGGCCTCGCGCTCGTGCCGGAAGACCGCCGCAAGCAAGGTCTCGTGATCGAATCGGGCGTCGGCAGCAACATCACCCTCTCGATCCGCCGCCAGCTCGCGAAGCTGGGGTTCCTCACCGCCGGAATGGAGAACCGTGCCGCCCGGGAGTGGGCGACCAGGCTCGAGGTCAAGACGCACGCCCTCGACACCGTTGCCGCCACACTCTCCGGCGGCAATCAGCAGAAGGTCGTCCTCGCGAAGTGGCTCGCCACGCAGCCGAAGGTCCTCATCATCGACGAACCCACCCGTGGGATCGACGTCGGCACCAAATCCGAGGTGCACCGGCTGCTCTCCGAGCTCGCAGGGCAGGGCATGGGAATCCTCATGATCTCGTCCGAGCTTCCGGAGGTGTTGGGAATGGCCGACCGCGTCCTCGTCATGCGCGAGGGGCGGATCACCGCAGAGATCGCCCGCTCGGAGGCCACTTCCGAGAACGTCATGTACGCCGCGACGCACGCATCGGAGCTCTCCTCGTGACCACCGCAATCCCCGTCTCCTCGATGACGAAGAGGCTCTCCGCGCTCGGCCGGGCGCGGGAGTTCGGAATCCTCCTCGCCCTGGCGCTCGTGATCGTGGCCGCCACGACGAACAACTCGAACTTCCTGTTCAGCCCTGACGGGTGGCGCGACCTGCTGCTCACGCCGTCGATCCTCGTGCTCGTCGCGGTCGGGCAGGCGATCGTCCTCATCACGCGCAACGTCGACCTCTCGGTCGGCTCGGTCATGGGACTCACCGCGTACCTCACCGGTCGCCTGTTCATCGACGTCCCCGGCATTCCGATCGTGATCGTCGTGGTGGCCGCGGTCGTGTTCGGAGCTCTCCTCGGACTCATCAACGGCGCGCTGGTCGCCTTCGCCAAGGTGCCGGCGATGGTGATCACCCTCGGCACGCTCTACGCCTACCGCGGCATCAACGTGCTGTGGACCGGAAGTGACCGGGTGAACGCCTCGGACATGCCGAAGGACTTCTTGGCGCTCGGCACCGGGCAGCTCGTCGGCATCCCGATCCTCACGATCGTGGCCCTCATCGTCCTGGCCGCGGCCGCCTGGTACATGAAGAACACACGCGGTGGCCGCGAGTACTACGCGATCGGCTCGGATCCGGCAGCAGCGGAGTTGTACGGCCTCCGCGTCACGCGCCGCGTGCTGACCGCCTTCGTCGTGTCCGGTGCTCTCGCGGGGCTCGCCGGAGTGTTCTACGCCGCCCGCTACGGCACCATCAACTCGCAGGCCGGAGCCGGGTGGGAGCTCGATGCGGTCGGGGCGGCCGTGATCGGTGGCGTCGCGATCACGGGCGGCATCGGCTCGGTGTGGGGCGCGGCGATCGGTGCGGTGCTCCTGCTCACGATCAACCGAGCTCTCCCCATCCTCGGCATCCCCGACTTCTGGCAGCGCGCCGTCGTCGGCCTCCTGATCATCGGCGCGATCGTGCTCGACCGCGTCCTCGCCGTCCGGCAGAAACGACGGCTCATCGAAGCGAGGGACCAGTCATGACCGCCGCGACCACGACGACCACGACCACCCGGATCATCCGAGACTTCGACAAGCCGCTCTGGCGCCGTGTCCTCCTCACCAGGGAGATGGCGATCGTCGCCCTGCTCCTCTTCGTCGTCATCGTCTCCGCGAGCACGGTCCGCGGCTTCGGTCAGCCGATCACTCTCACCTACCTGCTCCTCGACATCGCCCCGATCCTGTTGATCGCCCTTCCGATGACGCTCGTGATGATCACCGGCGAGATCGACCTGTCGGTGGGCAGCATGGTCGGCCTCTCCAGCGTCGTCACCGGCGCGTTGGTCCAGGGTGGGATCCCCTTCGAAGTCGCGGCCCTCGCTGCGCTGCTCGTGGGTCTGGTCGGCGGAGCCTTCAACGGGTTCCTCGTGACCGTGGTCGGGCTGCCGTCGCTCGCCGTCACGATCGGAACGCTCGCGCTGTTCCGCGGCCTCGCGGTCGGCCTCCTCGGCACGGCGGCGGTCACCGAGTTCCCGGAGTTCTGGACCGACCTCGCCAAGGCGAAGATCGCGGGCACGACGGTTCCGGTGGTCATGATCCCGTTCCTGATCCTGCTGGTGGCGTTCATCCTGTTGCTGCACTACACGCCTTTCGGACGTGGCGTGTACGCGATCGGCCTGGCGAAGGATGCCGCTCGATTCTCCGGCGTGCACGTGGAGCGGACGAAGTTCATCCTCTTCGCGCTCTCCGGACTGGTCGCCGCGTTCGCCGGGGTGTTCTACACGCTCCGTTACGGCAGCGCCCGCGGTGACAACGCCACCGGCCTGGAGCTGCAGGTGATCGCCGCGGTCGTCCTCGGCGGTGTGTCGGTGTTCGGCGGGCGGGGCAAGATCTACGGGGTCGTCGCCGCCGCGCTCCTCATCGGCTCGCTGGCCAGTGCGCTGCGTCTGATGAACGTGACCTCCGATGTGATCAACATCATCACCGGCGCCCTGCTGATCGTCTCGGTCGTGGCCGCGAGCTTCCTCGCCTGGCTGCAGAAGGCCCGGCGCAGACCAGGGCGTTCGACCACCGGCGCCACCTCCACAGCTTCATGACGCCGACGCCGCACTCGCGGCACCTCACGAAAGGAACAGAACAATGATGTTTGCACGCAAGCGTGTGACCGCGGTCGCCGCCCTCGCGGTGGCCGCAGCGGTCGCCCTCTCCGGATGCGCGAGCACCGGCGGTGACGACGGCGGCGACAGCGGCGGCGACGGCAACCTCGCCATCACCTTCCTGCCCAAAAACCTCGGAAACCCCTACTTCGACACGTCGAGCAAGGGTGGCAAGGCGGCCGTCGAGGAGTTCGGCGGCACGTTCGCTGAGGTCGGACCGGCCGAGGCCACTCCCGACGCACAGGTCAGCTACATCAACACGGCCACCCAGCAGGGCGTCGGAGCGCTCGTCGTCTCGGCGAACGACCCGAAGGCGATCTGCGACGCGCTGAACGAGGCACGCGACGCCGGCGTGAAGGTCGTAACCTTCGACTCCGACACCAACCCGGAGTGCCGCGATGTCTTCATCAACCAGGCGGACTCCGAGGGCATCGCGAAGGTCCAGGTCGACCAGATCGCCGAGCAGATCGGCGGTGCCGGAGAGATCGCGATCCTCTCCGCCTCGGCGAACGCGACGAACCAGAACGCCTGGATCGACCTGATGGAGGACTACCTCGTCAGCGACTACCCGGACATCACCCTCGTCGAGACCGTCTATGGTGACGACGACGACCAGACGTCGTTCGACAAGACCGCGGCGCTGCTGCAGACGCACCCCGACTTGAAGGGGATCATCTCGCCCACCACGGTCGGCATCGCCGCGGCGGCCCGCTACCTGTCCACCTCGGACTACAAGGGCAAGGTCTCGCTGACCGGTCTCGGCACCCCGAACCAGATGCGCGAGTACGTCGAGGACGGCACTGTCACGTCGTTCGCGCTGTGGAACCCGGAAGACCTCGGCTATCTGGCGGCCTTCGCGGCCCAGGCTCTCATCGAGGGCGACATCACGGGTGAGAAGGGTGACACCTTCACCGCAGGCGACCTCGGCGAGTACACGGTCGGAGACGACGGCGTCGTGCTGCTCGGCGACCCGTTCGTGTTCGACGCCGACAACATCGGTGAGTTCGACTTCTGATGATCATCGAACGCCCGGTCGGCAGGGTGTCGACCGGGCGTTCACAGAAAGGCAGGGATGATGCGCGTGTGCGTGAAGCTCCAGGTGCGACCCGAGCTTCTGGAGGAGTATCGCGAGCGTCATGCGCCCGTGTGGCCGGAGATGCTCGCCGAGATCGCGGCGGCCGGACGCCGCAACTACTCGCTCTTCCTCGCGCCCGACGGTGAACTCATCGGGTACTACGAGACCGACGACGACGACGCGGCTCAGGCGTATCTCGCCGCGTCGCCCATCGCCGCCCGGTGGGAGGCCGAGATGGCCCGCTTCTTCGTCGGTCTCGACGGCAGGCCGGACCAGGCCGCTCCCACACTTCCCGAGGTGTTCCACCTCGAGGACCAGCTCCCCACCTCCGGTCTCCACAACGAAAGCAGTGCATCGTGAGCATCCTCTCCCCTGAAAACCTCGCCGTCCTCGAGAAGCAGGGCATCGAGCTCCCCAGCTGGGCGTTCGGCAACTCCGGTACCCGGTTCAAGGTCTTCGGCACCCCCGGCACCCCGCGTGACCCCTGGGAGAAGATCGCCGATGCCGCGCAGGTCAACCAATACACGGCACTCGCCCCCGCCGTCGCGCTGCACATCCCGTGGGATGTGGTCGACTCGTACTCCGACCTGCGGACGTATGCCGAGGACCTGGGCGTGGCGCTCGGCACCGTCAACTCGAACACCTTCCAGGACGACGACTACAAGTTCGGTGCCCTCACGCACGAGGACGCCGCGATCCGTCGGAAGGCGATCGACCACCACCTGGCCTGCATCGACGTGATGGACGCGACCGGGAGCCGCGACCTCAAGATCTGGCTCGCCGAGGGGTCGAACTACCCCGGCCAGGCCGACCTGCGCGGGCGCCAGGACCGACTGCAGGATTCGCTGCAGAAGATCTACGACCGTCTCGGAGACGACCAGCGGCTCGTGCTGGAGTACAAGTTCTTCGAGCCCGCGTTCTACCACACCGATGTTCCGGACTGGGGCACGTCGTACGCCCAGGTGAGCGCCCTCGGCGACAAGGCGATGGTGTGCCTCGACACCGGGCATCACGCTCCCGGCACGAACATCGAGTTCATCGTGATGCAGCTGCTGCGTCTCGGCAAGCTCGGGTCGTTCGACTTCAACTCGCGCTTCTACGCCGACGACGACCTGATCGTGGGCGCGGCCGACCCGTTCCAGCTCTTCCGCATCCTCTTCGAGGTCGTGCGCGGCGGCGGTCTGAACAACCCGGACGTGGCGTTCATGCTCGACCAGTGCCACAACGTCGAGGACAAGATCCCCGGTCAGATCCGCTCGGTGCTCAATGTGCAGGAGATGACCGCACGCGCGCTGCTCGTCGACCGGGAGGCGTTGACCGCCGCGCAGAAGTCGGGCGACGTGCTGGCCGCGAACGCCGTGTTCATGGATGCGTTCTACACCGACGTGCGCCCTGCCCTGGCCGAGTGGCGGGAGTCCCGCGGGCTCGCCGCCGATCCGATGGCCGCCTACCTCGCCTCGGGATACCCGCAGAAGATCGCGGCCGACCGTGTGGGCGGCGTCCAGGCCGGCTGGGGCGCCTGAGCTCCGGCCTTCGACCCTTCGATCTTCGACCCTTCTCCCAAGGAACGACTCACATGACGAATCCGACCGCCTCCGACCTCCTCGCGCGGAGCAACCGCCTCGGCGCCGATCCGAAGAACACGAACTATGCCGGCGGGAACACCTCCGCGAAGGGCAGCGGGATCGATCCCGTGACCGGGCAGCCCGTCGAACTGCTGTGGGTGAAGGGCTCGGGCGGTGACCTGGGCACGCTCACCGAGAACGGCCTCGCGGTGCTGCGCCTGGACCGGATGCGTGCGCTCGTCGACGTGTACCCGGGCATCGAGCGTGAAGACGAGATGGTGGCCGCGTTCGACTACTGCCTGCACGGCAAGGGCGGAGCCGCGCCCTCGATCGACACCGCCATGCACGGCCTCGTCGACGCCGCGCACGTGGACCATCTGCACCCCGACTCCGGCATCGCGATCGCGACGGCGGCGGACGGCGAAGCGCTGACCCGGACGATCTTCGGGGAGAAGGTCGTCTGGGTGCCCTGGCGTCGCCCCGGCTTCCAGCTCGGCCTCGACATCGCCGAGATCAAGGCCGCGAACCCGCAGGCGATCGGATGCATCCTCGGCGGGCACGGCATCACGGCCTGGGGTGACACCTCCGACGAGGCCGAGGCGAACTCGCTGTGGATCATCGACACCGCCGCCTCGTACATCGCGGAGAACGGCGAGGCCGATCCGTTCGGCGGTGTCCGCTCCGGTTTCGAGCCTCTGCCCGAGGGAGAGCGTCGTGAACGCGCCGCCGCGCTCGCCGGGACGATCCGTGGGATCGCCTCGACGGACCGTCCGATGGTGGGCCACTTCACCGATGCCCCGGAGGTGCTCGAGTTCCTCGCCTCCGAGATGGCGCCATCCCTCGCCGCGCTGGGCACGAGCTGCCCCGATCACTTCCTGCGCACCAAGGTCAAGCCGCTCCTCCTCGACCTGCCGATCACGGCGTCCGTCGAGGAGCAGATCGCCCGTCTGCACGAGCTTCACGCGGAGTACCGCGCCGACTACCAGGCGTATTACGACGCGCACGCGACGGCGGATTCTCCGGCGATCCGCGGTGCCGATCCGCTCATCGTGCTCGTCCCCGGTGTGGGCATGTTCTCGTACGGCGCGAACAAGCAGACCGCTCGTGTCGCCGGCGAGTTCTACGTGAACGCGATCAACGTGATGCGCGGTGCCGAGGCGCTGTCGACCTACTCTCCGATCTCGGATGCCGAGAAGTTCCGTATCGAGTACTGGGCGCTGGAAGAGGCCAAGCTGCAGCGGATGCCGAAGCCGAAGTCGCATCAGGGCCGCATCGCCTTCGTCACCGGCGCCGCCTCCGGGATCGGCAAGGCCATCGCCACCCGCCTCGCGGCTGAAGGTGCGTGTGTCGTCATCGCCGACCTCGACCTCGCCAAGGCCCAGGCCGCGGCGGCCGAGCTCGGGAGCACCGATGTCGCGATCGGTGTCGCCGCGAACGTCGCCGACGCCGACGCGATCCAGGCTGCGCTGACCGATGCGGTGCTCGCGTTCGGCGGCGTCGACCTCATCGTCAACAACGCTGGACTGTCGCTCTCGAAACCTCTGCTGGAGACGACCGAGAAGGACTGGGATCTGCAGCACGATGTCATGGCGAAGGGGTCTTTCCTCGTGTCGAAGGCCGCCGCGCGCGTGCTCATCGATCAGAAGCTCGGTGGCGACATCGTCTACATCTCGTCGAAGAACTCGGTCTTCGCCGGCCCGAACAACATCGCCTACTCCGCCACGAAGGCCGACCAGGCCCATCAGGTCCGCCTGCTCGCGGTCGAGCTCGGCGAGTACGGGATCCGTGTGAACGGGATCAATCCCGACGGCGTCGTGCGTGGCTCGGGCATCTTCGCCTCCGGGTGGGGCGCGAATCGCGCCGCGACCTACGGCGTCGCCGAAGAGGACCTCGGGCAGTTCTACGCGAACCGCACGATCCTCAAGCGCGAGGTCGTCCCCGAGAACGTCGCGGACGCGGTCTACGTGCTCACCGGCCCGGAGCTCAGTCGCACCACGGGTCTGCACATCCCCGTCGACTCCGGCGTCGCCGCGGCGTTCCTGCGATGAGCGTGCGCGCCGTCGCGGCCGTCGATCTCGGTGCGACCAGCGGCCGGGTCATGATCGGGCGCGTCGGCGACGGCAGGCTCGACCTCGAGCTCGTCTCGCGGTTCCCCCACGGGTCCGTGGAGCGTGCCGACGGGCTGCACTGGGATTTCGGCGCCCTTTACGAGAACGTGCTCGAGGGGTTGGCGGAGGCCGTGCGACGCGAGCAGGCGATCGAGAGCATCGGCATCGACTCGTGGGCCGTGGACTACGGTCTGATCGCGGGCGGGGAGCTTCTCGCTGAGCCCTTCCACTACCGCGATGAGCGCACCGCGCGCGGCGTCGGCGAGGTGCACGGGAGCATCCCGTTCCCCGAGCTCTACACACGCAACGGACTGCAGTTCCTGCCCTTCAACACGCTCTACCAGTACCGGATCGACGAGAGGGTCGCGGATGCCGACACCGCGCTCCTCATCCCCGATCTGATCGCGTTCCTGCTCACAGGTGTTCGCGCCGCCGAGCGTACGAACGCCTCGACGACCGGGCTGCTCGGAGTGGGTGACGGCGAGTGGGACGTCGACCTCGCAACGCGCATCGGCATCCCGACCCGCGTCCTGCCTCCGCTTCTCGACCCCGGCGCGCTGATCGGATCGCTCCGCCCCGAACTCGCCGAGCGGATCGGCAGGACCCTCCCCGTGGTCGCGGTCGGCTCACACGACACCGCCTCTGCCGTGGTAGCGGTCCCGCTGAGCTCGCCGTCCGCCGCTTACATCTCGTGCGGCACGTGGGGCCTCGTCGGTCTGGAGCTGACCGAGCCCGTGCTGACGGAGGCCGCGCGCGAGGCGAACTTCACTCACGAGCGCGGCGTCGACGGGCGATACCGCTTCCTGCACAACGTCACCGGCCTGTGGCTGCTGAGTGAGAGCGTGCGCGCCTGGGAGGCGGAGGACGGTGCCTCGGTAGACCTGTCAGAGCTGCTCGTGGGGGCGTCCGCGGTCTCGCACCAGGTGCCGCTCTTCGATGCGAACGACCTGTCCCTCAGCGCGCCCGGTGACATGCCGTCTCGCATCGCCGCGCTGATCCGAGAGGCAGGGGCGGCTGTCCCCGCGAGTCGTGCAGCGTTCGCGCGCAGCATCGTGGAGAGCATCGCCGCGGCGTTCGCCGAGACGGTTCGGACGGCGTCCACGCTGTCGGGGCGAGAGGTCGACGTGATCCATCTCGTGGGGGGCGGATCACTCAACGCGCTCCTGTGCCAGGCGACGGCCGACCGCGCCGGCCTTCCCGTGCTGGCCGGCCCCGTCGAGGCGACCGCCCTCGGGAACGTGCTCGTGCAGTGGCGGGCTCTGGAGGGCGTGGACATCGAGCTGGAAGAGCTGCGCGCGCTGGTCGCCGCGACCCATCCGGTCCGCCGGTTCGACCCGGTCACGCCAGATCCGGGCCGGATGCTCATTCGTTAGACGCGGGGCCCGGCTGGTCGGTCGTCGGTTCGTCTCAGAGCAGGGCAGCGACCTTCTCGGCGGTCTCCTTCGCCGATCCGGGGTTCTGTCCCGTGACGAGGTGGCCGTCGACGACGGCATGGGAGACGAACGGCAGGAGAGACTTCTCGTAGTGGGCGCCGCGCTTCTTCATCTCTTCCTCCGCGTTGTACGGGACAAGTTTGTCCACGCGGGCGAGAACTTCCTCCTGCCAGGCGAAGCCGGTGACCTTCCGGTCAGCGACGAGGAGAGAGCCGTCGGAGAGTCGCGTGTTGAGCAGCCCGCAATAGCCGTGGCAGACCGAGGACACGACTCCTCCGCGTTCCCAGATCTCTCGGGTGATCCGCTGCAGTCCTTCACTCTCGGGGAAGTCGTACATCACGGCATGACCGCCGGTGAAGTAGATCGCGTCGTGGTCCGCGGCGTCGATCTGGTCCGGGCGCAGGGTGTTCTCCAAGAGCGCCATGCGTGCGGGGTCGTCGCGCCAGGCTCTGGCGGTCTTGTCGTAGCTGGGGAACCTCAGCGAACGAGGTTCCAGCGGTGAGGCACCGCCCTGCGGACTGACGATCCGTTGCTCGAAGCCACGCTTCTCGAACACCTCCCACGCATGGGTGAGTTCCGACAGCCACAGGCCGGTCGCGTGCGAGGGGTCGTCGTAGTGGCCGACGTTGGTGACGACGTGAAGAATGCGTCTGGTCATGAGATCTCTCCCGTGGTGGTGTCGACCAACTGCGGAGATGCGGGTCGGAGGGGGACAGCGAGGATCGCGCCGACGACGGTGTGTACGCGTGCGGATACCGCGTCGGCGGGTTCCGGGCGGAGCTTTCCGTCGAGGTGCAGGAACGCCAACCCGTGAGCCAGGCTCCACAGGGCCGTCGACAGACTCGGGACGTCCGCCCCGGGGAACAACCGCTCGACAGCCTCGTTCAGGACGGTGTGCAGTTCCGCGGACGCCGTCACCCGTTCGGCGTTCGCGTCGTCGCATTCGTTCCCGAACATCAGTCGGAAGACCGCGGGACGACGCATCGCGAAGGCCACGTAGGCGATGCCGAGCTCTGCGATGACATCGGCCGCGGACGACGACGCCGGGGCGCTGTCGAGTGCGGCGGCGAGGTCTGCCCGCAAGTCATGGAACCCTTCGACGGCGACGGCGGAGTCCAGCGCCTCGCGATCGGCGAAGTGCCGATACGGGGCGGCCGGCGACACCCCTGCTCGACGCGCGACGGCGCGCAGAGAGAACGGCTCGCCTGATTCGAGCACCCGGATCGCCGCGTCGATGAGAGCAGCGCGAAGATCACCGTGGTGGTAGGTCTTCTCCGATGTTGACACTGTTCACCATCCTTCCGTACGATGATGTAAACAGTGTAAACATACCGCACGGATCCAGCGATCGGAAGTCGAGAAGAAAGAATGCAGACCATACTGGGCGCGAACGGCCAGATCGCCGTCGAGCTCGCGCGAGAGCTGACCCGAAACCACGCGTCCCCGCTCAGGCTCGTCAGCCGCAACCCGCGCAGAGTCAACGACACCGACGACCTCATGAGCGCCGACCTGCTCGATGCGGCTCAGACGCGGGCCGCGGTTCAGGGGAGCGACGTGGTGTACTTCACGGCCGGGTTGCCTGCGGACACGGCGCTGTGGGAACGGCAGTTCCCGACGATGCTCAAGAACGCCCTCGACGCGACCCGTGCGGCCGGCGCCAGGTTCGCGTACTTCGACAACACCTACATGTATCCGCAGGATGACCGGGTGCAGACCGAGAGCACGCCCTTCGAGCCCGTCGGACCGAAGGGTCGGGTCCGGGCGGCGATGGCGTCGATGGTGCTCGACGAGATGGCGCGTGGTGACATCCCCGTCCTGATCGCCCGTGCCCCGGAGTTCTACGGGCCGGGGAGAACGCAGAGCTTCACGAACGCTCTCATCGTCGACCGGATCAGGAACGGCAAGCGCCCGTTCGTCCCTGTGCGAGATGACGTCCAGCGCACCCTGATCTGGACGCCCGACGCGAGCCGTGCTCTCGCGGCACTCGGCACCACCGAGGATGCCTTCCAGCAGACGTGGCATCTGCCCACCGATCCCGACCGTCCCACCTACCGACAGTTCGTCTCCCTGGTGAGCGACGCGTTCGACCGGCCGCGCCCACCCGCCTACACCGTTCTTCCGACGTGGATGCTGGGGGCGGCCGGGCTCGTGTCCCCGCAGGCGCGGGAGATCAGAGAACTGCTCCCGCGGTACGAGCACGACAACAGATTCGACTCCACGAAGTTCGCTCGGCGGTTCCCCGAATTCGAGGTCACCAGCTACCGTCGCGGCGTGGATCTTCTCCGCGGCGCATCGCTTGAGGAGCAGCCCGGCGGATCCTAAAATAAGGGTGAATTCCGGCGGGCTGAAGGGCGCCCGTCGACCCATCGGGCAGGGTTCCGATCCCTGGTCGCAGGGTCGTGCGTTCCTTTCGGTCACCGCCTTTGGCTGATTGATTGGAGTGTTGCGATGTTTACGATGCCCGATCCCCGATTCGAGCTCCGCAAGATCACCGAGACCGAGTGGTTGATCCTCGACCATCGCTACGAGTCGAATGATTCCCGGCGCACCGTCGCGTGCGTGTACCAGTTGGATGCGGTCGAGGTGGACGTGCTGTGGCTGCGAGACCTTCCGCTCGCCACCTCGTACATGTCGGCGGCCGACGTGCTGGAAGACGTTCAGCGCTTCCACGCCCCTGCGCGCGACCGCAGGCCGGTGGCGATCCCGCACCGGCCGCCGCTCGCCACCGCCTGAGCACGGCCTGGCGAGGCGGATTGTCCCGCCTCGCCAGGTCGCGTGTCAACGGGGAGTCGGCGACGGGGTTCGAGAGCAAGACTGGCGTCACCGCTGATGCGATTGGAGACTGCGATGTCAGACCCGCAGATGTACCCGGACGAGGAGCGCGAAGTCGAGGCCGAAGGCATCGACCCGGACATCCCCTCGACCGACGACGATCGAGTCGTTCCCGAGGATGAGGAAGATCAGGAGCGCGACGAGGACGACGACATCGATCTCGCTGACCTGCCGTAGCGGTCGAGGGTTCGACGTCCGGAGTCGCTCTGGAACCCACAAGTGGAGGGGCTGACGGGAATCGAACCCGCGCTGTCTGCTTGGGAAGCAGAAGTTCTACCATTGAACTACAGCCCCGCACCCGCATCCGAGGAGCAGGTGAAGGCCAGCCTACCCGCACGCCGCCCGATGGCCAAAGCAACGCGGCACGGTCGCGGCCTGGCAACTAGGCTGGTGCCGTGCTTCTCAGCGATCGCGACATCAGGGCAGAACTCGCATCCGGCCGCGTCGGCCTCGAGCCGCGCGAAGAGGGGATGATCCAGCCGTCGAGCATCGACGTGCGCCTGGACCGCTACTTCCGGCTGTTCGACAACCACAAGTACCCGTTCATCGACCCGTCGGTCGATCAGCCGGAGCTCACGCGTCTGATCGAGGTCGATCCCGAGGAGCCGTTCATCCTGCACCCCGGCGAGTTCGCACTCGGCGCGACGTTCGAGCAGGTCACCCTCCCGGATGACATCGCCGCCCGTCTCGAGGGCAAGTCCTCGCTCGGGCGCCTCGGGCTCATCACGCACTCGACGGCCGGGTTCATCGACCCGGGGTTCACCGGTCACGTGACGCTGGAGCTCGCGAACGTCGCGACCCTGCCGATCAAGCTGTGGCCGGGGATGAAGATCGGGCAGCTCTGCTTCTTCCGGCTGACCTCACCTGCGGAGAGCCCCTACGGGTCCGGCCCCTACGGCAATCGTTACCAGGGGCAGCGCGGACCGACGGCCTCCCGGTCGTTCCAGAACTTCCATCGAACGGACGTCGGCGTGACCGACGTCGGAGCAGTCGGAGGCTGAGATGAGCGACATCAGCGGCACCACCCCGGAAGAACCGATCGAGCCTGAGGAGGGCGGAGTTCCCGAGGAGCCGCTGATTCCGCCCGCGGATGCGGTGATCCCGCCGCCCCCGCCCGACATCCCGATCCCGGACGGTCTGCTGGCCCCGCCCTCGTCCGCAGCGATCCCGTCGGCGGACGCGGTGATCCCGCCGCCTCCGCCCGAGACGCGCCGTCGCTCCGACCGCCCGCGTCCGACTCCCGCGATCCTCGATGGTGAGCCTCCCGCCGCGGTCGCCGACGACTGGGCACAGCCGTCGGTCGCGCCGGAGGTTCCGACCTCCGGCGGCTACGGCGGCCTCACCGTGGCGATCTTCGTCTTCCTGTTCGTGCTCCTGATCGCCGCGATCGGCCTCGTGGTGTTCCTGCTCAACACCGTGAGCTTCCCCTGGGCGAGTAGCGACAGTGCGGTGTCGCTCGCCGTCGCCCTGCGGCTCTGAGGAGCCGGCGTTCGGCGCCGACCATCGGACGCCGGACAGCGAAGATCGCGCTCAACTCGCGCTGACCGCGAGCAGGAACCACGCCGAGTGCGGGATCCACTGCTCCGCCCAGCGCCACGAGTCCGGGCCCTCGGTGGTCTCGGGGGTCAGAAAGGCGATGCCGTTCTCGTCGTCGGGGTGACTCGTGATGCCGTTCACGATGCCGCCGGGCAGGTTCGGGAAGTCGGGAGTGTACTCGACGTTGTTGCGCCCCCTACCCTGCAGCATGCACACGTCGAAGGGGTTGCGTCCGAGCACCCAGTGCACCTGGTCGGCCGCGAAGCGCCGCAGTTGCGTCGCTTGCACAGAATCGCACGCTGGAAGGTCGGCGACTCCAAGGGCCGAGAACGCGAGAGAACCCAGGTTCGCGTTCTCGCCTTGCCACCAGTAGCCGGTGTCGTTCTCGTGGGGGAAGAAGAATGCGTCGCGCACGCTGCCGCCTCGCGGCTGCACTCGCTGGCGCGGATACCCGAACGGATTGTCGACGGCCTGCGTGCGTCGCAACACATCTTGCATGACCGCCAGCGCCAGCTCGCGCGCCGTGTCTCCGAAGCGCGCATCGGGCACGAGCTCGGCGTAGCGGAGCAGGGCGATCACCGGCAGGCCCGCTTCGACGGCAGAGAAGAATGGCCGTCCGTCCTCCCAGGCCTCGAACCAACCCGGCTCGTCGGGCGAGGTGCGGTAGCGGTCGATCAGGGCCGCGGCGCGACGATCCGCCGCCGCGACGAATCGCTCGGCGTCCACGCCATCCGCGCCATCCGTCGCCGCGACGAGCTCGGCCGCTGCGAGCAGGGCGCAGTATTCGTCGACGACCGACTCGGAACTGTTCGTCAGGGCTCCGGTCTTGAGGTCGAGCCCGAACAGATACTCCGTGTTATGCGCCTCGAGGTCGTCGAAGGCACCGACGGCGGCCGCGAGATACTCGGCGCTCGAGAAGGCGCCGTGTTCTTGCTCCCTCGACGCCCGGGCGAGCGCGGCGATCGCCAGCCCGCCGCCGCCACGATACGAGGCGCGATAGCGGTCGGTGCGTACGCATTCCGGTAGCGGCGCATTGATCACGCGCTCCTCGAGCTGCTTGGTGAGCGCATCGAAGATTCCGCTGTAGAACGCACCGTCCGGCGTGCGGAAGCGTACCAGGAAGTCGGCGCCGAACAGGGCCTCGTCACGCAGTCGCGCACCGAGCGCCTTGTGGAAGCGCGGATGTCGCTCAGCCAGCCGGTCCCGAGCCTCCAGGAACGCCCACGCACACAACGGGATCTGCTGCGGGCTCATGGTCGGGGAATAGGTCAGATGGCTGAGGAATTTGCTGGTGTCGCCCGAGGCGTCGAGCCAGCCCCCGCGAGCATCCACCGTGAATCCGGAATCGTCTGCATAACGCAGCGCTGCGGCATCCTTGCGCTCGATCTCACCGCTGGAGCGAGCCGCCTTGAAGGCGAACAAGATGTCGGAGAGCGTGCCTGCCGCCAGGCGCTCGACGCCGATCATGAACGGCGGAGACGAGACGACCTCGTCGCCGACCGAGGCCAGGAGCGCGTATCGGCCCGGAGCGTTGACCTCGTCGAAGTCGACGCGCGCGTATGCACCGGTCTGCCAGGCATCGACTGTCGCGGTGGGGCGGGTGGAGAGACGCACACGGGAGTCATCGTCGAGCGACAGCAGCTCGACGTGCGGCATCTCCCCGGGATGCGGCACCTCGACGAGCGCCGACTTCGGGGCCGCGGAGTCGTAGCCGAGGTGGTTGGTGAGAATGCGCATGTCAGCCCTTGAGTGCTCCGGCGAGGACCGCGTTCTCCATCTTCTCCGCGAACACGGCGTAGACGAGATACGCGGGGATCAAGGTGATGAGGATGCCGGCGGCAAGAACACCGTACTGCGCGGCGTTCGCGATCGAGAGCGTCGGGAGTGCGACCTGGGCCGTACGCAGCGATGCTTCGGGGCCGATGATCACGAGGGAGAAGAAGTACTCGTTCCAGAACGATAGGAAGTTGAGGATCGCGACCACCGTGAGCGTCGGGATCGCGAGCGGCACATAGACCGACCACAGCACGCGCAGGGGACCGGCACCGTCGAGCAGCGCTGACTCCTCGAGCTCCGCTGGCACGGCGCGCATCGCCTGGGTCAGCAGGATCACCGTGAGCGGCATGGCCGACGCCGGGAGGAACAGGATCAGGAACTCCCGCGTGTGGAACAGTCCCATCATGATCGACAGGAGCACGGTGGGTACCAGCGCGGCGAAACCGGGGATGAGGAACCCGAGCGCGAACACGCGCTCCACCATCTGGCCGACCGCGCCCTTCGCACGGGCCAGGGCGAATGCTGCCGGCACCGCGAGCGCGAGGGTGAGGATCTCGGCACCGATCGTGATGTATGCCGAGTTCAGCAGGGCCGTGCCGAGCGAGGCCTGTGAGAACGCCAGGCCGAAGTTGTCGAAGGTGAGCGGTGTGAAGGGGGAGAACGGCTGGTTGAAGATGTCGGTGTTGTGCTTGAACGCCGAGATCACCAGGTAGTAGAGCGGCGCGGCGAGCAGCACCACGTACAGCCAGACGCCCGCGTGTGCGAGGTACTTCATCGGGCCGGTGCGGGCGAGGGCCCCGCCGCGGCCGCGTCGACGACGCGCGGTCGGGCGCGAGGGGGGAGCAGGATGCTGCGCGGAGGAGGTCTGCGGGGCCGGAGCGGAGACGACGGTCATGAGGGCGGGTCCCATCAGTACTTCTGCCGGAACGCCCGGCGGATCACGAGGATGCCGGCCACGCCGACGATGAACAGCACGACCGCGACGGCCTGGCTGTAGCCGACCTTCGACTGGTTGAAGGCGAAGTCGTACACGAGGAACGACAGCGTGGCGGTGGCGTTGCCTGGCCCGCCCTTCGTCAGCAGCAGCACGACGGCTGCAGAGGAGAACAGGGTCCACAGGAACTGCAGCATCGTGACGACGCCGACGAACTCGCGGCACATCGGCCAGGCGATGCTCCATATGCGGCGGAAGTGCCCGCATCCGTCGATCTCGGCGGCTTCGAACACCGAGGCGTCGATCGAGTTGAGACGGGCGGCGAGCATGATTGCCGAAACTGACATGCTGCACCAGATCGTGACGATGATGATCGCCCACATGGCGCTGTCGCCGTTGGCGAGCCACGGGCGCGCGAGCTGGTCGAGACCAAGCGCGTCGAGGAACCCATTGATCATGCCCTGCGGGGCGAAAACGCCCACGAAGACCATCGCCAGGGCGGATGCAGAGAGCAGCACGGGCGTGAACATGAGCGCACGCACGAAGCGATGTCCGCGGGGCTTGAGGTTCAGGTAGTAGGCGATCATGAACGCGCCGATGACGACGATCGGCAGCGTGACCACGAGCTGGAGGATCGTGTTGCCCGTCGCCAGCCACACCACGGGGTCGTTCACCAGGCGTACGAAGTTGTCGAGCCCGGCCGGTGTGCGCGGGGCGATCAGACCGCGCCAGTTCACGGTCGAGAAGTAGAAGAGGCTGACCAGGGGTCCGATCGTGAAGACCAGGAACCACAGCAGTGCCGGAAGCGTGGCCGACAGCTGCACGAGCTCGCCACGTCGTCGGGCCTTCGCGCGTCGGAGGGCGACGACGTCGGGGGAGTAAGCGGTCATGGGGAGGGCTCCAGCAGTGAGGAGGGCGGCCCGGCGCTGTGGCCGGGCCGCCCAGACGGGTTACTTCGCGGCGACGTAGATGTCGTCGACGGTCTTGCAGATCGTCGCGGCATCGGTGCCGGGGGTGAACGCGACCGACGTCGCGCGGTACATCGGGTTGGACACATCGGCCGGCACGTAGATGTCGGGCATGACCGGGAAGTCGACGGACTCGGGCAGCTCGGTCAGCGACTGTGCGAGCAGCGGCGAGGTGACGCCGGACGTGTCGCCGCCGAAGTCGGCGACCGGGATCACGCCGCCTTCGTCGAGGATGCCCTTGAGCACATCGTTGCCGTACATGTAGGTGATGAGCTTCTCGACCGAGCCGATCTTCTCCTGGCCGTTCGGGCTGATCCACCAGCCGGCGGAGGTCGAGCCACGGTAGGCGAGAGGCTTGTCGAACGGTGCCCCCTCGGCGACGGGGAGTCCGCCGAGCACGGTCGCCGCGGCCAGCTCCTCCGACGCGGACGGGTAGGCCCACGAACCGAGCGGTGCGATCGCGGCCTGGCCATCGAGATACGCGGCCTGCGCCTGGTCGGCCGTGTAGCCCTCGACGCCGTCGACGAAGACGCCGGCGTCGCGCAGCTCGACCAGAAGCTCGATGCCCTTCATCGCGTCGGGGTTGTCGCACGTGGCGCCCTCGGCGTAGACCTGCTTGGCCTCTTCGGTGGAGAGGAACATCTCCAGGAACTGCAGGAAGATCTTCTGGCCCGACCAGTCGATGCCGCCGAGAACGACGGGTGCGATACCCGCGGCGCGCAGCTTCTCAGTGGCGTCGATGAGCTCGTCGGTCGTGGTCGGCACGGCATCGATACCGGCCTCGGCCAGCAGATCGGTGTTGTACCACCACGGCCACGTGAAGCCGGAGTAGGGGAAGGCGCGGATGTTGTCTTCGGCGTCGGTCCAGTCGACCAGTGCGTCGTCGGGGATGCGGTCGGCGATGCCCCACTCTTCGATGTAGTTGTTCACGGGCACGACGGCACCGTTGATCGCCCAGTCGAGTTGCTTCTCGAGGAGTCCGACCAGCAGCACGTCGGCTTCTTCCCCGGCGAGGAGGGACGTCTCGTACACCTGGTTGAGGTTGTCTCCCGACTCGAGCACCTTGACCTCGATGCCGGTCTCTTCGGTGAACGCCTCGAAGGCGTCGAACAACGGCTCGTTCTGCGCCTGGCCGGCGGTCCAGTTGGTCTGGACGACGATCCGGTCAGGCGACGACGGCTCGCTGCTCGCGCAGCCGCCGAGGGCCGCGGCGAGCACGAACGCGCTGGCACCTGCCAGGGGGATGGACACGCGCTTCTGCACGGAGGACCTCCTTCTCGGGCCGGTCGGGTGCCGGCGGTTCCTGGAATGGTACTGTTTCGGACTCAAAGTGGTCAATACTGGTATTGAATCTCGTGATCAAACGGTGACACGTCGTTGGCTCTCAGTCCTGCTCGGAGAACACGACCACGCCCTTGACGAAGTCCGACGGCCTGGTCTCCATCAGCTCGTAGGCCTGGTCGACGTCTTCCAGAGCGAACGTGTGGGTGATGAGCGGCCGATAGCTGAAGCGGCCGTCGGCGATCATCGCGAGGCCGTCGGCCATCGCGCGCAACGTGCGCGGGCGTGACGGGGAGAAGCCGTTCACGATCGTCGCCCCCTTGTACCAGAGCTCCATGTCCATCGGGGCGTCTCCGGTGTGGTGGTACCCGACGATGCAGACGGTGCCGTACGGGCGTACGAGCGATGACGATGTCGCCAGTGCTGAGGTGGCACCCGCGGCCTCGATGACCACGTCCATCCGCTGTTCGCGGTCGCCCGTCGCCGAAGTGAACGCTGCGGGGAGTTCGTCGGGGTGGTGGGCCTCGTGGGCACCGAGTGCGAGCGCCCGTGCGCGCGCTGCGGGGTTCGGATCGACGGCCACCAGAAGCCCGGGAAGGCGGGCCGCGGCGAGCTGCACGAGCCCGAGACCCATGAATCCGAGGCCCACGACCGCGACGCGGTCGCCAGGGCGGATGCTGGTGCGCGAGAGGGCCTCTTCGAGGTCGGCGAGGGGCTCGCCGATCACATGCTCCGCCGCGAAGCCGGCGGGGACGCGCAGGATCGAGTCGGCGTCGAGGGTGACCTTCGTTGCGAAGCCGTCTCCGCCGAGGCCGGTGACGACCTCGCCGACGCTCCAGCGCCCGTGCGGATCGCCGACCGCGCTGATGCGCCCGACCGTCTCGTGCCCGAGCCGCACGGGAGCATCGGGGGTTCCATGCTCTCTCCACGGCGTGCGGTCCGATGTGCACACACCGCAGGCGAGCACGTCGATCACGACCTGTGAGGGCGTCGGGATCGGATCGGGCGCACTCACGATCTCGGAGCGGCGGGGGCCGATGACCTGGCTGATGAGCATGGATTTCTCCTCCGGCTGGCGTCGTTGCGATGGCCGCTCGCTTGTCTCAAATGGATAGCAAGTGGTTGTGCTCATCATAGAAGCGTATTAGCTTGGCCCTCAGTGGTATTTTTGTGGACTACTGCAAGTGCTCAAAGGAGAGGCCATAGTGTACCAATTCACCCATCGAGCAGGGCCGCGATGACGGCGGTCCGCACCGCAGCCGTGATCGGCGCGGGTTCGCAGGGTGCCGTGCACGCTTTCGGCCTCTCCCATATCCCGAACCTGCGCATCGTCGCGATCAGCGACGTCGACCAGGTGGCTGCGACCGCGCTTGCCGCACGCCACGACGCGCAGGCCTACACCGACGTCGAGCGCCTGTTCGCCGAGCAGCGCGTCGATCTACTGAGTGTGTGCGCTCCCGCAGCCGCTCACCCTGTCATCGTCGCCCTCGCCCTCGCACACGGGGTGACCGCGATCCACTGCGAGAAGCCCATGGCCCTCACCTACGGCGAAGCGCGCCGGTTGGTCGAGACCGCGGCCGCCCACGGAGCCACGCTGACCATCAACCATCAGCGCCGCTTCGATCGTATGCATCGCGCCGTACGCGAGCGCGTCGCCGGCGGAGCGATCGGTGAGCTCCTCGGCGCCCAGGGCTACTGCGCCAACCTATTCGACTGGGGATCGCACACGATCGACCTGCTGCGCCTGCACCTGGGCGACCCGACCGCGACCTCCGTCTTGGCGCAGATCGACGTCGCCGCGCGCAAGCGGGTCTACGGGGCGCCCACCGAGACTGCCGGAGTCGCCACGGTGCGCTTCGACTCGGGGATCGACGCGGTCATCACGACAGGACGCGACGAGCCGCTGCATCCGCTCGGCCACAACGGGATCGTGATCCAGGGCGCCAGCGGCAGGGTCGACGTGTTCGGCGGACGCGCCGTCATCCACGCCGACGGGGAGCTCCCGGTCGAGATCCTCGAGAGCGTCGGCGAGGAGTTCAGGATCGAGCTCGGCGGGGTCGACCCTGCCGTCATCGAGCAGACAGCCCTTGCCCTCGCCGACCTCGTGCACTCCGCCGAGACCGGCGCAGCGCCGGTGCTCGCCGCCCGCCACGGCCTCGCCGCCGCAGAGATCGTCTTCGCGGCCTATGAGTCGAGCGTGCGCCGCGGGCTGGTACGCCTTCCCCTTGATGTGTTCGACAACGCGCTGCAGCGCGGACTCGACGAGGGGCTGTGGGCACCGGCGACCGAGATCGTGTCGACGTACTGACTGAGAGAGATGGATGAGATGAGAGAGGCCGTGGCATGAGAGTGCTCCTGCGGCGAGGACTGTTCTATCTGATCACCGCGTTCGCGGCGATCACGATCAACTTCTTCCTGCCCCGGATGATGCCGGGAGACCCGATCGAACGCATGCTGACCCGATTTCAGGGACAGCTCAGCCCCGACGCGGTGTACGCGCTTCGCCAGCTGTTCGGTCAGGGCGACGACAACCTGTGGACCCAGTACTGGGAGTACTGGGGCAACATCTTCACCGGCAACTTGGGGGTGTCGATCAGCGCCTACCCTGCGCAGGTGTCGACCATGATCCTGCAGGGACTGCCGTGGACGCTGTCACTCATCGGCATCTGCACCGTGCTCAGCTTCGTGATCGGCGTCGGTCTCGGCATGCTCGTCGGCTGGCGGCGCGGGTCCTGGCTCGATGGCCTCGTGCCGGCGACCACCTTCATCTCGTCGATCCCCTACTTCTGGTTCGGCCTGATCATGGTCTACATCTTCGCCGTGACGCTGCACTGGTTCCCCCTCTCCGGCGGCTATCAGCCGGGACTCATCCCCGGATGGAACCTCGAGTTCATCGGCAGCGTGATCTCCTACGGCATGCTCCCGGCGATCACGATCATCGTGTCGTCGATCGGTGGATGGCTGCTCGGCATGCGCAACATGATGGTCACCACCCTCAGCGAGGACTACGTGCTGCTCGCGCAGGCCAAGGGCCTCAAGACCGGTCGCGTCATGCGCACGTACGCGGGGCGCAACGCCGTGCTTCCCTCACTCGCCAGCTTCGCGATGTCGCTCGGCTTCCTGGTCGGCGGTTCGATCGTCACCGAGGTCGTCTTCAACTACCCGGGGCTCGGCTACACGCTCTTCCAGGCCGTGCAGCAGCAGGACTACCCGCTCATGCAGGGCATCTTCCTCGTGATCACCATCACCGTGCTCGTGGCCAACCTCGTGGCGGACTTCGCCTACGTGCTCCTCGACCCGCGCACCCGACAGGAGGCCCGCCGATGACAACCCCGCTCACCGCCACCATCGCCGCTCCGACGCCGACGCCGAAGAAGGGCCGCAACCTCGACTGGCTGCGCGGCCTGCGCTCGACGAAGATCATCGTCGGCGGAACCGTGTTCCTGTTCTTCGTGCTGGTCGCGATCTTCGGGCCCATGCTCCTCACGACCGACCCCAGCGCGGTGAGCACCGACGTGCTCCTCCCGCCCTCGCCCGAGCACTGGCTCGGCACCACCCACACCGGGCAGGACCTGTTCGCCCAGATGGTCTACGGCACCAGGATCTCGATGTTCGTCGGCGTGGTCTCGGCGTTCTTCGCGACTGGGCTGTCCCTGATCGTCGGCCTCACCGCCGGCTACGTGGGCGGGCTCGGCGACGAGCTCCTCTCGGTGCTCTCCAACATCTTTCTCGTGATCCCTGGCCTCCCGCTCGTCGTGATCCTCGCCGGCTACCTGCCCAGCACCGGATCGGTCGGCATCATCATCGTGATCGCGATCACCGGATGGGCGTGGGGCGCGAGGGTGCTGCGGGCCCAGACCCTGTCGCTGCGCAACCGCGACTTCGTCGAAGCAGCGCGCGTCGCCGGCGACCGCACCTTCCGCATCATCTGGAGCGAGATCCTCCCCAACATGCTCGCGATCGTCGCCTCGTCGTTCCTCGCGACCGTGACCGGCGGCATCCTCACCCAGGCCGGACTCGCGTTCCTCGGCATGACCGACGTGACCGAGTGGTCGTGGGGAGGCATCCTCTACTGGGCGCAGAACAGCTCGGCGCTGCTTTACGGCGCCTGGTGGTGGTTCGTCCCGCCGGGGCTCGCGATCGCCGTGGTCGGCACTGCACTGGCCCTGGTCAACTTCGGCATCGACGAGTTCGTCAACCCTCGACTGCGCGCCGCGGGGCTGGGCACCAAGGCCGGCACCAAGACGCAGTTCAAGCGTCCGCGCCAGCCACTGCTGAACCTGCGTCGTCCGCGCCGCGACCTCGACGACACCGGCGACTTCGTCGCGGGCGAGACCGTGCTGCAGATCTCGAACCTCACGGTCGAGTACCAGACGCACGATGGTGCCTTCCGCGCGGTCGACGACGTCAGCCTCACGCTCCACCGCGGCGAGATCGTCGGTCTTGCGGGCGAGTCGGGGTCAGGCAAGACCACGCTCGCGTACGCCGTGACACGGCTCCTGCGTCCGCCCGCTGTGATCACGAACGGCGAGATCGTCTACACGGGGCGCGACGGGGAGCACCTCGACGTGCTCGCCCTCGACGATCGCGACTTGAAGGCGTTTCGCTGGTCGGAGATCGCGATGGTGCTGCAGTCGGCCATGAACGCCCTGAACCCGGTGATCTCGATCGGCGACCAGATCGAGGACGTGTTCATCGATCACGATCTGCGCCTGAGCAAAGAGGAACGTCGTCGCCGCGCGGGCGAGCTGCTGCGCACAGTCGGCATCGACCCGATCCGCCTCGCCAGCTACCCGCACCAGCTCAGCGGCGGCATGCGTCAGCGCGTCATGATCGCCATGGCGCTGTCGCTCAAGCCGCGCGTGATCATCATGGATGAGCCCACCACCGCTCTCGACGTGATCGTGCAGCGCAGCATCATCGAGGAGATCGCGCGCCTGCGGCACGACTTCGGCTTCGCGGTGCTGTTCATCACGCACGACCTCGGGCTCCTGCTCGAGATCAGCGACCGCGTCGGCGTCATGCGCAAGGGACGCCTGGTGGAGGAGAACACCCCCGCCGCGCTGCTCGAGCATGCAGAGAACGACTACACCCGCCACTTGCTGAAGTCCTTCCCGAGTCTGCGCGGCAACGCGCCGATCGCGGGCGGCGGCCGCTACATCGCGGAGGACGGCGAGCACGCCTCCGAGGAAGTGGGAGCACGATGACCACCCTGCACGCGGTCAACCTCACCAAGGACTACCACCTCGGTCGACGCGGCGACACGCTGCGCGCGGTCGATGGCGTCTCACTCACGGTGCGGCCGGGCGAGACCGTCGCCCTGGTCGGAGAGTCCGGCAGCGGCAAGTCGACCATGGCGAAGATGATCCTGCGCATCACCGACCCCACCGGCGGCGAGCTGCGGCTCGACGACGACGTGGTCCCGCAGGGGCAGCAGGGCGTGCGCGCCTATCGTTCGCGGGTGCAGATGGTGTTCCAGGACCCTTTCGCGTCGCTCAACCCGCTGCGTACGGTGCGGCACCACTTGCGTCGACCGCTCCGGGTGCACCGCATCGTGCGCGGGCCGAAGGAGGAGCAGGCGGAGCTGGAGCGTCTGCTCGACTCGGTCAACCTGTCGGCGGAGTACCTCGACAAGTTTCCGCACGAGCTCTCCGGAGGCCAGCGCCAGCGCGTCGCGATCGCCCGGGCGCTCGCACCACGCCCCGAGGTTCTGATCGCCGATGAGCCTGTGTCGATGCTCGACGTGTCGATCCGCATGGAGATCCTCGAACTGCTCGACCGTCTCAAGCTCGACCGCAACCTCGCGGTGCTCTACATCACGCACGACCTCGCGACCGCGCGGCACTTCTCGAGCCAGATCGTGGTGATGCGCAACGGCCGTGTGGTCGAGCGCGGCCCGAGCGACGAGGTGATCGCGGCCCCCATCCACCCCTACACGCAGCTCCTGGTGCGCGCGGCCCCCGATCCGCGCTCCGATCCGTTCGAGGTCGATGTCGACCGACGCCTCCGCCACCCCGAAGTGCCGGTGGGCGATGCGGATCCGACCGGAGAGAGCGGCGTCGGCGGCGTCCACTGGGCGCGCGAGTGGGAGGGCGACGAGAGCGTCGCCCGCCTGCTCACCGACAGCCGCATCGCAGGGAAGGAGGGCACGGGCGTCGCCTAGCCGCGCCACCGCAGTTCCGCATGACCCCGCAGTGTCTTCGCAGTCCTATGACTCGCAGTCTCAACGAAAGGAAGTCGGCATGCCCACGCGCACGTCGAAACGAGCGGCCATCGCCACGCTGGCCGTCGCAGCACTGATCACCGGCCTCGCCGCTTGCGCCCCTAGCGGAGGTGGAGGTGAGGGAGGGGAGACCATCCTGACGGTCGGCCGCTCCTCGGCCGCCGTGCAGCAGGTGTTCAACCCGTACCTGCCCACCACCGCCTACCAGCTCGGCTCCGAGGGCATGATCTACGAGCCCCTCGTGCAGGTGAACACCACCAAAGCCGGCGACTTCAAGCCGTGGCTGGCCACCGAGTGGGAGTGGAACGATCAGGGCACTGAGCTCAGCCTGCAACTGCGCGACGGCGTCACCTGGACCGATGGCGAGGACTTCACCAGCGAAGACGTCGTCTACAGCTACGAGCTCATCAAGGAGCACCCGGAGCTGAATCTCACCGGCATCCAGTTCGACACGATCACCGCTCCCGACGAGCACTCGGTCGTGCTCACGTTCGAGAAGTCGTCGGCGAACTTCTTCGACAAGATCATCTACCTCAGCATCGTGCCGGAGCACGTCTACGGTGAGATCGACGACGTCGCGGGCTACGCCGACGAGAAGCCGGTCGGCACGGGCGCGTTCATGCTCGGCACGTTCACGCCCGAGAGCTACACGCTCGTGAAGAACCCGGACTACTGGCAGAAGGGCAAGCCCGCGATCGACGGTCTGCGTTTCGTCCCGTACAAGGACAACACCGCGGTCTCGCAGGCCATGGTGCAGGGCGACGTCGACTGGTGCAGCTGCTACATGGCCAACGTCGAGGAGACATTCCTCTCCAAGAGCGACGACTTCCACATCCTGTGGTCGGTCGTGGGCGCAGACGGCCTCATCACGAACAACCAGAACTTCCCGTTCAACGAGAAAGAGATCCGCGAGGCCGCGAGCCTGGCGATCGACCGCCAGCAGGTGGCCGACGTCGCCAACCGTCCGGCGGCGACGTGGAAGGGCGGCCTGCCGCTCCCGGTGTTCGAGGACTCCATCGCCCCCGGTCTCGAAGACGAGGTGTACGAGTACGACGTCGACGGCGCCAAGAAGATCCTCGAGGGCCTCGGCTTCACGATGGGCTCCGACGGCTACTACGAGCGAGGTGGCGAGCAGCTCGCTTTCGAGATCACGATCCCGCAGGCGTTCACCGAGCAGGTCGCGGCGGCGCAGATCATCCAGTCCAACCTCAAGGAGGCCGGATTCAAGGTCGACGTCAACGGCGTCGCGGTCGAGGCGATCAACGGCATCACCAGCAAGGGTGAGTTCCAGGCGACGATCGGGTACCCCATCGCGACTCAGCTGCTCGCAGTGAACCTGTACGACTCGTGGATGAACCCCGCCTACTCGCTGCCGATCGGCGAGGCCATCCCGACGTACCAGAACATTCAGCGGACCGAAGACCCCGAGATCGCGCAGTACTTCACGGACTACTTCGCCGCGACCGACGACGAGCAGCGCACCGCCGCCGTCACCGGTCTGCAGGAGCAGTTCATCGAGGAGACGCCGTGGGTCGTCCTCTCCTACTACCAGGCGTACGCCGGGTGGAGCGAGAAGAAGGCCACGGGCTGGCCGCAGGAGGCGGACCCGTACTGGGGCGCCTTCGTCAACCCGGTCGTCGCGCTGGAGCTGCAGCCGAAGTGACGACGACGGACGGCGTGCGCGCAGGCCGTCCGCACACATCAGGGGGCGTCTCCACGGAGGCGCCCCCGCCAACCCCGCACCGCCCCCGCATCACCCTCCGGAGGAGACCCGACCCATGTCCACCCGCGCCCTCGTCGTCGTCGGCGGCGACGACACTCACCACGACCTGCTCGGAGCCGCCGACGTGCTCACGCGCATCGGCTCGGCCGCCGGGTTCGTGACATCGCCAGCCGTCGGCATGCAGCGGTTCGTGAACCCTCGGCCCGAGACGGCGGATGCCGACGTGTACGTGCTCTATGACTCGGGCGCGGCATTCGGTGGTGACCAGCAGGCGGCGCTCGCCGCGGCTGTCGCCGCAGGCAAGGGCGTGGTGGCGCTGCACATGTCGAACGTGATGGGTGACCCGGAAGGGGCTGATCGCGCCTACCGTGACCTGCTCGGCAACCACTACCTCTCGCACGGACCCGGGTATCACGAGGGTTGTCATCGCATCGACGTCGTCGCCGCGCATCCGGTCACCGACGGGGTCGACGACTTCGAGCTGTTCGACGAGTATTACGAGTTCGCGTTCGCCGACGACGACCACACTGTGCTCGCCGAGCGCACGCGCGAGGACGGCGTGCGCATCCCGGTGCTCTACGTACGCGAGGTCGGTGAAGGGCGCGTGGTCTACCTCGCCCTCGGCCATGACATGCGCGCCTGGGGCGAGCCGTCGTTTCGTAGGATCCTCGCGCAGGCCATCCGTTGGGCGGGCCGCGCATGAGCCTGCCCGGCGCTGCGGTCATGCTCTACACCGTCGACGCCCTGCTCGACGACGACTTCGAGGGCGTGCTGGAGCGAATCGCCGCCCTCGGCTACACCGGGGTGGAGACCTATGGTCTGCACGGTCGCGCCGCGACCGACGTGAATCGGATGCTGCAGCGCACCGGGCTGCGCGTGGTCAGCTCGCACGCCCCCTTCCCGCACGGCCCGGACGCCGCCCGCATCCTCGACGAATATGCGGAGCTGGGCGCCCCGAACCTCGCCTGGAGCATGGAGGCCGAGGAGTTCGACGACCTCGACGCGATCGAGCGCGGACTCGAGCGCGTGAACGGGGGCGTCGAAGCGGCCGCCGACTACGGCATGACCGTCGCGTACCACAACCACCACGCGGAGTTCCGGAACGTGATCGACGGCCGGACCGCCTACGAGCTGCTGCTGGCGCGGCTGCACCCACAGGCGCGAGTCGAACTCGACCTGTACTGGGCTGCGGTGGGCGGCGCCACGCCGGCGGACGTCGTTCGTTCCATCGGACCGCGCCTGCGGTACGTGCACGTGAAGGACGGCCCAGCTCTCACCTACGGGCAAGACACACTGGTGCCCATCGGTCAGGGAACGGTCGACGTGCTGGGCGCGCTGCGCGAGCCGTCGACCCTCGAGTGGCACATCGTCGAGCTGGAACGGCTCGACGTCGATCCCTTCGATGCTCTCGACGAGTCGTACCGCTACCTGACGGCACACGGCGTGACGGAGGGATCGCGGTGAGCGCGCTGCGGGTGCTCTTCCTCGGCGGCGCCGGCATGATCGGCTCGGCGGTCGCGCGTGAGGCCGTGGAGCGGGGCATCGACCTCACGGTCGTGACGCGGGGAGAACACCGCCGCGCCCTGCCGTCCGACGTGCGGGCGATCCGCGCCGACGTGCGTGACGCGGCATCGCTCGACGCCGCGCTCGGTGCCGAGGAATACGACGCGGTCGTGAACTGGGTGGGCTTCACCCCGGAGGACGTCGAGTCCGACATCGCGCGCTTCGCCGGACGGACAAGACAGTACGTGTTCGTCAGCACGTGCTCGGTGTTCGGGCGCCCCGTGCCGCAGCTGCCGATCACCGAGTCCAGTCCGCGCCGGCATCCGGTCTTCGGCTACGCGCGGCAGAAGCTGGCGGCCGAGCTCGTGCTCGAGGAGGCGTACCGCGAACGCGGGCTGCCGCTGACGATCGTGCGCCCGATGCACACCTATGACGAGACGACGATAGTCTTCCCCGTCACGTGGACCGCGATCGAGCGGATGCGTCGGGGCGAGGCTTCGGTCGTTCACGGTGACGGCACCTCGCTGTGGACGCTGACCCACTCCAGCGATGTCGCCCGTGCACTCGTGCCGCTGCTCGGGAACGCACACGCCGTGGGGGAGAGCGTGAACCTCGTCAGCGGCGACATCCTCACGTGGGACCAGATCCACACCACTCTCGCGCAGGCGGCGGGCGTGCGGGAGCCCCTGCTCGTCCACCGCTCGAGCGAGTCGATCGGGCGCGAGATCCCCGGTTGGGGTGAGGTGCTGCAGGAGGACTTCCGCCACTCGATCCTGTTCGACACCGCGAAGCTGCGCCGACTGGTGCCCGGATTCCACCCGACTGTGACTTTCTCCGAAGGCGCTCGCCGCATCGTCGCGTGGCACGAGGAGGACGCGTCGCGCCGCGTGTTCGACGACGATCTCTCCGACGCCTTCGATCGCCTGATTCGGAACGGATGACATGACAGACACGCACCAGCGCGCCACCGACGCGCTCTCGATCCAGCTCTACAGCCTGCGCGCTGAACTCGGTGAGCATCGCGCGCAGACCCTCGAACGCCTCGCGGGGCTCGGACTTGCGCGGGTGGAGCCGTACGACATCCTCAGTGACCCCGCGCAGCTCGCCCACGAGCTGACCTCCGCCGGACTCGTCGCGCCGACCGCGCACGTCAAGCTCCTCGACGCCCCGCTCGACGATGCGATGTCGGCTGCGCGCACGGTCGGCGTCGAGACGCTCATCGTGCCGTGGGCGGAGCCCGCGCTCTTCCAGGACCGCGCGGGTGTGGCCTCCCTCGCGGAGCGGCTCAATGCGGCGACCGGGAGAGCAGCCGACGCGGGCATGCGTGTGGGCTATCACAACCACGAGTTCGAGTTCTCTGCGCGCATCGACGGCACGTCCGCCTGGGAGGTGCTCGTCGACCTGCTCGACGAGCGGGTCGTGCTCCAGCTCGACACCTACTGGGCGAGCGTCGGAGGTGCCGACGTGTTCGAGCTGCTGCCGAGGTTGTCCTCCCGCATCACCGCGGTGCACGTGAACGACGAGAAGCCGGAAGCGGATGATCCGCCCACTCTCGGCGTGCCGGTCGTCGGCCGGATGCCGGAGGTCACCGCGCTCGCCCGCGACATCGGTGCGCTCGTCGTCGTGGAGGTCGTCGTGGACGGCGACTCCTGGCCGGCCATCGAGCGCAATACGCAGTTCTTCGCGGAGGCGCTCTCGTGAGCGGCGCCCCGGTGCGCGTCGGTATCATCGGCGCCGGCAACATCTCCGACGAGTACCTCGCGACGCTGCAGGCCGCGTCGAGCGTCGAGGTCATCGGCATCTCAGACCTCGACCACGAGCGTGCGGCCGCACAGGCCGCCCGATTCGGTGTGCCGTTCGCGGGCAGTACCGAAGAACTCTTGGCCCTCCCCGCACTCGAGCTCATCGTGAATCTGACCGTCCCCGCGGTGCACGCGCAGGTCGCGCTGCAGGCGCTCACGGCGGGGAAACACGTGTGGGGCGAGAAGCCACTCACGCTCGACCGGGCGTCGGCGCGTGCGGTGCTCGATGCGGCAGTGGCGGCCGGACTGCGCGTGGGCAATGCTCCCGACACGGTGCTCGGGCGCGGCATCCAGCATTCTCAGCGACTGATCGCAGATGGCCGCATCGGCACGCCGCAAACCGTGCTCACCCTCATGCAGGGGCCGGGGCCCGATACATGGCATCCGCGGCCCGACTTCTTGTTCGCCCGGGGAGCGGGGCCGCTGTTCGACATCGGTCCGTACTACCTGACCACGCTCGCGCTACTGTTCGGGCCGATCGAGACGGTGCAGGCGCTCGGGCATCGGGCGTTCGATGTGCGCACCGTGCCTTACGGAGAACGAGCGGGCGCCCGTATCCCCGTCGAGGTGTGGACGCACGTGAGCGTGCTCACGCGGTTCCGCTCCGGGGTCGTCGGCACCTCGATCTACAGCTTCGATTCGCCGGTGCGCCGGCAGCTGTTCGAGGTCACGGGCTCCGGGGGAACGCTCACGGTTCCCGTGAGCGGGTTCGACGGGCCCAACCTCCTGGTTCCGGCCGGTCGGCCGCAACCGGAGCAGACGGAGCTCGTCCCTCCGGGCGTCGAGCGGGAACGCGGCATCGGGGTCGTGGAGATGGCCGAGGCGATCCGTGCCGACCGCGAGCCGCGGGCGAGCGGCGCCCTGGCCTACCACGTGCTCGATGCGATGATCGCGATCGAGGAGTCGATCGATGCGGACGTTCCGGTGCGGGTGGAGAGCACGTTCGATCCGGTCCCCGCGCTCGATCCCGAGTGGGGTACGAGCGCGTCTTGACCCGGAAGGTAACGCTTCGGACTTAGAATGGTCGTTACTGGTATGGTGCTCTCGCGCCGTGTACGGTTCAGAGTGGAAAACCACTTCCGAGGGGGCAGGAATGACGAGCATCAGTGAATCGCCGATTCGTGCGGACTATCCGGAGCCCCTGTGGATCCAGGCCGTCAATCTCATCAAGGTCGAGATCTCATCCGGTCGCCTCGCCGAGGGCATGCGGCTCCCTCCGGAGCGAGAGCTGTGCACGCAGCTCGGCATCAGCCGGGTGACGCTGCGCAAGGCGCTGCTGCAGCTCGTCGAAGAAGGAGTGCTGAGTTCCTCGCACGGGCGCGGGTGGTACGTCGCCTCGGCGCCTGTCGCCAAGGAGTGGCCGAACAGCCTGGAGTCGTTCAGCGAGACCGCACGCCGGATGGGCCTGGAGGCCACGTCGGTCGTGCTGCGCGCCGAGACCGGCCACGCGAGCCTCGACGAGGCCGAGGCCATCGGCGTCGCACCGGGCACTCCGATCTTCCGCCTCGACCGCATCCGTCTTCTCGACGGTGTGCCGATCGCGCTCGACGCCTCGGTCGTGCCTGCGGCGCTGCTGCCCGACGTTTCGAAGACCGACTTCGCTGTCGACTCGCTGTACGACCTGCTCGATGAGTCCGGCTCCGGACCCGAGCGCGCCGACAGTACCGTCGAGGCCCGCGAGGCCGATGCGCAGGCGGCCGAGGCGCTCCATGTGGCGCAGGGCAGCCCCCTGCTCGTGATGCGTCAGGTCGCGCACGGCTCCGACGGCCGCGTGGTCTCACTGTCGACCATCCGCTACGTGGGCGAACGCTACCGCCTTCGCACGGTCTTCACGCGTGGGGCGGGACCGACCCACTGATAGTCGCTCTTCCGTATGCGCGATCGGAGCGTTCGTCGGCGCGAAGGGCCTGGGCCGGTGCAGTTCGCGTTCACCGACAAGTCGGAGCCGCCGGGTACGGGAAGCGATGGTCCCTACCTGATGGCGGCTACACTGCCGCTCGGTTCCGAGGCGGCGCAGCTCGACGATCTGCGTGACATCGCTGGGGGCGATGAAGCCTCGGGGCGCTTCCAACTGCATCGGTACGACGACATCGGCTCCTTGAAGGACGATACGGTCGCGACGATGAGCGCTAGGCCTGCGCTGCATGGGGGCGTCGTGTGCCCTGCGGCAGGGAGCCGCCCGGAACGGACGAGGCGGATCTGCATGGAACGGATCCTCTGGGCGTTGGATCGCCGTGATGCCGTCACGCACGTCGTGTTCGAGTCCCGGGGGTGCGGAGGATGACCGACGTGACATCAAGCTGGGGCAGGCGCTCCGTGCGTCGGAGCGGTTGTCCTCTCGGATGCGGATCGATCACGCGCGCGGCGCGGACGAGCCGCTCCCCTGGCTGCCCGACGCCGTATGCGGTGCGGTGGATGGGCGAATCATGGGTCGTGACCGGGGGGGCGACCATCAGCTCTGGATCATCGAGGAGAAACGCAAAACCCGGGTCAGCCCAGGCGGTTCGCGAGGAACCAGGCGCCGGCGACGGGCTGGTCGCCGAGGATCACGAAGTCCAGCTCCGGATGCCGTGCCACGAGCAGTGCGCGCACCGATGCGGCCAGCCGGGGCTGAGCGGTGATCACGCCGCCGGCCGCCACGACGGTGCGGCCTGCGGCACCGCGGCGACGCAGTTGATCGACCAGGCGCACGAGGTGTGAGGCGCCGTCGTCGATCACTCCGACGGCGAGGGTCGACCCGGCGTCGGCGGCGCGGAACACCGCGGGGGCGTGCGGGCCCCAGTTGGCCATGGTCGGCTCGTCGTTGACGATGCGCGCGAGGCGCTCGGCGTCGGCGACGTCGAAGTCGGCGAGCAGTGCGCCGAGGAGTCCGTCGTCGGGCGCGCCATCGTCATACGCGAGGAGCGCGGCCCTCGTGGCCTCGCGGACCAGTCCTGCGGCCCCCGCCTCGTCACCGATGACCCAGCCCCAGCCGCCCGTCACGAGCGGTGCTCCCGCGGCATCCGCACCGACGCCGATGGCGCCGGTGCCCGCGATCAGCCCGATGCCTTCCGTGAGGCCGGCTGCCGGCACGAGGAGGGCTGCGTCGTTGACGCACTGCACGCGGGTGAAGCCGTGCGTACGCAGCGCGTGCTCCAGGTCGTGCGCGACCTCAGACCTGTCGAGGCCCTGTGCGCCGATCGCGAGCGCGCGGACAGACGCCCCTGAGGGCAGTGCCCGTGCGAGCACGTCGACCAACCAGGCGGCAGCAGCATCCGCCGGCTCTGCGTCCCACTCCGCCGAGCTCACCACGACGTCGGTGACGACGCGTCCGGTCACATCGGTCGCGCGGACCGCGGCCTTGGTGCCGCCCACGTCCATGCCGACGATGAGAGCCGTCGTGTCGTCGGCTGCCGTCACTGTGCGGCCCCGACATCCACCTTCGTGTCGCCGTTGTGGAACACGAACTCCTCGATCTCCACGCCTCGCGACTGCGCGACGGCGGCGACGAGTCCCTGCAGGAACAGCGCCTCGAGCAGGGCGCGCGCATTCGACGAGCTGTGCGGCAGGCGGATCGTCTCGAGGTTCTTGGCGCCGTCGACGTCGTCGGTCGTGACGAGGATGACGCGGTGCCCCGCACCGCTGAGCGTGCGGGCGACCTCGTGCTCGCGTTCTTCACCGAACAAGATGTGCGCGCCCTCGCCCGCCGACTCCATCGAGCCGTGCAAGTACTGGCGCGTGCCCATCGCGCTGGCGGGAATGCGCGCGACCTCGCGGAACAACAGTGCTCCGGCCTCGGCTGATCCGGTCGACGCGCCCCCGCCGACGAAGTCGAGGCTCGGCGCGGAGGCGATCAGAGCCGCAGCGCGGTCGATCTGTGGGGCGAGCATGGCCTCAGTCTTGCGGAAGAGTGCGGCGAAGTCGTGCCAGGCCGGGTCGACGGCGCCGCCGGCCCAGGCCTCCGACAGCATGCCGAGCGCGACGACGGTGGCGGTGTACCCGATGGTCGAGGCGTAACTGTCGGGGATCGACCCCAACCCGACCAGGCTCGTCGCGAGGTCGGAAAGCGGCGACGGTACGGTGTTCACCACGCCGTACCGGAGCGCGGTCGGGATCGTGTTCAGCGCCGCGATGGTCTCGCTGCTGCGTCCGCTCTGCGAGACCGCGATGACGGGGTGCTCTCCGGTGGCCAGCGGCAGCGGGGTGTCGCCGGCATCCAGTCGCCACGCGGTGATGCCGCGCTTGCGCAGGTGCCAGACGGCGGGAGCGGCAGCGGCGAGGCTCGCGCCGATGCCGAGGAAGAGTGGTCCGACCTCGCCCAGCGCGCCGTGGGCGGCCAGCTCGTCGACCTGCCGCTCGATGTGTGGGATCGCGGTCGCGAGGGCGTCGGCCTGGGCTGCGGTCGCCTCGGCGTAGCTGATGTATCCGTCCATGTCGTTCCTTGTGCTCGTGCTCGTCGGGTCAATGCCCGGCGTGGTGGTCGTGGTGGTCCGCCGATGGCGCGCAGTGATCGGCGGTACCGGGGATGTCGAGGGAAGGGTTGCGCCCGAAGAACCCGTGCGGTTTGAGCACGAACCCGGCGGTGTCGACCGGCATGATCGGCCAGTCCTCGATGCGCGGGAAATGCGTGAGCCCGAACGTGTGCCACAGCACGATGTCGGTGCCGTCGACGGGTCGATCCGCCGCGACCCACTGCGGGATGCCGGCGCCACCCGGATGCAGGTTCACGAAGTCTCCTGCCGGGTACAGCTCGTCGGGCTCGTAGGCCGTGACCCACAGGTGCTTGGTCGTGAAGGTGGCGCGCCTGTGGATGTCGGAGTCGGCATCGGCGAGCAGCAGCGGCTTACCCTCGGGGTAGAGCACCCAGCCGACCGGCTCACCGAGGCGGTTCTGCACCTCGGTGTTGCCGACGAACCACACTCGTCCCGTGAGGTTGTCCGCGACGCGCTGCGCTTCCGACTCGGTGCGCAGTCGGGTGATCTTCTGCGTGAATCCGGTGCCGTGCGGGTTCTCCGGCCCGCGCGGCACAGCGGCTGCCTCGATCTCGTCGACGGCGTTCGTGAGGCCGTCGACGGCGACGTCGAGGCGCGCGCTGAACAGGTGCTGGTGGTTCGGGGCGCCGAGGCCGGGGGCCACTTCGGTCGCGAACGGGTAGCCCTTGCCCGGGTAGGCGGACGTGAAGACGATGCCGGTGGCCTTGACCTCGAACTCGATCGTGCCGTCGAGGCCGAAGTACCAGTAGAAGCCGTAGTCGTAGTTACCCACGGTCATGAAGAAGCTCACGACGAGTCGACGGTTGCGTCGGGTCTCTGAAGAGCCGTTCCAGTTGTCGGAGTGCTTCCAGAGCACACCTGCATCCTCCTCGTGGATGCAGATCGCCTGGCGCACCACGCGGGCGTCTCCGTCGTTGCCTGCGACGACGGCATCCAGGTAGGTGATGTCGCCGACGCAGTCGCAACCCAGCTCGAGGGAGTTCGCGAAGCCGCCGAAGAGGTACTCGCCGCCGTCGAAGAAGTTCTGGAACCAGCGCTGTGGGCTGGGGTCGCCGTAGGGCACGACCATCTCGGCGATCGAGGCGCGGTAGAGCACCGAGCGCTGCACATCACCGTCGGCGATCGACACGTCATGCAGAACCAGGCCTTCGCGCTGGTCGAAGCCGACCTGCAGGCGCCAGCCGGCCCAGTCGAGCACGCCATTCTCGTCGATCGTGAAGCTGGGGCCCTCCGGCTGGGAGATGGCGATGGGCTTGAGCCCTTCGCGGTCGGGGCCGCGCCACGACTCCAGGTGGTAGTTGCCGTCTTCCTGCGGCACGGGGAGGTCGACGTAGTCGATCACGTCGAGCACTTCGCCCGTCACGACGTCGACCATCACGGTCACGCCGTCCACAGGGTGGGCCCATCCGAGGTCGTCCGGCGTGCGCTGCACGAACGTGAAGCAGCGCTGGATGCGGCGCCCGCTCTCGTGGTCGGCGAGCACCCCGGCCGAGAGCGGGTTGACGCGCAGCTGACTCAGATCGGTCAGTCCTCGCTTGGCCATCGCGGCGATCCAGCGCTCGTCCTTGTGCACGACCTCTTCGACGTAGCCGAATTCGCGGAGCACCACGGGTACGGCGCCGTCGACGGCGGGGTCGAGCTCGCGCGACGACACGACGCTGCCCGAAGCCGGATCGACCACGACGTCGTGCGAGACGCCGGTGGTCATGTCGATCAGGAAGCTCCGAACGAGTCGGGGGAGCGACTCTCCCGTGAGCACGCGGCGCTTGTCCGGCGCGATCAGGCCCATGTAGGAGTAGTGCGTGTTCGAGGTCGCGATCCCCGCGGCCTCGAGGGCTGCGCGGTTGGCGACGATCTCCTCGGCAGTGAGGGTCGCAAGCAGCGCGTTGGCGCCGGCTGGCAGTGTGTTCGTCATTCGTCCGGTCTCCTTATCTGGCGTCGGGGGTGGGATGCTCAGCGCTCGAGGCGCACGGGTTCCCAGGTACCCGAGCGCATGGCCCGGTAGCAGGCGTCGAGGATGCAGTTGACGATCCATCCGTCTTCGAACGTCTCCATCGGCGTCGTGCCTGCCGCGTAGTGGTCGATGAAGTGGCGCATCTGCTGCGAGAAGCCGTAGGCGCGCGTCTCTTCGGGGACGGGGTGCACCCATCCGGTCTCGGAGTCGGCCTTCTCGACCAGATAGCCGGTCGGGCGTCCGAGGAATCCCCACACCGGGGTCACGGACGTGTCGGTGACGAGGCGGCCCTCGGTGCCGCTGAACTCGTGCCGCAGCTGCATTCCGCCCTTCTCCGCCCAAGACGACTCGATGATCGCGAGCTGTCCTTTGGCGAACTTGAGCAGGGCGACGGCGGTGTCCTCGCCAGTGGTCTTATCGGTGTGGACCAGCGTCGACCCCCATGCGAACACCTCGGTGACAGGGTTGTCCTTGCCGAAGAAGTGCCTGGCCGACTCGACGGTGTGGCAGCCCATGTCGAGCAGGGCGCCTCCGCCGGCGGTTTCGGCATCCCAGAAGTGCGGGGCGTGCGGACCGGAGTGTGCTTCGCGGGCACGCATGGTGAGCAGCTCGCCGATGCCCCCGGCCTTGGCCATCTCGTGCGCCTTGGCCACGTTGGGGGAGAACACCGAGCTCTCGGCGTAGCCGTGCCAGACGCCGGCCTCCTCGACGATGCGCAGAATCTCGGCGGCCTCCGCTCCTGTGCGCGCGAGCGGCTTGGTGCAGATGATGCCCTTGCCGGCGGCCGCTGCGATGCGGACCGCGTCGACATGGGCCTCGTTCGGCAGGGCGACCACGACGACGTCGATGTCGGGGTTCGCGCAGAGCTCTGCGATGTCGGTGTAGGTCTGCGGGCTGTTCCAGCGGGCGGCGAAGTCAGCGCCGCGTTCGGCGTCGCGGGAGAAGTTCGCAGCGAGCACGCCGTCGCGCACGTCGAGCAGGGAGTCGGCGTACGAGTCAGCGATGAACCCGGAGCCGAGGATGCCGACACGAATCACGGGGGCCTCCTTCGAGAGTTGTTGTCCACAAGATACCACTTGTCTTATCAATGTCTAGCAGAACGGAGATAGTAAGGACAATCATTGAATTATGTAGATACCTCTTGCTACCGCATTGAGACCTATATATGCTGACCAGCACCGCGCGCCGCCGCAATGGTGTGGCAGGTCCTCCCGAGACCGCGCGTCCGCTCAGAGAGAAGGTCATGATGCGTTCTGCCACAGCACCACTCGCCGCCCTCGCCGTCACCACGCTCGCCCTCGGTCTTGCCGGATGCGCGGCGGGCAGCGGTGACGATCCCGACTCGGTCACCCTCACGCTCGGCACCTGGCGCACGGAAGACGCCACGATGTGGGAGAACGACATCATCCCCGCGTTCGAGGCCAGCCACCCCGGTATCACAGTCGAGTACGCGCCCATCGATACGAACGACTACAACGCCGCGATCCAGTCGCAGATCGACGGCGGCACCGGTCCAGACGTGATCATGTGCCGCCCCTTCGACGTCAACCGGGCATGGATCGACAAGGGCTATTTCGAGCCACTCGACGGGCTCGACGCGATCGGCTCGTTCCCCGAATCCGCGCTCGCCGCCTGGGAGGGCGACGACGGTACGCCGTACTGCGTGCCCGTCGCCTCCGTCCTCGCCGGCTTCTACTACAACGCCGCGATCTTCGATGAGCTGGGGCTCGAGGTGCCGCAGACGCAGGAGGAGTTCCTCGAGGTGCTCGACGCGATCAAGGAGGACGGACAGTACGCGCCGCTCGCTCTGGGCAGTGCCGACGGCTGGCAGCTCGCGTACAACATGCTGTACCAGGTCGGACCCAACGCCTGGAAGGGCGAAGAGGGCCGGCTCGGACTCATCGACGGCACGCAGAGGCTGACCGACCCCGACTTCGTCGAGGGCTTCCGCATCTTCGACTCCTTCAAGGGCTACCTGCCGAACGGCTTCGAGTCGATCTCGTATGAAGATATGACGCAGCTGTTCACGCTCGGCAAGGCGGCGATCCTGCCCGACGGCTCTTGGCAGATTTCCCAGGTCACTTCGACCGGTCTCGACGTCGGCGTCTTCGGGGCGCCGCCCGCAGCCAAGGGCGACCAGCGTTACCAGCAGGAGATGGCCGACATGGCCTTCGGTCTGAACGCCGCCAGCACGCAGAAGGAGGCCGCGACCGAGTTCCTGGAGTGGCTCGGCACGAGCGAGTTCCAGCAACTGTACGTCAACAAGCTGCCCGGCTTCTTCTCGATGGGCGGTGAACCCGTCAAGTACGACAACGCGCTGGCGCAGGAGTTCGCCGACCTGAAGGAGGGAGCCGAGCTCACCTCTCGTCTCGCGCTCGACCGTCTGAGTGCAGGACAGCCGCCGCTCGACGACGAGATCTGGCGTGTCGCGCAACTCATGTACAACAGCGGGCTCAGCCCCGAGGAGGCGACAGCCGAGCTGCAGGCCGGCCTCGACTCCTGGTACACGCCCGCGCAGTGAGGTCCGGCCGGGGGCGGCGCACTCCGCCCCCGGCCGCACCATCGCGCGCCGACCGAAAGACGTCGCATGATTCGCACACCCGCCCGATACCGCCTGCTGGCGATGTTCGTGCTGCCCGCCCTCCTGGTCTACGTGGCTTTCTCGGTCTACCCGCTGATCAGCTCGGTCGTGCTCAGCTTCTTCGAGTCGAGCGGGCAGACCAGCGCCTTCGTCGGTACGGCCAACTACGTCGACCTGTTCACCAATCCGACGACGAGTGCGCGGTTCTGGAACGCACTCGGCAACAACGTCGAGTTCTTCCTCATCCACCTGCTCGTCGAGTTGCCGATCGGTCTGCTCATGGCGGCCTTGCTCACCTCGGGGCGGCTGCGCCGCTCGGTCGGCGTCTATCGCACCCTGCTCTTCATCCCCGCGACGCTCTCGGTCGTGATCGTCGGCTTCATCTGGCGTCTCATCATCAACCCGCTGTGGGGACTGGTCGAGTTCCCGTTGCTGGGCACCGAGGCGACCGCGCTGCCGACCATCTCGCTCATGTCGGTCTGGCAGTACATCGGCATCCCGATGATCTTCCTCTACACGGCTCTCCTCGCGATCCCGGATGATGTGATCGAGGCCTCCCGCATCGACGGGGCAGGGTCCTGGACCGCATTCTGGCGCATCAAGTTTCCGCTCATCGCGCCCCAGTTCGGATTGATCGTGATCCTCACGTACATCTGGACCTTCAACGGCTTCGACATCGTCTACGCCCTGAACGGCTCGGCTCCCGGGCCGAACTACTCCACCGACATCCTCGGCACCTTCTTCTACCGATCGTTCTTCGGGTCCAGCGGGCAGGTCGCCGACCTCGACCTGGGGGCCACCGTCGCATCGGTGATCTTCCTCCTCATCCTGGTGACCACCGCCGCGTACTTCTGGCTCGTGCAGCGCCGCCTGAAGACCTACGAGCTCTAGGAGACCACGATGTCCATCGACACCCGCCCCGCTCCAGCCGCCCCGAGCAACCGTCCGCTCCCCGAAGCCATCCCCGTGCGCCGCCGTCGCCCCCGCCGTCTGGCCGACGTCCTCTCCGGAGGGGGCGTGCATCTGCTGCTGATCGCGATGGGACTGTTCTCGGTCGTGCCGATCCTGATCGTCCTGATGAATTCGTTCAAGACGACGCAGGGCATCTTCGGCGCTCCGTTCGCCCTGCCCGACGCCGAGACGTTCAACCTGCAGGGCTACATCAACGTGTTCACCCGAGGGAACTTCCTGCTCAATTACCAGAACAGCCTGATCGTCACGCTCGCCACGATCGTGCTCACGATCGTGCTGGGCACCCTTGCGGCGTGGGCGCTCGTTGAGTACAAGGTGCCGATCACGCCGGTGCTGGCCGGGTTCTTCGTCGTGGGAATCATGCTGCCGATCCGTCTCGGCACGGTTCCGCTGATCAAGATCATGACGTCGTGGGGTCTCATGGACACGCTGACCGCACTCATCCTGGTCTACACGGCGATGCAGCTGCCGCTTGCGATCGCCCTGATGACCACCTACTTCCGGGCCGTGCCGAACGAACTCAAGGAGGCCGCGCGCATCGACGGGGCAGGGGAGTGGCGCACGCTCGGCATC
The DNA here is from genome assembly GCF_007954505.1 of Microbacterium sp. CBA3102. Lineage (GTDB taxonomy): Bacteria > Actinomycetota > Actinomycetes > Actinomycetales > Microbacteriaceae > Microbacterium > Microbacterium aurugineum. The sequence goes on along the minus strand of NZ_CP042412.1, from coordinate 708,060 downwards.
ACCCTGCCGATCGTACGGGTCGGCATTGCCGCGGTCGCGTCGATCACGATGCTCCCGGTGTGGAACGACCTGTGGTTCCCGTTGATCCTCGCGCCCAACAAGCAGAACCAGACGGTCACGCTCGGCGTGCAGCAGTTCGTCGGGCAGTTCCAGAACGACTACCCGGCCCTGCTCGCCTCGCTCACGCTCGGCGCGGTGCCGCTCGTGATCCTGTTCGCCGTCTTCTCCCGGCAGTACATCGCCGGACTCACGAAGGGGTATGGCAAGTGATCGCCCCGACCCCACCCCTGAACCACACAGCCCTGATCCACGAGGAGTGCTCATGACCATTGCGACGATCGACCCGACGACGGGCGAGATGGTGCGGGAGTTCGCCGCCCACACGCCCGCACAGGTGGAGGAGATCCTGGCGAAAGCGGATGCCGCCAACGCCCTGATGGCGAAGACGACCTTCGTGCAGCGCGCGGAGTGGATGCGTCGCGCTGCCGACCTGCTCGACGCCGACCTCGAGCACGCGGCAACCCTCGCCGTGCTCGAGATGGGGAAGACCATCGGCACCGCGAAGTACGAGGTGACCAAGTCGGCCAACGGCATGCGCTGGTACGCCGAGCACGCCGAGGGATACCTCGCGCCGGAAGAGCCCGTGCCCGCGGCGTCTGTCGGAGCATCGGCCGCGAGCGTGGTGTTCCAGCCGCTGGGCACCGTGCTGGCGGTGATGCCGTGGAACTATCCGTTCTGGCAGGTGATCCGCTTCGCAGCCCCGGCCCTCATGGCCGGCAACACCGGACTCCTCAAGCACGCTTCGAGCGTGCCCCAGACCGCCCTTTACTTGGGCGAGCTGTTCCAGCGCGCCGGCTTCCCGGAGGGAGCGTTCCAGACCCTGCTGATCGAGGGTGCCGCAGCCTCGGCGCTGATCGACGACCGGCGCATCCGCGCCGTCACCCTCACGGGTTCGGTCGGGGCGGGGGCCGCGGTCGCCGCTGCGGCGGGACGCAACATCAAGAAGAGCGTGCTGGAGCTCGGCGGAACCGACGCGTTCGTGGTCATGCCGTCGGCCGACGTCGCACGCTCGGCGCAGTTCGCCGCGGCATCGCGCACGCAGAACAGCGGCCAGTCGTGCATCTGCGCCAAGCGGTTCTTCGTGCACGCCGACGTGTACGACGAGTGGCTCGAGGCCTTCGTCGCGCACATGGCGGCCACCACGTACGGCGACCCGCTCGCCGAGGGCACCGGATTCGGGCCCATGGCCACCGCGCAGGTGCGCGCGGACGCACACGAACTGGTGGCGGATGCCGTGGCCAAGGGTGTCACGGTGCGCGTCGGCGGCGAGCTGCCCGACGGCCCCGGCTGGTTCTACCCGGCGACCGTGCTCACGGAGGTCACCCCCGAGATGCGCATCTTCCGCGAGGAGTGCTTCGGACCCGTCGCGTGCGTGTACAAGGTGACATCGATCGACGAGGCGATCGCGGCCGCGAACGACTCCGACTTCGGGCTCGCCGCTGGCGTGTGGTCGGCCGATCCCGACGAGATCGCCCGGCTGCAGGCCGAGTTGGAGTTCGGCAGCGTGTTCGCGAACGGCAACTCCGCCTCGTTCTTCGGACTGCCGTTCGGCGGGGTCAAGGACTCGGGCTACGGCCGCGAGCTCGGTTCCTTCGGCATCCGCGAGTTCGTGAACGCCAAGACGGTGTGGACGGCCTGAGTCGCCCCGTCCGCCCCCGGCGAGCGCGAGGTCGGAGTGACTGTCTGACCCTTGGTGCTCATATCACGGCGGCGGGAGCCATGGTCCTGCTCATGGTGCCCGTCGCTGCGCAGGGACACACCTCGTTGGCGGGTATCGGTGCAATGTTCGCGTTCTTCTTCTGGGCTGCGCTCTCCGGCGCGCGTGCTCGACGCCGCCGGTTGCCGCCCGGGGCCGTCGGCGACCCGTTCGCGATGGGTCTCCTCATGGCAGTCCCCTACCTGGCGCTCGGCTTCGCCGGCCATGCGCATGGGCGGGCGTTCGGCGCGCCGGTACTCGTCGTGATCCTCGGCTTTGCCGTGCTCGGTGGATGGCTGCTGCTGCGGGCGTGCAGCGCACGTGCGGACCACGTCGAGAGATTCGGCTTCTGGTGGTGTCTCCTCATGCTGGCCGGGATGCTGCTCATGACGAGCGCACATGCCTGAGGTCAGACGCTCTTCCTGACCGGTCGCCGGCGCAGCGCGGCCGAAGTGACGGCGACGAGCGTGCCGACGGTCACCCCGATGATCGTCTCGATCGCGCGATCCTGCAGGAGCACGTCGACGGGCGTCGGCGCGGCGAGGTGCACCATGAGCAGCGCGAGCGGGGTGATGAACACCATCGCGATGCCGTAGTTGCGTCCGACGAAGAGTTCGGCGGCGGCCTGCAGCAGCACCACGAGGGCGATGACCGCGAGCGGCGGCAGGTCGAAGACGAGGATCCCGGCCGCGACGAGCACGCCGAGCAGCGTCCCGAGCAGACGCTGGATACCGCGGATCACGCGGGCGTTGAGTTGCGGCCCGCTGACGGCGGCGACTGCGCCGACGGCCGCCCAGTACCAGTGCGAGTCCATGATCAGCAGCCCGGCGAAGCCTGCCCCGATGATGGCGACGCCGACCGACAGGGCCATCTCTCGGGCGATCGGGCCCACGGGCTGCAGGGTCTTCGGCGGCACGTCGTCCGTGCGGCGCGTGAAGACCCCGATGAGCGCGGTGATCGCGAGTCCGAACAGGACGCTCGGTCCGCCGACCAACAGCACATCGCCGAACGAGGCGATCGTGGCCGGGATGGTCGCGCACGCCCCGACCGCGAACACCGGGAACAGCGGCCCCGGCGGGTGCCACCGCATCGTGTACGCGAGCAGGGTGACGGCGGAGGCGATGACGGCGACGACGAGGATGCTGACCGGGGCGGGGACGGCGAGAACCGACAGGGCGGTGCCGACGAGCATCGAGGCGAGGATGATGCCCCCGGCGCTCGCCTGCATCCGAATGCGATCGCGGAACACGTCATGGCGCCCGTACAGCGCGGCGAAGGCGCCGAAGCTCGCGTAGATGCTCAGGTCGAGGCGGCCCAGCATCCACAGCACGAGCAACGGCGCCGCCACGCTGATCGCCGCGCGGAGCGCCACTCGGTGATCACCGCGGTGCGGTTCGACGCGGAGGACGCCGGTCCATACTCTTCCCCGGGATTCCGCCACCGATCCAGCCTACGTCCGATGCCGAACCGCTCCGGCGCCGACTCCGGCTCCGGCGCCGACTCCGGCTCCGGGTGTGCCGAAGGGCTCAGCCCGCCGTGGCGCCCCGCAGGAGCAGGAGGCGTGCCTTGTCGAGGACGCGGTTCAGGACCGCGGCCGCGGCGTCGGTCTCGTGCGGGTCGAGGTCCGCCCACAGGGGCCCTGTCAGGTCTGCGATCTCCCGGCCGATCTCGGCGACCCGTGCCTCGCCCGTCGGAGTGAGCGCGGAGCCGGCGAGGAGTCCACGGTGGCGCAGGTCCGTGAGGATCGGTCCGACCTCCGTGGCGGGGAGACGATCGGCCAGGAAGGCGTCGAGCTCCCCGGCGCCGTCGAACTGTGCGGTGAGCCTCAGCGAGATCCACTCGCGTTCGCTGAGGTCGTGAGGGGTGAGGACGGTCTGCAGGAGCGCGCTCAGCGCCTTCTCCGTCTGGCCGATGAGCTGGGGTCCGAAGGGGATCACGGCGTTTCCATTTCGTTGGTGTTGGTGTTGGTGTCTTCGCCGATGCCCCAGCTCGCCCCTCTGGCGACGAACGCGCCGAGAAGGGTGACTCCGGCGAAGACCAGCATCAGGAGTCGGGCGGCGTCGACGACGTCGGGCATCGCGAGGTTGACGAGCACCCCGGCCATCGCCGCACTGAACGCGCTCGCGATGATGAAGACCGTGTTCACGGCTGCGGCCGCCTTGGCGCCTTCCTCCTCGCCGGGCGTGCTGCCGAGCGCGGCGACGGTCAGATGGGGGAATCCCAGGCCGATGCCGGCACCGGCGAGGAAGAGAGTGGCGAACCAGAGCGCGATGACGAGCGCGGACGGGCCCTCGTGCTGGAGGAGTCCGTAGCCGGTGAGGCCGGCGGCGACCGTCACCGGGCCGATGGTGATGAGCAGGCGACGGGAGCGGACGCCGGTGGCGTTGGCCGTGAACACCTGCGTGACCGACCACCCGAGTGAGAGCGCGGCGCCGAGCAGGCCGGCCACGAAGGGCATCAGCCCGCCGATCTCCTGCCCGAACAACGGGATGAACGCCTCGGTGCCGATCGCGAAGGCCAGGACGGCGACGGTGATGTACACCCATCCGAGCGAGGACCCCGCGGCGAACGTGACGCGCGGCAGGATGCCGTTGCCCCCTCGCCGCTCGTGACGAAGGAACCACGCACCGAGGACGACACCGACGACGATGGCGACTCCCGTGCCGAAACCGGCGGGGACGATGCTCGCGACACCCACGGCGGCGACGCCACCGGCGAGGAGGACGAGGGATGTCCACGGGACGGACTCGCTCGATCGCATCCGAGTGGTCTGCGGCAGGGCGCGCACGACGACGATGCCGATCAGTGCCGAGACGACGGCCAATCCGATGAACGTCACGCGCCAGGCGTCCAGCTGCGCGAAGACGCCTCCCACCACCGGGCCGACGATGTTGCCGACGCCCCACATGGCCGACACGAGGGCGGCGGCCCGTGCCCAGAGGCGCTCGGGGAGGGTGCGCTGGATGAGTGCATAGCCGAGTCCGGCGAGCAGGCCGCCGCCGAGGCCCTGCACGGCCCGACCGCCGAGCAGTGCCCACATCCACGGACTCGCGGCGCAGAGCAGCGAGCCGAGTCCGAACAGGCCGAGTGCCCACAGGTAGGCCTGCACCGCACCCCGCTGCGTGAGGATCCGGCTGACCATCATCGAGCTGACCACGGAAGCCAGCAGGAAGGTCGTCATCGTCCAGGCGTAGAACTCCGCGCCACCGATGTCTCCGACGATCGTGGGGAGCAGGCTCGTCGTGAGATAGACGTTGCTCGCCTCGAGGAGCACGCCTCCCGCGAGCACGGAGGCGATCGGCGCGTAGCGGCTGCCGAGTAGTTCGCGCCAGCTTCCGGCGGGGTGCGTGCGGTGCGGTGTCTGAGTCATCGGCTGCCCTTCGTGGCGTCGGAGCGGGCGCTGGTCTCGCCCGTCGGCGCCGGTTCTCGGCGGCCGATCGTCACGCTAATACCTCGAGTAAACTCGAGGTCAAGAGGAGGCGGCGATGTCTTTGGAACCCGACGATCTGCTCGCCATCGGCGAGGTCGTCCGGCGCACCGGCGTCCCGGCGACATCCCTGCACTTCTACGAGCAACTGGGGCTGATCTCGTCGACCCGGACCGCAGGGAATCAACGCCGATACCGGCGGCACATGCTGCGGCGGATCTCGTTGATCGTGGTCGCGAAACGCCTCGGTATCCCCCTCACCGATGTGCACGAGGTCTTCCAGAGCCTGCCTGCCGATGAGTCGCCCTCTCAGCGGGACTGGCAGCGGGTCGCAAGGCTGTGGCGTGAGCAGCTCGACATCCGTCGCACCCAGCTCGAGCACCTCCGTCGCGAGATCACCGGCTGCATCGGCTGCGGGTGCCTGTCGCTCAAGGCCTGCCGGTTGCTGAACCCCGAGGATGCGCTCGCCGACGACGGTCCGGGCCCGCGCCGGATCTGAACCTCGTCAGAGGCCTGACGTCAGAGCCCGGATGTCAGGGCCCGGACGTCAGAGGTCGGAGGGCAGCAGGGGGCGCATGAACGTGCGCTCGTAGCGCAGCACGCAGCCGCTCTCATCCCGGATGCGGTCGGCCTCGATGAACTCCGGATCGACCCCGAACCTCGCCCGGTACACCTCGTAGTCGGCGAAGGAGGGGAAGGTGAACAGGGCGAGGGCCTCGTCGCTCGCTCCCTCGGACGGGAGGAAGTAGCCGTGGTGGACACCCCCGTGGCGTCCCATGAGCTCGATCCATGCGCGCGCGAACGACTCGAAGGCGTCGATCTTCTTCGGATCGATCGTGTACGTCACGACACACGTGATCATGCGTCCACCGCCGTGCGCTGTCGTCCTGCGTAGAGCGTCCCCCAGCGGGTGAGCTCGGTCAGCAGCTGCCCGGCGCTCGCACCCAGTTCACTCAGTCGATATTCGACCTTCGGTGGCACCTGGCGGTAGACGGTCCGGGTGATGAGGCCGTCGGCCTCGAGCTCGCGCAGTTGACGCGTGAGCACGCGCGGGGTCGGATCCTGCAGCAGCCGTCCGAGCTCGCCGAAGCGAAGCACCTCATGTTCGCCGAGGAGGGTGAGGATGCTGGGCTTCCAGGCGCCCCCGAGCACCGCGATCGACACTTCGGCATCGCACGATTCGGTCCACTCGCGGACGATCCGTTCCGTCTTCTCTCTCACCTATCGGCCTCCACAGTATCCAAAATGTCAGTACGTATCAGAAATGACCGTACTTGTGGCTCCTGTGTGTACCTTTGCAGACTGAGGGTGTGACCACAACCCCCATCCGTGTTCCGTCCCGTTCGTCCGTCCGCCTCTGGCTCGCGATGGTCCCGCTCCTGCTCGGGATCCTCATCGGCGCTCTCGCGATCAGCAGTGTCTCCACCGCCCTCCCTGCGATCCGGGGCGACCTGGGACTGACCGACATCGAGGGGCTCTGGCTCGTCGACGTGTACGCCCTCTCCCTGGCGGCGACACTGATCCTCGCCTCCCGGATCGGTGACGCGTTCGGACGCAAGAGCATCGTCCTGATCGGCTTGGCGGCCTTCGCCGCACTCAACGCCGTGGGTGGGATGGCCACGAGCGGCCTGCTGCTCATCGTCGTCCGTGCTCTGCTGGGGGTCGCGGAGGCCTTCGTGGTCGCGGGAGTGGTCTCGACGATCGGTGCCAAGTTCCAGGCGCGCGAGCGTGTCCTCGCCTACGGGTTGTGGACGGCGACGTTCGGCACGGGAAGCGCACTCGGTCCGGTGCTCGGTGGGCTGCTGGCCGAGGGGCCGGGATGGCGCTGGCTGATGCTGGGCAGCGTTCCGCTCGCGGTGATCGCCGGAGTGCTGGCCCTGTGGCTCGTTCCGGACTCACGCAGTGCCCTGCTGCCCTCCTGGGATGTGCTGAGCATCCTGTCCTCGATCCTCGCGCTCGGCGCTCTCGTCTTCGCGCTCCACGAGGCCCTCGCCGCGCCCTTCTCGGCCGGGATCGCGGCCCTCATCGCGACGTCGAGCCTGATCTTCTTCGTGCGTCGGCAGCGTCGGCTCCGCGATCCGCTCATCGACATGGGACTCTTCCGGATCCCGGGCTTCAGCCCTGCGATCATCCGCATCGTCGTGAGCAGCGGTGCGTCGGCGGCCTCCGTGCTGTTGGTGAGTCTGCACCTGCAGGACACCCGCGGGCAGAGTGCGGCCGAGGCGGGCATCGCCCTGCTGCCCCAGGCCGCGGCCATCGCGATCGGGGGCGTGCTGGCGCCGCTGGCGCTGCGCGTGCTGTCGGCGAACTCCCTCACGGTGCTGGCGCTCGTCCTGCAGGCCGTGGGGCTGGGGTGGCTCGCGCTCGACCCGGCCGTCGTGGCGATCCCGCTCGTGCTCGTCGGCCTCGGGTTCGGCGTCGGTGCGACACTCGCCGCGACGGCGCTGTTCGAGGCGACGACCGAGGACCAGGCCGGACAGGTGGGCGCGATTCAGGAAATCGGATTCGCGCTCGGAGGTGGGCTCGGGATCGCGGCGTTCGGCACCATCGCCGCCGTCCTCGTCACCGGCGGCTTCGTCGTGGCAGTGCTCGTGGCCGCCGTCGTGGTCGTGGCGGCCGCGGTTCTTCCGGTGGTGCGGCGCGGAGTCCGTCGACGGGCCTGAGTCTCATCCGGTGCGATCGACCCGAGGGCATCGACGGCCTCGAGCCCGCCCGTCACCAGTGCGACGACCGCATCGAGGGTCGCATCCGCCGACAGCACGCGGGTGTGGCCGAGCCCTTCGGTGCGGAGCAGGCGGGAGCGCTCGCCGTGGGCCTCGTGCAGACGCAGGGAGTCGGTATCCGGCATCCGTCGGTCATCGCGGTCGTGCACGACCAGCAGTGCGGTCTCTCTCGGAAGCGGATGCCGCGCGGCGTCGTAGCGCGCCGAGACCGTGGCCCGGTCCAGACCGAGCCGCCGATGGAATCGCTCCGTGAGCCTCGCGGTCGTCGCGGGATCGAGGCGGAGCTCTCTCGCGAACTCCGCGAGGAAGGCGTCGGGGCCAGCCGCACCGGCGATCGCGGCGACGGCGCCGGTCGGCACGGTCGATCGGGCCACGGTCACGGCGGCGAAGGCGCCGAACGAGTGCCCGACGATTGCGGCGAAGGGTCCGTGCACGGCGTGCAGCTGCTCGGCGGCGTCCACCCAGTCACGCACATCGGTGCGACCGCCGCCGGAGGTGCCGTGCGCGGGTGCGTCGAACGCGATCACACGGAACCCCTCCGCGACCATTTCGCGCACGAGCGGGGTGAACTGTGAGGCTCGGCCGCGCCATCCGTGCAGGAGCAGCACCGCGCGAGGGCCGCCGCCCCACTCGTAGGTGGACACCTCGATGCCTCGCACGTGCAGGGTCCCGCGGCGCGCGTCGTCGAGTGTCGGGGCATCGGCCTCGCGCACCGGCATCCGCGGGGAGGTGGTGAAGAAGAGGCGGTAGGCGAGGTCGCCCGCGAACGTGGGCGAGACGCGGGCGGCGGCATGGATGGTGCGGGTGAGCAGTGCGGGGAGGGACGGCATGGGGACTCCTTCGCCAAACAATACGAACGATCATACGTATACTAGGCGAACGATCGTTCGTATACTAGAGGCATGTCGATTCATGCGGTGCAGGACGGACGGCGAGCGCGTGGTGATGCCTCGCGCCGCATCGTGCTGGACAGTGCGACCGATCTCGCCTCCGTCGAAGGACTCGACGGGCTGACCATCGGCCGGCTCGCCGAAGCCTCCGGGTCGAGCAAGAGCAGCATCGCCACGCTCTTCCGGAGCAAGGAGGGCCTGCAGCTCGCCACGGTCGAGGCCGCGCGGGAGATCTTCACCGCGCAGATCGTCGAGCCCGCCCGGGAGCATCCGCGGGGTGTTCACCGCCTCGCCGCGCTGCTGCGCAACTCCCTCGCGTACTCGAAGGAACGGGTCTTCGCCGGTGGGTGCTTCTTCGCCGCCACGGCAGCCGACGTCGACTCGAAGTCCGGACCCGTGAGCGATGCGGTGCGTGCGGCACTGGTCGACTGGTACGGCTACCTCGAAGCTCAGATCCGCCACGCGGTCGCCGTGGGGGAGATCGATGCCGACGCGGAGGTTCTCGCCTTCGAACTGGTCGCTTTGAACGAGGAGGCCAATGCGCGCTCGCTGCTGATGGACGATGAGCGCCCCTACGCGATCGCGGCCGCCGCGATCCGCGCTCGCCTCCGTGCTGCCGGCGCGGCGGAGTCCGCGGTGGCGCTCCTCGACCTCTGACGCCGACCCCAGGCGCCGACCTCGGACGCCGACCCCAGGCGCACGAGACGCCTCACCCGCTGTCGGATGAGGCGTCTCGTCGATGGTGGCCGGAGCGTCAGGCGTCGCGACCGCGGGTGAAGCCCGCCTCGAAGCCGCGTTCGAACGCGTGCTGCGCCATCCGTCCGGCGCGAGGGTGGCCGTGTCCGTGTCCGTGTCCGTGTCCGTGGCTCTGCGCGTGAGCGTGCCGTTCGCCGTGGCCGTCGTCGTGACGGCATCCGTACTCGGCGTCCATGCCCGGGCCGAAGCCCCGGCGGAACGGGCGTCCGAAGCCGTGCCGGGCTCCGCGACCATGCCGGGGGCTGCCGAAGCCGTGCCGACGTCCGCGGGGCAGAGGGGTCTCCTCGTCCCAGCCGAACGCGCGCGCGATCTTCTCCAGCGACGCGAGGGTGGTGGCCATGTCCTCGGGGGATACGGCGTCGGCGACCTTCGCGCGGATCTCGTCGACGATGGTGCCGAGGCGATCCTTCGCCGCGCGGCCTTCGTCGGTGAGCGTCCAGTCCTCGCCGTCGGCGGCGATCCAGCCGCGCTCGATCAGGTCACGCAGCTTGTGCGCCTTGAGTGGGCGATCCGGGGCGACGGTGCCGTCGACGGCATTGAGCATCCGCCAGTCGCGGCGGTTCGCGTGCTCGCGGTCGAAGGCGGTGGCGAACTCGGCCGCCATGAGGCGGTCGGCGGCCTTCAGCCAGTAGCCGAAGGGGCGGCTGGTGTTTTCAGGGTTCTGTGATTCAGAGGTGTTCATGGAAAGTCCTTCATTGTCGGGGTGCATGTGTATGTCACAGTGCATGTGCATGTAGTGTGACATGCAGTAACGATGCATGTCAAGTCGCATGTAAAATCGGAGGGTGACCACCGACAAGAACGAACCCGCGGAATCGGATCCGGCCGAAGCCATCGCGCAGGCGCTGTCCCGCCTACGAGGGCGTCGTCCGGGCGATCGGGGGCACGGCGGGAGAGGCGGTCCCCACGGTCGGCACGGCGGGCCGCAGGGGACTCACGGCGACGACGTGCACGACCACTTCGATCACCACCGCGGCCATCCGGGCATGCCGCCGTGGATGGCCGACCCGTCAGGGCGCCTCGGTGGTCCTGCACGCATGCGGATGCTCGAGGCGCTGGCCGCGGCGGCGACTCCTCTCAGCGTGAGCGACCTCGGTGCCGCGATCGGCGTCGATCAGCCGCGAGCGTCACGGCTCGTCCAGCAAGGCGTCGAGCGCGGCTATGTGCGCCGCGAGGCCGACCCCGACGACGCGCGGCGCACGCGTATCGCACTGACCGACGAAGGCCGCCGCCTCGCCCGCGGCATGCGTGGTGAGCGTCGCGAGATGCTGACGACCGCGCTCACCTCATTCACCGACGAGGAGCGCGTCGAACTCGCCCGGCTGCTCACAAAGCTCGCCGACAACTGGCAGCGCTGAGCCGGTCAGGCCGACGCGAACCTGACCGACGGTCCCGACCGACGATCCTGACCGACGATCCGTGCACAACTCAGGAAGAAATCGGCGCCCCGCCGTCTGAACGCCCCTGAAGGTGTGGTTTCGGCCCGTTTCTCCGGAGTTGTGAACAGGGAGCCTTCCGTCAGCGCGGCGCCTTCACCGGCAGCAGCAGGAGGAAGCCGGCGAGCAGCACGATCACGATGCCCAGGATGCCGAAGGCGGTCTGACTCGTCAGCACGATCAGCAGGGTCCAGGCGCCGGAGGCCATCCAGCTCGCCGCGCGGCCCGTCGTGGCGTACAGGCCGAAGATCTCGCCCTCGCGGCCGGCCGGGGTGACCCTGGCCAGGAACGACCGGGCCGCTGCCTGAGCCGGTCCGACGAATGCGCACAGGATGAGGCCGCCGACCCAGAAGACCATCGACCCGGCGTCCCGCAGGAAGAACACCGCGAGGCCCGCGACGATCATCGAGCCGATCGAGGCGAGGATGATCCGCTTCGGTCCGAGTCGATCGTCGAGTCGCCCTGCGGCGATGGTCGAGACTCCGGCGATCAGGTTCGCCGCGATGCCGAAGATGATGATGTCCTGCGTGCCGAAGTTGAAGACGGCCGTCCCGATGATCGCACCGAAGGCGAAGACGCCGCCGAGTCCGTCACGGAACACCGCGCTCGCCAGCAGATACCAGAAGGTGGGCCGGGTCTCCTCGTTGCGGTAGAGCCCGGCGACGTCCTTGACCAGGAGGGGGTAGGAGGCGAAGAAGCCGACCTTGCGCTCCGGGCGTCCGAGCGAGGGCTCCGGCACATTGAGGAAGATCGGGATGCTGAAGATGATCGCCCACACCGCGCAGCCGACCGCGATCAACCGGTAGGCGAGTCCGTTGTCGGTGGACATCCCGAACCAGTCGAAGGTGTCCAGCACCACGACGATCACCAGCGCGATGATGCCGCCGAGATAGCCGAAGCCCCATCCGAGACCCGAGATGCGGCCGACGTTCCGAGGGGTGGCGATGCCGATGAGCATCGCGTTGGAGTTCACCGCCGCGATCTCCTGGAACACGGTCGCCGCCGAGATGAGCGCGACGCCCAGCCAGAACAGACTCGGGGCCGGCTCCACGAACCACAGTCCCAGCATGCACAGGATCAGGGCGCCGGTGCCGATCCCGAGCCAGAGCTTCTGCCGACCGGCGGCATCGGCGCGCTGTCCGAGCACCGGCGCGAGGAGCAGGATGCCGAAGGCCGCGATGGTGGATCCGAGGCCGAGCCCGGATGCGAGGTCCGCCTCCGCCGCGAGCCGGGCCGGATCGTCTTCGCTCAATGCCGCGATGTCGGCGGGGAGGAAGGACTCGCTGACCAGGTAGAGCGCGGTGAAGACGAACGTGAGGATGACGGTGTTGAACGGTTGCGTCGCCCAGTCCCACAGCGCCCACGAGTAGACCTGCTTCCTGGGGGCGGGGGTCTCGCCGCGCAGATCGAGGCCGACGACGGCGACGGCACCACTGTTGGCGGTCGCTGCGGGCTCGGGGACGCCAGGGCGAGATTCGGGTTCGCTCATGGGGGAAGTCTGGCGGCCTCCGGTGAACGTCCGGTGACGGCGCGCCGCGTCGACACGCCCGGTGCGGGATCAGAAGTGCGCCTCCGACGGCCCGCAGCGGCGCGTTTTCGAGCCCGCACCGGTGCGGGGGCCGCGCGGAGGGGGCTCAGTCCGTACGGAGGGGGCGGAGCGTGCGGGCGTAGTCCTCCTTCAGGACCGCCAGGTGGAGCCAGGCTTCGATCCGCGTGACGCCGGGCAGCGCGCGCAGGCGTTCGAGGCTCGCATACAGCGCACCGGCCGAGGGCTCGACCAGCGTCGCCACCGCATCGAACCGCCCGAGCGTTCGTGCGGCGAAGTCCACCCCGCGTCCGCGCCGGAGCTCGTCGATCACGGCCCCGTCGTCGTCTCCGAGCGTCATCCCGACTCCCATCGACAGCTGCCGGTGCGCGAGCCCGCGTGCCTCGACCGCGCTGATCTTGATGACCCCGGCGTCGATCAGTCGCTGCACCCGGGTGGCGACGGCCGAGGGGGAGAGGCGCACTTCCTCACCCAGAGCGCGGAAACTCTCCCGTCCGTCCGCCTGGAGTCGCTCGATCAGGGCTTCGTCGATCATGTCGAGGGTGACGTCACCGTGGTACTCGGAGACGAAGAAGCCCTTGATCACGGTCGAGTAGATGATGGTGCTGATGTCGTGCACGCCGTCGATCGCACGGATGAGCGCGAGCAGATCGTGCAGCTCCGACATCGACCCGACGCGCACCTCGGTGACCACGTCGTGCGAGCCCCCGACCGCCGAGACCAGCACGGTCTCGCTCATGTCGCGCAGGTGCTCGGCGACGTGTTCGACCGTGCCGTCGGTGCGGAGGGAGACGTGGGCGAGCACGTGCTGCCCGAGGAAGACCGGATCGACGGCCGCGACGACCCGGACCGTGCGGTCGGCGAGCATCGTCCGCAACCGCGCCGCGACCGCCGCCCGCGACTGTCCGAGCCTTTCGGCGAGTGAGAGGATGCTGGCACGACCGTCTTCCTGCAGCGCGCGGATGAGTTCGGCGTCGAAATCCATGGTCGCCCTCGATTCGTCAGATTCCCGCGAACGCACGGATCGCCGCGCGCTTATTCAGTCTAGAAGCGCTTGTGCTGTCGAGAAGAGAAACATTGCATGTTTTCATGATCAGAAATCCAGTGAATACTCATTCTCGCTGGAGTTCTGACCTTGCCGACGGCTCCGCACGTCCGTAGCATCCTTCGCTATCCGACATCTTCCGCAAAGGAGCGGGCACCCTCATGACCTCCACACCCAGCACCGGTACCCACAGCCGGGCACGACGCGCCGGCATCGCCGCCTTCGTCGGCACCACGATCGAGTGGTACGACTTCTACGTCTACGCGACCGCCGCGGCGCTCGTCTTCGGTCCGCTCTTCTTCCCGAGCGGCGACCGACTCGCCGAGACCGCAGCGGCCTTCGCGACCTTCGCGGTCGCCTTCCTCGTCCGCCCCCTCGGCGGCATCATCTTCGGCCACATCGGCGACAAGCTCGGACGCCGGGTGTCGCTCGTCATCACGCTGCTGATGATGGGCGCGGCCACGGTGCTCGTGGGCTGCCTGCCGACGTACGAGAACATCGGCATCCTCGCCCCGATCCTCCTGATCCTGCTCCGTGCGGTGCAGGGCCTCGCGGTCGGCGGCGAGTGGGGCGGCGCGGTGCTCATGAGCGTCGAGCACGCCCCCGAGAAGTCCAAGACCTTCTACGGCGGCTTCACGCAGCTCGGCAACCCGGCCGGCGCGCTGCTGGCGTCGGGAATCTTCGCGATCATGACGCGCATGGGCGACGACTTCATCATCAACGGCGGATGGCGCATCCCCTTCCTGCTCTCGATCGTGCTGGTCGGCGTGGGGTTCTGGGTGCGCTACCGCGTCGAGGAGTCCCCGGTCTTCGAGGCGAAGATCGAGGGCCGCAAGCAGTCGATGCCGCTCGCCTTCGCGCTGCGCACCAGCTGGCGTCCGATCCTCCTCGGCATCGGCATCCTGCCCATCTCGACCGGCGGCTACTACCTGGCCACCACCTTCGCCACGGCGTACGCCACCGGCGACACGGTCGCGATCAGCGAGCAGGTCATCCTCGACGCCATGACGATCGCCTCCTTCGTGGAGTTCGTGGTGACACTTCCCGTCGCCTGGCTGGGTGACAAGTGGGGCCGGAAGAACGTCATGTACCTGGGCCTGCTCACCTCGGTGCTCACCTTCGTGCCGTTCCTGCTGATCCTGCCCGGCCGAGTCGAACCGCTCATCTTCCTGTTCGCCTCCCTGGTGCGCATCGCGATGAGCGCCACCTACGCGCCGATCGCCGCCCTGCTCTCGCAGATGTTCCGTCCGCAGGCCCGCTACACCTCGATCGCGCTGTCCTACGGCGTCGGCGCGGCGGTCTGGGCCGGGTTCTCCCCGTGGTTCGCGACCCAGCTCATCGCCTGGACGGGCAGCATCTGGTCGGTCATCGCGATGTTCATCGGTATGGCCCTCATCGCCGGTGTCTGCACGCGTCTCGCGCCGCAGCACTCCGACGAGGCCCCCGTCACCGCCTCCTTCACCGCCCGCACCGACACGACCGCGAACAGGCTGCCATGAGAAAGCTCACCCCCTTCGACCGCTCCGCGCAGGAGACACCCGTCCTCCTGACGGCGCAGGCGATCCACACCGCGGATGCCGCAGCCACCACGGCCACGGCCATGCTGACCGACCGGGGACGGATCCTCGCGATCGGCACCCCCGCGGAGTGCGAGGCGGCGGTCGAACGGGCGGGGCTCTCCCCAGAGCGCATCGACCTCGGTGACGCGGTCGTGGTCCCCGGGTTCGTCGACGCCCACGCGCATCCGCTCATGTTCGGGCAGATGATGACCTGGGTCGACTGCGGACCCGAGAAGGCCGGCAGCATCCCCGAGATCGTGGCACTGCTGAAGGCGGCGGCCGCCGACCTGCCCGCAGGACGGCCGGTCCGCGGCTACGGCTACGAGCAGCGGAACCTGGCGGAGAAGCGGCACCCCACCCGCTTCGAGCTCGATGAGGTCGCGAGCGATCGCGAGGTGTACCTCATGAACGCCTCCGGCCACGGCGGCGTCGTGAACTCGTACACCCTGCAGGCGGGCGGCGTGGACCGGGACACCCCGAACCCCGACGGCGGCGAGTTCTTCCGCGATGCGGAGGGCGAGCTGACGGGTGAGCTGTCGGACGCCGCCTGCAACATCCTCACGGGCGTGCACGGCGTGAAGATCGGCCACCACGGTCCGAACTTCCACCTCGCGGATGAACCGGAGGAGCACCTGCGCCAGCTGGATGCCGCGACGCAGCGCTTCCTCGCCGGCGGTGTCACCTCGATCGGCGACTGCCAGGTCACGCGCCGCGAGTTCGACATGTACCTGCGTCTCGCCGAGGCCGGGCGCCTCGAGCTGCGGGTGTCGATGTACCTGCTGTCGCACCTGCTCGATGAGGCGCTCGAGATGGGGCTCGTCGGTCAGTTCGGCAACGCGCACCTGAGCTTCGCGGGCATCAAGTTCTACGCCGACGGGACGCTGGGCGGCTGGACCGCGTACTTCCCGGATGGCTACGTGGGTGACCCCTGCCGCACCGGGCAGTTGTACCACGAGCCTGCCGAGTACGCCGGGCTTATCCGCAAGGCGCACGCCGCGGGCCTGCAGACGGCCACGCACGCGCAGTCCCCCACCGCGATCGAGATGGTCGTGTCGGCGATCGAGTCCGCGCTCGCCGAGCATCCGGATGCCGATGCCCGGCACCGCATCGAGCACTGCGGTCTGCCGACTCCCGAGCAGATCGAGCGGATGGCGGCCTCGGGTATCCGTCCGGTCAACCAGACGCAGCACTACTTCAACTGGGGTGAGGGCGTCGAGGAGGCGATCGGCACCCCGGGTGAGCGCTTCAACCCGCTCGGGGAGTTCGAACGGGCCGGCGTGCCGATCACGATCTCCTCGGATGCGCCGGTCGCGGAGCCGATCCCGCTCGAGGCCATCCAGACCGCCGTCACCCGCGTCACCCGGCGCGGACACACGCTCGGACCGGATGACCTGCGGATCTCCGCGCTCGCCGCCCTGCGCGCCCACACGATCGAGGGTGCCGCGTCGATCGGCCGCGAAGACGATCTGGGCTCCCTCGAAGTCGGGAAGTACGCCGACTTCGCGGTGCTGTCCGGCGATCCGCTGTCCGTTCCGGCCGAGGAGATCTCGGCGATCACCGTGCGCGAGACCTGGGTCGACGGCGTTCGTCGTCACCGGGTGTGAGGATGATCCGATGAACTCCGACACCACGACGGCTGAGCAGTACGCCGACACCGCGGGCCGGGCGGTCCTGGAGACCATCCGCGCCTACGGTGTGACCGCGATCTTCGGCATCCCCGGCACCCACAATCTGGAGCTGTACCGGCCGCTCGCCGAGCTCGGGATCCGTGCCGTCACGAACCGTCACGAGCAGGGCTCCGGCTACGGGGCCGACGGCTGGGCACAGCAGACCGGACTCCCCGGCGTGGTCATCACCACGTCCGGCCCCGGCCTGCAGAACGCCATGAGCGCGATCGGCACCGCGTTCTGCGAATCGCGACCCCTCATCGTCCTCTCCCCGGGAGTGCCGCTCGGCGCCGAGTTCGCCGATGTCGGCACGCTCCACGAGACGAAGGATGCCACGGCCATGGTCGGCGCGATCGCCGAGTGGTCGCGTCGGGTGACCAGTGCCGCCGAGGCGGTGGATGCCGTCCATGATGCGTTCACGCTGTTCCGCACCGGGCGTCCCCGGCCCGTGCACATCGAGATCCCCCTCGACGTGCTGGAGGCGCCGGCCGAGGTCTCCGCCGAGGCGCGCCGGCCCCGCCCGGTCGCGGCGCGCGCGTCCGGGGATCCGGCAGCGCTCGCCGAGGCGGCACGTCTGCTCGTCGTCGCGAAGACCCCGGTGATCGTCGCCGGTGGGGGAGCGGTGGATGCCACGCACGAGGTCACGACCCTCGCCGAGCGACTCGGCGCTCCGGTGCTCACCACCCTGAACGGCAAGGGCGTGGTCGATGAGCAGCACGCGCTCTCGCTCGGCTCGAATCTGCGCCTCGCTGCGGCCCGCGCCGTCGCGGAGGATGCCGATGTGCTGCTCGTGGTCGGCTCGAAGCTCGGTGAGGCAGAGCTGTGGGCGCCGCGGCTCGAAGCCCGCGGATCCGTGATCCGGGTCGACATCTCGCCGAGGCAGCGCGACAAGAACCTCGCCGCGACGGTGGGGATCACGGGCGACGCGGCTGCCGTCGCGGAGGCGCTGCTGGCCGTCGTCCCGGACGAAGCCCGCCCGCCGCGCGACCTCACCGCCGAGCGGAGCGCGATCGCCGCCGAGATGCGCGAGACCGCGCCCGAGGCGGTCGCCCTGGCCGAGATCATCGCCGACGCCCTTCCCGAGGATGCGATCGTCGCGGGCGACTCGTCCCAGATCGTCTATATGGCGCTGGGCAGCGTGCTGCAGTCGGCCCATCCGCACTCGCTGCTCTACACCCCCACCTACGCGACGCTCGGCTACGGCCTCCCGGCGGCGATCGGCGCCAGAGTCGCGCAGACGGAGCATCCGGTCGTCACGGTGATCGGCGACGGCGCGCTGATGTTCTGCGTGAACGAGCTGGTCACCGCGGTCGAGCAGCGTCTCGACGTCACGATCGTGTGCGTCGACAACGGCGGGTACGCCGAGATCCGTCAGAACGAGATCGATCGGGGCATGACCCCCATCGGCGTCGACCTGGTGCAGCCCGACTGGGCGGCGCTCGCCACGGCCTTCGGCGCGACCGGGCGCCGGGTGGAGCGCCGCGAGGACATCGCCTCGAGCATCCGGGCCGCGATCGCCGAGGGCGGCGTGCAGCTGGTGCACCTCCCGCAGAGCGCCCTCTGAACTCCGTGACCTCCCTCTCTTGACCTCCCCGACGAACAGGAACGAGCCATGACCGAGAACGTGGGCCCCATCGACGCGTCCGTGAACCCCCGCTACTCCGGTATCGCCACCTTCGCGCGGCTGCCGCGGATCGAAGATGTTCCGCGCGCCGACATCGCGGTCGTGGGCATCCCGTTCGACTCGGGCGTCAGCTACCGACCGGGCACGCGGTTCGGTCCGTCGCACGTGCGCGAGTCCTCGCGACTGCTGCGGCCGTACAACCCCGCGCAGGACGTGTCGCCGTTCGCGATCGCACAGGTCGTGGATGCGGGTGACATCCCGGTCAACCCCTTCGACCTCACGGAAGCCGTGACCGAGGTCGAGCGCGCGGCCCTGGCCCTCGGCGAGCAGGTGCAGCGCATCGTCACGATCGGCGGGGACCACACGGTCGCGCTGCCCCTGCTGCGCGCGGTCGCCGCGAAGCACGGCCCCGTCGCCGTGCTGCACTTCGACGCGCATCTCGACACGTGGGACACCTACTTCGGGGCACCCGTCACCCACGGCACCCCCTTCCGTCGCGCGAGCGAGGAGGGACTGATCGACCTCACCTCCAGCTGCCACGTCGGCACGCGAGGCCCCCTGTACTCGAAGCAGGACCTGGAGGACGACGAGCGCCTGGGCTTCTCGATCGTGTCGAGCGAATACATCGAGGAGCACGGCGTCGAGGCCGGCATCGCCCGCATCCTCCAGCGCATCGGCGACAAGCCGCTGTACGTGTCGATCGACATCGACGTGCTCGACCCCGCCCACGCGCCCGGCACCGGTACGCCCGAGGCCGGGGGGCTCACGAGCCGGGAGCTGCTGAGGATCCTGCGTGCCCTGACGTCGCAGAACATCGTCGGCGCGGACGTGGTCGAGGTGTCGCCTGCCTACGATCACGCGCAGATGACCGGCATCGCCGCGAGCCATGTGGTGTACGAGCTCGTGACGCTGCTGGCCGCCCGCCTGGCGTCTGACTCTCAGTAGAGCGCCGCGAGAAGCTCGGCGAACAGTTCCTCGGGGTCGGCGTCGACGCGGCGTCGGGTGAACCACTCGCAGATGTTCACGCAATCGCGATGCAGCAGGTCGAGTCCCTGCGGGTTCGCGATGATGTCGACGATCTGCGGCAGGTCGATCACCCGCACCCGGCCCTCATGCACGAGCAGGTTGTACGCGGAGAGGTCGCCGTGGGCGAAGCCGGCTGCGGCGAAGATCCGCATCAGATCGACGACCTGCGCGTAGCACTCCTGAAGCGCGGCACGGTCGCCGCGTGACTGGGCGAGCCGGGGTGCGGCCGTGCCGTCGGCGTCGCCGAGGAACTCCATCAGCACCTCGGTGCCGTTCACCTGCACGGGGTACGGCACGGGCGCGCCGAGCTCCCACATCCGGCACAGCGCCTCGAACTCGGCGAAGGACCACTGCGCGGCTGCCACGTCGCGACCGTGGCTCGACTTCTTGGCGAGGGCGCGGGTGTCACGGGTGTTCCGGGTGCTGCGCCCCTCCGTGTACGTCGAGGACCGGTGGAAGCTGCGGTGCTCGGCGCTGCGATAGCGCTTCGCGGCGAGCAGGGTGTGCTGCGCCGGATCACCGGGCACGGCGCGCTCGATCAGGAACACGTCGGCCTCTTTGCCGGTCTTGAGGACGCCCCGCTCGGTGTCGAGCGCACCGGCGGAGGTCACCACCCACGCGGGCCACGGCTCGGGCCCGCGCTCGGACGGGGTGATCGCCGGCCACGTGGACCAGCGCTGGCCCTCACCGGGGTCGACGTCGGCGAAGGAGAGTTCGGTTTCGAGGGTTTCGAAGGAGGAGGCGTCGAACGACGCGGCTTCCGAGGAAGCGGAGGGATCAGACAAGTGTGGCTCCAGGAGGGGAGGCCACGCCAGGATCAGGAGCGGGTGGCCTCGAGGGGAAGGTGGTCGGCGGAAAACGCGACAAAGACCGTGTTCATCTCTTCGGCTCCTTCCGCTCGGGCTTCCCGGGCGCGTCCCGGTGCGTCGTCGAGCATAGGGCGTCCGCGGCGAGCGTGTCCAGAGGCGGTGGTCAACGCCCGACCGGCGGAGTGAGCCGGACGAGCACGCCGTCGCCTTCTCCGCCGGTCGCGACGATCCAAGAGCCACCCGTCCACGCGGCGGCGTTCGCGCCGCACAGGAACGGCAGCGGATGCTGTCCGGCGGCATCGGCGAGGCGGAGGCCATCGCTGCGCGGCGCGGTCGCTGGGCAGTCCCTGCGGTCCTCGACGGCTGCCCGCGCTTGCGCGGAACCACCCACGATCACGCTCTGCGCTGCGGTCCGCTCCGGCGCTCCGCCCCACCACAGCGCCGTCCCGTCGGGAGCGACGGCGACCAAAGGACGGTTCGCGACCTGGGGTTCTCTGCGCAATTCCGTCCCGTCGGCGGCGAGCACGATCCGTGCGGAAGGGGTCGCGAGATACACGCGTCCGGCATCGTCGACATCGATGCCGATCGGAGGGACCCCGGGCCGGGCGCCCGGTGCATCATCGAGTTCGATCGGTTCGCTGTGCAGCAGGCTTCGTGCGCCACTGTCGAGGTCGATGCGGAGCACCTCGTAGTCGAGGTACTCGGCGGGAGGGCGCGGCTGGTACCGCACCACGATCGCGTCGCCGTCGTGCACGGCCACGTCGCCGAACTCGAAGTCTCCGAAGTCGAAGTCGCCGTCGTCGCCCACGTCGTCGCCCGGCAGGTCCCGTGTCGTCATGGTGGTCATGTCCACCACGGAGATCATCGGCATCACGTGAGCGCGATCCCCGCGCAACACCACGAGCTCGGTCGCCGAAAGCGGGGCCATCGCCGAGACCGTCGTGAGCGGGTCGTCGGGTTCGGTGTCGAACCGGGCGAGCGTCTCGCCCCCAGCCCCGACGTGCAGCCACGACCCGGCAGATGCGGTCCAGAATCCGCCCTCCCCATCGGCCGACAGCACGTGCATCCCGTAGGCCAGATCGATCGGGTGCCCGGCCGGCTCAGCGTGCGCCCCGGATCCGGTGAAGGAACTCTGGAAGGGGACGGGCTCCAGCGCCCAGTCG
The DNA here is from genome assembly GCF_007954505.1 of Microbacterium sp. CBA3102. Lineage (GTDB taxonomy): Bacteria > Actinomycetota > Actinomycetes > Actinomycetales > Microbacteriaceae > Microbacterium > Microbacterium aurugineum. The sequence goes on along the minus strand of NZ_CP042412.1, from coordinate 686,633 downwards.
TCCGGACCGACCACGGGTTGCGGGGTGCAACCGGCGACGAGCATGATCCCCGCGACGGTCAGGGCACCGCGCACCGTCCGTCGCCGTGCTCCAGTATCCCGTTCCTGCATGCCGACCACTCTGCGGGGTCCGGCTGAGAACCCGCCGGGATCGCTCCGGACGATCGGTCGGATGCCGCGGACGCCTGGTCGGGCGGCGGTATCAGGATCCTGCGAGCGTGGAACCATGACCACGACAGCCCCCGTTCCCACCGTGTCTTCCTCTGCGGCGCCCCGCATCCGCTACGGCGGGTTGATCGTGCTCATGCTGATGGGCTTCCTGCTGGTCACGGCCGAGTTCCTGCCCAACGGTGTGCTCACCGAGATGGCCGACGGCCTCGGGGTCACCCCGGGCCAGGCAGGACAGACCGTCACCGTGACCGCGCTCGTCGGACTCGTCGTCGCCCCGACGGTCGGACTGATCTTCCCGCGCCTCGACCGACGGTCGCTGCTGCTGTGGATGGCGCTCGCCGCGGCCGTGTCGAACCTCATCGTGGCGATCGCGCCGAATCTGATCATCGTGCTGCTGGCGCGCTTCCTGCTGGGCGCCGCGATCAGCGCGTACTGGGCGATGTCGATCACCGTGGCAGCGCGCCTCGCGGGACCCGCGAATCTCGGCCGCGGCGTCATGTTCACCTCCGCCGGGGTGTCGCTGGCGACGGTCGCGGGCGTGCCCCTCGGCGTCATGCTCAGTGAGCTCATGGACTGGCGGACCGTCTTCGCTCTCGCGGGCGTGCTGATGGTCGTGCTCGCGGCCGTGCTGCGGTTCGCGCTGCCGTCCGTTCCGGCGGAGCAGGCGTCGAGTCTGCGACTGCTCGTCGACACCCTGCGCCGCCCGGGCATCGGCCTCGGCATGGTCGGGCATGTGCTCGTGGTCCTCGGGCACTTCCTCGCCTACACCTACGTGCGCCTCGCGCTGGAGCGCATCCCCGACGTCGACGCCTCGACCATCGTCGTGCTGCTCGCGCTGTTCGGCGTCGGCGGACTGCTCGGCAACATCACGATCGGGCTCGTCATCGACCGCACGTTCGCCTTCTTCGCGGTGTTCGCGCCGTTGGTGATCGCCGTGTCGGTGACCGCGATGATCCTCTTCTCCGGATCGATCGTCGGCGTGGGCATCGTCGTGCTGGTGTGGGGCTTCTTCTTCTCGTCCTGGCTGATCGTCGTGAACACCTGGGTCGGACACCGGATGCCCGATCGGCTCGAAGCCGGGGGCAGCCTGGTCGTCGTGGGGTTCCAGGGCGCGATCACGCTCGCCGCCGGCATCGGTGGACTGCTCGTGGACACTCTGAGCGTCGAACTGGTCTACGTGATCGGTGCCGTCGCGCTGCTCGCCGGCGCGGTGCTGTTCGGCGCATCGAATCGGGTCAGCAGCAGAGCCTGACCCGGGCGGGTGCCGCTCAGGCCGGGACCGGAGTGCGGTTGGTGAGGCGCCAGGACGAGGGGGTCTGCCCGGTGCGTCGTCGGAATGCGCGGCTGAATCCCTCGTCCGAGGCGTAGCCCAGCTCGCGGGAGATGTCCGAGACGGAGCGTCCGGCATCGAGCATCCGCTTCGCCGCATCGACCCGCACCTCGGTGACGTAGTCGGCGGGTGAGCGTCCGACAACGCTGCGGAACCGCTCGGCGAAGGTCGAGCGCGACATCGCCCCGATCCCGGCGAGGCGCTCGACCGTCCAGTCGCGCCCCGGCTCCTCGTGGATGGCGTCGACCACGCGGTCGAGGAAGGGGTCGCTCGACAGGGAAGGCCAGCCGGTGGGCGCGCAGCCGTTCGCCGCCCAGGCGCGGATGACCGACAACAGGACGGTCGTCGCCATCAGGCGGCAGATCACCGGGTCCCCCTGGCGGGCCGGTGTGACCGTGTGGTCGATCACCCCCATGTTCAGGGCGAGGGCGGCGGCGGCGGGCTCCACGGCGTCGAAGCCGGTCACGGTGAGGAACGGGGGCAGCAGTGCGGGCAGGGGTGACGCGACATCTGCGAGCTCGATGTCGGCGATCATGAGGATCGTCTCGTCGTGTGCCTCGAGCGCGAACGGCGACCGGCCGAGGGTCAGGAACGCATCGCCCGTCACGAGCAGGTCATGGCGCGCCTCCGTGTTGTCGAGCCGGAGTCGCCGCGAATCGGGGTCGACGTCGAGACGGCAGCCGTCTCCGAGCGGAGGATGCCCCCGCACGGCGCCCGCGACGATGTAGACCAGGGTGATGGTGTCGGTGGGGATCGGCAGCAGTGCTCCCGCGGTGAGCGAGGATCGGCGTCCGATGCCGACGCGGAGATCGACCGCACCGAGCACGTGCGAGAGCGCATCCGCATCCACTGTCACCATGCCTTCGGCAACGTCGTCGCGCGGGCTGCTATTCCGCCGTCGGTGCGCGAGACGGGTCGCACCGTCTTGACGGACTCAACCATTCGGTTGATTCGAGGGGGATGGAGGGACGGATACGGTGGAAGCACCCCACCCGAGGAGTACCGTGTTCCGCACCCCCGACCTTCTGTACCGAGTCCTCGCGATCGCGGAGGCGATCACCTGGACGATCCTGATCGGCGCGATCATCGCCCGCGCCGTCGGCGCCCCCGGCGTGGTGGTGACCGTGGGTGGAGGCATCCACGGATTCATCTTCCTGAGCTATGCGGCGACGGCGATCCTGGTCGCCCTGAACCAGCGCTGGCATGTCGGGGTCGGCGTGCTCGCCGTCGCGAGCGCCGTCGTGCCCTACGCGACCATCCCGATGGAGATCTGGCTGCACCGCACCGGCCGGCTCACCGGAGCCTGGCGCCTCGCGGCGACTGAGGATCCGCGTGATCGACGGTGGTACGACCGGCTGATGCGGTGGTTCCTGCAGCGGCCGTGGGTGCTCGCGGTGCTACTCGTGGTCGGCATCGTCGCGCTCTACGTCATCCTGCTGCTGATCGGTCCTCCCGGCGGCAAGTGAGCCCGCACACGTTCAGTGCGTGATTCCGCTCAGGCGCGTCGGACGGGCTGCTGCAGTTCGGTGACCCAATCGGGCTGGTCGTCGCCGACGGCGCGGACGTAGAGCTCCCTGCACGGACCGTCGTGCACGAGGCCGCGAGCGAAGATCTCGGCGTGGATCGCCTGCCAGCTCTCCGCTATGTGCCCCATCGAGCCGAGGTGGATGCCGCAGACGGCTTCATCCGCCGCAGGGAGCTCGATGATGTCGAACTCCTCACGCGCGGGGCCCGCATATGTGTAGCCGACGATGACCTCCAGTCCGTCGTCGAGCGTCGTGTACTGGGCGATCGGTGTGGTCAGGGGATGTTCGCCGCCGATGGCGTCCGCCACCGCGTCGAAGGCGGAACCGACCACACCGGCGACGGCCGGCTGATCGGGGACGACCGTGCGGAGGGCGGCGAGCCGGACGGCGGGCAGGGGCTTCTCGACGATCTCGATCCGTGACATGTGCTTCTCTCTCTCGATGAGGTGGAGGCGCCTCTCCACGTCGACGAGTCTCTCCGCGGCGATCCGATGCTCCTGCTCGACCTCTGCGCGGCGGATCCGCAGCAGGGAGGCGATGCGCTCGGCATCGACTCCCCGTTCGAGGATGGCCGAGATGTCGTCGAGGCCGAAGCCCAGCTGGCGCAGGGCGACGATCCGGTGCAGCCTTTCCAACTGCGACGGGTCGTAGGAGCGGTAGCCGTTGAACTCGTCCACGTGGGCGGGCACGAGCAGTCCGGCCGTGTCCCAGTGCCGCAGCATGCGGTGGGTCACCTGGCCGATCTGCGCGAACGCTCCGATGGACAACATATGTCTGTTCTCCCGTCTGCCACCGTGTCAGGGTCAAGTATCGCCTCGGTCCGGTCTGCGGTCGGCTCGTCCAGGGCGGAGGGGAAGGTGCTCCCCGCCCCATTCCGGTATCTTGGTTTCTGGTGCTGATCTGGGCGTTTCAATGTCGGTGGTCCCTGGTTCACTGAAGGTATGACAGCGCTGGCGGATGCGACCCTCGAGCAGGTGGACGCCCTCGCTGCGCTCACCGAGATGCTCGTCGAGGTCGAGCGCACGATCAGCAGTCTGCAGGCCGCGCGAGACGGCATCCTGGCGGTCGGGTCGCGGCTCGCGCTCGATGTAGCCGCGCAGGCGGAGCATCCCGACCACGGAGACATGTCGGCCCGCACGGTCGCCGCGGAGTTCGCCACGGCCCTGCGGGTGAGTGATCGAACGGTGCAGCGCCGGATGGCCGACGCGGCCTGGGTCGTGGAGCACTTCCCGCTGGTCTGGGAGGCGCAGGGGGCGGGTCGCATCAGCGCGGCGCACGCCCGAGTCGTCTGCGAAGCGGGTGAGCACCTCCCCGATGCGGCAAGCCGCGCCGCCTATGCGACTCAGATCATCCCCTTCGCCGAGACCGAGTCTCCCGCTCGTGTCGGCCGAATGGCTCGGCGGGTGGCCGAACGGTTCCAGGCGCGGTCGATCGATGAGCGGCACCTCGATGCGCGGGAGAAGAGATCCGTGTGGGTGAAAGACGTCGGAGACGGGATGACGCAGCTCGGCCTGCTCGGTCCGTCGGCGCTCGTGCACGGGGTCTTCGAGCGGCTCACGCAGATGGCCGAGGCGGTGCAGGAGCACGAGTCCCCGGAGCGTGAGCACCCGGAGTGTGAATCCACGGAGCTCCCGGCTCCCGAGCCGGACGAGCGCACCCTCGCGCAGCGCCGCGCCGATCTCGCTCTCGACCTGCTCCTCACCGGCGCTCCGGCCGGACATGATCGCGGCGAGGGGCTCCTGGCGACGATTCGCGGAACGGTGTCGATCACGGTCCCCGTCACGACGCTGATCGGCGAGGACTCGACTCCGGCCGAGCTGAACGGCCGCACTCCGGTCGACCCCGCGACCGCCCGCCGGATCGCCGGCGCGGCAGCGGGCTGGGACCGGATCCTCACCCACCCCATCACCGGCGCGGTGCTCGCGGTCGACCGCTATCGTCCCGGTCCGGATCTGAAGCGGCATCTGAGGGCGAGGGATCAGCGGTGCCGATTCCCCACCTGCGGGTACGCGTCCGTGGACTGTGACATCGACCATCATCACGAGGCCGCGCTCGGGGGAGCCACCGAGGAGTCGAACCTCGGTCACCTGTGTCGTCGCCATCACGTGCTCAAGCATCATTCGCCGTGGGCGGTCGAGCCCCTGGGTGGTGGCGTCTACGCCTGGACGAGCCCGACCGGCAAGGTCTACGTCGACCGGCCCCGCCCCAGAACACCGTCACGTTCACGGAGGATCCGGCGATTCTCGCGCCCTTCTGAAAAAGTTGAGCCGAGTCGTATCAAGTTGATTTGACACCCGCGAAGCGTCGGCGTACAGTTGAGTCATCGCGACTCAGGTTTCCCTGATCGCCGCAGATTTCCGATCCCAACGAACTTCCAACAAAGGAGAGAACACATGGCACGTGCTGTCGGTATCGACCTCGGAACCACCAACTCCGTCGTCAGCGTCCTCGAGGGTGGCGAGCCCAAGGTCATCGCCAACGCCGAGGGCTTCCGCACGACCCCCTCGGTCGTGGCCTTCACCAAGGACGGGGAGGTGCTCGTCGGTGAGACCGCGAAGCGCCAGGCCGTCACCAACGTCGACCGGACGATCGCTTCCGTCAAGCGCCACATGGGCACCGACTGGAGCTTCGACGTCGACGGCAAGAAGTGGACGCCGCAGGAGATCTCCGCGCGCATCCTCATGAAGCTCAAGCGCGACGCCGAGGCGTACCTGGGTGACACCGTGACCGATGCGGTCATCACCGTCCCCGCGTACTTCAACGACGCCGAGCGTCAGGCCACCAAGGAGGCCGGGGAGATCTCGGGTCTCAACGTCCTGCGCATCATCAACGAGCCGACCGCGGCCGCTTTGGCCTACGGCCTCGACAAGGGCAAGGAAGACGAGCTCATCCTGGTCTTCGACCTCGGTGGCGGAACGTTCGACGTCTCGCTGCTCGAGGTGGGCAAGGACGATGACTTCTCCACGATCCAGGTGCGTGCGACCGCCGGTGACAACCGTCTCGGTGGAGACGACTGGGACCAGCGTCTCGTCGACTACCTGATCAAGCAGTTCAAGGAGACCACGGGCGTCGACGTCGCGGGTGACAAGATCGCGCTGCAGCGCCTCAAGGAGGCCGCGGAGCAGGCGAAGAAGGAGCTCTCCTCCTCCACCTCGACGAGCATCAACCTGCCGTACCTGTCGCTGACGGAGTCCGGCCCGGTCTCGCTCTCCGAGACGATCACCCGCGCGAAGTTCGAGGACCTCACGAAGGACCTGCTCGACCGCACCAAGAAGCCGTTCGAGGATGTCATCCGCGAAGCCGGCATCAAGGTGTCCGAGATCGACCACATCGTGCTCGTCGGTGGTTCCACCCGTATGCCCGCGGTCGCCGAGCTCGTCAAGCGCGAGACCGGCAAGGACGCGAACAAGGGCGTCAACCCGGATGAGGTCGTCGCCGTCGGCGCCGCTCTCCAGGCCGGTGTCCTCAAGGGTGAGCGCAAGGATGTCCTCCTCATCGACGTCACCCCGCTGAGCCTCGGCATCGAGACCAAGGGCGGCATGATGACCAAGCTCATCGAGCGCAACACCGCCATCCCGACCAAGCGCAGCGAGACCTTCACCACGGCAGACGACAACCAGCCGTCCGTCGCGATCCAGGTCTTCCAGGGCGAGCGCGACTTCACCCGCGACAACAAGCCGCTCGGCACGTTCGAGCTCACGGGGATCGCTCCCGCTCCCCGCGGCATCCCGCAGATCGAGGTCACGTTCGACATCGACGCCAACGGCATCGTGCACGTGTCCGCCAAGGACAAGGGCACCGGTACCGAGAAGTCGATCGTCATCTCCGGCGGCTCCTCGCTGTCGAAGGAAGACATCGAGCGCATGGTGCGCGAGGCCGAGGAGCACGCGGCTGAGGACAAGGTGCGCCGTGAGGCAGCCGAGGTCCGCAACCAGGCCGAGACGCTCGCGTACTCGATCGACAAGCTGATCACCGAGAACGACGACAAGCTGCCCGAAGACGTGAAGACCGAGGTCAAGGCCGACGTCGACGCGCTCAAGACGGCGCTGGCGGGCGAAGACGACGAGGCCGTGAAGACCGCGTTCGACAAGCTCAACCAGTCGCAGTCCAAGCTCGGCGAGGCCATCTACGCCTCCTCGCAGGCGGATGCTGCTGCCGATGCTTCGGCTGACGGCGAGGCCCCGACCGGTGACGCTTCCTCCTCCGACGAGGACGTCATCGACGCCGAGGTCGTCGACGACGAGGACGAGAAGAAGTAATCATGACGGACAAGAACTTCGACGAGAACCAGAATCCTGAGTCCGCCGAAGGTCGCAGCGAGGGGTCGGACGCTCAGGCGTCCGGCCCCGCGCCGCAGAACCCGGACTCCACCGAGGCGAAGGCCGCCGAGGGGTCGGACGAGACTCCTGAAGACGGTGTCGATGACGTCACGGTCGATGACATCCTCGGAGCGACGCAGACCGGTGAGGCCGCGGCGGAGGACGCCGTGCTCGCCGACCTCGAGTCGACGCTGCTGAACGACCTCAAGCGCCTCCAGGCCGAGTACGCGAACTACCGTCGTCGCACCGAGGAGCAGCGCCAGGTCGAGATCGAGCGGGCGAAGGGCGAGGCCGCCAAGGGCCTCATCCCGGTGCTCGACGACCTCGACCGTGCCGCTCAGCACGGCGACCTGGTCGAGGGCACGCCCTTCGCCGTGATCGCCGAGAAGGTGCGTGCGGTCGTGGAGCGTCTCGGGGTGGCCGCATACGGCGAGAAGGGTGAGGAGTTCGACCCTCAGCGCCACGAGGCCATCTTCCAGCAGCCGACCCCCGGCGCCGAGAAGACGACGATCCTCGAGGTCGTCGAGGTGGGCTACCGCCTCGGTGACATCGAGCTGCGCCCCGCGAAGGTCGTCGTCGCTGTCCCTGCGGAGTAGGTGATCGATGGCCAGCCAGGATTGGTTCGACAAGGACTTCTACAAGACCCTCGGGGTCTCCAAGGACGTCAGTGATGCGGATCTGAAGAAGACGTATCGCAAGCTTGCGCGGAAGTACCACCCGGACTCCAATCAGGGTGATGCCAAAGCAGAGGCGAAGTTCAAGGAGATCAGCGAGGCCTACTCGGTGCTCTCCGACGCCGAACAGCGCAAAGAGTACGACGAGATCCGCGCGATGGGCTCCGGCGCCCGCTTCACGGCGGGCGGCCAGGGTGCCGGCGGCTTCGAAGACGTGTTCAGCCGGTTCGGCCAGCAGGGCCGAGGGCAGACGGCCGACTTCGAGGACATCTTCGCGATGTTCAACCAGGGGCAGGGTGCGAGCTTCGGAGGCGGACGCTTCGGGCAGCCGAGCGGTGGCTACCGCGGCTTCGGCGGACCGCAGCGTGGTGCCGACGTCACCGCCCGCACGACGCTCGACTTCGTCACCGCCGTGCAGGGCGAGACCATCTCCCTGCAGGGCGATGACGGCAAGCCGTTCAAGGTGAAGATCCCTGCCGGTGTGGCAGACGGACAGAAGATCCGTCTGCGCGGTCGTGGCCGTCCCTCGCCCGACGGCGGGGAGAGCGGCGACATCGTGGTGCAGATCTCGGTGCGCCCGCACCCCGTCTTCACGCGTGACGGGCTCAACCTGCGCGTCGTGGTCCCGGTGACCTTCACCGAGGCGACCCTCGGCGCGACGATCGAGGTCCCGACGCTCAGCGGTGACGTGGTCAAGCTCCGCGTCGCTCCCGGCACCCCCTCCGGGCGGGTGCTGCGCGTCAAGGGCCGCGGTGTGGCGACGGCGAAGGGAACCGGAGACCTGCTCGCCGAACTCCAGGTCGCCGTGCCCACGCACCTCGACGACGCCGCGCGGGAGGCCCTGGAGAAGTTCCAGGAGCTCGAGCCCACGGAGAATCCGCGGGCGGAGCTGATGGCGAAGGCGCGTCGATGACCGAGCGTCGAAGTGGGCACCGGGGTCGGAGGCGTTCATGATGAACGCTGACACCCCGGTGTTCGCGATCGCGGCGGCGGCCGAGCTCTCCGGTCTCCACCCGCAGACCCTGCGGCAGTACGACCGCATCGGACTCGTGGTCCCCGGACGGACGTCGGGCGGCTCGCGTCGGTACTCTGCCCGCAACATCGAACAGCTGCGCGAGGTCGCCCAGCTCTCTTCGGAAGGTGTGAGCCTCCCCGCGATCGCGCGTCTGCTCGACCTCGAAGACGAGAACCGGGCGCTGCGCAACCGCATCGCGGTACTCGAGAGCGCTCTGCGCACCGAGCGCGAGAACCGCCCCGGCGTGCGGGTGTTCGCCGCCGGATCCGCGGGGGTGGTGCCCGTGCCGAGCGGCCGTCGCATCCGCCGCTCGACCGACGTCGTGCTCTGGGATCCGCGCGGACACGCCTAGACACCGATCTCGTGGTGTGTATCCTGTCAACAGTTAACAGGAGGTCACCATGACGCAGACCGTCACGCGCGGAGAATCCCTCGGCGCCCAGGTGGCACGGGTGCTCCGCCAGCGCATCGTGCGAGGCGAACTCGCCCCCGGCGCGCGGATCACCGAGGAAGCGCTCGCCGAGGAGTTCTCGGTCAGCCGTGGCCCCGTGCGCGATGCGCTCACCCAGTTGAGCTTCGAGAAGCTCGTCGAGGTGCAGCGTCCCCGCGGCGTGTACATCGTGGGACTCACGGGGGATGACGTCGATCAGCTGTACAGCCTGAGGGGTGCGCTCGAACAGCTCGCCCTCTCGCGGGCCATGCGTGTCGACGACGAGGCGCGCTGGGCCGCGATGGCGGCGGCCGTCGACCGCATGGGCGAGGCCGCGGACCGCGGCGACCATGCCGCATTCGTCACCGCGGATCTCGAGTTCCACTCGCAGATCTACGCGCTCGCCGATCACCCGCGTCTCGAGGGTGCATGGAATCAGTACCTCCCGACGTTCACCGCGCTGCTCGAGGTCACGATCAACCATGACGAAGACCTGCACGAGTCTTCCGATGATCACGTGACGCTCATGCAGGTGATGCGCACCGGCACGCCGGCGCAGGCGGCGAAGGTGCTGTCCGAGCATCTCGACGGTGCTCGTCGACGCATGCTGAGCGAGATCGCCACCCACGCCTGAGGGCAGGGCCGTGCCTGCGGCCCTCGCGGCGCACGTATCGTCCGAGTGTTGACTGTTAACAGTCAACACTGCTACGGTCGGGGGAGTCGACAACAAGGTCGACCCACGTAGAGGAGCAAAGATGCCCCGCAAGCGCATCACCCGGGCGGCTGCCGCGATCGCCGCCCTCGCAGCCACCGCTCTCATCGTCTCGGCCTGCACCAAGGTCGAAGAGGGCGAGGGCGCCGAATCGACCTACCCGGAGAAGGACATCCGGCTCATCATCCAGGCCAACCCCGGGGGAGGATCAGACCTCTCGTCGCGCGCACTCGCCACGGAGCTCGAGAAGATCCTCGACGTCAGCGTCATCCCCGAGAACATGCCGGGTGCCGCCGGAGCGCTCGCGATGGAGTACGTCGGTGCGCAGGATCCCGACGGCTACGTGATCGGATTCGCGCCCGTCGAGATCGCGATGCTGAACACCACGCAGAGCGCGGACGTGCTGCCGGACGACTTCGACCTGCTCGGCCAGATCATGCTCGCCCCCGGTGTCGTCACCGTCGGCGCGAACAGCGGGATCGAGACGCTGGAAGACCTCGTCGCCCAGGCGCAGTCCGGTGCCGTCACGGTCGCGAACTCCGGCGCCGGCTCCATCTGGGAGGCGGCGACCCTCGGGCTCGGTGCCGCGACCGACGCCGACTTCACTCCGGTGCCCTACGACGGCGGAGCGACGGCCGTCGCCGCAGCCGCATCCGGCGAGACCGTCGCGGCCGTCTCCGGCCTCGGTGAGGCTCTCGCGCAGGGCGACGCGGTGCGCATCCTCGCCGTCATGAACGACGAGCGCCACCCCGACGCGGAAGACGTCGAGACGGTCGAAGAGGCCATCGGCGAAGACGTCGTCTTCGGAGGCTGGGGCGGCATCTACGCGCCCAAGGGTCTGCCCGACGACGTGAAGTCGACGCTCGAAGCCGCCGTCAAGGAGGCCGTCGAATCCGACAGCTACCAGAAGTTCCAGGCCGACGCCGGAAACCTGGTCGTGTACCGCGACTCCGCCGAATGGACGACGTTCGTCGACGAGCAGTTCGACCTCTTCAAGGACCTCCTGGGCTGAGGAGCCCGGTAGAGAAGACTGCGGGGCCGGGCTCATCACCGGCCCCGCAGTGCTCTCCTTCAGTTCTCGGATCACGAAAGGAGCATCATGTCGACCTCTGCATCGGACGCCTCCGCATCGGACGCCTCCGCAGCGGACGTCTCCGCATCGGACGCCTCCGCGGGCGACGAGTACCAGGGTGCGACCGCGTCGCGACCTCTCGAGATCGTCTTCGCCGTCCTCGCCCTGGCGTTCACCGCCGGATACCTCTTCCTCTCGACGCAGATCCCGCTGCGCCGCGAGGCTGCTCCGGGTCAGATCGATGCCCGCTTCTGGCCGCTCGTCATCGGGGTCACCGGAGTCGTCGTCGCCATCGCGCTGCTCGCCATCGCGATCACCCGCCCCGCACCCGGTCGTGACGACCTCGAGCGCATCCAGCCCGGAGGCTACCTGCGCGTGATCGCCACGCTGGTGATCACGGGCGCCTTCATCGCGCTGTGGTCGCTGGGGTCGGTCATCCTCTTCGGGTACCGCATCGAGGTCTTCCCGATCGCCGCAGCCCTGCTGATGGCCTCCCTCATGCTCCTCTACGGTCACCGCCGCTGGCTGAGCCTGATCATCTACTCCGCCTCCGTCACGGCGTTCGTCTACGTCGTGTTCGGGCTGCTCCTGAGGATCCCCCTGTGAACGCGCTCCTGGAGGGGCTGAACTCGCTCCTCGACATCTCGATCCTGCTCTACATGCTCGTCGGCCTCATGCTCGGCTTCATGGTCGGCGCCTTCCCCGGCATCACCGCGACCATGGCCGTCGCCCTCGCCGCGGGATTCACCATGACCCTCGAGCCCGTGCAGGGCCTCGCCGTGCTGCTGACGATCTACGTCGCGGCGAACTTCGGCGATCGGGTGCCGTCCATCCTCATCAACACTCCGGGAACGCCCGCCTCCATCGCCACCACCCTCGACGGCTATCCGATGGCCAAGCAGGGCAGGGCAGGTCTCGCACTCACCATCTCCGCAATCGTCTCGGCCGTCGGGATCCTCGCCTCGCTGGTGCTGTTCGCGGTCGCGGCCGTCCCGATCGCCAGCTTCGCCCGTGACTACTTCAAGTCCCCCGAACTGTTCGCCCTCGTGGTGTTCGGCATCTCGATCATGATCGGCATCTCGTCGAAGTCGATGCTCAAGGGCATCCTCGCCGGGCTCTTCGGCCTCATGCTCGGCACCGTCGGCACCTACGCCGCGACGGCCGATCAGCGCTTCACCTTCGGGGTGCTCGACCTCGTCGAGGGCGTGAACTTCATCGCCGTGATCATCGGCCTCTTCGGCATCGCGGAACTCTTCGACCAGTTGCTCACGCATCGCGCGTCCCGCGTGCGCCCCATCTCCAGCCTCGGTCGCTGGCTGCCGAACAGGTCCGAGCTGAAGCAGAGCGGTCGTGCCACGGCGGTCGGCGGCGCGGTCGGACTCGGTGTCGGTCTCATCCCCGCCGCGGGCGGTGACATCGCCGGTCTCATCGGGTGGGAACGGGCGCGCAAGGTGTCGAAGCGTCCGGAGATGTTCGGCAAGGGATCGATCGAGGGCGTCGCCGCGTCCGACAGTGCTTCCAGCGCGACCTTGGGCGGCTCCCTCACCACGACCATGGCACTCGGCATCCCCGGCGACTCCGTGATGGCCGTGATGATCGGCTCCATGATCATCTGGGGCATCACACCCGGACCCACCCTCTTCACGAACCGCCCCGACCTGGTCGTCTCGATCGTCGGCATCATGCTGATCGCGACGATCCTGTCCCTCGCTCTGAGCCTGGTGCGGATGAAGGGCATGGTGAAGCTGCTCGACGTGCCGCAGCCGTACCTGTGGAGCGGCATCCTGATCTTCTGCATCATCGGCACCTACGCCACCTCCAACAGCCTCTCGACCGTGGTGACGATGCTCGTCTTCGGTGTGATCGGGGTGATGCTCAAGCGCATGCAGGTGCCGGCCGGCCCCGTGGTGCTCGGGCTCCTGCTCGGACCGCTCGCCGAAGAGAACCTCGCCCGCACGCTGGCCATCCTGCCCACGCGTCCGTTCTTCGAGGTCGTCAGCCCCATCGCGCTCGTGCTCCTCGCCCTGGCGGTGCTCTCGATCGTGATGCCGGCGATCCGTGCCGCTCGTCGCCCCCGTGCCGAGCGCGGCTCCCTCGCGGATTCCATCCTCCACGACGACAGCATCCAGCAGATCGAGAAGGCGCACGACGAGCTCGCCGCGCAGCCCGACCTGCTCACCTCCACCGTCCGCAACATCGACGCCCCGAAGCGTCGTGCCCGCACGTCCCGCAAGAACTCCGAGGAGACCGAGAAGTGACCCGCTACGACATCCTGACCGCCGTGCCCACCGCGTTCCACCGCGACGGCACCCTCGACATCGAGGGTTCGCGTGCGATCTTCCGATTCGTCGCCGACTCGGGGAACGAGGGGGCCTTCGTGCTCGGAACGACGGGGGAGTTCCCCGCTGTGGATGCCGGCGAGTTCGCGGCCATCGTGGAAGCCGCTCTGGCCGAGTTGAAGGAGCGGATGCGCGTGGTCGTGCATGTCGGTCGGCCCAGTACCTTCGAGGCCGTGCGCCTGACCCGCATCGCCCGTGAGCTGGGCGCCGTCGAGTTCGCCGCGCTCACGCCCTACTACCTGAAGGCGACGGACGGCTCGATCTTCGAGTACTACCGTGCGGTGTCGGACGCCGTCGGCGACGGGCGCCTGTACGTGTACATCTACCCGGCGCGGAGTGGAAACCCGGTGTCGCCGGAGCTCCTCGTGCGGCTCGCGGAGCTGCCCAACGTGGTGGGAGCCAAGATCAGCGAGCTCTCACTCGACGACATCGCCGCCTACCGCGCCGTCGTGCCCGCCGACTTCGAGCTCTACACCGGCGCCGACCGCGACCTGATCGCCGCCGTCGAGGTGGGCGCCCAGGGTGTCGTCTCCGGGGTGTCATCCGTGACGCCGAAACCGTTCCGCGCCCTCGCCGACGCCGGGCGGGCCGGAGATGCGGCAGCCATCACCGCTGCGCAGGCCGCGGTCGACGATGTGGTCGCCCTCATCGGCGGCGACATGGCGCGCATGAAAGAGGCCTACCGCGTGCTCGACGTGGTCGACACGCACTGCCGCATGGCGATCGCCGAGCCGAGTGCCGCCGAGCGCACCGCCGTCGCCGAGGTGGTGGCCGCGCACCGGTGAGACGGCTGCCGGTGAGGCGACGCTGGTGCGCACGCGCAGGCGGAGAGCTCTCGGTAGCGGCTTTGCGACCCTGGCATCGATTTCACCCGCGCAAGGAATTCCGGTCCCCGCGCGATACTGTTGCAGCACCGGCCGCGGTCGGTGGGAGTAGGTGTCAGCGGGGAGCAGGGGAGCGCATGGCAACGATCTACGACGTCGCCGAACTCGCGGGGGTCTCGCCCGCGACAGTCTCGCGCGTGTTCAACGGGACGAACGTGTCCGAGGAGAAGGTGGCGGCCGTGCGCAACGCCGCGGAGAAGCTGAAGTTCACTCCCAATCGCACCGCCCGCACGCTACGGCGCCAGAGTTCCGAGGTCATCGCGCTCGTGATCCCCGACATCGAGAATCCCTACTTCACCGAGATGGCGCGCGGCGTGGAGGATGTCGCCTCCGAGGCCGGATACTCGGTCGTGCTCTGCAACTCGGACGCGCAGGTGGAGAAGGAGGCCACCTATCTGCGGATCGCGATCGCCGAGAACATGTCCGGAGTGATCATCGCGACAGCCGATGAGCGCTCCGACCTCGACGGTGTCCTCGCCACCGGCCGCCCTGTCGTGGCCGTCGATCGCAGCACGAGCTACGACATCGACAGCGTCATGATGGCCAATCGGTCGGCGGGGACATCGGCCACCCGGAGCCTGATAGACGCCGGGCACCGCCGCATCGCCTACATCGGGGGCCCCGCGCACATCGACACCGCCGCTGAACGCGCCGCGGGCTGGCGCTCTGTGCTCGCCTCGGCGCACCCCGGTCACGCCCTCGACGAGCTCGAGCGCTTCACGACGTTCCGCGTCGACGGTGGTCGGTCGGCGATGGAAGAGCTGCTCGCGCTTCGCGAACCGCCCGATGCGGTCGTCGCGGGCAACAACCTCATCGGTGTGGGAGCTATCCAGGTGCTCACCGAGCATGGGCTCACTCCGCCGGACGTCGGCGTGGCGGTCATCGGTTCTCTGCCGTTCACGACGCTTTCTCCGACAGCCGTGACCGTGGTGCGCTTGCCCGCGCGGCATATGGGCGTGACCGCGGCGCGGATGTTGCTCGATCGGATCGACGGCGATACGCAACCGGCTCGCACTGTCGTGCTGCGCAACGAGGTCCAGCCGGCCAGCGCCACCCGGCGCTGAGCGGACCGCGACCGGAAGGGTCGATGCGGGAGCGCGCACGCCCTTGCATCATGAAATCGATTTCGCGTACAGTGTCGAACAAGCCACGGACTCGGTCGTCCCGGCAGGAGGAGGACTCCATGCGCTGCACCCTCGGGGTGGACATCGGCACGTCCAGCAGCAAGGGCGTGCTGGTGGGGCCCGACGGCGTCATCGCGGCATCCGCGACCAGGGCGCATGACGTGGAACGACCGCACTCCGGCTGGGTCGAGATGGACGCCGCGATCTGGTGGGAGGAGTTCGTCGCGATCGTGCGCGAACTGCTCGCCGGAGTCCCGGAGGCCGAGATCGTGGGGGTGGGGGTCAGTGGCATGGGACCCTGTGTCCTGCTCGTCGATGAACGGGACGCCCCCGTGCGCCCCGCGATCCTGTACGGGGTCGACACCCGTTCGACCGCGCAGATCGAGCGTCTCACGCATGAGCTCGGTGTCGAGGAGATCACGCGTGTCGGAGGGTCGACACTGACCTCGCAGGCGGGCGGACCGAAGATCGCGTGGGTTGCGGAGGAGGAGCCCGAGGCATGGGAACGCGCACGACGTCTGTACATGCCGGCGTCCTGGCTCGTCCGTCGGCTCACGGGAGCGTACGTGCTCGATCACCAGTCCGCCAGCCAGGTTTCTCCTCTCTACGACATCGAGGGGGAGCGGTGGCACGACCCGTGGTGGGAGCGGTACGCCGGGGGCATCGAGCAGCCGCGCCTGCAGTGGGCGGGGGAGATCGCCGGAGAGGTGACGGCTGAGGCAGAATCGGTCACCGGGATCCCTCTGGGAACGCCCGTGATCGCGGGGACGATCGATGCCTGGACGGAAGCTGTCAGCGTCGGCGCGCACGAGCCCGGCGACCTGATGCTGATGTACGGCACGACCATGTTCCTCGTGGCCACCGGTGAAGAGACCCTGCGGACCCCGTCCATGTGGACCACGGCGGGGGCCTTCGCCGGTACGCGCAACCTCGCCGGCGGGCTGTCGACATCCGGGGCTCTGACCGCCTGGCTCAAAGGGCTGACCGGTGCCGACTATCCTGAACTGCTCGCCGAGGCTGCCGCGTCGGGTGCCGGAGCGCGCGGCCTTCTCGTGCTGCCCTACTTCGCGGGCGAGCGCACGCCGATCCAGGACCCGGACGCCCGGGGCGTGATCGCCGGGCTCACACTCGAGCACACGCGCGGCGACCTCTACCGAGCGATGCTAGAAGCGACCGCACTCGGTGTGCGGCACAACGTCGAGACCATGCGGGCGGCCGGCGCCGACATCCGCCGCATCGTCGCGGTGGGGGGCGGAACACAGGGTCGGCTTTGGCTCCAGGTCGTGTCCGACGTCACCGGCCTCGTCCAGGAGGTGCCTGCGACCACGATCGGCGCGAGCTACGGAGCGGCCTTTCTCGCGGCGACCGCGACGGCGGTGCCCGACGAGCGCCCGGCGATCACGGAGTGGAACCCCATGTCAGAGCGGATCCGCCCGGATGACGGGTTGCGACCGTTCTATGACTCCCTGTTCGCGCGCTACCGGCGGCTCTATGAGGGATCCCGACCCGTGGTGCACGAACTCGCGGCCGCACAGCGAGGCGGCTCCCCGCTCACCCCGACCCCAACACCGGAGGAATCATGACCACCTACACCCTGCCGGCCCCGGCATCGCGTCCGGCTGCCGCCCCGAAGACGGCGTACCTCATCACCTCGGGTGATCTGCGAGAGTCGGCGAACGTCGCGGGCTGGCCCACTCAGGTCGAGCTCGAGACCGGGGTCACCGGTGTGCTCGACGACCTCGGGTGGCAGGTGATCCGTCCCTTCGGCGTCGATCCCGCCACCGGTCACGGCTTCATCTCCAGCCAGCGCATGGGGCTCGAGGTCTTCCGGAGCATCCCGGTCGACGCGCCTCTGATCGTCGCGATCGCCAACTGGCAGTACTCCCACCATGTGCTCGCCGGTCTGCGCACCCACGAGGGCCCGATCCTCACGGTCGCGAACTTCGCCGGCGACTGGCCCGGCCTCGTCGGCCTCCTCGGCTTGAACGCGGGCCTCACCAAGATGGGCAAGCCGTACGCCACGACCTGGTCGGTCGACTTCACCGACGAGTGGTTCCGGAACGGCATCCGGGAGTGGACCGAGACGGGCTCCATCGCGCACGACGCCTCGCACGTGCGTCCCCTGCCGGAGCTGCCGGACAGCCCCGAGAAGCAGTTGGGCGAGGCGCTCGCCGCGGAGCTGCTCGCCGAGAAGGCCATCATCGGCGTGTTCGACGAGGGCTGCATGGGCATGTACAACGCGATCTTCGACGACGAGCTGCTCAACAAGACGGGCATCTACAAGGAGCGGCTGTCGCAGTCGGCGCTCTACGCCGAGATGCTCACCGTCACCGAAGACGAGGCGGACGCCGCGTACGACTGGCTGATCGATGCGGGCATGACGTTCCGCTTCGGGACGGATGCCGCCACCGAGCTCACGCGCGAGCAGGTGCAGTGGCAGTTGAAGATGTACATCGCCGCGCTTCGTATCGCGGACGACTTCGGCCTCGACGCCGTCGGGATCCAGTACCAGCAGGGTCTGAAGGACCTGGTGCCGGCGTCCGACCTGGCCGAGGGCATCCTGAACTCGACGGAGCGCCCGCCGGTGAGGTCGCGCGACGGTGCCCGGGTGCTGCACGAGGGACGCGCCTTCCCGCACTTCAACGAAGCGGATGAGGGCGTGGCGGTCGACGCGCTGGTGACCGACCGCGTGTGGCGTGCAATGGGACTCGTGCCGGACAACACGCTGCACGACGTGCGGTGGGGTGAGGAGTACGACGGGGAGTTCGTGTGGGTCTACGAGATCTCCGGCTCCGTCCCCGCCTCGCACCTGGGCGGGTGGCAGAACGCGGAGGGATGGCGTCAGGGCCACGTGTTCTTCCCGGCGGGCGGTGCGACGATCAACGGGGTCTCCCAGCCGGGGGAGATCGTGCTGTCGCGGGTGTTCATCGCCGACGGCGTCCTGCAGGCCGACATCTTCCGTGCCTCGGTCGTCGAGCTCCCGGCCGACGAGACGCAGCGCCGGAAGGATGCCACGAACCCGGAGTGGCCGATCGCGCACGTGGTGCTGCACGGCGTCTCGCGGGATCAGTTCATGGCCCGCCACAAGGCCAACCACGCGCAGCTCGTCTACGCACCGGATGCCGAGACGGCCGACCGGGCACTCATCGCGAAAGCCTCGATGTTCGCGGGGATGGGCATCCAGGTGAATCTGGTGGGCGACGTCACCCTCTGAGGGGTGACGGGAAGCCCGGAGGGGTCACTGCGAGCGCCAGAACCGCACGGCGAGGTTCGTGAGCTCCTTGTCGAGGTCGTCGACCTTCGCCTCGATGCGGTCAAGGCGGTCGACGACGGCGTCGATGCGCGCGGAGAGCGTGCCGTGGATGCGATCGGTCTCGGCGCGGATGATGCGACTGAGCTGCGTGGTCATGAGCGTCATCCCGCCGAGCATGACGGCGGCGAACACTCCGATCAGCGTCCATACCTGCGGGTCGTTCAAGCGCATGCCTCCAGTGTCGTTCCGGAAGGTCACGATGTCACGGTATTCCGGTTCCGGCGCGTGGAGAACCCGGCGCACGTGTACAACCCACGGATCGCTGACCGGGTGCAGGAACAGAGAGGTGTCGTCCTTCGTCCGATCTGTACAGGCTTCTACTTAAGCGATATAGTCGGCGGCAGGTCGCTCTGATGCGGCCTGATCTCGATTTCGATGAAGAGGGAGACGATCTGCCATGAGTCGGCCACATTCCAGGAAGCTTCACCGTCTACGACAGGGATTCACTGTCGCCGCGAGTGCGGTGATCGCGATGTCCTTCGTCGCGACCGCCTCACCCGCGACCGCTGCCGAGGGGGTGGAGGCGGACCCCCAGCTCGCCGTCTATGTCGAGGTGAACTCGAACGATTTAGCCAACGTCGCCGACTACACCCTCGCGGATTCCGGGCGCGCCGCCGTCGACCTCGCGATGATCTTCGCCGCCAACATCAACTACGACGGAGAGAAGGCGTATCTGCACCTGAATGATCGGGTCACCGAGACGCTCCAGGACGCGGAGAACCAGATCCGTCCGCTGCAGGCACAGGGCACGAAGGTGCTGCTCTCCGTGCTCGGCAACCACCAGGGTGCGGGTTTCGCGAACTTCACCTCGTTCGCCGCGGCGGACGCCTTCGCCGCAGAGCTGGCCGATGCGGTGACGACCTACGGCCTCGATGGGATCGACTTCGACGACGAGTGGACGAACTACGGCGCGAACGGCACCCCGCAGCCCAACGCGCAGTCGTTCGGCTGGCTGGCGACCGCGCTGCGCGAGCGCCTGGGATCGGACAAGATCATCAGCCTCTACGCGATCGGCCCGTCCTACACCACCACCGACTTCGATGCGTTCGACGTCGACGGTGTGATCGACTACGCCTGGAACCCCTATTACCCGACGTACGACGCCCCCACGGTGCCCGGGCTCGAAGATCGCACCCGCCTCGGTGCCGCTGCGATCGACCTGGCGAACACGAGCGCCGCGACCGCCGCGGACTTCGCCCGACGCACGGTCGCCGACGGATACGGGGTCTACGTGGCGTACAACCTGACCGCGACGGATCAGTCGGCGTACCTCTCGGGGATCACGCAGGAGCTCAAGGGGGAGCCGACCGAGTATCGCGCCGCTCCGCGGGATCGCACGGCTCCGACCGTGACCGTGAAGCCGGGGGAGTCGTTCACGACGGGATCTCCCGACGCGTACTCGAAGGTCAGCTTCAAGCTGTACGACGCCGGCAAGGTCGACAGGCTGTCGGTCAACGGTGTGCCGAAGGATCTGACCGATAACGCCTGGAGCGACCTGAACTTCGTGAAGCCGGGTGTCTTCGGTGCGGTGGCCGGAACCAACGTGCTCGAGGTGTTCGACGCGTCGGGAAACCGCACCGAGGTGCTCTTCACCCTCACCGGGTGATCACACGAGGTCGAAGAGCTCGATCTGACGGATCGTGACCTCGGACTCCGCACGCACGCGGAGCGCCGGGGTCACGGTCCGCTCGACCAGGGTGAACGGCGTCGTGCGGTCGGCCCGCAGTTCTTCCCGATGCGTCGGCGCCAGGGTCCGCCAGTGCCCATCCGGGCCGAGGGCCTCCCAGTGCAGCGCGGCAGAGGAGGCGGAGGCGGTCGTCGTCACCGTGACGTCGCTGATCCCGCGAGCCTCGGGGAACCGCCACCCCACCCAGTCGCCGGGGCGCAGGACGACGCCAGGACGACCCGAGGGAGCCCCGTCGTCGAACACCCGCTCGGGGTGGGCGACGAGAGCCGAGGCGATCACCTCGCCCTCGGTCGCGGTCAGATCGGCGCACCACGGGACCGCACGGAGGACGGGAGAGCGCCCGGACTTCTCGAGCGCGGACGCCGGGTCGTCCCCGAACGTGAGGTCGAGGACGGCATCCCCCACGAGCGCATCGATCGGGAGGTCGGCGGAGGCGAGGGATACGTCGTCGAGAGATGCCTCCTGCAGGATGTGGGCCCCGGCGGACCGTCGCCGGGAGCGGATCCGGAGGGAGGAGCCGTCCCCCCGATCCACCCGGATGTCGTCGAAGAGCGGCGATCCGATCCGCAGCTGGCCCGATGCGAGCTCCAGCGGGTACAGCCCGAGTGCGCCCCACAGCCACCAGGCGCTCATCTCTCCGTTGTCCTCGTCGCCCGGGAAGCCCTGACCGATGTGGGCCCCGGCGAACAGCCGCCCCGCGAACTCATGGACGAGCGGAGCGGACTGCCACGGGCGGTCGCTGAACGCGTACATGAACGGGATGTGGTGTGCGGGCTGGTTGGAGAGCGCGCACATCCCGGAGCGCAGGGCCCTGGCCTCCCGTTGCTCATGGATCACGGTGCCGTATGCGCCGGCGAACCGTTCGTCCGCGGTCTCGGGTTCGGCGAACAGGGCATCGAGGTGACGGCCGAGCCCGACAGGTCCGCCGTGGAGGGCGGCGAGCCCGACTCCGTCGTGCACCGCCCCCACCGACATCCCCCAGGCGTTCGTCTCGACGTTGTCCCCGCCCCAGGCCCGCGGGTCGAACTCCGGAGCGAACGCCCCGCGCGAATCCCGCCCGCGGAAGAACCCGGTGCCGTCGTCGAAGAGCTGTCGATATGACCGGGAGCGATTGGCGAAGTAGCGTGCGAAGCAACGGTAGCGAGCGGCTTCCTCGGCCGATCCGGCGCCGACGGCGAGCTGCAGGGCGAACCGGCCGAGGGCGGCATCGCTGAGTGCGTTCTCGATGCTCCAGCTCATGCCCTCGGGCGTCTCCGACGAGATGTAGCCGGTGAATCGGCCGAGATCGATGCCCTTGCGTCCCCGTCGCGCATCCGGACCCGGCTCGCACGCGTTGCGCCATCCGCTGTCGAACGCGGTCTCACGGTCGAAGCTCACACCCCAGCGCGCGGCATCGGCGAAGATCTGGTCGCTGGACGTGCCGACCATGCTGTCCACGTAGCCGGGCGCGCTCCACCGCGCCATCCATCCTCCGCGTCGATACTGTTCGAGCTGGCCGTCGAGGAGCCTGCCGGTCGATGCAGGATCGAGCAGGGCGAGCGCCGGCCACTCGGTGCGGTAGGTGTCCCAGTAGCCGTTGTTCACGACGAGTTCCCCGTCGGCGACCGTGTCGACGGAGTCGGAGAAGACATCCGCGAATCGCCAGCGCGGCTCCGCCGCGGTGCCGACGTTCTCCCCGGCGCTGTTGGGGTACAGGTGCATCCGATGCAGTGCTGCGGCGATCCGGGCGCGGTGCTCCTCATCGGCGAGACCGCGGTAGGGGATCTCCTCCGCCGGCAGCGGGGGGATCGACACCCGGCCCAGCAGGCGATTCCAGATCGCGGCGCCCTCGGCGCGCAACTCCTCGAAGGGACGGGTCGGGGGCGCCTCGGTCTCCAGGGCGTGCCGGGCCTGGGCGACGGAGAGGAAGGAGATCCCGATCCGTAGTTCGAGCGATCCGCGTCCGCCCACATACCCGGCGACCCGACCGCGTCCGTCGTCATCGAGCGGGCCGCGCTCGATCACGCCGTCGTCCGTGCGGCGCAGGGCGGTGCCGGCGAAGAAGCACCGCGGCGCGTTGCCCCAGTCCGCCGAGCCCTCCGGGATCCATCCCTCGAACGCGTCTGCGCCGGTCCAGGCGAGCTGGCCCTCATCGGTGAGCTGATCGATGACGAAGCCGATCGGGGCGTCGGGGTCCGCGCACCGCACCCGGAAGGCGGCAGCGTGCATCGTCGCGGTCATCTCGACGGTCAGACCATCGCCGAGGTCCGCCGCGTACTCGTGCGGACGCGCGCGTTCGGACCCCGGCACGATCCAGCGCCGGCGTCGCTCGCGGCTCGACACAGGATCTGCCAGATAGGGCATCAGCTGCAGCACCGAGCGATCGCCGATCCAGGGACTCGGCTGGTGGGAGAACTGGAGGGCTTCGAGTCGGCGTCCCTGCGCGTCGTCGTGCACGAAGGGCCGGTACGGCCACCGGGAGTCGGCTGCGTCGGTGGCCGGCGTGACGAAGGTGAACCCGTGCGGGAGAGCCACGGCGGGGATGGTGTTGCCCCGCGAGAAGCGCGGTCCCGCATGCGTGCCGCGTCGGGTGTCGACGCGGTCGACGGGGGTGAGGGTGGGAACGCCCGGTGCGATCCGCTCCTCGACCAGGACCTGCACGAAGCCGGTGACGCCTGCGGCATCCGCCTCGTCGGACAGCGCGTCGGCGCCGAGCACGAGTTCGACCGTGCCGCGTCCTCCGGCGTGGGGAGCGAGCGAGACGGTGTCCGCATTCCACTGCTCCGGCATGCTCCAGCGCGCGGCGAACTGGGCATCGGCGGTGATCGGGAAGTCGTAGCGGTCGCGGACCGCGGAGTCGTCGCTCAGCCGGGATCCGTCGTCGAAGCGCACGTCGGCCGAAACCGCGAGGGCGGCGTGCGGCGCCAGGGTCGCTGCCGGCCCGTCGGCGTAGAAGGCCCAGTGCAGCACCGTGTGGGGTGTGATCTCGATGTCGGCGAGACCCGGGGCATCGATCCGCTGCACCCCGCCGGTCGGGTCGAAGGCGAAGGCGAACACCGCACCCGGGAGCACTCCCGAGCGCGGGCGGGAGGACGGGGGATCGGCCGGCCCGTCCGCCGGGAGGAGCTGCACGGCGTTCACCCCTTGATCGCGCCCTCCTGCACGCCCTTGAAGAAGAACCGCTGCGTGAAGGAGAACATGATCACGATCGGCACGAGGGCGATCATGGTGCCGGCCGCGATGAGGCGCGGATCCACGGAGAAGCTGCTGTTGAGGTAGGCCATGCCCACCGTCAGCGTGTACTTCGAGGGATCGGACAGGACGATGAGCGGCCACAGGTAGTCGTCCCAGGCACCGATGAAGGCGAAGATCGCGACCACGGAGACCATGCCGCGGATGTTCGGCCAGACGATGTGGCGGATGCGCTGCCACGTGGTGGCCCCGTCGACCGTCGCGGCGTCCAGCACGTCCTTCGGGATCATGCGGCACGCGGTGGCGATAAGGAGCACGTTCATCGCGCTGATCGCTCCGGGGAGGAAGACGCCCCAGAGGGTGTCCGCGAGTCCCAGTGCGCGGATGGTGAGGAAGTTGCTGGTCACCGTCACCTCGCCGGGGAAGAGCAGAGTGGACAGGAGGATCCCCATCACGATCCACTTGCCCCGGAATCGCATGCATCCCAGCGCGTATCCGGCGAACGTCGACAGCACGACGTTGCTCACGACGGTCCCGACCGAGACGAGCAGCGAGTGCCAGGCGTAGAGGTAGACCGGGACGATGTCGGCGACCTTGCTGTAGTTCTGCAGCGTGGGTTCGCGGGGGATGAGCTCGGGCGGGAAGGAGTAGATGTTCTCCTGCGGGCCCTTGAAAGAGGTGGACAGCTGCCAGATGAACGGCCCGATCACGAGGAACAGGACGAACAGCAGCAGCGCATAGCGCCCGATCAGTCCGCCGAGGCTCGGTGTGCTGAAGTCTCCGGAGCCGCGACGGCGGAAGATGCGCTCGCGCGTGGGCGACACCGGGCCGTCGGGGGACCGGGTGTCGTCGGCCGGGCGCTGCGGGGTGAGGGTGCTCATGCGGAGACCTTCGCCTTCTTCTCACGGTTCATGACGGCGATCGCGGCGAGGGGCACGAGGGTGAGCAGGAACAGCGCCACGCTGATCGCGGAGGCGTAGCCGATGTTCCCGTTCAGGCCGGACCCCACCTGGCGGATGAGCATCACGAGCGACATGTCGTACCCGCCGGGCCCTCCGGTGCTCTTGGACAGCACGTCGAGTTCGGCGAAGACCCGCATCGCGGACACGGCGATGAGCACCGCGATGAGGAGCATGGCTCCTCGCACCGACGGGATCGTGACCGAGAGGAAGCGGCGGAAGGCCCCGGCGCCGTCGAGCATCGCGGCCTCGTGCAGCTCCTTGCCGACGTTCCCGAGCGCGGCGAGGTACACGACCATGTAGTAGCCCAAGCCCTTCCAGACCGTGAGCAGGATCGCGCAGCCCAGCAGCAGCCAGCGATCGACGAGGAAGGCCATCGGCTTGTCGATCAGACCGAGGAACTCCAGCGTCTGGTTGATGATGCCGCGGCTGTCGAAGAGCCAGGTCCAGATGAGGGCGACCACGACCACCGAGGCGATCACGGGGAAATAGAACGTGGTGCGGAAGAACGAGATGCCCGGGAGCTTCTTCTGCACCAGCAGGGCGAGGAGGAGGGGGAGGATCGTGAGCAGGGGCACGCACACGACCACGTAGATGAGGCACGTGGTCAGCGCATTCCAGAACATCTCGTCGCCGAACATGCGCTCGTAGTTCGCTCCCCCCACGAACTCGGGCGTCCGCAGCGGCCGGGCGTCGGTGAAGCTGAGGAAGACCGTGTTGAGGAACGGCCAGAGCGCGAACACCAGCACCCAGGCGACGGCGGGGCCCAGCAGCAGCCACGGAGTGAACCATCGGTGGGATCTCATCGACGATCCGCGGTCGCGGATGCCGGTGTTCGCGCGCATGGCTTACTGGTCCACGCGGTTGGCGTTGGCGTACTCGACGATCTTGTCGAGCTGGGCCTTGGCGTCCGCTTCACCGTTGACGGCGAGGGCGATCTGCTGGGTCATGTAGGTCGCCATGTCGGAGGTCCACTGGAACGGCAGGGCCTTCGCATCCTTCATCGCGCCGAACACGGTGTCGATCGCCGCGAGCTGCTTCTCGTCGGTGACGGAGGACGCGATGTTCTCGACGACCTCATCCCCGCCGTTCGCCGTGCCGGGAGCGGTGCCGACGGCGAGCGACGAGAAGGCCACCTGGTTCTCCTGGTTCGTCGCGAACTCGGCGAACGCGAGTGCGGCCTCCTTGTTGTCGGAGTCGGCCGAGACGTTGAGACCCTGCACGTAGAGGGGTGCGACCCCGAGGCGAGGGGTCGCCACCGTGTTCTCGAGCAGTGCGGGTGCATCCTTCTGCAGGTCGGTCGTGAAGCCGGTGCCGCCCGTCGTGAAGGCCACCTTCTCCTGGATGTAGGCTTCGGCGTTTCCGCCGTAGTCGCCGGTCAGGGCCTCGGCGGGCATGGCTCCGGCTGCGTAGGCGTCGGCGTACTTCTGGATGATCGCGGCGGCTTCGTCGGTGTTGAAGTCGAACTCGCCGTCGGCGTTGATGACCTCCATGCCCGCCGCCGTGAAGGTGTCGAGCGCGGGGATGGAGGACAGGAGCTGGACCTTGCCGCCGGATTCCGTGGCCACCTCCTCGGCGAGGGTGAGGAGCTCGTCGACCGTGGTCGGGAGGTTCTCCTCCGTGACGCCGTACGGGGCGAGCTGTGCGAGGTTCCACCACGAGGCGTCGCTGGAGAGGTACCAGGGCAGGCCGTAGGTGCCGTCGATGCCCGGGTACGCGCTGTACGCCTCCCACGCGCCGGCGTTGTAGGCGGACTCCAGCTCGGGATCCGCCGTCTGGAGGTCGACGAGCTTGCCCGCAGCGACCAGGGGATACGCGATGTCCGGCGGCAGGTTCAGCACGTCCGGGAGCGTGTCGGCGTTCGCCTGGCTCAGGATCTTCTCCTGGTAGCCGTCTCCCGGCTGGTCGAGCCACTCGACGGTGACGTCCGGGTGCTCCTTCTCGAACGCATCGATCAGATCCTCGAAGTACGGGGTGAACTTCTCGTTCTTGAGCGACCACGTCTGGAACTGGATCGTGCCGCTCAGCTCGCCGGACGTGTCGATGGGGCCCGAGGCGCCGGATGCCCCTCCGCCTCCCGTGCAACTGGTCAGCGCCAGAACGCCGATGCTGAAGGCTGCCAGAGCGACAATGCGTGTGGGAGATTTCATCGTGCTTCTTCCTCGAGGCGGGCGATTCCGCGTGGTGTCCGGTCGATGGACTACAACGCTTTAGCAGATGAAACCATCCGATTCTCCTTCTGTCAAGAAGTGTGTGCGATCGTCGGCGCTCAAGCGTTATAGTGGTGCAGATCCGTCCCCCCTCGGGGCTTGTCCGAAAGGTCCTACATGACGCAGCGCGGCGCCCTCGATGCTCCCCTGAGGTTCGGGGCGAACTACACGCCGTCGAAGAACTGGATGCACTCCTGGCTCGACTTCACCCCGGACGATGTGCGTCGCGACTTCGCGGCTCTCGCGGAGCTCGGGCTCGATCACGTCCGGGTCTTCCCGCTGTGGACCGTGCTGCAGCCGAATCGCACCCTCATCCGCGAGAAGGCGGTCGACGACGTGCGTGCGGTGGTCGACATCGCGGGCGAGTTCGGGATGGATGCGAGCAT
This sequence comes from Microbacterium sp. CBA3102, assembly GCF_007954505.1. Lineage (GTDB taxonomy): Bacteria > Actinomycetota > Actinomycetes > Actinomycetales > Microbacteriaceae > Microbacterium > Microbacterium aurugineum. Next base: position 659,312 of record NZ_CP042412.1, on the reverse strand, counting down.
CGACGTGGTCCAGGGCCATCTGTCGAGCTTCGACTTCGTGCCGTCGTGGCTGTACACGTGGCACAACAAGAACATGTTCACCGATCCCCGAGCGCTCGAGGGTCAGGTCGCGCTCGTCGACAGGCTCGGCCGGGCGCTGCGCGATGCCCCCAACTTCCTCGGGCTCACCCTCGGGAACGAGACGAACCAGTTCTCCGCGCACACCCATCCGTCGCCCTGGCCGGTGACGCCGGACGAGGCGGGCGGCTGGATTTCCGCCCTGCTGTCGGCAGCCGACGCCGCAGCGCCCGGCTTCCCGCACGTCCACAGCGAGTACGACGCCGTCTGGTACATGGACGGCCACGGCTTCACGCCGGCCCACGCGTCACGCTTGGGCGCCATGACCACGATCCACTCCTGGATCTTCAACGGCACCGCCCAGCGCTACGGAGGACGATCGATCGCCTCCGACCGGCACGCCGAGTACCTGATCGAGCTCTCCCGCGCGTTCGCCACCGATCCGGACAGGGTGGTGTGGTTGCAGGAGGTCGGCGCCCCGTCGAACTGCCTGACGGAGGACGAGATGCCGGACTTCCTGGAGGCGACCGTGCGCTCCGCGCTGCGCACCGACAACCTCTGGGGCGTCACGTGGTGGTGCTCGCACGACGTCAGTCGCGACCTGGGTGACTTCCCCGAACTCGAGTACACCCTCGGCCTGATCGATCAGAACGGTGCGGCGAAGCCCCTCGGTCGACGCTTCGCCGAGGTGATCCCCGAGCTGCGGCAGCGTGTCGCGGCACCGGCGCGGGAGACGGCGATCGTGGTGGAGGTCGACGAGCGCGAGGTGCCCGTGAGTCGGGCCGCGCTGAGCCCGGGTGGTCCCGTGTTCCAGGCCTGGGTCGACGCCTGCGCCGCGGGGCTGGACCCGGCCGTGATCACGTCGCGTGACGCGCTCGATCCCGCCGTGCGGGAGGCCCGTGGCATCCGCCGGCTCATCCGCCCCGATCTGCGGGCGGGCGCGGTCGATCCCTACGGGTCGGTCAACACCGTGGTCGACGCCTGACGTTCAGGACGCCTGACGTTCAAGACGCCTGAGGTTCAGGACGCCTGACGTTCAGTCGGTGCGCGTGGGCGGGGCCGTGCTCTCGCGCGCCGTGAGCACGGGAGTCGGGCCTTCGACGCTCGGCAGGTTCGCGCCCGCTTCGATCTGCTGGAGCAGCAGGGTGGCCGCGCGCTCGCCGAGTTCGAAGGTGTCGCGCGTCATCGCCGTGATCGACGGGTTGATGAGCCCCGCGATGACCGAGTCGTCGAAGGAGGCCAGCGAGACGTCGCGGGGAACCCTGCGTCCCATCTCCTGTGCGACGCGGAGACCGGCGACCGCCATCACGTCGTTGTCGTAGACGATCGCGGTGGGTCGCCGCCGTCCGGAGAGCAGCGCCCGCGTGACGGCGGAGGCGCGGGCGGGGGAGAAGTCGGTGGTGATGACCTCGCCCTCCACGCCGTCGGCCGACAGGCGTTCCAAGACCTCGGCCCGCAGCCGGGTGTGTTCGAGCTCCGCCGGTCCTGCCACGTAGGCGATGTGCACGTGCCCGAGTGCGGCGAGATAGGAGTAGAGCGTCTCCGCCACCGTGTCGTCGCCGATCCACACGCTGGGCACCGTCCCGTCGGGAGACGGCTTCGACCCGATCATCACGGCGCGGGCGTCGAGGGCGGCGATGCGGTCGGCCCGGGGATCGTCGTCGCGCGGGTCGATGAAGATGAAACCGTCGACCTGGTTGGACGAGCGCCACTGCCGATGCACCTCCATCTCCTCCGCGATGTCCGCCACCAGACGCAGCTGCAGACTGACCTTGCTCTCGGAGAGACGCGATTCGATACCGGCGATGAGGTCGGTGAAGAAGGCCTCCGATCCGAGGGAGCGCGCGGGGCGCGCGAGTGCGAAGCCGACGGTGTTCGCCCGCGCGCCGACGAGGGCGCGTGCCGCTGAACTCGGCTGCCAGCCGTTCTCCTCGACGACGGCGAGGATCCGTTGCCGGGTCTCCTCGCTCACTCCGGGGCGCCCGTTCAAGGCGAAGGAGACGGCGCCGGGGGAGACCCCGGCCATGCGCGCGATGTCGGCGATCGTGACGCGCTTCGCCGGACTCATAGTCCCTCACCCTACTTGATCGGTTTAGCCCCGTGGAAGGCGGATCGGGTGTGTTCTAGACTCTTCACTAGATCGTTTTAGTAAATCGGATAGCATTCATCACACGGGTTCGCGGCGACGTCCCGCGAATCTGCCCTCACCGTCGAGTCGGAGATCCCCTATGCATGACGACACCTCGCTCACCGTCGGCCGCGTCAAGCGTGTGCTGGAGGAGCGCATCCGCCCGTCGATCCACTCGGCGTCGGTGCCGCTGCAGGTCGAGATCCACGAACTGCCCGGGGAGCCGATCGCACCGGCGGAAGGGCTCGCCCTCGACTACACCGCCGGCTCCGTGGGCGCCCCGTGGGGACCGGCCTGGGGAACCACGTGGTTCAAGCTCACCGGGCGGGTGCCGTCCGAGTGGGCCGGCCGCAAGGTCGAGGCGCTGATCGACCTCGGGTTCGACGTGAACATGACGGGCTTCCAGTGCGAGGCCCTCGCCTACCGACCGGGCGGCACGGGGTCCGACCAGATCCCGGTGAAGAGCATCAACCCGCGGAACCAGTGGGTCCCGATCGTCGAGATGGCAGCGGGCGACGAGCCGGTCGAGCTGTACCTCGAGGCGGCTTCCAACCCGGTGCTCCTGGACTACCACCCCTTCCTCCCGACGCAGGAGGGCGACATCCTCACATCCTCGAAGGAACCGCTCTACCGCGCCCGGCGGATGGATCTGGCGGTGTTCGAGCAGGGAGTGTTCGACCTGGCGCTCGACCTCGAGGTGCTCTTCGAGCTGCAGGCGGAGCTGCCGGCGACCTCGCCCCGTCGCATGCGCATCCTGCAGGCCATGGACGATGCGCTCGACGTCCTCGACCTGCAGCACATCGTCGCCACGGCCTCCGATGCCCGCGCCCGCCTGGCCGAAGTGCTGGCCGCACCCGCCGAGGCGAGTGCGCACCGGATCTCGGCCGTCGGTCACGCGCACATCGATTCGGCGTGGCTGTGGCCTGTGCGCGAGACGATTCGCAAGGTCGCACGCACCACTTCGTCGATGACGGCTCTGCTGGAGGAGCAGTCCGAGTTCCGGTACGGCATGTCCAGCGCACAGCAGTACGCCTGGATCAAGGAGCACCGCCCCGAGGTGTGGGAGCGGGTCAAGGCCGCGGTCGCCGAAGGGCGCTTCCTGCCCCTGGGCGGCATGTGGGTCGAGTCCGACACCGTGATGCCGACGGGGGAGTCGCTCGTGCGGCAGTTCTCGCAGGGGCAGCGGTTCTTCGAGCGCGAGTTCGGCATCCGGTCCAAGGGCGTGTGGCTCCCGGACAGCTTCGGGTACTCGCCCGCCCTGCCGCAGTTGATGCGCCGCGCCGGGTTCGAGTGGTTCTTCACGCAGAAGATCTCGTGGAACCAGCAGAACGTCTTCCCGCACCACTCCTTCCTCTGGGAGGGCATCGACGGGTCGCAGGTGTTCACGCACTTCCCGTCAATGGACACCTACAACTCGCAGTTGAGCGGCATGGAGGTCGCGAAGGCCGCCCGGCAGTTCAAGGAGAACCGGGTCAGCTCGCGCTCGATCGCCCCGGTCGGCTGGGGTGACGGCGGTGGCGGTACGACCCGCGAGATGACGGGCAAGGCCGAACGCCTCCGCGACCTCGAGGGCAGCGCGCAGGTGGTGTGGGAGCATCCGGACGACTTCTTCGACGCCGCGAGGGCCGAGCTGCCGCATCCGGCGGTGTGGGTGGGGGAACTGTACCTCGAGCTGCACCGCGGAACGCTCACCAGCCAGCACGCCACCAAGGCACTGCACCGCTGGGCCGAGCACACGCTGATCGAGGCGGAGCTGTGGGCGGCGACGGATACGGTGCGCACCGGTGCCGCCTACCCGCAGGCCGAGTTCGACCGCCTGTGGCAGACCGTTCTCCTGCACGAGTTCCATGACATCCTCCCGGGGACCTCGATCGCCTGGGTGCACCGCGAGGCCGTCGCCGTGCTGACGGACGTGCTCTCGGATGCGCAGGACATCGCGGGTGCCGCCCGACGCTCGCTCGCGGGCGAGGGCGATCGCGAACTGCGGTTCGAGCCGACCTCGGTCGGGCGCGCGGGGGGACAGGGGCACGCTCTCGGCGCGGCGTTCCTTCCCGAGGCGACCTCCGCTGCCGTCTCGCTCTCGCAGGAGGACGACGGCTGGCGGCTGGAGAACGAGCTCGTCTCGGTGCGCGTGTCCGCCGACGGTCTGATCGTCTCCGCCGTCGACAAGGCATCGGGGCGCGAGGCGGTCGCTGCGGGAAAGGCCGCGAACCTGTTCCAGCTCCACCAGGACTTCCCGAACATGTGGGACGCCTGGGACATCGATCGCTATTACCGCAACAGCGTCGACGACCTCACCGCCGTCACGTCGATCGAGGCGACCATGGTCGGCACCGTGGCGAAGATCGTGGTCGTGCGCCCGTTCTCGGAGTCGACCATCACGCAGACGATCCTTCTCGCACCCGGCTCGCGGACCGTGCTGCTGCGCAACGAGATCGATTGGCACGAGACCGAGAAGCTGCTCAAGCTCGCCTTCCCGCTCGACATCCAGGCGGCGCACACCGAGGCCGAGACGCAGTTCGGCTACCAGTCGCGGGTGACGCACACGAACACCAGCTGGGAGGCGGCGAAGTTCGAGACGTCGATGCACCGGTTCGTCCTGGTGCGCGAGCAGGACTTCGGCGTCGCACTCGTGAACGACTCGATCTACGGCTACGACACATCCCGCGAGGTGTCGGATGATGCGGTGACGACCACGGTGAGGCTCTCGCTGCTGCGTGCCCCGCGGTTCCCCGACCCCGACACCGACCACGGCCACCACGAGATCGAGGTCGGTTTCGTGATCGGGGCGGACGCCGAGATCGCGACGGCCGAGGGCATCCGGATCAACGCGCTCCCCACCGTCGTGCGGGGTGCGCGCGAGGTCGAACCCCTGGTGTCGGTCCGGGGTGAGGGGATCGTCGTGTCGGCGGTCAAGCTCGCCGACGACGGATCGGGCGACGTGATCGTGCGCGTGTACGAGGCGCTCGGGCGACGCACGGCCGGCGAGTTGACGGTCGGGTTCGAGCACCACGGGGTGCGCGAGGTGAGTCTGATCGAGGATGACATCGAGGACGCGCGTACCGGTGGCGACCTGAGACTGCGTCCGTTCGAGGTGCGCACGCTCCGCATCGCCCGCTGAGTGGATATCCGCGGCGTGCGGGATCGAAAACGCGCCGGGAAACCGGTGCGGAGGAGCGGTTTCGATCCCGCATGCGGCGCGGGGACGTGCACGACACGCCCGGCGGTCGAGCCTGATTTGCCCGATCCCCGGGATCCGCGTAACTTATTACCTGTTCGCCCCAAACGGTTGAGCGGAGGTCCTCGGACCGGCTCCCGTCAAGCAGCTAACACCTCCCGAATCCCAGACACTCACTGAGTGAACAGGATGAAGGTGCTGACTCGTTCCCTCACTCAGGCCGAAGAAAATCGGACTTGACAACGGAGATGAGATCGGTAAGATAGAGAAGTTGCCCTGCGGGCCTGGTTGTGATGACTGGGTCGTGGGAGCATCCGATCCTTGAGAACTCAACAGCGTGCACTTGTCAAATGCCAAATTATCCTCGTCTAGCTTCGGCTGGGTGAGAATTCCTTTGGATCAAAGACCAGCCCTTCCGGGGGCTGGCAATGGATGAAGTCAGCAATGAATTTGTCTCTTTGGTCAGCATCAAACTCGCTGCGTTCATCGTTTTCCCGGTGTTCGTATGCATTTCTTTTTTACGGAGAGTTTGATCCTGGCTCAGGATGAACGCTGGCGGCGTGCTTAACACATGCAAGTCGAACGGTGAACACGGAGCTTGCTCTGTGGGATCAGTGGCGAACGGGTGAGTAACACGTGAGCAACCTGCCCCTGACTCTGGGATAAGCGCTGGAAACGGCGTCTAATACTGGATATGTGACGTGATCGCATGGTCTGCGTCTGGAAAGAATTTCGGTTGGGGATGGGCTCGCGGCCTATCAGCTTGTTGGTGAGGTAATGGCTCACCAAGGCGTCGACGGGTAGCCGGCCTGAGAGGGTGACCGGCCACACTGGGACTGAGACACGGCCCAGACTCCTACGGGAGGCAGCAGTGGGGAATATTGCACAATGGGCGCAAGCCTGATGCAGCAACGCCGCGTGAGGGACGACGGCCTTCGGGTTGTAAACCTCTTTTAGCAGGGAAGAAGCGAAAGTGACGGTACCTGCAGAAAAAGCGCCGGCTAACTACGTGCCAGCAGCCGCGGTAATACGTAGGGCGCAAGCGTTATCCGGAATTATTGGGCGTAAAGAGCTCGTAGGCGGTTTGTCGCGTCTGCTGTGAAATCCGGAGGCTCAACCTCCGGCCTGCAGTGGGTACGGGCAGACTAGAGTGCGGTAGGGGAGATTGGAATTCCTGGTGTAGCGGTGGAATGCGCAGATATCAGGAGGAACACCGATGGCGAAGGCAGATCTCTGGGCCGTAACTGACGCTGAGGAGCGAAAGGGTGGGGAGCAAACAGGCTTAGATACCCTGGTAGTCCACCCCGTAAACGTTGGGAACTAGTTGTGGGGTCCATTCCACGGATTCCGTGACGCAGCTAACGCATTAAGTTCCCCGCCTGGGGAGTACGGCCGCAAGGCTAAAACTCAAAGGAATTGACGGGGACCCGCACAAGCGGCGGAGCATGCGGATTAATTCGATGCAACGCGAAGAACCTTACCAAGGCTTGACATATACGAGAACGGGCCAGAAATGGTCAACTCTTTGGACACTCGTAAACAGGTGGTGCATGGTTGTCGTCAGCTCGTGTCGTGAGATGTTGGGTTAAGTCCCGCAACGAGCGCAACCCTCGTTCTATGTTGCCAGCACGTAATGGTGGGAACTCATGGGATACTGCCGGGGTCAACTCGGAGGAAGGTGGGGATGACGTCAAATCATCATGCCCCTTATGTCTTGGGCTTCACGCATGCTACAATGGCCGGTACAAAGGGCTGCAATACCGTGAGGTGGAGCGAATCCCAAAAAGCCGGTCCCAGTTCGGATTGAGGTCTGCAACTCGACCTCATGAAGTCGGAGTCGCTAGTAATCGCAGATCAGCAACGCTGCGGTGAATACGTTCCCGGGTCTTGTACACACCGCCCGTCAAGTCATGAAAGTCGGTAACACCTGAAGCCGGTGGCCTAACCCTTGTGGAGGGAGCCGTCGAAGGTGGGATCGGTAATTAGGACTAAGTCGTAACAAGGTAGCCGTACCGGAAGGTGCGGCTGGATCACCTCCTTTCTAAGGAGCATCTGACGCTTCGGCGTCCAGAACCCAGTTCGGGAACGTTCGTTTCTCGCTGGGAGCTCATGGGTGGAACATTTGACATGGCATCGAGATCTGATCTTGGAATGAGTACGCCGCTTGCGGTTGGAAGGTTCTGGGTGAGGGGGTCGGTGCCTGCACGCTGTTGGGTCCTGAGGGACCGGATGCGCTTTGACCTTCGGGTTGGAAGCATTTGGTTACTCTGGGCCTTTCGTTGTTTCCCCGGTGGGGAAGCGGTGAGGGGTACCGCCCGTACTTTGAGAACTACACAGTGGACGCGAGCATCTTGCAGCAGCCTTCGGGTTGTTGCACAAGATGATCTTAAAGATCATTAGTCAATTTCTGATTCCATTTTCGGATGGGGTCGAGTTTTTGATTCAAACTCATGTGATTTCAAGTCTTTAAGAGCAAACGGTGGATGCCTTGGCATCTGGAGCCGAAGAAGGACGTAGCAATCTGCGATAAGCCTCGGGGAACTGATAAGCAAGTTTTGATCCGAGGGTGTCCGAATGGGGAAACCCCGCTGGGCGGCGTGCCGACCTAGTGACTCCCGCCTGAATATATAGGGCGGGTAGAGGGAACGTGGGGAAGTGAAACATCTCAGTACCCACAGGAAGAGAAAGCAACCGCGATTCCGTTAGTAGTGGCGAGCGAAACCGGATCAGGCTAAACCTAGCGTGTGTGATAGCCGGCAGGCGTTGCACGTTGGGGGTTGTGGGACTTTTCAGTCATCTCTGCCGAGGTGGCGGCGTTACAAGAAGGTATAGACGAACGGTCTTGAAAGGCCGGTCATAGAGGGTGCCAACCCCGTAGTCGAAATGCTTCTCTTGGCGCGAAGAGTATCCCAAGTAGCACGGGGCCCGTGAAATCCCGTGTGAATCTGTCAGGACCACCTGATAAGCCTAAATACTCCCAGATGACCGATAGCGGACAAGTACCGTGAGGGAAAGGTGAAAAGTACCCCGGGAGGGGAGTGAAATAGTACCTGAAACCGTTTGCTTACAAACCGTTGGAGCCTCCTTAGTAGGGGTGACAGCGTGCCTTTTGAAGAATGAGCCTGCGAGTTAGCGATATGTGGCGAGGTTAACCCGTGTGGGGTAGCCGTAGCGAAAGCGAGTCTGAATAGGGCGATTCAGTCGCATGTCCTAGACCCGAAGCGAAGTGATCTATCCATGGCCAGGTTGAAGCACGTGTAAGAGCGTGTGGAGGACCGAACCCACTTAGGTTGAAAACTGAGGGGATGAGCTGTGGATAGGGGTGAAAGGCCAATCAAACTTCGTGATAGCTGGTTCTCTCCGAAATGCATTTAGGTGCAGCGTTGCGTGTTTCTTGCCGGAGGTAGAGCTACTGGATGGCCGATGGGCCCTACAAGGTTACTGACGTCAGCCAAACTCCGAATGCCGGTAAGTGAGAGCGCAGCAGTGAGACTGTGGGGGATAAGCTTCATAGTCGAGAGGGAAACAACCCAGACCACCAACTAAGGTCCCAAAGCGCGTGCTAAGTGGGAAAGGATGTGGAGTTGCTGTGACAACCAGGAGGTTGGCTTAGAAGCAGCCACCCTTGAAAGAGTGCGTAATAGCTCACTGGTCAAGTGATTCCGCGCCGACAATGTAACGGGGCTCAAGCACGCCACCGAAGTTGTGGCATTGACATTATTGGTAGGCCTTCGTGGTCCAGCCGTGTTGATGGGTAGGAGAGCGTCGTGTGGCCAGCGAAGCGGCGGTGTAAACCAGCCGTGGAGGCTACACGAGTGAGAATGCAGGCATGAGTAGCGAATGACGTGTGAGAAACACGTCCTCCGAAAGACCAAGGGTTCCAGGGTCAAGCTAATCTTCCCTGGGTAAGTCGGGACCTAAGGCGAGGCCGACAGGCGTAGTCGATGGACAACGGGTTGATATTCCCGTACCGGCGAAGAACCGCCCAAGCTAATCCAGTAGTGCTAAGTATCTGAATCCCAGTGACTGATCCCTTCGGGGTGACGCTCTGGGCCTAGCGTACGACCCCATTCTGGTGCGGTTAGCGTATTAACAGGTGTGACGCAGGAAGGTAGCCCAAGCCAGGTGATGGTTGTCCTGGTGCAAGTGCGTAGGCCGAGTCGTAGGCAAATCCGCGATTCATTGAGGCTGAGACACGATGCGGATAAAAAGTGGGTGATCCTATGCTGCCGAGAAAAGCATCGACGCGAGGTTCTAGCTGCCCGTACCCCAAACCGACTCAGGTGGTCAGGTAGAGAATACCAAGGAGATCGAGAGAATCGTGGTTAAGGAACTCGGCAAAATGCCCCCGTAACTTCGGGAGAAGGGGGGCCTTCGGCGTATAGGGATTTACTCCCGAAAGCGTTTGGAGGCCGCAGAGACTAGTGGGTAGCGACTGTTTACTAAAAACACAGGTCCGTGCCAAGTCGCAAGACGATGTATACGGACTGACGCCTGCCCGGTGCTGGAAGGTTAAGAGGACCGGTTAGCCGTAAGGCGAAGCTGAGAATTTAAGCCCCAGTAAACGGCGGTGGTAACTATAACCATCCTAAGGTAGCGAAATTCCTTGTCGGGTAAGTTCCGACCTGCACGAATGGCGTAACGACTTCCCAACTGTCTCAACCGCGAACTCGGCGAAATTGCATTACGAGTAAAGATGCTCGTTACGCGCAGCAGGACGGAAAGACCCCGTGACCTTTACTACAGCTTGGTATTGGTGTTCGGTGTGGCTTGTGTAGGATAGGTGGGAGACTTTGAAGCATGGACGCTAGTTCGTGTGGAGTCATTGTTGAAATACCACTCTGGTCACTCTGGATATCTAACTTCGAACCGTAATCCGGTTCAGGGACAGTGCCTGGTGGGTAGTTTAACTGGGGCGGTTGCCTCCCAAAAAGTAACGGAGGCGCCCAAAGGTTCCCTCAACCTGGTTGGCAATCAGGTGTCGAGTGTAAGTGCACAAGGGAGCTTGACTGTGAGACTGACAGGTCGAGCAGGGACGAAAGTCGGGACTAGTGATCCGGCAGTGGCTTGTGGAAGCGCTGTCGCTCAACGGATAAAAGGTACCTCGGGGGATAACAGGCTGATCTTGCCCAAGAGTCCATATCGACGGCATGGTTTGGCACCTCGATGTCGGCTCGTCGCATCCTGGGGCTGGAGTAGGTCCCAAGGGTTGGGCTGTTCGCCCATTAAAGCGGTACGCGAGCTGGGTTTAGAACGTCGTGAGACAGTTCGGTCCCTATCCGCTGCGCGCGTAGGAAATTTGAGAGGATCTGACCCTAGTACGAGAGGACCGGGTTGGACGAACCTCTGGTGTGTCAGTTGTTCCGCCAGGAGCACCGCTGATTAGCTACGTTCGGGATGGATAACCGCTGAAAGCATCTAAGCGGGAAGCCGGCCTCAAGATGAGATTTCCATACCTTCGGGTGAGAGGCTCCCAGCCAGACTACTGGGTTGATAGGCCAGATGTGGAAGTGCAGTAATGCATGCAGCTGACTGGTACTAATAAGCCGATGACTTGATAACACACCGTTTGTTGGTGCTACGCGTCCACTGAGTGGTTCTCGATGTACGGTCGAGAACCGCATAACAACAATGACTTTGTTATGTGTTTGATTGAAACATCAATAGTGTTTCGGCGGCCATAGCGTGAGGGAAACGCCCGGTTACATTCCGAACCCGGAAGCTAAGCCTCACAGCGCCGATGGTACTGCAGGGGGGGACCCTGTGGGAGAGTAGGACACCGCCGGACTCCTTTTAAACAAAATGGCCACCCAACGCTGGGTGGCCATTTTGCGTTAAGTCTCACCGTCTCAGCCGAGACTCCAGCAGGGCTGCGGTCTCCTGCACAGCCCTGGCCAGAAGAGCTTCGTCCAACTCTTCGATGCCCCAGGTCACGGCGACGGCTGCGACCGGCCATCCCGAGGCATCGAGGACGGCTGCGCCGACGCTGCGCAGGCCCACCGCGACCTCACCGTCCTCGGTCGCGTATCCCCGCGCTCGAACCTCGCGCAACAGCTCTCGCAGCTCGCGTGGTGTCTGCGGCCCCTGGCCCGTGCGAACCGGGAACGCAGACGTATCGGGGTAGAGCGCGCGCACCTGTTCGCGGGGCAGCGCAGCCAGCATGGCCCGGCCCGACGCGGTGAGGTGAGCCGGAAGGCGGACTCCGACGTCGGTCACCAGTGCGGGGCGGCGTGGCGCACGCTCCTCGACGATGTACAGCACGTCCCCACCACTCATCACTGCCAGGTGGGCGCTCTCGCCCAGGCGGTCGGACAGCGCCGCGACCAGGGGAGCGCCTCGCCGAGCGAGCGGCTGCTGTCGGGTGTACCCGCCGGCGAGCTCGAACGCCGATGTGCCGAGGCCCCAGCGGCGCTCCTCCTGCAGGTGGAGCACGAAGCCGTGAGCCGCCAGCGTGGACAGCAGGTGGTACACGGTCGAGCGGGGGAGCTCGAGCTCCCGTGCGATCGCCGACGCCGCCACCGGGGCGGGGCGTCCGGCGAGATAGCTCAGGATGCGCAGCGTGTGGTCGGCGGCGGGGACTTTCGCGGCCTCTGGCTTGTCTGGGATCACAGACACAGCATGGCACGAACGGGTGCCCCGCAGGCCCCACGGGGTGTGGAATCGAGTCATGACCGAACTCGCCCCCGTGATTGTCGGAGCGGCACCGCTGTCGCCTGCCGACGTCGTCGCCGTCGCCCGCCACGACGCTCCTGTGTCGATATTCCAGGATGCACTCACTCGGGTCGCCGAGACCCGTCGAGTGATCGACGGTCTCGCTGCCGATCCGAATCCCCACTACGGCGTCTCCACAGGCTTCGGTGCCCTCGCGACCACCTTCATCGCGCCGGATCGTCGTTTCCAGTTGCAGGCGAGTCTGATCCGGTCGCACGCCGCGGGCACCGGCGCCGAGGTCGAGCGCGAGGTCGTACGCGGGCTTCAGCTCCTGCGTCTGCAGGCCCTCGCTTCGGGGCGCACGGGCGTCCGGCCGATCGTCGTCGAGACCTACGCGGCGCTGTTGAACTCCGGTATCACGCCGGTCGTTCGCGAGTACGGCTCGCTCGGCTGCTCGGGCGATCTCGCCCCCTTGGCCCACATCGCCCTCGCCGCGATGGGAGAGGGGGAGGTGCGTGATGCTTCCGGGGAGCTGGTACCGGCCTCCGCTGCCCTCGCACGCGCCGGGATCGAGCCCCTGACCCTCGTCGAGAAGGAAGGGCTCGCCCTCATCAACGGCACGGACGGCATGCTCGGCATGCTGGTGCTGGCCCTGCACGATCTCGAGACGCTCCTCGTCACCGCCGATGTCGCCGCGGCGATGTCGGTGGAGTCCCAGTTGGGGACCGACGCGGTGTTCGCTGCCGACCTGATGGCCCTGCGACCGCAGATGGGGCAGGCGGAGTCGGCCGGCAACCTGCGCCGGTTCCTCGCGGACTCGCCGATGGTCGCCAGCCACAAGGGACCGGATGACGGGCGTGTCCAGGACGCGTACTCGCTGCGGTGCTCGCCCCAGGTGCACGGCACGGCGCGCGACACGATGGCACACGCCGCGATGATCGCCGACCGCGAGCTCGCCAGCGTGATCGACAATCCCGTGATCACCGTCGACGGACGCATCGAGTCCAACGGGAACTTCCACGGTGCTCCGGTCGCGGCCGTCCTCGACTTCCTCGCGATCTCGGTCGCCGATGTCGCTTCCGTCTCCGAGAGGCGCACGGACCGCGCCCTGGACCCCGCCCGCAATCACGGTCTGCCCCCCTTCCTCGCGGACGAGGTCGGTGTCGACTCCGGCCTGATGATCGCGCAGTATGCGGCTGCCGGTATCGTCTCCGAGCTCAAGCGCCTGGCCGTGCCGGCGTCGGTGGACTCGATCCCGTCCTCCGCCATGCAGGAGGATCACGTCTCGATGGGATGGGCCGCCGCCCGCAAGCTGCGGCGCGCGATCGACGGCCTCGGCCGGGTGCTCGCCATCGAGATCCTCACCGGCGCGCGTGCTCTCGACCTGCGGGCGCCATTGGAAGCCGGACCCGTGACCGGCGCCGTGCGCGATCTCGTCCGCACCGTCGCAGCGGGTCCCGGACCCGACCGCTTCCTCTCCCCGGAGATGGAGGCCGTCACCGCCCTCGTCCAATCGGGCGCCGTCGCCCGCATCGCAAAGGAGCACATCCATGGTTGAGCCCACCGCTACTGGGTCCACCGCACCTGAGCCCACCGCTACTGGGTCCCGCGTCGTCCGCGCCGCCCGGGGCAACCAGCGCACGGCGAAGAGCTGGGGTGCCGAGGCCGCCAAGCGCATGCTGATGAACAACCTCGATCCCGAGGTCGCCGAGCACCCCGAAGACCTCGTCGTCTACGGCGGCACGGGAAAGGCGGCACGCAGCTGGGAGGCGTACGACGCGATCGTGCGCACCCTCGACGAGCTCGAACCGGACGAGACGCTGCTGGTGCAGTCGGGCAAGCCGGTGGGTGTCTTCCGCACCCACGAGTGGGCGCCGCGCGTGCTGATCGCCAACTCCAACCTGGTGGGGGACTGGGCCACCTGGCCGGAGTTCCGCAAGCTCGAGGAACTCGGGCTCATCATGTACGGACAGATGACGGCCGGATCGTGGATCTACATCGGCACGCAGGGCATCCTGCAGGGGACATACGAGACGTTCGCCGCCGTGGCCCGTTCCCTCGGTCGTGACTCTCTGCGTGGCACGCTCACCCTCACGGGCGGCGCGGGCGGGATGGGCGGCGCTCAGCCGCTCGCCGTGACCCTGAACGACGGCGCGGTGCTGATCGTCGACGTGGACGAGTCGCGTCTCGCCCGGCGCGTGGAGCACGGCTACCTCGACGAGTACACGACCGACCTCGATGCGGCCGTCGCCCGAGTGGTCGCGGCCAAGGAGTCGGGCGAAGCCCTCTCGGTCGGAGTGGTCGGCAACGCGGCCGAGGTGTTCCCCGAGCTGCGGCGTCGGGGCGTTCCGATCGACATCGTGACCGATCAGACCAGCGCCCACGATCCGCTCGCCTACCTCCCGGTCGGCATCACCGTGGCGGACTGGAAGTTCGAGGCGGAACGCGACCCCGAAGAGTTCACGCGCCGTTCGCGTGCGTCGATGGCCGCGCACGTCGAGGCGATGGTCGCATTCCAGGATGCCGGTGCAGCCGTGTTCGACTACGGCAACTCGATCCGTGCCGAGGCTCAGCTCGGAGGCTTCGATCGGGCGTTCGAGTTCCCCGGGTTCGTGCCGGCATACATCCGCCCGCAGTTCGAGGAAGGACGCGGACCGTTCCGCTGGGCGGCCCTCTCCGGCGATCCCGAGGACATCTACAAGACCGACCGTGCGATCGCCGAGCTCTTCCCCGACGATGCCGCCCTTCACCGCTGGCTGGAGAAGGCCGGCGAGAAGGTCCACTTCGAGGGGCTGCCCGCACGCATCTGCTGGCTCGGCTACAAGGAGCGTCACCTCGCCGGACTCAGGTTCAACGAGATGGTCGCCTCGGGTGAGCTGTCGGCGCCGATTGTGATCGGTCGCGACCACCTCGACTCCGGGTCGGTGGCATCGCCGTACCGGGAGACCGAGGCGATGAAGGACGGCTCGGACGCGATCGCGGACTGGCCTCTGCTGAACGCGCTGCTCAACACGGCCTCCGGCGCCTCGTGGGTGTCGCTGCATCACGGGGGCGGCGTCGGCATCGGCCGCTCGATCCACGCCGGTCAGGTCATCGTCGCCGACGGCACTGCGCTCGCCGCGGAGAAGCTGGAGCGCGTGCTGACGAACGACCCCGGCACCGGGGTGATGCGTCACGTCGATGCGGGCTACGAGCACGCCCGCGAGATCGCGCATGAGCGTGGCCTGAACATACCGATGCTCTGAGAGGGTCAGGACATGGCAACGCTCCTCACGAACATCGCGGAACTGACCACCAACGTCGCCCTGCACGGCGACGGGTCCGGTGACCGTACCGGAACCCTGACCGATGCGGCCGTGCTGATCGAGGGCGAACGGATCGCCTGGGTGGGCGCCGCTGCGGATGCGCCCGTGGCCGAGGAGGTGATCGATGCCGGTGGGCGCGCCGTGATCCCCGGGTTCGTCGACAGTCACAGCCACCTGGTCTTCGGCGGCGACCGCGCGGCCGAGTTCGAGGCCCGCATGGCAGGGCAGAAGTACGCCGCCGGTGGTATCCGCTCGACCGTGGCCGCCACCCGCGCCGCGACCGAGGACGAGCTGCGTACACGTCTGCGCGGCTTCCTCGACGAGATGCTCGCACAGGGCACGACGACCGTCGAGATCAAGAGCGGCTACGGGTTGAGCGTCGTCGACGAGGAGCGCCTGGTGCGCCTGGCCGCCGAGGTGACGCCCGAGGTGACGTTCCTCGGCGCGCACGTGGTCCCCGCCGAGTATGCCGACCGGTCGGACGAGTACGTCGATCTGGTCACCGGGCCCATGCTCGACGCCTGTGCTCCGCACGCGAAGTGGATCGACGTGTTCTGCGAGACCGGAGCCTTCACGGTGGCGCAGTCACGTCGGGTGCTGGAGGCCGGCATCGCGCGCGGACTCGCCCCCCGGGTGCACGCGAGCCAGCTCGGCCCGGGCGACGGCGTTCGCCTGGCGGTCGAGCTCGGCGCGGCGTCGATCGACCACGGCACCTATCTGACGGATGCCGATGTCGGAGCGCTCGCCGGCTCCGGCACCGTGCTCACCCTGCTGCCGGGCGTCGAGTTCTCGACGCGGCAGCCGTATCCGGACGCGCGGCGCCTGATCGACGCGGGCGTGACCGTGGCGCTGGCGTGCGACACGAACCCGGGGTCGAGCTTCACCTCATCGATGCCGTTCTGCATCGCCGTGGCCGTCCGGGACATGGGGATGACCCCGGGGGAAGCCGTGTGGGCGGCGACGGCCGGCGGAGCGAAGGCACTCCGCCGGGACGACGTCGGGGTGATCGCCCCCGGTGCCAGGGCCGATCTCGTGCTGTTGGACGCACCGACCAGGATCCACCTCGCGTACCGGCCGGGGGTCCCGCTCGTGCGGCAGGTGTGGAAGGACGGCGTCCGGGTGGGGTGACGCCGTCACTCCGCGATGGCCTCGACCAGCGTGGCCAGCCGCATCTCGCCGTCCCCGGCGACCGTGAGGAGACGCACTCCGGTGTCCTGCGCGAGATCGTCCGCGAGGTCGAACAGAGCCTGGTCCATCGCCTCGCGCAGTGCGGGGTCTTCGTCCGCGGGGATGCGGATCGACCGGCGTGCATCGAGCGGGACGAGCACGACCAGATCGACGCGAGCGAGAGAGTCCTCGGCGATCGCGATCGCACGTTCCACGAGTGCGCCGTCGCTCCGCCCGAGCCGTTCGAGGGCGATGAGGTAGGCGGCGAAGTCCAGCGGTCCCCGCTCGGCGATCACGTCCTGCTGACCCGCCGTTGCGTGCAGGCGTCCGGCCGCTATCCGCAGCTGGCCGGCGAAGCTCGCCTCCCCGGACGGGTCGACCGCCTCCTCCTCGAGGTCGTCGAACGGGTCCCCGAGCGAGAGATACTCCGGATGCGCGGCGAGGAAGTCCGCGATCAGAGTGCTCTTGCCACTCGCGTGCGTACCGGAGACGACGATCCTCATCGGCGGGACGCGAGGCCGGCCAGCAGCTCGAGCACGCACAGCGCCGCCAGACGGACGGTGCGGGCGTCCTCCGCGTCCGTGGTCGCATCGACCTCGGCGAGGTCGGCGCTGACGACGCGCCCATCCGCGGCGACGGCACGCGTGAGGGCACGCAGCTCCCACGCGTGGAGCCCACCGGGGACGCTCGCTGGGCAGCCGGGCGCGACCGACCGGTCGCAGACGTCGACGTCGATGTCGAGGTGCACACGCGGGGCCGCCCCCGCACCGGCGAGCTCGAGCGCCTCGGCGACGACGTCGTCGATGCCGCGACGGCGCACCTCGTCGAGCGTGACGACGCGGATGCCCCAGTCGGCCGCGCGCCGCGCATAGGCGGCGGAGTTCGCGAAGTCGGCGATGCCGATCTGGACGATCCTGGTCGGGTCGATCCGGGTGGTCGTCAGTGCGGACGCGGTCGGGACGTCTTCCACGAGGCGTCGTACCGGTGTGCCGTTGGAGACGCCGTCGCGCAGGTCGAAGTGCGCGTCGAACGTGATGAGGCCCGTGGCTTCGGCGCCGAGCGCGACCGGATACGTGAGCGAGTTGTCACCGCCGAGTGCGATCACGAGCTTGGTCGCCCCGGCGAGTGCACGCACGCGGGAGATGACCCTCGCCTCGCCGTCCGCGCCGTCCGGATCGCTCACATCGCCGGCATCCGCGATGCGCAGAACCTCGTCGAGTTCGAGCACCGGCGGACCCATCAGCGTCGTCCCGTAGCGGGGAAGCGCTTCGCGGATGGCGGCCGGCGTCGCGTGGGCTCCGGTCGGCGAGAGTGACGTGCGCCAGGTCGGCACCCCGAGCAGCACGGCATCCGCCGCAGCCGTGAAAGCGGGCCAGGAGCCGGCGCGGGGCCAGAGCGGGTCGTGACTCAACGGTCGGGAAGTGGGCGTCATGGTCAGACTCCGGGGATCAGGGCGTGGGCGAGGGAGAAGATGGCGAGACCCGCGAGGGCGCCGACGAAGGTGCCGTTCAGGCGGATGTACTGCAGGTCGCGGCCGACCATGAGCTCGATCTTCTCGGTGGTCTCGGCGGGATCCCAGCGTTCGACGGTGTCGGTGATGATCGAGGCGATGTCGTGCCGGTAGCGGTCGACGAGGAACACAGCGGCGTCCGACACCCAGGTGTCGACGCGGTGCTGCAGGGCGATGTCGGTGGTCAGGCGCTCGCCGACTTCCTGCAGCGCCTGCACGGCACGGCGACTCAGCCCGCTGTCGGGGTCGGCGAGAGCGGTCAGCAGGCCGTTCTTCGCGGTGTTCCACGCTTCAGCCGCCAGAGCGCCGACCCGCGGGCTGTCGAAGAGCGAGGCCTTGGCGTTCTCGAGTTTGGCGCGCGTGGCCGGATCGTTCTGCAGGTTGTCCGCCAGGCGGGTCAGGTAGCCGTCGACCGCGATGCGCGCGGGGTGATGCGGATCGGCCTGCACCGCATGCACGAACTTGACCGCCTCGTGGTAGACCGTGTCGTCGACGAAGCGATGGGCCAGCTTCGGCACCCAGCCGGGGAGACGCCGAGAGACGAGACCGGTGAACGATGCGGCGTTCGCGTCGAGCCACCGCGCGATGCTGTCGGCGGCGAGGTCGACCGCGCCGTGGTGGGCCCCCGCATCGACGATCTTCTCGAGCCAGGCACCGGCCGGCGGCCCCCACTCCGGAGCCACCAGGTGCTCGCGGGCGAGGTCGGTGATGAGGTCGCGCACGTCGTCGTCGCTCAGTGCGCCCAGGACGGCGGTCGCGATCGTGGCTCCTTCGGCACCCACCCGCTCGGCATGCGGAGGCTCGCGCAGCCACTCTCCGGCGCGCAGCGCGATGTGCGTGCTGGAGAGCTTGGTGCGCACGACGTCTCCGGCCAGGAAGTTGGTCTCGACGAACTCTCCGAGCGTGCGGCCGATCTCGTCCTTGCGGTTGGGGATGATCGCGGTGTGGGGGATCGGCAGCCCGAGCGGACGGCGGAACAGCGCGGTGACGGCGAACCAGTCCGCGAGCGCACCGACCATCCCTCCCTCGGCGGCGGCGCGGACGTAGCCGAGCCAGCCGACCCGCTGCTGGAAGGCGAACGCGATCACGAACACGACGGCCATGAACAGCAGCGCTCCGAGGGCGACCGCCTTCATGCGCCGGAGCGCGCGGAGGCGCTCCTGGTCGGAGGGCGAGAGCTGCGTCATCGGTGTTCGCGGCATGACGTCATCCTTTCACGGTGGGCGCGGGCAGGAGGTCTCGCTTCGCAGCGGGCGGAGTACCCTCAAGGGGTGATCGAAGACATCAAGAAGCGTGCTCTGCACCGCACCAGCATCCTCGAGGGGCAGATGCGCGGTGTCGCGCGGATGATCGAGAACGAGGAGTACTGCATGGACATCATCACGCAGTCCCGGGCGATCCAGCGCTCCCTCGAATCGCTGAACCGGCTGCTGCTCGAGAACCACCTGCGCACGCACGTCACCCACATGTTCGATGAGGGTGGCGAGGAGCGCGACAAGGCCGTCCTCGAACTGCTCAAGGCCTTCGACTTCGACCGCAAGTAGGAGATCACCCCGAGGCGCTAATCGGTCGCAGGTTTCGAGAATCGCAACGGATACCGTTGCGAATTGATCAAGAGACTTCCGATTTCGCTATACCTGAGGCCCTTCCTGTGACAGACTCGCCGCAAGCGATTCTCAATGGGGAGGCTCCATGCCCGGCACTCTGCCCGCGTCTTCGGCGACGCTCGACACACCCACAGCCACCGGTGCGGTACGCATCGACCGCGTCACCAAGCGCTACGGCACCGCCGTGGCCGTCGACGATCTGACCCTCGACGTGCAGCCGGGGGAATTCCTCTCGCTGCTCGGACCCTCGGGCTGCGGCAAGACCACGACGTTGCGCATGATCGCGGGCTTCGAGTATCCGGACGCCGGTGACATCAGCATCTCGGGCCGGAGCGTGCTGAGTCTGCCGCCGTATCGACGCGAGGTGAACACGGTCTTCCAGGCCTACGCGCTGTTCCCGCACCTGTCGGTCGCGGAGAACGTGGCGTACGGACTGCAGCAGCGAGGCGTTCCCAAGTCGGAGCAGCGGACCCGGGTGAGCGAGGCGCTCGACATGGTGCAGCTGCGCAGCTTCGCCGATCGCAAGCCCACCCAGTTGTCGGGCGGTCAGCAGCAGCGCATCGCCCTCTCGCGAGCCCTCATCAACCGCCCCAGCGTGCTCCTGCTCGATGAGCCGCTCGCCGCCCTCGACCGGCAGCTGCGCGAGGAGATGCAGCTCGAGCTGAAGCTCCTGCAGGCGCGACTCGGCACCACGTTCGTCTTCGTCACGCACGATCAGGCCGAGGCGCTGTCGATGAGCGACCGGATCGCCGTGATGCGTGCGGGCCGGATCGAGCAGCTCGATGAGCCGGCGGCGATCTACGCGGAACCGGCATCCGCGTATGTGGCCTCGTTCATCGGCCAGCAGAACTTCGTACACGGCACCGTCCGTTCCGACGAAGATGCCGTCGACACCGCGATCGGTGCGATCTCCGGGCGCTGGGGCGGGGAGCGGGTCGCTGCCGGGCAGCCCGCCGTCGCCGCGATCCGCCCGGAGTATGTGCGGCTCGAGCAGGGGGAAGGCACCGGCGCGCGCGGTCGTGTGCTCGGTGTCTCGCATCTCGGCGAGACCATGCAGGTCGCCGTGCGCGTCGGCGAAGATGCGACGTTCCTCTCGAGGATGCCGGCGCCCACCGCGCCGCGCGTCGGAGTCGACGAGGAGGTTCGCTGCGTGTGGGATCCCGCGGATGTGCGACTCTTCGCCGCCGACGGCATCCCGACCACCGCCACGCACGTGATCGCGCTTCCCAAGGAGGGAGGCCGGTGACGGGCGCTCCTCCGGTCCGCGTGCTCGCGCACCGGAGCGCCGCCCGGGTGATCCGCACCGAACTCTCCCGTCGCGGGTTCCTCGCCACCGCGCTGCTGGCGGGCGGGGCCGTCGTGCTCACCGCCTGCACCCCCGGCCAGAACGCCGCGGCGGTGCACGCCAAGGGCGGACCGCTGGAGGACAAGCTCTCCATCTACAGCTGGGGCGATTACGACGCGCCGGAGGTGCTCGAGCAGTTCACGGCCGAGAACGGTCCGCGGATCGTGCTCGACGCCTTCAACTCGAACGAGGAGCTGATCGCCAAGCTGGTCGCAGCCCGAGGCACGTCGGGGTACGACATCGTCGTGCCGACCGGAGTCTTCGTGGGGCCGATGGCCGAGAACGGGCTGCTGCAGAAGTTCAACCTCGACCTGCTGCCGAACATGAAGCACGTCGCCCCGGAGTTCCGCGGGCGCGCCTGGGATCCGGGCAACGAGTACTCGGTGTGCAAGGCATGGGGCACCACGGGGTTCGTCTACGACAAGCGGGTGATCTCGCGGGAGCTGACCACCTGGAACGACTTCATCGACGCCGCACAGAACGAGGCGTCCGGTTCCACCTCGGTGCTGGATGACCCGGCGCCGCTGCTCGGCATCTACTTCTGGGCGAACGGCATCGACTGGACGACGACCGACCCCGACGACCTGGACGCGGTCGAGGACTTCCTGGTGAAGGATCTGGCGCCGCACATCTCGGCGTTCGACTCCTACCCGGGCGGCTCGTCGATCCCGCAGGCGTCGCACGCTCTGCTGCAGTCCTACAACGGTGACGCGCGCCTGGGCATCTTCGAGTCCGACGACCCCGACCGCTGGCAATGGGTGCTCGGGAGTCCGGCCACCGAACTGTGGATGGACAACTGGGCGATCGCCGCGGGCGCGCCGCACCCCGAAGCGGCGCACGCGTTCATCAACTTCGTCCTGCAGCCCGATGTGCAGCTCGCGCAGGTCGACTACATCGGCTACGACACGGGCATCTCCGGCGTCCGCGAAGCCGCGGAGGCCGCGGGTCTGGAACGGCTCGACATGGTGTTCTTCGACGAGGAGCAGGTGCAGACCATGCATGAGGGCAAGCTGACGGACGCTCAGGACCGGGTCGTCGCGATCTGGAACTCGATGAAGGCGGCCGCCGGTGCCTAAGCTCAAGTTCGGTCTCGCGATCCCCGCCTGGGTGTGGCTGCTGATCTTCTTCGTCGCCCCCATCGGCATGGTCATCGTCTTCAGCTTCGGCTACAAGCCGAGCATCTTCGCCACCCACGCCCTCGACCACCTCTCCTTCGACCGGTACCTCGAGGCCCTCTCGCCCACGTTCTTCAGCACCTTCCTGAACACCCTGTGGATCGGCATCCTCGGCACGCTGCTGTGCCTGGTGATCGGGGCGCCGGTCGCGTACTGGATCGCCGTGAAGGCGCCGCCGTCGAAGCGCGGACTGCTGCTGGCCCTCGTCATGGTGCCGTTCTGGACGAACTTCCTGGTGCGCACGATCGGCTGGCAGGTGATCCTCGCCCCGGAGGGCTGGCTGTCGCAGCTGCTCCAGGGCATCGGCGTGATCCCGGGTCCCCTCGACCTGCTGTATTCGCGGGGTGCGGTGCTGCTCGGCGTGGTCTACAACTACCTGCCGCTCATGATCCTCCCGCTGTTCGTCGCGTTCGACCGGGTCTCGGGTCCGCTGCGCGAGGCGAGCAAGGACCTGGGCGCGAACAGCGCGACGACCTTCCTCCGGGTGACCGTGCCCCTGGCCCGACCCGGCATCATCGCGGGCGTGCTGCTCGTGTACATCCCGCTCATGGGCGACTACATCACCGCGACCGTGCTCGGTGGCGCGAAGGGCAACATGATCGGGCAGGTCGTGGCGAGTCAGTTCCAGACCGCGCAGAACTGGGCGTTGGGCTCGGCGATGGCGGTGCTGCTGATCATCGTCATCATGATCTCGATCGCCGTCGCGGCCGGGCTGCTCTGGCTCGTGACACTGCCACTCAGACAACGCAACCGACTCGTCCTGGGGGAGGGCTCATGAGTTCACGTCGTGGAGCAGCACGTCTCCTGCTGCCGATCTGGGCAGGACTCGTCTTCCTGTTCCTGTTCCTGCCGATCCTGGTGATCATCGTCTACTCGTTCAACGTCGGCCGCCTGCTGGTCTCGTGGGACCACTTCGGCTTCGACTCGTTCCTCGCGATCGTCAACAAGCCGGCGATCCGCGACGCGGTGCTGGTGTCGGTGCGCACCGGCCTGCTGGCCGCCCTGCTCGCGACCGCGCTCGGAACCCTGGCCGGCATCGCGATGGCCCGCAACCCCGGCAAATGGGTGTGGTGGTTCCTCGGGCTCCTGCTGCTCGTCTCGGTCACCCCGGAGATCGTGGATGCCGTCGCGCTGCTGCCCTGGCTGGTCTTCCTCGGCCAGGACGCCGGGATCGGGATCTTCAACGACGGAACGATGAGGCTCGTGGTCGGGCAGTCGCTGTTCTCGATCGCGATCGTGTCGTACATCGTCCGGGCGCGACTGGTCGGACTCGACGCCCGCCTGGAAGAGGCCTCCGCCGACCTGTACGCCCCGCCGGTGCGGACCTTCCTGAAGATCACGCTGCCGCTGGCGATGCCGGCCGTGCTCGCCGGGTTCCTGCTCTCGTTCACGTTGAGCCTCGACAACACGGTCGTGTCGGCGTTCGTGCAGGTGTCCGGCACGACACCGTGGCCGGTGTACGTGCTCAGTGCACTGCGTAGCGGACTCCGTCCTGAGATCGCGGCGGTGTCGACCATCATGCTCGTGCTCACCCTCCTCGCTCTGGCGCTGGTGGCGGTGGTGCTCAAGCGTGCCGGTGACTCGGCGACCGAGATCGCCCGCACGATGGCGGGAGGCTGAGCATGAGAGTGGCAGACCTCGTCTTCACCGGTGGTTCCCGCGGCGGGAGGGCGTTCCTCTCCGATGCAGCGCGGTCCACCGCTCGCGCCGTCGCGGTCACGGACGGCCGCATCAGTGCGATCGGCCACGACCTGTCGGAGATGATCGGCCCGGACACCGAGGTCGTCGATCTGGCCGGTGGGCTCCTCGTGCCCGGGTTCCAGGACGCGCATGTGCACCCGGTGTGGGGCGGACTGGACATGCTCCGGTGCGACCTCTCGGGCCTCGCGACGCGTGAGCAGTATCTGGAGCGGATCGCGGAGTACGCCGCGGAGCACCCCGACGACGAATGGATCCTGGGCGGTGGCTGGCAGATGTCGGCCTTTCCCGGAGGTACGCCGACGGCCGCGGAGCTGGACGCGGTCGTGCCCGATCGCCCCGCCTTCCTCCCCAATCGCGATGGGCACGGCGCCTGGGTGAACTCGCGAGCACTCGCGCTCGCCGGGATCACCGCGGAGACCCCGGATCCCGCGGACGGACGCATCGAACGCGACGCGGGCGGTGCCCCGAGCGGAACCCTGCACGAGGGAGCGATGGGCCTGGTGAACCGGCTGCTCCCGGCCGAGCCCGTCGAGCGTCTGGTGGAGGCGCTCGTCCAGGGGCAGCGGTACCTGCACTCCTTCGGCGTCACCGCCTGGCAGGACGCGATCGTCGGCACGGAGTACGGCGACGCGGGTGACCCGCTGCCCGCGTACCGTGCCGCGGCAGCCACTGGAGAACTCACCGGTCGGGTCGTGGGCGCCCTGTGGTGGGACCGCTCGCGCGGCCTGGAGCAGATCGAGGACATCGTCGAACGGCGCGCTGCCGGCTCCGTCGGTCGCTTCCGTGCCCGCAGCGTGAAGATCATGCAGGACGGGGTGGCCGAGAACTTCACCGCCGCGATGCTCGAACCCTATTGCGACGGCCACGGGCATCCGCGTGAGGACTCCGGCATCTCGTTCGTCGAGCCGGAGCTGCTCAAGGAAGCGGCGACCCGGCTCGATGCCCTCGGGTTCACGCTGCACTTCCACGCCATCGGCGACCGTGCCGTGCGCGAGTGCCTCGACGCGGTCGAAGCCGCCCTCCTGCACAACGGTCCGCGCGGGAACCGGCACCACATCTCCCACATCCAGGTCGTGCACCCGGACGACGTCCCCCGGTTCCGTGCGCTGGACGTGACGGCGAACATGCAGATGCTGTGGGCCACACTGGAGCCGCAGATGGTCGACCTCACGATCCCCTTCCTCGGGGACACGCGCAGCGCCTGGCAGTACCCCTTCGGCGATCTGCTGCGCTCCGGAGCCGTGCTCGCCGCGGGCAGCGACTGGTCGGTGAGCACCCCGAATCCGCTCGCCGCGATGCACGTGGCCGTGAACCGTCGGTCGGCTCCGACCGAGTGGGAGGGGGACTATCCGCCGTTCCTGCCGGAGCAGGCGATCGACCTCGGGACCGCGCTCGCCGCGTACACCTCGGGATCCGCGTACGTGAACCACCTCGACGACACCGGCACGATCGCGGTGGGGATGCGGGCGGACCTCGCCCTGCTCGACCGCGACCCGTTCGAGCACCCCGTCGAGGAGATCGGGCTCACCGAGGTGCGCGGCACCTGGGTCGAAGGCGTGCGGGTGTACGACGCGGCCGACGGGGCCGCGGGGGACTCCCGTGGTCGGTCAGGCGGGGTCGAGGCGCAGGACCTCGGGTGATTCGCCGCCCGTGAGGTCGTCGGCGATGCGGAGGCTGCGGGCCAGGTCGTCGAGCGCGCCGGTGAGCGTGCCGAACCGCTCCTTGTCGCTGCACACCGCCGTCAGCGTGACCAGATGCGTCCCGGTGTCCCAGGTGTAGGTGGCGAACGGGGGAGACGCGGGAGACGGCGGCATCGGCACGAGGAGCTTCTCGCCCACGCCGAGTCGGCTCGGAAAAGACTCGGTGTCGTCGTAGTCCATCGGCATCGAGGCGCGGGCGATGCGGACCTCCGGTGTCAGTGCCTGTGCCGTCGCCATCGCCACGACCAGCTCCGGCTCCGCCTTCCATGTCCACACCAGCACGCGCCCGTCGGCCCGCTTCATCAGCATCGGTGCCGCCTGGCTCATCGCCCAGGCACCGAACCTCGAGCCGGGGCGCTCGGTCGCACCGACGGCGGCGTTGACCTGGCCGAGCAGCATCCGGATCGCCGCCTTCCGGTGCCGGCGTCCCTTCCATCCGAGCGAGTCCGTCACGGGAATCCACAGCTGGGGATCGGCCTCGGCAGTCAGTCGCATGCTCCCACGTTAACGGCTGAGGCTGAGGGGATGCCGGTATGCCTCGGCCGGGGGATCAGGGCGCTCGGGTAGAGTGGCCAGCGCCCGACCAGGGCTCCTCCTTGGCCGCCACATCGTAAGGCAGCATGTCTGTGACCTCCTCCGACGATCCGACCGATCCGTCGCGCGGCCCCGCCGCCGAATCCGCGCCCCGACCGTTGAAGATCGTGATCGGCTGCGACACGTTCGCGCCCGACATCAACGGCGCCGCCCGTTTCGCCGAGCGCCTCGCCGCCGGCCTCGTGCAGCGCGGCCACGACGTGCACGTCGTGGCGCCCAACCAGGCGTATCGCCGTGCCCAGCCGCACACCGAGGTCATCGAGGGCGAGCCGATGACCCTGCACCGGTTGCCGTCGGTGCGCTGGGCGCCGCACGACTGGCTGCGGTTCGTGTGGCCGTGGCGATCGAAGCACTATGCCCGCAAGGTCCTGGATCAGGTGCAGCCGGATGTCGTGCACATCCAGTCGCACATCGTGATCGGGCGCGGACTCGCGTACATCGCGAACGAGCGCGGCATCCCGGTCATCGCGACCAACCACGTCATGGCCGAGAACATCCTCGACCACACCACCATGCCGAAGTTCATCGACGACCTCGTGCTGAAGTTCGCGTGGGCCGACGCCAAGCGCACGTTCGACAAGACCCGTGCGATCACCACACCCACCCGCCGTGCCGCGGACTTCCTCGAGAAGACGGTCGAGGTGAAGGGCGTGATCCCGGTCAGCTGCGGTATCGATCGCACCCAGTACACGCCTGTCCTCGCCCCGCGCGACGAGAACCGGATCATCTTCGTCGGCAGGCTCACGGCCGAGAAGCAGGTCGAGGTCATCCTCAAGGCGATGACGAAGCTCGACCCCGCGCTCGACACGACCTTCGACATCGTCGGCGGCGGCGACCAGCGCAAGCAGCTGGAGCACCTGACCGCCCAGCTCGGACTCGCCGATCGAGTGACCTTCCACGGGCGCACGAGCGATGAGGAGCTCCGGGCCCTGCTGTCCCGTGCCAGCCTGTTCGTGATCGCCTCGATCGCGGAGCTCCAGTCCATCGCGACGATGGAGGCGATGGCCTCGGCCCTGCCGGTCGTCGCCGCGGACGCCGTGGCCCTCCCGCACCTCGTGCACGACGGCGAGAACGGCTATCTGTTCGAGCCCGGGAATGTCGACGAGCTCGCCGCGCGTCTGACCGACGTGCTCACGGCGGAGCCCGCGGAGTACGAGCGGATGCAGCGGGCCTCGCTCGACGGCGTCGCGATCCACGACATCAACCGCACCCTCGACACCTTCGAGGCGCTGTACCGCGACGAGCCGCTGCCGGAGTAGCGGCCATGCACATCGTCTTCTTCGGCGATCAGCACCTCGACTCCCTCGGCGGGGCCCAGGTGTCGATGCGGCTCCAGCGCGAGTTCCTCGAACGAGCCGGGCACACCGTCACGGTCGTCGCGCCGAGGATGCAGGGCTCGCGGGCGTCATCCGGCTCTCACGGCGGCGCCTTCGTCGATCTGCCGTCGATGCCGATCACGGTCGATCGCGAGTACTCGATGAGCTGGCCGGGTCGGGCGACGGACCGCTTCCTCGACCGGGCGATGACCCGCCGTCCCCCCGTCGACCTGGTGCACGTGCAGGCCGACTTCTGGGGTGCGTTCATCGGGCATCGCTACGCGCAGCGGCACGGACTCCCCGTCGTGCACACCATGCACAACCGCGTGGACGTCGGGATCGCCGCGGTCACCCCGCTGCACCGGCCCGTGCTCGCGGTGCTGAACACGTGGCGAGGCATCGCGATGCGCGGCATCGGACGATCCGTGCGCGGGCGGGACGGGTGGGCGTTCCTGCGCGGACTCGCGGCCGGGGCATCGGCCGTGACCGCGCCGTCGACCCACTTCGCGCGGCGCCTGGAACAGCACGACGTCTTCCCGCAGGTCGACGTGATCTGGAACGGCATCGACGACGACCTGCGCGCGCAGACGCTCGCCGCGCGTCCCGCGACTCGGGAACCGGGACGGCCGCGATTCGTGTGGCTCGGACGGATGAGTCCGGAGAAGCGCCTGCTCCCGTTCCTGGAGGCCTTCGTCGCCTCGGGCGTCGATGCGGACCTGGAGATCATCGGTGGCGGCGCTCAGCGTGCGGCCGCCGAGAAGGTCGTCCGCGGGGTCGACGGCGTGCGATTCGCCGGACGGCTGACCTACGCGCAGACGCTGGAGCGGATCGCCGCCGCCGACGCGCTCGTGCAGACGTCGATCGGCTTCGAGACCCAGGGGATGACCCCCTTCGAGGCGGCCACGCTCGGCACGCCCTCCGTGATCTGCGACCCCGACATCGGCGCGGAACTCGGCGGCGGACTCTGGGCGGTACCGGATGCCGACCCTGGGGCGTCGAGCCGGGACATCGAGGTGCAGAGGGTCACCGCACTCGCGGAGACCCTGCGGCGGGCCGCCTCCGACATCGCGGGCGGCACCGCCCCCGTTCCGGTCCCCGAGGTCGCCGAGGCGTTCCGGCAGTCCTCGCGCACGGCCGCCATGATCGCCGTCTACGAGCGGGTGCTCGCGAGGCCCTGAGAGCTCGCGGTAGCGAGCACGCGTCGAAGTGACGGGGCGATGCTGTCCGCCCGCAGAGGAGACGCCATCCGCTCTCAGATGAACTGGAGCAGCGTGATGGCGATGCTGGTGAAGACGAACCCGATGGCGCCGACTCCCGCGATGCCGATCGCCATGCCGGTGAGCAGTCTCGACCCGGCGCGGCGCATCGCGATCAGACCCAGGATCAGCGCCACGACGTAGACGAAGAAGCTCAGGATGCCGATCCCGTTGTCGAACGCGAGCATGAACTCGTATCCGCCGACGCCGCCACCGCTGTAGACGAACGGCCGCACGATGGATCCGAACAGATTGATCGCGAAGGTGGCCACAGCGATGATGAAGGCCGCGCGAGCGAGCGGATTGCTCTCGCGGACGGGTGCCGGTCGGCCGGAAGGGGCCAGCGGATAGGCCTGGGGAGCCGGGTTCGCCGTCGGATACGCCTGTGGCGGGGCGGCCGCCTGCGGTGCTGTCGGATACGGAGGAGCACTCGGGTACCCCTGCGCCGTGGCGGGGTACTGAGGCGCGGCGGGCAGAGGCGTGGCGGCTGGCGGCGGTGCCGCCGGAGCGGCCGGGAGGTCGTGTCCGGAAGGCGGGACGGGAGGCTGCACGGGCTCGCTCATGACGTCGAGCGTAGCCGTGGGGTGCCGGATGTGCACCGCGCCTCGCCTTGCACCGAGGTCACCGGTAGAGGCGTCCGGACTCCGCTTCCTGGTGGAGGTCGCGGCCGGCGAGGCGTCTCCAGTCCGTCGGCACGCGACGGTAGCCGTCGCGGCGGAGCTCGACGAACGTGGCGATCGTCGCCCAGGCGGCGAGGGCGAGAAGTGCGATGACGAGTATCATGGCAGAAACGCTACGTTCATCGTTGAACCGCCACGAGTGGCAGAGAAGACTCTGAGCGTATGAAAACTGCCATTCGGGAGCGTGTACATGAAGACGGTCGCCTGCGTCATCCAGGACGGGTTCGCACCCTTCGAGTTCGGCGTCGCGTGCGAGGCGTTCGGCCTCGATCGCGCTGACGACGGCGTGCCGAACTTCGACTTCCGCATCGTCGCCCCCCGTGCGGGCGTCGTGGCATCGAAGATCGGCTTCTCAGTCAACGTCGAGCACGATCTGACGTTCGCCTACGAGGCGGATCTGGTGGTGTTCTGCCCCCTTCCCCGGGAGCACTGGGGAGACATCGATCCGCTGCTGCTCGAGCTCGCCAGGCACGCCGTCGCGCGTGGCGCCTGGGTGATGAGCGTCTGCAGCGGATCCTTCATCCTCGCGGCGGCCGGAGTGCTCGACGGGCGTCGAGCCACCACGCACTGGATGTACGCGCACACCATGGCGGACATGTACCCGCAGATCGACATCGACCCCGACGTGCTGTTCGTGCAGGACGGGAAGGTCATCACCAGCGCGGGCACGGCTGCGGGGATCGATGCCTGCCTGCACCTGCTCCGTCAGGAGGTCGGCGCCGAGCTCACCAACCGCATCGCACGGCGCATGGTCGTTCCGCCGCAGCGTGACGGCGGACAGGCACAGTTCATCGACCGACCGATCCCGCAGGTCCCCACCGACTCGCTCGCCGCGGTGGCGGACTGGGCCGTCGAACACCTGCGAGACGATCTGGGTGTCGAGCAGCTCGCCGCCAGGGCGCTGATGTCGCCGCGCACCTTCGCCCGGCGGTTCAAGGCCGAGTACGGTGCGACACCCGCGGCCTGGCTCGCCCGTCAGCGCATCATCCACGCGCAGCGCATGCTGGAGCGCACCGGTCTTCCGCTCGAGCACATCGCGGATGAATGCGGTTTCGGGTCGGCGGCGGTGCTGCGGCAGAACTTCGCCCGCGTCCTCGGCCTCACCCCCACGGCCTACCGCGCGCGATTCTCCTGCGTCGAGGAGCCGGCGCTTCCCGCCGCCTGACCCCCTCCCCTCTTCCCCTTCGGTGCAAGATCAGGTCGACGCCCCCGCTGAGTGTCGACGCCCCCGCTGGGCGGCGCGACACAGGAGGGGCGTCGACGACAGGCGGGGGTCTCGGCGGGAGTGCGGGAGTGGGGGAGTACGGGAGTGGGGGCGGGGAGGGGAGTGTCACTCCGGAAGGTGCGCGGGGAGGGGAGTGTCACGTCGCGGACCTCGACGCCCTCGGGGGTCACGGTGGCGATGCAGTACAGCAGCGACTGGGTGGGATAGCCGTGCGGGCGGTTGTCGCGGATGATGGCCCGGTCGTCTTCGGGCGGCAGTTCGGCGGAGGAGGCGAGGAGCGCGGTCCACTCAGCCGTCCAGTCGGCGCTGTCGGCGGTCGGGCCCAGGGCGCGGAACTCCGGCAGCCAGGCTTCGATCCGCGGGGTCGTGGCATCGTCGAGGTCATCGTGCGCGATCATGTGCGTGCCGGGATCGATGCGTGTCTCGCGCAGTTCGACGCCGTCCCACGACAGCACGCGCGCGCCTTCGGGGCCGACCTCGAGCAGGTTGAAGCCGTGCATGGAGAGGGGCGCGACGGGCGAGCGCCCCTGCACGGACTCCAGTGCCAGGGCGCCGCGGGAGACGGCCCGCGCGGCGGGGAGGTCGCTCACGTCCGCCCGGTTCAGCAGCACCGCGAGCCGGCGTTCGGCGGGGTTCGCGGCGAGCCAGGCGCCCCCGGCGCGCCGATCGCGGATCCCGATCACACCGGGATGGTCCTCCGGCCACCACGGTCCGAGGGAGTCCCACGCCCGCAGCGGATCTTCGTCGCGGACCGCGAGGAGTCGTGCCGAGCCGGCCTTCTCGACATCGATGACAACCGTGCACACGCATCCAAGTCTAGGTCGAGGAAGAGGTGTCGGCCCATGGCGGCGGATGCTGGGGCAGAATCGAGACGTGAACATCGTGGTCGGAGTCACAGGCGGCATCGCCGCGTACAAGACGGTGCACCTCGTGCGCCTGCTCACGAAGGGTGGGCACGACGTGACCGTGGTGCCCACGGAGGACGCCCTGCGTTTCGTGGGGCTCCCGACCTGGGAGGCGATCAGTCGTCATGCGGTCACCACGAGCGTGCACGACGACGTCGCGAAGGTGCGGCACGTCGCCCTGGGGCAGAACGCCGAGCTGGTGATCGTCGCGCCGGCGACGGCGAACTCGATCGCCAAGATGGCCGCCGGGCTCGCCGACGACCTCCTCGGCACGACCCTGCTCGCCACCGAGGCTCCGGTGCTGATCGCCCCGGCGATGCATGCGGAGATGTGGCGGAACCGCGCGACGCAGGCGAACATCACGACGCTGCGGGAGCGCGGTGTGCACGTCGTCGGCCCCGCGGACGGAGAGCTCGCCGGCGGTGACAGCGGCCCCGGCCGGATGTCGGAGCCCGAGGAGATCTTCGCCGCCGCCCAGGCGCTGCTGACTCCCGGTGATCTCGCCGGTGTGCGCGTGGTCGTCTCGGCGGGGGGCACCCGTGAGCCGATCGATCCGGTGCGCTTCCTCGGCAACCGCTCCAGTGGCAGGCAGGGGGCGGCGCTCGCTGCGGAGGCCGCCGCCCGAGGGGCCGAGGTGACCCTGGTGTCGGCCAACATCTCGGGCGAGGTGCTCGCCGAGGTGCGGCACCCGTCGATCCGTGTCGTGTCGGTCGGGACGGCGGCAGAGCTCTCCGAGGCGATGACGCACGAGTCCTCCCTCGCCGATGTGGTCGTGATGGCGGCGGCGGTGGCGGACTATCGACCGGCGGCGGTGTCGGAGCGCAAGCTCACCAAGGAGGGGGGTGGGATCCCCGCCATCGAGCTGGTCGAGAACGAGGACATCGTCGCGGCGCTCGCCTCGGTGCGGCGAACCAGTCAGCTCGTGGTCGGGTTCGCCGCAGAGACTCCGGAGGAGGCATCGGAGCTCCTCGCCCGTGCCCGCCGCAAGCAGCAGCGCAAGGGCGTGGACCTGCTCATCGTGAACGAGGTCGGGTGGGAGCGGGGATTCGAGAGCCTCGAGAACGCCGTGCACATCCTCGGACCGCACGGTGCCGACGCGGGCAGTGCATCGGGGTCGAAGCGCGCGGTCGCGGCCGCGATCTGGGATGCGATCGCACGCGCGCGCTGAAGGAATGCTAAACTTGAGTCAACACCACTCAACTTTGACCCCGCCTTCCGACCCGGCAGGCGGGAGACGACCAGAAGGAGCATCTCCAGGAGGAGCGCATGACCACCCCGCAGACCGGTAGCCAGAATCAAGAACAGCAGTCCGCCCTCGAGCAGTTCGGCATCAACCTCACCGACCGCGCCCGCCAGGGCAAGCTCGACCCGGTGATCGGACGCGACAGCGAGATCCGTCGAGTCAGCCAGGTCCTCACCCGTCGCACGAAGAACAACCCCGTGCTGATCGGGGAGCCCGGCGTCGGCAAGACCGCCGTCGTGGAAGGACTCGCCCAGCGCATCGTCGCGGGTGACGTCGCCGAATCCCTCAAGGACAAGGAGCTGGTCACCCTCGACATCTCCGCCCTCGTGGCCGGTGCCATGTACCGCGGGCAGTTCGAGGAGCGGCTGAAGCAGGTGCTCAAGGAGATCACCGAGTCCGACGGACAGGTCATCACCTTCATCGACGAGCTGCACGTGCTCATGGGTGCCGGCGGGGGAGAAGGATCCGTCGCCGCCTCCAACATGCTCAAGCCGATGCTGGCCCGTGGTGAGCTGCGGCTGATCGGCGCCACCACGCTCAACGAGTACCGCGAGTTCATCGAGAAGGACGCCGCGCTGGAACGTCGCTTCCAGCAGGTCTACGTCGGCGAGCCCACGGTCGAGGACACGATCGCGATCCTCCGTGGCCTCAAGGGGCGGTACGAAGCGCACCACGGGGTCACGATCTCCGACAGCGCCCTCGTGGCGGCCGCTGCGCTCTCGAACCGGTACCTCCCGGCCCGACAGCTGCCCGACAAGGCGATCGACCTGATCGACGAGTCGATGTCCCGGCTCAAGATGGAGATCGACTCCTCGCCCGTCGAGATCGACCAGCTCAAGCGGCAGGTCGATCGGATGAAGCTCGAGGAGCTCGCGCTCAAGCGGGAGAAGGATGCCGCTTCCAAGGAGCGCCTCGGCGTGCTCCGCGAGCACCTGGTCGAGATGGAGAAGGAACTCGCCGGCCTCGAGTCCCGATGGGCGCGCGAGCGGCAGGGCCTGAACCGGGTCGGTGAGTTGAAGAAGCAGCTCGACGATGCGATCACCCAGCGCGATCTCGCGATGCGCAACGCGGACTACACGAAGGCCTCGAAGCTCGAGTACGAGACCATCAAGCGCCTGGAGCGCGACATCGCCGAGGCGGAGCAGGCCGAAGCCGCGACACCCGCCGAGCCGCGCATGGTCAACGAGCAGGTCACCGAAGAGGACATCGCCGCCGTGATCGCGGCGTGGACCGGAATCCCGGTCGGTCGACTGCTGCAGGGCGAGAGCGAGAAGCTGCTGCACCTGGAGAACGAGCTCGGCAAGCGGCTGATCGGACAGAAGGATGCCGTCAAGGCCGTGTCCGACGCCGTTCGTCGTTCGCGTGCCGGGATCAGCGACCCCGGTCGCCCGACCGGCTCGTTCCTGTTCCTCGGCCCGACCGGTGTCGGGAAGACCGAGCTGGCCAAGGCGCTCGCGGAGTTCCTGTTCGACGACGAGCACGCCATGGTGCGCATCGACATGTCGGAGTACGGCGAGAAGCACTCGGTGTCCCGACTCGTCGGCGCCCCTCCGGGATACGTCGGCTACGAGCAGGGTGGTCAGCTGACCGAAGCCGTGCGTCGTCGGCCGTACAGCGTGATCCTCCTCGATGAGGTCGAGAAGGCCCACCCCGAGGTGTTCGACGTGCTGTTGCAGGTGCTCGACGACGGTCGCCTGACCGACGGCCAGGGTCGTACGGTCGACTTCTCGAATGTGATCCTGATCCTCACATCGAACCTGGGATCGCCGATCCTGATCGACCCGGTGCTCGGGCCGGACGAGAAGCGCGACCAGGTGATGGCGCTCGTGCGGCAGGCGTTCCGTCCGGAGTTCCTGAACCGACTGGATGACATCGTGATGTTCTCGGCGCTGAGCGAAGACGACCTCGCGCAGATCGTGGAGCTCTCCGTCGACCAGTTGCACGACCGGCTGCGCGACCGTCGCCTCACGCTCGCGGTCACCCCCGATGCGCGGGCCTGGCTTGCTGAGCGCGGCTATGACCCGATGTTCGGAGCCCGACCGTTGCGCCGCCTCATCCAGAGCGAGGTGCAGAACAAGCTGGCGACGGCGTTGCTCTCGGGCGGCGTGCATGACGGCGACACGGTGCGGGTCGACGTGGCCGCAGACGGCTCAGGCCTCGTGCTCACCGCGACGACACCGGACCCGGAGCCGGAGCCGGAAGACGACGAGGTGATCGAGGCCGAGCTGCTCGACGACTGAGTTCTATCAGGACTGAGCGGTATCAGGACTGAGTGGTATCAGGACTGAGTTGCGTGGGCGGTGGTGTTCGCTCGCCTCACTGTCTGAAGGAGAACTCACGCTACGAAGGAGGAGATGCGTCAAAGCCTCCTTCAAAGCGTGAGTTCTCCTTCGCGGCGTGTGCGCGCGCGGGGGTATGCGGGAAGTGTGTATGTGGGCGGCGCCGACCGCGCGGCACCGACCGAGCGGCACCGACCGCTCAGCGGCCGAGCATCCAGAGCGCCCGGCGTCGCAGCGCGCCCGCACGACGACGCAGGCGCACGGGCAGAGGTTGATCGCGTGCGGCGGCGAACAGCTTCGCGTCGTACACGGCCCGCAGCTCCCGCGACCAGCGTCGGGTGACGGCGTCATCGGAGAACTCCGAGGCGCGGCCCACCGCGCGACGACGCATCGCCTCGACTGCCGCGGGTGGCATGGCCTGCAGGTCGACGATGCGTCGCGCGAGGGCCTGGACGTCGCCGTCCGGGACGAGGAAGCCGTCGACTCCGTCGCTGATCATGTCGGCAGGGCCGTAGCGGATGTCGTAGGCGAGCGGGATGCAGCCGGCGGCCATACTCTCCACGAGCACGAGCGGCAGCCCTTCGGAGGTCGACGTGAGCAGGCTGAATCCCGCGGAACGGAACTTTGAGCGTGCGTCGGGGTCGTATCCGCGCAGGTGCACATGACCGTCGGCGTGCAGGTGCTGGATGTGCTCTTCCAGGGCTGCTTCGCGGGGGCCCTCTCCGATGATGTCGGCATCGATCGTCGAATCGGCGGCGTGGGCGATCGCGACGGCCTCCACCGCGTGTTCGAGTCGCTTGCGGCGTGTGAGTGAGGCGACGACGACGCCGCGTGACGCGTCGCGGGTCACGGCAGCGCGCGGGGGCAGGGCGACAGCGTTCGGGATCGTGCGGATCCGGGCCGCGACGTCGATTGCGGCGAGATCCTCGATGAGATCGGTGCGCTGTCGCGACGTGAGGACGACGATCTCGTCGAACTCCCCGGCGCGACGCAGCACGGATTCGCGTGTCGCCCGGAGCGTCCCCGGCCGCCCGCCTACGCGATGCGACGCATGGACGATGTGCACCGTGACGACGTTGTCCCGCCGGTAGCCTGCGACCGAGCGCGCGGCCGTCTTCGAGTCGACCAGCAGGAAGCTGGGCGCCTTGCCGGTCAGGCGGTCGAACCACCAGCGGTACAGGCCCCACGTCGTGCGCCAGCCCCGTAGCGGTGCGCCGTCCGTCGAGTAGAGCACGACCTTCCGGTCGTCGCCGGGGCGCTCGGTGGCGAGCAGCGAGCCGTCGCGGCGGAACCGATCCACCAGCATCCGGCCGGCATCGTCGCGGCGTGCGCGGCTCAGGACGGTGCCGTCGTGGGACGCGACCACGTCGCCCGCCTGCGGCACCAGCAGTTCCGCGGCGGTCGGCGTGGTCCCGCGTGGCCGGGGCGACTCCCGACGCAGCTCGTCCCAGAGGTTGCGGATGCGCAGCCCGTCGATGAGTTCACCTGCGGCGTGGAGACGATCCGCGAACTCGGGATAGTCGGGGCGGTCGTCCAGCGTCAGGATGTCCACGTCGACTCCGCCGAGGCGGCGGAACGCCCGCGAACGCCGAAGCATCGCGCTCGTCATCCCCCCGTGCTGATCGGCGATCCCCCAGGTGAGCGCGAAGTGCCGAGCGGGAGGAAGCTGTGGGCGAGAGTGGAGCACCCGAGCAACCCTAGGTTCGACGCTTCTGCGCAGCCTGGGGGATGTCTGTGGCAGCACCCCCAGAACGGGTGCCCGACCGGGTGTCAGGCGCTGAGGATGACCGATTCGGCGATGGGGCGACGGACGCGCGGCGCGACCTCGCGCTCCTGCAGCACCTCGGGGAGCGCGCTCACGTCGCCGAACTCGCCGACCGCGAAGACCGTGACCGGGACGAAGCGCGGTTCGAGATCGGCGAACTCGCGGACGACCTCGGGGTCGAAGCCGCTCATCTGGTGCACGAGCAGGCCGTCGTGGTGTGCCTGCACCGAGAAGTGCGCGACTGCCTGGCCGAGGTCGTAGAGGGCGTGGGTGAGGGGCGTGCCGTCGGCGGTCGCGGTCTCGGCCACGGCGACGACCAGGACGGCGGCGTTGCCCGCCCAGGCCTGGTTGAAGCCCATCAGCGCGTCGACCACCTGCGCGTGCAGGGCGGTGCCGCGGCGGGCGACGATGAAGCGCCAGGGCTGCGTGTTGTTGGCGGACGGGCTCCAACGGGCCGCTTCGAGCGCGGTGGCGAGCTTGGCCTCGTCGATCGTGTTCTGCGCGTCGAAAGCGCGGGGGCTCCAGCGGCCGGCAAGGACGTCGAGGACGGGGTGCTCGGTCGGTGCGGTGCGGTCGATGACGGGAGTGCTCACAGAAGTGCCTTTCGGACGGAGTGGATCGGACTCCATCGTCCGGGTACACGGGACTGAACAGATGCATGTGCATGCATATTCCCGGGTGCGCGGTCCGGTTCCCGGCGCCTCAGTCCGGGAGGTTGTGCGTGGCCGCGTCAGCCAGCGCGCTGCGGACCGCCCGGATCGACGGGGCATCCGCCGACACGCGGCGCGCCGAGGAGAAGATCTCGCGCCGCGGGTCATGAGGGAGCGGGGTGAGGTCGACGGTCGGGGTGTCACCCGCCCACACCAGGTCGGGCAGCAGCCCGACGGCGAGCCCCGCATGGATCAGTCGCACATGTGCCGTAAGGTCGGCGATCTCGTAGCGCACGTCCGGTTCGAAGCCGGCGGTGCGGCACAGCTGTTCCGCCCACGCTCGCGAAGCGGTACCGGCAGGCTCGAGCACCCAGGGCTCCCCGCGGGTCGACCACAGTGCGGCGAAGGCATCCGCAGGGGTCGGGGATCCGGGGCGTCGGGCGAGCGCGATCGCATCATGAGCGAGCTCCACCCTGTCGAGATCCGCGTGGATCGGGCGGGTGCGTCCGGGGTACTGCTCGGCCAGGATCAGGTCGAAGTCCCGGCTGGACACCCCGATGAGGCCGGTCTCCGGGTCGCACTCGGTGACCTCGACGCGCAATGCGGGATGCCGATCCTTCAGGGCCCGGAGGGCGCGGGGGAGGAGGGAGTGCGCCGTCGACTGGAACACCGCGATGCCCACGGTGCCCGTCACCTCGGTGAGCGATTCAGCCACGGCGACCTCGGCGTGTTCGAGCTGATCGAGGATGCCGATGGCCTCGGCGACGAGCACGTTCCCCTGCGGGGTGAACTGCACTCCGCGCCCCACCCGGCGCAGCAGCGGCACGCCCACATCGCGCTCCAGTGCGCTCAGCTGCTGTGACACCGAGGCCTTGCTGTAGGAGAGGGCATCGGCGACGGCCGACAGCGTTCCGCGCCGCGACAGCTCCACCAGCATCCGCAGCCGATTGACGTCCAGCACGCGCGTTCCATCCGTTCAGTCAGAGTGAACAGAACCCACTCGAATCGGTTGATAGACGGAGCCTACCGAGTGGCAGGACAATGATCCAGCCGCACACGAAACCCCGGTGTGCGCTCTCTTGGAAGGTCCCACCGATGCCTGTCGCCGCCGACACCACCACTCCCCGCACCGAAGAGGTCGCCGCCCTCGTGCAGCGCTGGCTCGCCGAGAGCGAGACCCACCCCGTCGAGCCCGCCGCCCAGCGCCTCTCCGAGGTCCTGAAAGACCCGAACGGGCTCGCGTTCACGGTCGGCTTCGTCGACGGCGTGATGCGTCCCGAAGATCTGCGCGTCGCCGGGCGCACGCTCGCCGAGCTGAGCGACATCACCCCGGGTCTGCTGCCCGGCTACCTGCGCGCCGCGATCAAGACGGGCGGCTTCTGGGCGCCCAAGCTGCCCGGTGTCGTCGTGCCGATCTCCCGTCGTGTGCTGCGCGCCATGGTCGGGCACCTGGTGCTCGATGCGACCCCCGCCAAGCTGGGCCCCGCGATCGCGAAGCTCCGCAAGAGCGGCAACCGCCTCAACCTGAACCTCCTCGGCGAAGCGGTGCTGGGCGAGCGTGAAGCAGGACACCGTCTGCGCGGCACCCGTGACTTCCTCGCCCGTGACGACGTCGACTACGTCTCGATCAAGGTCTCGAGCGTCGTCAGCCAGCTCTCGATGTGGTCGTTCGACGAGGCCGTCGCAGACGTCGTCGAGAAGCTCACCCCGCTCTACGAACTGGCGGCTGCGGCCGAGGCCGAGGGCAAGGCGAAGTTCATCAACCTCGACATGGAGGAGTACCGCGACCTCGACCTGACGATCGCGGCCTTCACGAGCATCCTCGACCAGCCGGGGCTCGAGAACCTCGAAGCCGGCATCGTGCTGCAGGCGTATCTGCCGGATGCGCTCGGTGCCATGCAGCACCTGCAGGAGTGGGCCGCGGCCCGTCGCGCCAAGGGCGGAGCGCCGATCAAGGTGCGCGTGGTCAAGGGCGCGAACCTCGCGATGGAAGAGGTCGACGCGGCGATCCACGGCTGGCCGCTCGCCACCTACGGCACCAAGCAGGACTCCGACACCAACTACAAGCGGGTGCTCGACTGGGCCATGACGCCGGAGCGCCTGGACGCCGTGCGCATCGGCATCGCAGGGCACAACCTGTTCGACATCGCCTACACGTGGCTGCTCGCCCAGGCACGGGGAGTGGCGGATCCGACGGGTGCGGACCCGCTGGTCGAGTACGAGATGCTGCTCGGCATGGCGACAGGGCAGGCCGAGGCCGTCCGCAAGGACGTCGGTCGCCTCCTGCTCTACACGCCGGTCGTGAACCCGGCCGAATTCGATGTGGCGATCGCCTACCTGGTGCGTCGTCTCGAGGAGAACGCCAGCTCCGAGAACTTCATGTCGGCGGTGTTCGAACTGGCCTCGAACCCGACCCTGCTGACCCGGGAGCGGGAGCGCTTCGAGCGCTCGCTCGCCGCGCTCGTGACGGATGAGCCCGGGTTCGTCCCCGGTCCGCACCGTGTGCAGGACCGCACCGCAGAGGCAGACGCCGCAACGACCGACGGCTTCCGGAACCAGGCCGACACCGATCCCGCGATCGCCGCCAACCGCGCGTGGGGACGGGCGATCCTCGGTCGCTCGGTCGGATCGACCCTGGGGCTGGACACGATCGCGATCGCCAAGGTCGAGACGGAAGCCGAATTGGACGGCATCTTCACCGCGGCGACCGCCGCGGCCGAGAAGTGGGCCGCCCTCCCCGCTGCCGAGCGCGCCGCCGTGCTGCACCGCGCCGGGGACGAACTCGCGGCTCGTCGCGGGCAACTCCTGGAGATCATGGCCCACGAGGCGGGCAAGACCATCGCCGAAGGCGACCCGGAGGTGAGCGAGGCCATCGACTTCGCGCACTACTACGCCGAGCGTGCGAAGGACCTCGAGACCGTCTCGGGTGCGGAGTTCGTGCCGTCGAAGGTCACCGTGGTCACGCCGCCGTGGAACTTCCCGGTCGCGATCCCCGCCGGCGGTGTGCTCGCGGCGCTGGCCTCGGGCTCCGCCGCCATCATCAAGCCCGCGAAGCTGACGCAGCGCTGCGGTGCCGTGATGGTCGAGGCGCTGTGGGCCGCCGGTGTGCCGCGCGATCTGCTCGCGCTCGTCGACCTGGCCTCCCGTGACCTCGGCACCCGCCTCGTCGCCGGACCCGCGGTGGATCGGGTGATCCTCACGGGGGCGTACGAGACGGCGCAGCTGTTCCGCTCCTTCCGCCCCGACCTGCCGCTCCTCGCCGAGACGAGCGGGAAGAACGCGATCATCGTCACGCCGTCCGCCGACCTCGACCTGGCCGCCGCCGACGTCGCTCGCAGCGCGTTCGGGCACGCGGGGCAGAAGTGCTCCGCGGCATCCCTCGCGATCCTCGTCGGATCGGTCGCCGACTCGAAGCGGTTCGAGCGTCAGCTCGTCGATGCCGTCACGTCGATGCGCGTGGGTCTGCCCGATGACCCCGCCACCCAGATGGGTCCGATCATCGAGCCCGCCGACGGCAAGCTGCTCAGGGCGCTCACGACGTTGGAGAAGGGTGAGCGCTGGCTCGTCGAGCCGCGAAAGCTCGACGCCGAGGGTCGGCAGTGGACGCCGGGTGTGAAGACCGGTGTGCGCGAGGGGTCGTACTTCCACCTGACCGAGTTCTTCGGCCCGGTGCTGGGCATCATGCACGCCAAGGACCTCGACGAGGCGCTGCGCCTGCAGAACGCGGTCGACTACGGCCTCACGGCCGGCATCCACTCGCTCGACTCCGGTGAGGTCACCACGTGGCTCGACCGCGTCGAGGCGGGCAACCTCTACGTGAACCGCGGCATCACCGGTGCGATCGTGCAGCGTCAGCCGTTCGGCGGGTGGAAGCGCTCGGCCGTGGGGCGGGGGCGAAGGCCGGCGGACCCAACTATCTCCACGGCCTCGGCGAGTGGGTTCCGGCGGAGCTTGCCGCTGTCTCCCCCGGTGCCGCCGTCGCTCCGGCCGTCGCCGCCCTGCTCGACGCCGCGGGGGCGGATGTCGATGCGACCGCGTCGGACTGGTTGCGGCGCGCCGCCGCATCCGATGAGCGCGCCTGGATCGACGAGTTCGGCGCCGTGTCGGACAAGTCCGGCCTCGGGGTCGAGCGCAACCTCTTCC
Source organism: Microbacterium sp. CBA3102 (assembly GCF_007954505.1). GTDB lineage: Bacteria > Actinomycetota > Actinomycetes > Actinomycetales > Microbacteriaceae > Microbacterium > Microbacterium aurugineum. Next base: position 617,732 of record NZ_CP042412.1, on the reverse strand, counting down.
GCTACCGCCCGGTCGCGGTCGACGTGCGCATCTCCGAGGACGCGGTGCTCGCCGACGGGGTCCGTGTGCTCGCCGCCGCCCTCCGCAGTGGCAGCCCGTTCACGGTGTCGGCTCCGTCGCTGCCCGCCCGCATCGAGAAGGTGCTGCGTGCGCAGGGCGTGACCGTGAAGCGCGAGTCGGATGCTGCATGGACCGCGCGCTACGCCAAGGCGGCGAACACGTGGCAGCGGGTCCGTCTGGTCGGTGGCGACGCCTCGGCGCTGTTCGAGGCGCTCGAGGGCAGCCCGGACGTGGCGGTGTGGTCGCATGCCGTGACCGGCGCCGGCCGCGTCGAGATGCTCCCGTTCCTGCACGAGCAGGCCGTGTCGATCACGAACCATCGCTTCGGCAACCCCACCACCCTCGGCGACGACGTGATCTGATCGCGCGAGACCCCCGCTGAGCGCCGAAACCCCCTGCTGCCGACGTCGGCAGCAGGGGGTTTCGACACTCAGACGGGGTGTCGGCGGTGGGTGCGTGTCAGCCGCGCAGGGCCTCCGAGAGCTTGACCCGTGAGCCCATGCGCAGGAGCGAGTTCTCGTAGATCTTCGCGCCGATGACGATCGCCGCCACACAGCTGGCGAGCAGGATCACCAGGCTCAGCAGCGGCTCCCACCACTGCGCCTCACCGACGAACAGGCGCATCGGCATGCCGACCGGAGCGGAGAACGGCACGTACGACATGATCGTCAGCACCAGCGGGTTGTCGTTGAAGACGATGACCAGGATGTACGGGGCCATGATCAGCATCGTGATCGGTGTGGTCGTGGAGCCGATGTCCTCCTGTCGCGAGACCATCGACGCCGCAGCCGCGAACATCGCCGCCAGCAGGATGAACCCGAACAGGAAGAAGACCGCGAACCAGATGATCGGCGACCCGAGCGTGGTGAGCACCTCGCGCTGACCCGTGACGATCAGACCGATGGTCGCCACCGCCGCCAGGGCGAGGATCTGCCCCATCGCCAGCACGGTGTTGCCGATCACCTTCCCGGCGAGCAGCGTGCGCGCCGGGATCGCGGAGAGCAGCACCTCGACCACGCGCGTCTGCTTCTCCTCCACGACGCTCTGCGCGATCGTGCCGCCGAACGTCGCCGCCGCCATCATGAACACGAGCCCGAAGGCGATCGCGATGAAGTAGCGCAGGAGAGGGTTGGTCGTCGCCGGCTCCAGGATGACGACTTCGGGCGAGATCGACAGCGCCGAGACGAGCGAGCCGGGAGCGTCCTGCAGCGCGATGATCGTGTAGCCGGAGGGGCCGTCGCCCGGGAGCACCGCGGCATCGACCTCGTCATCGCGGACGAGCTTCTCGGCGGCGGCCTGGTCGGACACCTCGGTGACTTCGACGTTCGGGATGGCGGACACGGCGGCCGCGGTCTCGGCGGTCGCGGCGACCGGCATCGCGTCGGTGTTCTTGCTCGCGAAGCCACCGAGGATGATGCCGGCGAGGGCGAGCACCAGCAGGATGCCGGTGGAGATCAGGAAGGCCTTGCTGCGCAGCTTCGATCCGATCTCGCGTTCGGCGACGAGCCAGATGCCGTTGGGGCTGCGGACGGGGGTCGGAGCGCTCATCGGATGACCTCCTTGAAGATCTGGGCGAGGGACGGATGCTTGGGGGCGAAGCTCGCGACGTCTCCGCGCTGCACCGCGGACTGGAGCACCCGCTGAGCGGTCTCGGGACCGTCCGCGTCGAACAGCGCGTACCCGCCCTCGAAGTCGACGACCGTCACGCCGGGTTCGGTGCGCAACCAGCCGGCGTCACCTGCCGAGACCAACTCGTAGCGGTCACGGGCGTGCTCGGCGCGCAGCGCGTCGCGGGAACCGGCCGCGCGGATCGTGCCACCGGCGAGGATGACGAGGTCGTCGCACAGGCGCTCGACCACGTCGAGCTGGTGGGACGAGAAGAGGATGGATGCGCCCTTCGCCGCGCTGGACTGCAGGACACCGGCGACCACGTCGACCGCGAGGGGGTCGAGGCCGGAGAACGGCTCGTCGAGGATCAGCACCTCGGGGTCATGCACGAGTGAGGCGGCGATCTGCGCACGCTGCTGGTTGCCCAGCGACAGGGACTCGATCGTGTCGTTCAGCCGTTCGCCGAGGCCCAGCTCGGTGAGCAGAGTCGTCGCTCGCTCGGTGGCATCCTGCTTGCCGAAGCCGTGCAGCCGCGCGAGGTACACGATCTGCTCGAGCACCTTCATCTTGGGGTAGAGACCGCGTTCCTCGGGCATGTAGCCGAAGCGTCGGCGATCCTCCGCGGTGACCGGCGCCCCGTCCAGGGTGACGTCGCCACCGTCTGAAGAGAGCAGGCCGAGGACGATGCGCATGGTGGTGGTCTTGCCGGCGCCGTTGCCGCCGACGAAGCCCGTCAGTCGCCCGGGGGCGACCGTGAAGGACACGTCATCGAGCACGCGCCGAGAGCCGTAGCTTTTGGTGATGCCGGAGAGTTCGAGCATTCCTGTGGTCATGTCTTCACGCTACGGACCGGGGGCATTCCAGGGCATCCCCCCTGCGGCGGAGTCCCTGGGATCACCCTTCCGGGGGAGGAGGGGATCAGGAGCGCCCGGCGTGCAGCACCGTGCGCACCAGGAGCCCGGCGATGAGCGCCCAGAACGCGGCGCTGACGCCGAGCACCGCGATCCCGGAGGCGGCCACCAGGAAGGTCACCACGGCGGGGATGCGCTCGCCTGGATCGTCGATGGCCTGCTGCACCGATGATCCGAAGGCGGCGAAGAGCGCCAGACCGGCCACGGCGGGGATCACCGCCGTGGGCGCGAGCACCACGAGCGCGGCGAACGCGGCGGAGAACACCGCCAGCACGAGGTACGACGCCCCGGTCGAGACGCCGGCGACCCAGCGACGTTTCGGGTCGGGATCGGCATCCGGTGAGGCGGCGAGGGCGGCGCTGATCGCGGCGAGGTTGATCGCGTGCCCACCGGCGGTGGCGCCGAGCGCGGTGCCGACACCCGTCACGAGCATCGCCGGACGCCACGGCACTTCGTACCCGAAGCTGCGCATGATCGCGATCCCCGGGACGTTCTGCGAGGCCATCGTCACGATGAACAGGGGGAGAGCGAGACCGACCAGCGCGCCGACCGTGAACGTCGGGGCGGTGAACTCGAGGCGCGGCAGGAGCAGCGCGGCGTCGAACGTGCTGCCCGCGCCGATCAGTGACACCGCGACCACCACGGTCGCCGCCACGAAGGCGAAAGGTACCGCCCAGCGCGGCGCGAGGCGGGCGAACACCAGCCAGGTGAGCACGACCGGCACCACGCCCCAGGGGTTCGCGACGATGCCCGTGATCGGCGCCAGGCACAGCGGCAGCAGGACACCGGCGAGCATGGCCTGCGCGATCGACGGAGGGATGCGCGCGATCAGGGCGCCGAGCGCGGGCCAGAGAGCCGTGAGCAGGATCAGGGCGGCGGTGACCAGGAACGCGCCGACCGCCGCCGACCAGCCGCCCTCGACGGTGCCGGTCGCGACGAGGAGTGCCGCACCCGGTGTGGACCACGCGACCGTGATCGGCATCCGATACCGCCATGCGAGCACCACGCACGCGAGTCCCATCGTGAGGCTGACCGCGAGGAGTCCGCTCGCCGCCTGCGCCGCGTCCGCACCGACGGCGTCGAGCCCGGTCAGCACGACGGCGAACGAGCTGGTGAATCCGACGAGTGCCGTCACGACCCCCGCCAGGATCGGACGTGACAGGGGTACGGCTTCGGGCATGGCTCCGAGGCTAGCGCGCGCGGCGGGCCGCGGTGCTCACGCCAGACCCATGCGATGCGCGAGGACGACGGCCTGCACCCGGTCGCGCGCGCCGAGCTTCTGCAGGATGCGCGAGACATGCGTCTTCACCGTGGCTTCACCGATGAACAGCGCCCTGGCGATCTCGGAGTTGCTGCGGGCGTCGGCGAGCAGCGTCAGCACCTCGGCCTCGCGCTCGGTGAGGGGTTCGGCGAGGGTGAGCTTCGGGATCGCGGCGCTCTCGATCGAGGGGGCCGCGATCGGCTGTGCGGGGGCGGCGGCGAACCGTGCCAGGACGCGGCGTGTGACCTCGGGAGCGAGCATCCCGTCGCCGGCGGCGAGCGCGCGGACGGCGGCGATCAGGTCTTCGGCACCGGCGTTCTTGAGCAGGAAGCCACTGGCTCCGACATCCAGCGCCTGGTACAGGTAGTCGTCGCGATCGAACGTGGTGACGATCGCGATGGCCGCGGTGATCTCCGGGTCGGCGACGATTCGTCGGGTCGCCTCGATGCCGTCCATGTCGGGCATCTGCACGTCCATCGTGATGACGTCGGGGTGCAGCGCGGATGCCTGAGCGACGGCCTCCGCGCCCGACGACGCTTCGCCCACCACGGTGATGTCGGGCTGGGTGTCGAGGATGGTGCGGAAGCCTGCGCGCAGCAGCGCATGGTCATCGACCAGCAGCACACGGATCGGGCCGTTCATCGGCGCGCTCCCGTCCTCTCCGGGGTCGGAAGCGGCACGCGGGCCCGCACGCGCACCCCGCCGAGCGGCCGGGAGGTCACCTCGAGAGTGCCGCCGGATGCCGCGGCGCGTTCTCGCATTCCCAGCTGACCGAGCCCCGGACGCACGTGGGTGACTGCGCGCCCCGTGTTCACGATCTCGATCTCGACGCCGTCGTCGTCGTAGCGCACACGGACATCGGCGGTGGCACCGGAGCCCGCATGGCGACGGGCGTTCGTCAGCGACTCCTGTGCGATCCGGTACAGGTTCACGGCGACGAGGGAGGGAACCGGGACGGGGTCGCCGATCACGGCATAGTCGGTCGGCAGCCCCGCCTCGGTCGATGCTTCGGCGAGCGCGGCGATGTCGTCGAGGGTGAGTGTGGAGGCGGTGTCGGTGGCCTCGCCGCCGGGCGTGCGCAGAGTCTCCAGCAGTTGGCGCAGCTCGTGGATCGCGTCGCGCGCCGACCCCTCGATGCCGGAGAGGATGCGTGCGGCCTCGGTGGTGTCGCGATCGAGCACCAGACGCGCCGCCCCCGCCTGCACGCCCATCACCGAGACGTGGTGGGCGACGACGTCGTGCAGCTCGCGGGCGATCCGCACCCGGTCGAGGGCGACGGCCTGTGCCGCCGTGACCTCGCGCTCGCGTTCCAGCTCGACCGTGCGATCTTCGAGCACCGACCGCTGCTCCGCGGCCGCCCACGAGCGCTCGCCGAAGTAGTACGCACCGCCGAAGTAGAGCACGTTCAGCAGGAGCTGGATGAGCATGAACGCGACGTAGGGTGACATGGCCCCGGCGATGACATCGGCGTCGTCCGCCTCCGTGATCGCATCGCGGTACATCGTGATCAGCAGCCACACGAACATGCCGACGATGATCGCCACCCGCACGATCAGTGCACGCCGGCGGTCGTTCATCCAGGCGCCGACCGTGTACAGGGCGATGAACATCGCCATGTTCCCGACATAGATCTCCGGAACCCGCACGGTGACGGCGGCGAAGTAGGCGACGGAGACGACCACCGCGACGGTGCCGGGCCAACGACGACGGAAGGCGAGAGGGATGGCGACGACGACCGCGTACACGAGCGCGGTCCACAGGTCGGCCTGCTCGTCGCCGTACACCTGCGCGATCGAGGACAGGGCGGCGCTGAGGATCGCGCCGACGAAGAGCGCGAGCGCCAGGAAGAGGTCGTTGCGCCGTTCGCGTTCGGTCGGCGTGCGGGTGAACGGTTCGGCGGCCATCCCTCCACCGTAGGGCGGGGCGTCCGCCGCGGCATCCCCCTGGCGGCGGATCGGTGGGTAGGAACGATTGCTTGCCAGCGATTACTTGCTATTGACAAGCAAAGGTGTTTTTTACAAGCTTGTCGACAGGGCTCACGATCGATGGGTCCACACCGATATCCACACCGACAAGGGAGTCGACATGACCAAGGTCTTCGTGAATCTGCCCACCCGTGACCTCGAACGCGCCAAGGCCTTCTACGTGGCGCTGGGCTGTGAGATCAGCCCTCCGTTCACCGACGAGAACGCCGCGTGCGTCGTGTGGAGCGAGGACATCTACTTCATGATCCTCCGGCGTGAGTACTTCGAGACGTTCACCGACAAGCCCATCGCCGACCCGAACGACGTTCTGCAGGTGTCGGTCGCGTTCAGCCAGGATTCGCGCGAGGAGGTCGACGCGATCCTCGCCAAGGGCCTGGCCGCCGGTGGATCCGAGCCGAAGCCCGCGCAGGACTACGGCTTCATGTATTCGCGCGACCTCGACGACCCGGACGGCAACTCCCTCCGCTTCCTCTACATGACCCCCGAAGCCGTCGAGAACGGGCCGGACCACGTGGCCGACACCGCCGCGTCGGCCTGACATGGCGGCGCGCAGCTACGGCCAATACTGCGGTGTGACGACGGCGGTCGAGCTGATCGGGGAGCGGTGGGCATTGCTCATCGTCCGTGATCTGCTCGTCGGACCCCGTCGCTACACCGACCTCAAGCAGGGCCTGCCGCGCATTCCGACCAACATCCTGTCCACCCGGCTGAAGGACCTCCAGGAGGGTGGGGTCGTACGGCGGGTGCCGCTGCTCAATTGCGGGCTCGTGTACGAACTCACCCCGTACGGGCGCTCGTTCGAGCCGATCATGCTCGCCCTCGGACGATGGGGGTTCCAGGCGATGGGGGATCCCGCAGAGGGTGAGGTCGTCACGCCCGACTCGCTCACGATGGCCCTGCGCACGGCGTTCCAGGCGGAATCCGCCATGGATGCCGAGTACGAGCTGCATGTCGGCGACGTCGCCCTCCGCGTGTCCGTGCACGACCGCGAGCTCCGGGTCGCGCAGATCGCACCTCCGGCGCCGCCGGTCGGCGGACGTCTTCCCGACGGCGCTCCGGACGCGGTGATCGTCGCCGGACCCGGCATCCGTCGCCTCATCGGCGGCGATGTCACCCCGGCAGAGGCCCTCGCGCAGGACATCGTCGCGGTCGTCCGGGGCGACGAATCGCTGCTGGACTCGTTCGCCGACACCTTCCGCATCGCACGACTGACCTAGGGAGCACGACATGAACAGCCCGTATCCCGATGAACAACAGGCATCCGGCCGCATCCTGATCGATCTCTTCACCTCCCTCGACGGCGTCGCTCAGGGGCCGGGCGGCACCGATGAGGACCCCTCCGGCGGTTTCCGGTTCAGCGGCTGGCAGGCCGGATACCCCTCGTCCGGTGTCGGGCCTGAGATCGAGAAGGGCATGCGCGGGCTCGACGCGCTGCTGCTCGGCCGGCGCACGTACGACATCTTCGCCGCATACTGGCCGCATCACACCTCGGGCGAGTCCGGCGACATCGGCAGGCTCTTCAACCGCGTGCCCAAGTACGTCGCGACCCGGGATGCGAATCTCACGCTCGACTGGGAGGGCAGCACGCGCGTCGGTGCCGACCTCGCCGCGGAGGTCGCGGCGATGAGGGCGGCCCACCGCGAAGTGCACGTGATCGGCAGCATTGACTTCGTCCACACGCTGCTCGCCGAGGGGCTCTTCGACGAGCTGAACCTCTGGGTGTATCCGCTGCTGCTCGGCGCGGGCAAGAAGGTGTTCGACGACGATGCGCTTCCCTCGGTGCTGCGGTTGTTGGAGCCGCCGATCGTCGACGAGGCCGGAGTGACGCTGCTCCGCTACGCGCGGACCGATCGGGTGCCGCAGGTCGGGACGTTCGAGTGAGTCTCAGCCCAGAAGCCGCTCGATCACCCGCGCCACACCGTCCTGATCGTTGGAGGAGGTCGTTTCGTCGGCCGCATCCTGCACGAGGGGTTCGGCGTCGGCCATCGCGACCCCGCGCCCTGCCCAGCGGAGCATCTCGACGTCGTTGAGCGCGTCGCCGAAGGCCACCACGTGGGTGCGGTCGATACCGAGGTGCTCGCAGAGTCGGGCCAAGCCGGTGGCCTTGGTGACGCCCTCGGCCATGACCTCCACGAACGGAGCGCCCGAGAGCGTCGCCTCGAAGCCGGTCAGCCCGAGGGAACGTACCGTGTCGAACAGCGCGTCGGGCGCGAGTTCGGGGTGGCGGATCACGAACTTCAGGCTGGGGGCGGCGAGCACCTGCTCCAGCGGCACGCCGCCCATCGTGGCGGGGTCCCGCTTGTGGTCGGTGAGTGCAGCGATCGCGGCGTAACCGTCTTCGGCCACGAACGTCTCGCCGGCTTCGCGCACGCTCGCGAACAACAGGCCAGGGATGCTTGCGCGCAGAGCCTCGGCGAGGGCACGGATCGTCTCGGGCGGAAGCTCTTCCGCGAAAAGCATCCGTCCGTCGTCGAGGCGCACGGCGTAGGCGCCGTTGCTGCACAGGGCCCATCCGTCGAAACCCGCATCCGCGGCGATGGCTCGCAGCCCGATCGGCTGGCGGGCCGTCACGGGGACCACGTGGATGCCGCGCTCCCGTGCCGCGTCGAGCGCCGCGCGGGTGCGCGTGCTGACCGACGACGTCGAGTCCAGGAGGGTGCCGTCGAGGTCGGTGGCAATCAGCCGCACGCTCATCGGATCGGCATTCAGGAGAAGATCATCGGCAGGTCGTCGTCGTCCTCAGCGCCACCGGTGCCCAACCGGCGCCCATCGAGGTCGACCACCACCGGTACGTGGTCGCTGGGCTGTTCGCCCTTGCGCTCGTCACGGTGGATGGAGGCTCCGGTCACCGCTTCGGCCAGCGTGCGCGAGCCCAGGACGAAGTCGATCCGGACGCCCTCGTTGCGGGGGAACTTCAGCCGCTGGTAGTCCCAGTAGGTGAAGCCCTCGGGGATCAGCGGGCGCACCACGTCGGTGACCCCGGCATCCTGGAACGCGAAGAACGCGTCGCGCTCCTGCGGGGAGACGTGGGTGGAGCGGCCGATCACGATGTCGGGGTCGCCGTTGTCGTGATCGAACGGGATGATGTTGAAGTCGCCGACCAGGGCGAGCGGGAGGTCGGGGTTCGCCGAGAGCTCGGCCGCCGTCGACTTCTTGAGCTGCTCCAGCCAGTGCAGCTTGTACAGGTAGTGCGGGTCTTCCAGGGACCGGCCGTTGGGCACGTACAGGCTCCACACCCTAACTCCGTCGACCATGACGCCGAGCGCGCGCGCCTCGAGAGGAGCATCCGGACCCTCATGGCCCTTGGCGAAGCCCGGCATTCCGTCGAAGGCCGTGCGCACATCGGTGATCGGCAGGCGGCTCGCGATCGCGACCCCGTTCCACTGGTTCAGCCCATGCACCTCGACGTGGTACCCGGCTTCCTCGAACGGCGCGTAGGGAAACTGCTCCGGCTTGCACTTGATCTCCTGCATCGCCAGCACGTCGATGTCTTCGCGGACGGCGAATTCGACGGTGCGGGTGACGCGGGTGCGGATGGAGTTGACGTTCCAGGTGGCCAAGCGCATGCCTCAAGCCTAGGGTGTGCCTCCTACACTGGATGCCGTGACCGCACTCGACGCAGACCGCCAGACACTCCTCGACCTCATCAAGGATGAGGCGGTGTTCCACGGCGACTTCACCCTCTCCAGCGGCAAGCAGGCGACGTACTACGTCGACATGCGCAAGCTCACCCTGGACCACCGTGCCGCTCCCGCGATCGGCCGCATCATGCTCGACCTGATCGGCGACCTCGACGTCGTGGCGGTCGGTGGGCTGACACTCGGCGCCGACCCCATCGCGAACGCGGTGCTGCACGCGTCGGTCGCCACCGACACCCCGCTCGACGCCTTCGTCGTGCGCAAGGAGCCCAAGGACCACGGTCGCGGTCGTCAGATCGAGGGCGCAGACGTCAAGGGCAAGCGCGTCGTGGTGCTCGAAGACACCTCGACCACGGGCCAGTCCGCGCTCAAGGCCGTCGAGGCCCTGCGCAAAGAAGGCGCCGAGATCGTCGCGGTCGCCGTGATCGTCGACCGGAAGACCGGCGCACAGGCCGCGATCGAAGCCGAGGGTCTGGAATGGCGCGCGGCCTTCGACCTCGACGACCTCGGGCTCGACCCCCAGTGACGCGCTACGCGCTCGCCGTCGATGTGGGCGGCACGAAGATGGAGGCCGCGCTCGTCGCGGAGGACGGCCGACTGCTCCCCGGGAGTCGTAGTCGCCAGCCGACCGGTCGGGACGCCACGTTCGAGTCTCTGGACGCGGCCGTCGTCGCGATCGTCGAGCTCGCGCTCGCCGCGCTTCCGGCCGACGCGGAGCTCGTCGGTGCGGGAATCGGCAGTGCCGGTCCCGTCGACCGCTCCCTCGGCGCGATCATGCCGGTGAACATGCCGCTCGCGCGCGGCTTCGTCCTGGAAGAGGCAGTGCGCACCGCGGCGTCCACCGTCCTCGGGGGCGACGTGCGCACCGTGCTCGGCCACGACGGCGGTGCCCTCGCGCTCGCGGAATCGTGGCTCGGCGCCACGCAGGGCGCCGGCGCCTCGCTGTCGATCGTGGTCTCGACCGGCGTCGGCGGCGGCTTCGTCGCGAACGGCGCCTACATTCCCGGAGCCACCGGCAATGCCGGTCACCTCGGTCAGGTGCGTCGCGAGGGCGGCCTGACGCTCGAGGAGATCGCCTCCGGTCCCGCGAGCGCCGCGTGGGCCCAGGAACAGGGGTGGACCGGCGCCACCGGCGAAGACCTCGCGCGGGACGCGGCGGCCGGCGATCCCCTCGCGCGGGCGGCGATCGAGCGTTCGGCCCGCGAGGTGGGGGAGGCGCTGGCGGATGCCGCGACCCTCGTCGACCTCGACGTGGTCGCCATCGGCGGCGGATTCTCGCGAGTGTCGTCGGACTACATCGACCTCGTGCAGCAGGCACTCACCGCGAGCGCGGCCCACGAGTACTCGCGCCGTACCCGCGTCGTGCGCTCGGGGCTCGGCGACGAAGGGCCGCTCATCGGCGCCGCTGCTCTCGTGCTCCGGTAGGCACCGCACGCCCTGCTCACCGGCGCACAGTGAGCAGGTGCCGGGGTGGTCCTTCGAGCCGGGCGACGGCGACTTTCAGGTCGGTGACATCGGCCGCGACCGCATCGATCCGGGTGGTCAGAGTCTCGGAAACGGCATCGATGCGATCGGTCAGAGTTCCGGAGACGGCGTCGATGCGGGCGGTCAGAGTTTCGGAGACGGCGTCGATGCGGGTGCTGAGCTTTTCGTCGACGGCGTCGATGCGGGTGCTGAGCTTTTCGTCGACGGCATCGATACGGGTGCTGAGTTTCTCGTCGACGGCATCGATGCGGTCATCGATGCGGCGTACCATCCAGGCGCCGGCCGTGAAGAGGCTCGCGGTGATCGTCAGCACGACGCCGATCGCGCTGATGATGATCGCCAGGACCTCGGTGGACACGCGTGCTCTCCTCGCTGCGGATGGGTGTGTCGTCGACGTTACGCCGGACTCGCGGGTGGGTGCTCCGGTATTCCGGCATCCGTGAAGAGGTCGACGATATCGGCAGGTGTGCAGGAGGTGTCAGCGTACGGAAGCCCGACGAGGGGAACGCGCGGCAACCAGCATCAGCACCGGGATGAGCGCGCACAGCCCGGCGGACACGAGGAACGTCGTACTCGATGCCGGATCCCGTCCGATCAGGAGGATCACCGTCGGCACGAACGTCCCCCCGACGGCCCCGCAGGCGACGAGCGCGCCGGTCACCGCAGCGCTGCGCGCGGGGTCGAGACGATCGAGGGCGAGTCCCAGGATGAGGCCGTAGCTGGGTGCGAGGAGGACGACCACGGCGGCCAGCGCGCCGAGCGCCACTTCCGGCGCGGACTCCACCAGTATCCCCGCGGTCGCCATCAGGACCGCCGCGGCACCCGTCGCGGACACGAGGATCACGATCGGTGAGACGGAGAGCCGGCGCAGTCCCGCCGCGCTGAACCGCCCGACGGCCATGAGCGTCCAGAACGCCGAGGTCCCCAGCGCGGCGAGGCCCGGATCGACCGCGAGGATCCGCTCCGGGATCACCGCCGACCACCCGGAGAGCACGGTCTCGACGCCGACATACAGGGGGAGTGCGACGGCGAAGGGCAGGAGCGTGAGCAGCCCGCGAACGTCCCGATGCGCGGGAGTCTCGGCGGGGGAGGTCGGGGCCGCCGGTCCCGCGAGCATCGCCAGAGCCAGGAGCGGCACGATCGCCAGGATGCCGAGCAGCGGGCGCGTTCCGGACCCCACGGCGACGAGCAGGGGCGTGACCGCGGCGCACACCGCGACCGTGCCGAGCAGAGCGCTGAGCAGCCCCGTCGCGCTGCCGGCGGCCACGGACTTCGCCGCCACGGATCCCGAGGCCTCCACCAGCCCGAATCCGAATCCGGCGACGGCGGCCGCGGCGATGAACATGGCGGGGGCGTCTGCCACGGCCACGGCGATGATCGCCACGGCTTGGAGGGCACTGCCGAGCATCAGCGTGGTGCGCGGTGGACGGCGCATCAAGAGCGGGCCCGAGCTCAGGACTCCGATCAAGAGCCCGCCGAAGAGAGCGGGGACCGCGGCGCTGAGGTCGGTCGCCATCGCGCGTTCGGTGGAGGGCAGGACCGCGGGGACGAAGGCCGCCGTGACCCCGAGGCCCGCGAAGGCGGTGAACAGCCCCGCTCGCGCTCGCCGGGTGCGGGCGGTCACGCCCCCGTCTTCCGCACGCGGTGGACGGCGGCGAAGGTGTCGCGCAGAGCCTCCATCGAGCGGTCGTAGTTCGACTGTGCGACGCCGATGAAGATGCAGTCGACCACCATCAGCTGGGCGATCCGGCTGCCGAGGGCACCCGACCGGAAGCCGGTCTCGCGCGCGGCGGTCGTCAGGACGATGTCCGCCTGGTCGGCCAGTGGAGCGCCGGCATGGTTCGTGATCGCGATCGTCGTCGCCCCGGTCTGGCGGGCGAGCAGCAGGAACTCGATCGTGTCGGTCGTGGTGCCGGTGTGCGACACCGCGATCGCGACGTTGCCGGGGCCGAGCGTCGCCGCCGAGGTCCAGGCGGCATGCGGGTCGGACCAGTCCAGTGCCGTGCGCCCGATCCGGGTGAGCTTGCGTTGCAGGTCGAGTCCGACGATGGAGCTCGCACCCACACCGAAGATGTCGACCCTGGTCGAGGACGTGATGGCGTCGACGGAAGCGCGCAGTGACTCCGTGTCGAGCACCTTGGCGGTGTCCGCGAGCGAGAGGGTCTCGGCCAGCGACACCTTCGCGACGATGTCGGACAGCGTGTCGTTGCGGTCGATGTCGCCGGAGACGGCGGGGAGCGCGGCCGTGTCGAACGTCTCGCGTTCGACGTCGCGCAGCACGTGGTTGCGCAGCTCGCGCACGTGCTCGTAGCCGAGGCGCTTGCAGAACCTCACCACCGAGGTGGTCGAGGTGTCGCAGCGCTGGGCGAGTTCGGCGATGGAGAGTCCGGCGGTCCCCGCCGGATCGGCGAGGAAGAGGTCGGCGATGCGCTGCTCGCTCGGACGCAGCTCGGGACGGATCGCACGCATGCGGACGAGCACGGGGTGTGCGCCGGCATCATCGCGGGCGGCTTCGTGGGGCATGGGGTCTCCGATCGCTGTTCATAACAGTAGAGGAACTTCTGTTACATCAGTAGTGTCTGTCGTGTACTTTTAGTACCAACCCAGACCGACGATGTTCGCGGGCGGCAGGCGACAGAGCCTGACCCGACGCCACGGCGACGCGTCCCAGCCAGGAGGAATCAGCAATGAGCACAGCACGGCGGGCGTCATTCGGCGCTCTCACAGCCACGGGTGTCGCTTTGGCGCTCGTGATCACCGGTTGTTCCGCACCCGCGTCCGACACCCCGTCGACGGGTGAGGCCGGCGGTGACCTCGTCATCGGCGTCACGAGCGATCCCGACACGCTCTTCCCCTGGAAGGCGACGCAGTTCCAGGCCGTCAACGTCCTGCAGAACCTGTACGGCACGCTGACCGAGTTCGATGAGGACCTCAACGTGGTCCCCGGCCTCGCCGAGTCGTGGGACGTCTCGGAAGACGGTCTCACCGTGACCTTCCACCTGCGCGAGGGCGTCACCTACGCGGACGGCAGCACCTTCGGCTCCGAAGACGTCAAGTACTCTCTCGACGCCATCGCCGCCGAGGAGACGGCGGCCGTCGCAGCGAGCTCTCTCGCCTCCGTCACCGCGGTCGAGGCCACCGACGAGAACACCGTCACCCTCACCCTGAGCGCGCCCGACGCCGCGCTTCCCGCGAACCTCGCCGTGATCAACATGGCGATGCTCTCCTCGGACGACACCGAAGAGGGGCTGAACACCACGCCCAACGGCACCGGTCCCTTCATCCTCGACGACCGCAAGGCGAGCCAGTCGATCACGCTGGCGAAGAACGAGGACTACTGGGGCGACGCGGCGCTGCTCGACACGGTCGAGTTCCGGGTGATCCCCGACGAGTCGTCGATCGTGTCGGCGATGCAGTCCGGCAACGTGCAGCTGGCCGTCTTCGACGACCCGCTGGTCGCACAGACCGCCGAGGGCGCGAACGTCGAGGTCGCCACGACCCCGCAGCTGAGCTACCACGCGCTGCAGCTGAACGCCACGCGCGGTGACCTGACCGACGTCAACGTGCGACTCGCGATGCAGTGCGCGATCGACCGCCAGGAGGTGCTCGACACGGCAGCTCTCGGCGAGGGCGAAGTCACCGGTCCCATCACCTCTCCCGCGTACAAGTCCGACCCCGAGGCGCGTCCGTGCCCCGAGCGTGATCTCGACAAGGCCGCCGAGTACCTGAAGAAGGCGGGCAAGGAGGACGGCGTCACCGTCAAGACGATCGTCTCCCAGGGTGAGTACGCGACGTCGGTGAACGAGGCCCAGAACCTCAAGGCGCAGCTGGCCGACGCGAACATCACGCTCGACCTCGAGGTGCTCGAGTCCGGCGCGTTCGTCGATCGCTGGATCGCAGCCGACTTCGACGCCGCCGTCGCCCTCAACGGCGGTCGTCCCGACCCCGACGGCATGTACGGCCGCTACTTCACCAGCACCGGAAACCTGAACAAGGTCGCCGGATACTCCTCGCCCGAGCTCGACGCGCTCTTCGCCGAGGGTCGCCAGACGGCCGACCCGGAGAAGCGCAAGGACATCTACGCGCAGGTCTCCGAGAACCTCGAGGACAACGCCGCGTGGATCTGGCTGTTCACGAGCTACACCTACACCGCGACCTCCGCGACCGTCGACGGCTTCGTCCCGATGGCGAACGGCTCGCTGCAGTACCTGCGGACTACCTCCATCAAGTAGCGGATCGGAGGGGGCGCGGCCACCCCGCGCCCCCTCCCTCCCCGACGACAGGCACCCCCACACGCGCATGTTCAGACAGCTCCTCCGCAACAGCGTGCTGCGACGCATCGTCGCCGCACTCGGCACGCTCCTCGGCGTCGCCATCTTCGTCTTCCTGATGCTGCGGGCCATCCCCGGCGATCAGATCAGCTCCGGCCTCGGCACGGAGGCGGCCGCCCTCACGCCGTCGCAACGCGCAGCCCTCGAGGCCTACTACGGGCTCGACCAGCCGCTCTTCGTGCAGTTCTTCTCCTGGTTGGGCAACATCTTCACCGGAAACCTCGGGTTCTCCTCTCGGGCACAGACGAGCGTCCTCGATCTCACCGCCGCCGCTCTTCCCGTCACCTTCGAGCTCGCGATCTTCTCGATCGTGATCGCCCTGGCCATCGGCATCCCCCTCGGAATGCTCTCCGCCTCGAAGCCCGACTCGTTCCGCGACGGCGTCGGACAGGTCGTCGGCCTCGCCGGTCTCTCGATCCCCGCGTTCCTGCTCGGGACGGCGCTCCTGGCGATCCTCGCCTCCTCGTTCGGCTTCAACCCGAACGGTCAGGCCTACGCCACGCTGTTCGAGGACCCGCTGCTGAACCTCCAGCAGATGCTGCTGCCCTCGATCGTGCTCGGCTTCGGCATCGCCGCGCCGATCATGCGCACGACCCGCACCGCGGTGCTCGAGATCCGCGCCAACGACTTCATCCGCACGGCCAGGGCGAAG
Source organism: Microbacterium sp. CBA3102 (assembly GCF_007954505.1). Classification (GTDB taxonomy): domain Bacteria; phylum Actinomycetota; class Actinomycetes; order Actinomycetales; family Microbacteriaceae; genus Microbacterium; species Microbacterium aurugineum. The sequence continues at coordinate 601,801 of NZ_CP042412.1, read as the reverse complement.
GGCGTCCCGCCGCGGCGGCTGCAGGTGCGTCACGTGCTCGGCAACGCCCTGGTTCCCATCGTCACGATGACCGGCCTGCAGTTCGGCTACCTCCTCGGCGGCGCCGTGGTGGTGGAGCAGATCTTCTCGCTCCCCGGCATCGGGCGACAGGTGCTCCTCGGCATCCAGCAGAAGGAATACGCACTCGTGCAGAGCACCGTCCTCGTGATCGCGCTCGCCTTCGTCATCGTCAACCTGCTCACCGACCTGCTCTACCGGGTCATCGATCCTCGGGTGCGTGCCGCATGACCGACATCTCTCAGACTCCGACCCTCGCCCCCGGCGGCGGGCGCAGCATGGAGCGCGTGCGTCTCCTGCTGCGCAGTCGCAGTGGACTCACGGGCCTCATCATCGTCGTCCTGCTGGCGGTGCTGAGCCTCGTCTCGGCGTTCGGGCTGCTGCCGTTCGACCCGCTCGCGCAGGATCCGCCGTCCCGCCTGCAGCCGCCGTCCGCCGTGCACTGGTTCGGCACCGATCAGTTCGGTCGCGACGTGTTCTCCCGCGTGGCCGCCGGTGTCGCCAACTCGGCGCTGATCTCGGTGGTCGCGGTGGCCTTCGCCACCGTCGTCGGAACCGTGTGCGGACTCATCGCCGGCTTCTACCGCGGCATCTCCGACGGCGCGATCACGGCGGTGACCAACGTGCTGTTCGCGTTCCCGCCGCTGCTGCTGGCCCTGTCGCTCGCGTCTGTGTTCGACCGCAACTGGTTCACGATCGCCGTGGCCATCGCGATCGTGTACGTGCCGATCTTCATCCGCGTCACCCGCGGACCCGTGCTGTCGCTGCGCGAGGTCGAGTACGTCAAGGCGGCCAAGAGCACGGGTCAGAGTCGCATGGCGACCATGTTCCGGCACGTGCTGCCGAACATCACGTCGATCATCATCGTGCAGGTCACGCTCTCCCTGTCGTGGGCCGTGCTCACCGAGGCCTCGCTGAGCTTCCTCGGTCTCGGCACGCCGCCGCCCGCCCCATCGCTCGGCTCGATGATCTTCGAGGCGCGCACGCTCGTGACGATCGCGCCGTGGACGATGATCGCGCCCGGTGTGATCGTGGTGCTCCTCGTCGTCGGCCTGAACCTGCTCGGTGACGGGCTGCGCGACAGTCTCGACCCCCGGAACAGAGGAAAGCGATGACCCGGGAGGATCTCGGCGGGCTGGCCACGGAAGCCAGCGATCCGCGCTATGCGGAACTCGACCTGATGAGCGTGGCGGAACTCGCGCAGACCATGAACGAGGCGGACGCCACCGTGCCCGCCGCGGTGCAGCGCGCCCTGCCGCAGATCGTGCCCGCCATCGAGGAGACGGCCGCTCGCATGGCGCAGGGGGGCCGCCTGGTCTACGTCGGCGCGGGAACCCCCGGACGCATCGGTGTGCTCGACGCCTCGGAGTGCCCGCCCACGTTCAGCACGCCGCCGGAGCTCGTCTTCGCGATCATGGCCGGGGGCCCCGGCGCGATCGTGAACCCCGTCGAGGGTGCGGAGGATGACGCGGACGCGGGTGCTGCAGCGATCGACGCGGCCGGCATCGGTCCGCTCGACACCGTGATCGGCATCGCCTCCAGCGGACGCACGCCCTATGTGATCGCGGCCGTCCGCCGTGCGCGCGAGCTCGGAGCGCTCAGCATCGGTCTCTCGTGCAATGTCGGCACCGCGCTCAGTGCCGCGGCGGAGCACGGGATCGAGGTCGAGGTCGGCCCCGAGGTGCTCTCCGGCTCGACGCGGCTCAAGTCGGGCACGGCCCAGAAGCTCGTGCTGAACATGTTCTCGACCATCTCGATGGTGCGAAACGGCAAGGCGTACGGCAACCTGATGGTGGATGTGAAGGCCACCAACCACAAGCTGCGTGAGCGGGCCATCCGGATGGTGCAGACCATCGCGGCGGTCGACCGGGACGCGGCGCTGGCCGCTCTGGAATCGGCCGCCTACGACGTGAAGCTCGCGTCGATCATGATCCGCCGCGGGGAGGATCTCCCGGCGGCGACCGCACGACTGCATGCCGCCGACGGCCGGCTGCGCACCGCACTGGAGGAGAACTGATGCGCGTCCTCGGACTGATCTCCGGCACCTCGCACGACGGGATCGATGCCGCCGTCGTCGACTTCACGACCAGTGGCGGCTTCACCGCGCACGGCGTGGACCTGCGCGGCACGGTGCTCGCGGCGACCAGTGTGCCGTATGCCCCCGAACTGCGGTCGCGGCTGATCGCGGCGCTGCCGCCGGCGCAGACGACGCTCGCCGAGGTCGCGGAGCTCGACACGCTCATCGGTCAGGCATTCGCCGACGTCGCGGCCGACATCGCCGCAGAAGTGGGGGGCATCGACGCGGTCTGCTCGCACGGACAGACCGTGTACCACTGGGTCGACGGCGCGCACGCGCGCGGCACCCTGCAGATCGGGCAGCCCGCCTGGATCGCGGAGAAGGTGGGTGCCCCCGTGGTCTCCGACATCCGCATCCGCGACATCACCGTCGGTGGCCACGGTGCGCCGCTGGTGTCGTTCCTCGATGAGCTGCTGCTGCGCTCACGCGCCGGGGTGTCCGCCGCCCTGAACCTGGGCGGCATCTCGAACATGACGGTGGTGAGGCAGGACGGCCTAGTCGCCTACGACATCGGCCCCGCGAACGCACTCGTCGACGCGGTCATCGTGGAGCACGACCTCAACCCGCTCGGCTACGACGACGACGCCGCGATCGCCCGCACCGGGCAGGTCGACGAGACGCTGCTGGCCGCTCTGCTCGAAGACCCCTACTACGCGCTCACCCCGCCCAAGAGCACGGGCAAGGAACACTTCCACCTCGGCTACGTGCACGAGCACCTCGCCGCGCAGGGGCGCGAGATCGCGGTGGCGGATGTCGTGCGGACACTGACCGAGCTCACCGTCCGCACGGTCGCACGCGACGTGGAGGCCGCGGGCATCGGGTTCCTCGCCGTGTCGGGCGGCGGCTGCCGCAACCCGCTGATCCTCGATGGACTGCGCGCCGCCCTGCCCGCGACCGAGGTCGTGCTGGCCGACGAACTGGGGGCTGCGGCCGACAGCAAGGAGGCGATCCTCCTCGCCCTGATCGGCTGGTCCACGATGCACGGCGTCCCCGCGATCGTCCCGGGCGGCACCGGTGCTCGCGAGCCGCGCATCCTGGGCACGATCACCCCGGGCGTCGGTCCGCTGCAGATGCCGGAACCCGTCGCCGCCATCGACTCCCTCGTGCTCACGGAGGCCGCGACATCGTGACCCTCCAGGTGCGCCCCGCCACCCCGGACGACCTGTCCGGGGTGCTCGAGGTGTTCCTCGCCTGCTGGCGGGAGAGCTACCGCGGCGTCCTCCCCGATGCGGCGATCGACGCCATGACCGACGCGCGCGCGGAGGCGCTGTGGCGGCGGGTGCTCTCCGACCCGGTGGGCATCGTGCTCGTGGCCGAGCGGGACGGCGGGATCGTCGGGATCACCCGGTACGCGGCGACGTCGAACACCGACGGGCGGATCGACGGGGCGGTGCACTCCCTGTACGTGTCGCCCCGTGCCCACGGCGGCGGCATCGGTGGAGCGTTGCTGACCCGGGCGACGGCAGAGCTGCGGGAGGCCGGGGCCGAAGCCGCGACACTGTGGGTGTTCGCAGCGAATGCGCCGTCGATCGGTTTCTACGAGGCGAACGGCTGGCATCCGGATGGGGCCACCCGCACGCAGCCGGAGTTCGGCGAGCCCGAGCAGCGCATGCGCAAGGAGTGGACATGAGCGCCGTGGTGCGTCTGCGCGTGCTCCGGGTGTCGTCACCGCTGGTGCGCCCGTTCATCACGGCCGTGCGGCAGACGGACCGTCTCGACGTCGTGCTGGTCGAGGCGACCGATGCGGAGGGGCGCCGCGGATACGGGGAAGCCGCCACGAGCTGGCGTGTCACGGGGGAGAGTCCGCAGAGCGTCGCCGCCGCGGTCGCAGGTCCGCTCGCCGACGCCGTGCTCGGTCGCGATGCCGGCGACGCCGGGCTCCCGGGGGACATCGCGCGGTCGATCTGGGGCAATGCGGCCGCCCGCAGCGCTGTCGAGTGCGCGGTCGCCGATCTCGCCTCCCAGCAGCAGGAGGTCTCGCTCGTGGCCGGCCTCTCTCGCGCGCACGCGGTGCACAACTCCTCACGAACGTCGCACGTCCGCACCGACATGACCCTGTCCGTGGGAGAGCCGGAGGCGGTGGCGACGCTTTCTGAGGAGTACGTCACCGCAGGCTTCGGCTGCCTCAAGCTCAAGGCCTCGGCCGCGCACGACATCGTGGCCGCACTGCGGGCCGTCCGCGCGGCTGTCGGGCCCGACATCACCCTGCGCATCGACGCGAACCAGGCCTGGGACGCCGAGACCGCGATCCGCCTGATCCGTACCGCCGAGGACGCGGACCTCGGGCTCGAACTCGTCGAGCAGCCGGTCGCCGCCCACGACCTCGACGCGCTCGCCGCGGTGACGGCGGCCGTCGACACCCCGATCATGGCCGACGAGTCGGTCCGGACGGCCGAGGACGTGCGCGTGATCGCCGATCGGGGAGCCGCCGCCCTCGTGAACATCAAGCTCGCCAAGACGGGCGGTCCGGCCGAGGCGATCGCTGCCGCGGAGGCCGCGCGAGAGGCAGGGCTGGGGGTCGTGATCGGCTGCATGATGGAGTCCCACGTCGGAGTGAGTGCCGCAGCCCACCTCGCAGCGGCCGTCGCTCCCGATGTCGTGCACGACCTGGACGCGGCGTCCTGGCTGCGTCGCTCACCCGTGGTGGGCGGGGTCGCCCCGTCCGGTGAGGTGCTGGCGCTCGGGGCGGGCACAGGGCTGGGCATCCTGGGGCTCGCATCCGACGCACAGACCGACATCCTCCTCGACCTCGACCTCGACCTCGGCCGCGGTGCGGAGGTGCGCGCATGACCGCCGCCGCCGCCGTCGCCGCCGTGCTCGGGATGGAGCCCGCCCCGCGCGGAGTCGTCGCGGGCGCCGTGACCGAGGCGGGGCGTGAGGTCGCGGCCGGCGGCCTGGCCGACCTCGCCGGAACCCCGATGACCACTGAGACCGCGTTCGACATCGCCTCGGTCTCGAAGGTCGCGGCGACGACGACAGCGATCCTCAGACTGGTCAGCCGGGGCGACCTGCGCTTCGACGATCCGGTCGACCGTTTCGTCTCCGGGACCGCGTGCGCTCCGGGAACGACCGTGCGCCACCTCCTGCAGCACCGCGCCGGCCTGTGGGAGTGGCAGCCTCTCTACCTCGACCGTGCGCACGCCGGCGACCCCGCCGCCGCGGCGGATGCCATCCCGCTGCGATACGCCCTCGACGACGCCCGCCACTACTCCGACCTCGGCTTCATGCTCCTGGGCCGCATCATCGCGGCGGTCACCCGGTTACCTCTGGACGCCGCCGTCCGCGAGCTCGTCACCGCGCCCCTCGGCCTGGATCGCACGGCATACGGACCCGCCGGTCGGCCCGTCGCCTCGTCCGCGATCGGTGACGTCGCCGAACGCCGCATGGTCGCCACGGGGGAGCCCTACCCGATCCTCACCGCGGTGCGGGACTTCACCTGGCGCGAGGAGGAGATCACCGGCGTCGTGAACGACGGCAACTGCTTCCATGCTCTCGGTGGCGTCTCCGGCCACGCGGGGCTGTTCAGCACCGCGACCGACCTGCTGACCTTGGGGGCGGCGCTCGCCGCGCCCGAGCGCCATCCCGCGCTGTGGGGCCCGGACGACGTCGCCGAGCTCTTCCGCGACGGACCGGATGCCGGACAGGCGCTGGGGTGGCGCAGCGACACGGTCGCCGTCGCCGGCCGGCCGACCCGCGTGCTCTGGCACCCCGGCTTCACGGGCTGTGCCCTCGGGATCGTCCCGAACACCGGCACCGCCGCGGTGCTGCTGAGCACCCGCCTCTTCGCCCCCGAACCCGCACCGACCGAGGCGCTCTGGCGCGCGGTGCTCCCCGCCCTCCTGGACGACAACGAAGGAACGAGAACATCATGAGCATCACCGAGCCCGTGCTGAGCATCAGCGGTCTCGCCGTCGCCTTCCGGACCGGTTCCGAGCTGGTCACCGCGATCAGCGACGTCAACATCGACATCGCCGCCGGTGAGACCGTCGCGGTCGTGGGCGAGTCGGGATCGGGCAAGTCGACCACCGCCGCGGCGGTCAACCGCCTGCTGCCGGAGAACGGCTCGATCACAGCCGGGAGCATCCGCTTCGACGGGCGCGAGCTGACCGATCTGCCCGAGAACGCGATGATCTCGCTGCGCGGCGCGGGGATCGGTCTCGTGCCGCAGGATCCGATGTCGAACCTCAACCCGCTCATGCGCGTGGGCGAGCAGATCGGCGAGGCCCTCGAGGTGCACGGCCACACGCACGGAGACGCCACGAAGGCCCGGGTCGTCGAGCTTCTGGAGATGGTGGGGATCGCGGACGCCGCGCAGCGCGCTCACCAGTACCCGCACGAGTTCTCCGGGGGTATGCGGCAGCGCGTGCTGATCGCGATGGGTCTCGCCTGCAAGCCGCGCCTGCTCATCGCCGACGAGCCCACCTCCGCTCTCGACGTGACGGTCCAGCGGCGCATCCTCGACCAGCTCGACACGCTCACGGATGAGCTCGGCACCGCGGTCTTCCTGATCACCCACGACCTGGCCCTCGCCGCCGAGCGCGCCGACCGCATCGTCGTCATGTTCCGTGGCCGGGTGGTGGAGGAGGGGACGTCCGCCCAGGTCCTCGGCGCCCCGCAGCACGAGTACACCAAGCAGCTGCTCGCCGCGGCGCCCAGCCTCGCGTCCCGCCGGGATGCCCTGCCGCAGCGCGAGGCCGCCACGGGCACTCCGTTCGTGGAGATCCGTGGCCTCCGCAAGGAGTTCGCGCTCCGCGCCCCCAAAGCGGGGGAACCGCAGACGTTCACCGCGGTCGACGGGGTGAGCTTCGAGATCCGGCGGGGCACCACGGTGTCGATCGTGGGGGAGTCGGGGTCCGGCAAGTCGACCACCGCGAACATGGTGCTCGGCCTCGAAGACGCCACGTCGGGATCAATCCTGTTCGACGGGCTCGACCTGACCACTCTCCGTCGCAAGGAGCTGTTCGCCCTGCGCCGTCGGGTGCAGCCCGTCTTCCAGAACCCCTACGCCTCACTCGACCCCCGCTACACCGTCGAGCAGTCGATCGCCGAGCCGCTGCGTGTCCACCGCATCGGCACGACGGCGTCCCGCAAGGCACGGGTGCTCGAGCTGCTGGAACAGGTCGCCCTCCCCGCGGCGATGGCCGAGCGTTTGCCCCACGAGCTGTCGGGCGGACAGCGTCAGCGCGTCGCGATCGCCCGCGCCCTGGCGCTCGAGCCCGAGCTCGTGGTGCTCGACGAAGCGGTGTCGGCGCTCGACGTGCTGGTGCAGGCGCAGATCCTCGATCTGCTCGCCGACCTGCAGAAGCGCCTGGGCCTGAGCTACCTGTTCATCAGCCACGATCTCGCCGTCGTGCGGATGATCTCCGACGAGGTGCACGTCATGCAGCGCGGTGTCGTGGTGGAGAGCGGCACGCCGGAGCGCATCTTTGACGACCCGCAGCATCCGTACACGCGGGAACTGCTCGCCGCGATCCCCGGGGCGTCGCTGGCGTCCTGAGCAGGAGCAGATGTCACGCCTGTCGTCGGTTCACATGTCGGGAGGATGGGCGGATGTCGGGCGAATGCCCTTCATCCGCCCGACATCCGTGAAATCTCCCGACATCTGCTCCGGACGGCTCACGGGCGGGGCGGCAGACGGGCAGGCGCGGGGACGCGGCTCAGCGCTTGCGGTCGTCGTCGTCCCAGGGGCCTTCCCACCAGCCCGCACGGCCGTCGTCCGAGCCGCCGCGACCACGGCGGGAGCGCACGAACTGCACGATGAACACGGTCAGCGAGCTGAGCAGGATCAGGAAGACCACGAGGAACAGCAGGTCGTTCTGGTTCATGGTCGCTTCCCCTCCGCGGCATCCGCCACGATCTTGGCGATGCGGGCCGACCGGGTCTCCGGGCGCTTGGCCATCGCGATGTGCGTGAGACCGAACTTCTTCACCGACTTCGGGAACGCGTCCCAGTTCTCGCGCGCAGCGGGGACGGCATCGAGGGCGGCGGCGAACTCGTCCGGCTCGATCCCGGCCTCGGGGCCGTCGAGCACGGTCCAGGAGCCATTCGCCTTCGCCGTCTCCAGCGCACGGATCCCGGCCGGGGCGAGCAGCCCCTCCGCCTCGAGCTCCGCGATCCGAGCCTTGTTCGTCGCCGCCCATCCGCTGCCGGGGCGGCGAGGCGAGAACCACTGTCCGACGGCGCGCTCGTCCGTTCCCTCGCCGAACACGCGCACCGGGCCGTCGATCCATCCGAAGCAGAGCGCATGCCGCACGGCGTCCTCGTACTCGACACCGTCGGCGGCGGCCCGCACGCTCAACAGCCAGACGCCCGTGGTCCGCTCGTGGTTCTCCTGGAGCCAGGTGCGCCAGGCGACCGCATCGGCCGCCCGAATCCGCTCGCCGTCTTCCAGTGCGCCCATGGGCTACTTCTTCGTCTTCACCGTCGGGATCGTCTCGGTGATCCGCGGCAGCAGGTCGGCCACGGACTGCACGATCTCATCGGGGCGGAACGGGTACTTCTCGACCTCGGCCTGGTCGCTGATCCCGGTGAGGACCAGGACGGTGTGCAGGCCCGCCTCGATGCCGGCCACGACGTCGGTGTCCATCCGGTCGCCGATCATGCCGGTGCGCTTCGAGTGCGCGCCGATCTTGTTCAGCGCCGACCGGAACATCATCGGGTTCGGCTTGCCGACGACGTAGGGCTCCTTGCCGGTGGCCTTGGTGATGAGGGCCGCGATCGCACCGGTGGCCGGGAGCGGTCCGTCGGTGCTCGGACCCGTGGCATCCGGGTTCGTGACGATGAACCGCGCGCCGCCGATGATGAGGCGGATCGCCTTCGTGATCGCCTCGAACGAGTAGTTGCGCGTCTCGCCGACGACCACGAAGTCGGGGTTCGTCTCGGTCATGATGAAGCCGGCGTCGTGCAGGGCGGTGAGGATGCCGGCCTCGCCGATCACGAACGCCGAGCCACCGGGCAGCTGCTGCTTCAGGAAGTCGGCGGTGGCGAGGGCCGAGGTCCAGATGCGCTCCTCGGGCACGTGCAGTCCGCTGATGCGGAGGCGTGCCGACAGGTCGCGCGCGGTGAAGATCGAGTTGTTGGTGAGCACCAGGTACGGGATGCCTGCGCTCTCCCACCCGGCGAGCAGTTCGGACGCCCCGGGAATGGCGTCGTTCTCATGGACGAGCACACCGTCCATGTCGGTGAGCCAGCATTCGATGTCGTCACGTTGTGCCATGTGCACAGCCTAGAGGGCGAGGGTTGCCGGCACATGTCCGTGTGGCAGAGGGGTGCCGCAACAGATCGGTTCAGGCGGTGAGCCAGATCACGTCCGCGGCGTGCGCGACCTCGGCGTCGGTGCCGTCGACAGACACACCGGCGGCGGTCACCGTGACCTCGACGCCGACCGCGATGCCCGCGGCCTCGACGGCGCGGAGCACTTCCGGATCCTGGTCGCTCACCCGCAGCACGCGTCCCGTGTGTCCGACCGCGGCATCGGCCAGAAGCACGAACGGCACCCGCTCCACGTGCCCGTCGACATCGGGGATCGCATCGCCGTGCGGGTCGAAGCGGGGGCGTCCGAGGCGGGCGTCGATGCCTTCCAGCAGTCGGTCGCTGATGGTGTGTTCGAGCACCTCGGCCTCGTCGTGCACCTCGTCCCAGCCGTAGTCGAACTCCTGCACCAGCCAGGTCTCGACCAGCCGGTGTCGGCGCACCATCGCGAGGGCGCGGGCTGTGCCGGCCTCCGTCAGCCGCACCGCGCCGTAGGGCACGTGCGAGACGAGCCCCGCGGCAGCGAGCTTCTTAACCATCTCGGTGACCGACGAGGGGGCGATGCCGAGCTTCGCGGCGAGCACCGACGGGGTGATCGGCGCATCCTGCCACTCGGTGTGCGCGTAGACGGTCTTCAGATAGTCGTCAGCTGCGGGGGAGGCCACCCGACCAGCCTACGCGGTGCTCTCCCGCGCCCAGGCAGCGACGGAGGTCAGCCCAGGGCGCTCAGGAAGATGAACGCCGCCTGCCCCGCGAAGAACAGGACGAGGAATCCGAGGAGGGCGGCGGCCAGCGAGAGCCGGCCGTCGAACCCCTCGACCTCGTCGATGCCGACCTTGCGGGCACGGAACGCGAGCACGAGGGTGGCCACGCCGAGGGCCAGCTGCACCCAGGGGCTGGCGGGCCCGATGACCTTCGGGAAGGCGATCAGCAGCCCACCGATGATGCCGGTCGCGAAGCCGGTCCAGGTGAGGATGCGGACGGTGCGGCGAGCGCTCTCGGCAGACATGCCTCCGAGCCTATCCGGGCTCAGGCTCCCGTCAGCACCAGCCAGAGCAGGGCGCCGTTCAGTGCGATCAGCAGCACCGAGGCCACGATGCCGGCTGCTGTCGTCCACCGTCGATTGACCCAGGCGCCGAGGGTCCGTCGCTGTGCCGTGAGCACGACCAGCGGAATCAGGGCGAACGGGATCCCGAAGGACAGCACCACCTGACTGAGGACGAGGGCGAGCGTCGGATCGAAACCGATCCCGAGGATCACGAGAGCGGGGATCAGCGTCACCAGTCGCCGTGCGAGCAGGGGGACGCGCACGTGCAGCAGGCCGTGCATGATCTCGGCTCCCGCGTAGGCGCCGACCGACGTCGAGGCGAGACCGGAAGCGAGCAGGCCGACCGCGAAGAACGTGGCGACGACCGGTCCGAGGCCGGCGGCGAGGGCGGCGTGCGCCCCCTCGAGCGAGTCGGTGCCTTCGACCCCCGCCAGGTTCGCGGCGGCGAGCAGAAGGATGCAGAGGTTGACCGAACCTGCGATCACCATCGCGACCGAGACGTCCCAGCGGGTGGCGGTGAGGAGCCGACGGATGCGCGAGCTCTCGGTGCGCACGGCTTCGTCGCCGGCGTGCGCGGTCGTCGCCCCGAAACGGTCGCGGGCGAGGGAGGAGTGCGCGTAGATCGCGTGCGGCATGATCGTCGCCCCGAGGATCGAGGCTGCCAGCAGCACGGATCCGGTGTCCTCGAAGCGCGGCACCATGCCGCCCAGGATCCCTGCCGGATCCGGCGGAGCCACGAACACACCGGCGACGAAGCCGATCGTGATGATGGCCATCAGTCCGATGATCACGAACTCGAACGGACGTGCGCCACGACGGTTCTGCACCGTGAGGAGGATCATCGAGACGGCGCCCGTGATCAGGCCGCCGAGCAGCAGGGGTACGTCGAAGAGCAGGTTCAGGGCGACCGCCCCGCCGATGATCTCCGCGAGATCGGTGGCCATCGCGACGAGTTCGGCCTGCACCCAGTACGCCCGGCGTGCCCACGGGCGGCGCAGGCGTGTGCCCAGCACCTCGGGAAGGCTCTGCCCCGTGACGACCCCCAGTTTCGCGGAGAGATACTGGATGAGCCAGGCCATGACGTTGCCGGCGACGACGACCCAGACCAACAGGTAGCCGTACTGGGCGCCCGCCGTCATGTTGCTCGCGACGTTTCCCGGGTCGAGGTAGGCGACCCCGGCGACGAGGGCGGGTCCGAGCAGCCACAGCCCGCGGGGCGCGGTCGCCGGGGTCAGATCCTTCGTGGTTCCCGGAAGCACAGAATTTTTAGGCACACCGAAACCGTAGCGTATTTTTCGGTACGCCTAAAAGTCCTCGGTGCCGGCTCCGCAGAGGCGGCGATAGCCTGGCGGGATGGATGATGCCTCGGCGGACCGCACGACACCGGACCTTTCGGCGGCCGCGGCGACGGGCTCCATCGGCCAACCCGGCTACGGCGTCGGGCCCTGGCCGGGCGGTGCGGAGGCCTGGCCCGAGGGGGAGCAGTACGACCCCGTCCTCTTGGCGGAGGGCGACACCCGCAACGTGATCGACCGCTACCGCTACTGGCGGATGGAGGCGATCGTGACCGACCTCGACACCCAGCGGCATCCGTTCCACGTCGCCATCGAGAACTGGCAGCACGATATGAACATCGGGTCGATCGTGCGCAGCGCCAACGCCTTCCTCGCCGACACTGTGCACATCATCGGTCGCCGACGGTGGAACAAGCGCGGGGCGATGGTGACCGATCGCTACCAGCACGTCGTGCACCACGAAGACGTCGAGACCTTCGCGGCGTGGGCTGCGGCCGAAGGGCTTCCGATCATCGCGGTCGACAACGTCGACGGTGCCGTCCCCGTCGACAAGGCAGATCTCCCGCTCCGCTGCGTCCTGCTCTTCGGTCAGGAGGGGCCGGGATTGTCCAGCGAAGCGCTCGCCGCGGCCTCCGCGCACATCGAGATCACCCAGTACGGCTCGACGCGTTCGATCAACGCCAGCGCTGCGGCGGCCGTGATCATGTACGAGTGGTGCCGCCGTTACGCCGGCTGAGCCGTCGCGACGACGACCGTCGAGCAGTCGTCAGCCGCGGTCGATGCCGAAGATGTGGCGATAGATCGCGCTGACGTCCCGGTCGAGGTGATCGATGCGCTCGTGGATGGCCCGGATCTCGGTGCGCACGCCGCTGAACTCGGTGCCCGACTCGGTGCGCACGCTGGCGAACTCGTTCCTGAATTCGGTCCGGACGCTGGCGAACTCGTTCCTGAACTCCGTGCGCACGCTGGCGAACTCGTTCTTCAGCTCGGTGCGCACGCCGTCGAAGCCGTTCTGCATCGTTCGCAGGAACATCGTCGACATGAGCGTGAGCGTTCCGAACATGGCTGCGGCGAAGACACCGATCAGTGTCCAGACCTGTGGTTCCGTCATCCCCAACATCCCTTCATTGTTCCTCGATGATCGTCGAGGCGCCAGGGAACGGAGGCCTAGTATTCCGGGGAACTCAGCGATTGTGGAGAAGTCGTTCTCGCGGCAGTCTGTGCAGTCAGCTCAGCCGCGGAACCGGCATCCGGGATCACGCCGACGCGGTGAGCCAGCGCCCTGAGCGCACGCGCCAGCCGAGGGTGCCGAGCCGGGCGAGCAGATAGACGCCGAAGAAAGCCACGGCCAGCCAGACGAGGCCCGCGGATCCGTCGACGCCGACCGCGGAGATGATCCACAGTGCCGGCAGGAACGGCACGAGGTTCACGCCACCGGCGATCGCGAGGTACCGCGCATCGTTCGCGCCCATGAGCACCCCGTCGAGCACGAAGACGACTCCTGCGATGGGCTGGGCGACGGCGAGCACGAGCAGCGCCGGCTGCACGAGAGCGGCGACCTCGGCGTCGCCGGTGAACACGATGCCGAGCACCCCGGAGAGGGCGGCGATCAGCCCGCCGACGATCACGCCGAACCACGCACCCCACGCCACCGTCCGTGCCAGCACCCGGTGCACCTGTCGCTCGTCGCCGGCACCGAGTTCCTTGCCGATCAACGCCTGCGCGGCGATCGCGAGTGCGTCGAGAGCGAAGGCCGCAGCCGAGAAGATCGTGAACACGATCTGCCACCCGGCCAGTTCATCGGTCCCGATCCCGGTCGCGATCCCCACCGTCGCGAGCAGCGCGACACGCAGGCTCACAGTGCGCAGGAACAACCAGCCGCCCGACGTGGCCGTGCTGCGGATGCCGGCGCGCTGCGCGCGGAGCGAGGCGCTGTGGCGCGTGGCCAGGTGGCGGACCACCAGGGCGTAGGCGGCCACCATCCCCCACTGCGCGGTCACGGTTCCGGCGGCCGAGCCCGCGATGCCCCAGCCGAGTCCGTAGATGAACAGCCAGTTCAGCAGGGCGTTCGCGCCGAAGCCGAGCCCTGCGATCCAGAGCGGCGTCATGGTGTCCTGCATGCCCCGGAGCAACCCGGTCGCCGCGAACACGATCAGCATCGCGGGGAGACCCCACATCGAGATCACGAGGTATTCGTTGGCCTGTGCGGCGACGGCCTCGCTCGCGCCGAAGAGCGATACGAGCCAGGGCGAGGAGACGGCGCCGATCACCGCGAGGACGGCTCCCAGTCCGAGGGCGAGCCACATCCCGTTGATGCCGACCGACACGGCCTCACCCGGCTGACCTGCGCCGAAGCGACGCGCCACCGCCGGCGTGGTCGAGTAGGCCAGGAAGACCATGAGTCCGACGATCGTCTGCAGCACGGCCGCGGCGATGCCGAGCCCGGCGAGCGGAGTCGTGCCGAGATGTCCGACCAGCGCGGCGTCGACGATCAGGAAGGCCGGCTCCGCGACCAGCGCGCCGAGAGCAGGAACGGCCAGGCGCAGGATCTCTCGGTTGAGGGAGGTGCGCGCGGTCATCCTCCGAGCCTATGACCTGGCACGGACCTCGTCCGCCCGACTCAGGCGCCCACGGGCAAGCGGATGTCGAACCGCGACCCTCCGTCGGCGTTGTGCGCGCTGATCACCCCGTTGTGCGCCTCGACGATGCCGCGCGCGATCGCGAGCCCGAGACCGGCACCGCTCGTGCCGTGGACGCTCGTGCCGGGCGTTCGCGCGTCGGTGCCCCGCCACCCCGGTTCGAAGACGCTCGTCAGGTTCTCGTGGGCGATGCCCGAGCCGGTGTCCTGAACCGAGAGCACCATCGCGTCGTCTTCGCGGCTGGTCCTGATGCGGATCGTCCCTCCGGCCGGTGTGTGCTCGATCGCGTTGGCGAGCAGATTGGTCATCACGCGGGCGAGCTCGCGCGCGTCACCGACGACGGTGTGATCCGGGCTGGTCAGCTCGACGAGTGCCACGTCCTTCGCCCGGGCGACCGGCGCCAGCTCGGCGACCGCGTCACTGACCAGATCGTGCAGGGACATCGGTTCGAGACGGAGGGTCAGGGTGCCGGACGAGATCTTCGAGACCTCGAACAGGTTGTCGACGAGGTCGCTCATGTGGTCGACCTGGCGGCGCATCTGACGATGGAAGCGGGCAGGGTCCTCGGCGAGGCCGTCATCCAGTGCTTCCGTCATCGCCCGCAGCCCGGCGAGAGGACTGCGCAGGTCGTGCGAGATCCACGCGATCAGCTCGCGCCGCGAACGATCGAGGAGCTGCACCTCCTCGCGTGCCGCCGCGAGTCGTTCACTGGTCGAGACGAGTTCGGCGGCCACGCGGGCGAACTCCGTGTTCACGGGGAGGGCGCCCGTGTCCTCGAGCAGTTCGCCCTCACCGATCGAATGTGTGAGCCTCTGCAGCGAGCGGGCGTCGCGGACGAGCCGGGCCGCGAGCAGCACGGCGACGGCGACCGCGACGACGGCGGAGATGGCGGTCACCACGACCACGACGAGAAGGTCGTGGGGAGAGATGTACATCGCCTCGGCGACCGCGAGCACCCCGGCGGCGAAGGACAGCACCACGGCGAGGATCACGATGCACAGCTGCAGCATCAGTGAGCGCCGGCGCAGCAGCCACAGCGCGAGCAGGCCGGCCCCTCCGACGAGGAGAGCCCATCCGAGAGCGATGGCTGCGATCGTGACGACATCGGCGAACGGCATCAGCGGTCCTCCCATTCGAGGCGGTACCCCACGCCCCACACCGTCACGAGAACCGTGGGGGATCCGGGGTCGTCTTCGATCTTCTCCCGAAGTCGCCGGGTGGTGACCGTGACCGTCGAGAGGTCTCCGATCTCCCATCCCCAGACCCGACGCAGCAGCGTGGGCCGATCGAACGTCTGCCGCGGGTGCTTGAGGAAGAACGCGAACAGTTCGAACTCGCGCACCGACAGCTCGAGCGGCACGCCGTCCCGAGTGACGATCCTGGCCGAGGGATCGAGGTGGAAGGGGCCGAGGTCGAACGGAGCCTCCCGCGCGAATTCGGGAAGGCTCCGGCGCAGCACCGAGTTCACGCGGAGGACCAGTTCCCGGGGAGAGAAGGGCTTGACCACGTAGTCATCGGCACCGGCTTCCAGGCCGTCGATGCGGTCCTCCTCCGAGCCGAGGGCCGTGAGCATGATGATCGGGACGTCCGAGGCGGCCCGGATCCGCCGGCACACCTCGGCGCCGTCGATTCCGGGGAGCATCCGGTCGAGAACGATCAGGTCGGGAGCGCTCGCCGCGGCCGATGCCAGACCGGTGAAGCTGTCGGTGGCGTGATCGACGAGGTACCCCGCGGCGCGCAGATACGCCTGCACGACCTCGCTCACCGTCGCATCGTCCTCGATCACGAGCACCCGGCGGTCGGCGAGTTCCGCGAGGTGCGGAGGCGGAACGGACGGCGCGGACATGCTCTCATCGTAGGTTCGGAGGTCCTCCCCGTCACCCGCTCGGAGGGCAACCTTCCTCGGTTCGTAAGAGTTGACGGATGTCGCCGGGGGGACATCTTCTCTAGCGTCGCGATATGGCCTTTCCCACCGACGTCGTCTTCCCCTGTCTGAATGAGGCGGAGGCGCTGCCCGGGGTGCTGGCTGCCCTTCCCTCCGGTGCGCGGGCGATCGTCGTCGACAACGGCTCCACCGACGGGTCGGCGGAGATCGCGCGTCGTCTCGGAGCGCTGGTGATCCAGGAGCCACGGCGCGGGTACGGCTCCGCTGTGCATGCCGGACTGCGTGCGGCCACGGCACCCGTCGTCGCCTTCTGCGACGCCGACGGATCGTTCGACCTGACCGAGCTCGATCGGCTCGCGGGCCCCGTGCATCGAGGCGAGAGCGACCTCATGTTCGGGCGTCGCCGTGTCGGTGGGCGAGGGGCGTGGCCGATCCATGCGCGATTCGCGAACACGGTGCTGCTGTCGATGGTGCGTCGGCGTACCGGGCTCTCGATGCACGATCTCGGTCCGTTCCGGGCCGGGCGTCGCGAGATGCTCCTCGACCTCGGGATGGAGGATCGGCGCAGCGGCTATCCCCTCGAACTCCTGCTGCGTGCCTGGCGGAAGGGGCTGCGCATCGGCGAGACCGATGTCTCCTACCGCCCGCGGACCGGCCGGTCGAAGGTCACCGGAACCGTCCGGGGCACCCTGATCGCGGTGTCGGATATGCACCGCACTTTGAGGAGGCTCGCATGAACGCCGAGACGACGATCATCGTGATGGCGAAGGAGTGTCTGCCGGGAAAGGTCAAGACCCGGCTGCATCCGCCCTTCACGCTGGAGGAGGCGGCGGACATCGCACAGGCGAGCCTCGCCGACACGCTCGACGCAGTGGGGGCGACCGGGCTCCCGGTCGTCGTCTGCGGGCAGGGAGACGTATCCGTTCCCGCGGGCTTCCGGGTCATCCCCCAGGTCTCGGGCGGGCTGGACGAGCGGATCGGCGCAGCGCTGGACTCCGTTCCCGGGAGGGTGCTCCTGGTCGGCATGGACACCCCTCAGCTGGATCCGATGCTGCTGCGCGCACTCGCCGATGACTGGCCGGAAGACGTCGACGCCTGGATCGGACCGGCCACCGACGGAGGCTTCTGGCTCCTCGGGATCGACGATCTTCGCCCCGGACGGTTGGGATCGTGCTCGCGCGGGGACCTCGTCCGCGGTGTGCCGATGTCGGTGTCGGACACCGGGGCGCATCAGCGCCGACGCCTGGTACGGATGTGGCTCCGCGTGCGCGACGCCCCTCCTCTCACGGACATCGACGATCTCGCCTCGCTGCGGGAGGTCGCGGCCGTTCTGTCTCCGCAGGGGCATCTCGCCGGCCTGCTTCCCCGCTTCTCGGATGTCTTCGAGGCCACGGCTGCCGTCGGCCGCGCGGGCGAAGGGAACGGGCGAGGATGAGCAACGCGACCGCCGCGCACTTCGGCGCCGGAGGCGATGCGCCCTACGACTTCGCCCTGCGCAACGGGGGAGGGATGCTGCGCCTGATCGAACTCGGGGAGGGAACCGAGCATCGGGTCGAGGTCGGTCGTTTCCTCGCCGCCGCGGACGCTGCCGACGACTCGGTGATCGCCCGGATCCGAGGGCCCGTGCTCGATGTCGGATGCGGGCCGGGGCGGATACTCCACGCCGCGATCGTGGCCGGACACCTCGGGCTGGGGGTCGACGTCGCGATGTCCGCCGTCGAGCACGCCAGGCAGCAGGGCCTGCCCGCGCTGCAGCGTTCCGTGTTCGATCCGCTGCCGCAGGAGGGCTCCTGGGGCACGCTGCTGCTCCTGGACGGGAACATCGGCATCGGGGGCGAGCCGGACGCACTGCTCGCCCGGTGCGGGCAGATCGTCGGTCCGGGGGGACGTGTGATCGTCGAAGTCGATCCGCACCCGACGCGGGACCGGGGGTATCAGGCGACCGTCGTCGACATCGACGGCCGATCGAGCTCGCCCTTCCCGTGGTACGAGATCGGAGCGACGGCACTCCGCGATCGGGTGCACGGGACGGGGTTGCAGATCATCGAGACGTGGACACTGTCGGGGAGGGCGTTCGTGAGCCTCACCCGTCTGCCGGATCCGTGTCACGAGTGACGGCCGGTCCGCCGCTTTATCCAGCTTTCTTGGTTGGGATCTAAGCTGAGATCACGTATGCCATCTTTGATGGCATCGCTGGTATCCTAAGGTCATGTCCGCAACCATCGAGGCCACCAAGCTCGCTGCTTTCAATGACTCGATCCGCCAAGGGGTGCCGCAGATCGTGTCAGATCTGCGTGAGCGACTCGGCGCGAAGCTCGTCGCCTACATTGCCAACGTCACCGAGACACGTGCGGTGCGCTCGTGGGCTGATGGTGACCGCATGCCTACGGCGAACACGGAACGTCGACTGCGGCTGGCATTCCAGGTCGCGACTCTTATCGACCGGAGTGAGGGTGACGGTGTCGCCGCGACCTGGTTCCAGGGGATGAACCCGCAGCTGGGCGATCTCTCACCGGCTCGGGTGCTCCACGAGGATCGCACCGACGAGGGAATGGCACGAGTGCTCAACGCGGCCAAGAGCTTCGTCGGTGCCTGATGGCCGCACCCGAGCTGCAGCTGGTCGAAGCGGGCGGCGCGACAATCTGGCGCGTGGGCCGAGCGCCAGACCCGTGGGCATGGATCGACCCGCGGTACGCCGGCAACGCGCGCTGGGACGACCCTGACGTTGCCTTCCGCACGACCTATGCAGCTGACTCTGCATTCGGGTGCTTCGTCGAGTTGCTCGCCTACTCGCGGCCCGATGTGAACGAGGATGGCTCCGACATGCTCAAAGGCATCGTCGAAGACCCCCAAGACGTGGCCGAATTCCCGACGCCACGATCGCCGCGCTTCGTCCGCAGTATGTGCGGCTTGCGCTGTCGCTCGGCTTCGATGACTTCGACGCCGCAGCTCTGAAACGTGCGTACCCGCGAGAGCTCACACACCGCCTGACCGTCGATTTCTACGCCCTCACACGTGAAGATGGAGTGCCGATTGCGGAGGGTGTCCGATTCGGCTCTCGCCACGGTGACGACCTGGCGCTGTGGGCGATCTTCGAGCGCCCCGGCGATGACCCCGCGAGTCGGCATCTCCATCAGATCAGTTCTCGGATCGTCGACACCGACGATGTGAACCTGATTCAAGCGATGGAACTCCACGGCCTCACCTGGCGTGACTCATGATGCGGGAGCGCGCCTTGATCAGCGCAACGTCGGGGCGGGCGTTCGTGAGCCTCACCCGTCTGCCGGATCCGTCTCGCGAGTGACGACGTGCCCGCGGGGTGCCGTTGTCGCGGTCCGGGGCCGCAGGCGATGGCGCACGGCGCTGACGACGGTCAGAAGGCCGTCATGCACGACGACGACGGCGAGCAGCCAGACCGCGACGCTGAACAGCTGAGCGAAGTCCTGTGCGGAGAGCATCAGCCAGGCTCCCCACAGCAGCAGGGCGACCCCGACGGCTGCGAGCGCGATTCTGCCGGCCCTCATCACACCACCTCGATCGAGGACAGCCACTTGGTCTGCAGCACGCCGGGCCGCCCGGGGGCGATGACGCGCGCCGGATAGCCGTGGTCGAGGTCGAGGCGCTCCCCGTTGAGCTGGAGGGCGACCAGCGTGAGAGGGTCGCCGACATACTGAGGCGGCATCGTGGTGGCTCGGAAGGCGCCGCGCTGCTGCAGGCTGCGGAAGCGGATCGTGGCGTCGTCGGGCGCGTCGACGGTGGCGAGGAGATCCCGCAGGCGGACACCCGTCCAGGACGCGTCGACCGTCCACCCCTCGACGCAGGCGATCGGGAGCCGGACCGTGCGTTGCGGCAGGGCTTCGAGTCCGGCCGCTGTGAAGGCGCGGGTCATCCCGACGCCGGCGACCGTCAGCGTCCACTCCGGGTCGAGGGCGAGCGCCGTCACAGCGGCCTGCCGCGCGGAACGGTTGACGGGCAGATCCTGGGGGCTGTCGGCGCGGGCGCGGGGCTCCCGCAGGCTGAACGGGCCGATGGGCGTGACCGCGTGGGCGAGCGCCGCGGCGCCGAACAGTGCGGAGGCGCCGCCGACCCCGGCCAGGAAGCGGCGGCGGGAGAGGGGCGCGGTCATCGCGTCGCCGTCCCTTCGGAATCGGACGGGGCATCGGAATCGGAGCGGGCATCGGAATCGGAGGGGGCATCGGCATCGTCATCGTCCGGGTCTGCGCGCCAGGCGGTGACGATCGCGGGGAGGTGCACCGCGATGTGCACGGCCATCGCCCCGATGAGGACCCAGGCCAGCGCGAAGTGCGTGCGGCGGAAGGAGAAGTCCCACGGATACCACTGCAGGGTGTTGAGCACCCCGGTGATCGGTTCCATCAGCGCGGCGGCCACCAGCACCGCCAGGCTCAGGCGCTCCAGCAGATGCGGGAAGCTGCGTACCGGAGGCCAGGCGAAGAGCTTCGGGAACACGATCCACAGCTTCGCCAGGAGCAGCGGGATGAGCATCGACCCCGCGACGACGTGGATCCCCTGATTCCAGGCATAGAGGTGGATCGGGCGCGTCGGCAGCGTCAGCCAGGGCAGCGGATCCTGCTGCAGGTGGCTGTACAGGCCGGTGACGAAGCACACGAGGAAGGCGAGACCGAGCAGTCTGCCGATGACGACGGCCATCCGGGTCGTGCGCAGGGGGGAGCCCAGGGCTCGCTGCGCACGTTCCGACCGATCCTGGAGCGCGACGGAGAGCCGTTCGGTCACCGAACCGGTCGAGTGGTCGTCGCGCATGTCCTCAGTATGCGGACCGGGCGTGCCCGGACGCGGGCGGATCGGGAACCTGTCATCGGGGTGTAAGGAAATGGGGTGCCGGTATGCCGACTCCGCGGGCACGCTGGGAGCATGACTGACGCGCAGCCGGGCCGGATCGAGTTCGCCGTGATCGGAGGATCGGGTTTCGAAGCGCTCGACCTCGGGGACAGACGAGTCCTTCCCGCGTCAGACTCACCGTGGGGAGTCGTTCCCGAGATCGTCGTCGGGCGACTGCACGGACGCGCGGTGGCATTCGCGCCGCGGCACGGGGAGGGGCATCGGGCGCCGCCGCACCGGGTCAACGCCAGGGCGCTGCTGTGGGGGCTTCGGCGGCTCGGGGCACGGGTGCTGCTGTCGACCAACGCGGTGGGTGGGCTGGCGTCATCGCTCGCGCCCGGTGACTTCGTGCTGACCGATCAGCTCATCGACCGCACGCACGGCAGGGCCGACACCTACTTCGACGGGGACATCGAGATCGCCGGTGTGCAGCATCTGCCGTTCGCGGAGCCCTACGACCGGCATCTGCGCGAGATCGCGTTCCGGGTGCTCCGTGACCAGGGGGAGCGCGTGCACCCCGCGGGGACCAGCGTCGTGGTGCAGGGACCGCGGTTCGCGACCGCCGCCGAGGCCGACTGGCACCGCGCGATGGGAGCCGCCCTGGTCAACATGACCCAGCTGCCCGAGGCGGCGCTCGCCGCAGAGCTCGGGTTCGCGCACGTGAACCTCGCGATCGTGACCGACACCGACACCGAGCACGGCGAGACGGAGGATGACACCTCGGCCACCGCGGAACGCGTGTTCGCCGTGATGGCACAGGCGCAGCCGCGGTTGAGCGCGGCTGTCGCAGCGATCATCGCCGCCATCCCTCCGGGGTACGAGCCGCCCGAGCGCCTGGCGCCCCAGGTGGTCGCGGCACTGATCGGGGCACGAGCATGAGCCGACTTCTGCTCGTGACGGGCGGAGCCGGCTTCATCGGCTCCGCGATCGTCGACGAGGCGATCGCCGCGGGCTGGCGGGTTCGAATCCTCGATTCCCTGCGCCCCGACGTGCACGGCAGCGCCGCCCCCGAGCCGGAAGGCGGAAGCCAGGTCGAGTTCGTCGCTGCCGATGTGCGCGACCGTGACGCCGTGCGCCAGGCGTTGCGCGGGGTCGACGCGGTCTGTCATCAGGCGGCGAAGGTCGGACTCGGCGTCAGCATCCACGATGCCCCCGACTACGTGGGCTCGAACTCGCTCGGCACGGCGGTGGTGCTGTCGGCGATGGCGGAGGCCGGGATCGAACGCCTCGTCCTCGCGTCGTCGATGGTCGTCTACGGCGAGGGGCTGTACCGGGAGGGGGATCGTCTCGTGCAGCCCGCAACGCGGAGCCGGGCCGATCTGGAGTCGGGTCGCTTCGAGCCGCGATCGCCGCACACCGGGGAGCCCCTCCGACCGATGTCGATCCCCGAGGAGCAGCCCTGCGATCCGCGCAACGCCTACGCGGCGACCAAGCTCGAGCAGGAACTGCTGGCCCGCACGTGGGCCTATGACGGAGGGCGGGCGGCGCTGCTGCGCTATCACAACGTCTACGGACCGGGGATGCCCCGGGACACGCCGTACGCAGGAGTGGCATCGATCTTCCGTTCCGCCCTCGAGCGGGGCGAGGCCCCCCGCGTGTTCGAGGACGGGCAGCAGCGACGCGACTTCATCCATGTCCGGGATGTGGCACGCGCCAACCTCGCCGCCCTCGAGTGGACGGATCGTGTGGAGCGCGGGACCACGCGGGCGTTCAACGTGGCCACGGGAGTCCCGCACACGATCGGGGAGTTCGCCGACGCGCTCGCCGCGGCATTCGGAGGGCCGCCGCCGGTGCGGACGGGGGAGTTCCGGTCGGGCGACGTGCGCCACATCACCGCGTCGGCGGATCGCATCGGCCGAGAGCTGGGGTGGCGACCGCAGGTCGGTTTCGACGAGGGGGTGCGTGAGTTCGCGCATGCCTCGCTTCGCACGGGGGCGGACGTCTGATGGCGGGTGCCGCGACGCGTCCGGGGCCGCGTCTCGCCGTCTGGGGGACGGTCGCGGCCGTCGTGCTCATCGCGGCCGCGGTCCTGATCCCGGCGCTCACGGGATGGAACGTGCGCGTCAAGTCGTTCCCGCCGCTGCACGCGGAGTGGGCGCCGAGAGTCGGACCGGGGACACCCCTGGCGGTGCTGCTCGGTGTGGCCGGCGTGATCTGGGGTCCGCGGCTCGCCTCCTCGGTCCGGTGGGGGCGGCTGCTGCTGCTCGCGTTCGCGGCGTCCGCGTTGTGGCTGTTCGCGCTCGCCACGGTGGACGGGCTCGACGGCATCGGCACCATCCTCGACCACCGGTACGAGTACCTCGGGACCGCACGGGAGGTCGACGACTTCGGGGCCACGCTGCGCGAGTACATCGAGCGGATCCCCTACGCGCATGAGGACAACTGGCCCGTGCACATCGCCGGCCATCCCCCGGGAGCCCTGCTCTTCTTCGTCGTCCTGGTGCGGATGGGGCTCGGGAGCGCGCTCGCCGCCGGATTCGTGGTCCTGCTCCTGGGCGCCACGACCGTGGTGGCGGTGCTGATCACGCTGCGGGCTCTCGGTGCGGCTGACCTCGCCCGTCGTGCGGCTCCGTTCCTGGTGTTCACCCCCGCGGCGATCTGGGTGGCGGTCTCGGGCGACGGCATGTTCATGGCCGTCGCCGCGTGGGGCATCTGTCTGTTGGCGCTCGCGACGCGTGCGGGTGGTGTCGCGCGGATCGCGTGGTCGGTCGGGGCCGGCCTCCTGCTCGGATACTGCGTGATGCTCTCGTACGGCCTCCCCCTGCTGGGGGTGCTCGCGGTCGCCGTGCTGGTGGCGGGGAGGTCGTGGATCCCGCTGCCGATCGCCGCGGTCTCGGCGATCGCCGTCGTGGGGGCGTTCGCGGTCTTCGGCTTCGCCTGGTGGGAGGCGTTCCCGGTGCTGCAGCAGCGCTACTGGGATGGGGTGGCATCGCGCCGACCGCCCGGGTACTGGCTGTGGGGGAACATCGCCGCGTTCGCGGTCAGCGCGGGGCCGGCGATCGGTGCGGCCTTCGCGGCGGTCGGGGCGTGGGCGATCCGCGGACCACGAGAGCGGCGTCAGGTTCCGGAACTCCGAATCGAGTCAGGGCGCGGATGGGAGCCGCGCACCATCGTGCTGCTGCTCTGCGCCGCGGGAGTGCTCATGGTGCTCCTGGCCGATCTGTCGAACATGAGCCGGGCGGAGGTGGAGCGCATCTGGTTGCCGTTCGTGCCCTGGATCACGATCGGTCTGGCGCTCTTCGACGAACGGGCGCGCCGCTGGTTGCTGGCGGTGCAGGTCGTCGCCGCGATCATCGTCCAGTCCCTGTTGCAGACCGGATGGTGACGGCGGACGGGCCCGCCTCGACGCGGTGGGGGAGGGGCGTCATAGGCTGGGGCGCATGACTGACGTTCTTCCCGTGGGCCTCGCCCTTGATGAGTTCAGCTCCGACATCCGCCCGCAGGACGACCTCTACCGCCACGTGAACGGCGCCTGGCTCGCACGCACCGAGATCCCGGGCGACAAGGCGCGCTGGGGCTCCTTCCACCTCCTCGCCGAGCAGGCGGAGAAAGACGTGCGTGCGATCGTCGAGGAGTCGCAGGACGCAGCGGAGGGCACTCTCGCCCGCAAGATCGGCGACCTGTTCGCGAGCTTCATGGACACCGAGCGGATCGATGCCGCCGGAGTCACCCCGCTCGCCGGGACGCTGGCCGAGATCGACGCGATCGACGGCATCCCGGCGTTCCTGCGCACCGTCGGCGCGTACGACCGCGACGGTCGTGCATCCGTGATCGGACTCTACGTCGACGGCGACCCCGGCAACCCCGAGCGCTACCTCCCGGTGCTCCTGCAGGCAGGTCTGTCGCTCCCCGACGAGAGCTACTTCCGCCTCGACACGTTCGCCGACACCCGCGCCGCGTACCGTGCCCACCTCGAGCGACTGCTGGAGCTCGCGGGCGTCCCGCAGGCGGCGGAGAACACCGACCGGGCGATCGCGCTCGAGACCGAGCTGGCGGGTCATCACTGGGACAACGTGCGCAGCCGCGATGCGGTCGCGACCTACAACCTCAAGACCTGGGACGAGCTCCAGGAGCTCGCCGGTGTCGACCTCACGCCGTGGCGGGAGGCCGTCTCGCCGTCGAACCCCGGCGCGTTCGACGAGGTCGTCGTGTCGCAGCCGAGTTTCTTCGAGGGCCTCGGCTCGCTGCTGACCCCGGAGCGTCTCGACGACTGGAAGGCGTGGTTGCGGGCGAAGGTCGTGCACGCGGCGGCACCGTACCTGACCGACGATCTCGTGCAGGAGAACTTCTCGTTCTACGGCACCGAGCTCACCGGGGTCCCCACGATGCGCGAGCGCTGGAAGCGCGGCGTCTCGCTCGCCGAGGGGGCCCTCGGCGAGGCGATCGGCAAGGTGTACGTCGAGCGGCACTACCCGCCGACGGCGAAGGCCGCGATGGACGAGCTGGTCGCGAACCTCATCGAGGCCTACCGCCGGAGCATCACCGACCTCGAGTGGATGACCGCGGAGACCCGTGAGCGCGCGCTCGCCAAGCTCGACTCGTTCACGCCGAAGATCGGGCATCCCGAGGTGTGGCGCGACTACTCGAGCCTCGAGATCGACCGGGACGACCTGTTCGGCAACGTGCGCCGCGCGGCGATCTTCGAGCACGATCGCAACGTCGACAAGGTCGGCACGCCCATCGACCGCACCGAGTGGCACATGCCGCCGCAGATGGTCAACGCGTACTACAACCCGTCCATGAACGAGATCGTGTTCCCCGCGGCGATCCTGCAGTACCCGTTCTTCGACGCCGGTCGTGATGCGGCCGCGAACTACGGCGGCATCGGCGCGGTCATCGGTCACGAGATCGGCCACGGCTTCGACGACCAGGGCAGCCGCTACGACGGCGACGGCCGACTGCAGGACTGGTGGACGGATGCGGATCGCTCGGCGTTCGAAGAGCGCACCAAGGCTCTCATCGCCCAGTACGACGCGCTCGTTCCAGAGGGCCTCGACGCCGAGCATCACGTCAACGGCGCCCTCACGATCGGGGAGAACATCGGCGACCTCGGCGGTCTCGGCATCGCGCTCCGGGCGTATGAACTGTCACTGGACGGTGCGGAGGCGCCGGTGATCGACGGATACACGGGCGTGCAGCGACTTCTGCTCTCCTGGGCGCAGGTGTGGCAGCAGAAGAGCCGCGACGCCGAGACCCTGCGGCTGCTGACGATCGACCCGCACTCGCCGAACGAGTTCCGCTGCAACCAGATCGTGCGCAACATCGACGCCTTCTACGAGGCGTTCGGGGTGGCCGAGAGCGACGCGCTCTGGCTGCCCGCGACATCGCGGGTGACCATCTGGTGACCAAACGTCACACTCTGTGAAGCATCCCCCGGCGGTGGGGTTACGATAGCCCTGCCGCTGGGGAGCGTCTTCCCTCGGTATCCCGCAAATCCACCCCCCTTAAGGATCAGCGTGGGCGCTCTCGAGCCTGGTGATGGGTTCCGCAACTCCTCGGTCCCCGAGTCTCTCAGGGGTGCCCCGGAGTCGTCCGGCGGTCGCCGCTCGCAGCGCACCAGCCGTCGGCTCCCTCGGCGCGCAGCCGCCGGGCGACGGTCGTTCACCGCCACGCTCCGGTCGTTGGAGGGGCTCGCGGACTCCGGCGCGCAGGTCTCGGTACACGTCGTCGACCTCGACAATCATGTGCACGTCCTGGCCGGCGACGACCATGTGACCATGCCCGTCGCGGGGCTCGGCGTGGTCCCGCTGCTCATCGAGGTGGCCGCGGGCTTCCAGAGCGGTGCGCTGGACCCGTTCGAGATCGTCGAGCGCGAGAACGTCGATGCCGTGGAGACCTCGGGGCTCTGGCGACACCTGCATGCCCCGGCGCTTCCGCTGGAGGACCTCGCCGTGCTGGCGGCGACCGCGGGCGACCCGATCGCGGTCAACGCACTGCTGCAGAAGGTCGGGCACGAACGGGTGCGCGAGCGCATCGAGTCCCTCGGGCTCCGTCGCACGGCGCTGCTCGACCGTTTCCGCGACCGTCGTGGCCCCGACGACGCTCCGCAGGTCGCCGTCGGTTCGGCGCGCGAACTCGCCGGGCTGTTCTCGGCGCTGGTGAACTCGCAGGTCGTCGACGCCGCCGTCAGCGCGCAGGTGTCGGAGTGGCTGAGCCTGAACCAGGACCTGAGCCTGGTCGCGGCCTCCACGGGCCTCGATCCGTTCGCGCACGATCACGATGCGCACGGCCTGCTGTTCGTGAACAAGACCGGTCGCGACCGAGGGGTGCGTGCGGAGGCGGGTGTGCTCGCCGGTCCTCGCGCCGGGGTCGCCTATTCGCTCATCGTCTGCTTCGACGACCTCTCGATCACGCACCGGCTTCGTGCGCACGACGCCTTCCGCGTGCTCGGTGTCGAACTCATGGAGTACACGCACTGACGCGCACGGCACGTCGCTAGCATCGAGGGATGCCACGATCTGACTGGACCCCGCATCGCCGCGACGACGGCGAGCTGCTCGGATGGATCCACCCTGCCGGAGACGACTGGGTGGCTGTCGACGTGCTCGGACGCCGTGTCGGTGCTCCCGCCGAATGGCTCGATGCCGAGGCCGCGTTGGAGGAGCACGGGATCGCGTGGCTCGCGGATCCGTGGATGCTGGACGGTGAGGACGACCGTCCGCTGCGCGTGCGCCTCCTCGAGGTGACTCCCGACGAGGAGGGTGTGCCGGGGCGGATCGTGGTGAAGATCGACGACTTCGGCGACATGACCCGTCCGGCGACCGCGCAGTTCGTGCTGGCCTGGCCGATCCCGGATCGGCTGCGCCCTCCGCGGCACGACGACCCGGACCCGCGCACGATCTCCCGTTGACGGTGGTTCTGCGACCTCGAGACTCGAATGGATGGCGCAACTAGGTGCCTCGGGCGCACCGCCGTGTTCTACAACGCGCAGCTCTCAGCGAGGACCAGAGCCAGCCGTGTGCGCTTTCAAACCACTGTTGTGAGCGACAGAGCTATAGTTTCTCGACCTCGGACACCGTACGAACGCCGTCACGGTCGAGTGCTTCGACAAGGCCAGGCAGGGTGGTGTAGACGTTCGGCTCCACCTTGCGTCGCGCCAACACCTGAGCCACTTGGCGACCAGTTGACCGCTCGGCCGCAACATAGTCGCAGTATGCGGCAGCGCAGGTCAGGAACATGATGTCGTTGAGATCGTTGGGTAGCCATCGACGGTTCGGGTCGCGATGCCGCTCGCCCATGATCGCGGTGTATAGGCCTCCGAAACGAGTATCGGTCACGGCGTCAGCAAGATCCTCTCGCTTGAGGCGGCCGACCAGCGTGGAAGGGTCGCCGAGAAGAGAAAGAGCAGACGACATCAAGCCTTCGTTGTCCTGGATAGCGGCCCACGTTGCCGCCGATGCTCGCTGTTCCCGCGACATTGAAGCCATCCACTTAGCAATGTCGCCGTTGACTTCGGCCCATCGCGTGGGCGGCACCCCGGCGATTGGGTCAGGGTCAATCAGCATTGAGACGAGCACCGAAGGCCAAGTGAGAGCGTCGACAAACTGGCGCATGCTGTCGCTCAGGTCGTCCCCTGCCACAGACCCGATACGGTCGCCAAAGACGCTTCTGGGGGCGAGTGTCACTGCATCAGACGCAGGAACAGGCGCATCCAAAGAGAGACGCTCGGCGAACCACGCGGCGAACTCCCGGCGGCGGAGCTCCAGGGGATCGCGGAGTTGCCACCCGCCGCTGAGGGATGCGATGGCGATCCCGACCTCGTAGCGCCTGTCTCCGAACAAGGCGGCGGTCTCTTGCATCGTCGCCGAGGAGAGGGGGAGTCGAATGCCACCGTCATAGCTAAGCTCCATGATGCGCCGAGCGGCGGTGCGGTCCGCTTCTGACAGGGCCTCAGGCTTGACCAGCGTCTTCGCAATCGTGCTCCAGTGAAGCTGGTCGAGATACACCGACGGTCGCCCCTTGACTGGGTCGCCGACCGGACTCCATACCTCGCAGAAGACGAGGTCGCCTCTCTCAGTCTCGGTGGTCAGCCACCAGCGATCCCAGTCGAAGAAGGATCGCGTTATCTCGTCGCTCGGGCGTCGCTCATCCGCGTCCATCGGAGCAAGGTGCTCTTCGCCCGATTGCATGACGATGCGGATCTGCTTCGCCCTCCAGTCAAGGACCCACATGCTGTAGTCGTCTGCTGACAACGTGAACTTGCGCCCTTCGCGCTCCGTCATATCAACATGGTCTCAGTACGCGCTGACACTCGAAGCCAATGGCGGGCTGGTGGTGCATGTCTCTGTTCGCGTCCTCGGTGTCCTGCTGGCGCGACAGCAGTGCTTGGTCAAGGTGTCGGGTAGCCCCAGGGCACACGAGAGGCACCCAGTGCGTTTCCTAGGGGTGCTTTCAGATGGTCGCTGTGCCATCGCGACGGGCACGGACGCGGGCTGTACGAGCCGGGCCTTGGAACACCTCGTTCAGCACCTCATCCATGAGTGCCAGCACATCATCCACATCGACTTGTGCCGGGCTGTCCTCGATATCGCCGTGCGCCATGTCGTTGCCCAGGTGTCGGATCTCGTGAGCGGCATCCTTCGTGCTGTTGCGGACAAGCCCTTGTGTCGCGAGTTCATCGATCTTCGACACGAGTCGGCCAGACGTGATGCCCTTCTCCTTGGCTTCGCCGGCCTTCGGTACCCAAGTGATGTGCTCGTCGGCGGTGTGTTCGAGGTTATTAGTGGCGTACGACGAGGCCGAGGAATACTCAGTTGCATAGCCAAGGCTCGCTCGCTGGCAGTGGTCGCAGACTGCGACGCCCTGCAGCAGTGAGATCGTGGAGTACGTCCCGTCTTCATGATCCTGCCGATACGTCATCGACTCCGCCCACTTCGGGGTGAGGTGTACGTATCGTCGGCAGTATGCACAGTGAGCGGAGGCCATGGTGTCATTCTGACATCCGGTACCGACACCCCACGGGCGCGACCACGAAACCGCGTTGGGATTCATAGCCCGTGGTCAGTGGAGGAAGCCCACGCGCACTACTGAGGCCCTGACTGCGATTCATGCCACGGCAGATGCAGAGGCGTAGCCTCAGACCTTCGGCGAGGCGAGCGTCGATAGCCTCGATCCCGGGTCGGCTGCGCCCTCCGCGCGCAGACGACCCCGACCCGCGCACGATCTCCCGTTGACGGACGGCCTCGGTTCGCGTAGACCGGAGGGCGTCCGCATCCGAGGAGGAGTCACGCATGGGCATCATCTTCAGCGACCTCGCCGTCTCTGCCGACGGCTACGCCACCGGTCTGAACCAGACGGAGGAGCGACCGTTCGGCGATGTCGACGACTCCTGGCTGCACAACTGGATGTTCGACGCCTACGAGGAGAACAAGGCCGAGGTCGACGCGATCGTCACCTCGGGGGCGACCATCATGGGCCGCAACATGTTCGGCCCGGTGCGGGGGGAATGGGATCGCGACTGGCGTGGCTGGTGGGGTCCGAACCCGCCGTACCACAACCCCGTCTTCGTGCTCACGCATCATCCGCACGAGTCGATCGAGATGGAGGGCGGCACGACCTTCCACTTCATCACCGACGGCATCGAAAGGGCACTGGAGCTCGCCCGGGATGCCGCGGGGGAGCAGGACATATCGATCGCCGGCGGGCCGCGCACCGTGAACCAGTTCCTCACGGCGGGTCTCCTCGACGAGCTGCGCCTGCACATCACGCCGTGCATCATCGGGGCGGGGGAGCGCGTCTTCGAGGGGGTGCCTCCGCAGCGGCTCGAACGGGTGTCGGTGCGCGCGACCTCCTTGGTCACCCACATCACCTACCGGAGGATCTGAGCCGGTCCACGTCGCGGAGGTGCGGCGTCGCGCCGCGCTCAGCCGGGCAGGGACGGATGCTGCTCGGAGCTGCGCTGCTTCGGGATGAAGAGCGAGAGCACCACGGCGATCACGCCGGCCGCGATCGCGAGCCAGAAGCACACCTCGAAGGCGGCTCGCGTGGGCACGGCGACCCCGTCGACATCGATGCTCATCGCCGCGAGCACACCGCCCATCACGGCGGAGGCGCTCGAGGTTCCGACCGAGCGGAACAGGGCGTTCAGCCCGTTCGACGCCCCGGTCTCGTTCGCCGGCACCGAGCGCATGATGATCATCGGCATCGCGGCGAAGGTGAACCCGATCCCGATGCCGATGAAGATGTTGGCCACGAAGATGTGCCACACCTCGGAGGACCAGAGCAGGACGAAGACGTAGGCGAGCACGATCGCCGCGGCGCCGACCGTGAACAGCGGCCGGGGGCCGACGGTGCGTTCGAGCCAGCCCGAGAGCGGTGAGATGACCATCATCACGAGCCCCGCCGGCATGATCACGAGCGACGCCGCCAGCATGTCGAGCCCGAAGCCCGCGCCGCCGACGGTCGGCATCTCGAGCAGCTGAGGGAACGTCACGTTCGAGGCGAAGAGCGCGAACCCCATGCCGATCGCGGCGATGTTCGTGAACAGGACGGCCGGGCGTGCGGCGACCCGGAGATCGAGCAGGGGGTCCTTCGTGCGCAGCTGGTACCAGCCCCAGACCAGGAGGACGGCGACTCCCCCGAGGATGCAGGTGAGCGTGAGCGCGGAGGTCCATCCCCATTGCGCTCCTCGCGAGACGAAGAGCAGGATCCCGGTGAGGCCGATCGCGAGACCGACGGCACCGACCACGTCGAGTCGACCGGGGAAGCGGAGCACGTCCTCCGGGATCACCGCCAGAACGAGGGCGAGGCCGACGACGCCGAGCGCTGCCGCGAGCCAGAAGAGCATGTGCCAGTCGGCGTTCTGGGCGAGCAGGGCGGCGACGGGCATCCCGATGGCGCCACCGACGCCCATGGTCGCGCTCATGAGGGCCACGGCCGTGCCGAGCCGCTCGGGCGGCAGCACGTCGCGCATGATGGCGATGCCGAGGGGGACGACGCCCGTCACGGCCCCCTGCAGCGCGCGACCGATGATCACGCCGACGATCGAGCCGGACACCGCGGCGATCACGGAGCCGAGGATGAGGAGCGCGAGCAGGGCGATGACGACCCGGCGCTTGCCGTACATGTCACCCAGGCGGCCGGAGATGGGGGTGGCGACCGCGGCGACGAGCAGCGTGATCGTGACCACCCAGGTGGTGTCCTCGCGGGAGGCGTTCAGCAGTTGCGGCAGCTCGGCCTGCAACGGGACGACGAGCGTGAACATGAACGACGAGCACAGACCGGCGAACGCGAGGACCGCGACGATCGCCCACTTCGGCGGGGTGCGGGAGAGACGCTTCCTGGCTCTGTCGTCGCTCGCACCCACCGGCTCAGGCTATCGGCGATCGGACGATGCGGGGCCGTCCGGCGCTGGTTAGCATGTGGGCATGGTCACGAGCAGCGTCGCTCCGGACGATCCCGCCGCCCACCGCGGCATCTCCCGGCGTACCCAGTCCGACATCTACCGCGCGGGCATCAGCGGGACGAAGCCCGCGGTGCCGATCGACCCCGTGGCCCTCAAGGCTGCGGCCCGCAAGGCGCTGAGCGCCGAAGCGTTCGCGTACATCGCCGGTGGCGCGGGTTCCGAGCGCACCATGACGGCCAACCGTCGGGCGTTCGACCGCTGGCAGGTCTGGCCGAGGCCGCTCCGTGACGTCTCGACCCGCGACCTCGGCGTGGAGTTCCTGGGGCGGATGCGCCCGACGCCCCTTCTGCTCGCCCCGCTCGGGGTGATGGAGATGGCCCACGCGGAGGCCGACCTCGCGGTCGGGCGTGCCGCGGCATCCCTCGGCGTCCCGTACACGCTCTCGAACCAGGCCTCCTTCCCGATGGAGGAGGTGGCGGATGCCGCACCGCACGGCTCCCGGCTGTTCCAGCTCTACTGGTCGGCGTCGGACGACCTCAACCGCTCGCTGCTCGCCCGCGCCGAGGAGTCCGGGTGCGAAGCGATCGTCATCACCCTCGACACGCACCTGCTCGGTTGGCGCACCCGCGACCTCGATCTCGCGTACCTGCCGTTCACCCGCGGGATGGGGATCGCGCAGTACACGAGTGATCCGGTGTTCCAGCAGCTGGTGCGCGAGCGCGCCGCCGCGCCGAAGGGCGATGCGCCCGGCGTCCGCGTCACACCTCGGGCGGTGGCCGCGGCCCTGATGATCGCCCGCAAGGGCGCGCCGCTCACCGGCGGAGCTTCGTTGCGCGACAACCTCCGCTCGCCCTTGCCGCGGGCTGCGGTCGAGACGTTCCTCGACGTGTTCTCCACTCCTGCCCTCACGGGGGAAGACCTGGCGAAAGCACGCGAGTGGACGAGTCTGCCGATCATCCTCAAGGGGATCGTGCACCCCGACGATGCCCAGGCGGCGCTCGATGCGGGGATGGACGGGATCTGGATCTCGAACCACGGCGGCCGTCAGATCGACCGCTCGGTGCCGACGCTCGACGTGCTGCCCGAGATCGCGGAGCGTGTCGCGGGCCGGGTGCCGATCGTCTTCGACTCGGGGGTGCGGGGCGGCGCCGATGCCGTGATCGCCCTCGCCCTCGGCGCGACGGTCGTGGCTCTCGGCCGTCCCTACGCCTACGGCCTCGGCATCGCGGGGGAGGTGGGTGTGCGCGAGGTCATGCGGAACGTGCTCGCCGAGATCGACATCACCCTCGGGCTGGCGGGGCTCACCTCCGCCTCTCAACTCGATCGGGACGCGCTGAGGAAGGTGTGAGCGCGCTCCGCCGTTCGTGATTGCATGGGCGGATGAGCGATGACGCCGCCTTCGACCAGCACCCCGCCGACTCCGCATACCACCGCCGGCTCCCGATCGGCGAGGTGCTCGACGCCTCCGCGATCGCCGAGGGTCTGCCCTGGGCCTTCGAGACGATCACGATGCGTCCGCTCGAACCGATGCTCGTGCCGGAGAAGCCGCGCGGAGGAGAGATCGACCCGGGCGAGTGCGGGCACTGCGGTCCGAGCGTGCACACGATCTGGCACGACGAGCTGTGGCAAGTGCGTGCCGGATGGGACGTCGGCGGTCTGCCGTTCATCGGCGGGGTCGCGCCGCGCGAGCATTGGCTGCTCGAGAACGCCCCGCACGATGTGCTCGCCGCGCTGGGTCCGCTGATGCAGCGGGTCTCCCAGGCCGTCAAGAGCGTCCCTGGGGTCGCGCGCTGCCACTTCGGTCGCTGGAACGACGGCTCCGCGCACATGCATCTGTGGGCGATGGGACGCCCGGCGGGGATGATGCAGGGCCGCGGCGCCGTGCTCGCCTTCTGGGACGAGATCCTGCCGCCGCTGCCGCCGGAGATGGCCGAAGCACACCTCCGGATCGTCGCGGAAGCGCTCGCGGCGGGTGGCGGGGAGGCCTTTCCTTATCGCTGATCCGGGCCCGTCGATTCCTCGAACGGGCCGACGAGGGGCAGACTGGGTGCGTGCGAACCATCCGTGATCTCGACACCGTTGAACTCATCCTCGACGCGCAGGGCCTGCTCGACTCCATCCGGGGTCCGCAGCGCGTGGTGGATGCCGGCACCCTGCGCGCCCTGCAGCAGTCGGGCAACTACGTCGTCGGCTTCTTCGACGGCGAGGGCGACGAGGAGCGCATGGTCGGGGCATCGATCGCGTTCTTCGGCGAACCCGCCCGGCGGGCGATGCACTCGCACATCACGGCCCTGCTCCCCGAGTATCGGGGTCGCGGCTGGGGGCGTGAGCTCAAGGAGCACCAGCGTCAGTGGGCGTTCTCCCGCGACGTCGGTCGGATCACCTGGGTGTTCGATCCGCTGGTCGCGCGCAACGCGCATTTCTTCTTCGCGGTGCTCGGCGCACGCGCGACGGGATACTCGGTGAACCGCTACGGGATCTTCGGCGGCGGGGACGCGGGTGACGAGAGCGACCGGCTCGATGTCGAGTGGGCCCTCGCCGACATCGCCAAGCCGCCGGCAGACGACGAGGTCGTCGAGACCCTGGAGATCCCGGCGGACATCGAGGCGCTGCGCATCGCGGACCCGGCGGCCGCACACGAGTGGCGGCTCCGTCTGCGGGCCCAGATGGAAGGTCTGCTCGGCAGCGGACTGAAGGTCGCCGGCTACGACAACGCGCGCGGCTACCTCTTCACGGCCTGACCGCCTTCCGCGGCGGCGCGATCAGCGCACCCCGCGCATGAGCTTCAGGACGGGTTTCACGCTGAGCAGCAGGCCGATCCCGACGACGATGGCGATGCCACCGAGGATCGAGAAGTACGGCACCTCGTCATCCGGGTTGTAGAACTGCACCAGCCATCCGGAGATCGCCGTGCCGAGGGCGATCGACAGGAAGAACAGCGCGACCATCTGCGTGTGGAACGCGGCGGGCGCGAGCTTGGTGGCCACCGAGAGCCCGACCGGTGACAGCAGCAGTTCGGCGACCGTGAAGACGAACAGGATCCCGACGATCGCCAGCAGCGGCGTGGAGTTCTCGCCCCCTCCGGCGAACGGCAGGAACAGCAGGAACGCCGATCCCATGATGATCGCGGCCAGTCCGAACTTCACCGGTGTCGAGGGCTGGCGCTTTCCGAGTCGGGTCCAGATCGCGGCGAACACTCCCGACAGGATGATGATGAAGACGGGGTTGATCGACTGCACCCACGAGACGGGCATCTCCCAGCCGAACAGGTTCCTGTCGAGGCGCTTGTCCGAGTAGACGGTCAGGACCGTGAACTGCTGCTGGTACAGCGACCAGAACGCGACACTGGTGACGAACAGCGGCAGGAACCCCCACACCCGCGAGCGCTCGGTGGTGTCGATGCGGCGGCTGGACAGGATCACGGTGAAATAGGCGACGGCGGCGATCGCAGTGCCGCCGATGACCAGGGTCGCGAGGTTGTCTGCGCGGATCAGCCCGGTCAGGACCAGGACGGCGATGAGGGCGACGGCGACGACGGCGATGATCCCGACGAGAGGGTAGCGGGACGTCGGAAGCGGGTTCGGCACCTCGCGGACCGAGGAGGGCAGGGCGCGACGTCCGAACGAGTACTGGACGAGGCCGAAGGTCATCCCCAGGGCCGCGAGTCCGAAACCGAAGTGGAAACCGAGGGAGGACTGCAGGATGCCGGTCAGGATCGGGCCCAGGAACGCGCCGAGGTTGATGCCCAGGTAGAACAGCGAGAAGCCCGCATCCCGGCGGGGATCCTCCGGGGTGTAGAGGCTGCCGACGACCGAGGTCGCGTTCGCCTTCAGGCCGCCGGAGCCGAGAGCGACGAGCACCAGGCCGACGCCCACGCCGACGAAGCCCGGGAGCAGGGCGAGGGCGACGTGGCCGGCCACGATCACCATCGCGCTGACGAAGAGCACCCGTTCGGACCCGAACAGGCGGTCGGCGAGCCAGGCGCCCAGGATGGTCGACAGGTAGACCGCACCGCCGTACGCGCCGACGATCCCGCCGGCGACGGCTTCGGGGAGGCCGAGGCCACCCTGCGAGACCGAGTAGTACAGGTAGATGAGCAGGATGCCCTGCATGCCGTAGAAGCTGAAGCGCTCCCACATCTCCACGCCGAAGATGTGCACCAGAGCCCACGGTTGGCCGAAGAAGCGGGTGTCGTCGTTGCGGGCCCGCTGATCTCGCGCTGCAGTGCTCATGTCAGGACGGTACTCCCGTGCGGCCGTCGGGGCCAGGGTCGCCACGGGGCGACGGATAGAATGGGGTGCCCGTGTTCACGGGTCTCCTCCCGCATCCGACCATTGGAGCCACCATGGCCGAACAGTCCCGCCTCGACAAGGTCATCGCCCTCGCCCGCCACCGCGGGTTCGTGTTCCAAGCGGGTGAGATCTACGGCGGTTCCCGGTCGGCCTGGGACTACGGCCCCCTCGGGACGGAGCTCAAGGAGAACATCCGTCGTCAGTGGTGGCAGACGTTCGTGCGCGGCCGTGGCGACATGGTCGGCCTGGACTCCAGCATCATCCTCCCCAAGCGCGTGTGGGAGGCCTCGGGTCACGTCGCGACCTTCACCGACCCGCTGGTCGAGTGCCTGCAGTGCCACAAGCGCTTCCGTGCCGACAACCTCATCGAGGACTTCGAGGCGCGCAAGGGGCGCAAGGCCGAGAACGGCCTCGCCGACATCCCCTGCCCGAACTGCGGCACCAAGGGGCAGTACACGGAGCCCAAGGCGTTCTCCGGCCTGGTGAAGACCTACCTCGGCGTCGTGGACGATGAGTCGGGCCTGTACTTCCTGCGCCCCGAGACCGCGCAGGGCATCTTCGTGAACTTCTCGAACGTGCTCACCGCGAGTCGCAAGAAGCCGCCGTTCGGCATCGGCCAGGTGGGCAAGGCGTTCCGCAACGAGATCACGCCGGGCAACTTCATCTTCCGCACGCGCGAGTTCGAGCAGATGGAGATCGAGTTCTTCACGCCGCCCGCCGACGCACAGCAGTGGTTCGAGCACTGGGTCGAGGCCTGCTGGAACTGGTTCATCGATCTGGGCATCGACCCCGAGAACATGCGCCAGTTCGACGTGCCGGAAGACGATCGCGCGCACTACTCGGCCGGCACGATCGACGTCGAGTACAAGTTCGGCTTCGCGGGCAAGGAGTGGGGCGAGCTCATGGGCGTCGCCAACCGCACCGACTACGACCTGTCCAGCCACAGCGAGGCGTCGGGGCAGAGCCTGACCTACTTCGACCAGGCCACGGGCGAGCGCTACACCCCGTACGTGATCGAGCCTTCGTTCGGCCTCACCCGCGCGATGATGGCGTTCCTCGTAGATGCCTACCGCGAGGAGCAGGTGCCCAACGCCAAGGGCGGCACCGACGTGCGCACCGTGCTCAAGCTCGACCCGCGCCTCGCGCCCGTCAAGGCCGCGGTGCTGCCACTCTCGCGCAACGAGAAGCTGTCTCCTCTCGCGCGTGAGGTCGCCGACACGCTCCGCAGCTCCTGGGCCGTCGACTTCGACGATGCGGGGGCGATCGGTCGCCGCTACCGTCGTCAGGACGAGATCGGCACCCCGTTCTGCGTCACGGTCGACTTCGACTCGCTCGAGGACCGCGCCGTCACCGTGCGCGATCGCGACACCATGGCGCAGGAGCGCGTCTCGATCGACCAGTTGCACGCGTACCTCGCGGAGCGTCTGCGCGGCGCCTGAGCCCCTGACTTCCGGGTCGTCGAGACCCCCGCCTGGTGGTCGAGACCCCCGAGCCCCGCCGAGACCCCCGCCTGCTGACGTCTGCAGGCGGGGGTCTCGGCAATCTGGCGGGGTCTCGGCACGGAGGGGGAGGGATCAGCTGCCGGCCACCGCGCGCGCGTAGCGCTCGGACAGCAGCTGGAGGCGGGGGATCAGCTCGGGCGGACTCTCGACTGTGAAGTCCATCATGAGCATCCCGATGTAGGCGGCGACCGTGTCGAGGCTGTCCGCGCCGGTGACGAGGATGCAGTGCTCCTCGTCGATCGGTTCGACCACACCGACCGCGGCATGGATCCGGTCGAGCACGGCCTCCGCCGAGGCGTCGATCCGTAGTCGGGCGTGCACGATCCACCCGCTCACCGCGATGGTCCGCATCGCGAAGGCCGTGTAGTCGCCCCCGGGCAGCGGCTGCGGGTCGAAGCGCCGGTGGGTCGGCATCCGCAGGTCCATCCAGTCGACGCGGTAGGTGCCCCACTCCGCGGTGTGCGGATCCCGCGCAACCAGGTACCAGCGCCGATGCCAGGTGAGCAGCCGATAGGGCTCGACCAGCACGGGCGCCCCTTCGTACTCGAAGCGCAACCACTCCTCGTCGCGGATCGCGCGCGCGATGGCCTGCAGCGATGCGGCGTCCTCCTCGGGATCCGGGGCGTCGGTGTCGTTGTTCTCCGGAGCGCGGTCGACGCTGGTGCGGAGGGCGTCCACCGTGGGACGCAGATGCGACGGCAGAACCTGCTCGAGCTTGGCGAGGGCCCGGGCGCCCGACTCCGCGACCCCCGCGATGCCGGCCGCGGCGCGAAGCCCGACCGTGACCGCCACCGCCTCTTCGTCGTCGAGGAGCAGCGGAGGAAGCTTCCCGCCGGCCCCCAGGCGGTATCCGCCGATGGATCCGCGCGTGGCGTCGACCGGATACCCGAGGTCACGCAGCCGCTCGATGTCGTGCCGGATGGTGCGCGCCGAGACGCCGAGGCGGTCGGCCAGGTCGGACCCGGAGCGCTCGGGGCCGGTCTGCAGCAGGGCCAGAAGGGCGAGCAGACGAGCGGTCGGATCGGCCATCGGAACTCCGTGAAAGTCGTTCATTTATTAGGAACGAATCCAACCTAATGCCCTTCTACCTTCGAGATATGGAAAACACGACGCTCACCTTCCGCCCCTTCACCGTCTCGGTCTCCGCTGCCGAGGTAGCCGATCTCCAGGATCGCCTCGCCCGCACTCGTCTTCCGCAGCCGTCGCCGACGGATGACTGGGATGCCGGCACCCCCAACTCCTACCTGCGCGAGGCCGTCGCCGCCTGGCGCGACTTCGACTGGACCGCCGCCCAGGAGCGGATCAACGCCGTCCCGCACTTCACCACCGTGATCGACGGTCAGACGATCCACTTCCTCCACGTGCGCTCGGCCCACGAGGGAGCGACACCGCTGCTGCTCGCCCACACCTACCCGGGCTCGTCGATCGACTACCTCGACCTGATCGACCGACTCGTCGACCCGGTGGCGCACGGCGGCCGGGCGGAGGACGCCTTCGACGTCGTGATCCCGGATGCGCCCGGCTACGGCTTCTCACAGCCGCTCGCTTCGGCGGGGTGGACGACCGCACGCGTCGCGGAGGCGTACGACCGCCTCATGCGGGGGCTCGGCTATGACAGCTACGGCATTCACGGATCCGACAACGGGGCGATGGTCGCCCGCGAGCTGGGGCTGCGCGAACCCGAAGGATTCCTCGGTCTGCACGTGCTGCAGTTGTTCTCGTTCCCCTCGGGCGACCCGGCGGAGTTCGAGAAGCTGGAGCCCGCGGACTACGCCGGCCTCGAGCACATGCAGTGGTTCCAGTCGGTCGGCGGGTACAACGCCATGAACTCCTCGCGCCCGCAGACCGTGTCGGTGGGGATCAGCGATTCTCCGGTCGGACTCCTCGCGTACAGCGAGCTGTTCAACTCGTTCGGCAACGGCACGTCGCTCGTGCCTCTGGACAAGATCCTGCTCGAGGTCAGCGTGAACTGGTTCGCGAACGCGGCGTCCGGCATGTCGCGCAGCTACCTCGAGAACGCCAGGGCAGACGCCGCCGAGGAAGGGGCCGAGCCGCGCGTCAGCACCGCCCGCACCGGAGTCGCCGTGTTCGCGGACGACTTCCAGACGATCCGGGTCTTCGCCGAGCGCGACAACGCGAACATCGTGCACTGGAGCCGCTTCGACGAGGGCGGGCACTTCGCCGCTCTGGAGCGCCCCGACCTGCTCGCCGCCGACCTCCGCGCGTTCTTCTCCCCGCACCTCTGACCCCCCGCCCCGTCCCACCCACGCGCCGAGACCCCCGTTCCGCGCCGAGACCCCCTCATGCAGACGGCTGCAGGAGGGGGTCTCGACGACGAGAGGGGGCGTCGACGATCAAGAGGGCAGCACCGCAGCACCGCAGCGTCGTAGCACCGCAGCACCGCAGCACCGCGGCAGCGCCGCGCGGTGCGGTGTCAGCCCGTGACGGTGAGCTGCACCTCGGAGGTGCCGCCCGCCTCGACCCAGGCCAGTGAGCGTTCGAGGATGCCCCGCAGCACGTCGAGGTCGACCTGCTCCAGATCCTTGATGTACAGGCATCCGACGCCCGTGGTGTGCGGTCCGAGCTCGGCCAGGGCCTCGGCGTGCGCGGCCACTCCGTCGAACAGGTAGATCGTCGTCGCAGCCTTGCGCGGAGCGAAACCGAGCAGCCCGCTGTCACCCTCCGTGCCGGTGGGGTAGCGGTAGTGGCAGGAGCCGAACCCGATGATCGTGCCCCAGGTCTGCGGTTCGCGTCCGGTGATCTCCTGCAGGAGCGCGGTCAGGGTCTCGGCGTCCCGACGGCGGACCGCGGGGGAGGAGCGGGCGATGAGCCCCGCGACGTCATCCCCGGTCGGCTTCACTTCGGTGCCTTGGCCGCGGCTTTCATGGCCTTCTTGTGCTCACGCACCTTCGTGAGCGAGTCCGGCGAGACGATGTCGGCGACGCTGCGGTAGGAGCCGTCCTCGCCGTAGGGGGCGGACGCCTCGCGCCAGCCCTCGCCCGTGAAGCCGTACTGCTTGCCCAGGAGCGCGAGGAAGATCTTGGCCTTCTGCTCGCCGAAGCCGGGGAGCGCCTTCAGGCGCTTCAGCACCTCGGGTCCCGACGGGTCTCCCTGGGTCCACAGCGCGGCGGCGTCTCCGTCCCAGTCGTCGACGAGGGTCTGGCACAGCGTCTGCACGCGGGTCGCCATCGATCCGGGGAACCGGTGCACCGCGGGGGTCTGCTTGAAGGCCTCGAGGAACTCGTCCGGCGCCATGTGGGCGATCGTCGCGGCGTCGGCAGCTCCGGTGCGCTGCTCGATCTTGAGTGGACCGGCGAATGCGGTCTCCATCGGAACCTGCTGGTCGAGCAGCATCCCCACCAGCAGGGCGAGCGGGTTGTTCGTGAGCAGGTCGTCGGCGGCGGTGTCTCCGGTGATGTGAAGGGCCATGCCTCCAGTGTCCCACCCCGCGCCGGAGCGTGTCAGGCGGTCGCGGCGTCGTCCGCGGCGGAGGTCTCGGCCTCGGGCGCGATGCCGTACAGCGCGGACAGCGCGGCGGTGAACTCGTCGGCGCGACCGGCGGCGGCGAGCTCGTGCGCGCGCACGGTCGGGGTGTGCAGCAGCACGCCGGAGAGGTGGCGCAGAGCCTGCTCGACCTTGCCGTCCTCGTCGCCGCGTGCGCGAGCACGATCGATCTCACGCTCGAGCAACTCGAAGATGTGCGAGCGGAAGGCCACGACCGAGGGGGTCACGCTCTGTCGTGCGCCCACCACGTGGAAGGTCTCGGCGGCTTCGCGGACGACCGTGCGCGCGGCATCCGTCGCCTGGAGCTCTTCGAGCGGTGCGTGGAGGCGGATGGTCTCGAGGTCGAGCAGGGCCACGCCCTCGAGCGAGGCGACGGCGGGGTCGACGTTGCGCGGCATGCCGAGGTCGACCACGAGCCGGCTGTGGGCGCCGACGGGGCAGCCGACCGCGGCGGGTCCGGTCGGAAGCTGCAGGTGCTCGGGGCCGAGCACGGGTTCCGTGGCGGTGGTGCACGTGATGAGCAGGCTCGAGCGTGCGGCGGTGCGGGCGTACTCGTCGGCGGCGATCGGACGGATGCCGTGCTTCGCGGCGAAGACCTCGGCGCGGCCCGAGGGCGAGTACACCGAGATGTTCACGGCACCGCGCTCACGAAGCGTGGCCAGGGTGACCGCGGCATAGGCTCCGGTGCCGACCAGCAGCACGCGCTCGGCGGCCCAGTCGGCGATCCGGCTGTCGGCGAGTTCCAAGGCGAGGCGCACGAGCGAGCGGCCCGCGCGGCCGAGGGCGGTGACGTTCTTGACCTTGCGCTGCGCCTGGCTCGCACGCTGGAAGAGGCGTTCGAGTTCGGGGGAGGTGGTGCCGTCCTTGCGCGCGGACGTGAGGGCGCGGCGGACCTGCCCGGCGATCTCGCCCTCGCCGGAGACGACGGATTCGAGGCCGGAGGCGACCGAGAAGAGGTGTTCGGCGACGCGGCGCCCCGAGTGCACGGCGTAGGCTCCGTCGAGCTCGGCGGCTGGGATGCCCGTCGCGGATTCGACCGCTTCGATGACGGCCTCGACGCCGATCGCACCGGCTGCGGTCACCGGTTCGTCCATTTCGACGTACGCCTCGAACCGGTTGCACGTCGCCAAGACCACGGCACCCTGCACACACGGCGTCATGCCCACGAGAGTGGGAGCGACGTCGTCGGGGGTGCGGCTCAGGCGTTCGAGCAGTTCGAAGGAGGCGGTCTTGTGACTCGCCGTCACACACAGCAGCACGTTTCGATTGTACCGGAGCGCGGAGAGCGGGGAGTCGCGCGGCCCGACTCGGCGGCTCCATAAGGGCGGAATGCGAGGATGGGGACATGGCCCTCTCCGACGCCCCGCTTCTGCGCGCCCTCGCCGGCGACCGTCCCGCCCGCACCCCGGTCTGGTTCATGCGGCAGGCCGGCAGGTCGCTGCCCGAGTACCGTGACCTGCGCGTCGGGACCCGGATGCTCGACGCCTGCCTGACCCCGGATCTCGCTGCCGAGATCACGCTGCAGCCGGTGCGCCGCCACGGGGTGGACGCGGCGGTGTTCTTCAGCGACATCGTCATCCCGCTGCGTCTGGCCGGGGTCGACGTCGAGATCGAGCCCGGGCGTGGTCCGGTGTTCGCGGACCCGGTGCGCACGGCATCCGACGTCGATCGTGTCACCGCCATCGATCCGGACGACCTGGACGGCACGGCCATCGCGGAGGCGGTCGGCATCGTCACGGCGGAGCTGGGCGACACCCCGCTGATCGGCTTCGCCGGTGCGCCGTTCACGCTCGCGGCCTACCTCGTCGAGGGCGGCCCCTCCAAGGAGCATCTGCGCGCGCGGGCCATGATGCACTCCGACCCGGAATCGTGGAACCGGCTGGCCGGATGGCTGGCGCGT
The DNA here is from genome assembly GCF_007954505.1 of Microbacterium sp. CBA3102. GTDB lineage: Bacteria > Actinomycetota > Actinomycetes > Actinomycetales > Microbacteriaceae > Microbacterium > Microbacterium aurugineum. The sequence goes on along the minus strand of NZ_CP042412.1, from coordinate 558,150 downwards.
GTCTCCCGTCGCTTCCTGGAGACCCAGCGGGACGCGGGGGCCTCCGTCGTGCAGCTGTTCGACAGCTGGGCCGGATCGCTCAGCACCGCCGACTACCGCGCGTTCGTGGCTCCGCACTCCCACGCCGCGCTCGCAGACATCAGCCTTCCGACCATCCACTTCGGCGTCGGCACGGGGCCGTTCCTCGCCGACATGCGTCTCGACGGTGTGGCCGACGGGGTGGGTGTCGACTGGCGGCAGCCCCTCGATGAGGCGGCCGCGATCCTCGGACCGGACGTCACGGTGCAGGGCAACATCGATCCTGCGCTCCTCGCCGCCCCGTGGTCGGTGCTGGAGGCTCATGTGCGCGACGTGATCGATCGCGGTCGAGCGGCGCGAGCCCACATCCTCAACCTCGGACACGGCGTCCCGCCCGAGACGGACCCCGACCAGCTCACCCGCGTCGTCGAGCTGGCGCACTCCCTCTGACGATCAGATCGGCGTTCGAATCGCGCAAGGTGTCGCATCCGTGACCCGAAAGCGACCATTCACGCGATTCGAGGGCCAGCAGTCCGCCGCAGACGACGCATGATCCGCAGGTCGTCGAGAGTGAAGCCCCCGGCCGGGAGCGCCGCGCGGATGCGCTCGTCGTCGAACGCCCGGGCCGGGCGGATGCCGATCGGCGCCTCGGGGGCGAACGGTGCGGCCTCGCTCACGCCCTCCGCGAGCATCCGTGCCTGAGCCTTCGCCACGAGCGGGACGACCATCGTCCACTCGGTCACCTGGGCCAGCGCCCGCACGATCCAGGTCGGCACCGGGAGGAACGCGGGACGGCGTCCGGCGACACGGGCGATGCGACGGATCGCCTCGCCGAGTGTGACCTCATCCGCACCCATGACCGCGATCGTCGGCTCCTCGATGCGGCCTTCGAGAGCGGCGACGAGGACGTCGACCGCGTCCTCCACGGGCACCGGTCGTGCCGTGCGTTCGCGGTAGCCGACGGTCCAGAAGAAGGGCAGTGTCCGCACCGCCTTGGTCACGTGGTCGACCATGTGATCGCCGGGGCCGTAGATCATCCCGGACTTGAGGATGGTGTGCGGTATGCCGGAGGCGCGGACGATCTCCTCCGCCTCCCACTTCGACTCGTGGTATCCGGAGCCGCAGTCGGGGCGTGCTCGGAGGAAGCTGACGAGGACGATGCGCTGCACGCCGGCGCGACGGGCTGCCTCCACCACGGCCCTCGTCCCGCCGACGTGCACGCGACGGAACGTCTGTCCGTCTATCTCGCGGTTGATCCCGGCGCAGTGCGCCACGGCGTCGCACCCCTCGAAGGCTCTACTCAGGGCCTCCACGTCGGTGATCTCGATGCCGTTCCGGCGGGAGATCACGACCGCGTCGTCGAGGCGGTCGGCGAGGTTTCTGCCGACGAATCCGGTGCCGCCCGTGATCGCTACCCGCATGGTGCTTCTCCTTTGCTAATTAGCTATGCGGCTAAAGAGTATCTAGCAAAGGTGCTATATTGCAACCATGGCAGACAGCGCGAGCGACATCTTCGCGGCGCTGGCGCACCCCACCCGGCGCCAGATCCTGCAGGATCTGAAAGAGGGGGAACTCGCGGCCGGCGAGATCGCGTCGCGCTTCTCCGCGAGCGGGCCGACCATCTCCCGTCACCTGAGCGTGCTCCGCCAGGCCGGACTCGTCACCGAGCGCCGCGACGCCAACCGCATCCTCTACTCGCTCGTCGGTGAACGGCTCGCGCTGTCCGTCGGCGACTTCCTCTCGACGGTGTGCCCCGAGCAGATCGTGCTGCGCGAGGTCCGCAAGCGTGGACGCGGCAGTTCTGAGCCCGTCGAGGCCTGATCCGCACCGGTGGGAGAATTGAGGGCATGACGCCTGACCTCTCCGCTGCAGAGCCGTCCGATCTCGCCGCCCGCGCGGCGCAGAAGCACGTGGTCGTGATCGGTGGCGGCATCGGCGGCCTCGTCGCGGCACGGGAGTGCGCCAAGGTCGGCATGCGCGTCACCCTGCTCGAGTCCGCGGACGAACCGGGGGGCGCGATCCGTCGCATCGAGCTGGACGGCGTCGTCGTCGATGCGGGGGCCGAGAGCTATGCCACCAGGGGCGGACACGTGCGCGCCTTCGTCGAGGAGCTCGGCCTCGCAGATCGCATCGTGGCTCCACAGGCGGGCGCCGCCTGGTTGGCCGGCATCCCCGGCGTGGGCGCGGCACCGCTCCCGGTCGGAGGGATCCTGGGGATCCCCGCGAACCCGTTCCAGGACGACGTGCGTCGGATCATCGGATGGTCGGGCGTCTGGCGCGCCTACCTCGATCGTGTCCGGCCGCCCCTCACGATCGGCCACCAGCTCAGTCTCGGCAAGCTGGTCGCCTCGCGTATGGGACCCAAGGTGCGCGACCGTCTCGTCGCGCCCGTCACGACCGGCGTCTACTCCGCGTCTCCCGACGACGTCGACATCGACGTGGCAGCTCCGGGTCTCAACGCAGCGCTCACCCGCGTCGGCTCCCTCTCCGGTGCGGTGCAGTCGCTCCGTGACGAGGCGGCCACGGCGAGGGCGGCGACGGCGAGCGCGGCGGACAAGGCGCCCGGAGCGGCGGTGGAAGGACTCTCCGGAGGCATGAGCGCCCTCGTCGACGCGCTCGCCGCCGATCTGGGACGCCTCGACGCCGACGTGCGGACGGGCGTGAGGGTGCGCAGCGTGCGCCGGGCCGGGGCGGCCTGGACGGTGGAGGTGGAGACTGCGCCCGTCGTCGACCTCCCCGCCGTCACCGACGACGAGGCCGCGGTCGTCACGGAGTTGCGTGCCGCCGCGGTGGAATCCGCTGCTCCGGTGGTCGAAGAGCTCGCCGCCGACGCCGTCATCATCGCGACGCCCGAGTCCACGGCGCGGGAACTCCTCTCCTCGGTGGTGCCCGATCTTCGGAAGACGGAGGCGGCGGCCTCGCCCGAGATCGAGATCGTCACCCTGATCCTCGACGCGCCCGCGTTGGATGCCACCCCGCGTGGCACCGGCGTACTCACGGTGCCGGGCAGCCACACGGCCAAGGCTCTGACGCACTCGACCGCGAAGTGGGGGTGGGTGCGTGAAGCGGCAGGAGGTCGCCATGTCGTCCGCGTGTCGTTCGGCGCGCAGGGCGAACCGGCCGCCACTGCAGAGCTGAGCGATGCCGATGCCGCGGACCTCGCTCGCAGGGAAGCCGCTGCTCTGCTCGGTGTCCCCCTCGCCCCCGCGGCCGTCCTCGCCTTCCATCGCGGCCGTTTCGTGCAGTCGCAGCCGGCGTCGATCATCGGATCCGGGGCCCGGCGTCGGGCCGCGCGGGCTGCGGTTCAGGCGGTTCCCGGCCTCGCTGCGGTCGGTGCCTGGCTCGCCGGAACAGGGCTCGCGCAGGTGATCCCGGATGCGCGGGACGAGGCGGACCGCTTGCGGCGCACCCTGTTGTGGGACTGAGACACCTCTCCGTGTCAACCCTCCGGCGCATAGATGCCGAAATCGGCATACGGGGTTACGCTGGGAACCTGCCGCCGGGCGCGAAGCCTGCGGTCGATCCAAGCCGGGCGAAGCTGGCCGGACAACCGGAACAAGGTGAGGAGACCCCATGAAGGGGAAGATCGGACTCGTCGTCGGACTCGGCGTGGGCTACGTCCTCGGCACCCGTGCCGGACGTGAGCGCTACGAACAGATCAAGACGCAGTGGCTGAAGGTGTGGAACCTCGATCCGGTGCAGGAGCAGGTCACCAAGGTCAAGGGCTTCGTCGGCGACAAGGCCGCTGCCGTGCCGGGAGCGCTCTGGACCGGCGTGGTGAAGGTCGCCAAGTCCGTCAGCGGCAACGGCACCCCGGGTCAGCGACTCGACTCCGCCATCGCCACCGGCCGCGAGGCGGCGGAAGACCTCGCCGAAGCCACCGAGGAAGCGGTCGAGGCCGCGAAGGCGACGGCGAGCACGCCCGCCAAGAAGCCCGCCGCCAAGAAGCCCGCGGCCAAGAAGCCCGCGGCGACCAAGTCCGCCCCCAAGAAGTCCGGCGCCTGACATGCCCCGCGGTTACCGTGATCGTGCCGACGACAGTCTGCTGACCCTGCTCGGGGATCTGCCGGAACTCGTCACGAATCTGGTCAAGGCCGAGATCGACGCCGCGAAGGCGTGGATCTCGCGGACCTCGAAGGACGCCGGTATCGGCTCCGTGTGGTTCCTCGTCGCGCTGTTCTTCCTGTTCTGGGCCGTGCCCGTGATCCTGGTCTTCGCGATCGCCGGACTCTCGTCGTGGTGGCCCGTGTGGCTCTCGGCGATCGCCGTGTTCGGCATCCTGATCCTGGCCGTGCTGCTGTTCGCGCTGCTCGGCATCCTGAAGTTCCGCAAGGTCCTCGCGCGCCAGAACCCGGCGCAGGCCGTCGCGGAAGACATCCGACTCGTGAAGGAGGCCGGCGATGACGAATTCTGAGTCGATGCCGCGCACCGCCGTCCCCGCCGGGATCGTCGACCCCGTCGCCTCCGCGCGCGCTGAGCTGAAGGCCGCGCTCGCCGCCATCGAGGTCAAGGGCAACCTGCCGCGCCGTCTCGAGAAGGCCTCCACGCGCGCCGCCGCCAAGGCCCGGGTGTTCGCCGATCGCAACCCGATCGGTGCGATCGCCGCTGCTGTCGGCGTCGCTGCGGCCGTGGGCGGTGCGGTCTGGGCGATCGCGCGCGTGATCTCCCGCTGACGCGCGGAGTTCCGAGAGGTCGGGACCGCTTCTGGGGTGATTAGCGGCTCCTGCACAAACGAGGCAGACTGGGGAGCATGATGTCCGAAGAGAGCGCTGAGAACCCGTCCGGCTTCACACTCTGGGCCGTCTGGCGACGGAATCCCGATGTTCCCGTGACGGAGAGCGAGTCGACGGAGCTCGAGACGATCGTCGCGTACATCGAGGACTCCGGGGTGACCGTTCGCGGCTTCTACGACGTCTCCGGACTCAAGGCTGACGCCGATCTCATGGTGTGGCTGCACGGCGACACCGCGGAAGAGCTGCAGAAGGCCCTTCGACGCCTGCGTCGCACCGAGCTCCTGCGTCCGCTCCTCCCGGTGTGGAACGTCATGGGCGTCCATCGCGATGCCGAGTTCAACCGCGCACACGTCCCCGGATTCCTGCGCGGTATCGAGCCCAAGGACTGGCTGTGCCTGTACCCCTTCGTGCGCACGCCCGAGTGGTACCTCGCTCCGGAGGAGGAGCGGCGCACGATGCTGGCCGACCACGGACGCCGGGGTGCGGCGTTCACCGGCGTCCTCGCCAACACGGTCGCGTCCTTCGCGCTCGGCGACTACGAGTGGCTGCTGCCGCTCGAGGCCGATGAGCTCACCGACCTGGTCGACCTCATGCGGGACCTGCGCTACACGGACGCGCGGATGTACGTGAAGGAGGAGGTGCCCTTCTACACGGGGCGCAGGCTCCGGTTCGACGAGATCGCGGACGTCCTCCAGTAAGCGCCATGAGCACCCCCATCCGTCTGGGAACCCGTCGCAGCGCGCTCGCGCAGGCGCAGTCGGGCCATGTCGCGACCGCGCTCGAGAAGCTCTCCGGTCGCCCTGTCGAACTCGTCCCGATCACCAGCGAGGGCGACACGAACCGTGCCTCCCTGTCCGAGATCGGTGGCCAGGGCATCTTCGCCACGCGATTGCGCGAGGCGCTGCTCGCGGGGGAGTGCGACTTCCTCGTCCACTCGCTCAAGGACCTGCCGACGGCAGTCCCCGAGGGGCTCGTGATCGCCGCGACGCCGAAACGAGAGGATCCGCGAGACGTGGTCCTCACCCGCGACGGCGTCCCGCTCCACGAGCTGCGTTCCGGCAGCACGGTCGGCACCGGTTCTCCGCGGCGCATCGCCCAGGTCCACCGGCGCGCGCCGCGTGCGGAGGTCGTCGACATCCGGGGGAACGTGGATTCACGTCTCGCGCGGGTCGTCTCGGGCGAGCTGGATGCCGTGATCCTCGCTGCGGCAGGGCTGTCGCGGCTCGATGCGAGGACTCCCCTCCAGCGCGAGGAGCTCGGGCTCGCCGAGTGGCCGACCGCTCCGGGGCAGGGTTCGCTCGCGGTGGAGACCCGTGCGGACGCGCCCCGGGAGCTGCTCGACGCCCTCGCCGGTCTCGATGACAGGGACACCCGGCTGGCCATCACGGTGGAGCGCGCGATCCTGCAAGGACTCGATGCGGGATGCCAGGCGCCGATGGCCGCGCACGCCGTCGTCGACGGCTCGTCGATCCGTGTCAGAACGGTGGTCTACGCGACGGACGGTGGGCGCCGGATCGGCCTCGACGTCACCGAAGACCTGAACGGGGAGTATATTCGTCGGAACGGCAGTGGCAATGGAGCGGATGCTGCCGATGGTGCAGACCCGATGCACGCAGCGCGCGAGCTCGGGTTCACTGTTGCCCGTCGGCTGCTCGATCAAGGGGCGGCCGGCCTCGTATCCCGAGAGCAATCCTCATGACCACTTCCGAAGAAATCAAGCAGGACCGACCGCTGGACGGCTGGCGCATTCTGGTGCCCCGTGGCGGGCCGTGGGGCGACAGCGTCGCCGCGAGCCTTCGGGCGCTGGGCGCCGTCCCCGTCGTGGCGCCGCTGATCAACTTCGCCCCGACCACCGACCAGGCGACGCTCGACACCGCGCTCGCGCAGCTCGCCGCCGGAGAGTTCGACTGGCTCACGATCACCAGTGCGACGACCGTGGACGTCCTCTTCGCCCATCGGGCGATCGTGCCGCGATCGACCAAGATCGCCGCGGTCGGTGAGACGACGGCCGCTGCTCTGCAGGCCGTCGGCTACGAGGTCGCGCTCGTCCCCGAGCAGGACAACTCCGCCGAAGGGATGGCGCGGCAGCTCATCGGACTCGAGAAGGAACCGCGCCGCATCCTCGCCCTGCGCAGCGAGATCGCCAAGCCGGTGCTCAGTCGTCTGCTCTCCGAGGCGGGGCACGATGTCCACGGTGTCGTCGCGTACCGGACGGTCGGCGTCCCGGTGACGGAGCGCATCCGCCGCGATGTCGAGAACGGCCGCATCAACGCGATCCTCGTCACCAGCGGCTCGGTCGCCCAGCAGGTGCGCGAGCAGTTCCCGGAGATCCCGGATGAGACGCTGCTCGCCGCGATCGGCCCACGGACGGCGAGGGATGCCCAGCTCGCAGGACTGCCCGTGTCGGTGGTCGCCGACCGGCAGACGATCGACGCACTGATCGACGCCGTCTCGCACTTCACCCTTCCGCACGCGGCCGACGAGTTCGCACCGTGAGCTACCCCGATGTTCGCCTGAGGCGGTTGCGCCGGTCTCGGGCCGTGCGCGACCTCGTGCGCGAGACCTCGCTGGAGCCGCGGCAGCTCGTGCTCCCGCTGTTCGTCCGCGAAGGACTCACCGAACCGGTGCAGATCGGCTCGATGCCCGGTGTCGCGCAGCACTCGATCGATTCCTTGCGTGCGGCGGCGGTGGAGGCGGCGGAGGCGGGTGTCGGCGGTGTGATGCTCTTCGGCGTCCCGGAGGTCCGCGACGCCCGCGGCTCCGGTGCCGACGACCCGCACGGCATCCTCAACCTCGCCACGGCGGCGCTCGCGGCCGAGGTCGGCGACGCACTCGTGGTCCAGACGGACCTCTGCCTCGACGAGTTCACCGACCACGGTCACTGCGGCGTGCTCGCGGCCGACGGCTCGGTCGACAACGACGCGACGCTGGAGCGGTACACCTCGATGGCGCTCGCACAGGCGCGGGCGGGGTCGCAGCTCCTCGGGCTCTCCGGCATGATGGACGGCCAGGTCGCGGTGATCCGCGCTGCCCTGGATGCCGAGGGCTTCACCGACACGCTTCTCCTCGCCTACGCCGCGAAGTACGCGAGCGCCTTCTACGGACCGTTCCGTGAAGCCGTCGACTCGCAGCTGCAGGGTGACCGGCGCACGTACCAGCTCGACCCCGGCAACCGCCGCGAGGGCGTGCGTGAGGCCGTCGTCGATGAGGCCGAGGGCGCCGACATCGTGATGGTGAAGCCGGCGATGGCGTTCCTCGACGTGCTGCGGGAGGTGCGTGACACCGTGAGCGTTCCGGTTTGGGCGTACCAGGTCTCCGGCGAGTACGCGATGATCGAGGCCGCCGGCGCGAACGGCTGGATCGACCGGCGGGCCGCCGTGCTCGAATCCCTGCTCTCGATCCGACGGGCGGGCGCGGATGCGGTGCTGACCTATTGGGCGACCGAGGCTGCGGGCTGGCTGCGCGACTGACGTCTTCGGAGACCGTGCACGACGGTTAGCCTGGAAGGGATGCCGGGACGGCTCCGTGCATCGCAAGGAGCTTTCATGACCGACCGCAATGACGACCTGTTCTCCGCTGCCAGGGCGGTGATCCCCGGCGGCGTGAACTCGCCGGTGCGCGCCTACGGTTCGGTCGGGGGGACACCGCGTTTCCTGGCGTCGGCCACGGGCGCCACGGTGACGGATGCGGCGGGGCGCGAGTACGTCGACCTGGTGGCCTCGTGGGGGCCCGCGCTCCTCGGACACGCGCACCCGGAAGTCGTCGCGGCGGTGCAGGAGGCCGCGACCCGCGGACTGTCGTTCGGTGCTCCGACCGAGGGCGAGGTGGAACTCGCGGCGTTGATCGCCGACCGGGTCCGCTTCGGTGAGATCCGCCCGATCGAGCGCGTTCGACTGGTGTCCACCGGGACCGAGGCCACGATGACAGCGATCCGTCTCGCGCGCGGAGCCACCGGCCGCGACTTGCTCGTGAAGTTCGCCGGGCACTATCACGGCCACTCGGACGGTCTTCTCGCAGAAGCGGGTTCCGGTGTCGCGACCCTGGCGCTCCCCGGATCGGCAGGGGTACCGGCTCCCATCGCTGCGCAGACGCTCGTGATCGGGTACAACGACCCCGAGGCGCTGGCCGCGGTGTTCGCCGAGCACGGACAGCGGATCGCGGCCGTGATCGTCGAGGCGTCGGCCGCGAACATGGGCGTCGTCCCGCCGTTGCCGGGATTCAACCGTCTGATCGCCGAGACCGCGCACGCGCACGGTGCGCTGATGATCCTCGACGAGGTGCTCACCGGGTTCCGCGTGCACCCCGCAGGCTTCTGGGGACTGCAGGCCTCGGAGGGCGAGGACTACCTGCCCGACATCGTCACCTTCGGCAAGGTCGTCGGCGGGGGGATGCCGCTGGCCGCGCTCGGTGGGCGGGCCGAGGTCATGGACCTGCTGGCTCCCTTGGGGCCGGTGTATCAGGCGGGGACGCTCTCGGGGAATCCGCTGTCGGTCGCGGCGGGCCTCGCGACGTTGCGGCTCGCGACGCCCGAGGTCTATGCAACCATCGATGCCGCCTCCGCTCGGCTCTCCGCGGCGCTGGACGCCGCGCTCACATCTGCCGGGGTCACTCACGCGGTCGCGCGGGCGGGCAACCTGTTCAGCGCCTCGTTCCGCGCTTCCGTGCCGCGGAACTACGCCGAGGCCCAGGCGCAGGAGTCGTTCCGCTATGCGCCGTTCTTCCACACGCTGCGGGAGCAGGGCGTGGCCCTGCCGCCGAGTGTCTTCGAGGCCTGGTTCCTGACCGCCGCGCACGGCGACGAGGAGCTCCGGCTCATCGAAGCGGCGCTGCCGGCTGCCGCGGAGGCCGCGGCGGCGGCTCGCCCGTAGCGCGCCGGGGAATGGTGTGACCCCACAAGGGATCGTTGCGTTCCTGTGAGCAACTTCCAGACAACTGGCAGGGCGGCGCTGGCAGACTAAGTGTCATGGTGACGTTGCTGCTGGACCAGACGCAACTCGAAGTCGTGCTCTCGCCGCTGGAACGAGCCGCGACATTCCACCGCGAGAACCTCCGGATCGTGCGCGACACCATCACCAAGGTCCAGCTGACCGACGACGCGTGGACCTGGCTGCGAGGGGTGCCGAATCCCGGCACGCACATCCCCGGCGTCCTGGCCGCCGGAAGCTGGAAGGCCGCGGGCAGCCTCGACTTCGTGCTCATCCGCCGCCGTCGCCCGAGCGTCGTCATCGACCTCGAGGGCGACGATCAGTACCGCCGCCTGATCCTCACGACCCGGCACGGCCTCGCGCTCACACAGGCGCTCCGACTCGACGTGTCCTCGGAGCCCGCGAACGTCGAGGAGATCGTCGCCACGGCGCCGACCCCCGTGACGAAGGGGAGCCGCCGACCGGTCATCCGCCCCCGGCCCGCCTGAGCACAGGGCGACCGACGCGCGAATCCGCGCCCCACGACAGGGAACGCCCTCCGCAGCCGTCAGGCTGGGAGGGCGTTCTGCTGCATGAGCGGGCGGGTCACCCGTGGTGGGTCTCGCCGTGATGGTTCTGGCCGTCGTGGTTCTCGCCGTCGTGATCCTGGCCGTCGGTGGCCTCGGCGTCGCCGGATTCCTCGAGGCTCGATTCCTCGGACTCGGACTCGGACTCGGCCAGCGGAACGGTGTCGATCACGCCGGTGGAGGCGACGCTCCAGTGGGCACCGTCCTGGACGGGGGCATCGTCGGTGGCCTCGGCGTCCTGCCCCAGCGGGTAGTCCTTCGGCTCGTCCTCGTAGTACGCGCGTGCGGCCGCGGCGAGCATCGAGCTGACGGCTGCCGACCGCGGATCGGCGTCCTCCTCGGTCTCGGCAGTGTCCTCGCCGCCGTCGACGTCCGCGGCGGTGTCGAGGTCGGCGAAGATCTCGACACCGGCGGGGGCATCATCCTCCGCTGCGTCGTCCTCGTGGGCGTCGGCGCCGTCCGTGCTGACGATCTGCTCGTCTCCGGCAGTATCGTCTCCGGCGGTGTCGTCTCCGGCGGTGTCGTCTCCGGCGGTGTCGTCCGCGACGGTGTCGTCTGTGGCGGTGCCGTCGTGCTCAGAGGTCTGTGCGGGAGTGTCCGTCTCGGGGTCGTCACTCGTCGTGAAGACCTCGGCGACGTCGTGCCGCGGCGATTCCCGGTCAGCCGTGGCCGCGGGGGAGGCGACGGGGGCTGCCGCGCCGAACAGGATCTCGTCGAATGACCGCGCCGGGGGCTCCTCGGCCTGGTCGGTCTCGTCGTCCCGGCTCGTGTCGCCGTGGTCCTCGTCGCCGTGACGATCTTCGGGGTCTTCGTGGGGGAGCGGTTCGTCCGCCTCGTATCCGGGTGCAGCGACGGGAGCGGCATCCACCGGCGTCTCGTCGTCCGCCTCGGGGGTGAACAGCTCGGAGACGCCATCGTTCGAATCCTCGTCGGCGGTCGCCGACGCGGAAGCCGCTGCGGCCAGGTCATCACCAACGGCTTCACCGGCGGGTGCGGCGGCGGCCTCGGCGGCCCAGGCCGCGGCGGCGGCTACCGGGATGGCGACCGTGGACTCGGCGTCAGCGGCGTCGGTGGCAGCGGCGTCGGGCGCGGCGGCGAGCACCGGCGCGTCGAGCGGCGGCGTGTTCGTGTCTGCGCGGGGCGCGAGTCGGCCGCCGCGCATGAGGTCGATGAAGACGTCTTCCAGGGTCGGACCGCGCTGCACGAGCGTGCTCAGGGCGATTCCGGCCTCCGCGGCGACAGCTCCGACGGTCCCGGCGTCGCCGCCGCGCACGGTCAGGCCGGAGCGCAGGACCTCGATGTCGAATCCTGCCGCGTCGAGCGCGACACGAAGCGCACCACGATCCGCGGCATCCACGATGACGGAGCCGCCTTGCGGGTCGGCGAGCGTCTCGATACCGCTCGCCAGCACCAACCGGCCCTTCGAGAGGACCAGGACGTTGTCGGCGACCTGCTCCACCTCGCTGAGGACGTGCGAGGACACGAGTACCGTGCGTCCTTCGTCGGCGAGGCGGCGCATCAGCAGTCGCATCCAGCGGATGCCCTCGGGGTCGAGCCCGTTGGCCGGCTCATCGAAGACGAGCGCACCCGGGTCGCCGAGAAGGGCGTGCGCGACGCTCAGCCTCTGACGCATGCCGAGCGAGAAGCCGCCGATCCGGGAGTCGCCTTCGGAGTCCAAGCCGACGAGGGACAGAACCTCTCCGACGCGGGCCAGCGGGATGCCGTTCGCCTTGGCGGCGATCGTCAGCTGACGTTCGGCGGTGCGCCGAGGACGATAGACGGTCTCTTCCAGGACGGCACCGATGGTGCGCAGCGGCTGGCGGAGCTCCGCGTAGGCCGTCCCGCCGATCGTGGCCGTTCCGGAGGTGGCGCGCACCTGACCGAGGAGGATTCGCAGGGTGGTGGTCTTGCCGGCTCCGTTCGGGCCGAGGAAGGCGGTGACGGCGCCGGGCTCGACGCGCGCGGAGAAGTCCGAGACGGCGGTCACCTCATTGAAGCGCTTCGTCACGTGCGTGAACTCCAGCACCTGTCCTTCAGGCATCCGTGACCTCTCGTCGCAGTGAACAGTTCCTCCCTATCCTGCCGGAAAAGCCTGTCGGATCCCGCATTTCGCGCGGATTCTCCGCCCTCGGCGAAGCGGTAACCTGGCACGCGTGACCGAATCCCAGGCTGCATCCCGTGTCCTCATCCGCACCGAAGGAGCACTCGGGCGGCTCACCCTCAATCGTCCGGAGGCGATCAACGCGCTCGACGAGGGGATGATCGAGACGCTCACCGAGGCGCTCGACGCCTGGCGCGACGACACCGACGTGCAGATCGTGCTGATCGACGGGGCGGGGGAACGTGGCATGTGCGCCGGCGGAGACGTGCGTGCGCTGCACGCGCAGATCGTCGCCGGGGAGTCCGAGCGCACCGCCGAGTTCTTCCGCGCGGAGTATGCGTTGAACGCGATGATAGCGGAGTATCCGAAGCCGGTCGTGGCGTTCGCCGACGGCATCACGATGGGCGGGGGGATCGGCCTGGCTGGTCATTCGGCGATCCGCATCGTCACGGAGCGGTCGAAGCTGGCGATGCCCGAGACCCGGATCGGGTTCACGCCCGATGTCGGCGGCACCTGGCTGCTCGGACGAGCGCCCGGCCGATTCGGGGAGTATTTCGGACTGACCGGCGCGACGATGAGCGGAGCGGATGCCGTCTACCTGGGGTTCGCCGACCACTTCGTGCCGTCCGATCGTCTGGACGCGCTGCGGGAGGCCCTGGCGTTCCGTGCGGATCCGACCGGCCCGAGCGAGATCGTCCTGCTCTTCGACGAGACGCCGGAGCCCACGCAGCTGCCCGCATCGAAGGCGTGGGTCGACGAAGCGTTCTCGGCCGCGACCGTGAGCGAGATCATCGACCGCTTGGAGGCGCAGGGCACCACGGAGGCCGCCGCCACGGCTGAGCTCTTGGCGGGCCTCGCCCCCACCGGCCTCACCGTCACGCTCGATGCCGTGCGCGAAGCGCGCGAGCTCCCGGGGTTGCGGGCTGCCCTCGAGGGCGAGTACCGGCGGGTGCTGTGGTTCGTCAACGAGCACCCGGACCTCGTCGAGGGTATCCGCGCGCAGCTCGTCGACAAGGACCGCAACCCGAAGTGGGACCCGCCGACGCTGGCCGAGCTCGCCCCGGATGCGGGTGCCCCGGCGCGGGGGTACGTGCCCCGGCCGCCGCTGTTCTGACGCTCCGGGGTGTGCGGGGCCGCCGGGAGTGTGCCCGCGTGCGGTGCACACCCGTCGGGAGCGTGCCCGCTTGTCGGACGGTTTCGGCCGTTTCCAGTCGGTTCGGCCCGGAACTCCCGACAGGCGGGCAGGGAGTCCCCGACAGGTGGGCCGGGCCGGAGCGGGATCGGGCTACTCCGGGGCGTCCTCTGGCGTCGTCCGCGACTGCCAGATCGTCCGCAGCACATCGACGATGTCGTCGAGCTCGGCGCCGAGGGGGTCGGCCTCGTCGACCAGGTCGCGGAGGCGGCGGATCACCGAGGCCGGGAGGACCCCGGCCGACTCGGAGACACGCGTGCCGGCGGCGGTGCGCGAAATCACCAGTCCGTCCGCCTCGAGCATCTTGTATGCGCGTGCGGCGGTGCCGGGAGCGACGCCCAGATCGCTCGCCGTCTGGCGGACGGTCGGCAGTCGTTCGCCGGCACCGAGCTGGCCCGAGACGATGAGGCCGCGCAACTGCCGGTAGATGTCGAGCGCAGGATTGGTCTCATCTGCCGCCGAGAGCTTCGGATTCGGGCTCATCACACGGCCTCGCTGTCGGCGGGGCTCTCGGCCTCGGTGCCCGTACGCGCGCCGTGATCGCGCGGGTACAGCTGCGCGATCACCAGGAAGAGGAGCACGAAGGCGGCGATCTCCAGCAACGGTGCCAGACCGCCTCCGACACCTGCGATCTCGCCGTATCGCCAGAATGCCGTGTAGGAGTCCGAGCCGCCGTCGCGCTGGACGGTCAGACCGACGACCGATCCGGCATCGGCGATGAACCGCCACGCCCCCGCAAGGGAGAGGAGGAGTGCCGACGTCGCCGTCCGGGTGATCGCCGTCGCGACATCGCGGCGTTCCCGCTGCTCTGCGGCCACCGTCTCCGGGCGCAGGAACGGGCGGACGGCGCTCGCGTGGAGCGCGGCCACAATGACTGCCAGGAGGACCGCGGTGCAGATCAGCACGGGGATGCCGTACGCCCAGCCGTAGAACCAGGGTCGGAGCGGGTCGATCGGCTCGTTGTTGATCTCGATCTCGAGGAAGACATAGGGACCCCCGTTGATGTTCGACGAAGCGAGACCGGCCAGGACCGTGGTCGCCGTGAGAGCAAGCACTGCGAGGGCGGCTCCCGCCGTTCCTGCGCGCGGACTGAAGGTCAGCCACGTGCGGCGGGGAACGGCGACCGGTCGTTCCGGGGGTGTGCTCCCGAGGGTCGCGACGATCGCGAGCAGGAGTCCGATGCCGACGGACGCCGTGAACACCGGCATCGCGTACCGCCACCAGGAGATGACGCCGTTGAGATCGAGCACGTATCCGGAGATCAGATTGTCGGCGAGGAAGACGACGACCACTCCGATCGCCGTCAGACCGATCGTGCGGTGCTCTCGCGAGTAGCGGGCGACGACGCCGCCGGCTGTGGCCGCCCCGAGCCGCATCCGGCTCTCCCTCTGCGCGCGCCTTCCGGGGAACACGCAGATGCCGCACGCGATGACCGCCGCGACGACCAGAGAGACCCACGGCATCGTGAAGAGCGCGCCGAGCATCTGCCAGCCATCCAGGCGCCACAGAGCGGAGGCGAGCGGGGAGGTGAAAAGGTCAGGCATGCGCAGTCCGTTCTCTTTGTACTGCATGTCTATCACAAGTTGTATCAGTGCGTAAATACAAGCTCGGACCGAACCGCTGATCGTACGGGAAACCGGTTCGCTGTCAGCGAAGGTCCGTCCAAAGGGGGATACGAATGTCCGCGGATCGTGGCACTCTGTCTTGTGGCCGGTTGTCGGTCGGCATCCGTCTGCCGAGAAACCCGCCGCTTCATCCTTCCTAGAAAGTCCGCCTGTGCTGGGAAAAATCCTCTTTCGCTATCTCTCTCGATACCGGTGGCTGTTGCTCGCGGTGCTGGTCTTCCAGCTCGCCAGCGTGGCAGCGACCCTCTACCTCCCGCGCCTGAACGCCGACATCATCGACAAGGGCGTCGCCCGCGGTGACACCGCCTACATCTGGGGCACCGGCCTGTTCATGCTCACGGTCTCGTTGGGGCAGATCATCGCCTCGGTCACCGCGACCTACTTCGCCGCGCGCGCCGCGATGGGTGCCGGACGCGACATCCGTTCCGACGTGTTCGGCAAGGTCAGCGGTTTCTCCGAGCGCGAGGTCTCCCAGTTCGGTGCCGGCTCGCTCATCACCCGCAACACGAACGACGTGCAGCAGGTGCAGATGCTCGCCATGATGGGCGCGACCATGCTCGTCACGGCGCCGCTGCTCGCGATCGGCGGCATCATCTTCGCCGTGCAGACCAATGTCGGCCTCAGCTGGCTCATCGCGGTCTCCGTGCCGCTGCTGCTGATCCTCGCCGCACTCGTGATCGGTCGCATGGTCCCGCTGTTCCGCAGCTACCAGGGCAAGCTCGACAACGTGAACCGCATCATGCGGGAGCAGCTCACCGGTGTCCGCGTCGTCCGTGCGTTCGTGCGCGAGGGCATCGAAGAGGAGCGCTTCCGCGGGGCCAACACCGACATCATGGTCGTCGGTCGCAAGGTCGGCTCGTTGTTCGTGCTGCTCTTCCCCCTGTTCATGCTCATCCTCAACGTCACCGTCGTCTCGGTCATCTGGTTCGGCGGCATCGAGGTGAACAACGGCACGGTGCAGGTCGGCACGCTGTTCGCCTTCATGCAGTACATCGGCCAGATCATGGGCGGCGTGATCATGGCGAGCTTCATGGCGATGATGATCCCTCGCGCGGCGGTCTCGGCCGAGCGCATCGGCGAGGTGCTCGACTCCGAATCCACGCTGATCCGTCCCGAGAACGGCGTCACCGAGTTCCCGGTACCGGGATCCCTGGCGTTCGACGACGTCGAGTTCACCTACCCCGGAGCCGATTCGCCGGTCCTCACCAGCATCAGTTTCGCGGCGCAGCCGGGCGAGACCGTTGCGATCGTCGGTTCGACCGGATCGGGCAAGACGACGCTCGTGTCGCTCATCCCGCGCCTCTTCGACGTCTCGGGCGGCGCGGTGCATGTCGGCGGCACAGACGTGCGCGAGGCCGACGTCGAGGCGCTGTGGGATAGCATCGGCCTGGTGCCGCAGCGTCCTTTCCTCTTCACCGGAACCGTCGCATCGAACCTGCGCTACGGGCGTGAAGATGCGACCGACGAAGAACTCTGGCATGCGCTCGACATCGCGCAGGGTCGCGACTTCGTCGAGGAGATGCCGGACGGACTCGATTCGCGGATCGCGCAGGGTGGTACGAACGTCTCGGGCGGTCAGCGCCAGCGTCTCGCGATCGCGCGTGCGATCGTGCACCAGCCGCAGATCCTCGTCTTCGACGACTCGTTCTCGGCGCTCGATCTGACCACCGATGCCCGGCTCCGCCAGGCGTTGTGGAGGGAGCTCCCGCATGTGACGAAGATCGTGGTCGCCCAGCGCATCTCCACCATCACGGACGCCGACCGCATCGTCGTCCTCGACGGCGGCACGATGGTGGGCGTCGGCACGCACGAGGAACTGCTCGAGACGAGCGAGACCTACCGCGAGATCGTCGAGTCGCAGCTGGGGGTGGACGCATGAGCGAGCAGAACAAGGAACAGGGCAAGCCCACGCGTAGCCGCCGTAAGGCCACGGCTCCCGTGGCCGAGGTCGAACTGACGGCGGAGGAGAAGTACGAGGCCGAGCTCGCGGAGCAGGCCCGACAGAACTCCGGCGACTGGGACAGCGTCGCGCCGGGCAAGGCCGACAACTTCGGGCCGAGCTTCGCGCGCATGATCGGGTTGCTGAAGCCCTCGGCACTCTGGTTCGTCTTCGTGTCGATCCTGGGTGCGCTGGGCGTCGTGCTGACGGTCGCCGCGCCCAAGGTGCTCGCCGAGGCGACGAACCTCGTCTACAAGGGGTTCATCTCCATCCAACTCGGGCAGCCGAACGGCGACTCCCCGGGGTTCCCGGCAGGAACATCGCAGGACGTCGTGGTCGAGGCGCTGCGAGGCGCGGGTCAGGACGACTTCGCGAATCAGGTCGGTGCGCTGGGTGACTTCACCGTCGGTCAGGGTGTCGACTTCGGCGCGCTGCGCCTGGTCATCGCCGCTGTCCTCGCCATCTATGTCGCCGCGGCGTTCCTCACCTGGATCCAGGGGTACGTCATCAACGTGATCATGGTGCGCACCATGTGGCGTCTGCGCGAGGCGGTCGAGGCGAAGATCAACCGTCTGCCCCTGTCGTACTTCGACAAGGTGCAGCGCGGTGAGCTGATCTCGCGCGTCACGAACGACATCGACAACATCACCCAGACGATGCAGCAATCGCTGTCCGGTGCGCTCACCTCCGTGCTCACCGTGATCGGCGTGCTCGTGATGATGTTCTCGATCTCCTGGCAGCTCGCGCTCGTCGCCCTCATCACGCTGCCGCTGATGGGTGTGATCTTCGGCATCATCGGTCCGCGCTCGCAGAAGGCCTTCGGCACGCAGTGGCGCAAGGTCGGACGGCTCAACGCCCGCGTCGAGGAGGCGTTCTCCGGCCACGCGCTGGTGAAGGTCTTCGGACGTGAGAAAGACGCGCTCGACAAGTTCCAGGCCGAGAACGAAGAGCTGTTCCAGGCCAGCTTCAAGGCGCAGTTCCTGTCCGGCATCATCATGCCGGCGATGATGTTCGTCGGAAACCTCAGCTACGTGGGCATCGCGGTGCTCGGTGGTCTGATGGTCGCGAACGGACAGCTCCGTCTCGGCGATGTGCAGGCGTTCATCCAGTACTCGCAGCAGTTCACGCAGCCGCTCTCCGAGCTCGGCGGCATGGCTGCGGTGGTCCAGTCGGGTACGGCGTCGGCGGAGCGCGTGTTCCAGCTCCTCGATGCGGACGAGCAGGAGGCGGACGATGCCGATGCTCCGGAGCTCGTCGAGGGCAAGGGCGTCATCGAGTTCGAGAACGTCGCATTCTCGTACACGCCGGATCGTCCGCTGATCAAAGACCTGTCGTTCCGGGTGGAGCCGGGGCAGACCGTCGCGATCGTGGGGCCGACCGGAGCGGGGAAGACGACTCTGGTCAACCTGATCATGCGCTTCTACGAGCTCAGCGGCGGACGCATCATGCTCGACGGTCAGGACATCGCCGAGGTGACCCGGGATGAGCTGCGGTCGCGCACCGGCATGGTGCTGCAGGATCCGTGGCTGTTCGCGG
Source organism: Microbacterium sp. CBA3102 (assembly GCF_007954505.1). Taxonomy (GTDB): domain Bacteria; phylum Actinomycetota; class Actinomycetes; order Actinomycetales; family Microbacteriaceae; genus Microbacterium; species Microbacterium aurugineum. Next base: position 539,515 of record NZ_CP042412.1, on the reverse strand, counting down.
GGAGCATCCGCGAGAACATCCGCTACGGCCGCTCCGCCGCGACCGACGACGAGGTCCTCGCCGCGGCGAAGGCGACCTACGTCGACCGCTTCGTCCACGCCCTCCCCGAGGGCTACGACACGGTGCTCGACGAGGATGCCGCGAACGTCTCCGCGGGCGAGCGTCAGCTCATCACCATCGCGCGCGCGTTCGTCGCACAGCCGTCGATCCTCATCCTCGATGAGGCCACGTCGGCCGTCGACACCCGCACCGAGTTGTTGCTGCAGCACGCGATGGCCGCCCTTCGCAAGGGACGTACGTCCTTCGTGATCGCGCACCGTCTGTCGACCATTCGCGATGCCGACCTCATCCTCGTGATGGAGCACGGCGACATCGTGGAGAAGGGCACGCACGACGAGCTGATCGCCGCGCAGGGAGCCTACTGGCGCCTGTACCAGTCGCAGTTCGAGCAGGCGGCCACAGACATCGACGCCGAAGAGGCCCTCACCGGCTCGACGCCCGTCGTGGTCACCGGTGACGCGGACGAGGAGAGCGTGCACGCGGCTGCGGCCGTCGCCGGCGCGTCGGTGGGGGCGCAGGTTCCTGCCGCCGAGACGGCTGCTGCCCAGGCGCTTCTCGAGGAAGGGGCCGACGGCTCCGCCTCTCGCGACTGAGCGGCATCACGCAGACGCCCCATCGTGCTCACGCGGGATGGGGCGTCGTGCTGTACTCGGCCGAGCGAAGTGTCAGGACCCGTCGTCTGTGATCCCGAGCAGTTCCAGGGGGTGGGTCAGGCGCCACCACGGGCTCGGCCCTTCGACGTCATCGGCCAGGACCAGGGGAACCGTCACGGTGTTGAGCGGTCCGGCCGCGGTCAAGGTGCCCACGGTGGCGTCCTCGTCCCGCTTTTCGCCGAGATCGAAGGCCGTGGTCGCAGTGGCGACAGCACCGTTCCACAGCACGACATCGGCATCGGATTCGGTGACCACGTCGACCTTCTCGCCCCAGTCCGTCGTGACCTGTCCGACGACCGTGCCCTTCGCGACCGCTGCCTCCTGTGCGTCCAGGGCGGCCTCCGCCTCGGCGAACAGCGAACGGGTGAGAGCGAGGCGCTCGTCGTCGCCCGCCTGATTCAGCGCCGCCGCGAACAGGTGCACCGTGGTGTCCCCGATCGTCAGGTCTTTCGCCGTCAGCAGGTTCCAGCCGACCAGCGTGCCGGTCTTGATGCCGACGACGCCCGGATCGGCGAGCATCCCGTTGGTGTTGACGACCGTGCCCGCACCCGGGAGGTCCACTGACCGGGTGCCGACGATCTCCGCGAACACGGGGTTCTGCATGGCCAGCTCGCCGAGCTTGATCAGCGCCGCGGGGGTCGCCACATTGCGCTCGTCGAACCCGGAGGGGGTGACCACCGTGATGTCGGTGAGCGCACGATCGCGCAGCCACACCTCGGCGGCGGCCGCGAACTCCTGGTCCGAGCCCCAGATCTCGGAGGCCAGCCGGTCGATGTAGTTGTTCGCCGACCCGAGGAGTGTGCCCTGGAGCATCTGGTACTCGGTGAGGACGCCGTCGACGGGGACATCCAGTGCGGACTGATCGCTGCGCCGGTAGTTCCAGTAGTCCACGCTGTCGCGGTAGCTGAAGCCGAACTCCGGCCCCTGCTCGCCGAGGGCGAGGGGCATGCGGTCGAGCACCATCAAGCTGCTCACGACCTTGGTGATGCTCGCGATGCTCACCGGATCGGTGATCGACGCCGCGGTGGTGAGCCCGGCGATGCCGACGGACGCGCTGCCCTCACTCGGCCAGGTGATCGTCGCGGCGGGAGCGGGAACCGTGTCGAACTCGACGGACTGCGCCGTCGGCGGAACCTCGTGCAGCGGCCAGAGCAACGTCGTGCCCGCATAGCCGGCGACCAGCGCGGTGAGCGCGACGAGCGGCACCAGGATTCCCGGGCGAGCGATGGCCGGCCGCAGGCGAGCCCCACGGAGGAGCCCGCCGTCCTGTTCGGTTTCCGGGGTCTGCTCGAACGTCGCCGTGGCCGTGTGCGCACCGACGGCGGCGGCATCGACCCAGGTCAGTGCGGTCGCGCCTGTCGTGCCGTCGGCCCACTGCACGGCCGCGCCGTCGACGAGCGCCTCGGCCTCATCGGGCTCCTGTGCCTCCTCACCCTCGCCGCGTCGGCGGGGGTGGAAGGGCGGCTTCGTGAGTGGCGGAGTCGCAGGACCGTCCGCCGGCTCCGGGTCGAGCACGGGCTCTGGATCGGACGCCGGCGCGGGGTCGTCTGACGAAGCCGTGCCGCGACGTCGTGCGGGCGTCCGGTCGACCGTGAACAGCGCGCCGATCGCGGCGGCGTCGACCGGGACAGCGGAGACGACGGAGGGATCCGACGGGGGCGTGTCGCCGGCGAAGAGTCGATCGGCGGCGAAGGGTGCGGCGCTCTCCGATGCGGGGGCGGCGGGGTCCGACGCGATCGCCAGGTCGTCCACCGGCCCGGAGGGGGCGGCCGTACGCGAGCCGTCGTCGCTGACGACGCCCGTCGCCTCGTCGGCGGGATCTGAAGCGGTCACTCGTTTACGGTACCCAATCCCCGGCGTGTTCCGCGGCGCGAAGCCCTGTCGCCACGCCGGTGTCGCCACCGGGTAAGATCATCAGCACAACCACGGGAGTCCGGCGAGCCGGGCTGAGAGGGAGCGAATCGCGCTTCGACCGTCGAACCTGATCTGGGTCATGCCAGCGCAGGGAGGAGTTCAGATGAGTACGTCCACGTCCGCATCCGCGAAGCAGGCATCCGCCGCGAACGGTCTGCGACCCACGTCGATCTGGCGCTGGCGCGTCGTCGACATCGTCGTCGCCGCCGTCCTCGGCGTCGCGATCGGCCTCGTCTTCTGGGGCTGGAACACCATCGGGTACGCCTGGTTCGGCGCCGCTGACGCCCTGACGCCGGGTCTCGGCGGCATCGCCGTCGGCATCTGGCTGCTCGGCGGCGTCGTCGGCGGCCTCGTGATCCGCAAGCCGGGCGCCGCGCTGGTGGTCGAGCTGGTCGCGGCGATCGTGTCGATGCTGATCGGCAACGTGTGGGGCGTCTCGACCGTACTGTCCGGCATCGTGCAGGGCCTCGGTGCGGAGATCATCTTCGCGCTCTTCTTCTATCGTCGTTTCGGCATCGTGGTCGCCGCGCTCGCGGGTGTCGGCGCAGCGGTCGCCGCCTGGGTGTTCGAGCTGTTCTACGGCAGCTCGCCGAACATCCTGAAGTCGCTCGAGTTCAACACCATCTATCTGGTCAGCGTCGTCATCTCGGGCGCGATCCTCGCGGGCGTGGTCGGGTGGCTGCTCGTGCGCGCCCTCGCCGTCACCGGCGCACTCAACCGCTTCGCCGTCGGGCGAGAGCACGTGCGCGAGGTCTGAGCGTGAGCTTCGCCGCCCCGGCCCGCGTGCAGGCTGCGGGCTGGGGCTGGCGGTATGCCGGTCGAAAGCGCCCCGCCGTCGCCGACGTCTCGTTCACGATCGAACCGGGCGAGCGGGTGCTGCTTCTCGGCGCATCGGGCGCGGGCAAGTCGACTCTGCTCGCCGGTCTCGCCGGCGTCCTGGGCGGCGATGACGAGGGGGAGCGCACCGGTGCCCTGCGCATCGACGGCGCGTCCCCGGAATCGCGGCACGGTCGTGTGGGGCTCGTCCTCCAGGACCCCGATGCCGGAATCGTGCTGTCGAAAGTCGGCGATGATGTGGCGTTCGGCTGCGAGAATCTCGGTGTCGCGGCATCCGAGATCCCGGACCGAGTCGCGGAGGCTCTCGACGCCGTGGGCCTCGACGTCTCGCCGCAGCGTCCCACGAAGGCGCTCTCGGGCGGCCAGAAGCAGCGACTGGTGCTGGCCGGCGTGCTCGCGATGCGTCCGGGCCTGCTGCTGCTCGACGAGCCGACCGCGAACCTCGACCCCGAGGGCGTGCGCGAGGTGCGGGCGAGCGTCGAGCGGGCCGTGGTCTCCTCGGGTGCGACACTGATCGTCGTCGAGCATCGCACGCCGGTCTGGGTCGATCTGATGACGCGTGTGATCGTGCTGGCGGCCGACGGCGGGCTGCTCGCGGACGGACCGCCCGAGCACGTGTTCGCGGTCCACGGCGATGTGCTCGCCGATGCGGGGGTGTGGGTGCCCGAGCGGGGCATCGACCTGCCCGTGCTGGAGCGGGTGACGGCAGCCGATGCGCTCTCCGCCTCCGGGCTCGCGATTGCGAGGGAAGCGGGCGTCGTCGTGCAGGCGGGACTCGACCTGCACGTACCGCGGGCGAACGCGACCGTGATCACCGGGCCCAACGGGGCGGGCAAATCGACCCTTGCGCTCACGCTCGCCGGACTCATCCCCGAAGAGGCAGGAGAGGTGCGGTCGGCACCCGAGTTGGCGGGGCGCAAAGGCACCCGCCCGATCCGGTGGACGTCGCGCGAGTTGCTCACGCGCATCGGCATGGTCTTCCAGGAGCCGGAGCACCAGTTCCTCACCCAGACGCTGCGTGACGAGCTCGCTGTCGGGCCGCGCGCGCTCGGCTGGGACCGTGCGAGGACGGACGCCGTGGTCGACGATCTCCTCGAGCGACTCGGCCTCGCGCCACTCGCGCTGGCCAACCCGTTCACGCTCTCCGGCGGCCAGAAGCGGCGGCTGTCCGTCGCGACAGCGTTGGCGGGTGCACCGGAAGTGATCGTGCTCGACGAGCCGACGTTCGGTCAGGACCGGCGTGGATGGATCTCCCTCGTCGCGCTCCTGCAGGAGGAGATCACGCGTGGACGGTCGATCATCGCGGTGACGCACGACGATGCCGTGGTCCGACATCTGGGTGGTCATCGCATCGAGTTGGGGGCGGCAGCGTGACGGCGATCGAGACCGCACGGCCGGTATGGCTCGACGGGGTGAACCCGGTGACGAAGCTGGTGCTCGCCGTGTTGCTGTCGGTGCCGTTGTTCGCGTCCATCGACATCACGAGCGCGCTGGCCGCGATCGTCCTGCAGCTGCTGTGCCTGCCGCTGACCGGACTGCGTCCCTCGACGGTCCTGAGGAGGCTGCTCCCGATCATGATCTTCGCGCCGATCGCCGGCGTGAGCATGCTGCTGTACGCCGAACCGGCCGGACGGATCTACTGGACCTTCGGGTTCGCGACGATCAGCGAGGACTCCATCACCCTCGCGATCGCGGTGAGCCTGCGCGTGGTCGCGCTCGGGCTGCCCACGATCCTGCTCTTCGGCGGCACCGACCCGACCGAACTCGCCGATGCGCTGGCCCAGGTCGCCAAGCTCCCGAGTCGCTTCGTGCTGGGCATCCTGGCCGGTACGCGGATGCTGGGCCTGTTCCTGGATGACTGGCGCACCATGAGCCTGGCTCGTCGTGCGCGCGGTGTGGGGGACCGGGGCGTGCTCCGACGGTTCTTTTCCATGGCCTTCGTGCTGCTCGTGTTCGCCGTGAGGCGCGGCTCCAAACTGGCGCTCGCGATGGAAGCGCGCGGATTCGGCTCGGACATCCCCCGCACCTGGTCGCGTCCGTCGCGGCTGCACCCGAGAGATGCGGTGGCGCTGGTCGGCGGCATCGCGATCATGGCGCTCGCGCTCGCCGCTGCTGTCGTCGTGGGGACGTTCCGCTTCGTGTGGAGCTAGGGTCTGTCGCGAACCGGTCGATACGTCGGCGCGATCTCGCTACGGTGGGCGGCAAGGCCGCAAGGACGCCTCCACCGAAAGGTTCTCGCATGAGCAGTTCGCCCTCCTCCGACTACGAGCCGATGTTCACGCGCCCGGGGGAGGCGTCGGTCGCCCCGCGCCATCTGATCCCGCCCCAGGGTTCGCTCCCTGCCACGGCGAGGCAGATCGTCGAGGACGAGACGATCCTCGACGGCAACGCGCGCCTCAACCTGGCGACGTTCGTCAGCACGTGGATGGATGACGACGCCAAGCAGGTGTACACCTCGTCTTTCGACAAGAACATGATCGACAAGGACGAGTACCCGCAGACGGCGGCGATCGAGGACAACTGCTGGCACATGCTGGCGAACCTCTGGAACGCGCCGGACGCCTCGGGTGCCATCGGTACCTCGACGGTCGGTTCGTCCGAGGCGTGCATGCTGGGCGGCCTCGCCTTCAAGCGTCGCTGGCAGCAGGCGCGACGTGCCGCGGGAAAGGACACGTCGACGCCGAACCTGGTGATGTCGTCCGCCGTGCAGGTGTGCTGGGAGAAGTTCTGCAACTACTTCGACGTCGAGCCGCGCTACGTCCCCATCTCCGAGGAGCACAAGACGCTCGACGGTCACGACCTGGCGACGTACGTCGATGAGAACACGATCGGCGTCGTCGCGATCATGGGCGTCACCTATACCGGGATGTACGAGCCGGTGGCGGCGATCGCTGCGGCGCTCGACGAGATCCAGAGGGACACCGGGCTCGACATCCCCATCCACGTCGACGGTGCCTCCGGGGCGATGATCGCGCCGTTCCTGCAACCCGATCTCGTGTGGGATTTCCGTCTCGAGCGCGTGCACTCGATCAGTACGTCCGGCCACAAGTACGGTCTCGTGTACCCGGGTCTCGGATGGGTGGTCTGGCGCGAGGAGAAGTGGCTGCCGGAGGATCTCGTGTTCAAGGTCAGCTACCTCGGCGGCGAGATGCCCACATTCGCGCTGAACTTCTCGCGTCCGGGGGCGCAGGTGCTGTTGCAGTACTACCTGTTCCTCCGGCTGGGGTTCGAGGGCTACCGTGCCGTGCAGCAGGAGTCGCAGGACGTCGCGAAGTACCTGTCGGCCGGGATCGCGGGGCTCGACGCCTTCGAGCTCTGGAACGACGGCAGCGACATCCCGGTGTTCGCCTGGCGCCTCAAGGACGGCCATACGAAGAACTGGACGCTGTACCACCTGCAGGACCGGCTCCGGATGCGCGGATGGCTCGTGCCGGCGTACCCGATGCCCGCGGATCTCGAGCAGATCACGGTGCAGCGGATCGTCGTGCGCAACGGGCTGAGCATGGACCTGGCCGCCGACCTGCTGGATGCGATCACGGCGGAAGTCGCCCACCTCGACGCCCTCACCGCGCCGATGCCGTCCGATCACCCCGACTCGGCGTTCCACCACTAGGGGTGCTCAGGTCGCATTCCAGAGGTCGCGGTAGAAGGCGAGACGCTCGCGGTCGGGTTCGACTCCGTAGGCCTCGATCAGAGCGTCCTCCCACCCGGGGCCGAAGTTCCACTCGGTGCTCATGGAGGCGACGGCGATGTCGGCCCAGCGGTCGGCCACGCCCAGCAGAGCCAGGTCGACGTGCGCGAGCCAGCGGCCGTCGTCTCCCATCAGGGTGTTGGGGCAGCAGGCATCGCCGTGACTGACGACGAGGCGGTCGACAGCGGGCGCGGTCCGGAGGCTTTCCGGCACGACGATCCCGCGTCGTTCCGCGTTCGCGATGCGCGAAGGCACGCTCCACTCCCAGGGGCACTCCTGCACGGGGAGGGCTTCATGCATCGCCCGGAGCCCTTCGCCGACTGCCCGCACGGCGGTCGCGGGCTCTGCGACCCATCGCGGGTCCACGGCGCTGAGGCCGTCGAGGGCGGCAGTGATCATCCACTCGTGCGTGTCGTCCGCCCCGCTGTCGAGCACGGTCGGCACAGTGATCCAGCCCGACGCCCACCTCATCCGTTCGGCCTCGTCGCTCAACGTGAACTCGAGGTTCCGAGGCCCCCACTTGATGTAGAACGGCTCTGCGGTGCCGGTGGCGCGGAAGGTGAGTCCGCCGTAGTCGTTGCGCCAGACGCATTCGAGGTCGGCTCCCCGGGCGAGCAGGCGGACGTGTTCGGGGACGACGACGTCTTCGGCGGGGATCGACATCCATCCATCCTGCCCGACGGCGCGTGAGGAGTGATGTCGTAGGCTCGCTTTCGACGCCGTACCTCCGTTCGTGATGACACCAAGAACCACGTAGGCTGGGACCGCGTTCCATCACAGCAGTCGCACGACGACGTTCGAAGGAGAACATCAGATGCAGATCAGCGGACAGGGTGCACTCATCACCGGCGGAGCCTCGGGGCTCGGCCTGGCGACCGCACGTCGCCTCGTCGCCGCGGGCGCCCACGTCACGATCATCGACCTCGCTTCGTCGAAGGGCGCGGAGGTGGCCGACGAGATCGGCGGACTGTTCGTCGCCGCCGACGTCACGAGCGCCGAGGAGGTACAGGCGGCCGTCGCGGCCGCGCAGTCCGCCGCGCCGCTGCGTGTGGTGGTGAACTGTGCGGGCATCGCGCCGCCGGCCAAGGTGCTCGACCGCGAAGGCAACCCGGCCGTGCTCGCCGACTTCGAACGGGTGATCCGCATCAACCTCGTCGGCACGTTCAACGTCGTCTCGCAGGCATCCGCCGTGATCGCCAAGAACGAGCTCCACGACGACGAACGCGGCGTCATCGTCAACACCGCGAGCGTGGCCGCCTTCGACGGACAGATCGGCCAGCCCGCGTACTCGGCGTCGAAGGGCGGCGTGCACGCGATGACCCTTCCGATCGCGCGCGAGCTCGCGCGTCACGGCATCCGGGTCTGCACGATCGCGCCCGGCATCATGGAGACGCCGATGCTGATGGGGCTGCCGCAGGAGGCACAGGACTCCCTCGGCCAGCAGGTGCCGTTCCCCGCCCGCCTCGGCCGACCCGACGAATACGCCGCTCTCGTGGATCAGATCGTCGAGAACGGCTACCTCAACGGCGAGACCATCCGCCTCGACGGCGCGATCCGCATGGCCCCGCGCTGATCCCGCCCTCTGAACCGCGATCGAGAACCCAGGAGAATCCATGACACTGGCAGGCAAGACCATCCTGATGTCGGGCGGCAGCCGTGGCATCGGCCTCGCGATCGCGCTGCGGGCCGCCGCTGACGGCGCGAACATCGCGATGCTCGCGAAGACCGACACCCCGCATCCCAAGCTCGAGGGCACGATCCACACCGCCGCGGAGCAGATCCGTGCGGCCGGGGGCAATGCCCTGCCGATCGTGGGCGATGTCCGCGATGACGACGACATCACCGAGGTGGTCCTGAAGACGCAGGGCGAGTTCGGTGGCATCGACATCGTCATCAACAACGCCAGCGTCATCGACCTCTCGCGCTCGCTCGACCTGAACGCCAAGAAGTACGACCTGATGCAGGACGTCAACGTGCGCGGCACGTTCATGCTGTCCCGCGCGGCGGTGCCGATCCTGAAGGATGCCGAGAACCCGCACATCCTCTCGCTGTCGCCGCCCCTGAACCCCACGCCGAAGTGGCTCGGTGCGCACACCGGCTACACGCTCGCGAAGTTCGGCATGACGCTGGCCACGCTCGGCCTCGCGGCGGAGTTCGCGCGCGACGGGATCGCCGCCAACACGCTGTGGCCCCGCACCACCATCGCCACGGCCGCCGTGCAGAACCTCCTCGGCGGCGACAAGGTGATGGCCGCGAGCCGTACGCCCGCCATCTACGCCGACGCCGCCTACGCCGTGCTGCTCAAGCCCGCGGGCTCTTACACCGGGCAGTCGCTCATCGTCGAGGATGTGCTCGAAGGTGAGGGCGTGACCGATTTCTCCGGGTACGCCGCGATCCCCGGCACTCCCGACAGCGCGCTCTTCCCGGACATCTTCCTCGACTGACCCCCGCCTTCCCACCTCATTCGGGCAGGGCGCTTTGGCCTCGCCGATAGGGAGACCCGGGTCAGATCAGGAGGTAGGCCGCGCCGAGGATCGTGAGGATGATCACGAGGCGGTCGAACACGCGCTGGTTCAGGCGTCGCGCGACGCGCAGGCCGAGGAGCGCGCCGATCACCACGAGCGGCGCGAGGACGGCATCCATCAGCAGCACCGGAGTGGGGAACAAGCCGAGACCGGCGAGGAACGGCACCTTGAGCACGTTGATGATCGCGAAGAACCAGGCGGAGGTGCCGAGGAAGACCTGCACCGGAGTCCGGGTGGCCAGGAAGTACATCGACATCACGGGGCCGCCGGCGTTGGCGACCATCGTGGTGAAGCCACCGAGCGTGCCGTAGGCACCGGCGAGCACGATGCCGCCGGAGGAGGGCGGGACCGCTGCGTGCGCACGGTCTTGCCGCCATCGCCGCCAGAGGGTCACGCCGATCATCAGCAGCAGGATCACGCCGATCGCCCGGCGGACGATGCCGTCGCCGGCGAGCGCGAGGAACGCGAATCCGGCAAGGAGCCCGAGGACGACGGCCGGTGCGAGGCGCAGCAGCGTCGGCCAATGGGCGTGGCGGCGGTAGGCGATCAACGCGAACACGTCGCCGACCATCAGCAGGAGCAGCATCGCGGCCGTGGACGTGCGTGCGGGCAGGACGGCCGCGAACAGCGCGATCGCCAGGATGCTGCCGCCCGGGAGAGCCGTCTTGGAGATGCCGATCGTCACCGCGGCCACGGCGAGTGCGGCCCACGCCCAGGGGTCGAGCGCGATCACCGTTGCCGCCCGATCACCGTTCGAGCTCGGTACCCGCATCGCCGGCCGCGGCGGAGGCGAGTAGATCAGTGGTGGCGTCGGTCATCGTGTGTGGTGGGATCAGCCCCGCGCGGCGGAGAGTGCGGTGGTGAAGCGTGCGGCGCGCTGCTCGATGTCGGACCAGTCGGCTGCGGCGATCGATGCGCCGTTCGCGAGGTCTCCGCCCGCACCGACTGCGACAGCGCCGGCCGCGAACCACGCAGCGAGGTTGTCCGGATTCACGCCGCCGGTCGGCATCAGGGGGGCGGTGGGGAACGGGCCCCGCAACGCGCCGAGGTACGACGGGCCGCCCAGCGACGCCGGGAAGATCTTGACGACGTCGACGCCCAGCTCCAGCGCGCCCATGACCTCGGTGGGGGTCATCGCTCCGGTCATCACGACGCGGCCGGTGTCGAGCATCGACCGGGTGAGATGGGGGAGGGTGCCGGGGCTGACGAGGAACTCTGCGCCCGCATCAGCGGCCTGAGTGGCCTGAGCCGCGGTGGTCACCGTGCCGGCACCGATGTACGCGGCGTCGCCGTGACGCGCGACCAGTTCGCGGATCACCGCCGGCGCATCGGGTGTCGAGAAGGTGACTTCGATGCCGGTCACGCCACCGCGGATGATCGCCTCGGACGCCTCCAGGGCCAGCTCAGGGGAGGGGGCGCGGAGGACGGCGAGGATGCCGGTGCTGCGGGCGCGGTCGAGGCGGTCGGACATGAGGCTCCTTGCGGTGGGGGATCCTTCCATTCTCCCGGGCGTCCCCTGTAATGACAACTCGGCCAGAAGACGGACGTATGCGCCGGACTACTTCGCGACGAGCGTGGTCTCGAAGCGATACAGGTCTGGGCGGTAGCAGTGGTGGCCGAGCTCGATCGCAGCGCCTGACTGGTCGAACGAGATGCGCTCCATGGTCAGCAGCGGACCGCCCGCCTCGATCTCCAGCAGTTCTGGTTCATCGGCCTCTGCGCGGCGTGCGCCGATCTTCTGCTTGGCGACCCGGATGGCGATGCCTCGGGCGCGGAGGGCCTGATAGAGACCTCGGGACTCGAGTTGTTCGGCGGAGATGTCCGCGAACTCGCGAGGGAGGTAGTTCTCGAGAACGGCGACGGGAACGCCGTCGGTGCTCCGTCGGCGTCTCAGGTGGAGGACCTCCGCACCGGGGGGCAGGGCGAGTGCCGTCGCCACTTCCTCCGAAGCCGGGATCACCTCGTGCGTCAGCACCTGCGTGCCCGGTTCGTGGTGGGCGCTCTGCAGGTCTTCGAAGAGACTGGTGAGTTCGACCTGGCGGGTGACGGAACCCTGCACGACCTGGGTGCCGATGCCCCGTCGGCGCACGAGGAGTCCCTTGTCGACGAGTTCCTGGATCGCTCGTCGGATGGTGGGTCGGGAGAGGCCCAGCTGCTCGGCGATCGACACCTCGTTCTCGAGGCGGGCGCCGGCGGGGATCGCTCCGGATTGGATCGCGCTCTGCAGGCGCGTGGAGACCTGGAAGTAGAGCGGGACCGGACCCGTGCGGTCGATGTCCGCGAAGAGATCGTTCGGCCACGGGGTGACGAGATCGGCCATGGTCCTCCGCTTTCTGTGGGGAGTCATATTGTAGCGACAATCATACGATCCACCCCAGACCCGATTTTCCGGGAACTTCGAGCGGCGATGCGTGGCGAGGGGCGGCGCTGAGCAGCGAAAAGTCCTGAGGATGCTTAAAGTGCTATTGTGCTGACATGAAGGAGTCGGCGTGAGCTACGTGTGGGATCCGCACCTGTTCGTGGAGCTCGGTCTCCTCGCCTTGGCCTTCGTGCTCTCGGTGGCGGTCGGTGTCGAGCGCTCCCGGAAGCTCAAGAGCGCGGGGCTGCGCACCCACGTCCTCGTCGGGATCGGTTCCGCCATCTTCACCCTGATCTCGGCGTACGGATTCGAGGGGGTCCTCGGGCCTGACGTGGCCGTCGACCCCTCCCGCATCGCGGCGCAGGTCGTGTCCGGGATCGGGTTCCTCGGGGCCGGCGTGATCTTCGTGCGCAACAATGCCGTGTCGGGGCTGACGTCGGCGGCGACCATCTGGGTCGTGGCGGCGATCGGCATGGCCTGCGGTGCCAACATGCCTCTCCTGGCGATCGCCGGCACCGGGCTGCATCTGCTCACCGTCGGTCCGCTCTCCCGTGTGCGCGATCGTCTGCGCCCGGAGCCCGAGAGGCTACGTGTCACCGTCCAGTACGAGGCCGATCGGGGTGCTCTCCGTGAGGCGCTCGCGGCCGCCGAGCGACGCGGTCTGCCGGGCACCCTTCTCGGAGCGGCCCGGATCCACGGCGATTCCGACATGCGCGCGACTCTCGAGTTCGTCGAGGCCTCCCCCGACAAGCGCTCGGACCTGATCGACGCGATCGCGCGGCTCGATGGCGTGCGTTCGGTCGCCGTCCAGGGAGCCTCCGATGATGATTGATGCATATGTAATTACCTGCTAACATTTTTACTGGGCTTCGGTCCGACCGTTCAATGGAGAAAGGAAATCGAGTGATCCGTATCGCGAATGCGCCGGTGAGCTACGGGGTCTTCGAGCTCGCACGCCCGGACCTCGTCGCACTTCCCGAAGGCGAGGAACTTGCGCGCTGGATCAGCGAGGCCGGCTACCAGGGCATCGATCTCGGACCGGTCGGACTTCTCGGACGAGGCGCGGAGCTGACGGATCGCCTGCGGCGCCACGGCCTCGAACTCGCGGGCGGATGGGTGGACCTTCCGTTCGCCGGTGCCGACGACGACTTCGCCCGCGCGATGGCGAACCTCGATGACATCCTCGACGTGTTCGTCGCTGCGGCGGAGACCGGGCCGCCCCTTGCTCCTCTGCCCACGCTCGCCGACTCGGGCAGCGCGGCACGCAAGGCGCGTCCTGGTGGCGCTCCCGAACTCACGCTCCGTGGGGACGACTGGGCGCGGTTCGCCGATCGCGTCAACATCGCGACGGCGCGTGTCCGCGATCGCGGGCTCGAGCCGACCTTCCACCACCACGCGTGCACGTATGTCGAGACGCCCGAAGAGGTCGACGCGCTGCTGGCATCGACCGACGTCGGTCTCACCTTCGACTCCGGTCACCTCCTCATCGGGGGCGGCGACCCGCTGCCCGACTTCCGCCGGTGGCGTGACCGCATCAATCACCTGCACCTCAAGGACGCGCGCACGCGGATCCTGCACGAGGCGTTGCAGGCCGATGACCCGATGCGCTCGGTCTGGGAGAAGCGCGTCTTCGTCCCGCTGGGGCAGGGGGATCTCGCCGTCACCGAACTCGTGGACGAGATCATCGGCAGCGGATACAGCGGCTGGCTCATCGTCGAGCAGGACGTCGTGCCGCGCTCGACCGCTGAGGTCGAGCGGGCCAAGGCCGAGCAGGTCGCCAACCGTGACGCCTTGCGGGCGTGGTTCGCGTGAGCGTCACCCGCGTCGCCGTCATCGGGTTGGGGGCGATCAGCCAGAGCGTGCACCTGCCGATGCTGCGCAGGAACGCGGAGGACTTCGAGATCGCCGCACTCGTCGATCTCTCCGCCGAGCGCACCGCCGACATGGGAGCCCGCTACGGCGTCGCCGCGGACCGCCGGTTCTCGTCGGTCGATGCCCTCGTCGCTGCGAAGGACGACGGTGTGCTCGCGATCGACGCCGCCATCCTCGCCACCACCGGCTCCCACGCCGGCGACACGCTGCGGCTCGTGAAGGCCGGCATCCGTGTGCTCGCCGAGAAGCCCCTCGCCTACTCGATCGCCGAGCTCGACGCCCTTGCCGCCTACGCCGTGGACGCCGGGATCGACCTGCGTGACTGGGTGCGCGTCGGCTACATGAAGGAGTACGACCTCGCGTCGCAGCACGCGAAGCGCCTCCTCGCCGACGTCGACCTGCGTGCGATCAGCGTGCAGGTGATGCACCCGCTGGACGGCTCGCAACTGGAGTACGCCCGCCTCGCGGCGCGCACCCACGACGTCTCCGCGGAAGTCCTCGCCCCGCTGATCGCAGCGACGGGGACGATCGTGGACTCGGCCGTCGGCGCCGACCTCCCGACCGACCTGCGCACGCTCTACACGAACGTCGTGCTGGGTTCCATCGTCCACGACGTCGGACTGCTCCGTATGCTCGTCGGCGGTCTGGGCGATGTCGACTTCGCCCAGCACTGGGGTCCGAAGATGCCGGGATCGGTGCACCTGCGGGGCACGCTCGCTCGTGACGATACCCCGTGGACCCTCGATTGGCACTACATCGACGGTTACCCCGACTACCAGGAGACCGTCACCTTCCATCACGAGACCGGAACCGTCGAACTGCTCTTCGGTGTTCCGTACGTGACCAATCTCCCCACCGTCCTCCGCGTGACGGAGAGTCACCCGGAGCTCGGCATCCGCGTGAGCGAGTCGCGGTGGATGCAGCAAGAGGCTTTCGAGAACGAACTGTTCGCGCTGGCGGCACTGGTCCGCGGCGAGCGTCCCGACGGGGCGAGCGTCGAGGAATCGATGGCCGACGTGCGGGTCGGGCAGCGGATGATCCGCGCGCTCGCGCTCTCGAAGGGCGTCACGCTCGACCTGGGCGTCGAAGCCGCGCAGTAGTTCACCCACATCCGCGACCGAGCGCATCCGCTCGGCGTTCAGCGATACAGAAAGGTCAGAAATGGTCACGTACGGAAAGCGCCGCCTGCTTGCGGCGTTCGCCCTCACCACTGTCGGTGCGGTCGTCCTGGCTGGCTGCTCCGGTGGATCGGAGCCGGAGACCGAGGACGAATCCGGGCCGGTCACCCTCACCCTCACCACCAACTCCATCACCGGCGGCAAGAACAGTGCCGAAGCGGACTGGATCGCGGACTGGGTCATCCCCGAGTTCGAGAAGGCCATGGACGCGGAAGGCAAGGACGTCACCGTCGAGTTCCAGCCGCAGGGCGTCGACGATGAGGACTACAAGACCAAGATCGCCCTCGATCTGCAGTCCGGCAAGGGCGCCGACATCATCGGGATGGACGGCATCTGGGTCGGCGAGTTCGCCGAGGCCGGATACATCAAGCCGCTCTCCGACGTCGGCGGCAAGGCGGTCGACGACTGGGACGGCTGGGCGCAGATCCCCGACGCCGTGCAGAACGCCCTCTCGTTCGACGGCGACCGCTATGGCGTCCCGCAGGGCGCCGACGGTCGCGTGCTGTACTACAACAAGGACCTCTTCGCCCAGGCGGGGCTCGATGAGGACTGGGCTCCGGAGAGCTGGGACGACATCCTCGACGCGGCGCGCGACCTCAAGGACCTCGACGGCGTCACCCCGATCCAGCTGAACGCCGGTACGGCGATGGGCGAGGCGACGACGATGCAGGGTCTGCTTCCGATGCTGGTCGGCACCGGAGAGCAGGTGTACGAGGACGGCAAGTGGATCGGTGCCACCGACGGCATGGAGAAGACGCTCGACCTGTACGAGACGATCTACGTCGACGAGGGGCTCGGTGACCCGGTCCTCCAGCAGGAGGCGTCGGGACGCGACACCTCGTTCCAGCTCTTCGCCGAGGGCAAGATCGGCATCCTGCTCGAGGGCGACTACTTCTGGCGCTCCGTGATCAACCCCGCGGAGGGTGTGGGCACGGCGCCGATGGCCGATCGCGACACCACCGTCGGGTACGCCAAGATCCCGGCGATCGAGCCGGGCGACGGCATCAACGATCAGGACTACGTCTCGATGTCCGGGGGTACCGGGCGTGTGCTCAACCCCAACTCGAAGCACGCAGCGCTCGCCTGGGAGCTGCTCGCCTTCATGAACTCGCCGGAAGCCTACGAGGCGCGTGCCGCCGGCACGCTCTCGATCTCCCCGCGCAACGACGTGAACGAGAAGCTCCTGTCGTCCGACCCCATGCTGACGTTCGTCAGCGAAGAGGTCCTGCCGATCACCGCCTACCGTCCCGGCCTGGCCGCCTACCCGCAGGTGTCCGTGCTGCTCCAGCAGGCCACGCTCGACGTCGCCACCGGGACGTCGGTCGATGACGCCCTGAAGACCTACGTCCGTGGTCTCGAAGGCGTCGTGGGCCCGGACGCGATCTCCGAGTGACCATGACGCAAGCAACGATGCCGGCGGGGAGCGTCACCGCTCCCCGCCGGCGCCGCGCGGAGGATGTCGCCGGTCTCGGCCGGGCGAGGGCGACCCTGTTCGCGGCGCCCGGTCTGCTCCTGATCGGCCTGTTCCTCCTCTTCCCGGCGCTCTGGACCGTCTACCTCGGGATGACCAACTACCGGCTCACCGGCTTCGCCGCCGCCAACCCGGAGTTCGTCGGACTCGAGAACTTCTCCACGGCGCTCAACGACCCGCGGTTCTGGAACTCGCTGTGGCTGACGCTGGTGTTCGTGCTGGTGTCGGGGATCATCGGGCAGACCGTCCTCGGCTTCGCGCTCGCCTGGATGCTGCGCAACGTGCGGGCCGGCGTCAAGACCTTCGTCGAGACGCTCGTCCTCGCGGCCTGGGTGATCCCCGCATCGGTCGCCTCGTTCCTCTGGCTCGCGCTCCTCGACCGGCGCACGGGCACTCTGAACTCCCTTCTCGGGACAGAGGGGGCGGCCTGGCTCATCGAGCATCCGATGGAGTGCATCATCATCTTCAACATCTGGGTCGGGACGGCGTTCTCGATGCAGTTGTTCTCCTCGGCGATCAGCGCTGTCCCGCCGTCGCAGCTCGAGAGCGCCCGCATGGTCGGGGCCAACACGTGGCAGCAGCTGCGTGATGTGATCCTCCCCAACATCAAGGGGCACCTGCTGACCAATACGTTGCTGATCACGCTGTGGACCTTCAACACCTTCACCCCCTACCTGCTCACCGCGGGCGGGCCGAACGGTCAGACCGACATCCTGTCGGTGTACATCTACCAGACCGCCATCCCCGGCGGGCAGCTGGGACTCGGAGCGGCGATCTCGTTGATCATGCTCCTCATCAACCTCGTGATCGCGCTGATGTACACGCGCGTCTCGCGAGGGAAGAGCTCGAAGAAGAAGGTGCGCTCATGATGACCACCATCAAGACCGTCGTGCGCGACCGGTCGGTGACCCATTTCGTGTCGCGGATCCTCTTCACGATCGTGATCGTGCTCGTGTCCCTGTTCTTCGCGCTGCCGATGGTGTGGCTGGTCCTGGCTCCGTTCGACGCGACGCCGTCGCTGACGGTGTCGTGGCCGGACTGGACGCTCGACAACTTCGCCCGCCTGGCGGAGAACCCGTACGCCCTGAAGTCGATCCTCAACTCCTTGATCCTCGGCATCGGGACCATGGCGCTCGTGATCGTGCTCGGAGCCCTGGCCTCGTACGCGATGAGCCGGATCAGCATCCCGGGGCGCGACGGCATCCTCTACGGGCTGCTGCTCCTGTCGTCCATCGTGACGGGGACGGCCGCGATGGTCCCGACCTTCCAGCTCATCAATCAGCTGCAGCTGATCAACACCCACGTCGGCGTCATCCTCGTGCTGGCCGGCGGGATCCTCCCGACGGTCATCTTCATCCTCAAGGACTTCATGGATTCCATCCCGAAGTCGTACGAGGAGTCGGCACGGCTCTACGGTGCGGGTCCCTTCCGCATCCTCAAGGACGTCGTGGTGCCGATCGCCCGTCCGGGCCTCGCGTTCATCGCGATCTGGACGATCGTGCAGGTGTGGGGCAACTTCCTCGTGCCGTTCCTGCTTCTGCGCACGCCCGACATGCAGCCGGCCGCCGTGCTCATGTACACCTTCTACACCGAGAGCGGCCAGGCCGATCTCCGACTGATCTCGGCGTTCTCGCTGGTGTTCTCGGTGCCCGTCCTTCTCATCTACTTCTTTGTGAACCGTCGCTACGGTTTCCGCTTCCACGGAGGGATCAAGTCCTGATGGCCGCCATCATTGCAACCGAACTCGTCAAGGAGTACCCCGGCGGGGTGCGCGGCGTCGACAGCGTCGACGTCGAGATCGCGGACGGCGAGTTCTTCGCGCTGCTCGGTCCTTCCGGGTGTGGGAAGACCACGCTGCTGAGGTCGATCGCGGGCCTGGAGAGCATCACCTCCGGAAAGCTCACGATCGGTGAGAAGGACGTCACCAACGCCGAGCCGGGTGAGCGCGGCGTGGCGATGGTGTTCCAGGACTACGCGCTGTTCCCGCACATGGACGTCGGCGACAACATCGCCTACCCGCTCCGGATCCGCCGAGTGGGCAAGGGAGAGCGTCGCACCACCGCGGAATCCGTCGCGAACGGTCTGTCGCTCAACGGCCTGATCGAGCGCCGACCCGGTCAGCTCTCCGGTGGCCAGCAGCAGCGCGTGGCCCTCGCTCGCGCCGTCGCGACCAGGCCTGATGTACTGCTGTTGGACGAGCCGCTGTCGAACCTCGATGCGCGGCTGCGGCTCGAGGCGCGGACCTTCCTGAAGGAGTTGCAGCGCGACCTCGGTGTCACCACCGTGTTCGTGACGCACGACCAGGCGGAGGCTCTCGCTCTCGCGGATCGGATCGCCGTCATGAAGGCGGGGAAGCTCCAGCAGATCGGCTCGCCGCGGGAGATCTTCCACCGTCCGAACAACACCTTCGTCGCCGGGTTCATCGGCTCGGTGCCGATGAACCTCCTCGAGACGACGGTCGCGGCTGGTCATGTCCGCATCGGCGACGCGGATGTCCCGGTCCCGCCGGAAGCCGCCGCGGCGGTGCGGGATGGGCAGACCGTGAGCTGGGGCATCCGTCCCGAGTACCTGCGCTGGTCGGCCGAACCCGTCGCGGACGGAATCGCGGCGGAGGTCGTCGTGACCGAAACCCTCGGTGCGACGAGCCTCGTGCTCGTGAGCGCGGGGGAGCACAAGCTCCAGGTCGTCGTTCCCGAGGAACACGAGCCCGCCGCGGGCGACCGCGGCTGGATCGCCCCGCAGCTCAACCGCGCGCTGCTGTTCGACGCCGAGAGCACCGAGCGGATCGGCTGATGGGCACCGTCCGCACCACCCTCCATCTCACGCACGACATCCAGAACGCCGATCGCTACGTGCGGGTGCCGTTCGACGTGCCCTCGGGCACGGATTCGCTCGAGGTGCGCATCTCCTACGACACCGAGGCGGCCGTGATCGACCTCGGCTGCGAGGGCGCGGCAGGGTGGCGCGGATGGTCCGGCGGCGCGCGGACCACGTACGTGATCCGCACGGACGACGCCACCCCGGGGTACCTTCCCGGGCGCCCGGAAGAGGGCGAGTGGAACGTGATCCTCGGGGTGCACCGACTGAGCGCCGGTGGCGCCGACGTCATGGTCGAGATCCTCCTGCCCGCGGAATCGACGATCGACCACGGCCCGGTCGTCGCCCCCGTGGCGGGGGTGCCCCGCGGAAGCTCGAGGAACCTCCCCGCCTCCGCAGGTCTGCGGTGGTTCGCCGGCGACTTCCACGCGCACACCCTCCATTCGGACGGCCGCGAGAGCATCTCCGGCCTGGCGGCACTCGGGGTGAGCGCCGGACTCGACTTCCTGGCCGTCACCGACCACAACACCACGAGCCACCACGCGCATCTCCCCGGGATCGGGGAGCAGCATGCGATCACGCTGCTGCCCGGCCAGGAGGTGACCACGCACCGTGGTCATGCGAACGCCTTCGGGGACATCGGCTGGATCGACTTCCGCCGTCCCGCGCAGGAATGGGTCGACGAGGTCGAGCGCCGTGGCGGCGTCCTGAGCGTGAACCACCCGATCTCGGGGGACTGCTCGTGGCTGCACCCGCTCTCGCGCCTGCCGCGTGCCATCGAGCTCTGGCATTCGACGTGGTACCGCGAGCTCATCGCCACCTCGCCGCTCGCGTTCCACGAGCGCTGGGGCAAGGACGCCGTCCTCCTCGGCGGTGCCGACTTCCACATGCAGAGCCAGGGCATCGGGCCCGGTACGCCGACCACCTGGGTTGCCGCGGAAGACGCCTCGCCCGAGGCGATCCTCGCCGGAGTCGCTGCGGGGAGGACCGCGATCATGGGCGGGGTCACCGTGCGGGACGGACTCAGCGCACCCGACCTCTTCACCGCCCCGGTCCTCCTGCGCGTCGATGACGAACTGCTCGCCGTCGACGCCGACGGTCTGATCCTCGTCGACGGTGCCGGTGAGCGTCGCTCGGTGCACGGAGACCTCGCCTCTTTCACCGCCGATCGGGCCGCCGGCCCCTACTACCTGCTGCATCCCGACCGCAGCATCGCCGCCCTGTGCGCCTGACCGGCCGCACGCATCTTCCGCAGAGAATCAGGAGTCCCCGCCCGTGACCAGTGAGATCGTCGTCGTCCCCCACACCCACTGGGACCGCGAATGGTATGAGCCGCACGATGTCTTCCGCCTGCGCCTGGTGCACATGCTCGACCGGCTGATCGGGATCCTGGAGGCCGAGCCGGAGTACCGGTTCACGCTCGACGGACAGGCCGCGGCGATCGAGGACTACCTCGAGATGCGTCCGGAGATGCGGGACCGGGTCATGGCTCTGGTGCAGCGGGAGCAGCTGAGTGTGGGCCCGTTCCTCATCCTGCTCGACGAGTTCGGCTGCGACGGCGAGACCATCATCCGCAACCTCGAGCTCGGTCGCGCCGCGAGCGCGCGTCTGGGCCGCACCATGCCGGTCGGCTACCTCCCGGACATGTTCGGCCATGCGGCGCAGATGCCGCAGATCCTGGCCGGGTTCGGCATCCGTCACAGCGCGCTCTGGCGGGGTGTGCCCGCTGACGTCGCTGAGCACGCGTTCGCATGGGTCGCCCCGAACGGCGATGCCGTGCGCTGCGAGTACCTCTTCGACGGCTACGGCAACGGGCTCGACATGTTCGCTCTGCCGGGTCAGCTCCCCGCGCTCGCCCCCGACTACGCCGCCCGCACCGCGTCCTGGTACGGCGACGACCCGGTGCTCGCGATGCTGGGCACCGATCACTCCGCACCTCCCGAAGACCTCGCCGAGGTCATCCGGGACTACGACGCGACGGGCCGCGAACCGCACCTGTCGATCGCGACCCTCGACGGGCACCTCTCGCGCTATGCGACGGATGCCGCGGCGCTGGCCGTTCTTCCGCAGGTGCACGGCGAGATGCGCTCGCACGCCCGCGGCAACCTGCTGCCCGGGGTGTTCTCGATCCGCACGAACCTCAAGCGCGAGATGGCCCGTTCGGAGCAGGCGCTCACGGCCGCCGAACGACTCGACCTGATGTTCGGATCCCGCGACCACCGCTCCTTCTTCGACACCGCCTGGTACCGCCTGGTGGAGAGCACGGCGCACGACTCCGTGACCGGCTGTGGCGTCGACGCGACGGCTGAGCAGGTCGGGACCCGCATCCACACCGCGGGGCACATCGCCCGTGGGGTCATCGACACCGTCCTCCGTGACGTGTCGGCGGCAGTGTCGCCTGCGCAGCACCTCGTGTTCAACCCCTCGGGCTTCGCTCGGCGTGCGCAGGTGGAGGTCACTCTGCACGGGGTGGATGCGGCGGCGCTCCCGGCGGGCGTGCAACTGTTGGACCCGCTGCCCACCGTGCTCGGCGACGAGCGGATGCGCAGCGCCGATCTGCCCAAGATCCTCCGCCGCATCCACGGGCGTGAGCTCTTCGGGCAGCAGATCAACGGGTACGAGTGGGGCGAGCAGTCGCTCCGCTTCCAGGTGGCGGAGAGCCCTGAGGGTGTCTGGGACCTGGCGGCTTTCACCGTGGAACTGGAGGAGCGCGTGGCGGCGGATGCCGGCGGCGACGACCTCTGGCATGTCGAGACCATCGCCGATGCGCGCCACCGTGCGCTGCTGGCGGTGGACGTCGACGGTCTCGCGCTCGCCGCGGTGGCCGAGGCGACGGCGGCGGTTTCCGATGACCCGGTCACGGTGACCACCGGATCGCTCTCGAACGCCGCGCTCACCGTGACCGTGAACGCCGATGGCACCGTGCGCATCGACGGGGCGGACGGCTCCTCGATCGACGGCGCCCTCGCCCTCGTCGATGACGGCGACTGCGGCGACTCCTACAACTACGGCCCGGTCGATCCGGCCTCCGCGGTGAGGAGTGCGTCCTTGGTCGACGTCGCCGTGATCGAGGAGGGGCCGCTGCGCGGACGCCTCCGCATCCGTCGGGTCTACGACCTGCCGGTGGGGCTGACCGAAGACCGGACACGTTCGAGTGAAACCGTGCCGCTGGTGACCGAGACCACGATCGAACTGCGCGAGGGGGAGGGCTTCCTGCGTGTCGGCATCGACTACGTGAACACGGCCTCCGACCACCGGCTCCGGGTGCTCGTTCCCGTCGGGGGTGCGGAGCTCGACGCCTCTCGGAGCGCCGGACAGTACGCGACGACCGTCCGTGGTCGCGAGGCGGAGGGTGGCTGGGGCGAGTTCCCGTTGCCGACCTACCCGGCGTATCGCTTCGCCGCGGCGGGTTCGACCGCGGTTCTCGTGCAGAAGCTGTCGGAGTACGAACTCGTGTCGACTCCGGGCGCATCCGATGCCCTCGCGGTCACCCTGTCCCGCTCCGTCGGCATGATGAGCGTCAACGTGCATCCGCTGCGTGACGAGCCCGCCGGTTCCGAGATCCCCGTTCCCGGTGCGCAGTACCTCGGAGTGGCCGTGCACACGGACCTGGCGATCCTGGTCGGCGCGGATGATGCGACGGCCGTGCGCGCCGCCGACCTCTTCCGGCACGACCCGCTCGTGGTCCGCGGTTCGGGCGAGACCGACGGTCCGGTGCCCGAGGCAGCCTTCCCGGTCGAGCTCTCGGGCGACGTCGTGCTGGAGTCGGCGCGACGGGTCGGTGATGCCGCTGAGCTCCGATTCGTGAACTACCTGTCCGACGCACGCGACGTGGCGTTCTCGGCGCCGGGGTCCTGGACGCGGGTCGACCTGGCCGGTGAGGTTCAGGAGGCCGCGTTCGACGCGTCCTCCGCGCGCACGGACGCGGGCGCGATGCTCAGCATCCGACGATCGCTCTGAGCAGATCACCGCATTAGTGCTAATGTTAAGACAAATGCGCGAAGGAGTGGAGGGGTGATGTCGGAGGAACGATCGGTCGCGGAGATCCTGGCCATCGGGCGCCTGGGCGTCGACCTGTACCCGCTGCAGGACGGCGTCGGTCTCGGTGACGTCACCAGTTTCGGAAAGTACCTCGGTGGAAGTGCGGCCAACGTGGCCGTCGCCGCTGCTCGCTACGGGCACGACACCGCTCTGCTCTCCCGGGTGGGAGACGACCCCTTCGGGCGGTACCTTCGCGAGGAGCTGGAGCGTCTCGGGGTGCGGAGCGACTTCGTCGCGACCGATCCGAGCTACAAGACGCCGATCACGTTCTGCGAGATCTTCCCGCCGGACGACTTCCCCCTGTACTTCTATCGCGAGCCCACTGCTCCCGACCTGCAGATCCGCCCCGGCGACGTCGATGCGCAGACCGTGCGGGAAGCGACGCTCCTCTGGTTCACGGCGACAGGCCTGAGCGAGGAGCCGAGTAGACAGACCCACCTCGACCTCCTCGCGTCGCGGGGACGACGTGCGCACACCGTGTTCGACCTGGACTACCGACCGATGTTCTGGGAGGCGCCGGAGGCCGCGCGCACGCAGATCCAGCGTGCGCTCGAGTTCGCCACCGTCGCCGTCGGCAACCGCGAGGAGTGTGAGGTCGCGGTCGGCGAGACCGAACCGCAGCGTGCCGCGGACGCGCTCCTGGAGCGCGGCGTGGAACTGGCGATCGTCAAGCAGGGGCCGCGCGGTGTGCTCGCCAAGACGCGGTCGACGCAGGTGGAGATTCCGGCCACCCCGGTCGAGGTCGTCAACGGGCTCGGGGCCGGCGATGCGTTCGGTGGCGCGCTCTGCCACGGCCTGCTGGCGGGATGGGAACTGGAGAAGACGTTGATCTATGCGAACGCGGCGGGCGGCATCGTGGCCGGCCGCCGGGAATGTTCGACGGCGATGCCGACGGAGCGCGAGGTCGCCGAGGTCGTGAACGGAGATGCATGAGATGACAGCACTGACCGAGGACGACTTCCACCGGCTCCGGACGGTGCGTGCGGAGTCGCCGCGCGCGATCCGCGAGACGCTGGCCGGGCGACGTCGTCGCGAGATCATCCGCGGCGACGGGCGGCTGTTCATCATCGCGGCCGACCATCCTGCGCGCGGTGCGCTCGCCGTCGGCGGCTCGCCGTTCGCGATGGCCGACCGCTACGAGCTGCTCGACCGCCTTGCGATCGCCCTGCGGCACCCGGGCGTCGACGGCGTGCTGGGAACCCCCGACATCATCGACGACCTCGCCGTGCTCGGTCTGCTCGACGACAAGATCGTGGTCGGCTCGATGAACCGCGGTGGCCTGCGGGGGGCGAGCTTCGAGATGGACGACCGCTACACGGGGTACGACGTGCCGGCGATGGTGGACTCGGGAATCGACTTCGCCAAAGCGCTCCTGCGGGTGAACCTCGACGACGACGGGACGGCACCCACGCTGGCCTCGACGGCGGAAGCGGTCACGGCGGCCGCACGCGCGGATCTGCCGATCATGCTGGAGCCGTTCCTGAGTCGACGCGTGGACGGCCGGGTCGTCAACGATCTGAGTCCGGATGCCGTGATGCTGTCGATCGCCATCGCCAGCGGTCTGGGCGCGAGCAGCGCCAGCTCCTGGCTGAAGCTGCCGGTGGTCGAAGACATGGAGCGCGTGCTGGCGGCGACGACGTTGCCGGTGCTGCTCCTCGGCGGAGACGCGGGCGCCGACCCCGACGACACGTTCTCGTCCTGGGAGGATGCTCTCTCGCTGCCCGGAGTGCGCGGACTGACGGTCGGACGCACGCTCCTGTACTCCTCCGACATCGACGTCGCGTCCGCCATCGACGTCGCCGCCTCTCTGGTCCACCCCGGGCTCACCGCCTGAACGCCTCTTCCCGCCTGAACGCCACTTCGCCGAAGGATACGTATGACCCCCGCCTCCACCATCCCCACCATCGGACACTGGATCGACGGTGCCGCCCGTGCGTCGACCAGCGGCCGGACGGCTCCGGTGCACAACCCCGCGACCGGGACCGTGACCGGACACGTGGCTCTGGCCGACGACGCCGAGATCGCGGAAGCGATCGCATCCGCGCGGCGAGGGTTCGAGGTGTGGAGCGGCTACTCGATCGCGCGGCGTCAGGCGGTGATGTTCGCGTTCCGTGAGCTGCTGCACTCGCGCAAGGGTGAGCTGGCGGAGATCATCACGGCCGAGCACGGCAAGGTGCGTTCGGATGCGATGGGGGAGATCCTGCGCGGACAGGAGGTGGTGGAGCTGGCCACCGGGTTCCCGCACCTGATCAAGGGCGCATACTCGGAGAACGTCTCGACCGGCATCGATGTGTACTCGCTGAAGCAGCCGCTCGGGGTCGTCGGCATCATCTCCCCGTTCAACTTCCCGGCGATGGTGCCGATGTGGTTCTTCCCGATCGCGATCGCCGCGGGCAACGCGGTCGTCCTCAAGCCCAGTGAGAAGGATCCGTCGGCGGCCCTGTGGCTCGCTGCGCTCTGGGCCGAGGCGGGGCTTCCCGACGGCGTGTTCACGGTGTTGCAGGGCGACAAGCAGGCCGTCGACGGACTGCTGGAGAACCCGGATGTCGCGTCCATCTCGTTCGTGGGCTCGACGCCGATCGCCCAGTACATCTACGAGACCGCATCGCGCAACGGCAAGCGGGTCCAGGCGCTCGGCGGGGCGAAGAACCACATGCTGGTGCTGCCGGACGCCGATCTCGACCTCGTCGCCGACCAGGCGGTGAACGCCGGGTTCGGAGCGGCCGGCGAGCGGTGCATGGCGGTCTCCGTCGTGCTCGCGGTCGATCCGGTGGCGGATGAGCTGATCGAGCGGATCCGGGAGCGCATCGCCGCTCTCCGCATCGGCGACGGAGCGGGTGGGGTCGACGGCGAGCCCGACATGGGGCCGCTGATCACTGCCGAGCACCGGGCGAAGGTGTCCGGGTATGTCGACATCGCCGAGGCCGACGGAGCGCGGATCGTGGTCGACGGCCGGGGTCTGACGGTCGACGGGCGCGAGGACGGCTTCTGGTTCGGACCGACGCTCATCGACGAGATCCCGACCTCCTCGCGCGCCTACCAAGAGGAGATCTTCGGGCCGGTGCTGTCCGTGGTGCGGGTGCAGACCTTCCAGGAGGGAGTGGACCTGATCAATTCCGGTCGCTTCGGAAACGGGACGGCGATCTTCACGAACGACGGCGGTGCCGCACGTCGGTTCCAGCACGAGGTGCAGGTCGGGATGATCGGCATCAACGTGCCCATCCCCGTCCCCGTGGCTTACCACTCCTTCGGCGGGTGGAAGGCGTCGCTCTTCGGCGATGCGAAGGCGTACGGTGTCCATGGCTTCGACTTCTTCACCCGGGAGAAGGCGATCACCAGCCGCTGGCTCGACCCCGCGCTGCACGGCGGCATCGACCTCGGCTTCCCCCAGAACAACTGAGCTTCGGATCGGGCAGGAGGCGTCATGACCGAGCAGGGGCAATGGTTCCACCGCCGAGGGACGATCGGCCGCGACGGGTGGGAGAGCGTCGTCGACGCTGCGATCCCGGGATGGACGCACACCGGCATCCGCATCGGAGCGCTCGCCGCGGGGGAGAGCCTCGCCCTCGCCGAGGACGGGGTCGAGCGGATCATCGTGCCGCTCGCGGGTTCCTTCACGGTGCAGCACACCGAGCAGGGCGCGACCTCGGAGACGACGCTCGCCGGCCGCCGGTCGGTCTTCGACGGGCCCAGCGACGTGCTCTACCTGTCGTCCGCAGCCTCCGCGGTCATCACGGGAGTCGGTCGGGTGGCGGTGGCCTCCGCGCCCGCATCGGCCGTGCATCCGACCCGGCACATCCGCGCCGCCGAGATCCCGATCGAGCTCCGCGGAGCCGGCACCTCCAGCCGGCAGGTGCACAACTTCGGCACGCCGGAAGCGCTCGACGCCGAGCGCCTCATCGTCTGCGAGGTCATCACGCCCGCGGGGAACTGGTCGTCGTATCCGCCGCACAAGCACGATGAGCACGTGTCGGGACGGGAATCCCGGCTCGAGGAGATCTACTATTTCGAGGCGGCCCCCACGCGTGTCGGCGGCGATGCCGGTGCCGCCGAGGCCGCGTTCGGGATGTTCGCGACCTATTCCTCGGACGCGGGCGCCATCGACATCGCCGAGCGGGTGGGCACGGGTGATATCGCGCTGGTCCCGTTCGGATTCCACGGACCCGCTGTCGCCGCACCGGGCTACGACCTCTACTACCTGAACGTCATGGCCGGCCCCGATCCGGAGCGGGTGTGGCTGATCACCGACGACCCGGCGCACGCGTGGGTGCGCGACAACTGGAGCGGGCAGGACATCGATTCCCGGCTTCCCTACGGACATGGAGATCACTGATGCAGACGAAGCGGATGACGGTCGGCCAGGCCCTGGTCGAGTTCCTCTCGCGGCAATGGACCGTCGACGGCACCATCCGCGAGCGCACCGTGCCCGGTATGTTCGGGATCTTCGGCCACGGGAACGTCGCGGGTCTCGGTCAGGCGCTGCAGCAGTACAACCTCGAGCAGCCCGATCTGATGCCCTACCGCCAGGCCCGCAACGAACAGGCGATGGTGCACCAGGCGGTGGGCTTCGCACGGATGCACCGGCGCAGGGCCACGTTCGCGAGCGCGGCCTCCGTGGGGCCGGGCGCGACGAACATGCTCACCGGTGCGGCCCTCGCGACGACCAACCGGCTCCCGGCGCTGCTGTTGCCGAGTGACACCTTCGCCACCCGGGTCGCCGATCCCGTCCTGCAGCAGCTGGAGCGCCCCCACGACATCGGGCTCACGGTGAACGATGCGTTCCGCCCGCTCTCGGTGTTCTTCGACCGGGTGCAGCGCCCCGAGCAGCTCTTCTCGATCGCGCTCGCGGCGATGCGCGTGCTCACCGATCCGGCGGAGACGGGGGCGGTGACGATCGCCCTCCCCGAGGACGTGCAGGCCGAGGCTGTGGACGTCCCGCTCGAATTCCTCCAGGAGCGTGAGTGGCACATCCGCCGGCCGCTGCCCGAACGCGGACCGCTCGAGCGTGCCGTGGCCGCGATCCGCGGCGCGAAGCAGCCGCTCATCGTCGCCGGTGGGGGTGTGATCTATTCGGAAGCGGAGCAGGCACTCCGTGCGTTCGCCGAGGCCACCGGCATCCCGGTCGGCACCACGCAGGCGGGCGGTGGCGCATTGCCCTGGGACCACCCGCAGAATCTCGGCGGGATCGGTGCGACGGGAACCACCGCCGCGAACCGGATCGCCGCCGACGCCGATGTGATCATCGGTATCGGCACGCGCTACAGCGACTTCACCACCGCGTCGCGCACCGCCTTCCAGAACCCGGATGCGGTGTTCGTGAACGTCAACGTCGCCGCCCTCGACGCCTACAAGCACGGCTCGCAGCTCCCGCTCATCGCCGATGCCAGGGAAGCGCTGGTCGCGCTCACGGGCATGCTCGGGGACTTCCGGATCGCGACCGATCTGAGCGCGCGGATCGCCGACGAGAAGCGGCGATGGGATGCGGTGGTCGACCACGCTCTCGCGCCCACGGGCGGCGAACTGCCGGGGCAGCCCGAGATCATCGGCGCCGTGCGCGGGTCGGTGGCCGATGCGGACGTCATCGTGCAGGCGGCCGGCTCGCTCCCCGGAGATCTGCACAAGCTGTGGCGGGTGAGCGACCCGCTCGGCTACCACGTCGAGTACGCCTACTCCTGCATGGGGTATGAGATCGCGGGAGGCCTCGGCGTCAAACGGGGACTCCTCGCATCCGGTGACGAGCGGGACGTGATCGTCATGGTCGGCGACGGCTCGTACCTGATGTTGAGCTCCGAACTCGCGACGGCCGTGGCCGAGGGCATCAAGATCATCGTCGTGCTCGTCCAGAACCAGGGATACGCCTCGATCGGGCATCTCTCGGAGACGGTGGGCACGGAGCGCTTCGGCACGAAGTACCGGAGCTACGACGAGGAGACGCGGAGCTTCCAGCACGGTGACGTGCTCCCGGTCGACCTCGCGATGAACGCTCGCAGCTACGGCGTCGACGTCATCGAGATCGCACGGGGGTCTGCGGCGATCGATGATCTGCGCGCTGCGGTCGCCACGGCGAAGGCCTCGGAGCGGTCGACGCTCATCCACATCGACAGTGACCCGACGGTCTACGGTCCGGACGGGGAGGGATGGTGGGACGTGCCGGTGGCGGCGGTCTCGACCACGGACACCGCACAGCGGGCCCTCGACGAGTACGTGCAGCAGCGTGCTGCACAGCGTCCCCTGCTGGGCTGACGTCACGGAAGCACCGCACCCCAGGGCCTTCCCATCCGTCACCGCGTACCCTGGAGGTATGACGGAGAATCCCCGCACGCGCGAGACGCGCCCCCAGGCAGCGCCCGCGTCGTCCCGTTCGGGGGCGGTCCGCGAGACGCGCACGGCACAGGTGCGCCCCCGGACCGAGGGGTGGACGCAGCAGAAGGGTGCCGAGGGGCGCCCGCTGCTGCAGTTCGCGAGCCCCAAGCGCGGCAAGCCGCCGGTGCATCTGGCCGACCTCACGCCGGCCGAGCGCACCGAGAAGGTCAAGGAGCTCGGGCTCCCCGGCTTCCGCGCGAAGCAGCTGTCGACGCACTACTTCCGCCACTACACGTCCGACCCCGAGCAGATGACGGACCTCCCGGCGGATACCCGGGAGCAGCTCGTCGCCGGGATGCTGCCGTCGCTGCTCACCGAGGTGCGACGCCTCGAGACCGACCGCGGCGACACGATCAAGTTCCTGTGGCGTCTGCACGATGGCGCGCTGGTCGAGTCGGTGCTCATGCGCTACCCCGGCCGCATCACGCTGTGCGTGTCGAGCCAGGCCGGCTGCGGCATGAACTGCCCGTTCTGTGCGACCGGCCAGGCGGGGTTGACCCGCAACATGTCGACCGCCGAGATCATCGAGCAGATCGTTCGTGCCAACCGGCTGATCGCCGACGGCGGCCTCGGCGGCAAGAAGGCCGACGACCACAGCATGGAGCGCGTCTCGAACATCGTGTTCATGGGCATGGGTGAGCCGCTCGCGAACTACAAGCGCGTGATGGATGCGGTCCGCTCGATGGTGGCTCCGCAGCCCGACGGTCTGGGCATGAGCGCGCGCGGCATCACCGTGTCCACCGTGGGTCTCGTGCCGGCGATCAAGAAGCTCGCCGACGAGAACATCCCCGTGACCTTCGCGCTGTCGCTGCACGCCCCGGACGATCACCTCCGCGATGAGCTCATCCCGGTGAACTCCCGCTGGAAGGTCGATGAGGCCCTCGACGCCGCGTACGAGTACTACGCCAAGACCGGTCGTCGCGTCTCGATCGAGTACGCGCTCATCAAGGACATGAACGACCACGCGTGGCGCGCCGACCTGCTGGCGGAGAAGCTCAACCAGCGCGGACGCGGCTGGGTCCATGTGAACCCGATCCCGCTCAACCCGACGCCCGGCTCGGTCTGGACCTCGTCGGAGATCCCGGTGCAGAACGAGTTCGTCCGGCGACTCAATGACGCCGGCATCCCGACGACCCTCCGCGACACCCGCGGCAAGGAGATCGACGGCGCCTGCGGTCAGCTGGTCGCCACGACCGAGGATGAGGCCGCCTCCGCAGCGATGAGCTGAGGCGTCACGCCCGCTCGGCGACCGTCGAGCGTGCCGAGGTGTTCGGCGCGGTCGAGCCACCGTGCGATCGTCGCGGTGTCGGCGTCCTTGACGCCGAGCATGCGGTGGACGCGTACGGACCTCACGCCGCACAGGCGCAGGGTGTTGCGGGCCACCTGGGTCTGCGCGGGCAGCCCGGTGAACGGCACCGCGAACCACGGGGTGTCCGCGAGCAGGAGCAGTCGGCCGCGGCGTGCGGGCAGCAGCCCCTCGGGGAGGCCGAGCTTCGTGTAGCGGTACTCCTGCTGCGGAAGCAGGGCGCGGTCGAAGAAGCCCTTGAGCACCGCGGGGACCGAACCCCACCAGAGCGGCGTGGCGACGACGATCGTGTCGGCGTCGTGCAGTGCCTGTTTCGCGTCGACGAGGTCGGGCTCGAGGGTCATGCGCTCCCGGTAGCCGAAGCGCAGGTGGGGATCGAAGTCCAGGTCACGCAGTGCGAGCACCCGGGCGTCTCCGTGTCCGTCGGCGTACCGCTGGGCCAGGGAAGCGGTCAGGGAGCGGGCGTCGGGGTGGCCGTCGATCACGAGAGCAGGCATGTCAGGTTGCTATCTGGACAGTGTCAAGGTGGTGGACACTGTCAAGATAGGAGATGATGTTGCTCATGTCAAGTTCGAAGGACGGCTACCACCACGGCGATCTCGCCCGGGCGCTGGAGGATGCCGCCATGCAGCTGCTGGAGCGGATGCCTGCGGCGGAGATCAGCCTCCGCGAGGTCGCCCGGGCCGCGAACGTCAGCCACAACGCGCCGTATCACCACTTCTCCGACCGGCTCGGGCTGCTCAAGGTGCTCGCCGAGCGGAGCATGGCCGACCTCCTGACGCAGGTCCGCACCGACGCGGAGAGGGCGTCGACCCCGCGCGCGGCGCTCGCGGACGCCGGTTCCGCCTATATCCGCTTCGCTGTGGAACATCCGCACGCGTTCGATGCGGTGTACGACCCGACGGTCTGCGTCCCCGGATCCCCGACCGCGACCATGGCGCCGCTGATCGACGGGCTTGAGACAGTGCTCGCAGAGGGAGTCGCCGCGGCAGGCCTGGACCGGCCGACCGATGCCGTCGTGGTGTGGGGGCTGATCCATGGACTCGGCACGCTCGCCGCTGCGGGGCACTTCACCCTCGACGATGCCCTCGTGGCCTACGCGGCGGCGCTCGATCGGCTGCTCCCGTCCCCCTGACCCTGCTCCGGCCCCCTGACCCTGCTCCGGTCCCCCTGACCCCTGACTCTGCTCCGGTCGCGATATGGCAGGCAATCGCGGCTCGGAAGCTGACATATCGCGACGGGAACGTGGGATTCCGGAGGTTCCGAGGAATCTTCCACGCTATCCACAGGCGAGGTTTCGTAGATTATCGGGATGCCCTATTCCGCCCATCGACCGGGTCGCTACGACTCGCAGGGTCGGATCATCCTCGACAGCGAACCCGACGCCGTCACGGATGACCTCGACTTCCTGCGCGAGTTCGAGCCCACCGGCACCGAAGACGCCGCAGGCGACGCGTCGGTCGCAGCTTCCGCCGAGCAGACCCCGATCGCCGATGCGGTCGCTGCGGACGAGCCCGCCCCGGTGAAGACTCCGCGTGCGCCCCGTGTCCCGAAGGAGCGGAAGAAGCGCGTGCCGCGTGCTCCCGGTTCGCGCGCGCGGACCCTGGCGATCCTCGGCGGCGCGGAGGGCGAGATCCTCGACCGCGTCCCGGGCGAGACCCCCCGCTTCGTCCAGATGTTCTTCGTGCTCGCCGGCACCGCGCTCGTCTCGGCGATCTCGATGCTCTTCGCCCTCACCACCGGTGTGCAGGCGGCGCTGTGGCTGGCTGTACCCCTGGCTCTCGTGTGGGCGCTCATCATCTTCAACCTCGATCGGTTCCTGACCTCGACCATGAGCTCGACGAGGAGCGTCTGGCGGCTCATCGGCCTGGCGATCCCGCGAGTGATCATGGCGGCGATCATCGGTTTCGTGGTGGCGGAGCCGCTCGTGCTCCAGATCTTCCACAACGACATCGCCCGTGAGGTCGCGTCGACCAACATCACGCAGTCGCAGTCCGATCAGGAGGCCCTTGAGTCGGGGCCGGAGAAGATCGCGCTGGACGCGGCCTCCGCCAAGGTCGCCGAGCTCGAGAACCAGGCGGCGACCGGGATCGTGGCGGGAACGGACTCGTCGTCTGCGACGGAGTCGGCCGCACAGGCCACCGTCGACGACGTCACCGCGAAGATGACCGCGCAGCAGGAGGTCATCGACCAGGCGCGCGTGCTGTACCAGTGCGAGCTGACCGGCGAAGGCGCAGGCACGGTCCCCGGGTGCACCGGGGTCAACGGAGAGGGTGCGAGCTCGGATGCCGCGAAGGCACAGCTCGCCGAGGCCCAGCAGACGTACGACGCGCTCGCCGCCCAGCTGCGCACCGCCAACGAGGAGCTCGCTGCGGCCGGCACCGCCGCCAAGGAGAACACCTCCACGTCCGAGGCGCAGAACCGGGAGCAGGCCAAGTCGCAGCTGCCGACCGCCCGCGACACCTACGACCAGGCGCTCGCCGCGTACAACGCCCGGGCGGATGCCGTGGCGCAGGGCAATGCTGGAGCCGTCGGGCTGCTCAGCCAGATCAGCGGTCTGAACCGGTTGAGCGAGAAGGAGCCCACGATCCTGTGGGCGCACATCCTGATCGCGGCCCTGTTCTTCATGATCGAGCTGCTGCCGGTGCTGGTCAAGGTGCTCACGAGCTACGGTGACCCGAGCCTGTACGAGAAGGCGGCCGCGATCCGCAAACAGGTCGCTCTCGACAAGGTGACGGCGGAGGGCTTCCGCGACCGTGCCGACATCGTGACGGCTCAATCCCAGGAGGTGCAGGCGGAGGTCGGCTCCGGTGAGTCGCAGACGCGCGCGGAACGCCGCGAGGCGGCCGAGGCGCAGGAGCGGGAGAGGGCGGAGAAGCGCGCGCAGGCGCAGACGCTCGAGGAGCAGGAGCAGCTGGTTCGACCGACGATCGGCTGAGAGGTGCATCGCGGTTCGGCGAGACGGCATGAGCCTCCGGTCAGGCGAGTTGGGGAATCCGCTCCGGCACCCCTGGCTCCTGCTGTGGGGAGAGTTCGCCGATCCGGAGGCTTCCCCGTGTCGGGTCGTCGTGGACAGCGGCGGCGATCGAGCGGATCAACGCAACCGTGGACGGGGTGCGCGCCCAGCGCGCCCCGGTCATCAGCGCCTCGATGCGGGCGAGCGGATGCTGCAGTGCCACATCG
Organism: Microbacterium sp. CBA3102; assembly: GCF_007954505.1. Taxonomy (GTDB): domain Bacteria; phylum Actinomycetota; class Actinomycetes; order Actinomycetales; family Microbacteriaceae; genus Microbacterium; species Microbacterium aurugineum. The sequence continues at coordinate 505,245 of NZ_CP042412.1, read as the reverse complement.
TGCTGACGGGCATCGTCGCTGAGCCACTCCAGGAGCTGTGTGATGGTCCAATCGGGGTTGATTGGACCATTGCTTGAAGGACTGGTGGCGAGATTCCTGTTCATTGGTCCAGAATCGGATCTCATGAGCGCAGATGGCAGTGCCAATGGCCGGCCAATGGATCAGGTTTCGGCCCTTGCCGCAGAGCGAGCGGCATCTCTCGTGCATGCAGGTGACGTGTCGTCGGAAGCACTCTCGGCACGGCTCGGCCGTTGGACACAGGGAGACGGCACTCTCGCCGCCCGGCTCGCACGGGGCATCGAGGGCCTGATCGCGAGCGGCGAGCTGCGCCCCGGGGACCGGCTGCCCGCGGAGCGCGCGCTGGCAGCCGCAGGGTCCGTCTCGCGGGGCACGGTCGTCGCGGCATACACGGACCTCGCGGAACAGGGCCTGGTCGACCGGCGGCAGGGGAGCGGCACCCGTATCGCCGGGACAGTCGCAACCGCCGTGCCCGCCCAGCGGCCCGGGCGCGGGGAGGCGCTCTTCTCGGCGCTCCCCAATGCGATCGACCTGCTGCGCACCGTGCCGCAGATCTCCGATCTCGGAGTGCAGCTCATCCGCGACCACAAGCCGCGACTCGACCTCGCCCTGCTGCCCGAGACCGACCCTGCGGGCCTGCCCGCCCTGCGCGACCTCATCGCCGCGATGTACGCCGCGGAGGGCACGCCGACCACGCCGGAGCAGATCCTCGTCACGCACGGGGCGCAGCAGGCCATCAGCCTCGTCGTGAACGCGCTCGTGGGTCCCGGCGACATCGTGCTCGCAGAGGAGATCACCTGGCCTGGAGTCACGGATTCGGTCGGCCTCCGCGGCGGCACCGTGCATGGCATCGCGATGGGCGAGGACGGACTCGACGTCGACGCGCTCGAACAGGCGCTCGCCCGCCTGCGGCCCGTGCTCGTCGCGGTGAACCCGCACCATCAGAACCCCACCGGATCGCGTCTGCCGCCCGCCGCTCGGCATCGCGTCGCCGAGCTCGCCGCCCAGTACGGCGTACCCGTCATCGAAGACCGCGTGCTCGCCGGCATCTCCTTCGACGGGGTCGTGCCGCCGACGCTCGCGGCAGAACGCGCCGATGCCCCCATCATCGTGGTCGAGTCGGTGTCGAAGTGGGTATGGGCGGGGCTGCGGATCGGCTGGCTGCGCGCGGACCCGGTGCTCGTCCGTCGGCTCCGCGGCGCGCGCCAGCTCGCCGACCAGTCCACCAGCGTGCCGGGACAGCTGCTCGCACTCGATCTGATCGCGCGCGCCGATGACCTGCGTCGAGCCAACAGCCGCATCCACCAGGAGCGTCTGCGTCTGCTGCAGGCGCTGATGGCCGAGCACCTGCCGGAGTGGACGCCCGAGCCGCCGCGTGGTGGGCTGTCGCTGTGGGTGCGCCTGCCCGCAGGCTCGGCGGCGGCCCTCGTCCGCACCGCCGCCACCCACGGCGTCTCGATCGCCGGGAGCGCGGCCTTCGCGGTCGCGGCCTCGCCCGACGACCACATCCGCATCCCGTTCACTGCGCCCGACGACGTGCTCGCCGAGGGCGTCCGGCGTCTCGGAGCCGCCTGGCGCGAGTATCGGCAGACTCTCGGGATGTCCTCTTAGGCTGACCCGCATGACTCGGATTCAGCGCCGAACCCTGTGGATCTCGATCGTCGGCGTGCTCGCCGTCCTGGCCTACGCGGTGCTCGCTGCACTGCAGATCCTCGTGCTGAATCCGCTCGCCGCGGCTCCGGGGCTCACGATGAATGAGATCCGTTTCGCGATGGCGGAGGCGCGGGAGAACCTCGGCCAGGGTGCCGTGTTCTCCGTTCTCGGCATCGGCGTGGCGCTGGCCGTCGCGGTGGCCGTCGTCTCGGTCGTCCGGCGTGCGGATCCCGTGGTTCCTGCGATGACGTTCCTGGCGCTGCTCATGCTCGGCGCGGTCGGGTACTTCGTCGCGTCGTTCGGCGCGGGCATGGCCCTGGCCGACACGTTCGGGATCAGCGGAGCGGACTACTCGCCCTGGGCCCGACCGCTGTACGTCGTGAGCGCCCTCGCCGCCGTCGCGATCGTGGTCGGCGGCGCGATGGCGGTAATGAGATCCCGGCATCCGGCCCAGCCATAGTGGGCAGCCAGTAGCGTTGATCCATGGTCAACTATCGCTATCTCGGCAACAGCGGTCTCAAGGTCTCGGAGATCACCTACGGCAACTGGGTCACCCACGCCTCACAGGTCGGCGACGATGCCGCCGTCAAGACCGTGCATGCCGCCCTGGACGCGGGAATCACGACTTTCGACACCGCCGACACCTACGCCAACACGGCAGCGGAGGTCGTTCTCGGCAAGGCACTCGAGGGGCAGCGCCGCGAGGGGCTCGAGATCTTCACGAAGGTCTACTTCCCGACCGGTCCGAAGGGCCCGAACGACACCGGGTTGAGCCGCAAGCACATCTTCGAGTCGATCAACGGCTCGCTGCAGCGCCTCGGCACCGACTATGTCGACCTGTACCAGGCGCACCGCTTCGACCACGAGACTCCGCTGGAGGAGACGTTCCAGGCGTTCGCCGACGTCGTCCGTCAGGGCAAGGCCCTCTACATCGGCGTCTCGGAGTGGACGGCCGAGCAGTTGCGTGAAGGGCACGCACTCGCGAAGCAGCTGGGGATCCAGCTCATCTCCAATCAGCCGCAGTACTCGATGCTGTGGCGCGTCATCGAGGGCAAGGTCGTTCCGGCGTCCGAAGAGCTCGGGATGTCCCAGATCGTGTGGTCGCCGATGGCACAGGGCGTGCTCAGCGGCAAGTACCTGCCGGGGCAGCCGGTGCCCGAGGGCTCACGCGCGACCGACCCGCACAGCGGCGCCGACTTCATCAAGAGCTTCCTGCAGGACGACATCCTCACCGCGGTGCAGCGTCTGAAGCCGATCGCCGAGGAAGCCGGCCTGTCGATGCCGCAGCTCGCGATCGCGTGGGTGCTGCAGAACCCGAACGTCGCGGCTGCGCTGGTCGGAGCTTCCCGTCCGGAGCAGTTGGCGGAGACCGTCAAGGCCTCGGGTGTGAAGCTCGACGCCGACACGCTCGCCGCGATCGACACCGCGCTGGGCGACACGGTCAACCGCGACGCCGAGCACACCTACTCGGTGTCTCCGAAGTCCCGCCTGGTCTGACCACCCGCCCGCCTCGTCCGGTTGTCGCGTCCGGTCGTCGCGAAGGTCGACGCCCCCTCTGCCCGCCGAGGCCCCCTCTGAATCCTGCGAATCAGAGGGGGCCTCGGCGGTGGAAGGGGGTCTCGGCGAACGCGACGGGCGCGGCGAACGCGACGAACGCGACGGACGCGACGGGCGCGACGGGCGCGACGGGGCGCGACGGGGCGCGACGGGCGGGGGGGGGGGGGGGTTACTCCTTCACGGCGCCGGCGGTCAGGCCCTGCACGATCCAGCGGCTCGCGAGCGCGAACATCGCCATGGTCGGCAGGATCGTCAGCACCGCTGCGGCACTCATCGACCCCCAGTCGATGTTGAACGTCGAGATGAAGCCGTTCAACGCGGAGGGCACGGTGCGGTTCTCATCGGTGTTCATGAGCACGACCGACAGGAACAGCTCGTTCCAGCAGTTCACGAAGTTGAAGATGAACGCCGCGATGATGCCGGGGGTCATCACCGGGACGAGCACCCGGAACAGGGCTCCGAGGCGGGAGCATCCGTCGATCATGGCGGCCTCTTCGAGGGCATCGGGCACGTTCTCGAAGAAGCCCCTCAGCATGACCGTCGAGAACGGGATGCAGATCGCGATGTAGACGAGGATGAGTCCGGGCTTGGTGTCGACCAGCCCGAGGTCCGTCATCATCGAGTACAGCGGTCCCAGCGCGATGAAGGCCGGGATCATCTGCGTCAGCAGGAACGCGATCAGGATCGCGCCCTTGCCCCGGAACTCGAAACGGGCGAGCACATAGGCGCTGAGCAGGGCGATGAGTGTCGCCACCGCGCCGCCGACGACCGCGACCAGGGCCGAGTTGCCGAGGAACACCCCGAACGAGCTCTTCTCGAACAGGCTCGTGAAGTTGTCGAGCGAAGGCTCGCTCGGCCAGTACTCGATCGGGAACCTGTTGATCGTCCCGGGCGACTTGAACGCGGTCAGCGCGATCCAGTACAGCGGGAACAGCGTGATCACGAGCCAGAGCGCGAGACCCACGACGCGGATGACGCCGCCGACCGTGACGCGCGGCTTCGGACGCGGGGCGGATGCCGGGTCGGGCACGGTGATGCGGCGGGTCTCGGTGACCGAGGAGCCCGTGCGGGAGGTGTCTGTCATGGTCATCGCTGCACTCTCCGCATCGCCATCAGGTAGAACGCGCAGAACACGAACAGGACGGCCATCACGATGAGGCCGATCGCGCTCGCGAAGCCGTAATTGCCCTGCTGGGTGTAGTTGATCATCCAGGTCGTAATGATGTGCGTCTGGTTGGCGGGTCCGCCGTTGGTCATCGCGTAGATGATGTCGGGGAAGTTGAAGATCCAGATCACTCGCAGCAGGATCGTCAGCAGCAGCGTCATCGAGATGTACGGGATGATGATCGAGAAGAGCTGACGGACCTTGCCGGCGCCGTCGAGGCTCGCAGCCTCCAGCATCTCGTCGGGCACCGACTGCAGAGCGGCGAGGATCATGATCGCGAAGAACGTGACCCCGTACCAGACGTTGGCGACGATCACCGCGAACATCGCGAGCTTCGGATCCGCCAGCCAGGGGAGGGGGGCATCGATCAGTCCTGCCTTCATGAGCAGGTCGTTGACCACACCGAACTCCGCGTTGAACATCCACCGGAACAGCATGCCGATCAGGAAGCCGGATACCGCCCAGGGGAAGAACACGAGCGCCTGGTAGACGCCGCGGAACCGGAACCGCTTGCGCAGGGCGAGCGCGATCAGGAATCCGATCACGAGCTGCGGCACGAGCGAGCCGACGACCCAGAGTACGGAGTTCCCTGCCACCGTCGGGAACGCGGGGTCACGGAACACTGCGAGGAAGTTGTCGAAGCCAACGAACGGCGTCGACGTGAGGTCCCAAAGGTTCCAGTCGTGGAAGGCCATGCGCGCGCCCTGCAGCATCGGCCAGTAGGTGAACCAGCACACGAAGACGACTGCGGGGGCGAGGAACGCCAGCAGCGTCCATGCCTGGCGCCCTCGGAACGGACGACGTCGACGCGATGCCGGGGAGGCCCCGACGGCTGCCTGCTGCGAAGCAGTGCCGACGGAGCCTCCCTTCTGAGCGGTGCGGGCCACAGGTCAGCCCTTTTCCGCGGCGTACTTCTCGGTCCAGAACGCGTCCCACGAGGCCAGCAGGTCGCTGGTCGACATGTTGCCCAGCAGCACGTTCTGCACATCCTGGTCGGACTTCTGGATCCACTCGGTCCACCAGCTGACCCCGCGCGGCTGGCGCACGTTGACGTACGTCTCCGGGTCTTCCGTCATGGTGACGTAGCTGGTCCAGGGGCCTGACGAGTAGAAGTCGTCATCCGCTGCAGCCGTGATGATCGGCACCAGGCTGTTGGCCTGGGCGAACTCGGTGGCGGGCTCGGCCGACGAGAGGAACTCGACCAGCTTGACGGCCGCCTCCTTGTTCTCGCTGTTCTCGGCAACACCCCACCCGGCCACGGCGAGCGGCTGCGCGGCCTTGCCCGAGGGGCCGACGAGCAGCGGAGCGGTGTCCCACTGGTCTTCGGTGAGGGAGGAGTCCTGCACGGTCGCGATGACCTCGGGGTCCTGCAGCAGGAACGCGGTGGTGCCGTTCGTGAAGCCGGCGACCATCTCGGGGTAGCCCCACGAGACGGCGGAAGGCGGGGAGGCCTCCGTGAACAGGTCGAAGTAGTCGTCGACGGCATCCTGCGCCTCGGGTGCGGCGAAGATCGTCGAGCCGTCCTCCATCAGGAAGGCGTCCTCGGTGTCGAGACCGTCGATCGTGTAGGCCTCGATGGCCGCGACGACGTTGCTGTTCGCGTTCTGGCCGCCGCGGAACGCGTAGCCGTAGATGTTGTTCGAGGGGTCCTGGATCGCGGACGCCTGCTCGAGCAGGTCCTTCCAGCTGTGCGGGGGTCCGTCGAAGCCGGCGTCCTTCACGAGGTCGGTGCGGTAGAACAGCGACAGCCCGTAGAAGCCGTACGGAACGAAGTAGCTCTTGCCGTCGGCGGCCACGGACGCGGACTGCGCGTTGTCGGTCAGGGCGTCCCAGCCGTCCCACTTCTCGAGGTCGGGGCCGAGGTCGTACAGCCAGCCGTTGTTCGCGAACGGTCCGACGGTGATGTCGCGCACCTCCAGCACGTCCACGCCCTTGCCGGACTGCAGCATCTGCTGGATCTTCGCGTCGGCCTGCTCGGTGGGAGGGGAGACCAGGTTGACCGTGATCTTCGGGTTGTCCTTCTCGAACTCGTCGAGGAGTCCGCGGATGAGCTCGGTGCGGGCCGGGTTGGTCAGGCTCTCGACCATCTGCAGGGTGACCGTGCCGTCGGCCGACGGGCCGGAGCTCGCGGAACAGCCGGTGAGAGCGAGGACGGCGACGGTGCCGAATCCCGCTGCTGTCGTCAAGATCTTGTTCTTCACGAAGTGCCTCTCGGTTGGGGTGGGTGGGTGTTGCGGTCGGGTGAACGGTGGGCGGATCAGGGCAGGACGAGGGAGTCGGCGCGGCGGATGCCCGCACGGCTCAGGATCTGCGGGACACACCGCTCCACGAAGGCCTCGTAGTCGGAGGCCTCGTTGTAGAGGTGCGCAGAGAGTCGGAAGTAGCCGATACCGCGGAAGCTGGTGAAGGCCGTCTCGACGCCGACCTCATCGAGGAGATCCATGCGCAGGGCGTCGGCCTCTTCCCGTGTCGCCCCCAGCCCGAGCGGCAGACGCACGAGTCGCATCGACGGCACAGGGGAGGGGAGCGGGGTGAGCGGGTCCTCGTCGCCGTAGGGGCGCAGGGCTTCCGCGATCAGCTCGGCGCCGGCATCCGCGATCTCCGTCATCGCTGCGCGTGCGGCAGCCCAACCGAACTCGTTTTCGATGAAGTCGATGGCGGTCGGGGTGGCCAGGTAGGTCGTGGCGTCGATCGTGCCCTGGGTGTCGAAGCGGGAGGGGTACGGTTCGCGCGCCGCCCACGAGTCGATGAGTGGCCACAGTTCGTCGCGGTCGGGGGCGGAGGTGACCAGCAGTGCGGAGCCGCGGGGCGCGCAGGGCCACTTGTGGAGGTTTCCGAACCACCAGTCGCCGCCCGCGACGGCAGCCGCGTCCGGGACGAGGCCGGGGGCGTGAGCGCCGTCGACGAGCGTGCGCACCCCGCGCTCGGCCGCCGCCTCGGCGATGCGGCGTGTGGGCAGCATCCGTGCGGTCGGCGACGTGATCTGGTCGACCACGATCAGACGGGTGCGGGGGGAGAGATGATCGGCGAAGAGCTGCACGATCTCGTCGTCGGAGGAGAGCAGCGGGAGGGCGACCGTGCGGACGCGGGCGCCGAACCGGCGGGCGAGGCGCTCGGCCCCCATGGTGATGGCACCGTAGCCCTGGTCGGTGACGAGGATCTCGTCCCCGGCTTCCAACTGCAGCGCGTTGTAGACCACGGTGGCAGCGGCGGAGGCGTTGGGGACGAAGACACTGTCCTCCGTCCGGGCACCCACGAAGGGCGCGGTGCGTTCGCGGGCATCCTGCACACGCTCCGCGATGCGGGGGAACCACTCGACCGGGCTGAGATCCGCGCGGCGGCGAAGAGCGTCCTGATGCGCGACGACGGCGGAGGGGACCGCGCCGAAGGATCCGTGGTTGAGGTGGATCACCGACGGGTCGAGGGGCCAGGCGTCACGGGCGCGCACGCCGGAGTTCAGCGTGAGCGGTGCGGGGAACAACGGTGCGGGCATCAGTCCTCATCGATGAGTGGGGCGAGTTGTTGCACAACTTTGCCACACGAGCGCGAAAACTGCCACGAAAACAGGAAGGATGAAACATAGTTGTCATACGAGTTCCCTGCGAAGGGGAGTTCCGCCAGACTTCACGAGGGGTGGGGAGTGTCAGAGAGGATCACGATGAGCGCACTCGACACGGCGCTGCACGGGTTGCGGGCGCTGATCGCCGACGGTGCGCTGCGGCCGGGGGACCGGCTGCCGAGTGAAGGGGAACTGTGTGAACGGCTCGGTGTCTCCCGCGGCTCTCTCCGCGAGGCGATCCGGATGCTGGCCGCACTCGGTGTGCTCGACACCCGGCACGGATCGGGGAGCTATGTCAGCGAACTGCGCGCGGCCGACCTGATCGGCAGCCTGTCACTCACGGTCGGACTGCTGCCGATGGCGGGGGTGCTCGAACTCACCGAGCTGCGCCGGGTGCTCGAACCGCATGCCGCCGCGCTCGCCGCCGCCCGCATCGACGACGAGACCGTGGAGTCCCTGGACCGCGTGCTCGACGAGATCGAGGCGACCACCGACTTCGAGGTGCAGTCGCGCCTCGACCATGAGTTCCACATGGCGATCTCCGGGGTGGCGGGGAACGAGGCGCTGACCAGCCTGATCGACGTGTTGCGTTCGCGTTCGCGGGCGTATCGCATCTCCGATCCCGAGGATGCGGCCGAGCTCAAGATCCACTCGGATGCGGGGCACCGCGCGATCCTGCGCGGCCTGGCGGCGGCGGATCCTGTCGCCGCGAGCGCCGCGGCCTCGGCGCATGTCGCGTACACGGAGTACTGGGTCCGGCGCTACTCCGGCCTCGAGGACTGAGTCTGCGCGTCGACACCCCCTCTGCGCGTCGAGACCCCGTCTCGGGAGGCCGACACCCCCTCTGCGCGTCGACACCCCCGCGGAGTGACGTGTGCTGGCGGGGGCGTCGGCGAGGTGCGGGGGTCTCGGGTCAGCTGACGGTGATGTCGACCTGGATCTCGGTGGCCAGGCGCTCGAGGTCGGCGCGCAGGACGTCGAGGTCGACGGTCGCGGGGACCTTCGCGACCACCGAGGCTTCGAACAGACGGCCGCCCGCCATCGCGGCATCCCGGGTCTCGGTGGCCAGCTCCTCGATGCTCAGTGCGTGCGTGCTCAACACGGTCGAGATCTCCCGCACGATGCCGGGGCGGTCGTTGCCGAGCACCTGGATCTCGAGCAGCCGATCGTCCGCGGCGACGGTCTCCGGGGTGCCGGTGAGCACGGCCAGGGTCAGCAGCCCCTGACCCTGCAGGCCGCGCAGGGCGGAGGTCAGCTCGGCCTCCTTGTCGTCGGCGACCGAGACCTCGATGACACCGGCGAACGTGCCGGCGAGTTCGGCCAGCGAGCTGTTCTCCCAGTTTCCGCCGTACGCGTCCACGACATCGGCGACGGCGGCGACGAGGCCCGGACGGTCTGCACCCGCGACGGTGAGGATCAGAGTAGTCATGCGGCCAGCGTACGGGGGAGTCCGGGGATGGTCGGCGAACTTACCGAGTGCCCCCGTGATTCGGGTAGCCTCCACAGTGAATCGAGCACGCCATCGAAGGGGGCTGCTGATGCATGACGCCGAGGAAGACGAGGGTGACACCGCCGGTGCCGGGGGCCCGCCGCGATGGTCGACGACCGAGGAACGCTGGGCCGCGGTCGAGCTGAACATCCAGATGGCGATCCGTCGCGGCGAGTTCGACGATCTGCCCGGTGCGGGAAAGCCCATCGAGAATCTCGGCCGCACGCACGACCCCGACTGGTGGATCCGGCAGAAGATCGAGCGGGAGAACCTCACGGGTCTGGCGCCGCCGGTGTTCCAGCTGCGCACGGAGGACGCGAACCTTCGAGCCGTCCTCGACACCTACTCTCAGGAAGAAGACGTGCGTCGGCACGTGGAGGACTTCAACTCCCGCATCCGTGTGGCGCGGATGCAGTTGACGGGCGGGCCCCCGGTCGTCACGCCGCTCCGAGACGTGGATGCGGAGGTCGACGAGTGGCGCCGTCGGCGGCGGAAGCCCGATGGCGCGACCGCGCCGACGCCGTCGACTCCAGCGGCCCCTCGGCGGCGGTGGTGGCGCCGCTCGTCGAGCTGAACCGTCACTCTGCCCAGTCGCCGGTCTCCAGGAAGCCTTCCAGCCGTGCGCGGTGCGGGGCGAGGTCCCACCCCTGCTGCGCCACCCACTCGTCCGAATAGTAGGTGCCGGCGTAGCGGATGCCGCTGTCGCAGATCAGGGTCACGACGCTGCCGGTCTCACCCGCGGCGCGCATCCGGGCGATCAGCTGGAACGCGCCGTAGAGGTTCGTGCCGGTCGACCCGCCCGCCCAGTGCAGGGTGCGCTCGCGCAACAGGCGGATCGCGGCGATCGAGCCGGCATCGGGGACACGGATCATCTCGTCGATCACGGTGGGCACGAACGAGGCCTCTACCCGCGGGCGACCGATCCCCTCGATGCGGCTCGGGCGGCCGGCGGGCGGATCCACGGTGCCGGCCCATCCGTCGTAGAAGGCGGAACCCTCGGGGTCCACGACCGCGACCTTGGTGTCATGCCGACGGTACTTCACGTAGCGTCCGAAGGTCGCGCTCGTGCCGCCGGTGCCTGCACCCGTGACGATCCACGTGGGGATCGGATGCCGCTCCTGGGCGAGCTGGCTGAACACGCTCTCGGCGATGTTGTTGTTGCCGCGCCAGTCGGTCGCGCGCTCGGCGAACGTGAACTGGTCGAGGTAGTGGCCGGTGCAGTCGGACGCGAGGCGCTGCGCCTCGGAAGACATGTCCTCGGCGCGGTCGACGAAGTGGCAGGTGCCGCCGTAGAACTCGATGAGGTCGATCTTCTCCTGCACCGTCGAGCGCGGCACGACCGTGATGAACTTCAGCCCGAGCATCCGAGCGAAGTAGGCCTCGGAGACGGCGGTCGATCCGCTCGAGGACTCCACGAGCGTGGTGTCTTCGCGGATGCGTCCGTTGACCAGGCCGTAGAGGATGAGCGAGCGCGCGAGGCGGTGCTTGAGGGAGCCGGTGGGGTGCACGGACTCATCCTTGAGATACAGGTCGATGCCCCATTCGGGCGGGAGCGGGAAGAGGTGCAGATGCGTGTCGGCGCTGCGGTTGGCATCGGCTTCCAGCAGGGCGATCGCGGTGCTGGTCCAGTCGCTCATGCCCTCGACACTACCGGGCGACTCAGCCCACCGTCCCGGCGCGCGAGGCCCCGCCATCGCCGTCGACGTGCAGCAGGGAGGCCTGCGACTGCTCTTGCTGGAGTTGGAACTCGAAGCGCGACCGATCACCGCGGTGATAGGCGACGAAGTACTCGATCGGTGCACCGTCGGCGCTGCGGCTGATGCTGCGCAGACGCAGCAGGGCCGAGCCGGCGCTGACGCCCAGGAACTGCGCCTGTTCGTGCGTCGCCACCGTCGCCTCCGCCGAGCGCACGCCGTGCGTCGCGACGATGTCGTGTTCGGCGAGGAGCCGGTACAGCGACCCCTCGGTCAGGTCGGCGCCGAGCGTCACGGAGCCCGTGGCCTCCGGCATCCACGTCGTCGACAGCGACCACGGCTCGCCGTCGACGTGCCGCAGGCGCTCCAAGACGACGACGGGGGAGTCGACGGGGAGCTCGAGCGCGAGCGCGACCTCCTCGTCGGCTGTCGTCCGTTCGTGTCGCAGGACGTCGCTGTGCACGTGTCCGCCGCGGCGCTCGACGTCGTCGTACAGGCCCACCAGTGTGTGCACGAGACTCTCGCTCGTGCGAGGGCGGGAGACGAACGTGCCCTTGCCCTTCACGCGCTCCACGAGCCCTTCGTGCTCCAGCTGGGCGAGCGCTTGGCGGACGACGGTGCGCGAGATGCCGTACCGCTCGCAGAGGCGGTGCTCTCCCGGCAGCGGGTCGCCGGGCTGCAGGCCGTCGCGGGCGATGCCGTCGATGATCAGCTGGCGCAGCTGGTCATACATTGGGGCGGCGGAGTGGCGGTCGATCGCGTCGTCGACGGTGACCATCAGTACGCCACCCCCGCGTGCAGGATCACGTTGGCGTAGGGGGTGAACTCCCCGGAGCGCACGAACGCGCGAGCGCCCTGGCTGAGCTTCTTGAACTCGACGTGGGGGATGAGCTCGATCTCGAACCCCATGCCGGCGAACCGCTCCCGCAGTGCGGCCAGCACCTCCGGGCTCTTCTCGGCGACCTCGGCCGAGACCGTCGCCCCCTCGACCACCATCTCGGCGAGCACGGTGTCGAGCACATCGAGGAACTCCGGAGCGCCCGGGCGGTACGCCAGGTCGATGCGCTCGGAGCCGGGAGGGATGGGCAGCCCGGCGTCGGTGACCACGACGAGGTCCGTGTGCCCGGTCTCGCTGATCACGCGGGAGAGCGCGGGATTGATGGTGGTGGCCGTCTTGCGCATGTGTGTCCTCGGTTCTCCGCAGGTCCGGTACAGGAAGTCAGTTCGCGACGGGCGCGGCCAGGCGTGCGGTCAGGAACGCGTCGACCTCGGCACGGTGCGGAAGGCTGGGCGATGCGCCCTGCTTCGTGACCGTCAGCGCACCGGCGGCCGTGGCCAGGCGCACGGCGTCCGCCAGGGTGCTGCCGTTGGCGAGCGCGGCACCGAGGTACCCCGCGTACGCATCTCCCGCCGCGGTCGTGTCGACCGCCTCCACCGGGAACGGCGGGATCACGGACGCGCCTTCCGCGGTGACGACGCACGATCCCTGGCCCGCGAGGGTGATCACCGCCGCGCCGACTCCCTGCGCGAGGAACCAGCGTCCGGCGCGTTCGGCCGATGCGGCATCCGTCACCTCGATGCCGCTGATCAGCGTCGCCTCGGTCTCGTTGGGGGTCACGATGTCGATGCTCCGCCAGATCTCGGCGTCCAGCTCGGCGGCCGGGGCCGGATCGAGGATGACGGTCATGCCGAGTTCACGTCCCCGCGCGGTGATGTGCGCGGTGAGCGCGGAAGGGGTCTCGAGCTGGGTGAGCAGCACCGAGGTCGTGGGGGCGAGAGCCGTGAGGGCCTCGTCGATCTGCGGGGCGCTGAGGGCGGCGTTGGCGAGCGGCACCATCACGATGTCGTTCTGCGCGGAGGAGTCGACACGGATGTGCGCGATGCCGGTGGGGCCGGGAACCGTGCGCAGATGCGTGAGGTCGACCCCGGCCGCGGTGAGCCCGTCGACCACGAGGTCGTGGAACAGGTCGTCTCCGACACAGCCGACGAAGCTCGTGCGCGCACCCGAGCGTCCGGCCGCGACGGCCTGGTTCGCTCCCTTGCCACCCAGCATGAGGGTGAACTCGTCTCCCAGGATCGTCTCGCCCCGTGCGGGCAAGCGCCCGGAGAACGTGGTGACGTCGGCCGTGACGCTGCCGACGATGACGACACCGGAGCGGTCTTCGGAGTGTGCGGGGGTCATCTTGCTCCTGATCTTCCTCGACGGCAGGTGTAGCCGACGCTTTGACAGATCGCGGTGGCTGTCATTACATTAGCCGAATCCGTACCTGTAACGACAGGTTGTCCGCGAGGAGACCCCGATGACCCCGATCGCGCCACGCCTGTACGTCGACAGTGCCGATGTCGACCGCGTCTCCCGGCTGCTCGCCGCGGGCGTGGTGCACGGCGTGACCACGAACCCGACCATCCTGGAACGGGGAGGCCGCACCGCCGCCGAGATCCCCGAGCTCTACGCCCGCTGGGAGTCGGAGGGGGCGAAGGAGATCTTCTTCCAGACCTGGGGCGGCGACACCGCGTCCTTCCTCCGCAACGCCGAGGGTATCCGCGCGCTGGGGGACCGGGTCGCCGTGAAGGTGCCCGCGACGTCTGCGGGGTTCGCCGCGGCATCCGCGCTCGTGCGCGACGGCGCGACCGTTCTGGTGACCGCCGTGTATTCGGTCGCGCAGGCGCTCGCGTGCGCGTCGACCGGGGTGCAGTACATCGCTCCGTACCTCGGACGGATGCGCGATGCCGGGCTCGACGGCGATGCGACGATCGCGCGGATGCAGGAGGTGTGCGCGGGCAGCGACTCGAACGTCCTCGCCGCGTCGCTGCGCTCGCCGGATGACATCACGGGCTTGCGCCTGGCCGGCGTCCCGTACTTCACCGCCGCCCCCGACGTGCTCGACCGCGTGCTCTTCCATGAGGTGAGCGACAGCTCCGCGGCGGAGTTCGACGCCGCGATGGTGCGTCTGGGGGCATGAGCGGCGCCCGCCGCTGCTGTCAGCTCGCCGCGGCCTGACGCAGCCAGCGCTCGACGCCTGCGATGTGCGCGGTGGCCAGCGAGGTCGCGAGAGCCGAGTCGTGCTGGGCGATCGCATCGGCGATGGCCCGGTGCTCCGACAGGGTGCGCTCGACGGCGCCCCCCTCGGTGAGGCCTCGCCACACGCGCGCGCGCACGGTCTGGCTGCTCAGGTGCTCGATGAGGCTCGCGAGGTACGCGTTGCCGGACATCGCGACGATCTCCCGATGGAACCGGATGTCGTGATCGACGAGCGCCTCGATCGTGACCGCCGCATCGACCGAATCGACCTCGGCCTGCAGCTCGGAGATCTTCTCGTCGGTGCCCAGGGTCGCCGCGAGTCCGGTCGCCTGTGACTCCAGCATCCGGCGCACCGCGAAGATCTCGAGCATCGAGTCGTCATCGTGCATGTCGACGACGAACGAGATGGCCTCCAGCAGCAGGTGGGGTTCGAGGCTCGTGACGTAGGTGCCGTCCCCCCGACGCACATCGAGGACGCGGATGACCTCGAGCGCCTTGACCGCTTCGCGCATGGAGTTGCGGGAGAGTCCCAGCCGCTCGGAGAGCTCTTTCTCGGGGGGAAGCCGGTCGCCGGGGGCGAGCTCGCCTGCCACGATCATCGCCTTGATCTTCTCGATCGCCTCGTCGGTGACTGCCATGAGCGTCATCCTAGCGATTGATCGGATGTCTCCGGCAGGATGGAGGCATGCGCGTTCTCGATTCACATCTGCACCTCTGGGATCCCGAGGTTCTGACCTACGCCTGGCTCGAAGGCCCTCTCGCCGGAAGGTTCGGCGGCGGCGAGCTCGAGCGAGCTCGGATCGAGGATGCCTCCGAGGAGACGGCCGTGTTCGTGCAGGCCGGGGCGCGGGAGGACGAGTCCCTCGACGAGGTGCGCTGGGTCGCGGGCCAGGCGGGGGAGCTCGGGGTGGTCGGGATCGTGGCGGGCGTGCGACTGGACGGCGGCACGGACACGACCGTGCACCTGGAGGAACTCTCGTCCGAGCCTCTCGTGGTCGGCGTGCGACACCTCCTGCAGGATGAGCCCGACGGCACGGCCCTGTCCACCGCGTTCGTGACGGGCGCGCGCGAGGTCGCCGCCAGGGGCTGGACCTTCGATGCATGCGTGCGGCACTCGCAGCTCCCGGATGTGGCACGCCTGGCCGGAGCGATCCCGGAACTGCGGATCGTGCTCGACCACCTCGGCAAGCCCGCGGTCGGAACGGCATCGGCTCCGCTCGCGCCGCCGTCGGAGTGGGAGCGGGATCTGGCCGAACTCGCCCGGCATCCCCTCACCTTCTGCAAGATCTCCGGTCTGCCCGCCGAGGCCGGCGGCGAGTGGAGCGCTGAGCAGCTGATCCCGTTCCTGGACGTTGCGGCCGACCTGTTCGGGCCGGAGCGGATGATGTGGGGAAGCGACTGGCCGGTCTCCGCCGTCAGCGGCGCGGGTTACGGATCATCGTCGCGTGCCCGGTGGTTCGACACGGTCGCCGCGTGGGCGCACTCGCGCGGCCTCGACCAGACCGCCCTCTTCCACGACACCGCCGCCGCCTTCTACTCCCTCTGACCCCGCCCCGCCCGCCCCGCCGTCCCGCCCCCGTCCCGCGCGGGGCGGGTGCGGGATCGAAATCGCACCTCCGTGGGCGTGTTCAGGTGCGTTTTTGATCCCGCACGGGAACGAAGGGGGGGCTACTCCGCGCGGAGGCGCAGCTGGGCCATGCCGCCGTCGACCTCGATGAAGGTGCCGGTGGTCGAACCCGCGGCAGGGCTCACGAGGTATGCGACGGCGGCGGCGACTTCCTCGGGGCTCACCAGACGTCCGTGGGGTTGGCGGGCTTCCAGTGCCGCGCGCTCGGCCGCGGGATCGACCGCCGAGTCGAGCAGGCGTCCGACCCACGGGGTGTCGGCGGTGCCCGGGTTGACCGCGTTCACGCGGATGCCCTCGCGCAGGTGGTCGGCGGCCATCGCGCGGGTGAGGGCGGAGACGGCACCCTTCGAGGCGCTGTACAGGGCGCGCTGCGGCAGTCCGGTGGTCGAGGCGATGGATGCCGTGTTGCACACCGAGGCCGACGGGGACTTCCGCAGCCAGGGGAGTGCCGCCGCGGTGACGCGGGCGATGCCGGTGACGTTGACCGAGAGCACGCGGGCCCACTCGTCGTCGTCGTTCGCGGCGATGTCGCCCTGCGCGCCGATCCCGGCGTTGTTGACGACGATGTCGATGCGTCCGAACTCTTCGGCGACGGCGGCCACCGCCGCGTCGACACTCGCTCGATCCGAGACATCGGCCGTGAAGGCGGCGAAGGCGGGGTCAGCCGCCGCGGTGTCCCGGTCGAGGACCGCGATGGTCGCGCCGTCGGCGTGCAGGCGCTGCGCGATCGCCGCGCCGATGCCGGATGCTCCACCGGTGACGATCGCCACCAGTCCGTTCAGTGCACTCATCCCCGGGCCTCCCATGCCACGAACTCCTGCCGTTGGCGGCCGAGGCCGTCGATCTCGATCTCGACCACGTCGCCCGCGGCGAGGTAGGGGTACTTCCCCGAGAGGGCCACGCCCTGCGGGGTGCCGGTGAGGATGAGGTCGCCGGGCTCGAGCGTCACGTACTGCGACAGGTGGTGCACGATGTGCTCGACCGTGAAGATCATGTCGCTCGTGTTCGAGTCCTGCCGCGGCTCGCCGTTCACGAAGCTGCGTAGGCCGAGCGCCTGATGGTCGACCTCGTCGGGAGTGACCAGCCAGGGCCCGGTGGGGTTGAAGCCCGCCGCGATCTTGCCCTTGGACCACTGTCCTCCGGAGACGGTCATCTGGAAGTCGCGCTCGGACACGTCATTCGCTGCGACGAAGCCGGCGACGTGCGTCATGGACTCCTCGGGGCTGTCGAGGTAGGCGGCGCGGGTGCCGATCACGATGCCGAGCTCGACCTCCCAGTCGGTCTTGACGCTGCCGCGGGGGATCGTGACCGTGTCGTTCGGACCGACGACGGTGTTCGGGGTCTTGAGGAAGAGGATCGGGATGGTGGGCGGCTCCGACCCCGACTCCGCCGCGTGGGCGGCGTAGTTCATGCCGATGCAGATCACGGCGCTCGGACGGGCGATCGGGGCGCCGATGCGCATCGACGCGGCGTCCGCGAGTTCGGGGAGCTCACCGGCATCGCGAGCGGCCGCGACGCGGGAGGCGAAGTCGCTCTCGAGGAACGCTCCATCCACATCGGATGTTACGGGGCGGAGGTCGAGGTATCGGTCACCCTCCACCAGGACGGGGATCTCAGTGCCAGGGGTGCCGAGCCGCGCGAACTTCATGTTTCTCCTGATCGGTCGGGAAGCCGCGACAACGCGGCTGGTCTCGTTGACAGTATAGACATCGGATGTTTACACTCCAAGAGATCCGCGCGGAAGAAATCAGCCGCGCATGGAGAGGAATCCCGTGAGCCGTATCGTCGCCCTCGACACCACCGACATCCGCTTCCCCACGTCCCTGAGCCTGGACGGGTCGGATGCGATGAACCCCGACCCGGACTACTCGGCGGCGTACGTCATCGTGCGCACCGATGCCGATGATGACATCGACGGTCATGCCTTCGTCTTCACGATCGGCCGTGGCAACGACGTGCAGGTCGCGGCGATCGATGCGCTCGCCGGGCACCTCGTCGGGCGCGAGATCGAGCCGCTGCTCGATGACATGGGCGGCACCTTCCGCGAGATCATCGGCGACTCGCAGCTGCGCTGGCTCGGGCCCGAGAAGGGCGTCATGCACATGGCGATCGGCGCGGTCATCAACGCGCTGTGGGACATCAAGGCCAAGCGCGCCGGGCTTCCGCTCTGGCAGCTGCTCGCCCGCATGACGCCGGAGGAACTCGTCGATCTCGTCGACTTCCGCTACCTCACCAACGCGCTCACCCGCGAGGACGCCCTCGAGATCCTGCGCGCCGCCGAACCCGGCCGCGCCGAGCGGGAGCAGCAGCTCCTCGCCAGCGGGTACCCGGGCTACACCACGAGCCCCGGATGGCTCGGATACTCCGACGAGAAGCTCGAACGCCTCGCCCGCGAGGCCATGGCCGACGGCTTCACCCAGATCAAGCTCAAGGTCGGCGCCGACCTCGACGACGACATCCGCCGCTTCCGCAAAGCACGCGAGGTGTGCGGGCCCGACTTCCCCATCGCGATCGACGCCAACCAGCGCTGGGAGGTGTCGGAGGCCATCGAATGGGTGAACGCGCTCGCCGAGTTCCACCCCGCCTGGATCGAGGAGCCCACCAGCCCCGACGACGTGCTCGGTCACGCCGAGATCGCCCGGGGCATCGCACCCATCCGGGTCGCCACCGGCGAGCACGCCCAGAACCGCGTGATCTTCAAGCAGCTCCTGCAGGCCGAGGCCATCTCGGTCATGCAGATCGACGCCGTGCGCGTGGCAGGGGTGAACGAGAACATCGCGAACCTCCTGCTCGCCGCGAAGTTCGGCGTGCCGGTCTGTCCGCACGCCGGCGGAGTCGGCCTGTGCGAGGCCGTCCAGCACCTGTCGATGTTCGACTTCGTCGCGGTCACCGGGACCCGCGAGGGCCGCATGATCGAGTTCGTCGACCACCTGCACGAGCACTTCGTCGTGCCCACCGACATCCGCGGCGGCTCGTACATGGCGCCGACCGCGCCGGGAACAGGCATGGAGATGAAGGCCGACAGCATCGCGGCTTACTCTTGGACGGGTGCGCATGTCGGTGCCTGATCCTCTGGCGAGGCCTGACCGCCTGCCCGTTCCCGCCCTCGGGTACGGGGCCGCGAACGTGGGCAACCTGTTCCGACCGCTCAGCGACGAAGAGGCCTGGGCCGTGCTCGATGCGGCGTGGGAGAGCGGCATCCGCTTCTACGACACCGCGCCGCATTACGGTCTGGGGCTCTCAGAGCGCCGGCTCGGAGCCTTCCTGCAGACCAAGCCGCGGGACGAGTTCGTGCTCTCGACGAAGGCGGGGCGTCTGCTGCGACCGAACCCCGACCACGCCGGTGGCCTCGACACCGCCAACGACTTCCACGTGCCCGACGAGCTGCAGCGGGTGTGGGACTTCTCGGAGGCGGGGATCCGTGCGAGCGTCGACGAGTCCCGGGAGCGTCTCGGCATCGAGCGCATCGACCTGCTGTACCTGCACGACCCCGAGCGGCACGACCTCGACCTCGCACTCGCGGAAGCCCTCCCCGCGATGGAGCAGCTGCGGGCCGACGGCGAGGTCTCCGCGATCGGCATCGGCTCGATGGTGTCGGATGCTCTCGCCGCAGCCGTCCGTGCCGCCGACCTCGACCTGATCATGGTGGCCGGCCGGTACACGCTGCTCGAACAGCCCGCCGCGGTCGACGTGCTGCCCGCGTGCCGGGAGACCTCGACCGGGATCGTGGCGGCCTCCGTGTTCAACTCCGGGCTGCTCGCGTCGAACGAGCCGCGCCGCGACGGGCGTTACGAGTACGGGCAGCTTCCGGACGAGCTGTGGGATCGGCTGGTCCGCATCGCCGCCGTGTGCGCCGACCACGGGGTGCCGCTGCCCGCCGCGGCGATCCAGTTCCCGCTGCAGTCCGACGTCGTGCGCTCGGTCGTGGTGGGCGGCAGTCGCCCGGCGCAGCTGCGACAGAACGCGGAGTACGCCGCACTCGACATCCCGACGGCGCTGTGGGCGAGCCTCGCGGAGGAGGGGCTCATCCCCACGGTCTGACCCGACGCCTGTGCCGCGTTCATAACTCCTCAACGATTGCCCAGATCGAGCGTTTGCGGCCGTCGCAGCCCGGTGTGCGGGCAATATCTGAGGAGTTGTGAACGACGCAGGGCCGTGCTCACCGTCCGACCGTGGACTCCCGCACGATGAGTTCAGCGGGGAAGGGGGTGGTCGCGGGCGGCGGTGCCGTGGGGTCGGCGAGCTGCTGCAGGAGAGCGGCTCCGGCGGCGCGGCCGATCTCGTAGCCGGGCTGCCGCACGCTCGTGAGCGGCACGACGCCCTGGTGTGCCTGGGCGACGTCGTCGAAGCCGATGAGGGCGATCTCCTCCGGGACCCGGATGCCATGACGCAGCAGCTGCGTGAGCACCCCGAGTGCCACCATGTCGTTCGCAGCGAACACCGCGTCCGGGCGCTCGGTGACCGGCATCGCGATGATCTGCTCACCCGCACGCAGTCCGTCCTCGATCGCCAGGTGCGACACGTCGATGATCGACAGGTTCGCGTCGGACCCCGAGACGGCCTCACGCAGCCCGGCGAGGCGGTCGTTCGACTGACTCACCGCCGGATTGCCGAGGAAGAGGAGGCGTCGGCGGCCGAGGTCCAGGAGGTGTTCGCCCGCGAGTCGCCCACCGCCGCGGTCGTCGAACAGCACGGACGCGACCTTCGATGATTCCCGGATCGGACCCACCACGACCGAGCGGATACCGCGGTCGGCCAGTCCCTCCAGGCGCGGCACCACGTCGCCGAGCGGATAGATGACGATGCCCTGCACCCGGTGCGCCTCGAACATGTCGAGGTTGCGCCGTTCCTGCGCATCGTCGCGGTCGCTGTTGCTGAAGAACAGCGACCATCCCCCCTCGCGCGCCACGTCTTCGACCCCGCGCGAGAGGTCGTGGAAATAGGGCAGCCAGGCGTCGAGCAGGATCAGCGCGAGGGCCTTGCTCGACCCGGCGCGCAGCTGTCGTGCGGACTCGTTGGGCACGTAGCCGAGCTGTTCGATCGCCGCCCGCACCCGTTCCCGACTCGCGGATCCGAGCACATGCGGGTGGTTGAGGTAGTTCGAGACGGTGGAGGAGGAGACTCCGGCGAGGGCGGCGACGTCCTTGACGCTCGCGGGCATGGAACTCCTTCGTCGGACCGCGTCGATCGGGAACGGCGACCACGTCGGTCGCCTCAGGATAGCGGAGGACTTGCAACGTGCCAAGAAAGTTCTTGACAGCGTCTGGCGGGCGACGTAGCGTGACACGCACACCGGAATTGGCACGTGCCAATTCCGGGACGGCGACGGTGCCGCACACCCGCTGTGAGAGGTCTCATGAACATCGGATGCCACGGGCTCGTCTGGACGGGGAACTTCGATGCCGAGGGCATCCGTCTGGCGGTGCGCAAGACCAAGGGTGCGGGTTTCGACCTCATCGAGTTCCCGTTGATGGATCCGTTCTCGTTCGACGTCGCCGTCGCGAAGGATGCGCTGGAGGAGTACGACCTCGCCGTCAGCGCCTCCCTCGGGCTCTCCGAGGCCACCGATGTCACGAGCTCCGACCCTGCGATCGTCGCGGCCGGCGAAGCCTTGCTGATCAAGGCCGTGGATGTGCTGGCGGACCTCGGGGGCCAGCACTTCTGCGGGGTGATCTACAGCGCCATGAAGAAGTACATGGAGCCGGTGACCACTGCGGGGCTCGCGAGCAGCCGCGCCGTGATCGCACGCGTCGCCGACCACGCCGCCGAGCGCGGCGTCTCGGTCTCGCTCGAGGTCGTGAACCGCTACGAGACCAACGTGCTGAACACGGCGCGACAGGCTCTGGGGTACGTCGCCGAGGTCGATCGGCCGAACCTCGGAATCCACCTCGACACGTACCACATGAACATCGAGGAGTCGGATATGTTCGCGCCGGTCCTCGACGCGGCTCCCGCCCTGCGCTACGTGCACATCGGAGAGAGTCACCGCGGGTACCTCGGCACCGGCACGGTCGACTTCGACACGTTCTTCAAGGCGCTCGGCCGCATCGGCTACGACGGTCCGATCGTCTTCGAGTCGTTCTCCTCGGCGGTCGTCGCTCCCGACCTCAGCCGCATGCTCGGCATCTGGCGGAACCTCTGGAGCGACAACGACGAACTCGGCACCCACGCCAACGCGTACATCCGCGACAAGCTCGTGGCGGTCGACTCGATCCGCCTCCACTGAGCCGGAATCCACCGGCGAGACGATTGGAAGATCAAGATGTCATTACAGGTCTTCCGCATCCGGCCGTCATTAGATACATTTAGATACAACTTGCGCTGCCCGTAGCGTAGGACGCAGAATTGATCCGATGTTTGCGACGGAATGATCCGTCGACGTCGAAGCAGAACCTTCAAGGAAGCAGGTGAGCGCATGAGTGGACCCATCCTCCGGGTCGAGGGGATCAGCAAAGGATTCCCCGGCGTGCAGGCGCTGAAAGACGTGCACCTCGAGGTGCACGCCGGCGAGGTGCTCGTGCTCGTGGGTGAGAACGGTGCCGGCAAGTCGACCCTGATGAAGATCCTCTCCGGGATCTACACCAAGGACGAGGGCACGATCACGTTCGAGGGCCGGGAGGTCGAGCTCACGAGCCCCCTCCAGGCGCAGGAGCTCGGCATCACGATCATCCATCAGGAGCTCAACCTGATGCCCGATCTGACCGTGGCGCAGAACATCTACGTGGGGCGGGAACCCACCACGGGCCCGTTCCTGTCGGAGCGCAAGCTGAACGCGCAGACCGCCGAGCTGCTGCAGCGCCTCGACATCCACCTGAACCCGCGTCAGCTCGTCGGCGAGCTCACGGTGGCCGAGCAGCAGATGGTCGAGATCGCCAAGGCGCTGTCCTTCAATGCCAAGGTGCTCATCATGGACGAGCCGACCTCGGCCCTCACCGACACCGAGGTCGAGACGCTCTTCGTGCTGATCGAGCAGCTCAAGGCGCGCGGCACCGGGATCGTCTACATCTCGCACCGCATGGACGAACTGCGCCGCCTGGCTGATCGGGTGACCGTCCTGCGGGACGGCACATACATCGGATCACTCGACAAGTCCGAGATCACCATCCCGACGATCATCGAGATGATGGTCGGCCGCGTGATCGACGAGGGAACCCGTCCCCAGGCCCGTGAGCACGCGAACGACCCCGTGGTCCTCGAGGTGCAGGGGCTGTCGACCAAGAGCCTTCTGAAAGACGTCTCGTTCCGGTTGCACCGGGGCGAGATCCTCGGCTTCGCCGGCCTCATGGGGGCGGGGCGCACCGAGACCGCCCGAGCCGTGATCGGCGCCGACCACCGCGACAGCGGCACGATCACCATTGATGGTCGCCCGGCGCGGATCTCCCAGCCCGCGGACGCGGTGCATCACGGCCTCGGGTACCTGTCCGAGGACCGGAAGCTCCTCGGCCTCATGCTCGAGCAGGATGTGACGTTCAACACCGTGCTCGCCTCGCTCGGCTCCTACGCCAACGCGATCGGTTGGATGGGCGACAGCAAGGCGAAGAACCGCACCAAGGAATACGTGCAGCAGCTGCGCGTGAAGACGCCCTCGGTCAACCAGGTCGTCAAGCTCCTCTCCGGAGGGAACCAGCAGAAGGTCGTCATCGCCCGCTGGCTGATGCGCGACTGCGACATCCTCATCTTCGACGAGCCGACCCGAGGGATCGACGTCGGCGCGAAAGAGGAGATCTACCGCCTCATGCAGCAGCTCGCTGACGCAGGCAAGTCCATCATCGTCATCTCATCCGAGCTCCCGGAGATCCTCCGCGTGGCGAACCGCATCGCGGTCTTCGCCAACGGTCGCATCACCGGGACGCTCCGCAACGAGGAAGCAAGCCAGGAGAAGATCATGCAACTCGCAGCCCACGGGGAGGAAGACTGATGAGCGCTCCGCAGCAGCCCGGATCGTCGACGACGACGATCATCCAGACCGCCGTGAACGAGGACACCGACAAGAGGGATGTCGTCGGGTTCATCAAGCGGCAGTTCCAGCAGTCGCTGGCCTTCGGCACCTTGATCGTGCTGGTCATCTTCTTCTCGATCGCCAGCCCCAACTTCTTCACTTTCAGCAACATCGCCACGGTGCTGCTGTCGACCGCGGTGATCGGCATCCTCGCCCTCGGTACGACCTTCGTCATCATCACCGGCGGCATCGACCTGTCGATCGGCACCGGCATGGCGCTGTGCGCCGTGATGACCGGGGTCATCGTCACGAACATGGGCCTTCCCGTCTGGGTCGGCGTGATCGGCGGCGTCGCGACAGGTGTGCTGATGGGACTCGTCAACGGCGTGAACATCACGTTCCTGCGACTGCCCCCGTTCATCGCCACGCTCGCGATGATGATGATCGCGGGTGGTCTCGCCCTCGTGATCTCGAACGTCGCACCGATCTACTTCTCGACCTCGGCACCGGACTTCAAGAAGATCGCCCTCGGCGTGATCATCCCCGGCATCCCGAACGCGGTGCTCATCACCGCCGCGCTGGCGATCGTCGCCTGGCTCGTGCTGTCGAAGACCCTGCTCGGCCGCTACACCTTCGCGATCGGCTCGAACGAGGAGGCCACCCGGCTGTCGGGCGTCAACACGCGTCGCTGGACCATCCTCATCTACATGTTCGCGGGTGCGTTCACCGGCGTCGCCGGCATCGTCATCGCCTCGCGCCTCGACTCCGCCCAGCCGCAGATCGGCATGGGGTACGAGCTGCAGGCGATCGCCGCGGTCATCATCGGCGGCACCTCGCTGCTGGGCGGACGCGGATCCATCCTCGGCACCGTGATCGGCGCCCTGATCATGAGCGTGCTCGTGAACGGACTGCGCATCATGTCGATCCAGACCGAGTGGCAGAACATCGTCGTCGGTGTGGTCGTGCTGCTCGCGGTCTTCCTCGACTCGCTCCGCAACCGGCAGCGCACCTGACCCATCCCTGCACCACCCACCATCCCTGCACCACCCACCCACCCACGAACAATGGAGTTTTCATGAAATTCGGGAAGAAGACCGCATTCGCAGCGCTGGTCGCCGCATCCGCCCTGGTGTTCGCCGGCTGTGCCGGCGGCGGCGACGTGATCGAGGAGGGCTCCGGCGGAGACGGCGGCAGCGGCGACGGCGAGATGTACATCGCCATGGTCTCGAAGGGCTTCCAGCACCAGTTCTGGCAGGCCGTCAAGAAGGGCGCCGAGGAGAAGGCCGACGAGCTCGGCGTGAAGATCACGTTCGAGGGCCCCGCGGCCGAGACCGAGATCGCGCAGCAGCTCGAGATGCTGACCGCCGCGATCGACAAGAACCCGGACGCCATCGCCTACGCCGCCCTCGACCCCGAGGCGTGCGTCGCCCCGCTCGAGCAGGCCAAGTCGAAGGACATCCCGGTCGTCTACTTCGACGCCCCCTGCAACGGCGACGTGGGCCTGAGCCTGTCCGCCACCGACAGCAAGGTCGCCGGTGCGCTCGCTGCCGAGCACATGGCCGAGCTGATCGGCGGCGAAGGACAGGTCGCGATCGTCGGCCACTCGCAGATCAACTCGACCGGTGTCGAGCGTCGCGACGGCTTCGTCGACAAGATCGAGGCGGACTACCCCGACATCGAGATCGTCGACATCCAGTACGGTGACGGCGACCACCTCAAGTCGGCCGACATCGCCAAGACCCTGATCGCGGCCCACCCCGACCTCAAGGGCATCTACGGCACCAACGAGGGCTCCGCCATCGGTGTGGTGAACGCCGTGAACGAGCTCGGCCTCGAGAAGGGCAAGATCACCATCGTCGGCTTCGACTCCGGTGCGGCCCAGATCAACGCCATCAAGGACGGCACCATGGCCGGCGCGATCACGCAGGACCCGATCGGCATCGGCGCGCAGGTCGTGCAGGCCGCGTACGACGCCGCCAACGGTGAGTCGGTCGAGAAGTTCTACGACACGGGTTCGTACTGGTACGACAGCACGAACATCGAAGACCCGAAGATCGCGGCCGTCCTCTACGAGTGACACCGCATCCATGAAGAAGCCCCTCGCCTTCGGGCGGGGGGCTTCTTCGTGTCGGGACGGCGTGTCCGCGGAGATGTGTCGGGACGGATGTCGGGAGGTTGCGCGGGTGCAGGAGCGGATGCCGGCGATTCTTCCGACATGCGTGCAGTCTCCCGACAGGTGAGCAGGGGAGTCAGACGGAGAAGGTCAACAGCTGCGCCGGTGTGGTCACGAGCATCCGGTGCACGGCGTCCTCGCCCACAGCCTCGCGGAGGCGGGGGAGGTAACGGTCGCCGAGGTAGGCGAGTCCGGGCATGCCGCCGTACGCGATGTACCGAGTGCGCCGGGCGACATCGCCGCCGAGCACGATCCGGTCGCCGGCGCCGCGCTCGACCACGGCGACGGTCAGGGCGAGGAGCTCGGCATCGGAGCGGGTGCGCGGACGCGCGAAGCCGTCGTAGCCGAGGTGGGCTCCGCGTTCGGCGAGGGACACGTGCAGCCCGGGGTCGGGGTCGCGGTCGGCGTGCGCGAGCACGACCCGGTGGGCAGGCACCCCCTCGGCGGAGAGCAGGTCGAGCACCTCATGGGCCGCCGTGCCGAACTCCAGATGCACCATGACGGGAGCCCCTGTCGCGCGGTGCGCTGCGGCCACGGCGATCAGCGTCGTGCGCTCGAACGGACTGATGCGCCAGTAGTCGGCGCCCCCTTTGAGCAGCCCTGCGCGCACGGGAGCACCGCCCGGTGTGCGTGCGACGGAGATGTCGGGCGTCTCGAAGATCTCGCTGTCGTCCACGGGCATGCCGCGTGTGAGGTCGGCGAGGAAGAGAGCGGCCAGGCGGTCGGCGGTCCACACCTGCATCGGATGGTCCGCGCCGTAATGGGCTTCACGGTGACGGCCGGTCGTCGCCACGATGTGCAGTCCGGTCGTCGCGCTGATCCGTGCCAAAGCCTCCGGGTCCCGGGCGAGTCCGAACGGTGTGGCATCCACCATCGTGTCGAACCCGCTCGCCCGCAGCAGTGCCGCTTCTTTGCCCGACGCGGTCTCATCGTCGAGCTCATCGCCCGGCAGCAGCGGCGACACCTGGAACAGGTGCTCGTGGTAGTTCACTCGTCCGAGCGCCGTCGGCGCGATGTCACCGAGCACCGTGCGGACGACGACGGACATCAGCGCACCGACTCCGCGGCCTCGGCGAGTCGCTCGACGACCTCGGGGGTCAGGTCGAGCTCGAACACGTCGGCCACCACCTGCGACCAGCCGTGGATGAAGTAGCGCCAGCCGTCGATGACGTGGAGCCCGTGCGCGGCCGCCTGCGCCTGCGCCTGATGCAGGAACTCGAGCGAGCCGCGGTAGTTGAACTCCCACGCGTACGCGCCTTCGGGGAACACCGCCGTGTCGCTCAGGGGCGAGCCCGGGCGGTCCTTGCCGAGCCCGGTGGCGTTGGCGATGACGGATCCCGGGGGTGCGGCGGTCACCAGGGCATCGGCCTCTGCAGGGGACGCAGTCACCACGTACTCGATCAGTCCCTCCCGCGTGCCGTGCTGGCGGTGCACCTCGCGCAGGTGGTCGAGCTTGTCCTGTGTGCGGGCCGTCACCGTGATCTTCGAGGGGGCGTCCTCACGCTCGGCCAGCGCCCAGCTCAGTGCGGTGCCCGAACCGCCGGCGCCCAGGATCACGACCGCCGCACCCGTACGTGTGAAGTGATCGGCCGGGAGGAAGTCGTTCAGCGCGAGGTCGACCGTGATCGGATCCTTGGCCCGTCCGGAAAGGACCCGGCCGCGCTTCGAGATGCTGGAGATCTCGGAGCAGGACACCGCGAAGGGATCCAACTCGTTGAACAGGTCGGAGGCCGCGGCGTACACGTTCATCTTGTGCGTGGTCACGAGGGCTCCACGGTGGTGCGGGTCATCGCGGATCTGCTCGACCATCGCGCGGTACTGTGCCGGCTCGGCGTCCATCGGCAGATCGTGGCCGAGCAGGGTGCGCGTCGGGAGACCCAGGATGTCGGCCCACAGCGGGAACACCTTCATGATCGACGACGACGCCGTGGTCACCCCGACGAAACCCATGTAGTCGGCGGATGCAGCAGTGGAGGCCCCGTCGGCGTGGACGGTGTCGGCGGTGGTGGTCATCGGTTCTCCTCGGCGAGCGGGACGGGGACGGGATGGGCGGGATCGCCACCGGCGAGGATCGCGATCACGTCGGCCAGCGAGAGAGCGCCCATGTTGTCGACGGCCTGGGTGGTCTGCGCGCCGAGGTGCGGGGTGACGATCACGCGGTCGGCGAGGTCCGGGGCGAGCAGAGGGCTGTGGTGCGCGGCCGTGTCACCGTCGAGGGTGTCGGCCGCGTAGCCGGCGAGGGTTCCGTCGCGGAGCGCCTGCGCGACGGCTGCCTCGTCGATCAGGTCACCGCGGGCGGTGTTGATCAGCACGGTTCCCGGCCGCATGCCGGTGAGACGGTCGGCGTCGACGAGCTGTTGCCCGCCCGGAGCGTGCAGCGTGATGACGTCGGCGGTGCGGAACAGGTCGTCGAGCGAGACGGGTTCTGCACCCCGGGCCCGCACGACCTCGTCGGGAAGGAACGGATCGGCGGCCAGCACGCGCGGCCCGAAGCCGCTCAGCCGCGCGGCCACACCCTGGCCGATGCGCCCGAAGCCGACGATGCCGACCGTGGCGGCGCCGAGCTCACGTCCGCGCCGCACGCCCCAATCGCCCGTGCGCACGCGGCGATCGCCGTCCGGGATGAACCGCAGCGCGGCGAGCATGAGCCCGATCGCGTGGTCCGCGACCGCGTCGGCGTTGGCGCCGGGGGTGTTGGTCACCGGGATGCCGCGATCGCGCGCCGCGCCCAGATCGACCGACTCGGTGCCGACGCCGTACCGGGCGACCACCTTGAGCTTCGGAGCCGCGGCGAAATGCGCGTCCGTGATCGCCCCGGTGCCCGCGATCCAGGCATCAGCGCCGTGCAGGAGTGATCGCAAGTCCTCGAGGTCATGATGCGCCGGACCGCGGAGGATGCGATGCCCCGCCTGGGCGGCGCGTTCCACCAGGTCGAGGTCGCCGTCCGAGAAGGAGCGGCTGGTGACGAGGATCACGCCCATCAGCGCGGCCGTCCGGCGAACCACGGCGCCAGGGCCGTGTAGGCGTCGGCGAAGCGGGCGTGCCGCTCGGCGTAGACGGCATGGCGCCCGGCATCCGGCGTGAACTCGGCGGTGACCTCGCTCAGGGCGCGGGCGGCCGAGAAGTCCGTGAGCCCGAGCCCGACTGCGGCGGTGACCGCTGCTCCGAGACTGTTCGCCTCCTCCACGATCGTCCGGCGGCGCACCGGCACGCCCCACACATCCGCCAGCACCGAGAGGTACACGTCGCTCTGGGCTCCGCCGCCGACCGCGTCGATGCGGTCGATCACGGCCCCGGACTCACGGAAGGCCTGGATGCAGCTGAGCAGGTTGAACGCCGTACCCTCCAGCACCGCCCGCACGAGGTGGGCTCTGCCGTGGTGGCGGGCGAGGCCGACGAAGGCGCCGCGGGCGTCCGGGTCCCACATCGGGGAGCGCTCGCCGAGGAGGTAGGGGAGGAAGTAGAGGTCGTCGGTGTCGATGTCGGCGGACGCTTCGGCCGTCAGCCGCCCGGTCTCGGGGTGGGCGGGGTCGGGGGAGAGGGCCTCCGAGATCCATTGCACCGAGGCCCCGCCGGCCTGCATGGTGGCGGTCGGCACGAACGAGCCGGGGACCACGTTGTCGAACGTGAAAGTGCGCATCGCGGGGTCGTGCAGCGGGGCATCGGCCGCGAACGAGATCCACGACGAGGTGCCCAGGCACACGTACGCGCCGTCCTCGGGAGCGACGACGCCGGAGCCGACGGCGGCCATCGGACCATCGCCGCCCCCCATCACCACACGGACGCTCGCGGGGAGCCCGAGGGCGTCCGCGGCTGCATCCGTCAGCGTGCCGGCGATCCTGGTCGAGTCGAGGATCTCGGGGAACAGGGCCGGGTCGAGGCGTGCGGCGCGCACGACCTCGTCCGACCAGGTTCCGGCGGCCTGGTCGTAGGCGTTGGTGCCGGAGGCGTCGGAGCGGTCGGTGGCCAGGCGCCCGGTCAGGCGCAGGACGATGAAGTCCTTCGCGACGCACACCCGGCGCACGCGCGCCCACACGTCGGGCTCGTTGTCGCGCACCCACATGATCTTCTCGACCGAGTAGGTGGGGTTGAGGCGATGGCCCAGGATGCCGTAGGCGTGTTCGGCGCCGATCGCGGCCTCGAGCTCGCGCTGCTGGGCGCCCGACCTGGTGTCGGCCCAGATGATCGCCGGGCGTGCGGGTTCGCCGTCGGCGTCGAGCAGCACCGCCCCCATCATCTGGCCGCTCACCACGAGTCCGGCGATGTCGGTCGCGGCCGTTCCGGTGCGGGCGATCAGGTCGCGCGTCGCCTCGACGACCGCGTTCCACCAGTCGGAGGGGTTCTGCTCGGCGATACCGCCCGCGGCGAAGTGCGCGGGGTAGGGGACGGTGACCGAGGCGACGAGACGGCCGTCGTCGTGGTGCAGGGACGCCTTGTTGCCGGTGGTGCCCAGATCGTGCGCGATGATCATGGCCGGAGCCTATTCCGCGTAGGGGCGCAGGTCGACGCCGGAGGCTGCGCGATAGGCGCGTGCGCCCATGCCGTGCTCCAGCACCCAGCCGTAGTCGTGCCCCGCTCCTCCCGGGTAGACCGCGAGGAAGGCGTAGGGCTCGTCGCCGGTGTTGACCGAGCGATGTGCCCAGCCCGGCGGGATGTAGCCGATCGTTCCGGGGAGCATGTCCAGCCACTCGGTGCGCTCGCCGTCGAACATGAGCAGTCCGCCGCGGCCCTTCAATGCCAGGTAGATCTCGCCCTGGTGGTTCGGGTGCTGGTGACCCTTGGTCATCCAGAGCTCACCGGACGTGTCGCCGGGCATGATCGTCGTGATCGACTGCGGCAGCTCGCGGTCGACCTCGGGAACGGGGGAGCTCACCACCGTGTAGACCACGGGGTTCTCGCCGGCGGATGCGTCGGCCCAGGCCTCGGCGTCGAGGAAAAGCCCCTCGAGGTCGGACATCCGCCGGGTGAGGGTCGGCCCTTCGGGCGAGAGAGTCAGCTTCTCGGCGTCGAACGCGATCGCCATCGGAGAGATCGGCGGGGTGTGGAACTCGGGCATCGGTGCTCCTCGTGCGGGCGCTGCGTCGTTGCGCAACCTGTAATGACAGGTTCACTGTACCTGTTATGACAGGTCGCGTCCAGAGTCGCTCTTCTTTCGAATCGCGTGAATGGTCGGATTCGGGGCGGAGAAGCGACCGTTCACGCGATTCGAAACCCGGGGCTGTCGCGAGTAGCGTCAACGACCATGGGCACGGTGAGGACGGATACGGTGGTCGCACCCGCGCGCGACGTGCGCCTCGGGCTGCCACTCGCGATCGCCGCGGCCTTCGCGTTCGGCATGTCGGGAGCATGGGCACGCGGGCTCATCGATGCGGGGTGGACGCCCGGGGCCGCGGTCACCGCTCGCATCTGGGTGGCCGCCCTCGTGCTGCTCCTCCCCGCGATCCTCTCCCTGCGTGGGCGGTGGGGGCTGCTGCGGCGCAATGCGGGGATGATCCTCGCCTACGGTCTGCTCGCGGTCGCGGCGACGCAACTCTTCTACTTCCAGGCCGTCGCCGTCATGGATGTCGGGATCGCCCTGCTCATCGAGTACACCGCTCCGGTCGCGGTGCTGCTGTGGCTCTGGCTGCGCAGGGGGGAGCGTCCGACGCGTCGGAGCATCATCGGCGCGGCCATCGCCTTCGTCGGGCTCGTGCTGATGCTCGACATCCTCACCGGTGCCGACGTGAACGTGGCCGGGATCCTCTGGGCGCTCGGGGCGATGGTGGGGGCGGCGACGTACTTCGTGCTGTCCGCCAAGGCGGACACGGGGCTGCCGCCGATCGCGCTCGCCGGCAGCGGTCTGCTGCTCGGTGCGCTCGGGCTCACCGCCGCCGGGGCCATCGGCGTGCTGCCGATCCGGTGGACCACCGACGACATCGCGTACCGGTTCGGCAGTGTGCCGTGGTTCGTCCCGGTGCTGGCGATGGGTGTCGTCGCGACCGCCCTCGCGTACCTGCTCGGGATCGCGTCGACGCGGATGCTGGGGTCGCGGCTCGCGTCCTTCGTCGCGCTCGCCGAGGTCGTGGCGGCTCTTCTGTTCGGCTGGCTGCTCCTCGGGCAGCTCCCCGATCTGCTGCAGGCGCTGGGTGGGGTGCTCGTGCTCGCCGGCGTCGTCGTGGTCAAGTTGGGGGAGCCGGTCGCCCAGGAGTTCGTCGAACCGGTGCCGTAGCCCTCGCGGGGAATGTATACCGGAAACGAGTCCAGCGAGATCATCGGCCCGCCAGAGCCGCTTTATGTATACACTGAGGGCATGACCCTTCCCGTGGAGCGCACCTCGGCCGGTGACCGTGCGTATGCGGCGCTGCTCGATGACATCCAGTCCGGCGCGCTCGCGGCAGGTTTCGTGCTCGGCGAGGTCGAGCAGGCGGAGCGCCTGGGCGTGAGTCGCACGCCCATGCGCGAAGCGCTGCGCAGGCTCGCCGCCGACGGCCTCGTCGTCCAGCAGTCACCGCGGGTCACGGTCGTCGCCGATCTCGACGCCGACGACATCCGCTCGCTCTTCGAGATCCGCCGTGCGCTCGAGGAGAGCTCGGCACGCCTCGCCGCCACCCGGGGCGATGCCTCCCTGTTCGCCGCGCTCGCCGACGAGTTCGCCCACGTCGACCTCGACGCCGTCGCCGGCCGCGACGCCTACTATGCGCTGATAGCCCGCTTCGACGCCGCCCTCGACGCCGCTGTGGCGAACGACTACATCGCGTCGGCGCTGCGCACGGTGCGCACCCACCTCGTGCGGGTTCGTCGGATGGCGCGGGACAACCCCGCCCGGCTCGCCGCCTCCGCGGGGGAGCACCGCACCATCGCCGCGGCGCTCGCCGCCCGCGACGGAGACCTCGCGGCCCACGCGACGCACGTGCACCTGCACAACGCGCTCACCGGCATCCTCGACTCCCTCCCCGAAGACGTCTCGTCCCCTCCCACGACCGAAGGACTCTCATGACCGTCACCCACCACGTCCGTGTGCACCGCAGCGACGAGAACCTCGCCCGTGAGGATCAGCTCGCCTGGAGGATCGCCGAGGTCGCCGCCGACCCGGTCGAGGTCGAGCAGGATGTCGTCGACATGATCATCAACCGCATCATCGACAACGCCTCCGTCGCCGCGGCCTCCCTGACCCGCGCGCCGATCAACGCGGCCAGGGCGCAGGCGTTCAGCCATCCCGTCTCGACGGGCGGCGTCGGTGCGAACCTCTTCGGTGCCGCCCTCGACCACCGCACCAGCCCCGAGTGGGCCGCCTGGGCGAACGGCGTGGCCGTGCGCGAGCTGGACTACCACGACACGTTCCTCGCGGCGGAGTACTCGCACCCCGGCGACAACATCCCGCCGATCCTCGCGGTCGCCCAGCACACCGGCAAGGACGGCCGCGCCCTCGTGCGCGGTATCGCCACCGGGTATGAGATCCAGATGGATCTGGTACGAGCGATCTGCCTGCACAAGCACAAGATCGACCACGTCGCCCACCTCGGCCCGTCCGCCGCCGCCGGCATCGGAACCCTGCTCGGCCTTGACGTCGAGACCATCTATCAGGCCGTCGGGCAGGGACTGCACACCACGACCGCCACCCGCCAGAGCCGCAAGGGCGAGATCTCGACCTGGAAGGCGCACGCCCCGGCCTTCGCGGGCAAGTTGGCCGTCGAAGCGGTCGACCGGGCGATGCGGGGGCAGACCAGCCCCGCCCCGATCTACGAAGGTGAGGACGGTGTGATCGCCTGGATGCTCGACGGCAAGGATGCCGCGTACGACGTGCCGCTGCCTGCCGCGGGTGAGCCCAAGCGCGCGATCCTCGACTCGTACACGAAGGAGCACTCGGCCGAGTACCAGGCGCAGGCGCTCATCGACCTCGCCCGCAAGCTCGGGATCGAGAACCCGGCGCTGCGTGACCCCGCCAACATCGATCAGATCGTCATCCACACGAGCCACCACACCCACCACGTGATCGGCTCCGGCGCCAACGACCCGCAGAAGTACGACCCGACCGCCTCGCGCGAGACGCTCGACCACTCGGTGCCCTACATCTTCGCGGTGGCGCTGCAGGACGGTGGCTGGCACCACGTCGACTCCTACGCCCCCGAGCGCGCGGGCCGCGCCGACACGGTCGCGCTCTGGCACAAGATCACCACCGCCGAGGACGCCGAGTGGACGCGCCGCTATCACTCCGAGGACCCGGATGAGAAGGCGTTCGGCGGTCGCGTCGAGATCCGCCTCACCGACGGGTCGACCGTGGTGGACGAGATCGCCGTGGCGGACGCCCACCCCCTCGGAGCGCGTCCGTTCGCCCGGGAGAACTACATCGCCAAGTTCCGTCTGCTGGCGGAACCCGTGCTCGAGCCGGCCGAGATCGAGCGGTTCCTTGACCTCGTCCAGCGTCTGCCCGAGCTGACCGCAGCGGAGGTCGGCGAGCTGTCGATCGTCGCGAAGCCGGGAGTGCTCGAGAACGCCGGCGCCCCGAAGGGGCTGTTCTGATGTCCACGCCGTTCACAACTCAGGAGAATGGGGGGCGAATGGCATGCACGCCCGCCCGCTCGGCCCGTTCACGCACATCCTTCCTGAGTTGCGAACACCTCACCGAGGAGCGCTGATGCTGTACTCGACCGTCACCCCGTCGGAGAAGCGGCGCCTGTTCCGCGAGCGGCTCGCGAGCGGGGAGCTGCTCCGCTTCCCCGGTGCGTTCAACCCGCTGAGCGCACGCCTGATCGAGCAGAAGGGCTTCGACGGCGTCTACATCTCCGGCGCCGTGCTCTCGGCCGATCTGGGTCTCCCCGACATCGGCCTCACCACGCTCACCGAGGTCGCCGGTCGGGCGAAGCAGATCGCCCGCATGACCGACCTCCCCGCGATCGTCGATGCCGACACCGGCTTCGGCGAACCGATGAACGTCGCCCGCACGATCCAGGAGCTCGAGGATGCGGGCCTCGCGGGCACGCACATCGAGGACCAGATCAACCCGAAGCGCTGCGGTCACCTCGACGGCAAATCCGTGGTCGACGAGGACACGGCGATCAAGCGCATCCGTGCCGCCGCCGACGCCCGTCGCGACGAGAACTTCCTCCTCATGGCGCGCACCGACATCCGGGCGGTGGAAGGGCTGGACGCGGCGATCGACCGCGCCAAGGCACTGGTGGATGCGGGCGCCGACGCGGTGTTCCCGGAGGCGATGCGCACGCTCGCGGAGTTCGAGGCGATGGCCGAGGCACTCGACGTGCCGATCCTCGCGAACATGACCGAGTTCGGCAAGAGCGAGCTGTTCTCCGTGGATCAGCTGCGCGACGCCGGGGTCAACCTCGTCATCTGGCCGGTGTCGCTGCTGCGCATCTCGATGGGGGCCGCGGGCCGTGCGCTCGATACGCTGAACGAAGAGGGGCACCTGACCTCGAAGATCGGCGAGATGCAGCACCGCGCCGATCTCTACGACCTGATCGACTACGAGTCGTACAACCATTTCGACTCCGGTGTCTTCAACTTCACCATCACGAAGGAGTGACCATGACCGAGCCGGACATCAAGAAGGGCCTCGCGGGGGTCGTCGTCGACACGACCGCGATCTCGAAGGTCAACCCCGAGACGAACAGTCTGCTGTACCGCGGCTATCCGGTGCAGGAGCTCGCGGACACGCAGCCGTTCGAAGCGGTCGCATACCTGCTCTGGAACGGCGAACTGCCGACGCCCGAGGAGCTGGCGGCGTTCCGCGTGGAGGAGCGCAGACACCGCGCGCTCGCCGACAACGTCAAGGCCGCGATCGACCTGGTCCCGCTCGACGCGCACCCGATGGACGAGGTGCGCACCGCGGTGAGCCTGATCGGTGCTTCCGACCCGGGCGCCGGCGGCTCGGTGCTCGACGCCGGGGGCAGCCCGGAGCAGAACCTCGAGCGCAGCATCCGCCTCTTCGCCGCGCTCCCGGCGATCGTCGCCTACGGGCAGCGTCGTCGTCGTGGCCAGGAGCTCATCGCCCCCCGAGACGACCTCGACTACTCCGCGAACTTCCTCTGGATGACGTTCGGCGAGGAAGCGGATGACGTCGTCGTGGATGCGTTCAATCGCTCGATGATCCTGTACGCGGAGCACTCCTTCAACGCCTCGACGTTCACCGCACGCGTGATCACCTCGACCCTGAGCGACATCTACTCCGCGGTCGTCGGAGCCATCGGCGCGCTCAAGGGCCCGCTGCACGGTGGCGCCAACGAAGCGGTCCTGCACATCTTCGACGACATCGGCACCGCAGACAATGTCGTGCCGTGGCTCGACAAGGCACTCGCCGAGAAGCGCAAGATCATGGGCTTCGGGCATCGGGTCTACAAGAAGGGTGATTCCCGGGTGCCGACCATGAAGGCGGCGCTCGACACCCTCGTGGAGCACTACGATCGCGCCGACGTGGCCGAGCTGTACGACACCCTCGAGTCGGAGTTCGTGGCGCGCAAGGGCATCTATCCGAACCTCGACTATCCGTCGGGCCCTGCCTACAACCTGATCGGTTTCGACACGCTCACCTTCACGCCGCTGTTCGTCGCGGCGCGAGTGACGGGCTGGACCGCGCACGTGATCGAGCAGGCGGGATCGAACGCGCTGATCCGTCCGCTGTCGCACTACGACGGCCCGGACGAGCGCCACGTCGAGGGCTGAGAGCCCCCGCCCGCGATTCGAGCTCAGAGGGCGACGGTCACAGGGCGGGATCGGGGTGAGCGGTGCGCCCGGGGAAGCCCGTCGACTCGCGTCTGACGATGCGGAACCCCGGCTTCACCGTGCGCGGCGAGCGACGACCGCCCTTCTCCTCGATGCGCTCGATGAGCAGGTCCACGGCTGCCACCGCGATCTGTGTGCGCCCGGCGTCGACGCTGGACATGGAGGGGATCGAGAACTTGGCCTCGTCGATGTCGTCGAACCCGATCACCGCGACGTCCTCGGGGACGCGCAACCCCGCCTCGCCCAGCGCGCGGAGCGCCCCCAGACCGAGGGCGTCGTTGAGGGCGAAGACCCCGTCGAACGCCACCCCTTCGCTGATCAGCTCGCGGATCGCCAGGAGACCTCCGCTGCGACTCCAGTGCGCGCTCGTGCGGATGAGCCGTGGGTCGACCTCGAAGCCGGCCTCGAGGAACGCCTCCCGATAGCCGGCGAGTCGCAGCTTCGCCGAGCTGGTGCCAGGCGTCTCTTCCTCTTCTGCGCCGACGAGGGCGATGCGCCGGCGCCCGATGTCGAGGAGATGCTCCACCGCAGCTCTGGCTGCGGAGGTGTTGTGCATGGCGACGTGGTCTGTCGGGCCGTCGAAGATGCGCTCACCGAGGAGGACGAGGGGGAAGCCCGTGTCCAGAGCATCGGCATCGGGCTGGCCCAGTGCCACGGGGCTGAACAGCAGTCCGTCGGTGAGACGCAGACGCCCTCCGGTGATCACCTGCAGTTCGCGGTCCCTGTCGCCGCTGGTCTGCTCGACGACGACACCGAGCCCCCGGTCGTCGGCGGCACGGATGACCGCATCCGCCAGCTCGGCGAAGTAGTTCTCGCTCAGAGCGGGAACGGCGAGGCCGATGACACCCGTGCGGCCGGAGCGAAGGCCGCGTGCCGACAGATTCGGCCGGTAGCCCAGTTCATCGATGGCCGTCTGCACACGTTCGCGGGTCTGCGCGCTCACATGCGGATAGTCGTTGATGACGTTCGAGACGGTCTTGATGGAGACTCCGGCGAGGCGCGCGACGTCGTGCATCGTCGGATCCATCGGGCCTCACCAATCGCCGTGTGTCACGCCAGCGCGCTCCCCTCACTCTAACGTCGTGCGCAGAGTGCGGGCGGGAGAGGAATGCTCTCCCGCCCGCACCCGAATCGTCGGCTGCTACTGACCGAGCTCGTTCTGAAGGTCGGTCTGCGCCTGATCGAGAGCCTCCTCCGCGGGCGTGCCGTTCTCGTAGATCTCGTTGAGCGTGACCGTGCGGAACTGGTTGTCGACCGTGGGGAGGGACGGGTTGGAGAACGACTCGAAGTGACCGATCCCGTCCTTCACCGAGTTCAGCACGTCGAACAGGTTCGTCTGGAAGTACTGGTTGAACTTGTTGTCCGGGTTCTTCGTGACCTTCTCGTCTTCCCAGACCGACATGTTCACGGGATCAAAGCCCAGCTCCTCCCACACCTTCACGTTCGCTTCCAGCGACAGCTTGCTGTAGGCCGCGAACTCGCTGGCGATCTCCTTCTTCCCGCTGCCGGCCATCACGGCGGTGCCGGTGCCACCGCCGCCGATGGTCAGCACCTCGGAGCCCTCGATCTGCGGAGCGGGAGCGATCGCGATCTTCCCCGCGAGATCCGGCATGTAGTCGACGAAACGCGAGGTGTACCACGCGGGGTAGACGACGGCGGCGTAGTCGCCGTCGTTGATGGCGCCGAAGGCCTCCTCGCTGTCCGGGCTGCCACCGGGGATCGTCGAGATCGCTCCCGACTCCTTCATGTCCTGGAACATCTCCATCGTGTCGACGACCTCGGGGCTGTTCACGTCGACGTCCCCCCGCCCGTCCTCGGTGAAGAGCTGACCGCCGTTCTGTGCGATCGCGAGCGGCTCGGTGAAGAAGATGCTCGTGCTGGCGACGCCGAACGCCTTCCCGGTCGCCGCGGAGTACTCGGTGCCGGCGGCGGCGAAGTCGTCCCAGGTCTCGATCGTCGTGTAGTCGATCCCGGCGCTCTCGAGGAGTTCGGTGTTGTAGAAGCTCACGAAGGCGCCGACGTGGGTCGGGAAGCCGTAGATCTTGCCGTTCCTGCTGTAGAGGTCGAGCCGGGCCTGCACGATGTCGTCGGTGTAGGGCGCGGCGACCTCCGTCAGATCCGCCAACGGCGGGTTGTCGCCCTTGACGAAATTCGCGAATTTACCGACCTCGATGTCGGCCAGGTCGGGGAGGCCCTCCCCGGAGTTCACGGCGAGCAGGAGCTTGTCGTGCATGTCCTGGTAGGGGTAGACGGTGATGTTCAGGTCGATGGCCTTGTCGGGGTTCTCCTTGTTCCAGCTCTCGGCCATCTGCTCGTAGACCTGGCCGTGGAGCTCGGCGAAGACCCACATGTCCAGTGTGGTGGTGCCGTCGGCGTTCGCGCCGTCGTCCTGCGGGGTGCCGCTCGCGCAGGCGGACAGAGCGCCGACCGTCACTGCTGCCACGGTCGCCGCGGTCAGAATCCTTCGGAATCGCATGGTCATACTCCTGACTGTGTGGGGGATACGGGGAGAGGAAGGTTCGGTGTCAGCCCTTGACCGCACCGGCGGTCATGCCCTGCACGAAGAACCGTTGGAACGCGAGGAAGAGGATGAGGAGGGGGATCAGGGAGAAGAACGAGCCGATGATCAGCAGCTCGTAGTTGTTGCCGTACGGCGTGAGCAGCGTGTTCAGGCCGATGGGCAGGATGAACTTGTCCGGCGAGCGCAGAACCAGCAGCGGCCAGAGGAAGTTGTTCCAGATGATCATGCTGTTGAGGATCGCCATCGCCGCGAACGCCGGTTTGGCGATCGGTGCCACCAGACGGAAGAAGATGCCGAACTCCGACACTCCGTCCATGCGACCGGCCTCGAGGATCTCCTTCGGGATGCCGAGGAAGTACTGCCGGAAGAAGAAGATCGTGACCGCCTGGGCGAGGAACGGGAGGACGACGATCCAGTACTGGTCCGTGGCGCGCATGTCGTTCACCTGGACGTACAGCGGCAGCATGAGCATCTCGAACGGGATCGTCATGAGGATGATCACGAGGATGAAGCCGAGGCTCTTGCCGCGGAACTCGTACATCGCGAACCCGTAGGCGACGAACGAGCTCACGAGGAGAGTGCCCACCAATTGCACGACCGTGAGCACGAGACTGTTCCAGAACCATTGGAAGTACAGGCCGGAATCGGTGAAGAGCATCACGTAGTTGTCGAAGCTCAGTGTCGACCAGTCGGTCGAGAACGAGATCCCGTTGCGGATGACGTCGTTGCCGTCCTGAAAGGTTCCGAAGACGATCGCGAGCACCGGGACGAGCGAGACGAGAGCGATGAGGATCAGGAAGCCGCTCTGTATCAGCCCCGCCGTGCGACGCGACATCCGTGGTCGTGTGCGGGCGGCAGGCGGCGTCGCGGAGGTCTGGTACATCATCGAGCCGACTCCTTCTTCAACGTGCCCGTGGCGATGAGCTGAGTGAGATTGATCGCGAGGACCAGCACGAGGAGCACGACGCCCACGGCGGAGGCGAAGCCGAGGTCATTGTCCTGGATGCCCTTGCGATAGAGGTAGCCGACGATCGTCAGGCCCTGGTTGTTCGGTGAGTTGTTGCCGGCGTAGAGCATGAAGCTCTCGAGGAACATGGCCAGACCGCCGTACACGCTGATCGTGGTGACGTAGACGATGGTGGGCTTCAGCCCCGGCAGGGTGACGTTGAAGAACTGCTGGACCTTGCTCGCACCGTCGATCGACGCCGCCTCGTAGTACTCGGTCGGGATCGCCTGCATGCCGGCGAGGAAGTACATCGTGTTCACGCCGGCCCATCTCCACAGCGCCAGGAGGAGCAGTGCCGCGAGACCGGTGAGGTCTTCGCGCAGCCAGCGGACGGGCCCGAAGCCGAAGAACTCGACGACCTGGTTCATCAGACCCGAGTCGGTCTCGGAGAACATCAGTCGGAAGATGATGCCGGCGACCACGACGGACGTCAGCGCGGGGATGAAGAGCGAGGACTTGAAGAAGTCCTTGATGCGGCTGCTGCCCAGTCGGGAGTTGATGATCGCCGCCAGCACCATCGGGATCGGGACGAGGATGACCAGGGTGAGGAGCATGTAGCGGATGCTGTTGAACATGGCCTTCCAGAACACCTGGTCGCGCCAGAGCCGCTCGTAGTTCTCCGTACCGATGAACGTGGCCTGACCGTAGAGCACCTCCTGGAAGCTCATCGTCACCGATCGGCCGACGGGAACCAGCCAGAACACGAGCACCGTGAGCACGAAGGGCAGGATGAACAGGTAGGGAGCGAGACGCTGGTTGTCGAGCAGTTTCTTCATGCGCCGCGACCCCTTCTCAGCGTTCCAGAATTCACAACGATGTAAACAGGCTGACAGTGCGCCGCGTCACCATGTCGGTGATGCG
Organism: Microbacterium sp. CBA3102; assembly: GCF_007954505.1. Lineage (GTDB taxonomy): Bacteria > Actinomycetota > Actinomycetes > Actinomycetales > Microbacteriaceae > Microbacterium > Microbacterium aurugineum. Next base: position 464,248 of record NZ_CP042412.1, on the reverse strand, counting down.
TCCTCGTGAGGCCGTGGGGGCGTCGCGCTGGTTCTCGATCAGTCATGGCAGCTTTCTTCCTCGAACTCATGCCTGGGTGGCGTTTCTCGCCGGAGCTTCGGGTGGCGCGGAGATGTCGACGCTCCATGAACGGGGTCGTTTGCTCCGCCTCCACCTGTCTTCGCTGAACAGGTTATGCTCCTGCCGACAGATTTACAACGTTGTATATTGGTGACGCACACGTCCTCACTCGGAAGAGCACCCATGCCATCGGCCCATCTGACCATCGACCCGCACTTCGTGACCGGGCGCATTCAGCGTCGACTGTTCGGCGGCTTCGTCGAACATCTCGGCCGCCACGTCTACGACGGAATCTATGAACCCGGTCATGAGGCCGCGGATGCGGAGGGGTTCCGCCGTGATGTCATCGACCTCGTCCGAGAACTCGGCGTCTCGACCATCCGCTATCCCGGCGGCAACTTCGTTTCGGGGTTCCGATGGGAAGACTCGGTCGGCCCTCGTGAACAGCGGCCCCGGCGCCTCGACCTCGCCTGGCACTCGACCGAGACGAACGAGGTCGGGCTCCATGAGTTCGCCTCGTGGCTCGACAAGGTGGGCAGCGACCTCATGATGGCGGTCAACCTCGGCACCCGGGGGACGCTGGAGGCACTGGATCTTCTCGAGTACGCGAACATCCGAGGAGGGACGGCGTTGAGTGAGCGGCGTCGAGAGAACGGGCGTGACGAGCCGTTCGGTGTCGAGATGTGGTGCCTGGGCAACGAGATGGACGGTCCGTGGCAGCTCGGCCATCGCTCTGCGGACGACTACGGCAAGGTCGCCTCGCAGGCGGCCAAGGCCATGCGACAGATGGACCCCGATGTCACGCTCGTCGTCTGCGGGTCATCGAGCCGGCACATGCCCACGTTCGGTGAATGGGAGCGCGTCGTGCTCGGGCACACCTACGACGACGTCGACTACATCTCCTGCCACGCCTACTACGAGGAGAAGGACGGAGACCTCGACTCGTTCCTCGCGTCCGCCGTCGATATGGATCGCTTCATCGAGTCGGTGGTGGCGACGGCTGATCACGTCGGGGCCGTACGGGGCAGCACGAAGAAGATCGATCTCTCCTTCGACGAGTGGAACGTCTGGTACCTCGACCGGTTCCGCGACGTGGACAAGATCTCCGGCATCGACAACTGGCCGATCGCTCCGCGTCTGCTGGAGAACGTGTACTCGGTCGTCGACGCGGTCGTCTTCGGCAACCTCCTCATCTCGCTGATCAAGCATGCCGATCGGGTCACGAGCGCATCGCTGGCGCAGTTGGTGAATGTGATCGCGCCCATCATGACCGAGCCGGGCGGGCCCGCGTGGAGGCAGACCACGTTCTACCCCTTCTCGATCACGTCGCGCCTGGCCCAGGGGGACGCGCTCGAGCTCAAGCTCGACGCGCCCTCCTACCGCACCGCGCTGTATGGCGAAGTGCCACTCGTCGACGCGGTGGCGACGCACGAGTCCGAGACCGGGCGCTCTGCCGTCTTCCTGGTGAATCGGAGCACGACGGAGGCGATCACGGTCACCGTGGACATCGCTGGACTCGGCGACGTCGGGGTGTGCGAGGCCCACACCCTGAGCGATGACGACGTGTACGCCGTGAACACGCTCGCCGACCCGGAGCGCGTCACCGTCCGCGACAACGACACGGTCGCCCTCGAAGGAGGACTGCTCACGGTGACTCTGCCGCCCGTGTCCTGGTCCGCCATCGCTCTGGGCTGAGCTCGCCGGCCCGACGTCCGAGACGGGGTGATCGCGTTCCGAGTGCGCAGGGGTCTCGTCAGCGTGTGAGCCAGCTCCGCAGGGACCGCGTCACGAAGGGCAGCACCCAGTACGCCATGATCGGGGTGAGGACGAGAGTCGTGACGAGCACCCTCAGCCAGATCGGGAGACCGTCCCAGCCGGGAACGGGACTCAGGGCGTAGGTGAAGGCCAGGTTGACCGGGAAGAAGCCCAGCCAGATCGAGGTCGCCTGCTTCCACCGCGGAGGCGCGGGCGCGACGGTGACCGTGGCGGTGCCGCCCTCGGAGGACGGGAGCGTGATGGTCCCGGTGGTCGGCTCGTCGAACCAGCCCTCGATGCCGGTACGCCGTTTCGAACGCTCGCTCCGCACGAAGCCCTCGCCCATCGACAGCCACCAGGTGCGTTCGGCCGACTGCTCCCACGCGACCAGCGACTCCTCGCTCGCGAAGCGGTAGAGCATGTGCCACACCTGCGAGTCCTCGCCGGCGCGCACCCAGCCGGAGCCGAGGAAGCCCGGATACTTCGTCGCGAGGTTCACCCCCGTCTGCACCCAGGCGGTCGCCTCGGTGATGCGGCCGGGGTCGACCTCGCGGCGGATGGACACGGTGACGGGCTCGGACATGATGCGGTCCTCGGAGAACGGACGCCCGGGGTCGGGGCGTCGAAGCGGATGCGCAAGGGGTGGCAGCGCACGGTCGATTCTAGGTCGAACGCCCCAGGGATGCCGCCTCCACGAAGAGGACCCCCGCCGACCCGATTCGGCGGGGGTCTCGCGGCGTGGGAGCCGCGACGGGAGCGAGAGTGCTCACCGTGCGCGCGGTAGACGTGACACCCGATCCGGTCTGAGTCTCTGTCCGCGCATCTGCAGTTGTACCCGGGGGAGATGGCCGGCCGGTGAACGCGGTGCGAACAACCCCGACGGATGAGAAGACCCACGCGGGAGAAAATGCTAGGATGTCCTAGTAAATCTCCGGAGGCCAGAGTAAACTCCTCAATGTGCCAATGTCGGCACGGAGGGATGTCACACAATGACTCGTACCATCGCCCACTTCGTAGGCGGATCGCTTCTCACTCCCGACTCCGGTCGCTTCGCCGATGTGTTCGATCCGAGCACCGGTGCCGTGCAGGCGCGGGTGCCGCTGGCGTCGGCCGAGGAGGTCCGCCGGGTGATCGCCAACGCCGAGGAGGCCCAGGTCGCCTGGGCCGCGACCAACCCGCAGAAGCGTGCGCGGGTGCTGCTGCGCTTCCTCGACCTGGTGCAGCGCGAGATGACGCCGCTCGCCGAGCTCCTCGCGAGCGAACACGGCAAGACGGTCGACGATGCCAAGGGCGACATCCAGCGCGGTCTCGAAGTCATCGAGTTCTCCGCCGGGGCTCCGCACCTGCTCAAGGGTGAGTACTCCACGGGCGCGGGGACCGGAATCGACGTCTACTCGATGCGGCAGCCCCTGGGCGTGGTCGCCGCGATCACCCCTTTCAACTTCCCCGCCATGATCCCCCTGTGGAAAGCGGGGCCCGCGCTCGCGGCGGGGAACGCCGTCGTGCTCAAGCCCAGCGAGCGCGATCCCTCGGTGCCGGTGCGCCTCGCCGAGCTCTTCCTCGAAGCGGGACTTCCCGCCGGGGTGCTCAACGTCGTGCACGGTGACAAGGAGGCGGTCGACGCGCTGCTCACCGATGACCGCATCCGGGCCGTCGGGTTCGTCGGGTCCACACCGATCGCCGAGTACATCTATGGCACCGCGACGGCTCACGGCAAGCGGGCGCAGTGCTTCGGCGGAGCCAAGAACCACATGATCGTGATGCCGGACGCCGACCTCGACCAGGCGGTGGATGCGCTCATCGGTGCGGGCTACGGTTCGGCCGGAGAGCGCTGCATGGCGATCTCGGTGGCCGTTCCGGTCGGACAGGAGACGGCCGACGCCCTCGCCGCCAAACTCACCGAACGGGTCGCCCAGCTGCGGGTCGGGCCCTCTCTCGCGGCGGACGTCGACTACGGGCCGCTGGTCACCCGCGCAGCGGTGGAACGGGTCGAGGGGTACATCCAGCAGGGCGTCGACGAAGGAGCGACCCTCCTCGCCGACGGCCGCGGCTTCACCGTTCCCGGTCACGAAGAGGGGTTCTACCTCGGACCGACCCTGTTCGACCACGTCACGACCGAGATGGCGATCTATCGGGAAGAGATCTTCGGCCCGGTGCTCGTGATCGCCCGTGCTGCCGACTACGAAGAGGCGCTGCGCATGGCCTCGGAGCACGAGTACGGCAACGGCGTCGCGATCTTCACGCGCGACGGTGACGCCGCACGCGACTTCGCCGCCCGCGTCGAGGTCGGGATGGTCGGCGTGAACGTGCCGATCCCGGTGCCGATCGCGTACTACACGTTCGGCGGCTGGAAGCGCAGCGGGTTCGGCGACCTCAACCAGCACGGCACCGACGCCTTCCGGTTCTACACGAAGACCAAGACGGTGACGAGCCGCTGGCCTGCGGCGGGCATCCGTGACGGCGCCAGCTTCGTCATCCCCACCATGCACTGATCCGTACCGTCCGGCACGAAACTCCCACAAGGAACCATGATGACCATGACCACCGTCACCACCACAGCCGAAGAGCGCGAGGCGATCATCGGCGCCGTCCGCGAGTTCGCGGAGACCGAGCTCGCCCCGCACGCCGCGGAGCGCGACGAGAAGCACCTGTTCCCCCGCGAATCGCTGAACCGTGCCGGTGAGCTCGGCCTCGGCGGCATCTACGTGGACGAGGAGTTCGGCGGCACCGGCCTCAGCCGCCTCGACACCGTCGCGATCTTCGAGGAGCTCGCGAAGGGCGATCCTGCGGTCGCGGCCTACATCTCCATCCACAACATGGTCGTGTGGATGATCGACACGTACGGCGACGATGCGCAGCGTGGGCAGTGGCTGCCGGCGCTCACCTCTATGGCCGAGTTCGGCGGGTACTGCCTGACGGAGCCGGGTGCGGGATCGGACGCCGCGAACATCGCGACGAGCGCGGTCCGAGACGGCGACGACTTCGTACTCACCGGCGTCAAGCAGTTCATCTCGGGCGCGGGCGAGGCCGCCGTCTACGTCGTCATGGCACGTACCGGAGAGCCGGGCGCGCGGGGGATCAGCGCGTTCCTGGTGCCGGGCGACGCCGAGGCGTTGAGCTTCGGGGCGCCGGAGAAGAAGATGGGCTGGCATGCGCAGCCGACCCGCCAGGTGATCCTCGACGGCGTGCGGGTTCCGGCCTCCGCCATGCTCGGCGACGAAGGGCGTGGGTTCGCCATCGCGATGTCGGCCCTCAACGGAGGTCGGCTCAACATCGCGGCCTGTTCGCTGGGCGGCGCGCAATGGGCGCTCGACAAGGCCGTGCAGTACGTGCACGAGCGGATGGCCTTCGGAGAGCCGCTCGCCGAGAAGCAGGCGATCCTGTTCGCGATCGCCGACATGCGCACCGACCTGCACGCCGCACGCCTCATGGTGCGCGACGGCGCGCAGGCGGTCGATGAGCATGCACCCGACGCGACGATGCGCTGTGCGATGGCCAAGCGCTTCGCGACCGATGCAGGATTCGACGTCGCGAACCGGGCACTGCAGCTCCACGGCGGCTACGGGTATCTGCAGGACTACGGCATCGAGAAGGTGGTCCGTGACCTGCGCGTGCATCAGATCCTGGAAGGGACCAACGAGATCATGCGGCTCATCGTCGGTCGCGAGATGCTGCGACCTGCGGGTTCCGCCTCCCTCCAGCGCGGCGGCGGAGACCAGATGCGGAGCGGGTCATGACTCGCGTAGCCTTCCTCGGTCTCGGGCACATGGGCCTCCCCATGGCCAGGAACCTCGTCGCCGCCGGTCATGAGGTGCACGGCTTCGACCTGGTGCCCGCCGCCGTCGAGACGGCGCAGGCGGCGGGGATCCCGGTTGCGGCGAGTGGAGCGGATGCGGTGGCCGAAGCGGACGTCGTCATCACGATGTTCCCTGCCGGAAAGCACGTGATCGAGGCGTATCGCACCGAACTGCTCGCCGCTGCGCGTCCGGGTACTCTCTTCATCGAGTCGTCCACGATCGCCGTCGATGAGGCGAGAGCGGCCCACGCGCTCGCGCTCGCCGCGGGGCACCGCAACATCGATGCCCCGGTCTCGGGAGGTGTGGTGGGTGCCGAGAACGGCACGCTCGCCTTCATGGTCGGTGGCTCGGACGAGGACTTCGCCGCAGCGCTGCCGCTGCTGGAGGTCATGGGCAAGCGCATCGTGCACTGCGGCGGGCCCGGGCTGGGCCAGGCGGCGAAGGTCTGCAACAACATGGTGCTCGCGGTCTCGCAGATCGCGGTGGCCGAGGCGTTCGTGCTGGGGGAGCGACTGGGCCTCGAGCACCAAGCGCTGTTCGACGTCGTGTCGCAGGCATCCGGCCAGTGCTGGTCGATCACGACGAACTGCCCCGTTCCCGGCCCGGTTCCCACGAGTCCGGCCAACCGGGACTATCAGCCGGGCTTCGCCGGGGCGCTGATGGCGAAGGACCTCGGCCTCGCGCTGCAGGCGATCGAACAGACATCGACCGACGCCAAGATGGGCCGTCTGGCGCAGGAGCTCTATGCCGCCTTCGCCGCCGGTGACGGTGCGACGCGGGACTTCTCGGGCATCATCACGGATATTCGCGACGATCGCGTGTGAGCACTGCGTTCGAATCGCGCAACTGGTTCCAGTCGCGGTGCGCACGGAGTCATTTGCGTGATTCGAAGGCCAGGGTGAATGCTGAAAGAGATCCGACGGAGAGGGCGACATGACCGAATACGAGACGATCCTGGTCGAGCAGCGCGGACGAGTGGGGTGGATCACCCTGAACCGACCCGGCGCGCTGAACGCGTTGAACAGCCGACTCGCGGAGGAGGTCACCGCGGCCGCCGTCGCCTTCGACACGGACGACGCTGTCGGCGCCATCGTGGTGACCGGGTCCGAGAAGGCGTTCGCGGCCGGCGCCGACATCAAGGAGATGGAGAGCATGTCCGCGGCGGAGATGCTCGAGACCGACCACTTCGGCGCCTGGCATGACTTCGCCGCGGTGCGCACCCCCGTGATCGCGGCGGTCTCCGGCTTCGCCCTGGGCGGTGGCTGCGAGCTCGCGATGATGTGCGACATCATTCTCGCCGCGGACAACGCGAAGTTCGGCCAACCGGAGATCAACCTCGGCGTCATCCCCGGGATGGGCGGTACGCAGCGCCTGATCCGTGCGGTCGGCTACTACAAGGCGGCCGAGCTGGTGCTTTCCGGACGTTTCATGGGGGCGGAGGAAGCCGAGCGCGCAGGTCTCGTGTCGCGCGTCGTTCCGGCATCCGAGCTCCTCGCCGAGGCGGCGACGCTCGCCGACTCCATCGCCGCGAAGTCGCTGCCGTCCGTCTATGCGGCGAAGGCCGCGCTGGATGCGGCGATGGAGACGACCCTCGCCGACGGCCTCGCGCACGAGAAGCAGGCCTTCGCCGCGCTGTTCGACACCGCCGACCAGAAGGAAGGGATGTCGGCGTTCCGGGAGAAGCGCTCGCCGGACTTCCAGAACCGCTAGGTGCTCGTTCGCAACTCCTCAGAAAGGAGTGCGTCGCGCGGGAAACGCCGCTTCGCGCGGTGCTCGTCGGAGATTCCTGAGGAGTTGTGAACGCCCTCAGCCGGAGAGGGCGTCGAGGACCTTCGCGATCCGACCCTTGGCTGTTGGACGTGTGCAAGGCTGCAAGTGGAAATGACGCGATCTGCATCAGTATCTTCGTCGTCGGCGGAGTCGCATGCTGGGGGTAATGACATGGGATTGAAACAGAACATCCGCGATACTCGTACCCGTTGGCTCACACTCGGCACACTTGCTTCCTCGGCGCTCACATTCCTCGGAGTGGTGCTCGCGATCACCACCATCATCGTCGGGCCGGGGGACGCAAACTCCCTGACAACCCTCGCGACCGTGCTGATCGTGATCGGAAGCATCGGTAGCGTCCTCGGCGCCATCATGCTCAACCATCGCTCCATGAGCATCCGCCCGTAGCGCTCGGTCACGGTCGGCCGACCGTCACCGACTCGCGTTGCCCCGCCCCGGGACGGCGGGGATCGCAACTCCTCAGAAAGGAGTGCGTCGCGCGGGAAACGCCGCTTCGCGCGGTGCTCGTCGGAGATTCCTGAGGAGTTGTGAACGCCCTCAGCCGGAGAGGGCGTCGAGGACCTTCGCGATCCGGCGTTCGCGCGTCGCGTCCTGTTTGGCCTCGGACACGCTCCGCGCGTGCTCCTTGCGTACGGAGTACGACAGTGCGTCGAAGCGTGCCCGCGCGGCAGGGTCGGCGTCCAGGGCTGCAGCGAGTTCGGTGGGGATGTCGACGGTGCGCTCGGCTGAATCCACCCGGATCACGGCATCGATCTCCTGCCCGATCTCCAGCCCGAGTTCGGTGCGGACGGCCTTGCTGAACCCGATCAGGTTCTCGTCGCCCATCCGCGCCAGTCGCAGGCGGGCGGTGCGTCCGTCGATGGTGACGGCGACCGGGAAGGTCTTCCCGGCACCGAACGACGCGACCTGCTCGTCCGTGAGCAGGATCGCCGCGGCGGGGCCGCGGCCGGTGAGGACGGTGTGCAGACGCAGTTCGCTCATGCCGACAGGGTACGCCCCGGGTCCTCGATCTCGGCGGCCAGAATCGTGTTGCGTTCGCTGATCAGGCGGCGCATGTACGCGCCGAGGAACAGGGCGTCGACGATCCGGCCGAGCGGACCGAAGGGCGACCGGAACGTCACCGTGTCCCGCATGAGCGTGCCGGACGGATGCGCAACGAACCGGTGCTCGTGCAGGAACGCCGCGAACGGGCCGGCGATCTGCCGGTCCGAGAAGCCGTGGGGCGGATCGATGTCGAACACGACGGAACGCAACCGGAACGGGACGCCGAAATGACGTGCCCGCCACGTCACGGTCGACTCCTCCGTGAACGATCCCCCCGCCGGTGCCTCCACCATCGACTCGCCGTGTCGAGCCATCGAGCGGACGTGCAGCTCAGGGTCCAGCGATGCGGCGAACACGGCAGCGGGTGGTGCGGCGATGAGCGTCTCGAGGACGAACCGGGGCATGTCAGAGCGGCTCGGGATGCGGGCGAGGGTCCGCGAAGTCGCCTGCGGCTTTGCGGAGCCGTGCGACGATCGCGACGAGTTCCGCGGCGTCGTCTCCGCTCATGCCGGGATCGACGAAGACCTCGGAGTTCAGGGACCGGGTGGCGCGTTCGACCAGTTCCCGCCCGGCATCCGTGAGGGCGAGGAGCGCGGCCCGACCGTCGTGCGGGTGCGGCTCCCGCACCACGAGCCCATCGCGGACCAGTCGCTCCGCCGTGCTCGTGACCGTGGTCGGGTGCACCTGAAGGCGAGCGACGACACTCGACAGGGGGAGGCGTCCGGCGCGGCTGAACGCGAGCAGGCGCAGCACCTCGAACCGGGCGAAGCTGAGTGCGAACGGCTTGAGCGCCGCATCGACGCGGGCGAGCAGGAGCTGTTGGGCCCGCATGACCGAGGTGACGACAGCCATGCCGTCGGCGGCATCCGTCCACCCGTGCGCGATCCACTGCCGCTTGGCCTCGGCGAGCGGGTCAACGGGGAGCGGGCGGGGTCGGGTCACCTCTCTACGGTACCGGCGGCGGCGTGCGGCGGACGGAGCGTGGGGGGATACCGCAGCCCGAGTGTGGGGTATGTATACATTGTCGGGGCAATTCTGGGGTCCTGGCCGTGGTTTCCTCCGCTTTTGGCTACATAGAGACCCATGCGGATAGACTCAGCGTGTCGTGAGGAGCAATCGATGAAGATCTTCGTCTTGGTCAAAGAGGTGCCCGACACCTATGGCGATCGCAAACTGAATCTCGAGACCGGGCTCGCTGATCGCGCCGCCGGAGATGTCGTCCTGGACGAGATCACCGAGCGTGCTCTCGAGGTCGCCCTCAGTTACGCCGACAAGAACGACGGGACCGAGGTCGTCGCCCTCTCGATGGCTCCGGCCGGCTCGACCGCCTCCGTGCGTCGGGCGCTCGCGATCGGCGCCTCGTCGGCAGTGCACATCGCCGATGAGGAACTCGTGGGTGCCGATCTCGGCCTCACCGCCGAAGTGCTGGCCGCCGCGATCCGCCGCGGGAGCCCCGACCTGGTGATCACCGGGAACCTGTCGACCGACGGCTCGGGCGGTGTCATCCCGGCCATGCTCGCCGAGCACCTCGGGTTCGCGCAGGCCACCGCTCTCACGTCGGTCGAGATCACCGAGGACGGCGTCTCCGGGGTCCGCGGTGCGGATGCCGGCAGTCAGCCGATCACGGCGTCGCTGCCCGCAGTGATCTCGATCACCGAGGCGCTCCCCGACGCGCGCTTCCCCAACTTCAAGGGCATCATGGCGGCGAAGAAGAAGCCGCTGGAGGTGCTCTCGCTCGCCGACCTCGAGGTCTCGGCGGATCCGTCCGCAGCGCCGCGAACCATCATGACCGCGGTGTCGGAGAAGCCTCCGCGCGCGGCCGGCGTGAAGATCACCGATGAAGGCGATGCCGCCGACAAGCTCGTCGACTATCTCGTGCAGAACAGGTTGGTGTGAGATGACTTCTTCCGAGAACCCGATCCTCGTCCTCGTCGACGTCGACCCCTCCGGCTACGTCGCGACCAGCACAGCCGCGCTGATCGGTGCCGCGTCGACGGTCGGTACGCCCGTGGCCCTGATCGTCGGCGGCAGCCCTGCGGCGGTCGATCAGGCCGCCGCGGCCGGAGCATCCGTGGTGCTGACGGCCGACGGAGACCCCACCGCGCTGACGGTCCCGATCGTGGACGCGTTGCAGGCTGCGGCAGCCCAGGTGCGACCCGATGCTGTGCTCATCTCGAACTCGATCTCCGGTCGAGACGTGGCGGGACGATTCGCGGTGCGCACGAAGAGCGCGCTGTCGGTCGACGCGGTCGGTGTCTCCCGCGACGAGGAGGGTGTCGTCGCGCACCACTCGGTCTACGGCGGCGCGTATCTGGTCGACTCCGCTCCGACATTCGGAACCCCGGTGATCACGGTGCGTCAGGGCGCGGTCGATGCGCGTGCCGAGGCGGTGCCGTCGCACTCGGTCGAGGTACTCGATGTCACCCCGTCCGGGGTTGTTGCCGCGACGGCAGGTCCGGTCGAAGCGGTCGAGGTCGCCTCCTCCCGCCCTGAGCTGAGGGGTGCCACCCGTGTCGTCTCGGGCGGACGCGGACTCGCCTCCAAGGAGAAGTTCGTGCTCGTCGAGGAGCTCGCCGACGCGCTCGGAGCGGCGGTCGGTGCCTCCCGGGCCGCCGTCGACGCCGGATACATCCCGCAGTCGCACCAGGTCGGACAGACGGGCGTCTCGGTCTCTCCGCAGCTGTATGTCGCTCTCGGCATATCCGGAGCGATCCAGCACCGTGCGGGCATGCAGACGTCGAAGAACATCGTCGCGATCAACAAGGACCCCGAGGCGCCGATCTTCGAGGTCGCGGACTTCGGCATCGTCGGCGACGTGTTCACCGTGGTGCCCCAGGTGATCGCGGCGCTCGAGGCGCGGAAGAACTAGTCATGGCCACGCGGATGCTGCGACGCGGTCTGCCGCGCGTGCCGGGCGGTGACCCCTGGCCCCCTGCGGATGCTGCGGTCGTGGAAGCGGCCGATGCTTCCGGGCCTTCAGGCGGGTCGCTGCCGGAGGCGGCCGTGCCGGTCGCTGAACCCGTCGCGGCCGAGGTCGCGCCGGAGGCGGACGCGCTCGCACCGCGTGCGGGGTCCGTGAACGGAGCCGTCGCGGCGACGACGGGTGTGGTCGCCTCCTCCACCGCGGGCATCCGGCGAGGGCTCCCGCGCGTGCCCGGGGGTGAGCCGTGGCCGCCGGTCAGTGGTGCGCAGGCTCCCGTCGCGGACGAACCAGCCGCGGAGGCGGTGCCCACGCCGGCATCCTCGGTCGCGGCATCCTCGCCTGCGGCATCCGCCTCGGCTGCGGCATCCTCGGCTGCGGCATCCTCGGCTGCGGCATCCGCCCCGGTCGTGTCGGACACCGTGGGCGCTGCTGCTTCGGTGTCGACGCCCGCGCCCGCCGCGAGGCCGGAGACGCACGCCTCCTCTGCGACCGGCGTTCGACGTGGGCTGCCTCGTGTCGTCGGTGGTGAGCCCTGGCCGCCCGCCGGCATCACTCCGATCGTCCCCGCAGCCGCGGCCCCTGTCGACGCTGCTGCCACCGCTTCCGCGCGTCCTGTCGCTGCCGAGCCCCCTGCCTCCGCGGCCGTGCCGGTCCCGGCCACTGCTGTCGCCACCGTCGATACGCCGCTGGCGTGGAAGCGCACGGTGTGGGACGGCCGTGCACCGCGGCACGTGGCTGCGGCCCCGGAGCCCGCACGTCGTCGTCCGACCTGGACCCAGGCGATCGCCGTCCTGTTCGGGGCCGCTGCGCTCGGAGTGCTCGCCGGAGCCGCGATCGCGCTGGTGCGCACGCTCCTGAGCTTCCCGTTCATGCAGGACTTCCTCGCGGCCTTCCCCGGTGAGTACGAGCCGGCTATCGAGGTCGCGCCCGGATTCGCACCGTGGGTGAACTGGGCGCACTTCTTCAACATGTTCCTGATGGTGCTCATCATCCGCTCCGGACTGCAGGTGCGCACGGAGAAGCGTCCGACGGTCTTCTGGACGCCCCGCGGCAATGCGAAGGGCAAGATCAGCCTGAACCTGTGGTTCCACCAGGCGCTCGACATCCTGTGGCTCGTGAACGGCGTCATCTTCGTGGTGCTGCTGTTCGTCACCGGGCACTGGGTGCGCATCGTGCCGACGAGCTGGGAGGTCTTCCCGAACGCACTGTCGGCGGCCCTGCAGTATGTCTCCTTCGACTGGCCGCATGAGAACGGCTGGAACAACTACAACAGCCTGCAACAGCTCGCGTACTTCGCGACCGTGTTCATCGCGGCTCCCCTCGCGGCGATCACCGGTTTCCGGATGTCGGGGCTGTGGCCGAAGAAGGCCGAGAAGCTGTCGAAGGCATATCCGGTCGAATGGGCTCGTGCCCTGCACTTCCCGATCATGCTGTACTTCGTGGCGTTCATCATCGCGCACGTGGCGCTGGTGATGCTGACCGGATTCCTGCGCAACCTGAACCACATGTTCGCCGCGCAGGATGCCGCCACCTGGACGGGATTCTGGGTCTTCGTCGTCTCGATCGTCGTGATCGCCATCGGCTGGGCGGCCGCTCGTCCGCTGGTGCTCGCTCCGATCGCGAAGGTCTTCGGAAAGGTCTCGGGGCGCTGACACGACGAGGTTGACGCAGCGGCGTCGCCGCACGACGGAAGGAGATCCATGGCAGAGGCATTCATCGTCGATGCGGTCCGCTCGCCTGTCGGTCGGCGCGGGGGATCGCTCGCCGGAATCCACCCGGCGGATCTGGGCGCACACAGTCTGACCGCGCTGGTAGAACGCACGGGCATCGACCCCGGCGCGATCGATGACGTCGTGCTCGGTGCGATCGATGCGATCGGCGGGCAGTCGGGGAACGTGGCGCGCACGGCCGCCCTGGTCGCCGGATTCCCTGAGCACGTGCCCGGGGTCACGATCGATCGCCAGTGCGGCTCGAGCCAGCAGGCTGTGCACTTCGCGGCGCAGGCCGTGATGAGCGGGATGAGCGACCTCGTGGTCGCCGGCGGCTTGCAGAACATGTCGCAGGTGCCTCTGACCGCCGCGGCGACCGTGGGTGAGGCGTACGGCTTCACGACGCCGTACGCGGAGTCCCCCGGGTGGCGGGCGCGCTACGGCGATCAGGAGATCTCGCAGTTCGCCGGTGCGGAGCTGATCGCCGAGCAATGGGACATCTCCCGCGAGGAGATGGAACAGTTCGCCCTCGAGAGCCACCGTCGCGCAGCCGTCGCGCAGGACGAGGGTCGCTTCGCGAATGAGATCACGCCGTTGAACGGGCTCGACCACGACGAGGGCGTGCGCCGGGACACGAGTCTGGAGCGGATGGCCGGACTCGCTCCGTTGCGGGAGGGCGGGCGGATCACCGCTGCTGTCTCATCACAGATCAGCGATGCTTCCAGCGCCGTACTCATCGCGAGCGAGCGTGCGGTCCGCGAACACGGGCTCACACCTCGCGCGCGCATCCATCAGATGACGGTGCGGGGCGCGAGCCCCGTGCTCATGCTCACCGCGCCCATCCCGGCGACCCGGAGAGCTCTGGAGCGTGCGGGCCTCGGCGTCGCCGATATCGACCTGTTCGAGGTGAACGAGGCATTCGCCCCCGTGGTGCTCGCCTGGATGCGTGAGCTGGAGGCTCCGCATGAGAGGGTCAACGTCAACGGGGGAGCCATCGCGCTCGGTCATCCGATCGGGGCGACCGGCACGAGGCTGTTGACGACACTTCTGAACGAGCTCGAGCGCACCGGTGGGCGGTACGGCGTGCAGGCGATGTGCGAGGGCGGTGGCGTCGCCAACGTGACCATCATCGAGCGCCTCTGACGTGGTGCATGCGGGATCAAGAACGTGCCTGCGAGGGATGTGCGAGGTGCGAAATCGATCCCGCACGGGCGCGCCGCGTCAGGGTCGGACGAAGCGGACCTCGGTCAGCGTCTCACCGAGGAACGGCTCGGTGTGCGATGCGCCGTCGAGGTGGAAGCCGTTGCGCGTGTAGAAGCGGTGAGCGCGGGGGTTGTCCTCCGCGACCCACAGGTACAGCGGCTCGTCCTTCTCGACGGCGGCGTCGAACAGCTTCTGGCCGATACCGGTCGAGTGCCAGGCGTCGAGCAGGTAGATGAAGTAGAGCTCGCGGAACGCCGGAGCATCCTTGTCGCGGGCCGGTCCCGAACCGACGAAGCCGACGATCTCGCCGTCGACGAGCGCGGCGTTCATCTTGAAGTCGGGGCCTTGCGAGGCCCAGTGCGTCCAGAGCTCGGCCATCCGCCGCGGCGAGACCTTCTCGAGCGCTGCCTTGCTGATCAGGTGGTCGTAGGTCTCGTGCCAGCACTGGGCGTGCACGCGACCGAGGGCTTCCGCATCCACATCACGGACCGGACGGACGATGACTTCAGGCTGGGCTTCGGCGCTCATGTTCGTGACTCTACGCGCGGCGTCCGCGAACAGGAAATCGAGCGGAGGCCCACGGAGACGGGGCGTCACGGGATGGAGGGTTCGCACAACGATGTTCGTGATTCGTGCGCGTCTGGCTACGATCGATCCTCGTGAACGTGATCTGGCGGACCCTCCTGGTGATCCTCGGCGCTCGCCGCCGCGTGCGACGGGGGAAGACCCTCGACCCGACGGCGGTGGGCAGCATCACCCTGACGACGCTGCCGACCGACCTCGACATCCTGCGCCATATGAACAACGGTCGCTACCTGTCGCTGTTCGACCTCGGGCGCTGGGACCAGCTGATCCGCACCGGACTGTTCGACGCCATGAAGGACCGCGGCTGGTACGCGGTCGTCTCCAGCGAGACGGTCACGTTCCGCAAGTCGCTGCAGCTCTGGCAGCGGTTCGAGGTGCAGTCGCGCTTCATCGGGCACGACGACAAGGCCCTCTTCCTGGAGCACCGGGCCGTGGTCGACGGCGAGGTCTACGCCCGCGCGATCGTGCGCGCCCGGATGCTGCGTCGCACCGGGGGCACCGTCAGCAACGAAGAGCTCTTCGCCGCGGTCGGCAAGCCCGACGGTGTGCCGGAGATCGACGCCTGGGTGCACGACTGGGCCGCGGCATCCGCCCTCCCGCCCGTGCGCGTGAAGGCTCCGAGCGTCTGGGGCTGAGCCGCTCTCGCCGCGATCTCCTCCTCTGCTTTCCGTAAGAACCTCGCTTCTTTCCCCGGCACAGAGCCGAAAGAGGGCTGTTCCCGACGGCCCTCTCAGTACTCTGAGCGGGAAGTCAGGGGCGCGGACGCCCCGGTGATCCCGTCGACGCAGACGGGTGGAGGAGGAAGCAGTGGCAGTCATCGGCATCGTGCGGGAGCCCGCGGGCGAAGCACGGGTCTCGGCCACCCCGGCGACCATCGCGTCGCTCGGCAGGCTGGGACACACGGTCAGGGTCGAACGAGGAGCAGGAGCGGCAGCGTCGTTCCCCGATGCGGACTATGAAGCCGCCGGTGCCGTGCTCGTGGACAGGGCGGAGGCGTGGGGGAGCGAGATCGTGCTCGCGATCACGGCGCCCGGACCGGAGGAGATCGCCCTCCTCGCCGACGGGGCGACCCTCATCGCGCTGCTGTCGCCGGCACTGCGTCCCGACCTGGTCGAGGCTCTCGCCCAGCGCAGGATCACCGCGGTCGCTCTCGATGCGGTGCCCCGCATCTCACGGGCGCAGTCCATGGACGTGCTCAGCTCGATGGCGAACATCGCCGGTTATCGGGCGGTCGTCGAAGCCGCCCACGAGTTCGGCCGCTTCTTCACGGGCCAGGTGACCGCCGCCGGCAAGGTGCCTCCGGCGAAGGTGCTCGTCGCGGGAGCCGGAGTCGCGGGGCTCGCGGCCATCGGTGCGGCGTCGAGCCTCGGAGCCGTCGTCCGCGCCACCGATCCGCGCCCCGAAGTCGCCGACCAGGTGACCTCGATCGGGGGGACGTACCTCCCGGTCGACGTCGAGGTCGCCGCGTCCACCGACGGCTATGCGAAGGCGACGAGCGCGGACTACGACCGACGGGCCGCCGAGATCTACACCGAGCAGGCGGCCGACGTCGACATCATCATCACGACCGCCCTCATCCCCGGGCATGCGGCACCGCGCCTGATCACGGCGTCCGATGTCGCCCGGATGAAGCCCGGCAGCGTGATCGTCGACATGGCCGCGGGGCAGGGCGGCAACGTCGAAGGGTCCGTCGCGGGCGAACGCATCGTCACCGACAACGGCGTGATCATCCTGGGGTACACCGATCTGGCGTCACGCCTGGCCTCCCAGGCATCACAGCTCTACGGCACGAACCTGGCGAACCTGGTCGCCCTGCTGACGCCCGCGAAGGACGGACGGCTCGTGATCGACTTCGACGACGTGGTGCAGCGTTCGGTCACCGTCGTCCGCGACGGGGAGGTCACCTGGCCGCCGCCCGCCGTGCAGGTCGCCGCCGCGCCGGCTGCGAGAGCCGCCGCGGATCCCGTCGAGGTCGCCCCTCCGAAGAAGATGTCGACGGCGCGCCGGGTGACCCTGATCGTGCTGGGCATCGCCGCCCTCTTCGCCGTGAACGCGTTCGCACCCGCGCCGCTTCCGCAGCACTTCACCGTGCTCGTGCTCTCGGTCGTGATCGGCTTCTCCGTGATCGGCAAGGTGCACCACGCGCTGCACACCCCGCTCATGTCGGTGACGAACGCGATCTCCGGCGTCATCGTCGTCGGCGCGATGCTGCAGGTCACGTCACCGATCCCGGTCGTGCAGGTGCTCGCGACGATCGCCGTGCTGCTGGCATCCATCAACATCTTCGGAGGATTCGCGGTCACCCGCCGGATGCTCGCGATGTTCACCCTCGGGAACTCCGCGAAGGGTGGCCGGAAATGACCATCGACGCGTTCGTCGGAGCGGCGTACATCGTCGCCGCCCTGCTGTTCATCCTGAGTCTCGCCAGCCTCAGCCGCCACGAGTCGGCACGCGCGGGGGTGGTGTACGGCATCGCCGGCATGACCATCGCGCTCGTCGCGACCGTCGCCCTCACCGTCGCCGACGCCTGGAGCACCGGTGCGTTCCTCGGTCTCGGCCTGCTGGTGGCCGCCGTGCTGGTCGGTGCAGCCATCGGGCTCTGGCGGGCCAGGGTCGTCGAGATGACGGGGATGCCCGAGCTCATCGCGCTCTTGCACAGCTTCGTCGGTCTGGCAGCCGTGCTCGTCGGCTGGAACGGTTACCTCGCGCACCCGGAGCTCGCCCCCGAGCTCGTCGGCATCCACAACGCCGAGGTCTTCATCGGGATCTTCATCGGCGGCGTCACCTTCACCGGATCGATCGTCGCCTACCTCAAGCTGTCGGCCAGGATGTCGTCCGCGCCGCTCATGCTCCCCGGCAAGAACGGCCTGAACGTCGGCGCGCTCGTCGCCTTCGTCGCGCTCACCGTGTGGTTCGTGAACGACCAGCAGCTCTGGCTCCTGATCGCGGTCACCGTGCTCGCGTTCGCCCTCGGCTGGCATCTGGTCGCTTCGATCGGCGGTGGCGACATGCCGGTCGTCGTCTCGATGCTCAACAGCTACTCGGGTTGGGCGGCCGCCGCGGCGGGTTTCCTCCTCAACAACGACCTGCTGATCGTCACGGGTGCGCTGGTCGGCTCGTCGGGTGCCTACCTGTCGTACGTGATGTGCAAGGCCATGAACCGCTCGTTCCTCTCCGTCATCGCGGGCGGTTTCGGGATCGCCGCGCCGTCCGCGGACGACACCGAGTACGGTGAGCACCGCGAGATCACCGCCGAGGGGGCGGCCGAGATGCTCGTCGCCGCAGGCAGCGTCGTGATCACGCCCGGCTACGGCATGGCCGTCGCTCAGGCGCAGTACCCGGTGGCCGATCTGGTCCACAGGCTCCGCGAACGCGGGGTGGACGTGCGGTTCGGCATCCACCCGGTGGCCGGGCGTCTTCCCGGTCACATGAACGTGCTGCTGGCCGAGGCCAAGGTCCCGTACGACATCGTTCTCAGCATGGACGAGATCAACGACGACCTCGCGTCGACCTCGGTGGTGCTGGTGATCGGGGCGAACGACACCGTGAACCCGGCTGCGGCCGAGGACCCGGGCAGCCCCATCGCCGGGATGCCGGTGCTCAAGGTGTGGGAGGCCGAGAACGTCATCGTGTTCAAGCGCTCGATGGCCGCCGGCTACGCGGGGGTGCAGAATCCACTGTTCTTCCGCGACAACGCCTCGATGCTGTTCGGTGATGCCAAGCAGCGGGTGGAGGACATCATCGCGGCGCTGTGACCTCGGTTCCGAATCGCGCGATCGACGCCATCCGAGAGGGAAAAAGCGACCGATTGCGCGATTCGAACGGCCGAGGGATCCTGCTCCCGACCTAGGCTGAAATCCATGGCCGACACCCCGCCGGATGCCGTGGCATCCGCACCCCTCGCAGACCGCGCCGTCGAGCTCGCTCGGCGGTGGGCGATCGAGGCCGCGGCCGTCGAACCCGACCCCGCGGCCGCCCGGCTCGCGGGGGTGTTGCAGGACGCGAACGGCCTCCCGTTCACGCTCGGCTTCGTCGACGGCGTGATGCGCCCCGAAAGCCTGACCGCTGCCGCCTCGCAGTTGCGCCGGATCGCTCCGATCGTGCCCGAGTTCCTCCCGTGGTACCTGCGTTCCGTGGTGCGCCTCGGCGGAGGAGTGGCCCCCCTCCTCCCCGCACCCGTCGTGCCGATCGCCCGCAGGGTGCTGCGCGACATGGTCGGGCACCTCGTCGTCGACGCCCGCCCCGCGAAGCTCGGCGCCGCCATCGAGCGGATCGCCGCGGACGGTTCCCGGCTCAACCTCAACCTGCTCGGCGAGGCGGTTCTGGGCGAAGCGGAGGCGCGGCGTCGCCTCGACGGCATCCACGAGCTCATCCAGCGACCGGACGTCGACTATGTCTCGGTCAAGGTGTCCGCCATCGTCAGCCACCTGTCGATGTGGGCGTTCGACGAGGTCGTCGACGAGGTCGTCGAACGGCTTCTGCCGCTGTACCTCACGGCCGCGGGGGACGGCACGTTCATCAACCTCGACATGGAGGAGTACCGCGACCTCGATCTGACCATCGCGGTGTTCACGCGCCTCCTGGAAGATCCGCGTCTGGCCGGACTCGAAGCCGGGATCGTGTTGCAGGCCTACCTCCCCGATGCACTGCCCGCCCTGCAGGAGCTCACCGCCTGGGCGCAGGATCGCGTCGCGCACGGCGGGGCCCGCATCAAGGTGCGGCTCGTCAAGGGTGCGAACCTCGCGATGGAGCGGGTCGAGGCGCGGATGCATGGATGGGAACCCGCGACCTACGACACGAAGCTCGACACCGATGCGAACCACCTGCGCTGTCTGGACTGGGCACTGCGACCCGAGCACACGGCGGCGGTGAAGATCGGCGTCGCCGGACACAACCTCTTCGGCATCGCTTACGCCTGGCTCCTCGCCGGTGAGCGCGGTGTCCGGGAGGCCGTCGAGTTCGAGATGCTCCTCGGGATGGCGCAGGGGCAGGTGCAGGCCGTTTCCCGCGAAGTCGGTCCGGTGCTGCTCTACGTGCCCGTGGTGGAGCCCGCCGAGTTCGACGTCGCGATCAGCTACCTGGTGCGGAGGCTGGAGGAGAACGCCTCTGCGGAGAACTTCCTCTCCGCGGCGCTCCGGCTCGGCGAGGACGAGTCGCTGTTCGTGCGCGAGCAGGACCGGTTCCTCGATGCACTCGATCGCGCCGCCGATCCGACTCTCCGCACCGGACCGCGTCGCACCCAGGACCGGCACGCCCCCGTGCACGAGTCCGTGCGGCCCGTCCCGTCGGCTCCCGCCCCGGAGACCGACCTCACCAAGGCGGTGCTCGGCATCTCCCGCGGATCCGACGACGGCGGACGGGAGGCCTTCCTCGAGACGGCCGTGTACTCCGCCCGCGAACTGGAGCACGACGCGGGCGGCGCTCCGGGGTTCGTCAACACGGCCGACACCGACCCCGCCCTCCCCGCGAACCGCGACTGGGCGCGCGAGGTGCGCGAGCGCATCCCCGGGTCCGATCTCGGCGCCGCGACGGTCGCTGCCGGGCGGGTCGACGATGCCGCGGCGTTGGACCGGATCGTGCAGGGCGTCCGCCGCGCCGCTCCCGCCTGGGGCGGACGACCCGCTGCGGAGCGGGCCGAGGTGCTGCTCCGCGCGGCGGCAGCGCTCGAAGGGCGGCGGGCGGATCTCATCGAGGTCGCTGCCTCGGAGACCGGAAAGGTCTTCGCGGAGGCCGACGTGGAGGTGAGCGAGGCGGTCGACTTCGCCCGCTACTACGCCGCGAAGGCACGCGAGCTCGACGCGATCGCCGGGGCCGTCTTCGTGCCGTCATCCGTGACCGTGGTCACCCCGCCGTGGAACTTCCCCCTCGCGATCCCGGCGGGCGGGGTGCTCGCCGCGCTCGCGGCCGGTTCCGGCGTGGTCTTCAAGCCCGCCCCGCAGGCACGTCGTTGCGCCGCCGTCATCGCGGAGACGCTGTGGCAGGCCGGCATCCCTCGTGATCTGCTCGCGCTGGTCGACGTCGAAGAGGGCGATCTGGGTCGCGACCTCATCACGCACGAGGCGGTCGATCGCGTGATCCTCACGGGGGCGTGGGACACGGCGGCGCTGTTCCGCTCCTGGCGTCCGGACCTCCCGCTGCTCGCGGAGACCAGTGGCAAGAACGCGATGATCATCACCCCGTCCGCCGACCTCGATCTCGCGGTCGCCGATCTCGTCAAGAGTGCCTTCGGCCACGCCGGTCAGAAGTGCTCCGCCGCCTCGCTGGCGATCCTGGTGGGCCCGGTCGGCCGGTCCCCGCGGTTCGCGCGCCAGCTCGCGGATGCCGTGCGCTCGCTGCACATCGGTCCGCCGACCGATCCGCTGGCCGAGGTCGGGCCGGTGATCGAGCGACCCCACGGCAAGCTCGCCTGGGCGCTGAGCGAGCTCGAGGGGGAGGAGCAGTGGCTGATCGAGCCTGCGCTCGCCGAGGGCGATGACGGCAGCGGACGACTGTGGCGACCCGGTATCCGCGTCGGAGTGCAGCCGGGGTCACGCTTCCACACGGAGGAGTTCTTCGGCCCGGTGCTGGGGGTCATGCATGCCCCCACCCTCGCGAAGGCCATCGAGATGCAGAACGCGGTCGCCTACGGCCTCACCGCCGGGCTGTACACGCAGGACCCGGACGATCTCGCCCTGTGGCTCGATCGGGTCGAGGCGGGGAACCTGTACGTGAACCGCGGCATCACGGGCGCGATCGTGCAACGGCAGCCGTTCGGTGGGTGGAAACGGTCTTCGGTCGGTCCCGGCGCGAAAGCGGGCGGGCCGAACTACCTGATCGGACTGGGGTCGTGGCGCTCGCAGGCGGGCGGCCCGGCGTCCAGCACGCTGCACCTGCGCGGACTGGACTCCCGCATCACGGCTCTGATCGAGTCGGCGCAGTCCTCGCTCGCCTACGAGTCGTTCGAGTGGCTGCGTCGATCGGCGCTGTCCGATGCGCTGGCCTGGGACCGCGAGTTCGGGCAGGTGCGCGACGTGTCGCACCTCGATGTCGAGCGGAACCTGTTCCGCTACCGTCCGGTGCCGGTCGAGGTCCGCGCGACGGCGGATGCGGGACTGCAGGAGCTGCTGCGCGTCGTCATCGCCGGTGTGCGCGCCGGAGCGGCGTTCGTCCTCTCGACTCCGGTCGGGCTGCCCGCCGATGTGCGTCGCGCGCTCGGCGATCTCGACGCCCCCGTGTTCCTGGAGAGCGACGACGAGTGGCTGCAGCGCCTGCAGCGGCAGGACGCTGGTCCCGAGGGCGTCGCGCTTCCGGTGGCCGACCGCGTGCGGCTGGTCGGCGGTCGTGAAGGGGTGGCCGCGCTGCGCGCGAAGCTCGCCACTGCCTCCGCCGGCGATCCCGACCTCGCGGTGTACGACGGCGAGGTGACGGGCGCGGCCCGCATCGAGCTGCTGCCGTTCGTGCACGAGCAGTCGATCTCGATCACCGCACACCGCTACGGCAACCTCGACCCGTGGAGCAGCGACGTGATCTGACGCGTCTCACGCCCCATCCGTCCCTCCGGTCCCGTGGCGTCCCTCCGTTCCCGTGGCGTCCCTCCGTTCCGGTGGCGTTCCTCCGTTCCGGTCGCGATATGGCACCCGTTTCCCTCGAATAGGGCGCCATATCGCGACCGGAACGGGGGAGAACACTCCGGATGTAAAGAATTCTTGACACACGCATACCGCGGACGTACGCTGAGTGTGTCAAGAATCTTTTACATCGGAGGCGTCATGGTCTACGAAGAACGCAATGCCTGGTCGGGGCTCATCGTCAGCCCGATCGTGATGGTCGTGTACGTCGTGCTGGTGCTTCAGCAGGCCGGGGGAGGACCGCTCACCGACGTCGACTGGTTCCCGCTCATGCTGTGGGTGATCGGTGGCGGCATCGTCGCGACCATCGTCCTCAGCATCGTCTGGGGGATCATCGCCGGGATGACGGATCCGGACGGGGTGGGTCGCTCGGACATCCGCGACCGCGACATCAGCCGCATGGGCGGACGGGTCGAGCAGGCCTTCGTCGTGGTCGCGGGACTCGGAGTCATCGCGCTGTGCGCCGTCGGAGCCGACGTCTTCTGGATCGCGAACACCATGTTCGCGGGCTTCGCGGTGTCGGCGCTCGTCGGCGGCATCGCGCGGGTGATCGCCTACCGGCGAGGACTCGTCTGATGGTCAAGCCCACCCGCGTCTCGAACACCATCCGTGTGCACCGCGAACAGGCAGGACTCACCCAGGCCGAACTCGCACGCACGGTCGGTGTGACGCGCCAGACGCTCATCGCGATCGAGCAGCAGAAGTACTCGCCGACGCTCGAGCTCGCCTTCCAGATCGCCCGCGCGTTCGGTGTGGGCCTCGACGACATCTTCGAGTATCCCGACACGTCAGGAGCATCCGCATGAACCGGTCGATGCAGGCATGGTCCCGGGAGACCTACGGGGCGGCCGACGGCGTGACGCTGCAGAGCATCCCCGTCCCGACGCCCGGTCGGGGGGAGGTGCTGCTGCGGGTGCGCGCCACAGCCCTGAACGCGGGCGATGTGCGTCTCCTCCTCGGTGATCCGCTGCTCGTCCGGCCGGTGTACGGCCTGACCCGTCCGAAGCATCCGGTGCGCGGTATGGAGGTCGCCGGCACCGTGGTCGCACTCGGGCCCGATGTCGTGGGCGCGGAGCTGGGGGAGGACGTCGTCGGAGAGCTCGTCGGCGGCGGAGGCCTCGGCGAATACGTGAGCGTGCCGGCCTCACGGCTCGTGCCGATCCCGCCCGACATCGCGCCCGAGTCCGCCGCGTGCCTTCCGGTGGCCGGGGGGACTGCGTGGCAGGCGCTCGACCTCGCCGGGGTGGGGCTCGCGCATGCCGGGACGCCGCGCGTCCTCATCATCGGCGCCTCGGGTGGTGTCGGTACCTTCGCCGTGCAGCTCGCGGCGCTCCGTGGCGCCGAGGTCTGGGCGACCTGCCGTGCCCGCAACGCACCGCTGGTCGAGCGGCTGGGCGCCGTCCGCACCTTCGATCACCGGGAGTCCCCGCTGGCCGACCTCCCCGCCGGACGGTTCGACGCGATCGTCGACATCGCCGGGGGGATGCCGCTGCGGGAGCTGAAGCGCCTCGTCGCTCCCGGCGGCACCGTGGTGCTGGTCACGGGAGACGGCGGACACGTGCTGGGCCCGATCCCCCGGATGCTGCGCGCGGTGTTCCTGTCGATCGGATCGCGGAGCATCCGTCCCCTCGCCGCGACTCCGCGTCCGGAAGTGCTCGCGAAGCTCCTCGAACTCGTGGCCGACGGACGTGTGGTTCCCGTGGTCGAACAGGAGTACCCCTTCTCGGAGGCCGCCACCGCCCTGTCCCGCATCGCGGCCGGTCATACGGTCGGCAAGCTTGTCGTCACCGGCTCCTGAACCGACCCGCGCGGTGCTCTGGCGGCATACAGGCGGCGGGTGACACAATGGACCCCGGCGTGCCCGAGTCGCATCTTCCCCGACGCCCGCTCTGAACGAGCGAAGGGTCGAAGGACCGCCGGGCCCCTGGACAGCGTCCGCCGCGCCCGTCCTCCGAGGAGAGCACCCATGTCGACGCCTGAAGCCGCCGTCTCCCCGCCCCCGCCCGCACCGCGCACCACCGCCGCTACCTGATGTGCAAGCCGGAGCACTTCACGGTCAACTACTCGATCAACCCGTGGATGGAGCCGACCAGGCCGACCGACACCGCCAACGCGGTCGCGCAGTGGCAGAAGCTCCACGATCTGTACATCGAGCTGGGCCACGAGGTCGAGCTCATCGATCCGCTCCCCGGATACCCCGACATGGTCTACACGGCCAACGGCGGGTTCCTCATCGACGGTCGCGCCTACGTGCCCGAGTTCCGCTTCGTCGAGCGTCAGGGCGAGTCCCCGGCCTTCGCCGACTGGTTCCGTGCCGCGGGCTTCGACACCGTGATGCCGAAGGAGGTCAACGAGGGTGAGGGCGATTTCCTCCTCGTCGGCGACGTGATCCTGGCCGGCACCGGCTTCCGGTCGACGGGAGACAGCCACCGTGAGGTCGGCGAGGTCTTCGGCCGCGAGGTCGTCTCGCTCACCCTGGTCGACCCGCGCTTCTACCACCTCGACACCGCCATCGCCGTGCTCGATCCGGTGCAGGGCGCGGAGAACGGCGGCCCCGAGCGCGCGAACATCGCGTACCTTCCCGGTGCCTTCGACGACGCCAGCCGCGCGATCCTCGAAGAGCGATTCCCCGACGCGATCCTCGTCTCGGATGAGGACGGTTCGGTGTTCGGCCTCAACTCGGCGAGCGACGGCTACAACGTGGTCATCTCGCCGCGTGCGAAGGGCTTCGAGAAGCAGCTGCGTGAGCGCGGGTACAACCCGATCCTGATCGACCTCTCCGAGCTGCTCCTCGGCGGTGGCGGGATCAAGTGCTGCACGCTCGAGCTGCGGGGTGCGAAGTGACCGCCCTCGACGAGACCACCACCGCGGGCACCGAGCCGCACGTCGCGCACAACTATCACCCGCTGCCCGTGAACATCGCCCGCGCCGAGGGTGCCTGGGTGACGGATGTGGAGGGCAAGCGCTACCTCGACCTGCTCGCTGCGTACTCCGCCGTGAACTTCGGCCACCGGCATCCGGCCCTCGTCGCGGCGCTCACCGAACAGCTCGGACGCGTCACGCTCGTCAGCCGCGCGTTCCAGAGCGACCGGCTCGAACCGTTCGCCGCGGCACTCGCCGAACTCGCGGGCAAAGACCTCGTGCTGCCGATGAACACCGGGGCCGAAGCCGTGGAGACCGGCATCAAGGTCGCCCGCGCCTGGGGATACCGCGTCAAGGGCATCGCCGAGGGCAAGGCGCGCATCATCGTCGCGGCCGGGAACTTCCACGGTCGCACGACCACCATCGTCAGCTTCAGCGACGACGAGACGGCTCGCGACGACTTCGGTCCGTACACGCCCGGTTTCGACGTCGTGCCCTACGGGGACGCGGACGCGATCGCCGCGGCCATCACCGACGAGACGGCGGCCGTGCTCGTGGAGCCGATCCAGGGCGAGGCGGGTGTCGTGATCCCGCCGGAGGGCTACCTGCGCCGCATCCGTGAGATCTGCGACGAGAAGAACGTGCTGTTCATCGCCGACGAGATCCAGGCGGGCCTGGGACGGGTGGGGGAGACCTTCGCGTGCGACCGGGAAGGTGTCGTCCCCGACCTGTACCTGCTCGGCAAGGCCCTCGGCGGCGGCCTGCTTCCGGTCTCGGCCGTGGTCGGCGACGCCGACGTGCTCGGCGTGATCCGGCCCGGCGAGCACGGCTCGACCTTCGGCGGGAATCCGCTCGCCGCGGCCGTGGGCCTGCGCGTGGTCGAGATGCTGCAGACCGGCGAGTTCCAGGAGCGGGCGCGTGCGCTCGGCGCTCACCTGGATCAGGCGCTTCAGCCGCTGATCGGCCACGGTGTGACGGCCGTGCGCATCGCGGGGCTCTGGGCAGGCGTCGACATCGACCCGGCGAAGGGTACCGGACGCGAGATCGCCGAGAAGCTGCTCGAGCGGGGTGTGCTCGTCAAGGACACGCACGGGCAGACCATCCGCATCGCGCCGCCGCTCGTGATCCGCGCGACCGAGCTCGACTGGGCGGTGGAGCAGCTCAAGCTCGTGCTGGCCTGAGCCCCTGCCACGCTCAGGCGGGCGGGGAGTCCGGGTCGAGCGTCTTCAGCGAGTCCTCCTCGGCCTCGTTGTCCGCGTCGAGCTGCTCCTCGGTGTTCTCGTCACCGCCGAGCGCCGAGCGATGGCCCTGACCTGCGTCGCCTTGGATGGCGCCACCGGTCGACTCGCCCCGGGAGCTGTCGCCCTGGATCGCTCCGCCGGTGCCGTCGCCCTGGCCCGAGTCCTCGTCCGGGACGGCGGTTTCCGGTGCGCCCTCTGCCGGGTCCGTCGAGTGGGGGGTGCGTTCCGTGTTCTCATCCATGCGACGACGATACGTACGGCCGGGGCAGCCGTGGAGGGCGTTGACAAACCCGGCGCGGAGGGTCAGCGATCGTCGTCGCGGTTCTTCGGGCTGCGGATCGGCGTGGTCACGGCGGCTTCGTCGCTGAACTCGATCGGGTCCACCTCGACGACCCGCAGCGGACGGGTCTCGTCGAGGGTGAGCAGGAATCGACGGTTCTCGGCGCGACGCAGGCGCCCCGAGGTCGCGACCCAGATGACGCCGATCGCGCACGCGACGAATCCGGCTGTGCCACCGAGCATGATGGCCGCGCGCGGTCCGAAGACGTCGGCGACCCACCCGGCGATCGGCGCGCCCACGGGCGTCGATCCCATGATCACAGCCATGTAGAGGGCGAGCACCCGTCCGCGCAGGGTCGGTTCGGTCGTGATCTGCACGTAGCCGTTCGCGGTCGTCAGCAGGGTCACGATCATGAACCCGGTGAACGTCAAGGTGACGGCATAGGACGCGTAGGTCGGCATCGCGGAGGAGACGAACGCGGCGATGCCGAACCCTCCGGCCGCGAGGATGACGACCCGCACCCTGGCCCTGTCGCGGCGCGCCGCCAGCAGCGCGCCGATGAGGGAGCCGATCGCGAGAACGGAACTGAGGACGCCGTAGCCGTCGGCCCCGGCGCCGAACTCGAGCGCCATGGTCGAGGCGAAGATCGGGAAGTTCATGCCGAACGCGCCGATCAGGAACACCGTGACGAACACCACGCGCAGATCGCTGCGGCCCCATACGTATCGGAAGCCGTCGGCGAGGCCGCCGCGACTGCGGCTCTTGAGGCGGGGCGCGAGGAGGCCCGTGCGCAGCATCGACAGGGCGAGGATCATCGCGAGGAAGGTCGCGGCGTTCACGATGAAGACCCAGCCGGAACCGATCGCGACGATCAGCAGACCGCCGACCGCCGGGCCGATCATCCGCGCCAGGTTGAACGACGCCGAGTTCAGGGCGACCGCGTTGGAGGTGTCGCCGGTCGAGACCATGTCGGAGACGAAGGCCTGTCGGGCGGGAGCGTCGAAAGCGTTCACGATGCCGAACCCGAGGGCGAAGCCGAACATCATCGGCAGCGTCATCAGGCCGTTCAGCAGCAGCACGCCGACCGCGACGGCCAGGGCGAGCAGCGCCGACTGCGTGGCGAACAGGATGTGTCGTCGGTCGAACCGGTCGGCCACCCAGCCGGTGAGGCTCACCAGCACGAGCGGCGGCCCGAACTGCAGGGCCATCGTGACGCCCATCGCGGTCGCGTCGTTGTCGGTCAGCTCGGTCAGCACGACCCAGTCCTGGGCTGTCGCCTGCATCCAGCCGCCGACGTTGGAGACCAGGGCTCCGGCGAACCAGATCCGGTAGTTGATGTTCGCGAAGGAACGGAACATCGCGCTCATCGCTCCACCACCCGTCGCATCAACGCGCTCGCTTCGCGCAGCGTGGTGAGTTCGTCCTCGGTGTAGTCCACCTCGCGCAGCATGTCGGCCAGCAGCTCGTCGCGCCGCCGGATGGTCTCGGCGACGATCTCGATGCCGGCGTCGGTGATGTCGACCTGCACGCGTCGACGGTCGTCTTCGTCGGGGGTGCGCACGACGAAGCCCTGTTCCTCGAGGCCGTTGATCGTGCTGGTCATCGAGGGCGCCGTCACCCGCTCGCGCTCGGCGAGGGTCGAGATCGTGCGGCGACCGTTCATGCGCAGGTCGGC
Organism: Microbacterium sp. CBA3102; assembly: GCF_007954505.1. GTDB lineage: Bacteria > Actinomycetota > Actinomycetes > Actinomycetales > Microbacteriaceae > Microbacterium > Microbacterium aurugineum. The sequence continues at coordinate 435,716 of NZ_CP042412.1, read as the reverse complement.
GAGCACCGCGAGCTGCGCGTCGCCCATCGAGTCCGCGGCCCGTGCGCACCGGAGGCGCCGAGCCAGGCGGAAGGTGGCCATACGCAGGTCTGTGGCGGTGAGGTGGAGGGATTCATCGGACGCAGACATTACTTAGATAGCCTATCTAATTTTCTGGCGCTCTGGTGCGGCCGAGGCCGGGCACAATGGAGGGGTGACCCGAACGATCGCTCTCGAAATCGCCGTGCAGGACCCCGCAGGAGTGCGCATCGCCGCAGAAGTCGGCGCCGACCGCGTCGAGCTTGCGACGGCCCTCGCCCTCGGTGGGCTGACCCCGTCGCCCGCGACCGTCGAGCTGTCGGTCGAGGCGGCCGGACAGACCGGCCCCGAGGTGCATGTGCTGATCCGGCCGCGCGCCGGCGGCTTCCACTACTCCGAGGATGAACTCGCCGTCTCCGAGCGCGACGTCCGTCACGCGATCAGCGCCGGTGCGAGCGGGGTGGTCATCGGCGCGCTCGACGCCGAGGGACGCCTCGACCTGTTCGCCATGGCACGGCTTCGTGACGCGGCCGGGGGAGCCCCCGTCACGCTGCACCGTGCCATCGACATGACCGCGGACCCGGTCGCGACGCTGCGCAGCGCCCGCGAGCTCGGTCTGCGCCGAGTGCTCACCTCGGGCGGCGCGTCCGCCGCGATCGACGGCATCGGCACTCTGCGTGCTCTCGTCGCCGCAGCCGAGGGGGAGATCGAGGTCATGGCAGGCAGCGGGGTCGACGTCGACAGCGCCCCCGTGCTCGCGGGCGCCGGCGTCGACGCGCTCCACTTCTCCGCCAAGCGGGCCGTGCTCGAAGACGGCGGCGTGCGGATGGGATCGGCCTCCGATGGGGTCGGCGGCTACGAGGTGACCGACCGCGACACCGCGTTCGCGATCCGGGATGCGCTCGCGCGGTAGCCGCTCCTCCGTGCTCTCGATAGGCTCGCACCGTGATGGATACCCGCGAGTTCACCGATGCCTATGGCGTCGACATCGTCTATGACGTCCATCCTGCGGACGGGACGCCCCGCGGAGTCGTGCAGCTTCTGCACGGCGTCGGGGAGCACGCCGGGAGATACGGCGCCCTGATCGGGGCTCTCACCACCGCCGGCTTCCACGTGTACGCCGATGACCACCGGGGCCACGGCCGCACCGGCATCCGTCAGCACGGCGGCCCCGAGAAGCTCGGACGCCTGGGCAAGGGCGGGTTGCGCGCGGCCGAGGAGGCCGTCTGGCAGCTGACGGGCATCATCCGTGCGGAGAACCCCGATCTGCCGCTCGTGCTGCTCGGGCATTCCTGGGGCTCGTTCCTGGCGCAGATGCTCGTCAACGACCATCCCGAAGCCTGGGACGCCGTCATCCTCTCGGGGTCCGCACTGCGGATGCCGGGGTCGCTCAACGCAGCGCCCCTGAACGCGCGGTGGGCCGGCGAGGGGGCCACCGGCCTCGAATGGCTCAGCCGTGACCCGGCCGTGTGGGCCGCTTTCGACGAGGATCCGCTGACCACCGACGTTCCGCTCCTCAAGCTCTTCGGTCCGATCGAGGCGGCGAAGCTCTACGGCCGGCCCGCGAAAGACCTCGGCCACGACATCCCGATGCTGCTGCTGGTCGGGCGCGACGACCCGGTGGGCGGCCCCCGCAGCGTGCACAAGCTCGCCGACGAGTACCGCAACCGGTCCGGACTCACCGACGTCACGACGCTGGTCTATCCGGACGCGCGCCACGAGATCTTCGCGGAACTGCAGCAGGACGAGGTGCGAGCCGACGTGCTCTCCTGGCTCGACAAGCACATCCCCGCGCGCTGACGGCTTCTTCCCCGGCGGTGCGGGATCGAAAACGCGCCTGAGGGGTGGGTGCGAGGCGCGAAATCCATCCCGCACGGGCCCCGCGGGCGGAGTTCCGCGCCTTAAGCTGGAACCGTGCACGGTGAATACAAGGTTCCAGGCGGAAAGCTCGTCGTCGTCGACCTCGAGATCGAGGATGACCGGATCTCTCGCTTCCGCCTCGCCGGCGACTTCTTCCTCGAGCCGGACTCGGCGCTGGACGACATCGACGCCGCCGTCAACGGGATGCCCGCCGAGTCGGATGCCTCGGCCATCGCCGCCGCCGTCCGCGGAGCCCTGCCCGACGGTGCACAGCTGCTCGGATTCACCCCCGAGGCCGTCGGCACCGCGGTGCGCCGCGCGCTCGTGACCGCTCCGGGATGGCGTGACTTCGACTGGGAGATCGTGCACGACGCGGCCGTGTCGCCCCGGATGAACCTGGCGCTCGACGAGGTTCTGACCTCACGCGTCGGCGAGGGACGACGTCGTCCGACTCTGCGCATCTGGGAATGGGACGAATCGGCCGTCGTGATCGGGTCGTTCCAGTCCTACCGGAACGAGGTCGATCCGGAAGGCGCTGCGAAGCACGGGTTCGACGTCGTCCGCCGCATCTCCGGTGGCGGGGCGATGCTCATGGCCGCCGGGCAGATCATCACCTACTCGCTCTACGTGCCGGCGTCCCTCGTCGCGGGCATGACGTTCGCCGACTCCTACGCGTTCCTCGACGACTGGGTGCTGCAGGCCCTGCGGTCGCTGGGCATCGACGCGGTCTACCAGCCGCTCAACGACATCGCGAGCCCGACCGGCAAGATCGGGGGTGCCGCGCAGAAGCGACTCGCGAACGGGGGAGTGCTGCACCACGCCACCCTCTCCTACGACATCGACGGTCAGATGATGACCGAGGTCCTGCGCATCGGGCGCGAGAAGCTCAGCGACAAGGGCACCACGTCGGCGGCCAAGCGGGTCGATCCGCTGCGCACGCAGACCGGGCTCGAGCGTGCGGAGATCATCGAGCGCTTCAAGGACACCTTCCGCTCGCTGACCGACGCGGAGACCGGATCGGTGACGGCGGACGAGTACGCCGATGCCGAGGCCCTCGTCGCTTCGAAGTTCGCCACCGAGGCATGGCTGCATCGGGTGCCGTGACGGCTCCGGAGCCTGACCTCCCGACCCCGATCACCGGTGCGGTCACGATCATCGAGGGCGACAACCTCGTGGTCGCGGCCACTCTGCCGTCGGCGTCCTTCACGCTCGTGTACCTCGATCCGCCGTTCAACACCGGTCGCACGCAGGAGCGCCAGGTCGTGACCGCGCGACGCTCGTTCACAACTCCGCAGGAATCCGTGGCGGTCGCGGAGCCCGGTCCGGAATCCGGCGGTGCCGAGGGTGTGAGCAGTGCAGAACTGAGGAGTTCTGAACCGGGGCCCGCCGTGCCCGAGACCGAGGTGCGCCACGGATTCCACGGCCATGCCTACGAGCGGGTGCGCGGAATCCTCCGTGCCTACGACGACCGCTTCGACGACTACGGTGCCTTCCTGATGCCGCGGCTCGAGGAGGCGTGGCGACTGCTCGCCGACGACGGCACCCTCTACCTGCACCTCGACTACCGGGAGGCGCACTACGCGAAGGTGATGCTCGACGCGGTGTTCGGGCGCGACTGCTTCCTGAACGAGCTGATCTGGGCGTACGACTACGGCGCGAAGTCGCGCAGTCGCTGGCCGACCAAGCACGACACGATCCTGGTCTACGTGAAGAACCCTCGGGCGTACGTCTTCAACTCGGACGAGGTCGACCGCGAGCCGTACATGGCCCCCGGGCTCGTGACTCCCGAGAAGGCGGCTCGCGGCAAGCTCCCCACCGACGTGTGGTGGCACACGATCGTGCCGACGACCGGGCGCGAGAAGACCGGCTATCCGACGCAGAAGCCCGAAGGGATCCTCCGGCGGATCGTGACGGCCTCGAGCCGCCCGGGCGATCGGGTGCTCGATCTGTTCGCGGGCAGCGGGACGACCGGCGCGGTGGCATCGGCGCTCGGTCGCGATGCCGTGCTCGTCGATGACAACCCCGAGGCGATCGGGATCATGAGGGCGCGGATGCCGCACGCCGAGGTGACACCCCTCGACGCGGGATCACACCGGGCGTAGCAGCACGAGGAACTGTTCGATCTCGGCGGCCATGTCGAGGGAGGGATCGAGCATCCACGCGGTCTGGAGCCCGTCGGCCAGGGCATGCAGCGAGCGGACGACCCAGGCCGGATCGAGGTCGGCTCGGAGGAGGCCGGCTTCCTGGTCGGCGGCGACCTGCGCGCGCGTGAAGGCTTCGATGCGGTCGGTGCGCTCACGGAAGTAGGCATGCGCGGGGTGCGAGGGGTCTCCGGCCTCCGCGGCCAGCTGGGCATACAGCTGGACGAGGCCCGGCACGGATGCGTTGTGACGCATGATCGCGAGGAAAGCTGCGGAGGCGTCTTCGGCCGCGTACTGCTGCTGGTCCCGGTCGTCTCGGGCGCGCAGGATCGCGACGAACAGCTCTTCCTTGGAGCCGAAGTAGTGCAGGAGTCCGGCGGGGCTGAGTCCCGCTGCATCCGCGATCTCGCGGACGGAAGCCTTCCGGTATCCGTGTTCGGCGACGACGGCGAGCGCCGCGTCGAGGATCTCCTCGCGCTTCGCCACGCCCTTGGCGTAGGCCCCTCGTGTCGACATGGCCCCAGGGTATCCGTCGTGTCCGGATCACGAAAACCAAACATCGTTCGTGAATGTCTTGCGGCAGGGGCTGCCGATCTGCCAGCATGTCCGATGAATACCGAACATTGTTTGGTATTCATACGCAACCGCTCAACGAGGAGCCGACATGTCCCTTCCCCCTCTCGACCCGGCCGCCGAACTCGCCCCGACCGGCACGATCCGCTCAGCCCCGCCCGCAGCCGGAGAACCGGCGGCGAGCCCGCCCGCGAACCGGCGACTGCTGCCCAGCCTGCTGATCGCCTCGCTCACCCTGTTCGCCACCTATGGCGGTCTCATCGCGATCCTCCTGCCCAGCCAGGTGCTGATGATCGACGAGGCGAACAAGGTCGGCAACCTCGCCGTCGTCACGACGATCTCCTTCGTGTTCACGCTGTTCGCGCAGCCGATCGTCGGCGCCTTGAGCGACCGCACGCGCTCGCGCTTCGGGCGCCGCGTGCCGTGGATGGTGCTCGGCGCCATCGTCGGCGGTGTCTTCCTGTTCGGCATGGGGTCCCTGACGGACATCCTCTGGATCACGGTGTTCTGGGTGATCATCCAGGTGGCGTTGAACTTCTTCCAGGCGCCCCTCACCGCGATCACCGCCGACCGCTTCCCGCGCTCGAAGCGCGGCGGAGCGAGCGCGATGATCGGACTCGGCACGCAGGTCGGCATGACGGTCGGCGTCATGCTCGCCGGTGCCTTCGCCGCGCAGATCGGCGTCGGCTACGCGGTGTTCGGCGGAGCCGTGATCGTGGTGGCGCTGCTGTTCGCGTTCGTGAACCGGGACTGGTCCTCGCAGCACGCTTCGGTCGATCCGTTCCGCTGGAGTGCGTTCTTCAGGGGCTTCTGGATCGATCCACGCCGTCACCCGGACTTCGCGTGGGCGTTCACGGCTCGCTTCCTGCTGATCCTCGGCTACTTCGTCGTCAGCGCCTACCAGCTCTACATGCTCACCGACTACATCGGGCTGCCGCTCGCGGATGCGCAGGGCGCCGTCGTCACCCTGACCCTCGTGGCCTTCGTCCCGACGCTGATCGCGATCGGCCTGTCCGGATGGTGGAGCGACAAGGTCGGTCGTCGCAAGGTGTTCATCTACGTCGCCTCCGCGGTGATGGTGGTGGGTCTGGCGATGCCCGTGCTGCAGCCGAACATGACGGGGATGATCCTGATGAGCGTCATCAACGGCATCGGGTTCGGTCTGTACATGTCGGTGGATGCCGCGCTGATGACCGAAGTGCTGCCGAACGAGGGGGTGTCGGCGGGCAAGGATCTCGGCATCCTCAACGTCGCGACCAACGTGCCGCAGGCGCTGAGCCCGGCGATCGGCGGAGTCATCATCACGTCCCTCGGGGGCTATGCGATGCTCTTCGTCTTCGCGATCGTGTTCGTGATCCTCGCCGCCGTCGCGACCGCACCGATCAAGGGAGTGCGCTGATGACCAGGAATGACCGGGAGAATGCTGTGATGACCGATACCGAGTTCGAGACGGCCGCCGATTTCGTCGAGGTGGACACCACCGCAGGACGGGTGCGTGGTCGCTGGCGCCCGACCACGGGAGGGCGGGGCAACCCGCGGACGGCGGCCTTCCTCGGCATCCCCTTCGCAGAGGCACCGACCGGCCCGTTGCGCTTCCAGGCTCCGGTGCCCAAGGCGCCGTGGGACGGCGTGCGGGACGCGCTCGAGTTCCCCGCCACCGCACAGCGCGGCGACCCAGGGGTGACGCTCATTCCCGAGCCGAGCATCGAGGGCGACTCCACGCTCAACGTGAACGTCTTCACCCCGAGCCCGGAGACCACTGAGCAGGTGACCGGTCTTCCGGTGCTCGTCTGGATCCACGGCGGCGGCTACTTCGCGGGCTCCCCGGCGAGCCCCTGGTACGACGGCCGGAACTTCAACCGCGACGGCGTGGTGACCGTGTCGCTCTCGTACCGTCTGGGATTCGACGGCTTCGGGTGGATCGAGGATGCGCCGTCGAACCGCGGTGTGCGCGACTGGCTGCTCGCCCTGGAGTGGGTGCAGCAGAACATCGCCCGGTTCGGCGGGGATCCGTCGCGGGTCACGATCGCCGGGCAGTCCGCCGGGGGTGGGGCCGTGCTGACCCTGCTCGGCATGGAGAAGGCGCAGCACCTGTTCCACGGGGTCTACGCGATCTCCGGAGCCCTCGCCGATGTGGCTCCGGCGCGCGCGGAGGAGTTCGGTCGGGGGCTCGCCGCGTCCGCCGGGGTGGAACCGACCGTGGCCGGGTTCTCGTCCCTCGCCGAAGACCGCATCCTCGAACTGCAGAAGAAGGCGACCGAGCTCGGCCCCGATGCTCTCGGCAGCGTGGTGGAGGACGGCCTCCCGCTCGGCCCGGCCGTCGACGGCGATCTGCTCGTGCGTCCTACCCGGGAGTCGATCGCCGCGGGTGTCGGCGCGGATAAACCTCTCGTGCTCGGCGCGACCGATGACGAGTTCACCATGGTGTTCGCGGGGGCCGAGAAGAAGCTGCGCTGGGTGCCGCGGTCGCTTCTGTTGAGGCGGCTCGGGCTGCCGAAGAGCGCGCGGCGGGCGTACCTGGCCGCCAACGCCGACATCACCGGACTCGGCAATGCCCGCGTGGGCGGTCGGCTGCTGACCGACCGCATGTTCCGCACGGCGCTGCTCAAGGTCGTGGCCGACCGCGGTGACGCGCCGACCTGGCTGTACCGGTTCTCCTGGCCGTCCGGACACTTCGGCTTCGCCGAGCACTGCCTCGACGTGCCGTTCTTCTTCGACTGCCTCGACGGTCCGGCCATGGAGCCGCTCGCCGGACCGAACCCTCCGCAGGAGCTGGCCGATGAGGTGCACGGGGCCGCCGTCGCCTTCATCACCACCGGCGACCCGGGCTGGCCGCGCCATCACGGGGCCGCGGGCATCGCGCGGGTCTACGACGTCCCCACGCGCGACGTCGCCGACGCCTATGCCTCCGTGCGACCGCTGCTCGGCTGACATCGGCCGACGCACCGGGGTGTCAGGCGACGTAGACCTTGCGCAGCGTCTCGGTGACGGTCCAGGTGGTGCGCATGCCGTCCGCGAGGCGCACCACCGAGCCGGGGCCGACCTCGAGGTCGGGCAGCCCGGACGAGGCGAACGCGATCGTGGCACGGCCCGTCAGCACGACGAAGACCTCGTCGGTCTCGGTGTCCGTGGCGGTGCCCGGCGTCATCTCCCAGATGCCCACCTCGACACCGCCGAGGGTCGCGAGCTCGTGCACGGCGGTGGTCGGAGCTCCGGCGATCACCTCGTCCGCGGGCAGAGGAGCATGCGCGAGGTCCAGGGTGATGGCATCCACTCCGCCGCCCGCAGCGAGGCCGCTCATGAGTCGAAGCCCATGCCGAGGGCGTCGAGCGTCTTGAGGAAGAGGTTGCGCTTGCCCTCGTTGTGGTCGGCTCGATCCATCGCCGCGCGCACCAGGTTGACGCCGATCGAGGCGGCGGGCTCGGGCGGGAACGGAATGGGCTTCTCCCGCACCATCCGCAGCTCGGTGCGCTCGGTCTCCTCGCCCGCGAGCTTGTCGAGCATCACGTCGGCGGCGAAGCGCGCCGCGCCCACGCCGAGACCCGTGAAGCCGGTGGCATAGGCCACGCGTCCCTTGCGCGCGGTGCCGAAGAACGCGCAGAACCGACTGGACGAGTCGATCGCGCCCGCCCACCGGTGCGTGAAGCGCAGGCCCGCGAGCTGCGGGAACGTGGTGAAGAAGTGCGAGGCGAGCCGGCGGTGGCTCTCGATGCGGTCCTCGTACTCCGGGCGCACTTTGCCGCCGAAGTGGTAGATCGCGTCGTAGCCGCCGAACAGGATGCGGTTGTCGGCGGTGAGGCGGTAGTAGTGGAACTGGTTCGCGCTGTCGGCGAGGCCCTGTCGGTTCGACCAGCCGATCGCGGCGAGCTGTTCCGTGGAGAGCGGCTCGGTCATCAGCACGTAGTCGTACACGGGCACGGTCATCAGACGGTTGCGCTTGAGGAGGGAAGGGAAGACGTTCGTGCCGAGCGCGACCGCATCGGCGACCACCCGGCCGTTCGGGGTGACGAGGGCGATGGGGCTGGACCCGTCGCCCTCGATCGCACGCACCAGGCTGTGCTCGTAGATCTCGACGCCGAGGTCGGCAGCCACACGTGCCAGCTCGACGCCGAGCTTCGCGGGGTGCACCATCGCACATCCTTCGCGGTCCCAGTCGCCGGCGAGGAACGTCTCCGAGTGCACCTCCGCCTGCACCGCCTCGCGGTCGAGGAATCCGGGTTCCTCGCGGAACCAGTCGACCTGGTGCGGTTCGACGGCGACGGCGAGCTGTCCGGTGCGCTCGAACTCGGCGTCCATGCCGTAGCGCGCGATCGTCTCCTCGATGCCGTCGAGGTTGGCGTGCCCCAGCTCTTCGAGCCGGTCGATCTCCTCCGGCCAGCGGTTCACACCGTTCTCGTGGCCGTGCGTCAGGCTCGACTCGCAGAAGCCCCCGTTGCGGCCGGACGCGGCCCACGCGATCCGCGACGCCTCCAGCAGGACGACGCGTCGTCCGGGGTCGCGCTCCTTGGCGCGCACGGCCGTCCACAGGCCGGCGTACCCACCGCCGACGATCGCGAGATCCGCGCGGACCGTCCCGTTCAGGGAGGGATGCGTCGGCCGATCGACGTCGTCGAGCCAGAACACGCGGAGAGCCGTCTCGCGCAGGGAGTCGTCGACGATTCCCTGCGGCGGACGTCGGCGTTCGAAGACGGTGGTGCCCATGTTCACTCCGATGTGAGGGGGGTGCGCCTCAGCGCGTTCCCCAGTTGTAGAGGTCTTTGTAGAGGCCCGCGTAGAGCAGGCTCTCGGTGTGCGCGATGCCGGGGATGGTCCGGATGCGGGTCGCGATCAGGTCGATCAGGTGCTCGTCGTCCTCACACACGGCTTCAACGAGGATGTCGAACGTCCCGAGCGTGACCACGACGTAAGCCAGTTCCGGGATGGTCGTGAGTTCTTCGGCGATGGTGCGGGGGTCGCCCGACACGCGGATGCCGATCATCGACATGCGCCGGAAGCCGAGCTGCATCGGATCGGTGACCGCGACGATCTGGATGACACCCGCCTCGGTCATCCGCTGCACGCGCTGCCGTGCGGCGGCCTCGCTCAGTCCGACCTCGCGTGCGATCTCCGCGTAGGGACGGCGGCCGTCCTCCTGCAACAGTTCGACGATGCGCTTGGAGATGTCATCCAGTGCGGGCTGGGCAGGCTTCGAGCTCATGTGTCGATATTGTCAGCTATGACGCTGATCTGCAACTGATTCAGTTGAAATATCGGTCCACATCTTCAGATTCCGCACCCGACGCGCTAGCATGACGCCATGCCCAGCACTCTTCTGAAGACCTCCGCTCCCTTGCAGAACTTCATCGGCGGACACTTCGTGCCCGCGAACGGCTCGGGGCGGATGCCGCTCATCGATCCTGCCACCGAGGAGATCTACGGGGAGTCGCCCGTCTCGGCCGCGGCCGACGTCGACGCCGCCTACGCCGCGGCGTCCGCGGCCTTCCCGCTCTGGCGCGACACGACGCCCGCCGACCGACAGCTCGCGCTGTTCCGCATCGCCGACGAGATGGAAGCCCGCGCGGAGGAGTTCGCCGACCTCGAATCGCAGGACACCGGCAAGCCGCGGGCGAGCCTCGTGGCCGACGAGATCATGCAGTCGGTCGATCAGCTGCGCTTCTTCGCAGGGGCCGCTCGGAGTCTCGAAGGACGAGCCGCAGCGGAGTACCTCGCCGGCCACACGTCGTTCGTCCGCCGCGAGCCCGTCGGTGTGATCGGGCAGGTGACGCCCTGGAACTACCCGCTGAACATGGCCGTGTGGAAGATCGCCCCTGCGCTCGCCGCCGGCAACACCGTCGTGCTGAAGCCCGCTGAGTCCACTCCGCTGACGACGTTGCTGCTGGCGGAGATCGTCGCCCGGCACACGCCGGCCGGCACGTTGAACGTCGTGCTGGGCGATCGCGACACGGGTGTCGCGCTGGTGGAGCACCCGACCCCGCAGATGGTCGCGATCACCGGCTCGGTGCGTGCGGGGATGGCGGTCGCGCGGTCGGCGGCGAGCGACGTCAAGCGCGTGCACCTCGAACTCGGCGGGAAGGCGCCCGCGATCGTGTTCGCGGATGCGTCCCTCGAGAAGGCCGTGGAGGGCATCATCACGGGCGCCTTCTTCAACGCCGGACAGGACTGCACGGCCGCGACCCGCGTGCTGGTGCATGAGTCACGGCATGACGAGCTCATCGAGGCGCTCGTCGCGCGCGCGCGCAGCCATGCGCGCACGGGCGGTCCGAGGGAGGACGGCGTCCTCTACGGCCCGTTGAGCAGTGCCGCACAGCTCGCGCAGGTGCAGGGCTTCATCGACCGCCTCCCCGCGCACGCGAAGATCGAGACCGGTGGTCGCCGTCAGGGGGAACAGGGCTACTTCTGGGAGGCCACGATCGTGTCGGGCGTGCGGCAGGACGATGAGGTGGTCCAGGGGGAGGTCTTCGGGCCGGTCCTCACGGTGCAGTCGTTCTCGGAGGAGAGCGAGGCGTTGGAGATGGCGAACGATGTGCCGTACGCGCTCGCGTCCTCGGTGTGGACGACGGATCACGCCCGCGCGATGCGCTTCTCGCGCGACCTCGACTTCGGCTGCGTGTGGATCAACACCCACATCCCGTTCGTGTCGGACATGCCGCACGGAGGGTTCAAGCACTCGGGCTACGGCAAGGACCTCTCCCAGTACGGCTTCGACGACTACACCCGCATCAAGCACGTGATGAGCGCCCTCGACTGACGCCCACCCGCGCCGGAGGCCCTGCGATCAGGGTGCCAGCAGCTTCACGCGGCGGTGCTCACAGAGGGTGAACTCGGGGCGCTCCTCGATCTTGATGGCGCCGTCTTCGATCCAGCCGTGGCGCGCGTAGAACGTGTCGGCACGCACGTTCCCGTCGAGCACCCACAGGTAGGCGCGCGCGTGTCCGGCGTCGGCCATGCGCTGTTCGGCGGCGTCGAGGAGCGCGTGTCCCGCGCCCGTCGACCAGGCATCGGGATCCGCGTAGATCCCGTACACCTCGGCGTCGGCCAAGCCGTCGGGGTCGCGGCCGGAGCCGAACGACGTCCACCCGACGATGCGGTCGTCGCGTTCGGCGACCAGGAGCCCGAGAGTCGTGGGCAGCGGATCTGTGATGAGGCGACGCCAGCCCGTCGCGCGTTCGGCGATGGAGAGCCCGTCGAGCACGGACTGGTCGATGAGCCCGCGGTAGGCAGCCTGCCAGGACCGCACGTGCACGCGGGCCACCTCGTCGGCGTCGTCGACGCCCGCTTCCCGGACCACCAGCGGACTCATCCGTCCACCCTAGGGGAGGGGCGAAAGGCTTTTCGCGGCAGGGGTGCGCCTCAGCTCACGTTCTTCTCGAGCCACGGCATGGGATCCACCGCGACCGTGTTGATGTGGACTTCGAAGTGCAGGCAGGAGCCGAACACGTACCCGGTCGATCCGACGTCGCCGATGTACTGACCGGCCTCGACGCAGTCGCCGACCTCGACCGCGCGGGTGCCGTAGTTCAGGTGCGAGTAGACGGTGCTCACGGCCTGGCCGTCGACGATGCTCTCGATCTGGATCGTCACTCCGTAGCCCTGATAGCTCTCGGTGGAGCGGGAGACGCAGCCCGTCATCGCGGCGTTGATCGGCGTGCCGACCCCCGCGGCGAAGTCCTGGCCGAGGTGCGACCGGCCGGGGCGGGAGGCGCCGAAGCCGTCGGTGAACGTGTAGGTCCCGTCGGCCATCGGCATCACGACGCGGTCGGCGACGGGGATCTCCATGGCACTTCCGAGAGGCATGCCGGCGGCGATCGCGGCGGCGACGGCACGCGAACGCGTTTCCTTGATCTCCTCCGGCGTCGTCGCGGCGAAGTTCCCTCGAGGCGCGATCTCCGCGCGGATCTCGTCCGTCGAGGTGTACGACTGCGCGAAGTCGCTCGCGGCGGTCGTGACTTCGGCGGAGGCGGCGGCGACCGAAGTGATCTCCGGGTTGAACGCGGGCAGTGCTGCCCCGGTGATCATCGCGCCGACCGCGAGTGTGGCTCCCACCGCCTTGGCCTTCGCCCACGGGCGCGTCGCTCGGCGGGGACGGATCCGCGGGGCCGAGGCCTTCCGCCGACGGTTCCGCGTCGCGCTCGGGGGCTGCTCAGTCGGTTCCGGGGATGGCGTCGGGGGCTGCGTCGGTTCCGGGGATGGCGTCGGGGGCTGCTCGCGGGCGGCGCGCCGGCGGGACTCGGCCGGCGATGCCGGGGGCGATGACGGGCGAGGGGTGTCCGTGTGCGGCGTGCTCGCGGTGCGGGTTGGCTGCTGTGCGGCGTTCGCGGAACGGCGCAGGTCGCGCCGCAGAAGCGGTCGAGGCGTGCCGGAGGTTTCTGTGGGGGCTTCCGAGGCGTCGTGAGCGCTCTCGGGCGGCAGGGAATTCGTGACGGGATCCTTCCGGAGGGGAGGTGTGCGTGGCGGGCGATCCCCCCGGATGCCGCCGTTACCGATCTGTAATCTAAGCGGCGAACCCCGAGAGCGTCAAATCGAGGGCGGAAAGGAGCGGCGAACCATCGACGAGTGCGACGCGATGTGGCATGCTTGCGGACACCGCGTCGAGGACGCGCGAGCGAGGGAGACGCCGGAACGCATGTCCAGACCACTCGCGGGACCGCAGGGCCTGCTCCGCACGCTCAACGGCCGCGCGATCCTGGAGGCCCTGGCGCGCAGTGGGCCGCAGACCCGCGCGGAGCTGATGTCGACGACCGGTCTCTCCCGCACCGCCGTCACCCAGGTGCTGCGGATGCTCGAAGGGGTAGGAGCCGTCGCCGCGGCCGGCGTGGATCGAGAGACCCGCGGACCCGCAGCCGGACGGGTCGCCCTGCATCCGCGACTCGGCTTCGCCGCCGCCGTGCACATCGACCACCACGCAGCGCATGTCGTCCTGGTCGACGCGAGCGGGACCGTGCGCGCCGAGCAGCACGCTGCGCTCACGTCCACCGAAGAGCGCGTCGCGCACATCGTCGACCTCGTCGACCGCTGCCGTCGTGCGGTCAAGGCGACGAAGGACGCCGTCCACCTCGCTGTCGTCGGCGTCCCCGGCATCGTCACCTCCGATGGCGGCATCCGGGATGACCTCGGCCCTGACGGCGGCGCCTTCCGCACCGCGCTCGCCACGGCCCTCGACTGCCCGGTCCGGATCGAGAACGACGTCAACCTCGCAGCCCTCGCCGAGCTCACCGCCGGTGCGGGTGGCGATCTCGCCAGCTTCGCGCTGCTCCTCCTCGACGACGGACTGGGAGCGGGCATCGTGGTCGACGGATCGTTGCACCGCGGATTCTCCGGTGTGGCGGGCGAGGTCATGTACCTGCCGCAGCCCCCGCTCCCGATCGGTGCACCCATCGTGAGCGATGCCGTCGTCCGCGATCTCGCTCTCAACGAGGGGTGCGACCCCGACGCCTCCCTGGCGGACCACCTCGAGGCCGCTGCGCGCGGGGACGCGGCCTCGGCCCGGGTCGTGGAGGAGATCGGACGACGCATCGTGCTCGTGGCCGGCAGCGTGGGCCTGGTGCTCGACCCCGAAGCGTTCATCCTGAGCGGCCGGGCAGCACACCCCGCGCTCGTGGCGGCGATCGAGCGCATCGCCGAGGAATACGCTGCGCAGCTCCCACTGCGATTCCTCGTCTCCTCGTTCGGGCCCGAGGCGCCGCTCGTCGGTGCCGTCGGCGAGGCGGCGTCCGCTCTCCGCGGCACCCTGTTCACCCGCATCCTCACGCCGGCCGCGAAGCCCGGACGCTGAGGATCGCCGCCCCTCCCCACCGCCCCTTTCCGACAGGATCACCGATGACCCTTCCCTCCGACCTCGCCGACCGTCTCGGCCTCGCCCCCGGCGCACGAGCGATCATCCTGAACGCGGATGACTTCGGCATGTGCCATGCGGCGAACACCGCCATCGTCGACCTCCTGGACGCCGGCCGGATCGACTCGGCGACCGTGATGGTGCCATGCTCGTGGTCCCCGGAGGCGCTCGCCTTCGCCGCCTCCCGCCCTGACCTCGACATCGGTGTACATCTCGTGCTCACGAGCGAATGGTCTCGCTACCGGTGGCGGCCGCTCACCGGCACGGACACGAGCCTGGTCGACGCGGCGGGCTTCTTCCCGATGGACGTCGCGTCCGTCGAGCAGGCGGCGTCGGAGGAGGACGTGGCAGTCGAGCTCGCCGCCCAGCTGCAGGCCGCGCTCGATGCCGGCGTCGATGTGACGCACCTCGACAATCACATGGGCTCCGTCTACGGACTCGTGACCGGACGCGACTTCCTCCGTCCGGTGTTCGAGCTCGCCGCGCGTCACGGGCTTCCGTTCCGGTTGCCGCGCAGCATGGACGGCGTGGGCGAGGACGCGGCCCTGCAGGCGACGCTCGATGCCGCAGCTGCCGCGGCCGATGCATCCGGCGTCGTGATCATCGACAGGTTGTGGTCGCATCCCTTCCCGCTCCTCGGGGAGGGCACGCCGGAGGAGGAGACCTACGAGCAGGTGCGGGACGGCTTCATCGCCCTGTTGCGCGCCGTTCCGGCCGGCGTGACCGAGATCTACCTGCATCCGATGGTCGACGACGAGGAGCTGCGGTCAGCGGTCGACTTCAGCGCGACGAAGCGCGGCTATGAGCTGAGACTGCTCCGCGACCCCGCGGTGCTGCAGGCGATCGAGGATGAGGCGCTCGTGCGCGTCGGCTGGCGCGCCCTGCGTGACGTTCAGCGGGCAGGCGTCCGATGACCTCGGTGGGCGAGCGCCTGCGCGACCGCCGTCTCGAGGCGGCTCCGACCCGACGGCAGGCGATCGCGTTCGGAGCCTCCGGCTTCCCGACGCAGCTCATGGCGCAGACCTTCTCCGCGTTCGTCGTCTACTTCTACGTCTCGCACCTCGCGGTGCCGGCAGGGTGGGTGGCCGTGGCGATGATCGCCCACGGCATCCTGAACGCTGTGTTGAACCCCGTCGTGGGGGCGATCTCCGACCGGCTGCGCACCCCCTGGGGCCGTCGCATCCCGTGGATCGGGCTGGGCATCGTGCCGCTCGTCGTCGCGTTCACGCTGGTGTGGATGCCGCCCGAACTTCCCGTCGCCGGTCTCATCGTCTGGTTCCTCGTCGTCGTGGCCGTGTACGACATCGCCTTCGTCGTCGTGGTGCTGAACATCTCGGCACTGTTCCCCGAGATCTTCCGCACCACGGAGGAGCGCGCCCGCGGCAACGTCCCCCGGCAGATCTTCGCGATCCTCGGCATGGTCCTCGGCACGGCCGGCGCCCCCGCCCTGTACGGGGCTCTCGGATGGCCGGGTATGGCGCTCGTGCTCGGCGCGGTCTGCCTGGTGCTGCTCGCGTGGTCGTTCTTCGGCGGGATGATCGAGCGCCGGGTGCCCGAGGCGGCGTCGGAAGCCATGCGGTGGAAGGATCAGCTGACCTACACCTTCCGCAACCGGGCATTCGTCCCCTACGTGCTGGGCTCGCTGTTCGTCCAGACCTCGATCGCGGTCATCCTGGCCGCGGTCCCCTTCTACGTGCGGTACTCGCTGCGCGCCGAGGAAGGGGAGGGGAGCCTGCTCCTCGGGGCGATCTTCGTCACGGCGATCCCCTCGATCGTGCTGTGGAGCGCGGTCGTCCGTCGCACGTCACCGCGCACCGCCGTGCTGTGGAGCGTCGCGGTGTTCGGCGTCGCCGTGCTCGGCTACCTCGCGCCGTCGACCGTGCTCGGGGCGTCGCTGGTCGGAGTCGCCGTGGGGGTCGGCGTCGGCGGACTGCTGCAGCTGCTCGAGGTGATGCTCGCGCAGATCATCGATGACGATGCCGTGCGCACCGGGCACCGACGGGAGGGCGCCTACTTCGGAGTGAACGGTTTCGTGGTGCGCGGTTCGGTCGTACTGCAGGCGGTCGTGGCCGCGGTGGTGCTGACGGTTTCGGGGTTCGACGCCACGCTCGGCGATGCCCAGCCCGAAAGCGTCGACGGGGGTATCCGTCTGATGCTCGCGGTCATCCCGCTCGGGTTCACCGCCCTCGCGTGGCTGTGCTTCTGGCTCTATCCGATCCGCACCCGCGACCTCTGAGCCCTAGAGGGACGCCGCCTTCCGCGCCTCCCAGCCCGTGCGCACCATCTCGTCGACGGTGTATCGCATGGTCCAGTCGAGGTCGCGCGCGGCGAGCTCCCCGGTGGCCACGATGCGGTCGGGGTCGCCAGGACGGCGGGGTCCGATCTCGGGGGTGAAGTCGATGCCGGTGACTCGGGCGACCGCATCCATGATCTGCGTGACGCTGAGTCCGTCGCCGGATCCGAGGTTGTATGCGGTCTCGATCGGTCGTCCGTCGGCGAGGCGCTGGGCGGCGGCGACGTGCGCTGCCGCGATGTCGCCGACGTGCACGTAGTCGCGCACGTTGGTGCCGTCCTCGGTGTCGTAGTCGTCGCCGAAGATCTTCGGCGTCCTGCCCTCGAGCAGTGCTTCGAACACGATCGGGAAGAGGTTGTGCGGGCTCACGTCGTAGACCGTGGGGTCGGCCGAGCCCACGACGTTGAAGTACCGCAGCGAGGTGTGGCGCAGCGGGTGTGCGGAGTCGGCCGTCGCGATCGCCTGGTCGCGCAGCAGCCATTCCCCGATGAGCTTCGACTCTCCGTACGGACTGGCGGGCTTCTTCGCCGTGTCCTCGACGACCAGCGCGACATCAGGAGTGCCGAACACAGCGGCCGAGGAGGAGAACACGATGTTCGAGACGCCCGCGGCCTCCATGGCCTCGAGGATGATCCGGGTTCCCTCGACGTTCTGGGCATAGGTGTGCAGGGGGCGCTGCACCGACACGCCCGCGTACTTGTACCCGGCGACGTGGATCACGCCTTCCGCGTCGTGGTCGCGCAGCGCTTTCTCGACGAGCGCGCGGTCGAGGATGCTGCCCCGCACGAACGGGACGCCCTCGGGCACGAACGGTGCGACCCCGCTGGACAGGTCGTCGAGGACGACGGGGGTCATCCCGGCGCTCGCGAGGGCGCGGACGACGTGGGCACCGATGTAGCCGGCACCGCCGGTGACGATCCAGGACACTGCATTCCTCTCCTGCCGCGAATCCTCGCGGCCCGATGGATCATTCTGTCAGGCGTCGCGGTGAGGTCCCGCAGAAGGGGTGACGGTGAACAGGTGCGGTGCCGCGAACCGGGCCGCGACGAAGGCCGCGTTCACCGCTGCGGACACGGTCTCGACGGCATCCTTTTCGATCAACGCGATCGCCGCACCGCCGAAGCCGCCGCCGGTCATCCGCGCCCCCAGTGCCCCCGCCGCGAGTGCGGTGTCGACCGCGGTGTCGAGCTCGGGGGTCGAGATCTCGAAGTCGTCACGCATCGACGCGTGCGAGGCGATGAGCAGGTCGCCGATGGCCCGCGCGCCGTCCGTGCGGAGCGTGTGCACCGTGTCGACCACGCGCTGGTTCTCCGTCACGACGTGCCGCACACGGCGGAAGGTCTCCTCGTCCAGCCGTTCGCGGGCGCGGGGCAGGTCGGCGATCGACACGTCGCGCAGTGCGGGCACCCCCAGGGCTGCGGCTCCGCGCTCGCAGGAGGCGCGACGATCGCGGTAGCCACCGGTGGAGTGGGCGTGTTTCACGCGGGTGTCGATCACGAGGATGGCGAGGCCTGCCTCGGCGATGCCGAGCGGCACGAGTTCAGTCTCGAGCGAACGGCAGTCGAGGAAGAGAGCGGTGTCGGGTGCTCCCAGCATGGACGCCATCTGGTCCATGATCCCGGTGGGTGCGCCGACGGCTTCGTTCTCCGCCCGTCGTCCGATCCGGGCGAGGGCTCTGCCGTCGAGGCCCGTGCCCCACAGCTCGTCGAGCGCGGAGGCCGTCGCTCCCTCGATCGCCGCGGAAGAAGAGAGTCCGGCTCCCACCGGCACATCGGAGGCGATCGCGATGTCGACACCACGGAACGGGCCGTCACCGGGCGCGGCCTGGCGCAGCGCCCACGCGACGCCGAGCGGGTAGGCCGCCCATTCGGGAACGGCAGGAGACGCGCCGGGCGCGGTCGGGAAGAGCCGGTCGAGTTCGTCGAGGCCGACCTCGACCGGATCGGAGGCGAAACGGGAGCTGACCCGCACGCGGCCACGGTCGTCGTCGCGGCGGCCGACCGCGGCGAAGGTTCTCTGCGGGATGGCGAACGGCAGGACGAAGCCGTCGTTGTAGTCGGTGTGCTCGCCGATGAGGTTCACGCGGCCGGGCGCGGACCAGACGCCGTCCGGTCTCCGTCCCGTGAGCTCGGTGTAGAGCGCTCGCGCGTCGTCGTGGGCCGTGGTCATGCGGATGCTCCTTCTCCCGTGGTGGTCGGCGACGCGCGCTCGATGGCCTCGCGCAGGCGAGCGGCCCCTACTTCCGGCGGGACTTCGGCGGCCCAGGCCCACATCGCGGCCTCGGAGCCGGCCAGGAATTTCAGTTTGTCGGCGGCGCGGCGC
The DNA here is from genome assembly GCF_007954505.1 of Microbacterium sp. CBA3102. Lineage (GTDB taxonomy): Bacteria > Actinomycetota > Actinomycetes > Actinomycetales > Microbacteriaceae > Microbacterium > Microbacterium aurugineum. The sequence continues at coordinate 416,677 of NZ_CP042412.1, read as the reverse complement.
GGACTCGTGAGCTGCAGGTGCAGGCGCACGGTGTCGCGTCCGACGTGCACCGGTGCCTGATGCCAGGCGGCGATGTAGGGGGTGGGGGAGTCGTAGAGGGCGTCGACGCCGCGCAGCAGGCGCAGGTAGAGCGGAGCCAGCTCGTCGCGCTCGGCCGCGGTCGTCTCGGCGAGGTCGGGAACGTGGCGGTGCGGCATCAGATGCACCTCGAGCGGCCAGCGGGCGGCGAACGGCACGAAGGCGGTCCAGTGCTCGCCGCGGAGGACGACGCGCTCCGACGCCTGCTCGGATTCGAGGATGTGCTGGAACAGGTCGGGGGCCGTCCGGTCGATCGACTCCAGGACGCGGGTCGTGCGGGGAGTCACGTACGGGTACGCGTAGATCTGGCCGTGCGGGTGCGGCAGGGTCACGCCGATCGCTTCGCCGCGGTTCTCGAAGGGGAAGATCTGCTCGATGCCGGGCAGTGTCGACAGGGCAGCGGTGCGGTCCGCCCAGGCCTCGATCACGGTGCGGGCGCGGGTCTCGGACTGCGTGCCGAAGGAGCCGGAGTGCTCGGGGCTGAAGCACACGACCTCGCAGCGTCCGACGGCGGCACGGGTGCGGCCGAGGCCCAGCGCGGAGAGGTCGTCCCGTCCGCGCGGTGCATTGGGCGCCTGGGGGGCACCGCCGACGGCTTCGCTGAGCGCGGGGCCGAACGCGGGGGAGCGGTTCTCGAACACCGCGACGTCGTATCGCGAAGGGACCTCGGACGGGTTCCCGGGGGTCTGCGGTGCCAGGGGGTCGGCGTCGGCGCCGGGCATCATCACGCGGTTCTGTCGATTCGCGGCCACCGTGATCCAGTCGCCGGTGAGCACGTCGAGGCGCATGGTCGCGGTGTCGGGGCGCGGGTCGAGCACGCGGGCGTCGACCGCCCGCTCGGCGCCCAGAGTCGTGCCGGGTTCGTCGTAGTAGAAGAGGTCGCGGCCGTCGGCGAGGGTGGTGGTGCGTTTGACGACGCCGGCGCCGAGGGCCTCGGTGCGCAACTCAGGAAGATCGTGCGTGTTCACGTAAACATGGTACGCACAGGGCCGTGATAACGTCAACATGACGGAGTTGTGAACCGGTGGACGGAGCGACAGGGTGAGCGAGCGCGGCGAGGTCGAGGGCCTCAGGGCCGATCGGCGGCGCCCCTCCACGGGGCGCGTGTCGATGGCCATGGTCGCCGTCCGCGCCGGGGTCTCGGGACAGACTGTCTCGCGCGTCGTCAACGGCAGCCCGCGGGTCGACCCCGACACCCGTACCCGCGTTGAGCGTGCGATGGCGGAACTCGGCTATCGACCCCACCGCGCCGCTCGGGCGTTGCGCACCGGCCGTTCGCAGACCATCGGACTCGTCGTCACCACCCTCGCCACGGTCGGCAACTCACGGATGCTGCAGGCCACCGCCGAAGCCGCGGCCGAACGCGGGTACGCCCTCACGCTCGTGACCGCTGCCGCCGGCGTCGCCGAAGCCTTCGATCGACTCGCCGAGCAGGAGGTCGACGGTGCGATCGTGCTGAACGAGGCCTCGGCGCTCGTCCCCGGTGCGCAGCCGCCCGAGGGACTGCGCCTGGTCGTGGTGGACGCCCCGACCGAAGCCGGGTTCGCGTCGGTGCACAGCGATCATGCCGGTGGTGCCTCCGCGGCCACGGCCCGACTGCTCGCTCTCGGCCACGACACGGTGCACCACCTCGCGGGACCAGCCGATTCCTTCGCCGCAATCGAGCGTGAGCGCGGATGGCGCGAGACCCTCGTGACCGCCGGTGTCCGCCCGCCCCCGGTGGTCCGCGGCGACTGGAGTGCGGACTCGGGGTATGCGGCGGGCGGGGAGTTGCGGGCGGCGTCCGCCGTCTTCTGCGCCAACGATCAGATGGCGCTCGGTCTGTTGCGCGCGCTCGCCGAAGCGGGGCGACGGGTGCCGGACGACGTCGGGGTCATCGGATTCGACGATGTGCCGGAGGCGGCGAACTACCGTCCTCCGCTGACCACGATCCGCCAGGACTTCGCGGTTCTCGCACACCGGGCCGTGTCGTCGCTCGTCGCGGCGATCGAGGGTGCTGCGGGAGATGCGGTGTCCGTCGTCGTCCCGACGGAGCTCGTCGAGCGCGCCAGCACATCCTCGCGCTGACGCGTCCCCGCTTCTTTCTCCCACCCCTTCCCCCCCGCTCCCTCCTCCCGACGCCCCTCCTGTGTCGAGACCCCCTCCTGTCGTCGACGCCCCCTCCTGACGTCGTGCGCGCGAGGGGGTCTCGGCGCGCACGGGGGGCGTCGACGGAAGTGGTGAGGCTGGATCGGGATCCCGGACTCCCGGGCCGGATCGAGGCGCCGGACTCCCGGACCGGATCGGGGCGCGGGGCCGCGGGGTCGGATTGCGTGGTTGCACTCGGACGGACGCTCATGACATGATCTCGGAAAGCGCTTTCCGGTCCTGCGGATCGGAACCACGACCAGCCGCCCGAGACAGAAACGGAACACCATGGCACAGGCGAACACCCGCGAGATCGGGATCATCATGAACGGCGTCTCGGGGCGCATGGGCTATCGGCAGCACCTCGTGCGCTCGATCCTCGCGATCCGCGATCAGGGCGGCATCGAGTTGTCCGACGGCTCCCGCATCACCGTGAAGCCGATCCTCGTCGGCCGCAACGAGTCCAAGCTCGCCGAGCTCGCCGCGAAGCACGGCATCGAGGACTGGACGACCGACCTCGACGCCGCGCTCGCTGACCCCCGGTGGGAGATCTACGCCGACTTCCTGGTCACCAAGGCCCGTGCCACCGCGATCCGCAAGGCCATCGCCGCGGGCAAGGCGATCTACACCGAGAAGCCCACCGCCGAGTCGCTCGAGGAGGCACTCGAACTCGCGCGCCTCGCGAAGGAAGCCGGCGTGAAGACCGGGGTCGTGCATGACAAGCTCTACCTGCCGGGCCTGCAGAAGCTCAAGCGCCTGATCGACTCGGGCTTCTTCGGTCGCATCCTCTCGGTGCGCGGCGAGTTCGGGTACTGGGTCTTCGAGGGCGACTGGCAGCCCGCGCAGCGCCCGAGCTGGAACTACCGCACGGAAGACGGTGGCGGCATCATCACCGACATGTTCCCGCACTGGAACTACGTGCTGGAGAATCTCTTCGGCGAGGTCAAGAGCGTCTACGCGCAGGCGGCCGTGCACATCGCCGACCGCTGGGACGAGCAGGGCGAGCACTACACGGCGACGGCCGAGGACGCGGCCTACGGCATCTTCGAGATCGAGGGCGGCGTGATCGCCGAGATCAACTCCTCCTGGACCGTGCGCGTGAACCGGGACGAGCTCGTCGAGTTCCAGGTCGACGGCACCCACGGATCCGCGGTGGTCGGGCTGTTCGGCGCGAAGATCCAGCCCCGAAACGCCACCCCCAAGCCGGTGTGGAACCCTGATCTCGAAGACACCCGCGACTACGACGCGGACTGGCAACAGGTGCCGACCAACGATGTCTTCCTCAACGGCTTCCGCCAGCAGTGGGAGGAGTATCTGGTGTCGTACGTCGAGGGCACCGACTACCCGTTCGACCTGCTCGCGGGCGCCCGTGGAGTGCAGTTCGCCGAGGCCGGTCTGACCTCCAGCGCCGAGGGCCGCAAGATCGCCCTCGAGTCGTTGACCCTGGATTGAGGCGCACGATGGCCACGCTCCGACTCCTGCACCCGACAGGCGCGACCACCGACGTCGCTCTCAACGATGTCGGTGCCTGCACGCGTCCGACCGCACCGCTGCGGAGCCGCGTCGCATACGCCGCCGCACACGTCGTGCCCAAGGTGCACGCCGACAACACCCCCGGGCAGCCCGCCGACATCGACTGGGACGCCACGCTCGCGTTCCGCCGCAACGTGTTCTCCTGGGGGCTCGGCGTCGCCGATGCGATGGACACCGCGCAGCGCAACATGGGCTTGGATGCCGCGGCCACGCGGGAACTGATCGCTCGCAGCGCTGAAGTCGCCCGCGAGGAAGGCGGCTCGGTGGTGGTCGGCGTCAACACCGACCACATCGCCGAGTCGGAGATCTCCCTCGACCAGGTGATCACGGCCTACACCGAACAGCTGCACTTCGCAGAGGAGCACGGGGCCGGTCCTGTGCTGATGGCGTCCCGGCACCTCGCCCGCGCGGCGACGGATGCCGCGGACTACCGTCGCGTCTACCGCGAGGTGCTGTCCCGAGCGACGACCCCCGTCGTGCTGCATTGGCTCGGAACCGCCTTCGACCCTGCGCTCGCCGGCTACTTCGGGGCAGACGGCTGGCAGGAGGCATCCGAGGTGCTGCTGCAGATCATCGCCGAGAATCCGGGGAAGATCGCGGGAGTGAAGATGAGTCTGTTGAACGCCGAGTCCGAGATCTCGGTGCGCGCACGGCTTCCCGAAGGCGTGCGGATGTTCACGGGCGACGACTTCAACTACGTCCGTCTGATCGGGGGCACAGCGGAAGGGATGACGCCGGGCGATGACATGCACTCCGACGCCCTCCTCGGCGCGTTCGCGGCGATCACCCCGGTGGCTTCGGCGGCGATCCAGGCTCTGGACGCCGGTGACCAGGAGGAGTATCTGCGCATCCTGGGCCCGACCGAAGCGCTCAGCCGGCAGGTCTTCGCCGCCCCCACGTTCTATTACAAGACGGGCGTGGCCTTCCTCGCCTGGCTGAACGGGCATCAGCCCGCGTTCCAGATGGTCGGTGGCCTGCATTCCGCACGCAGCCTGCCGCATCTGAGTCGCATCGTCGAGCTTGCGAACACCTCGCTCGCGCTGGAGCAGCCCGACCTCGCACAGCAACGGTGGCACCGCATGCTGCGCGTGAACGGAGTGGACGCATGAGCCCTTCTTCGCAGATCCCCGACCCGCGGCTGTCGATCAACCAGGCGACGATCAAGCATGCCGATCTCGCCACCGCGCTGCGGGTCACGGCAGACGCGGGAGTGCGATCGATCGGCCTCTGGCGGGAGCCCGTGCATGCGGTCGGCCTCGACGTCGCTGCGCGGATGCTGTCCGACTCGGGTCTGCGCTTCTCGACGCACTGCCGGGGCGGCTTCTTCACCCTGCCGGCCGGTGCGGACCGGGAAACGGCGTTGGATGACAACCGCAGGGCGATCGAGGAGACCGCGACGCTGGCCGCGGCCGGTGCGGAAGGCTCGACCGCCGTGCTCGTGCTCGTCGCGGGCGGATTGCCTGCGGGATCACGCGACCTGATCGGAGCGCGGGAGCGGGTGCGCGATGCGATCGGTGTCCTCGCTCCCGAGGCGGAGGCGGCGGGGGTGACGCTCGCGATCGAGCCGCTGCATCCGATGTACGCGTCGGACCGCGCCGTCATCTCGACGCTCGGGCACGCACTCGACATCGCCGCTGACTTCGCGCCCGAGGTGGTCGGGGCCGCCGTCGATACGTTCCACATCTGGTGGGATCCGCAGGTGCTCGAACAGATCGCGCGGGCGGGCAGGGAGAACCGGATCGCGACCTATCAGGTGTGCGACTGGAAGACACCCCTCGCCGCCGACGTGCTGCTCTCCCGGCACTACACAGGAGACGGGGTGATCGACTTCGGCTCACTCACCCGTGCGGTCGTCGCGACCGGGTACGACCGCGACATCGAGGTCGAGATCTTCAACGCCGAGATCTGGGCGGATACCCCGGAGAGCGTCGTACGCCGCACGGCGGAGACGTTCGCGGCCGCCGTCTCTCCGCACCTCGCATGAGGTCCGATCCGGAGGTTCGGCGTACCATCTGTCGGGAGCGCGCACGGATGCAGGGCGCACGGGCGGCTTTCCGTCCGACATCCATGCATCGGCCCGACATCCGTGCATGGGGCGTCGGTGCGTCGGCGGGCCGCGGGGCGGGGAAGTAGGATCTGGGGCATGACAGAGCCCGCATCGTCGGCGGAGCGGCCGGCGCCGACCAGGGCCCAGCGTCACACGCGGGGACCCGCACCCACCCTGCACGACGTGGCTCGCGAGGCCGGCGTATCGCTTGCGACCGCCTCCCGTGTGCTCAACGGATCGGAGCGCAAGGTCGCCGAGTCGTTCCGAGAGCGTGTCGAAGCGGCGGCCGCGGAACTGGGCTACACCGCGAACGTCTCCGCCCAGGCGACCGCGCGTGGCACCTCGCCCGTCATCGCCCTGCTCGTCGCCGACATCGCCGACCCCTACTTCGGTCTGATCGCCTCGGGGGTGGCGCGCGGTGCCGACGAGCACGGGCTCGTCGTCACGGTCGCCATCACCGACCGTGATCCGGCCCGGAAGGCGCGCATCGTCCGAGCTCTGCGGGGTCAGCGGCCGCGGGGCCTGATCCTCGCCGCCTCCGGCACGCAGGACCCGATCGAGGCCGATGTCGCCCACGACCTCGCCGAGTTCTCGCGTCTGGGCGGCAGGGTGGTCGCCTTCGGGCCAGGCTCCGGCGTGGAGCGGAGTATCGAGATCGACAACCGCTCCGGAGCCGAGGCACTGGGACGACGGATGGCCGAGCGGGGGTATCGCTCGGCGATCGCGCTCGGTGCCGCCGAGGGCGTGTGGACCTCGGATGATCGTCTGGCCGGGTTCCGCGCCGGATTCGAGGCTTCAGGAGGAGCTGTCGTGCGCACGCTGCGTGGCGGCTTCCTCCGTGAATCAGGCGCGGAGAGTATGGCCGCGGCGCTCGCCGATGGTGTGCCCACCGGCACCCTGGTCTTCGCGATCACCGATGTCGTCGCGATCGGCGCGATGTCCGCGATCCGCGATGCCGGTCGGGAGATCGGCGCCGACATCGCGGTCTGCGGCTTCGACGACGTGCCCGCGAGCAGCGACGTCTCCCCGGCACTGACGACGGTGCGTGTGCCGCTGAGCGAGGTCGGCTACCAGGCCTTCCGTGCGACGGTGGATGCGGACTGGGAGCAGGCGCCGCTGCCGCTCGACGTGGTCGTGCGCGCGAGCACCCCGGGGTCCCGCGGTGACCCGGGTCGTGCTGGCACCGGACAGCTTCAAGGGCACGATCACGGCAGCCGATGCCGCGGCGGCGCTCGCCGAAGGATGGGCGTCCGTCGACCCCGCGGCGGAGTTCGTGCACCGGCCCATGGCGGACGGCGGCGAGGGCACCGTGTCGGCGTTCGAGGCCGCGGTTCCGGGGGCCGTGCGGATGCCGGTCACGGTCGACGGGCCTGCGGGGCACCGGATCGATACCTCCTGGCTGCTGCTTCCCCCGACCGAGGATGCTCCCGCAGGGACGGCTGTCGTCGACCTCGGCTCGACATCGGGCATCGAGTTGCTGACGGAGCTGCGCCCCTGGGACGCCGACACCGCCGGGTTCGGGCAGGCCATGGCCGCCGCACTCGATCACGGGGTCTCGCGCCTCGTCGTCGGGATCGGCTCGAGCGCATCGACCGACGGCGGCACCGGCATGCTGTCGGCACTGGGGGCGCGGTTCCTCGATGCCGCGGGCGCTCTTGTCGCTCCGGGCGCACGGGGACTCGGAGACATCGCCGCGGTCGACCTCTCCGGACTGCGCCCGGCTCCGGAGGTGCGCGTGCTCACCGACGTGACGAACCCGCTCGTCGGTCCGCGCGGGGCCGCCGCGGTGTTCGGCCCGCAGAAGGGACTGCGCACCCTCGACGACATCGCCCTCGTCGACGACGGGCTGCGCCGGCTCGCCGCACTGCTCGGCGTCGATCCGGACGGCGCGGGGAACGGCGCGGCCGGAGGGACCGGTGCCGCCCTGGTGGTGTGGGGCGGAATCCTCGCTCCCGGCGCATCCGAGGTCGCGGAACTCATCGGGTTGGCCGAGGCGATCGCCGATGCCGATGTGGTCATCACCGGGGAGGGGTCCTACGACGGGCAGTCCGGCGACGGCAAGGTGCCCTCCTACCTCGCGGGTCTCGCCGCTGAGGCCGGGACGCGCGCGATGGTCGCGGCCGGTCGCATCACCGAGGATGCGGATACCGCGCTGTTCGCGGCATCCGCCTCACTCACCGAGCTGGCAGGCTCCCCCGACGCGGCGCTCGCCGAACCGGCGCGCTGGCTGCGCGAGGCCGGCGCCGTGCTGGCCCGTTCCGCCGCAGCCTGAGACGTCGCCCGCGTGGGTCAGTCGCCGAGTGCGGCCGACACGACAGCGCGTGCCTCCGCCTGGACCTCCGCGAGGTGCTCGGGGCCGCGCAGGCTCTCGGCGTAGAGCTTGTAGACGTCTTCCGTGCCGGACGGGCGCGCCGCGAACCAGGCGTGCTCCGTCTGCACCTTGAGACCTCCGATCGCCGCACCGTTGCCGGGCGCGTGTGAGAGCTTCGCCGTGACCTCCTCGCCGGCGAGGGTGGTGGCCGTCACCGACTCGGGGGCGAGCTTTCCGAGCGTCGCCTTCTGCTCCGGTGTCGCGGGGGCATCGACCCGCTGGTAGGCCGAGGCGCCGAAGGCCTCCTCCAGCTCGGCGTACCGCTCCGAGGGCGTCTTGCCCGTGACGGCGATGATCTCGGCGGCCAGCAGGCACAGCAGGATGCCGTCCTTGTCGGTCGACCACACGGAGCCGTCCTTGCGGAGGAAGGACGCCCCGGCCGACTCCTCGCCGCCGAACGCGACCGAGCCGTCGAGGAGTCCGGGGACGAACCACTTGAACCCGACCGGGACTTCCAGCAGGCGGCGACCGAGCGATTCGGCGACGCGGTCGATGATCATCGACGACACGAGCGTCTTCCCGATCGCGGCATCGCGGGGCCAGTCCTGCCGATGCGAGAACAGGTAGTCGATCGCGACGGCCAGGTAGTGGTTCGGGTTCATCAGCCCGGCGTCCGGGGTGACGATGCCGTGCCGGTCGGCATCCGCGTCGTTCCCGGTCAGTACGTCGTAGTCGCCCTTCTTCGCGACCAGCGACGCCATGGCCGAGGGCGACGACGGATCCATCCGGATCTTCTCGTCCCAGTCCAGGGTCATGAAGCGCCAGGTCGGGTCGACCTCGGGGTTCACCACGTCCAGGTCGAGGTCGTGCATCTCGGCGATGAGTTCCCAGTACTCCACGGACGCTCCGCCCAGAGGGTCGGCGCCGATGCGCACCCCGGCCGTGCGGATCGCGTCGAGGTCGATGATGGACGGCAGATCCCGCACATACTCCTCGCGGAAGTCGTAGCCGGTGAGGGCATCCCAGTCGATGTCGGCGAAGCGCTCGAGCTTCACTCCCTCGAGCCCCGCGGCGATCAGGGCGTTCGCGCGGTCGGCGATCCATCCGGTGGCGTCGGTGTCGGCGGGTCCTCCGTGCGGCGGGTTGTACTTGAAGCCGCCGTCGCGGGGCGGGTTGTGCGACGGGGTCACGACGATGCCGTCCGCACGACCGGGGTCGTCGTCTGCGCGTCCACGGTTGTAGGTCAGGATCGCGTGGCTGAGCGCGGGGGTCGGCACCCACGAGTCGCGGGCATCGACCCTCACATCCACACCGTTCGCGAGCAGCACCTCGATGGCGCTGCGCTCGGCGGGCAGGGAGAGTGCGTGCGTGTCCCGACCGAGGAACAGCGGACCCGTGATGCCCTGGGCTGCGCGATAGTCCACGATCGCCTGCGTCGTGGCGAGGATGTGGTTCTCGTTGAAGCTGTTCGACAGGGAGGAACCGCGATGGCCGCTGGTCCCGAAGACGACCCGCTCGGCCGCGACCTCGGGGTTCGGTGTGCGGTCGTAGTAGGCGGCGATCAGTTCGTCGACGTCGATCAGGTCACTTTCCTCCGCAGGGAGGCCGGCACGGCTGGTCATCCTCTCAGTCTGCCCCCTGATGGGCGGGATCGCACCCGAGAAGTCATGCGTATCTCCGTCGTCGCGCCGAGGGCTAAGGTGAAACCCGTGACTGAACGCCGCACCTACAGCTATCTCGGCCCGGCCGGAACCTTCACGGAGGCGGCGCTCGATCAGGTGGCGGAGGCTCGCGGCCAGACGTGGCGCCCCGTGCACAACGTGGGTGAGGCGCTGGCCGACGTGCTCGAGGGCCGCAGCGATGCCGCCATGATCGCGATCGAGAACTCCATCGAGGGCGGTGTCTCCACCACGCAGGATGCACTGGCGACCCTGCCGGGCCTGCGCATCATCGGTGAGTACCTGGTGCGGGTGAACTTCGTGCTCGTCGCCCCGCGTGGCACGACGCTCGATCAGGTCGAGGTGATCGCGGCGCACCCCGTCGCCTATGCGCAGTGTCATGGCTGGCTCGGTGAGCATCTGCCCTCGCACTCGCACGTGCCGGCCTCGAGCAACGTGGCGTCGGCGATCGGCGTCCTCGACGGCACCCTCGCCGCGCAGGCGGCCATCGCCGCCCCGGGCATCGTGAGCCACTACGACGTCGACGTGCTCGCGGAGGGCATCGGCGACAATGCGCAGGCCGTGACCCGCTTCGTGCTGGTCACCCGGACGACCCGTTCCCCCGAGCCCACCGGCGCTGACAAGACCTCCCTGATCGTCGAGCTCCCGCACGATCACCCCGGTTCGCTCCTCGAGATGCTGGAGCAGTTCTCGACCCGCGGGATCAACCTCTCGCTCATCGAGTCGCGGCCGATCGGCGACGAACTCGGTCGCTACCGGTTCGTTATCGACGCGGACGGACACATCGAGCACGAGCGCATGGCCGACGCGCTGCTCGGCATCCGCCGCTTCAGCCCGCGCGTGGTGTTCCTCGGCTCCTACCCGCGTGCGGATCGCCAGATCGTGCAGTACCCCGACCGCTACTCGGACGACGTGTTCGTCGAGGCGCGCGACTGGCTGCGCGGCATCCTCTCCGGCGAGCCCGAGGTCTGACCCCCGCCCCGCCCCGCCCCGGTGCGGCCGGTGCGGGCGGTGCGGCCGGTGCGGGATCGAAAACGCGCCTCCGGGACGTCACGGAGGCGCGTTTTTCATCCCGCACGAGCGGGACTCGGGGTCAATGCTCCTGGAAGCGCGGCCAGTCGCTGCCGGGAGCCATGCGCGCGTGCAGGGCACCCTTCGCGGAAGCGAGGCTGGGATAGGTGCTGGCTTCGGCATCCGCTTCCGCCATCGTGACGTGGTATCCGTCGTCGTCGTGCCGGATGCTGCCGACCACTCCGTTGCGTCCGTAAGCGACCCAGAGTGCGAGCGTCTTGGTGGTGCTCATCTTCGGACCCCCTTTCTGCCGTCGAGGGTACGCCGATCTGTGTGTTGTCGACACCCCTTGACGGGATCCGCGGCGCGGTTGCGGGATCGACAACGCACCTCCGCTGGCCGGGCGAGGATCGTTTCTGATCCCGCACCGAAGGACGCAGGTGTCAGCGCGAGGAGATCACCCGGCGGATGAGGGAGACGAGGGCGGAGCCGCCGTCGCGCAGGTCGAGCTCGGTGACGCGGATCACGATCCATCCGGCGGCTTCGAGGTCGCGCTGTCGACGGATGTCGGTGCGCCACTGCTCGCGGCTCGTGCGGTGTCCGTCCCCTTCGTACTCGATCGCGATGCGCCACTGCGGATAGGCGAGGTCGACGCGGGCGATCGCCCGTCCGGCGGCCCGGACGACGTGCTGGATCTCCGGCTCGGGAAGCCCTGCGTCGACCAGCAGCATCCTGGTCTCGGTCTCCTTCGGTGACTCGACTCCTCCGCGCACTCGGGGGAGAGCCCTGCGGATGCGCCCGCACCCGGGGAAGCGCCCCCACTCGAGGAGCCGCTGTTCGATCCTCTCGACGTCCACCGAAGGTCTGCCCTCGTGGAGGCCGGGGTAGTTGTCGGCCGCGGTGATCAGGGCTTCCAGGGCGACGGTCATCGGCACACGGGTCAGCTCCGCGGCGCAGAGGAAGAACGCAGCCACGGGGTCGACCACCGGTACCCTTCCGATCTCCCAGGAGTGTGCTCGCCCCGACGCGATGCAACGACCACGGATGCCGACCGTGCGTGGGGGAGAGTGGCCCGTGTCCACTGCGATGTCCAAGGGTTCGGCCGTCGTCCAGCGAACCGGGAAGGGGATTCCCCAGAGCCGCAGCGCCGTCCGTCCGGCGAAACGCTGGCCCGGTCGCAACCGCGGCACGTAGCACTCCACGTGCTCGATGAAGCTGGCGGGCGCCTCCGCGGCGCGGACACCTGCATACGGCCGGATGAGATCGCGCGCGGAGTGCCGCTTGCGCCCGACTCCGGACGCTTCGGCATCGCGGACGGAGAAGTGCGTGCCGAGCTCGGCGGGGAGGGGGATCCGGTGTCGCATCCGCCCATGGTCGCTCGCGAGCTTCCGCTCCGTCCCGCCCTCCAGCCTCGTGCTCCGGCATCTGTGGACAACTGTCGCCTGTGGAGAGCGCCCGCTCGGGTCGCGGGATCAAAAACGCGCCTCCGGGTGCCCGGGAAGGCGCGTTTTTGATCCCGCAACCGAGCGGGGAGCGGGACCGCGGTCAGAGGGCGGCGGCGATGAGTTCCAGGGACTGGGCTCGGCCGAGGGGGGAGTCCTTCGGCTCGGACTCGTACGCACCGGCGACCGGGGACAGCATGACCTCGTCGACACCGTGGCGCTCGGCGAAGCCGCGGACCTCTGCGGCCACGCTCTCTCCGGTGCCGACGAACCAGCGGGAGCGGGCGGCCTGGACGACCTCATCCGTGGTGGCGTCCGTCTCCGCGGCGAGTGCCTCCTCGACGGTCTCGAGCGCTCCCAGCGGCTGGTTCAGCCGCAGCCGTGCCATCATCCGCAGTTGCGGGAGCGCACGAGCTTCCGCTTCCTCCGTGGTGGGCGCGGCGACCGCGTTCACCGTGAGGAAGGTTCGGGGCTCCGGGTGCTCCTCGCTCGGACGGTAACCCGTGCGGTACAGGTCGAGCGCGCGCTCGAGTCCCTGTCCTGAGAAGTGGTTCGCGAAGACGTAGGGGAGTCCGTGGGAGGCCGCGAGCTGGGCGGAGTAGTCGCTCGATCCGAGCAGCCACACCTCGGGGGACCCGGTCGCCGCCGGGGTCGCGCGCACGGTGTACTCGCCGCCCGAGGTGAACCGCACGGTGGCGCCGTCGCCCGAGAGGAGCGCGGCGATGTCCTGGACGTGACGGGGGAACTGCTCGACGTCACTCGTGGTGCCGGAGCCGCGGAGCAATTGCGTGATCACGGGGTCGCTGCCGGGGGCGCGACCGAGGCCGAGGTCGATGCGTCCCGGGGCGATGGCCTCGAGCGCCGCGAACTGCTCAGCCACGATGAGGGGCGCGTGGTTGGGCAGCATCACACCACCGGATCCGAGTCGCAGGCGCGTCGTGCGCGTCGCCGCAGCGGCGATCAGCACCGGGGGTGTGGTGGACGCGACGGCCGGCATGTTGTGGTGCTCGGCGAACCAGTAGCGGCGGTAGCCGAGGCGGTCGGCGGTCTCGGCGAGGGACAGGGAGGAGGCGATGGCCTCGGCGCTCGTCTGGCCGGTGCGCACCGGGACGAGATCGAGGACGGAGAGAGCTGTAGCGGACATCCTCTCCTGCAACGTCTCGCGGGGTGGCGTCATTCCCCCCGGTAGCGTTGCCGTATGGAAGCAGGCATCTTCTACGTCCTCGTCGGTTCCGTCGCCGTGGCCGCGTTCGCGCGTTGGAGAGGATGGCCGGCGCCGCTGCTCGTGACCGTCGTGGCGCTCGCCGCGTCGTTCCTGCCGTTCGTGCCCGAGCTGGACATCGACGGACACCTGCTGCTCAGCCTGGTGCTGCCGCCACTGCTGTACTCAGCCGCGCTCGACGTGTCGTTCGTCGGCTTCCGGCGCAGCCTGCCGCAGATCCGTCGGCTCGGGATCTGGCTCGTGCTGCTCACCGCGGTCGCCGTGGGGTTCGTGGCGTGGTGGCTCCTGCCCTCGCTCACCCTTCCCGGCGCGCTGCTGCTCGGTGCGATCGTGGCCCCGCCGGATGCGGTGTCGGCCGCGGCGATCGGCCGTCGCCTCGGACTGCCCCGGCGCATCATGACCGTGCTCTCCGGCGAGAGCCTGATCAACGACGCGACCTCCCTCACGCTCTACCGGGTGTTCGCGGCCATCCTCGCCGGTGCGACGCTGACGGTCTGGGACGGCATCTGGCAGTTCCTCCTGGCGGTCGGCGTCGGCGTCGGCGTCGGTCTGGTGTTCGGAGTCGTCCTGCACCAACTGCGCACCCGCATCAGCGACCCGGTGGTGATCGGCACATTCGGGCTCCTCGCCCCGTTCGGTGCCTACGCGATCGCCGAGCACCTGCTCGGATCCGGGGTGCTCGCGGTCGTGGCGATGGGGCTCTACGTCGGCTACAACTCGCCGCGCACCGACTACACCACGCGGCAGCAGGAGAAGCCGCTGTGGCTCTCGGCCGACCTGCTGCTGGAGAGCTTCGTGTTCGCCTACATCGGTCTGCAGTTCCCGCGTGTGCTCAACGACCTGGGCAGCGAGTCGGTCGGGCGGATCCTGCTCCTGTCGGGAGCGGTGTTGCTCGTGGTGCTGATCGTGCGACCGCTCTACATCTATCCGACCAGCGCATGGGCGAACTTCCAGGATCGCCGACGGCTCGAACGCTGGGATCGCGGCGTCGAGACCGAGCAGTTCGAGAAACGACACAAGAAGTCCCGGCGCTGGGGGGACTACTCCCCCGACGAGTTGCGCAGCCATATCGTGCGCGAGCGGATGGCAGGGCTGCAGCTCAGCTGGAAGGACAGCGCCGTCATCTCCTGGGCGGGGATGCGCGGTGTGGTGACCCTCGCGATCGCGGTCGCCGCCGCCGACCTCGCGACCCTCGACACCGAGGCGTCGCATGCCATCGTCGTCGTCGCCTTCATCGTGACCGTCGGCACGCTGCTGATCCAGGGGCTCACCCTCCCGCTGCTGATCCGCGGTCTCGGGATCGCGAGCGACGTCGACGAGGAAGAGGACCGGGAGGCGCTCGCCGCCGTCCGGGAGAAGAGTCGCGAGGCCGGCAAGGCCTACCTGGCGACGAAGCGTGTCGAATGGGAGGCGAAGTACGGCGAGGTCGACCTCGGGATCTTCGACGCGTTCACCAAGCGGATGACCCGGGTCGAGAAGGACACGGACGAGGTGCAGAAGGTGGAGGATGCCGCGAGCCGGCCCTCGTACGAGGACCTCGTCGCCCTGACGAAGGGCTGGTTGCAGGTGCGGCGCGAGATCCTGCTCGCCGAGCGGGATGCGGGCAACCTCGACGAGGAGGTCATGCGCGAGCTGATCGCCGCGATGGATGCCGAGGAGCTCGCGCTCGACACCCGGGGTGCCACGCGTCCGCAGAGCCGCGCCTGAGTGCCGGACGACGGAGCGCCCCGTCCCGGAGGGGGACGGGGCGCTCTGCGTGAGGCGGAACCGCGGTCAGCGGGCGCCGACCGGCTCCTTGTCGGAGGAGGTGTCCGCTTCCGGGGCGCCCTCGTCGTCTCCGGAGTCGTCTCCGGAGTCGTCGGCGAAGGGGAGGCCTTCGCGCGGAGCGTTGTAGAGCTCCTCGTTCAGGATGCCCTCGCGCTTGGCGACGATCGTCGGGATCAGTGCCTGGCCGGCCACGTTGACCGCGGTGCGGCCCATGTCGAGGATCGGGTCGATCGCGAGCAGGAGTCCGACGCCCTCGAGCGGCAGGCCGAGAGTCGACAGTGTCAGGGTGAGCATCACGACGGCGCCCGTGGTGCCGGCGGTGGCTGCGGAGCCGACGACCGAGACGATCACGATCAGCAGGTACTGCACGAAGTTCAGCTCGATGCCGAAGAACTGGGCGACGAAGATCGCGGCGATGGCGGGGTAGATCGCCGCGCAGCCGTCCATCTTGGTGGTCGCACCGAGCGGGACGGCGAACGACGCGTACGAGCGGGGGACGCCGAGGTTGCGCTCGGTGACGCGCTCGGTGAGGGGCAGCGTGCCGATCGACGAGCGGCTGACGAAGGCGAGCTGCACGGCCGGCCAGACACCGGAGAAGTACTGCTTGATCGACAGGCCGTGCGTGCGCACCAGGACCGGGTAGACGACGAAGAGCACCAGCGCGAGGCCGATGTAGACCGCAGCCGCGAACCAGCCGAGGGAGGCCAGCTTCTCCCAGCCGTACTTGATCACGGCCGAGCCGATGAGGCCGAAGGTGCCGATCGGGGCGATGCGGATGATCCACCACAGCACGCGCTGGATGACCTTCAGCAGCGACTCGGTGAAGATCAGGAACGGCTCGGCCTTCTTGCCGGCCTTGAGAGCGGCGATGCCGACGACGGCCGCCACCACGATGACCTGCAGGATGTTGAAGCCGACGTTGGACGAGAAGGTGCCCTCGACAGCACCGGGCGAGGTGCTGACGGTGAGGCCGAGGAAGTTCTGCGGGATCAGGCCGAGGAGGAAGTTCCACCAGGTGCCGACCGTGTACGGGTCGCCGGGCTCGAGGCCGTCACCGGCGCGGTTACCGGGCTGGATCACGAGGCCGAGGACGATACCGATGATGACGGCGATGAAGGCGGTGATCGCGAACCAGAGGATCGTCTGACCGGCCAGGCGGGCAGCGTTCTGCACCCGGCGCAGGTTCGAGATGCTGGCGACGATCGCCGTGAAGATCAGCGGGACGACGGCGGCACGCAGCAGCGTGACGTACGAGCTGCCGATCGTGTCGAGGGTCGCGGACAAGCCGGTCGGGTTCTCGGCGGTGGCGCCGAGTTGGCGGCCGATCAGACCGGCGGCGATGCCGAGGACGAGGGCGGCGAGGATCTGGAAGCCGAACGACGTCAGCAGCTTCCGGACCGGTCCGCGGGTGTCAGGCGCCTTCTGCGCGCGTGCGGTGGTGCTCATGGGGTGGGGACTCCAGGATCGCGGTGCGCCGGGTGCGCGCCATGAGGCTCAACGCTAGGACTCCCTGGGAATTCCCTGGGTGGATATGACGAAGGATGACGTGGTTCCTTCCGATGATCGTCGGCTCAGCGGGGACCGTCGGCACGCGCGTCCGTCGCCGGATCGAACCACCTGAGGTCGGGGAACCGGCCGAATCCGCGATCACGCGTGGCTAGGCGTGCACCGTTCGCCAGAGTCAACGCGGCGATATACGCGTCGGGGACGAGGTTCCCTCGGATGCCCTGGTCGACCGCGGTGAGAGTTTCGAGCCGGTTCCAGGACGGTGCCCCGGCCGTGAGCCAGTGGGTGCGCGGAGCGGCGACGAGGCTGTGGGCGAAGGCCATCGCGGCGTCGATCGGCGCGGGCACGGTGGTGATCCGGGGGTGGGTGACGATGCGGACGAATCCGCTGAGGATCGTGTCGGAGACGCCGATCGCTTCGCGGGTCAGGGTCTGGTTGAGCCAGGGCGCGTAGGTCTGATGCTCTACGGAGTCGGCGCGGAATGCGTAGACGAGGATGTTGACGTCGGGAACGATCATCGGGTCGAGGTCTCTTCCAGTGCGTCCCACAGGGCGTCACGGTCGTCGATGTTGACGAGGAACCGTGATGTGCGCGGGTCGCCGAAGGTTGGCAGGGGCTCGCTGGGCGCAGGGGATGGATGCTTCGCCAGGTGCTCGCGGAGGGCCTCTTCGATGAAGCTCGTGAAGGTCAGGCCCTCTGCGGCTGCGCGTGCCTTGGCCTCGGTCGCGAGTGCGTCGGAGAGATTCAACGTGGTGCGCATACAGATGAGCATACGCGCGTGCGCAGACATCTGCTCGGGTCAACGGGAGGCGAGCACCAACAGGTCGCCGACCTCGCAGTCGAGCGCTTCGCAGATCGCCCGCAGGGTCGAGTAGCGGATGGCGCGGGCGCGGTCGTTCTTGAGCACCGACAGGTTCACGATGCTCACCCCGACCGTGGCGCTGAGCTCCGTGAGGGTCATTCCTCTCTCAGCGAGCAGCTCGTCGAGCCGGCAGTGGATGCCGGTGAACTCGTCGTCGCTCTCGGCCGGGCTCACACCAGGCCCTCCGTCTCCTTCTGGAGCGCCGCCTTCTCCTGTTGGAGACGGATGCGTTCCTGCTCGAGGCGTGTGCCTTGACGGAACACAGCAGCGAGGGCCAGCAGCCCGAGCGCGCCGACGAACGGGAGCGGCGTGACGGTCAGCTGGTAGAACGATGGATACCACTCGCTGTCCGGTGAGAAGGCCTCGCGAAGGCCGGCCGTCGCCGCGATCCCGCTCAGGAGGTCGGCCGTCACGCCGAACACGAGCACGGCGATCGCTCCGCCGGTGAGGCCACGCGTCACGGAGCGCGAGAATGCCCGCCCCCGCAGCGTCTGGAAGCAGACGATCGCCACGATGACCGCGGGCATGGTGGTCAGAGCAAGGCTGCCCAGTTGTGCGGACATCGCGAGCAGCCGGAGCCCGAGCGACGCCTGGCCGACAGTGAAGTCCGAGAGCTGCTCACTGCCGCAGGTCAGCATCGTCGTGGCGCTGTCGCCGAACTCCGAGCAGGGGAGACCGGCCGGCCAATCGAGATACACCTGAGTCTGGCCGTCGAACTCCGCCCAGGGGACGGAGAACGCCTTGATGATGATGACCACAGCTCCCACCGCGGACATCAGGATCCACCATCCGGAGAGCGTGAGTGCGGCATCCAGAGCGATCGTGCGGCTGCCGCTTCGGCGTCCTTTCCACACGACGAAACCGAGGATGACCGCGATCACCGCGAGTGCGATCCCGATGTAGAGCAGGGAAGGCCATACCTCGGCCGAACCGAAACTGAGCATCAGACGAGTCCTTCCGTGTCACGTTCGAGGCGCCGACCGATCTCGAAGACACCGGCGATGAGGGCGAGGGCGAACGCCCAGCCGACCGGGGCGAGGTCGAACTGAACCAGCAGGGTCCACAGCACGTCCTCGACGCCGGGATCCGCGGCGGCCAGGTCCTGGACGACCATCGCCCGCCCGATCCCGCCGGCCAGCTGCCCGAGGAGCGCTCCGGCGAGCATCAGGCAGGCGGCGAGGCCGAAGATCCACCCGAGCGACGCACGGAAAGGTCGCGAGCGGATGAGGGACACCCCCAGCCACCAGACGCCCGCGCACAGTGCCATCGTGGCGAGTGCCGGGAGTGCGACCTCGAGGAGCAGCATCCAGCGGGCGCCGGTGGTCATCGTCGAGAACGTGACGAGGGCGGAGTCGACCGTTGCCGCGCTCACACCGGAGACGTCATCGAGTGCGGTCAGGTCGACGTCGTGAACCGGCATGAGCACCGCAGGCGCCGCGCCGAACATCTCGAACGCGGCGGAGGCGACCGCGAAGATCGCGCCGATCCCGACGCTCACGGCGCCGGTGGCGATGAGTCCGAGGGCGATCCCGTCGGCGAGTGAGGGGCGTCCTTGTCTGGTGAGCATCGCTGTCTCCTTGACGTTGGTTGTTATCGACATTCGTTAACATAACGACTGTCGATAACTCGGTCAACCCCCGGTATGCCCACGGCGAACACGGGCATACGTGCCCGATGTGGTGGTTACTCTCGATGTACAAGCGCTTCACGCGTCTTCGCCCCGTGCGAATAAGGAGTCACAGCATGTTCGAGAGATTCACGGACCGAGCCCGTCGAGTGGTCGTCCTCGCCCAAGAAGAGGCGAAGATGCTCAACCACAACTACATCGGGACCGAGCACATCCTGCTCGGCCTCATCCACGAGGGTGAAGGCGTCGCCGCCAAGGCCCTCGAGAGCCTCGGCATCTCCCTCGACGCCGTGCGCGAGCAGGTGCAGGACATCATCGGCCAGGGTCAGCAGCAGCCGACCGGGCACATCCCGTTCACCCCTCGTGCCAAGAAGGTGCTCGAGCTCAGCCTCCGCGAGGCCCTGCAGCTCGGCCACAACTACATCGGCACGGAGCACATCCTGCTCGGTCTCATCCGCGAGGGCGAGGGCGTCGCCGCTCAGGTGCTCGTCAAGCTCGGTGCCGACCTCAACAAGGTCCGCCAGCAGGTGATCCAGCTGCTCTCCGGTGCCCCCGGGCGCGAGCCGGCTTCCGTCGGCGCGCAGACGAACGACTCGCCGGCCGGTGCCCAGGGCGGCTCCGCCGTGCTCGACCAGTTCGGACGCAACCTCACGCAGGCCGCGCGCGACAACAAGCTCGACCCGGTCATCGGGCGCGAGAAGGAGGCGGAGCGGGTCATGCAGATCCTCTCCCGGCGCTCCAAGAACAACCCCGTCCTGATCGGTGAGCCCGGCGTCGGCAAGACCGCCGTCGTCGAGGGCCTGGCTCAGGCGATCGTCAAGGGCGATGTGCCCGAGACGCTGAAGGACAAGCAGCTCTATTCGCTCGACCTCGGCTCGCTCATCGCCGGTTCCCGCTACCGCGGTGACTTCGAGGAGCGCCTGAAGAAGGTCACCAAGGAGATCCGCACGCGTGGCGACATCATCGTCTTCATCGACGAGATCCACACCCTCGTGGGTGCGGGTGCCGCCGAAGGCGCGATCGACGCGGCCAGCATCCTGAAGCCGCTCCTCGCCCGTGGCGAGCTGCAGACGATCGGTGCCACGACGCTCGACGAGTACCGCAAGCACTTCGAGAAGGATGCCGCGCTCGAGCGCCGCTTCCAGCCGGTGCAGGTCAACGAGCCGACACTGCCGCACGCGATCAACATCCTCAAGGGGCTGCGCGACCGCTACGAGGCGCACCACAAGGTGCAGATCACCGACGGTGCCATCGTGGCCGCGGCGAACCTCGCCGACCGCTACGTCTCTGACCGCTTCCTTCCGGACAAGGCCATCGACCTGATCGACGAGGCCGGCGCACGCCTACGTCTGTCGATCCTGTCGAGCCCGCCCGAGCTGCGGGAGTTCGACGAGAAGATCGCCGCCGTGCGCGAGCAGAAGGAGATCGCGTCCGAGGAGCAGGACTTCGAGAAGGCCGCCTCCCTGCGCGATGAGGAGAAGAGCCTCCTCGCGGAGCGTCTCCGCCTCGAGAAGCAGTGGCGTGCAGGCGACGTCGCGACCTCCGCGGTCGTCGACGAGGGTCTGATCGCCGAGGTGCTCGCTCAGGCCACCGGCATCCCCGTCTTCAAGCTCACGGAGGAGGAGTCCAGCCGACTCGTCTTCATGGAGAAGGCCCTGCACCAGCGCGTCATCGGTCAGGAGG
The DNA here is from genome assembly GCF_007954505.1 of Microbacterium sp. CBA3102. GTDB lineage: Bacteria > Actinomycetota > Actinomycetes > Actinomycetales > Microbacteriaceae > Microbacterium > Microbacterium aurugineum. Next base: position 395,782 of record NZ_CP042412.1, on the reverse strand, counting down.
AGGCGATCGCCGCTCTCTCCAAGACGATCCGTCGTCAGCGTGCCGGTCTCAAGGACCCGAAGCGTCCTTCGGGCTCGTTCATCTTCGCCGGCCCCACGGGTGTCGGAAAGACCGAGCTCGCCAAGGCCCTCGCCGAGTTCCTGTTCGACGACGAGGCGGCGCTGATCTCCCTCGACATGAGCGAGTTCGGTGAGAAGCACACCGTCTCGCGTCTGTTCGGTGCCCCTCCCGGGTTCGTCGGATTCGAAGAGGGCGGCCAGCTCACCGAGAAGGTGCGGCGCAAGCCGTTCAGCGTGGTGCTCTTCGATGAGATCGAGAAGGCCCACCCCGACATCTTCAACTCGCTGCTGCAGATCCTCGAAGAGGGTCGGCTCACCGACGGTCAGGGTCGGATCGTGGACTTCAAGAACACGGTCATCATCATGACCACCAACCTCGGTGCCCGTGACATCGCAGGCGGCCCCGTCGGCTTCCAGATCGAGGGCAACGACTCGACCAGCTACGACCGGATGAAGGGCAAGGTGAACGAAGAGCTCAAGCGGCACTTCAAGCCCGAGTTCCTGAACCGTGTCGACGACATCATCGTGTTCCCGCAGCTCTCGAAGGAGGAGCTGGTGCAGATCGTGGATCTGTTCACCAAGCGCCTCGGCGAGCGTCTGCTGGACCGCGACATGACGATCGAGCTGTCGCAGGCCGCCAAGGAGCGGCTGATCGAGATCGGCTTCGACCCGGCGCTCGGCGCCCGACCGCTGCGTCGCGCGATGCAGCACGAGGTCGAGGACCGTCTGTCCGAGAAGATCCTCCACGGCGAGCTCAACTCGGGTGACCACGTGAAGGTCGATGCGAAGGACGGGCAGTTCCTGTTCGAGCACGGCCCGCGCGGCGAGAAGGTCGCGGTCGGCGTCAACACCGGTGGCGGTGCGATCGCCGGCACTCCCGACCTGGCGGTCGCCAGCGGCGAGTAAGTCAGACAGAACCACGAAGGGGCGGATGCTGCGGCATCCGCCCCTTCTGTGTCCCGGTCCCTCCTGCGAAAACCCAGACGGGATGCGATCGCCCGGGCGCGTCATACTCACGACGCGCCGCACCGCGAGCGAACCGTCTGGGTTTTCGCAGGGGCATGGGTCATAGGCTTGTGCCGTGAGCGAGTACATCGTCCGACCGGCGCGCAGCGCCGACGTCATCGGCATCCGCAACCTCCTGCAGCCCCTCGTGGAGCAGCGCATCCTGCTCGGCAAGGACCTCGCGGTACTCTACGGATCCGTGCAGGAGTTCGTCGTGGCGGAGGCGGACGGGGTGCTGATCGGCTGCGGTGCGCTGCACGTGATCTGGGAGGATCTGGGCGAGGTGCGCACCCTGCTCGTGCGCGACGACTGGTTGCATCACGGAGTCGGTCGGGCCATCGTCGACCGGCTGGAGGAGACGGCGCGGATGCTCGGGCTCTCCCGCCTGTTCTGCCTCACCTTCGAGGTCGAGTTCTTCAGCCGTCGGGGCTTCACACCCATCGGGGAGCAGGTCGTCGACCCCGACGTCTACTCCCAACTGCTGCGCAGCGGTGACGCCGGTGTCGAGGAGTTCCTCGACCTTGCCCACGTCAAGCCCAACACGCTCGGCAACACACGCATGCTCAAAGTGCTCTGAGGTGCGTCCTGCTCGACGACCGTCCGTCGGCCTCCCGGGTTGCGCAGGTGCGATCGCTTAGCCTGGAGACATGCCCCGTCGTTCCGCCGCCGTCTACCGCCGTCGGCGACTGGTCGTCATCGGCGGGCTCGTCCTGCTCCTCGCGGCCATCGGTGTCGGGGTGTGGCTGCTGATCGCGAAGCCGTGGGCTTCCGCCGAGACCGGTCCGAAGCCGTCGGCGTCCTCATCGGAGACCTCCACGCCCTCACCGTCGCCCGGGACGGCGTCTCCTTCTCCGGATCCATCGGCCTCGCAGACACCCGCGATCGTCGCCTGTGAGGCGAAGGATGTCGAAGTCGCCGCGGTGGCCGATGCGGAGACCTATGCCGCCGGAGTCCTGCCGAAACTCTCGATCTCCTTGACCAACAAGAGCACGAAGGACTGCACGATCGACGTCGGATCGACGACGCAGGTGTTCACTGTGTCCAGCGGTTCGGATGTGTGGTGGCGCTCGACCGACTGCCAGAAGGACCCGAGCAGCATGATCGCGACGCTCACCGCCGGGACGACCGTCACGAGCAAGGATCCGGTGACGTGGGATCGGACGCGTTCGAGCGTCGAGACCTGTGACCAGGAGAATCGTCAGCGCGCGCCCGGCGGGGGAGCCTCGTACCATGTCGAGGTGTCGATCGGCGGCTTCACGAGCCCCAGCACCGTGCAGATCCTGCTGTATTAGCGGCCTCCGTCTTCGAAGCGACGGTGACAGGAAGCATTCGAAATGCGTCGTCATCTGCCCTGTGGGGTGCGAATCGCGGCGATGTGAGCATCGTTCGCCGCATGATGCTGACAGGTGCTCATCTTTGGGATACCATTGAGATGACTCTCCGCATCATGCGGCACAAGCCATCCCCAGTGGCGTCGAACTACAGCGTCCCCAGCGCTTCGACATCGCCGCTCGAGAGTCCGAGGGCCCTCTCGAGTACCCCAGTCCCCAATGTGGGACTCGAGAGGGCCCCAATCGTCTCCGCGGTCGATTCCGCGCGCCGCGCCCTCCTCCGTGAATAAGCTGGAGACATGGCAGCGAAGAAGGCGAAGACCTCGAAGAAGAAGCCCGCACCCGAGGACTTCCGCTCGGATGCCCTGGCTCAGGCTCTCGAGAAGCAGGATGTCGCTGCGGTCGCTCTCGCTCTGCGCCACGGCACCACGGTCGTGCCGCTGATCACCCCCGGCGCGCGCGATAACCCGCTCGACAGCGGCGAGGTCTGGACGTACCGCGACCCGAAGACGGGTGATCTGGCCCTGCTGCTGTTCAGCGATGCGAAGAACAAGCCGGCCAACCTGCCGCCCGGCGTCGGGATCTACACCGCGGACTGGCTGCGCAAGTTCCTCTCCGCGCACCCGATCACGACGGTGTTCCTGGACATCGCCGGCCCGCACCCCATGCAGGCCGATCCCGCCGAGCTGCTCAAGGCGCTCGACGCCTGAGACGGTCTGCGGCAGGCCCAGCGGCTCCCGCGCGGACCAGAACGGCTCCCGGGCGGATCAGAACGGCGGGATGTCGCGGTCGGATCGGCGTGAGGTGTTGCGCGCCCGCACATCGCCGAGCGCGGCACGGAGGGTCTTCGAACGGTCGTCGACGACCTGTTCGTATCCGAGTCGCGCCGCCTCGGACCGCCGCTGCGCGGCCTGGGTCACCGGACGGATCTCGCCCGCGAGGCTGAGTTCACCGACCGCTGCGACGGTGCGCGGCACCGCGATCTGCTGGATGGAGCCGGCGACGGCGATCGCGATGGCGAGATCGGCCGCGGGCTCGGTGAAGCGCACGCCTCCGACGGTCGACACATAGACGTCGAGAGTCCCGGTGGGGATTCCGGCGCGGCGTTCGAGGATGGCCAGCACCATCGCCACGCGCGAGGAGTCGAGGCCGTGCACGATGCGGCGCGGATTCGGAGCGTTGCTGGGCACGGTGAGGGCCTGCACCTCGACGGGGAGCGCGCGGCGGCCCTCGAGCGAGATCGCGACGCAGGTTCCGGGTTCGGTCGCGCCCTGAGAGAGGAAGAGCCCCGAGGGATCGGGGACCTCGGCGATGCCGTCGCCCGTCATCTCGAAGCAGCCGACCTCGTCGGTGGGACCGAAGCGGTTCTTGAGAGCGCGGATGAAGCGCAGCGACGTCTGCCGATCGCCTTCGAAGTGGCAGACGACGTCGACCAGATGTTCGAGGACCCGGGGGCCGGCGACCTGGCCGTCTTTCGTGACGTGACCGACGATGATGATCGGCAGATCGCGGTCCTTCGCCACGCGGATCAGCGTCGCGGCGACCTCGCGGACTTGGCTCGGCTGACCGGCCGCACCGTCGATCAGCGACGAGGAGACGGTCTGCACGGAGTCGACGATCACCAACTGCGGCTTGACCTCGTCGATGTGCCCCAGGATGGTCGCCAGGTCGGTCTCGCTCGCCAGGTACAGCTCGTCGTGCAACGCTCCGGTTCGCTCGGCGCGCAGGCGGACCTGCCCCGGAGATTCCTCGGCGCTCGCATACAGGACCCGTCGCCCGCCGCGGGCGGCTTGGGCGGCCACCTCCAGCAGCAGCGTGGACTTGCCCACACCGGGCTCACCGCTGAGCAGGATCGCGGCGCCGGGGACCACGCCACCCCCGAGCACGCGGTCGAACTCCCCGACCCCGCTCGAGCGCCGCGGTGCGTCCTGCGTCGTGATCTGCGTGATCGGTCGTGCCGTCCGCTCGGCGCTCGGTGCGACCGGACCCACGCGGCGGAGGATGCCGGTCTGCGCCGCCTGTTCCTGCACCGTGCCCCACTGCTGGCACTCCCCGCAGCGCCCGACCCACTTCGCGGTCGTCCAGCCGCATTCCGTGCAGACGTAGGCAGGAGGAGCGGGTTTTCGGGTGGCCATGCTCTCAGGCTATCGGCGGGATCGGACATCCCTATCGGCCAGGTGTTTATTCACGGCCCGTACCTCTGGGTAAACCCGCGATCTCACGGAATACTGGTGACATGGCCAACGGCGGGCCCGTCTGCGGGCCGATCTCGAGCTACTCCCGGGTGCAGATCCTGCACTTGCTCTTCGAAGCGGGAAGTTCGCAGACCCGAGCCGCCGTGTCGATCGCGGAGCTGTGCGAGGCGACCGGACTCCACGCGAACACGGTCCGTGAGCACCTGCAGCGCCTGATCGAAGGCGGGTACGTGATCCCGACGATCGAGCACCGCACTACGCGGGGGCGTCCGCGCACGCTGTACAGTGCGGCCACCGGAGCTCCGGGTGCCTCCAGCCCGGTCGCGCGCGACAAGGCCAAGGCGGCTGCTCGTCGGGGCGACCTGATGCGCAGCATGCTGCCGGATTCGGCGCCCGACCTCGGCCGTGAAGCCACCTATCAGCTCGACGCGCTCGTGGAGCACCTGGAGGAGAGCGGCTTCGAGCCCGTGGTCGACGACCGCCGGCTCACGGTCGACCTCAGCCCGTGCCCGCACGCGGCGGGCCGTTCCGAAGACCGCCCGATGCTCTGCCGTGTGCACCTCGAGCTCATGCAGAGCGTGTTGAACGAGGCCGGCGGACCCCTCGAAGCCGAGTGCGTCCGCGATGCCGTCCTCGCATCGGACTGCACCGTCCAGCTGCGTGACAGCACGAGGCAGCGGCAGCACAGAACAGGAGTCGTGCATGGAATGGCTTGATCCGCTCGCGCTCGCCCGATGGCAATTCGGGTTGACCACGGTCTATCACTACCTCTTCGTCCCCCTGACGATCGGCATGGCGCTGGTCGCCGCGATCTTCCAGACCGCGTGGGTGCGCACCGGCAAGGTCCAGTACCTGCACCTGACCCGCTTCTTCGGCAAGATCTTCCTCATCAACTTCGCGATGGGCGTCGTCACCGGCATCGTGCAGGAGTTCCAGTTCGGCATGAACTGGTCGGACTACTCCCGCTTCGTCGGCGACGTGTTCGGTGCTCCGCTCGCCTTCGAGGGCCTGCTGGCGTTCTTCTTCGAGGCGACCTTCATCGGTCTCTGGATCTTCGGCTGGGACAAGCTCCCGCAGAAGCTGCACCTGGCCACCATCTGGTGCGTGTCGATCGGCAGCATCCTGTCGGCGTACTTCATCATCGCGGCCAACGCGTTCATGCAGAACCCGGTCGGCTACACGTTCAACCCCGAGACCAACCGAGCCGAGCTCACCGACTTCTGGGCGCTGCTGACCAACCCGGTCGCGCTGGCCGCGTTCCCGCACACGATCTTCGGCGCGCTGATGTTCGCGGCCGGTGTCGTGATCTCTGTCTCCGCCTGGCACCTCGCTCGCGGACAGCACTTCGACACCATGCGGATCTCGCTGAAGTTCGGACTGTGGGCGATGATCGTCTCGACCGCGGGTGTCGTGCTCACGGGTGACCAGCTCGGCCTGGCGATGTACGCCGCGCAACCCATGAAGATGGCAGCGGCTGAAGCGACCTTCAACACGGTGTGCGGACCGGACGCGTCCTTCAGCCTGTTCACCCTCGGCACCCCGGACGGCAGTTCCGAACTGTTCTCGATCCGCGTCCCCTACCTGCTGTCCCTGCTGTCGACGCACACGCTCGACGCGTGCGTGCACGGCATCAACGACCTGAACGCCGAGTACGCCCAGACCTACGCCGCCACCGGTCTGACGGACTTCGCCCCGATCCTGTGGGTCACCTACTGGGCGTTCCGCTGGATGATCGGCCTGGGCATGGCCGCCGCGCTCGTGGCCGTCGCCGGCCTGTGGCTCACCCGCAAGGGCGCCAAGAAGCCCCCGGCGCCGTGGATGTGGAAGCTCGCGATCTGGTCGTTCCCGCTCGCGCTCGTCGCCAACATCATGGGATGGGTCTTCACGGAGATGGGCCGACAGCCCTGGATCGTGTTCGGGCTGATGACCACGCAGGACGGCGTCTCGCCGGGCGTCAGCGGACTCGAGGTGCTGATATCGCTCATCGCCTTCACCGCGATCTATGCGGCCCTCGCCGTGGTCGAGGTCCGACTCATCGTCAAGGCCGCGCAGAAGGGCCCGGACACCGAAGAACAACCGCATGACGAGACGGCTCAGCTGCCGTCGGTCGTCTACTGAGGGGGAGGAGCATCATGGATCTCGCAACACTCTGGTTCTTCATCGTCGCGTTCTTCTTCGTGGGCTACTTCGTGCTCGACGGGTTCGACTTCGGCGTCGGCATGTCGCTGCCGTTCCTCGGCAAGAACGATGTCTCGCGCCGTCAGGTCATCAACACGATCGGTCCGGTCTGGGACCTCAACGAGACCTGGGTCATCGTCGCCGGTGCCGTGCTGTTCGCGTCGTTCCCCGAGTGGTACGCCACCCTGTTCAGCGGTTTCTACCTGCCGCTGCTGCTGATCCTGCTCGCGCTGATCCTGCGCGGGGTGTCCTTCGAGTACCGGCACCAGCGCGACAGCGTGAAGTGGAAGGCCGGATTCGACCGGATGATCGTGATCGGGTCGGCCGTTCCCGCTCTGCTCTGGGGCGTCGCCTTCGGCAACATCGTGCAGGGGGTGGCGATCGATGAGAACCACATCTACGTCGGCGGCTTCTTCTCGCTGCTGAACCCGTACGCGCTGCTGGTCGGCGTCACGACCTTGCTGCTGTTCTTCCTGCACGGTGTGCTGTTCGTCGCTCTCAAGACCGATGGCCAGGTGCACGAGGATGCGCAGAAGCTGGCGAAGAAGGCTGCTCTGCCGACGATCCTCGTCGCGGCCGGAACGGTGATCTGGACGGTGGCGATCGCGATGGGCCGCGAGGCTCCGCTGCTCTGGCTCGTCATCGGCACCGGGGTGCTCGCGGCGGTCAGTCTGATCGCGGCCGTCGGGTTCTCGCTCGTCCGACGTGACGGGTGGGCCTTCTTCTCCGGGATGCTCACGGTGATGTTCGCTGTGGTCATGCTCTTCTCGGCGCTGTTCCCGTTCGTGATGCCCTCGACGATCGATCCGGCGTACAGCCTGACGATCGCGAACGCATCCAGCACCCCGTACACGCTGCAGATCATGAGCTGGACGGCCCTGATCGCGATGCCGCTCGTGCTCGCGTACCAGGCCTGGACGTACTGGGTCTTCCGCAAGCGCGTCACCCGGAAGTCCATCGAGGGGGCACCGGCGCACGCGTGAAACCCGTCGATCCGAGACTGCTGCGCTACGCGGGTGCCGCGAGGGGATTCCTCGCGGCATCCGCGTTGATCGGCGTGGTCCAGACCGCGGTCGTGATGGTGTTCGCCTGGCTGCTGACGGATGCGGTGACCGGGGCGATCGCCGGGCGCGACGTGACGGCTTCCCTGCTCTGGCTGCTGGTCACGGCACTGCTTCGCGGTGTGCTCATCGCCGCGTCCGATGCGGCGGGCACCCGTGCTGCGGCGAAGACCGGCATGCAGCTGCGATCCGCGTTGATCGCGGCGGTGGGGCGACTCGGGCCGGGGTGGCTGGCGCAGCGGAACCAGACCGAACTCGCGGTGACCGCCGGCCATGGTCTGGAAGCGCTGGACGCCTACTTCGCGCGCTACATCCCTCAGCTCGTGCTGACCGTCATCGCGACGCCCGTGCTGGTCGCGGTGATGTGGTGGCAGGACTGGCCGAGCGGTCTCACCGCTCTCATCACGCTGCCGCTGATCCCGCTGTTCCTCATCCTGATCGGGATGGCGACGCGCACGGTGCAGAAGCGGCAGTGGCAGACGTTGCAGCGGCTCGCGGCCCGGTTCGCCGACACGGTGCAGGGACTCTCGACGCTGCGGCTCTTCGGGCGCGACCAGCGCGCGGCGGACCGCATCGAGGTCACGGCAGACGAGTACCGGCGCGAGACCATGAAGGTGCTGCGGTTCTCGTTCCTGTCCGGGTTCGCGATGGAGCTGCTGGCCTCGATCGCGGTCGCCCTGATCGCCGTGTCGGTCGGGTTCCGGCTGTTGTCGGGGGACCTCACGCTCGAGGTGGGGCTGTTCGTGCTGCTGCTCGCGCCCGAGGCGTTCCTGCCGATCCGACAGGTGGGGGTGCAGTTCCACGCCGCGGCCGAGGGCGTCGCCGCGACCGAGGACGTGTTCGAGGTGCTCGATGCAGCGCGGACCGGTGCACGGATGCAGGAGCTTCCGACGGATGCCGGACGAATCGCCGTCGAAGCTTCCGACATCCGTCCATCCGTCCTGCAGGTGGACCGACTGGAAGGCGCGGCGCTCGTGGTCGAGGGGCTGTGCGTGCGCGATCTGCCCCCGGTGTCCTTCACCGCGACGCCGGGGACGATCACGCTGATCGAGGGGCCCAGTGGCTCGGGCAAGTCGTCGCTTCTCGCGGCGCTGCGGGGCGCTGCCGACTATGGGGGGACGGCCGTGTTCGCCGGGCAGAGTCTTCGCGGGCTCGCTCCGGCCGGGTGGCTGGCCTGGGCAGGGCAAGCACCGGGGCTGATGCGCGGCACGGTCGCAGACAACGTCGCCCTCGGAGACCCGGCACCGGATGCCGGCCGCGTCCGTGCAGCGCTGGATGAGGCACGTGCCGAGAGCATCGACGCGGCACTCGAACTCGGTGTGCAGGGGAGTGGGCTCTCGGGCGGTCAGGCGCAGCGGGTGGCCGTGGCGCGCGCGCTGTACCGGCAGCAGACCGATCCCGGACGCGTGCTCGCCTTGGACGAGCCCTCGAGCGCGCTGGACCCGGAGACCGAGGAGCGGTTGTGGCAGTCGTTGCGCGCGCGGGCGGATGCCGGAGCGACGATCCTGCTCGTGTCGCACCGGCGGTCGGCGCGCCGCATCGCGGATCAGGTCGTGGCGCTGGGGGTGGACGCATGACCGGACTGACGCGCGGACAGCGGGTCCGCAGCATCCTCCGGCTCGCGCAGCCGTCGGTCGGACGCTTCGTGCCCGGTCTCATCTGGGGTGTGCTGTCCGCGGCGGCCGCCGTGAGCCTGCTCGCGGTCAGTGGCTGGCTGATCGTGAGCGCCTCGATCGTCGACTCGCTGGTTCCGCTGTCGATCGCCGTGGTCGGCGTCCGGTTCTTCGCTGTGTCGCGCGCCGTCACCCGCTACCTCGAACGTCTGAGCGGGCATGATGCGGCACTGCGTCAGCTCGCCTCCACACGCGCCGACATGGTGCGTCGACTGATCCCGCTCTCGCCGGCCGGGCTCGGCTCGACCGACCGCGGTCAAGTGCTCACGGCCCTCGTCGACGACGTCGAGAACCTGCAGAACCTCCCGCTGCGGGTGGTACAGCCGCTGGGGGTCGCTGCGCTCGTCGCGGTGGGTGCCGTCGGTTTCATCGCATTCGTCTCGCCGCCCGCCGCCCTCACCCTCGCCGTCTGCCTGCTGGTCGCCGCGGCCGTGGCGATCGGACTCGGCTGGGTGTTCGGCTCCCGCGCCGAAGCACTCGTGTCCGCGCGTCGGGCTGAGCTCTCGGCGGCGCTGGTCGATTACTTCGCGAGCCTCGATGTCCTCCTCGCGTATGGGGCGGAGGAGCAGGCGCGGGCACGGATCACTGCCGCCGACGGGGAGTTGCGTCGGCTCGTCTCCCGCGCATCGCTGGCGCAGGCCGTCGCTGCCGGGGTGGTCTCCGCGGTCGCCGGAGCGGCGTCGGTGTGGGCGCTCGCCGCCGCGTCACCCGGCCTCGTCGACGGGGCGATCGACGGGCCGTGGTTGGCCGTGGCGGTGCTGGTGCCGATGGTGGTGTTCGAGATCTTCGGCGCCGTGCCGATCGCTGCGGCGTCGTGGCGGAGTGTCCGATCGAGCGCGGAGCGCATCGTCGACGTGCTGCCCGACCGGATGCCGCCGGAGCTGCGTTCCGACGCGGGCGAGGATGTCGAGGTCGACGGCACGCCGGTGGTGCGGATGCGCGACGTGCGCGCGTCCTGGCCGGGGGGAGCTCCGGCGCTCTCCGGCGTCGACCTGGATCTCCGACCCGGTGAGCGGGTGCTGGTGACGGGATCGAGCGGGGCCGGGAAGAGCTCGTTGGCCGCGGCCCTCGTCGGTTTCCTCCGCGTGGAGGGCGAGTACCGGATCGGGGACCGCGACGCGTCGGAGTTGTCCGGTCCGACGCTGCGCCGGGTCATCGGCCTGTGTGAGCAGAGCCCTCAGCTGTTCGACGAGGACATCCGTCAGAACCTGCTCTTCGCGCGCGACACCGCGGATGATGAGGAACTCTTCGCCGTGCTCGACCGGGTGGGGCTCGGGGAGTGGGCGCGGGGGCGCGGCGGTCTCGATGCGCGGGTCGGCGACCGTGGCGCACTCGTGTCCGGCGGGCAGGCGCAGCGGATCGCGCTCGCCCGGGCCCTGTTACGCGGTTTCCCGGTGCTGGTGCTCGACGAGCCGACGGCCGGGGTCGACCCCGAGGCGTCCGATGCGCTGCTGCGTGATCTGCTTGCGGCTGCGGGGTCGCAGTCCGTGCTGCTGATCTCGCACGTGCTGCCGCCTGCGGGCACCGTCGACCGCGTGGTGCGACTCGACGGCGGACGCACGCTCTGAGTGAGGACCCCTCGCGGGTCAGGCGTTCATGTCGACGGGCGGTTCCATCACGATGCCCTGCGCTTCGAAGGCACGGCGGCGCTCTTCGATGCGGCGGTGCAACTCGACCTGCGCCTCATCGACGAACTGCGGATCGAGGTCGACGGTGGGCGGATGCGGGTCGCCGTGGTTCGCCGCGATGTACGCGTCGAGTTCGGGGCCGCTGGTCCAGGAGGTGATGAGTGCGTAGCGGGGTGCGGTGCCGCGATGCCAGACCGCGTGCCAGAAGCGCTGGGTGTCGACGATGATGCGCGAGCCGGCGCGGAGCGGCAGCCGGACCTCGGTCGCCGGGTCGAAGCGGTCGGCGCGCAGGATCAGCATCGACTCGGTGTCGTCGGACAGATTGAAGAATCCGCGGACGACCCAGCCGGTGCCCTCTTCGTTGAGGCGGTTGTTGTCGTCCTGATGCAGGTTGTAGATCGCATCGGCGTACTCGTTCGGTTGCAGCTCGATCACGCGGCACCGTCCGATGCCCGCGCCGGGCTCCAGCGCGCGACGCTGCAGGGTGGGCGCGATCGCCACCTGGGAGTCGATCCACACGCCGTCCTTGTCGGTGCGCGGCGGCGTGTGGTTCCAGAAGCCGTTGCAGTCCACGTCGCCCGCGTAGCTGGCGAGCGGGGCGAAGCGCGTGACGCCGGAGGAGCGCCAGCGGACGTATTCCAGGTCGAGCCATTCGGCGGGGTCGCCCGGTGCGGAGTGATCGTCGAGGACCACGTAGCCGGTGTCGGCCAGCGCCTCCGAGGTGATGAAGCCCATACTGCGTACCCTTCCCGTCATCGCTGCCCCCACAGGCGGCGGGTTCTTAGGACATCCTAACTCTTCGGGCGTCCCGCCGCCCGGTGGCCGGCCGGAGAAAAGCGCGGAATCCCGCGCCGATATCCTGGGGTGATGACTCAGCCGCAGGGCGCCCTCCTCGTGGGCAGTGTGAACTTCGACGATGCCGAGACGACGATCCGCACAGCCGTGGATGTGCTCGGCGCCCGCCTCCGGCGCATCCCGGACGGCGAGGTCGGCAAACGATTCCACTGGATCATGTTCCAGCCCGATGTGATCGGCCAGGCCGAAGGGATCGAGCGCATCGGCGACGAGCCCATCCCGTTCCCGGCCGGGATCGACGCCCGTGGTCTGCGCATCGGCGAGGGCGTGGACGCAGCGGGCATCGAACTTCCCGCGCTCGGATACGCGGCGGCCGCGATCGAGTCGTACGCGGTGTTCACGCGCCTCCGTGCGGAGGGTCTCGTGCCGGCCGAGGTGCGGTTCCAGGTGTCGCTGCCGACACCGCTCGCCGTGATCTCCTCCTTCTTCCGTGGGGACGACCGGGCGGCGATCGAGCCCGTCTACACCGCCGCGATCCTGCGTGAGCTCGAGGAGATCCTCGAGGCGATCCCGCACGATGACCTTGCTGTGCAGTGGGATGTGGCCAGCGAGATGGGCATCATCGAGCGAGCAGCCGGTTACGGAGCGGTCATGGAGGCCTGGTGGCCCGGTGATCCGTTCGACGGCCTCGTCGCGCGGCTGGCCGAACTGATCGACGCCGTGCCGGCAGGCGTGGAGGTCGGCGTGCACCTCTGCTACGGCGACGCGGGGGAGAAGCACTTCATCGAGCCGACCGATTCCGCGAACCTGGTCCGCTACGCGAACGCGGTCCTGGCGGCGACGGCGCGTCCCCTCACCTGGTTGCACCTGCCGGTGCCGATCGAGCGCGACGACGAAGGCTACTTCGCCCCTCTCGCCGACCTCGCACCCGTCGAAGAGCTGTACCTCGGACTCGTCCACCGCGAAGACGGCGCGGAAGGGGCCGCGCGCCGTGTCGCCGCCGCCCGCCCGTTCGCGGAGCGGTTCGGGGTCGCCACCGAGTGCGGCATCGGTCGTGCACCGGCCGGATCGACCGAGGGCATCCTGCGCACGCACGCAGAGGTCGCCGCCGCCTGGTGAATGCTCTGGGCGCCCGATTCGCGCGCTCGCCCGCTCTCGCGTAAGCTATTCCGCGGTGACGTGTCCGAGCGGCCGAAGGTGCAACTCTCGAAAAGTTGTGTAGGGTAACCCCCTACCGTGGGTTCAAATCCCACCGTCACCGCCATGGAAACCCCCGAGAAATCGGGGGTTTTTCCGTATTCGGGATGGGGCGTGGTGCATCTGTGGTGCAGATCTCGTCGGTGTCCCGATGGCATGCTTTGCAAGGGCTCTCGGCGAGCCGCCCCGTGATGCGCGAGGTGCGATGTCGCGCGCCGCACGCGTCAGCAGTGTCGAGAACGGCCTGCCTGGACGCCACGCCTGCGATGCGCGTCCTTCCGACTTTTCCTGGAATAGCACTCTCGTTATTCAACTTTGGACCTAGCAAACTTGAGTAATACAGGAGAAAATCTCGGTATGGAATCTCCTGAGCTCGCTGGGACCCCGTGGCCTGCACACAATGTCGAAACGCTGCCTTGGCGTCAGCGGTTGCGCGGTGGAACCCGGGCTGATCGGATGCTCAGTTCCGTGGACGCGACTATCCCTCCGACGATCTCGAAGCTGGACTACCTGCCGCCTGTCAAGACGACGGTCACCTCGGAGGAGGCGCTGCTCGCCGTGGCGCAGGCGGATACCGATGCCGAGGGGCACTCGGTGGCGATGAGCCGCTTCATGATCCGCACCGAGTCCGTCGCCTCGTCGAAGATCGAGCGCATCACCGCTGATGCGGTCGACTACGCCAAGGCCCTGGCCGGAAACCGCTCGAACACCTCAGCGACGAGTATGGTGGCCGCGAGCACCGCGCTGCACAGCCTGGTCACGGTCGTCGGAGAGCGCGGGCGCTTCGAACTCGACGATCTGCTGGTGGCGCACCGCGCTCTGATGAAGGGCGATCCGATGGAGGCGGGCTACGCCGGGCGGCTGCGCGACATGCAGAACTGGATCGGCGGAAGCGACTATTCGCCCCGAGGCGCCCTGCATGTCCCACCGGATCCTGTGCGGGTGCCCGCGCTGGTCGACGACCTCATCACCTACCTCAACCGCGACGACGTGCCTGTGATGACGCAGGCTGCTATCGGTCATGCCCAATTCGAGTCGATCCACGCTTTCACCGACGGCAACGGCCGCATCGGTCGCGCCCTGGTGTCGGCCGTGTTCCGTCGGCGGGGTGTGACCCGCAACGCCGTCGTCCCCCTCGCAAGCGGTCTGCTTGCGAAGCGCGACGACTACTTCGCCGCGCTCGGCGAGTATCGCAAGGGCGAGCCATCACCGCTAATCGACCTCTTCGCACGATCGGCGCGGTCTGCCGCGATCTGCTCGCGCGACTCCATCGCTCGCATCAAGGCCCTCCCGGACGAGTGGATGGATGAGCTGAAGCCACGGAAGGGCTCTGCAGCTGCAGCGCTGATCCCCGCGTTCTACGACCACCCGGTCATGACCGCTGCGGAGATCGAGCGGCGATCCGGCGCATCTACGCCCGCAGCCTACCTGGCGATCGATCAGCTCGCCGCAGCCGGGTTCATCGAGGAGATCACCGGACGCAAGAGAGACCGCGTATGGGTTGCGTCCGAGCTTCTTGCCGAGCTCGATGATCTTGACCGGCGCATCCAAATCACGATGACGACCTGACTGGTGCCTACGGTCACAGTCCCGCCCGTCTGGCCTCGATCGCGGAGACCGCGTTCGCCCTGCTTTCCCGTCGTCGTCCCTGATGCGGGTCGACCGTGCGTGGGAGGACGCCTGATGGGCGTCCTCCCACGCACGAGGTCGGGTCAGAGCGACGTGATGACGACGCGCGTGACGCTCGGGTCCTTGAGAGCGTCGTAGCCCTCGTTGACCTCGTCGAGCGCGATCTCCTTCGACAGCAGCGAGTCGAGCTCGAACCGGCCCTCGAGGTAGAGCTTCGCGTACATCGGGATGTCTCGCTTGGCCGTGGTCGAGCCCATGTAGACGCCCTGGATGCGCTTCTGAGAACCGATCAGTCCGACCTGATGCACGTCGATGTGCGAGGTGGGATCGATGACACCGATGAGGTAGAGGCCACCACCGGGCGCGGCCATCTCCAGCCCCTGTTCCGCCACGGTCTTCGTGCCGACGAAGTCGAACACCGCATCCGCGCCGTTGCCGGTGATCTCGTGCACGGCGGCGACCGGGTCGACCTCCGTCGAGTTCACGGCGTGAGTGGCCCCGAACTCCTTCGCCTTCGCGAGCTTGTCGTCGGCGATGTCCACGGCGATGATCGTGGTCGCACCGGCGATGACCGCGCCGTTGATGGCGTTCAGACCCACCCCTCCGGCGCCGATGACGACGATGGCGTCGCCCGCCTGCACGTTCGCGGTGTTGAGGACGGAGCCTGCGCCGGTGACGACGCCGCAGCCGAGGAGTGCCGCCTGGGCGAACGGAACTTCGTCCGGCACCGTCACGAGCTGATTCTCGTGCACGAGAGCCTGCTGGGCGAACCCGCCCAGCCCGAAGGCCTGCCCCACGGGTGCGCCGTTCTCGCTGAGCCGCGGCGCCTCGTCCGGTGCGCGGAGGGTCTTCTCCGGGTGGAGGCACTGGAAGACCTTGCCGGACAGGCACTTCTCGCAGGCGCCGCAGTACTGCACGAGGCAGCCGACGACATGGTCGCCGATTGCGATGTCCGTCACGTCCGGACCGACCGCGGTGACGACGCCGGCGAGCTCGTGTCCGAAGACGCCGGGTAGAGGGTTGCCCATCTCGAAGCGGGACATGGTGAGGTCAGTGTGGCAGAGGCCGGATGCCTTCACGTCGACGAGCACTTCGCGACCGATGGGCTGGGCGATGTCGATGTCCGCACTGACGAATCCTGCGCCGATCTCGCGGACGAGTGTTGCCTTCATTGCTGGTTCTTCTTTCTTCTGGGGCCGTCGGTGTCTCCGGCGGACGTGGGCTGGCCGGAGATCATCCAGCGCGGCATGAGCTGCGTGAGGTGCTCCGCGATCTCGTCGGGTCGTGCCGTGAGGTCGTCGAGGACCCAGGACGCGATGAGCCCGGTCGCGGCGTGCGCGATGTAGGTGGCGGCGATGTCCGGATCGATCCCGGGCGGCGGCGAGGTGATTTCGCGTATGTGCGCGAGGATCTCGACCTTCATCAGCTCCGCGACGCGCGACTCCGCACCCCGAGGCACCGCGACGCTGAAAGCTGCCGCGTAGAGCGCACGGTACGTCGCGTAGTGCTCGATCAGCGCGCGCTGCGACCGCGCCATCGCGGAGTCGTCGGTTGAGGCCGAGATGCCGTGCGCTCGGGTCTCGGCCGCGATGTCGCGGAATGCCTGCTCCTGCAGATGGAGGGCGAGATCGTCGATGCCCGAGAAGTGGGTGTAGAACGTGGCACGACTCACTCGCGCCTCGGCGACGAGACTGCTCACCGTGATCGCCCGGCCCGCGAGCGCCAACGATCTCACAGCGTCGGAGAGCCGCGTCCGGGTCGCCGCGACCCTGGGGTCCGACGAGGCACGGATCGAGTCTCGGACGGTTGCGATGTCTGCCGTCACGGCGCCGCGCATCATGCATCCATCGTACATCTGTTTCTAGACAGACGTCTAGAAAACCGGCTAGCGCACCGCCTTCTCGACGGCGCACGCCGCCGCCTGAGCCGGCTCAGGTCACGCGGCAGGCGCGGGACCGCACGGTGTTCCCCTGTCGCTCAGGTGCTCCCAGCTCGACGACCACATCGCCGGTCCCGCAGCGGCATTCGCCGTACTGGCGATGCACAATCATCGGATCGCTCGTGCCGGACGCTCGGATGCGGCTTCGTAGGCTGCAACCATGGAAGAGATCGCAGCGGTGTATGAGCCCTCGATGTTCAACACTGAGAAGCGGACTCTGTGGGCGGTAGCCTCCGGGTGTGGGATTCTCGACCCTGGGCCTGATCATCAGCCTCGCTGTGCTCGCCCCCAACCTGCTGCTGGTGCTGTTCCCGCCACAGACCCCGCGGCCCGTCGCACATGTGCCACGCGCGCTCGGATGGATTGAACGCGCGGGTCAGGCCCTGTGCCTGGTGGTGCCCGCGATCACCCAGCAGGGCGAACTCGCCGGTTGGTGGGCGATCCCCACGTTCTGCGGCCTGGGCGGCTACTACGCACTATGGGCCCGCTACCTGCTCACGGGGCGGGAAGGGGCGACACTCTATCGGCCGTGGTGGGTGGTTCCCGTGCCGATGGCGACCCTCCCGGTCGTCGTGTTCCTCAGCGCCGCTGCCTGGCTGAGTAACCCGTGGATCGCCGCCGCTGCTGTCGTCCTCGCCGTCGGCCACATTCCCGCGTCCGTGTTCATCGCACGGGCGCTCGCGCCCGCCGACAACGACTCCTGATATCGCCAGACGGTGGTCGCCTTGCTGCCACGCTCCGTAGCGACTGCCGGTGCGCTCGCGAACAGCGTGTCCGGGGTGCGGTGCATCACTATGCCGCGCTGGGTGCGCGCAAGTATGTCCTCGCCGCGAAGCCGTTCACGAGCGCCCGGGCGAACCTTCGTGCGGCCAACCCGTGTACGCCTCGGCGAGGAACGTCTGCCCCGCCTCCGACTCGACGACCGATCGCAGCTCGCCGATCTGGCGCCGACGGTCGAAGTCGCTCGCATCGCGTGCGGTGTGCAGCATGCTCGTCATCCACCAGGAGAAGTGCTGCGCTTTCCAGATGCGCTGCAGTGCCGTCTCGGCGAAGGCGTCGATGAGGCGGGCGTCGTTCTCGAGAAGAAGCGCCTGCAGAGCGCGGTCGAGCAGCACGACGTCGGCGACCGCGAGGTTCATGCCCTTCGCCCCGGTCGGCGGAACCGTATGGGCCGCATCGCCGACGAGCACCGCGCGCCCGTGCCGCAGCTCGTGCGCCACGAAGCTGCGGAACCGGAGGACGTCGCGCTGGATGACGGGTCCGGTCGCGAGGGCGGTGCCCGGCACCCGCGCCTGCAAGGTCTCCCAGATCTCCTCGTCCGACAGGGCGCCCGGGGCGGCGTCCGGATCGCATTGGAAGTACATGCGCTGCACGGTCGCGCTGCGCTGACTGATGAGTGCGAAACCCTCGGCGGAGTTGCTGTAGATCAGTTCGTCCGCGCTCGGCGGGGCCTCGCACAGGATGCCGAACCACGCGAACGGGTACTCCCGGAAATAGCCGCCGGTCGACGAACCGGTGACCGCGGGGCGGACGACGCTGCGCGAGCCGTCGGCGCCGACCACGAAGTCGGCGTCGATCCGCACCGCGTCGCCGTCCGCAGTGGTCGCCGTCACCCACGGCCGATCGGTCTCGACGTCGCCGACACCGGTGACCTCGGTCTCGAATCGGAGGTCCTGGCCAGCCGCGAGCCGCGCGGCGATCAGGTCCTTGAGCACCTCGTGCTGCGGGTACAACCAGACGCTCCGCCCTGTCAGTGACGGGAAGTCGATGCGGTGTCCCTCGCCCTCGAAGCGCAGTTCGATACCGTCGTGGCGGGTGCCGACCGCGAGCACCCGCTCGCTCGCGCCGGACTCACTCAGCACCCGGACGGTCTCCTGTTCGAGGATGCCGGCGCGGATGGTCGACTCGATCTCCGCACGGCTCCGGCGGTCGAGCACGATCGATTCGATTCCGGCCTCGGCGAGGAGGTGTGACAGCAGAAGACCTGCGGGCCCTGCGCCGACGATCGCGACACGGGTGCGGACGGTGGTGGTCATGGCGTCTCCTTCGACGGATGTTCGCCAGTCAGTGTGGGCGACTCCGTGGAGCCGGACTCACGCTCTACCGTTGAATGGGATTCAGCGTCATCGGCGTCCGCCGAGTGCGCGCTCGATCTCCCGTGCGGCGGCGAAGAGCTCCCGGAGCGCGGGTTCGGTCGGCGCATCCCTTCGGAGCACGACTGAGAGCGCGGCCGCCACGTCACCGGTCTCGTCGTGGACGGGCACGGCCACGCCCGTGGATACCGCCTCGATGTAGCCGGGGGCGACGGCATGTCCGATCGTGCGCACCTCGGTGAGCTTGCGGCGGAGGAGCGACGGCTCCGTGATGGTCTCGCTCGTCACCGACATCAGCGGACCCGAGAGCACCCGCTCCTGCAGCGCGCGATCCGCGTAGGCGAGCAGCACGAGGCCGGAGGACGAGGCGTGCAGCGGAAGGCGCCCGGCGATGCGTGTCACGTTCGATCCGGACTCGGGACTGCTCAACCGCTCGAGGAACAGCGCCTCGTCCTGTTCGAGGATCGCGAGCTGTGTGTGCTCGCGCACCCGCGACTGCACACGCTCCATCGACGGCATCGCGGCCTGTCGCAGCCGCAGGGCGTGCGACGACCGGGTGGCGAGCTCCCACAGCCGCATGCCGATGCGGATGCGCCGGTCATCATCGCGTTCCAGCATCCCCGCGTCCACCAGCTCGCCGACGATGCGATGCGCGCTGGAGGCGGGGAGGCCGGCGCGCCTGCCGATATCGGCTGCGGTCTGCACCGTGCGCGCCGGGGTGAAGGTCTCGAGGACGCGGATCAGACGCTCCGTCACGGAATCGCCGGAGGGGGAGTTGGCCATGCCGAGATCATGCCACACCCGAAAGTATCGACTCCCATTCAGTGGGAATGTGCCACCGATTCTGAGCGGGAGGGAACAGGATGCTGTCATTGTCACCGCCGTGTCGAAGGAGACGCCATGACCTCTGCAGCCGGAACCGCCGTCGCGGCCCCCGAGACGCTGCTGGCCTCACCGGACCAGGTGACGCAGGCCAGCATCACACAAGAGATCGCCGACGTGCACGCCTCGCTCGCCGACCGCGCGGCGACGGGGGAGCGGCTTCCCGCCACGATCCGTGATTTCCGTCCGTACCGGTCGAGCATCCTGAGGCATCCGACCAAGAACCCCCAGCTCGTCGACCCGGAGACCATCGAGCTGCTCTCGCCCGCGTTCGGACAGCGCGATGTCGCGGCGATCGAATCGGACCTCACGATCCAGCACTCCGGTGAGCCCCTCGGCGAGCGGATGACGGTGCGCGGGCGACTGCTCGACTCGTGGGGGCGCCCGATCGCGAACCAGCTCATCGAGATCTGGCAGGCGAACTCGGCCGGTCGATACATCCATCAGCGCGATCAGCACCCTGCTCCGCTCGATCCGAACTTCACGGGCGCGGGAAGAGCGGTGACGAACGACCACGGCGAATACCTCTTCACCACCATCAAGCCGGGCCCGTACCCGTGGAAGAACCACGTGAACGCCTGGCGCCCCGCGCACATCCACTTCTCGGTGTTCGGCTCTTCTTTCACCCAGCGCCTCGTGACGCAGATGTACTTCCCCGGCGACCCGCTCTTCGCGCTCGATCCGATCTACAACACCATCTGGCGGCAGAAGGACCGCGACGCCCTCGTCGGGGTGTACGACCACGACCTGACATCGCCGGAGTGGTCGACGGGCTACCGCTTCGACATCGTCGTCGACGGTCCCGATGCGACCTGGTTCGAGCAGGAGGACGACGCATGACCGTGCCCGCGAGGACCCACCGGCCCACACCGGGCCAGACCGTCGGCCCGTTCTTCGCCTACGGCGTCGAGTATACGAAGATGCACGAGATCGCGTTCCCCCACGCGCCGGGAAGCATCCTGCTCGGCGGCACCGTGCGTGACGGAGCGGGGAACCCGATCCCCGATGCCTTCATCGAGATCTTCGGAGCGGACGCCGACGGCGCAGTGCCCCGTGTACGCGGAGCCTTCCGCCGCGACGACCACTCCTTCACCGGCTTCGGCCGGGCCTTCGCGAACGACGATGGTCACTACGAGTTCTGGACGAGGAACCCGGGTGCCTCCCCTGGGCGTGCCCCGTTCTTCGCCGCGATCATCTATGCGCGCGGTCTGCCCGACAAGCTGCACACCCGTATCTACCTGCCGGACGACGTCGCCGCGCTCGCCGCCGATCCGCTGCTCTCATCGCTGACCCCCGAAGAGCGGAACACCCTGGTCGCGATCCGCACCGACGAGGGAGGGTTGCAGCACGACATCCGCCTGCAGGGCGAGGGGGAGACGGTGTTCCTTGTCTATTGAACGCATGAGCCGCGCCGTGCGGGAGAGGGGACACGGATGACTTCCTTCGACCTCGGACTGCTCTCCCCGCTCACGGTCGGGCATGATCGCCTCGTCGGCGACAGGGCGGTGCTCGATGCGCTCCTCGCCGCCGAGCGGGCGCTGGTCGCGGCATACGCGGACATCGGGATGCTGGCGTCCGACGAGCACCCGATCATCGACGCGGTGTTCGACCACATGATCGACGCGGACGCGCTCGCGGCGGATGCCGTCGCGGGCGGCAACCCGGTGATCCCCCTGGTCGGTCAGCTCAGGGCCCTCGTCGCCGCCGATCAGCGGGTGTGGGTGCACCGCGGCGCCACCAGCCAGGACATCATCGACACCGCACTCATGATCGCCGCCCGCGCCGCCGTCGACCGGCTGCGGGAGTCGCTGAGCAGAGTCACGGCGAACCTGGACGACGTCGTCACGCGACACGGCGACACCGTGGTGGCGGCACGGACGCTCACGCAGCACGCCGTGCCGATGACCCTCGGCGCCCGCATCGCCACCTGGCGGCGCGGCATCGATCGCGCCCTCGTGCGCCTGGACGCGCTCACCCTCCCCGCCCAACTCGCCGGTGCCGCGGGGACCCGCGCCTCGTTCCTCGAGATCACGGGATCCGCGGTCGACGCCCGGGCTCTCGTCACCGCGTTCGCCGCGCGGGTCGGCCTCGACGACGCCCCGGAATCCTGGCAGGTCACCCGGTGGCCCGTCACCGAACTCGGCGATGCGCTCGTGCAGGCACTCGATGCGCTCGGCAAGATCGCCGGCGACGTCGCGACCCTCAGTCGCACCGAGATCGGAGAGCTCAGGGAAGGCACGCGTGGCGGATCGTCGGCCATGCCGCAGAAGCAGAATCCGGTCGCATCGACCCTCATCCGCTCGGCAGCGCTTCGTGCCCCGCAGCTCGGTGCCACGCTTCACCTCGCGGCCGCGCTCGCCGCGGACGAGCGCCCGGCCGGTTCCTGGCATGCGGAATGGCCGACCCTGCGCGAACTCCTGCGCCTGGCGCTCGGCGCTTCGGCCCATGCCGTCTCACTGTCCGAGAACCTCCGGGTGGACGCCTGCGCCGCGGCGCACAACCTCGCGCTCACCGGTGGCCTGCTGGTCAGCGAACGTCTGGCGCTCGTGCTCGTTCCGCTGATCGGGCGGGACCGCTTCGACGCGCTCATCCGAGAGGCGGACGCGGGGGCGGACCTCGGTTCGCTGCTGCGCGCGCTCCCCGAGGCCGCCGACCTCGACATCGCCGACCTGATCGACCCCGCTGCCTACACCGGCGAGCACGGAGACCGCTCATGACCACGATCGCCGTCACCGACCCGGTCGGCCCCGCCGATGCCCCGCTCCTCGTGCTCGGCCCCTCGCTCGGCACGTCGGCGATCCTCTGGGAGGGCGTCGTCCCCGCACTGGCACGGACTCACCGCGTGGTCCTCTGGGATCTGCCGGGGCACGGTGCGGCGCCCCCGGCGGATGCGCCGTTCTCCGTCGCGGATCTCGCCGATGCCGTCGCCGATGCCGTCGCCGATGTCGGGGCGGATCTCGGGGCTGACCGCATCCGCTACGCCGGGGTGTCCCTCGGCGGCGCTGTCGGTCTGGAGATCATGCTCCGGCATCCTGAACTCGTCGAGAGTGCCGCGATCCTCTGCTCCGGCGCCGCGATCGGAACGCCGGAGGGCTGGCATGACCGGGCGGCCCAGGTGCGCGCGCAGTCGACGTCGTCGCTGATCATCGGGTCCGCGCAGCGCTGGTTCGCGCCCGGCTCGGTCGCCGCGCACCCCGACGTGACCGGACGGCTGCTGCACGTGCTGCAGGACACCGACGACGAGAGCTATGCCCTGTGCTGTGAGGCGCTCGCCGAATTCGACGTCCGGGACCGCCTCGGCGAGATCCGGACGCCGGTGCTCGCGGTCTGGGGCGCAAATGACGCGGTGACGCCGGAGACCTCAGCCCGCGAGATCGCCGACGGCGTGCGCCACGGCCGGGCTCGCGGCATCCCGGAGGCTTCGCACCTCGCGCCGGTCGACGATCCCGTCGCGGTCGAGCAGCTGTTGACCGAGTTCTTCACGAAGGAAGGCCGATCATGACCGGACTCACCGATGACGAGCGCCGAGCGCAGGGGATGGCGGTGCGCCGCGAAGTGCTCTCCGATGCGCACGTCGACCGAGCGATCGCCGCGACCACGGACCTCACCGCGGACTTCCAGGACTTCATCACCCGGGTCGCCTGGGGAGATGTCTGGTCTCGTCCCGGACTCGACCGCCGGTCGCGATCGATCGCCGTGCTCTCCTCGCTCATCGCGCACGGGCACCACGAAGAGCTCGCGATGCATCTGCGCGCCGCACGGCGCAACGGTCTCACCATCGAGGAGATCCGCGAGGTGATCCTGCAGTCGGCCGTCTACTCCGGTGTCCCCGCCGCGAACACCGCGTTCCGGATCGCCGGCGAGGTCTTCTCGACACAGCCCGGTGACCACGACGGCGAGGGCCGCTCGTGATCGACAAGACGGTTCCGGATGCCGCGACGGCAGTGGCAGGGATCGCCGACGGCGCGACCGTGATGATCGGCGGTTTCGGCCGGGCAGGACAGCCCGTCGAGCTCATCGACGCGCTCATCGCCCAGGGAGCGCGGGACCTCACGATCGTCGCGAACAACGCGGGGAACGGGGACATCGGTCTGGCGGCTCTGCTCGCGGAACGCCGGGTGCGACGGATCGTCTGCTCCTTCCCGCGTCAGCACGACTCCTGGGTGTTCGACGGTCTGTACCGGGCGGGGGAGATCGAGCTCGAGATCGTCGCGCAGGGCAACCTGGCCGAGCGCATCCGCGCTGCGGGCGCGGGTATCGGGGCGTTCTTCTCTCCCACGGGCGTGGGCACGCAGCTCGCGGAGGGCAAGGAGGAGCGCACGATCGACGGCCGTCGCTTCGTGCTGGAGTACCCGATCTCCGCGGATGTCGCCCTCGTCAGCGCACGGGCCGCCGACCGCTGGGGCAACCTGGTCTATCGGGAGACCGCCCGCAACTTCGGACCCGTCATGGCCACCGCTGCGACCACGACGATCGTGCAGGTCGACGAGATCGTGCCCCTCGGGTCCCTCGACCCTGAAACCGTCGTGACGCCGGGGCTGTTCGTGGATCGGGTCGTCGCGGTCGGACGACGCGCCTGGCTCGATGGCGACGGCTTCACCGGAGGCGTCGACATCGAAGGGCGCCCGCTGGCCACCGGAGCGGAGAGTGGACGATGAGTACCCGGATCACCCGCGACGAGCTGGCGGCGCGCATCGCTGCCGACATCCCCGAGGGTGCGATCGTCAACCTCGGTATCGGCGCCCCCACGCTGGTCGCGAACTTCCTGCCGGACGACCTCGAGATCGTCCTGCACACCGAGAACGGGCTGCTCGGGATGGGACCGGCGCCGGCATCCGATCGCATCGATCCCGACCTCATCAACGCAGGGAAGCAACCGGTCACGGCCCTCGCCGGAGCCTCGTACTTCCACCACGCCGACTCCTTCGCGATGATGCGCGGCGGGCACCTCGACATCTGCGTGCTCGGAGCGTTCCAGGTGGCGCAGAACGGCGACCTGGCCAACTGGTCGACGGGGGCACCCGGAGCCATCCCGGCGGTCGGTGGAGCGATGGATCTGGCGATCGGTGCGAAGCAGGTGTTCGTGATGACCGATCTGCTCGCCAAGGACGGCTCATCCAAGCTCGTGGACGACTGCACGTACCCGCTCACGGGAGTGGGGTGCGTCACACGCGTCTACACCGATCACGCGATCTTCGACGTCACGCCGGCAGGGTTCTCGGTGCGAGAGACGTTCGGCGAGAACACCCTCGAGACGCTCCGCGCTCTGACCGGATTGGAACTCTCATGACCGCCTCCTTCGTCTACGACGCCGTCCGTACCCCGTTCGGGCGCGCGGGCGGGGCGCTCGCCGGGATCCGCCCCGACGACCTCGCCGCCGTGACGCTCCGCGCCGTCGTCGAGCGGACGGGCATCGACCCCGCACGCATCGACGACGTGCTCCTGGGCGATGCGAACCAGGCCGGTGAGGACAACCGCGACGTCGCCCGGTTCGCCGCGCTCCTCGCCGGCTTCCCGACGACGGTGCCGGGCGCGACGGTGAACCGGCTCTGCGGGTCGAGCCTCGAGGCGGTGATCCAGGGGTCGCGGGCGATCGAGTCGGGCGATGCCGAGATCGTGCTCGCCGGGGGCGTCGAGTCGATGAGTCGCGCGCCGTTCGTCGTCGAGAAGTCGGCGAAGCCGTGGCCGGCGGTCGGCAACCAGCAGATGTGGAACACGGCGATCGGCTGGCGGATGACGAACCCCGCTCTGCCGAAGGAGTGGACGATCTCCAACGGGGAGTCCGCCGAGAAGCTCGCGACGATGTTCGGGATCTCGAGGGACGAGCAGGATGCCTTCGCGTTGCGCAGCCACCAGCGTGCAGCGCAGGCCTGGAGCCGCGGTGTCTTCGCGGACGAGATCGTCGAGGTGCCCGGCGCTGCGCTCACCCGCGACGAGGGCATCCGCGAGGACTCGACCCTCGAGAAGCTCGGTGGGCTGCGTGCGCTGTTCGCGACCGACGGCACGGTCACCGCCGGCAACTCGTCACCCATCAGCGACGGTGCCTCCGCCGTGCTGCTCGGGAGCGAAGGGGCCGTCGGCACCGAGCCGCTCGCGCGCATCGCGGGTCGCGGCGTGTTCGGCAACGACCCCGACGTGTTCGGCATCGCACCGGTCGAGGCCGCGAATCGCGCGCTCACCCGTGCGGGGCGCACCTGGTCCGAGGTCGACCTGGTCGAGCTGAATGAGGCGTTCGCGTCCCAGTCGCTGGCGTGCCTCGCGGGATGGCCGGACGTCGATCCCGAGATCGTGAACGTGCACGGCGGTGCGATCGCGATCGGGCATCCGTTGGGTGCATCTGGCGGGCGTGTCCTCGCGCGTGCCGCCCACGAACTCCGCCGACGGGGGAGCGGCGTGGCCGTCGTGGCGTTGTGCATCGGCGTCGGTCAGGGCATCGCGCTGGTGCTCGAACGCTGATCGCGCGCTCTTCGATTCTGCTGCGGTTTCGTCGCCGGGGAGTCGACTCAGCCCGAGTGGGGGCCGGCGCCACGGTCGGTCGTCGTGCGGATCGTCTGGAAGGCGGCCATGGCCGTGTCGAGGTAGTCACCGAACGGAGCGCTCCGGTCCGAGGCGAACCAGGCACTGCGTGCGGCCTGCATGCAGGCGAAGGCGGCACCCACGAGTGCGGCGGCGGTGGGGTCTGCGGGGTCCGGATCCTGGCCGGTGAGCCTGGTGGCGACGCGCCCGATGAGGAGCTGCTGCACGCGCTGCATCCGCTCGAGATATCGAGCGTTCAGTTGCGGAGAGCTGCGCACGATCTCGTCCATCGCGTCGTTGCGCGCACGCTGCCGGTCGTCCTGGACGTAGTCGAGCGTGATGTCGAAGACGCGACGCAGCGACACCCAGACCGGCTCCTCGGCGGGGCGATCGTCCAGCGCTTCTGCCATGCGGTCGGCGAACAGGTCGTACTTGCCGATCACCAGGTCGTCCTTGGAAGGGAAGTAGCGGAAGAACGTGCGCTTGGACATCCCCGCCGCTGCGGCGATCTGATCGACGGTGGTCGCGTCGTACCCCTGGGCGACGAACAGATCCTGCGCCACCGACGTCAGCTCGGTCTGCACGAGCCTCCGTGTGCGAGCGCGCATCGGCAGGGGCGTGTCCTCGCTCATGTCTCCATACTAGCACCGAGGGCGTACTTGACACCCGGTGTCAAAACAGGCATATAGTTGCACATGGCGTCACAAGACGTCGAAGAACATCGAGGAGCATCATGAGCAAGGTCTGGTTCGTCACCGGTTCGTCGAAGGGCTTCGGCCGGGAGTTCGTCGTCGCGGCGCTGCAGAGAGGTGACAGGGTGGCCGCGACGGCGCGCAATACGGACACACTGCAGGACCTCGTGGAAGAGTACGGCGATGCCGTCCTTCCGCTTCAGCTGGATGTCACCGATCGGGACCAGGTCTTCGCCGCAGTCCGGGCCGCTCAGGAATCGTTCGGTCGGCTCGACGTCGTGATCAACAATGCAGGGTACGGGCTCTTCGGCACGGTCGAGGAGATCACCGCGCAGCAGCTGCGCGACCAGCTGGAGACGAACCTCTTCGGCGTCTTCCATGTCACGCAGGCCGTTCTCCCGCTTCTCCGCGAGCAGGGATCGGGACACATCATCCAGATCTCCACGATCGGCGGCGTCGCCGCGTTCCCGTCTCTCGGCGGCTACCACGCATCGAAATGGGCGCTCGAAGGTCTCACGGAGTCCCTCGCCCAAGAGGTCGCCGGCTTCGGAATCAAGGTCACCCTCGTCGAGCCCGGTGGGTTCGCCACGGATTGGGCAGGATCCTCCGCTGTGTCTGCCGACGCGCTTCCTGCGTACGCACCGCTCCACGAGGCGATGGCGGCGCGGATGGCCGGGACCGTGAGCCCCGAGCCCGTCGGATTCGGATCGGCGATCCTCAGGGTGGTCGATGCCGAGAAGGCGCCGCTGCGTGTGTTCTTCGGTGAACAGCCCACCCAGATCGCTCCGCACATCTATCAGCAGCGCCTCGACGAGTGGGCCGAGTGGGCCCCGGTCTCGCGCGAGGCCGAAGGCAAATAGCGGTCGGTCGCGCGGTCGTCAGCGAGTCCGCCAAGTTCGTGCGACGACGTGCTCGATCCTCGCGCCCTACCGGTCGAACCGGGCACCGGCGGGGCGCGCGCTCAACACGGTGAAGACGAACAAAACGATGGCGCCGATGATCGGGACGAAGACGATGAAGAACCACGCACCGCTGCGATCCGTGTCGTGAAGTCGCCGCCAGGTGAGCGCGAGGGCGGGAATGAGGATCGCCGTCGCATAGATGAGGAACGCCACGCCGACGGGGCTCGCCAACGGAAAGGAACCTCCCGCTGCGAACGGTGACAGCAGGTTGACGGGTCGAGAGTCCCACTGTGGGTCGGTCACGGGTCCGAGGGCATTGAACGCCACGGCGACAAGCGTGTTCGCCAGCACCCACCACCAATACTCGCTTCGGCTGGCCCTCCCGCTGAACGTCGCGTACTTGCGAAAGAAGCGCGAGACCGCCTGCGGGAACGAGGCGCCGTAGAGGGGCGCGCTGAGGGTGGTCTGCGTCGTCACACCGAGAACCTTATCGAACGGCGTGCGGGTGAACTCTGCGACGACCGGACCGCTTTTGACGAATGCGCTTCTCAGGGTCGGGTGCGAAGCGCAGCGTGGCGAAATCGCCCTCGGGCCAGCGCTTCTTCACAGAGAGCAGCACCAGGGCGATGATGAGAACGCGGGCGAGCATGCCCGGAATGCCCGCCTCCGGACCGTAGTCGCCACCGCTGAGAAGCGGGTTCCCCGAGGGGGACGTGGTGAACCATCCGGCGACGAGCGTCTCGCCGCTGATGGGGAGCCCCCAGAGGCCCTGGGAGAGGTTCCAACTCACGTGCAGGGCGAATGGCAGCCAGACGCTGCGGGTGGCGAGGAACGCGACCGCGTAGATGACGCCGCCCAGTCCCGTGCCGAATGCCGTGATCGCGGACGCCCCGGGGTTGCTGAGATGGATGGCGCCGAAGAGGATCGCGGTTGCGGCCACGGCGATCCAGCGACCGTACCGCAGTCGCGAGAGGAGGATGGCCACTCCGCTGAGAAGCATGACGCGGAAGAGGAATTCCTCGAGCGCGGCACCGAAGAGCAACAGGCCGAGCCCGTTCATGAACTCCGTCAGCGTCAGCGTTGCGGGAGTCACGGTGATGGCGCCGAGAAGGAGTTCTGCGACGAACGCGAGGCTGATCGCCACGAACGGGATGACGAGACCGATCCCGAGGTCGACGGGGAGCCATCGGTTGAGTGTGATCCCCATGCTGCGCATGACGGGCTTGCGTTTCACCGCGAACCAGATGATCGCGAAGATCCCCAGCGCCAGGGCCAGGGCATAGGTCGAGTAGTTGAGGAGAGTGGCGGTGCTCATCAGCTCAGACGGTTGCGTCTGCGTCAGCGGTGCGGGTGCTGCGGAACGTGAACCAGACGACGGCGATGGCGAGGATTCCGATCGTCATCTGCAGCACGCCGAGCGCATTCGCCAGAGGTCCGGGGTTGCCGTGGCCCACGGCGAAGACGGAGAAGTCCCACACGGCGTGCAGCACCATCGCCCAGATGAGGGTCCCGGTCGTGCGACGCAGGATGTAGAACACGGTCCCGATGGCGAAGGCGCTGCCGACCTGGATGAGGGTGGGGACCAGATCCTGACCGAGGAAGAAGTTCATGAAGTGCATCAGGCCGAAGGCCGCGGAGCTGAGGAACCACACCCATACCTCGGAGAGGCGGCTCCGCAGAGCGACGATCATGAGACCGCGGGAGGTCATCTCCTCGGTGAAGCCGACGAGCAGCAGCACGAGTGACGCCGCGAAGAATGCGCCGTCGTAGGACGCCCAGTCGGTGACGGCGAGGGTGAGGATCGCGGTGAGCGCGAGGAGGATGGGCACGAAGACGGGCCACCGGTGATGGCTCCGGGCATCCTCGAACAGCGCCGGTCGCCACCATCCGAGCACCGATGTCGTGATGGCGAGGAGGATGGTGGCGACGATCAGAGAGAGACCGCCTCCGAGGAACAGATTGCTCCCGCTGTCACCCCACTCGTCATAAGGGATCCCGCTCGCGACCTGCACGCCGAAGACGACGAGGACGTAGGCGATCCAGATCGCGAAACCGATCCAGACGCGGGGACGGACGCGAAGCACGGGGGAGCTCATGTGGTGATTATGGCAGACGCGATATTTCGGAATTGCGTCGTGGTGACCGAGGCTCTCGTCGATCCGCGCAGACCGCTCTTCCGGCCGGGCCGCATGCTCACCCGGCCGGAGCCGCTGGCTCAATCAGAGTCGATCTCGACGCCAGCCGCGCGAGGTCGACGTGACCTCGACGAATCCGAGCTTCGTCAATGTCGCCCGCTCTTCTGCGTCATCGGAGTCAATCGCGGCGATCACTCGATCGACGTCACTCAGTGTGAGCCACTCGCGAAGTTCGCTGACCAGCAGACCCAGCGCCTCTGAGTCGGCTGCCTCCCAATCGGAGAGCTCAGCGAGCCGCGCTCCGGCCGAGTGTCGCTCTGCGCGATTCACGGTCAGATCCACTTCAACGTGGCCGACCTTCTCCGAACCCTGCGTTGCAACGAAGCGCAGACCCTGCGAGCCGAGTTCCCGCACGAGTGTCAACTCCGGCGAGACGGGACTCGTCACTCCGGGAGCGAGCCCGGCTGTGGTCGCCATGAGTACAGACTCCGTTGCCCCGCCGGGCGAGAACCCTCCCCGCTCGAGCGCCTCACGCACGTGCGGCCACGTGGCCGGAATCCCGTAGACCCCGGGGAAGGGGAGCTGTCCGTCGGCATATGCCGCCAGCACGGTCCACGCCCGCAATTGTGCGAGGCAGGCCTGCATCAGGACGTCGGCTCCCCGCTCGTCAGCGTCTTGCTGTGGCAGGGACAGAAACCACTGCACCAGCCCGGTGCCTCGGTAGTCGTGACCCACACGAGGATAGTCGGCGAACCGGTGCAGATGCGCAGCGGCGACGAGACGATCGTCCTGCTCCACGACGATCGTCGTCCTCTCCACCACCCAGGGGTCCACGACGTACTCGTCGGGCTGGCGTTCCAAACTGCTCAGGACGGCGTTCACCGAGACGCGAGCTCCCGGGATCACCGCCGAAAGGTGGGCGTTCACCAGATCGGTGAGTTGATCGCGGTCATCACGCCGGAAGAGTCGGGCGCGGAAAGTGGCATTCATGATCGGCCTCCGAATATCAAAGGGAAAGGCCGCCACCGGATGCGGTACGCCAGTTAACGTAGCACGATGAATGCGCTCGACGAGGCGGGCAGGGCGTCCGATGAGGACGCCCTGCCCGCCGGTGCGCGCGAACGCGGGGGTCAGCCGATGGCCACCGCGATCTCGTTCGGGGTGTGGTCGAGCTCGACCGAGGCGATGATCTCCCCGGTGGTGAGGTCCACGGCGTGCACACTGTTCGCGGCGGGCTCGGTGATGTACGCGATGTCGCCGTCGACCTTGATCGCCGGGTGTGCGTCCTGCCACTGGGCCGGACCCTCCCACGCCTCGATCACGGGGTAGGACTCCGTGAGCTCGCCCGTCTCGGGGTCGAGGACGTGGATCTGCCCGTCGGTCGACAGGATGTAGGCGAGGTCGCCGGGGCCGCGTGCGATGTCGCGGAAGGTGTACTGCACCTCGGCAGGCAGCTCGACGACATCGAGCGTCTCGGCGGCGGTGTCGATCAGCGTGACGGCATTCAGCAGGTAGCCCTCCGCGTCCGGGTCGTTCTTGTAGTCGCCGACGACGATCGGGCTGGTCTCCGAGACGAAGGCGTTGCCCATGCGGCCGTACGCGTCCGGTGCCGCGAGCTTCGTGAAGGCCTCGTCTTTGAACAGCAGTGCACCGTTCTCGCAACCGAAGATCACGGCTTCCTCGGCCGCGGTGCCTTCCCCGTGGATGCCGGGGCACTCGGCGTTGACGGCGGCCTCGTCCCAGTGGTCGTCGTGTGCGTGCAAGGCCTTGGCCCCGGTGCGCGACGTCTCGTCGCCGACCGTGGTGAGCAGCGAACCGTCCTCGAGCACGATCGAGACACCGTGGTGCGGGGCATCGGCGGTGTACGTCGTGGTCTCGGGGAGAGCGTCGTAGCCGTCGGCGAAGCCGTCGGTCGGCACGATCGTGGTCGTTCCGGTGCCGTCGTCGAAGAGCACGGTGTCCTCGCCGTGGATGACGACGTGCCCGGCCGCGGTCGCCTCGAACAGTGCGTCGGTCAGGGCGGGCTCGGCGGTGTCGAGCATCTGGAACCCTGCGGAGGTGGTGACGGCGATGGTGCGGCCGTCGCCGAACGGGTTCAGGCGGGTGAACTCCTCGGTCTCGAACTCGTCGACGACCTCGAGCGTCTCGGGGTCGAGCACCGCGATCCCTCCGGGGTACGAGATCGCGACGCGTCCCGTCTCGCCCGCGGTGGTGCCTGACTTCTCGTCCGTGGGCGCGGTGTCGCCTGCTCCGCCCGCACCGCCGGCGCAGGCGGTGGCGAGCAGCGAGACGCCTGCCAGCGCCGCGACAGCGGCACTCATCCTCATGTGTCGCTTCATTGTGTTTCCTCTCGTATCGGGCCCCGGTCGGGGTCCATTCATGGGGTCAGTCCGTCGGCGATGCGGTCCGTGTTGGCGCGCATCATCGTCAGGTAGGTGTCGGCGCCCTCGCCGGGCTCGGTGAGGGACTCGGTGAACAGCTCGATGACCTCGACCTGGACGTCGGCCTCGGAGGCCAGCACCTGGATGAGTCGGTCCGGCTGCGAGGATTCGGCGAAGATCGTGCGGACTCCTGCCTCGTCGATCGCGTCGGTGAGATCGCGCAGGTCGGCAGCGCTCGGCGCGGCGAGGGTCGTGCCCCCGGGGATCACGGCACCGATGAGGCGGAAGTCGAAGCGGTCCGCGAGGTAGCCGAAGACGTGGTGGTTCGTCACGAGTGCTCGTCGTTCCACGGGGATCGCGGCGAAGGCGGCCGACATCTCCTCGTCGAGCTCGGCGAGTTCGCCGCGATACGTCTCGGCATTGCTGCGGACCTGCGCGACGTCGATCCCGTCCACTTCGGCCAGCGCTTCCTCCACCGCGTCCACGACATCGACCATGCGCGCCGGATCGGTCCAGAAATGCGGATCGTCCGCCCCGTTCGCGTCTTCGGAGCTGTAGGGCAGCACGTCGATCACGTCGCCGGCCACGACCGTCGGGACTCCCGCGGCTGCGGTGCGATCGATGTGCTGCTGGAGCCCCTCCTCGAGGCCCAGTCCGTTCGTCACGAGCAGGTCGGTGCCATCCATCCGTGCGGCCTCCTGGGCGGAGATCTCGAACGAGTGCGGGTCCGCGTTCGGTTTCATCAGGATGGTGACCTCGGCCGCATCGCCGGTGAGGTTCTCGACGACGTCGCCGAGGATGTTCGTGGTGACCACGATCTGCGGTCGATCCGATGCCGCCGTGCCGGTGCACCCCGCGAGGCCGGCAAGGACCACGGTCGTCGCGATCAGCAGGGAGGACGCACGCAGCGGCCTCATCGCCCGACCTCCGCGACGAATGCGGGAGCCGTGGGCGTCTCGAGGGAACGAGCGACGCGGGCGGCATCGGCGTAGTCGACCTCGTGTACGACGCCGGCGGCCGGGTCGCTGACGTAGGCCCGCTGCTCGTCGACGGTGAGCGAGGAAGCGGCGCCGCCGTCGGCGAGCAGAGGATCAGTGGCGCCGACGAGCGCACCGCCGTCGGCGAGATGCACGACGATCCGCCCGTCGATGTCGATGGCGACCACATGCCCCTCGGCGTCGTCCACGGCGACGACGTGCGTCAGCGGACGTTCGGTGGGCACCAGGGTCCAGGTGCGCTCCCGGGAATCGAGCAGCCAGAAGCCGGTCGTGCCCGCGACGGCGGCGACCGTCGGACGACCCTTCCGGCCGTCGAACGACAGGGCGCGCTCGACGGCGCCTGACGGGTAGGGGATGCGCTCGACGGTGAGGCCCGCGTCCTGCCAGGCCGCCAGGACCGCACCGTCTGCGCAGCCGACGACGAGTCCGACGCGGGTGGTGATCGCTCCCGAGGGGTCGGCGCAGTCGACCGGGGACTCCGCGGGCTCGCCGTCGCTGTCGTGATAGATGAGCGTGTCGTCGACGGCCACGAGTGCGCCCTCTCCGATCGGGGCGACCAGGCCGGTGTCCGCGTTCATCTCGATGCGGAACAGCTCATCGAGCCGTCCTTCGGAGAGTGCCTTGTTGTCGAGCAGCACCGCCTCGCGGCTGCCGCCGAAGAACACGCCGGTGGCCCCGGCCGTCGACAGCGGGCCCGTCACGACGGTGGCGACGCCCTCGCCGGCGACCGTGCCCAGAAGCGCGAGCTCGGCGAGGTAGTAGTGGAAGTGGTCGCCGTGATCCCAGCTCCATCGGCCCGAGTCGAGCACCTCCACGCCCTCTTCCGTGGTCACGAACCCGTAGCGTCCATCGCTCGCGAGCGCCGACGGAGCTGCCGTGCGGTCGAGGGTGATCGCTTCCTCGGTCCGCAGGTCGAGCACGGCGGCGTTCCCCGCGGCATCGATGGACAGCAGGCCGAGAGGCGGCTCGGCGACCTCCTCAGCGCCGGCGATCGCGCCGTGGCCGTCTCCGGACGCCGGGGTCGCAGGCGCTGAGCTCTCCGGAGCAGAGGCGCACGCACTGAGCGCGACGATCGTCAGGGCGGCGGGGAGGAGCCGGAGGGGGCGGGGAATCATCGGGTCCTTTCGGGGAGCGCGACGGCAGGAGCATCGGGCGATGCGGGTCGCGGGGATGCGGATTCGGGGTGCTCGACGGGATGGTGCCGACGAACGGCGCGGGTCAGAAGCGAACGTGCCGTTGCGGAGAGAGCGGCCAGCAGCACGGCCGCGGTGGCGATCGAGGCCCCCGCCGCCACCGCGAAGTGCCAGGAGGCGAACAGCCCGATCAGGACGGCTGCGGCGCCCACGAGGGAGGCCCCGAGCATGGTCGTGGGGATCCGCGTCGTCCACGCCCGGGCGGCGACGGCGGGGGCGAGGAGCAGACCGACGACGAGGAGCGTGCCCACGGCCTGGAATGACGCGACGACGGCGAGCGTCACGAGGGCGACGAGCACCACGTGCGCGAGCTGGGGGCGCAACCCGAGCGTGCGGGCGATGCGCGGATCGAAGGCCGTCGCCACGAAGGAGCGATGGAATGCGGACGCGACGCCGACCGTGACGACGGCGGCGACGAGGAGCATCGCGATGTCGTCGGGGCGGATGGCGAGGATGTCGCCGAACAGCAGAGCGGTCGCGTCCGTGGCGAAGCTGCGGGAGTGGGAGACGATGATCACGCCGAGCGAGAGCATGGCGACGAACAGCAGACCGATGCTCGTGTCGTACGAGAGCCGGCCCCGTCGCTGAAGGAGGCCGATCGCAGCGCTCATGGCGGCAGCACTCAGAGCCGCGCCGAGCAGGACCGGGGCGCCGACCACGGTGGCGAGCGCGACGCCGGGCAGCATTCCGTGGCCGATCGCCTCGCCGAGGAAAGCCATGCCGCGGATCACGACCCACGTGCCCACGACCCCGCAGATCACGGCCACGAGCATTCCGCCGCACAGGGCACGGACGAAGAACTCCACGGCGAACGGTTCGAGCAGGAAGGGCACGGGAGGAGACTCTATATGAGAATGAGAATGATTATCAATTGCTAGGCTGAGACTATGGATGAGAGCTCTGCGCTGTCCGCGCGTGACGTGTGCTTCGGGTACTCCGACGATGACGTGCTGCACTCCGTCACGGTCGATGTCCGGTCCGGGGAGGTCGTCGCTCTGGCCGGGCACAACGGGTCGGGCAAGTCGACACTGATCGAGATCCTCGCCGGTGTGAAGGTCCCTCGGCGGGGTGCGGTGCGCCGCCGGGGGACCCTCGCGCTCGTCGTGCAGCGTCCTGCCGTGCCGGATGCGTTGCCCGTGTCAGCGGCGGATGTGGTGCGCATCGGGACGTGGAAGCGAGGGCGACGCCTCTCCCGCGCCACCGCGCGTCGAGCGGTGGAGCAGGCTCTCGATCGTGTCGGGATGTCGGAGTTCGCGGGCCGCCCGTTGGCGGAGCTGTCCGGCGGGCAGCGGCAGCGGGTGTTCCTCGCGCAGGGGATCGTGTGTGAGCCCGACGTCCTGCTGCTGGACGAAGCGGCTGCCGGTCTCGATCGCGAGAGTGCTGCCCGGATGCAGGAGATCCTTCGGGAAGAGGCCGCTCGCGGCGTCGCGGTGTGCACCGTCACCCACGACGACGCTGCCGTGCTCGCCGCCGACCGTGTCATCCGGCTGGAGCGCGGGCGAGTGGTCTGAGCGACCTACTCCGTCTCCGCCCGCAGGCGCCTCTCGAGGTCCGCGAGGCTGGTGGCGTGGATGTCGAACCGCTCGCCCGGGGAAGGGGGTTCGGCGTCGGGCCGAGGCACGTAGGCCGTGCGCAGGCCCGCATCCCGCGCCGCTCTGAGGTCCCACGCATGGGCCGCGACCATGAACGGGGGACGACCGCTCGCCGGGACGCTCGCCATCGCCAACTCGTACATCTCCGCGGCCGGCTTGTAGGTGCCGGCGTCCTCCGCCGAGAGCACCTGGTGCCAGCGGAAACCTGCATGGACGCTCAAGCCGGTCAGTACCCGACGACTCGCGTTCGACAATCCCACGACGGTGGCGACCTCGGCGAGGGAGCGCAGACCCGCGGCGGAGTCCTCCCAGGGCGGGCTGAAAGCGGAGGCGCCGACGAGCGCGGGGACGGCTGTGACGGGAAGGACGCTTCGGGAGGCGAGCCGCTCCAGCACTTCGGCGTCGAGCTGGTCGCTGGTCGCAAAAACGCGTTCACCACGGACGATGGCCTGCTCCTGTTCGGCCACTCCGCTCAGCCACTCGTCGACGATCGCGGTCGTCTCTTCGCGGTCGAGGCCTGTCGTCGCCTCCACTCGGCGTCGGAGACCTTCCGCCTGATTCACCAGAGTGCCCAACACGTCGAACACGGCCACGACGCGCTCCGGCGCCACTTCACGGGATCCGTCGGTCATGCAGAAGAGAACACGTTCGGGGCGCGGACTGTTCCGCCGCGCTCCAGCGGAGCTGCGCCGAGACATGGAGGGGTTGCTTCCCGCATGGGAGCATCCCGCCGAGCAGGATGTCCTCGATATCCAGCAGGCACTGTGGAAGAGGGGGCTCGTGCGCGCCGCAGCAGTGTTCGACTGTCTCATCGCCGCGTACGCCGTCGCCAACGACGCCGTCATCCTCAACTCCGACCATGACTTCGGATACATCGAGCTGGCGACCGAAGGCAGAGTCCGCCAGGAGTACGTGGAGGGCTGACCCCGCGGCGAACGCCGGGGCGGGGTGCATGATCCGCCCGCGGGTTGCCTTCGTCAGACGCTTCGTGGCGTCCCCTCGGACGGATCAGCGGTCGCCGACGGACCGGGTGTGCGCGTCGGGGGCGAGGTCGATCCGACGCAGCAGCTGGGCGTTCAGCGCGACGACGACCGTCGACAACGACATCAGGATCGCTCCGACCGACATCGGCAGGACGAATCCGATCGGCGCCAGGACTCCGGCGGCGAGGGGCACCGACACGAGGTTGTAGCCCGCCGCCCACCACAGGTTCTGCTTCATCTTGCGGTACGTGGCGCGCGACAGCTCGATCACGGAGATCACCGAGCGGGGGTCGGAGCTCGCGAGGATCACGCCGGCCGAGGCGATGGCGACGTCGGTCCCCGCCCCGATCGCGATGCCCACGTCGGCCTGCGAAAGTGCGGGCGCATCGTTCACGCCGTCGCCGACCATCGCCACCTTCTTGCCCTCGCGTTGCAGCTCCGCGACTTTGGCGGACTTGTCCTCGGGGCGCACCCCGGCGAAGACCCGGTCGATGCCGAGCTCGGCAGCCACCGATTCGGCCACAGCCTGCGCATCCCCGGTGATCATGACGACCTCGACGCCCCGACGGTGGAGGGCGTCCACGGCCTCGCGGGATTCGGGGCGGATCTCGTCGGCGAGTCGCAGTCCGCCGACCACGCGGCCGTCGAGCACGACATGGAGGATGATGGCTCCCTCTTCGCGCCACACGTCCGCGGCGGCGATCTCCTGCGCGCCGATCTCATCGAGGAGCTTCGGGCCGCCGACACGCACCTCTGCACCGTCGACGGACGCCGTGACACCCACCGCCGGGGACGAGGTGAATCCGGATGCAGGAGCGAGCGTGAGGCTCTTCTCCTCGGCTGCCCGTACGATCGCCCGGGCCAGGGGGTGCTCGCTGTCCGCTTCGGCGGAGGCGGCGAGGACGAGCAGCCGATCGGCGTCCACCTCACCGGTCGGCTCGATCGCCGTGACCGTCGGAGCGCCCTTGGTCAGAGTGCCCGTTTTGTCGAACAGGACGGCGTCGACCGTGCGCATGCTCTCCAACGCGAGTCGGTCCTTGATCAGCACGCCGCCACGTGCGGCCCGCTCGGTGGCGATCGACACCACCAGCGGGATCGCGAGCCCGAGGGCGTGGGGGCAGGCGATGACCAGCACGGTGATGCTGCGGACCACGGCCGCGTCCGGATTTCCCACCACCGTCCACACCACGGCGGTGAGCGCGGCGGACAGCAGCGCGAACCAGAACAGCAGCGCGGCGGCGCGGTCGGCGATGCGCTGCGCACGGGACGAGGAGTTCTGTGCCTCCGTCACCAGCCGTTGGATGCCGGCGAGGGCGGTGTCGTCGCCCGTGGCGGTGATCTCCACCCGAAGGCCCGAGTCGGTGGCGACGGTGCCCGCGGTGACGGTGTCGCCGGTGGACCGCGTGACGGGACGTGATTCGCCGGTCACCATCGACTCGTCCATCGCGGCGGTCCCGTCGATGATGCGGCCGTCGGCCGGGACGCTCCCGCCGGGACGGACGACGACGACATCGCCGACGGCGAGCTCCGCGGGGGAGACCGTGACGGTCGTGTCCCCTTCGACCCGCTCGGCCTCGTCGGGCAGCAGGGCGGCGAGCGAGTCGAGGGCCGACGTCGTCTGCGCGAGCGACCGCATCTCGATCCAGTGTCCGAGGAGCATGATGACGATCAGGAGCGCCAGCTCCCACCAGAACTCGAGCTCGTGGTGGAGCAGTCCAAGCGTCGCGCCCCAGGATGCGAAGAAGGCCACGGTGATGGCGAGTCCGATGAGCAGCATCATGCCCGGCGTGCGGGTCCGGAGCTCGCTGACGGCGCCGGTCAGGAACGGCCAGCCGCCCCAGACGTACATGACGGTGCCCAGCACCGGAGCGACGAACTGCGCCCAGCCTGGGACGTCGTACCCGAAGAGCATCGCGAACATCGGAGAGAACGCCACCACGGGCACCGCGATGACGAGGTTGATCCAGAACAGGCGCCGGAACTGCCCGACGTGATCACCGTGCCCTGCGTGACCACCGTGACCCGCGTGACCGCCGTGTCCTCCGTGTCCGCCGTGCCCTCCGTGTCCCTCGGGGGCCTCGTGCCCCGTGTGCCCGGAGTCGACAGCGGTGGGGGCCTGTGCGTCCTGGTGCGCGTGCGGCTCGTTCATGCGTGATCCTTCCTCAGAGCGGGGCGGGTGGCTCGACGGGAGCGTCCTCGTCGCGTGACGCTCGTGAACCCGCGCAGGCGCAGGCTGTTGCCGACCACGAACACGCTCGACAGTGCCATCGCTGCACCGGCGAGCATGGGGTTGAGCATGCCGAGCGCCGCGACCGGGATGGCGGCGACGTTGTAGGCGAAGGCCCAGAACAGGTTGGTCTTGATCGTTCCGAGCGTCTTGCGCGACAGGCGGATCGCGTCGACCGCGCTGCGGAGGTCACCGCGGACGAGCGTGATGTCCGATGCCTCGATCGCCACGTCCGCGCCGGTGCCCATCGCGAGTCCGAGGTCGGCCTGGGCGAGGGCGGGGGCGTCGTTGACACCGTCGCCGATCATCGCCACCGTCTTGCCCTCGCGCTGGAGCCGGACGACCACGTCGACCTTGTCCTTCGGGAGGACTTCCGCGATCACCTCCGTGATCCCCACTTCCGCCGCGATCTGCCGTGCCACGGTCTCGTTGTCCCCGGTGAGCAGGATGGGGGTCAGCCCCATCGCCTGGAAGTGGTCGATCGCCTCGGCGCTGCTCGGCTTGATCGTGTCCGCAACGACGAGGATGCCGCGTGCGTGTCCGTCCCAGCCGACCGCGACGACGGTCTTGCCCTCGCCCTCGGCCTTGACCTTCGCCGAGGAGAGGCCCGGACTCAGTGTCTGCGACCACTCGGCGAGGAGCGACTCGCGTCCCACGAGCACGGCATGGCCTTCGACGACGCCCTGCACGCCCCTTCCCTCGAGGTTCGTGAACTCCTCCGGCGTGGGCAGTGCGCCGACCTCCCTGGTGGCACTCGCGGCGATCGCCTGCGCGATCGGATGCTCCGAGGCATCCTCCACCGCCCCGGCCAGCCGCAGCAGCGTCGCGTGGTCGGTGCCGGGCTCCACGATGACATCGACCAGGGTCATCCTGCCGGTGGTGACCGTTCCCGTCTTGTCGAGCACCACGGTGTCGACCCGGCGGGTGGATTCCAGGACTTCCGGGCCCTTGATGAGCACGCCCATCTGCGCCCCTCGACCGGTCCCGACCAGCAGGGCCGTGGGCGTGGCGAGCCCGAGCGCGCACGGGCACGCGATCACGAGGACGGCCACCGCCGCCGTGAATGCCGCGGCGACGGGGAACCCCGCGACGAGCCAGCCACCGAGCGTCACGAGGGCGATCACGATCACGATCGGGACGAACACCCCGGAGATCCTGTCGGCGAGACGCTGCACCTCCGCCTTCCCGGTCTGCGCGTCCTCGACGAGTCTGGCCATCTGTGCCAACTGGGTGTCCGCGCCGATCCGGGTCGCGCGGACCACGAGCCGCCCCCCGACGTTCGTGGTCGCGCCGGTGACGCTGTCGCCCGGGGCCACCTCGACCGGCACGGATTCACCGGTCAGCATCGAGGCGTCGACGGCCGACGTCCCGGAGACCACGAGGCCGTCGGTCGCGATCTTCTCGCCCGGTCGCACGACGAACTCGTCGCCCACCTGGAGGTCTTCGACCGGGATCCTCGTCTCTGCACCGCCGCGCAGCACGGCGACCTCTTTCGCGCCGAGTTCGAGGAGCGCGCGCAGAGCCGCGCCGGCCTGCTTCTTCGACCGCTTCTCGAAGTAGCGCCCCGCGAGGACGAACATCGTCACGCCGGCACCCACCTCGAGGTAGATGTTCGCCGCCCCATCGGAGGGAGCCAGTGCGAACTCGAACGGATGCGTCATCCCCGGCATGCCTGCGGTGCCGAAGAAGAGCGCGTACAGCGACCAGAGGAAGGCGGCCGAGGTTCCCATCGAGATGAGCGTGTCCATCGTGGCCGTTCCGTGGCGCAGGTTCGTCCACGCGGCCTTGTGGAACGGCCAGCCCGCCCACGTGATCACCGGGGCGGCCAGCGCGAGCGAGGCCCACTGCCAGTACGTGAACTGCAGCGCGGGGATCATGGCCATCGCGATCACGGGCACCGTCAGCACGATCGCGCCGATCAGTCGGTTGCGCAGCGAGAGCAGCTCAGGATCGGTGTCGTCGGTGTCGCCGCCTGTGGCCGCGTCCTTCCTCTTCCCCCGTGGGGCAGCGACGACTGCGGAATACCCGGTCTTCTCCACCTCGGCGATCAGGAGCGCTGCGTCGTAGTCGTCCGGGACCGAGACGGTCGCCTTCTCCGTCGCGTAGTTGACGGTCGCCACGACGCCGTCGAGCTTGTTCAGCTTCTTCTCGATGCGCATGGCGCAAGAGGCGCAGGTCATCCCGCCGATCTCGAGCTCGACGCCCGATCCCATGCTCGGAAGTGCTGATGTGCTCATGGTCCTATCCTTCTCCTGATCGTCGTCGGTGGGCTCAGCGAGAGGCTGTGCCCGTGGTGTCGGCCTTCACGCCGTGCGCACAGCCGCGTACCCCGCCTCCGTCACAGCGGCGAGGATCTGAGCGTCGTCCACGCCGTCGGTGCTCGTGACGACGAGCTTGCCCGTCTGTGCGCTGACCTGGATCGCGTCGACCCCGGGAACCTCGGCGACTTCTTCGCGGACCGACATCTCGCAGTGCCCACACGTCATCCCGGTGACCTGGTACTCGTTGGTCGTCATTGCCTCTCCCATTCTCTGGCGTACCCCTATGGGGTATTGGATCACCATAACCATATACCCATCCGGGGTATTCCGCATCCCTGGATCCGGCTTGCCCTCCGAGTAAATTCGCTCATTCTTTCTCGGGAAGAACTCATGATGAAGGTGGTTACTTTCCTAGGCTCAGGAACGTGTCCGACCCTTCGACCAGCCAGCCCTCATCGCCCGTGCTTCCGGCCGGCGTGCTCGGAGATGACACCGGTGCCGAGGTCCGGGACGCGTACTTCGTCTCGGACAGCACCGGTATCACCGCCGAGACCCTGGGGAACGCCCTTCTGGCGAACTTCCCCGGTGCGCGCTTCCGCCGCCACACCGTGCCCTTCGTCGACTCGGTGGACGGCGCCCGCGCCGTGATCGGCGATCTCCGGGTCCGCCCGGCGGGCGCTGCTCCGATCGTCTTCACGACCGTCAAGTCCGCGCAGATCCTCGCGGAGTTCCATGCGTCGGGCGCGGTCGTGATCGACCTCCTCGGCGGGCATCTGCGGGAGCTCGAAGCCTCCCTCGGCAGTGCGGCCTCCGAACAACTGGGCCAGTATCACGGCGTCGGCGACATGGAGCGCTACTTCGCCCGGATGCGGGCGGTCGAGTACGCGATCGAGCACGACGACGGCCAGAGCATGCGGGCGCTCGACATCGCCGACGTGATCATCATCGCGCCCTCCCGGTGCGGGAAGACCCCGACGACCATGTACCTGGCCCTGCAGTACGGACTGCTGGTGGCGAACTACCCGCTCACCGACGACGACTTCCCGTCCGACGGGCTGCCCGCGACGGTCGAACGGTTCGCGAGCAAGTGCTTCGGGCTGACGACGACCCCGCTCCGGCTGAGTCAGGTGCGTCACGAGCGGCGGCCGGACACGGTGTACTCCAGCCTCGCTCAATGCACGCTCGAGATCCGCCGCGCGGAAGACCTCTATCGGCGCAACCGCGTCCCCTTCCTCAACTCCTCCACGAAATCCGTGGAGGAGATGTCCGCCGTGATCATGCAGTCCATGCGCCTGCGCAGCTGATCGCGGTCTCCACCCCTCGCACACGACGCCCCACTCTCTGGAGATCACATGACGAACATCCTCTGGTTCACGCAGATCGGCATGGCCGACGTCGCCCAGGTCGGAGGCAAGAACGCCTCCCTCGGCGAGATGGTCTCGAACCTCTCCGGAGCCGGGGTGAGCGTGCCCGGCGGCTTCGCGACCACGGCCGACGCCTACCGGGACTTCCTCGCCGAGGGAGGACTCTACGAACGCATCCGATCCACCGTGGAAGCGCTCGACGTCACGGATGTCGCCGAACTCGCGCGGGTCGGCGCCACCGTCCGCGAGTGGATCGAGCAGCAGCCGCTCCCGGCCGCCTTCGAGCAGGACATCCGTGCGGCCTACGCCACGCTCGTCGACTCCGATCCCGAGCCCGCGTCGGTCTCCTGGGCCGTGCGATCCAGTGCCACCGCGGAGGACCTGCCGGATGCCTCCTTCGCCGGCCAGCAGGAGACGTTCCTCAACATCAGCGGCATCGACAACATCCTCGCCGCGATCCGCAGCGTGTTCGCGTCGCTCTACAACGACCGGGCGATCGCCTACCGGGTGCATCACGGATTCGACCACCACGACGTGGCGCTGTCGGCGGGGATCCAGCGCATGGTCCGCTCCGATGTCGGGGCCTCCGGCGTGCTCTTCACGGTCGACACCGAATCCGGATTCGATCGTGCGGTGTTCATCACCAGCTCCTACGGTCTGGGCGAGGCAGTCGTGCAGGGGGCGGTGAACCCCGATGAGTTCTACGCGTACAAGCCCGCCCTGCGAGAGGGACGGCCGGCGATCCTCAAGCGTTCGGTCGGCGAGAAGGCCGTGAAGATGGTCTACGCCGACGGCACGCACGCGGGCGGCAGCACCGTCTTCACCGATGTCCCCGCCGCCGAGCGCGTCCGCTTCAGCATCACCGATGCCGAGGTGGAAGAACTCGGACGGCAGGCCCTGGTCATCGAGGAGCACTACGGGCGCCCGATGGACATCGAGTGGGGCAAGGACGGCATCGACGGACGGCTGTACATCCTCCAGGCCCGCCCGGAGACGGTGGTCTCCCGCGCCGACGGCAAGGAGATGCGGCGGTTCGTGCTCGAGGAGTCGGGCACGGTGATCACCGTCGGTCGCGCGATCGGGCAGAAGATCGGAGCCGGACCGGTGCGGGTCATGACCTCGCTCGCGCAGATGGACGCTTTTCAGCCCGGGGACGTGCTGGTCGCCGACATGACGGATCCCGACTGGGAGCCGATCATGAAGCTCGCCTCCGCCATCGTCACGAACCGCGGTGGTCGTACCTGTCACGCCGCGATCATCGCGCGCGAGCTGGGCATCCCCGCCGTCGTGGGCACGGGTGACGCGACCACCGTTCTGAGCGACGGGCAGCGGGTCACGGTGTCGTGCGCCGAGGGGGACAACGGCTTCGTCTACGAGGGCATGCTCGGGTTCGAGGAGATCATCACGCGTCTCGACGCGATGCCCGAGAGCCCGACGAAGATCATGCTCAACGTCGGCACTCCCGATCAGGCGTTCGCCTTCGCGAAACTGCCCAACC
This sequence comes from Microbacterium sp. CBA3102, assembly GCF_007954505.1. Taxonomy (GTDB): domain Bacteria; phylum Actinomycetota; class Actinomycetes; order Actinomycetales; family Microbacteriaceae; genus Microbacterium; species Microbacterium aurugineum. The sequence goes on along the minus strand of NZ_CP042412.1, from coordinate 351,375 downwards.
GCGGCGTCGGGCTCGCGCGACTCGAGTTCGTCATCAACCGGCAGATCGGCATCCACCCGCGCGCGCTCCTGGACCATGAATCGCTGCCGACGTCCCTGCGTGCCGACATCTCCGAGCGCATCGCGGCCTACGCGTCTCCTCGGGAGTACTTCGTGCGTCGCGTCGCGGAAGGGGTGTCGATGATCGCCGCGGCATTCGCGCCGGAACCCGTCATCGTGCGGCTGAGCGACTTCAAGTCCAACGAGTACGCCAACCTCATCGGCGGGGAGCTCTACGAGCCGCAGGAGGAGAATCCGATGCTCGGCTACCGCGGCGCCTCCCGCTACATCTCTCCGGACTTCCGAGCGTGCTTCGACATGGAGTGCGAGGCGCTGCGGTTCGTGCGGGACGAGATGGGTCTCACCAACGTCGAGATCATGGTCCCGTTCGTGCGCACCCTCGGTGAAGCGGCGGCCGTGACGGAACTGCTGAGCGAGAACGGCCTGCGACGGGGCGAGAACGGACTGCGCGTGATCATGATGTGCGAGCTCCCCTCGAACGCCGTGCTCGCCGAGGAGTTCCTCGAGTACTTCGACGGCTTCTCGATCGGCTCGAACGACATGACCCAGCTCACGCTCGGACTCGACCGCGACTCCGGATTGGTGGCCTCGACCTTCGATGAACGCGACCCGGCCGTGCTGCGGATGCTCTCGATGGCCATCAAGGCGTGCCGCCGTGCGGAGAAGTACGTCGGAATCTGCGGTCAGGGCCCGAGTGACCATCCCGATCTCGCCGAGTGGCTGGTCTCGCAGGGGATCGAGTCGATGTCGCTCAACCCCGACACCGTCGTGGAGACCTGGCTGCGGCTCGCCGCGCAGACCGTGCCGGTTCCCTGACCGCGCCGGGGCGTCCGTGTCGGTCGACACGAGTAGTCTCAGGTCATGGGAACCCTCGAGTACAACAGCTCTCGTCCTCCGATCGAGGTCGATGACGAGACGCTGGCGCATCTGAAGATCGTCATCGGGACGAAGCTTCGCCGTCATGAGAGCTTCATGATGACCTGGTTGCCGGAGGAGAAGAACCCGGCCGGCCGGCTCACGATCTGGATGCACCCCAGCATCCCTCTGAGCCTCGCGTTCGACCACGCGGAGATGCCGGCGATCGACTCGAAGCGGATCGAACGCATGATGGAGAACCTGAACGCCCGGGGCGAGCTCGTCCTCGATCAGCTCGGCTAGGGAACGCGGCGGAAGGGGGCTCCCGGAAGCAGGTCTGCGAGACCTTCGCTCCCCGCTGCGGTGAGACGCACGGCGCGGGGGTTGGAGGGAACGCGCTCGATCCAGGCGTTCTCCGTGAACGTCGCGAGCAGCATGTCCGCGGCCAGCCCCGCGAGGTGCTCGCGTCGTTCCGTCCAATCGAGGCACGGGCGGGTGAGAGCGCGCCTCGGATTCGTCGGCAGTTCGATCCCGAGGGACGCCACCCAGGTCCGTCCGGCCGGGGTGAGTGAGAAATCGGACTCGATGTAGCCTGTCGCGCGCATGCCGTCAGCGAGTGCGACACCGAGCTTGCCCGCGAGATGGCGGTAGCAGGTACGAGCCTCCTTGATGGCGCGGTCACGGTGCTGGGCGTCGAGCGACGGCGTGGCGGGCCGGACACGACCGGAGAATGCGGCGAGTGCCTCGACCAGGTCAGCGGCTCGGGTGTCGGCGAGTCTGAGGTAGCGGTGTCGTCCCTGGCGCACTTCTTCGACGAGACCGGCATCGAGCAGTCTGTCGGCATGCTCGCTCGCGGATGACCGAGCGATGTCGGCGGCCCTGGACAGTTCCGTGAGCGTCCATGCTCTTCCATCGAGCAGGAGCAACAGCATCGACGCGCGAGCCTCGTTGGCGAAGACGGCGGCCGTCGCCGCCAACTCCGGGCTGCTCGTCCCCTCCATGTCGAGGATTTTATCGCCCGCACCGTTCGGTCCAGCCCGAACGTTTCGAGCCACAGACTTGCCCTCATGAACTCGACTCTGGCGATCGAACCCTCCGTGTTCTACTTCGGCACCCCTGTGGCCCTGCTCACCACGGCGAAGGCCGGCGACGAAACCGCGAACATCACGCCCATCTCGTCCGCATGGGCATTGGGCGACACTTACGTCCTGGGACTGAGCAACGGGGGCAAGGCGATGCGCAATCTCCGCGACAACGGCGAACTCGTGATCAACCTTCCCGACGCTCGGTTGTGCGAGTCGGTCGAGAGGATCGCCGACACCACGGGGGTTGCGGACGTCCCGGCACCCAAGCGGGACAAATACCGATTCGAGCCGGACAAGTGGACGCTCGGCGGGTTCACTCCACGGCCGAGTGGGATCGTCGGGCCGCCGCGGATCGCCGAGTGCCCCGTGCAGATGGAGGCTCGTGTCACGAACCTGACGCCGCTGGATGAGGAAGGCGACGCCACCATCGTCCATGCGAAAGTCCTGCGCACACACGTGCATCAGGCGCTGGCGGTGCCGGGGACCTCCTACGTCGACGTCGATGCCTGGAAGCCGATGTACTACACGTTCCGGCACTACTTCGCGCAGGGCGAGCGGGTCGGGGTCAACTTCCGCGCGGAGCGGTGAGCCGTTCGGCTCGGGTTCCCAGACGGGTGGGGATCAGCGGCGGACGCGGGCGCGCGTCTTCGCGACGCTGGCGAGGGTCGCGCGCAACGGAGTGCCCAGGTACAACCCGAGGGAGGCTCCGGAGGCGAGACCGATGCCGATCACCGCAGCATCGATGAGCGAACCTCCGGCGTACAGCATCCCGGTCGAGGTACCGGCCGCGTGCACCATCTCGAGCAGACCCTGGAACACGGCCACACCGGGGACGAGGGGAACGATCGCCGCGGTCGTCACCGCGACGGACGGCACGTGCAGGTTGCGGGCGATCAGCATGCCGAGGAAACTCGCCAGCAGTGCGCCGACCGCGCTCGCCGCCGCGGGATGCAGGTTCAGGGCGATGGATGCCGAATACCCCGCGAGCGTGACGGCACTGAGCAGTGCGCTCACCAGGATGATCCGGATCCCGGCGCCGTTGAACACGGCGACCGCGATGGCGACGATGATCGCACCGGCGAACTGGTTCAGCAGCGGGCCGAACGGCGCGGGGTCGTCGGGGAGGTCCATCGTGAAGCCCAGGACACTGCCCAGCTCGAGGCCCACGAGGATCCCGATCACGACCCCGAGCGTCTGCATCGTGAGGTCGAGGATGCGTCCGCCGGCGGTGAGCGCGAACCCGTCGATCGCGTCCTGCGCCGCCCCGACCACGGTGAGTCCGGCGAGCATCAGCACGATACCCGAGGCCACGATGATGGACGGGCGGATGCCGACGAAGGGTTCGACCCCCGCGGCGCCGAGAGCCGACACGACGACCGCCACCCCGGTCGTCACGAAGCCACCGGCGATCTGGCTGAAGAACAACGGGACCCGGATCCTGGCGAGAGCCGCCTGGGTCAGCGCCGCGCAGAGCGCCGCGACGAAGGTGAGGGCGACGATGATCGGGGAGGCGCCGAGCATGATGCTCACCCCGACGGCGAGCAGAGCCCGCGCGACGATGACCACCGGCTGCTGATAGCGGAAGGGCACCCGTCGGATCGCCCGGAAGGTCGCGCGCGCGGATTCGAGGTCGAGTCCGTCGTCGATGTCCGCCACCAGGGCCTGCACCCGCTGGAGCTTCGCATGGTCCGGAGCCGTCACCCGCACCACGCGGACCAGCGTCTCCGGCCAGACCTCGCCGCTCAGGTGGAACGACACCGTGATCGAGTTGTAGGTGACGTCGACCTGGACGCCCTTCATCCCATAGGCGTCGCACACGCGGATGATCGCGAGCGTCACCTCGTGCGCGGAGGCCCCGACCGCGAACATCGACTCGCCGATACGGGTCGCAAGGTCCAGCACCCGCGGTACCGTGCGTTCGTCGATGACGGGCATCGCCTCGGTGGCCGCGACGGCCGAGGGATCGGTGTGCAGCAGGCGGCGCACCGACGTGAGCAGCGGCCGGCGGGATCTCGCGGACATGTCTCCATTCTCCCGTCCGGGAGGCGATCCGTCACGGGCGCGCCGCGATCGGACCGCCCGCCCGTCAGGGAGCAGGGGTGATGTCGATCGTGGCGGAGGTCTCGACGTCGTCGCAGGCCGACCCCACCCAGAGTCGGATGCTCCCCGGCTCCACGCGGCGCACGCCGTCCAGGCCGGTGAAGGCGAGGCGCTCGGTGGGGACCGCGAACTCGATGACCTGTTCCGCACCCGGTGCCAGGGACACCCGGCGGAAGTCGACCAGCTGCGCGACGGGGCGGGCCACGCTTGCGACCTCGTCGTGCGCGTAGAGCTGCACGACGTCGGTGCCCTCGCGGGAGCCCACGTTGCGCACGCGCACGGTGACCTGGAACGTCTGCCCCGCGGTCACGGTCTCGTCCGCCGTCAGCTCCCGGTGCTCGAACGTCGTGTAGGCGAGCCCGAATCCGAAGGGACGCACGGGCGTCGGATCGACGCTCGTCACATCGGTGCGTCCTCCGAGGGCAGCGTGCAGGTAAGAGTACGGCTGCGCGCCGGCGGATCTCGGGAGGGACACCGGCAGGCGACCGGACGGGGACACGCGTCCGCTCAGCACGGCGGCGATCGCCGCGCCTCCTTCCTCCCCGGGGAAGAACCCGTGCAGGACGGCGGCCGGCAGGGGAGGCTGCTCCGTCGGCGATGTCCGGCCGGCCGGCGCGGGGGAATTGACCGACCCGAGACCCGCGTTCGTCCCGGCAGCGGTCGCCCGTGGCGGGAGCGCCCAGCCCAGGGCATAGGGGCGGCCGGTGAGAGCGACGACCACCACCGGGGTGCCGGTGGAGACGATCGACTCGACGAGCGCGCGCTGCACGCCGGGGAGGTCGAGGGAGTCGACGTCGTTGCCCTCGCCGACCGTGCCGCGTCCGAACAGCCCGGCACGGTCGCCGATCACGACGATCGCGACGTCGGCCTCGGTGGCCTGCGCGATCGCCGAGGGGAAACCGCTGCGGTCCTCGCCGTCGACCACGCAGCCGACGGTGTGGGTGATCGTCGCCGAGGGGAGCTCCGCCCGGAGCGCGTCGAGCACGCTCGGCAGCGCGATGCCGGCGGGTACGTCGGGGTGGTGGGCGAGCACGTGGTTGACGAAGGAGTAGCACCCCATCAACGCCTCGGCGCTGTCGGCATTCGGTCCGATGACCGCGATACGCGGCGACGCGGACGGGTCGAGCGGGAGGATGTCGTCATTGCTCAGGAGGACGAGCGACTCCTCGGCCAGACGGCGGGCGAGTCCACGATGCTCGGGCGAATCCAGGTCGACCTCGCGCGGCGGATCGGTGAAGTCCGCGTCCAGCAAGCCCAGCTCCTCCTTCTGCGTGAGCACGCGCCCGACGGCCCGATCCAGGATGCTCTCCGGCAGAGACCCGTCGCGCACCTGTGCGGCGAGCGTCGTGTACGCGTCGGGGGAAGGCAGCTCCACATCGATTCCCGCGGTGAGCGCGAGCGCGGCCGCCTGGGCGGAGTCGGCGGCGACATGATGCATGGTGCGCAGGAAATCGACGGCGAAGTAGTCGGACACCACGACTCCGTCGAACCCCCAGCGTTCGCGCAGCACCTCATCGAGGTAGTACGGATCCGCGGCGACCGGCACGCCGTCGATATCGCTGTAGGAGTTCATGACGCTGCGCACACCGCCTTCCCGTACCGCCATCTCGAACGGCGGAAGGAGCACGTCCTCCACCTCGCGACGACCGGCGGACACCGGAGCGTGGTTGCGGCCGGCGCGAGAGGCGGAGTACCCCACGAAGTGCTTGAGCGTGGCGTGCACACCTTCCGCCTGCATGCCGCGCACATAGGCGGTTCCGACGGTTCCGACCAGCAGCGGGTCCTCGGCGATGCACTCGTCGACGCGTCCCCACCGCGGGTCGCGGATCACATCCAGCACCGGCGCGAGACCCTGATGGATCCCGAGGGTACGCATCGACGATCCGATCGCTCGCCCGACCTGTTCGACCAGATCCGGGTCGAAGGACGCTCCCCACGCGAGCGGCGTCGGGAAGGTCGCGGCCTTCCACGCGGCGAGCCCGGTCAGGCACTCCTCGTGCACGAGAGCGGGGATCCCCAGCCGGGTCTCCCGCTGCAGCCGCGCCTGCTCGCCCCACAACCAGCTCGCGCGCTCGATAGGCTCGACGGGGCGCGTGCCGTAGACGCGGGTCAGGTGACCGATCCCGTGAGCCGTCGCCTCCTCGTAGCGGGTGGACGTCCGCTTCTCGCCGGCCATCGGGGCGACGAGTTCGTTGCCCTGGTCGACCCAGAAGCCGACGAGTTGTGCCTGCTTCTCCTCCAGCGTCATCTGGTCCAGGAGGCTCGCCACGCGTGCGGAGAGCTGAGGGCGGGGGGTGGGGGAGAGCACATCCATCTCTTTCTGTGGAACTTCGGTCGACATCGTCAACCCTTGACGGCGCCGGTCAGTCCGCCCACGATCCGGCGCTCGAACAAGCTGAAGAAGATCAGGGCGGGGATCATCGACAGCGAGGTGAATGCCAGCACCTTCGCGGTGTCGACGGAGTACTGGGAGGCGAACGACTGCACGCCGAGGGGGAGCGTGAACGAGGCCGCATCGTTGAGGATGAACAACGGGAGGAGGTACCCGTTCCAGCTGCCGATGAACGCGAGGATGCCGGTGGTGATCACGCCGGGGATCGACAGCGGCAGCACCATGCGCCAGAAGAAGCCGATCCTGCTGCATCCGTCGATGAACGCGGCTTCCTGGATCTCGTCGGGGATCGCCCGGAGGAACGGCACCAGGATGATGATCGTCGTCGGCAGGGCGAAGGCGATCTGCGGCAGGATGACCCCACCGAGGGAGTTCATCAGGCCGAGGTTCCGCACCACGATGTACAGCGGCGTGATGGCCACGGTCAGCGGGAACATGAGGCCGGCGGCGAAGAACGCGTAGAGCACTCCGCGTCCGGCGAACCGATAGCGGGCGAGCACGTAGGCCGCCATCAGCCCCAGGGCGACCACGCCGATGGTGGTGGCGAGGGCGACGATGGTCGAGTTGAGCACCTGGCGCCAGAAGATGCCGCCCGTGATCACGTCGAGGTAGTTCTGGATGAGCCACGGACTCGGCAGCCCTGACGGGTCGGTCGTGATCTGGGCGTTCGTGCGGAAACCGCCGATGATGATGTACGCGATCGGAGCGAGCATCAATCCGACGACGATCAGTGCGACGAAGTAGACGGTCGGGTTGGCCCACGGCAGCCGCGCGCGCGGGGCGCGCCCCGGCCGCTGGGTGACGAGTAGCGAGGTGGCGGTCATCGCGTCGTCCTCTTCTTCCGTGCAGGGGCGCCGGTCAGGGCGCCGTCGGTGTCGCGTCGTAGCACCGCGCGCTGGTAGACGAGCGCCACGACGAGCGAGATCAGGAACAGCACGACCGCGACGGCGTTGCCGTACCCGAAGTTGCCGGCGTTGCGTCCTTCGGAGACCATGTAGGTCGCCATCGTCGAGGTCCCGGCGGTGGAGGCGATGTACTGCCCCCAGATGATGTAGACCAGGTCGAACAGCTGCAGCGAGCCGATGATCGACAGGAATGCCCAGATGCGCAGCGTCGGAGCCAGCAGGGGCAGCGTGATGCGCCACTGGATCTGCCAGTACGAGGCGCCGTCGATCGCGGCGGCTTCGTGCAGCTCCTCGGGAATGCCCTGGAGCCCGGCGAGGAACAGGATCACCGCGAATCCGACGTACTTCCAGGTGATGATCACCATCAGCGTCCAGATCGCGATGTCCGGATTCGAGAGCCAGTCGTTCGCGAGGAATCCGAGGCCCATCTTCTCCAGCAGGTCGTTGAACGCACCGCTGGTCTGCAGCATCAGGCTCCATCCCGTTCCCACGACGACCTCGGAGATCACGTAGGGGATGAAGATGAGGACGCGGATCAGCGACTGACCGCGCATCCGCCGGTTGAGCAGGAGGGCGAGCAGGATCGCCGCCGGCCCCTGGAAGACGAGCGAGAAGACCAGGATGAACCCGTTGTGCGCGAGCGCGTCGTGGAACAGCGGATCCTGCAGGATCGTGAGGTAGTTCTTGAGCCCGACGAAGTCGGTCGGAGGGCCGTAGCCCTGCCAGCTGAAGAACCCGTAGTAGCCCGCCATCAGCACCGGGAAGATGACGAAGGCGAGGAAGACGAGGAGGGCCGGCCCGGCCAGAAGGATCACTTCCAGCCGGGCGGAGACCCTATGCCTTTGCTGCGGCATCCTGGACGGCCTTGACGATGTCCTCCGGGGTTCCCTGACCGGCGAGCATGTTGACGACGGCGACGTTGAGGGCGTTGCCGACGTTCTGTCCGTAGACGGTATCCAGCCACTGCGTGGCGTACGGTGCGGCGTTGTAGGCCTCGAGGATGGCCTGCAGGTACGGCTCGGTCACGGCCTCCTGCGCGACGGTGTTCACCGGCGGAGCGTTGAACGCCTTGTAGTAGGCGGTCTGCACCTCGGAGGTGCCCAGGTAGTTGAGGAAGTCGACGCAGGCATCCGGCGCATCGACCGAGCACGAGTACCCGTCGACGCCACCCATCATCGAGCCCGGCTCGCCTTCGCCGCCCTCCACCTCGGGGAAGGGGAACCACGAGAGGTCGGGAAGCGGCTTCTGGTCGGGCGTCAGGGAGCCGATCACGCCCGGGTTCCAAGCGCCCATGAGCTCCATGGCCGCCTTGTGGTTGGCGATCAGTCCGGCCGAGCTGGCGGCGCCCTGCTGCGCGGTCGTGGTCAGGAAGCCGGAGTTGAACGGTTCGGTGGCTGCGAAGGCCTGCAGGTCTTCACCGGCGCGCACCCAGCAGTCGTCGTCGAAGTTCATCTCATCGGCAGCCTGGGCGAGCGTGTCCGAGCTGCATTCGCGCAGGGCCAGCCAGTAGTACCAGTGCGCTGCGGGCCAGGCATCCTTCGCGCCGAGGGCGACGGGATCGATCCCCGCACTCTTGAGCTTCTCGGTCGCGGCCTCGAGCTCGTCGAGCGTGGTCGGGTTCTCGGCGATGCCCGCCTCGTCGAACAGGTCCTGGCTGTAGAAGAGTCCTCCGGGGAGGACGGCCACGGGAAGGGCGTAGATCTTGCCGTCGAGGCTGCTCGCCGAGTAGGCGGCATCGGAGATCTCCTCCGCAGCGGCACCCGTGATCGAGTCGGTCAGGTCCTTGAGCTGTCCTGCTTTGACCATCGCGGCCATCTTGCCGCCGCCGCGCTGCAGGAAGATGTCGGGGGCATCGCCGGAGTTCAGAGCGGTCTGGAGCTTGCCGTCGAGATCCTCGTTCTGGATCGACTGGATGTCGATGGTGACGCCGGGATTCGCCTCTTCAAAGTCGGCGACGGTCTGCTCCCAGAATTCCACCCCCGGTCCCGTCGTGGAGTTGTGCCAGAGGGTCATCGCCGAGTCTCCGCCGTCGTCGGTCGAGCCGGCCGTGCACCCGCTGAGCGCGAGAGCTCCGACCGTGGCGATCGTGGCGAGGGACACGAGGGAGCGCCGTGTGCTGTTCATGTGATCGTTCTCCTCATCGAGAGTTGCGCCGCGCGTCTCTGCGGGCGCCGCGGTGGCAGGAGGTGCGACCGCGTCGCGTTGCAGTCTGCTGTCGTCGAGAACTTTCGTCAAACGTTTTCGAAAACAGTTTCCATGGCGGGCGCGCAGCCGGATACGCTGGGCGATCATGAGCGGGAGAACGACGATCCACGATGTCGCGAAGGCGGCGGGCGTCTCGGTGTCGACGGTGTCGAAAGCCGTCAACGGACGCTACGGGATCGCGGATGAGACGGTCCGACGTGTGCTCGACGTCGTGCAGGAGCTCGGCTACGAATCGAGCCTGGTGGCCAGCAGCATGCGCGCCAGACGCACCGGCGTGATCGGGGTGCTCCTCGCCGACTTCGAGCCGTTCAGTGCCGAGATCCTCAAGGGCGTCGGCGCAGCGGTGCACGGCACCGGTTTCGATCTGCTCGCGTACAGCGGGTCGCGGCACGGACAGGGCGAGGGGTGGGAGCGCCGATCACTCAGCCGCCTCTCCGGAACGCTCATCGATGCCGCGATCATGGTCACGCCCACCGTCGTGGGGGCCTCGGCCGAGATTCCCGTGGTCGCGATCGACCCGCACACGGGCCGGGCCGACCTGCCGACGGTCGAGTCGGACAGCTTCGGCGGGGCTCTCACCGCGACCCGCCACCTCCTCGAGCTCGGCCATCGCCGGATCAGCTTCCTGGGCGGTCGTCCCGACCTCCGCTCCGCGGGACTGCGTGACGCCGGCTATCGGCGTGCGCTCGCCGACGCCGGCATCCCGGTGGATCCCGACCTGATCCGCGCGGGGCGCTACGAGCTGGAGACGACGCGGGATTCGGCGAGGATCCTCCTGGCGGGTCCGGAGAGGCCGACGGCTGTGTTCGCCGCGAACGACCTCTCCGCCATCGCCGTGATCGAGGTCGCGCACGAGCTCGGGCTCCGGGTGCCGCAGGACCTCTCGGTGGTCGGGTTCGACGATGTGCCGGAGGCCACCCGACGAGCCCTGCCGCTCACCACCATCCAGCAGCCGATGCGTCGCCTCGGGGCGGTGGCCGCGGAGATGGTCTTCGCGCTGCTCGCCGGCGAGCCCATCGAGGAGATGAACGTGACCCTGCCGACGAGGCTGGTCGTGCGGGCGACCACGGCGGCGATCGCCCGCACGTAGGCCGGGGTCAGGCGCGAGCGACCTCGAGCTGGATGACCGACCAGGACAGCGGGGGCAGGGTCGCGCGCACCGCACCGTCCACGACCTCGACCGCACCCAGCGGCACCATGTGGACGCTGTCGGGAGCCGTCTCGAGGTTCGACGTGTGGCGGTCGCCGCCCTCGGGGATCGTGAGGGTCTCGGCCTCCACCACGCGCAGGTCGCCGAGCCCGTGCAGGTCGATCGTCAGGTCGCTGGATTCGTCCAGCGAGCGGTTCGCGACGAACACGGCCACCCGACCGGTCGCCTCGTCCCATGTGGCGGCGGCGTCCACCGCGTCGACGCCGCCGTAGCGCTTCGTCTCGATCTGCGCCGCCGAGACGGCGAGTCGGAGGATGCGGCCCTTCGCGAGACGCGCCATGCGCTCGAAAGGCCAGAAGCTCGTCTGGCGCCAGGCCGCTCCGCCCTCTTCAGATCGGATCGGTGCGATCACGTTCACGAGCTGCGCCTGGTTGGCGATCTTCACACGGTCGCCGTGCCGCAGCAGGCTGTTGAGCAGCGTCCCGACGACGACGGCATCCGTCACGTTGTAGGTGTCCTCGATCAGCCGAGGGTGCTGCCTCCACCCGGCCTTCTCGATCTCCTTCGCCTCGACGTCGTTGTACTTCACCTGATCCCACACGTTCCACTCGTCGAACGAGATGTCGATCTGCTTCGTGTGCTTGCCCGCGGCCTTCACCGCGTCCACCGTCGCGATGACGCCCTCGATGAAGGCGTCCATGTCGGTGGATTCGGCGAGGAACGACTCGGCGTCTCCGTCGTGCTCCTGGTAGTAGGCGTGCATCGAGACGAAGTCGACCTCGTCGTAGGCGTGCGAGAGCACCGTGTGCTCCCAGGTGCCGAACGTCGGCATCGAGCGGCCGGACGACCCGACCGCGACGAGCTCGATGGAAGGATCGACCAGTCGCATCGCCTTGGCGGACTCCTGCGCGAGCCGCCCGTATTCGGCCGCGGTCTTGCCTCCGATCTGCCAGGGGCCGTCGAGCTCGTTGCCGAGGCACCACAGCCTGATGTCGAACGGCTGCTCGGCCCCGTTCCTGCGACGCAGATCCGACCAGTACGTGCCGCCGGGGTGGTTCGCGTACTCGACGAGGGCGCGGGCCTCCTCGACACCGCGGGTGCCGAGGTTCACGGCCTCCATGACCTCGACGTCGGCCTCTTTCGCCCAGGCCATGAACTCGTGCAGGCCGAACGCGTTCGTCTCGACGGTGTGCCAGGCGCCGTCGAGACGCACCGGCCGGTCCTCTGCGGGGCCGACACCGTCTTCCCAGCGGTATCCGGACACGAAGTTGCCGCCGGGGTAGCGGACCACGGTCGGTCCCATCTCCTTCACCAGAGCCAGGACGTCGCGGCGGAAGCCGCGCTCATCGGCCTGAGGATGACCGGGCTCGTAGATGCCGGTGTAGACGCAGCGACCCATGTGCTCGACGAACGAACCGAAGAGTCTCCGGGGGACGTCGGCGATCGTGAAGTCGCGGTCGATGGTGATGCGGGCCTGAGACATTGTTCTCCTCGGGTCTGGCTCTGCGGGTGGGGTGGTGCGGGAGGGCAGGGATCACTGACCGCCGAAGCCGCTGGTCGCGACTCCCTTGACGATCTGCTTCTGGAAGATGATGAAGACCACGATCAGGGGCAGCGCCGCGAGCACGGCTTGCGCCATGGCCTGTGCGTACTGCACGCCGTAGGCGCTGATCACGGTCTGCAGGCCGACCGGCAGCGTCATGAGCGTCGTGTCGTTGATGACCAGGAACGGCCAGAGGAAGTTGTTCCAGGCGCTGATGAACACGAAGATCGCCACCGACGCCATGATCGGACGGGACAGGGGGAGCACGATCGACCAGAAGATCCGGAACCGTCCGGCGCCGTCGACCCGTGCCGCATCTTCCAGCTCGATCGGGATGGCATCGAAGAACCGCTTCAGGATGAATACCATCGCGGGGGCCACGACCTGCGGCAGGATCAGCCCCGCGTAGGTGTCGACCAGGTTGAACGCGAGCATCTCGTAGAACAGCGGGATGATCAGCACCTGGGGCGGGACGACGATGGAGGCGATGATCGCCACGAACAACCACCTGCGGCCGGTGAAGTCCAGGCGGGAGAAGGCATAGGCCGCGAGTGCGGAGATGGCCAGCGTGATCACCGTGATCGCGACGGACGTGAGCAGGCTGTTGAGAGCCCACACGTAGACGTTGCCCTGCGAGAGGATCGCCGTGAACGCCTCGATCGTGGGTCCGCTGGCGCCGATCCAGCCCGGATCGCCGGAGGCGGCATCCGTCTCGGTCTTGAACGCGGTCGCGACCGCCCAGAGGAAGGGCAGCAGCCAGCCGACCGCGAGGAGCAGCAGCACGACGAAAGCGGCGATGCGGAGTGGGCCGAAGGGGTTCTGGCCGGGAAGACGCGGCCGCCGAGGACGACGGGACGATGCCGTCGTGATCGTCTCGGTGGCAGTGGGGACGACGGGGGATGCGGTGGCGGTGGACATCAGAGCTGCTCCTTCCGGCGGCGCGTGATCAGGGCCTGCGCGACGCCGAGGATGACGATGAGGGCGAAGAACACATAGGAGATGGCGGCCGAGTAGCCGAACCGGTAGCTGACGAAACCGGCCTCGTAGATGTACTGCACGATGGAGCGGGTGGTGTCGCTCGCGACCCCGCCGAGCATCTGATACGCCTGGTCGAACAGCTTGAGCGAGGCGAGGATCTGCAGGATCAGGATGAGGACGGTCGCCGGGCCGAGCTGGGGGAGTGTGATCGACCAGAACTGTCGCCAGGCACCGGCGCCGTCGAGGGAAGCGGCCTCGTACTGCTGCGGCGGGATGTTCTGCATCGCGGCGAGGTACAGCAGGAAGTTGAAGCCCACCGTCCACCACACGGTGGCGATCACGATCGACAGCATGTTCGTGTCGGGATTCTGCAGCCAGGCGAGCGGTTCGAGACCGAAGAACTCGAGGATGTTGTTGGCCGCGCCCACCTGGGGGTTGAAGATCCAGACCCAGATCTGCGAGATCACGGTCGAGGCGAGCAGGAACGGCATGAAGAACGAGAGGCGCCACAGCCATTGTCCCGGGATGCCGCGGTCGACGAGAGCCGCCATCGCGAGGGCGACCACGACGAGAGGCACCGTGGAGAGCAGCGTGAACCAGACGGTGTTGCCCATCGACTGCCACATCTTCGGGTCGCCGAACGCCTCCGCGTAGTTGGCGAAGCCGATGAACGCGCCGCCGGCCCCGGTGAGGGATTGGTCGGTGAAGCTGAGGATGATGCCGTGGATGATGGGCCAGACGAGGAACAGGACGAAGGCCACGAGGAACGGCGCGAGGAAGGCCCAGCTGATGAGCTGCTCGCGGTTGCGCGAGCCGGCGCGGCGACCCCGCGGGGTGGTGCGGGACCCGGTGACGATGGTGCGCGTGGAATCGGTGAGCGCGGTCATGATTCGAACGTCCCCTCGGGGTCTGCCGGGTTCGGCTGTCGGAGCAGGGTGTTGACCCGCGCCTCGAAGCGGTCGATCGCGGTCGCCGGGTCGTCGCCCGAGAGCAGTACACCCTGGACGGCCGCGCCGAACTCGGACTGGAAGTTCGAACCGGACCCGGTGAACCATGCGGTCGGGTCGTACACGACGTGCTGGGCCGCGTCGGCGTAGTTCGCCTGGGGGATCAGGTCCGCGTACTCCGGGGATTCGGTCACGGGGAGGAATGCGGGGATGTGCCCGGCCTCGGCCCACCCGAAGGAGTTCTTGAGCATGTCGGCCACGAACTCGTAGGTGAGATCGCGTCGGACCGGATCGGCGTGGGACTGATGCGGGAGCACGAACGAGTGGGAGTCGGCGTAGACCGCCGGTGTGCCGAACAGCGTGGGGATCATCGTCGCGTCGAACGGGATCCCGGCGGCCTGCATGGTGCGGAGTTCCCAGACCCCGGTGAACAGCATGCCGCTCTTGCCGGTGGCGAACTCGGCGATGGCGCTGCCGTAGTCGGCCTGTGCCAGGGCGATCTCCCCGTCGAGCAGGGTGCGCATCAGAGACAGTGATTCGACGGCGACGTCTTTGTCGATCGTCGCGGGCCCGCCCGGAGGGAGTTCCATGGCCGCGCCGTGCTGCGAGTAGAAGGTGTAGAACAGGCGCCACATCTGGGCGCCGTCGCCGAGGTAGCCGTAGGACAGCGCATGCCCCTCGGCAGAGCCCCCGATTGCGCGCAACTGGTCGAGGAACTCCTCGGGAGAAGACGTCTCTGCCAATGCCCCGTCGCTGTCCAGGACGCCTGCGGCATCACAGATGTCGGTGTTGAACATCATCACGAAGGGGTGGGCGTCGAGGGCGACGCTGTACATGTCCCTGCCCACGAAGCCCTTCTCCCAGATCGGAGCGGGGAAGGTCGAGCTGTCGACGCCGAGCTCGGCGAGGCGGTCGAGGTCCCAGGGGTCGAGGAGACCACCCGGGGCCCAGCCGACGGTGCGGGTCGCATGCATGATGGCGACATCGGGGGCGCGACCACCGGCACCCGCCATCGCGAGTTTCGTGTAGTACGGAGTGCCCCACGCGAGCACGGTCGGGCGGATGCGGAAGGCGCTCTGTGCACCGTTCACCTCATCCAACAGCTGCGACATGGTGACACCGTCGCCTCCGCTGAGCAGGTGCCAGAACTGCAGGGTCTGCGGGCCGGTGGCGGATGCCGCACCGGGAGCGCACCCGCTGAGCAGGGCCGCGCCGGCGGCGAGGGAGGTGGCAGCGAGGAACTGCCTTCTGGACAGATCGAGCGGGGGCGTCATCGTCACTCCTTCGTGACAGGGCGGGTGGACGACTCATCATTACATCGATGTAATCGGATGTGCAAGCATCGATCGCGCTCCGATGCCGGCGGAGGTCAGGGGCGGTAGCCGGCCGGGCGGCCCTCCGTGCTCGCGCGTTCCAGGAGGTGGTGCGAGAGGGTGAGTGCCCGCGGCGGAGCCGTGCGGTCGTCCATGCGGGACTCCAGAAGGCCGAGTGCCGCGATCGCGAACGCCTGTCGATCGAACGCTATCGAGGTCAGTGCCGGGGAGGTGAACCGCGAGAACTCGACATCGTCGAAGCCGGTCACGATGACGTCGTGCGGCACTCGGATGCCGTTGTCGTGCAGGGTATGCAGAGCCCCGAGCGCGAGCGAATCCGTGAATGCCACGATCGCGTCGAAGGGCACGCGGCGATCAAGCAGGACACGCACCGCCTCCGCGCCACCGGCCATCGACCAGGGCAGACGATTGATCTCGAGGGCAGTATCCCGGGCGATGCCCGCTTCGCGGAGCGCATCGTGCACGCCCTCGAGGCGCAGCCGGCTCGTGGCCGTCGCGATCGACGGATCGTCGTCGGCGCCGACCACCGCGACCCGTGTCGCGCCGCGGGCCAGCACATGCCGCGTCGCGTCGGCGGCAGCCTGTCGGCTGTCGATGCGCACATGGTCGGCACGGTTCTGCTCCACCTCGCCGATCACCACCAGCGGCGGAAGGCGGTCGGCGTACTTCAGCACGCTGTCCTCGAGGCGGATGGGGTTGAGGATGAGGCCGTCGACCAGGTGCGCGCGGGCGCGGGAGACCAACTCCTTCTCACGCTCGGGCTCTGATGCCGTCTCCTCGATCTGCACGGCGAGGCCTTTGCCGTGCGCAGCCTCGACGATGCGATGCACGAGCTCTGCCGAGAATGCGGTCGCGAGATCGGGGAGGGCGACGGCGATGATCCCGGAGCGCCCCTTGCGCAGTCCCCGCGCGCTGAGGTTGGGAACGAAGTCCAGCTGCGCCATCGCGGACTCGACCTTGGCCCGAGTGCTCTCATTGACGGGAACCGTGCCGGTCACGACGTTCGACACCGTCTTGGGGGAGACCCCGGCGAGGGCTGCGACGTCCTTCATGGTGGCGCGGGGCGGCGGCAGCGCTGTCATCCGGTCAGCCTAGCGCCGAGCCCGGCGGATGCGGAGTACATCGATGTAGTCGATCGGCGGGTGGCTATCATGGCGCAATGAGCAGCGAGCGCAACTGGGCAGGCAACCTGACGTACCGGGCCTCGGCGGTCGCGCACCCCGAGTCGGTCGACGAACTCGACGCCCTGCTCGCGCAGGGCGGGCCGGTGCGCGTGCTCGGCTCACGGCACTGCTTCAACGACATCGCCGACACCGAAGGCGTGCTCCTCGCGCTCGACCGTCTGCCCTCGGTGTTCGAGGTGAACGCCGACCGGACGGCCGTGCGGGTCTCCGGTGCCGCGCGCTACGGCGACATCGCGCCCCTGCTCGACGCGGAGGGACTCGCGCTCGCCAATCTGGCCTCACTCCCGCACATCTCCGTCGCCGGAGCGGTGGCCACTGGCACGCACGGTTCCGGCGACGCCATCGGTTCGCTCGCGAGCGCGGTCCGAGGCCTCACGATCCTCACGCCCTCCGGCGAGACCCGCAGGCTGGAGCGGGGGGACGCCGACTTCGACGGCGCGGTCGTGAGCCTCGGGGCTCTCGGTGCGGTCCTCGATGTGACGCTCGACGTCGAGCCGACATACGAGATCGCTCAGCACGTCTTCGAGCATCCGGACTGGGACGCGGTGCTCGCCGACTTCGACGAGGTCACCTCGATCGGCACCAGTGTGAGCCTGTTCTCGACGTGGGAGCGCACCGATGTGATCGACCAGATCTGGGTCAAGCAGCGTCTGCCCGAAGCGCGCGAGGCCGCCCGGGTGTCCCTGTTCGAACGGCTCGGAGCCGTCGCTGCCGTGAGCAAGCGGCATCCCATCCTGGGCGTCGACCCCATCGCCTGCACCGAACAGCTCGGGGTCGCCGGGCCGTGGTTCGAGCGGCTGCCGCATTTCCGCCTCGACTTCACCCCCTCGGCCGGCGCCGAGATCCAGAGCGAGTACCTCGTGCCGCGTGAGGATGCGGTGGCCGCGATCCAGGCCGTGCGGACCCTCGCGGGGCAGATCGCGCCCCTGCTGCTGGTGAACGAGATACGCACCGTGCGCGCAGACAGTCTGTGGCTCAGCCCGTCGTACGGGACGGATGCGGTCGGTCTCCACTTCACCTGGAAGCCGGATGAGGAGGCCGTGCGCGCTCTGCTGCCGACGATCGAGGCAGCGCTTCCCGCAACGGCACGTCCGCACTGGGGCAAGGTGTTCACCCTCGACGGCGCCGAGACGCGCTCGCGATACACGCGCGGAGACGACTTCGCCGCACTCGCCGCCCGCTACGACCCGGACCGCCGCCTGGTGAACCCCTACCTGGAGCGGCTCGGCCTCTAGTCCGCTCGCGTCCCGCCCCTGCGCGCTCCGGTCCGTCCGGTCCCCGCACGGTCCCCGTGGCTTCCGGTCGCGATATGGCAGCCGAAACAGCGTTTCTCGCTGCCATATCGCGACCGCAGCACCGGGCGTCGATCGGAGCACAGGCGTCGGGCGGAGCACAGGCGTCGGCCGGACGACCGGGGGCTCACACGTGGTCGCGCCAGGAGTGCTGCGGGGCGTAGCCCAGGACGCGGCGGGCCTTGTCGATCGACAGCAGGGTCTCGTTCGGAGCCACCGCGCGGGTGACGGGCACGTCGGGGAAGACCTCGGCGAGCAGCTCGGCGTTGGGCCGCGACATCACGGTGTCGGCCGCCGCGATGATGAACCGATCGAAGCCCACCGGCGCGTTCTCGAGCGCCCGCTCGATCGCCTGGGCCCCGTCGCGGGCATCGATGTAGCCCCACAGGTTCCACTTGCGGCGCAGCGCGTCGGTGTCGAAGTCGGGGAACTCCGCGTAGTCCTCCGGCACCATCACGTTGGAGAACCGCAGGGCCGTGATCGACAGCTCCGGCTGCCACCGCACCAGCTCGGTCGCCAGCTGCTCCTCGAGCGTCTTCACGAGCGAGTACACGGATTCCGGACGCGGCGGATACTCCTCGTCGACCGGCACGTAGGGAGGCGGCGCATCGAACGGCAGCCCCAGGACCGTCTCGCTCGAGGCGTAGACGATGCGACGGATCCCGAGCCGCACGGCGGCCCAGAACACGTTGAACGTCGCCGGCATGTTGTTGTGGAACGTGGCGACGTCGGTGCGGATGCCGGGGGCCGGGATCGCTCCGAGGTGCACCACCGCGTCGATGCCGTCGTGCGTGTCGTTCACTCCCGCGAAGGCGTCGACGACCTGGCCGTAGTCCGTCAGATCGACCTGTACGAAGTCCGGCTCTCGGGCCCCCACCACGTCCATGCCGATGACCTCGTGGCCGCTCGCACGGAGTTCCCGTGCCACGACGCGTCCGAGCTTGCCCGTTGAACCGGTGAGAGCGATGCGCATGTCACCAGGGTGCCATGCCGACGGAGTGGCGGACGCCCACGCCGTACACTCGTCGGCGTGAGTGACACGAGCAACGGCCGCGGCCGATCCATCGGCGTCCGTGACGTCGCCGCCCGGGCCGGGGTGTCTCGTCAGACCGTGTCGCGCGTCTTGAATGACCACCCTGACGTCGCTCCCGAGACGCAGGAGCGCGTGCGCGCGGCCATGGCGGAGCTCGGGTACCGCATGAACAACGCCGCCCGGGCGCTGGGCACCCGACGGTCCCGGACTCTCGGGGTGTTGGCGTCGGACGCCTTGCAGTACGGTCCGTCGCGGAGTCTTGCCGCGCTCGAGGCGTCGGCGCGGGAGGCCGGCTACTGGGTGAGTGCCGCGTTCGCCGACGCGGCGGATGCGGAGGCCGTGGTCGCCGCGGTCGATCACCTCGTCGTGCAGGGTGTGGAGGGGATCGTCGTCGTCGCCCCGCACGCGCAGACACTCGAGGCGCTCGCCGCGCTCCGGATCGGGGTGCCCGTCGTGACCCTGCACTCGGCCGGGCTCGGTGAGACGGGGCTGTCGGTGGATCAGGTCGCGGGTGCGCGGCTGGCGGTGGCCGCGCTCGCGGACGCCGGGCACACGCGGATCGCGCACCTCGCCGGGCCGACCGACTGGCTGGAGGCGGAGTCGCGCGCCGACGGATTCGCCGCGGAGCTCGCCGCCCGTGGCCTGACGCCCGGCCCCGTGATCGCGGGGGACTGGTCGGCCGGGTCGGGGCACGCCGCGGTCGAAGCGGTGCGACGGTCCGGCGTGACCGCGGTGTTCGCCGCGAACGACCAGATGGCGCTGGGGTTGCTGAGCGCCTTGCACGAGGCGGGGCTCGACGTCCCGGATGACGTGAGTGTCGTCGGGTTCGACGACACTCCTGACGCCGCCTACTACTGGCCCGCTCTCACGACCGTGCGCCAGGACTTCGACGAGTTGGCCCGGAGGGCTGTCGCTGCGGTGATCGGGGACGGAGCCGCGGCCCCCTCCGATCTCGCCGCCGTGGCGCCGGTGCTGGTCTCGCGCGCCTCCATCGCTCCTCCGCGCTGAGAGCTGCGCTCGCCGGGGCGGCGGGTTGACGGGTGCCGAGCAGCCGTGACAGACTTCCGTGACCGGTCACAGTGACCGGTCACGACGATCGAGGTAGCCGTGAGCGACGACGCCCCCACCTTCGCCCCCGACATCGAGAGGGCGATCGCCACCGTCCGCGCGGATGTGTCCCGCCTGCACGGCGAACTGGTCCGTTACGGGCTGGTCGTCTGGACCGGAGGCAACGTCTCCGGGCGTGTCCCCGGTGCCGATCTCTTCGTGATCAAGCCGTCCGGGGTGAGCTATGACGACCTCGCGCCCGAGAACATGATCCTGTGCGATCTCGACGGGAACGTGATCGCCGGCACCGAGGGCAGTGAACGCTCACCCTCGAGCGACACCGCCGCGCACGCCTACGTCTATCGGCACATGCCGGAGGTCGGCGGAGTCGTGCACACGCACTCGCCCTATGCGGTCGCCTGGGCGGCGCGCGGCGAGGAGATCCCCTGCGTCATCACCGCCATGGCCGATGAGTTCGGCGGTCCGGTGCCGCTCGGGCCGTTCGCGATCATCGGCGACGACTCGATCGGTCGTGGCATCGTCGAGACCCTCAGCGGCCATCGTTCGCGGGCGGTGCTCATGCAGAACCATGGGCCGTTCACCATCGGCGCCGACGCGAAGGATGCGGTGAAGGCGGCGGTCATGGTGGAAGATGTCGCTCGCACCGTGCATCTCGCCCGGGAGGCGGGGCCCCTGATCCCGATTCCGCAGGCAGCGATCGACAGCCTCTACGAGCGTTACCAGCACGTCTACGGCCAGAGCACGGACTCCCGGCGATGAGCGCGCGCGACGACATCGCCGCCGGCCGCACGAGTCTCGGCATCGAACTGGGGTCGACGCGGATCAAAGCCTGCCTGGTCGGCTCGGACCCGGCCGAGGTGCTCGCCACCGGAACCTTCTCCTGGGAGAACCGCCTCGAAGACGGCCTGTGGACCTACGCGCTCGACGACGTCTGGACCGGGCTGCGAGCCGCATATGCCGGGCTCGTGGACGACGTCGAGCGGCGGCACGGCATCCGCCCTGAGACGTTCGGGGCGATCGGCATCTCGGCGATGATGCACGGCTACCTCGCCCTCGACGCCGACGGTGGGCTGCTCGTCCCGTTCCGCACCTGGCGCAACACGAACACGGGGCCCGCCGCCGCCGAGCTCCGCGCGGCTCTCGGGGTGAACATCCCGCTGCGCTGGTCGATCGCGCACCTGCATCAGGCCGTGATCGATGCGGAACCGCACCTGCCCCGCCTCGACTTCGTCACGACGCTCGCGGGGTACGTGCATCACGCACTGACCGGCGAGCGGGTCCTGGGGGTGGGCGACGCCTCGGGCATGTTCCCGATCGACGCGGCCACGGCCGACTACGACGCGGGGATGCTGCGGTCCTACACCGAGCTCGCGGGCGATCGGCTTCCCACCCCGCTGACCGCGCTGCTCCCGGCGGTGCGGGTGGCGGGGGCGGCGGCAGGGACGCTCACCGACGACGGTGCCGCCCTCCTCGACCCCACCGGAGCGCTGCGGCCGGGCATCCCCCTCTGCCCGCCCGAGGGGGACGCCGGAACCGGGATGGTGGCGACGAACGCCGTGGCTCCGCGCACCGGAAACGTGAGTGCCGGCACGAGCATCTTCGCGATGGTCGTGCTGGAGCGGCCGCTGGCGGAGCAGCACGACGAACTCGACCTCGTCACCACCCCGGCGGGAGACGCCGTGGCGATGGTGCACTGCAACAACGGGGCCAGTGAGCTCGCCGCGTGGGCGGGCCTGTTCGGACGCTTCGCCGCAGCGGCGGGGCAGCCTCTCGACGAGGACGCCGTGTTCGACGTGCTGTTCCGTGAGGCACTGGTAGGAGAAGCTGACGCCGGCGGGCTGCTCGCCTACAACCACCTGGCCGGAGAGCCGATCGCCGGGCTCGCCGCCGGGCGACCGCTGTTCGTCCGCACGCCCGACAGCGACTTCCACCTCGCCAACTTCGTGCGTGCGCAGGTGTACGGCGTGTTCGGCACCCTCGCCCTCGGTATGCAGGTTCTCACCGCGGAGGGCGTGGAGCTGGACAGGATGCTCGCCCACGGAGGCATGTTCCGCACCGCCGGGGTCGCCCAGCGGTTCCTCGCCGGGGCGCTCGCGGCTCCGGTCGCGGTCGGCGACCTCGCCTCGGAAGGCGGGGCATGGGGCATCGCGGTGCTCGCTTCCTACCTCGCCGCGGCCGACGAGTTCACGCTGGGGGACTACCTCGACCAGCGGGTCTTCGCCTCGGCATCCGTCGCTGTCGTCGACCCTGATCCGGCGGACGTCGCCGGCTTCTCGTCCTACCTCGATCGCTACCGCGCGGGTCTGGCCGTCGAGGCTGCGGCCGTCGCATCCCTCTGACGCATCTGCGCTTCACTCGAAAGGCACGCCCCATGGCTCTCACCACCTCGCTCGACGGCTACGAAGTCTGGTTCCTCACCGGCAGTCAGCACCTCTACGGCCCCGAGACGCTCGCGCAGGTCGCGGCGCAGTCCCAGGAGATCGCCCGGCTGCTGGATGAGTCCGCCGAGATCCCGGTGCGCATCGTCTGGAAGCCGGTGCTCACGGATGCGGCGGCCATCAAGCGGACGGCGCTCGAAGCCAACGCCGATGATCGGGTGATCGGTCTCGTCGCCTGGATGCATACCTTCAGCCCTGCGAAGATGTGGATCGCCGGCCTCGACGCCCTGCGCAAGCCCCTCGCCCATCTGCACACGCAGGCGAACGTCGAGCTGCCCTGGGCCGACATCGACTTCGACTTCATGAACCTGAACCAGGCCGCGCACGGCGACCGTGAGTTCGGATACATCCAGACGCGCCTGGGCGTGCCGCGCAAGACCATCGTGGGGCATGCTTCCGACCCGCGTGTGCGCCGGGAGCTCGGCACCTGGCAGCGTGCGGCCGCCCGGCTGGCGGCATCCCGCGATCTGAAGCTCGCCCGTTTCGGGGACAACATGCGATTCGTCGCCGTGACCGAGGGTGACAAGACCGAGGCGGAACTGCGCTTCGGCGTGCAGGTCAACACCTGGGGTGTGAACGAGCTAGCGGATGCCGTCGCGGCAGCATCCGACGGTGAGATCGACGCGCTGGTCGCCGAGTACGAGGAACTGTACGAGGTCGCCCCCGAGCTCCGCCGCGGCGGCGACCGGCACTCCTCGCTGCGCGACGGTGCCGCGATCGAGCTCGGGCTCCGGTCCTTCTTGGAGGAGGGCGGCTTCAGCGCCTTCACGACCTCGTTCGAAGATCTGGGCGCCCTGACGCAGCTGCCGGGTCTCGCAGTGCAGAGACTGATGGCGGAGGGCTATGGCTTCGGCGCCGAGGGAGACTGGAAGACCGCGGTGCTCGTGCGCATCGCCAACGTCATGGGCTCCGGTCTCCCCGGTGGCGCGAGCCTGATGGAGGACTACACCTACGACATGACGCCCGGCGACGAGCTGATCCTCGGCGCCCACATGCTCGAGGTCTCGCCGTCGCTGACCACCGCGAAGCCCACGCTCGAGATCCATCCGCTCGGCATCGGCGGCAAGGACGACCCGGTGCGACTCGTCTTCACGGCGGACCCGGGGCCCGCGGTCGTCGTCGCCCTCAGCGACATGCGCGACCGTTTCCGTCTCACCGCGAACGTGGTCGAGAACGTGCCACCGCGCGCCGCGCTGCCCAAGCTCCCGGTCGGGCGTGCTGTCTGGAAGCCGCAACCGGACTTCACCACGAGTGCCGCCGCGTGGCTGACGGCGGGGGCCGCACACCACACCGTCATGTCGACCGCGGTCGGCATCGAGGCGTTCCGCGACTTCGCCGAGATGGCAGAGGTCGAGCTGCTGGTGATCGACGACAGCACGACGCTGCCGGAGTTCCAGAAGCAGGTGCGCTGGAATCAGGCGTACTACCGCCTGGCGCAGGGGCTCTGATGGTGGCGCCTCGCTCCGGTCGACAGCGGCGTCTCACCGGCCACGGCTATGCGGCGGAGATCGCGAGCGTCGGCGCTACTCTCCGGACGCTGACGTTCGACGGGCGCGACCTGGTGGTCCCCTTCGATGCGGATGAGGTGCGCCCGGCCTATCGTGGGGCGACACTCGCTCCCTGGCCCAACCGCATCGTCGACGGACGCTACCGGTTCGCCGGTGCCGAGCACCAGCTGGCACTGACCGAACCGGAGCGCGGCCAAGCCCTCCATGGACTCCTCGTCTGGGTGGAGTTCGAAGATCGCCTCGTAAGCGAGGATCGCGTCTCACTGGCCGCTGTGATCGAGCCTCAGGCCGGCTACCCGTTCCGCATCGAGGTCGAGGTCGACTATCGCCTCGATGCCGATGGACTGCACCAGACCGTCACGGCGCGCAACCTCGGTGCGGATACGGCGCCGTGGGGTACCGGACCGCATCCTTACCTCGTGGCCGGGCCCGGACGCGTGGACGACTGGACGCTCACCCTTCCGGCATCCGAGGTGCTGACGGTTACCCCGGAGCGGCTGAGCCCGGTCACCGTGGAGTCCGTGAGGGAGCACCCGGAATGGGACTTCCGCGAGGGGAGGCGGATCGGCGGTGTGTTCATCGACCACGCGTTCACCTCGCTCGCTCGTGCCGACGAGATCGCGGAGGTCCGCGTCGTGACAGCTGCGGGGGAGGGCGTCGGGATCGCGTGGGACCGGCGGTGCCCGTGGGTGCAGGTGCATACCGCCGACACCCCCGCCGTTGCGTCGACCCATCGCATCGGACTCGCGGTCGAACCGATGACGTGTCCTCCCGATGCCTTCAACTCCGGCGTCGACCTGGTGACCCTGGCGCCGGGCGAGGCGCACGCCGCCTCGTGGCGGATCTTCGGGATCTAGAACCGGGCGGCCTCCGGTCGCGAAAATGCATGGCTCCCGGCTCAATTCGGTGCCATTCCGCGACCGGAGCGAAGGGCGGCACGTACGCGGCGCACGAGCACCTCGGGCTGAGCGAGCAGAGGCGCCGTCACCTCGATCACCGTCCACCCCGCCGCACGCAGCGCCGCGGCACGCTCGACGTCCGCCGCCCACTGCGCGCCGTGCATCATGCCGTGGTACTCGATGAGCACCCGGTGTCGGCGGTAGACGAGGTCACCGCAGGCCAGGAAGACACCATCCTCGACGATGTCGACGTTGAGCTCGGGCTCCGGCAGTCCGGCCTGGACCAGGAGGCAGCGCACCCGACTCTCACGCGGCGACCAGGAGTCCTCGCGGATCAGCGGGAGCGCTTCCCTCAGGTTGCGGATTCCGACGCGGCGCCCTGTGCTCAGGGCAGCTTCGAGCTCAGCGATCGTCGTTAGCGGTGCCCGCCCCGGTGTAGGGCGACCATGACCGGAGCGCCAGGCGCGGCAGAAGTAGTCGCCGAGTGCGACGAGATCGAAGATGGGCAGTCGGCCGAGAGCGGCCCAGGTGGTCGCGGGATCCGAGAGACGGATGCCCTCGAGGTGCGTCGTGGCCGTGCGATCCTCCTTCCCGCGATGCCTGACCACGCCGCGGACCCGGGATAGTGGGCCCGTGCCGATCGTGGTGACATGCACGCCGAGCGCGTCCGCCTCCGCGATAGCCCCCTCCAGGGTGCGGGTCAGGGGCAAGGGAGCACCCCAGAGCGCAGCCGCCGATTCATGGCTGATGTGCTGCCGCTCGTGCATGCGGTGGGCGTAGGCCCGGGCGGCGGTGACACGCGCATCCCGTTGGCGTCGGTACGGGTCCGGCTGTTCTGAGCGGTCTGGAGGGAGTCGCCGCCGTACGGCCGGGAACGGGCGCTCCAGATCGTCGGCGCTGAGTCGGCCTCGTCCGACCCCCGCGCGATATGCGGCTCGCAGACTGAAACTGTCGCCGAGGTTCGGAGGAAGGGGGTCTCGTGTGCGTCCCATCCCTCGACGCTGGCACCGGACGCGTGCCGCGTGGACGGCTCTCCCCAGGGTTGCTCCTCCTCCGGTCGCGATATGTCAGCTCTGGGAGGCGAATTGGCTGCCAGATCGCGACCGGAACGTGGGGTGCGTGCGCCGACAAAACCGGCTGTGGAGGACGGGATGCGGATCGGCTGTGGAGGACGGGATGCGGAACCGGCTGTGGAGGACGGGGCGGGGACGTGGAGGGGCGGGTCAGAGCAGCGCGGCAGCCTGACGGGCAGCGCCCAGGGCGACGTACTCGCCCGCGGCGGGCACCTCGACGGGGATGCCGAACACCTGCGGTGCGATCTCCCGCACGGCCTCCGACTGCGCCCCGCCGCCGATCAGCAGCCCTCGCCGCAGCGGCACTCCCGCCTCCCGCAGGGCGTCGAGTCCTGCGCGGAGCCCCGACAGCATGCCCTCCACCGCGGCGCGCGCCAGGTTCTCGCGCGTGGTCGAGGCGAGGGTCATACCGCTGAGGGTCGCCGTGGCATCGGGCAGGTTCGGGGTGCGCTCACCCTCGAAGTAGGGGACGAGCGAGAGCCCTGCCGCTCCGGCCGACGCCGACAGAGCCAACCTGCTGAGCTCGTCATGGTCGACTCCGAGCAGGGCCGCCGTCACGTCGAGCACCCGCGCCGCATTGAGCGTGCAGACCAGGGGGAGGAAGTGGCCGTCGGCCGACGCGAACCCCGAGATGATGCCGGACGGGTCGGCGGAGGGCTCCGCGCTCACCGCGAAGACCGTGCCGCTGGTGCCGATCGAGACCACGACGTCGCCGGGGCCCGCGCCGAGTCCGAGTGCGGCCGCCGCGTTGTCGCCTGCCCCCGGCCCGACCCGGCGGCCGCTCGCATCCTCCACGGATTCGTCCGCACCGAGCACGCGCGGCAGCACGACGTCGTGTCCGAGGGCTGCGATCAGCAGCTCGCGATCGTAGCGTCCGGTCGTGGGGCTCCAGTATCCGGTGCCGGACGCATCGGAGCGGTCGGTCACGAGCTGATCCAACGCGGGTCCGAGGGGCGCGCTTTCGGCCCCTGCCGGTCCGTAGCCGCGGAGTCGCCACGTCAGCCAGTCGTGGGGGAGGGCGACCGCCGCCACACGAGCCGCGTTCTCGGGTTCGTGGTCGCGCAGCCAGCGCAGCTTCGAGATCGTGAACGACGCCACCGGCACCACGTTCGTGCGCTCGGCCAGCTCCTGCGCACCGAACTCGGCGACGAGGTCGGCCGCTGCCTCCGCGGAGCGCGTGTCGTTCCAGAGCAGCGCATCGCGGATGACGGCGCCCGAGGCGTCGAGCGCCACCATCCCATGCTGTTGCCCGCCGATGGCCCACGCCGTGATGTCATCGAGACCCCCGGCAGCCTCGATCGCGGCGGTCAGTGCGGACCACCACGCTTCAGGATCGACCGAGGTGCCGTCGGGATGAGGGGCGCGACCGCTGCGCACCACCGCTCCCGTCTCGGCGTCGACGACGACGACCTTGCATGCCTGCGTCGACGAATCGACGCCGAGGACGAGCGCCATCAGCCGATCACCGGGCGCCCAGCAGGTGCTCGGTCGCGAGCTGCTGGAGGCGGACGAACCCGAAGCCCTTGCCGCCGAGGTAGGCGTCGGCATCGAACTCCTCGTAGGCGCTGCGGTCGGCCAGGAAGGCGTCGTAGGACTCGCCCTCGTCGAGCGTCGGCGTCGAGAGTTCGGCGACCTTCGCGGCGGCCAGCGCCTCCTGCACCTCGGGGTCGGCGCGGAAGGCCGCAGCACGCTCCTTCAGCAGCAGGTAGGTCCGCATGTTGGCGGCAGCCGAGTCCCAGACCCCCGTCTCGTCCTCCGTGCGAGAGGGCTTGTAGTCGAAGTGACGGGGGCCCTCGTAGGCGGGCACGCCGTTCGGGCCGCCGTTCTCGAGCAGGTCCACCAGGGAGAAGGCGTTGTGCAGGTCGCCGTGGCCGAACACGAGGTCCTGGTCGTACTTGATGCCGCGCTGGCCGTTGAGGTCGATGTGGAAGAGCTTGCCGTGGTACAGAGCCTGGGCGATGCCGGCCGTGAAGTTGAGACCCGCCATCTGCTCGTGTCCGACCTCGGGGTTGACGCCGACGAGCTCGGGGCGCTCCAGGGAGTCGATGAACGCGATCGCGTGGCCGAGGGTGGGGAGCAGGATGTCGCCGCGCGGCTCGTTCGGCTTCGGCTCGATCGCGAACCGGATGTCGTAGCCCTTGTCGGTCACGTAGTCGCCGAGCAGGTTGACGGCCTCCCGGTAGCGCTCCAGCGCGGCACGCACGTCTTTCGCCGAGTCGTACTCCGCGCCCTCGCGACCACCCCACATGACGAACGTGCGCGCACCGAGCTCTGCGCCCAGGTCGAGCTGACGGAACACCTTGCGCAGCGCGAAGCGGCGCACCTGGCGGTCGTTCGAGGTGAAGCCGCCGTCCTTGAAGACCGGGGCGCTGAACAGGTTCGTGGTGACCATCGGCACGACGAGACCCGTGTCGGCGAGCGCACCCTTGAGGCGGTCGATCTGCGTCTGGCGCTCGGCATCCGTCGACCCGAAGGCGAACAGGTCGTCATCGTGGAAGGTGAGACCGTAGGCGCCGAGTTCCGCCAGCTTCTCGACGGCGTGCACGACGTCGAGGGCCGGACGCGTCGGACCGCCGAAGGGGTCGGAGCCGTTGTATCCGACGGTCCAGAGACCGAACGAGAACTTGTCGGCGCGGGTCGGGGTGAGGCTCATGATGCTCCTTCGCACGGGCGCACGGCGGCGTGCGCGTATATGTTGTTGACAGCAACTTATACGGAGAAGAGCAGGATGTCCAGCCTCCTAGACTGAGACACCGAGCGGGAATGCGAGGACCACGTGACCGAACCCGGGGAGGGCGCCGCCGCCAAGGACGCGAACGGCGGGGTGCGTGCCGGCAACCTCGCCCGTGTGCTCCGTCTCGTCCATCTGGGCGGCGAGCAGTCGCGCGCCCAGCTGACCGCCGCGACCGGACTGAACCGCTCGACCATCGCGGACCTCGTCGCAGAACTCGCCGGTGACGGCTGGGTCGTCGAGCGCGAGCCGGGACCGGTGGGCCGGGTGGGGCGCCCGTCGCCCGTGGTCGCCGCAGCTCCGACGACGGTCGTGATCGCCGTGAACCCCGAGGTCGACGCGGTCGAGATCGCAGCGATCGACCTCGCGCGCACGATCGCGGTGCGGGAACGGATCGAGTCGACCTCACTGCTCGGTGCGGACGAGGTGGCGCCCCTCGTCGCCGGAGTGATCGACCGCTGGACACGCGGTGCGCTCGCAGGGATGCGCGTGATCGCGGTGGGGGTGGCGGTGCCCGGTCTGGTGCGTGCCGCGGACGGACTCGTGCGCAATGCGCCGCACCTGGGATGGACCGATCTGCCGTTGCGTGCATCCATCGCCGCGGCGACCGGGCTCCCGGTGGCGGTGGGCAACGATGCGAGTCTCGGTGCGCTCGCCGAGCACCTCTTCGGCGCCGCCCAGGGCGTGGACGATCTCGTCTACCTCAACGGCGGCCCCTCCGGCATCGGCGGGGGGATCATCGTGCACGGGGCGCCGGTGGGCGGTGTGGGCGGATTCGCCGGTGAGTTCGGCCAGAACCGCGTCGACGTCTCCTCCGATGCGGTCCTGGAAGACGTCGTCAGCAGGGCGCGGTTGCTGGCGGCGCTCGGTCTCGCGGTGGCGGACGAGGCGACGCTCGCCAGCGCGCTCGCCGCGGCTGCCGATGAGGACGCCGTCCGCGCCGAGTGCTCTCGCCAGCGGGCCTTCCTCGCGCAGGCGATCGCCGACGCCGTCAACATCCTGAACCCCTCCGTCGTCGTCCTCGGCGGATTCCTCGCCCTCCTCGAGAGCGTCGACGCGGAGGGCTTCGCCGCGGACGTGGCAGCTCGAGCGATGACCGAGAACGCAGAGGGACTGCGCATCCTCCCCGCCTCCCTCGCGGCAGACCGCCTGCTGCTGGGTGCCGCCGAACTCGCATGGACGACCGCCCGCGTCATCTGACACCCCCTCCGAGAACACCCTGCAGTCGCGGAGAGTCGGACACTACGCTGAGTCACGTGACGAACTCGCGCGACATGGTCCACATCCCGGGCGGCACGTTCCTGATGGGGTCCGAGGATTTCTACCCCGATGAACGCCCGGTGCACGAGCGTGAGGTCGCCTCGTTCTTCATCGACCGCTATCAGGTGACCAACGCGCAGTACGCCGAGTTCGTGGACGCGACGGGGTACGTGACCGTCGCCGAACGGGAGCTCGATCCGGCCGCGTTTCCGGGCGCCGACCCTGCCGACCTCGTGCCCGGAGCGATGGTCTTCACGCCGACGTCGGGACCGACGAATCTCGGGGACTGGCGCAACTGGTGGCGTTGGCAGCCCGGAGCCTTCTGGCGTCGACCCTTCGGACCGGACTCCTCGATCGACGACCGGATGCAGCATCCGGTCGTGCACGTCGCGTTCGAGGACGCGGTGGCGTACGCGGACTGGGTCGGGATGCGGCTGCCCACCGAGGCCGAGCACGAGTACGCGGCGCGCGGCGGCCTGGAAGGCGCGCCGTTCGCGTGGGGGGACGAGCCGTACCCGGGCGGCGTCGCCCAAGCGAACTCCTGGCTCGGTCGTTTCCCCTACGACAACCAGGGTGTCGGCGGCACAGCGCCCGTCGGCTCCTATCCGCCGAACGGCTACGGCCTGTACGACATGATCGCCAACGTCTGGGAGTGGACGACCGACTTCTACACCCCGCGGCACCTGCGTCTCTCCGACACCCCGGTCGATGCGGGGAAGCGGACGAACCTCCTCGCCGCAGCGAGCGCGCAGGAGGGCTTCCCCGGCATCCCTCGTCGCGTGCTCAAGGGTGGATCCCACCTGTGCTCGCCGGACTACTGCCTGCGGTTCCGGCCTGCCGCGCGCTCGCCGCAAGCGGAGGACACGGGGATGTCGCACATCGGGTTCCGCCTCACCCGCTCCGAGTGAGGCGTCCTGGGTTTCGGCCCGTGGACCTGTTTGGCTTCGACCGAGGGCATCCGCCCCCTCTCACCGGTTGAAGCAAGGAGTCACCCATGGCCGAGAAGCCCAATATCCTCATCATTTGGGGCGATGACATCGGCATCAGCAACCTGAGCACGTATTCCGACGGTCTGATGGGCTATCGGACGCCGAACATCGATCGGATCGCCGATGAGGGCGTGAAGTTCACCGACTACTACGGCGAGCAGAGCTGCACGGCGGGACGTGCGGCCTTCATCACCGGCCAGAACCCCTATCGGACCGGACTCACCAAGGTGGGGATGCCCGGCGCGAAGCTGGGCCTCCAGCCCGAGGACCCCACGATCGCGGACGCGCTCAAGCATCACGGCTACGCCACGGGGCAGTTCGGCAAGAACCACCTCGGAGATCGAGACGAGCACCTGCCCACCGCGCACGGCTTCGACGAGTTCTTCGGCAACCTCTACCACCTCAACGCGGAGGAGGAGCCCGAGCATCCGGACTACCCGACCGACGAGGAGTTCCCCGGCTTCAGCGAGAAGTTCCGCCCGCGCGGTGTGCTCCACAGCTGGGCGAACGCCGACGGAACGCAGCGGATCGAAGACACCGGACCGCTGACCAAGAAGCGCATGGAGACGGTCGACGAGGAGTTCCGCGATGCGGCGGCGGACTTCATCCGCACGCAGGCGGACGACGACACCCCCTTCTTCGTCTGGTTCAACTCCACCCACATGCACTTCCGCACCCACACCAAGGAAGAGAGCAAGGGGCAGGCCGGACGCTGGCAGTCGGAGTACCACGACACGATGATCGATCACGACGGCGTCGTGGGCAGTCTGCTCGACCTCCTCGACGAGCTGGGACTGGCCGAGAACACGATCGTCATGTATTCCACCGACAACGGTCCGCACATGAACAGCTGGCCGGACGCCGGCATGACGCCGTTCCGCAACGAGAAGAACTCGAACTGGGAGGGCGCCTACCGCGTGCCCGCGATGGTCCGCTGGCCGGGTCACATCCCCGCCGGGACGACGCTCAACGGGATCGTGAGCCACAACGACTGGTTCGTGACCCTGCTCGCGGCTGTCGGCGATACGGACATCGCGGAGCGGCTGAAGTCGGGCACGGAACTGCACGGGACCGAGTTCACGGTGCACCTCGACGGCAACAACCAGCTCGACTACATCACCGGTGCCGTCGATCAGAGTCCGCGCCGACACTTCTTCTACGTCTCGGATGACGGCGACCTCACCGCACTGCGCTTCGACAACTGGAAGCTCGTGTTCCTCGAGCAGCGCGCCTCCGGGACCCTGCAGATCTGGCAGGAACCGTACATCGAGCTGCGATTCCCGAAGCTGTTCAACCTCCGCACGGATCCCTACGAGCGGGCGGACATCACGTCGAACACCTACTGGGACTGGGTGCTCGACCGGATCTTCCTGTTCGTGCCGGCGCAGGCATATGTGGCGCGCATGCTGCAGACCCTCGCGGAATTCCCGGCCCGGCAGGAATCGGCGTCGTTCACGATCAACCAGGTCATGGAGAAGCTGGAGGCGTCGACCGCCGGCAGCTCCTAAGCCCCCCTCCCGCGAGGCTCCGGTCGCGATATGGCAGCCAGAAATGGCCCGGAGGCTGTCATATCGCGACCGGAGCGACCGGAGTGGGGCGGAGCGGGGGTCAGCTCCGGGGCGGGCCGGAGGACTGACGGATGATGAGCTCGTGCGCGGTCGTGATCGTACGGGCCTCATCGCTCGCCGGGCGAAGGATGAGCGAGACCGCATGCTGCCCCATCTCGAACATCGGGATCCGCGCGGTGGTGAGCGCGGGCGCGACATCCGGTGCGACGGCGATGTCGTCGAAGCCGACCACCGACATCTCTTCCGGCACGCGGATGCCGTGCTGGCGCAGTTCGCTGAGAATGCCGATGGCCATGGCGTCGTTGAGACCCACGATGGCCGTCACGTCCCGATCGAGCAGGTCTCTGGCACCCGCGATGCCGCCCTCCCGGGTGAACTCCTGTGAGACCACGGTGAGTTCGACGTCTGTGTCGGCGGTGCCTTCGCGCAGACCCGCGATGCGGTCGGCGACCGTGTTGAGGTCGAGGGGTCCGGCGACGACGCCGATGCGGCGGTGTCCCAGCTCGGCGAGGTGACGGCCGACGGAGATACCGGCGCGGTGGTTGTCGGGGAGCACGGCGTCGACCGGAAGGTGGTGTCGACCGATGACGGCGGCGCGGCCACCGGCGAGGGTGAAGTCCAACAGGGCTTCGGACATGCCCAGCTCGCGGCGGTGGTCGGCGTAGCCGGAGCCGGCGATGATGATGGATCCCACGCGCTGGCGCAGCAGGGATTTGACCTGAGCGAGCTCGCTGTCAGGAGTGCGGTCGGCTTGTGCGATCTGCACGGAGCGGTTCTCGAGCGTCGCGCTGCGGATCACACCGCTCGCGATGTCCGAGAAGTACGGGTCGCCGATCTCGTGCACGACGAGGCCGATCGTCGGGACGAGGCCGCCGGCGAGTCCTCGCGCGTGCATGTTCGGTTCGTAGCCGAGCCGATTGGCGACCGTTCTCACGTGTTCGGCGACCTCGGGCGATATCCCCGGTCCGCCCGTCATCGCCCGCGACGCACTCGCGAGGGAGACCCCTGCGGCTTCGGCCACATCAATGAGTCGTGGCGCGCCTTCACGCTTCACGAAACCTCCCCCTGTGGAGCAAGATCAACGCTGATTGCGAGGTAGGTTGCTCTTCGTTCTTCGATCCCACTATAGTGGCGGAAGCGCTTACGAAAGCGCTTTCGCTACGATGACGTAGGAGACTCGGATGACTGCACCCAGACACGGTCGACGGATCGCTGCGGCGATCGGGACGCTGTCGATCGCCGCGCTCACGGTTTCGGCCTGCTCGGCCCCCGGCGATGAGGCGGAGGGAGGTGGCTCGGACGATCCCATCGTCATCGGCATCTCGCTGCCGCTCACCGGCGACTTCTCCGAACCGGGCAAGGGTGTCGAGCGAGGCTACGAAGCCTGGCGCGACATCGTGAACGAGAGCGGGGGTCTCCTGGGCCGTCAGGTCGAGTTGAAGATCCTCGACGATCAGTCCAATGCCGACCGGGTGGTCTCGGACTACGAGTCGCTGATCGCCCAGGACGGAGTCGACCTGGTGTTCGGTCCGTTCTCGACGCGACTGGTCGTGCCCTCGGCGCGCGTCGCGCAGGAGTACGGGATGTTGTTCGTCGAGCCGGCCGGCGCTGCCGAGGAGGTCTTCGAGCAGGGTTTCGACAATCTCTTCTACGCGGCACCGGCCATCGCGAACGACCACTACAACAACCTCGCGGACTATCTGCTGGCACTTCCTGAGGACCAGAGGCCGGAGACGGCCGCGGTCGCGGCCATGGACGACCCCTTCGCCCAGGGCACCGCCTACGGACTCCGGGACAAGCTCGAAGAGGCCGGCGTCGAGATCCTCGTGAACGAGGTCTACCCGCCGAACACCACGGACTTCTCCACGATCGCCGCGAAGATCGCGCAGTCGGATGCCGACATCGTGATCGGCGGCACGCAGTATCAGGATGCCGTCAACCTCATCATCGCGCTGCAGCAGCTGAACTATCAGCCGGAGCTCGCGGCGTTCTCGACCGCTCCGACGAATCCGGAGTTCGCCGCCGCGATCGGTGGTGCGACCGAAGGCATCCTCGCCCCCACGGGGTACTCGCCGAAGTCCCAGTTCCCCAGCAACATCGAGTTCGTCGAGAAGTACACCGAGATGCACGGCAACCCGCCGTCCGAGGACGAAGCCAATGCCTACACGACCGGTCAGGTCGTCGCGGCTGCGGTCGAGGCCGTCGGCTGCGCCGAGCAGGGGGACTGCCAGCAGGAGCTCATCGATTGACTGCGGGACAACTCCGTCGACACGGTCGTCGGAGAACTCAGCTGGGATGAGACCGGCAAGCCCACGGGTGCGCACCTGATCCAGCAGTGGATCGACGGCGAGATCCTGATCGTCCTCCCCGAGGACGTCAAGGAAGCCGAGTTCCTCTACCCGAAGCCGACGTGGTGATCCGCACATCGTGAGTGGAGCACTGCTGCTGCAAAGCCTGATCCTCGGTGTCCTGCTGGGAGGGCTCTACGCCCTCCTGGCGGCCGGGCTCACGCTGTACTTCGGGATCATGCGCGTGGTCATGATCGCGCACTCGGCCTTCCTCATCCTGGCCGCCTACCTCGCGTGGTGGTTCAACAGGGAGACCGGGATCGATCCGCTCGTGTCGCTCGTCGTCACGGTGCCCCTGTTCTTCGTGACCGGTGTGGTGATGCAGCGGCTGCTGGTGTCGAGGCTCAAGCCCTTGACGCTGACCATGATGTCGGTGCTGCTCACGTTCGCGGTGGCGCTGATCATCGAGGGAGCGCTCGGGTTCTTCTTCACCGGTACCCAGCGGCGCATCCCGCTGCCGTACGCCAGCGCCAGCCTCGAGGTGTTCGGCGCACAGGTGCCGGTGGTCAAGCTCATCGCCTTCGGGCTGGCGGCCGTGGCCCTCGCTCTCCTCTTCGTGCTGCTCAAGTACACGAAGTTCGGTCAGGCGCTGCGGGCGACCATCCAGCATCCGGAAGCCGCACGGCTGGTCGGCATCAACACCGATCGTGTCGCCGGCTACGGGTTCGGTCTCGGACTCGCGACGGCGGCGATCGGCGGCACCGCGCTCTCACTCGATGCCACGATCTACCCCTCGCTCCACTGGCACTGGATCGGACCGCTCATGGCGATCATCGTCGTCGGAGGGCTCGGCAGCATCCCCGGTGCCGCGATCGCGGCGCTCATCCTCGGCGTCGCGCAGAGCCTGCTCCAGCTTCCGCTGGGGCCGACCTGGGCGCAGACGGTCTTCTACGTCGCGCTCTTCGCCACGCTCATGTTCCGTCCGCAAGGTTTCTTCGGAGGTCGTCTTGCCCAGCGTTTCTAGCAGAGAGCCGATCGCCACCGAGACGGTCGTGATCGCGCCACCCGCTCCCGTGCGGAGAAGGTCGACGACGTGGGTGAAACTCGTCCTCCTCGTCGTCGGAGCCGCGCTCGTCCTCTCTTTCCCCACGATCGCCCCGAACCCGTACATCCTCTCGGCGGGCGTGGTGATCCTCAACTACGCCGTGCTGTCGACGGGGTGGAACTTCATGGGCGGGTTCACGGGATACATCTCCCTCGGACACGCCGCGTACTTCGGGCTCGGCGCCTACGGCACCGGTCTGCTGATCAAGTTCCTCGACCTTCCCGGATTCCTCGCCTGGATCGTGGCAGCCGTGGTCGTGGCGATCATCGCGATCCCGATCGGCATCGCCGCCCTTCGCGTCCGCGGTGCGTCCTTCGTGATCGTCTCGATCGCCTTCGTGCTGATCATGCTGCTGGTGTTCCAGAGCTGGCGCGACGTGACCGGTGGATCCGAGGGCCTGAACGTCCCACGTCCGTTCGACGTTCTGCGGCCGGAGCACCACCGCATCTTCTACTACCTGTTCGCGGGACTCCTGGCGTTCGCGCTGGTGGTGTGGTGGATCATCGATCGGTCCAAGTTCGGCACAGCGCTCAAGTCGGTCCGCGAAGACGAGGACAAGGCGCAGTCGCTCGGTGTTCCGACCACGCGGTACAAGCTGATCGCCTACGTCCTGTCCGCGCTCTTCGTAGCGCTCGGAGGCGGTCTGTACGCGCTGTGGTTCGGCGACCTGGATCCGATCTTCCAGTTCTCGATCCTCATCGGCTCCTACATGGTGCTCATGGCGCTGCTCGGCGGGGTGCGGAACCTCTTCGGCCCGCTGCTCGGCGCTGTCGTGGTCGGGGTCGCCCTCGAGTACTTCAAGCTCGAGTTCGGAGACACGCAGTTCCACCTCATCGCCACCGGCATCCTGCTCGGCATCGTCGTGCTCTTCATGCCGGACGGCATCATCCCGGCCGTGAAGGGGCTCTTCACTCGCTCGTCGAACGCGGCCTCGATCCGTGAGGTCACCGCCGGCGAGCTGCTCGAGCAGAACAAGACGCGAACAGCGGACGCCTCGACGAAGGAGACGTCGTCATGAACGCCCCCACGGCACAGCCCATGACCACACTCGAAAGCCTGAGCACGGTCTCGATGACGAAGTCGTTCGGCGGCGTCACCGCGGTCGACGGCGCCACGGTCACTTTCCAGGAGGGCAAGGTCAACGGTCTGATCGGGCCGAACGGCTCGGGCAAGACCACCTTCTTCAACTGCGTGACCGGGATGATCAAACCCGACTCCGGAGAGGTGCGCTACCGAGGGCAGGCGATCACCCGCAAGTCGCCCGACCGCATCGCGCGCGCCGGCATCGGGCGCAGCTTCCAACTGTGCCGGGTGTTCCCGCGCATGACGGTGATGGAGAACCTGCTCGTCGCGGTGCGCAGCACGAACATCCGTCAGCAACTCCGTTCGGCGCACGATCCGGAGGAGCTCGAGCGGGCGCGCAACTGGCTTCGACGCGTCGGAATCGACCACCTCGAGCACGCCGAGGCGCGAAACCTCAGCTACGGACAGCAGAAGCTCCTGGAGCTGGCAGGTGTGCTCATGGGCGAGCCCGACACGATCATGCTCGACGAACCCGCCGGAGGGGTGAACCCCGCGCTCATCGGCCGCATCGCCACGCTCGTGCGCGAGCTCAACGAAGAAGGCAAGACGTTCATCATCGTCGAGCACAACATGGAGATGGTCATGAGCCTGTGCGACCACGTCGTGGTCTTCGACCGCGGCCGCCAGATCGCCGAGGGAACCCCGGAGATCATCCAGCAAGACCCCCGAGTCCTGGAGGCCTACCTTGGAGTCTGAAGCGAAGAATCTGCTCGAGCTGCGCGACATCGAGGCCGGATACGGCCGTGCGGCCCTCGTGCTCCGCGGTCTCACGGTCGAGGTGCCGCCCGGGTCGGTGGTCTGTCTGGTCGGTCCGAACGGAGCGGGCAAGTCGACGGTGCTCAAGGTGGCCAGCGGCATGCTCAAGCCGCGGTCCGGAAGCATCCGCGTCGATGACCGCGACATCACCGGTGAAGGACCGCAGTCGATGCTGCGTCACGGGCTTGCACACGTCCTCCAGGGGCACAGTGTGTTCCGTGAGATGACGGTCGGCGAGAACGTGATGCTCGGTGCGTTCACGCTGAAGGACCAGACGGTCATCCAGGAGCGCATCGAGTTCGTCCAGAACCTGTTCCCGATCGTCGGGGAACGGTGGAAGCAGCTCGCGGGTCTCCTCTCCGGCGGTCAGCAGAAGCAGGTCGAGTTCGCACGCTCGCTCATGGTCAGCCCCAAGGTGGTGCTGCTCGACGAGCCGTCGATGGGACTCGATCCCAAGACCACGGAGAAGGTGTTCGAGCAGATCGTGCGGATGCGCGATGCCGGCACCGCCGTGCTGCTCGTGGAGCAGAACGCGCGGAGGGCGCTCGAGACCGCGGACATCGGTTGTGTCCTCGATCTCGGTCGCGTTCATATCTCCGGTCCGGCTTCCGAGCTTCTCGCAGATCCGACACTCGCCGCTCTGTACCTGGGCGGCAAGCCCTCGGTCGCCGACGCGGGCTGAGGCCCTTCGTTCCTGCTCCTCCGCTGCAGTGCCGCCCCGGAGGAGACGCACGGCACTTATCGGCACGACACCGCACGACGATGACGTTGAGAGGTCTGTGATGCACGAACGAACCCTGCGACCGGCGAACCGCGAGACCCGAGCGGATGCGCCCCCGCGCTCCCGACGACTTCGAAGGTCTGCAGCCGTGGTGGCCGCGGCGACCGTGGTCGGAGCCCTGTTGACGGCGGTTCCTGCGGCCGCCGCGGAACCCTTCACCGAGCTGATCGACTTCGAGGCCTATGAACGGGTCGCATTGAACGGGCAGGACGGGTGGGTGGCCTCGACGGCCCCGCGCGTGGTCGCCGACCCGTTGAACGGCAACAACCAGGTCGTCGAATCCGTCGGCGGAGGGCAGCAGTCGTACCGGGAGATCCCCGCGATCGCACAGGGAGAGACCGGCACATTGTTCTTCCGGTTCCTGCGCACCGGGAGCGTGGACACCTCGTTCGGCCTCACCGATGTGGACGCGCCGAACGACTACGTGCACAGCCGGGCCTACGTGAACAATCAGAACGACGACATCCTTCGCGTGCGTGACGGCGGAGCCTTCAAATCTGCCGGTGTCTGGTCTCGTGACGCCTGGCAGTGCGTCTGGATCGTCGCCGACAATGCGACCGACAAGGTCACCGTCTACAGCCAGGGCGGTGCGTACGAAGAGAGGACCCGCCTGCCCGAGGGCACCGAGCAGCAGTTCGGCTTCCGTCAGGCGGTGAGCGGCGCACTCGATCGATTCTTCTGGAAGAACGGCGCATCGAGCACAGGACGACTGCTGCTCGACGACGTGGCTGTCGACACCACGGGGGAGAACCTCGCGATCGCCACCGGGAACCCGGGTGACTGCGCACCCGGAGGCACCGCGACCGAACCCCTGCTCAACCCGCTCCCCGATCCCGCGCTCGCCGACCTCGGTAT
Organism: Microbacterium sp. CBA3102; assembly: GCF_007954505.1. GTDB lineage: Bacteria > Actinomycetota > Actinomycetes > Actinomycetales > Microbacteriaceae > Microbacterium > Microbacterium aurugineum. The sequence continues at coordinate 311,911 of NZ_CP042412.1, read as the reverse complement.
CGAGGTGACCGAGCTGGCGCAGCTGCCGGAGTCGCACACGACCCCGGCCACGCAGGACCAGCGCCTCGTGCGCCACAACCGGATCACGCACCTCGACGAGGTGCCCGACGACTCCGGTCGGCTGATGGTGCCGGACAACAACGACATCCTGTATCTGGTCGACAAGGAGTCGGGCGAGTACGTTCCCTACCTCAACGTCCGCGACGAGTTCATCGACAATTTCCACAACAGCGCAGGCCTCGGCACCGGTCTGGGATCGGCGGAGTTCCACCCCGACTTCGCCGAGAACGGGCTCTTCTACACGGTGCACACTGAGGGCGGATCGGCTCTCACGGAGGACACTCCCGACTTCCCCGCCTTCGGGAACACCGCCTTCCACAGCGTGATCACCGAGTGGAAGGCCGACGACCCGTCTGCGGAGACCTTCGCGGGCACGCACCGCGAGGTGATGAGGATCCCGTTCGCCGGTCGTGTCCACACCGTGCAGCAGATCGCCTTCAGCCCGACCGTCTCGGCCGGTGACGCCGACTACGGCAACCTGTACGTGCTCGTGGGCGACGGCGGCAACGGGGTCGGCAACGGCAATCCGCAAGACCTCGCCACACCGCAGGGCAAGATCCTCCGGGTGGACCCGACCGGCGACGACAGCGCGAACGGCGAATACGGTGTGCCGACGGACAACCCGTTCGTCGACGAGTCGGATGCCCTTCCGGAGATCTTCGCCGTCGGCATGCGGGACCCCCACCGCATCAGCTGGGACCCCGAGGGCGACCACACGATGTACCTCGCCCACATCGGCGAATGGCAGGTCGAGTCGATCTACGCGGTCGAACCCGGGGACAACTTCGGTTGGTCTGTTCGCGAGGGATCCTTCGTGGCCGACAACCGGCAGATCTTCCCGCTTCCGGAGGACGATGCGGAGAACGGCTTCACCTATCCCGTCGCGGCCTACGATCACAATCGCGATCCCGGTCAGACCGGCGACGCGGGAGTGGCTGTGAACGGCGGATTCGTCTACCGCGGCGAGATCGCGGAGCTGCAGGGGCGCTACCTCTTCACCGATCTGGTGCGCGGGTGGGTGCTCTCCACCGATGCGGAGGAGATGGTCCGCAACGACGGCGACATCGGTGACCTCGCCACGATCGAGGAGCTGCGGGTGTTCGCAGACGGCGAGGAGACGACGTTCCAGGACCTGGTCGGCGACAAGCGCGTCGATCTGCGATTCGGCTCCGACGCCGACGGCGAGCTCTACCTCGTGTCGAAGGCGAACGGGAAGATCTGGAAGGTCACCGGTGCGCGGACCGTCGACGAGCCCTCGTCACCGTTCGTGCTCCCGGCGCTCGCTCCGAACCTCGTCACGCACTACGACTTCGATCACCCCGATGCGGCGAAGCCGACCATCGAGACCGATCAGGGTCGCTCCGGTACCGACATCTCCCTGATCAACGGCGGAATCGAGATGCGGGTCGCCGATCGTGCCTATCCGGGCGCGGGCGAGGCGCTGCAGACGCAGCAGATGAGTCCGCGGACGGCGTCGAACGACGACTGGAAGGCGGGCATCTACGACGCCGACGGTGTCGAGTCGCTGGACAGGTTCGCCGGCACGGACAAAGTGTCCGTCATGGGCTGGTTCAAGCCCACCGGCGATCACCCGGCGCTGAACTCGGGCACGACGAATCCGGACGACGTGTACAACGCGATCGGTCTCGCGGGGGTGCTCACCGGAACGTCGGACGGACACGCGGTGCGCGCGCTGCTCGAGGTCATCACGGTCGGGGGCGAGCTCAAGCTCGTCGCGCTCGGGAGACGCGTCGACGGTGCCGGCTCGTGGACGTTCGCGGCAGATCTGCCCTGGAACGAGATCCTCAAGAAGGGGCGATGGGTGCATCTGGCGGCGACCTTCGACTTCGGCAAGGGCGAGATGAAGCTCTTCATGAACGGCGAGGAGCTCGCGGGGAAGTACACCGCAGCCAATCCGTGGGGTGAGGGCTCGACGTCCGACACCGCGCCCGCGGGCATCAAGATCGGCGGGAGCTTCCCGCAGAACACCCGAGAGGCCAATCCGTTCAACGGACGGATGGACGACATCATGCTGCTCGACACGGTGCCCACAGCCGAGCAGGTGGCCGCGCAGTATGCGCTGTACGACGTGCCGGAGGTCGAGCCTCCGACGCCGCCGACCTGCACGCCGGACGGCACCGTCATCACCGATGTGATGTCGCAGGATGACTGGGCGCCGAAGACCCCTGCCAAGTGGGACTTCCCCGGTGACCAGGTCATCCTCACGGAAGCGGGGACGAACCCGAACGACGGGATCCGCCGTCCGTTCGAGTACGCCGTGCTCACCGAGGGCCCGGAGCTCGGTTCGTTCGATCTCACCGGCCAGGTGCGCCTCGACGAGAAGGCGTCGGTCAACAACCGCGATGTGATCATCGTCTTCGGGTGGAAGTCCGACACGGAGTACTACTACGCGCACCTCTCGCAGGACAACTCCATCTATGCCCACAACGGCATCTTCAAGGTGAACGGTGCCGACCGCGAGCGGATCGACGACCAGTGGGATGGAACGGTCGGAGCGCCACCGGCTGTCACCGACGAGGAGTGGCACGATGTGCGGCTGCTCCGATGCGCGGACAGCGGCGACATCGCCGTCTTCGTGGACGGGATCGACACACCGCTGATGACGGCGACCGACAAGACGTTCACCGAGGGGCGTGTGGGCTTCGGCTCATTCGACAACTTCGGACGCCTCCGCGATCTGTCCGTCACCATGGCGGCGACGGACACCACCGCGCCCACGGCGACCGTGAAGAGCGGCGCGACGTTCACCGTGGGGAGGGACGGCGTCTACAGCAAGGTGTCGTTCACGCTCCACGATGACGGAAAGGTCGACCGGTTGACGCTCAACGGCGTCGAGAAGGATCTGACGAACAACGCCTGGTCCGATCTGAACGCGGTGGTGCCCGGCGCCTTCGGCGCGGTGGAAGGCGCGAACACGCTGGTCGTGTACGACGTCGCGGGCAACGCGACGACCGTCCGCTTCACCCTCGATGCGACGGCTCCCACGGTCACGGTCAAAACGGGCGGCTCCTTCACGGTCGGCGCGAACGGCACGTACAGTCTGGTGTCTTTCAAGCTCCACGATGCCGGGAAGGTGGATCGCCTGACCCTCAACGGGGTGGCGAAGGATCTGACGGACAACGCGTGGTCCGACCTCAATGCGGTGAAGCCGGGTGCTTTCGGTGCGGTGGAAGGGGCGAACACGCTGGTCGTGTACGACGTCGCGGGCAACGCGACGACGGTCCGCTTCACCGTGACGGCCGGGTAGTCGCGTCGGCGGATGCGGGGTGCCCATCGCCCCGCATCCGCCGAATGCCGGAACCCTGCTCCCATGCCCGCCCCAGCATCCCCGGCTACCCTCAGTCACATGCGCCGTCTCCTCGTTCTGCCCCTCGTGCTCGCTGCCGGATTCCTCGTCGCCGGATGCTCGCAGGTCACGCAGCTGGCCGGTGATGCTCTCGGCGTCGACGTGCAGGCGACGTGCGCGACGATCGACGATGCGTACGGTCAGTACCAGGCGCTGCTCGAGCAGGGCGAGGTGTCGGCGGAGCAGGCGGATGCCGCGCGGGATCAGCTGGTCGCGTCGCTCGACGGGCTCGCGGACGGCGTCGACGGGGCGCTGGGCGATGCCATCCGCTCCGGTGCCGAGAAGATCAGCGGGATGACCGATCTGCGGGCACCCGAGACCATCGAAGCGGTCGAGCAGCTCAGGGAGTCGGCGTCGGCGTTCTGCGGCTGAGCCGGATCGCGCCGGCGACCGTGGCGGCGACGAGCGCGCTGGAGCGGGCGCCGAGGTGGATGCCGTCGCGGTGGCTCGTCACGGTCCGGGCGGTGACCTCGAAGACGTCGATCAGGTCGATGTGGAGGTCGCTCGCCACGCGTCGCACCAGCGGGGCGACCTCGCTCTCGATGATCCGCTCATCGACGCCGCGGCGGTTCTCGAAGGCGACGGGTGGCGTCAGGAGGAACACGGTCGCTCCCCGTGCGCGGTAGCGTTCGGCGAAGTCGGCCAGCTCCGACGCGTATCGTTCCGGATTCCAGTTGTCGCCGCGCGCGTCGTTCGAGCCGAGCATGATGAGCGCGATGTCGGGCTGGGACGCGAGCGATGCTGCGGCGTGCGGAGTCTCGTCGTACGGCCAGTCGCCGTCGCGTTGCAGGGTGCGCCGGTTCACGCCGTAGTTGAGCACCTGATACCGGTCGCCGAGGATCCGCTGGAGGCGGCCGGGGTACGCGCGCCGCGCACGGCCTCGGAACAGCACGCCCGCGCCGTAGGTGTTGCTGTCGCCGACGGCTGCGACTCGGATCCGGTCTTCTCTGAGGCGGGGGACCGGCGGATACATGATCCTTCGATACATCACAGCGATGGTGCCCACCAGGAGGGCGACGCTCGCAGCGGCCGTGAGGATCCTCCGGCGCGCGTCGGACAGCACGGGACGGATCACCCGTCCATTTTCTCTCAATCCCCGCACCTGCGGGGGAAGGAAGGGAGACTGTCACTGAGTGCTGAGACGTGCAGAACAGGAGAGCGATGACGACCGTGTTCCCTCGTTCCGTCTCCGTCGTCATCCCGGTGCGCAACGACGCCCTCCTCCTCGAACAGTGTCTCCGCGCCCTGGAGCGGCAGACGCGCAGAGCCGATGAGGTCATCGTCGTCGACAACGGCAGTACGGATGACACCGTTGCGGTCGCCGAACGGCACGGAGCGCGCGTCGTGTCGGAACCCGTGCAGGGGATCCCTCGCGCCTCGTCGGCCGGCTATGACGCGGCGTCGTGCGACATCATCGCGCGCCTGGACGCCGATTCCCGCCCCGGACCGGACTGGATCGAGCGGATCGAGCGGACGTTCCGCGAACGGGACGATCTCGACTTCGTCACAGGCGACCCACGCTTCTACGGCTCGACGCCGCTCGTGCACTGGGTGGGAGAACGCCTCTACATCGGTGGCATGTACGCCGCCCTCACTCCGCTGCTCGGACACGCGCCCCTCTTCGGCTCAAACATGGCCATGCGGGCCGAGACCTGGCGGATCCTGAGCGGTGAGGTGCACCGCGAGCCGCAGAACATCCACGACGACTTCGACCTGTCGTTCCACATCCGACCCGGGATGACCGTGCTGCGTGATCGTCGTCTCGTCGTCGAGGTCTCGGCGCGGCCGTTCCAGGACTGGGCTTCGCTTCGACGTCGGCTGAGCTACGTGCTTCCGACCGTGTGGCTGCATCTGCCGCAGGAGCCGCTGTATCGGCGACGGCAGGCCCGGCGGCGGGAGGAGTCGTCGGCGCGCGGCCGGTGAGTCAGCCGCGGGCGCGAGCGTACAGGTCGAGTAGATCCGCCGTCAGCTGGTGCGGAGTGGTCTCGCTCGGGCTGTGCCCTGTCGCATAAGCACGGAAATCCGCATCGATGTCGCGGGCGAACCTCTGGTGGGCGGCCAGCGGCCACAGGTCGTGCGCGCCGGCGACGACGAGTTTGGGCACCGGGAGTGCGCGCACGCTGCTGCGCAGGTCGGGCGTCGCCATCATCAGCCCGATGATCTCGTCGACGCTGCGCCTCCGTGTGAGGGCGAACCGGGAGCGCACGAACTCGAGCCGCCGGGGTGGCACGCGGTTCTTGTTCGTCACGATGCCCCAGATCATCAGGCCGGCGCCGCGCCGCGGGCTCGCGATCGGGGCGATCGGACCCAACCACTTCATGGTGGCGAAGACGTTGCCGGCGCCCGGGGGAGTCGTGAGAAGGGCGAGCGAGAGGACGAGCTCAGGGCGGCGGATCGCCACGGACTGCGCGATCGTGCCCGCGAACGAATAGCCCAGCAGATGGGCCGGGGCGCCTGCTTCGAGGAACGCGACGAGGTCGTCGATGAACAGGTCGTACGTGTAGGCCCGGTCCGCGCCGGCGGCATGCGATTCGTACTGGCCGGCAAGGTCGAAGGACTGCACGAAGTATCCGGCCTGTGCCAGAAGTGGCAGCATCAGCGCGAAATCCTCTTTGGATCCCGTCGCACCCGGCACCAGGACCGCACGAGGGTGCGTCGGATCACCGAGCGACACGACGGCCAGCTCACCGCTCGGCGCCGAGAACCACGACCTCACTGAGCCGACGGGCGGAATCGTCCAATCGATGTCACCGATCGCGGCATCGAGCGCGGCGGCGGATCCGGCTGCCCGCTCACTTCGCGAATCCGTCGACACGCTGACACGGTACTCCCGCGCTCCGGTGCGCGGGCGGAGCGCGCGCCGGGAGATGCGCGGGCCGCGGATCGACCGAACGACGAGGCTGCGCGCTAGCATCGACTCCATGAACTTCAACCGCTCGGCATGGTGGTGGCTGCACTAGCGGCCGGTTGAAGTGTGTTCACGGGCTGCACGGCAGCTCGTGGCAGCACGCGAGGACTCCGTGTGGCTCCCTATCGATGGGAGAAAGACCGATGGAGTCCTTCATTGCAACGGCGCAGCGCTCGGCGGAGGTCGCGGCCGCCGTGGACCGACACCCGGAGCGGTTCCGAGTGCTCACGGGGGAGCGGCCGACCGGACCGCTGCACCTGGGCCACTACTTCGGGACGATACGGGAGCGCGTCCGGCTGCAACAAGCCGGAGTCGAGACATTTCTCGTGCTCGCCGACTACCAGGTCATCACCGACCGCGATACGACGGACAACGTCCGTGAGAACGTCCACGGTGCCGTGCTCGACTACCTCGCCGCCGGAATCGACCCGGAGCGCACCACGATCTTCACGCACTCCTCGATCCCTGCTCTGAATCAGCTGCTGCTGCCGTTCCTCAGTCTCGTCACAGAGGCGGAACTGCACAGGAACCCGACGGTCAAGTCGGAGTACGCGGCGTCCGGCCGCGCGTTGAGCGGTCTGCTGCTGACGTATCCGGTGCACCAGGCGGCCGACATCCTCTTCTGCAAGGGCAACCTCGTTCCGGTCGGGAAGGACAACCTGCCGCACGTCGAGATGACCCGGGTGATCGCCCGACGGTTCAACGAGCGCTACGGCGAGCTCTTCCCTGTGCCGGATGCGCTCGTCACGGCGACACCGGAGGTGCCGGGGTTGGACGGACGGAAGATGTCGAAGAGCTACGGCAACGCGATCTCCCTCTCGATGACACCGGAGGAGACCGTTGCGGCGATCCGCCGAACCCGGACGGATCAGGAACGGCGGATCACGTTCGATCCCGAAGCGCGTCCCGGTGTCTCCGCACTGCTGACGACGGCTGCCTTATGCCTGGATGTCACGCCCGCCGAGCTCGCGGACGACGTCGGTGACGCGGGAAGCAACGCGCTGAAGACCGTGACCGCCGCGGCGGTGAACGACTTCCTGGCGCCGATGCGTGAGCGTCGGCGGAGTCTTGCGGCAGACGGCGAGCTGGTGCGCTCGGTCCTGCGCCGCGGGAACGAGCGTGCGAATGCGGAGGCGGAAACGACGTTGGACGAGGTGCGCGAGGCGATGGGGACCGTGTACTGCTGAGGCGTCGAGTCGCGAGCCCCGAGCCCCGAGCGCCGGGGCGCCGCTACGGGCGTCGGGCCTCGATCAGGTGACGGGTCGAATGCGCGACGAACGGTCCGTCGGCCTGGATCCTGTCGTGCAGGTCACGGAGCCGGTCGAGACTGTTCTCGACCGTGAACCCGGGCACCCACCAGATCACCTTGCGGAGCAGGTAGACCGCCGCGGCGACGTCGTGGATCTCGATGCGAAGCCTCGCGGTTCGCAGATCGATGACCTCGAGCCCCGCAGCCCGCGCGGCGTCGGCTTCATCGTCGGGGTGGCGTCCGCGGCGCGCTTCCGGCTGGGGGCCCAGGAAGAACTCGATCAGCTCGAACGCGCTCGCTGGCCCCACGTGCTGTGCGAAGTAGGTTCCGCCCGGCGTCAGCACCCGTGCGATCTCCGACCACCAGATCGTCGCCGGGTGCCTGCTGGTGACGAGGTCGAAGGCTTCATCGCCGAACGGTAGCGGCGGCTCGTCGGGGTCCGCGACGACCACCACACCACGGGGATGCAGGAGCCGCGTCGCGCGACGCACGTTCGGTGGCCAGGACTCGGTCGCCACGGCGGCGGGCGGGAAGGCCGTGGCCTCGGCGAGAACCTCCCCGCCGCCGGTCTGGATGTCGAGCGACGCGGACGCACCGCCGAGGCGCTCGGACAGGAGGCGGGCGTAGCCCCACGGAGGTCTCTCCTCGGTGGCTCTTCCGTCCAGCCAGCCGAAGTCCCATCCGGTCACGTCGGCGGTCCTTCCGGCTTCGATCAGTGCCTCGAAGGAATCGGTCATGGATCGATTCTCTCAGCGACCACCCCACCGGCGCCTTTAGTTGCACTTTGGCAACTAAAGGCGTATGGTTGACCTCGATCAACTTTCTACGCAGGAGCATTTCCCCTTGGCACACACCCCATCCGCAGTATCCGAGACACGCTCGGCACGCGAAGTCTTCACCGCGATCTCCGGGCTCGTCGTCGGCATGTTCGTCGCCGTGCTCTCCGGCACGGTCGTGTCGACCTCGATGCCGGTCATCATCGCCGACCTCGGCGGCACGCAGTCGCAGTACACCTGGGTGATCACGGCGAGCCTGCTGGCGACCGCGGTCTCGACCCCGATCTGGGGCAAGCTGGCCGACCTGGTCGACCGCAAGGTGCTCGTCCAGATCTCCCTCATCCTCTTCACCGTCGGCACCGTGATCGCCGGCTTCTCGACCGACACGAACATGCTCATCGCCGTCCGCGTCGTCCAGGGAATCGGTGTCGGCGGCCTGATGTCGCTGGTCATGATCGCGGTGGCTCTCATCATCTCCCCGCGTGAGCGCGGCAAGTACATGGGCGTCGTCGGTGGCATCATGGCCCTCGGCACCATCGGCGGCCCGCTGCTCGGCGGACTCCTCACCGACGTGTGGGGCTGGCGCTCCAACTTCTTCGTCGGCGTGCCCTTCGCGATCCTGGCCCTCGTGCTGCTGCAGTTCACCCTGCACCTGCCCAAGCCGCAGCGCGACTCGAAGGTGTCGATCGACTACTTCGGCATCGTGCTGCTCGCGGTCGGTGTCTCGACCCTGCTCATCTGGGTCTCGATGGGCGGCAACCAGTTCGACTGGGACTCCTCGACCAGCATCATGCTCGCCGTCACGGCCGGCGTCGCCATCGCCGCATTCATCACGGTCGAGTTCTTCGTCAAGGAACCGATCGTGCCGATGTCGCTGTTCCGCAATCGCACCTTCACGCTGTCGGTCGTCGCGTCGATCGCGATCGGCGTCTCGATGTTCGCCACCTCGGTGTTCCTCGCGCAGTACTTCCAGCTCGCTCGGGGCGCCACGCCCACCGAGTCGGGTCTCATGACCATCCCGATGATCATCGGTCAGATGGGCGCGTCGATCATCATCGGCCAGCTCGTGAGCCGGTTCGGCAAGTGGAAGGGGTGGATGCTGACCGGTTCGGTCCTGGCGACCGTGGGCGTCAGCCTGATGTCCACGCTGCGCTACGACACCCCGTTCCCGCTGGTCGCCGTGTACATGTTCGTCCTCGGTGCCGGACTCGGCATGGTCATGCAGAACCTCACGCTCATCGTGCAGAACGACACCGCCCCGCAGCAGCTGGGGGCCGCCTCGTCGAACGTGAACTTCTTCCGCACGATCGCGGGCACCATCGGCGTGACCGTGATGGGCTCGCTCCTGTCCACCAGCGTCGGCACGTACGTCACGGACGGGCTCGCCGGCTTCACGCCGACCTCGCAAGAAGAGGTCGACGCCTTGAAGCACCTCGCCTCGGGTGACGTCCCGAAGGTCGGGCAGCTGCCGGACACGATCCGCTCGATCGTCGAGAGCGCCTACGGTCACGGCATCGCCGATGCCTTCATCGTCGCGATTCCGCTCGCCGTGATCGCCATCATCGCCATCGCGTTCATCAAGAACAAGCCGCTGTCGACGAAGAACGCCGCGGAGCAGATGCTCGAGCAGGCGGAGGAGTCGGTGATCGAGGTCTCCGAGGCCGAGGTCGGCGCCTCGCTCTCGACCGGAGCCATCCGGATCGACGGTAGGGAGTCCGCGACTCCGAAGACCGGTTCGGTGGGAGTGCTCGAACGCGAAGATCGGGACCAGGAGCGCTGACATGTCGTCCCCGGGAGCGGTCGCCTCGACGGATGTCGACAGTGCGCTCGGCGACCTGCAAGCGCATCTGAACCTCATCTTCGCGCGGACCAGGTCGCTGTGGAAGGAATCTGCCGCTCGGGTCCACCCCGAGTTGCAGGTCGCCGGCTACAAGCTGCTGACGTTCATCGATCGAGCGGGCACGGCCAATGCCCACGAGCTCGCAGACCGGTTCGAGATGGACAAGTCGGTCATCAGTCGCCAGGTGCGGATGCTGGAGGAGCTGGCGCTTCTGGAGTCACGACCGGATGAGCGCGACGGACGACTCCGGGTGCTGACGGTCACGGCCGGTGCGGGTGCGGCGCTCGCGGAGGTCCGCCGCGAGTACGGCTCCCGCCTCCAAGCCGTGATCGATGAGCTCACCCCCGAGGAGATCCGCGCCGCGTCCAAGGTCTTCCGGCTGCTCGCAGAAGTGTGAGACGAAGCCCCGCTGTCATGATCGACAGCGGGGCTTCGCCGTACACTGGCGTTCTCGTGCAGTCCGTGGCGGGGGCTCGCGGCCCGTATCCGACATCGACGGTCACATCCAGATCCGATATGCCCGTGGCGAGCTTCACCTTGTGAAGGATCGGATTCTGGCTGCGTTGGTGCGGCGAACCCATCAGTAGGGGACCTCACCCCGGCTCACGAGCTACACCATGCCGCTCGTTCTTGCGTATCCAGGGTGATCGCACGCACCGCTTGACGCGTGTTGCGCGCTCTGTCGTGTTTACTCCGAATAGAGAGCCGCATCTAGTCCCGTGGCCCGATAGGGCACCGCAACAGGCGTAAGCAGAACTGGGAGTCCGCTATCAGCCGCGTATTTGTCCTGGAATTCGTACGCGTCATCTTCGACATCGAAAACACCGATGAAGCCAGGAGTATCTTCCAAGTGCACAATCCACACCCTCATGAACGGAATGTAGCACTGACCTCCGGGCCGCTCCGCCCCTCGAACGTCCTCAACCGGCACCGACGTCGCCCTCATGGCGTGACTACAGACCGTCACGTACCGGTGCGGCAGGCCCATCGTCCGCAGGGTCTTCATCCGGTGATGGGGAACTGGGCGAGCCCGCGGTGCGCGCGAGCGCCGTGACAGCGGCGGTGGCCGCTGCTGCGATGCTGCGGCGCAGGTGACGAGCAATGCTCATGGTGGGACAGTAGCGCAGCAGCTGGCCACCCCCTTCGCCGTACACTGGCGAGCATGAGCGCCTCCTCCGACGCCCCCGCCGAGACCCCCGAATCCGACGCCGACGCGGAACTGCTGGGGGATGCGGAGATCGATCACGCCATCACCCGGGTCGAACAGGAACTCGGGCGTCTCTTCGCACGGATCCGCGTGAGCTGGCGTGAGGCCGCGGCCACCGTGCACCCCGACCTGCAGCCCCTCGGCTACCAGGTGCTCACCTCCATCGCGACGGGCAAGGCGACCTCGGCCGGGGCGATCATCGAACGCCTGCAGACCGACAAGTCGGCCGTGAGCCGCCAGGTGCGCCAGCTCGAACAGCTGGGACTCGTCGAGAGCATCCCGGACCCGGAGGACGGCCGGGCGCGCGTCCTCGTGGCCACCGACCTCGCCCAGGAGCGGGTCGCGCTCGCGCGGTCGCAGTACGAGGGGCGCATCGGGGAGCGGCTGCGCAGGTGGACGGCAGCCGACCTCGACCACTTCGCCGACCTGCTCGCGGCGCTCGGCGGGAACTGAGGGAATACGGGGAGCGCTCCGGGCCTTACCTCCCACTGTGAATCTCTACGAACCCGCCCGCTTCGGCGCCCTCCCGCTGACCAATCGCGTCGTCATGGCGCCGCTCACCCGCACGCGTGCCGATGACGACGGTGTGCCGACCGCGACGATGGCGGAGTACTACCGGCAGCGCGCAGGACAGGGACTGATCATCTCCGAAGGTGTCTGGCCGGCTCTTGAAGGCAAGTCCTACTCCGGACAGCCGGGCATCGTCACGCCCGCACAGATCGAGGCGTGGAAGTCGATCACCGCGGCGGTCCACGCCGAGGGAGGAACGATCGTGATGCAGCTCATGCACGGCGGTCGTGTGGGTCACCCCGCGATCTCGGGGGAGCCCCGGGTCGTCGCTCCGAGCGCGCTCGCCGCACCGGGACAGACCCACACGCCCGAAGGCAAGGCCGACCTGCCCATCGCCCACGCCCTCACGCTGGAGGAGATCCCCGAGGTCGTCGAGCAGTTCGCTCAGGCCGCACGTAACGCGATCGCCGCCGGCTTCGACGGCGTCGAGGTGCACGGTGCCAACGGCTACCTGGTGCACGAGTTCCTCTCGCCCGTGTCGAACGTCCGCGACGACGTGTACGGCGGGTCTCCCGAGAACCGGGCACGCTTCGCGATCGAGGTCGTGTCGGCCGTCGCTGCCGCCGTCGGAGCCGATCGCACCGGCATCCGTCTCTCGCCGCAGCACAACATCCAGGGAGTGCTGGAAGAGGACGACGCCGACGTGCACGCGACCTACACGACCGTCGCCGACGGGCTCGCGCCGCTCGGCCTCGCCTTCATCGACGTGCTCAACGCCGATCCTGCCGGCGAGCTCGTGCAGCACATCCGCCGCACGGCGGGCGCCCCGCTGATCGTCAACACCGGCTTCGCGATCGAGACCACGCGGGAAGCCGCAGAGGCACTCGTCGCCGACGGCATCGCCGATGCGGTCGCTGCCGGGCGTCCGGTGATCGCCAACCCCGACCTGATCGAGCGCTGGCGTCAGGACTCCGAGCTCAACGAACCCCGCCCCGCGCTGTTCTACGGCCGGACCGCGGAGGGATACACCGACTACCCGTCGCTGGAGTCGGTGCGCGTCGGAGCCTGACCTGCTCATCCGTGGGAGGGTGGCCGTTCTGTTCACGACCAGGTCGGTGGGCCGGCCGTAGCGTGGGGTCCATGACATTGAGACTCGGCTTCATTGGCATCGTGACCCACGACATGGCGGCCTCGCTCGCCTTCTACCGCGCCCTGGGCGTCGACATCGCGGCGGGGCAGGACGATGCCCCGCACGTAGACGCCAAGCTCGACGACGGCGTGGTCCTGGCCTGGGACACGATCGAGACGATCCGTGGTTTCGACCCCGGGTTCGTGCCGGCGACCGGTGGGCACCGCATCGCCCTCGCCTTCGACAAGGGGTCGGCAGCGGGGGTCGACGCGGCTTTCGCTGCTCTCGTGAGCGCAGGGCACACGGCGCACGTCGAGCCGTGGGACGCACATTGGGGTCAGCGCTACGCCACGCTGCTCGATCCTGACGGGAACTCGGTCGACCTCTATGCGGAGCTTGCCGCGAACTGACCCGGACTGACGCCGACCAGCCGTCGGAACTCGCGCGAGAGATGAGGCTGGTCGGCGAAACCGGCCTCCGCGGCAGCGGTGACGAGGGGGGCTCCTCGCCGCAGCAGCGCCTGCGCACGGCGGGAACGTTCGAGGCGCATCAGGGTGGCGTACCCGTAGCCGAACGTCGACAGCATCCTCCTCCGGAAGGAGCGCTCCGAGGTCCCGTGCGCCGCGGCTGCGCGGGCCGCCGACTCGCCGGTCGCCGCGAAACGATACACGTCGGCGGACCAGCGGCTCGATTCCGCCGCGTCTCCCGCGAGTGAGGACACCGCGCCCGTCGAGCGCGCGCCGTCGGCGAACGGCACCATCGCCGCGCGCAGTCGTCGGGCATGCCCCCGAGAGGCGACGGCTTCGAGAGGAACGAGCTGGTCGGCGATCTCCGCGAGGTCGAGGCCGAGCAGGTGCCCGGCGCGTCCGGGAGGGAGGCGGAAGCCGAACGAGTCGCCGGCCCCGTCGCCGCCGGCCGTGATCCACCGCGTGGAGGGCCCGGCGACGGAGATGCAACCGTCCCGCAGGATCAGGTCGACGCAGCCGTCTGCGGGGATGGGCCCGCCACCCACGCTGCCACGAGAACGCCACAGTGCAGCTCCGTGGGGCAGGCGCGACTCGGAGAACACCCCGTCATTGTCTCAGGCGCGGACGGCGGTGGTCAGAGCACGATGTCACCGGCCGTGTCGAGGGCTCGCCATCCGGTCTCCCGTGCTCCCGGCTGCGTGAGCACGTCGGAGGCGAGTAGTGGCCCGAGGTCGAGCCCGGTCAGGGTGGCGATGTCGGAGATGGGCACCTGGAACGTGCGGAACGCCGCCAATGGTGGGACGACGAGTGTCGTCTCACGGGTGTCGACCAGCGCGGACTGATCGAGCACGAAGCCGGCCGCAGTGAGCTCGTCTCCGCTGCGCCAGGCGGCGATCTTCCAGAAGCGGCGCGGGATCCGGACACCCCGGTAGGGCGGGTCATCGTCGGCGAGGATCGGCGCGGTGAAGACCGACACGCGCTGGTCTGTGGTCTCGGCGTAGGCGAGCACGTGATCCTCGAGGCCGAGCCAGAGCTCCTTGGACTGGTTGAACGCCGCCGCCTGGGGTGCGGCGTTGGGATAGAAGAAGGTCGCCTCCGCCGCCGACCTCGCCTCGGAGAGTTCGCCCCAGCCCGGGTCGCGCCGCCGCACCAAATGGCCGCGATCGAGATCGTTGCGCGCGTAGACCGCCGGCCCCGTCTGCTCATTGGCGGGGATGCGGGGATCGAGCCGCCACTCGCCCGTGCGGGGGAGTTCCCGGAGCCGGGCACCGTCGATGTTGACCGCCGTCACTGCAGCCAGTCTGCGTGCGGGGTCGAGCAGCACGGTGAAGCGCGGGTAGGGAAGTTCACGGCTCGGTTGCGCGGGGCGCGGAAGTGGCAGTGGCGTGCCGAGGAAGTCCGGGTCGTAGCCGTCAGTCATGCTCCTATCGTGCACGGGGCCTCCGACGAGGGCTATCCGGATCGAAGGGCACTACCTCTTTCGTCACCGGGCTCGACGATCACGTCGAGCGCAACTCCCTCGCAGCCGACGCGCGGAAGAGCGGCGAGACCGCTGCCGCGCACGGAGTCTCCCGTGGCCCATCGAGGATCGGTCGATACCACGACCCGACCGACGCCGTTCGTCAAGGTCACCTCGCATCCGAGTGCGGCGAAACGCGGAGTGAGGTCCTGTTCGACGGCCGACACCAGCAGGTCGAGTCCGGCGACTCCGATGCGCGCGCCGTCCACCTCGGCGGGGACCGCGATCGTGATCGTGTATTCGTCGCTGCACAGGTAGTCGACGTAGGGGCCCGCGACGTGCGGCTCTCCGGTGGCCATCGGCACCCGGAACCACTCCAGCGCGCTGTAGTCGATGTTCTCCTTGTTCAGCGACTGGGAGGCGAGAACGAGCTGTCTCCGATCCTCGCCCTGCCACCAGGCGAGGTGACTGTGCGCGTCGGTGAGGAGGTCGATCGCCGCGATGAATCCTGCTCCATAGACGGGTCTCTCCTGCAGGGCAAGGGTCGTCAGGGCGTGGGGTTCCACGAGCGTGTCGATCTTCGAGCGGGTGAGCGGGCCGGTCGCTCTCGCCTCGGTGACCTGGGCGGCGAACGGATCCACCCAGTCGAGGAGCGTGCGCACGGGCGCCGTGAAGTAGTCCTCCACGATCGCCGCTGCGGCCTGGATGGCGGTGTCGGTTGCTGTGTTCATCATCGCGTCCTCCTGTGCACGTCGATGGGGGCTGTGTTCTAGCCGGTGGTGGCCTGGAGCCGGATCAGGGCATCGATGGTCTCCGCCGCCATGAGCTCGGTTCTCGCCCCGGCGGCATCGGGGTCTCCGGCCTCCACGGCGTCGATCACGGCGGCGAGGTGAGCGGCCTGCCGTCGGAGGTTCTCGGTCTCGTAGGCGACGAGGCGCAGAAAGGGGGAGAGCTCCGCCTGCAGCTTCATCTGCTCGCGGGTGAGTCGCGCCGACTGGCTCAACGCGACGATCTCGATCTGCACGTCGTCGAGGAGGCGGCGCTGTGCTTCGGGGTCGAGGTCTTCGATCCGCTCCAGCCGGCGACGCACCCGCTGTGTTTCGCTGGGATCGGCGCGCCTCGCCGCGAGTCGGACGCATGCTCCGGTGATGGCGGCGTAGTGGGCACCGAGGTCTCGCAGTGCTAGGCGCGACGTGCGGCGCACGGCCTCTCTGGCGAAGGTGAGCGGATCGGCGTGCGCGGCGACGAAGCTGCCTCCGTTTCGCCCGCGGCGGGTGACGACGAGGCCGCGGCCCCGGAGGGCGAGGAGTGCTTCACGTACCGTCACCGGGGCGACCCCGAGGCTCTTGCTCAGGTCTGCTTCCGATGGGAGTCTCTCGCCGGCGCGGAGGTGCCCCCGCGTGATCGCATCGACCAGGCGACGCTCGACGAGTTCCGCCCTGCCTTCGTCGCCGATCGGCTGGAACAACGCCCCCTGGAGTCGATGCGGCTGCGCATGCTCCGTCTCTGTGTCGAGTCCGGGGGAGAGCTCCGCAGAGGCGTGCGTCGGGTGCGTCGTCGAGCTCGATCCCATCCTGCGATTCTCCCTTCCGCGATCACGATACCCAAGAAGTTCCTGTTGACATATTACCTATGGGTTTATATGTTTTGGTGAATCTTCCGAGTTCGACGACGATCTGAGGAGCGCGAGATGATCGCCACGGCACCCGCAGCACCCACAACACCCGAGGGCACACGCCCGGACGGGAGGGTGACTCTGAGCGGCGTCACCAAGTCCTTCGGCGAGTTCACCGCCGTCCGCGACCTCGACCTCGAGGTCGCGTCGGGGGAGTTCCTGTCGATGCTGGGCCCCTCCGGCTCCGGCAAGACCACGGTGCTGCGCATGATCGCCGGCTTCGAAGACGTCACCGCGGGCAGCATCCTCCTTTCCGGGGTGGACGTCACGCGTACGCCACCGCATTCGCGCCCGGTGAACACGGTCTTCCAGGACTACGCGCTCTTCCCGCACCTGACCATCGCCGACAACGTCGGCTACGGGCTCCGCGTGCGCGGCGAAGGCAAGGCCGCCCGGGCCGCCCGGGTGCACACCTCCCTCGAACAGGTTCGCCTCGACCATGTCGCCGACCGACTGCCCCACCAGCTCTCGGGCGGCCAGCGTCAACGCATCGCCCTGGCCCGAGCGCTGATCCTGCGCCCGCAGGTGCTGCTGCTCGACGAGCCGCTCGGCGCGCTCGACAAGCAGCTCCGCGAGCAGATGCAGATCGAACTCAAGCAGATCCAGCGCGAAGTCGGAATCACCTTCATCTTCGTCACCCACGATCAGGAGGAGGCGCTCACGTTGAGCGACCGGGTCGCGGTGTTCAACGGCGGCCGTGTCGAACAGGTGGGTGCCCCTCGAGATGTCTATGAGCGACCGGAGACGGAGTTCGTCGCGCGCTTCCTCGGCCTCTCGAACCTCATCGGCGGGGAACTCGCCGAGGCCCTCACCGGCGACCGGCGGACGATGAGCGTGCGACCGGAGCGCATGCGGCTCACGGGCCGCGATGTGGCGCTCTCCCCGGGGGAGGTCTTCCTCGACGGCACGATCACCGAGATCGTCTACACCGGCCCGGCCACCCGCTACCTGATCGCGACTGACGCGGGGATGGACGTCACCGCCGAACGTCCCAATGCCCGGCACTCCGCCGCCGACGACCTCGCCCGCGGTCACCACGTCCGTGTCGTCTGGTCTCCCGACCAGGCGGCTCGGCTTCCCTGAAGAACGCAACAACCGAACACCCGATGCACACCTGCAGCACTGATCACGAAGGAGCGATCCATGCGTAAGAAGATCCTGGCCACCACGGCGATGGCAGCCGCCGCCGTCCTCGCCCTGTCCGGCTGTACCACCGGAGGTGAGGCCACCGAAGGCTCCGGCGAACTCCAGATCGACGTTCCCGACATCGCCATGCAGGAAGCCCTCGGCGACTACGAGGGAGAGGTGAACATCGTCGCCTGGAGTGGATTCGTCGAGCCGGCGTGGAGCGACGCCTTCACGAGCGAGACCGGTTGTGTGGTGAACCGTCGTGTCGCCGGTACCAGCGACGAGATGGTCCAGCTCATGCGCACCGGCGACTACGACCTGGTCTCCGCTTCGGGGGATGCGAGCCTGCGTCTGATCGCCGGCGGCGACGTGCAGCCGCTCAACCTGGAGCTCATCCCGAACTTCGGCGACGACATCGTCGAGGGCATGAAGGGCCAGATCTACGACACGATCAACGGCAAGTCGTACGGCATCCCGATCGGTCGAGGCGCGAACATCCTGCAGTACAACAGCGAGATCGTCACCGAGGAGCCGACCAGCTGGGACGTCGCCTGGGAGAAGGACAGCCCGTATGCGGGCAAGGTCATCGCCTACGATGCTCCGATCTACATCGCCGACGCCGCGGTGTACCTGATGGCGCACGAGCCCGACCTCGGCATCACGAACCCGTACGCGCTCGACGAGGAACAACTGGAGGCGGCGATCGACCTGCTCAAGCAGCAGAACGAGATCGTCTCCGAGTACTGGTCCGACCCCGCGGCGCAGATCACGTCCTTCGCGGGCGGGACCACCGTGCTCGGCACGTCGTGGGAGGTGCTGCGCAAGCTCACGGAGGATGACAGGTTCCAGAGCGTGCTGCCCGAAGAGGGCTCGACCGGCTGGTCGGACGCCTGGATGCTGGCCACAGAATCGAAGAACCCGAACTGCGCGTACGCATGGATGGACTACTCGTCTTCCCCGGAGGTGAACGGCGCGATCGCGATGAACTTCGGCATGGCGCCGGCCAACGCCGCCTTCTGCGACACCAGCGAGGAGGCGAAGGCGCACTGCGAGTACTTCAACGCGACGGACGAGGAGTACTTCAAGAACGTCTGGTTCTGGACGACGCCGATCGAACAGTGCATCGACGGTCGCACCGACGTCACCTGCACCAACTTCCAGCAGTGGACGGACGCCTGGCTCTCGGTCAAGGGCTGAGCCGCCTCGAGGGGGTGGGTCGGCAGGCCCATCCCCTCATCCGCCCGCATCTTCCGCAACCACGAACGGGATCGACATGAAGCGCCGCCTCCGGATCGCCGGGCTCCTGGCCCTTCCGATGACCTGGCTCATCGGGATCTACATCTTCTCGCTGGTCATGCTCCTGGTGACCGCGTTCTGGATCACCGACCCCTTCACCTCGAAGGTGAAGCCGGGGTTCACGCTGCGCAACTTCGAGCAGCTCCTCGTCAATCCCGCCTACCTGTCGACATCGATGCGGACGCTGGGCATCGCGCTCGCGGTGACGGTGCTCGCCATCCTCATCTCGGTGCCTCTCGGCATCTTCATGGCCAAGATCGCGTCGCCGTGGCTGCGGGCGCTCCTGGCCGTGTCGATCACCCTGCCGCTGTGGGCCGGGTACCTGGTGAAGGTGCTCGCGATGCGCATCACCTTCACCGAGCAGGGGTTCGCGAATTGGTTGCTGGCACCGTTCGGGATCTCCGGTCCGGGGTTCAGCGTGCTCACCGTCGTGCTCACCCTGACCTACCTGTGGCTGCCGTACATGGCGGTCCCGGTGTACACCGCGATCCGCCAGGTGCCGCCCAACCTCTTCGATGCGTCCGCCGACCTCGGTGCCGGATCATGGCGAACGATCGCATCGGTGGTCCTGCCGATCATCAAGCCGGCCCTCATCGCCGGCTCCGTCTTCACGTTCTCCCTGAGCCTCGGCGACTATCTGGTCGCCCGCTTCGTCGGCGGCGACACGCAGATGATCGGCAGCGTGATCGCGTCGAACATCAACCTGAACCCGCCGCTGGCGGCCGCGTACTCGCTGGTCCCCATCGCGTTCGTCGTCATCTATCTGGTGAGCGTGCAGCGCACCGGTGCTCTCGAAAGGATGTGAGTCGCATGCTGAGACTGTCCCGCACCTCGAAGGTCGTGCTCGGCGTCATCGTCGCGGTCGTCCTCGCCTTCATGTACATCCCGCTCGCGCTCGTGGTGCTCAACTCGTTCAACGCCGCGCGCATCGTGAGCTGGCCCGTGAGCGGGTTCTCGCTCGAGTGGTGGGGCAAGGCGTTCACCAGCGAACCGGTGCGCGCGGCGCTCCTGAACTCCGTGCTGGTCGCTTCCGGCGCAACCGTGATCGCCGTGATCCTCGGCACGCTCGTGGCCTTCGCCCTCCAGAGGTATTCGTTCTTCGGACAGCGCGCCGTGAACCTCCTGGTGGTGCTGCCGATCGCGTTGCCGGGCATCGTCACCGGCGTCGCCCTCAACAACACGTACAACCAGATCCTCGAGCCGATCGGCATCCAGGTCGGCTTCTACGGCATGATCATCGCGCACGGCACCTTCTGCATCGTCATGGTGTTCAACAACGTGCTCGCCCGGCTGCGACGAATGAACCCCGGCATCGAAGAGGCCTCGAAGGACCTCGGTGCGAGCCCGTGGCAGACCTTCCTGCTGGTGACCCTCCCGCAGTTCCGCAGTGCGCTGATCGCCGGAGCGATCCTCGCCTTCGCGCTCAGCTTCGACGAGGTGTACGTCACGATCTTCACGGCTCCGCCGGGCGTCGACACCCTGCCGCTGTGGATCATGAACCAGATGGCGAGACCCAACGAGGCCAACGTCGTCAACGTCGTCGCGACGGTCGTCATCGTCGCGTCCTTCATCCCGGTGTGGATCTCACAGCGGCTGGGGAAGGAGGTCGACGAGCGCAACTGATGCAGTGCACGAGGGGGCGACGCCGAACCCGGCGCGCGTGACATCTGGGGACGACAGGTGGTTTCTACGATCAAAGGAGTTCGTTGATGGAAAAGCGCATGGGCGACGTCGTGTTCTCGCGACGTGCACTGCTGGGCGGAATGCTCGGTGCGGGAGCGATCATGCTCGTCGGCTGCGGCCCGGATGAGACGGCACCGTCGCCGTCGGCAGGGAGTAGCGGAGGACATTACGACGTCATCGTCATCGGTGCGGGATCCGCGGGAATGGCGGCGGCACGGCAACTCGTCGACGCGGGCAAGAAGGTCATCGTGCTCGAAGCGCGAGATCGCGTGGGCGGACGGATGTGGACCGACCGCACGCTCCTGTCCATCCCGCATGAGCGCGGTGCTTCCCTCTGTCATGGCGGCCCCGACACAGAGACCTGGGCATGGGCGCAACAGCTCGGGATCAAGGCCAGAAAGTTCGAGAACACCTTCTCTCGCTACAGCCCCAGCACGCCGTGGGTCGGATGGGACTCTCCGGATTTCTATGCGTTCCCGGAGGGGGCGCCGGGGCTCCCGCTCCCGCTGCCGCAGCCGGGGGAGAAGGAGTCAGCGTTGCAGTACCTGGAGCGCCTCGGCATCGCTTCGAGCAATTACCCCCTGGCGCTTCTGGGAATCCAGGTCGACACGGAGCAGTTCGCTGTGTACCCGGCTTCGGGTGTGGTCGACACCCTGGCCACCTGTCTCACCGTCTCGAAGACCGGCGTGATCGAGCCCGACGACTATGCGGGCGACTACAAGCTGCTCGGCCCGTACGTCGACGTGCTGAACGCCGTGGGAAAGGGAGTGGACGTGCGTCTCGAGACGCCGATCGAGACGATCGACTACTCGGGATCCGGAGTGAGCGTTCAGGCGGGGGAGGAGGCTTTCGAGGCCGACGCCTGCGTCGTCACCGTTCCCATCGGCGTGCTGCAGGCGCGGTCGATCACGTTCTCACCGCCTCTCGAAGACGACCGGATGGCGGCCATCGACGCGGTGAAGCAGACGGTCGCCTACAAGACCATCCTCGAATTCGATCACCCAGTGCGGCCGCAAGACTTCGACATGGTGAACCAGCACGATGAGGGGCCCTGCCAATTCTGGGACGAGTCCACCGGGATGCCCGGCTACAACGGACAGCTCATCGTGGCGTGGGACACCGGTGACCGCGCACGGGAACTGCTCGCGCTCTCGGAGCAGGAGCGATACGACGCCGCGCTCGCCGGCGTCCGCAAGCTTGCCGGAGATCAAGGGCTGAACTGTGTGGGTGCCTCGAACTACGACTGGCGCAACGATGAGTTCGCTCTCGGCGCGTATGCGACGGGTGAGCGCGACCAGGAGACGATCTATCGGCCCGCGAAGGACACCCTGTTCTGGGCTGGTGCGATCAAAAGCTCCGTCGCGAGTGCGCACTCCAGTGGGCTCGAGGCAGCTCAAGCGGTTCTCGTCGCTTCCTCGTGACGCCTGAGCTGACCGGGGGGAGCGGAGTCGACACCCTCCCCCCGGGTCAGTCGTCGGTGCGGAAGCCGGCCACCTTGTGCGTGCCGTCGCAGAAGGGCTTGAGGGCGGAGAGGCCGCAGCGGCAAAGGGCGACCGTCCGGCGGTGCGGCGCGATCGGATCCCCCTCGACGGTCAGCACCTCGATGTCGCCCCGCACCAGCAGCGGGCCATCGGGGTACGGCGTGATCGTCACAGGCTCCCGTGCGGCGCTCATACGCCCGCCCGCTGCCGGAGCGCGGAGGCCCCCGCCGTCCACGCCTCCAGAGTGGCGGTGCCACCCCAGCCGTCCACCGTCAGGCAGGCGGCGGCCCCGAACATGATGTCGGGGAGCAACTCCGGATGATCTTCGGCGAGGCTTCCCGCGAGATCACGGGCGGCGATCTGCTCGTGCACCGCATCCGCTTCCACATGCTCGTCGAAGTACGCGGTGACCGCGGCGTCGAAGCCCAGACGACGCAAGCCGTCGGCGTACAGGCGGCAGGGGATGGAGGAGGTCATCTCGTAGGCCGCCAGGTGTCCGACGATCGCTCCCACCAGGCGGCGGTTGAGGCCGAACAGCGACATCATGTTCAGCGAGGCGAGGGTGAGCGCGGGCAGATCGTCGATGTACGCGCCATAGGTCGCGTCGAGACCCGCGGCCGTCATCGCACGCGCGAAGAGCGCGGCGTGCACACGCTGTGGACGCCCGCCTCCGTACTCGTCGGACTGGATCTCGACCAGCGCGGCCTTGGCGCGACCGTCCAGCCGCGGGATCGCCCACGAGTGCGGGTCGGCCTCGCGCAGCGTGTAGGCCGAACGTTGGATGAGCATCTCCCGCGCCTGCTCCTCGGTCGCCTTCTTCACGAAGTAGCGCGAGAGGCTCGGCCCGGTGTCGGCCTCGGCGAGGGCGA
This sequence comes from Microbacterium sp. CBA3102, assembly GCF_007954505.1. Lineage (GTDB taxonomy): Bacteria > Actinomycetota > Actinomycetes > Actinomycetales > Microbacteriaceae > Microbacterium > Microbacterium aurugineum. The sequence goes on along the minus strand of NZ_CP042412.1, from coordinate 288,807 downwards.
AGAGGGCGCGGCCGACGGCATCCACGGTCGGGTCCGGCAGGTCGGGCGTCGGAATGCGCGCGCGCAGTGACCTCTCGAACGCCGCCTCGAGGACCTGTCTGGTCCGCAGGAGCGCGGGGTCCCACTCGAGGTCGGCGTCCAGCTGCGGCAGCGATCCGTAGGCGGAGGCGTAGAGGACGAACAGCGCGAGCTGGATGTCGTCGTCGCGCACGACGTCGGTGCTCGCTGCCACGGCGTCGGCGGCGAGTGCGGTGTGGTCGGACGCGGTGCCCTCCGTGAGATGTGCGATGACTGCGCGGCTCAGCGGGCCTCGATCGCGGAAGGCGAGGGCGGTGGGGGCGACGAGGGTGGATGCGGTCATAGGTCGGGCTCCTGACGATGGGGACAGGAGCATCCTGTGCGCAAACCCCTGACAGGTACAGGGACTTGACGCGGCGGCTCCGACGCCTCCCTAAGGGCAGGTCTCGAACGCGTACCCGTCGTCACCGGGCGTGACGAGATCACGGTCGCGGAGGACCATCGAGGAGGGCGCGTCGCTGTCTGCGCACATCTCGATGAACGGGCGGGGGAGTTCATCCGTGTACTCGATGTCGATGACGTGTTCTCCGTAGACCGCGGTGTACACGCCGCACTCCCGGTACACCGCGCATTCCTCGGTGACCGCGAAGTCGAAGCCCGCTTGCTCGTGCAGTGTGGATGCGTCTTCCGCGGCGTTCTTCTGTCCGGCAGCGAGCCCCGCCGCGTGGGCGGCCTCGACGTAGAGGGTCGCCAGCGCGAGGTTGTCCTCGAGCGAGAGCGCGCCGTCCGACCGCGAGTACGAGTCGAGGTTGTCGAACTCCACGGCATCGAAACCCGACTCGGCGCAGCCCTCGATCCACGCGGTCACGGTGTCGGCGATCCGCTCGCGGCGCTCGGCGCTCGCCGTGTCGGGCAGGGCCTCATCCGGCCAATCCGGATCGAACACGACCTCGCCGTCGTGCCGCAGCAGGAGATCGTCGGGCCAGGAACCGAGCTCAGCCGGTTGGGTCTGGAAACCGTTGACGTAGCAGATCGAGTAGACGCCCGGTGCGGGATCGGCACCACGGTCGCGCCCCACGATGCCGACTTCCGGCGCGGGATCATAGGCACCACCGAGCTGATAGTCCGGAACAGCGCCGGCCGGCGGGAGCGCAGGGGCGCGCTCGGACTGGGGCGTCGCCGGAGCAGCTGCACACCCTCCGAGCGTGAGCACCAGTGCCACGAGGGCGGAGAGCGGCGCGCCCCGGCGCGTCCGACCGTCGGGTCTGCGCGGGCCCCTCGACGAGGTCAATGCGGATCCGTGCCGGAGGCCGCGATGTCCGCCGGGACGGGCTCGGCCGGATTGCGACGGATGCCGATCCACGACACCACCCCGCCGATCACGAGCAGTATCGCGGTGACCCACGCCGCACTGTGGAACCCGTCGAGGTCGAGCTGCCCTCCGACGATCGTGGAGAGCATCGCGACCACGAGCAGCCCGGCGACGCGGGAGACGGCGTTGTTGACTGCCGAGGCGATGCCGGAGTGGTTCTCATCGATCGCACCGAGGATCGCGGCGGTCAGCGGGGCCACGGTGAGAGACAGACCGAGACCCATCACGATCATCGCGGGCAGCACCTGCCACCAGTAGTCGAAATCGTCGGCGACCGACAAGAGCATCAGTGCTCCGACGGCCATGATCAGCGGTCCGACCGTCATGAAGATGCGCGGACCCCACCTGCCCGCCCAGCGACCGGCGCGCGAGCTCACCAGGATCATCAGGATGGTCATCGGCAGGCTCGCGAGGCCGGCGGCCGTCGCGCTCAGCCCGGCACCCTGCTGCAGATAGACGCCCACGACGAAGCCGTTGAGCGACAGGGCGGCGTACACGAAGAGGGTGGCGAGGTTTCCCCAGCCGAAGTCGCGCACGCGGAACAGCCACAGCGGCATGAGCGGGGAGGCGGAGTGCTGCTGGCGCCACAGGAACAACCCGAACAGCGCGGCGCCGGCGACCGCGGGGATCCAGATGGCGGGCGACTGCCATCCCATGTTGGGCTGCTCGATCAGCGCGAACACCACGGCGCCGAGCCCGATGGCGCACAGGGCACCGCTCCACCAGTCGACCTTGATACCGCGCGGATGCTCGGGCAGATGCAGACGGGCCAGCAGGAACAGGGTGATCGCGATGGGGACGACGTTGATGAGGAAGACGAACCGCCAGGAGATGAAGTCGACGAACAAGCCGCCCAGCAGCGGCCCGACCAGTTGCGCCCCCGTGGTGAACGCGGTCCACACCCCGATGGCCCGGGCCTGGACATCGGCGCGCATGGTCGCGGTGATCAGCGCGAGCGAGCTCGGGACCAGCAGTGCTCCGGCGGCGCCCTGTGCGGCCCGGGCGACGATCAGCATCAGCGGGTCGACGGCGGCGGCGACCGCGATGGAGGCGATGCCGAAGGAGACCAGGCCGATGCGCATCACGAGGACGCGTCCGTACGCGTCGGAGACGGAGCCTGCGAGCAGGATCAGGGCGCTGAGAGTGATCAGATACGCGTCGACCACCCACTGCTGTGTGGTGATGCCGCCGCCGAGTTCACGACTGATCGCCGGCAGTGCGACGTTCACGACCGTGCCGTCGAGGAACGTCACGAACGAGGCGAGCACGGCGATCGAGATCACGAGGCGCTGGAGAGGGGCGAAGGATGCCACAGGCCGACCTTACTCCCGGTGACGGACCCCGGGGGCGGTGGGGGGTCAGGCCACCGGTGCCGGGGTGCCTGCGGCGAGCAGACGGGCGAGCATCGGCGTCCCGCCCTGGTCGAGGGCCCGACGTTGCCGGTCGGCGCCGGTGCCGACCGCCCGCAGTCGGGCGATCCCTTCGCGGACCCGCTCGTCGTCGCCGAGGTCACGGAGAGTGGGGGCGATGACGGCGAGCATCCGATCGGCGACCGCCCAGGCGGCGGCGACCGCTCCGGTCGTGGGATCGATCATGCGGGCGTCCATCCCGTGGCGGGCGGCCGTCCACAAGGAGGCGTCGAGGCCGTCGGTCCCGGCATCCCCGTGCGGCTGCTCGTCGGTGAGGACGATGGCGCGGGAGAGGACGGCGGCGAACACGGCATCCTCCGCGGTCAGCTGCGCATCGAAGACCCGAAGCTCGACCGTGGGGAAGCGATCCGAGATCCGCGCCGCCCAGGAGAGGGCCGCCGGGTCGGTGATCGCCCGCAGATCGACGAGCCGCTCCACCTGCGTGCGGTAGTCGTCGAAGTCGCGGAACCGCGGTGGGCTCCACGATCCCGGCAACCGGCGGATCAGGATGCTCCGCCAGCTCGAGAAGCTCGAGTCGCGTCCGCCCGCGAACGGGCTGTTGCCGGTGAGGGCGAGCAGCACCGGGAGCCAGCCCCGCACCCGGTTGAGTGCGCGCACCCGATCCTCGTCGTCGAGCACCTCCACATGCACATGCAGGCCGTTCACCTCGTGGTCGCGGGTGAGGTGGCCGAGCCACGACGCGACGTCGTCGTAGTGCGCGGAGGGCGACACCCTCGAGGAGCGGGTCGTCGCGAAGGGGGTACCGGTACCCGCGGCGATCGCGCTCTGCTCGCGGGCGTGCCAGCCGATCAGGCCGCGGAGATGGGTCGACTGCGCCTCCGCATCCGCGGCGGTCGACACCGGTTCCGTGAGGCATTCGATCTGCGAGGTCAGGAACTCCTTCGTGACCTCACCGCCCGTTCGCAGCCGGGTGATGCGCTCGCGGGTCCCTGCGGCGAGGGTGACCGGCGTGAGCGAGTGCGCATCGACGAAGAGGAACTCCTCCTCGATGCCGAAGCGCGTCATCCGCAGCCTCAGTGATCTCTGAGCGCGGAGATCAGCTCCGACTTCCGTTTTCCGCTGTAGCCGGTCAGACCCAGCTCCTTGGCTCGTCTGCGCAGCTCGGGGACCGTCCAGTCCTCGTAGTCGCCGTGCTCCCCGCCGCGGCGCCCGACCGCACTGCGGCCCTCTTTCGCGGCGGCGTTCGAGATGCGCGCGGCTTTCTCCTTGGATGCCCCGTCGTTCCGAAGCTCTTCGTACAGTTCGGGATCCTTCAGCGAGTTCTCGCGTCTTCCTGGCATGTGCTCGTCTCCTTCGCGCACTCGGAGGGTGGAAGTCAACCCCCTCGGGCAGATGGTCTTCTCGGGCTAGCGTGAGGGCACCGCAGTCGGGCGTCCGCGCCTGCCGAAAGAAGGGAAAGACCGATGAACATCCTCCTGATCATCGTCATCGTCGTCGCCGTGATCCTTGCGATCACCGGAGGACTGGTGCAGTCGCTCCAGTTCCTCCTGTGGGTCGGGCTCGTCCTCCTCGCGATCGCTGTGATCGCCTGGTTGATCCGAGCGATCAGCGGCAGCCGCAAGGTCTGACGACTCACAACGTCTGACCCATCGAGGTGAGGCCCGCCCTTCGGCGGACCTCACCTCTTCGGTGTCCGGGGGACCGGTCCTTACTTCTTGTCGAACGCGTCGCGGACGCTGTCTCCGGCCTTGCCGGCTGCGTCCTTCACGTCCTCGCCGGCCTGCTTGGCCGAAGCCTTCACCTGGTCCGCCTGGCCCTCGGCCTCGAGTCGCTCGTTGTCGGTGAGCTTTCCGACGCCTTCCTTGACCTTTCCGGCGGCCTTCTCGGCAGCGTGCTTCATGTCGTCTGCAGCACTCATGTTCTGCTCCTCTCGTGGGCGGATTCGATTGGGTCCGACCTTTCCACGCGGGCGCGGAAGCAGCTACGGGATTGACAATCGAGGCGGGTCGTGTCAACGTTCTGCCCCCCATCGACGCAGCGGGTGCGGAGGACTAGCCTGGCGCCAGGCGGGTGGTCGTGCCCGTCGACCCGACCGAGGAAGCGGTGTGCGATGGACTCGATGATGATGGGCGCCATGTCGAAGAACATGGAGTCGATGCCGGACATGCAGATGATGGACATGTCGGTGGTGCAGGCGTGCATGGATGCGTGTGCGGCGTGCGAACAGGCCTGCACGGTGTGTTCGACGCAGATGATGGACTGTTCTCCGGCCTGCATGAACTGCGCGGACATGGCGAGCACGATGATGCGATCGATGCTGCGGATGCAGGGGATGACGCCGGCCTCGATGATGGCCATGCTCGATGCGTGCATCGCCATGTGTCAGACCTGCATGGATGAGTGCATGGAGCACGCCGACATGAGCGAGGTCTGCCGCCTGCGCGCTCAGGCCTGCCAGGCGTGCATGGACGCGTGCGCGGCGATGAGGGACATGATGATGGCGGGTGCCTGAGCCGCGGTCGGCTCAGACGGCGGCGACGTTGAACTGCGTGCGTCCCACCGCGAGGACCGCGTAGCGGGCGTGCAGCGCCACCGGTGTTCCGGGCCCCGCCTCGAGTGCCGCGCCCGAGGCGTTCCACAGCGCGTGCACGGCGCCGTCGAGCGTGCGCACGACGAGGTCGCCCGCCACCGGGTCGGACGCCTCCACGATGCCGTCGACCCATTCCGCGGAGGTCGCCGAGGCGATGCGCGCCTGGATCAGGTGCAGAGCGTGACCCGGAGCGAAGGACGAGCAGCGGCCGCCGTTGCTGCACATGCACGCCGCACGCTCACGCACCGGGACGGGCGAAAGGCGGTTGAGCGGCGTGGACACGGTGGTCTCCTTCGGATCGATGTTCTGAAAAGAGTAGGTCGCCTGCCGATCCCGGGCGAGGCGGCCCGACATGCGGCGAAACATACGGGTGTAGAATCGCCGGGTGCTGTCGTCGATGAGCGCCCCTCGGGCGCAGAGCGGAGCTGCAGGCGCCCCTCGCGCCGCAGACAGAGGCTGAGGACCGGCCGGAGGCGGAACCCCGTCGCCGGTGTCGCGTCGTACCCGGCTTCCCTGTCCGGGCTCCTCACTCCGATCGACTCGCCCGTCGCGGCGAAAACCTGAAAGCACTGCTCCCATGCGTCCCATCGACGAGCGCGCCATCCGCGCCTCCTTCCTCAACGCCTCCCGCAAGGAGGTCTCCGACCTGTCCCTTCCGCCCGGCTTCGCTGAGATCGACTTCGAGCGGCTCGACTTCCTCGGCTGGGTCGACCCGAAGATCCCCCGTCGGGCCTACGTCGTCACCTGGGTCGACGACGCCGTGGTGGGCGTCTTCCTGCAGCGCGCCGAGCAGCGGGTGCTCGCCCGCGCCCAGTGCTCGTGGTGCGAAGACGTCACGCTCCGCAACGACGTGCAGCTGTACGTCGCGCGCAAAGCCGGACCTGCGGGGCGCAAGGGCGACTCCGTGGGCGTCCTCACGTGCGCCGAGTTCGGCTGCAACCGCAACGTGCGCATCCTGCCGCCGCTGGCCTATCAGGGCTTCGACCGGGAGTTCGCGCGCGACTTGCGCATCCTGCGCCTGCAGGAACACGTGGCGGGATTCCTCGCCGAAGTCGGCGGGCGCGCGGACTAGACGGAATGTGCGCGCTCGGTGATCCGGGCGCGCACGTGCTCCCACGCAGGTTCCGCCAGAGCCGCCGACCGGCGGGCGAACTCGTCGAAGCTGCGCCGACCGGGCCAATCCGTCGGCAGCATCGACGGCGGCAGGCCCGGGTCGGTGTACGGCAGCACCCGCCAGCGGTCGATCAGCTGCACAGACGCGGCGAAGGGCTCCGTCGGCAACGTCGCGAGAGACGCCTGGAAGGCGAGGTGCTCGGCGCGCAGCGCGTCGAGGTCCCACCACTGGGCAGCCGCCTCGACGAGCGTGCCGGCCGGGGCAGGGGCGGAGGCCAGGAACAGCGTCGTCCAGCGCCGCGCGTCGAGCTCGTGGAGGATCTGCAGGGCCTCGTCCTTGAGGTGCCCGGGACAGATCCACAGCGCGGGCGACACGACTCCGGCACCGATCCACTGCAGTCGGCGACGCAGTTGATGACGGGTGCTGCGAGCGCTCTCCGGGATCGAGAAGGAGACCAGGCACCACGGGTCGGTATCCGTCATCTCGCGCATCTCGAAGATGCGACGGTCGCCGCGCTCCAGCATCGGGATCGCGGCCGGGTTCAACCGGTAGCCGATCGTGTCGTCGCGCTCGGCGAGCAGCAGCCCTTTCTGCTTGAGGCGGGTGATACCGGTGCGGGCTTGCGTGGGCGGGATGCCGAGGTCTCCCGCGAGTGCCACCAGGTCCGCCGCCGAGATCCATCCGCCGAGAGGACGCAGGAAGACGCCGATGAACGTCCGCAGCAGCGAGGCCGTGCTGCCGGGACGCGCATCGATGTCGTCGAGGACGGGGGCGTCCGGGAAGTCAGAAGTCACCGGACTCCAGCGCGTCGCGGACGGCGAGCACACCCGTGATCGTCTCGACGTGCGAGGTGCTCAGCGGGGAGAGGCCGAGGCGGATGCCGTCGGGGAAGCGAAAGTCCGGGATGATCCCCTCCGCCCACAGCTTCCGCGTCACGTCCCGGAAGTCGGCATGGCCAATCGTCACGTGTCCGCCCCGGAGTTCGGCGTCGCGCGGGCTGAGCAAGCGCACCCCGAGGGGCGCGAGGACGGCATCGTAGGCCCGGACCGCCAGATCGGTCAGGGACCGGGATTTGGCACGCACGCTCTCGATCGTCGACCCCTCGATCAGGTCGAGCATCCCCTGCATCGCGAGCATCGATGTGACCGGCGGTGTGCCGCTGAGCAGCTGGCGGATATCGCCGGACGGCACGTACTCGGGGCCCATCGCGAAGATGTCGGCGGCACTCCACCACCCCTGGATCGGCTGCCGCAGCACTCCGTGGAGCCCGCGGCGGAGGTACGCGAAGGCGGGGGATCCCGGGCCACCGTTCAGGTACTTGTACGTGCAGCCGACCGCGAGGTCCACGCCCCAGTCGTCGAGCTGCATCGGCACGACGCCGGCGGAGTGACACAGATCCCACATCATCAGCGCGCCGGCCTCGTGCGTGACCGAAGTGATGCCGGGCATATCCGCCAGGGCTCCGGATCGGTAGTCGACGTGGCTGAGCGACACCAGGGCCGTGCGCTCCGAGACGACCGCGGCCACGTCGGCGACGGTCACTCCGGCCACGGGGTCGGGTTCCAGCCAGCGCAGGGTCAGGCCGGTCTCGGCGGCGACGCCTTCGGCCAGGAAGCGGTCGGTGGGGAAGTTCCCCGCCTCGATCACGAGTTCCGTCCGGGTGGGATCGGCGGTCGCGGCGGCACGCATGAGCTTGTAGATCAGCACGCTGGTCGAATCGGCCACGACGGTCTGGCCCGCGCCGGCTCCGAGTGCCACGCGTCCGATGCGGTCGCCCAACTCCATCGGCAGCGCCATCCACTGTTCGTTCCAGGAGCGGATGAGCCGGGTGCCCCAGTCCTCGCGCACGAACGCGGCGAGCTTCTCGGGGATGTCGCGCAGCGGACGGCCGAGGGAGTTGCCGTCGAGGTAGGCCGTGACCCCCGGGGCGTCGGCGAACGCGTCGAGGTGCGAACGCAGCGGGTCGGCGGCGTCGAGGGTGCGCGCGAGGTCGAGCAGTTCACGGTCGAGGGGGTCGGTCATGTCACACCTTCAGGTCTGCGGGGATGAGGGGGCGGGCGGCGAGCGGGTCGGCGGTCGGGGGAGAGGCGCCGGGAAGGAACAGGAGCGTCGCCGACGGGGCGAGCGGATCCATCGGGGCGAGCGCGTGCAGGAGCGCATCGGAGTGGAGGCCGGCCTCGCGGAGGGCGGCGATCTCCCGGGCGTTCAGGTCGTTCGGCATCGGTCCGTTGCCCAGGTCGGTGCCGTAGAGCACGGTCCCTCCTGCCGCGTGGAAACGGCGGACGTTGTCGATCGCGATCGCGCGCGCGGGGCCGTCGTGGATGGCGAGGGTCGAGATCCACGACGCCGAGGCCGCCTGTCGTGCGATCTCCTCATCGTCGAGCCGTTCCGTGAACGGCGCATGGGCGAGGCGGGCGGCGCCGAGGGCGATGACGCGCTGCGCCTCACCCGGCCCCTCGGCGTGGGCGACGACCGGGAGGGAGCGGCTCGCAGCGAGGCCGACGATCGTGCGGAACAGGTCGTCCGAGAAGACCGGTCCGGCCGTGCTGTTGCTTGTGACCTTGAGACACGAGGCCCCGGCATCCGCCATCTCGGCCACCGCATCCGCCGCTGCTCTCTCGTCCGCGACCTCGCGCACCGAGCCTTCCGGCGCCCACTCGCGGTCGGAGGGGTATCCACCCGGGGCGGCGACGAACGCCCCCGCGAACTCGACCACGAGCGCGTGCGCATGCGGGTGCGGGTGCGGGTACGGGATCGAAAACGTGCCGGAATCGCGGGTCGCGGGCGCGTTTTTGATCCCGCCACGCGCGAGTCGGCGCAGCACGCCCGGGTTGCCGCCGAGGTCGACCACGCGTCCCAGGCGCGAACTCGACAACTGCGCGTGGTCGACGAGTTGCAGGTGCACGTGGTGGTCCGTGAACCCGCCCAGCACGACACCGTCGAGGCGGGGGAGGTCGGCGTCGGGGTGCCCATCGCTCAGCCGCACCCGCCCGTCGACGAGCTCGACGACGCCCTCACGCCAGCCGACCCCGTCGAAGAACGTCGCGGCGTGCATCAGCTGCCGATCTCGGTGCGCACCGTGTAGAGCTCGGGGAAGAACGTCAGATCCAGGGCGCGCTGCAGGAAGCCGACGCCGCTGGATCCGCCGGTGCCCACCTTCATGCCGATCGTGCGGGAGACGGTCTTGAGGTGCCGGAAGCGCCAGAACTGGAAGTTGTCCTCGAGGTCGACCAGGTCTTCGCACGCTTCGTACAGGTCCCAGTACCGGTTCGGGTCCTGGTAGATCTCGCGGATCGCGGCCACCAGCTCCGGGGTCTCGCGGTACGGCTCGCGCACATCGCGGTCGAGGATCGACGACGGCACCGGCAGTCCGCGCCGGGCGGCGAACCGCAGGAACTCGTCGTACAGGGTCGGCTTCTCCCACTCGGCCGTGAGCAGCGCGAGGTTCGCGGGGTGGTCGGCGAAGACGTTCAGCATCTTCTCGTTCTTGTTGCCGAGGGCGAACTCCACCGCCCGGTACTGCACGGACTGGAACCCGGACGAGTTGCCGAGTGCTCCGCGGAACTGTGCGTACTCGGTGGGCGTGAGGGTGGCGAGCACCGACCACTGCTGCGTCATCACGTCCTGGATGCGCTTGACCCGGGCGATGCGCTTGAGTGCTTCGCGCAGGTCGTCACGGGCGAGCAGCTCCCGAGCAGACGAGAGCTCGTGCAGCAGCTGCTTGAGCCACAGCTCGGTGGTCTGGTGCTGGATGATGAACAGCATCTCGTCGTGGTGCTGCGGCTCGCTCACCGGGTGCTGTGCCGTGAGCAGCTGGTCCAGCGCCAGGTACGACCCGTAGGTCATCCGGCCGGACAGATCGGTGACGATCCCGGATTCGAGGGCGCGTTCGTTCTCGGTGCTCATGCGCCGAACATATCACTTCTGTGGCGAGCGTCACAGGTGTGAAATGTTCTCGATCCGGATCAGCCGTCCGACGGCAGGGCCGGTGTGCGCGGCGGGGGAGTGCGCCGCGTGCCCGGAGCGCCGGTGGCTTCGAACGCCGCGGCCAGGCGCAGCAGCATCGTGTCGTCGTACGCTCGTCCGGCGAAGGTCAGGCCGATCGGCATGCCGATGTCGCTCATCAGCCCCATCGGAACCGTGACCGTCGGGATGCCGAGGTGTCGGATGGCGAGGTTGCCGTTCGCGATCCAGGTGCCGTTACGCCACCCCAGGTCCGCGGAGTCCGGGTTCACGTCCATGTCGGCCGGACCCACATCCGCGACCGCGGGGAACACCACGGCGTCGAGGTGGAGCGCATCCATCCACTCCTCGAGGTCGCGGCGACGCGTCTCCTCCAGGCCCCGCAACCCGTTTTCGAGCTCGGGCATGTCCGTGAAGGGGGCATCGGGGTGGCTCCGCACCCAGTCCGGATACTCGGCGATGTCGTCGTCGAAGCCGGAGTAGCGGTCCGGGAGGGCGCCTTCCGGGTGCGGGAAGATCGTGGCCCCGTCGACCTCCGTGAGCGTGCGGAGAGCCGGATCGCCGTTCGCCTGTAGGAAGTCCTCCCACGCCCACGCCGAGAGGTCGACGATCTCGCGTCGCAGGTACTCGGGCGACACCAGTCCGCGTGTCGGGAGGGTGGGGGCGCCCGGGCGGTCTCCCTCGTAGTTGGACACCACCGGGAAGTCGACCTCGACCACGGTCGCGCCGGCGGCGCTGAGGTCGCGGCGGGCCGCCTCCCACCGTTCGATCACACTCGCCCGCGTCTCGATGCGCCGACCTGTCGGGCCGCCGATGCCCGGGGCCTGCGCGCTTCCGGCATCCGGATCCGCATTGATGTACATCTTCGGGATGCCGATCCGCATGCCGTCGAGCGCTGCCGGGGTGCCGGTGGCGAGGGCCGGATACGAGTCCGGTCGGACCGAGGCGGCCGAGGGGATCGGGACCCACGGCTGTGCTCGCCAGAAGTCGCCGCGGGAGTCGGGGTCGTCGGCGACGATCACCTCGAGCACTTCGAGCAAGTCGGCCATGGTGCGGGTGTGCGGCACCACCACGTCCATCGTGGGAACGAGCGGCCAGTTGCCCCGGGTCGAGATCACGCCGCGGGAGGGGGTGTAGGCGCACAGGGCGTTGTTGGTCGCAGGCCCGCGACCGGAGGACCAGGTCTCCTCCCCGAGCCCGAAGGCGGCGAAGCTCGCGGCAGTCGCGGTGCCGGAGCCGTTGGAGGAGCCCGACGCGAAGGGTGCGGTGAGGAACGCGGCGTTGTACGGGCTCTCCGCTCGGCCGTAGACCCCACGCTGCATGCCGCCGTTGGCCATCGGCGGCATGTTCGTCAGCCCGAGGCAGATCGCTCCGCCCGCGCGCAGGCGCTCGATCGTGAAGGCGTCGCGCTGGGCGATCAGATCCGCGAAGGCCGGGCTTCCGGCTGCGGCGGTGAGCCCCCGCACGAGGTAGCTGTCCTTGGCCGTGTACGGGATGCCGTCGAGGGGGCCGAGCACCTCGCCTCGGGCACGGCGTGCGTCGGAGGCCGCAGCCTCGGCGCGTGCGTCGGGGTTCGCGACCACCACCGCGTTCAGGGCGGTCGGCGTGCCCGGCGCATCGAAGGCGGCGATGCGAGCCCGGTAGGCGTCGACGAGGTCAACCGCGGTCGTGGTGCCGCTCTCGAGCGCGCGCCGCAGGTCGGCGATGGAGGCTTCGACGACGTCGAACATCAGCGCGACCCGTCCACGGAAGGCTGCTGCTGCGTGATGCAGTGGATGCCGCCGCCGCGGTCGAACAGCGGGCGCGCGTCGACCGTGACCACGCGGCGTCCGGGGTACGCGTCCGCGAGGATCTCGCGGGCCGCGGCATCCGCCTTCTCGTCGCCGAACCCGCACGCGACCACGCCGTCGTTCGTCACGAGATGGTTGACGTAACTCCAGTCGACGGGCCCTTCGTCGTCGCTCAGCGTCGAGGGCGCGGGCAGGACGATCACTTCCACGCGGCGACCGGCGGCATCCGTCTGCTCGGAGAGGAGGACGCGAAGGTCGCGGGAGACGGCGTGGTCCGGGTGCTGCGGGTTCTGCTGGTCGTGCAGCAGGAGCCGGCCGGGGGAGACGATCGTGGCGACGATGTCGACGTGGCCGTTCGTCCCGAAGTCGTCGTAGTCGCGAGTGAGCCCGCGCGGCAGCCAGATCGCCTTCGTCGCGCCGATCGTCCTGGCCATCTCGGCCTCGATCCGCTGTTTGTCGGCGTAGGGATTGCGTCGCGGGTCGAGCTGCACGGTCTCGGTGAGCAGCACCGTGCCTTCGCCGTCGACGTGGATGCCGCCGCCCTCGTTCACGAGCGTCGAGCTCACGAGCTCCGCCCCGACGGCGCCGGCCACGATGCGGGCGTGCTGAGCGGCCTTGCGCCACTCGGCCCAGTCGGGAGCGCCCCAGCCGTTGAAGATCCAGTCGACGGCGCCGAGCACGCCCGGGCGCTCGTCGTCGACGACGAAGGTCGGGCCGGAGTCGCGCATCCAGAACTCGTCGACCGGTGCCTCCAAGATCTCGATGCCGGCACCGAGCATGCGTCGGGCCCGCGCGATCTCGCTCGGGTCGACCAGCATCGTCACGGGTTCGAACTCGGCGACGGCGTGGGCGACGGCCGTCCAGGTCGCGTACCCCTCTTCGCGCTCGGCATCCGTGGCGCCGAGCGTCTCGCCCTCCGCGGGGAACGCCATCCAGGTGCGCTCGTGAGGTGCCGTCTCGGCGGGCATGCGCCAACTCATCGTGATCTCCTCGTCGACGATCTCGGGCGGACGGAATCCGCTGTTGAACACGTGATCAACGAGTGATACCGTAGCCCGCGATGAAGATCACGTCAAGAAGCACCGCGCCGCGGCGGATGCCCCCGGAGGAGCGCGAGCGATCGATCGTCGACGGCGCGATCGCCCTGGCACGCGAGGGCGGACTCGAGGTGCTCACCGTGCGTGCGGTGGCGGCGCGCGTCGGTGTCACCCCGGCCCTGGTCGCTCACTATCGGCCCGTCATGGACGCCTTCGTCGCCGAGATCTTCGGGCACATCGTCGCGGCCGAGCGCGATGAGGTGATCGCGGCCTTCGATGGCGTGGGCGACATCCGCGCGGGTCTGCACGACCTGATCGAGACCCTCCTCGACGGCGAGCGCGACGACGTGACACTGATCTGGGTGCAGGCCTGGGCGCTCGGTGCCCGCAACGACATCCTCGCTGCCCGCGTGCGGTCCGAGATGGACGGGTGGCAGAGCGCTCTCGAGCAGATCTTCGTCCGAGCGGCGGCGGCGGGAGTGATCGCCGACGGCCGTTCCGACACCGCCGCGTGGCTCCTGCTCGCCATGGTCGACGGCATGAATGCGCACTCGCTCGTGAAGTGGGCGCCGAGCGATCGCGCCGACCTCGCCCGCCGCGCGCTGTCCGCCGTCCTCGACAGCGCCGCACCCCACGCGATCTCCCTCGCTTCCCCGACCGAACCCCGCACCGAAGACCAGTAAAGGAACGCTCATGGATGCTGTGCGCATGCACGCGGCTTCGCCCGAATCGACGGCGATCGTGGATGCCGTGCTCGACTACTCGCGCCGTCGCATGCTCGCCGCCGACGTGCCACTCGACAAGCCCCAGACCGAGGCGGAGCTGAACCGTCTCGTGGGGGCGACGATCACCGACGCCGGGCTCGGAGCCCAGCGCGCACTCAGCGTGTTCGAGCACATCCTCGCGCCGGCCTGTCTCACCACGAGCCACCCGCTCTACCTGTCCTTCATCCCGACCGCTCCGACCATGGCGGCCATCGCGTTCGACCTCGTCGTCTCGGCATCCGGTCTCTACGGCGGGAGCTGGCTCGAAGGGGCAGGTGCGGTGCATGCCGAGAACGAGGTGCTCGCGTTCCTCGCCGGGGAGTTCGGGCTGCCGGACACCGCGGGCGGTGTGTTCGTGCAGGGCGGCACGATCGGCAACCTGTCGGCCCTCGTCGCGGCGCGGGAGGCCGCCAAGGCCCGGCTGGTCGCCCAGGGCAAGGAACTTCCGGCGCGCTGGAAGATCGTGTGCAGTGCGGAGGCCCACTCCTCGAACAAGTCCGCCGCGCGGGTGATGGATGCCGACGTGGTGCTCGTACCCGCGGGTGACGACGGCATGCTGCGTGCCGACGCGGTGCGCGAGGCGCTCGACACCCACGGCGACGAGATCTGCGCCGTCGTCGTGACCGCGGGTTCGACGAACTTCGGCATCGTCGACGACATCGAGGCGATCGCCGCGCTCAAGGATGAGTACGACTTCTGGCTGCACGTGGACGGTGCGTACGGGCTCACCGCGATGCTCGCGCCTGCCGCGCGCTCCCGCTTCCGCGGTGTGGAGCGCGCCGACTCGGTGATCGTCGACCCGCACAAGTGGCTGTTCGCGCCGTTCGACTGCTGCGCGCTGATCTACCGTGAGCCGGACCAGGGTCGCCGCGCGCACACCCAGCACGCCGAGTACCTCGACACGCTGACCGACGCCGAGGAGTTCAGCCCCTCGGACTACTCGATCCAGCTGACCCGTCGCCCGCGCGGGCTTCCGATGTGGTTCTCGCTCGCGACCTACGGGGTGGATGCCTACCGCGAAGCGATCGGCGCGACCATCGCCCTCACTGAGCGCATCGCCGCAGAGATCTCCCGCCGCCCGGAGCTGCGCCTCGTGCGGGATCCGCAGCTGTCGGTCGTGGTGTTCGAGCGCGACGGCTGGGAGCGCGCCGACTATGACCGCTGGTCGGCGGAGCTGCTCGACTCCCAGCGCGCCTTCGTCGTGCCCAGCTCGCACGCCGGTCGGCCGAACACGCGCTTCGCCATCCTGAACCCGCTCACGACCTTCGAAGACCTCACCGGCATCCTCGACACCATGAAGTAGATGGCCGTGCCGGATGTCGGGAGGATTCCCGGATGTCGGGGGAGTCGGCCCGATCTTCCCGACATCCGTCCTTCCTCCCGACATCCGTACCGGATACGGGAGCGGGGTGCGGGAGCGGGAGCGGCGCTCGGGGGCGAGAGATCAGCCGCCCATGCCGGCGATGAGTCGCGTCAGCCCGTACTCGAAGGCGCGGTCGACGTCGCCGCCGAGGCGGAAGGCGCCGGCGAGCTCCATCTGCAGGAAGCCGGTCGCCCACGCCGTGAAGAGACGGGCGGCGTCGAGGGCGTCGTCCTCGCCGACCAGAGCGGAGGACGCCCGGATCACCGGCGCGGCGGAGCGCGCGAGGGCATCCTGGGGGGCCGCGATCGTGAACATCAGCCGGAACCCCTCGGGGTTCTCCTTCGCGAAGCCGCGGTAGACGTGCGCGAGGCCGGCGAGGTCGTCGCCCTCGTGCTCGAGCCGTGCGGTGAGGGCGTCGATCGTGGACACGGCGACCGCGGTGTGCAGGGCGTCCCGATCGCGGATCCGCTTGTAGAGCGAGGGGGCACGGACGCCGACGCGAGCCGCGACCGCCTGCATGGTGAGTCCCGCGGGTCCGGCGATTTCGAGGATCTCCCGTCCGGCGGCGACGATCTCCGCGATGGACGTGCGTTCGGGGGTCGGCATCGGTCCTCCTGGATGGCTATTGACATTAGCCATGATAGCTACGTATCGTAGCTATCGCAACAATCCCGAGAGGATCCGCCATGAAGCTCGCACCCCACCTGCACCGACTGGGCAACGACATCGTCGCCTCCTACCTCATCGACCTGCCCGAGGGGATCACCCTGATCGATGCGGGTCTTCCCGGGCACTGGCACGACCTCCAGCGCGAGCTCGAGCTGATCCGCCGTCCGCTGTCCGATGTCCGCGGCCTCGTCCTCACCCACGGCGACAGCGACCACATCGGTTTCGCCGAGCGGCTGCGCACCGAGGCGGGGGCGCCGGTCTTCATCCACGCGGCCGACAGCCACCGCGTGCGCACGGGCGAGAAGCCGAAGACGGCGATGGGGCCTGCGAGGCTCGGGCCGACGCTCGGATTCTTCGCCTACGCCCTCCGCAAGAACGCCCTGCGCACACCGCACGTCTCCGTGGTGACGGAGGTCGCGGATGGCGACGTGCTCGACCTGCCGGGCGCTCCCGTCGTGATCGGGATGCCCGGTCACTCGCCGGGGAGCGTCGCGGTGCATGTCCCGGTCGTCGACGCCGTGTTCGTGGGGGATGCGCTCACGACGAGGCACGTGCTCACCGGCCGTACCGGCGCACAGCCCGCGCCCTTCACGGATGAGCCGGAGGCCGCTCTGTCCTCGCTCGATCGCCTGGCCGCGGTGTCGGCCTCCTGGGTGCTGCCGGGACACGGCGCCCCGTGGCAGGGAAAGCCGTCCGAGATCGCAGCGGCCGTGCGGGCGGCCTGAGCGGGCGACGCCCTGGTTCAGCCGAGGATCGTGTCCGTGTCGCTGACGGTGATCTGCGGGGGATAGAGCCTCATCACCTGCAGCGCGGCCTCATGGTTCTCCGCCGTCGATCCGGCGCAGGCGTCTGCGGCGATCGTGACGTGGGCACCCGCATCCGCGGCGGCCAGCGCCGTCGAGATCACGCAGCAATCGGTCGAGACGCCGGCCAGCACCACGCGGCCTCCGCGGCCGACCACGGTTTCGAGCTCGGGCCCCCACTTGCCGAAGGTCGGCAGGTCGATCGTCGGGTGGGTGCTCACGGTGGCCGCCTCCGGCACCAGCGCGAACAGCGGATCGCTCGGCGGCTGATCCGCGAACGGCCAGGCGTCGAAGTACGCACCCCACGACGTCGTCCGGTCGGCGGTCGGCATCCAGCGGGTCACGAGGACCCGGTCACCGAAGGCGTCGGCCAAGGTGCGGATGCGGGGCATCGCCTCGGCGAAGAAGGGAGACCCCCAGGCGGACTCCGGCGCGGCGAAGATGGCCTGCGGATCGATCACCACCAGCCAGGTGTCGTCGAGCGGGCCCGCACTCACGCGTTCTCCTGGCGCCGGATCTTCCCGGCCCGGGCGAAGTACGTCACGAGGAACGACAGCACCAGCGCGAAGAACACCCCGAGGTTCGCGTAGGCCCAGTCCCCGTCCCTGCCGCCGACCAGGAACAGCAGATAGCCCTGCCAGTTGTTCCACGCGGCATCCTCGGCGAAGTTGTTCACGACCAGCCCCCACCCGATCACGCTGGTCACGACCATGGTGCCGATCGAGGTCCAGTCCCAGGCGCCGTAGCGGCCGCGGCTGTCGAACAGGGCATCCTCGTCGTAGTCCTTCCGGCGGCGCAGGATGTCGGCGATCAGGATGCCCGCCCAGGATGCGAGCGGGACACCCAGTGTGATCAGGAAGCTCTGGAAGGGCCCGAGGAAGTCGGTGGCGAAGAACACGACGAAGACCGTGCCGAGGGTGAGGATCACTCCGTCGATCGCCGCGGCGGACGGACGGGGGATGCGGATGCCGAGGCTGAGGAGCGTCAGCCCCGAGGAGTAGATGCCCAGCACCGCACCCGAGACGAGGGCGAGCACCGCCGTCAGCAGGAAGGGCACGAGCACCCAGGTCGGCAGGATCGACGCGAGGGCGCCGATCGGGTCCGCGGCGATCGCATTCATCAGCTCTTCGTTCGACCCGCCGAGCAGCAGGCCGAAGACGACCAGGATGACCGGCGCGACCGAACCGCCGATGGTGTTCCACGCCACGATCGCCCCGTCGGACGCTGTGCGCTTCTGGTAGCGGGACCAGTCGGCGGCGATGTTGATCCAGCCCAGTCCGAATCCGGTCATCACCATGACGAGTGCGCCGATGACCTGGCCGATGCCGCCGTCCGGGCGGGCCAGCACCGCGGCGAGGTCGATCTGTGGCGCCGCGAGCACGATGTAGAGCACGGTGACGACGCCGGTGATCCAGGTGAGCACCGACTGCATCCGCATGATCGTGTGATAGCCCAGCACGGATGCCGTGACGATCAGCGCCGCGACGATTACCGTCGCGACGATCTTGAGTCCGATGCTGTCTCCGTCGCCGCCGAGCTGGGTGATCACGGTCGCGGTCGCGAGCACGGCCATGATCGCGAGGAATGTCTCCCAGCCGATCGAGGTCAGCCACGAGACGATGCCGGGGACCTTCTGTCCCTGCACGCCGAAGGCCGCGCGAGAGAGCACCATGGTCGGCGCCGAACCGCGCTTGCCGGCGATCGCGATCAGCCCGCAGAGCAGGAACGACACCACGATGCCGAGGACCGATACGAGGGTCGCCTGCCAGAACGAGATGCCGAAGCCGAGCACGAACGACCCGTACGACATCCCGAAGACCGACACGTTCGCCGCGAACCAGGGCCAGAAGAGGTCGCGGGGTCGCGCGGTGCGCTCCGACTCGGGGATGATCTCGATGCCCGCGCGCTCGATGAGAGCCGGCTTGATGTCCGTCATGCTGACATCCTGGCACTGCCGCCCCGTCACCGGGCGGACTTCTGCGGTCGAACCGCGCCAGAAGGCTCAGCCGGCGAAGAACGCCTGTGCGGTGCGCGTGAGGTCGTGGAGGTCGGAGACCCCGGCGAGTTCGCGGGCGGAGTGCATCGAGAGGATCGGGATGCCGACGTCCACCGTGCGGATGCCGAGGCGCGTCGCGGTGATGGGGCCGATCGTCGACCCGCAGGGCACGCTGTTGTTCGACACGAACTCCTGGGCCGTCACCCCGGCCCGCTCGCACCAGGACAGCCAGGACGCGGTGCCGACGGCATCCGTCGCGTACCGCTGGTTGGCGTTGATCTTCAGGATCGGCCCCGACCCGAGCACCGGCTGCACGACGGGGTCATGCTTGGCGGCGTAGTTGGGGTGCACGGAGTGTCCGACATCGCTCGACAGGCACCACGACGACGCGTACCCTCGGCGCCGCTCGGAGGCATCGGCGCCGAGCCCGGCATACAGGCGCTCGAGCACGTCCTCCAGGAACGGGCCGGCCGCTCCGGAGCGCGACTCGGAACCGAGCTCCTCGTGGTCGAAGGCGGCGAGCACGGCGATGGGGCCACCCGCCCTCGGCTCGTGTGTCGCGAGCGCGACCACCCCGGCGTGCACCGAGGCGAGGTCGTCGAGACGGCCGGAGGCGAAGAAGGCGTCGTCCTTGCCGAACACGGCGCCGCGTGCGCTGTCGGCGATCACCACGTCGTATCCGCGGATGTCGGCGGCCGCCACGTCGGCGGAGGCGGCGAGCTCGGCGAGGATGTCGGCTTCACTCGCGTCGCCCAGGCCCCACACCGGCTGCGTCTCGACCTGCTTGTCGAGGGCGAGGCCGTTGTTGACGCCGCGGTCGAGGTGGATCGCGAGCTGCGGCAGGCGCAGGAGAGGGCCGGTGTCGGCGAGCACCACGCGTCCGTCCGCGAGGGCCAGGCGTCCGGCGAGACGCAGCTCGCGGTCGAGCCAGGAGTTCAGCAGCGGGCCGCCGTAGACCTCGACGGCGGCCTGCAGCCAGCCGCGCGACCCCGTGGTCGGCTGCGGCTTGAGCTTGAAGCCGGGGGAGTCGGTGTGGGCGCCGAAGATCTGCACGGGTGTCGTCGCCGTGGCATCCGCGGGCACCGTCCAGGCGATCGCCGCGCCGTCGCGGACCACCACATACCGCCCGCCCGCGGGTGCGGTCCAGGCGTCCTCCTCACGCAGCCGGGTGAACCCTGCGCTCTCCAGGCGCCGAGCGACCTCCGCCGCCGCGTGATAGCTCGACGGAGAAGCGGCGACGAAGTCGGCGAGATCCTCGGCGTGGGCGAGCGCGGCGGGGGTGACAGGCATGTCGTGACCTTCCTTCGGATGTGCGGTCCTTCGAGCGTAGTCCGGGGTCTGCTCTCGGAATCGCCGTCGAGCGGGGCGCTTCGCGTTCCCGGGTGTTCACCACGGCGCGGTAGGGTCTTCTCGATAGCGCCTAGGGTTCCGGGGTTCACGCCCGTCTGGTCCGAGCGGCGCCACGGCACTCCTCCGCAGGAGAGCCGTCATCTGACAGGACAAAAGCCCGGAGGACCCTGTTCGTCGCGCCGTGCGTCGGACGGAAGGGTCTCGCCGTGTCGCCTCTCGCCTTCGTCCTGGTCTTCGGAGCCGCCATCGCCCACGCGGCGTGGAACATCATCGCGCACGGCATCAGCAGGGCCGGAGCGCCGTTCTTGTGGTGGGGTGCCGTCGGGAGCACCGTCGTGTGGGCCGGAGCCGTGCCGTTCACAGGCGGCCTCGGTACCGACGATGTGGGGTCCTTCGCCCTCGGTGTCGTCGTCTCGTCGATCCTTCACGTCGGCTACATGGCGGTCCTCCAGCGCGGGTATCAGCGAGGCAACCTCTCCACCGTCTACGCGACCGCCCGCGGCACCGGCCCCTTCCTCTCCGTGATCGTCGCCGTACTGGTGCTGGGGGAGCGCCCGTCGGCGGTCGCGCTCGTGGGCGTGGCGGCGGTGATCGTCGGGGTCGTCGCCGTCGGTCTCGTCGATCGGGGCAAAGGGGCGGGCACGGGGCGGATCGATCCCGGCATCGTATTCGGCCTGCTCACCGGCGTCGCGATCGCGATCTACACGATCTGGGACGCTCACGCGGTGCGGACGTGGGACCTCTCGCCCGTCGCGTTCATGGTCGGGACCACGGTGCTGCAAGTGCCGTTCTACTCGATCGCGGTTCGTCGCCGCTGGGATGCGGTGTGGGCGCTCGGCCGCACGCAGTGGCGCCGCATCCTCGCTTTCGGGATCCTCTCCCCGCTGTCGTACATCCTGGTGCTGACGGCGATCCAGATCGCTCCGGTCGCGCTGGTCGCACCGTTGCGCGAGGTGAGCGTCGTGCTGGTGAGCCTCTTCGGGGTCTTCGTCCTGCGGGAATCGCGTCCGGGATGGCGGATCGCCGCATCGCTCGTGGTCGTCGCAGGCATCGTGCTGCTCGCGCTCTGAGCGTCGTGGTCCGCTCCCCGCCGAACGCATTCCGGGATATCGCGAAACACCTCCTGAACAGGCCTGTTTCGGGCTCGAAATGTCAGTGGTCGGGCGTTGAATGAGGGCATGCACCCGCTCCTGGACTCTCTCGATCAGCTGGTCACCGACCTCGATCGCGTGCTGTCCAGCGGAGGGTTGGCGGGGCAGACCGATGCCGGGCGGATGGAGGTGCTCCGCACCGCAGGAGAAGCGCTGCGGCGGGTGGAGGCGGTGATCGTGGAGGCGGTTGCATCGACCGACCAGCGGTTCTCCGACGGCTTCGGGTGCCGCTCACTGAACGAACTGCTGCAGAGGGTGCTGCGGCTCGACGCGCCGGGGGCCTCGCGAGTCGTGAAGGCAGCCTCCGCCGTGCGTCGCGAGGTGTCGTTGTCGTCGGGGGAGCGACTGCCCGCTCGGTACCCCGCGCTGCGTGAGGCACTCCTCGACGGTGCGATCGGCGTGACCGGCGTCCTCGCGGCCACGACCCCGATCGATCAGGCGGGCGATCGCATCGGCACCGCGGAGCGGCTGGTGGCCGACGCGGCGCTGGCAGACATCGCCCGCGGCTGCCCCACTGCGGACGACGTCGCGGATGCCGACTCCGCGCCGCCCGCGACACCCGACGACCTTCGTCAGTTCGCGCAGGTGCTGGCCATGACGCTCGATCCGGATGGCGCTGAGCCGTCCGACCTCCGGGCACAGCAGCAGCGGTTCGTGACGGTCGGGCGCCTCCGCGACGGGGTGCATCCGCTGCGAGGCAATCTGCTGCCGGATGCCGCGGCGCAGCTGCAGCTGATCCTCGACGCGCAGTGCAATCCGAAGACCGGCGCTCCGGTTCCGCCCGGCGTCGTCTTCCGCGACTCCGAGGGAGAAGCGCCGGACGCTGAGCCGTGGAACACGGATCCGCGGCACGTGATCGACGGGCGCTCCGCGGCGCAGAAGCGACATGATGCGCTGACCGCCGCGTTGGGGATCGCAGCGCGCCATGACGAGATGCCGAGCCTGGGCGGCGCCGCCCCGACTCTGGTCGTGCAGGTGGGGGCCGAAAGTGTGGCGACCGGCACGGGATGGGCCACGATCGCGAACACGCAGGCGCCGGTCCCTCTCGGAGTGGCCTCGCAGGTCGCGTGCGCGGGAGCGATCCAGCGTGTCCTCACCGACGAGGGGCGGATCATCGGCGTGACGGTCAGCGATCGGGTGTTCACCGTGCACCAGCGGCGCGCGATCGTCGCGCGCGACGGGGAGTGCCTGATTCCGGGGTGCCACGTTCCCGCGTCCTGGTGCGAGATCCACCACGTGGTCGAACATGCCCGGGGTGGTCCCACCCAGACCGACAACGGCGTGCCGTTGTGCTGGTGGCATCATCGTTCGCTGGAGACCTCCGGATGGGAGATCAGGATGAGCGGGGGGCTTCCGCAGATCCGCGGTCCCGCGTGGTGGGATCCGGGGCGCCGCTGGCGCGCTCCCCATCGTCCGGTTCTGTCGAGCGTTGCGGGGACATGCCTCGCTCAGTGACCCCTGTCCTTCGGTGATCGCCGTCTCTCAGTGATCGGCGTCGCGGAAGAACGCATTCCGGTATATCGCCAAATCCCTCAATTGGCACGCCCTGTAGCAGTTATCCTTGCTGCATGTCAAGCTTTGAACTTCTTCCGAATGAGGGTGCCGCGACCGGCTTCGGCTACCGCGTCGACTACCGCCCCGCCT
This sequence comes from Microbacterium sp. CBA3102, assembly GCF_007954505.1. Taxonomy (GTDB): domain Bacteria; phylum Actinomycetota; class Actinomycetes; order Actinomycetales; family Microbacteriaceae; genus Microbacterium; species Microbacterium aurugineum. Next base: position 265,813 of record NZ_CP042412.1, on the reverse strand, counting down.
TCCCCATGGCCACCGTGGGTCTTGCCGCCGGCGCGTCGATGGCAGCCCAGGCCGGGGCGATGGTCTCGATGAGCGCTTCCGTCGAACTCACCTCCAAGATGGAGGGCGGGATCCTGGGGGCGATCAAGCGCTCCGCCGCGGGCCGCTCGGCGTTCGTCTCCACCTTCACCGCGGGATCGCAAGGCGGCGAGGTCGTCCTCGCACCGGCCACCCTCGGCGATGTCGTCCCCGTACGGCTCGACGGGGAGTACCTCATCGCGGCCTCGGGCTACCTGGCCAGCGAACCGGCGATCGACATCGACACTCGGTGGGGTGGCTCGGCGGGCTTCTTCGGTAGCAACAGCCTGTTCATCCTGCGTGCGAGCGGCTCCGGAGTGATGTTCCTCACGGCGTTCGGAGCGCTCCACCAGAAGCAGCTCGCTGCGGGCGAGGAGTACATCGTCGACACGGGGCACGTCGTGGCCTGGGACTCGACCCTGAAGTACAAGACCAAGAAGGCTGCGAGCAGCCTGTTCCGCTCGGTCACCTCCGCCGAAGGGCTGGTCGCGCACTTCACGGGGCCGGGCGTCGTCCTGATGCAGACCCGGAACGTCGAGGCCTTCGCAGGTTCGCTGAGCCCCTTCATCGGTGCGTCCAGCGGCTCCGGCGGCGACACCGTCAGCATCTTCGGCTGACGCCACTCGCCGCTGAGCCCGCGTCCCTCCTGTCGACCGAGTGTCGGGGGGAGGGACGCGCTGGTTCTCAGCGGAAGTTGACGAGGCCGGCGTGCGCGGCCGTGACCAGGATCTGCACCCGGTCGCGCAGGTGCCACTTCGACATCATGCGTCCGAGGTGGGCCTTCACCGTCCCCTCGGAGACGATCAGTGCTTTGGCGATCTCGGCGTTCGACATGCCCTTCGCGAGGCATTGGAGCACCTCCGCCTCCCTCTCGGTGAGCGGCTCGAGGGCATCCACATCGGCGGTCGCGGGGGTGGAGTCGCGGACGTGCTTGATGAGCATCGACGCGATCCGCGGGGAGAGCGAGCTCGCTCCGCTGTGCACCTCGCGCACCCCGATGACGATCTCTTCGGCGCTGGAGTCTTTGAGGAGGTAGCCGGAGGCGCCGGCGCTCAGCATGGGGAGGACCGTGTCACTCCCGTCCAGCGTCGTCACGGCGAGCACTCGGACGTGCGGCCAGCGTTCGGCGATCACACCCGTGGCCTCGATGCCGTCCATCTCGGGCATCTGCACGTCCATCATCACGACGTCGGGCTGCTCGCGCTCGACGGTGGCGATCGCCTCGAGCCCGTCCTCCGCCTGGGCGATGACGGTGATCTCGGGGTCACGGGAGACGAAGTGAGACAGCGCCGAGCGGACCAGCGGATCGTCGTCGACGATCAGGACACGGATTTCCTGCATAGAGGGAAGCCTAACGGCGTGAGCGGCTCGACGACCGCATGTAGACCTTTGGCTAAAAAGGTCTGGACTTGAGGCAGATGTGCCCCGTGAAGATCACCGAGAAGATGAATACAGACATCGACGAACGACTACATGATGGAGGTGAACACGATGACTTTCTGGCAGCAGGTGGGCAAGTTCTTTGGTCTCCACAACTAAGATAGTTGGCAAATAGGAGATAGTGAAGCATGGCCTTCGACCAATCGACACGGGAAACTGCGGACACGCTCCGCCTGACCCGAGGCGAGAAGCTCAGCGCAATCGAACGCATCGTCGTTCTGGTGATCCTCGGGATCACCGTCGCTGCAGATCTCATCGGCTTCTTCACCACACCGGGTGTGAACCCGGTCGCGCTTCTCCTGAGCATCGCGACCACGTCTGTGTTCGCGCTATACCTCTGGAAGCCGCTCATCGCGACATGCGCCCTCGGCGTTGTGTTCGCGCTTTCCTTCCTCCCCGGATCAGAACTCCAGGTCCTCACCGCGGCTGCAGTCGCGGCCAGCTTGGTCATGAGGCTGGGGTGGACTTCGCTGATCCTCTCGTATACCGGCGCGTTCTTGGTCGCCGCGGCAATCGTCCCGTTTGCCGCTGAGCCAGGCGTGACCGTCAATGTTGGTCTCTATCTCGTCTTCGCCACGGTGGCCGGAGCCGTCGGGTTCGCCCTTCGGCTCGCGTTCGCCCGTGGCAGCCGCCTCGAGCGCGAACTCCAGGCGGCGGCCGAACAGGAGCGCCAAGCAGTACTCGCCGAGCGGCGCTGGATCGCCGGTGAGTTGCATGACAGCATCGCTCACCACCTCACGGTGGTGTCGTTGCACGTGCAGATGCTCGAAGACCCCCAGACAAGTACAGATTCGCAAGAGGCGATTCGCGTCGCCGCGCGCAAGGCGATGACCGATCTCCGTTTCGTGATCGAGCTCGCCGACGACGCGCCGCAATCCTCGAGCGTGCAGACCGGTGACCTCGCTGCGGCGATCGACGAGGCCCAAGAAGAATTCGAGGCTGCAGGTCACTCCGTGGACCGCGTGGGAGATCCTCGGGACGAGCGCATCCCGCGTGCGGTCGAGATCGTCCTCGCGCGCATCACGCGCGAGTCCGCCACGAACATCCTCAAGTACGCCGGCCCCGGCGAAGTGCAGATGCACCTCGCGGTCGACGACGAGGTCGCGCATCTCATCCTCCGGAGTCCTCTCCCGACCGCCCCGCGCCGGGAGCTCTCCTCGAGCCGTACGGGTCTCACCCGCATGGCGGAGCGTGTGATGGGAGCGAGCGGACAGTTCAGTGCCGGCGAAGAGGAAGGATTCTGGGTCGTGTCGGCCCGCCTTCCGGTCGTCTGATGCTCTAGAGTGTGTGAGCACGCTTCGTCGATGACCGCAAAATCTGGACAAAAGTCTAGATAAACCTCGACGTTCGGCCCTACGTTTCGGGTTGAGTCTCTCCGTATTCTGGAGGCTCCCCAGATAAAGCGTCCCCAGCGCTGCGATCGCGAGCGCGGTCTTTCTGGCTTCTGAAACACTTTGCGCGCTCGCGATCGCCATCTGCGTTAACGGGCGATTTTCCGGCCCCGTTCTGGCCCCGGGCTACGCGCCCACCGCTCGCATGTAGTGCCCATCGGTGGAGATTCCCGACGCGGCGACGGTGAAACGCACGACCTCGCTCAGGTAGCGGTCCTCCGACGCCTCGAAGATCCGTCCCTCCGCGTCGCGCGAGGTACGGGTGAGGCGCAGGATCGGCGTGCCGCGCGGTACGCGCAGGAGTGCGGCATCCTGGTCATCCGCCGCGACCGCGTCGATCACGTGCTCCAGGGTGACGATGGGGTGTCCCACCGACGACAGATACTCGGTGATCGAGACCTCATCCAGGTTCACCTCGAACAGGTGACGCCCCGCGACCTCGGTGTAGTTGAGGCGCTCGAGCATGGTCGGGCGTCCGTCGAGGAAGCGCAGCCGTACGACGCTCACGATGGTGTCGCTCTCGTCGACGCCGAGCGCCGCCCCCAGGGTACCGGCGCGCCGCAGGCTCAGCTCCTGGGTCTGGGCGCCGGGCGAGACCCCGAGTTCGCGCGCCCAACGTGTGAACGGCACCGACACGTCCACCGCCTGATTGGCCTTGCGCGCCACCACGCGCGCGGGGCGGCCGCGCGTCGTCTCGATCAGGCCCTCTGCGCGCAGAGCCGCCAACGCATTGCGGATCGGGCCGCGCGAGGTCTGCCACCTCTGCGCGAGCTCCGCCTCGGTCGGGACGTCGTCTCCTGGGCGCAACCCGCCGTCGGCGATCCGAGCGCGGAGGTCGTCAGCGATCTGGGTGTACACAGCTTCAGCCACATAGGTACATTACTTCGTCATGCCCGCTCGCGCGATCGCGTTCCAGGAGCGTTCATCCAGGCGAATGGCCGGTAAACGAGTTCTGAACTCTTCCGAGTTAGGTACATATCTCGGTGCGGCACCTGTCAGAGTCTTCCGTGGATCACCCCTCCCACTCTGAAAGGTCCTCATGAAGCTTCGCGCTCTCCCCGCCCTCGCCGGTGTCGCGATCCTCGCACTCGGTCTCGCCGCCTGTTCCGGCTCGGCTGAGGCGACCGGTGCCTCGGGCGCCGACGGGTCGTCCTCTGCGAGCGGATTCGCGGTCGACGAGAACACGCTCGTCTTCGGCGTCGTGCCCGACTCGGTCGACACCGAGACCAACTACCAGCCGCTGATGGACTACATCGCCGACCTCACGGGCAAGTCCGTCGAGTACCACGAATCGACCGACTACGCCGCGCTCATCGAGGCGGCCGTGGCCGGCAAGGTCGACGTGGCGTCGTTCTCGGGCTTCACCTACGTCACCGCCACCAACAACGGCGCCAAGCTCACTCCCATCTCCTCGATCGTGACCGAAGAAGGCCAGGAGCCGGGCTACTACTCGCAGGCGATCGTCCCCGCAGACAGTGACATCACGAGCATCGACGGCTTCAAGGGCAAGAAGGTCTGCTTCGTCGACCCGTCCTCGACCTCGGGCTACCTGTTCCCGTCGTACAACCTGCTCGAGGCCGGCATCGACCCGAAGACCGACATCACCCCGGTCTTCGCCGGCAAGCACGACGTCAGCGTCACCAAGGTCGGCGAGGGCGTCGAGTGCGAGGCGGGCTTCGCCGAGGACTCCGAAGTCGAGAAGTCGGACAAGGTGAAGGTCATCGACGAGACCATGGTGCCCGGTGCACCGCTCGTCTACTCGTCCACGCTCCCCGACGACGTCTCGAAGAAGCTCATCGACGGACTCTCCGAGATCACGATCGACGACATCATCGCCGCAGGCATCGACAGCGCCGACACCGACTCCTTCCGCAGTGTGTTCTACGCCACGAAGCCGGTCGACGACGCGTACTACGACCTGATCCGCGACATCTGCAAGGAGACCGAAGCGGAGCAGTGCAAGGCCTGAGCCCGGCCTGACCACCTCGCCTCATCGGCGCCCTCCGTCCCGTCCGCCTCGCACGGACGAGACGGAGGGCACCACCGCACGACTCACCACACCACAGGAGCCACGACATGACCGCCTCGGCATCCGACGCCCTCATCCGCCTCGACGGCGTGACGAAGACCTTCGGGACGACCACTGCGTTGAAGGACGCCTCGCTGGAGGTGTCCCGCGGCGAGATCGTCGTGCTTCTCGGGCTCTCCGGCTCGGGCAAGTCGACCCTGCTGCGCCACCTCGACGGCCTCGAGATCCCCACCTCGGGCTCGGTCGAGGTGTTGGGAGCCGAGGTTCCCTCGCTCAAGGGCCGGGCGCTGCGCGACCTCCGCAGCCGCGTGGGCTTCATCTTCCAGCAGTTCGAGCTCGTGCCCTCGCTCACGGTGCTCGAGAACGTCCTCACCGGTTCGCTCTCCGACCTGCGCGGACCGCGCCTCGGGCTCTGGGGGTACTCGCGAGCCGCGAAGGTCACCGCGCTCGAGCACCTCGATCGGGTCGGGCTGCTCGACCGCGCCTACCAGCGCGGCGACACCCTCTCGGGGGGACAGCAGCAGCGCGTGGCCATCGCCCGTGCCCTCATGCAGAAGCCCGACATCCTGCTCGCCGACGAACCGGTCGCCTCGCTCGACCCCGAGTCGAGTGAACAGGTGATGGCACTGATCCGCGAGATCGCCGCCGACGAGGGACTCACCGTCGTGTGCAGCCTGCACCAGGTCGACCTCGCGATCAGCTGGGCCGACCGCATCGTCGGACTCCGCCACGGCGAGGTCGTGCTCGACACCCCGACCGGCGACCTCACCAAGGCCGAGGTCATGGAGATCTACGGCCGCGTCGCCACCACGACCGCCGAGATCCGTGCCGTCCAGGAAGAACTCGTCGAAGCGGCGGCGCAGGTGGCCGCATCATGACGGCTCTCGACGCGTCGACGGACTCCTCGACGCGGGGCGGTGGCGCGGCTCCTCGGCAGGCGGGACAGGTGAGGGAGCGCGCCCCGAAGCGGGTGGTCTCTCCGGAACGCATCGCCGCATCCCTCACCCTTGTCGCGCTCTTGGTCCTCGGCATCCTCGCCGTCCGTGACGTCGACATCTCGATCCCCGCCATGGTGCAGAGCTGGGGCAACGCCGAGAACTTCATGGCCCGCATCGGCGGACTCACGTTCCCCGCGCCCGGCGATCTCGTCTGGCTGATCGCACTCACCGTCGGTCTCGTGCTCGTCGGAACCCTGCTGGCCGCGGTTCTCTCGGTGCCGATCGCCTACCTCGCCGCGTCCAACACGACTCCGGGCAACGGCTGGCGTGCCGCCGCTCGATTCATCGGCGTGCTCACCCGTGCGCTCCCCGATGTTGTCCTCGCGATGGCGTTCGTGCTGATGTTCTCGCTCGGCACCCTTCCCGGCATCCTCGCCATCGGCATCCACTCGATCGGCATGATCTCGAAGATGTTCGCCGATGCGATCGAGCAGATCGACGAGGGTCCCCGCCTCGCGATCCGTGCCGCGGGCGGTTCGAAGATGCAGGAGTTCTCTGCGGGGATCCTCCCTCAGGTGCTGCCCAGCTGGGTGGCCACCGTGCTGCATCGCAACGACATCAACCTGCGAGGCAGCGTCGTGCTCGGCTACGTCGGGGTGGCCGGTCTGGGCCTGGAGATGTCGTACGCCTTCAAGTCGCTGAACTACGGCAAGGGTCTCGGCATCGCGCTCGTCATCTTCCTCCTGTGCATCGCGATGGAGGTCATCTCGAGCATGGTTCGCGGTGCGATGCTGGGCGAGCAGAAGCACACCCGCTCGTGGATCGACCGGATCCTCCACCCGCGCCTCGGAGCGAACACCGCAGCCGCGCCGGTCGGTCGCCCTGCTTGGGCCACGAGCCCCGAGACCGCCGTGCGTCGCCCCTGGACCTCCCGACGCGTGCGCCACACCGTCGCCGGCGTCGTGGCGGTGCTCGTCGTCATCGGCAGCATCGTGGTCAGCCAGATCAACTGGATGGACCTCATCACCTTCTGGGCCAAGCTGCCCGAGGTCGCCGCGCTGTTCTGGCCGCCCTCCTTCGGGAACTACGACGCGAGCGCCATGTTCGAGGCGATGCGGGAGACGGTCGCGATCGCGCTCGCCGCCACGGTGCTCACCCTCCTGCCTTCGCTCGTGCTCGGCTCGCTCGCCGCCCGCAACGTCGCGCCGAACTCCGGAGCACGGGGGACGGCACGACTCCTGCTCGTCGGCATCCGCGGCATCCCGGAGCTGATCCTGGCGATCGTGCTCGTCGTGATCACGGGACTCGGCGCGCAGGCCGGCGTCATCGCCCTCGCGATCGGCGGGATCGGGCTCCTCGGCAAGCTCATCGCCGACTCGTTCGAAGAGGTGGATCGCGGCCCCGAGCGCGCGCTCCGGGCCGTCGGGGCGACGCGTCTGCAGACCTACGCCTCGGCCACGGTGCCGCAGGGGACCCAGGCGCTGATCGGTCACAGCTTCTACATGCTCGACACGAACATCCGTGCGGCGACCATCCTCGGGATCGTCGGTGGCGGTGGGGTCGGCTACTACCTGCTCAACGCGAGCCAGGGTTCGCGCTACGAGACCGTGACGGCGATCGTGCTGATGATCCTCGCCACCGTGCTCGTCGTCGAAGGCCTCGCCATGTGGATGCGGAAGGTGTTCCGATGAACCCGGATCGCTCCGCGGACTCTGCGGACGTCGTGGTGGTCGGGGCCGGGATCGTCGGTCTCGGCGCGGCCTACGCGGCGGTCCGTCGCGGGCTGCGGGTGATCGTGGTCGACCGCACCGATGCACCGGTCGGCGCCACGATCCGCAACTTCGGGCACCTCTGCATCGGAGCGCAGGGCGGCGAGGCCCGGCGGTATGCCGACACCTCGCGCGAGCTGTGGCTGCGTCTCTCCCAGGACGCGGGCTTCTGGCTGCGCGAGTCGGGAACGCTGGTCGCCGCCCGCCACGACGACGAGATCGCGGTGCTCGAGGCGGCCGCTCACGACGGCGGGATCCGGATGCTCGAGGCCGACGAGCTCCTGCAACTCGCACCGCTGCGCGCCCAGGGCCTGGTCGGCGGCGCACACATCGAGAGCGACCTGCAGACCGATCCGCGCACGGCGGCGTCTGCGATCGTCCGCCACCTCGCAGCCCTCGGCGTGGACTTCCGCTTCCGCACCGGCGTGACCGGAGTCGGGCGCGGCCGGGTCGACACCACCCGCGGGCCCCTCACCTGCGGCAGCGTGGTCGTCGCCGTGAACCACGACATCGACCAGCTGCTGCCCGAAGTGGCCGAACGGCACGGGATCGTCCGCTGCGCCCTCGACATGATGCGGGCGGCCGTGTCGTTCCGGCATCCGCTCGCGGCGCCCTTGCTCACCGGATGGTCGCTCGTGCGGTACGGGCGCTTCTCCGACGGACCGGAGGCCGCCGTGCTGCGCGAACGTCTCCACGCCGAACGGCCTGATCTCGCCGCGCTCGACCTGAACCAGATGTACACACAGCTCCCCGACGGCACGCTCATCATCGGGGACTCGCACGCGACCGCCGCGGCTCCTTCGCCGTTCCAGCCCGAGGCCGCCTTCACCGCGTTCCTCACCGAGGCGGAAGCGCTGTTCGATGCGCCGGCGCCGCGGGTGATCGAACGCTGGCAGGGCGTGTACGCCAAGGGTCGGCAGGCGTTCCTGATCGATCGGGGCGACGACGGTGTGCTCGTGCTCGCCGCCACGACAGGGATCGGGATGACCACGGGCCTGGGTCTCGCGGAACACAATCTCACCGCCGCCTTCGGATGGGCGGCAGCAAGGGAAGGAACAACATGACCACTCCCCTCGAACTCGTCGTCCTCGACATGGCGGGAACCACGGTGCTCGACGACGGCGTCGTGGAGCAGGCGTTCCAGCGCGCGGCCGAGCGCACGGGCGTCGCGGACCGGATGCCGTGGGCGGAGGCACTCGACCACGTGCGTGCCACGATGGGGCAGTCGAAGATCGACGTCTTCACGCACCTCTCCGGCGGCGATGCCGATGCCGCGGCACGGGCGACCGCGGCCTTCGAGGGCGCCTACGCCGAGATCATCACCGAGCAGGGCGTCTCCGAGATCCCCGGTGCGGCGGACGCCATCCAGGGTCTCAAAGACGCCGGACTGCGGGTCGCGCTGACCACGGGCTTCGCTCCGATCACCCGAGAGGCCCTGCTCGACGGTCTCGGTTGGCGCGGCCTCGTCGACCTCGCGCTGTCGCCGATCGATGCCGGACGCGGTCGCCCCGCTCCCGACCTCGTGCTCACGGCGCTGCTGCGCACGCAGACCTCGTCGGTCTCCGCGGTCGCCGTCGCGGGCGACACCGTCAGCGATGTCGAGTCCGGACGCCGGGCCGGCGCCGGCTTCGTCGCCGGTGTGCTGACCGGTGCCCATGATCGGCCGGCCTTGAGCGCAGCGGGCGCCGATGCCGTGCTCGCCGACGTCACCGCGTTGCGCGGAGTGCTCGCCCAGCGCGAGCTGCTTCCACTCATCACGACCTCCTGAGAGACCGTGACATGGGAACGCTGCTGATCCGTCCTCCCGGGCACCGCAGAGACGTCGCGCTGCGCCCGGCGGCGACCGCGATGGTCTGGATCGGCGCCGGACACCCGCACGAGACGATCGCGGTGCCGGGAGTGGCGCTCGCCGATGGCGACGTGCTGGTCGCGGTCGAGATGTCGACCATCTGCGGCTCCGATGTCCACACCGTGCAGGGGCGCCGCTCCGCTCCGGTGCCGCTGGTGCTCGGGCACGAGAGCGTCGGGCGTGTGATCGCGACCGGTGACGCCGGGGCGAGCGGGGTCGACGGCACCCCGCTGCGCATCGGCGATCGCGTGGTGTGGTCGGTGACCGTCTCCTGTGGGAGCTGCGACCGCTGCCTGCGCGGGATACCGCAGAAGTGCCGCGACCTCGGCAAGTACGGTCACGACCGGGTCGGTGTCCACGGCGACCTCACCGGCGCCTTCGCGAGTCACGTGCAGCTGCGCACCGGCACCGCGATCGTCCGCGTGCCGGAGGCACTCCCCGCCGCAGTGCTCGCTCCCGCCTCGTGCGCCACGGCGACCGCCTGGGCAGCGGTGGCCAGGGCTGCCCAGGGACGGGACCTCGACGGCGCCGCCGTGCGAATCCACGGCGCGGGATTGGTCGGGCTGTCCGCCGCGGCCATCGCCGTCGAACAGGGCGCGACGGTGGAGGTGCTCGACCCGAACCCGGAGCGCAGGGCGCTCGCGACACGATTCGGCGCGACCGTGGTGGACCGCGAACCCGATGTCGTGATCGAGGCGTCCGGTCACGCGGTCCGCGACGCGCTCGAAGGCGTGGCGGTCGGCGGCACGGTCGTGCTCGTCGGCAGCGTCTTCCCCGCAGACCCCGTACCTTTCGACGCCGAGAGCATCGTGCGGCGCCTCGTGACGGTCGCCGGTGTCCACAACTACACGGGTGCCGAGCTGGCGGAGGCGGTCGGCTTCCTGGCCGGGCGCGGTCGCGCCTATCCCTTCGGTGACGCCGTCGGCGCGGTCCGCGGGCTCCTCGAGATCGACAGGGCCTTGGAGGAGGCAGCCGAGCCAGGGGCGCCGCTGCGGATCGGGCTGGTCCCGGGGCGCTGACCCCCCGGGCGCGCTGACCCCCCCCGGCGCGCCGGCCTCCTGCGCGCCGGCCTCGTGGACCTGGGCTCAGCGGGAGATGCTCTCCACGGTCTTGCCCGTCGTGGCCGCCGAGAGCGATCGGGCGATGTCCGCCTGGCTCACGATGCCGACCAGGCGGCGGTCCGCGATCACGGGCAGACGGCGCACCTGGTTCTCCTGCATGCGCTCCAGGGCCACGCGGATGTCGTCGTCCGCGCCCACCGTGACGGGTTTCCCCTTCGCGAGCGCTTCGACCGGTGTCGTCTCGGGATCCATCCCCAGAGCGACCGCACCGACCACGATGTCGCGATCGGTGAGCATGCCCTTGAGGCGGCTGTCCTCTCCGCAGATCGGCAGCGCGCCGACGTCGAGCTCGGCCATGACGGATGCGGCGATGCGGAGCGAATCGTTCACGCCGATGCAGCGCGGACTCGGCGTCATGAGGTCGCGCGTGGTGGTCATCGCTCTTCGCTCTCGTCGTAGTCGGGACGCGGCGGCTGCAGCGGCTGATCGGAGTACTCCCCGCCCGCGCGCCCCCCGTACGGACGTCCGTGGTCGGCGAACTCGTCGCGTGCGAACACGAACGTCCAGGGCCCCGCCGTGAAGTGCGCGCCCGTGCGCAGCGTCTCGGAGGACTCGTCGGTGTGAGTCGCGTCCACACCCAGGCTCGCGTTGGTCTCGCCCTCGCCGTTCAAGGTCAGCACGTACTCGTCGCGGTCGTCGTGCGTGATGGTCGCGTGCACGGGGTCGGTCTCGGGGAGGCGCAGTTCGTTGCCCTCGGCCGACCCGATCCGCACCACGTCGGCCTCGAGCGCGAATTCGGTGCGTTCGTCGTCTCGGCTGATGCGCAATCGAGGGTTCCCCGCGCCCCATTCGGCATGCGTGGTCGTGGGGGTGTATCCGTCATCCGGGCGGTCGTCGATGTGTCGGTCGTTCATGGCAGTCCTCCTCGAATCGCGTGTCCCGAGGCTAGGGTCCTGCCGTCGCTCCGCCGAAGGGGGTTGACTTCGGTGCAGCGAGTCGCCAGCGCGCGGTCGACCGCACTCGGAGGCGATAACCTTCTCCCGAGTACGGGAGAATGAGGTGAGCCGTCGTCTCGGCCCGGCAGCGACCAAGGAGCACCACCCATGGGTAAATTCGTCTACGAAGGCGGCGTGAAGACCGAGATCGAGGATCGCGCCCTCACCCACCTTCAGCTCGTCATCACCGCGAAGCTGCGCCGCGGGGAGCCCTTCCCGTTCAGCTGGCGTGAGGATGCGAGCGTCGGCGGCGGGCGCACCACGGTGTGGATCCAGCCGGGGAGCTCGCTCGTCTTCAAGTACTTCGGCAGCCGTCAGCCGTCCATCAACCGGGCGTGGATCGAGGCACTCGCCTTCACCGCGAACGCGCCGAGCGGGCTGTACCTCGTGCCCGAACCCGCCGAGGCCGGCGACGAGCCCGGTGCCGGCGAGGTTCCGGTCACCCCTCCGCTCTGAGCCGGGACCGCGGCTCCGAGCCCGGGATGTCAAGCCCCTGACCACGGGCGGGCAAGGGTGGAAGTGTGGGCCTCGTTCGACGAGACGAGGAGGATCGGCCATGACCGACGACACCACCGACCCCCGGCACGCGCACCGCGAAGAGGGCTTTCCCGACCAGCACCAGGACCAGCCGGGGCTGACCGAGCGGACGCGCCCTGAACCGGATCACGGCGAAGGGACCTACGTCGGCCACGGGCGCCTGGAAGGTCGCCGTGCTCTCATCACGGGCGGTGACTCCGGGATCGGTCGGGCCGTCGCGATCGCCTTCGCCCGGGAGGGCGCCGACATCGCGATCGCGCACCTGCCCGAGGAGCAGGACGACGCGGAGGACACGCTCGCCCTCGTCCGCGAGACGGGGCGCACGGGTGTGGGCTTCGCAGGCGACCTGCGAGAAGAGGCTTTCGCGACCGACATCGTCGCCCGCACGCGGAGCGAGTTGGGTGGGCTCGACGTGCTCGTGCTCAACGCGGGCTATCAGCACGACATCGACGACTTCGGGAGTCTGGAGACGGACCGCATGCGTCGGGTGTTCGACACGAACCTGGCGGGCATGCTGTTCTCGGCGCGGGCGGCCTACCCCGACCTCCAGCCCGGAGCGAGCATCATCGTGACGGCTTCCATCCAGGCCTACAACCCCTCACCGGGATTGATCGACTACGCCATGACCAAGGCGGCGCAGATCGCGTTCGTCAAGGCGCTCGCCGAGGAGGCGGGACCCCGCGGGATCCGGGTCAACGCCGTCGCGCCGGGACCGGTCTGGACACCCCTGATCCCCGCGACCGGATGGGATGCCGAGCGGCTGGCGACCTTCGGTGCCGACACTCCGCTGGGGCGGGCGGGTCAGCCGGCGGAACTGGCCGGCGCCTACGTGTACCTGGCATCGGCGGAATCCTCATACACGTCCGGCTCGGTCATCGCGGTCACCGGCGGCAAGGGCCTCTGACACGTGCTCAGGCGGCGGCACCGAGGGGGAGCCGCCGCCTAAGCTTGGGGAGTGCAGAAGCCGGCCGCGTCCCGTCCCCTCGTCGGAGTCGCGCTCGTCATCGGCTCCTGCCTCTCGCTTCCTTTCGGCGCCGCCGTCGCGGCCCAGCTCTTCCCGGTGCTCGGTCCGTGGGGGGTGACCTCACTGCGCGTCGCCATCGCCGCGATCCTCCTGGTCGTCATCGTGCGCCCGCGGCCCGGGAAGTGGACCCGCCCGCAGTGGTTCGCCGCGGTGCTCTTCGGCGTCTCGCTGGCAGCGATGAACGGCTTCTTCTACGCGGCGATCGACCGCATCCCCCTGGGCCCCGCCGTCGCGATCGAGTTCCTCGGACCACTCGTGCTCGCGGCCGTGCTCACCCGGAAGGTCACGGACTTCGTCTGGGTCGGAGTGGCCCTCCTCGGAATGATCGTGCTGGGCATCGACGGCCTGATCGGTGCCGAGCCGCTCGATCCGCTCGGTGTGCTGTTCATCCTGATCGCAGCGGCCTTCTGGGCCATGTACATCCGGATGAGCGCCCGCGTCGGCTCCCTCATCCCGGGCAGCAGCGGCCTGGCGATGGGGCTCGTGGTCGCTGCCGTCCTGCTCATCCCGGTCGGCATCCCGGCCGCGTCGACGGTGGCGATGGATCCGCAGCTGCTCCTGCTCGCTGCGATCACCGCGGTGCTGTCGTCCGTGATCCCCTACAGCTTCGAGCTCGCGGCGCTGCGCCGTCTGCCGCAGCGCGTGTTCGGTGTGCTGCTGAGCCTCGAACCGGCGTTCGCGACGCTCGCCGGCTGGCTCATCCTCGGGCAGGACGCCACGCCGCTGCGGATGCTCGCCGTCGCCCTCGTGATCGCCGCGAGCGTCGGGACCACGCTCGGGGTGCGGAGGGAACGCCGCGACGACGGTCCCTCCGGCCTGTTCACTGCACCGATACCGCTGCCCGACTGACCGCGGGGACCGGCAGCGGGTACCGGCGGCGCAGGATCACGCGCTGCACGAGCGTCCACACCACCGTGACCGTCAGGTAGAGCGCAGCGGCGAGAGGCACGAACACGGCGAAGACCGCGGTCGCGTAGTGCATCGCCGAGACGACGCGCAGCAGGGTGGGGGAGTTCAGGGGTGAGTCGTCCCCGTCGACCGGCGTCGGGCGGAACACGCGGCGGGTGATCTCGGCGACGGCGAGCATGACCGCGAGCAGCACCCCGAACACGAGGAAGGTGGCGGGTGTCGCGGTGCCCCCGAACAGCGCCGACACCAGGCTCGTGCCCAGCGGTGCGCCGAACAGGTCGTGCGCGAGCAGCTCGTTCGGGTGTCCCGCGATCTCGGTCCGGAGGAACAGCGTGTAGAGGATGCCGACCACGGGGGCCTGTGCGAGCACCGGGAGCATCCCCGCGAACGGCGACGTGTTCTCTGCGCGGTACAGCGCCAGCGTCTCCTTCTGCAGGCGCTCGGGGTTCTTCTTGTGGCGGCGCTGCAGCTCGCGCAGCTTCGGCGCGAGACGCGCCCTGGTCTGCTCGGCCTTGGCCTGGGAGATGCCGACGGGGATGAGCAGTACCCGCACGAGCAGTGTGACGAGGACGACGGCGAGAGCGGCGGCGGAGGCACCGGCGATGGGGGTGAGCAGGTCGGAGAGCCCGGTCAGCGCGCCGTAGGCGGCGTCGAGGAGGGCGGCGAGGGGTGGAAAGGCAAAGGGGTCCATGGAAGTGTCCGTTCGAGGTGTCGGGAAGGGTCGGCGAAGGCCGCGCGGTCCCGTCGAAAGAGCGGACTACGCGGCGGTCGCGACTCCCGGCGCCCGAGGGCGCGGATGCCCGGCGGCATCAGGGTCACTCTGCGTGAGGAGGGTGCCGACGTCGATGGCGCGCAACGGATGCGGGGCACCGGTCGAGGCCTCGGGGCGCACACTCAGCACGATCGCGAGGGTGAGTGCGGTCACCGCGAGCAGGGCGACGGCGAGGCCGAGAGCCGTGGCATCCGGCATCGACACGAGGCCGAGCGCGGTCGCGACGATGCTCAGCATCTGCCCGAACCACTCGCTCATGCGCGCTCCCTTCCTGTTGTGAGGGTAGCACCGGGGGCCGCCGCCGCTTTCGAATCGCGCGAATGGTGCGCTCCCGGCCACTTATGCCACACAGTGCGCGATTCGAAAGCCGACGGGGCGTACGGTCGAAAGCATGAGTGACCTTCGCGCCCTGTTCGGGATCGAGCATCCGATCATCCTCGGCCCGTTCGGCGGGCTCTCCTCGACCGCCCTCACGGCTGCGGTCAGCGCTGCGGGCGGCCTCGGTTCGTTCGGACTCTACGGCTACGACGTCGACCGTATCCGTGCGACCGGCGCGGCGCTGCGGGCGGCGACCGATCGTCCGTTCGCGGTCAACATCTGGCTCCCCACCGGCGACGAGGTCGAGCCGAATCCGCAGCACGCGGTGTTCGCGCAGGCGCTGCAACCCTTCTACGAGGCGGTCGGCATCGATGTCCCGGCGCGCCCGGAGCGGTACGTCCCGTCGCTCGAGGAGCAGCTCGACGCGATCTGGGAGATCCGGCCCGCGGTGCTCAGCACGGTGTTCGGGGTGCCGTCGGCCGAGGTCGTCCAGGCGGCACAGCGCCGGGGGATCCGCATCGTCGGTACCGCGACCACCGTCGCCGAGGCCGTCGCGCTCGCCGACGCCGGGGTGGAGGCGGTGGTCGCCACGGGTGCCGAGGCGGCCGGGCATCGGGTGTCGTTCCTCCGTCCCGCTGAGGACTCGCTCGTCGGCACGTTCGCGCTCGTCCCGCAGGTGGTCGATGCGGTGGACGTGCCGGTGATCGCGGCAGGCGGCATCGCCGATCGACGGGGAGTCGCCGCGGCGTTCGCGTTGGGGGCGACCGGCGTGCAGGTCGGGACGGCCTTCCTCGCGACGGCGGAATCCGTGGCCACGCCCGCGCATCGCGCCGCAATCCGTGCGACCGCCGCCGAGGGGACGGTGCTCACCCGTGCCATGAGCGGTCGTCTGGCCCGGGGCGCCCGCAACCGTGCGGTGCGGGCGATCGAGGCGAGCGGCACGATCGCACCGTTCCCGATGCAGAACTGGCTCACCGGACGCTTCCGGGCCGCGGCGGGGGAGCAGAATCTCGGGGAGCTCCAGTCGCTGTGGATGGGGCAGGCGGCGCCGCTCGCACGCCATGACAGCGCCGCCGAGGTGTTCGCGGAGCTGGCCGCCGGCGTGCCGCGCCCCTCCTGACCGCTCACCGCATGCGCCCCCGAGACCGGAGGAAGGCCCAGCGGGCGTCGGGGCTAGAGGATGACGGTGGACTTGCCGTGCACGATCACACGGTCCTCGGCGTGCCACTGCACGGCGCGGGCGAGCACGAGTCGCTCGACATCGGCCCCGCGGCTCTGCAGCTCGGCCGCTGACTCGGAGTGGGTCACGCGCGTGACGTCCTGCTCGATGATCGGCCCCTCATCGAGGTCGGCCGTCGCATAGTGCGCGGTCGCGCCGATCAGCTTCACGCCGCGGTCCTTGGCGCGGGCGTAGGGGTTCGCCCCGATGAACGCGGGCAGGAAGGAGTGGTGGATGTTGATCACCGGCGCTTCGAGGCGGGTGATGAAGTCGTCGGTGAGGATCTGCATGTAGCGCGCCAGCACGACGAGGTCGACGTTCCCGCGCAGCAGTTCGAGCTGTCGCTCCTCCATGGCGGCCTTGTCGCCCGAGGGGATGTGCACGAAGGGCACGCCGAAGGAGCGGACCGACTCGGCAAGGTCGGGGTGGTTGGAGACGACCATCGTGATGTCGATGTCGAGCTGGCCGCGCTGTGTGCGCCAGAGCAGCTCCATCAGGCAGTGGTCGTACTTCGAGACGAAGATCGCCACGCGCTTGCGGCGGGCGACGTCGTGCAGCGACCACTCCATGCCGAAGCGTTCGGCGACGACGGCGATGTCGGCTTCGAGCGCGGGGCGTGCGGCGGCGAGTCCATCGAGGTGGATCACGGTGCGCTGGAAGAAGCGTCCGCCCTCGGAATCCGTCGAGTGCTGGTCGAGCGAGATGATGTTCGCACCGTGCTGGGCGAGCACGCCCGCCACGGCGGCGACGATCCCGGGCTGGTCGTCGCAGGCGATGAGCAGGCGGGCGGTATCGGGCTGGGACATGGAGGCTCCTCGAGGGTGTGCATCGATTCTGCCGTGGATGCACACCGGGGGCGAATCGCGGGAGGCGACTCGCTACTCTGAGAATCGTGGAAGCGAGCGATCTCGGCCTGGTGCTGATCCCCCTGCTGGCTGTCGCCGCGCCCCTGCTCGCCCGCGGGGTCCGCCCGGCGGTGCGGGTGCCGATCGTGGTGTTCGAACTCGTGCTCGGGATCCTCGTGGGGCCGGCGGTGCTCGGCTGGGTCGAACCGGGCCCCCTGCTGGAGAAGCTCAGCGACTTCGGTCTGGCGCTGCTGTTCTTCGTCGCCGGCACCGAGATCGACTTCAAGACCGTGGCGGGCAAACCGCTCGCCCGCGCCTCCCTCGGCTGGCTCCTCAGCGTTCTGCTGGGCATCGGCCTGGGCTTCTTCTTCGCCCCCGGCGAGGGGATGGTCGTGATCGGCATCGCGCTGAGCTCCACCGCGCTCGGCACGCTGATGCCGATCCTGCGCGACGCCCGCGAGCTGGACACGCCGTTCGGTCGTGCGATCAGTGCGATCGGCGCGGTCGGCGAGTTCTTGCCCCTGATCGCGATCTCGATCTTCCTCAGCACGCGCACCACACCGATCGCCACGGCCGTCCTGCTGACGTTCGTGGTGCTGGCCGGGCTCGCGGTGCTGCTCGCGCACCGTGTGCCGCACGGGCGGCTGCACCGCATCGTCCGTGCGACGCTGCACACGTCCGACCAGTTCGGGGTGCGCTTCGTGATCCTGCTCATCGCGGCGCTGGTCGGCCTGAGCGTGATGCTCGACCTCGACATGCTGCTCGGAGCCTTCGTCGCGGGAGCGGTGTGGCGCATCATCATGACGCGGGCACCGAAGGAATCCGCCGAGGAGGTCGAGAGCAAGATCGAGGCGATCGCATTCGGATTCCTCGTGCCGATCTTCTTCCTCTACACGGGCGTGACCTTCGACCTGCAGGCCCTGCTCACCTCGCCGACGGCCCTCGCCCTGGTGCCCATCTTCCTGATCGCGCTGCTGGCCATCCGCGGGGCGGCCGCGCAGCTCTCGGCCCCGGTGGGGATGAGCGTCCGCGACCGTGCGGCCCTCGGGCTCCTCGCCGCCACCGGACTGCCGATCATCGTCGCGGTCACCGCGATCGGCGTCGACGAGAAGATGCTCGACACCGGCACCGCGGCGGCACTGGTCGGAGCGGGCATGCTCTCGGTGCTGCTCTATCCGTTGATCGGGATGACCCTGCGCGGGGATCGCGCCGACGTCGTCGGGCCCGCCCGTGCGGGCGACGCCGTGCAGGGGGAGCTGTGACGAGTGCGTCGGCGCTCCTGACCCGTACGGTTCAGAGCCTCGACGGCATCGCGAAGGAAGGGCTCGGCGAGCAGCGCGTCTCCCGGTGGCGCGGGCGCCGCATCGTGCGGGTCGGCGAAGCATGGCATCTGGGTGTGCTGCTGCTGACCGACACGCACGCGCTGGCCACGGCCGAGGTGCTCCGCGCGGCCGATCCCGGACGCCGCGGTTACACCGCCGAGTCGTCCAGAGCACGCGCCGAACGTCGCGCAGAAGCCCTGCGGGGTGGCTTCGACGAGGGCGATGTCGTCCACGTGGGATGGAGTGTGATCGACGTCGACGCCGTGGATGCGGGCGGCTCCTCCGGTCCGCTGGTGCTCGTCGACGGCGTCCCCTCGGTGCGGTGGAGCGCAGCCGGCGGGTACATGCCCCTGGAGGTATACCTGCGTGAGCGCGTGTCCCTGTTGCGGGATTCGGCGGAAGGCTGAGTCAGGCGAAGGTCTCGGCGAAGCGGCGCAGAAGCGCGGCGCCCTCGGTGACCGATGCGGCGAGCACCTGCTGCTGCACCGCGTCGAACTCCTCCGGGTCGAAGTAGCCGGTGGTGCGGTAGAACGTCATCCGGTCCGCGAAGTCGCGGGGAGTGGGCTCCGGATGGAACTGCGCTGCATACAGGTGCGTGCCCACGCGGTAGGCCTGCACCAGGCAGGCCTCATTGGTCGCCAGGAGCACCGCGCCCGGCGGGGTGCTCGCCGAGCTCTCCTTGTGTGCCGTGAACACCGTGAGAGCGGGGCCGCTCGGACCGAACACGGGATCGGCGGCGCCGGCTTCGGTCACATCGATCACGGTGGCGCTCGCGGGCTCGGGAGTGTCCGTCACGACCTCGCCCCCGAGCATGCGGGTCACGACACCGATGCTGAAGCAGGTGAAGAACACCGCGATCTCGCCGGCCATCGCCGCGTCGGCCAGTGTGCGGAGGTCGGCTTCGACCCGCAGCTGCTCCGCGGACTTCACCGTGTCGGAGACGTTGAACGGCGAGCCCCCGACCACGACGCCGCGGTATCCGCGTAGACGCTCGATGTGCAGCGGTGTCTGCAGCAGGTCGAGTCGATCGACGACGTCGACTCCGAGCGCCCGTCGGAAGGACGCATGCTCGGCGTCCGCCGCCCCGATCTCGGGTCGCACGCACACGTAGAGAAGCGAGGCCATCAGGAGATTCTAACGAGCGCGCGGAGCCGGGCCGACGCGGTCACCGGGAGGAGTTCGCGGTCCGGCCGCGGACGATGCCGACGAAGGTCTCGACGTCGGGTGTGGTGCGATCGCGAGGCCAGACCAGCGCCACCGTGGACGTCGGAGCGCCGACGAGCACGCGGTGGTCGGCATCCTTGCGGTGGTGCAGGCGAGCCAGCGACATCGGGACGATCACGATGCCGACGCCGGAGGCCGCCGTGGCGATCGCCTCTCCGGTAGGCAGTGCGGCGAAGGCGGCCGGGAGTGTGCCGGGGAGGTCGAGCGGGCTCAGCACGTCATCGGACAGCCCGATCACGACCTCGCCCTCGAGATCCGCGGCGGAGAGCTCTTCGGCCGCCATCAGGTGCGAGTCGACCGCGGCGATCACGACCGGTACCTCGTCGTACAGAGGGATGATGTGCAGGGACTCGTCCGTGAGCGGCAGACGGACCAGCGCCGCATCGATCGCGTCGAGCGCCTCGCGCTGGGCGGCGACCTCGATCGGGACGAGCTCGAGCGGCACTCTCGGCATGCGCTGCTTCCACGCGTCGATCCACTTGCCCGGTGTCGCGCCCGGCACCGCGCCCAGACGGAAGGTACGCGGTGCCTCGGGCTCGGGCTGAGGGGCATCGAAGACGACCTTGGCCGTCTTCTTCTTCGGCTTCTGCGGCGGGAACCGCTCGGCGGGGGCGGCCTTGTTGCGACGCACAGGGGTACCTCGACCTGCGCCCTTCCCGGGCCGCCTTCCCTGATTCGCCATGGGGTCCAGGCTACTCGGCGGGGGAGGCGGGCACGTCCGCCCGCGCGACGGGGTCCGCCGCCGTCGCGAGTTTCCGCTGCGCACGGCGGATGAGCCCTGCGGCTCCCCCGACCAGGATCAGCACGCCCACGGTCAAAAGGAGGATCGTGACGATCGTGGTCGGCGTCAGGGCGAGGAGCCCATCGGCGACGGTGTCCCTCCGGTCGGCGTCGGCCAGCATCCATAGGGCGACCGCGGCGATCGCGGCGAACAGGAGGCCCCAGATGATGGCGGCCCAGCGCGTGCGGGGAGGGGAGGGGGCTTCGACGATCGTCGGCGTACTCATCACTGGTCTTCCTTCGCGGGCTCGTAGAGGGTGACGGAGATCACTCCGCTGGTCTGATCGATCGTGACGGGTTGTACGAGGGTGGGCTCGGTGTCCTCAGCGGCGACCTTCTGCAGGACGATCGACTCCCCGTTCCTGCGCACGGGAGTCCAGGTGCCGTGCGCAGTGATCTGGCCGGTCTCCTCATCCACTCGGGTCCACGAAACGGTCGCCGATCCGACGACGGCGCGCAGATCGAGCTCGACGCCCGACTGGACGTCGATGTAGGTGTTGCCGGATCCCTTGTCCACGACGATCGACCTCGCACCATCCTCGAACGGATTCAGCGTGAGGAACGTATCGCCGAAGGGCTGCCGGACGTGCGCGGATTCGTTGTTGCCGAGCGCGACGTAGCCCAGCGTGACGCCCGGGAAGGCGGAGAAAGCGCCGGCGACGAGTCCGCCGATGAGCGTCACCACGGTCGCGAAGGCCAGGAACCCGCTGCGCCGACGGAACGCCCCGGCCACGATCATCCCGAGTGCCAGGATGAGCGCCGCCGCGAGCATTCCCAGGGCACCGCCGAGGGCCTCACCGCCCGTGACGAGACCGACGGCAGAGCCCGTGATGATCGCGAGGCCGACGATGGTCGCGGCGAACGCGAAGCCGGCCCGGGGGTTCGAGGCACGGCGGAGGCGTCGGCGCTCCGCGGCTTCGGTCGCGAACACCGCAGCCTCGGCCTGGCGTTCACGACGCAGCTGGTCGCGGGCGGCCCGCTCGATGTCCTGCTGCTGGCGGCGCCACGCCTGATCCTGTTCCTTCCAGGCCGCGTGCTGGGCGCGCCAGGCCTCGAGAGCGGTGGGGTCCTGCGAACCGGGCGGGAGGGGGGCGGGCGGTTCCGGGGGAGTGAAGGCGAGCGCGGTGTCGGAGACCTCATCGGCGAGAGTGGCATCCGCCCCCTCAGCGGTACCCGAATCGCTGAGGGGGTCGGATGCGGCCGGGGCCGCCGAATCTGCGGAAGCCATCGGCAGATCCGGCGCGGAAGCACCCGGGGTGCGGCGCATGGCGCGCACGATCAGGAAGAGCAGACCGGCGACGAGCACGAGCCCGACGATCCAGCTGACGACGGAGAGGGCCGACCACCCGTCGTAGCCGAGTCCGAAGAGACGTCCGGCCAGTGGTGCGGTCGGGAAGAGACCGATGACGGCCATCGCGAGGATGCCCCACTGCGCCGGCTGATAGTCGCGGCGGAACAGATCGCGGAGGTGGACCCGTCCGTCGATGTCGGGCAGCAGCGCCCAGGCCACGGCATACAGGAAGATCACCGGCAGGCCGAAGAGCGCCGCGACCACGAGGATCCCGCGGACGATCAGCGGATCGATGCGCAGCCGGGCAGCGATCCCCGCGGCGACACCGCCCAGCCAGCCCTCGGACCGGGCGACGCCGAGGCCGGCGACCCAGAGGAGGAAGCGTTCGGCTCCGCGGGGGATGCCGGTGCCCGGTGCGCCGACGGCCGGAGTGGCCTGGTCGGCAGGAGGCGGGGGTGCAGTCGGAATCGTCATGCTTCGATCCTGGCGTCATCCGTCGGGCCCCTGCCATGGGGGGAACCCCTGAGTGGCCCCTGATTCTGGCCAGGGGAGGACCCGGAGCGCCCATGCGGATGATTGGATGGGCGACATGTCCTCTTCGGCGCACGCTCCCGTGCGATCAGCGTCCATCGCTGCGCCGCGCCCGCCGCTGACCCGTGATCGCGACTGCCTGGTGGCCGGGGTGAGTGCGGGCCTCGCGCGACACCTGGGCGTGCGGGTGGGGCTGGTGCGAGCACTGTTCCTCGCGCTGACCCTGTGCGGCGGCGCCGGCATCCTCCTCTACGCCTGGTGCTGGGCCTTCACACCGTGGAGCGAGGGGGAGGAGGCCCCGACCAGACGCGTACCGGTCGCCTGGCTGCTGCTCGCTCCCGCCGGTGTCGGGATCCTCATCGTGCTGGCCTGGCGCGGCGGCAGCGACTGGCTGAGCGGATCGATCCCGCCCGATCTCGCCGCGGTCGTCGTCGGCGGCACCGTGGGCTTCGCGACGGGCGCCGGGCTCTGGGCGACCCTGATCGATCGCACCGACACCGCGCGCGGACCGCGACACACGATGACCGTCCGGATCCTGGCTCTCGTGCTGCTCGCCCTGCTGTTCACCGTGCTGCTCTCCTGGCCCGTCGCGCGCTCGGGGGTGGCGCTCGTGCTCCTCCCTCTCGCCGGGCTCGCTGCGGTGATCTCCTCGGCCCTCATCCCGCGATGGCGCGAACTGTCCGGCGAACGGGTGCGCCGCATCCGCGAGGAGCAGCGCAGCCAGATGGCCGCGCACCTGCACGATTCCGTGCTGCAGACGCTGGCGCTGATCCAGAACAGGGCAGGAGCCTCCAGCGAGGCGGCCCGCCTCGCCCGGGCACAGGAGCGCGAACTGCGCGCATGGTTGTACGACGGCGACGCACCGGCCGACAGCGACCTCCCGACGGATCTGCGTGACTACGCAGGGGCCCTCGAGCTCGACTATCCGGTGCGCATCGACGTCGTGTCGGCGGGCCTCTCCACCGAGCGCGCCAGCGGGGAACTCGCGGCGGCGGCCCGAGAGGCGATCCTGAACGCCGCGCGGCATGCCGGCGGGGACATCTCGGTGTACATCGAGGGGAGCGCCGCGGGCGTCGACGTCTTCATCCGGGACCGCGGCGAGGGCTTCGACCTCGACGATGTGCCGAGCGATCGCCTCGGGGTACGGGAGTCGATCATCGGCCGGATGCGTCGTGCCGGTGGTACCGGAGCGGTCCGCAGCGACGCGAACGGGACCGAAGTGCATCTGAGCATTCTGGCGGCCCCGCCGTACGACCGGGCGGCGGGGCGACCGATCCCCACCCGGGAGGACGACCATGCCTGAGAGCATCCGCGTCGTGATCGTCGACGACCATTCGATCTTCCGCTCCGGCCTGCGTGCCGACCTCGATGCGAGTGTCGACGTGGTCGGCGAGGCGGCGGACGTGCCGTCCGCGATCGCCGTGATCGCGGAGACACAGCCGGACGTCGTCCTGCTCGACGTGCACCTGCCGGGTGGGAGTGGCGACGATGCCGCGGGCGGAGAAGCGGTGATCCGCGGGTCGGCCACGGCAGCGCGGTTCCTCGCGCTCAGCGTCTCGGATGCTGCCGCCGACGTCGTGTGCGTGATCCGGGCGGGCGCCCGCGGCTACATCACCAAAGGGTCATCGGGCATCGAGGTCAGCAGTGCCGTGCACGCCGTGGCGGACGGGGATGCGGTCTTCTCACCACGGCTCGCCGGGTTCGTGCTCGACGCCTTCGGAGCGGTCGCCGGTGAGACCGCGACGGCGACCGACGAACTGGATCGCCTCTCCGCGCGTGAGCAGGAGGTCATGCGGCTAATCGCCCGCGGCTACGCCTACAAGGAGGTCGCTTCGGAGCTCTTCATCTCGATCAAGACGGTCGAGACGCACGTCTCATCCGTGCTGCGCAAGCTGCAGCTCTCCTCCCGCCACGAACTCACCGCGTGGGCGTCGGAGCGCCGCCTGCTGTAGTCGTGACGCAGGATCGGCTTGTGCGTCGGTTCGATTCGCGAGACTCTGGCCTGGAAACGAACCGGGAGCCGAGCCATCGGCAGCACAGCAGAACGGAGCGATCATGCGCGTACGCAGGGCCTTCGGAGCGATCAGTGCGGTCTCGGTGCTGGCCTTCGCTTTCGCGTTCGCCTCGCCGCCACGGCAGGCTTCGGCCGTCGAGATCGGAGACGTGTTCACGTCGATCACGATCTCGCCGGTGCTGGGAACGCCGTGGCAGCAGACAAGCGATCCCACAGCGGTCCCCGATGGATCGCTCGTCGATGTGTCGTTCGCCTTCGCCCTCCCCGACGAGGCCACAGCCGGCGATACCGCCAGCATGACGTTCCAGAGCACCGGGGGCGTCACGACATCGGTCGCCGACCTGGCACCCTTCCCCATCCTGTCCGAAGACGGGGAGACGATCGCCACCGTCACCGGGGCAGGGGACACCGTGACGGTGACCTTCGCTCCGTATGTGGACACGCATACCGCCGTCAGCGGATCCGGGACCTTTCAAGCCAGAGTGAGCGCCGCGGCTGCCACGCCGACGCCGTCAGCGTTCGGCATCCCCATCGCGGTGTCCAGCGGGCAGTTTCCTGCGACCGTGAGGATCTACCGCGTCACCGAGCTCACCACCGAGGTCACGGGCGTGCGTGGAGCGGTGCTCGACGACACCTCCCTCGAGTGGAGGTACTTCAGCGCCGTCCCGCTGTTCAACCTCGATCTCGCCCTGATGGATGGTGCGACCGCCGTCGATTGCGCGGCGCTACAGCTCGAATACCGTGATGCCGCGTGGACGACCGGCGATCCGTATCCGAGCGACGCGCAGTTCGGCGCACCGGTCGACGTGGCCACCGCGAGTTGCACGCCCGTATCCTCGGGACTCGACGCGGCTTCGCAGGTCGTCAGCGTCGTTCCGGAAGCGCAGGTCCCCGCCGGGACGCTCCGCGAGTTCCGGCTCATCGCCGGCATCACCTCGGACGAGCAGCCCGAGTTCCAAGCCGTGCTCGCGACAAGCGATGCGGGGTCCACGCAGACCCTCGCGTTCGTCGGGTTCGCGGAACGACAGACCGCACGTGGCGTCGGGCAAGGAACGCTCATCCCGCTCCCGCCCGAGCCGGACCCGGACACGTCGGGCGGCGGCACGACGCCACCCGACACTCTGGCAGACAGCGGAGTGAACCCGAGCGGGCTACCGGGACTCGGCCTGGCCCTGGTCGCGCTCGGTCTCCTGGTCGTCGCCGGTGCGCGCCGGGTCAGGCACACAGCGATCCAGGAGTGACGACCCGGCTGTCACCCCGTCAGGCCGCGAGCCACAGCCCCTTCTGATCCGTCGCGATGGTGAGCCCGGCCGCGACGGTCTCGTCGTCGCCGATCCTGGCGCCGCGGATGATGCGCGCTCCGGCGCCGACATCGGTGCGGACACCCACGTAGGCGTGGTCGCCGATCGCGGCACCCTGGCCGATGTGCGCGTGCGCGTCGACGAACGCGCCCTCCCCGACCACGGCGTCTTCGTCGATCCAGGCGCCGCGGGCGATGGTCGCCCCGGCGCCGACGCGCGCGCCCGGTTCGATGTAGGCACCCGCCTCGATATGCGCCTTCGGATGCACCTTCGCGCCATGCGCGACGAGACCCCGACCGTTCGCGTGCTTGCGGTACCGCAGCGTCGCTCCCTGGTCGTTCTCGATGTCGACGTAGTTCTTACCCACGATTCCTCCCGTGCTCCGGAGTCTCTTCCGGATATATCAACAACCACGGCAGGGGTGGATTCATTCCCTCGGATGGATGTCCTCGGTGTCCGCGGTGCTCAGCTCACGCGCGAGGCCGCGTCGCGGATCGCCATTGCGAGATCCGCGGGACGGCTCCACAGGGGCCAGTGGCCGGTGGGCAGGTCCACGAGCTCCAGATTCTCGAGTGCGTCGACCTCGGCGAACATGGGGTGTCCGGCGCGGGCGAGTTCCTGCAGCTGCTCGCTCGGGATCGAGCAGCAGACGATGGTGGTGGGGATCCGGCGGCGCGCATCGTCGGAGAGGGGCACAGGGTCCCGGAGCACGGGTCCCGGCTCGGGGACCGCGCGTTCGCGGAAGCGGTCGAGCATCGCGGTGCTCAGGCCCTCGAGGCTGGCCTGCTGTCCGAGAACGTCGAACGGTGGCAGGGGCAGCGCCTCCACCGTCTCCGGGAGGTCCGGTGCGAAGACGCTTCCCGGCGCGACCGGGCCGGAATCGACCCACACCACACGGCGGACGAGCGCGGGGTGCCGATCGAGGACGATGCTGACCGGGGCATTGGCTCCGCTGTGCCCGACGAGCGCGACCGGCTGCTCCGCCGTGGCTCCGGAGCGCAGGACGGCCGCTTCGATCGCCGCCGCCTGCTCGTCGAGGGTCCGCGAGGAACGGTCGGGGTCATCCGGATCCAGGCCGGGGAGCGTGAGCGCGATGGCGTCCGATCCGTCCGCCGCCAGGTGTGCGCGCACCTCGTCCCAGGCCCATGCGCCGAGCCAGTGGCCCGCGATCAGGAGGATGGTCGGAGTACTCGATGCTGTCGTCATGACCCGATGCTCGCACGGCGTGCGGACAGCTGTATGGCACTATTTCTGTCATGAATTCATCGGAGTGTGCAGAGTGAGGCGGACCGAACGACTTCATGCGCTGTCCGAGATGCTGCGTCGCGGCGGAACCAGGGGTTACCCGGCCGAGCGGCTGGCGGCGGAGTTCGAGGTGTCCGTCAGAACCGTCAAGCGAGACCTCGCCGCCTTGGCGAGCAGTGGCGCGCCCGTCTGGTCGAGACCCGGACCCGGAGGAGGCTACGGACTGGCTCCGAGCGCGAATCTGCCGCCGATCACCCTCTCGCCGGCCCAGGCGGTGGCGCTCCTGGCGGCTGTCTCCGCGGCGTCCGACGCCCCGTACGCCGATCTGGCTTCGGCCGGGGTCCGGAAGATCCTGGACGTCCTCGATCCCGCCACGCGCGGCCGCGCGGCCGACCTCGCACGTCGGATCTGGGTGGCGGGGGCGCCCTCGTCCTCACGCACCGTCCGGTCGGTCCTGGAGGAGGCGATGTCCGCGCAGCGTACGGTCCGCATCCGCTATACGTCGCGCGTCGGGGCCACGACCACGAGGGAAGTGGAGCCCGTGATGTTCGCCTCCACGAACGGGCAATGGTACCTCGTCGGGTGGTGCCTGCTGCGCGACGCGATGCGCTGGTTCGTCGTGTCGAACATCGAGAAGGCGACCCTGACGAGCGCGGCCTGCAGCGGCCATACCGTTGCGGAGGTCGGAACCCCTCCGCCGAACGCCAGGCCCGTGCTCGTCAGCGACGGCGAGTGACTAACGCTGACACGACGGGCACCAGAAGGTCACGCGTTCGCGTGTCGGATCCGCGCCCTGTTCGCCGCGTCGGATGAGGGTGCCGCAGCGTCGGCAGGGGCGTCCGGCGCGGCCGTAGACCCAGGTGCCCTGACCCGGTCGATCGATGCCCGTGAAGGTCCTGCTGCGGCGGTCGCGGTTGGCGCGGATGGTGCGCACACCGAGGTCGAGAAGAGCGGAGACATCGACCTCCGGCGTCGGCGTCGTCGGCAGGATCCCCCGGAGGAACAGGAGCTCTGCAGCGTACTCGTTGCCGAAGCCCGCGACGTTGCGCTGGTCGAGGAGGGCGACGTGGATACTGCGGGCGTCGGCACCGAGCCGCCGGTTCGCCTCGTCTGCATCCCAGTCGTCGGCGAGCGGGTCAGGGCCGAGATAGCCCACCAGCTGTTCCTCGTCGCGGGTCGGGACGACCTCGATCTCGGCGAGATCGACACCGACGGCCTCACGGTCGGCCGTGCCGATGATCGCGCGGACCTTGAAGGCCGGATGCCGCCACTTCTCGCCGTGGCGGTAGACGAACCACGCCCCGTCCATGCGCAGATGGGAATGCAGGGTGCTGTCGCCGATGCGCGCGAGCAGGTGCTTGCCCCGGGGCACCACCGCGTGCACCCGCTGACCGGTCAGATCCAGGGTGGCGAAGCGGGGGACACGAAGGTCGAACCGGGTCACCTCGGACCCGGCCAGAGCCTCGTCGAGGCGTCGCGCCGTGCGGAAGACCGTGTCGCCCTCGGGCATCAGGGAGCCTCGGACGGCGCGGGTGGAGGCGGGAGCAGCGGGGGGTGAGGGGAGGCCGTGACGGCGGCACGAGCGAGCATGTCGCGCGCCAGCACGGTGCTGCCGGCGACCGCAGCCGGCATCACCGCGACGGCACCACCGGGAATCAGGAAACAGAGCTGGGTGGCGACGCCGAAACCGAGCACCCGCGCCCGGCTGCCCGAGAACAGGGCGGCACGGTCGGCCGGACTGAGGTCACGAGCGTCGAAGGCACGCCCGGTGAGTTCGCGCGCCAACAGTCGGCCGGTCAGCACCACACCCGCGATCGCGCCGAGGAATCCCCCCACGGCAGGGAGGAAGCCGATCAGGAGGACCAGGATCGCGATCAGGATGCCGAGCACCACGAGACGCAGCCCCTCGCCGATCGTGGTCCAGAAGCTGCCGCCGTCGGCGGGAGGAGCATCACCGAGATCGACCTCGACGGCGTGCCAGATGCGCTGGTAGAACGGGTCGCCGATGGTCAGCGTCAGTGCGCTGAAGACCACGCTGGCGAGGGCGAGGGCGGCTGCGACGACCACGAAGCCCACGGCCGCGCGCAACAGGCCCTTCCACGGCTCGATCCATCCCTCCGCGAACGGCGTGAGCCACGCGGAGACCGAAGGCATGCCGATCACGAGCGGGATCAGCGCTGCGGCGAGGATCAGGACCGCGATGATCGCAGGGATCAGACCGAGCATCATGAGCCCGGGACGCGTGCGCCACAATCCGAACCCGTGCAACAGCGTGCGGACGCCGGTGGCGAACTCTCGGATCATGGCTTCCAGCGTAGGTGCATCGTTCAGGTGGCCTTGCGGAGGGTGTAGCCGCGGGGCGTCGCCACGAAGCCCGCCTCCTGCAGGGCGAGGGCGAGCTCGGTGCCGTAGACGCCCTCGCCGTTGATCTTCTCGACCGTGAGGGTGTCGAGCCGGCGTGCGCGTGCGGTCGCCGCGAGATCGGTGGCCGCGGCCCGCAGCACGTCGCCGTCTTCGCTGAAGGCCAGCACCGTGCGTCCGCCGCGCTCGAGGGAGAGGACGAGTGTTCCGTCGACGAGGACCACGAGCCCGCCGGCCTTGCGCCCCGGGCGGTGCGAGACCCCGTCGAGCTTGGGCCAGCCGAGAGCGGCACCGTAGGGGTTGGCGGGGTCGGTGGCGGCGAGGGTCACGGCATCGCGTGGGGGCGGATCGGCGAGTCCCGCATAGGTGCGCAGACGATCGACCGTTCCGGACGCGGCGAACTGGGCGGCCCCGAGCTTCTCGATCACGTAGCCACGACGACAGTGCCCGGCCTCTTCGAAGCCCGCCAGCACGCGGTACGCCTGGGCGAAGCCGCCGGGGAGGCCCTCCGCCTGGACCGCACCGCGGGTGACGACACCGTAGCGATCGAGGAGGAGGCCCGCGGTCACAGTGGCCCTGCGGGAAGCGTCCTTCTCGACGGGAGGCAGCAAAGACCATCGGCCTCCGATCGACGGCGGCCTCGGCGCGGCGGAACCGGTGAAGGACACACCGCGGTAAGTGCGGGCGCGGGGGGCGCGGCGTTTCACCTTGTGCGCCTGCGAGCCGCCGGCGAGCAGGGAGCGGATCGGCGCGAAGGTGTCGTTGGTCACGTAGCCCGACCAGGTCAGCGACCACAGCGCTTCGAGGACGGACTGCTCGTTCTCGGCGGCTGCCATGTCTTTCAGCTGCCCTGCGAAGTACGCGCCGCCGACGTCGAGGGCGATGAGGATCCGCGACTCCAAGGAATCGGAGGCAATCTCGGCATCGGGCTCCGGCAGCGTGAACGGCGCGAGATCGGCGGGGTGCATCGACACCCAGCCGTCGCGTCCCGGGAGCGTGCCGTGGCCGGACCAGATCACCTCGCCGGCTGCCGTGAGCTCGTCCAGAAGGGCGGGCGTGTAGTCGCGCACGCGAGAGGGCAGCACCAACGATTCCCACGCGCTCGCAGGGATCGGCACGCCCGCGAACTGCTCGATCACGGCGAGCACGCCGTCGACGCCTTCGAGAGGGCGACCGATGTGCTGCCAGTCGGGGAGGAAACGGGCGTAGGCCTCGGGGGAGACCGGTTCGACGGATCCGCGGATCGCGGCGAGCGAGCGCATGCGGAGCCGGCGGAGCACCTCGGCGTCGCACCACTCGATCGCGTCGCCGCTCCCGGCGGCCTCGGGGAGGAAGTACCCGCTGGTGAGGCGCCCCGCGGTCTCCAGGCGCTGAAGCGTATGACGGGCGACCGCGGCGCCGAGTCCGAACCGGGTGGCGACGGCGTCCGTCGTGAACGGGCCGTGCGTGCGGGCATACCGGGCGACGAGATCGCCCAGCGGATCGGCGACGGGTTCGAGGAACGCGACCGGGATCCCCGTCGGGAGTGCGGAGCCCAGCGCATCGCGCAGTCGTCCGGCGTCCTCGATGGCGGCGACACGGCTCATCCCGCCGACCGTCACGGGGATCGCGCGCCGGGCCGCGACCAGGTCGCCCAGCAGTGCGGCGGCGGCATCCGCCCCGACGGTGTCTCCCGCTGCGCCGGGCACGCTCTCCGGGTCGAGGCGCAGGGCCACTTCCTCCGCATCGAGCGGCCCGAGCATGCGCAGCAGATCGGCCACGCCCTCGATGCCACGCGCGCGACGGTCGGGGTCGAGCCGCTGGGCCTCGCGCTCGAACTGGGCGAGCACCTCGGGGTCGAGGAGTTCACGCAGTTCCACCGTGCCCAGCAGCTCTCCGAGGAGCGCAGGGTCGACCGACAGCGCGGCTGCCCGGCGTTCAGCGAGGGGCGAGTCGCCCTCGTACATGAACGCGCCCACATAGCCGAACAGCAGATCGCGGGCATAGGGCGACGGCTGGCCGGGCTCGGTCTCCACCAGGCGGATCCGGCGGTCGGCGATCGACGTCGCGAGGGCGCGCAGGGAGGGGAGGTCGTAGACGTCTTGGAGCACCTCGCGCAGCGTCTCGAGGATCACGGGGAAAGTGGGGTGGCGCCTGGCCACTTCGAGCAGCTGCGCCGACCGCTGCCGCTGCTGCCACAGCGGGGTGCGCTTGTTCGGGTTCATGCGGGGCATGAGCAGCGCGCGTGCCGCGCACTCGCGGAAGCGGGAGGCGAACAGGGCCGAGCCGCCCACCTCCTCCGTCACGATGTGCTCCAGCTCTTCGGGCTCGAACACGAACAGTTCGGCGCCCGGCGGCTCCGCCTCCGCGTCGGGGATCCGCACGATGATGCCGTCGTCACTCGCGACCGCCGACCCCTCGACGCCCAGGCGTTCGCGCACGCGGGCGTTGATCGCCAGAGCCCAGGGCGCGTGCACCTTCATGCCGTACGGGGAATGCAGGATGACCCGCCAGTCGCCGACCTCGTCGCGACCCCGCTCCACCGTGAGCGTGCGGTCGGTGGGGAGCGTGCCCGTCGCCTCGCGCTGCTCCGTGAGGTGCGCCAGGAGGTTCGCTCGAGCCTGCTCGTCGAGGCCCGCATCGATCAGTCGCTGTGCCGCCTTCTCGGGGGGTGCCGTCGACACCTCGCGCGCGAAGGCGCCGAGCGCCTCGCCGAGCTCGAACGGCCGGCCGATGCCGTCGCCGTGCCAGAACGGCACCTTGCCGGGCTGTCCGTAGGCGGGGATCACGTTGACACGGTCGTGGGTGATCTCGGCGATCCGCCAACTGGTCGTGCCGAGCGTGAACACGTCGCCCACCCGCGATTCGTAGACCATCTCCTCATCGAGCTCGCCCACGCGGGCACCGGTGGTCTCGCCGGCCACGAAGACCCCGAACAGTCCGCGGTCGGGGATCGTCCCGCCGCTGGTCACCGCGATGCGCTGCGCGCCGGGCCTCCCGGTCAGCGTCCCCGCGTCGCGGTCCCAGACGAGTCGCGGACGCAGCTCGGCGAACTCATCGGACGGGAAGCGTCCGGCGAGCAGATCGAGCGTGGCCTCGTACGCAGAACGCGGGAGGGACTGGAACGGTGCCGAACGACGGACGGTCTCGAACCACTCCTCCACACTGATCGCCCCGAGGGCGCTCGCCGCGACGGTCTGCTGGGCGAGGATGTCGAGCGGATTGCGCGGCACCTGGATCGCCTCGATCTTCCCCGCCAGCATCCGCTCGGTGACGATCGCGGTGTGCAGCACATCGCCGCGGTGCTTGGGGAAGAGAGCGGCACGGCTGATCTCGCCCACCTGGTGTCCTGCGCGTCCGACGCGTTGCAGGCCGGAAGCCGCCGACGGCGGGGCCTCGACCTGGATCACGAGGTCGACCGCACCCATGTCGATGCCGAGTTCGAGGCTGCTCGTCGCGACGACGCAGCGCAGGACGCCCGACTTGAGCTCTTCCTCGACCTGGGCGCGCTGCTCCTTCGACACCGATCCGTGATGTGCCTTGGCGAGCACGGGATCGGCGCCGGCCGTGGCTCCGGCCTGCGCCATCATGGCTGCAGGGACGGTCGCTGCGGGCAGCTCGACGCCGATCCGCTCGGAGTGGATCTCGTTGAGACGACCTGTGAGCCGCTCGGCCAGGCGCCGCGAGTTGGCGAACACGATCGTCGAGTTGTTCTGCAGGATGCGGTCGACGATCGCCTCCTCCACATGCGGCCAGACCGAGCCGGTGACTTCGGTGTACTCCGCATCCCCGGTCTCGCCCGCGACACCGGGCGGGGGCGGCGGATTGGTCATGTCGTCCATCGGTACGACGACCCCGAGTTCGAAGGTCTTGGACGCCGGCGGTGCCACGATCTCGACCGGAGCCGACCCGCCGAGGAACCGCGCGACCTCGTCGATCGGACGCACGGTGGCCGAGAGGCCGATCCGTTGTGCCGGTGTCTCGATGCCGTTCGTGCGGCGCAGCGCGTCGAGGCGTTCGAGACTCACGGCCAGGTGCGCGCCGCGCTTGGTGGCGGCGACGGCGTGCACTTCGTCGATGATCACGGTGTGCACGCCCCGCAGCGTCTCGCCCGCGCGGCTTGTGAGCATGAGGTACAGCGACTCGGGGGTGGTGATCAGGATGTCGGGCGGATCAGACACCAGCTTGCGGCGGTCGCTCGACGTGGTGTCGCCCGAACGCACTCCCACCGTGACCGCGGGCGCGGGCACACCGAGGCGGCGCGCGGACTGGCCGATGCCGATCAGCGGGGAGCGCAGATTGCGTTCGACGTCGACGCCCAGTGCCTTCAAGGGGGAGATGTAGAGGATGCGGGTTCGAGGCTCGCCCTTCGCCGGGAGCGCGGCCTCTGACGTGCGTTCTCGGAAGACGCTGTCGATCGACCACAGGAACGCCGACAGCGTCTTTCCGGAGCCCGTGGGCGCCACGACCAGAGCGTGCTTCCCGGCGGAGATCGCCTCCCACGCACCCGCCTGGGCCGGGGTGGGCGCGGGGAACGCACCCCGGAACCAGTCCTGTGTGGCCGGGGTGAAGCGGTCGAGCACGTCGCTCATCCCTCCATCTTCGTCGAGGCCGGGGACATCCGGGCCGTCCTCCCGCGCGTCAGGGCTCCAGCGAGACCTCCCGCAGCGCGCCGTCCTCGTCGATCTCGAGGGTGAGGTCGAGGTCGAGCCGACGCAGGAACGCGTCGTCATGACTCACCACGAGCACCGCACCGCGGTAGGCGCGGAGGGCTTCGACCAGCTGGTCGACCGTGTCGAGGTCGAGGTTGTTCGTCGGCTCGTCCAGCACCACGAGGTGCGGGGCGGGGTCGGCGAGCAGCAGCGTCGCCAGCGCGACGCGGAAGCGCTCGCCGCCGGACAGCGCCGACACCGGGCGGTCCGCGGTGGCCCCTCGGATGAGGAACCGGGCGAGGCGGTTGCGCAGTTCCTTCTCCGGTACGTGCGGCGCCGCGGCGGCGATGTTCTCGAACACCGAGCGCTCCTCGTCGAGACCGTCGACCCGCTGCGGCAGGTAGCCGATCAGGTCGGTGTGGGCCTCGGCATGCAGGCTCGGGCGTTCAGAACTCAGGACTTCCGTCTCGGATCCGCCTTCTTCCGCCCTCGGCGCCTCGAGGGGAGCCGTTTCTCCTGAGTTGTGAACCCCGCCGGCCACCAACCGCTCCAGGAGGGTCGTCTTCCCGGCACCGTTGCGCCCGATCAACGCCACCCGCTCGGGGCCCTGGATCACCCAGGCCCGCTCGTGATCGCCGATCGTCGCGATCCGGCGGCTGCGCGACATCCCGGGGTCGGGCAACTCGATCTTCATCGACGCCTCGGAGCGCACGCGTCTCCCGGCGTCGTCGAGCACCGACCGTGCGGCATCCTCTTTCGCCCCGACCTCGGTGCGGAGCCTGCCGGCCGACACCTCGGCCGCCATCTTGCGGCCGTGGGCGATGATCTTCGGGACCCGCTTCTCGATCTCGGCCTTCTTCGCCGTGCGTGCGCGGTGGGCGAGCTTCACCTCGGCCTCGATCCGCTGGCGCTTCTCCTTGCGGAACGCCTGGGCGGCGGTGACCTCGGCCTGTTTCGCCGCATCCTGCTCGGCATCCAGCCAGGCGCGCCACTGCGAGTACGGTCCGCCGAACACACTGAGCGTCTGGGCGTACAGCTCCGCGGTGTCGTCCATCAACTCGAGCAG
This sequence comes from Microbacterium sp. CBA3102, assembly GCF_007954505.1. Taxonomy (GTDB): domain Bacteria; phylum Actinomycetota; class Actinomycetes; order Actinomycetales; family Microbacteriaceae; genus Microbacterium; species Microbacterium aurugineum. The sequence continues at coordinate 230,894 of NZ_CP042412.1, read as the reverse complement.
GGACAGGTCGTGGCTGACGACGATGAGCGTGCCCTTCCAGGCGCGCACCATCGTGCCGAGCTTCGCCCTGGCGTCACGGTCGAGGTTGTTGGTCGGCTCGTCGAGCAGCGTGATCGGCGCGCGGCGCAGGCGGATGCCGGCGATCGCGACCAGGACCGCTTCGCCGCCGGACAGCTCGCCGACCCTGCGATCGAGGAACTCCGGCGCGAGGCCGGCTTCCGCCAACGAGGCCTCGGCGCGCGCCTCGATGTCCCAGTCGTCGCCGACGGCGTCGAAGTGCGCGGGATCGATGTCGCCCGCGCCGATCGCCCGGACGGCGTCGAGCGCCGCGGAGACGCCGAGAAGCTCCGCGACCCGACGGTCGACATCGAGCGTCAGCTGTTGCGGGAGATACGCGACATCGCCGGACGCCGTGACGATGCCCGAGGTGGGGTCGAGCTCGCCGGCGATCAGCCGCAGCAGTGTGGACTTGCCGGCACCGTTGCGACCGACCAGGCCCGTGCGACCGGAACCGAAGCTGCCGGAGACGCCGTCGAGCGCGATCGTGCCGTCCGGCCAGGCGAAGGCGAGCCGGTCGAGGGTGACCGATGCGTGAAGGGAAGTGGGTGTTGACATGGGTGTCTCCTGTCGAGTGCGAGGGTGCACTGACACCGAGCACCGGCCGGACGTGTGGAGTCACAGGTCGCGGAGGAGCGGGTCTGCCGTGGAGTCGGCGATCGTCGGGTCAGCGCGCGGGAAGAGAGGCGCGGAGGCGACGGATCAGATCAAAGGACTTCCAGACACGGCGGACAGGACTCCCCGACGATACCCGGGCGTGTCGGTGCCGCGCAACCCGGGCGTGTCGCGCATCCGTCGCGCGGGGGATGCCGCCGTGCGCAGGGATGCGTAGCGTGGAGGCATGGCAGATCGAGGTCCGAGTCCCCAGGAGTCCCGTTCGCGGATGGGGCTGGGCGTCGGTCTCGCGCTCGGAATGGCGATCGGCGTGTCCCTCGGCTCCGCGCTGCAGAACTGGGCGCTCGGCATCGGGATCGGGATGGCGATCGGCATCGCGCTCTCCGTCGCCATCACGTCCGGCGGCACGTCACGCCGCCCTGCCGAGGGTGAGGCCGAGGACGAGGAATCCGAGGACGGGGACTCTCTCCCGGGCGAGCCGGATGTCGACGGGGATCGGCCCCCGCGCTGATCAGGGCGACGGGATCCGCTCGAGCCACTTCGCCAGGAACCGATGCACGTCGACCAGCTCCTCTTCGGAGATGCTGTGGGTCAGACCCGTGTACACCCGTCCGGAAAGCTCGGAGTGCGCGGGGAGCCACTGTGCCGTGTGGTCGATCAGTGCGGTCGGGATGACGTCGTCGTTCGTGCCGCGGCCCCAGAACACGGAGGGGCGCAGTTCGGTCAGCGCCTCGTCGTTCGGCAGCTCGCCCGGTGCGGCGTATCCGCTCAGCGCCACCACGGCGTCGATGCGCTCGGGCGCGAGTCGCAGCGCTTGCAGTGCCACCGCGGCACCCTGCGAGAAGCCCAGCAGAGCGACCGACGGGGCATCTCCGACGGCCGTGGCGAGCCACTGCAGGAAGGCCTCCCCGGCAGCGGTCACGGCCTCGGGGGCGCGCCCTTCGAGCCCCTCGATCGGGTACCACGAGCGGCCCGGCATCGGCCACGGAGGCGTGAGGGGTGCAGCGACGGAAGCCACGGCGATGCCCTCCGGCAGATAAGGGGTGAGCCCGAAGAGGTCGTGCTCGTCGGCCCCGTAGCCGTGCAGAAGGACCAGCAGCGGCATCCGTCCGCGGTCGAGGGACGACCATCGGGTCGCGGTGTCGTCGATCGTCAGGTTCTCGCTCACACCGTCATCCTGCCAGCAGCCGCCGACGTGGGGCCGGTGTCGGTCCGAGGAGGCGGCTGGTAGAAAGGACACATGGCGGTCCGTACACCTGATCCCGACCCGGAGCCCGAAGACGAAGGTCTCGGCGCTTTCCGAGACGCGAACCCGCCGGCTCCGGATGCGAACCCCGGCTGGCTGAGCGAGTTCGAGCTGGAGGAGGCGCGGCGGCGACTGCCGATGCTCTACGTCGAGGCGATCCCCGTGCGCACCGACGGCTCCGGCCAGGTGACCGAGATCGGCATCCTGCTGCGGTCCACCCCGATGGGGGAGATGACGCGCACGATCGTTTCCGGACGTGTGCGCTTCGGGGAGACGATCCGCGAGGCGCTCTTCCGACACGTGGAGAACGACCTGGGCCCGATGGCCTTCCCGCTGCTCCCGCCGCAGCCGCTGCCGTTCACGGTGGCCGAGTACTTCCCGATCCCCGGTGTCAGCGCCTTCCATGACGATCGGCAGCACGCCGTGTCGCTGGCCTTCGTCGTGCCCGTCACCGGAACGTGCGAGCCGCGCCAGGACGCGCTCGAGGTCACCTGGTTCTCGCCGGAGGCCGCGGGATCCGACGCGGTCGCGGCCGAGATGGAGAACGGTCGAGGCACCCTGATCCGTCAGGCTCTCGCGAGCCTGGGTCTTCTGCGATAGCACCCGCGCCCGGCACCCTTCGCGCCCGCCAGCCCCCGCGCCCGGCACCCCCGCGCCCGGCACTCCCGCGCCCGGCACTCCCGCGCCGAGACCCCGCCTGCGCACCGAGACCCCGTCCTGTCCGCGTCACTAGCAGGGGGCTTCGGCGCGCAGGCGGGGTCTCGCGTGTGCCCGCTTCGATCTCTGCGCAAGTTGAAGACTTCTGTCATCCCATTTCCTATAGGATCGACGAAAAGATCTAGCCCGCATCTGTTCCGCAGAGGAGACCGCAATGACGCGTTTGTTCGATCAGCCCGACGATTTCGCCGCAGATTCCGCCGTCGGCTTCGTCGCCGCCTCGAGTCGCTGGGTGCGTCCTGTGAGCGGCGGTGTCGTCCGCTCGACCCGGGGTGCCGACCCGACCGTCGCGGTGGTGATCGGCGGCGGGAGCGGGCACTATCCCGCCTTCGCCGGTCTGGTCGGTCCCGGCCTCGCGCACGGGGCCGTCATGGGCAATCTGTTCGCCTCGCCGTCCGCGCACCAGGTGCACGCGGTCGCCACGGCTGCCCACGAGGGGCGCGGAGTCCTCCTCAGCTACGGCAACTACGCGGGCGACGTGCTCCACTTCTCGCGAGCGCAGGAGCGGCTCCGTGCAGCGGGGATCGACTGCCGGACGGTCACCGTCACCGACGACATCTCCAGTGCCCCGGCGTCGGAGCATCGGAATCGGCGGGGCATCGCCGGGGATCTGGTCGTCTTCAAGATCGCGGGCGGCGCGGCCGAGGAAGGGATGTCGCTCGATGATGTCGAGCGCGTGGCCGTCCTCGCCAACGAGCGCACCCGATCGCTGGGTGTCGCCTTCAGCGGCTGCACACTGCCGGGCGCCGAGGAACCGCTGTTCACGGTCCCCGAGGGGCGCATGGCGGTCGGTCTGGGCATCCATGGCGAGCCGGGCATCGACGAGGTGGACGTGCCGACGGCGACCGGCCTGGCCGAGCTGTTCGTGTCGTCGCTCCTCGCCGAGGTTCCGGACGGCGTCGACGTCGCCGGCGCCAGGGTCGTCCCGATCCTCAACGGTCTCGGAAGCGTGAAGTACGAGGAGCTCTACGTGGTCTACGCCGCTGTGGACCGGCTGCTCTCCGAGGCAGGACTCACCGTGGTCTCGCCGGAGGTGGGGGAGTTCTGCACCAGCTTCGACATGGCGGGAGTCTCGCTCACGCTCCTCTGGCTCGACGAGGAGCTCGAGCGCCTCTGGCACGTGCCCTGCGACACTCCCGCGTATCGCCGGGGCGCGGTCGGCGGTCGCATCGCTCGCGACTCGGTGCTCCTCGCCCCGGAAGACGAGGTCGTCATCGGCCCGGCCAGCGAGGCCTCCCGTCGCGCCGCCGCCACGATCGGACGAGCGCTCGATGACATCGCGCACATGTTGCACGCCCAGGCCGAAGAACTCGGTCGCCTGGACCGCATCGCCGGCGATGGCGACCACGGCATCGGGATGCAGCGGGGGAGTAGAGCAGCATCCGCCGCTGCGGCGACGGCCATCGCTGCCGGGGCGGGAGCGCGTACGGCGCTGCACCGTGCCGGCGACGCCTGGGCCGACCAGGGCGGCGGCACGTCGGGGGCCATCTGGGGCGAGATGCTCGGTGCCCTCGGCACGGCGCTCGGTGATGACGCGGTGGTCGACGCCGCGGCGGTCGGCGGCGGGATCGTGCGGATGAAGGAAGCCGTCATGTCCTACGGCAAGGCGACGGTGGGCGACAAGACGATGATCGATGCGATCGTCCCGTTCGCGGACCGGCTCCGCGCCCGCCTCTCCGCCGGCGACGATCTCACGGTGGCGTGGGCGGATGCCGCGGAGACCGCGAGCGTCGCCGCGCAGGCCACCGCGACGCTCACCGCCCGCCTCGGCCGTGCCCGCTCGCACGGGGACAGGAGCCTGGGCACCCCGGACCCCGGCGCGATCTCGTTCGCGCTCATCACGCACACCGTGCACCACATCCTGGAAGGGGATGACTGACATGACACTTCGTCTCGTCATCGGTTCGGACGACGCCGGACACGTCTACAAGGAGCGCATCAAAGCCGACCTGCTGGCCAATCCGCAGGTCACGGAGGTGGTGGATGTGGGGGTGGACGCCGACGGTCACACGCACTACCCGGCGATCGCCACGACCGCTGCGGAGAAGGTCGCTGCGGGAGAAGCGGATCGAGCGATCCTCATCTGCGGGACCGGTCTGGGCGTCGCGATCGCCGCCAACAAGGTGGCGGGCATCCGCGCGGTCACCGCACACGACTCGTTCAGCGTCGAGAGATCCGTCCTCTCCAACGATGCGCAGGTGCTGTGCATGGGACAGCGCGTGATCGGGGTGGAGCTCGCGCGTCGCCTGGCGGCGGAGTGGCTGACCTACACGTTCGATCCGGAGAGCGCCTCGGCGGCGAAGGTGCGCGAGATCCGCGCGTACGAAGGATGCTGAACGCGGGCCCCGCATGCTGATCGGGGCGAGCCTGAAGATGTACTTCTCCCATGCGCGGACGCGGGAGTGGGTGTCCGCGGTGGAGGAGCTGCTCGACGCCCATCCGGCGCGGGACGCCGTCACGGCCTTCGTGCTCCCGCAGTATCCCTCGATCCCGGCCAGCATCGCGCACGGCGGGCGGCTCCTGGTCGGTGCGCAGGATGTGGCCGCCGAGGACCGCGGCCCTTTCACGGGGGAGGTGTCGGCGGAGGTCCTCGCGGAGCTGGGCTGCCGGTTCGTCGAGGTGGGGCATGCCGAGAGGCGCCGTCTCTTCGGTGACACGGAAGAGGTGATCGCCGCTAAGGTCCGGGCGGCTCTGCGCCACGTGCTCATCCCGATCATCTGCGTCGGTGAGGCGGAGCGCGTGGATGCCGACGGTGCCGCGCAGGTGTGCATCCGCCAGGTTCGCTCGGCTCTCGAGGCGGCGGATGCTGCAGATGTGGGCGGCGAGATCGTCATCGCCTACGAGCCCGTGTGGGCGATCGGCGCCCCGGAACCCGCCGATCCTGCGCACATCCGCGGGGTGTGCGGGCGACTGCGCACGCAATTCGGGAGCGGTGCGCGCGGGGCGAAGGTGATCTACGGAGGAAGCGCGGGACCGGGGCTGCTGAGCGGCATCGCCGAGAGTGTCGATGGGCTCTTCCTCGGCCGATTCGCGCACGATCCGGCCGCAGTTCGTGACATCCTCGATGAAGTGGACGCGCTGACTCGGTGAGCTGCGTCCCCCTGATCCGGAAGAGGGACGATGGCCACAGCACGTGACGGCAGCCTGAACGGGCTCGACGCGACGATCGAGCGCCGAGGGCTGCGCGACCACGTGTACGAGCGCATCCTGCGGTTGCTGCTGAGCGGAGAAGCGGCCCCGGGGGAGCGGCTCTCGATCGACACGATCGCCCGTCAGCTCGACGTGTCGCCGACGCCCGTCCGCGAGGCCATGGTGCAGCTCGAACGCACCGGGCTCGTGACCCGCGAGGCGCTCAAGGGGTACCGGGTCGCCCCGCCGCTCGGTCTCGCGCAGTTGCGGGAGCTCTTCGACGCGCGCATCATGCTCGAAGCGCGCGCCGCTCGCATGGCGACGCCGGCCACCCCGCAGATGCTCGAGGAGCTCCGCGTCGCGGAAGAGGCGCATCGTCACATGGGCGAGCGCGTGATCACGGCTCTGCGCGCCGGTGCCACCGACGTCGAGCTGACCGCCGCGTACTTCGCGGCCGATGCGGCCTTCCATCGCGTCGTGTTCGCCCACTGCGGCAATCGCTATCTGACCGAGATGTCCGAGACGCTGGGGGCGCAGCTGCACCGCATGCGCCAGTCGATGCTGCATGGGGTGACGGACGTGCGCGAAGCGATCGCCGAGCATGAGGCGATCGTCGATGCCTTCGCGAGCGACGATGCGGACGCCCCGGAGCGACTCATGCAGCACCATGTCGAGCAGGTGCGGGCTCGCTCGCTCGATCTCGAGCAGGACTGAACGCACGGAGAGCGCCGCCGGGATGACCGCGCGAAGCGTTGCTTGACTCTATGCCTATTTCCTATAGGATCTACGAAGAGTCGCTCGGACTCATCACGTCAACGGAGTCGTCATGAACGCATCGCTGCACCCCCTCACCCGCGAGAACTGGCCCATCGCCGTGTGCATGCACGGATTCGCGCCGATCGCCGCTGACGGCAGTCGCCTGCATGACGCCTCGGGCGAGAGCTGGGACGCGATGTTCCGACAGATCGCGCGCCTGGGCTTCACCGCGGTCGAGATCGCCGACAGCCACATCCGACCTGCCGACCTCAGCCCCACCCGTCGCGCCGAGCTCGCGGCGATCGCGAACAGCCACGGGGTCGAGCTCCTCTCCGTGCACGTGCAGCGTCAGAGTGTGATCCAACCGGGCAGGGGCGAGCAGAATCTCGCCTACGCCCACCGGGCCATCGATGCGGCGGCCGAGCTCGGCATGCGCGTGTTCTCGACGGGTCTGCATCAGCCGTTCACCGAAGCACAGCGCGCGGCGCTCTGGTTCTGGACGGCCCAGGGACCCGTCGACCCCGACGACGCCGAGACCCGTGCCCTCGCCGTGCGCCGGCTGCGCGAACTCGGCGAGCACGCCGGCTCCGTCGGTCTGCCGATGTCGCTCGAGATGTACGAGGACACGTATCTCGGCACCGCCGACAGCGCCGTGCGCCTGATCGAGGAGATCGGGCTCGACAACGTCGGCCTGAACCCCGACATCGGCAACCTCGTGCGCCTGCATCGACCGATCGAGGACTGGCGGGAGATGCACGAGAAGACCCTGCCGTACGCGAACTACTGGCACGTGAAGAACTACATGCGTGACGAGGCCGGCGACGGTACGTGGCAGACGGCGGTGCCGACCAGCCTCGAGCTCGGCCTCATCAACTATCGGGCGATGGTCGCGCACGCGGTCGAGGTCGGGTTCCGCGGGCCCTTCCTCATGGAGCAGTACGGGGGAGACAGCCTCGGTGTCTGCGCCTCCAACCGTGACTACCTCCGAACGCTGCTGCCGGACTCGACCGACGCCTGAACGAGAAGGACCAAGGAGAACCATGAAGAATGAGAACGGACGTCCCGTATACGCGGTGGTCGGCAGCGGGTACATGGGCGGAGGCATCGCCCAGTCGCTCGCGCTGTCGGGGGCGGACGTGCGCATCGCCGACGTCGACATCGAGATCGCCCGCGGCAATCGTGATCGCCTGATCGCCGAGGCGGCGCAATTCGCGGCGGACGAGCTCTTCCCCGTCGACGCGGCGGCCATCGTCGCCGAGCGCCTGACCGCGGCCACGATCGAAGACGCCGTCGCCGGGGCCGACTTCATCGAGGAAGCGGTGCCGGAGAAGATCGAGATCAAGCACGCGACGCTGCGCCGCATCAGCGCCGCCGCCGACCCCGCGGCGATCATCGGGAGCAACACCTCGACGATCCTGATCGGTCGTCTGGCGGAGGCCGTCACGAACCCCGAGCGGTTCCTCGGTGTGCACTTCTCCAATCCCGCACCGTTCATCCCCGGAGTCGAGCTGATCCCTCACGCCGGCACGGACGAGGCGGTGGTGTCCGTCGTCGAGGGCATCATCGCCGCCACCGGCAAGGAGACCGCGCGCGTCACGGATGCGACCGGTTTCGTACTCAACCGCCTGCAGTACGCACTCTTCCACGAGGCGACCCAGCTGGTGGAGGAGGGCGTGGCGACACCGGAGGACATCGACACGATCGTGCGCACCACCTTCGGCTTCCGGCTTCCGTTCTTCGGGCCTTTCGCGATCGCCGACATGGCGGGACTCGACGTGTACGCCTTCTGCTACGCCTCGCTGCAGACGGAGTTCTCGGAGCGGTTCGCGACCCCGGCCATCCTCGAGGACCTCGTCTCGGCAGGGAAGCTCGGAACGAAGTCCGGCGCAGGATTCCTCGACGTCCCCGCCGATCGCGTCCCCGAACTCGTCGCCTACCGCAACAAGGCGTATGTCGCGATGAAGAAGCTGAGCGACGAGCTCGGCCCCGCCCCGGTCCGTCCCCTCCAGAGCTGAAGGAGTCCGCCGTGGCATCCCCCTTCCCCGAAGAACGCACGGTGATCCTCACCGGAGCGGCGAGCCCCCGCGGCATCGGCCGTGCGGCCGCCTTCCATCTCGCCGCGCGCGGGTGGAACGTGGGCATCATCGACCTCGACGTGGAGGCCGCCACACGCACCGCGGCCGAGGTCGCCGAGACCCATCACGTGTGCGCCGCCGGAGTCGGGGCCGACGTGTCGGACCACGACCAGGCCGTCGCCGCGGTCGATGCCCTCGAAGGGGCACTTCCGCAGATCGTGGCGCTGGCGACCTTCGCCGGTGTCTCGTCGCCCGTCCCCTACCTCGACGTCACACCCGAGGAGTGGCACCGTGTGCAGCGGATCAACCTCGAAGGGACGCACTGGGTCACCCAGCGCGTGGCGCGCACACTCGCCGAGAACGGCGTCGGCCGGCTCGTCGGCATCTCCTCGGTCTCCGCCCAGCGCGGCGGCGGCACGTTCTCGAAGACCCCGTACTCGGCGTCCAAGGCCGGCGTCGTCGGACTCATGCGCTCGATCGCCCGTGAGCTCGGCCCGCTCGGCATCACCGCGAACGTGATCTCGCCCGGCCCCATCGACACCGACATCATGGGCGGCACCCTGACCGAGGCGCGGAAGACCGCGATGGCCGCGGACGGCGTGCTTCCCCGTATCGGCACCCCGACGGACATCGCCGCGGCGGTCGCCTACCTGATCAGCGAAGACGCCGGTTTCGTGACGGGGCAGACCCTGAACGTCGACGGCGGCCTCTACATGCACTGAAGGAGAAGACCATGAACCGCACCTGGTCCCGGGGCCGCATCGCCTTTCTCGCGCTCGGCGTGATCTGCGTGGCCGTCGGCCTCTTCCTGATCATCCCGGCACTGGGCGCCTGAGCCCACCGTCCCTCGTGAGAAGCACTCAAAGGAGAGTCCACATGTCACCCATCCCGTCCGGTCCCACGACACGGGCAGACGCCGACGTCGCGTCGGATCTGCTGTCCAGTCCGCATCTCGCCAGCGGCATCAAGAAGGCCACTTTCCGGCTGATGCCGATGCTGATCATCCTCTACTTCGTCGCGTTCCTCGATCGCACGAACGTCGGTTTCGCGGAGGCTGCGCTCGAGGTCGACCGCGGCATCACCGCCGGTGCCTACGCCCTCGGTGCGGGCATCTTCTTCATCGGGTACGCGCTGTTCGAGATCCCCTCGAACCTGCTGCTGGACAAGTTCGGAGCGCGCTTCTGGCTCGCCCGCATCGCAATCACCTGGGGCATCGTCGCCGCCGCGTTCGCCTTCGTCAACGGTGAGCCGATGTTCATCATCCTGCGCTTCCTCCTCGGCGTGACCGAGGCCGGCCTGTTCCCCGGCGTGATCATGTTCCTGTCGCAGTGGTTCCCGAACAAGCGTCGCGTGCAGATGTTCGCGCTGTTCTACCTCGCTCAGCCCTTCTCGCAGATGCTCGGCGCGCCGCTCTCGGGCGGACTGATCAGCTTCGGTGACCAGTTCACCCCGTGGGCCGGGTGGCAGGTGATGTTCTTCGTCGAGGGCGCGCTCGCGGTACTCGCCGGAATCGCCGCGTTCTCCTTCCTCGTCGACTCCCCGCAGAAGGCGAAGTTCCTCGATGACGACGAGAAGCGCGCGCTCAAGGAGGTCATGGCGCATGAGGACGCCGTCAAGGAACAGGACGGTCCGCGCGGTATCGGGGCCGCGCTGATCAGCGGGAAGGTGTGGTACTTCACCACCATCTACTTCTGCCTGCAGATCGCCGTCTACGGCACGACCTTCTACCTGCCGCAGCAGGTCTCGAGCCTGATCGGGGAATCCGTCGGGTGGCAGGTCGGCCTCGTCTCCGCCATCCCGTGGGCCTGCGGCCTGTTCGCCTGCTACTACGTCGGCAAGCACGCCACGACGTTGCGGCGTCGCCGGACCTGGGGTGCGCTGTTCTTCCTGATCACAGGACTGGCGATCCTCGTCTCGGCCTGGGCCGGCGCGAACGGGCAGGGCCTGCTCGGTATCGTCGCGATCACCGTGGCCGTCGCGGCGTTCCTGTCGACGGGTCCGATCACCTGGTCGTTCCCGACGTCGTTCCTCACCGGAGCGGCCGCTGCGGCGGGTATCGGTCTGATCAACTCGTTGGGCAACCTCGGAGGGTTCGTCGCGCCGATCATGCGCACCGCCGTCAACGAGTCGATCCCGACGGACAGCGGCGCGTGGGGAGTGGTGTCGCTCGGTGTCTTCGCGTTCCTCGGAGCGATCCTGATGTGGGCGACGCGGTTCTTCAGCGCGAAGGCCGATGCCCTGCTGGGCCCGGAGAGGGCGTCCGGAGACTGACGCGGACGGAAGCGGACGGGCGGGCGCGCATCCCTCGGGGTGCGCGCCCGTTCCAGGAGCACCGCGCCGAGGTCGGCCCCGGGTCAGCGCCGCGTGAGACGGGAGAGCTCGGCGACGAACGCGTCGACGTCGGCCTCCTCGGTGTCGAAGCCGCACATCCAGCGGACTTCCTTGCGGGCGGCATCCCAGTCGTAGAAACGGAACGAGTCCCGGAGCTGGTCGGCGACGCCGTCGGGCAGCGTCGCGAACACGCCGTTCGACTGGGTCGGCTGCGTGAAGCCGACGCCGTGGATGGATCCTTCGGCGATGCCGGCCTCGATCTCGGAGCGCAGACGGGCCGCCATGGCGTTGGCGTGCTGAGCGTTGCGCAGCCAGAGGTCGCCTTCGAGCAGCGCGATCAGCTGGGCCGAGACGAAGCGCATCTTCGACGACAGCTGCATGTTGAACTTGCGCGAGAATCTGAGGCCTTCGGCGGCGTCGGGGTTCAGCACCACGATCGCCTCGCCGAGCATCGCACCGTTCTTGGTGCCGCCGAACGTGAGCACGTCGACGCCGACGTCCCGGGTGAAAGCACGCAGGGGCAGGTCGAGGGCGGCGGCGGCGTTGGAGATGCGGGCGCCGTCGAGGTGCAGCTTCATGCCGCGCTCGTGCACGTGATCGGCGATCGTGCGGATCTCTTCTGCGGTGTACAGGGTGCCCAGCTCAGTGCTCTGCGTGATCGAGACCACCAGAGGCTGCGCCCGGTGCTCGTCGCCCCAGCCCCAGGCCTCGCGGTCGATCAGCTCGGTGGTGAGCTTGCCGTCGTCGGTGGGAACCGTCAGCAGCTTGAAGCCGCCGATCTTCTCCGGGGCGGCAGCCTCGTCGACGTTGATGTGCGCGGTCGACGCCGCGATCACGGCGCCCCACCGGGGGAGCATGGACTGCAGGCCGGTCACGTTCGCACCCGTGCCGTTGAACACGGGGAACGCCTCCACGCCGTCGCCGAAGTGCGCCTGGAAGACCTCCTGCAGGCGGGCGGTGTACGCATCCTCGCCGTAGGCGCTCTGGTGACCGCCGTTCGCCGCGGCGATCGCCGCGAGGACGTCGGGGTGGATGCCGGAGTAGTTGTCACTGGCGAAGCCGCGGATCGCGGGATCATGCTGGATGCTCACCGCTCAAGCCTAATCGCCCTACCGGATGTCCCCGCCCCGCCCTACCCTCTAACCCATGGAGCGCACCGCAGCCAAGAGGGCTTTCGGCAACGTCCTCGTCAACACGCTCATTGCGAACGTGACGACGAGCTTCCTCTGGTTCGCGCTCACGTTCTGGGTCTACATCGAGACGCAGTCCGTGCTGGCCACGGGCATCATCGGCGGTGCGTACATGCTCTTCATCGCGTTCTTCGCGATGGCGTTCGGCACCATCGTCGACCGCAACCGCAAGCACACGGTCATGGTCATCTCGAGCGTCATCTCGGCGGCCGCCTTCCTGGTCGCCGGCGCTCTGTATCTCTGGCAGCCCGAAGCAGCGCTCCTCGATCTGGGCGGCCCGTGGTTCTGGCTGTTCTCCGGCGTGATCCTGTTCGGCGGGGTGATCGAGCAGCTGCGCAACATCGCCCTCTCGACCACCGTCACCCTGCTCATCCCCGAAGACCGCCGCGCGAACGCCAACGGCCTCGTGGGAACCGTGCAGGGCATCGCCTTCCTGGTCACCAGCGTGTTCTCGGGGCTCTCGATCGGGTTCCTCGGCATGGGCTGGACCCTCGCGATCGCGATCGCTGCGATGGCGCTCACCTTCGCGCACCTGCTCTTCATCCGCATCCCCGAGGGGACGCCGAAGCCCGACCCCGAGGCGTCGAGCGCTCTCGACTTCCGCGGCAGTGTGAAGGTGATCCGCCTCGCTCCCGGGCTGTTCGCGCTCATCATCTTCTCCACGTTCAACAACCTCATCGGCGGCGTCTACATGGCGCTGATGGATCCGTACGGGCTGACCCTGTTCGACGCGCAGACCTGGGGCTTCGCCTTGGCGTTCGCGTCGACCGGCTTCTTGATCGGTGGTGCGCTCGTGGCGAAGTTCGGCCTCGGCCCCAAGCCGATGCGCACGATGCTGCTCGTGGTCATCGCGATGGGGCTGCTGGGCTCGGTGTTCATGCTGCGCGAGTGGTGGCCGCTGTACGTGGTCGGCATGTGGGTGTACATGGCACTGGTGCCGCCGGTCGAGGCCGCGGAGCAGACCGTGATCCAGAAGGTCGTCCCGTTCGAGCGACAGGGGCGGGTGTTCGGGGTCGCGGCGGCGATGGAAGCGGCGGCGGCGCCGATCACCGCGTTCCTGATCGCCCCGATCGCGGAGTTCCTGATCATCCCGTACATGAACACCGCCGAGGGGCAGCAGCAGTGGGGGTGGCTGCTCGGCGAGGGCGAGGCCCGGGGCATCGCCCTCATCTGCCTCTTCGCGGGATTGATCATGGTGGTGGCCGCGACGCTCGCCTTCTTCACCCGCTCGTACCGCAAGCTCACCGAGCTCTATGCGCAGGCGCCGGAGCAGGACATCCCGACGCCCGAGGGAGACGCCGAGGGGTCGGCGCCGCACAGCCCGGACGCGAGCGGGGGAGAAGAGCCGGAAGAGCACGCCGAGGTCCGGCACGTGGAGGCCCCGCCCGTCGTACCGGGCATACCGCCGGAAGCCCGCTGAGCGCGGCGGGGATCCCGTCCGGACTCACTCCAGGTCGAACACCCGGTCGTTGAGGTCGGCGGCGTCGGCGTCCCACAGCGAGAGGATCCGGGTTGCGAGAGCCTCGGGGTCGAGAGCCTTGGCGCGGAGCACGACGGAGGCGGTGCGCAACGGTACCCCGGCTTCCCGCGCGGCCTTGGCGTACCCCTGAGCAACCGCCCGCGCCCAGGCCTCACTGGCGGCCTTGACGGAGGCGTAGTTCGCTCCGCCGGCGAGGGGTCGTGCGACGGCGGTCGACGACACGATCGCGAATCGTCCGGCCTCGGAGGCGCGCAGCGCGGCGTCGAAAGCCCGGCTCGTGGCGCGCACGGATTCGAGGGCGGGCAGCAATGCGGCGAAGTCCTCGTCCGACTGCCCGGCGAGGCCGCCGCCGCCGCGCCAGCCGCCCACCAGCGGGATCACCGCGTCGACGGCTCCCGACCGGGAGGCGAGTGCGGCCATCTCCGCGAGGGAGGTCGCATCGGCGACCACGACCTCGGCGCCGGCATCGGCGAGCTCCTGCAGTCTGTCGGCGGAGCGACCGGTGGCGATGACGTGCGCACCGGCTCCGTGCAGGGCACGCGCGACCGCGAGACCCGCAGTGCTGGTCGCTCCCGCCAGCACGACCCTGCGGCCGGAGAGTCTCGAATCCGTCTGTTCAGCCATGTCTCCCACTCTTCCGCGTCGGAGGGGCTTCTGCGGCCGGAACCCGCGGAAGAATTCGCAGAACAGGTTCCGGCCGCAGCGCGGTGCGCCCCAGCGTCACACTCGGAACGCGCGCGATGCGCGCGTGGTCATCAGTCGTCCGTGCCGCGGATGCCGACGGTCGATTCGATGACCGGCTTCATCTTCTTGTGGAGGGTCTCGAAGAACATCGACAGCGGGAACTCGTCGTCCATCACCGCGTCCGTATAGCCCCTCGGTGCGCCGGCGAGGATCTCGTCCGACAGACCGCGCGCCCACTGCGAGGCGGGGTGCGGGGTCAGCGTGCCGCGGACGAGCTCGTACGCGGCGAGCCAGTGCGCGACCTTCGGGCGGTCGATCGAGTGCCAGTACAGGTCGTCGATCGCGTCTCCCAGAGCGACCACGGCGTCGGGCACGTTGTCCCAGTCGAACGCGAGGGCGGTGTCGGTCCAGTGCAGCACACCGCGCTGGTGCAGCCAGGCGAACAGCAGCTGGCCGCCGACCGCGTCGTAGTTGCGGGTGCGGGTGCCCGTGATGGCGAACCGGAAGATGCGGTCGAAGATCACCGCGTACTGCACGAGGTGCGCGTAGTCGTGCATCTCCTGCTCGGTCTCGGTGAGTTCCTCGCCGGCGGCGATGCGGGCTGCGAGCGCGCGCTCGATCTTCACGGACTCGCGGAACGCCGTCATGTCGCAGCGCATCTCCTCCAGCGAATAGAGGAAGAACGGCATCCGCTGCTTGATCATGAACGGGTCGAACGGCAGATCCCCGCGCATGTGCGTGCGGTCGTGGATGATGTCCCACATGACGAAGGTCTTCTCCGCCACCTGCTGGTCGTCGAGCATCGCGGCCGCGCGCTCCGGCAGCTCGAGGTTGGTGATCTCGGCCGCGGCACGGGTGACGCGACGGTAGCGGGCGGCCTCACGGTCCTGGAAGATCGCGCCCCACGTGAAGGTCGGGATCTCGCGCATCGCGACGGTCTCGGGGAACAGCACGGCCGAGTTGGTGTCGTAGCCGGGCGTGAAATCGACCAGACGCAGCGAGACGAACAGCTTGTTGCCGTAGTCGCCGGCCTCGAGAGCGGCGATGAACTCAGGCCAGATGGTCTCGACGATCAGAGCCTCGACCAGGCGGTCGCTCGAACCGTTCTGGGTGTACATCGGGAACACGACGAGGTGGCGGATGCCGTCGACTCGGTGCTGCTGCGGCTGGAAGGCCACGAGCGAGTCGAGGAAGTCCGGCACGCCGAAGTCCTCCGATGCCCACCGGTCGAAGTCGACCACCGATGCGGCGAGGTACTCGGCGTCATGCGGGAAGGCGGGGGCGAGTGCGCGGATCGCGCCGGTGATCGCGCCGACGAGCTCGCGGGCTGCGGCGTGGTGCGCGGCGTCGGGGATCGAGCCGTCCTTGATCTGCATCTCGCGAATCGCGATCGCGGCGTCCTTGAGCTGCGCCCAGGCGGCGGACTGCTCGGCGATCGCTGCGTCCTCGACGACCTCGGGTTCGCCGACGATGGCCTGAACAGCGGAACTGTTGGCGGAAAGAAGGGACATCGGGACCTCCGATCAGAGATTTAGACGGAAAGATTCCTGCATAAACGGAATCCTGACGATAATCTTACAGCCATGGATGACTCTGTCGACCGCGCGATCCTGACCGCGATCTCCCGCGACGGGCGTGCCACGCTCTCCCAGCTGTCGGATGCCGTCGGGCTCTCGGTCTCGGCGGTGCAGTCCCGCCTGCGCAGGCTGGAGACGCGCGGCGTGATCTCCGGATATCGGGCGATCCTCGACCCCGAGCAGGTGGGCACGCCGCTCTCCGCCTTCATCGAGATCACGCCGCTCGATCCGGCTCAGCCCGACAACGCGCCCGAGATGCTCGAGCACCTCGGCGCGATCGAGGCCTGCCACTCCATCGCCGGCGACGCGAGCTACATGCTGTTCGTCCGCGTCCCGACTCCGCGGGCGCTCGAGGAACTCGTGCGGGACGTGCGCCTCGCGGCGAACGTCAGCACGCGCACCACCGTGGTGCTGCAGACCTACTACGAGCACCGGCCGATCATCCCGGTGGGCTCGACCGAGTAGCCGCGCGACTCAGAGCACGGCGCCCACCATCGCCTCGCCGAGCGGGGTGCGCAGGTGCTGCATCCTGGCGCCATCGCGTTCGCTGGCGATCAGGCCGGCGCCTCGGAGCACGGCGAGGTGATGCGAGGCGGTGGAGATCGCAACGTCGGCCTCCTGGGCGACCTGCGAGGTGGTGCGCGCGGTGCCGGCCCGAAGCAGGATGCCGGCGCGGGCCGGCCCCAGCAGCGCGCCGAGGGCATCGGCGATGTCGGTCGCGTCCCGCGCCCAGCCGGCCGTGACGCCTCGGGCGGGGTAGAACAGGGTGGGTTGCGCGGGAGGCTCGGTGAGCACCATGCACCCCCACGACGACATGACCGAGGGGACCAGGACGAGACCGCTTCCCCGGCAGTCGACCTGCTCGCTGTGACGGCGGAGGGAGACGCGGACGGCACCTGCACCCCAGGTCACCTGAGGGTGCAGGTCGCCGGCCATCCCCGCGATGCCCGTGCTCGCGATCGCGCGCGTGCGGACGGCGATGTCGGCGCGCAGCAGGCGTTCGAGCTGCGGCCACACCGGGGCGAGCGCCGCGTCCCAGACGGCGGCGCAGGCGTCCGCGATGAGGCCGCGGGCGCGCTCGGGGTGATCCTGCATCTCGCGCAGCGCCTGTCGTCGAGCGCCGGTCGAACGCACCACCATCTTCCCGAAGTCGACGCGCATCGGCTCGAGCGGTGCGCCGCGCAGCTCCTCGAGCTCGACCTCGGGCGTCAGATCCCACCGTGGAGCGGTGGTCAGGAAGTCGGGCAGGTAGCCGTCATCTCCGATCACGGTGGTGAGCAGGGCGAAGTCGTCGCGCGGAAGACGATCGCGAACGGCCCGCAGCCATCCCCACTGCAGCGGATGCGCGGCCGGACGCCGCAGCACACGTACCGCGTGAGCCAATTCGTGACCGGGCGAGATGCCGAACCGCACCGCCTCGACGTCGCCGGGGGTGAGGTGGAACTCGACCCGATGATCGGGATGCTCAATGCCCTCGATCGGACCGGAGTTTCGATGCACATCGAAACTCTAGGGGGTGAGTCCTTCGCTGTCGAGACTGGGATCATGAACAGCACATCTCTTCCCGTGGCGGTCGTCGCCGGCGCCGACATCCGCATCGGCTCGGGTCGCAGCCGCCGATTCGTCGGGGTCGAACACGGCGCCGAGGTGTCGTACTTCTTCGTCGAGAATCAACCGGGCGAGGGGCCGGGGCTGCACTGGCATCCCTATCCTGAGACCTGGGTCGTGATCGAGGGCGTCGCCTCGATCACGGTGGGCGAGGAGACGTTCGTCGCCGAGGCCGGAGACACGGCCACCGGCCCCGCTTTCATCCCGCACCGCTTCATCAATGCGGGTGACGGGGTTCTCAAGATCATCGGCATCCACGCCTCCGCCACCATCATCCAGACGTTCCTCGACGAGGACTGACACACCGTAGGAGACCCCATGTCCTTCCAGGCATACCTCGACAACATCGAGACCAAGACCGGCCTCACCCCGCGACAGTTCATCGAACGCGCCACGGAGAAGGGCTTCGACCAGACGACCAAGGCCGCGCCCATCGTCGCGTGGCTCAAAGAGGACTATCAGCTGGGACAGGGCCATGCGATGGCGCTCGTGCACGTGATCACGAAGGGTCCACAGATCAGTGACAAGCACGTGGGCAAGGGCGGCGCCCACGGGGACGCCTCCGACACCCTGTGGCTCGACGGCAAGGACAGCAATCCGAACGCCTGATCCCTCCGCACGCGCAGGCCGCGCATCGCCCCGGCCAGTAGGATTCCCTGCGTGGCAGCATCCTCCCAGCGCAAGAAGAAGGCCCCGAGTGCCCAGCGCACGCCGACCCGCAGAAGCGGCAACCCGGCGAAGCGTCCGGTCGTCGAAGCGGGGCCGGTGACGGCATCCGACTGGATCGGGGCTGCACGGCTGCGCACGCTGCCGCTCGCGATCGCGCCGGTGGTCATCGGCACGGGGGCGGCGCGCAGCACCGGTCCCGAGTTCCACTGGGTCATCGCGCTCGCCTGCCTCGCCGTCGCGGTGCTGCTGCAGATCGGTGTGAACTTCACGAACGACTACAGCGACGGCATCCGCGGGACGGACACCCACCGCGTCGGCCCGGCGCGGCTCACCGCCTCCGGACGGGTGAAGCCCCGCACCGTGCTGATCATCGGTCTCGGCTTCTTCGCGCTCGCCGCAGCGGTCGGGCTGGCGATCGTGATCCGCACGGGGCAGTGGTGGATGCTCGCCGTCGGTGCCGCGTGCATCATCGCGGCGTGGTTCTACACCGGGGGCAAGCGTCCCTACGGCTACTACGGCCTGGGCGAGGTCTTCGTGTTCGTGTTCTTCGGGCTCGTGGCGACGCTCGGCACCACGTGGGTGCAGGTGTTCGACCTGCCGCAGCAGGCCTGGCTCGGGGCGATCGCCGCCGGCCTGTTCGCATGCGCCGTCCTGCTGGCCAACAACCTGAGAGACATCGATCAGGACCGCGAGGTCGGCAAGCGCACGCTCACCGTGCTGATCGGGCGCCGGGCGACCCAGGTGCTGTTCACGCTGTTCGTCCTGGTGCCGTTCGGCATCGCGGCCGTCCTGGCGCTGCTGTTCCCGATCGCGTGGATCTCGCTGCTGGCGTTGCTCGCAGGTCTCCCCGCCATCGCGATCGTCTGGTCGTACCGGCAGCCGAAGGAGCTGGTGACCGCGCTCGCGCTCACCTCTCTCACCGCGCTGCTCTACGCGGGCGCTCTCTTCTGGGCGTTCGTCGGCTGACCCGGCGCGCGAGAGTCAGACCCGCGGGTCGTCGTCGACGGATTCGTTCGCATCGTCGATGGCCCGGTCCTCGGCCTCCGCGTCGGCCTGACCACCGGAGGAGCGGCTCTCCCGACGCTCCTGCAAGCGGGCGGAGACGTCGGTGAGGGGCGTGCGCAGGAACAGCATCGAGATGCTCATCCCGATGAGGGCGGCGAAGATCGCCGCGAGCCACCAGAACTCGCGGAAGATCGGGAGGAAGAACCACAGGATGGCGAGCGGCACCAGGAATGCCAGCAGCCGCAGCACGGTGTAGACGAGGAAAGGGGCGGGCTTCTTCACCCCTTCAGTCTACGTTCGCTGTGCTTTGCCTCCGTCGCCGATGCCCAGGTGAGCGAAGGGGATGCCACGCACCACGCGCCGCCAGGGGTGTTCGCCCAGCGTCCACAGCAGCTCGGCGTCGAGGTCGAGTGCGAGGTCCTCGCAGCCGACCGGCAGTGCCGCGCGATCTCGGGTGAGCGCGGACTGCGGACCGCTCCACAGCACGCCGGGGTGCAACTGGTCGGACTGTGACACGAAGTAGCGGTCGCCCCACCGCACCGCCCCCTGCATGCGGGCGATGTCGGGGGCGAAGCGGTCCGTTTCGAGGAAGGCGTCCTCAGGGTCCTCGGGGATGGAGAACTCGCCGATCCGGCCGCTGCCGTCGGTGCGGTGTTCGCCGATGAGCACGCGTCGGAGGGGAGAGCCGTCGTCGTCGAACACCCGGCCGAGGAAGGAGCAGCGCAGAGCGACCGGATGCACGGCGGTGCGCACGGCCACGAGCGCGGTGGCACGGCTCCTGCGGGCGCGCGCTCCGGCGAGTCGTCGGGCGTCGGCGCCGCGGACCTGGCGGATGTCGGAGAGGTCGAACTCCCAGATGCCGCGTCCCGTCGCCGCGACGAACAATCGATCCCCGAACCAGGCGAGGCCACCGGCGTGGATCGGCGCCGGCTCGAGCTCGCCGTCGTCCCCGGTGACCACGAGGATGATGTCCAGGTGTCGCGCGCGTTCCCGATCGACGAGGGTGACGCGGGAGGCGAGATGGACGCCGTCGAGGCGCTGCCGGAACCAGCTCACGGCGATCGTGGGGCGGTCGCGCCAGCTGCCGAGGTCGATGCCCTGCGGGTACCAGCGGCGGGTCCACGTGCGGGCCGAGAGCCAGCGCAGCTCGAGGGCGTCGCGCCGTCTCCACCGCACCGGGCGCCAGGTCGATCCGAAGGGCCAGAGCATGCTCCTCATCGTCCCTGATCCGAGGGCGTTGCCGAAACCCAGACGCGTCGTGCGGTTGTCGGTGTGTCGCGGGACGACATGCTGACGGGCCGACGCCGCGTCCGGGTTTCGCACTCGCGTCAACTGCTGCGACGGATGGCGCGTACGCCGACGGCCAGTCCGACGACCGCGACCGCGAGCGCCGAGAGCCAGCCCCACATCACTGTCTCATCCCCGAGGTCGCCTGCGAAGAGTGCGCGCTCAGCCTGCACGACCCAGTTCACCGGGTTGAACGAGGCGACCACTCGCATCCATCCAGGCGCCGCGTCCAGCGGCAACAGCATCCCCGACAGGATCAGGAGCGGGAAGATCAACGATTGCTGCACCCCCCAGAAGAGCCACTCCCGGTCCTTCGTCGCCAGCGCGAGCGAGTACGACAGTGAGCCGAGGCCCACCCCGAACACGGCCAGCAAGGCCAGCCCGATGAGCAGGCCGGGGACGTCGACCGTGAATCCGAAGGGCCACGCGATCAGGACGATCACGAGTGCCTGCACGACGATGGGCGCGATCTCCTTGAGTGCACGGCCGATCAGCAGCGAGGAGCGGGCGAGCGGGGCGACCAGTGTGCGCTCGTGCGAGCCGGTCATCATCTCGTACTGCAGGTTCGATCCTGTGGACCCGGTGCCGAACAGCACGATCATCACTAGCACGCCCGGCACGAACCAGGCCAGGGTCTCGCCGGCCGGTCGCCCGGAGTCGCCGATCAACAGCGGGGCGAACAGTCCCAGGAAGATGAGCGGCTGCAAGAGGCTGAAGATCAGCGTGAACGGGTCGCGCAGAACGGGCTTGAGCTCCCGGCTCAGCACATTGCCGGTGTCGCGCGCGAGGTTCGGGCGCACGCGTGTGTCGTTGTCGGTCATGAGTGGACTCCTGTCATGTCGTTCCCCGAGAGGGAGGGTGCGGGATCGGGCGAGTCGACGGCGGCCTCGGCGCCCTCTCCGGCCTCGCGCAGGGTGCGTCCGGTGAGAGCGAGGAACACGTCGTCGAGGGTGGGTGGCACTCCGGTCGCCCGATGGACGGTGATGCCGGCGGCGTCGAGTTCTCGCACGACCACCGGGAGCAGCCTGTCGCCCTCCGGGACCGCGAGCGAGATCTCGGAGTCTTCGACCGTGACCTCAGCCGCGCTGAGACGAGCGACCACGCTCCGCGCGCTCGCCGCGTCGGCAGCATCCGCGAATCCGAACGTCAGCACGTCTCCGGCGAGCTTCGCCTTGAGGGAGGTGGCGTCGTCGTCCGCGATGATGCGGCCCTTGTCCATGACCATCACTCGTTCGGCGTAACGGTCGGCCTCTTCCAAGTAGTGCGTGGTGAGGAAGACGGTTGTGCCGTGCTGGGTGCGCAGGTCGAGGATGTGCTCCCAGAGGTTGGCCCTGCTCTGCGGGTCGAGTCCGGTGGAGGGCTCGTCGAGGAAGATCAGGGGCGGAGCGTGCATGAGCCCCAGCGCGATGTCGAGTCGACGCTTCTGCCCGCCGCTGAGTTGCTGCACGCTGCGGTTCGCGAAAGAGGTGAGATCGAGCGATTCGATGAGCTCGCTCGCCCGCCGTGCGCTGTCCCGGCGAGACATCCCGTAGAACGCGCCCTGGCTCAGCAGCTCATCCCGAACGCGTTGCGAGAAGCTGCCGCTCGTCAGCTGCCCGACGTAGCCGATGCGCGCGCGCACCCCGGCTGCGTCCGTGCGGATGTCGTGTCCGACGATCGTCGCGCGACCGGAGGTCGGCGGGATCAGAGTGGTCAGCATCCGGAGGGTGGTCGATTTGCCTGCGCCGTTCGGGCCGAGGAAGGCGACGAGCTCGCCGCGCACGGCGGTGAAGGAGACATCGGTCACCGCGTGCACCGGTGTCTTCTTGACGGTGAAGACCTTGGTCAGGCCTTCGGTCTCGATGAGGGATTCGTTCATGAGGGGGAGCGTAGAAAGAAATGCGGACAGATCTCGTCCTCGTTGTCTGGCAATCTGTGACGCATGACCGACACGACCACCCGCGCCCTCGCTCTGCTCAATCTGCTGCAGACGCACAGACATTGGCCGGGAGCCGAGCTCGCGACACGCCTGGGCGTCACCGAGCGCACAGTGCGTCGCGACGTCGATCGTCTGCGGGAGCTCGGTTACCGGGTGGAGTCGACGCCCGGGGCTGCGGGTGGTTATCGATTGGAGGCCGGGAGCGCCGTGCCGCCACTGCTGCTCAACGACGATGAGGCGGTGACCATGGCCATCGGGCTGCGGGTGGCTGCCACTCAGCAGCTGGTCGGGGGGCCGGATGTCACGCTCACGGCGCTCGCGAAGCTCGAACAGGTGCTGCCTTCGGCATTGCGACAGCGGGTCAACGCGCTCGCCGCGTCGGTGCAG
The DNA here is from genome assembly GCF_007954505.1 of Microbacterium sp. CBA3102. Classification (GTDB taxonomy): domain Bacteria; phylum Actinomycetota; class Actinomycetes; order Actinomycetales; family Microbacteriaceae; genus Microbacterium; species Microbacterium aurugineum. The sequence continues at coordinate 208,163 of NZ_CP042412.1, read as the reverse complement.
GCGCCCCGTATCGGCGATGCTCCGGTGGTCTCGCCGGAGGTGCTCGGAGAGATCGCCCTCGCCACGCGCGACACAGAACGGTTGCGGCTGCGCTACGTGGACGGGGAAGGGCAGGAGAGCGTCCGCCGGGTCGAGCCACATGCTCTCGCACCGGCCGGCCGCAAGTGGTTCCTGCTGTGTTGGGATCTCGATCGTGACGATTGGCGCACTTTCCGAGTGGACCGCATCGTGTCGGTCGAGCACACCCGCGTGCTGTTCAGCCGGCACGAGATCACCGAACAGGAGATCGAAGAGCGCGTGCTCGTGGCGGCGTCCTGGTCGCCGCAGAACGTCACGGCAGCGGCCGTGATGGAGCTGCCGCTCGCCGAGGTGCAGGAGCGTTTCGGGCCGTGGTGGGAGGGGGCGACGCCCGTGGGCGACGACCGCACGCACTGGCCGGTCGGCGGCTCCGATTGGCGGGAGGCCATGTATGGACTGCTCTGGATCCCCGAGGGGGTCGAGTACACGGTGGCGCTGTCCGAGCCGCATCGCAGCGAGCTGCGCGAGGCCGTCGGACGGCTGCTGCGCGCCCTCGACGCTGCTGCGCCGGATGAACTCGAGTGACGGGCCGGTCATCCGAAGACTCGGAGCGTCATCCCAGGAAACGGTTCTAGCGAGGAAGATCACGGCCGGGTAACGTCGTTCGCATCGCGGCGATCCGGGTGGTCCCGGGCCTCAGCTCATACCTGACGGCGTTGCGGGTTCGACTCCCGCCGTCGCGTCCACTTCTTCCTGACGGTCCGCCACTCCTCCTCCCGTGCGGGCGAGGGGATCTTGCGCGCAGGGGTCCGCGTGCCTAGCTTTCGGTCATGACGAGAACACGAGGCGCGGAGACGGGGTCCGCGGCATGTCGAGACTGACGCAGACTCTGATCCCGCCGTCGCAGCGGCTGTCGGCCGAGGCGCTGGACGATGCGCTGAACCTGGGCGCCGGAGACGCCCTCAGCAAGCGGACGGGCTTCCTCATAATGCTCACGCTCTCCGGCGTGATCGCGATCGCGGGAGTGCTGACCGACTCGACGGCGACCGTGATCGGGGCGATGATCATCGCCCCACTGGGCACACCGATCCTCGGCATCGCCTGGGGGATCGTCACCGGCCATCCGCGGAGGGTCCTCTCGTCAATCCTGTGGGTCCTCAGCGGGGTCGTCATCGTCATCGCGCTCGGATTGGTGTTCGCGGTCTTCGTCGCGACCCCGGAGAGCCTGTCCACCAACTCGCAGGTGATCGGACGGACCTCGCCGAGCCTGATGGATCTGATGGCCGCGCTGGCGACCGGGTTCGCCGGCGGATTCGCGATGTGCCGCAAGGACCTGAGCGCGGTGATGCCGGGCGTCGCGATCGCGATCTCCCTCGTGCCGCCGCTCGGCGTGGTCGGCGTGTGCGCGGGGCAGGGGCAGTGGCCCGAGGCGCTCGGTGCTCTCGTCCTCTTCCTCTCGAACGTGTTCGCGCTGGTGATCGCGGGCAGCATCGTGTTCACGGTGGCAGGGTACGCGCGGGACCCCGGGTCATCGCCCACCGCCGATCGGCGCCGGGCCTATGCGATCGTCGTGACGCTGGCCCTGATCATCGCTCTCCCGCTGGCGGCGAACTCGATCGCCTCGATCGCGGTCGCCCGCTGGTCGGTCAGCATCCGGAATGTGACGGCCGACTGGCTCGGAGACGAGAGCGGCGGTCACATCCACGGGCCGGTGCAGTGGAGCGGGCTGACGGCCACGGTCTCCCTCACCACCCCAGACGGCTCGACTCCGCCGCTGGACGACCTTCAGGAGGAGATCGCCAAGACCGTGCCCTCGTACATCGGGGTCGTCGTCGACGCGGGTCAGGGGACCGAGCTCGTCGTGCAGTGAGCACCCCCATCCGTCGGGAACGACCGCGCGACGTCAGAAGGCCTGCTGGATGATCGCGGTCACGGCGCCGACGTCGTCATTCGCGTCGAGGATGCCGTCCGGGTCGTCGAAGAACCCCTGGGTGACGATGATCGTGAAAGCGAGGTCGCGTCCGGACGCCGTCTCCATGACGCCGCCGAGTGTCTTGGTGGCGAGTCGGAAGCGCTGGTTGAAGGCGTCCCAGTTGAGGAGGGTGCCGGTCTTCGCGAACACCTTGCCGGCGGCCGGACCGTCGGCCTCGACCATCGCGAGCGAGCCGTCGACGCCGAGCACCGGCAGCGTGGCCTTCCAGCGCTCGGCGTCGGGGCGCTGGGCCATCAACGTCTGGATCTGCAGGGCATTCGCCGGTGTCACGTAGTTCCCCTCGAGACCCGAGCCGTCGATGAGCGCTGCTCCGGTGACGTCGAGCCCGGCGTCCTTCCAGATCTCGCCGGCGATCGGCATGCCCGCGTCGCATTCCGAGTCGCCGCGCTCCACCGCGAGACGGCAGATGAGCGTCTGCGCACCGCGGTTGTAGCTGATCTTCATGACATACGTGACCTCCTCCGCGAGGGGGAGTGACTCCAGCTCCGCGACCGTCGGCATGGTGTCGACCTCCGCGCGCTCGGCGAGTTCCGTCCCGGGGTTCGTGGCGAGCGGATCGGCGGCCACCGCGACGTCGGCGCGCCCGAGGGCTTCGATGAACGCCGTGCGTGCGAAGGTGGCGGGGTCGTCGAACGCATAGACCTTGAGCTGCGGCTCGCTGTCGGCCGCGATGGTGCCCGACAGGACGACTTCGCCGTCGTGCGAGGACTCGTCGATGGTGATGTCGGTCGTGCCCCCGGCCTCCACGGTCTCGACGGTCGAGGTGACGGTCCACGGTGAGACGGCGGGGGTCAACGTCGTGCCGGCCGGCTCTCCGGGCTCCGTCGGCTGCACCATCACGTCGACCAGATTCTGGTTGATGATGGTCGGGGTCACCGCTTGCCCGCCGAGCGTGCCCGTGAAGAGACGGTCGTCCACCACCACGTCACCGACGACCGAATCGATGCCCGACGCCTTCACCTGCGCGGCGAGATCGTTCAGCCCGCCGAGGGGATCCTGGGGCGTGAGCGTCGAGCCGGGGAGGAAGTTCGCGTCGTTGTGGTCGAGGTTCGTGAAGTCCACGCCTCCGTCGTCCTTCGTGCGTCCACCCATCGTGAGGTCGCCCATCCCCACGAGCACGAGATCGCCGGCGAGGACACCAGCCGTGACCTCGCCGGTGCGCTTGACCGGTGTCGTGATGGTGTGGTCAGGACCCCACTCGAGCCATGCGGCTCCGGCGCTGTAGGTCTTGGCGAAGGAGCCGGGCTCCACCATCCGGTCCGCGCCGAGATCGATGAGCACCTCTCCGGTCTCGAGGTCGTGCACGGCGATCGACCAGGTGGCGTGCTCGTACCGGTCCTGGTTCATCACGTCCAGCGCGGCGTCCGGAAGGCCGTCGACGGCCCAGGGGTCGGTGGGGGCCTCCGTGGTGCACGCGGTCGTGCCGGCGAGGACGAGTGCCGACACCGCCGCGACCGTGGCGCCGCGCCGGAGGAAGACCGCGGCGTTCATTCGGCGTTCCGATCGGCGAGGAGATCGGCGATCCGGCGGAACGTCTGATCCGCAGGATGCGCCTTCGGAACCACGTTCGATTCGTTCATGAACACGGCGACGTTCGTGCCCGTCTCGGGGTCGTGGAACACCGCCGCGGTGAAGCCCAAGCCCTCGCCGTTGTGCCCCCACCAGCCCTTCGTCTCACCGATGCCCAGGGCGTATCGATCGTAGGGAGGTCCCTGGTCGAGGGGTGCCCCGTCCTGGCGTTCGGCTTGTGTGGAGGGCTCGAGGAGGAGGCCGGAGCCCAGCGCTTCCGCCCAGACACGGGCGTCGTCGAGCGTGGACACCATCGACCCGGCCGGTCCGTAGATCGACAGGTTGTCGTTCTGCACGACCTGCTCGCCGTCCAGCATCACGTAGCCGAGCGGATGCTCGGTCCACGTCGTGGCATCCAGGGTGTACCGTGTGCCGTTCTGTCCGAGCGGCTCCAGGATCCGCTCGTCGAGTGCCGCCTCGAACGGTTGTCCTGCGACCTGCTCGACGACCGCACCGAGGAGGTTGGTGTTCGCATTCGTGTAGATCCGCTGCGTGCCCGGTGCGAACTGCGCAGGCTGGTCGACGAGGAATTCGTTGAGCTGGTCGAGGGTGAAGATCGTCGACTCGTCGGCGCTGTAGGCCGCGCCGAAGCCCTCGGTCGTGGTGTAATCCGCGTTGCCGCTCGACATGTCGGCGAGCTGGCGGATCGTGATGCTGTCACCGTTCGTGATGCCGTCGACGTACTGGTCGATCGTGTCGTCGAGGCTGATCTCGCCCGCGTCGACGAGCTGGAGGATCAGGGTCACGGTGTACGACTTGGTGACGCTTCGCAGGGGCCAGGTCATGTCGAGCGATACCGGCACCTCGCCCTCGATGTCGGCGAGGCCGAAGGCCGAGGTCCACGAGCCCTCGCCCGGAATCCATACGCCGACCGCGGCGCCGGGCACCGCGTACTCGGCCATCGCTTGGTCGACGATCTGCTGCAGCGCGGTCTGCGTCTCGTCGGGCAGCGTACCCTCGGGCGCCGCGGGGCGGAGCGTGCCAGAGGTCTCGGAACCGCCGCTGGTGCTCGCTGCCGGTGTCGGTGCCCCGCTGCACCCCGCCAGCAGCACGGCGAAGATCGCGACTGTGGCGAGACCGGTGACGGCCCGCGCGCGGGCACCGTCAGCGTCGGTCCGGGGAGCCCGCGCGCGTGCGCGCGTGCGCGCAGACGTGAGCAGCGGGCGTCGGGTGCGGTGCGTCATGGGTCTCCCAGCGTGAGATTCGGCGGGCGATGGCCCACCCCAGCCACTGTGGTGCACAGCGGCGCCCGCAGCAATGGACCCCGGTCGCCTCTTCGGAATGGCGACTCAGGTCTATGGCCGCCGGGGAACGCGCCGGTGAGGCTGGGGCCTGGAGGGAGGGGACCGTTCGGTCCGCCCGCGCTCAGTGCCTCAGGTCGCGGGCGGGGGCGCCGCCTGGAGATGGCGGAGGACGGCGAGCACGCGACGATGATCGTCCGCGTCGACGGGGAGGCCGAGCGCGTCGTAGATTCTGGAGGTGTGCTGCACGACGGCCTTCTCGCTCAACACGAGTTGTGCGGCGATGGCCGCGTTGCTGCGTCCCTGCGCCATCAACTCGAGCACTTCGACCTGACGCGGCGTGAGACGCGCGACGGCCGATGCGCCGCGGCTCGCACGTGCCACCAGCACCGAGACGACCTCGGGATCGAGGGCGGTGCCACCGGCGGCGACACGACGGAGATCGGTCGTGAACGTGTGGACATCGGCGATCCGTTGTTTGAGCAGGTACCCGAAACCGCCGCCGCCCTCGAGGAGCTCGGTGGCGTACCGGCGTTGCACGTGCTGGGAGACCACGACCACGCCGAGGTTCGGACGGGCGCGACGTATCCGTACGGCGGCGAGCAGTCCCTCGTCGGTGTGCGTCGGCGGCATCCGGATGTCGGTGAGGACGAGGTCGGGGCGGTGTCGTTCCACCTCCTGTTCGAGGTGGAACGCGTCGCCGACGGTGGCGAGCACATCGAACCCGTCGTTCGAGAGGATGTGGGCGATGCCGGTGCGCAGCAGCACTTCGTCCTCGCCGATCACGACGCGCATGGCAGCTCCACGCGGACGCGGGTGCCGCGCAACGGCTCCGAGCGGATCGAGATCGTGCCGCTGAGCGCGTCCACCCGGTCGGCGAGGCCGCGCAGGCCCGCTCCTGCGCCGATCCGCGCGCCGCCGACCCCGTCATCCTCCACGTCGAGCGAGATCCGCCCGTCGCGCTGTGTCAGGGCGATGCGGACCCGGGAGGCTCCGGCGTGCTTGACGGTGTTGGCCAAGGCCTCCGCGATGATGAAGTACGCGGTGTGGGCGGTGGACGTCGAGATCATCGTCTCGTCGACGTCCGCCTCGAGCGTCGTCGGCACCGACAACCGGTCCATCAGGTCTTCGGTGGCGGCGAGGAGACCCCGCTCGAGCAGGGCGGCCGGCAGCACGTCGTGGACGAGGCGACGCAGGTCGGCGGCGGCGAGGTCGATCCCCCGACGCAGCTTCTCGATGTCATCGGTCACGGCGGATCCGCCTGCTGTGTTCGCGATGGTCTGTGCTTCGATGGCGAGGAGGACGAGCTGCATCTGCAACCCGTCGTGCAGATCGCGCGCGATGCGCGAGCGTTCACGGTCGGCGGCTTCGACGAGGCGGACCCGCGACCGGCTGAGAGCTTGGTTGCTGACGAGGAGCTGCGCGGTCAGGCGTTCGCGATCGAGGGCGATGGCGAGGACTTCGGCGGCGCGACGCACGGGTCCTGGCTCGGCGATCATCCGGGCGTCGTAGTCGACCGCCCCGACGACGTCGTCATCCACTCTCACCTGAAGCCATGCGCGGTCGCGGTCGGAGAGCAGCTGGTCCCGGAGCACCTGCTCACCGCGTTCGTCGACATACTGTCCTTTCGCGGCATCCCAGTAGGAGACCCGCAGGGTGTCATCCCCGACCGTCGTCGCCAGCGCCTGCGCGACGGCCGGACGGCTCGCTCCTCGGATCGCAAGCCATTCGCTCAGTGCTTCGAGGGGAGCCGTGCGGGAGAAACCGCCGCGGAGGACCCCGAAGAGGAACGCGATCGGCAGTCCCGCGAGAAGCACGCACTGCAAGGAGATGACGATGTCGAAGTCGAGTCCCATCGGCAACAGGACGTTCGGGATGAGCGGCAGGCAGATCACCGCGAGAAGTCCGTACGTGTAGAGAGGGAGCAGGCGTCGCCGATGCGCCGCATCCGCGGACTGCAAGCGCTGGGCGAGCACCACCGCGGTCATGGCCATGGCCGTGACGCCGAGCACGCTCTGCACGAATGACAGCGGTTCGAACGCCGGGGTGCCGGTCGTGAGCGCACGTGCCGTGTCGAAGACGATGCAGGTCACGTAGCCGAGCACGACCGCGGTCGCCGAGAGTCGGCCACGGACGCGCCCGGAAGGGAACGCGAGCAGCAGATGGATCGCGACGCCGAGCGGCGTCGTCGCGAAGATCGCGTTGAGCCAGTTCATCGAGGGAGGGCCGAGAACGCCGGTGCTCATGAGGAAGATCGAAAGAGAACCGACCAGGAGCAGACCACCGATGCCGTTGGTCGGCCGCCGCCACCACGCGCAGATCCCCGCGCCCGCCCAGATCCACGCGAGTGCGACGAAAGCCAGCACGGCGAACGGCTCGCCACTCTGCTCGGAGCCGACGGCGATCACGATGATTCCGAGCAGGGCCGTGAAGACGGCGACGACCATCAGGGCGAGTTCGAGCGACCCCGTGCGGCCGCCCTGCAGGCGTCGCGGTGTGGGGCTGGTGAGGGGCGAGACGGGGGCAGACACGAAGGGTCTCTCGGTGAGCAGGACGGGTCGGTGTGCTTCCACACTGGCGGACGGGGGTGCCGCAGAGCAACCGGACAGCGGTCGTCGTCGAGTGCGGCCTCGCAAGGGCCGATGATGGAGGTATGCCTTCTGCCCATCGCCCCGGTCTGCGGGTCTCGTCGGGCCTCACCATCCCCGAGTCCGAGCTGTCGTGGCGCTTCTCGCGGTCGTCGGGACCCGGCGGGCAGGGTGTCAACACCGCCGATTCGCGGGCGGAGCTCGTCTGGGATGCGGCGAACTCGGCGGTGCTCTCCCCGCATCAGCGGAATCGGCTGCTCGACCGGCTCAGCGGGCGTCTGGTCGACGGGGTGCTCACGATCGCGGCATCCGAGCACCGTGCACAGCTGCGCAATCGAGACGCCGCGCGGGATCGGCTCGTCGCGCTGGTGGCCGAGGCGCTGCGCCCGCCGGCTCCTCCGCGTCGCCCGACCGCACCCACTCGCGGTTCGAAGGAGCGTCGGCTGAAGGCGAAGCAGCGCCGCACCGAGACCAAGAACCTGCGTCGACCGCCTCGCGACTCCTGAGCGCGGAGCGACCTGCGCGGTTCCTTTCCGCGCTCCCGTCGCACTTTGCCCGCAAACGGCCCGATAGCCATCGAAAGTGCGACGGGAACGCCTGCGCTCACTTCCTGGTCATCGTCGAGGGGTAGCCGCCACCACCGGGATAGACCCACTCGCCGGCCATGACCCGGTCGTCCTCCGTGAACGTCCCGCGGAAGTACGCCGGGCTGCCCTTGACCCCGCCCCAGATCGTGAGCGTGTCACCCTCGAGCTCGTACACATAGTCGAGGGTGTTGCCGAGCGAGTCGTAGAAGCGGGAGACGACGTCCTCGCCGACGGGTTCGCCGAACGGGTGCAGGTTGCCGATCACCTCGAATCCGGTGATCCGCTGGCCGAACTGCTCGAGGTCGACGTGCTGGAGGAGGAAGTACCCGCCGGGCATCCACTCGTAGCGCACGGTGCCGGGGGCCCCGCCCTCGACCACCCACTCGCCGACGAGCCGGTCGAGGGCGCGCAGCCGGGGATCGGGCTGGGGCTGTTCGCCCATGGCCTCATCGTCGCCGAGCTGTGTGCTGTCGGTCTGCGTCTGGTCCGTCATGATTCTCTCCTGTTCGAAATCGGCCCGGCGGATGCCGCGCTCACAGACACGACGGAGCCGACTTCGGAATCTCGACACGGCGATGGGCGAGAAGTCCTCGGCGAGGATGTCGAGATCTGCGGGTCGGCACCGTGGTGTCTTCAGATGCGCCGCCCGGGGCATCGGAGAGGAAACCACCATGACCACCCATTCCGCGCCCGCTCCGGAGCAGGTCCGCCCGCCGCGAAAGGCGTCGACGCAACGGCTGCTGCTGTTCGCTGCTGTCGCCGGTCCTGTGTTCTATGCGTCGTCGATCATCCAGGGGATCGCCAGGGAGGGGTTCGACATCCGCATCCATCCCCTGAGCCAACTCGCGACGGGCTCCGTCGGCTGGGTGCAGATGCTCACCTTCGCCGTCGCCGGCCTCGGCGGGATCGCGCTCGCCATCGCCTACCGGCGGGTGCGGACCGAGGGCATCGGACGACGCCTGGTACCGATCTTCGTCGGGATCTTCGGCGCGGCGTTCCTCCTCGCCGGGCTCTTCCCGATGGATCCGCAGAACGGATTCCCGGTCGGCGCCCCGGAGGGCGTCGTCGCGATGTCGTGGCATTCGATCGTGCACACCTCCGCCGCAGCGCTGTCGTTCCTCGCGCTCGCGGGTGCCGCCATCACACTCCTGATCCGCGAGATCCGCGCGCGTCATGGGGCAGCGGCGGTCGGTCACGGGGTGGTCGCCGTCGTGCTCCTGCTGCCGATGTCGCCCACCGAGTCCAGCATCCAGATCGCGATCACCGGTGCTGTGGCCTTCGGATGGGTGAGTGTGATGGCGCTTCGGGTGCGGCGGTCGGCATGACCCGTACGGTGGGAGAGACGTATCGGACATCATCGGATGACATGAGACCCCGGAGGAGAACAGTGAAGTTCCTGTTGCTGAGCTATACACCCGCCGACGCCTGGGACGCTGAGACGGCGGATACCCCGAGCCAGGAGGCGCTGGATGCCTTCGCGGCCTATCAGCGTTTCGAGGAGTCGCTGCGCGCTTCGGGCGAGTTCGTCCTCAGCGAGGGACTGGGGCATCCCGCCGTGACCACCACCGTGCGTCCGACCGGATCGGGTGCGGTCGCGACCGACGGTCCGTTCGCCGAGCTGAAGGAGGTGCTCGCGAGCTTCGCCGTGATCGAGTGCACGGGCATCGAGCGGGCGCGGGAGATCGTCGCGGAGATGGTGTCGGTCCTCGGGGAGCCGATGGAGATCCGCCCGATCATGGGTGACGACTTCGCGTGACGTCACCGACCGTCCGTCGGCGGATCGAGGAGATCCTTCGACAGGAGGCGCCGCAGGTCCTCGGTGCCCTGGTCCGTCGGTTCGGACGTTTCGATCTGGCGGAGGATGCGACGCAGGAGGCGCTGCTGGCAGCGCACGGGACGTGGCAGGCCGAGGCCATCCCCGCGGAACCGCGGGGTTGGCTGATCCGGGTGGGCTACCGCAAGCTGATCGATCTCCTGCGCGCGGAGGACGCGGATCGGCGTCGCGAGTACGAGTGGCTGGCGTCCGATCCCCGTCGCCGTGACGTCGCCGGAGCGTTCGTCACGCCCGTCGCGCGAGACGACAGCCTCGAGCTGCTGGTGCTGTGCTGCCATCCCGCGCTGACCGGGTCGTCGCAGATCGCGCTCACCCTGCGCGCGGTCGGCGGCTTGACGACCGCAGAGATCGCACACGCCTACGGAGTACCGGAAGCGACCATGGCCACCCGGATCAGCCGGGCGAAGCAGACACTGCGCAGGGCGGGTGCGCGCTTCGAGCTCGCCGGTGTCGATGACCTCGATGCCCGTCTCACCGCGGTCGAGCGCGTCCTCTATCTCATCTTCAACGAGGGGTACACGGCGACGGCGGGCCCCTCGCTCGTCCGCGTCGATCTGACGAGCGAGGCGATCCGTCTCGCTCGCATGCTCGTGGCCGCACGCGACGACGATCCGGAGGCGCAGGGGCTCCTCGCCTTCATGCTCCTGACCGAGGCGCGAAGGGAGGCCCGCGAGATCGACGACGTCCTGGTCGTGCTCGACGATCAGGATCGGGCGTCCTGGGATCGCACGCTCATCGAGGAGGGGTCGCGGCTGATCGAGGCCGTGTGGGAGCGGGGCCAGGTCGGTCCGTTCCAGCTCCAAGCGGCGATCAGTGCGGTGCACGTGAACGCCGCGACCGCGGCCGACACGGACTGGCCGCAGATCGCCGCGCTCTACCTCTGGCTCGAACGGCTCGAACCGACCGGCGTCGTCCGGCTCAGTCGTGTGGTCGCCGTCTCCCGTGCCTTCGGCGCGCGGCGGGGGCTGGCCCTGCTCGACGAGCTCGACCGGAAGCACGCGCTGTCCTCCGATCCGCTGACGGCCAGCAGGGCGCGGATCGTGCGTGCGCACCTGCTCGATGAGGTCGGCGAGCATGCGGCGGCGCGGGCCGGCTTCGCGGAGGCCGCCGCGAGTTCCGCCAATGAGGTCGAGAAGCGCTACCTCGAGGAGCGCGCCCGGGGGTGACCGCCCCTCTGCCGGTCAGCCGGCTGCAGAGCCGCCGGGGCGCGGGAGCTCCCGCAACCGGCCGACCGCCGCGAGCAACTCCTCGGCGGAGGAGCCCAGATTCCCGAGAGCGGCAGCTGCGGCCGCGCTGAACCCGCCGGTGTCGATCGGAAGGCGGGCCACGTTCGGGACGAGACCCTTCTCGTTCGTGACCCAGGTGCCGGCGGCAGCATGCCACCCGTGCGCGGTGAGCATGGTCGTCGTGGTGCCGCACAGCGACACGTAGGCGACATCGCCGGCCTTCGCGCCCTTCACCGCGGCATTCAGCAGGAAATCGACCTGCCAGAGGTTCGCGAGGAGCGCCTCCCGCAGCGCGTCGGGGTACGGGGTCACCCCGCGCGCGAGAGTGACCAGCAGCCCGTCCGGATCACGCAGCGGCACACTCGTCGCGACCTCACCCGCGTAGGCGACGTCGAGGAAGCCGAGCGGGTGCCCGGGCTGGGGATGGAAGGCGAACTGGCCCCGGACGGCGCGGGCGCACTGCTCCGTCACCCGCTCCACGTCTCGGAGGATGAGGTCCACGGGCACGCCGTCCACGATCAGCCAGGCACCGCCGTCGACCCAGGGGCCCCATCCGCCGCGCTCGGCGACCTCGACGTGTTCGCCCGTCCAGCTGCTCGCGACGCGGGCGATACCGGCGCGGTCGACGTCCGCATCCACGTACAGTCCCAGGTCGATGTCGGAGTCCGGGCGATGGGTCCCGCGGGCGCGGCTCCCGCCCAGCGCGACCGCGCGCACGCCGGGGACGCGGCCCAGGTCGTCGGCCATGGAGCGGAGGCGGCCTTCATCGAGCACGGGCTCAGTCCTTCCCGCCGCCGCGGACGAGTTCGAGCCCCGCGCCGGCGAACTGCCGCAGAGTCGCATCCGGCAGGAACGCCCTGGTGAGGGCACCGCCGATGCGGGTGAGGTCGCTCTCGTCGCGGAAGAGCAGGTACATGGTCTCGTAGCGGGGATGGAACTTCTGCTTGAACCGGTGCAGCGAACCGAAGCCGTACACCGGTTCCAAGGCCTCGGCGAGGCGGTCGCTCAGCGCTGCGATCACACCGGCATCCGGGGGATAGTCGTGGGCGAGGGGCGCTCCGGACAGTGACATGATCTGTGCGCCCTCGTCGGAGAACTGCCGGGCGGAGGAGCCGATCAGGAACTCCATCACCGGGCCGAACCCGCCCTCGCGGCGGCGCATGAGGTCGAGGGTCCAGCCCCGCACTTCGCCGTCGTCGCCGTACACGGGCAGCCAGGAGAGGAAGCCGTCGACGTCGCCGTTCGGGGCGAGCGCGAGGGCGAGCCGCACTTCGGGATCCTCGGCCTCGTCGAGCGTGCCGAGGGTGAAGCGCATCTCGGGCAGATCCTTGTCGCCGACCCATGCCTCCGAGATCGCCCGCAGCTGCTGCTGCACCCCCCACGGTTCCGACTTGAAGTGGGTCATCCGGAAGGTCATGTCCTCGCGCCCGGCCTTGTTGAGCGAGGTGCGCACCGAGTTCCACCGCTTTCCCGTGAACTCGAGTCCCGGCAGGTCGACGATCGTGTCGTCCGCCACGACGATGCTCCGCCAGGTCGAGGGGACCGCGGCGCGGGTGGCCTCGTCCGCGCTGAAGAAGCACGGGACGAGACCGGCGAGTTCCGCCGTGCGGATGAACTCCTGCACCGCCTCGGCACGGGCATGCGCCGGGCCGATCGGGTCGGCGAGCGCGAGCGCGACGCCGTTGCGCCTTTGGTACGCCACGATGCCGCCGGGCACACGCGCGTAGCTGTTGCCGTCCCAGGTCGTCATCCACGAGAGGGTGCCGCCGCCGTGCGTGCGCAGTTCGTGCTTCATGTCGTCCGCGGTGGGGGAGGGCTGCGTGCCGAGCTTGGACTTCCGACGGGCATGGAACGCGCGGCGTACCCAGATCAGGTACACGAGCATGATCAGCCAGAGGAAGCCGTTCGCGAGGGCGAGCTCGGTCTCGCCGTCCCAGCGGACGTCGACCTGGGCCTGGCTGAAGACGGTGATCAGCGTCAGCACGAGCGCGGCCGTGACGATGTTGAGGATCCCGAGCAGGAGGGCGAGCACCCAGGTCCAGCGTCGTCCGCGACGCAGCCCGTTCACGAGCACCAGGATCACGACCAGGTCGATGGCGAGGTCGATGAAGCCGCCCGAGGCGGGCTCGGTCGGACCGAACGGACCGTCGGTCGGCAGGAGGGTGGTGATGATCTCGACCGCACCGAGCACGAGGATCGCCATCACCGCGATCAGCCTCTGCTCGCGGACGGTCGTGTGACGCACGCGCAGGGTGCGATCCACCACGAGGATCAGCAGCACGGCGAGCAGATGCTCGAGGTCGGCGAGCTTGCCCCAGAACAGCATCGCGATGAAGACGAAGCCGAGCAGGATGAGCCACCCGCGCACCCGCCACGGTGGCCGGAACAGGCCCACCGCCGCAGCGATGCAGGCCATGGTGCCTCCGGAGGCCCCGACATCGAGCGCCTGTGCCTGCGTGGTCGCCCACGCCCACGGGAACGAGGAGAGCACGAGGAGCACCAGGGCGGTGGCGAAGATCGCGAACAGCTGGCCGACCGCGTAGTACGCGATGGCGACGCGCGTTCCGCGCCGGAACTCCAGGTAGGCCATGCCCCAGAACCCGGCGATCGTGAACACGTAGACCCACGGCTGGTTCACGAAGAACGTGCCCGTCAGCGGCGTCCACCACTTCCCCTCGGCGAGATTGGGCAATCCGTAGGCGACGGTAGGGAACAGGTCGCTGTCCTCGAACGGTGTCCACAGGCCGCGCCAGATGACCCCGACGGCGAGGATCAGCACCACCATCGTCAGCGTCGCGGGGATCCGCCGCGCGAACGCCGGCAGCGGGTGCAGCGAGGGGGAGCGCTCCTCAGTCATGCGATCAGCGTAGCGACGGCTCCGGTGATGCGGGGAGATACGGGGGCGGGACTACTCGCCGCGTAGCACCCGCCGCAGGTCGGCGACCTCGTCGTCCGTCAGACCGCCGCTGCGGAGGTAGCCCGCGGCGTCACCGTGAGTCGCGTCGATCCAGTCCAGCGCCGCCTCGATGGCCGAGGCGGGTGATTCGGTCGCCAGCGTCTTGAGTCCGGGGGTCAGGGGAACGCCGAGCGAGGTGATGAGGCCGGTGAGTGCTTCCGCGAATCCGAGCGCAAGGTTCTTCTCGGTCTCCGTGTAGTCGCCGACGATCGCCTCACGCGGCACGCCTGCGACGGAGAGCAGGATCGCCGCAGCGAGACCCGTCCGATCCTTGCCCGCGGTGCAGTGGAACAGGACGCCGGGGCGGGGGGTGCGCGCAGCGTCGAGCACCGTGCGCGCCACGGTCGCGAACTGCGCGGCGCTGTCCGTGAGGATCGCGATGTACAGCTCCTCCAGGGTCGGCACCTGCTTCAGGAGCTGGGCGACCTGGGTCACCGACAGGCTCTTGCTTCCGGCCGCAGGGAGCAGATGCTTCACCATCTCGTCCATCGCTCCGCCCTGCATGGGCAACGGCAGAAGCGTCACGCTGCCGTCCGCGGGGAGACGGTCGGCTGCACGGGATCGCTCGGCATCCGTACGCAGATCGATCACGGTGCCGATGCCGAGATCCGTCAGAGCCTGCAGTCCATCGTCGGTCAGTCCGGCGAGAGCATCGGCACGGAACAAGAGCCCGGACGCGATGGTCCCGCCTCCCGAGACCGGCAACCCGGTGAGTTCCCGGGCGTTGTGCGTCCCCTGCAGAAGCGAAGTCAGTTCCATCGTCGTCCGGGCCCTCTCCCTGAATCTGATCTCAGAGTATCGGGGTTCGTGTCCGGCCTTCACCCTCGGCGTGGCTGCCGTGACGGGCGCCAGGACTCAGCCGTTCAGGGCCTTCTCGATCGCCTGCTCCGGGTCGTCCCAGGTCTCGAGCACGACCTTCTCGCCGTCCACGAAGAAGGTCGGGGTGCTGGTCACACCGATCTTCTCCCCGTCGGCCTTGTCCGCCTGCACGCGCTCGGCCGTCGCCGGATCCGCGATCGCCGCGTCGTAGGCGGCCATGTCGAGTCCGAGCTCCTCGGCGAAGGCGCGGAACACCTCGGGTGTCTCCTCACCCTGCTCTCCCCACTGCGCCTGCGTCTCGAACAGTCGGTGGTACATGTCCTCGAATCGGTCCTGCTGCGCCGCCGCCTCGGCGGCGAGGGCGGCCTGGGTGGAGTTGATGTGACCCGGGAGCGGGAAGTAGCGGACGACGTAGGTGATCTCGCCGTCGTACTTCTCCCGGAGCTCTTCGACGACGGGATAGAACGCCCCGCAGGCCTCGCACTCGAAGTCGAGGAACTCGACGACGGTCACGGCGCCCTCGCCCCCGTCGTCGAGTACGTGCGAGTCGGTGCGGACGGTCTGCTGCTCCGCGCCTTCGGGCGGCGTGGGGGCTGCGCGCTGGTTGAGCGCGAACACGAGGGCGACGATCAGCAGGACGATGGCGACGGCGATGGCGATCAGGGTCGCTTTGACAGAGTTCTTCATGGGGTCTCCAGACACACGGGTACGACGGGAAAGGGGATGCCGCGCGAAGGCGGCCCGAGGGACGCGTCGGTGTTCAGGTGCGGGAGATCGAGAGCTGTGTGAGCGAGAGTGCGGAGAGGAGAGGACGCGGTCCGGCGCGCGCCGGCGGTGCTGTGCGCGGGGCGCGCGAGACGAGCAGCTGTGTGCCGCGACCGCGGAGACGCCGGAACAGCAGCACCAGTGCGACGCAGCAGAGCGCGACGACCAGGCAGACCCCGGCGTCGGCGGTGAGGACGTCGACCGCGGTCGCGCCGTCGACCACGGCGGTGCCGGATTCCGTGCCCGTCGACGCCGTGGTGCCGGAGGCGAGGCAGAGCGTGGCGTGCACCTCGGCGGAGCCGCGCGACGTCGACCACGCGCCGACGACGAGCAGGAGCGCGAGACCGACGGCGAGGACCACACGCGCGATCATCGTCCGCTCGGCCCGTGCTCGCGGCATCCGATCCGGCGATGAGGGCAGCATTTCCCGCGCAGTCTAGCAACGGCGCCTCTGCCTCCTCCGAACCCCGGACGCTGAGGACATGCCTACACTGGAGGGGTGGCGAGACTACTGATCATCGGCGGCTTCCTCGCCGCCGTGTTCTGGGTGTTCAGCATCGTCGACTGCGCTGTGCAGCCGGCGACGCGGCACCGGGGCGTGCCCAAGGCCGCCTGGATCGCCATCGTGGTGCTCCTCCCCGTGATCGGGGGGATCCTCTGGTTCGTGATCGGTCGTCGGCGGGCCAACGGTTCCGGTGCTCGCCCGGTGATCGCCCCGGATGACGATCCCGCCTTCCTGCGCAGCATCGACAAGACCGAGCAGGATGCGCGCATCCGCCGGCTCGAAGAGGAGCTCGCACGCCTGGACGAGGAGACCGACGAGCCTCCCGCCTCGGACCCGCGCCCGTGAGCTCGTCGCCGGCGATGGATGCGGCGGCGTCCCTGCTCGCCGATCTCGTCGCCCATGGAGTCCGCGACGTCGTCGTCTCCCCGGGTTCGCGTTCGCAGGCCCTCGCGCTCGCCGCGGTGCGTCTGGCGGATGAGGGTCACCTCCGTGTGCATGTGCGCATCGATGAGCGGGTCGCCGGTTTCACCGCGCTCGGCATCGCCAGGGAGACGCAGGTCCCCGCCGCGGTGATCTGCACCTCGGGGACGGCCGTCGCGAATCTGCTGCCCGCGGTGATGGAGGCGTTCCACTCGGGCGTGCCGCTGCTGCTGCTCACCGCTGATCGCCCACCCGAGCTGCGGGGCGTCGGTGCCAACCAGGCGACGCTGCAGAACGGTCTGTTCCACCCCTGGGTGCGCGATCAGGTCGACGCGCCGGTTCCGGGAGACGGCGAGTGGGCAGGGCTCGCCGAGCGTGCGGTGGCCGCGGCGATGGGCGTGCGCGACGTCGATGCGCTTCCCGGCGTCGCAGGACCCGTCCACGTGAACCTGCCGTCGCGTGAGCCGCTCTCCGGCGCATTCCCCGAAGTCAGGGTTGCTCCCGGCGATACGCCCGTCCGGCGTGCGGCCGACTCGTTCGAGCTCGCCCGGGGTCCGCGCACCGTCGTGCTGGCCGGTGCCGATGCCGGGCCGGACGCCGAGGAGATCGCCTACGCCGGTGGGTGGCCGCTGATCGCCGAGATCGTGAGCGGGGCCCGGTTCGGTCGGCAGATCGTGCACGGGTATCGCCGCCTCCTCGCGCAGGAAGAGCTCGGTGGACGTATCGAGCGCGTGGTCGTGCTGGGTCACCCGACCCTCAGCCGGGAAGCGACGGCCCTGCTCTCGCGCCAGGATGTCGACGTGGTGGCCGTCCGTCGCGGAGGGGAGGAGCTCAACCTGAACCACCGCACGCGCGCCGTCGGGGCCGCCACGGTCGCCTCCGGTGCCGCCGATCGTGCGTGGCTCGGTGCGTGGCTCCAGGCCTCCGCCGCCGAGACCGTCGACCTGAGCGAGAACGCCCCGGATCCGGAAGGCCTCGCCTCCACGGACTTCGCCGCCCGTCGGGAAGCCGTGAAGGCCGAACTCGTCGCGGTCCGGCGCCCGCTCGATCGCGAGCTGCTCGTCGATGCCGTGTGGCGGGCCACCTGGCCGCACGATCGGCTCGTCTTCGGCTCGTCGCGGCTGGTGCGCGTGGCCGACCAGGTGCTCGGGGGCAAGAAGGTGCCCGTCCACGCGAACCGCGGTCTCGCGGGGATCGACGGCACGATCGCGACCGCGACCGGTATCGCCCTCGCCAGCCAGGCCGCGGGCGCTCCCGGCGTGACCAGGGTGCTGCTGGGCGACCTCGCCTTCCTGCATGACGTCGGTGCCCTGCTGCTGCCGCCGGATGAGGCGGAACCGCGTCTCCAGGTCATCGTCGGCAACGACGGCGGCGGGACGATCTTCGACGCGCTGGAAGTCGCCGCCTCCGCACCCCCGGCCGACCTCGATCGCGCCTTCTACACCCCGCACACCGTGCGACTGGAACACCTGGCGTCGGCGTACGGCTGGGAGTACCAGCGGGTCACGACCCGCACCGCGCTGGATCAGGCGCTCACCACGCCGCGAGGCGGACGTCAGATCATCGAGGTGCCGCTGCCGCGTTGACTGGCAGGATGTGCGTATGAACGCGCACACCTGGACGCAGCGGCTCCGCGTCGACGAGGGTTTCCGTCTCGCTGACCTCGACCCCGACACCAAGCCCGGCTATGTCGGCGGCAAGTCGCACGGGGTGCGCGATCTCGCGGCCGGGCTCGACGCGCTCAACGATCTGCAGGAGCGGTTGTTCGCCGAAAGCCGGGTGGGCGTGACGAAGGACGCGGTGCTGCTCGTGCTGCAGGCGATGGACTCGGCAGGCAAGGGCGGGATCGTGCGGCATGTGGTCGGGGGTGTCGATCCGCAGGGGGTCGCGCTCGCCGCGTTCAAGGCCCCGACTCCGGAAGAGCTCGCCCACGACTTCCTGTGGCGCGTCGAGAAGCGCCTGCCCGAGCCGGGGTTCATCGGCGTCTTCGACCGCTCCCACTACGAGGACGTCCTGATCGGGCGGGTGCGCGGGCTCGCGGACGCCGCGGAGATCGAGCGCCGCTACGACGCGATCAACGAGTTCGAGGCGCGGGTGGCGGCGTCGGGCACACGCATCATCAAGGTCATGCTGCACATCTCGCCGGAGGAGCAGAAGGCGCGGCTCATGGAGCGACTCGACCGGCCGGACAAGCACTGGAAGTACAACCCCGGCGATGTGGACGAACGGCTCCTGTGGTCGCAGTACATGGAGGCGTACCAGAGGGTCTTCGACCGCACCTCGACGGAGGCCGCCCCGTGGCACGTGATCCCGGCGAACGCCAAGTGGTATGCGCGCCTCGCGGTGCAGGAGCTGCTGCTCGCGGCCCTCGAGGACATCGATCCGCAGTGGCCGGTCGCCGACTTCGACGTCGAGGCCGAGAAGGAGCGCCTCGCCGCGAGCTAGGCCAGGGCGTCGACGAGCGGGCGGAACTTGACCCGGGTCTCGAGCAACTCGCTCTCCGGGTCGGAGCCGGCCACGATCCCGGCACCCGCGTAGGCGGTCACCCCGATCGCGTCGGTGCCTGCCGTGAACTGCGCGCACCGGAGGGCGATCGCCCATTCTCCGTTGCCTGCCGCGTCCACCCAGCCCACCGGCCCGGCGTAGCGTCCGCGATCGAAGGGCTCCAGGTCGCGGATCGCGGCGATCGCCGTCGGGGTCGGGGTGCCGGCGACCGCTGCGGTCGGGTGCAGGACGCGCACCAGGTCCAGGGCCGACTCGCCGTCGGCCAGCTCGCCCTCGACATCGGTCGCCAGGTGGAAGAGGTTGGGCAGTTTCAGCAGGAAGGGCTGTTCGCTCGCGGCCAGGGCTCTGGTGTGGGAGCGCAGCGATGCGAGCACGCTCTGCACCGCGTACTGGTGCTCGTCGAGGTCTTTCACGCTTGAAGCGAGGTGTGCGGATGCCGCGGTGTCGGCGTCGGCGTCGGCCCCGCGCCCGATCGTGCCGGCGAGCACACGCGCCGTGACGGTGCCGTCGTGCACGGTGACCAGGGTCTCCGGGCTCGCCCCGATCAGGCCGTCGACCGCGAAGGCCCAGGTGTCGGGGTAGCCGGTCGAGAGGGCGCGCACGAGGCGACGCAGGTCGGACCCCGCAGGGATGCTGCCGGTCAGGTCGCGCGCGAGCACGACCTTGCTCAGCTCGCCGTCGGCGATGCGGGTCAGGGCCCGGCGCACCGCGTCCTGGTAGCGCTGAGGGGTCTGCGCGCCCGGTCCGACCGTGCCGGCCCAATGGGGTCCGTACGGCTCTGTGGCGAGTGCATCCTCGTGGACTGCTGCGTCGGCGAGGCGGATGCGGGTCTCCCAGAACCGGTCGCCGTGTCGGCCGAGCACGCGCGTCGGCACCAGGAGCACGCTGTCAGCCGTCGACGCCTCATCGAAGGTGAAGGCACCGAAGGCGACCAGCCCGGTGCCCGGGAGCCCGATCGGATCGGTGATCTCGGCCTCGGCGGCCAGTCCCCGCCAGGCCGTCGCGAGGGCTTCGACGCGTGATCCGCCGGGACGCGCCGGAGGGCGGATCTCCGCGAGCGTCTCGCCGACCGCGACGATCCCGTCCCCGCGCCGCAGCCAGGCGAGCGGGCGGGCGGGATCCGTGTAGGCGAGCAGATCTTCGACCGGGTCGATCTCTCGGGTCTCCACGACCAGGGGGGTGGTGTGCACGGTTCCAGCCTATGCCGCTCAGGGGGCAGGGATCCGCGCCGTCGTAGGGTGAGCGGATGAGTGATGCACGCCCCGCACCCGGCACCGAGATGGTCTTCCAGTGGCGAAAGTGGGACGGCTCGCCGCACTGGCGCCACGAATGCGTCTACCTCGGGGCCGACGAGTGGGGGGACTGGCTCGGGCAACCCGTGGGATGGCACAGCGAGCGCCCCGGGGCCGCGTTCCATGCGGGCGGCCCCAACGTGACGCTCATCCCCGCCAGTGGAGACCACGCGGTGACCGTGAACCGCCGTCACCGCCGCGGGATGCGCATCTACATCGACCTGGGGTGGGACATCCGCTGGTCCGACGACCCGCTGCTCGCGACAGGCATCGACATGGACCTCGACGTCGTGCGGGTGGCGGGTGCGCGGGGGACCTGGGTCGACGACCGCGACGAGTGGGCCGAGCACAGCGCTCAGTACGGCTATCCCGCCGACGTGATGACGCATCTCGAGGCGCTCGCCCTCGACCTCGAGGAGCGGGTGCGTGCGCAGACCGCCCCGTTCGACGATGCCACCGCCGATCCCTGGCTCGACCGCCTCGAAGCCCTGGGTCTCGCGCCTAGACTGAAGCCGTGACCCCGAACGAAGCCAACCGCGCCGATCTCGGCAAGGACCCCGCCCGCGTCAGCGGCATGTTCGACCAGGTCGCCGCAGGGTACGACCGCACCAACACGGCCATGACCTTCGGCAACGACATCCTGTGGCGGGCGGCGACGACCCGCGCGGTCGCGCCGAAGCCGGGGGAGCGGATCCTCGACCTCGGAGCGGGCACCGCGTCTTCGTCGGCCTCTCTCGCCCGCAGTGGCGCCGACGTGGTCGCGGCCGACTTCTCGCCGGGGATGCTCGCCGAGGGCCAGCGCCGCCACGGGGCGATGCGCAACCTCTCGTTCGTGCAGGCGGACGCCACGGCACTGCCGTTCGCGGATGCCGAGTTCGACGCCGTCACCATGTCGTATGCGCTGCGCAACGTGAACGACCCGAAGAAGGCCCTCCAGGAGCTGTTCCGGGTGACCAAGCCGGGAGGAAGGCTCGTGATCAACGAGTTCTCCACCCCTCCGGGCAAGCTGTTCCGTGGTGCCTACCGGCTCTACAACGATCAGGTCCTGCCGCGCGTCGCACGCGTGGCCGGCACGAACGGCGACGCGTACGACTACCTCAACGAGTCGATCCGGGAGTGGCCCGACCAGAAGAAGCTGTCGGCCTGGATCCGTGAGGCGGGGTGGACGGACGTCGCGTACCGCAATCTCACGTTCGGCATCGTCGCCCTGCACAGAGCACGCAAGCCGGAGTGATTCCTCCGCGCGAAACCGCGGCACCCGACGAAGGTAGGCTGGGAACGTGACTTCGAGCCCCATCGCCCCGGGTTCGCGACTGGCGAGCCGTCTCGGCTTCAGCGATCGCGTCTTCATCGGCCCCGCCGCCCGCCGCGTCGCGCGCGCCATCGAAGACGGGTTGGAGCTGGTCGAGACCGGACTCGCCGAGGACGTCCGCGTCGCCGATCCGCTGGCCGACGCGGCCAGCCGCTACCTGTACGAGGCTGGCGGCAAGCGCATCCGACCGGTGCTCACGCTGCTCGCCGCGCAGCTGGGCGACGGCAACACCCGCGAGGTCATCGACGTCGCCAAGGCGCTCGAGATCACACATCTCGGCTCGCTGTACCACGACGACGTCATGGACGGGGCGGACCGCCGACGCGGCGTCCCGGCCGCGCACGCCGTGTGGGGGAACAACATCGCGATCCTCACGGGGGACATCCTGTTCTCCCGCGCGAGCCAGTTGATGTCCCGACTGGGCGAACGCGCGATCCGGCTTCAGGCCGATACGTTCGAGCGGCTCGTGCTCGGGCAGATGCACGAGACTCTCGGCCCGCAGGAGAACGACGACCCGATCGCGTTCTACATCCAGGTGCTCGCCGACAAGACCGGTTCGCTGATCGCCGCAGCCACGCAGGGCGGTGTGATCTTCTCCAACGCCCCGAGCGAGTACGAGGAGCCGCTGCGGATGTACGGCGAGAAGATCGGCGTCGCCTTCCAGCTGCTCGACGACGTGATCGACCTCTCGGCCAAGCCGGAGGAGACGGGGAAGGTGCCCGGAACCGACCTGCGCGCCGGTGTCCCGACCATGCCGTATCTGCTGCTCAAGGCCGAAGCCGACGAGGCGTCCGCCGACCTCGCTGCGCGCATCGATGACGGGGTCGCCCGGATCGCGGATGGTGCGGACCCGGCGATCCTCGACGAGCCCCTGGACGAGCTGCGCGACCACCCGGTGACGCAGAAGACCCTCGAGCTCGCGCACGCCTGGACGCAGGACGCCATCGACGCCCTCGGTCCGTTGCCGCGCGGCACGGTGCGCGAGGCCTTGACCCGATTCGCAGAGACCCTCGCCGAACGATCCAGCTGATCTGCGCGGGCGGCCCGTCGGGCCGCGCGCCCGCTGCGACGGCATACGAAAGGACCTCCATGACCAAGCTCAGACTGGCCATCGTCGGTGCGGGCCCCGCCGGCATCTACGCCGCGGACATCCTTCTGAAGGCCGAGCGCAAGTTCGATGTGTCGATCGACCTCTTCGAGCAGCTTCCGGCGCCGTACGGTCTCGTGCGCTACGGCGTGGCTCCCGATCACCCTCGCATCAAGGGCATCATCACGGCTCTGCGCGACGTGCTCGACCGCGGCGACATCCGCCTCTTCGGCAACGTGCGCTTCGGCGAGGACATCACACTCGACGACCTCAAGAAGCACTACAACGCCGTGGTCTTCGCGACCGGCGCGATCCGCGACACCTCGCTGGACATCCCCGGCATCGATGCGGTCGCCTCCTACGGAGCGGCGGACTACGTCAGCTGGTTCGACGGTCACCCCGATGTCCCGCGCGAGTGGCCGCTGGACGCCGCGTCCGTCGGTGTCCTCGGCAACGGAAACGTCGCGCTCGACGTCGCCCGCATGCTCGCGAAGCACGCGGAGGACCTGCTCGTGACCGAGGTTCCGCAGAACGTGTACGAGGGACTCCAGGCCAGCGAGGTCACGGATGTGCACGTCTTCGGTCGGCGCGGCCCCGCTCAGGTCAAGTTCACGCCGCTCGAGCTCCGCGAACTCGGAGAGCTGCGCGACGTCGACATGGTCGTGTACGACGAGGACTTCGACTACGACGAGGCCTCGAAGGACGCGGTCGCCAGCAACAAGCAGGTCATGGTCATCGACCGCATCCTGCAGTCCTGGCGCAAGCGCGACTCGGTCAACAACGCGGGAGGCACGGCCTCACGGCGCCTCCACCTGCACTTCTGGGCGCGCCCCGTCGAAGTGCGCAAGGACGAGAACGGTCGCGTGGCGGCGCTGGTGTACGAGCGCACGCGGCCCGACGGACAGGGCGGCGCCGTGGGCACGGGCGAGATGCGCGAGGTCCCGCTCCAGGCGCTGTACCGCGCCATCGGCTACTTCGGTTCGCCGCTGCCGGGTGTGCCCTTCGACAAGAAGCACGGTGTGATCCCGAACCGCGAGGGCCAGGTGCTCGCGAAGGATTCGAACGAGCGCGTGTCCGGCATCTATGCGACCGGGTGGATCAAGCGCGGCCCGGTGGGTCTGATCGGCCACACGAAGTCCGACGCCATGGAGACCGTGCGGCACATCATCAACGATCAGGGCTCCTGGTGGCACCCGGAGGACCCGTCGGAGGAGGCGATCGTCGCTCTCCTGCAGGAGCGCGGCGTGCAGTGGACCGACCTGGACGGCTGGCACCGCCTCGACGAGCACGAGATCGCCCTCGGTGCGCCGCAGGAGCGCGCTCGCGTCAAGGTCGTCCCGCGCGACGAGATGGTCCGCGTCTCCCGGGGCGAGTAGCGCCGGACCCGCTCTCGGCGTCGCGCCTGGGCTAGCCTGGCGATGACGGGGGAGGACCGCATGGCCGACTGGACGCCCGACGTGCTCGGCGACGAGTTCGAGCAGCTCACGCTCGATCTCGGCGCGGACGACCAAGGGCCCGTCGTCGCGACGCTGGTGCGCGCCCTTCCCGCGGAGCCGGGGTGGTGGGACCGGGTGCGCCGCCGTGCGCCGCAGCTCGACGGCGTCGACGTGCTCTACGTGCACGGGTGGTCGGACTACTTCTTCCAGAAGCGACTCGCGCGCTTCTGGACCTCGCGGGGTGCGCGCTTCTTCGCCCTCGATCTCCGCAAGTACGGGCGCAGCCTCCGCGAGGGGCAGACGCCCGGCTACGTCGCCGACCTGGCCACCTACGACGAAGACATCGCCGCGGCTCTGACGGAGATGGGACGCGGGGAAGGCGGGGGTGAATCCGACCGGCGCCTCGTCCTGCTCGGGCACTCCACCGGCGGTCTCACGCTCAGCCTGTGGGCGTCACGGCATCCGGGCGTGGCCGATGCGGTGATCCTGAACAGCCCGTGGTTGGAGTTCCAGTTCGCCCCCGCCAGGGCGGCGATCGCGCCGATGGTCGAGTTGCAGGCACGGATCCGTCCGCTGGAGGCCGCACCGCAGGTCGATCTCGGGTTCTACACCCGCGCCCAGCAGGAGGTCGCCGATCCTGACGACCCGATGGAGGTGAACCCCCTCTGGCGCCCGGTGCAGACCATGGCGGTCTACGCCGGATGGCTGCATGCGATCCTCTCGGGTCACAAGACCGTCGCCGGGGGACTCTCGATCACCGCTCCGGTGTGCGTGCTGCTGTCCGCGAGGTTCGTGCCTCCGACCCGTTGGTCCGAGGAGCTGACGTCGGCGGACTCCGTGCTAGTGGTCGACGACATCGCCCGTGCGGCTCTCCGCCTGGGCTCGACGGTCACTGTGGAGCGCATCGACGGAGCTCTGCACGATGTCTTCCTCTCACGTCACGAGGCGCGAGAAGACGCGTACCGGCGGCTGGACCGATGGGTCACGGGCTGGCGAGCGGCCGACTGAGTTTCCTCAGAGGTACGGAGTTTCCTCAGAGGTAGTGCATCGACCGGACGAGCTGCTCGGCGCGTCCCCCGTCACCGTCGAGGACGGCGTCGCGGAAGTCGAGGTAGATCTGCCGCATGCGGTCGCGGTCCGTCGGCGTGATCTTCCAGTTCCGGAGGTTGCGGAGGAGAGCCATGCTCGCGTCCTCCATCAGCGCCCGGTGCTGGGTGTTGCCGCAATGCTCGCCCAGGTAGGAGAAGACCGCCCAGCGGGCGTCGGACGTCTTCGCGCCGTCGTCGAGTGTGGCGTACATCGCCGCCACGAGGCGGACGACGTGTGCGCGCTGCGTCGCGGTGAGCCGGGGGACCGCCAGACGCGCGGCGATGCCGGCCTGGCAGCCGGCGAAGACGAGCGACTGCGCCTCGGTCTCCGCCGTCACGGAGGTGACCTCGGTGTACCGGCTCGGATACATCATCACCATGCCGAGCCGTTCGAGACGTTGCAGAGCCTCTCGCACCGGTGTCCGCGAGACGTGCAGTTCCTCGGCGACGTCGACGTCGCGGATGCGTTCTCCCTCCGTCAGTGTGCCCGTGACGATCTGCGTGCCGATGTGCCGGAAGACCTCCTCCGCCAGAAGCTGCTTGCTCTCACCGATGCCCGTCGATGTCGATCCGATGTTCCGCATGGATGCGCTCCCCGTACGCTTGTGTCCCGAGCACCCGACGTTCAGGCTCGGAGGGCCACTGCACCAGGAGGTCGCGTGGATCCCGAAGGTCTCCACCCTCGCGCCAACACGAGCAGTACAACTGCATCCATTCGGAGACATACGCAGAGAGGGGGCCGGATGCCGTGGCATCCAGCCCCCTCTTGCGTACCAGCCGCCGGGGTCAGCGGTAGTTGATGAACTGCAGATCGAGGTCGAGATCGGCACCCTTGAGAAGCGCGATGACCTCCTGGAGGTCGTCGCGGCTCTTCGACTGGACGCGCAGCTCGTCGCCCTGGATCTGGCTCTTGACGCCCTTGGGTCCCTCGTCGCGGATGATCTTGCCGATCTTCTTCGCGTTCTCCGAGGAGATGCCGTCCTTGAGCGTCGATACGATGCGGAACTCCTTTCCGCTGGCGAAGGGGTCGCCCGACTCGAGGCTCTTCAGGGAGATGCCGCGCTTGATGAGCTTGGACTGGAACACGTCGAGAACGGCCTTCGCCCGCTCCTCGGTGTTCGCGGTGATCAGGATCTGCTCGCCGCTCCAGGCGATCGACGCCCCGGTGCCCTTGAAGTCGTAGCGCTGCTCGACCTCCTTGCGGGCCTGGTTCACGGCGTTCTCAGCCTCCTGGTGATCCACTTTCGAGACGATGTCAAAGCTAGAGTCGTTTGCCATTCTGCAATTCTAGGCAACGGGTGTGTCGGGACCCGCTGATTCGAACACAGGCACGGTGTTGACCCGACGGTGGCCGGCGAGCGTCACCGCCACGATGCCGAGCCCGAGAGTGGTGGACAAGAAGCCGAGGAGCCCGAGCGCGGGAAGAACGGCGGCCATCTCGATGAGCGCGCGGGGGGAGCTCGCGCCGACGGCCTGCGGAACCACCCAGACGATCGTCTGAACGCCGAGCGCCCAGAGCGGAGCCCCGTTCCAGGGCGCTGGCACCGTACGCGCGCGGGCCACCTGCATCGCGGCGATCACCCCGGAGATGAGCGGGATCAGCACCGACAGATACGACCAGGTCTGCCATGCTTCCGTCGCCGTCGGCTCCTGGGGGAGGACGAGCGGCCCGAGGACTGTGGCCGTCACCGGCCAGAGGGCGACGACCGCGGAGGCGCTCAGTCCCAAGGGTCTTCGTGCGACGACGCTCGCCTCGCGACTCAGGCCGATGGACAGGAGGAGGATCGCGCCGGCCCAGAGCAGGTCGCTGAGGAGCGCGAGGACGACGTCCGCTCCGGGAGCACCCAATACGGAGCTCCGTGCGATGCCGACGATGCCGCACGAGATCAGTCCGATACCGCCGAGCAGCCACGAGCGTCGGATTTTCCGCATCTCTCGACGGTATCGCGTCGTGCCGCTACCTCCCAGTTTCCTGCCGTCGTGGAAGCGTTTTCACTACGAAATTGCGAGTTCGCCCCGGTCACAGGTTGATATCACCCGCTCTCTTCGTTGCAAATCGCCCTTGCTTCGATGCATACTGTAAGCGCTTGCAGTCTGTGCAGGCCACCCAGCACTGAGAGAGGCACACACCAATGAAGGTGAACAAGAGGGGCATCGCCGCCGCGGGCGCGATCGCCATCGTTTCGACTCTGACGCTCGCCGGCTGCTCCACGGGGACCAGCGGCGATGACACCTCCGGCTCCGAGGACAGCGGCACGCTCGTCGTCTGGGTCGACGCCGAGCGCGTCGACGCCCTGCAGGGGGCGGCGGACGCGTACGAGGACAAGACCGGGGTCACGGTGGAGCTGTTGGGCAAGTCCGTCGACGACATGAAGGACGACTTCATCCAGCAGGTGCCGACCGGCAAGGGACCCGATGTGGTCATGGGCGCGCACGACTGGCTCGGGGAGCTGTCGACGAACGGCGTCGTCGCTCCGATCGAGCTCGGTGACAGCGCGGGGGACTACCTCTCGGTCGCGCTGCAGGCCGCGACGTATGACGGCACCGTCTACATGCTTCCCTACGCCGTCGAGAACATCGCCGTGCTGCGCAACGCCGACCTGGTCCCGACCGCCCCGCCCAGCTTCGACGACATGATCGCCCAGGGCACGTTCGTCGTGGAGCAGGGCGCCGAGGGCAACCCGTACCACCTGTACCCCTTCCAGACGGCTTTCGGCGCTCCGGTCTTCGGCACGGATGACACGGGCAGCTACGACGCCACCGACCTCCAGCTCGGCAGCGAGGGCGGTTTCGCCTTCGCCGACTGGCTCGGCGTGCAGGGCGCGGCCGGCGTGCTGAACACCGACATCGACGGTGAGATCGCCAAGCAGCAGTTCCTCGACGGCACCGCGGCCTTCTGGCTGACCGGTCCCTGGAACGTGGGGGCGGCCACCGACGCCGGCATCAACGTCGCGATCGACCCGATCCCGAGCCCGACCGGTGAGACCGCATCGCCGTTCGCCGGCGTCAAGGGCTTCTTCGTGAGCTCCGAGTCCAAGAACAAGGTCGCGGCGAACGACTTCCTGGTCAACTACCTCGGCACGGAAGACGTCCAGCTCGAGCTGTTCAAGGCCGGCAACGTCCTGCCCGCGCTCACGGCGGCGGCCGACACGGCGGCATCCGACCCGATCATCGCCGGCTTCCAGGCCGTCGGTGCCGACGCCGTCCCGATGCCGGCGATCCCGGCCATGGGCTCGGTCTGGCAGTTCTGGGGTGTCGCCGAGGCGGCGATCATCAACGGAGCGGACCCGACGACGACGTGGCAGAAGCTCGTCGACGACGTCACCGCAGCGATCAAGTAACAGCCATCACACGGGCCCTGCCGGGGCGGACGGCGACCACCGCCCGCCCCGGCAGGATCATGACGAGGACGACATGACAGACACCGACGAGCGCACGGCTCCTCCGACCCGACGTCAGCGCCAGGCCGCGAAGATCGCGGAGGCCGCATCCGGACCGATCGGCTGGATGCTGCTGAAGATCCTCCTGCTGGCGGTGGTCGATGCGATCGCGCTCTACGCCGCGTTCGTGCTCTTCGCGAACCAGGAGTGGCTGATCCTCGGCGTCGTCGTCGCGGTCGCCGTCCTCGTCAACTACATCTACTTCTCGCGCAAGCGCATTGCAGCGAAGTACCTCACCCCCGGCATCATCTTCCTGGTCGTGTTCCAGGTGTTCACGCTCCTCTACACCGGGTACATCGGCTTCACCAACTACGGCACCGGCCACAACGGCACCAAGGAGCAGGCGATCTCCTCGCTCCTCGCCTCGGCACAGGAGCGGGTCGAGGACTCGCCCACCTACCCCGTTACCGTCGTCGAGCAGTTCGGGACGTACGGGTTCCTCGTGACGGACCCGGAGTCCGGCGACGCCCTCCTCGGCACGTCCGAGCAGCCGCTCGAAGAGGTCGACGCCGAGTTCGCGGGCGGTCAGGCCATCGCGGTCGACGGCTGGACGACGCTCCCGCTTGCGACCGTCTTCACGCTCTCGGAAGAGCTCGAGAAGCTCTCCGTCCCGTTCAGCGATGACCCCAACGACGGCAGCCTGCGGGCTCCGGACGGCCAGAAGGGGTATCTGTACGTCTCGACGCTCGAGTACGACGCGCCTGCCGACACGATCACGGACACCACCACCGGCACCGTCTACTCCGACGAGGGTGACGGAGCCTTCACCGCGGCGGACGGGGAGCAGCTGCTGCCCGGGTGGCAGACGACCGTCGGCTTCGACAACTTCGTCCGTGCCGTCACCGATTCCTCTATTCGTGGGCCGTTGATCTCGGTCACCCTGTGGACGTTCGCGTTCGCGGTGATCTCGGTCGCGTCGACGTTCTTCCTCGGGCTCCTGCTCGCGCTGGTGTTCAACAACACCCGGATGCGCTTCCGCAACGGATACCGGATCATCCTGATCCTGCCGTACGCGTTCCCCGCGTTCCTCTCCGCACTCGTTTGGGCCGGGATGATGAACGAGAGCTTCGGCTTCATCAACCAGGTCCTGTTCGGAGGTGCGGCGATCCCGTGGCTCACGGATCCGACGCTCGCGAAGGTGTCGGTCCTGCTGGTCAACCTGTGGCTCGGCTTCCCGTACATGTTCCTGGTGTGCATGGGTGCCCTCCAGGGCATCCCGGAGGACGTGAACGAGGCGGCCGTCATGGACGGCGCGAACCCCTGGCAGGTGTTCCGGCGCATCAAGCTCCCGCTGCTGCTCGTCACGGTCGCGCCGTTGCTGATCTCGTCCTTCGCGTTCAACTTCAACAACTTCAACCTGATCTACATGCTCACCAAGGGCGGGCCGCGATTCAGCGACGTGTCGATCCCCGTGGGACACACCGACATCCTGATCTCGATGGTGTACAAGGTGGCCTTCACCGGGCAGACGCGCGACTACGGTCTCGCCTCCGCCTTCACCATCCTGATCTTCATCGTGGTCGCGACCATCTCGATCATCAGCTTCCGCAAGACCAAGGCCCTCGAGGAGCTGAACTGACATGAGCACCGCCAGCCCCGCCACCGACACACACGCCCCCGCCGCGCGCCGACGCACTCTCGGCGCCTGGTTCGCCGACACCGGGTGGCGTCACCTCGTCGCGATCGTCGTCAGCGTATTCGCCCTGTTCCCCCTCCTGTACGTCGTGTCGGCCTCGCTGAACCCGAAGGGGACGCTCACCGGATCGAATCAGCTGTTCTCGGCGATCGGGATCGACAGCTACGTGCGCATCCTGAGTGATCCGCAGAACCCCTATGGCACCTGGTTCCTGAACACCTTGCTCATCGCGGTCGTCACGGGCGCCGTCACGGTCTTCATCGGCGCGTGCGCCGCATATGCGTTCTCCCGCATGCGATTCGCCGGGCGCCGCGTCGGACTCGTCACGATCGTCGTGGTGCAGATGTTCCCGCAGCTGCTCGCCGTCGTTGCGATCTTCCTGCTCATGTCGACGCTGGGGGACTGGTTCCCGGCGATCGGGCTCAACACCCACACGGGACTCATCCTGGTGTACCTCGGGGGCGCACTCGGCGTGAACACGTATCTGATGTACGGCTTCTTCAATACGATCCCCAAGGAGATCGACGAGGCCGCCCGCATCGACGGCGCCGGACATGCCCGGATCTTCTTCACGATCATCCTGCGCCTGGTCGCGCCGATCCTCG
Organism: Microbacterium sp. CBA3102; assembly: GCF_007954505.1. Classification (GTDB taxonomy): domain Bacteria; phylum Actinomycetota; class Actinomycetes; order Actinomycetales; family Microbacteriaceae; genus Microbacterium; species Microbacterium aurugineum. The sequence goes on along the minus strand of NZ_CP042412.1, from coordinate 177,241 downwards.
CCGTCGTCGGGCTGCTGTCCTTCATCGGCACCGTCAACGAATACGTGATCGCGAGTGTGATGCTCGTCGACGTCGACCAGCAGACGCTGGTCGTCGGGCTCACCAAGCTCGTGGCCAACCCGCGCTACGCGGATTGGTCGGCGTTCTCTGCCGGTGCCGTGATGGCGGCGATCCCGGTGATGATCCTGTTCCTGTTCCTGCAGAAGTACATCGTCGGCGGACTGACGGCGGGCGCGACCAAGGGCTGACCGCCTTCGGACCGCCTCGCGTATCGGCCGGTCGCGGTAGCTTGTGTCGCATGCTATCTTGTGATGCATGACAGCTGACGTCGGCGCCCAGATGCGCAAGGGGGTCGTCGAGTACTGCGTGCTCGGCCTGCTCGCGCGCGAGCCGATGTACGGCTGGCAGCTGGCGGACGCACTCACACGCGCCGGACTGATCGCCAGCATCGGCACGCTGTATCCGCTTCTGGGGCGGCTGCGTGACGCCGACTGGGTCAGCACGTTCGACCAGCCGTCCGAGAGCGGTCCGGTGCGCAAGTACTACCGGCTCACGGAGGCGGGTGTGCAGCAGCTCGAGCGCTTCCGCGACCAATGGACACCGTTCGCCCGTGTCGTCACGGGCATCGTCGGAGAGGGACGACCATGACACAGACAGACGCACACGCACTGCGCGACGACTACCTCACGCGGCTCGATGAGGCCATGCGAGACCTCCCGCACGGCGTCGCCTCCGACATCCGCGGCGGCATCGTCGAAGAGCTCGAGGGGCTCGACGCCGAAGCGATGGCCGCACGGATCGCGCGGCTGGGGGATCCGGCCGCGATCGCGCGCGAGGCCCAGGACGAGGTCCCGGACAGCCCGAGGATCGTGGTCGCCGCCCCGGTCTCCGCCCCGCCGGCGCCGCGCCGCCCATCGACGTCGACGCGAGGGTTCGCGATCACGGCGGCACTGACGTTGAGTTTCGGCGGATTCATCGTCCCGGTACTCGGGTGGTTCGTCGGAGCGGTGCTCGTCTCGCTGAGCGCCCTGTGGAAGACGTGGGAGAAGGTCGTCTCGATCGTCGTGCCGTTCGTGTTCGGCGCGCTGTCGCTGCTGCTCCTGCAGTTCATGAGCTTCGTGGAGTTCGCCTCCTCGGGAAGCTCCTCCGGGTCCGGTCCCGGGCCGGACGACGTCACGAACAATCCGCTGGTGCCGAGTCTCAGCATCTGGCACCTCCTGCTCCTCTTCGGCTTCCTCCTCATCCCCGCATCGGGCCTGTGGCTGCTCTGGAGGCTGCGGGGGCGCACCGCCGCCTGACCGTGCAGCGACCGCGTCATCGCTCGGCGTTGCGGCCCGCGAGTTCGCCCTGCCCGTCGTAGCGTGAGGATATGGCACGAGTGGCTGGGCGCAGCATCGCGATGAGCTGGTTCGCCGGTGTCGTCTGTGCCGCGATCATCGGGGCGCTCGTCTGGCTGTCCCTCCCGATCCTTCCCGTGCTGGCCGCGTTCGCGGGCGACGCCCTGCGCACCGCCCTCCCCTGAGCGGTGGCGACCGGCCCGTCCTCACCCGCATGGCGACACGTCGGCACGCCTGCGTGAGCGGCCGTTCACGCGGCGGTACCCTCGCAATGCACATATCCGATGAGAGGCGCACCCCATGAGTGATCCCGACGGCCCCCAGCCCGAGAAGCCGGCTGACGTCGACGACGTCGTCGGCAGCGCGAACGCCGGTCTCGCAGACGCCGCCGCCGCGGGCGCGGATGTTCCCGGCGCGAACGACAGCGTGGACGACGGTCCCGTCGACCCCGTCGCCGCGCCCGTCGACCCCGACCTCGCCGCCTTCGAAGAGGCCGAGCGGGAACACCCCGGCACGTTCGCTCCTCCGCCCCCCGCCGCGACAGCGACGCCGGCCGCCGCATCGAACCCCGACGTGCGCGATGTCCGCGCTGAGGCCGACGCCGACAGTGCTTCCTTCTTCCCTGAACCGGTCGTGGCCGAGCCCGCACCGTTCGGCCACGAACAGTCCGGCATGGCCGGGGGTGCCTACGCGCAGTATGGCGATGAGGCCGACACCCGTGTCGTCCCGTCGGAGCCGCTGATCGCCGCGAGCGCGGGTGCGGCCGCGGCCCAGCCGCAGCCGATCTTCGTGCAGGCTCCGGAGCCGCCGCGCGATCGCGGAAACCGCGGAACCGCCGGGCTCATCGGTCTGCTCGCGACCCTCGTCTTCGCCGTGCTCTACCTGGGCGCGGCGCTGGGATTCGGCGCGGTCGCCGGTGATGTCACGGGCGAGAACATCGGTGAAGCGGCGCTCGCGCCGCTGCTCACGTGGGGATACTGGACGCCCGTCGTCGTGTTCTTCCTCGGGTTCTGGCTGCTCGGCGCGATCATCAACCGCGGACGCTGGGGCCTCTGGGTCGTGTTCGGTCTCCTCGTCGGCGTCATCGCGTACGCCGGCCATATCCTCGGGCAGCTGTTCGAGGCGCCGTTCTGGAAGCTCACCGCCTCGCAGGGACTCGACCTCGTCGGGGAACAGCTGCTGGCACCGTTGGCGATCGCCGCGTTCGTGTTCGCCCGTGAGCTGACCATCTGGTTCGGCGCATGGGTGTCCCGCAGCGGTGCGCGCAAGACCGAGCTGAACGCCGAGGCGCAGCGCGAGTACGAGCGCACCCTCGAAGCCGGTCCGACGCTGTCGAGGTAGTCACGAACTCCACCACGCCGAACCCCCGCGGGCCCGAGTCCGCGGGGGTTTCGGCTGTCTTGGCGGTGGTGCTCGCCACCATCAGCTTCTTCGCGCTCGCGGTGTTCGGGCTCGGTGCCCTGAGCGTGGCGACCGACACCGACATCATCTCGACCCCCGACCTCGGTCAGGCTCCGGGGGTGGTGGGGATGCTCGCCGCGGTCGTCGCCTTCGCGGTGCTCCTGGGGGTGACCCTCCGGACCCGGCGTCCGTCCTTCGTCTCCACGATCACGATCGCGCTCGTCACTGTCCTCGCGCATCTCGCGGTCGTGTGGTTCGCCGTTCTCCTCGGAACGTCGGACGTCGTGATCGGCACGGCGGTCGCCGGGGACCTCGTCCGGGGTGGAGTGAGCGCGGTGCTGCTCGTGGCGGCGCTGATCGCCGCGTGGGGTGGCATCGCTCTCCGCCGCACTCGTGCTGAGCATCCGCGTTGGCCTTGGGAGCGCGACGAGGACGAGTGACCTTCCACGCCCCGCCGCGGAAGGGGAAATCGACGCGGTGAAGGGCGACGCGCCGTACGCTGGTGGGGTGGAGCGCTCACTGGAGACGCAAGTGGACCAAGCCGTCGAGGCCTGGTTGCGCTGGGTGCCGCGCTGGGAGCCGGCGACCCATCGAGGCCGCGTCGCGCCCTGCCGTCGTTGTCTGGGATCTCCGATCCTCGCCGCCGCCGGGATCGGCGCGAACGCGCCCCACGGCGTGCAGCATGGGCTCTCGACCCGGATCAAGACCATCGTCGACCACGCGGTCGCCGAGTACACGGCGCAGAACCTCCCGATGCTGCAGCGAGAGCTCGACCAGCAGGCCGCACGCAATCGCGCCCGCAGCTACCGACCGGCCGAAGACCTCGACCCCGAGTTCGACGGGCTCCCGCTCGATCCGGAGCCGGTACCCGGAGCACCGTTCCTGTTCACGATCGCCGGCCTCGCCGACGACTCCGCCGCAGAGCTCCCGGCGCTGCCACCGCTCACGGAGGAGGCGAAGATCGCCCTCCGCCAAGAAGTCGCCCTCGCCGACGAGTACGCCAACATGGTCGGCCGGGAGATCTGCAACATGCTGCTCGGGCACCGGATCGTCATCCAGGCGGCGATCTCCCAGCATGTCGAGCCTCAGATCGAGGCGCTGCTGGCGGAGTTGACCGAGTCGCTGGACTCGCCCTTCGATCCCGACATCCCCTGATCCTCGCGACGGTTCGCGGCCGCACGCTCATTTGACCGCCACGTTACGCGGCATTACACTTGACCAGGTGTGTGCACGTCTCGACGTGCGCGCTGGGCGTCGGCACCATGCCGGTCCGCCCCCACGGCATACCCACCACACCAAAAGCTCGTCGATTCCGGCGTGCCGGTGGGTCATGATGTGAAACCCATCACGCTGTCACCGTGCAGCACTATGAGGAGAGAACGTGCCAACCATTCAGCAGTTGGTTCGCAAGGGTCGCTCGCCCAAGGTCACCAAGACCAAGGCGCCGGCGCTCAAGTCGAACCCGCAGCAGGCCGGGGTCTGCACCCGCGTCTACACCACCACCCCGAAGAAGCCGAACTCGGCGATGCGCAAGGTCGCTCGTGTGAAGCTCCGCAACGGCACCGAGGTCACCGCGTACATCCCCGGTGAGGGCCACAACCTGCAGGAGCACTCGCTCGTGCTCGTGCGCGGCGGTCGTGTCAAGGACCTTCCCGGTGTGCGTTACAAGATCGTCCGTGGCGCCCTGGACACCCAGGCAGTCAAGAACCGTAAGCAGGCTCGTTCCCGCTACGGCGCGAAGAAGGGTTGAGTTAGATGCCTCGTAAGGGACCCGCCCCGAAGCGCCCCGTCGTCAACGACCCGGTATACGGCGCACCGATCGTCACCTCGCTGGTGAACAAGATCCTCGTCGACGGCAAGAAGTCGCTGGCCGAGTCGATCGTCTACGGCGCCCTCCGCGGTGTCGAGGCGAAGAACGGCCAGGACGCCGTCGCCACGCTCAAGAAGGCGCTCGACAACGTGCGCCCGACCCTCGAGGTCCGCAGCCGCCGCGTCGGTGGTTCGACCTACCAGGTGCCGGTCGAGGTCAAGCCTCACCGCGCCAACACGCTCGCTCTGCGCTGGCTCGTGAGCTACGCGAAGGGCCGTCGTGAGAAGACGATGACCGAGCGTCTCCAGAACGAGATCCTCGACGCGTCCAACGGCCTGGGTGCCGCGGTCAAGCGCCGCGAGGACACGCACAAGATGGCCGAGTCGAACCGCGCGTTCGCTCACTACCGCTGGTAAACAGCTTCGCCCGTCCCCCGGCCTCCCGTCGGGGGACGGGCACCCCCTCTTCGCAGTAAGACTGCTCCAAAAGATAAGGACACTCCTGTGGCACAAGACGTGCTCACGGACCTGAGCAAGGTCCGCAACATCGGCATCATGGCGCACATCGATGCCGGCAAGACCACGACGACCGAGCGCATCCTGTTCTACACGGGCGTCAACCACAAGCTCGGCGAGACGCACGACGGCGCCTCGACCACCGACTGGATGGAGCAGGAGAAGGAGCGCGGCATCACGATCACGTCTGCCGCCGTGACCTGCTTCTGGAACAAGAACCAGATCAACATCATCGACACCCCCGGTCACGTGGACTTCACGGTCGAGGTGGAGCGCTCGCTCCGCGTCCTCGACGGTGCGGTCGCCGTGTTCGACGGCAAGGAGGGCGTCGAGCCCCAGTCCGAGACCGTGTGGCGTCAGGCCGACAAGTACAACGTGCCGCGCATCTGCTTCGTCAACAAGATGGACAAGCTCGGTGCCGACTTCTACTTCACGGTCGACACGATCGTCAGCCGCCTCGGCGCCAAGCCGCTGGTCATCCAGCTGCCCATCGGTGCGGAGAACGACTTCATCGGCGTCATCGACCTGATCGAGATGCGTGCACTGGTCTGGCCCGGCGACTCCAAGGGTGATGTCACCATGGGCGCCAAGTACGAAGTCCAGGAGATCCCCGCCGACCTCAAGGAGAAGGCGGACGAGTACCGTCAGCAGCTCCTCGAGGTCGTCGCCGAGACCGACGACGCGCTGCTCGAGAAGTTCTTCGGCGGCGAGGAGCTCACGGTCGCCGAGATCAAGGGCGCGATCCGCAAGCTGACCGTCGCGAGCGAGATCTACCCGGTGCTCTGCGGTTCCGCGTTCAAGAACCGCGGTGTCCAGCCGATGCTCGACGCGGTCGTCGACTTCCTGCCGAACCCCCTCGACGTCGGTGCCATCGAGGCGCACGACCCGAAGGACTACGACACGATCATCGAGCGTCACCCCGACGCCAACGACCCGTTCTCGGCGCTGGCCTTCAAGGTCGCCGTGCACCCGTTCTTCGGTCGCCTCACCTACGTGCGCGTCTACTCGGGTCACCTCGACTCGGGCTCCGCCGTGGTCAACTCGACCAAGGGCAAGAAGGAGCGCATCGGGAAGATCTTCCAGATGCACGCCAACAAGGAGAACCCGGTCGACTCGCTGACCGCCGGCAACATCTACGCGGTCATCGGCCTGAAGGACACCACCACCGGTGACACCCTCGCCGACCCGGCAGCTCCGGTCGTCCTCGAGTCGATGACGTTCCCGGAGCCCGTGATCGAGGTCGCGATCGAGCCGAAGACCAAGGCCGACCAGGAGAAGCTGGGTCTCGCGATCCAGAAGCTCGCTGAGGAGGACCCGACCTTCCGCACGGAGCTCAACCCCGAGACCGGTCAGACGACCATCAAGGGCATGGGCGAGCTGCACCTCGACATCCTCGTCGACCGCATGAAGCGCGAGTTCCGCGTCGAGGCGAACGTCGGCAAGCCGCAGGTCGCGTACCGTGAGACGATCCGCAAGACCGTCGAGAAGCACGACTACACGCACAAGAAGCAGACCGGTGGTTCTGGACAGTTCGCGAAGATCCAGTTCAACATCGAGCCGCTCGAGCTTGACTCCGAGACGACTTACGAGTTCGTGAACGCCGTCACCGGTGGTCGCATCCCCCGTGAGTACATCGGCTCGATCGATGCTGGTTTCCAGGACGCGATGAACGTCGGTGTGCTCGCGGGCTACCCGATGGTCGGCGTCAAGGCGACCATCGTCGATGGTGCAGCGCACGACGTCGACTCCTCGGAGATGGCGTTCAAGATCGCGGGCTCCATGGGCTTCAAGGAGGCCGCTCGCCGTGCCAACCCCGTGCTGCTCGAGCCGCTGATGGCCGTCGAGGTCCGTACTCCGGAGGAGTACATGGGCGACGTCATCGGTGACCTGAACTCGCGCCGTGGCCAGATCCAGTCGATGGAAGACGCCGCCGGCGTCAAGGTCGTCCGCGCTCAGGTGCCGCTGTCCGAGATGTTCGGCTACATCGGCGACCTGCGCTCGAAGACCTCGGGCCGCGCCGTCTACTCGATGGAGTTCCACAGCTACGCTGAGGTTCCCCGCGCGGTGGCGGACGAGATCGTCCAGAAGACCAAGGGCGAGTAATCACCCTTCTGGGTTCCCCGCGGCGCCGAGCACGGCGAAGCGCCGCGGGGTTCCCAGGTCACCTACAACTTCACATTCCCTCTCTACTAAACTGAGAACCTAACCCGTAGAGAACCGGTCGCAAACCAGTGCCCGGTCACCTCTACAACGACGTCCTGAGGAGGACCCAGTGGCTAAGGCCAAGTTCGAGCGGACCAAGCCGCACGTCAACATCGGAACGATCGGTCACGTCGACCACGGCAAGACCACGCTCTCCGCAGCGATCTCGAAGGTGCTTGCTGACAAGTACCCGTCCGACACCAACGTGCAGCGTGACTTCGCTTCCATCGACTCGGCGCCGGAAGAGCGCCAGCGTGGTATCACCATCAACATCTCGCACATCGAGTACGAGACCCCGAAGCGCCACTACGCGCACGTCGACGCTCCCGGCCACGCCGACTACGTCAAGAACATGATCACCGGTGCGGCTCAGATGGACGGCGCGATCCTCGTGGTCGCCGCCACCGACGGCCCGATGGCTCAGACGCGTGAGCACGTGCTGCTCGCCAAGCAGGTCGGCGTTCCCTACCTGCTCGTCGCGCTGAACAAGTCCGACATGGTCGACGACGAGGAGATCCTGGAGCTCGTCGAGCTCGAGGTCCGCGAGCTGCTCGCCGGCCAGGGCTTCGACGAGGACGCTCCTGTCGTCCGCGTCTCCGCTCTCAAGGCCCTCGAGGGCGACGAGAAGTGGGTCCAGGCGATCCTGGACCTGATGCAGGCCGTCGACGACAGCGTTCCGGACCCGGAGCGTGACCGCGACAAGCCGTTCCTGATGCCCGTCGAGGACGTCTTCACGATCACCGGCCGTGGAACCGTCGTCACGGGTCGCGCCGAGCGTGGCACGCTGGCCATCAACTCCGAGGTCGAGATCGTCGGACTCCGTCCGACCGTCAAGACCACGGTCACGGGTATCGAGATGTTCCACAAGCAGCTCGACGAGGCCTGGGCCGGCGAGAACTGTGGTCTGCTGCTCCGCGGTACCAAGCGTGAAGACGTCGAGCGCGGTCAGGTCATCGTCAAGCCGGGTTCGGTCACGCCGCACACCGACTTCGAGGGCACCGCGTACATCCTGTCGAAGGACGAGGGTGGCCGTCACAACCCGTTCTACACGAACTACCGCCCGCAGTTCTACTTCCGCACCACCGACGTCACCGGCGTCATCTCGCTGCCCGAGGGCACCGAGATGGTCATGCCCGGCGACACCACCGACATGACGGTCGAGCTGATCCAGCCGATCGCCATGGAGGAGGGCCTCGGCTTCGCCATCCGTGAGGGTGGACGTACCGTCGGCGCCGGTACGGTCACGAAGATCATCAAGTAAGCATCTGCTTCCTCGCAAAGGGGTCGGGCCTTCGGGTCCGGCCCCTTTGTCGTGGGCGGGCGGCGAGGGTTCCCTTCGGCGGGGTGGACATGCACAATGAGTGTGGTCGCCCCGATCGGACGACCGCACACGTCTCAGAAGGGGAGTCACATGGGTATCGAGGACGCCGTGAACAAGGGCAAGGACCTCTACGAGCAGAACAAGGACAAGATCGCCGAAGCCGTGAAGAGCGAGCAGGCGGAGGACATCAGCGACAAGGTGCTCGACGGTGTCGCCGACTTCGCGAAGAAGATCGCACCCGGCGCGGCGGACAAGATCGAAGAGATCCGGGACAGCGCGGACAAGGCCGTCGGCAACGAGTAGCCTCGCCCGTCGTCGCTGAGCGGCGCCCCACCGGTGGTGGGGCGCCGCTTTTCGGTGCCGGGCGGTGAGACCCGGTGTCAAATGTGGCGGATTCGCTCCTGCATCGAGTAAGATCGTCTCGACCGCCTGGGGATCTTGCGGTCATGGAAGCCGAAGGGGTTCGGCTTCCGGGAACACGCGGTCATCCGCGTCCAAACTGGGGATATGCGATCTTGGGGATCATCGTGCGACGCGCGCAGCCACTGCGCCTGAGCGTCTCCCTGCCTGCGCGGCGGGTCTTCCGCCGCGCCCTCGGTCGAGGAGCTCGGCGTCCCTTCACGCCGGGCTACTCGCGTTCGGTGTGCCCCCTCGCACTGAACGCCCTCCCCAAGCGGGGCGAGGCATGGGGATGCCTCGCCCCGCTATCTCCTGCGATCTGACGTCTCCGCCGCGCGTCTGAGGCGCGGCGAGACGACCGCGACACGCCCGGGTTTGCAGAAGTGAAATCGGCCGTGGCAGAATAGACAGGTTCGATATTCCGTTGCCGCTGTGCGTGCAACGGATCACTGCCAGGGCAGTGCATAGACGGCGCCTCCTCCGGGACGGCGCAGGGTTCTAGGCCGCGGGTAGCAGAACACACCCCGACACCCCCTCATGATGAAGGGTTCCGCCGTGCGCGGTGGAAGGTCGGCATCCGGTCGCCTCGCGGCTTCCGGCTGACAGAAGAACAGTGGTGCAGCAGATCGACTCGTGAGAGCCGTTCTCGTGCCGAGGCGCGAACAGCGCCGACGTGCGTCCAATGCCCCAGGGCCACCCGGTCCCGGACGGTAAGACGCCTAAAGAGAGAGAGCAGACAATGGCGGGACAGAAGATCCGCATTCGCCTGAAGTCGTATGACCACGAGGTCATCGACACGTCCGCACGCAAGATCGTCGACACCGTGACCCGTGCGGGCGCAACCGTCGTCGGCCCCGTGCCCCTTCCGACCGAGAAGAACGTCGTGTGCGTCATCCGGTCGCCCCACAAGTACAAGGACAGCCGCGAGCACTTCGAGATGCGCACCCACAAGCGTCTGATCGACATCGTCGACCCGACGCCCAAGGCTGTCGACTCGCTGATGCGTCTCGACCTGCCGGCCGATGTCAACATCGAGATCAAGCTCTGAGGTTCGACATGGCTGACATCAATTCCAAGGTTTCCAAGGGCATGCTCGGCACGAAGCTCGGCATGACCCAGGTCTGGAACGAGAGCGGCAAGCTCGTTCCCGTCACCGTCATCGAGCTGGCACCGAACGTGGTCACCCAGGTCCGTACCCCCGAGAAGGACGGCTACAACGCCGTGCAGATCGCCTACGGCCAGATCGACCCCCGCAAGGTGAACAAGCCGCTCTCCGCTCACTTCGAGGCAGCCGGCGTCACGCCGCGTCGTCACGTCACCGAGATCCGCACCGCGGACGCCGGCGACTACACCCTGGGCCAGGAGCTCACGGTCGACGGCACCTTCGAGGCAGGCCAGCTCGTCGACGTCGTCGGCACGAGCAAGGGCAAGGGCTTCGCCGGTGTCATGAAGCGCCACAACTTCAAGGGCGTCTCGGCTTCGCACGGTGCACACCGCAACCACCGCAAGCCCGGCTCCATCGGCGCATCGTCGACCCCGAGCCGCGTCTTCAAGGGCATGCGCATGGCCGGCCGTATGGGTGGCGAGCGCGTGACCGTCCTCAACCTCACGGTGCACGCCATCGACATCGAGAAGGGACTCATGCTCGTCAAGGGCGCCGTCCCCGGTGCTCGTGGTCGCATCGTCTATGTCCGCAACGCAGTGAAGGGTGCCTGATCATGGCTGACTCCACTCTCGCGCTCGACGTCCTCAAGGCAGACGGCAAGAAGGCAGGCTCCATCGAGCTTCCCGCCGCCCTGTTCGACGCCAAGACGAACATCCCGCTCATCCACCAGGTCGTCGTCGCGCAGCTCGCGGCGGCACGCCAGGGCACGCACTCGACCAAGCGTCGTGGCGAGGTCTCCGGTGCCGGCCGCAAGCCCTTCAAGCAGAAGGGCACGGGTAACGCCCGTCAGGGTTCCATCCGCGCGCCCCACATGACCGGTGGTGGCATCGTCCACGGCCCGAAGCCGCGTGACTACTCGCAGCGCACCCCCAAGAAGATGATCGCCGCCGCCCTGCTGGGCGCGCTCAGCGACCGCTTCCGCGGAGACCGCATCCACGCCATCGACTCCTTCGGGATCGACGGCACGCCCTCGACCAAGACCGCGGTGAGCTTCCTCACCAACGTCGTCTCGTCGAAGAACGTGCTCGTCGTCATCGAGCGGGGCGACGACGTGACGCTGAAGAGCATCCGCAACCTGTCGAACCTGCACGTGCTGACGTTCGACCAGCTCAACGCATACGACGTGCTCGTCTCCGACGACATCGTCTTCACCCAGGCCGCGCTCGAGGGCTTCATCGCCTCCAAGTCCGGCGCCAACCAGGAGGTCTCCGCATGAGCGAGCAGGCATCTGTTCTCCAGACGGCCCTGAACAAGGACCCGCGCGACATCATCCTGAAGCCGGTCGTGTCCGAGAAGAGCTACGGGCTCATCGATGAAGGAAAGTACACCTTCCTCGTCGACCCGCGCGCTTCGAAGACCGAGATCAAGCTCGCCATCGAGAAGATCTTCGGCGTCAAGGTCGCAGGGGTCAACACCCTCAACCGCGTCGGCAAGGCTCGCCGCACCCGCTTCGGAACCGGCAAGCGCAAGGACACCAAGCGCGCCATCGTCACCCTGAAGTCGGGCACCATCGACATCTTCACGGCAATCGGCTGATCCGGGGGATAAGGACAATCATGGCTATTCGCAAGTACAAGCCCACGACCCCGGGCCGTCGCGGCTCGTCGGTGGCTGACTTCGCCGAGATCACTCGATCGACGCCGGAGAAGTCGCTGCTGCGCCCGCTCTCGAAGACCGGTGGTCGCAACAACCAGGGCCGCATCACGACCCGTCACATCGGTGGTGGCCACAAGCGCCAGTACCGCGTCATCGACTTCCGTCGCAATGACAAGGACGGCGTCAACGCCAAGGTCGCTCACATCGAGTACGACCCCAACCGCACCGCGCGCATCGCGCTGCTGCACTACTTCGACGGTGAGAAGCGCTACATCCTCGCTCCGGCGAAGCTGAAGCAGGGCGACATCGTCGAGTCGGGTGCCGGGGCTGACATCAAGCCGGGTAACAACCTCCCGCTGAAGAACATCCCCACCGGTACCGTCATCCACGCGATCGAGCTCCGCCCCGGCGGCGGCGCGAAGATGGCACGTTCGGCCGGTGCATCCGTCCGTCTCGTCGCCAAGGACGGCCCCTACGCCCAGCTGCGTCTCCCCTCGGGTGAGATCCGCAACGTCGATGCGCGCTGCCGCGCGACCATCGGCGAGGTCGGCAACGCCGAGCAGTCGAACATCAACTGGGGCAAGGCCGGCCGTATGCGCTGGAAGGGCGTCCGCCCGACGGTCCGTGGTGTCGCGATGAACCCGGTCGACCACCCGCACGGTGGTGGTGAGGGTAAGACCTCCGGTGGTCGTCACCCCGTCTCCCCGTGGGGCCAGGCGGAGGGTCGTACCCGTCACGCCAACAAGGAAAGCGACAAGTACATCGTGCGTCGTCGTAACGCCGGCAAGAAGCGCAAGTAGGAGTAAGAGAAGATGCCTCGCAGTCTTAAGAAGGGCCCCTTCGTCGACGATCACCTGCTTCGCAAGGTGGTCGTGCAGAACGAAGCCGGCACCAAGAACGTCATCAAGACCTGGTCCCGTCGGTCCATGATCATCCCGGCCATGCTGGGTCACACGATCGCGGTCCACGACGGACGCAAGCACATCCCTGTGTTCGTGTCCGAGACCATGGTCGGTCACAAGCTGGGCGAGTTCGCGCCCACCCGCACCTTCCGCGGTCACGAGAAGGACGACAAGAAGGGGCGGCGCCGCTAATGGTCGAATCGATCGCACGCGTGCGACACATCCGCGTGACCCCTCAGAAGGCTCGCCGTGTCGTCGCGCTCATCAAGGGCAAGCAGGCTCAGGAGGCTCTCGCCATCCTGAAGTTCGCGCAGCAGAGCGCCAGCGAGCCGATCTACAAGCTTGTCGCGTCGGCCATGGCCAACGCGCAGGTGAAGGCGGATCGCGACGGCGAATTCCTCGACGAGCAGGACCTGTACGTGGCGAACGCGTACGTCGACGAGGGCACGACGCTCAAGCGTTTCCAGCCCCGTGCACAGGGTCGCGCTTTCCAGATCAAGAAGCGCACGAGCCACATCACGGTCGTGCTCTCGACGCCTGAGGCAGCTCCGGCCGCCACGGGCGACAGCAACAAGAAGGCGAGCAAGTAATGGGACAGAAGGTAAACCCGTACGGCTTCCGTCTCGGCATCACGACGGACCACGTCTCGCGTTGGTTCTCTGACTCGACGAAGCCGGGGCAGCGTTACGCCGACTACGTCGCCGAGGACATCAAGATCCGCAACCTGCTCAAGACGCAGCTCGACCGCGCCGGTGTCTCGAACATCGAGATCGAGCGCACCCGTGACCGCGTCCGCGTCGACATCCACACCGCCCGTCCGGGCATCGTGATCGGTCGTCGTGGAGCCGAGGCCGAGCGCATCCGCGGCGACCTCGAGAAGCTCTCGGGCAAGCAGATCCAGCTGAACATCCTCGAGGTCAAGAACCCCGAGGCCGACGCTCAGCTCGTCGCGCAGGGCATCGCCGAGCAGCTCTCTGCTCGTGTGGCGTTCCGTCGTGCGATGCGCAAGGGTCTGCAGGGCGCTCAGCGCGCCGGCGCCAAGGGCATCCGTATTCAGGTCTCCGGCCGCCTCGGCGGCGCCGAGATGAGCCGTTCGGAGTTCTACCGCGAGGGTCGTGTGCCGCTGCACACGCTGCGCGCGAACATCGACTACGGCTTCTACGAGGCGAAGACCACCTTCGGCCGCATCGGCGTGAAGGTCTGGATCTACAAGGGCGACCTGACCGCGAAGGAGCTCGCTCGCGAGCAGGCCAACGCACCCAAGGCTCGTCGTGACGACCGTGGTGGCGACCGCCGCCGTGCCCCGCGCAACGAGGCACCTGTCGCAGAAGGAGCGTCGGCATAATGCTCATCCCCCGTAAGGTCAAGTTCCGCAAGCAGCACCACCCCGGGCGCTCGGGTCAGGCCACCGGCGGCACGAAGGTCTCCTTCGGCGAGTACGGTATCCAGGCGCTTTCGCCCGCTTACGTGACGAACCGTCAGATCGAGTCCGCTCGTATCGCGATGACCCGTCACATCAAGCGTGGTGGAAAGGTGTGGATCAACATCTACCCCGACCGTCCGCTCACGAAGAAGCCTGCCGAGACCCGCATGGGTTCCGGTAAGGGTTCCCCCGAGTGGTGGGTCGCCAACGTCAAGCCGGGCCGTGTCCTCTTCGAGGTCGCGGGTGTCGACGAGCAGCTCGCTCGCGAAGCTCTGACCCGAGCAATTCACAAGCTGCCGCTCAAGGCACGCATCATCAAGCGCGAGGAGGGCGACGCGTAATGGCGATCGGCACCAAGGAGCTCGCCCCGGCAGAGCTCGACACATTCGAAGACCAGCGCCTCGTCGAGGAGCTGCGCAAGGCCAAGGAGGAGCTGTTCAACCTCCGTTTCCAGTCGGCCACCGGCCAGCTGGAGAGCCACGGCCGCATCCGCGCCGTCAAGCGCGACATCGCGCGTCTCTACACCGTGATCCGCGAGCGTGAGCTGGGCATCCGTGCGACGCCCGCTCCGGTCGAGGCTCCGGCCAAGAAGGCGACCAAGTCGAAGGCGAAGAAGGCGGACTCCGCCGACGACGCCGTGAAGGAAGAGGCTGAGTGATGGCCACCAAGAAGGAAGCGACTGCGGAGACGCAGGCCGCAGGACACGAGTCGTCCGAGCACGACGTCCGCGACACCGCTGCACGCGGTTACCGCAAGGCGCGTCGCGGCTACGTCGTCAGCGACAAGATGGACAAGACCATCGTGGTCGAGGTCGAGGACCGCGTGAAGCACCCGCTTTACGGCAAGGTCATCCGCCGCACCTCGAAGGTCAAGGCGCACGATGAGGCGAACACCGCCGGCATCGGCGACCTGGTCCTGATCAACGAGACCCGCCCGCTCAGCGCCACGAAGCGCTGGCGCCTGGTGGAGATTCTGGAGAAGGCCAAGTGATCCAGCAGGAATCCCGACTCAAGGTCGCCGACAACACCGGCGCCAAGGAGCTGCTCACGATCCGCGTTCTCGGTGGCTCGAAGCGCCGCTACGCGGGCCTCGGCGACACCATCGTCGCGACCGTCAAGGACGCGATCCCCGGTGGCAACGTCAAGAAGGGCGACGTCGTCAAGGCGGTCATCGTCCGCACCAAGAAGGAGGTCCGTCGTCCGGACGGCTCCTACATCAAGTTCGACGAGAACGCCGCCGTGATCCTGAAGAACGACGGGGAGCCCCGCGGCACCCGTATCTTCGGACCGGTCGGTCGTGAGCTTCGTGACAAGAAGTTCATGAAGATCGTCTCGCTGGCGCCGGAGGTCATCTAATCATGGCGAAGATCAAGAAGGGTGACCTGGTTCAGGTCATCACGGGTGCCACGCAGGAGCGTGGCGGCGACCGCGGTAAGCAGGGCAAGGTCCTCGACGTCCTTTCCGACAAGAACCGCGTCATCGTCGAAGGCGTGAACTACGTCACCAAGCACACCCGCGTCGGACAGACGCAGCGTGGCACCAAGACCGGAGGCCTCGAGACCGTCGAAGCCTCCATCCACATCTCGAACGTCGCACTCGTCGACCCCTCGACCAAGAAGCCGACCAAGGTCGGCCACCGGGTCGAGGAGCAGACGAAGGACGGCGTGAAGCGCACCGTCCGCGTGCGCTACGCGAAGAAGAGCGGTAAGGACCTCTGATGAGCACCGACACTGCCGCGCCGGCTGGCAAGATCCAGCCGCGCCTGAAGCAGAAGTACAACACCGAGATCAAGAAGGCGATGCAGGAAGAGTTCGGTTACTCGAACGTCATGCAGATCCCCGGACTGGTCAAGGTCGTCGTGAACACCGGTGTCGGCGAGGCAGCTCGCGACAGCAAGGTGATCGATGGCGCGGTCGACGACCTCACCAAGATCACCGGCCAGAAGCCGATCGTCACGAAGGCCCGCAAGTCCATCGCGCAGTTCAAGCTGCGTGAGGGTCAGGCCATCGGCGCGCACGTCACCCTCCGTGGTGACCGCGCGTGGGAGTTCGTCGACCGCCTCGTCTCGCTCGCTCTGCCCCGAATCCGCGACTTCCGCGGTCTCTCGGCCAAGCAGTTCGACGGCAACGGCAACTACACCTTCGGTCTCCAGGAGCAGAGCGTGTTCCACGAGATCGATCAGGACAAGATCGACCGGGTTCGCGGTTTCGACATCACCGTCGTCACCACCGCGAAGACGGATGACGAGGGTCGGGCACTGCTCCGCCACCTCGGCTTCCCGTTCCGCTCGGAAGACGCACAGGCGTAACACCCTTGACGGGCTCAGTGGTCTCGTGTCACTGAGCCCGTCGATGTGCACGTACAATTGAAAATTGCGTGTCATCGCAGGCCGTCTGTCGTGTAACGGCAGCCGGAACCTCATGAACAAAGGAAAACAACAATGACAATGACAGACCCGGTCGCAGATCTGCTGACCCGTCTGCGCAACGCGAACTCGGCGCACCACGATTCCGTGACCCTGCCGTCGAGCAAGCTCAAGACGCACATCGCTGAGATCCTCCAGCAGGAGGGCTACATCGCCGGTTGGGAGACCTCTGACGCTCGCGTCGGGAAGAACCTCACGCTGACGCTGAAGTACGGTCCCAACCGTGAGCGCTCCATCGCCGGCATCAAGCGCGTCTCGAAGCCCGGTCTCCGCGTCTACGCGAAGTCGACCGAGCTGCCCACGGTCCTCGGCGGCCTCGGCGTGGCCATCCTGTCCACTTCCTCCGGTCTTCTCACCGACCGTCAGGCTGAGCAGAAGGGCGTGGGCGGAGAAGTTCTCGCCTACGTGTGGTAATTCGAAATGTCGCGTATTGGACGACTTCCCATCGACGTTCCTGCGGGCGTGACCGTTTCGGTCGACGGCCGTGAGGTCGCGGTGAAGGGCCCCAAGGGTGAGCTCACCCTCACGGTGGCCAGCCCCATCGAGGTCGCGGTCGAGGAGAACCAGGTTCTGGTCTCCCGTCCCGACGACGAGCGCGAGTCGCGGTCGCTTCACGGCCTGACCCGCACGCTCATCAACAACAACATCATCGGCGTGACCCAGGGATACACCAAGGGTCTCGAGGTCGTCGGCACCGGTTACCGCGTGCAGCAGAAGGGGAGCTCGGTCGAGTTCGCCCTCGGCTTCTCGCACCCGGTCCTGGTCGACCCGCCCGCCGGCATCACGCTCACGGTCGAGGGCACCACCAAGCTCACCGTCAGCGGGATCGACAAGCAGGCTGTCGGTGAGGCAGCTGCGAACATCCGCAAGATCCGCAAGCCTGAGCCGTACAAGGGCAAGGGTGTGCGCTACGCCGGCGAGAACGTGCGTCGCAAGGCCGGAAAGAGTGGTAAGTAACCATGGCTCTCAAGTCAAAGTCTGACGCCCGCGCGCGTCGTCACGCCCGCCTTCGCAAGAAGGTCGTCGGCACCGAGGCGCGTCCGCGTCTCGTCGTCAACCGTTCGGCCCGCCACGTCTTCGTGCAGCTGGTCGACGACAGCAAGGGTCACACCGTCGCGTCGGCTTCGACGCTCGAGACCGACCTGCGCTCGCTCGAGGGTGACAAGACCGCCAAGGCCCGCAAGGTCGGCGAGCTCCTCGCCGAGCGCGCGAAGGCCGCAGGCGTTTCCGAGGCAGTGTTCGACCGTGGCGGCAACCGCTACGCCGGTCGTGTCGCCGCCATCGCCGACGGCGCCCGTGAGGGGGGTCTGGCACTGTGAGTGACAACAAGGAGAACGAAGTGACCGAAGCGGCTGCTGCCACTTCCGAGACGGCTGCAGGCACCACGCAGGCAGAGCCGACTCGCGATCAGCGCGACGGCCGCCGTGGTGGCCGTGGTGACCGCAACCAGGGTGGCCGCGACCGCAACTCGCGCGACCGTGGTGACAACCAGTTCCTGGAGCGCGTCGTCACCATCAACCGTGTCTCGAAGGTCGTGAAGGGTGGTCGTCGCTTCAGCTTCACCGCTCTCGTGGTCGTCGGTGACGGCAACGGTCTGGTCGGCGTCGGCTACGGCAAGGCCCGTGAGGTCCCCCTGGCCATCTCGAAGGGTGTCGAAGAGGCCAAGCGCAACTTCTTCCGCGTTCCGCGCGTCGGCAGCACCATCCCGCACCCCGTGCAGGGTGAGGCCGCCGCTGGTGTGGTCCTGCTCCGCCCGGCCGCTGCCGGTACCGGTGTCATCGCCGGTGGTCCGGTCCGCGCCGTGCTCGAGTGCGCCGGCATCCACGACGTGCTGTCGAAGTCGCTCGGCTCGTCGAACACGATCAACATCGTGCACGCGACGGTCACCGCCCTGAAGCAGCTCGAGGAGCCTCGTGCGGTCGCCGCACGTCGTGGCCTCGAGTTCGACCAGGTCGCCCCTGCGCGTCTCGTCCGCGCCGAGGCCGAGGCCATCGCCGCACAGAAGGTAGGTGCCTGATGGCCGCGCGACTGAAGGTCACGCAGATCAAGTCCAAGGTGAGCGAGAAGCAGAACCAGCGCGACACGCTGCGCAGCCTCGGTCTCAAGCGGATCGGTGACACCACCGTCCGCCCCGACGACGCGCAGACGCGCGGTTACGTCAAGACCGTCGCCCACCTCGTCAAGGTTGAGGAGATCGACTAATGGCTGAGAAGAACGAGGCCGTCGAGGCTGAGAAGGCCCCGAAGAAGGCTGCAGCCCCCAAGGCTGCCGCCGAGAAGAAGCCTGCTGCGAAGAAGGCTCCGGCCAAGAGCGCAGCAGCCGACGCCAAGGCTGAGGCTCCCGCCAAGAAGCCGGCTGCCAAGAAGGCTGCGCCCGCGAAGGACGCTCCGGCGTCCCGCCCCGGCGTGCTGAAGGTGCACCACCTGCGTCCCGTCCCCGGATCCAACACCGCCAAGACTCGCGTCGGCCGTGGTGAGGGCTCCAAGGGTAAGACCGCTGGTCGTGGTACCAAGGGCACCAAGGCGCGCAACACCGTTCGCGTCGGCTTCGAGGGTGGGCAGATGCCGCTGCACATGCGCACCCCGAAGCTGCGCGGGTTCAAGAACCCGTTCCGCGTGGAGTACCAGGTCGTGAACCTGGAGAAGCTCGCGGAGCTGTACCCCAAGGGTGGCGACGTCACCGTGGGCGACCTGGTCGCCAAGGGTGCCGTTCGCAAGAACGAGAAGGTCAAGGTTCTCGGTAACGGCGACATCGCCGTGAAGCTCACCGTTTCGGTCGACAAGGTCTCGGGTTCCGCCGAGCAGAAGATCGTCGCGGCGGGCGGATCCGTCAAGTAACCGCAGTGCAAGAGGGGCCGGAGATTCTCCGGCCCCTCTTGTGGTTTCACACTCCGAGACCTCGCTCTGGGGCCGCATCCGGCGGGCCTGGTATCGGTGGCGAATTCCGGGAAGCCCGGTTTGCGTTACCCTGGTCTTTCAGCCGTCCTTCGGGAATCGGCAACCTTTTCAGGAGGAACGTCCTTGTTTAGCGCCATCGCGCGGATCTTCCGCACCCCCGACCTGCGTCGGAAGATCGGTTTCACCCTCGCCATCATCGCGATCTACCGGCTCGGCTCCAACGTCCCGGCACCGTTCGTGAACTTCCCGAACGTCGAAGAGTGTCTCGCCGCCAACGCGGGCACCGATGGTCTGCTCGGACTGGTCAACCTCTTCTCCGGTGGCGCGCTGCTGCAGCTGTCGATCTTCGCGCTCGGCGTCATGCCGTACATCACCGCGACGATCATCACGCAGCTCCTGCGCGTGGTCATCCCGCACTTCGAGGCGCTGCACAAGGAAGGTCAGGCCGGTCAGGCCCGCCTGACCCAGTACACGCGCTACCTCACGATCGCTCTCGCGCTGCTCCAGTCGACGACCCTCGTCACGGTCGCGCGCAGCGGTCAGCTCTTCGGGACGACAGATCTCGCGGCCTGCCAGCAGCTCCTGACCAACGACGTGTGGTGGGCGCAGCTGCTCATCATCATGGCGATGACGGCCGGTACCGGTCTGATCATGTGGTTCGCCGAGCTCGTCACCGAGCGCGGCATCGGCAACGGCATGTCCCTGCTCATCTTCACCTCGATCGCCGCGACGTTCCCCGGCGCCATGGGGCTCATCTGGCAGACCAAGGGCTTCGAGGTCTTCCTCCTGGTGCTGCTCGTCGGAATCGTCGTGATGGGGCTCGTCGTCTTCGTCGAGCAATCCCAGCGAAGGATCCCCGTCCAGTACGCCAAGCGCATGGTCGGTCGCCGTACCTACGGCGGGACGAACACCTACATCCCGATCAAGGTCAACATGGCGGGTGTGATCCCCGTGATCTTCGCGTCGTCGCTGCTGTACATCCCTGCGCTCATCGCTCAGTTCAACACCCCACAGGACGGCTCGACGCCGCCCGCCTGGGTCTCGTGGATCAGCGCGAACTTCACGACGGGCAACAGCCCGGTCTACATGGCCGCGTACTTCCTGCTGATCATCGGCTTCACCTACTTCTACGTGGCGATCACGTTCAACCCGGTCGAGGTCGCGGACAACATGAAGAAGTACGGCGGCTTCATCCCGGGCATCCGTGCAGGGCGTCCCACGGCCGAGTACCTCGACTACGTGCTCACCCGCATCACGCTTCCCGGCTCGCTGTACCTCGGTCTCATCGCGCTCATCCCGCTGATCGCGCTGGCCACGGTCGGCGCCAACCAGAACTTCCCGTTCGGTGGCGCGTCGATCCTGATCATCGTCGGTGTCGGTCTCGAGACGGTCAAGCAGATCGATGCGCAGCTCCAGCAGCGTCACTATGAAGGGCTTCTCCGATGACAGCATCCGCACGTCTTCTCATCGTCGGTCCGCAGGGCTCCGGAAAGGGCACGCAGGGCGTGCGCATCGCCGAGTCCTACGGCATCCCGGTCGTGTCGACCGGTGACATCTTCCGCGCGAACACCAAGGAGGGCACGCCCCTCGGCCAGCAGGTCACGGCGATCCTCGACAAGGGCGACCTCGTTCCGGACGAGCTGACGAGCGAGATCGTGCGCGACCGGCTTTCGCAGCCCGACGCCGCGCAGGGCTTCCTGCTCGACGGGTACCCGCGCAACACCGCGCAGGTCGCTCACCTGGAGTCGTTCCTCGCGGAGCGGGGGGAGGCCCTCGACGCCGTCATCCTCCTCGACGTGCCGCGCGAGGAGAGCCTGTCGCGTCTGTCCCTGCGCGCGACCGAGCAGGGACGTTCGGATGACACCCCGGAGGCCATCGGCCACCGCCTCGACATCTACGAGCGCGAGACCGCGCCGATCCTCGAGGTCTACGGCGCCAAGGGCATCGTCGACCGCATCGACGGTGTCGGCTCCCTCGACGAGATCACCGAGCGCATCGCGGATGCTCTGGCCGCGCGCGGTCTGCGTCTCGCGGCCTCCGCCTCCTGAGATGTTCCGCCGGTCGATCTACAAGACCCCGGCTCAACTGCGAGCCATGGTCGAGCCCGGGCTCATCACCGCCGCAGCACTGGACGCCGTCCGCCCGATGATCAAGGCCGGCGTCACCACGCTGGAGCTCGACACCGTCGCGAACCGCGCGATCTTGTCACGCGGTGCGGAGTCCAACTTCCAACTCGTGCGCGGCTACCACCACACCACCTGCATCTCGGTGAATGAGCAGGTCGTCCACGGCATCCCGGGGGAGCGGGTGCTGCAGCCGGGGGACATCGTCTCCGTCGACTGCGGTGCGCAGTTCCAGGGATGGAACGGCGACAGTGCCATCACCGTCGTGGTGCCCGATCCGGAGCGGCCCGAACTGGTCGCCCAGCGCGAGGAGCTCTCGCGCGTCACGGAGGGCTCGATGTGGGCCGGAATCGCCGCCATGGCATCCGCGTCGTCGATCGATGAGATCGGTGCGGCCATCCAGGGGTACATCGAGGCGCAGGGCCCTTCCGCGGTCTCCGGTGAGCCGTACGGCATCCTTCGCGAGTACGTCGGTCACGGCATCGGCCGCAAGATGCACGAGGCCCCCAGCGTCTTCAACTACCGCACACCTGATCGCGGGGAAGACGTCAAACCGGGACTCGTGCTGGCGATCGAGCCGATGGTCACCGCGGGCGGAGAAGCGACCTTCATCGAAGAGGATGACTGGACCGTCACGACCGTCGACGGAACCGATGGCTCCCATTGGGAACATAGCGTCGCCCTGCATGATGGAGGTATCTGGGTGCTGACCGCGCCCGATGGTGGAAGAGCCGGACTCGCCCCGTTCGGGGTCGAGCCTCGAGAGATCGGAAAGTAATGGCAGCGGCGAAGAGCAACACCAACTGGTTCGCGATCGGCGTCTCCATCGCCGTGGTCGTGGTGCTGGTGGCGATCGGTGGACTCGTGGTGTTCCTCAACAACCAGGCGACCTCGCCCGGTGCCGCACCCAGTGCCAACGACACGTTCGACCCGGAGACGGGCGCGATCTCCTTCGGGGACGGTGAAGACACCGTCGCGGTGTTCCTGGACTTCCAGTGCCCCATCTGCAAGAGCTTCGAGGATCAGTACGGAGAGCAGCTGGAGGCGGCTGCGGCAGACGGGCGCATCACGCTCGAGTACCACCCGATCGCGATCCTCGACCGCTATTCGCAGGGAACGGACTTCTCGTCGCGCTCTGCCGGTGCGGCCTTCTGCGTCGCGGAGTCGAACCCTGACCTGTACCTCGATTTCGCGAAGACGCTGTTCGAGAACCAGCCGGCGGAGAACTCCTCCGGTCTCACGAACGACCAGATCGCCGGCTTCGCGACACAGGTCGGTGCGGATGACGCGGTCTCGTGCATCACCGACGAGACGTACCGCAAGTTCGGTGCGGCGCAGGCGAAGGCCCACGAGATCGGCGGGACGCCGACCATCGAGGTCAACGGCGAGCGTCTCGACCTCCAGGCCGGGGACATCTCCAAGATGGAGCAGCTGATCGGCTGACCGGTCGGCTTCGCGCCCCGGACGCCCGAGTTGCCGGATGGTAATCGAGCGTCTAACATAGATCTTTGGTGCTTTGTGCCTTGATTCGGCGTGTCCGTCGGTGCAGCACCACAACCCATTCACCCACCGCAGATCGACCGATCTGCAGAAGCGTCAGCGAGGCTATGGCTAAGAAAGACGGTGTCATCGAGATCGAGGGCGTGATCTCCGAGGCTCTGCCCAACGCGATGTTCCGCGTTGAGCTCAGCAACGGACACAAGGTCCTTGCAACGATCTCCGGCAAGATGCGGCAGAACTACATCCGTATCATCCCCGAGGACCGTGTGGTCGTGGAGCTCAGCCCCTACGACCTGACCCGCGGCCGTATCGTCTACCGCTACCGCTGATCGGTCGAGAAGTAACGGCCTGCCCCTGTCCGGGGCGGTACGAAGACAGCGAACAGGAAACATCATGAAGGTCAACCCCAGCGTCAAGCCCATCTGCGATCACTGCAAGGTGATCCGCCGTCACGGCCGCGTCATGGTGATCTGCAAGAGCAACCCGCGTCACAAGCAGCGCCAGGGCTGAGTCCCTCGCTGTGCGGCATCGCTCACGCACATCTCACAACTGAACACACACGACGGCAGGATCAGAACCCGCGGAAGCGGGGGACACCTCGGGCGGAGGCCCGGGCACCGATCCTGTCCCACACCTCCACAACACCCAGGAGAACCGCATGGCACGTCTTGCCGGCGTTGACATCCCGCGCGACAAGCGCGTGGTGATCGCCCTTACCTACATCTACGGCGTCGGCCGTACCCGCTCGGTCGAGATCCTCAAGGCGACGGAGATCGACGAGAGCATCCGCGTGAAGGACCTCAGCGACGACCAGCTGATCGCCCTCCGTGACTACATCGAAGGCAACTACAAGGTGGAGGGTGACCTGCGCCGCGAGGTCGCCGCAGACATCCGCCGCAAGGTCGAGATCGGCTCCTACGAGGGCATCCGCCACCGTCGTGGTCTCCCGGTCCGTGGTCAGCGCACCAAGACCAACGCCCGTACCCGCAAGGGCCCGAAGCGCACCGTCGCAGGCAAGAAGAAGGCCCGCTAAGCGCGGCCCCAGGGACTAGGAGAACATTTTCATGGCTGCACCCAAGGCCGCCGCGCGCAAGCCGCGCCGCAAGGAAAAGAAGAACATCGCGCTGGGCCAGGCCCACATCAAGTCGACGTTCAACAACACCATCGTTTCGATCACCGACCCGTCCGGCGCCGTCATCGCCTGGGCATCGTCGGGTGGCGTGGGCTTCAAGGGCTCCCGCAAGTCGACCCCGTACGCCGCCGGCATGGCAGCCGAGTCCGCAGCCCGTCAGGCCGCGGAGCACGGTGTCAAGAAGGTCGACGTCCTCGTGAAGGGTCCGGGCTCCGGCCGCGAGACGGCGATCCGCTCGCTGCAGGCCGCCGGCCTCGAGGTGGGTTCGATCCAGGACGTCACTCCGCAGGCGCACAACGGTTGCCGCCCGCCGAAGCGTCGCCGCGTCTGATACGCGCTTCGAGCCGCTCGGCCCTCCATGGTCCGAGCGGCTCGACGCCCGCGTACGGGCATCGACTTCCACAACTCAAGACCTCACCCCACCACATGTCATATAGCGGGCATGTGATCGAAAGGAACACAGAGTGCTTATTGCACAGCGTCCCACACTGACCGAGGAAAAGATCGTCGAGAACCGTAGCCGGTTCATCATCGAGCCTCTGGAGCCCGGCTTCGGTTACACGATCGGCAACGCGCTGCGCCGCAGCCTGCTGTCGTCGATCCCCGGTGCTGCTGTCACCAGCGTTCGCATCGACGGCGTGCTGCACGAGTTCAGCACCATCCCCGGCGTGAAGGAGGATGTCACCGAGATCATCCTCAACATCAAGCAGCTCGTCGTCTCCTCGGAGCGCGATGAGCCCATCACCGCGTACCTGCGCAAGACCGGAGCGGGCGAAGTCACCGCCGCCGACATCTCGGCTCCGGCCGGTGTCGAGGTGCACAACCCCGAGCTGGTCATCGCGACGCTCAACGACACCGCCAAGTTCGAGCTCGAGCTCACGATCGAGCGTGGCCGTGGCTACGTCTCCGCGACGCAGAACCGCAACGAGTACGCCGAGGCCGGTCAGATCCCGATCGACTCGATCTACTCGCCGGTCCTCAAGGTCAGCTACCGCGTCGACGCGACCCGTGCCGGGGAGCGCACCGACTTCGACAAGCTCGTCCTGGACGTCGAGACCAAGTCGGCGATCAGCCCCCGCGACGCTGTCGCTTCGGCTGCCAAGACGCTCACCGAGCTGTTCGGTCTCGCCCGCGAGCTGAACGTCGAGGCCGAGGGCATCGAGATCGGCCCGGCGCCGGTGGAGGCTGTGAACTCCAGCGAGCTGTCGATGCCGATCGAGGACCTCGACCTGTCGGTCCGCTCGTACAACTGCCTGAAGCGTGAGGGCATCAACACCGTTTCTGAGCTCGTCGCCCTGTCGGAGACGCAGCTCATGAACATCCGTAATTTCGGCCAGAAGTCGGTCGACGAGGTGCGCGACAAGCTCATCTCGCTCGGTCTGTCGCTCAAGGATTCGGTGCCCGGTTTCGACGGCTCCCACTTCTACGGCGGCAGCGAAGACGAGTCCTTCTGATACCCGACCTTTCTGACCAGGAGTTAGACGATTATGCCCAAGCCCACTAAGGGTCCCCGCCTCGGAGGCGGCCCCGCACACGAGCGCCTCATGCTTGCCAACCTCGCGGCGGCGCTCTACACCCACAAGTCGATCAAGACGACCGAGACCAAGGCGAAGCGCCTTCGTCCCCTCGCTGAGCGTCTGATCACCTTCGCCAAGCGTGGCGACCTGCACGCGCGTCGTCGCGTGCTGTCGGTCATCGGTGACAAGGAAGTCGTGCACATCCTTTTCTCCGAGATCGCGCCGCTCGTCGCCGAGCGTGAGGGTGGCTACACCCGCATCACGAAGGTCGGCAACCGTAAGGGCGACAACGCTCCGATGGCCGTGATCGAGCTCGTCCTCGAGCCCGTCACCCCGAAGGCGAAGTCGACCAAGAAGGCCGCTGCGCCGAAGGCCGAAAAGGTCGAGGAGCCGGCTGAGGTCGTCGAGGAGACGCCCGCTGAGGAGGCTCCCGCGGAGGACGCCGCTGACGCCGGCGCCGAGTCGCAGGCCGAGGGCGAAGCCGCTGAGGCTGCTGCCGAGGACGCTGTCGAGAAGAAGTCCGAGTAAGCACTTCGCTCACGAAGAAGCCCGCCGCCCCATTCGGGGTGGCGGGCTTCTTCGTTTGCCGGGCCGTGGGCCGCGTCGGGGTCATATCACGGCGATGGCGGAGTGACCGAGACGACGATCGAGGTCATCGCGTCACTGGCGTTCATGTAGCGATGCGGCTGGCGGGAGTCGAAGGTGATCGACTCGCTTCCTACGATGATGTACGTCTGCCCCGCGATCTCGACGGTGAGTTCCCCGCTGATGACGAAGACGCACTCGGTCGACGGGTGGGCCCAGGGGTGTGCGGAGCTCGCGGCCCCCGGGGGGATGTCGGCGGTGAGGACTTCGAGGTCGCCGCGTCCCGGGGTCAGGCGCTCGTAGACGAAGCCCGCGTCGGATCCGCTGAGTCGATGCCGGGCGCCCGGCCGGCTGACGGAAACGTTGGGGGCATCCGGATCGCTGAACAGCGTGGCGATCGAGGCTTCGAACACCTGGGCGAGCTTGCGCAGCGAACCGAGACTCGGGTCGGCCGAGCCGCTCTCGATCTGGCTGAGCATGCTGACCGAGAGGCCGGACAGGTCGGAGAGCTGCCGCAGGGTGAGACCCTTCGCGGCCCTGAGGGATTTGAGGCGTTCGCCGAGCACGTGATTCATCGATCCTTTCGATCGAACGGATGACTGTTGCATCTTCGATTTCAATGTGATTGTATCTTTTAATCGGATTGAAAATCTCGATCAGATTGAAATCCGTTCCCCCGAACGCGCGAGCAACCGGATCAACTTCCCAGAACTCTACTGCGTCCTGCCCCTTGATCACAGGAAGATCGACGATGACTTCATCCTTCGCGAAACCCCTCGCACTGGCCTCATCTCTCGCCGTCGCCGCACTCGTGCTCGCCGGTTGTTCAGCTTCATCGAACAATGCAGCCTCGGGCGGCGGTGGGACCCTCACGGTCGACACCTCGTTCGTGCTGAAGACCCTCGACCCGGGACTCGTCTACGAACAGACCGGCAACATCATCGTGCACGCGCTGTACGACACGCTCGTGACTTACGAGGGCTCCGACGTCACCACTGTCGTGCCGGAGCTCGCCAGCGAGTGGGCGCAGTCCGACGACGGCACGACCTGGACCTTCACGTTGAACCCGGACGCCACGTTCGCCGACGGCTCCGCGGTGACCGCGGAGGATGTCGTGTTCAGCCTCACGCGCCTGCAGAACCTCAAGGGGTCCTCCTCCCAGACCGTCGAGGGGCTGACCTTCGCCGCGGACGGTGACGACACTGTCGTCGTGACCAGCCCGACCCCGAACCCGAACGTCCCGGTCGTCCTCGCGATGCCCGCGGCGAGCATTCTGAACGCCGAGGAGGCAGAGAAGCTCGGCGCGACCGACGCGGCCGATGCAGCCTCCGCGGACACGATCGGCACGCAGCTCGACGAGGTCAGCCTCGGTTCCGGCCCGTACAAGATCAAGAGCTACGACTCGAGTTCGAAGGTCGTGCTCGAGGTGAACGAGGACTACTGGGGCGACGCCCCGGCCTACTCGCGTGTGGTCGTGCAGAACGTCGACGTGCAGAACCAGAAGCTCACGATCTCGCGCGCCAAGGCAGACGAGATCGCCCTGGATCTCTCCGGTCCACAGGCGGCCGAGCTCTCCGACGACCTCCAGGTCTCCGGGGTCGCCGACACTTCCTACTTCCTCAGCGTGAACCAGGATCCCGCCGTCTCGGAGATCACCTCCAACCCGGCGTTCCTCGCGGCGCTGCGTGCCAGCGTCGACGGTGCGGGAATCGCCGAGATCTTCGGCGAGGGCGCGACGGCCGCGGCCGGGCTCGTCCCGCCCGCATTCGGCGGCGCGCTCGACGAGTCCGAGGTGCAGCCGCAGGACATCGAGAAGGCGAAGTCGCTGCTCGAGGAGGCGGGCATCCCCGCACCGAAGGTGAACCTCGTGTACCCGGCGATCACCTATCGTGGCGTCGACCTCGGCACCATCGTCACGAAGGTGCAGCAGGACGCGAAGAAGGCAGGCATC
This sequence comes from Microbacterium sp. CBA3102, assembly GCF_007954505.1. Taxonomy (GTDB): domain Bacteria; phylum Actinomycetota; class Actinomycetes; order Actinomycetales; family Microbacteriaceae; genus Microbacterium; species Microbacterium aurugineum. The sequence goes on along the minus strand of NZ_CP042412.1, from coordinate 149,041 downwards.
GAGATCGAACTCCAGCCCGAGCCGATCAACGTCTTCCTGCAGTCGCAGTCCGAGGGCAAGAACGAGATCAACTTCTCGCCGAACAGCCTGAACTACCCGGCCGCGGACTCGCTCGTGAACAACATGGCACCCGGCGCCTCGACCTCGACCCGTGCGGGATGGACCGTGGAGCGGGCAGATCCGCGCGCGGTCGAGGCCAGCGACGCCGTGAACGCCGAGGTGACGCCGGAAGGCCGTGCCGAGGCGATGATCGCCTGGCAGAAGGTCATGAACGAGACTTCGCCCTTCGTGGTCCTCGCGAACAACGCCGGCATCGTCGTCGCCACTTCGAACCTGGTCGGTGCGTCGTACACGCCGGCAGGCTGGACGGTCGACCTCGCGGCCATCTCCGCGAAGTAGTCCGCCGCGGTCGGCCGCCTGTCCCTCCTGTCGGGCGGCCGACCTCCGGTTCTCACCACCTCACCGAAGGCGAACGAGCAATGCCAGCCCTCCTGCACATGATCGGCCGCCGGCTGATCAGCGCGATCATCCTCCTCTGGGGGGTCACCGTCGTGACCTTCGCGCTCATGACCATCGTCCCCGGGGACCCGGCCGCCGCGAACCTGTCGCAGCAGGCCTACGACGACCCCGACCTGCGTGCCGCGTTCGAGCAGAAATGGGGGCTGGACCAGCCCATCTGGGTGCAGTACGGCCGCTACATCGCGAACCTCTTCCAGGGGGATCTCGGTATCTCGCAGCAGACCCACCGCCCGATCACCCAGGACCTCGCGCAGTACATCCCCGCGACGCTCGAGGTGGCGTTGCCCGCCATGATCCTCGCGATCGTCATCGCCGTCGCGCTGGGCATGATCGCCGCCACCCGCAAGGGTTCGGCCATCGACGGAGGCATCCGCGGCGTGGCCCTCATCGGGCTCTCCACCCCGCCGTTCTGGCTCGCGCTCGTCGCGCTGTACGTCTTCTTCTACGCCCTCGGGCTCGTCCCCAACGGCGGGCGCCTCAGCAATGAGTACGACCCACCGCCCACCGTCACCGGTATGTACACGCTGGACGCCGTGTTCGCCGGGCAGTGGGACGTGTTCGCCGACGCCGTCTGGCACCTCGTCCTCCCCGTCGGCATCCTCGCCGCGCTCACCGTCTCGGGCCTGCTGCGCTTCGTGCGCTCCGCCATGATCGAGGTGCTGGACGCCGAGTACATCCGCGCCGCCACCGCGAAGGGACTCCCGGCGCGGACGATCACCTGGCGCCACGTCTTCAAAGCGGGACTGCTTCCAGTGCTCACGGTGACCGGGCTGATGTTCGCCTCCCTGCTCGGTGGCGCCGTGCTCGTCGAGCAGGTGCTCTCGTGGCCGGGACTCGGGCAGTACGCCTACAAGAGCGCCCTCTCGCTCGATCTGCAGGCGATCCTCGGTGTGACGCTGTTCATCGCCGTCGTCTACACCCTGATCAACCTCCTCGTCGACGTGCTGTACACGATCGTGGACCCCCGGATCGGAGCGAAATGACCATCCTGTCCTCGGACACGCTCGCCGTCGCGAAGGAGCCGCGGCGTCGCGGATTCCGTCGCAGCCGCCGGTTCACACCGCGCACCTCGTTCTGGACGCCGGTGACGGTGATCTCCTTCGGCGTGATCGCCGCGTGGATCCTCGCGGCGCTCCTCGCCCCGATCATCGCGCCGTTCGACCCGCTCGAGACGAGCGGACCGTTCCTGGACGCACCGTCGGCCGCGCACTGGATGGGGACGGACGACCTCGGTCGCGACGTGCTGAGTCGAGTGATCTACGGTGCCCAGCTCTCGCTGCCGCTAGCCCTCGCGATCGTCGTGTTCTCGCTGCTCGTCGGCGGGGCCGTCGGCCTCGCGGCCGGGTACTTCGGCAAGGCGGCGGACAACGTGCTGATGCGCGTGGCCGACCTCGTGCTCGCGTTCCCGCAGATCATCCTCGCCATGGCGGTCGCCGCGGCCTTCGGGCCGAGCGTCGGAAACGCCGTGCTCGCCCTCGTGATCGTCTCCTGGCCGCTGTACGCGCGGATCATCCGCAGCTCGGTGCTCAGCGTGCGCGAACAGGAATACGTCTTCTCCGGACGACTGCTCGGGTCGACGACCCTGAAGTCCATCGTCAAGGACGTCATCCCCAACAGCGCCGGCCCCGCGCTCGTGATGGCGACGATCGAGCTCGGCAATGCCATCCTCATGCTCGCCGCGCTCTCGTTCCTCGGCCTCGGCCCCCGGCCCCCGGCTGCGGAATGGGGCGCGATGATCGCCCTCGGCTCGCAGAACCTCGGGAACTGGTGGATCAGCCTGTTCCCCGGTCTCGCGATCCTCACGATCGTGATGGCCTTCAACCTGCTGGGAGACGCGGTCCAGGACTACCTGGATCCCCGCTCACGGAATGCGAGGAAGTGATGAGCGCCGCGACGCTGCTCTCGATCGAGGACCTCTCCGTCGTCATGCCGACGCCGGACGGCGAGATCGAGCTCGTGCACGATACGAGCATCCGGATCGGCCAGGGAGAGGTCGTCGGCCTCGCCGGCGAGAGCGGCTCGGGAAAGAGTATGACGGCCTCGGCGGTCATGGGCATCCTCCCCGAGGGCGCGACCGCCTCCGGCCGGGTGCTGTTTGAAGGGCGGGATCTGCTGACCCTCAGCACCCCGGAGCTCAACGAGGTGCGCGGCAACCGCATCTCGATCGTGTTCCAGGATCCGACCGCCGCACTGCACCCCCTGCTGCGGATCGGCACACAGATCACCGAGCACCTCATCCACCACACCGGCGTGAGCCTGAAGCAGGCACAGGCGCGAGCGATCGAGCTGCTCGATCTCGTGCGCATCCGTGACCCGCACCAGGCGATCACGGCGTACCCGCACCAGTTCTCGGGAGGCATGCGCCAGCGCGCGGCCATCGCGATCGCTCTCGCGTGCGAGCCCCGCCTGCTGATCGCCGACGAACCCACCACCGCTCTCGACGTCACGGTGCAGGCCGGCATCCTCCGCCTGTTCGACCGCCTGGCGCGCGAGACGGGAGTGTCGATGCTGTTCATCACGCACGACCTCGGGGTGATGAGCGCGATCGCCGACCGCACCTACATCTTCAAGGACGGCACCGTCGTTGAGCACGGTCCGACGAACGAGATCCTCAACACCCCGTCGCACGAGTACACCCGCGCGCTGATCGCATCCAGAGCGCAGTCGCTCGCCGCGCAGCGCACCCACCGAGGAGGCGCACGATGAGCGCGTTGGAGATCGACGACGTCGTCGTCACGCACCGCCGACGCGGCGCCCCGCCCGTACACGCGGTGAAGGGCGTCTCGCTGACCGTCGAACGCGGCCAGATCGTCGGGCTCGTGGGGGAGTCGGGATGCGGAAAGTCGTCGCTTGCCCGGGTCGCGGTGGGGATCGACCGTCCGACCTCCGGCACGGTGCGCTTCGACGGCGAGCCGTTGCATCCACTCACGATGCGCCGCCGCCCTAGCCGCGACCGCGGGTTGCAGATGGTGTTCCAGAACCCGTACGCCTCGCTGAGTCCACGCCGCTCGATCGGAGCGCAGCTGCTGGATGGCGCTCCCGATGCGCTCGAACGATCTGCCCGTGCTGCCGAGGTTTCGCGACTGCTGCGACTGGTCGGACTCGACGAGTCGGCCGCCTCTCGCTACCCCACCCAGTTCTCGGGTGGTCAGCGGCAACGGCTCGCGATCGCCCGTGCGCTCGCCGCCCAGCCCAGCGTGGTCGTCGCCGATGAGCCGGTCACGGCCCTCGATGCCTTCTCGTCGGCGCAGATCGTCGAGCTGCTGCAGGGACTCGTTCGCGAACTCGGCATGGCGATGCTGTTCATCTCGCACGACCTGTCGTTGGTGCGGGCCATCGCCGACGAGACCGCCGTGATGTACGCGGGTGAGATCATCGAGCGCGGGCCCAGCGAACAGCTGTGGCAGCACGCAGCGCACCCCTACACGCAGCGCCTCATCGATGCCATCCCGGAGATCGGCCCGACGAAGCGGCTGCCGGGCAGAGAAGAAGACCTCGCGGAGGCCGTCGCGGCCCCCGCCACGGGAGGAGAAGCATGATCACCATCGCCGAGGACCGCCGCGTCCTCCTCACCGGAGCCCGCATCTTCGACGGGCGCTCCGAGTACCTGCGGGACGGGCTCGACATCCTCGTCGACGCCGACGGAGTGATCGCGGGACTCGGCGCCACCGGCACCCTCGACGCCGGCGACGCACGGGTCATCGACCTGGCCAGCCGGATCCTCAGCCCGGGGCTGATCAACATGCACGTGCACCTGGGGCTCGCGCTGCCCGGGACCGCCGGGGCGGAGATCGCCTCCAAGGGCGACACCGACCTGCTGCTGGTGATGGCCGACAGCGCCCGACGCACCCTGCATGCCGGCGTCACCACTGCGCGGCTGGTCGGCGAGAGTCGCTACCTCGACTTCGCCCTGCGCCGCGGTATCGAAGCCGGGATCATAGCGGGCCCACGGCTGTACACCGCCGGACACGCACTGTGCTGCACCGGTGGGCACGGCTGGGAGTCCGACGCGCTGGAGGGCGACGGCGCCGACGACTTGCGCAGACTGACGCGCCTGCAGATCCGTCACGGCGCCGACCTGATCAAGGTCTGCATCTCGGGTGGGATCGCGGGGGAGCACGAGCAGATCGACACTCCGCAGCTGACCGACGACGAGATGGCCGCCGTCATCCAGACCGCGCATGACTGGGGCCGCAAGGTCACCGCGCACGTCGGGCCGTCCGAGACGCTGCGGCGCGCCATCGAACTCGGCCTGGACTGCGTCGAGCACGGCTACGAGCTCACCCGCGAGGTCACCGACCTGATGAGTGAGCGCGGCGTCTGGTACGTGCCGACCATCACGGTCAGCCGGTGCGAGGAGTTCTTCGACGCGCAGGGCGTGCCCACCTGGATGAAGGAGCGGGCGCTCGGGGCGGGTCCGCGTCACTGGGAGAGCCTCGAGAACGCAATCGCGAGCGGGGTGCGCATCGCCATGGGCACCGACATGCCGCCCGCCGCGGACTTCGACGGCACGACCGCGACGGTGCGCGAGATGGAGTTCATGGTCGACGCGGGCATGACCTCGCTGGACGTCATGCGCTCGGCCACCTCGTACGCGGCGGAGCTGCTCGGAGCTGACGACCTCGGCGTCGTCGAGGTCGGTGCGCGAGCGGACTTGATCGCCACAGACACGGATCCGACAGCGGATGTGGCTGCGCTGCGCGGAATCGACTGGGTCATGCAGGGCGGCGCCGTGCTGCGGGACGACCGGGCCGGACGGTGAACACCCCGACCGCGAGCACCCCGACCGCCCGCATCGCCGACGAGTACGTCGCGACGCTCGCCGACCACGAGCCGTCCGCCGCGCAGGCGCTGGGTGCCACCGCGCAGGATCGGTTGCCCGACCTGAGCGCCGAGTGGGCGGTCGAACGCCGCGCGCTCGCCGCGCGCACGCTCGACGCCCTGGCGCACATCGAGCCGACGACCGCGGATGCGGCGTTGCACGCGGCGCTTCGGGAGCGCATGGACAGCGACATCGCCCTGTTCGACACCGGCTTCACGGCGCGGCTGCTCGCACCGCTGGCCACCCCGGTTCATCTGGTGCGCGAGGCGTTCGACGACGTCACCGTCACAGATGATGCCGCCGGCGACGAGATCATCACCCGTCTGTCGGCGGTGCCCCGGGCGCTGACCCAGCTCGACGATCGCCTGAAATGGGCGCGCGCGGCGGGGGAGCGGGGCGAGTTCATCGGCACCGGCATCGCCGCGGAACGGCAGGTGCGCGAGGTCGCGGATCAGATCGCGAGCTGGATCGATCCGGATGGGGTCGACTACTTCCGCTCCCTCCGCGCGACAGACCTGTCCACCTCCCGCCGCAGCGCTCTGGATCGTGCGGCACTCGCTGCGACCGACGCGATGGCGGGGTTCGAGCGGATGCTGCGCGACGAACTGCTGCCCCATGCACCACTGCAGGATGCCGTCGGCGAGAGCGTCTATCGCGCGACCGCGCAGAGCTTCCTCGGCACCGAGCTCGACCTCGACGAGGTGTACGACTACGGCTGGCAAGAACTCGATCGGCTGTGGCGGCAGGCGCGCGGCGTCGCGGGGGAGATCCTCGGCACCGGTTCGCCGGCAGTCGTTTCCGTCGCCGCTCGCGCGCTCGCGCAGGACCCCGGGCACCGCGTCGATGCGGACGCTGTCATCGGCTGGTTGCGTGATCGCCTGGACTGGACCCTGGATCGGGTCGACGGCACGGCCTTCACGCTGCCCGCGGACGTGCGAGATGTCGACATCGTCGTTCCGCGGGCCGCGAAAGGCGTCGTCTACTACACGCCTGGTGCCCCCGACGGCTCGGTGCGCAGCAAGATCGTCTGGACGATCCCCGCCGGAGCGACATCGGTGCCGACCTGGCAGGAGCTCACGAGTCTCCACCATGAGGGCGTCCCCGGCCACCACCTCGAGCACGCGGTGAACCGGGCCAATGCGTCCCTGCATCCCTGGCAGCGCTACCTGTGTGAGATCCACGGCTACGCCGAGGGCTGGGCGCACTACTCGGAGGCCCTATCGGACGAGCTGGGTCTGCTGCGCGATGCCCCGGAACGGCTGGGGATGCTGCTCGGACAGCTGTGGCGCACGGTGCGCATCGTCGCCGACATCGGGCTGCACACCGGTCGGCCGCTGCGGCGCAACGAAGTCACCGACCAGACGGAGTGGACGCCGGCGATCGCCTGCGACTTCCTGGTGCACTACGGCCTCGTCGACCCCGTGACCGCGCGGTTCGAGGTGGACCGCTACCTCGGCTGGCCGGGCCAAGCCCTGGCGTTCAAGGTCGGCGCGAAGCTCTGGGCTGAGGCGCGTGCGGCGAGCACCGCATCCACTCTCGGCTTCCACTCCCGGGCACTCGCGCTCGGACCGATGGGGCTCGCGCCGCTGCGCGAGCGTCTGCTGCAGGATCTGACGAAGGAACACGCATGACCACCACCGCCGAGCTCGAGCACTTCATCGTCGACCTGTACCAGGACCTCGCCGACCGTGCCGCGTTCGATGCGCGCCTCGCCGACGACGTGACGGTGTGGGAGACGCCCTGGCCGACGCTCATGCACGGCATCACCGAACTCGACGAGCTGCGGGGGCCCGCCGCCGACCCCGAAGAGCGCCGGCGGACCCTGCCGAGCGTCGTGCCGACCGGCATCGTCACGAGCAACTTTGGCGACACCGGGGTGATCCGGTATGTGCTCGAGGTGCGCCCTGCGGCAGGCGAGCCGCTGGTCGAGGTCGTGCGCGTCACGGATGTGGTGCGTCGTGACGCCGACGGATGGCGGATCGTGCACCACCACGCCCAGGACATGCCGGTCGAGTGAGTCGCACGAGTCGGAGCAAGGAGAGACAGATGGACCGCAACACCGTCGACTGGCACGGGTACATCCCGGCGATCACCACCCCGTTCACGCGCGAGGGGGAGCTGGATCCCGTCGCGTTCGAAGGGCAGATGCAGTGGCTGGCCGCGCAGGGGATGCACGGCGTCATCCTCGCCGGCACCTCCGGGGAGTGGTTCAGCATGACCGAGGCCGAACGGGCAGAGCTGTTCGCACTCGGCGGCCGGTTCCGCGCGGACATGCGGGTGATCGGCGGCTGCAATGCGTTCACGGCCGCCGACGCGATCAGGCACGCGCACGCGGCGGAGGAGGCCGGGCTCGATGGCATCCTCGTGACGCCGCCGCCCTATATGGTGCCCACCCGCGAGGAGATCGTGGCCTTCTACCAGGAGGTCTCCGACGGCACATCGCTCCCCGTCACCGTGTACAACTGGCCGCGCGGCTGCATCGTCGACCTGAGCCCGGACCTCCTGAGCGAACTGGCCGACATCGAGAACGTCGTGGCGATCAAGAACTCCACCGGCGACTTCCGCGCGTTCCTCGACGCCATGTATCTCGTGGAGGATCGCGTGCGCTACTTCGGCGTTCCGACGAACGCGCTCGGAGCCGACCTCGCGACGCTCGGTCACGGAGACGGTCTCATGGGCTCCGGAGCCCCGCTCGGCAACGACCACCCCGGCTTCTGGGATGCGCTCGCCGCGGGGGATCGGGCGCGGGCGATCGAACTCGGCGCTCGTGATCGCGTGGTCATGACCAGCTGGTTCGGGCCGGACTACGGCGCGCAGTTCGGGAACCAGCAGGCGATCATGAAGACCGCCCTTCGGCTGCAGGGCGTTCCGGCCGGTTTCGTCCGCCGCCCCCTGCTCGAACTCTCGACCGAACAGGTCGACCGTGTCCGCACCACGCTGGAGGGGCTCGGCATCGCGACCGTGCCCTTGTCGTGAGCATGCGGTACGACGCGGTCGTCATCGGCGGTGGCCTGCTCGGCGGGGCACTGGCCTGGATGCTGGCACGCGAGGGCGCCTCCGTACTGCTGCTGGAGAAAGACCAGTTGAACCAGCACGCTTCCGGCCAGAACGCCGGCAGCCTGCACTTCCAGCTCGAGTATCGGATGGTCGAGAACGGGTGGGAGTCGGCGCGCACCGCCGCCGCAGCCATGCCCCTGCATCTGGACGCCGCCGAGGCCTGGAATCGGCTGGGAGATGAGCTGGGCGAATCGGTCGGCGTCGTGCAGCGCGGCGGCTTCATGCTCGCGGAGACAGCGGAGCAGGTCGCGGTGCTCGAACGCAAGGTCTGTCTCGAGCAGGAGTGGGGGCTGGATGTCACCCTCCTCGACGGTGATGAGGCGCTGCGCATCGCGCCCTACCTGTCGGAGTCGGTGCTCGCAGCCGCCTTCTGCCCGATCGAGGGTAAGGCCGAGACGCGCACCGCGGGGCCTGCTTTGGTGCGTGGTGCCGTGAAGCTCGGCGCAGAAGTCCGCACGCACACCCGTGTGACCGGGCTCGAGCGCGACGCGCGCGGCTGGAAGGTGACCGCCGCCGGTCCGGATTCGACGTTGAGCATCCACGCCGACACGGTGATGATCGCCGCGGGGGTGTGGACGACGGAGGTGGGTGCGCTCGCCGGGGCGGACCTGCCGACCATCCCGCTGGCTCTCATGATGAGCGTGAGCGCGCCGGTAGAGCCCTTCATTGGACATCTGATCCAGCACGCCGGCGCCAAGCTCTCGCTCAAGCAGACGAAGGATGGCACGGTGCTGATCGGCGGGGGGTGGCCGGCAGCACTCAGCCGCCGCGCGGGCTCCCTGGACCTGGAGACGCGTCCTCGCCTTCTCCCGGAGTCCATCGTGGGCAACGCCCGCGCGGCGATCGGCGTGGTGCCGGGCACAGCCCGGCTGCCCATCGTGCGGTCCTGGGCGGGGACCACGACGGTCACGCCGGATCAGCTGCCCCTCGTGGGAGAGGTGCCCGGATGCCCGGGGATGTTCGTGGCCACCGGCGGATCGGCCTTCACGCTCGGGCCGAGCTTCGCCCGTTCCCTCTGCGACCTGGCCGCCGGTCGCACACCCCACATCGACCTGCGACCCTACGCCCCGGACAGATTCGGAGTTATGGCATGAACGAGCAGCCCCTCGCCGATCGCGCGGTGTCGCGGCGGCTGGACGTGTCCTTCGTCGTGGACGGTCGGTCCGTGCTCGCCGCTGCGGGGGAGACCGTGGCGGCGGCCATGCTGGCCGAGGGCGAACGGTGCTTCGCTCGACGGGGCGACGAGCAGCGCGCCCCGCTGTGCAACATGGGCACCTGCTTCGAGTGCGCGATCACGGTCGACGGCGTGCCGATGACGCGCACCTGTCTGACCACCGTCCGCGACGGCATGAACGTACGGACCGACGCATGAGCGCCGACCTCTATGACCTAGCGATCGTCGGGGCAGGACCGGCCGGTCTGGCCGCGGCCCTGCAGGCGCATGCGCAGGGTCTTCGGACGCTCGTGATCGACGAGCAGCGCGCCGCCGGGGGACAGATCTTCCGTCAGCCGCCGACCGAGTTCGATGAGCCGGTGCGGTCTCCGGTCGGGTATCCCTGGGCGGCGGATCTGCTCGCGGATGCCGCCGCGGCGACCGGCATCGACTGGTGGTTCGAGTCGACCGTGTTCGGCGTGCTCGATGCGCGCTCGACCGGGCGCGACGATTTCGAGGTGCTGGTCACGAGCCCTCAGCGTTCACGGCGCGCCCACGCGCGGAGGCTGCTCGTCGCGACCGGCGCCTACGACATGCCGGTGGCGATCCCCGGATGGACGATGCCTGGCGTGCTGATGGCCGGTGCGGCGCAGGGACTCCTGAAGGCACAGCATTTGCGGGCAGCGGGTCCGGTCGTGCTGGCGGGTTCGCATCCGCTGATGCTGATCGTGGCCGCCCAGCTGGTCCGTTCGGGGGCTGAGGTGACGGAGGTGGTCTTCGCCCGCGGAGTGCCCTCCGTGCGCGAGCTGTTCCTCGCCGCTCCGGCCGTGCCCGGGCACGTGCGCCTGCTGGCCGAGCTGGCAGGCAACGTGCTGACCCTCGTGCGGCACGGTGTCCGGATCACGACGTCGACGGTCCCCACGGCGATCGTCGGTGACGCTGGCGTGAGCGGCATCCGACTGGCGCGGGCCGACCGGGCGTGGCGCGTGCGCGGGCCCGAACGCGAGGTCCCGGCGCGGACCGTCGTCCTCGGGTACGGTTTCCAGGCCTCCACCGAGCTCGCGCGTCAGCTCGGATGCCCGGTGCGATGGGACTCTGTTGCCGGCGGGTGGCTGGTGGAAGTCGACGGGAACTTCGAGACGGGCCTGCCCGGGGTCTTCGTCGCGGGCGAGCCCACCGGTGTCTCCGGGGCCGAGCAGTCACGGGCGGAGGGGGCCGCGGCTGCGGCGGCGATCGCCGCTGGTCTCGGCAGGCCCGTCGACGCCTTCCGTGCTCGCGCGATCGAACGGGACCTGCGCCGCTCCCGACGGTTCGCCGCGGTCGTGCAGCGGATGTTCGCGCCCGAGCGACCCGGCCTCACGGCGCTCGCCTCCCCGGCGACGACGGTCTGTCGGTGCGAAGGGATCCCGCGATCGGACATCGACGGATTCCTGCAGGCGAACCGGCACGCCGACACCGTGGATGCGGTCAAGCTGAGCTGCCGGACGGGCATGGGGCCCTGCCAGGGGCGGTACTGCGAGACGACCGTGGCCGGTGCTGTCGCGGCGGCGCGCGGGGGAACGGCTGCCGAAGCCGGTCGCTTCGCCGCTCAGCTTCCCGTCAAGCCGGTGTCCCTGGGGACGTACGCCGACCTCTTCGATGCGGACTGACCGTGGTCGGCGCCCGGTGGGCGCCGACCACGGCGTCAGCGTGCACGCAGATCCTTGCGGAGGATCTTTCCGGAGCTCGACTTCGGGATCACCTCGATGAACTCGACCTGTCGCACCTTCTCGTGCGGCGCGACGTGGGCGGCGACATGCGCCATCACGGCCTCCGCATCGAGGTCGGCGTCCGGCTGTCGAACCACGAAGGCCTTCGGGACCTCCTGACCGTCGGCGTCGAGCGCGCCGATGACAGCAGCATCGGCGATGGCGGGATGCTCGAGCAGCACCGCCTCGAGGACGGCCGGGGCGACCTGGTAGCCCTTGTATTTGATGAGTTCCTTGAGCCGGTCGACGATGCGGTAGATGCCGTCCTGGGTGACGGTCGCGACGTCTCCGGTGTGCAGCCAGCCCTCGGCGTCGAGCATCTCGGCCGTGGCGTCGGGGCGGTTGAGGTAGCCGACCATCACCTGCGGTCCGCGCACCCACAGCTCACCCGGCTCGCTGGCACCCTCGGCCGGTACGGCCACGTCCTCGCCGGAGTCCGGATCGACCAGGCGTGCTTCGGTGTTGGGCACGAGCGGGCCGATGGCGGAACGATCGATGTCGTCACGGGTCTCGGAGATGAGGTTCACCGCCGGACTCGTCTCGGTCATGCCGTAGCCCTGCGTGACGGTGCAGCCGAGCCGGTTCGCCACCGCCGAGGCCAGGGCCCCGTCGAGCGGGGCGGCTCCGGAGAAGATCACCTTCACGGCGGAGAGGTCGTACTGGTCGACGATCGGATGCTTCGCCAGCGCGACCGCGATCGGGGGAGCGACGAACACCCAGGTCGTCCGGTGTTCCGCGATGATGCGGAGGAACTCCGGCAGGTCGAACCTGGGCATCGTGACGAGGCCCGCGCGCTGCCGTAGCGCGAAGTTGAGCAGCACCGTCATCCCGTAGATGTGGAAGAAGGGGAGCACGGCCAGCACGCGATCGCTCGCCTCGACGCCCAGGACCGGACGGCATTGCGACACGTTGGCGACGAGGTTGCGGTGGGTGAGCATGACACCCTTCGGGCGGCCGGTCGTGCCGGAGGAGTACGGCAGCACGGCCAGGTGTGTCGCCGGGTCGAACGACACGTCCGGCGCCGGGTGGCCTTCGCCCAGGAGCGCCGGAAGCGACGGGTGCCCCTCGGCGCCGTCGAGCACGATGACGTGGTCGGCCGCGAAACCGAGCTTCTCCGCGGCAGCAGAGGCACCGGGCAGCAGCGGAGACACCGTCACGAGCCACGTCGCTCCGGCGTCGGTGAGCTGATTCGCGATCTCCTCTGCGGTGTAGAGGGAGTTGATCGTCGTCGCGGTCGCTCCGGCGCGGAGGATGCCGTGGAACACCGTGGCGAACGCGGGGACGTTGGGGCAGAGGACTCCGATCGTGGTCCCGACTCCGACTCCGCGGGCGGCGAGGGCACCGGCGAAGAGATCGATCTGGCCTACGAGCTGTCGGTAGGGGGTGGTCGCCCCGCTCACTCCGTCGACGAGAGCGATCGTGTCGAGCTCCTCCTCGCCGAGACCTCCGAAGAGGAATTCGTGGATGGAGACCTCGGGGATCTCCACATCGGGGTAGGTGCTGCGAACCATGAGATCTCCTTCGATCCTGGGTGTGCTGACGGCGTCGTCGAGTGCGATCCAGTGTCGCATACAACGGCACTGCGTCCCAGGGGAAGATTCAGATCGTCCCGTTCATGCGGTAGCGCGTGCCGGGGCGACCCTTCGTGGCGTAGTCGAGTGCGCGGACCGCGCGTCCGGAGCTCGCGAGATGCTCGAGGTAGCGTCGTGCGCTCACCCGCGAGATGTCGAGATCCGCGCCGATCTCGGTGGCGGATGCGTCGGGACGCGCAGCGAGGGCGGCGGAGACCCGGTCGAGCGTCTCGGCGCTGAGCCCCTTGGGGATGCCGAAGCGCTGACGGAAGGCGATGATCGCATCGGCCGCCTCGACTCTGCGCACGACATCGTGGAGCTCGGTGTGGTCGCGCAGCAGCAGCGTCGCCCCGATCCCGCCGTCCTCGCCCTCGCTGCCGGTACTGCGGGCGACCAGCACGTGGGAGCCGACGATCACCGGCCGTCCGGCGGACTCGCCCTCGCGCAGCACCGTGGTCAGCTCTTCGCCGAGCACGTCGGCAGCGGGGGAGCCGTCGAGTTCGGCGGCATCGCGGTCGAGGAACCGCGCCGCTGCGTCGTTGACGAGCGTGATACGGCCCTCGTCGTCGACGGTGATCACGCCCTCGCTGAGGCCGTGCAGCGTCGTCTCCTGATTCTTCACGAGTGCGGCGATCTGGTGGGGTTCGAGGCGGTAGATGCGCCGTCGGATGACCGAGGTGACCCACGCGGATCCGAAGACCCCGAGAACCGCCGCGGCGAGCATGGCGGAGATCAGCCAGGCGAGGTTGGACGTGAACTCCTCATTCAGCTCGGATTCGAGGATGCCGACGGACGCCGTGCCGATCACCTCGTCATGGTCGTCGCGGATGGGCACCTTGACTCGCCAGGACGTGCCCAGCGTTCCGGTCTGCGTGCCGACGTACACCTCGCCGGAGAGGGGGATGGAGGGGTCGGTGGAGACGGTCTCTCCGATGCGGTCCGGATTCGGGTGGGAGTAGCGGATGCCCTCCTCGTTGGCGACCACCACGTAGGCGAGATCGGACGCCTCGCGGATGACCTCGGCGATGGGCTGGATCGCCGTCGACGGCTCGACGTCGTCGAACGCGGCGAGGACGGCGGGGAGGGCGGCGATCGACTGGGCGACGGCCTGCATCCGGTCCTTGTAGGCCTCGCGGAGCGCCTGCTCCTGGAACGCCCCGGCGACGATGCCGGTCGCGAGGGTCACCAGGAACACGATCAGCGCCTGCAGCACGAGCAGCTGCATGCGGAGCGTCATCTTCGAGGCCACCTGACCATTGTCGCCCCAGACGGCGGACCGTGCGAGCGGGGGACGGCACTGTCCTCGACCAATAGTTTCGAAACTCCGACCAATGGTTTCCGAAGCTTGAGCGAGGGCTCTCCGGCTCTCAGTGTGGACGCACAGCACCACGAACGCTCAAGGAGGAGCGCACATGAAGCACGCACGCATCGGAGTCCTGGCCGCCATGGCGGTGGCCGCACTCACCCTCACGTCCTGCGCCGGAGGCAGCGCACCGACGGACGACGGCGGCGGTGGGGACGCCGAGGCCGCCGCGGTCACCGACGTCTCGATCGTGGTCCCGGCCGATCCGGGCGGCGGATGGGACCAGACCGGTCGTGCGCTGTCCCAGGTGCTCACGGAGGACGACATCGTCAGCTCTGCACCCGTCACGAACGTCGGTGGAGCCGGCGGCACCGTGGGCCTGGCGCAGCTGGCCAACGAGAAGAACCCGAACACGCTCATGGTGATGGGCCTCGTGATGGTCGGGGCCGTCGAGACGAACGCCTCGGCTGTGCGCATCGAGGACACGACACCGATCGCCCGGCTCACGGATGAGCCCCTCGTCGTGGTGGTCCCCGCCGACTCGAAGTACGACACGCTCGAGGACCTGGTGGAGGACATCGTCGACAACGGGCAGTCGGTCACGATCACCGGTGGGTCGGCGGGCGGCGCCGACCACATCCTCGCCGGGCTCATGCTCGAAGAAGCGGGCCTCGACGAAGCGGCGATCGCCGAGAAGCTCAACTACACCCCCAACTCCGGTGGCGGTGAGGCGGTGCCGCTGCTGATCGGCGGCAAGGTGTCCGCGGGCATCTCGGGCGTGGGCGAGTTCGCCCAGCATGTCGAGAGCGGTGCGCTCAAGGCGCTCGCCGTATCCAGCGAGGAGCCGGTCGAACAGCTCCCCGACGTCCCGACCATCACCGAAGAGGGGTACGACGTCGTCCTCACCAACTGGCGTGGTGTGATCGCCCCCGGGGGCATCTCCGACGGCGCCAAGGACGAGCTCGTGCGCGTCATCACCGAGCTGCACGAATCGGCGGCGTGGACCGAACAGCTGGAGACGAAGGGCTGGACCGACGCCTTCCTGGTCGGGGACGAGTTCGACGAGTTCCTCACGGGCAACATCGAGGAGGTCACGGCGACGCTGAAGAACATCGGGCTGGTGCAGTGACATGAGGGTCGCCCTCGGCGAACTCGTGTTCGCCGGCATCATGGTCGCGCTCGGCGTCTTCGCCGTCGTCGGCATCTTCCTGATCCATGTCCCCGTCGGTATGAAGGCCGGCCCCACCGTGTTCCCGATCTTCGTGTCCGTCATCCTGCTCGCCTCTGCAGTCGCCGTGCTGATCGGCGTGCTGCGCGGTGAGCGCGGCGGCGCCGAGGAGGCGGAGGACGTCGACACCACACTGCCGACCGACTGGGTGACGCTCGCCAAGCTGGTGGGTCTGGTGGTCGCGCACCTCCTGCTGATCGAGCCGCTCGGCTGGGCGCCGGCCGCCGCACTCCTGTTCGGCGGCGTCGCCTGGTCTCTCGCCGCGAAGCGCTGGTGGATGGCCTTCCTGATCGGGATCGGCGTCGCGGTTGTGATCCAGATCGCCTTCGGCGGCCTGCTCGGTCTCTCGCTCCCGTGGGGTCCTGCCCTCGGCTGGCTCGGAAGGATGTTCTGATGGACAGCTGGACGCTGCTCCTCGAAGGCTTCGCGACGGCGCTGCAACCCGAATACCTCGCCTTCGCTTTCCTCGGCGTCTTCGTCGGTACCGCGGTCGGCGTGCTGCCGGGGATCGGCCCCGCCATGACGGTCGCCCTGCTGCTTCCCCTGACGTACACACTGGACCCCGCGGCGGCGCTGATCACCTTCGCGGGCATCTACTACGGCGGCATGTACGGCGGCTCGACGACGAGCATCCTGCTCAACACCCCGGGGGAGTCGGCGTCGATCGTCACCGCGATCGAAGGCAACAGGATGGCCAGGATGGGGCGGGGCGCAGCCGCACTCGCCACGGCGGCCATCGGCTCGTTCATCGCCGGCACGCTCGCCACGTTGGGGTTGACCCTGCTGGCGCCGCTGCTCGCACAGTTCGCGGTGAACCTCGGACCGGCCGACTACGTCGCCCTCATCGTCATCGCGTTCGTCACGGTGGGTGCGCTGATCGGCAGCTCGATCTCCCGGGGGATGCTCTCGCTCGGCGTCGGGCTGTTCCTCGGACTCGTCGGCACCGACTGGCTCTCGGGGCAGCAGCGCTACACGCTGGGGATCCCGGCGCTGTCCGACGGCGTCGACATCGTGCTGGTCGCGGTCGGACTGTTCGCCGTGGGGGAGACGTTCTACATCGCCGCGCGGCTGCGTCACGGCGGCGTCGACGTCATCCCCGTCACCCGGGGCTGGCGCTCGTGGATGACGAAGGCGGACTGGCGCCGGTCGTGGAAGCCGTGGCTGCGAGGAACGGCGATCGGCTTCCCGATCGGCACGATCCCCGCCGGCGGTGCGGACGTCGCGACGTTCCTCTCGTACGCGACCGAACGCAAGCTGTCGAAGCACCGCGAGGAGTTCGGACGAGGTGCCATCGAGGGCGTCGCCGGTCCGGAGTCCGCGAACAACGCGGCTGCCGCCGGTGTGCTCGTGCCTCTGCTCACACTCGGGCTGCCGACGACCGCGACCGCGGCGATCATCCTCACGGCGTTCCAGTCGTACGGCATCCAACCGGGACCCCTGCTGTTCGAGAACCAGTCGAACCTGGTGTGGGCGCTGATCGCGAGCCTGTACATCGGCAACGTCATCCTGATCGTGCTCAACCTGCCGCTCGTGGGCATGTGGGTGAAGCTGCTGCAGATCCCGCGGCCGTACCTGTACGCGGGGATCCTGCTGTTCGCCGTCTTCGGGGCGTACGCCCTGCACAGCTCCCCGATCGACATCCTGATCCTGCTCATCGTCGGCATCCTCGGATACTTCATGCGCAGGTACGGATACCCGGTGGCGCCGCTGGTGGTCGGGATGATCCTGGGGCCGATGGCCGAGGAGCAGCTGCGCAAGGCGTTGCAGCTGAGCCAGGGAGACCTGAGCACGTTGGTGATGCAGCCGTTCGCAGCCATCGCCTACGGGGTGCTCGCTCTGCTGATCATCGGTGGGCTGTGGTTGCGTCGGCGGCAGCGTCGCTACGAGCAGGCGCTCACCGAGTCGATCGCCGTGCCGATCAAGGCGGACTCGGAGGTCTGAGTTCGGGACGGGAGGAGGCCGGGAGTAGGCTGATCCGGTGAGTGACGTACAGGCCAGGGCACGAGGGCCTCGCGCCTACATCACGTTCATCGGGATCGGCCTTCTCGCCGGTCTCCTCTCCGGCCTCTTCGGCGTCGGCGGCGGCACGGTCATCGTCCCGCTGCTGGTTCTCCTGCTCCACTTCGACCAGCGCCTCGCGGCCGGAACCTCGCTCGCGGCGATCGTCCCGACGGCGAGCGTCGGCGTCATCTCGTACGCCACGACCGGATCCGTCGCCTGGATCCCCGCCATCATCCTGGCGGCCGGGGCCGTGCTCGGCGCGCAGATCGGTACGCGCCTGCTGCCGCGCATCTCGCAGACAGCCCTGCGCTGGGGCTTCGTCGGCTTCCTCCTCGTCGTGATCGTCAGTCTCTTCCTCGTCATCCCCTCGCGCGACGCCGCGTTCGAGCTCACCTGGCTGACCGGAATCGCCCTGGTCGGCGTCGGCATCGGCACCGGCATCCTCGCCGGTCTGATCGGGGTGGGTGGCGGCGTCATCGTCGTCCCCGTGCTGATGCTGGCCTTCGGCACCAGCGACCTCGTCGCGAAGGGCACCTCGCTGCTCATGATGATCCCGACGGCGATCTCGGGCACGGTGGGGAATCTGCGCAACCGCAATGTCGACCTGCTCGCCGCGCTGCTCATCGGCGTCTCCGCGTGCACCACGACCGCGCTCGGGGCGTGGCTGGCGACGATCGTCGATCCGACCCTCGGCAACATGCTGTTCGCGGCATATCTCGTGGTGATCGCCGTGCAGATGGCGATCAAGGCGGTCAGAGGGCGTAAGCGCGCCTGACCGAGAGGTGGATGAAAGGATCTTCATCCACGGCTCATCTGCGCATCATGATCGACCGGCATCATGGGGTCATGCCCACTCCACGACGCCTCCTCCTCACCGGCGCCCTGATCGCCGTTCCGGTCGCCTTCGCGGTCGGGAGCGTCGTGCTGGCGCAGATGCCTCCGTCTCCCCACCTGCCCACGGAACCCGTGTCGGTGCAGCTCGCGCCGCCGACCGAGGAGCCGGCGCCACGTGTGACCCCGGCGCCCGCACCTGCTCCTGCTCCGGCACCCGCCCCGCAACCGGCGCCGGTGCCCGCGCCGCCCGCGGGCGACGACGACGATGACGACGGCGACGATGACTGACGCGCCCACGCTCCCGCTGGAGCTCGACGCGAAGGACACGCCTCGTCCCGAGCCGCGCGCGGTGGCGCACGGGCCGACGGCCACCGGTGTCCCGCTGCGCACCCTGCGTCGCCGCACGCTGCCTGCGCGCTGGCGGATCACCCTGTGGATCATCCTCAGCACCGCCGTGACCCTCTTCGCCGTCGGGATGATCGGCCGCAGCATCTTCATCGCGGGCGTCGAGCAGTCCGCCAACGCCGAGATCGAGCAGGAAGCCGCCGAGTTCGCCCGCTTCGCGGAGGATGCGGCGGCGAGCGGCCACACCACGGCGGAGGAGCTCGTCACCGAGTACGTCGCCCGGCAATCCGCGCACGAGAACGAGGTCGTCGTCGCCACCGTCGGCGGCACGGCGATCGCGGTCGCGAACGGCTCGGCGACAACGACGGATCCCTCCGCCGTCTCGGACGTGCCCGGCGGGGAGGCGCTCGTGGCCGAGCTCCTCGGCGCCACGGAGACCTCCGGCGCTCAGGAGGAGCGCGAAGCCGGACCCCTGCGCTGGGGCCGGCTGGACTTCACGACCGGTGACGGCGACGGCTCGGTCCTGATCATGCAGTACACGAAGGACGCGCGGGCGCAGGTCGATGCCGGCTTCGCGACGATCGCGTGGGTCGCGCTGGTCGGCATCGTGCTCAGCTCCGGCGTCGCCTGGCTCGTGGCAGGCCAGATCCTGGCACCCGTGCGAGAGGTGTACCGGGTCGCGCGCGACATCGGGGAGCACGACCTCTCGGCCAGGGTGCCGGTGGAGGGGACGGATGACATCGCCGCCGTGGCCACGACCTTCAACCAGATGCTCGACCGCCTCGAAGCCGTGCACGCCACGCAGCAACGGTTCGTGGACGACGCGGGGCACGAACTGCGCACCCCGATCACGATCGTGCGGGGACAGCTGGAGCTGCTCAGTGAAGACCCCGAGGAGCGAGCCGTGACCCTGCGTCTCGTCAGCGACGAGCTCGACCGCATGAGCCGCATCGTCACGGACCTCCTCGTGCTCGCGCGGGCCGAGCAGCCTGACTTCGTGCGCGTCGCGGACTGCGACATCGCCGCCCTCACCCTCGACATCGAGGCCAAAGCGCAGAACCTGGGTGACCGCCGGTGGCAGCTCATGGAGGTGGCGGAGGGAGCGGTTCCGCTCGACCCCCAGCGGGTCACCCAGGCCGTGCTCCAGCTCGCGGCGAACGCGGTGCAGGTCACCGAGCCGGGCGATCGCATCCTCATCGGCTCCCGCTTCGACGGCGAGGGCTCCGAGCGGCGCCTGCGACTCTGGGTGCGAGACTCCGGTCCCGGAGTCGCCGTGACCGATGCCGAGCGCATCTTCGAACGCTTCGCCCGCGGGGATAGCTCCGGTGCACGCCGCGGATCGGGGCTCGGGCTCGCGATCGTGCGGGCGATCACCGATGGACACGGCGGCTCGGCGTGGGTCGACAGCGTGCTCGGCGAAGGCGCCACATTCGGTATCGACCTCCCCGCGCCCACCCCTACGCGGTTCGACGCCGCGACAGAGAGGAGCGAGTGAGATGCGCAGCATCCTCATCGCCGAAGACGACCCGCACATCACCTCGTTCGTCCGCCGCGGGCTGCGCGCGGCCGGGTACGAGACCGCCGAGGCCGCCGACGGGCACACCGCACTGCTGATGGCACGCAGCGGCATGTTCGACCTGGTGCTGCTCGACATCGGGCTCGGAGGCATGGACGGCTTCGACGTGCTCGCCAACCTGCGCGGCGAAGGCGTCGCGACACCGGTCATCATCCTCACCGCCCGTGACTCGGTCATCGACACCGTGCGGGGTCTGGAGAGCGGTGCCAACGATTACGTCACCAAGCCGTTCCAGTTCGCCGAACTCATCGCCCGGGTGCGGCTGCGGATCGGTGACGGTGAGGGACGCGCGGCCGGTCCGGTGCTCACCCACGGCGAGGTGCGCGTGGATGTGCGCGCACGCACGGTCACCGTCGAGGGGGACATGCGCGAGCTCACCTCGCGGGAGTTCGCCCTGCTCGAGGTGTTCCTGCAGAACGCCGGACAAGTGCTGTCGCGCGATCAACTGATCGGGCACGTCTGGGGGATGGACTTCGATCCGGCTTCCAATGTGGTCGACGTCTATGTACGGGCGCTGCGCGGCAAGATCGGGGTCGACCGCATCGAGACCGTGCGCGGGGCGGGGTATCGATTCCGATGAGCGATCGTATCGAGACCACGAGCCCGAGCGCGGACGCGACGGCCGTCGAGCGCACACGCTTCGCCACGATGCCGCCGCGACACGGACCGGTGCCCGTCGGAGCCCGGTCCGCGCGGCGCCGAGCCCGGCGCGGGCGGTCCGTCCGCCTGGTCATGCTCGGACTGGTGCTCGTCGCCGGGCTCGGGATGACCCTGTCCGCGCTGACCGGGACGACGGGGAGCGGCGCGCCGACCCTGCCGATCGCGGCGACGCTCACCGTCTTCCTGCTCGCCGTGTGGGCCTGGACCTCGACCGGCCTCGATGACACGCTCGTCGCCTTCCTCGCGGCGATCGCGCTGATCGTCACCGGGGTGCTGCCGCCGAGCGACTTCTTCGCCTCCCTCGGCGACGAGACGATCTGGCTGCTCATCGGCGCCTTCGTGATCTCCTCGGCGGTGTCTTCGTCCGGTCTCGCCCTGCGTGGTGCCTCGCACCTGCTGCGGCTCGCGCGGGGCCCGCGGAGCCTGTTCCACCTCACCACGGTCGCCCTGACGCTCACTGCATTCGCCGTGCCCGCCACGTCCGGGCGCGCCGCGCTGGCGGTCCCCGTGCACGGTGCGGTCTCGGCCGTCCTTCCCGGACGCGAGCGGGTGGTCCGCGCTCTCGCCCTCCTGATGCCGACCGTGGTCCTGCTCTCCGCCGTCGGGTCCCTGCTCGGCGCAGGGGCGCACATCGTGACCGACCAGTTGCTGCGTGCAGCGGGGGAGGAGGGCTTCACCTTCCTGACCTGGCTGCTGCTCGGGCTTCCGCTGGCCGTGGTCTCGTCGCATCTGGCGTGCGAGATCATCCTCTGGCGTTTCACCCGCAGGGAAGACCGCAGGGAACCACTCCGGATGAGCGCCGCCGAGATCGGTCGCGCCGCACCGACGGCGGTGACCGGGCCGCTCAGCGCCGCGGAGCGTCGGGCCGCGCTGCTTCTCGCCGGGGTGATCGTGCTCTGGAGCACCGAGCCGCTGCACCACCTCTCGCCCGCGTTGGTCGCCCTGCTCGGAGCCGTCGCCACCGTGACGCCGGGCATCGGCTGCGTGACGTTCCCCGCCGCGATCACGCGCGTGCCGTGGTCGCTGCTGCTGTTCCTGGCCGCAACCCTGGCCCTCGCATCCGCGCTCACCACGACGGGAACCGCTGCCTGGTTGAGCTCATCGGCGCTCGCTCCGCTCCGCGGTCTCGGCGCTGCCGGTGCCTTCGCCTTCGTGCTCGTGGTCATCGCGATCTCGACCGCAGCGCACCTGCTGATCCCGTCGCGGTCGGCGCGCTCGGCCGCCATCATCCCGGTCGTGATCGCTCTCGCTCCCGCGCTCGGCGTCTCCCCGATGGCGGCGGCGTTCGCCTCCACCGCCGCGGCCGGCTTCTGCCACACACTTCCCAGCTCCGCGAAGCCGGTCGCGATGTTCGCCGACCCCGAGATCGTGAGAGGGGGCTTCACCCCGCACGACCTGCGTCGGCTCTCGGTGGTGCTGGCGCCCGCGATGTTCGTGCTCGTCGCCGTCTTCGCCCTCTGGATCTGGCCGCTGATGGGCCTGCCGCTGCTGCTCTGATCCGCAGCCTCCGGCCCCACCGCATCCGCCGCATTCCCGCGTGCGCCGCCGGCGCACCGGTGCTCGTCGTGCCCGCATACCGGGCGTTCGTCGCCCGTCCGGGCGCAGAAGGAGGAACCATGTCGATCCACACCCCGCAACGCATCCTGGTCGCGCCGAGCGGATTCAAGGAGAGCCTCAGCGCCGAGGCCGTGGCCCAGGCGATCGCCGCCGGTGTGCGACGGGTCATCCCCGGCGTGCAGGTGGACGAATACCCCGTTCCCGATGGCGGGGAGGGCACCGCCGCCGCGCTCGCCGCAGCCACCGGAGGAGAACTCATCGCGCTCCGGGTCACGGGCCCGGTCGGTGATCCGGTCGAGGCGCAGTGGGCGCGACTGGGCGGACACGCATCGGGTACGGCCGTCGTCGAGATGGCGTCTGCCGCAGGGCTGCGACTCGTGCCGCGCGACCGGCGGGACCCGGGGGCGACCACGACCCGCGGCGTCGGCGAACTGATCGCTGCGGCTCTCGACGCCGGTGTCGAGCGGATCGTGGTCGGCTGCGGCGACTCCGGCACGAGTGACGGCGGCGCCGGTGCGCTCGAAGCGCTGGGCGCACGCATCCTCGAACGCGACGGTGTACCGCTGGCCGCCGGGGGACGCCACCTCGGCGAGGCGGTCCACCTCGACCTCACCGGCCTTCATCCCCGTATCGGTGAGGTGGAGATCGTGCTCGCCTGCAACATCCACAACGTGCTGTGCGGGCCGCGCGGCGTGGCCAGGGTCTTCGGACCGCAGAAGGGCGCGACCCCGCAGCAGGTGGAGCAGCTTGCGGAGGCTCTCGACGTCTGGGCCGCTCTGCTCGAGGAGCAGAGCCCGTTCGGCGCGGCGATGGACGTGCGCACGGGTGCGGGCACAGGGGCATCGGGTGGACTCGGTGCCGGGTTGGCCGCGGTGCTCGGCGCCCGTCTCGCTCCTCGTTTCGAAGTGCTGCTCGACAGCGGGCTGCTGCCCGAACCTCTCGACGAGCTGATGTCGGGCGCGGACCTCGTGATCACGGCCGAGGGCGCCATCGACTTCCAGACTCCCCGCGGCAAGGTGCCCGCCGAGATCGCGATGCGCGCGCGGGTCGCGGGCGTCCCGGTCCTCGGCATCGCCGGATCGCTCGGCGTGGGCGCCCCGGCCGTGCACGACATCGGCATCGACGCGATCGCCTCGATCATCACCGTGCCGATGCCGCTCGAAGAAGCGGTGGAGCACGGCGAGGCGTTGCTGCGCGACGCCGCGGAGCGCAGTATGAGGATGGTTCTGCTCGGGTCGGCGATGTCGGCGCGAGCAGCGTGAAAGCTCCGCCTGGGTCCCGGGGGCGGCTTCACTGCCACCCCCTCGGTAGGATCGAGGGGTGGCAGTGAACCAAGAACTGGTCGGCCGGGAGTTCCCGCCGACGGCCCCGTACCTCGTCGGCCGTGAGAAGGTGCGCGAGTTCGCGCGTGCCGTCTTTGCCGACGCTCCGCAGCACATCGACGTCAAGGCGGCCCGCGCGGCGGGCTTCTCCGACGTGGTGGCGCCGCCGACCTTCGCGATGGTCATCCAGGACCTCACGCTCCAGCAGCTGCTGGGGCAGGAGGACTCGGGCATCGTGCTCGCGCGCACCATCCACGCGGAGCAGCGCTTCACGTACACGCGGCCCATCGTCGCGGGCGACGAGCTCACCGCACAGCTGCGCGTGACCGGCATCCGGATGATGGGGGGCAACGCGATGATCACCAGCGAGGCGGAGATCACCGACCCCGCGGGTGCCCACGTCGTGACCGCGACCAGCGTGCTGCTGGTCGGCGCGGACAGCACGGATGAAGGGGAGGCCGTCTGATGGGCTACACCGTCGGAGACGTGATCGCCGAGCGCACCGTGCACCTCACCCGCGAATCGCTCGTGCGCTACGCGGGAGCATCCGGAGACTTCAACCCCATCCACTACCGCGACGACGTGGCGGCGTCCGTCGGGCTCCCGGGCGTCCTCGCCCACGGCATGCTCACGATGGGCATCGCGTCCTCGGTCGTCGTCGCGGCCCTCGACCCCGCGACGCGGATCCTCGACTACGGCGTGCGCTTCACGAAGCCGGTCGTCGTCGACCCGGTCGACGGTGCGGACGTGAAGGTCGTCGCGACCGTCGGTGCGGTCGACGAGCAGGTCGCACGCATCGACCTCAAGGTCACGTTCGGCGAGACCACCGTGCTCGTCAAGGCGCAGCTGCGCGTCGCCGTCTGATGAGGGCGGTCTGATGCGGGAGATCGAGCCGGTTCGTCTGGCGGAGCTGACGACGCTCCGCACGGGCGCAGCGCCGGAGCGGATGTTCGAGGCGACGACGACCGAGGGCCTCGTCGAGTCCCTTCGTGAGACGTGGGCGCGCGGCGACGAGTGGTTCGTCCTCGGCGGCGGCTCCAACCTGTTCGTCGGCGACGAGCCCTTCGAAGGCACCGTGATCCGAGTGCGTACGGAGGGCATCGAGGAGCTTCCCTCCCCGCACCCGGGTCGCATCCGTCTGCGCGCGCAGGCCGGACACGGCTGGGACGATCTGGTCGCCTACGCGGTGGCCCACGGCTATGCGGGACTCGAGGCGATGAGTGGAATCCCCGGCACCGTCGGCGCCGCCCCCGTGCAGAACATCGGTGCGTACGGGCAGGAGATCCAGGAGACGCTGGTCGAGGTCGAGCTGATCGACGAGTCGACCGGCGAGATCTCGACCGTTCCGGCGGCCGACCTGGGCCTCGGCTTCCGTACTTCGGTGCTCAAGCACCACCACGGAAGCGTGCCGCAGCGTCGTGCCGTGATCCTCACGGTGACCGTCGACCTGCTGATCGCCGGGGAGCGCGTGGTCCGCGGCGAGCAGTTGCGGCGTGCGCTCGGCCTCGTCGACGAGACGCCGGTCCCGCTCAGCTGGGTCAGGGAGCGGATCCTCGCCACCCGCGCGTCGAAGGGGATGATCCTGGACGATGCGGATCCTGACACGCACGGCGTCGGATCCTTCTTCCAGAACGCCATCGTGACCGCGGCGGTGGCCAGGTCGCTGCCGCCCGAGTGCCCGCGCTGGCCGGTCGCCCCGGACCTCGATGCGGTGACCGTGATCCCTCTCGCCGCCTACGACGGGCAGGTTCCGCCGTCGAAGCCCGCGACCGTCTCCGACGTCAAGGTGAGCGCGGCCTGGCTGATCGAACAGGCCGGCATCCGCAAGGGGTTCAAACTCCCGCGCTCACGCGCATCGGTGTCGACGAAGCACGCGCTCGCCCTGACCAACCGGGGTGGTGCGACGGCGGCAGAGGTCTCCGAGCTCGCACGGTTCATCCAGAGCAGGGTGCACGCCGAGTTCGGTCTCGTGCTGCAGCCGGAGCCCGTGCTGGTGGGCGTCGACCTGTAGGACCTCGACGGTCGCGGATACACTCGCGGCATGAGCGGACTGATCCCGTACCTGCTGTTCCCCGGCAACGCCGCAGAGGCGCTCCATCACTACCAGGGCGTGTTCGGGGGTGACCTGCAGCTGTTCGACTACGCCGCAGCAGGGCGTCATGACGGCCCGGGCGATGCGGTCGCGCACGGGCAGCTGAGCGGGCTCGTCGAGCTCGCCGGCGCGGATGCCGGTGCCGACGACGACGCCGTCCAGATGGGCGGCATGTTCCTGTCGCTCCTCGGCACGGCCGACGCTCTGACCCTCACCGAGTGGTTCGACAAGCTCGCCGCCGACGGGCGAGTGCTCGACGCCTTGCAGAAGCGCCCCTGGGGTGACTACGACGGCACGCTCGTCGACCGCTACGGCATCCGCTGGCTGATCGGCTTCCATCCCGAGGACTGACCGCCGAGACCCCCGCCACACGTCGAGACCCCCTCGCAGCACCGCGGCTGCGAGGGGGTCTCGACGGTCAGCGGGGGTCTCGGCCGACGGGCCGGGACCGGACGGAGCGGGACCGGACGGAGCGGGACCGCGTCAGGCGAACAGGCGCTGGAGGCGCTGTACGCCCTCGAGCAGCTGATCGTCGCCGAGCGCATAGGACATGCGGATGTAGCCGGAGGGACCGAAGGCCTCGCCGGGCACGACCGCGACCTCGGCCTCGTCGAGGATGAGGTCGGCGAGCTCGAGCGAGGTGGTCGGCGTGACGCCGCGCCAGGTCCGACCGAGCAGGCCCTGCACGTCGGGGTAGACGTAGAACGCGCCGAGGGGGTTCGGGACGACGAGGCCGTCGATCTTCGACAGCTCCGACACGATGAGGCGACGGCGGCGGTCGAAGGCCTCGCGGAACTGCTCGGCCTCGGTCTGCGGACCGTTGAGCGCGGCGATGGCAGCCTTCTGCGCGACGTTGTTCACGTTGCTGGTGAGGTGCGACTGCAGGTTCCCGGCGATCTTGATGGCGTCGGTCGGGCCGACCATCCAGCCCACCCTCCACCCGGTCATGGCGTAGGTCTTCGCGACCCCGTTGACGAGGATCGTCTGACCGGCGACCTCGGGCACCGCCTCGACGATCGAGGTGGCCTTGGCACCTTCATAGGTGAGGTTCTGGTAGATCTCGTCGCTGATGATCCAGATGCCGTGCTCGAGTGCCCACTGTCCGATGGCACGCGTCTCTTTCGCGGTGTACACCGATCCGGTCGGGTTCGACGGCGACACGAAGACGAGCACGGTGGTTCGTGCGGTGCGCGCGGCCTCGAGCTGCTCGACCGTGACCTTGTAGTCCTGGTCGGCGCCGGCGAAGACCTCGACCGGGGTGCCGTCGGCGAGACGGATGGCCTCGGGGTACGTGGTCCAGTACGGGGCGGGGAGCAGCACCTCGTCGCCAGGGTTCACGACGGCCTGGAACGCCTGGTAGACGGACTGCTTGCCACCGTTCGTCACGATGACCTGGCTGGGGGAGACCTCCAGCCCGGAGTCGCGCAGGGTCTTCGCGGCGATCGCCTCACGCAGCGCAGGCAGGCCGGGAGCGGGCGTGTACCGGTAGCTCGCGGGGTCGGCGAGGGCCTCCGCGGCGGCGTCCACGATGAACTGCGGCGTCGCGAAATCGGGCTCGCCGGCGGCGTAGGAGATGACGTCCTTGCCCTCGGCCTTGAGGGCCTTGGCCTTGGCATCGACCTTGAGGGTCGCGGATTCGGCGATGGCGGACAGCTTGCGGGAGAGAGGAGCGCGTTCGGTCACGACTACGAGCGTACTCGGGTCGATGCGGCGCGCGAGGTGTGGGATGTCGCCAAGATCCGAGGTTCTTTCGGGTCTGGAAGGTCAGTCGGTCGGGAAGCCATGCGCCTGCGCGACGGCGGGGAGGGTGATGTGCCCGTTCTGGACGTTCAGTCCCTTCGCGAGCGCGGCATCCTCGGACGCGGCACGCTCCCAGCCCTTGCCGGCGATCGCCGAGACGTAGGGCAGCGTCGCGTTGGTCAGCGCACGGGTCGCGGTCTCGGGAACCGCGCCGGGCATGTTCGCGACGCAGTAGTAGATCGAGTCGTGCACGGCGAACGTGGGGTCGTCGTGAGTGGTCGGGCGCGAGCCCTCGAAGCACCCGCCCTGATCGATCGCGATGTCGACGAGCACGGATCCCGGCTTCATCGCGGCGACCATGTCGTCGGTGACGAGTTTGGGGGCAGCGGCGCCGGGGATCAGCACGGAGCCGATCACGAGGTCGGCGGTCCTGAGCTCTTCGGCGATGTCGTAGCGGCTCGAGGCGCGGGTCTCCAGCGCGCCGCCGTAGCGGTGCTCGAGCTCGCGCAGGCGGGGGAGGGAGACATCGATCACGGTCACGTTCGAGCCGAGTCCGAGGGCGTTCGCGGCGGCATGCTCACCGGCGACGCCGCCTCCGATCACGACGGTCTTGGCGCGAGGGGTGCCGGCGATGCCACCGAGCAGCATTCCGCGACCACCCTGCGAGCGCAGCAGCGAGTGCGAGCCCATGACCACGGAGAGTCGTCCGGCGATCTCGCTCATAGGCACGAGCAGCGGCAAGCTGCGGTCGGGCAGCTGCACGGTCTCGTAGGCGACGGCTGTCGTCCCGGCATCCACGAGCGCGGTGGTCAGCGCGCGGTCGGCGGCGAGGTGGAGGTAGGTGAAGAGCGTGAGGTCGGGCCGCAGGAAGCCGTACTCCTGGGCGATCGGCTCCTTGACCTTGATCAGCAGATCGGCTTCGCCCCAGGCCTCGGCGGCGGTCGCGACGATCTCGGCGCCGGCGGCGCGGTAGGTCTCGTCCGTGATGCCGGAGCCGAGCCCTGCGCCGGTCTGCACGAGCACGCGGTGGCCTTCGTGGACCAGCCGATCGGCGCCGGCCGGGGTGAGGGCGACGCGGTTCTCGTTGTTCTTGACCTCGGTGGGGACGCCGATCTTCATTGATCCTCCAGGGGTGTGATGAGGTGACCGACCCAGGATCGCAGAAACATCGCCAGATCAACAGAATCACTGAAGACTATTCGTCGATGCCCGAAATCCTGAATAATGCTTCGCATGGAGATGCCTTCTGACGCCCCGGGGCCGAACAGCGTTCGGGCGCCCGCGCTCGATGCGATCGACGCGAGGATCGTGCAGCTGCTCACCGCCGACGGACGGATGACGAATGCGGAGCTCGCCGCTCGGCTCGGGGTCGCACCGTCGACGGCGCACACGCGGTTGCGCGCGCTGATCGATCGGGGGGTGATCACCGGGTTCCACGCGAGCGTGGACGAGCGGAAGCTGGGGGCCGGGCTCCAGGCGATCATCGGGGTGACCCTGCGTCCGAGCGGTCGCCGGGAGAGCATCGTCGAGTTCGCGGACCGGGTGCGTGTCCTCCCGCCCGTCATCCAGGTGTTCTTCCTCGGCGGTGACGATGACTTCCTCCTGCACATCGCGGTCGCCGATTCATCGGAGATGCGGGAGTTCGTGCTCGAGCATCTGTCGGCCCAGAGCAGCGTCGCCTCCACCCGCACCAGCATCGTGTTCGACTATCACCGCAACTCGGTGGCCGCGTCGTTCCATTGAGCGGAGTGAGTCGTCAGCGGACGAGCGGGGAGTCCAGGACCGCCGCCAGGCGAGCCACCGCCTCCTCGAGGAGTGCATCATCGAGGTGTCCGTATCCGAGGACGAGCGCATCCGGAGGATCGGCCGTGTCGGTGTAGCGGTGCAGCGGGGTGAGGGCGAGCCCCTCGGCGGATCCGGCGTCGACCACAGCGGACGCGCGGGCGTAGGTCGGCAACGTCAGCACCAGGTGCATGCCGGCGGCGATGCCCGACACCCGCAGCTCGGGGAGCTCGGCCGTGAGCGCGTCGAGCAGCCGTTGCCTCCGACGACGGAACCGTGTGCGCGAAGCGCGCAGGTGTCGCTCGAAGTCACCCTGGGTGAGGAAGTGCGCGAGGGCGGCCTGATCGATCAGTGACGGCGCACTCGGGGACGGCGCGGGGGTGAGGCCCGGCGGCAGCACCATCCACCCGAGGCCCAGCGCGGGCGAGACCGATTTCGACAGCGAACCGATCAGCACGACGCTGTCGGGCGCGAGTCGCTGCAGTGCGGGGACGGGACGCCGGTCGTAGCGGAACTCGGCGTCGTAGTCGTCTTCGATGACCAGTCCCGCGCAGTCCCGCGCCCAGCGGACCAGCTGCTCGCGACGGGCGGGCGCGAGCGCGGCTCCGAGCGGGAACTGATGCGCAGGAGTCACGAGCGCGGCACGTGCTCCCGTGCGAGCGGCGAGGGCGGCGAGCATCTCGGTGTCGACGCCGCCGTCATCGACCGGGACGGGTACCGGACGCAGTCCGTTGTGTTCGGCGATCACGCGCAGTCGTGGCCAGCTCGGGTCCTCCACCAGGATCGTCCGGTGCCCGCGCCCGTGCAGTTCCCGCGTGAGGATGTCCATGCCGTCGGTCGCGCCGTGGGTGATCGAGACGCGATCGGGTTCGGCATCCGCATGGCGTGATCGGGCGAGGTAGGCGGCGACGGCGGCGCGGGCGGGAGCGTATCCGAAGGGATGCGCGGCGATGAGGTCGCGATCGGGGAGGTCGGCGAGACCGGCGCGCACGGCTGCCGCCCACCGTGATCGGGGAGTGGCGCGGAGGTCGGGGATGCCCGGGCGCAGGTCGTAGCGGATGGGTGGCGCGGGGGCCTCTGCGGGTCTCGGTGCGAGGTCGCGCGACCACGGGCGATCGGGGAGGCGGGCGGCGTTCGGCATCACCGGCCGTTCGGCGACCCTCGTCGCGGACCCAGTCCGCGCCTCCAGCACGCCCTCGGCGACGAGCTGCCCGTAGGCCTCGGTCACCACCCACCGTGAGACTCCCAGCGTCTCCGCCAGGGCCCGGCTCGGCGGCACCGCGGCTCCGGGGGAGAGTCGCCCCTCGTCGATCGCTCGGCGTACGGCTGACTCCATCCGATCCCGTAGTGGCAGGCGCACGGAAGGCCCGCTCTCGGCACCCAGGTCGAGGAGGGTCTCCCACGCGAGAATCGGTCTGGTGTTCTGCATCGTGATTGGAGTGTATCCCCGAGCCGATTCGTCTCTAGCGTGGAGCCATCCCCCGAGAAAGGACCTCCATGCAATACCGCACCCTCTCCGACGGCCGTACCTCGTTCGACGTCTCGACCCTGTGCCTGGGGGCCATGAACTTCGGCACCCGCACCGATGAGGCCACCGCGCGTGCGATCCTCGACCGCTTCGTCGAGGCGGGCGGCACGTTCATCGACACCGCCAACAACTACAGCCTCTGGGGCAACGGCACCGGTCGCGACAGCGAGGATCTGCTCGGGCGCTGGATGAGTGACCGCGGCAACCGTGACGCGCTGCGCATCGCCACCAAACTCGGCGCCGCGCAGAAGGATCCGTCCAAGCCTCTTTCGAACACGCCGCCGACGAACTTCGAGGGTCTCTCCGCCGAGGTCATCCGACGGCAGGCTCCCGAGAGCGCACGGCACCTGGGCATCGAACACATCGACGTGCTGTACGGGCACGTGGACGACAGCGAGGTTCCGCTCGCTGAGACGGTCGGCGCGTTCGGCGAGCTTCAGGCGGAGGGCCTCGTCGGCATCACCGGCATCTCCAACGTCCCGACCTGGAGGGTGGTGGAGGCGCGAGAGGAAGCGCGGCGACTCGGCATCGCGCCCTACGGCGTGGTGCAGCAGCAGTACAGCTACCTGTACCCCGCGCCACGCCTCGGGCGGAACAACTTCGTCACGCCCGGGCTGCTCGACTACGCGGCCTCCACCGGCACCGCCGAGCGTCCGCCGCTCGCCGTCACCGTGTACTCACCGCTGCATCAGGGAGGGATCGCGCGTCTCGACAAGCCGCTGTGGGGCGGCGTCGATCATCCGTCCAGTCATGCTCGCCGTGCGCTGCTGCACGAGGTCGCCGGGGAGATCGGCACGACACCGAACCAGGTCGCCCTGGCGTGGCTCCTCGGTGCACAGGTGCCGGTGATCCCGGTCGTCGGGGTGTCGTCGCTCGCCCAGTTGGAGGAGGCGTTGGGTGCGGCGGATCTCGTGCTGGGCGCGGAGATCCGCGAACGCCTCGACGCCGAGCCGGGCGAGGCTCGCTGAGCAGGCTCGCGCGGCAGGCGCCGTTCCGCGCTCCCGGCCAAGCCTTTCCGGTCGGCCCGGCTCGGGATCGGGAAGAGCCCCCGGATGCGGTGTCCGCCGCGATCCCGAGGGCTCTTCGTCTATCGCTCAGTCCTCGTCGACCAGGAACCGGCTGTAGGCGCCGAGTGTGAGGAAGGTCGGGAACTCCTCGCGCAGCGCGACCTCACGGAAGATCTCCGCCGCATCGTCGAAGCGGTCGCCGTGGCTGCGCGTCGCCTGGGCGAGCACCTGGGCGATGAGTCCCTCGATGTACTCGGCGGTGATGGGGGTGCCGTCCTCGGTGGTGCGGTCCTGGTGGATCCACTGCCACACCTGCGAACGGCTGATCTCCGCGGTCGCGGCATCCTCCATCAGGTTGTCGATCGCCACGGCGCCCAGTCCGCGCAGCCAGGCTTCGAGGTAGCGGATGGCGACCGAGACGTTGTCCCGCACACCCTGCGCGGTGATCGGCCGTCCGATGTGCAGGTCGAGCAGATCACGCGCCTCCACGTGCACGTCGTCGCGCTGACGGTCGACCTGATTCGGACGATCGCCCAGGACGGCGTCGAACTCCGCCTGCGCCGTGGGGATCAGGTCGGGGTGCGCGACCCAGGTGCCGTCGAAGCCGTCGCCCGCCTCGCGCTTCTTGTCGGCCGTGACCTTCTCGATGGCACGCGCCGTCACCTCGGGGTCACGACGGTTCGGGATGAACGCGCTCATGCCGCCGATGGCGAAGGCTCCCCGCTTGTGGCAGGTCTGTACGAGCAGGTCGGTGTACGCCCGCATGAACGGCACCGTCATCGTGACCTCGCTGCGGTCGGGGAGCACGAACCGCGCCCCGCGACCCCGGTAGTTCTTGATGATCGAGAAGATGTAGTCCCACCGCCCGGCGTTCAGCCCCGCGCAGTGGTCGCGCAGCTCGTAGAGGATCTCGTCCATCTCGAATGCGGCAGGCAGCGTCTCGATCAGCACGGTCGCGCGGATGGTGCCGTGCGGGATGCCGATGTACTCCTCGCTGAAGGAGAAGACGTCGTCCCACAGCTTCGCCTCTTCGCTCGACTCGAGCTTGGCGATGTAGAAGTACGGTCCGCGACCGCTCTCGATCAGCGCCTGCGCGTTGTGCAGGAAGTACAGCCCGAAGTCGACGAGCGAGCCGGACGCCGAGGTGCGACGACCCGCACGGTCGGTGAACGCGATGTGCTTCTCCGGAAGGTGCCATCCGCGCGGGCGCATCACGATCGTGGGGGTGCGCTCCGCCGTGACGCGGTACTCCTTGCCTTCCGGAGAGGTGAACGACAGCTCGCCGCGGATGGCGTCGCGCAGTGAGAGCTGCCCCTCGATCACGTTCTTCCAGGTCGGGCTCGTGGCATCCTCCTGGTCGGCGAGCCACACGCGTGCTCCGGAGTTGAGGGCGTTGATCGTCATCTTCGGGTCGGTCGGGCCGGTGATCTCGACGCGCCGGTCCTCGAGGCCGGGTCCTGCGCCGGCGACGCGCCAGTCGCGGTCTTCCCGGATGTGTGCCGTGTCCTCTCGGAAGCGCGGGTCGTGTCCGTTGCCGATCTCGAAGCGCCGACGCATCCGGTCGGCGAGTCTGTCATGGCGACGGGCGGCGAACCGGTGGTGCAGTTCGGTCAGGAAGGCGATCGCCTCGGGCGTCAGGATCTCCTCGTAGCGTTCGCGGAGGGGTCCGGTGACCTCGATCGCAGGGCCCAGCTGGGTCGTCTGGATCGGGCCCGTGGTCGGGGGAGCGGTGGGAGTGGTCATGATCGTGGGTCCTTTGCGTTGCGGGGATGCCGAGAGAAGGTCGACGCCCCCTCCTGTCGTCGACACCCCCTCCGGCTCGCGTGGGAGGGCGGGGGTCTCGACGGGGAGAGGGGGCCTCGACGGAGGCGGCATCGGCTGACGGATCAGTGGAACTGTGCGGCCTCGGTGGAGCCGGCCAGGGCGAGGGTCGCGCTTTCGGGGTTGAGCGCGGTGGAGATGACGTCGAAGTATCCGGTGCCCGCCTCGCGCTGGTGCTTGGTGGCGGTGTAGCCGTGGGCTTCGGCGGCGAACTCGGCTTCCTGCAGCTCCACGTAGGCGCTCATGGCGCGATCGGCGTAGCCGCGGGCGAGGTCGAACATCGAGTGGTTCAGGGCGTGGAAGCCGGCCAGGGTGATGAACTGGAACTTGTAGCCCAGGTCTGCCAACTCCTGCTGGAACGTCGCGATCTCGGCGTCCGACAGGTGCTTCTTCCAGTTGAAGCTCGGCGAGCAGTTGTAGGCCAGGAGTTTACCGGGGAACTGTGCGTGGATGGCCGCGGCGAAGTCCCGGGCGAGCTGGATGTCGGGCTCGCCCGTCTCGACCCACAGCAGATCGGCGTAGGGGGCGAAGGCGAGACCGCGGCTGATGACCGACTCCAGGCCGGGGCGGATCCGGTAGAACCCCTCGGTGGTGCGCTCGCCGGTGGTGAACTCCTGGTCGCGCTCGTCGACGTCGCTGGTGAGCAGGTCGGCGGCGAGGGCGTCCGTCCGGGCGATGATCACGGTCGGGACCCCTGCCACGTCGGCCGCGAGGCGAGCGGCGTTCAGGGTGCGGATGTGCTGCTGGGTGGGCACGAGCACCTTGCCGCCGAGGTGGCCGCACTTCTTCTCGCTGGCCAGCTGGTCCTCCCAGTGGATGCCGGCAGCACCGGACTGGATGAGCGACTGTGCGAGCTCGTAGGCGTTGAGGGGTCCGCCGAAGCCGGCCTCCGCGTCGGCGACGATCGGGGCGAGCCAGTCCTGGGTGGTCTCGCCCTCCGCGTGCTCGAGCTGGTCCTGACGCAGGAGCGCGTTGTTGATGCGGCGCACGACGGCCGGCACCGAGTTCGCGGGGTAGAGCGACTGGTCGGGGTAGGTCTGTCCGGCCAGGTTGCCGTCGGCGGCGACCTGCCATCCGGAGAGGTAGATGGCCTTGAGGCCGGCGCGCACCTGCTGCACGGCCTGGCCGCCCGTGTAGGCGCCGAGTGCCCGGACGTAGTTCTCGGTGTGCAGGAGGTTCCAGAGGTTGTCGGCGCCTCGGTGGGCGAGCGTGGCCTCTTCGCGGACCGAACCCCGGATGCGGATGACGTCCTCCGCCGAGTACGTGCGCTCGACGCCGTCCCAGCGGGGATCGGTGTCCCAGATCTCCTGGAGTTCGGCGGCCGTCTGAACCTGGTCGCCGGCTCGCAGACCGGCGGGGCGGGGCGTCGGGGCGTGGGCGGTGTTCGTCATGGTGTCTCCTCGGTGGATCCGGCTGCGGTGCCGGTGTGGCGTGGTTCCACTGTGCGTGAAGTTCAGGCATCTGAACGACCGATTCCGCGCAGAAGTTTCGTCATTCTTCTGCTTCTGTGACAGAATCGCCTCCACTCGCTCCGACCATCGGCGGTCGAAGTGCAAAAACGCGCCGGAAGTGCCTCGTGGAGGGGCGTTTCTGATCCCGCACGGGGTGCCCGCACGGCGAGCAAAAGAGGAGTGGGATGGATGCCGCAGAAGAGACCGACGCCCTCACGATCGGTCGACGCATCCGACAGTTGCGCACCGCGCGCGGGATGACGCTCGACGACCTCGCCTCGGCGGTCGATCGCGCCCCCAGTCAGATGTCGATGATCGAGACCGGCAAGCGAGAGCCGAAGCTCACGCAGCTGCAGATGATCGCCCGCGCGCTCGGCGTCACCATCGATGCGCTGCTGGAGGGGGAGCCGCTCGACGAACGCAGCGCGGTCGAGATCGCGCTGGAGCGGGCGATGAAGGGACAGACGTTCCAGGCCCTCGGCATCGAGCCGTTCCGGATCGCGAAGAGCGTGCCGACCGACGCGTTGAAGGCGCTGCTGGCGCTGCACGGCGAGATCGACCGGCTCAAGGACGAGCGGGCCGCCACCCCGGAGGAGGCTCGGCGGGCGAACGTCGAGCTGCGGCACCTCATGCGTCGTCAGGACAACCACTTCGCTGACCTCGAGGCGAAGGCCGCGGAGATCCTCGCCGCCGTCGGGCACCCCGGTGGCCCCCTCACCCAGCGCACCGCCTCCGAGATCGCGGCGTACCTCGGGTTCACGCTGCACTACGCGCCCGACCTGCCGCAGACCACCCGCAGCGTCGCGGACCTCGCGAACGGAAGGCTGTACCTGTCCAGCAGCGTGCCGGCCAAGGGCGATGCCCGCACCGCGGTGCTGCAGGCGCTGTCGAGCCGCATCCTCGGGCACTCCGAGCCGCGCAGCTACGCCGAGTTCCTGCGGCAGCGCGTCGAGACCAACTACCTCACGGGTGCGCTCCTCATCCCCGAGGGGCACGTGGTCCCGGCGCTGAAAGACGCCAAGCAGCGGCGGGCGATCTCGATCGAGGATCTGCGCGACGCGTACTCGGTGTCGTACGAGACGGCGGCGCATCGCTTCACGAACCTCGCGACGCGGCATCTCGACATCCCGGTGCACTTCCTCAAGGTGCACGAGTCGGGCACGATCACGAAGGCGTACGAGAACGACGACGTGAACTTCCCCACCGACCGTCTCGGGGCGATCGAGGGACAGATGTGCTGCCGCAAGTGGACGTCGCGAGTGGTGTTCGACGAGGACGACCGCTTCAACCCGTACTACCAGTACACCGATACCGGCAACGGGACCTACTGGTGCACCGCGCGGGTCGAGGCGTCGAGCGAGGGGCTGCACTCGGTCAGCGTGGGCGTGCGCTTCGATGACACGCGGTGGTTCGTCGGGCGCGACACCTCGCACCGCGGTGTCTCGAAGCACTCCGTCGAGGTCTGCTGTCGACGGGCACCTGCCGAGCTGGAAGAGCGCTGGCGCGAGAACTCCTGGCCCAATGTGAAGACTCCGCGCACGCTGCTGGCGACCCTGCCGACCGGGTCGTTCCCCGGCGTCGACACGACCGACGTGTACGAGTTCCTGGAGGCCCACGCCCCTCGCTGAGTCCCTGCCGCCCTTTCGCGGTTCGTCAAAAGTTAGTTCGATCTTGCTTAGTCAATCTTGACTATGTTACTTTCATCGAGCCATCAACGACGAACGGCCGAGAAGGGACCCTCATGGCTACTTCCTCTGCGGAAACCCGATTCCGCATCACTGCCACCCTGACGTGCGTTCTCGCCGCCACGCTGACGCTCGGAGCATGCTCCGCGCAGACGCCAGGCGGCGATACCGCCCCCACGAGTGCGAGCGACACCGACGCCTGCAAGCGGAATCAGGATGCCGGCACCATCACCTACATCTCCGGTTACGGCTACTCCGCCAGCGCCGGGCAGCTCGACGTGTTCCTCGCCGAGGAGCTGGGCTACTTCGACGATCTCTGCCTGGACGTGGAGATCAACGCCTCCGGTGCGAACGGGCAGCAGCTCGTGGCATCCGGCCAGGCGCAGTTCACCGCTCTCGGCTCCGCATCCGATGTGATGCTGGCAGCGGCGAACAGCAAGAACCTCACGGCGGTCGCGACCTACGGCACCACCCCGCCGTTCTCGATCTTCGGCAACGAGAAGCTCGAGAGCCTCACCGACCTCGAGGGGGGATCGCTCGGATACTTCATCAACCTGACCCCGATCGCCTCGGCCATGCTCGATGAGGCCGGTGTCGACGTGTCGAAGGTCGAGATGGTCAAGATGACCAACTACGACCCGACCGTCGTCGTGCGTGAGCAGGTCGACGCCATCGTCGGCTACGCGTCCAACCAGCCGCAGTCGCTCAAGGCGCAGGGTCTGCCGTTCAGCGAGTTCCTCCCCTCCGACCTCGGGGTCGAGGGCACGTACAACGTGATGGAGGTCAACTCCCGCTTCCTCGACGAGCACCGCGAGGTCGCTGCGGACTTCATGCGGGCGAGTCTCAAGGCGCTGCAGTACTGCCTGGACGAGTCGGACGCCTGCATCGACACACTCGCGAAGCTGGCAGAGGACAACAACCAGGGCGCCGCGTTCCCGCGCGATCAGCTCGCCCGCACGTGGGAAGTGGAGTCCGCATGGGTCCGGGAGAGCGCCGGCGGTAACCCCGGCGTGCAGAACGAGTCCATGTGGGAGCCCGAGTACGCCCTCGTGAAGAAGTACGGCGGCGTCAAGGACCTGCCCGCGATCGCCGACATGATGGACGCCGACCTGGTCGCCGACCTCTACGACGGTGACACTCTGACATGGCCGGCGAAGTGATGTCGGTCGCACAGGGCACGGGCGTCGAGGTCAGGAACGTCTCGAAGTCGTTCGGCGTCGACGGCGCCGAGGTCACGGTGCTCGACGACGTGAATCTGACGATCGGCATGGGCGAGTTCGTGTCGGTGATCGGCCCGAGCGGCTGCGGCAAGTCCACGCTGCTCAAGGTCGTCGCCGGTCTCCTCGAGGCCGATTCCGGCACGGTCACGATCGACGGTGAGAGCGTCACAGCGGCATCGCGGGACAAGAAGATCGGCCTCGTGCCGCAGTCGCCCGCGCTGCTGCCGTGGAAGACCGTGCGCGAGAACGTCGAGCTCCCGGTGCGCATCAACGCCAAGGCGAACGCCGGAAGGGCTCTGCGCGATCCGGCGGAGCTGCTGTCGACGTTCGGTCTCGGGCAGGCGATGACGAAGTATCCCGGGCAGTTGTCCGGCGGCATGCAGCAGCGTGCCGCGATCGCCAGGGCCTTCGTGTTCGACCCCGCCATCATGCTGATGGACGAGCCGTTCTCGGCCCTCGACGAGATGAACCGGGACCTGCAGCGCATCGCCCTGCTGGAGTTCTGGCAGTCCAACCGGAAGGCCGTCATGTTCGTCACGCACTCCGTGCCGGAGGCGATCATGCTCTCCGACCGCATCGTGGTGATGGCCGCCCACCCCGGGCGCATCGCCCAGGTGATCGACGTCGACCTCCCGCGGCCGCGCACCGAGGAGGCCTATGCGACGGACGAGTTCCGCGAGCTGGAGGCAGTCGTGCGCGGTGCGCTGCGCGCGCAGACGGAGAAGGCCCATGTCTGAGCTGACGATGAGAGACACCACCGCGACCCTCGCGACCGCCCGCCTGAAGGCCCAGCCGCGCCGGGGCGTCCCGCCGTGGCTGCGCTGGGGGTCGTGGGGTCCCACCCTGATCACCTTCGTGATCGCCGCACTGCTGTGGCAGATCGTGGCCTGGACCAACCCGTATGTGCTTCCGACACTCGAGGCGATCGGCGGGAGTCTCGTCGACGATGCCGGCATGTACTGGTCGAACTTCCTCGTCACCCTGCTCGAGGTCGTGGTCGGTGCCGCCGCAGGCATCCTCGCCGGCTTCCTGCTGGCGGTGGTGATGGCGGAGTTCCAGATCATCGAACGGGCCGTGATGCCGCTCGTGATCATCGTGATGGTGACGCCGATCGTGGCGATCGCCCCGGCGCTGGTCGTGGCCTTCGGCTTCGGGATGGTCCCGAAGTTCATCGTGACCGGGCTTGTGGTCTTCTTCCCGATGCTGGTGAACTCGCTCGCCGGTCTGCGTGATGTCGACCAGAAGGCTCTCGACGTCTTCAAGACGCTGCACGCCTCGCGGTGGGAGATCTTCCGCGAGCTGCGCTTCCCCGGCAGCATGCCCTACGTGTTCGCGGGGCTCCGCATCGCCCTGCCGCTCGCGGTCGTCGGCGCGGCGGTCGCCGAGTTCGTCGCGGCAGGTCAGCAGGCCGGCCTCGGTTCGCTCGTGACCACCTCGGCCGCGCAGGCGAATCTGCCCGTCACCTGGGCCAGCATCGCCCTGCTGTGTCTGCTCGGTGTGCTGCTGATCATCGTCCTCGCCCTGGTGCGCAAGCGCGTGCTCTGGTGGAGCGACGGCGAGGTCACCGCCAAGGGCTGACGCGGCGCCCCCATCCCGGGACGGGAGCCCCCGACCCGTCCCGGGGTTCCTCCGGCGTGCCCGGAACCACCCCAGAAAGACCAGAACCACCCACAAGGAAGGCACCCGCACATGACCGATCAGAACACCGTCAAGCCGCTGCGTCTCGGCCTCTTCGAGAACGCCCAGGCGAACGACTCCGGTACGGCGACCTGGCGACACCCCGACAACGGGCGCTACCTGTTCGACAAGCTCGAGTACTGGCGCGACACCGCCCGCATGGTCGAGGACGCCGGGTTCGACTTCCTCTTCCTCGCGGATGCCTGGGGCTGGGCCGACGTCGCCGGCGAGCGTCCCGACATCTGCTCGGTGGAGGGGCTGGACCTGCCGCGCCTCGACCCCGCGATCATCCTCGCCGCCCTCATCCCGGAGACCACGCGACTGGGACTCGTCGCCACGGGGTCGACGTTGCTGGAGCCGCCCTATGCCTTCGCGCGCCGCATGGCGACGCTCGACATCCTCTCCGGCGGACGCATCGGCTGGAACGTCGTCACCACGGGCACCGCCGACACCGCGGTGCAGGGCTTCGGTGTGCCGATGGTCGGCCACGACGAGCGCTACCTCATGGCCGACGACTTCATGCAGGTCGTGTACAAGCTGTGGGAGCAGGCCTGGGAGGAGGGCGCGCTGGAGCGCGACAAGTCCGGCCGCTTCGCCGATCCGTCCAAGGTGCACCGCATCGCGCACGACGGCCCCTACTTCCGCTCGCACGGCTACGGCAACACCTCGCGCTCGCCGCAGGGCACCCCGGTGCTGTTCCAGGCCGGTGCGTCACCCGCAGGCCGCGAGTTCGGAGGCAAGCACGGGGAGGCGATCTTCGTCGGCAGCGGCTCGGTCGAGCAGCTCCGTGCCCACTCCGCC
The DNA here is from genome assembly GCF_007954505.1 of Microbacterium sp. CBA3102. Classification (GTDB taxonomy): domain Bacteria; phylum Actinomycetota; class Actinomycetes; order Actinomycetales; family Microbacteriaceae; genus Microbacterium; species Microbacterium aurugineum. The sequence continues at coordinate 108,541 of NZ_CP042412.1, read as the reverse complement.
GCGATCCGTGAGGAGGCGGTCAAGAACGGCCGCGCGGCCGACGAGGTGAAGATCATGTCGGCGTTCGCCGCGATCGTCGGCAGCACGGAGGAGGAGGCGCAGCGCAAGTACGCCGAGGTCGCCGATGCGCAGAACCCCGACGTCACGGTCGCCTCGTACGCCTGGTTCACCGGGCTCGACCTCTCGGCCTACGCGCCGAGCACTCCGATGTCAGAGCTGAGCACCGAGCTGTCGCAGACGCAGGTGGCCCGCTTCGCCGACAAGACCGTGGGCGACGTGCTCGGCGACTGGCACGCGCACGGCGTCGGCGCCCGCCCGATCGTGGGCACCCCCGAGCAGGTGGCGGACCGGATGATCGAGCTCGCCGACGGTGCCGACCTCGACGGCTTCCTGTTCGCCCCCGTCATCCCGCCGGCCTCGACCGTCGACTTCATCGAGCACGTGCTGCCGATCCTCAAGGAGCGCGGTGCGGTGGTCGAACCCTCGTCGGAGCCGCAGTCGCTGCGTGAGCGTCTGATCGGCACGCCCACTCCTGCGCTCGCCGACTCGCACACGGGCTCGCAGTACCGGCGGACGATGTCGCGTGTCTGACACCCGCACCGGTGTCGCCGTGGTGGGGAGCGCGAACCTCGACCTGGTCGTCGAGGTCTCGCGCCCCCCGCTCGTCGGTGAGACCCTGCTCGGTCGCGCTGGCGGACGCTTCTCCGGAGGGAAGGGCTTGAATCAGGCCGTCTCCTCCGCGCGCAGCGGCTCTCGCACCCGCTTCTGCGCGGTCGTCGGGCAGGATGAGGCCGCTGACGTGCTCGAGCGGACGCTGTCGGACGCCGGCGTGACGACTGTCCTGCGCCGCAGCGCCGCCGCTCCCACCGGCGTTGCCCACGTGCTGGCCTTCGCCGACGGGGACAACAGCATCATCGTGGCTGCCGGTGCGAACGCCGAGCTCGACGCGGACGATGCGATCGCCGGGATCGAGGGCGCCGCGGTCGTGCTCGCCCAGCTGGAGGTCCCGGCCGCGAGCGTGTCCGCCGCGCTGCATGCGGGACGGATGGCCGGCGCGCTGACGATCCTCAACGCCGCGCCCGCCCACCCCGCCGCGGTCGAGATGCTCCCCGATGTCGATGTGCTGGTGGTGAACGAGACGGAGTGCGCCGAGCTCGGCGGTATCGACCGGCTGCATGCGGCGGGTGCACGGACCATCGTGCTCACCCAGGGCGCCGGGGGAGTGGTCCTCCACCGCACGGGGCGCGACCCCCTGCACACTGAGGCCTTCCGGATCGACCCGGTCGACACGACCGGGGCCGGCGACGCGTTCTGCGGGGCCCTGGCTGCGTCCCTCGCCCGCGGCGACGGGATCGAGGAAGCTCTGATCGGCGCCTCCGCGGCCGGAGCCATCGTGGCCCAGCACCGCGGGGCGACCACCGCGGCCTTGTCCGCCGAGTCGATCGCGACGCTCGTCGCCTCGCGCTGAGCCTCTACTCCGTGCGGGCGGCGTCGTCGTCCGTGCTCACCGTCTCGCCGGCGAAGGTGTATTCGCCGCCGCGGAGGCGTTCCAGCAGGTCGAGCAGCCACTGCTTCTCGGCAGTGAGGCGGGCGGTGGAGAGGTCGAAGATCTCGCGTACGTACTTCGGGGTCGTCTCGGAGCGCAGCGTGTCCTGCACGTCGAAGCCGTTCTGAGTGATGATCGCGTCGCTCTTGATGAGGCGATGTTCGAGGCCGGCGATGACCTCCTGCCGGCTCAGCACGAACATGAACGAGGCGACGGTCATGATGGCCTGGGTGTCGAAGGCGGCGACGTTCCAGAGGTTCTCCCGCAGCATCCGCTGGAGCTCGACCTCGCCGGACGGTGTGATGCGATAGGTCGTGCGCGCGGGGCGCTTGCCCTCGGCCTCGGTGCCGCTCTCGGCGATGTAGCCGTCGACCTCGAGGGCGCGCAGGGCGTTGTAGATGGATCCGGGCTGGATGTGCGCCCACTCGTCGACATGCCACGTCATGAGCTCTCGGCGGAGGAAATACCCGTGTACGGGTTGGAACTGCTTCACGGCGCCGAGGACGACGAGGCGGGTGGTCGACATGCCCCTCATGCTAACGGCTGGGGTCCAAGATTCCGGTTGTTTGCATGATCAAAGTTGCCTATTATCGAAACTAGTCAAAGTTGACTAACGAAAGGAAGCCGAAATGACGTCTGCCGTGACCGAAGCCCTCCCGCGCGACCTCGCCCTCCGCCGGGCGTTCTCGGTATACCCGACCGGCGTCGTCGCCCTCGCTGCGCACATCGACGATCGGGCTGTGGGGATGGCGGTCAACTCCTTCACGTCGATCTCGCTCGAACCGGCGCTCGTCGCCATCAGCGCGGCGCGCACCTCGAAGACCTGGCCGGTGCTGCGCGAGGTCCCCGAACTCGGCATGAGTGTGCTGGCCGCGCACCACGAGCCGCTCAGTCGTTCGCTGTCGGCGCGTGAGGGAGACCGGTTCGGCGGTCACGAGTGGCAGCGCACCGACGGTGGGGCCGTGCTCATCTCGGATGCCGCGCTCTGGCTCACCTGCCGCCTGCACAGCACATTCGATGGCGGGGATCACGAGATCGCGCTGTACGAGATCGCCGATCTCACGCTGTTCGACGACGTCGAGCCCCTCGTCTTCCACCAGAGCCGCTATCGCGCCATCGCCGCCCCCGAGAGCGCGTGAGCGCTCAGCCGCTCGGGGCGATCGCCGGCCTCGTCGTCCCCGGTGACGGTCGGGGACGGGAGCTCGGCTTCCCGACGGCGAACCTGGAGCTCGCGGACGACAGCCTCCCCGACGACGGCATCTACGCGGCATGGGTCCGGATCGATGGAGCCGCGCATCCCTGGGCGGCGAGCGTCAGCGTCGGAGCGAACCCGACCTTCGACGGCGACCGTGAGCGGCGGGTCGAGGTGCATCTGCACGACGCGGACATCGACCTGTACGGCCGACGAGTGGATGTGACCCTGATCGCGCTGCTGCGTCCGATGCTCCGATTCGACCGCGTCGACGACCTGATCGCCCAGACCGCGGAGGATGTGGTCCGCTGCCGCTCCGTGTTGGGCGCGCCGCCGATCGGTCCTGGCTGATCGTTCCGGTCGCACTCTCTCTCGGAAAAGCGCCGGATTGGCGGCACGAACTGCGACCGGAACGACTTGCCAGGGCTCAGTCGCGAGCGGTCTGCAGAATCGTCCAGAGCTCCGCGCGCGCGGGAAAGGTCGACAGATCGATGTCGAGCAGCGCACCCGCATGGGCGATGCGGGAGCGCAGCGTGTGCCGATGCACCCCGAGTGCGATCGCGGCGGATTCGGCCTTGGCGTCGTGCTCCAACCAGGTGCGCAGCGAGCGCTCGAGCTCGGCGTCGGTGCGGGCATCGTGTTCGCGGATCGGTGCGAGGCGTGATTCCGCGACCAGGCGTGCCTCATCCGTCGCGAGTGCGGTGAGGATGCGGGAACCGACGGTGTCGGCATAGCGTGCGACGCCGTGGGTGCCCTGTTGCCGCAGTGCGGTGAGTGCCTGAGCGTGCGCCCGGGAGAAGGAGCTGTACCCCTCGGGCTCGGAGACGCCGATGCGGATGCCGAAGCGCGCGGCCGCCTCATCGAGCAGGGACTCATCACCGACGGAGAGGCACATCGTCACGCCGTCCTCGGACTCGGCCAGGAAGACGGCGGTGCCGTGCTCGACCCGGTTCCGCTCCCACCAGTCCGCGAGCGGGCCGGCCGGGGCATCGGCGGCGACAGCCACGACCACCGGAGCGGGCGGCATGCTCCCCAGAACTCTTCTGGCCAGGCCCGGGTCGTCGGCGAGGAGCGAGCCGAGGAGCTGTGCATGCAGGCGTCGGCGGCTCCGTGCGAGCTGTTCGCTCTGCTCCATCGCGAGTCCGGCCATCGCGATCACCGATGTCACGACCGACCGTGCTTCCGGGTCCAGCGCGTCGATGGCGAGGGCGATCACCCCGCGCAGATGCCCGCCGCGACCGACGGTGAACAGCATGAACGTATGCTCGCCGAGGACCAGCGACTGCCCGGCTTCGAGCCCACGGGTGAGGATCTCCATCACCCGCTCGCCCAGGGCGTCGCGCACCTCGGTGTCGAGGCGGTCCCGGGGGTGGGAGGCGACGACCGTTCCCGCGGCGTCGAACATCCCCGCCCAGACCTCGAGCCGTCGTCCGAGTTCCGCGATCGTCGCATCGAGACCGCTCGGGCGCAGGGCTGCGAGGGCGAGGGCGCGCTGTGTGTCCAGCGCCCAGGATCGGCGGGCATAGGCCTGCGCGGCGATCGCCTCGGAGTGGGCGCGGGCGACCGCGATGAACGGTGTGCGGTACGGCACGGTGAACAGGGGCATGCCGTGCGTGGCGCAGGCGGTGACCAGCTCGTCCGGAACGCCCGAGCGGTGCACCTCGGTGCCGAAACCGAGTCCGAGGACACCCCGATCGGCGAGGCGACCGACGTAGGTGTCGATGCCGACGGCCTCGTCGAACTGTGTGCCGGTGGTCAGCAGGGCGAGGTCTTCCGAGAGGAACGGTGTCGGATCGGCCAGGTCCGAGCTGTGCACCCAGCGCAGGGGACGGTCGAGAGCTCCGTCCGCCAGCTCGGCCTCGCGGGGGACGAGTGCGAGTCCGAGATCGCGGCGACGCAGCAGGGCGCGCAGTGTCGGCTGCTCGGTCGTGGGCACGGCGCGTCCTCCCGCATGTACAAGGTGGCGAATTCTTCTTCTAGATTGTACGCGTCGGCGAGTGCGGGGGTCTTCGGCACCGCCGTACGCTCGCGATCATGGCACTCCTCGACACCGCAGCCCCCGCAGTCCCTCTCGGCGGACCCGACCTCCCGCAGGAGCGTCGTCTGGTCACGGACCTCCCCGGGCCCCGCTCGGCCGAGGTGCTCGCGCGCAAGGCGGATGCCGTGGCAGCGGGTGTCGGCCACACCGTGCCGATCGCCGCCGTCGCGGCCGGCGGCGGAGTCGTCGTCGATGCCGACGGGAACTCCCTCATCGACCTCGGCTCGGGCATCGCCGTGACCACGGTCGGCAACGCGCACCCGAAGGTCGCCGCCGCCGTCGCCGCCCAGGCCGCGCAGTTCACCCACACCTGCTTCATGATCTCGCCCTACGAGTCGTACGTCGACGTCGCCGAAGCGCTCAACCGCGTCACCCCCGGTGGATTCGCCAAGAAGAGCGCCCTGTTCAATTCGGGAGCGGAGGCGGTCGAGAACGCCATCAAGATCGCCCGCAAGCACACCGGCCGCCAGGCGGTCGTCGCCTTCGACCACGGCTACCACGGCCGAACGAACCTGACCATGGCGCTCACCGCCAAGTCGATGCCCTACAAGAGCGGGTTCGGTCCGTTCGCCCCCGAGGTCTACCGCGCGCCGATGTCGTACCCGTTCCGTGACGGGCTCGAGGGTGGCGAGGCCGCTGCCCGCGTGATCCTCCAGCTCGAGAAGCAGATCGGCGCCGACAACCTGGCCGCGGTCATCATCGAGCCGATCCAGGGCGAGGGCGGCTTCATCGTCCCCGCCGACGGCTTCCTGCCGGCGATCGTCGACTGGTGCCGCGCGAACGGCGTCGTCTTCATCGCCGACGAGGTGCAGACCGGATTCGCCCGCACGGGGCACATGTTCGCGAGCGAGATCTTCGGCATCGAGCCCGACCTGATCACCACCGCCAAGGGGATCGCCGGCGGTCTTCCGCTCGCCGCCGTCACCGGCCGCGCGGAGATCATGGACGCCTCGCACTCCGGTGGTCTGGGCGGCACCTACGGCGGGAACCCGATCGCGTGCGCCGCGGCGCTCGCGTCGATCGGCGTGTTCGAGAACGACGGGGTGATCGAGCGTGCCCGGGAGATCGGCACGATCCTCATGGACCGCCTCACCGCGATCCAGGAGAGCGACCCTCGCATCGGCGACATCCGTGGCCACGGTGCGATGATCGCGGCCGAGTTCGTCGACCCCGAGACCAAGGCACCGAACGCCGCTCTCACGGCCGCGGTCGCCAAGGCCTGCATCGCGCAGGGCGTCATCGTCCTCACCTGCGGAACTTACGGCAACGTCATCCGCTTCCTTCCTCCGCTCTCGATCGGCGACGACCTGCTGAACGAAGGCCTCGACGTCGTGGCCGCCGCCCTCGCCGCGGCCACGGAATGATGTGCAGGCCGCGCCTCCGCGTGGCCTGACCCCCTGTCCGGTCGCGACCCCAATCGGGGGATTTCGGGTCGCGACCGGCACTACTTCCCAACGAAGGAGTTGCAGATGTCTGAGATCACCCGCGATGTACTGATCATCGGTGCCGGAGCCGCAGGGCTCACGGCGGCGAACGACCTCCGGAAGGCCGGCCTGTCGGTCGCCGTGCTGGAAGCCCGCGACCGCGTCGGCGGACGACTGTGGACCGACGTCATCGACGGGGCCATGCTCGAGATCGGCGGCCAGTGGGTCTCGCCCGATCAGGATGCGCTCAAGGACGCGATCGAGGAGCTGGGGCTCGAGACCTACAGCCGCTACCGCGAAGGGGACAGCGTCTACATCGGACCCGATGGGCAGGTGCACCGCTTCACCGGCGAGATGTTCCCCGTCGCCCCGGAGACCGAGGCGGAGATCGCCCGGATCACCGACATCCTGGATGCGCTCGTCGCCGAGATCGACCCGGATCGTCCCTGGGCGCACCCGAGCGCCGCCGACTGGGACTCCATCACCTGGGATGCGTGGCTGCGTCAGCAGACCGACGACGACGAGGCCGTACGGAACCTGGCCTTCGCCACGGGATCCGCGATGCTCACCAAGCCGACGCACGCGTTCTCGCTGCTGCAGTCGCTGCTGATGGCCTCGTCCGCCGGTTCCTACTCGAACCTCGTGGATGCCGACTTCATCCTCGACAAGCGGGTCGTCGGCGGGCTCCAGCAGGTGCCGCTGCGTCTCGCCGAGCGTCTGGGCGACGATGTGCTCCTCAACCAGCCCGTGCGCAGCCTCGAGTGGTCGGATGCCGGCGTCGTCGCCACCACCGACGACCTCACGGTCCGTGCCCGCCATGCGATCCTCGCGCACGCGCCGGTGCTGTACAGCCGCATCTCGTTCGTGCCGCCGCTGCCGCGCCGCCAGCACCAGCTGCACCAGCACCTCTCGATGGGCTTCGTCATCAAGGTGCACGCGGTCTACGACCGTCCGTTCTGGCGCGAGCAGGGCCTCAGTGGCACCGCGTTCAGCCCGTACGAGCTCTCGCACGAGGCCTATGACAACACGAACCACGGCGATGAGCGCGGCACCCTGGTCGGCTTCGTGTCCGACGCCAACGCCGACGGGGTCTTCGAGCTCTCGGCCGAGGAGCGCAAGGAGCGCATCCTCGAGTCGCTGTCGCACTACTACGGTCCCGAGGCCAAGAACCCGGTCGTCTACTACGAGAGCGACTGGGGCAGTGAGGAATGGACGCGCGGCGCCTATGCCGCGAGCTTCGACATGGGCGGCCTGCACCGGTACGGCGCGGATCTCCGCACCCCCGTCGGCCCGATCCACTTCGCCTGCAGCGACATCGCCGGTGCCGGGTACCAGCACGTGGACGGCGCGATCCGGATGGGGCACCTGGTGGCCTCGAACATCGTCGAAGCAAGCCGTGAGAACGGCTCCGCAGAGAGCGTCGGCTGATGAGCGGCTCGGTCGTCGTGGGGTACACGGCGACGGATGCGGGAGCGGATGCTGCCGCCCTCGGTGCGCGGCTCGCCCGCAGCCTCGGCGCGACGCTGCACCTGGTGATCGTGCTTCCCAACGAGGGCACCCGCAACGCCGCGGTGCCGCCGGAGCGGGCCTACGAAGAGCACATCAGGGCGCAGGCCAAGAAGTGGCTCGGCGAGGCCGTGGTCAGCCTCCCGCAGGAGCTGACCCGCAGCGGTCACGTGCGCTTCTCCGAGTCGTTCGCCGAAGGGCTGATCGCCGCCGGTGAGGAGTTCGGCGCCAGGGTCATCGTGATCGGCGCAGCGGGTGGTGGCATCTTCGGACGCCACCGTCTCGGCAGCGTCGCCTCCGAGCTCCTGCACTCGTCGACGATCCCGGTGGCCCTCGCCCCCGTGGGGACCGCGCAGCAGGACGACCACGTGATCCCGCGCGTCACCGTCGCGGTCGGCTCGCGGCCGGGCGCCGACGCCCTTCTCGACGAGGCCGTGGCCATCGCCGGCGACAGCGGTGTCGATCTCCGACTCGTGTCCCTCGTGCCGTTCGACGTGCCTCCGGGGCTCGACACCGGCGCGATCCGCACGGTCGGCGAGACGCATGCGCAGGAGGTGCTGGCGGTGGCGACGGAGCTGCTGCCGGACGGTCGCACCGCCGCGGTCGAGAAGGCACCGGGCGACTCCGTCGAGGATGCCGTCGCGCAGCTCCACTGGCTTCCCGGGGAGGTCGTCCTCGTCGGCTCCAGCCGCCTGGCCCAGCCCCGTCGTCTCTTCCTGGGGTCCACAGCAGCGAAGATGCTGCACGAGCTCCCCGTCCCCATGATCGTCGTCCCGCGCACCCGCAACGAGGCAGGAGAACGCTGATGAGCAGCACCAACCGGGCGACGGAGCCCGAATCCGGTGTCACCACCGGTATCTCCACGAAGGGCCTGAGCGCCGGAACGGTCGGCCTCATCGGCGCGGTCGTGATCGGCATCTCGTGCATCGCGCCCGCATACACGTTCACCGCGGCCGTCGGCCCGGTGGCGTCCACGGTGGGGTCGCAGATCCCCGCCATCATCCTCGTCGGGTTCATCCCGATGCTCCTGGTCGCCTTCGGCTACCGTGAGCTGAACAACCGGATGCCCGACTCCGGCACCTCGTTCACGTGGGCTGCCCGTGCCTTCGGACCGTGGGTCGGCTGGATGGCGGGCTGGGGCCTGGTGGTCGCCACGATCCTGGTGCTGTCGAACCTCGCCGGCATCGCGGTCGACTTCCTGTTCCTGCTGATCTCGCAGATCACCGGCAATCCGGACATCGCCGGACTGGCGAGCGTCACCTGGATCAACATCAGCGTGTGCCTGCTGTTCATGCTCGGCGCGACCTGGGTCTCGTACCGCGACATGCAGACGACGCAGAAGCTGCAGTACTGGCTGGTGAGCTTCCAGATCCTCGTCCTCGTCTTCTTCGCGATCTCGGCGATCGTCCAGGCCGTCGCCGGCAACGGCTTCGACTACCAGCCGTTCGATCTCAACTGGTTCAACCCCTTCGCGATCTCGTCGTTCAGCGCGATCGCAGCCGGCCTCTCGCTCTCGATCTTCATCTTCTGGGGCTGGGACGTCACGCTCACCATGAACGAGGAGACCAAGGATCCCGAGAAGACCCCGGGGCGTGCGGCCACCCTCACGGTGCTCACGATCGTCTCGCTGTACCTGCTGCTCGCCGTCGCGATGATCATGTTCGCCGGCGTCGGAACCGGTGCACTGGGACTCGGCAACGAGGACATCCAGGAGAACGTCTTCTTCCACCTCTCCGGCCCGATCCTCGGTCCGCTCGCGTTCCTCGTCTCGCTCGCCGTGCTCACCAGCTCGGCCTCGTCGCTGCAGTCGACGTTCGTGGGACCGGCGCGCACGCTGCTCGCGATGGGGCACTACGGCGCGCTGCCCAAGTCGTTCGCGAAGGTCAGCCCGCGCTTCTTCACGCCCGGATACGCGACGATCGTCTCGGCGATCGTGGCATCGGCCTTCTACGCCGTCATGCGCGTGGTCAGCGAGGACACGCTGTGGGACACCATCCTCACGCTCGGCATGATGATCTGCTTCTACTACGGGATCACCGCCTTCGCGTGCGTCTGGTACTTCCGCAAGCAGTGGTTCGACTCGACGCGGAACTTCTTCTTCACGTTCCTGTTCCCGCTCGTCGGCGGAGCGATCCTCGCGGTGCTGTTCTTCACCACGCTGATCGACTCGATGGACCCCGCCTACGGGTCCGGTTCGCAGATCGGCGGCGTCGGCATCGTCTTCATCCTCGGGATGCTGATCATCGTCGTCGGCATCGTCGTCATGATCTGGAACGCGGTCCGACGGCCCGCGTTCTTCCGCGGACAGACGCTGAGCATCGACGCACCGCCCAGCCGACGCCCGCGCTCCTAGCCCTCCTCACAGAAAGAGAATCATGAGCACCCAGACCGAACAGGCCCTCCTCGACAGCATCCCCACCGGTCTCTTCATCGGCGGTGAGTGGATCGACGGCGAGACCGGCGGCACTTTCGACGTGCAGGACCCCGCGACCGGTGCCGTGATCCGCACCATCGCCGACGCGACGCCCGCGGACGGCATCCGTGCGCTCGACGCCGCGGTCGCTGCTCAGGACGACTGGGCTGCGACGGCTCCTCGCGTGCGCAGCGAGATCCTTCGTCGGGCGTTCGACCTCGTGCAGGAGCACAAGGAGGATCTCGCCCTGCTCATGACCCTCGAGATGGGCAAGCCCCTCGCCGAGGCCCGGGGTGAGGTCGGCTACGGCGGCGAGTTCCTGCGCTGGTTCAGCGAGGAAGCCGTGCGCATCAGCGGCCGATACGGCATCAACCCGGAGGGCACCGGCCACATGGTGGTGTCGCAGCGCCCGGTCGGACCGTCCTTCTTCGTGACGCCGTGGAACTTCCCCTTCGCGATGGCGACGCGCAAGATCGCCCCCGCGCTCGCCGCCGGCTGCACCGTCGTGATCAAGCCCCCGGCACTCACGCCGCTCACCACGATCTTCTTCGTCTCGCTGCTGGAGAAGGCCGGACTGCCCGCGGGCGTGGTCAACGTCGTGCAGACGTCGAAGTCCAGCGCGCTCTCGGCACCCATCATCGCCGACCCGCGTCTGCGCAAGCTGTCGTTCACCGGTTCGACCGAAGTCGGCCGCAAGCTGATCGCCCAGGCGGCGGAGGGCGTGCTGCGCGTGTCGATGGAGCTCGGAGGCAACGCGCCGTTCGTGGTGTTCGACGACGCCGACCTCGACAAGGCGGTGGACGGGGCGCTCGCCGCGAAGTTCCGCAACATCGGACAGGCCTGCACCGCGGCCAACCGCTTCATCGTGCACAAGGACGTCGCGGGCGAGTTCGCGAAGCGCGTGACCGAACGTGTCAACAGCATGAAGATCGGTCGGGGCACGGAGGACGGCGTCGCGATCGGTCCGCTCATCGACGCGGATGCCGTCGCCAAGGCCGGCGAGCTCGTCGACGACGCGGTCGGACGCGGTGCGACCCTCCTCGCGGGTGGCAAGGCCGTCGAGGGCACGGGCACGTTCTACGAACCCACCGTGCTCACCGATGTCGTCGCCGGGAGCGCGATCCTCCGCGAGGAGATCTTCGGACCGGTGCTCGCCATCGCGACCTTCGAGACCGAGGATGAAGCCGTGCACCTCGCGAACGACACGGAGTACGGGCTCGTCTCGTACGTCTTCACCGAGAACCTGCAGCGCGGACAGCGGATGATCGACAAACTCGAGACCGGCATGATGGGTCTCAACGTGGGCGTGGTCTCCAACGCGGCTGCCCCCTTCGGCGGCGTCAAGCAGTCCGGCGTCGGCCGCGAGGGCGGGTCCGAGGGCATCCACGAGTACCTGTCCACGAAGTACACGCTGATCCCGGTCTCCTGATTCCGATGCGCGGGGCCCGCGCCGTCGGGCCCCGCCCCACCACACGAGAGGACATGTCATGACCGACTACGCCGTCATCAACCCCGCCACCGGAGAGACGCTGGCGTCCTTCGACACCTTCACCGACGCCCAGATCGAGGAGGCCGTCGCCGCCGCCGACGAAGCCCACCGCGAGTGGTCGCGCTCGTCGACCGTCGCCGAGCGCGCCGCGCTCCTGCACCGCGCTGCCGAGCTGCACCGCGAGCGACGGGAGGAGCTCGCCGACATCTTCGTGCGCGAGATGGGGAAGCCCCGAGAGGCCGCGCTCGGCGAGGTCGACTTCGCCGCGGACATCGCCGACTACTACGCCGACCAGGCGGAGTCGATCATGGCGGACCAGCCGATCGCGATCCTGGGGGAGGGCTCGGCCGTCATCCGCCGCTCCTCGCTCGGACCGCTCATCGGCATCATGCCGTGGAACTTCCCGGCGTACCAGATCGTCCGCTTCGCCGCCCCGAACCTGATCGTCGGCAACACGATCCTGCTGAAGCCGGCGCCGCAGTGCCCGGAGTCCTCGACCGCGATCGAGAAGATCTACCACGACGCCGGCTTCCCGAAGGGCGCCTACCAGAACGTGCTCGCGACGAACGAGCAGATCGCGACGATGATCGCCGACCCGCGCGTGCAGGGTGTCTCGCTCACCGGCTCCGAGCGCGCCGGCGCCGCGGTCGCCGAGATCGCCGGCCGCAACCTCAAGAAGGTCGCGCTGGAACTGGGTGGCTCCGACCCGTTCATCGTGCTCTCCACCGACGACCTCGACGCCACCGTGCAAGCCGGCGTCGATGCTCGTCTGGACAACAACGGACAGGCCTGCAACGGCGCGAAGCGGTTCATCGTGGTGGACGGGCTGTACGACGCCTTCGTCGAGAAGTTCACGGCGGCGATGGCGGCGGTCGAGGCGACCGACCCCATGCTCGACGACACGGTCCTCGGTCCGGTGTCCTCCGAGACGGCCGCGGTCACCCTGCAGAAGCAGATCGACCAGGCCGTCGAGCAGGGGGCGACCCTGCTCACCGGCGGAACGCGCGAGGGCACGTTCTTCGCTCCGACCGTGCTGGCCGACGTGACGCCCGAGATGAACGTGTACCGCGAGGAGCTCTTCGGGCCCGCTGCCGTCGTCTACCGTGTGGCGGACGAGGACGCTGCGGTCGAGCTCGCGAACGACACCACGTTCGGTCTCGGCTCGTACGTCTTCACCACGGATGCCGAGCAGGCCGAGCGCGTCGCCGACAAGATCGAGGCGGGCATGGTCTACGTCAACCTCGTGCTGGCTGACAGCCCCGAGCTGCCCTTCGGCGGTGTCAAGCGCAGCGGCACGGCCCGCGAGCTGGGCCACCTGGCCGCCGACGAGTTCGTCAACAAGAAGCTCATCCGCATCGGCTGAGCGCCACGATGAACGGCCCCTCGCAGACCGCGAGGGGCCGTTCGCGTGCCGTCATCGGAACGCGTGACGAATGGCCTGTCGGTGGAGACATCGAGTGGGAGACAATGGCGGCATGAGCGCGCACACCGACCCCATCGAGACCCTGACCTCGGACCGGAGCTGGGAGCTGCTCGGCACGCAGGAACTGGGACGCCTCGTCACCCATGTGGGCGACACGATCGACATCTTCCCGGTGAACTACGTGGTCGACGGCGAAGGCATCCTGTTCCGCACCGCGCCGGGCAGCAAGCTGTTCGAGCTGACCGTCAACACCGACGTGCTGTTCGAGGTCGACGACCACACCGACACGGATGCCTGGAGCGTGATCATCCGCGGGTACGCCACCGCACTGGAGTCGGATGCCGACGTGCAGCGGGCGGAGGCCGCGGGGCTTCGGCCCTGGATCCCCACCCTCAAGCGCGTCTTCGTGCGCATCGCCCCGACCTCGGTCTCGGGGCGGGCGTTCCGCCGCAGCGCCGAGCCGGAGCGCGACGGTCCCCAGGAGTACTGACCGCACCAGCACTGCGCGGCGCGTGTCCCGAAGGAGATCTCCCGTCCTGAAGGAGATCTCACAGGATGAAGGAGCGAAGACAGCATTCGCTCCTTCAGAGCATGAGATCTCCTTCGTGTGGGTGCCCGGGCGTAGGGTCGAAGCATGGCCAATGTCGCTGAGAACATCGTCAAGACTCTGCACGCCAATGGGATCGACCGGGTCTACGGCATCCCCGGGGATTCGCTGAACGGCTTCACGGACGCCCTGCGCAAGGACGGCACGATCCGATGGGTGCACGTGCGCCACGAGGAGTCCGCCGCGTTCGCCGCCGCTGCGGATGCCGCCACGACGGGAGAGCTCGCGGTCGTCGCAGGATCCTGTGGACCGGGCAACCTGCACCTCATCAACGGACTGTACGATGCGAACCGCTCGCGTGTGCCGGTGCTCGCCATCGCCGCGCAGATCCCCACCACCGAGATCGGCACGGGGTACTTCCAGGAGACGCATCCGCAGGAGCTCTTCCGCGAGTGCAGCGTGTACGTCGAGTACGTCGCCGATCCCGCACAGATGCCGCGCCTGCTGGAGATCGCCATGCGCGCCGCGATCGAGGAGCGCGGCGTCGCGGTGCTCGTGATCCCGGGGGACGTCGCCCTCGCCGACATCGCCGACGATCGCACCGTCGTGATCGAGCGCAGCCATCCCGTGATCGTGCCGAGCGCTGCGGAGCTCGAGAAGGCGGCGACGCTGCTGAACGCGGCGAACAGCGTCACGATCCTCGCGGGTGCCGGTGTGGAGGGCGCCCACGACGAGGTCATCGCCCTCGCCGACACGCTCGGCGCGCCGATCGTGCACGCCCTCCGCGGCAAGGAGTTCATCGAGTACGACAACCCCTTCGACGTCGGGATGACGGGGCTTCTGGGCTTCGCCTCCGGATTCCGCGCGATGGAGGCCGCCGACGCCCTGCTCGTGCTGGGCAGCGACTTCCCCTACGAGCAGTTCTATCCGGACGGTGCGAAGACGATCCAGGTCGACATCCGGGGTGCACAGCTCGGGAAGCGGCATCCCCTCGATCTGGGGCTGGTCGGTGACGTGCGCGCGACCGCCGATGCCCTGCTGCCGCGTCTGGCACGCAAGGACGACCGGAGCCACCTCGACGACGCCACTGCCCACTATCGCAAGACGCGCAAGAAGCTCGACGAGCTGGCGGTGCCCGCGAAGGGCGACCGCCCCATCCATCCGCAGTATCTGGCTCGGCTCCTGGACGAGTACGCGACCGACGACGCGATCTTCACCGCCGACGTGGGGTCGCCGACCGTGTGGGCGGCCCGCTACCTGTCGATGACCCAGGACCGCCGGCTGATCGGTTCGTTCACGCACGGCTCGATGGCCAATGCGCTGATGCATGGGATCGGGGCGCAGGTGGCCCACCCCGACCGACAGGTCGTGGCCCTCGCGGGTGACGGTGGTCTCTCGATGATGCTCGGTGAGCTGCTGACCCTGACGCAGAACGAACTGCCCGTGAAGACCATCGTGGTCAACAACTCGTCGCTGAACTTCGTCGAGCTCGAGATGAAGGCCGCGGGCTTCGTGACGTACGGGACCGGATTGGAGAACCCCAGCTTCGCCGCGATCGCCGAGGCGATGGGGATCTTCGCCCGTCGTGTGGAGCGCAGCGAGGATCTGCCGGAGGCCGTGCGCGAGGTGCTCGCCCACGACGGCCCCGCCCTGTTGGACGTGGTGACGGAACGGCAGGAGCTGTCGATGCCGCCCGCGATCGAGGCCGCCCAGGTCAAGGGCTTCGCGCTGTACGCGATCCGCACGGTGATGTCCGGGCGCGGGGACGAGCTCCTCGATCTCGCCAGGGCGAACTGGCGCCAGTTCTTCTGAGCGGGCGCTCAGCTCTCCAGGTGCGAACGGATCTCGGCGGCTTCACCGTGCCGACCGAGCGACTCGAAGACGTTGCCGAGTTCGAGTGCGGCCACCTGCAGCAGGGGAGGGTGGCCTGCGGCGTGCTCGATCGCACTGCGGTAGACGGGTACTGCATCGGCTGACCTGTCGTTTCCGGCGAGCACGCGTCCGGCGAACAGCTCAGAGCTCCCTGCAGAGCCCAGGTCTCCGAGCGCGGCGAACCCGTCGGCGGCGGTGAGCGCGGCCGCGACCGCCTCGTCGATCCGGCCGAGCTCGGCGAGAGCGCGACCGCGCGAATCCGTGACATCGGCGAGGAGCCACTCCGCCTCGTGCTGCTGCGCGAGCGCGGCGACCTCGTCGAAGAGCGCGAACGCCCGCTCGTCACCACGACCGCCGTACGCCTGCCCGAGACTGTGCAGCACCTCGGTCAGCGCTCCGACGGCGTCGGGTGCGCGGCGCACGATCTCGGCGGCCGACTCCAGCAGCCCGATCGCGTCCTCCTGTTCGTCGAAGCGTGCGAGGATCTTGGCCTGCTCGGTCATCGACATCGCCTGATCGGCGTGCTCTTCAGCCTGGCCGAACAGTTCGGAGGCGTAGCCGTGCGCCCCGACGGCCTGGCCGAACTCACCGGCCGCGCCCAGGGCGCGGGCCAGCATCGATGCCGTCATCGCACGGGAGCCGGCGGCCACCTCCGCGATCTCCTCCCGCTGCAGCACATCGCCGAACAGCTCCGCCGCTTCCTCCGCATCCCCGACCCGCAGCATGGCGCGCGCGAGACGGAAGTCGACACCGGTGGAGTCGCCCCCGGCCTCTCCGGCGAGCCGCGACGCGAGACGGTAGCGCGAAACGGCCTTCTCGGGCTCTTCCGCGTCCTCCCAGAGGGCCCCGGCGAGCAGGTGCGCATCGCCGAGCGCGCGGGTCGCTCCCAGCTCGGCGAGCAGCCGGCAGACCTCGTCCGCATCGGTGGCGCCTTCGACGTAGTTGTCGGTGCCGCCGCGCACCCGCGCCCTGATCTGCAGGGCCTGTGCCCGGTGTCCGGTGCTGAGGTCGTCCTGGGCGAGGAAGCGGTCGAGCAACGTGATCGCCGGTTCCAGGTCGCCCTTGCTGAGCACCGCCGAGATCGCCAGCAGGGTCGTGGTGTTCGAGAGGCGAACGTCCTCGGCCTCGGCGAACGAGCGGGCGGCGACCTCTGCGAGATCCAGTGCCGCATCCGCCTCGCCGGCCTGCAGGTGCAGTGCGGCGCGGCTGATCGCGAGGTCACCGCGCGACCAGGCGGGAAGCGAAGCCGAAGCCGCGTCGGAGATCGCCTCTTCCAGCGCGGCGGTCGTCTCGGGGGTGTTCAGCCCGAAGGTCGCGAGCTCCAGGTGTTCCTCCAGCGCGGCTTGCTCCTCGCGACCGGCGGCTCGGAGCGCGGCGATGCGCTCGGGCAGCAGCTGCAGGGCCTCCTCGGCGCGGTCGAGGGCGATCAGGATGCCCAGACGCATCGACAGCAGCTGGGCGCGCTTGTCGGGATCCTCCACCGCGAGAGCCCGGGGAAGAGCGTCGAGGGTCTCGTGCTCGGCCCCGAACTGGGCGAGCTGCATCGCGCGCTCGAACCATCCGTCCGCATCCACCGGGGCGGCGGACAGGGTCGGGGCGACGAACGCATCCGAGCGGATCGGCACGTCGTACTGCTCCGTGGCGAGGGCGCGCATCCGGTCCAGACTGCGGGCGTGTCCCCGGGTCCCGTCCCGCTCGTCGAACGCGGCGCCGATCCGCTCTGCGGCGGACCAGGCCGCCGCGGCGAGGTCGGTCGCGCTCCAGGGACCGTCGTGCGCGCCGAAGAACGGGACGAGGGAGGGGGCGTCCGCACCGCGCACGGGGGTGTCGCCGTGCCCCGCGGCGGTGACCCGGTCCAGGGCCACGGCGAGGGCGGCGAGGGCGGCGAAATGCGCGTCGACGTTCAGTCCGTCGTGCGCCAGCCAGGCGATGTGCTTCTCCACCATGGCGAGTGCCCGCGCCTCGTTGCCCGTGATCGCGGCGAAGACGATGTTGTTGGCCACGATGCGGAGGTTGTCCGGGTTGTCCTTCGCCAGACGGTAGCTGCGCAGGTGGGCGGTCTTCGCCTCCGCCGGGCGGCCGGCGCGGAGGTAGGGGAGCAGGGCCCGGGAGAGCGCATGCTCCGGCTCCTCGCCGCAGGAGAAGCCGCCCTCGATCATCTCCTCGACCAGCTGGATCGCCTCGTCGTCGCGGTCGGTGTCCGCATAGAAGCCGGCGACCTGACTGCGACCGCAGGCGTCGCAGTGACTGTGGTCGTCGCGGGGAGTGGCCTCGAGCTGCACGCGCAGCGCCTCGGCATCGTCCATGCGACCGGCGTCCCACGCATCCTCGAAGCGTGCGGTGAGCACGCCGCTCAGGCCGAGTCCGGCGGCGCGGTAGTGTGCCTCCATGTCGTCCAGCACGGCGGCGATCTGCTCCTGCGAGAACGAGGGCGAGGACCGCAACGAGGAGGCCATCCACTTGAACTGCCACATCAGGTCGGCGCCGCCGTTGTCGAGGTCGGCGGGGAACCGCTGCGGATCCGCGTCATGGTGCGCGAGGCACCACGCGAACGAGTTCAGCATCACGTCGGTCGCGCCGCCCATGTTGGCCGAAGCCGTCTGCCGCATCCGCGCCTCGTACTCGAGGCGCTCGTCGCCGACCTCGACCGCCAACGCCACGGCTTCCGCGACGAGGGCCTGCTCGGCGGGGCCCCAGGGTGTGCGATCGATCTCCTCGATCAGCTGCTGGAAGCGCTTCTTCGGACGTGCCATGGACGGAACCCTTCGATGGAGAGTCAGCGGACGTCCTCGAAGGGGATCTGATCCCCTTCGAGGCCGGCCGAGAGCGAGACGAGATCGGCGAGCGCACTCGTCATGAGCGCGCGGTCGGCGTCGGCGAGCGGATAGTGCCCGGCGAGCAGTGCCTGGATGTAGAGGAGCTGCACCGTGCGGGCGAACACGGCATCGTCGTGCACGCGCACCAGCGCGCGGACGACACGGTTCGACCAGTTCAGGCACAGACGTGCACGGAGATCTTCCTGGCGTCCGGACGACAGCGTCCGGTCGATGCGGTCCAGCACCCCGCCCCAGAGCGCCCCGGTGACGCCCTTGGTGCGGCCGCGGTCGATCGCGCGCAGCACCTCGGGGTCGGCGACGTAGAGTCCTGCGAGGTCGGGGCGGTCGATGGAGCGCACCACCACGGAGCATCCGGATGCCGTGAGCACGGCCTCGGCGCGGGCCTCCAGTGCGACGGCGGCATCGCGGTCGTCGAGCGGCGGAGGATCGAGGCGGTCCAGCTCGGCGGTCACATCGACCTGCTCGACCGTGACGTGCGGGTACAGGTCGGGAAGCATCCGGATCAGATCGGCGTCGTAGAGATACCCTCCGTTGACCAGTACCTCGCCGCCGGGGGAGATGCCGGCCACCTGGCGGAACTCGTCCACGGTGTTCGCGTACCGGATGTGCGGGTGACGCTCGACGAGGTCGCCGATCCGGAGGGTGCCGTGCGTCGTCTCGACGGTCAGCCAGCGGGAGATGAAGCGGGCCAACTCCTCGTCGTGGCGGACGAGCGACTTCAACCCGACCTCGTGCACGGCGACGAACTGCGCCAGGCGGTGCGGCTCGCTCAGTCCGAGCTCGAGCACCCAGCGGCGGATGCCGGCGCCGAGCTGCTCGCGCACGCGCTCCAGGGCGTCGTCCTCGACGAGCGACTCCCGGCTCGCGGTGGGTGCGAGCCCGGTGGAATCCACCACGGCGCGGACGAAGAAGGCCCACTCGGGCAGCACGTCGTCGACGCGCTCGGAGAGCAGCATCCGTCCCAGATACATGCGCGTCGCCTGACGTGCACCGGGAGGCGGGGCGTAGGGCAGCACGTAGGCGAGGCCGCGGGTGCCGGTGGCCGGCTCGCTCAGCTCGATGACATCGAGAGGGCCGGCCCCGAGGAGGTCGCGTCCGTAGCTCACGGCGGCCTCCGGGTCCTGCGCGGCGTCGAGGAAGGGCGCGTCGCGGGTGATGTCGATGTCGCCGGAGGCGGTGTCGATCGTGACCCGCACCGGCAGGAACTCCCCGAACGTCGTCGCCAGCTCGTGCACGCTGGCCGGGCGCAGCAGGTCTCCGGCGTCGAAGCGCGGGACGAGGTGCACGCTGGTGCCGATCGGCAGGTCCTCGTCGATCTCGGCCACCTGGAACGTGCCGTCCGCACTTCCCGTCCACTCCACGCAGGCCCCGCCGCGGGCGCTGCGGGAGCGGATGACGATCGTGTCGGCGACCATGAAGCAGCTCAGCAGTCCGATGCCGAACTGTCCGAGGTAGTCGCTGCGCGGCAGGTCGAAGATGTCGCGCTTGGAGCTTCGGCCGACGGTCGCGAGCAGATCGGCGACCTCGGTCGCGGTGAGCCCCACGCCGTCGTCGCGCAGCACGAACTCGCCGCTCTCGGCGGTCAGCGGAGTGATCCGGATGCGTCCGCCCCCGCCGTCGACCTCGCGACGCGCCGTGATCGCGTCGCGGGCGTTCTGCAGAAGCTCCCGCAGGTACACCCGGGGGCTGGAGTAGATGTGTCGACTGAGCAGATCGACGACTCCGCGCAGATCCACCTGGAACTGCTGCACTTCAGCGCTCACCGGCGCTCCCTCCTCCTGCACACGCTCGCCGAGCCTAACAAGAACACGCCATCGCGATCCCCGGTTCGGCGCGACCGGATCGATGCCGTATGCTTGTGGGGCAGTTGTTGTCTGCATTCTTTCGCCATGCCTGGGGTCTCCCGATCACGGTCACGGCGGCAGAATGGGGAGAACACCCCGAGACCTCCCGGTCTCTAGGGCGGTAGCTCAATTGGCAGAGCAGCGGTCTCCAAAACCGCAGGTTGCAGGTTCGATTCCTGTCCGCCCTGCGCGTCAGCGCAACGCTGACACACGAAAGGTACATTCAGGATGGATCAGGACGAACCGCGCGGCGAGGTCGTCGCGGCCGGCGCCACCCGCGAGAAGAAGGGCAACCCCTTCTCCCGGTTCTTCGGGAGCATCGCCCTGTTCATCCGCCAGGTCATCGCCGAGCTCCGCAAGGTCGTCACCCCGACTCGCAAGGAGCTGTTCAAGTTCACCGGTGTCGTGCTCGTCTTCGTGATCATCGTCATGGGCATCGTCTACGGCTTGGACACGCTGTTCGCATTCGTGACGCACTGGGTGTTCGGAATCCCTGGCTGATGACCCCCGCGGCTCACGCCGCAGCTATGGAGAAGAAGCAACGTGTCTGAACGATATTCCGACGACGCCGACTGGGCGACCGCCGCAGAGCAGTCCAGCGAGGAGGACGAGGCCCAGGAGGGCAACGTCCTCGCCGCGGAGGAGCTCTCGGTCACCTCGGCCGAGCACGTCGCGGTCCACGTCGAAGGCGAAGACGGCGAAGAAGACGGCACGGAAGACATCGACATCGACATCGACGACCCGGAGGCGGACGCGATCGTGAACGACGCTCTCAACCTGGACGAAGCGGCAGAGTCTGAGGCTGCCGCTGAGGTCCTCAACGAATCTGTGGCCGAAGAGGCCGCCGACCACGACGCGGCTGCGGCCGAAGAGGTCACCCCCTACGACGGTCCCGAGGTCGGTGCCGATGAAGTCCAGAGCGACGAGGACTCCGCGGCGGACGAGGGTGCGGAAGAAGACCCGTACGAGGCCTTCCGTATGGACCTGCGCATGCTCCCCGGCAAGTGGTACGTCATCCACTCCTACGCCGGTTTCGAGCGCAAGGTGAAGGCGAACATCGAGCAGCGCAAGTCGACGCTCGAGGTCGAGGACGAGATCTACCAGGTCGAGGTCCCGATGGAAGACGTGGTCGAGATCAAGAACGGCCAGCGCAAGATGGTCACCCGCGTGCGCATCCCCGGCTACGTGCTGGTGCGCATGGAGCTCACGGAAGACACCTGGTCGGTCGTGCGTCACACCCCGGGTGTCACCGGCTTCGTGGGCAACGCTCACAACCCGACGCCGCTGCGCTTCGAAGAGGCCTTCAACATGCTGAAGTCGCTCGTCGAGGTCAAGGACGTCCCCACGGCCAAGAACATCGCGTCGAAGGGCGGCGTCGCCGTCGCTCGTCCGCTCCCCGCCGAGGTCGACTTCGAGGTCGGCGAGACCATCACGATCAAGGAAGGCTCGTTCGCGGGGCTTCCCGGTTCGATCAGCGAGATCAAGCCCGAGAGCGGCAAGCTCACGGTCCTCGTCTCCCTCTTCGAGCGCGAGACCCCGGTCGAGCTGTCGTTCGACCAGGTCACCAAGATGGTCTGACGCACACATCCTTCACGAGAACGGCCGTCCCCTTCCGGGGCGGCCGTTCTCGCGTCCCCCCGTCCGTTGCGGGATCAAAAACGCGCCCGGGAACCCTCCGCGAGGAACGTTTTTGATCCCGCAACCGGCGATCCGGGGGCGATCCCGGGACGGGGGCGGGGCGGGGACGGACGGGACGGGCGGGACGGGGACGGGAGGGGGCGGGGGATGAGGTAGAATTGTGTGGTTTGTGTGCCGCTTCGGCGTGCGCAGAGACGACCACGGTTCGGAAACGCCGGATCTGTGGGAGAAGCGGATGCTCCGGTATCCGATTCGATGAAAGGAAAGAGAATGGCACCGAAGAAGAAGGTGACCGGCCTGATCAAGCTTCAGATCAACGCCGGTGCAGCCAACCCGGCGCCGCCGATCGGCCCCGCGCTCGGTCAGCATGGCGTCAACATCATGGAGTTCTGCAAGGCGTACAACGCCGCGACCGAGTCGCAGCGCGGCAACGTCATCCCCGTCGAGATCACCGTCTACGAGGACCGCAGCTTCACGTTCATCCTGAAGACCCCGCCCGCCGCGGAGCTCATCAAGAAGGCCGCAGGCGTCGCGAAGGGCTCTTCGACCCCGCACACCGTCAAGGTCGCGAAGATCACCAAGGACCAGGTCCGTCAGATCGCAGAGACCAAGCAGGCCGACCTGAACGCGAACGACGTCGAGGCTGCTATCTCGATCATCGCCGGCACCGCCCGTTCCATGGGCATCACGGTCGAGGGCTGAGGAGAATAATCATGGCTACCAAGTCCAAGGCTTACAAGGCTGCCGCCGAGAAGATCGAGGCAGACCGTTTCTACACCCCGGCCGAGGCCGTCGCCCTCGCGAAGGAGACCGGCTCGTCGAAGTTCGACTCGACCGTCGAGGTCGCGCTGAAGCTCGCTGTCGACCCCCGCAAGGCGGACCAGATGGTGCGCGGCACCGTCATCCTGCCCCACGGCACCGGTAAGACCGCCCGCGTCATCGTCTTCGCCACCGGCCCCGCGGCCGAGGCAGCGATCGCCGCAGGTGCAGATGAGGTCGGCGGCGCCGAGCTCATCCAGAAGGTCGCCGACGGCTGGACCAACTTCGACGCCGCGGTCTCCACCCCGGAGCTCATGGGCCAGGTCGGTCGTCTCGGAAAGGTGCTCGGACCGCGCGGTCTGATGCCGAACCCGAAGACCGGCACCGTGACCCCGAACCCGGCCAAGGCCGTCGAGGAGATCAAGGGCGGAAAGATCGAGTTCCGCGTCGACAAGCACGCCAACGTGCACTTCGTCGTCGGCAAGGCCTCCTTCACCGCAGAGCAGCTGGGCGAGAACATCGGCGCAGCGCTCGAGGAGATCGTCCGCCTCAAGCCGTCGAGCTCGAAGGGCCGTTACATCCAGAAGGGCGCCGTGTCGACCACGTTCGGCCCCGGCATCCCGCTGGACGTCAACGCCATCTGAGTCTGACTCGCAGAGAACGCCCTCGGGTTCGCCCGGGGGCGTTTTCGCGTCCCTGCACCCGGGCTCCGCGTGCGCGGTGAAACGAAACGTCATCGGATGAGGGAAACCGGCGGCCCCCGCGTACTGTGAGGAAGTTCCCGCGCCGGTCACGTAAACTCGCACCGCGCTTCACACCCCAGGAGGGTCCATGTCCCGTCGTCTCATCGCCGTCACCGCACTCGTCGCCGCTGCCGCGGTGCTCACCGCCTGCAGCGGGTCGAGCACTCCCGCGAGTACTCCGGGCGGCGGAGACGGATCCGCGAACGCCGACTTCGGGCTGGTGCAGGAGGGCACGCTCACGGTCGCGACCGAAGGCACCTATCGTCCCTTCAGCTTCCACGACGACGGCGGCGCGGGAGACCTCACGGGCTTCGACGTGGAGATCATCCAGGCCGTCGCCGACAAGCTGGGCCTCGAGGTGAAGTTCCAGGAGACGCAGTGGGATGCGATCTTCGCCGGGCTGGATGCGGGACGGTTCGACGTCATCGCGAACCAGGTGTCGGTCAACGACGAGCGCGAGGCGAAGTACCTCTTCAGCACCCCGTACACGGTCTCACCCGGCGTCATCGTGGTGGCGGACGACGACGACTCGATCTCGTCCTTCGCTGACCTCGACGGCAAGTCCACCGCGCAGTCGCTCACGAGCAACTGGTATGAGCTGGCCACGGATTCGGGGGCCAAGGTCGAAGCGGTCGAGGGCTGGGCCCAAGCCGTCGAGCTGCTGCGCCAAGGGCGTGTGGATGCGACGGTCAACGACAAGCTGACCTTCCTCGACTACGAGACCACCAACAGCCCCACCGGGCTGAAGATCGCGGCCGAGACGGACGAGGCCGGCACCCAGGCCTTCGTCTTCACCAAGGACAAGGACGCGCTGGTCGAGGCCGTCGACGGCGCGCTCGAGGAGCTCCGCGCCGACGGCACCCTGGCCGAGATCAGCGACAAGTACTTCGGCGAAGACGTCACGAAATAGCCGATGGAGAGTCCCTGGCAGCTGTTCCTCGATGCGCTCGGGCCGATCGCCTGGGCGGGTCTGACGGCGACGGTGCCGCTCGCGTTGCTGTCGTTCGCGCTGGGACTCGCGATCGCGGTCGGTGTCGCTTTGATGCGGATCTCGGTGAATCCGGTGGTCGCGGGGGTCGCGCGCTTCTACATCTCCGTGATCCGGGGCACGCCCATGCTCGTGCAGCTGTTCGTGATCTTCTACGGCATGCCGTCGGTAGGGATCACGCTGGACCCGTGGCCGAGCGCGATCATCGCACTGTCGCTCAACGTCGGCGGCTACGGTGCCGAGGTCGTGCGTGCGGCGATCCTCTCCGTCCCGAAGGGGCAGTGGGAGGCCGCCTACACGGTCGGCATGAATCGCACGCGGACGCTCACGCGCATCATCCTGCCCCAGGCGGCGCGGGTGTCGGTGCCGCCGCTGTCGAACACCTTCATCTCCCTCGTCAAGGACACCTCTCTCACCTCGCTGATCCTGGTCACGGAACTGTTCAAGGTGGCGCAGCAGATCGCCGCGACGACCCTCGAGTTCATGGTGGTGTACCTCGCGGCCGCGCTGGTCTACTGGGTGTTCTGCCTGGTGCTCTCCTTCGGACAGAGCGCCCTCGAGAGGAGGCTTGACAGCCGTGTCGCCCACTGAGAACACCACCGACGCCCTTCTCACCGCCCGCGGTCTCCGCAAGAGCTTCGGTGACAATGAGGTGCTGCGGGGCATCGATCTGACGTTGCACCGCGGCGAGGTCGTCGTGCTCATCGGCCCCAGCGGTTCCGGCAAGACCACCGTCCTGCGAGCGCTCAACGGACTCGAGACCCCGGATGCCGGCACGATCGTGGTCGCGGGTGGCCCCGACCTCGACTTCGCCCCGTCGGCGAAGCCATCGCCGCGGGAGCAGAAACGCAAGCGGCTCGCGCTCCGGGACCGCTCCGCGATGGTGTTCCAGCATCACAACCTCTTCCCGCATCTCACCGTGCTCGAGAACGTCATCGAGGGGCCGTGGCGGGTGCAGGGGCGCCCGAAGGCCGAGGTCGTCGCCGAGGCGCTCGTGCTGCTCGACAGGGTGGGGCTGAGCGACAAGGCCGATGCGCGTCCGCATCAGCTCTCGGGTGGGCAGCAGCAACGGGTGGGCATCGTGCGTGCCCTCGCCCTCAAGCCCGACCTGCTGCTGTTCGACGAGCCGACCAGCGCGCTCGACCCGGAACTGGTGGGCGAGGTGCTCCTGGTCATCAAGGAGCTCGCGGACGAGAACTGGACGATGGCGGTCGTGACCCACGAGCTGAGCTTCGCCCGCGAGGCCGCGGATCATGTGCTGTTCATGGACGGCGGGGTGGTCGTCGAACAGGGGCCTCCTGCCGAGCTCTTCCGCGCGCCGAAGCACGAGCGCACGCAGCGTTTCCTCACGCGCATCCTCCGCCCGCTCGACGGCGCCTGACCACTCGCGGTCGCGGGCGACGGCTGGAAGGATGACGTGATGGGCACCATCGACGACTACCTCGCTGAACTCGACCCCGCGGATCGTGAGGCGATCGACCGGGTCTACGCGGTCGCCCGCCGGGAGGTTCCGGATGCGGAACAGGGCAAGGGATACGGCATGCCGGCACTCGTGCACCGCGGCAAGGCACTCCTCTCGGTGATGCGCGCCAAGAAGCACATCGGCATTTACCCGTTCAGCCCGGACGCGGTCGCGGCGGTCGCGGGCCTGCTCGAGGGCGGTCCCGGGATCAGCGTCGACAAGGGCACCATCCGATTCCAGCCCGAGCATCCGATCCCGACCGCGGTGCTCGAGAGCCTCGTGCGGGCGCGGCTCGCACAGATCGACGGAGCGTGAACGCCGTCAGCCTCGAAGCACCGGAAGCACGAGGCTGACCGCGATCGTGATCATCACCACGGCGATCACGGCATCGAGGATGCGCCAGGAGAGCGGGGTGCGCAGCCAGCGCCCCAGATAGCGCGCGCCGAAGCCGAGCGCGGTGAACCACAGGATGCTCGCGGCGATCGCTCCGCCGGCGAACAGCCAGCGGTCGTCGCCGTGCGTGGCCGCGATCGATCCCAGCATCAGAACCGTATCGAGGTACACGTGCGGATTGAGCCACGTGAGCGCGAGGGTCGTCAGGATGACCGGTGCCAGTCGGGGGCGGACGAGTGTCGACGTCGCGCTGTGGGGGAGCGGCGCGCTCGGATCCACGGCTTCCGTCTCGTCCACCCGGAGCTCCTCCCCGCCGCGCCACGCACGACGTGCGGCGAGGACGCCGTAGGTCAGCAGGAACAGTGCGCCCGCCCACCGGGCCACGACCACGAGCCACGGGGCCGCCGAGAGGACGAAGCCCAGCCCCGCCACCCCGGCGGCGATCAGGGCGGCGTCGGAGGCGGCGCAGATGATCACGACGGCGAGCACGTGCTCCCGGCGGATCCCTTGACGCAGCACGAAGACGTTCTGCGCGCCGATGGCGACGATGAGAGAGAGTCCGAGTCCGAGCCCGGCGAGGACGGTGAGCACGGGTTCAGCCTAGGAACCGTTGGACATGAGAGGAAGCGATGGTTTCTTCAGAACCATTAGTATCCCTAATGTGAGGATCGACCCGGAATTGGCCACCACCCTTGCCGCGATCGTCGATGAGGGGACGTTGGACGCCGCATCGAGGCGTCTGCGGATCACGCCGTCCGCGGTGAGTCAGCGGCTGAAGATGCTCGAGCAGCAGCTCGGCCGCATCCTGCTCGTGCGCGCCAAGCCCGCGCGGGTGACGGAGGCGGGGGAAGCGGTCGTGCGGCTGGCGCGACAGGTCGCCCTGCTCGAACACGATGCTCTGCTCGGCGTGGGCATCGACGAGGCCGGCGGGACGCGTCGCATCAGCATCCCGCTGGCCGTGAACGCCGACTCGATGGCGACGTGGTTCCTCGCTCCGCTCGCGCGTCTGTCCGCCGGGCACGACATCGACTTCGATCTGCATCGTGATGATCAGAACTTCACCGCCAGATTGCTGGAGTCGGGCACCGTGATGGCTGCGGTCACCAGCGAGGCGGCTCCCGTCGCCGGGTGCTCGGTGTCGCCGCTCGGGGTGCTCGAATACCGGGCGATGGCGGAGCCGGGGTTCGCGGCGCGTTGGTTCCCCGAGGGGGTCACGACGGAGGCGTTGGGGTCGGCCCCCTTCGTGGACTTCGACCGTCGAGACACGTTGCAGCACGAGTGGCTGCGTGCGATGTCGGTCGGGCAGGAAGGCGTGCCACGGCACTACGTCCCCGCCTCGAACGACTACGCGCTCGCGGTCGGTCTGGGCCTCGGCTGGGGAATGGTCCCGCTGCTCCAAGAGCGACCGGGCCTGGTTCCGCTGGGCGGGCCGACCCTGCGCGTGGAGCTCTACTGGCAGCAGTGGAACCTGCGCTCGGAACTGCTCGACACCATCGCCGGGGAGGTCGCCGCCGAGGCCCGCCGTGTGCTCGGCGGCACCGGGGTCACGCAGACGGCTTCTCGTCCGGAGCCGCCCCGGAGGCCAGGGCGTGCAGCAGCCGGGTGAGGCTCCCGATGTCGGCGAGGCTCCACTCCGCGAGCGTCTCGAGCAACCGGCCCTCCTGCGGAAGCCGGGCGGCAGCGAGGCGCTGTGCACCCGTCGCCGTCAGCTGCAGCAGGAACGAGCGGCCGTCGGTGGGATCCGCCGAGCGCTCGATCAGGCCGAGCTCCTCCAGTTCCCGCACCGTCCGGCTGACCTGCCCCTTGTCGATCAGCATCCGCTCGGACAGGGTCGACACCGTCACCTTCTCGCAGCGCGCGATCGTGGTGAAGACCTTGTAGGCCCCGGGCAGCATCCCGGGGCTCACCCGGTTGGCGTTCTCGGTGATCACACGACGGAAGTGCGTGATCAGTTCGCCGAACTCCGCTTCGAGGGCGCGGACCGCCTCGGCCCGCGCCTCCGGAGTGTCGAGCACGTCGTCAGCGGCCCGCATCGGATGCCGTATCGCCGCGGTCGTCGCCGGATCGGCTGATCACGGTCACGGAACCGGTGGATGCTCCGGAGAGCGCCTCCGCGTCGGCGATCGCGACGTCTGCGGCATCCTCCACGGAACCGTCGGACGCCTGCTTCCCGGAGGCATCCGCCCGAGCGCGCTCGGAGGTCGTCATCGTGGTGAGCGGACGGTTCGGAAGGAACAGGATCGCGATCAGGCTGATCACCGCGAGCGGGATGCCGATCAGGAACGCGTGCGAGATGGCCTGCGCGTAGAAGTCCTCGATGATCGAGCGCACGGGCTCGGGGAGGAGCCGGACCTGGGGAAGAGTGCCGGACGAGAGCTGTGCGGCGACCTCGGCGCCCTTGTCCCCGAGCTTCGCGATCGCCGCGCCGATGCGCTCCT
Source organism: Microbacterium sp. CBA3102 (assembly GCF_007954505.1). GTDB lineage: Bacteria > Actinomycetota > Actinomycetes > Actinomycetales > Microbacteriaceae > Microbacterium > Microbacterium aurugineum. The sequence continues at coordinate 79,989 of NZ_CP042412.1, read as the reverse complement.
TGCCGTCGGAGAACAGCCCGGTGAGGCTGTTCGCGAGCACGGCGCCCATGACCGAAACGCCGATCGTGCCCCCGAGGCTGCGGAAGAACGTCACTCCGGAGCTGGAGACGCCCATCTCACTCGGCTTCGCGACGTTCTGGACGATGAGGACGAGGTTCTGCATCGTCATGCCGACGCCCGCGCCCATCACGAACATGTAGATCGAGACGAGGATGAAGTTCGTGTCGTAGTGCAGCGTCGACAGCATCACGGAGCCCGCGATCAGCAGCACCGAGCCGAGGATCAGGTACCCCTTCCACTTGCCGAAGCGGGTCACCAGCTGACCGACGACCATCGAGGAGATCAGCAGGCCCGCCATCATCGGCAGCGTCATCAGTCCGGCCTCGGTGGGGGTGGCGCCGCGCGACAGCTGCATGTACTGCGCGAGGTAGACCGAGGTTCCGAACATCGCGACGCCGATGGAGATCGATGCCAGCACCGACAGGGTGAACGTGCGGCCGCGGAACAGCGTGAGCGGGATGAGCGGCTCGCGCACCTTGAGCTCGACGATGATGAACGCGATGGTCGCGATGATCGCCGCGCCCACCATCAGCACGGTCTCGGTGCCCCACCAGTCGAAGGTCGAGCCTGCGTTGGTGATCCAGATGAGGATGAGCGAGACGGCGGCCGAGAGCAGCACGATGCCGACGTAGTCGATCGAGACCTTGCGCGTGCGCTCGGTGCTGATGCGCAGCGTCTTCTGCAGGATGATCAGGGCGGCGACGGCGAAGGGGAGCGCGACGAAGAAGTTCCAGCGCCAGTTCGCGACGTCGGTGATCCACCCGCCGAGCAGGGGGCCGCCCACGGTCGCGACGGCCATCACGGCGCCGAACAGGCCCATGTAGCGGCCGCGCTCACGCGGACTGATGATGTCGGCCATGATGACCTGGCTGAGGGCGGCCAGTCCGCCACCGCCGATGCCCTGGATGGCGCGGAACGCGATGAGCGTGTTCGTATCCTGCGCGAAGCCGGCGGCGGCCGTCGCGGCCACGAAGATGACGAGGGCGAGCTGGATCAGCAGCTTGCGGTTGAACAGGTCGGCGAGCTTGCCCCAGATCGGTGTGGAGATCGCCGTGGTGAGGAGCGTTGCGGTGATGACCCAGGTGTAGGCGGCCTGGTCTCCGCCGAGGTCGTGGACGATGACCGGCATCGAGGTGGACACCACCGTCGTCGCGATCATCGAGACGAACATGCCCAGAAGGAGCCCGGTGAGGGCTTCGAGCACCTGCCGGTGCGTCATCTTGACGGGGGAGTCCGTGGTCATGCGGGACCTTTCGCTGTCGTGAACGGGGACGCGGCGACGGCTCTGGCGCGCACGAGATGGTTGAACTGGGTCAACTATACGTCGATCGTTGATTTACGTCAACCATCTTCGACCGCGGAGGGACTGCGCGCGATGAGCGCGGAGCATGCGCGAAATCGCCTTGTCCTGTTCGGAGGCGTGGATGAGGATGAGGGCACAGCGGGGATGCGAGGCTTCTGAGGGGCAGCCGTTCTCAGACATCCACGCGATCGCCTGATTCCTGAGGGGGACACCAGGAGGCGCCTCGACCCAGGCGGTGAGCGCCAACGGCACCGCGCAGGTCAACTACTGCATCGCCGTCACGCTGCCGACCACCGCGCTCAACGCCGCGCAGGGGCTCACGATGTCCCAGACCTGGCACATCCAGGGGACGTCGTCGTGACGCAGCTGACCCGGCGCAGTGCGCGCGCGCAGGCGGAAGGGATTCGCGCGGACGAAGGCGCCGACGTCCGGACCCCGGCACGTGTCCGAACACGGCCCGGTCGGACGATCGGCGATGCGCTCCTCTGGCTCGCCGCGCTGGCCGGCGTGATCTGCATCGTGCTCGTGGTCCTGGCGTTCACGGCGTAGATCACCCTGATCCTGTTCCGGACGGGGTCGATGTCGCCCACGATCCCCGCCGGATCCGTCGCAGTGGTGCAGCGGATCCCGGCGAGTGGGATCGAGGTCGGAGACGTCGTGACCGTGGACCGCGTCGGAGAGCTTCCGGTGACGCACCGCGTCACGACCATCGCACCCGGGGTCGGGCCTGAAGAGCGGATCATCACCATGCGCGGAGATGCGAACGCCTCGGAGGATCCCTTCCCGTACACGGTCTCCAGCGTGCGGATCGTCCTGTTCTCGGTTCCCGGCGTCGCGACGCTGATCGTCGGCATGGGCAACCCCGTCGTGCTCGGCACACTGACCCTGGCGGCGACGACGCTGGTCGTCTGGGCGTTCTGGCCCCGCACGCATCGTCGTGCGGATCGGGGCGGTCGTATCGGAGCAGGCGGGCGAGGCGGATGAGGCGTGTCTTCGGGATCCTCACGATCGCGGCCGCCGCGGTCATGACGCCGAGCGCTGCCTGGGCGGCGCCGACCACGCAGGTCATCCAGGGAGAGGTGCTCCGCCTCGTCTCGGTGGCGGACTGGGATGCCGCGGCCGGCCTGCTTCCCGGGGCACCGGTGCGATGGGACGTCGCTGTGAGCGCGGATGCTCCCGACCCCGGTGTGGTGCGGATCGGCGTGAGTGCGACCGGCACGGCCCGACTGCTCGTCGACATCTCGACGTGCTCGCGGGCCTGGCGCGATGCCGGATGCCCCGGGTCGGAGACGGTGCTGCGCACGGAGTGGCGGATTCCGCGGGACGGTGCGGTGGTCCCGCTCGCCGAGATCAGCGACGCCGACACCGCCCATCTGCGCCTCTCCGTCGCTCTCGACCCGGCCGATGGCGCGGGCAGCACCGACCTGCGCGTGATCGCGACGGGGGCGGGGGAGACCGCGGACGTCGGGCTCGGAGGAGGCCTCGCGAGCACCGGCCCCGCGCCCGGGGCTCGCTGGGCGGTCGTCGGCGGAGTGCTCCTCGCGGTGGGGGCGGTGCGCTCGCCGTCCTACGCCGGCGCCGGGCGGAGGCAGAACTCGGAGAGCGGCCATGAAAGGCGGGCGGCGGCGGATCCTCGCGGGCGCGGTCGGCGTCGCGATCCTGGTCGGAATCGCGTCGTTCCCACCGGTGGAGTCGACCGAGGCGAGGTTCACCGACAGCGAGTACGGCGCGGGAGCCTTCACCGCGGCGACCCTCCCGACCCCGGTGGTCGCATCCTGCACGGTGACGAGTTTCCTCGGGACCTTCACCGGGTTCACGATCACGTGGACATCGCCCGCCGTGAAGCTCCGACAGCGCTTCTCCATCAACGGCGTCATCGTGGACAACACGAACGTCACGCAGACCGGGACCGGGCCGTACACGTACTCGTCGACGATCAGTTCCGGACTGCTGAACACGCTCCTGGGAAGCCTCCTGGGCTCGACCAACACGGTGAAGGTCGAGACCATCTACCCCGGAACATCGTGGGTCTCGCCGGCGGCGACGCGCTCCCTGTCCGTCGGCGGACTGTTCGGGCTCGGCGGCAACAACACCTGCACCTGAGCCGGACCCTGCTCTCCCGCGCAGGGGTGCGCGAGGGGCCGTCGGCGAGCGTCAGTCGGCGAGGGCCAGCGCGCGGAAGGCGTCTCGTTCGCGCAGCTGCTCGCGGCGGCTCATCGCAGGGTCCGCGGTCCGGCTCGGGACCTGTTGGCCGGTCGTGCGCCGATAGAGCTCGTCGATGAGATCGGTCGCGAGGCCGACGAGCTTGGCGATCTCACGGTCGTCCCGGTCGATCCACACGCACCGGGGCTCGTCGTGGATCGGGGCGAAGTCGACGTGCTCCTCCCACACGAACAGCGTCCGCTCGGCGCCGAGCACGTGCTGCTGCCACCACACCTGGCGCAGGTAGGTGCGTGGGATCCCGCGGAACGCCTTGTTCGTCGTCTTGATCTCGGCGAGCTTCACGCGGCCCTCGGCATCGACCGCGATCCCGTCGGGCGTGGCGAGGTGGCGGTGCTCGACCTCGGCGCGGAAGAGGGCGGAGGAGGGGAGGATGCCGTGGGTCGCGGCGACCCAGGCGGCGATCTCGGGTTCGCGACGGCGACCGTGGTCGGTGTAGGCGTTGCCGCCGAAGCGCGGGCCGCCGCCGAGCTTCGAGTCCGCAGCCCGGGCGATCGACCTCTCGGAGGTGAGTCCGGCCACGTCGGTGGCCGTGATCCCGCGCGAGCGAGCCCGCATCCATGCCACGCGATCGCGAGAGTCCGCGACGATGCGTGCAGCGAGTTCCGGGGTCACCCTTCGACCCTAACCCCGCTCGCCGACCCTTCCTCTCCCACACGCCGTCCTCCCTCCCGCCCCGCCCCGTCCCTCCCCGTCCCTCCCCTCCCTCCCCGCCCGTTTCGGTCGACGCCCCCTCTGCTCGTCCGCGCCCCCGCGTGCTTGCGCGATTCAGCGGGGGTGCGGACGGTCAGCGGGGGTGTGGGGCGGTGGCGACTGTTCCTGCACCGATCGGTCGACGTCGAGACCTGGGATCGGCCCTGTGAGTGACGGTGGCAGGGGGTGTCGGAGGCCTCACGATGACGGGATGCCGAACAGGATCGATGTCACCGACGTCCGCTCGCTCCTCAGGACGCGGGGCGAGTTGCTCGTGAAGGGGCACACGGAACGGGAGATCGGATCGCGTGTCGCTGCGGGTCCCTCCGCCGAGTGCGCCGGGGTCGCTACGTCGAGGCCGACCGATGGGACGGGCTCTGGAACGAGGGGCGTCATCTCGTCGAGGTGGTTGCGACCGCTCTCAACTCCGACGGTCCGGGGCCGGTGTTCTGGGGGCCGTCCGCCGCGGTCCTGCACGGCCTTCCGTTGTACCGGCTGGCACCTCGGAAGGTGCATGTGGTCATCGCCGGGGCCCGGCATGGGAGGACCCGGTCCGGGGTGATGTGGCACGACGTCGAGGTTCCTCCCGCCGAGGTCGTCGACGTCGATGGCATCAGGTGCACGTCGCTCGACCGCACGATCCTCGACCTGGCCTGCCTGACCCGCGAGGAGGTCGGGTTGTCCGCCGCGGATGCCGCACTCCGTCGCGAGGCCGTCTCGGGTCAGGTCCAGGACTCCGGGGCGGTCGAGGGCTGGCGGGCACGGATGATGGTGCGAGCGCTCCGCTCGCACTCGCGGGGCGTGCGCCGGGCGCGACGGGTGATCGAGTTCGCCGACGGACGTGCACAGCTGCCGGGTGAGAGCGTCAGTCGCCTGCAGCTGCACAGGCTCGGCTTCGCGGCGCCCGAACTGCAGGTGCACGTGCGCGGGCCGGGAGGCGAGGACTACTGGGTCGATTTCGGGTTCCGTCGCTCGCACTGTTTCGGCGAGTTCGACGGAGAGGACAAGTACCGCGACGCCATCCTTCGCCGAGGACGGAGCGTCGAGGAGGTCGTGCTCGAGGAGAAGCGCCGGGAAGACGCGATCCGAGGGGTGACCGGATGGCGGATGGTCCGGTGGGGGTCGTCCGACATCGCCTCCCCGGATGCGCTCGGCGCCACGCTCTCCGCGTACGGCATCCGCCCTCCCGGGTAGCCCGCGTCGACGCCCCCGCACGCCGCCGAGACCCCGTCGGGTTCGCGGGGCGCAGGAGGGGCCTCGGCGCTCAGAGGGGGTGTCGGCATTCGGAGGCCGGGGAGGGGAGGGGACGGGACGGGGGTGGATTTGGGGGAGGGGGATGCGTCGGGTACAGTTGTCGTAACCGAAGACCGCTGGTCATCGTCGTGAGCACATGCGCACAACGATCGAAGCTCTGCACAGCAGGGGCCCGCGCAGGACACGAACTTTCCAAAGCTCCGTGCGCTTGCGCCGGAGCTTTTTCTATGCAGGTGGTCCAGGTCGGCGCCCCACCACCGTGCGGCGCCTCGTACACACCAAGGAGTGACCATGGCGCAGAAGGATGCATCGGTCGCCGAGCTCACGAAGTCATTCGAGAACTCGACTGCCGTTCTGCTGACCGAGTACCGCGGTCTGACGGTTGCCCAGCTCAAGGAGCTGCGCAACAGCATCCGTCAGGACGCTGAGTACGCCGTGGTGAAGAACACGCTGACCAAGATCGCCGCCAACAAGGCTGGCATCTCCGCGCTGGACGACGACCTCAAGGGTCCGTCGGCTGTCGCGTTCGTGCACGGTGACTTCGTCGCCACCGCCAAGGCTCTGCGTGACTTCGCCAAGGCCAACCCGCTTCTCGTGATCAAGTCCGGCATCTTCGAGGGCAACGCCCTCACCGCGGACGAGGTCAACAAGTACGCCGCGCTCGAGAGCCGTGAGGTTCTGCTGGCGAAGGCTGCGGGCATGATGAAGGCGACGATGGGCAAGGCTGCCGCCACCATCGACGCTCTTCGCGAAAAGCTGGAGACCGCAGAGGCCGCGTAAGCGACCTGCGATCTCGTCTACAAACCCCATCTATCTAGGAGATACATCATGGCGAAGCTTTCCACCGAGGAACTGCTCGAGCAGTTCGCCGGCCTGACCCTCATCGAGCTCAACGAGTTCGTGAAGGCGTTCGAGGAGAAGTTCGAGGTCACCGCTGCTGCTCCCGTCGCCGTTGCCGGCGCTGCGGGTGGCGCAGGCGCTGCTGAGGCTGAGGAAGAGAAGGACTCCTTCGACGTCATCCTCGAGGCCGCTGGCGACAAGAAGATCCAGGTCATCAAGACCGTCCGCGAGCTCACCTCGCTGGGTCTCGGCGAGGCCAAGGCCGTCGTCGACGGTGCCCCGAAGGCCGTCCTCGAGGGCGCCAACAAGGAGACCGCCGAGAAGGCCAAGGCTGCTCTCGAAGAGGCCGGCGCGACGGTTACCCTCAAGTAATCACGCTTCAGCGTTTTCTGCGAAGGCCCCGGGTTCGCCCGGGGCCTTCGTGCGTTCCGGGACGCGCGCGTGGCCGTCGTCAGCGCGGGGGAGCGGTCGAGTTGCGCACCACGAGGGCGGAAGCGGCAGCCACATGCTCCTGCGGAGCGTCCGGCCGGTCGATCCGCTGCATCAGCAGGCGAACGGCTTCGTGACCCTGTTCCCTCGGGGACTGCCCGATCGTGGTGAGGGCGAACATGTCCGCGTGCTCGTGGTCATCGATGCCCACGACGCTGAGCTCGGTGGGGACGGCGATGCCCAGGCGGCGGGCGGCGATGATCGCCCCGATGGCGGCCTCGTCGCACACGCCCACGATCGCGGTCGGTCGGTTTCGCCGATCGCCGAGCAGCCCCGCCGCCGCGGTGTAGCCGCCGGGCATGGTCGGGGCCGTGCCCGCGACCCGGGCGTGCGAAGCGAGTCCCGCGGCGCTCAGCGCGTCGCGGTAGCCGTCGAGCCGCCGCGTGTCACCGAAGCTCCGTCCCATCGCGTCTGTCGGGCCGCCGACGAAGGCGATCTCAGTGTGGCCGAGCTCGATCAGATGCTCGGTCGCGATGCGTGCGGCCGCCGCATCATCGATCGAGACCGCGCTCGAGCCCTCGCCGTAGGGCCCGACGCTCACCAGCGGCCTTCCCGTGCGCTGCAGGCGCTCGAGCTCATGCGCGCTCGGCTGGATGCCGACGGCGATGATCCCGTCGAAACGACGGCCGGGCAGCACGTTCTCGAACAGCCGTTCCCTGGTCTGCGACCCCTCGGGCACACCGTAGAGGGAGAGGTCGTAGTCGAGGGCGAACAGCGACTCCTGGATCCCGGCGAGGAGTTCGGCGAAGAACCAGCGGTCGACGGGCGGCATGACGATCCCGACCGTCTGCGTCCGCCCCGTCGCGAGACTCGTCGCGGAGGAGTGCGCGACGTAGGCGAGTTCGCGGGCGGCGACCTCAACGCGCGTCCGCGTCTCGTCCGAGACATAGCCCCGTCCGCTCAGGGCGCGGCTCGCCGTGGCCTTCGACACCCCGGCACGCGACGCGACATCCGCGATCGTGCTCATCGGTCCTCCTCGACCTGATCACGCGGTTTCGTGGGCGGCGGCGTAGCGCGCGCCGGGTGTCAGCGTAGCCCGTGGGCAGGGAAAAAGGAACCGGTTCCAGGCCTGAGGTGAGGGAGCGCTCCCAAGCCCGGAGGTTCCGCGCGCCGAATGGTTGCGAGCTTGTGACCCTTGCGTGTTGTGCGGGGGCGCACAGGGACAGTAGGTTGGCCTGGAATCGGTTCCCTAACGATGCCGCGGGGTGGCGTCGCACCAGGAGGGAACCTGTACTCGAAGAGGAGAATTCACATGGCTCTGTCACAGCGTTCCCGGCGTTACGCGCCGATCGCCCTGCTGGGGGTCGCGGGCATCGCGCTCGCAGGCTGCGGGGCTCCCGGCGGTGCGCCGGGCACAGACGGTGGTGATGGTGGCGACGCCACTGTCACGATCTACGGCACGATCGTCGACTCGGAGGCGGAGCTCCTCCAGGAGTCCTGGAAGGACTGGGCCGACGAGAACGGCATCACCATCAAGTACGAGGGCAGCCAGGACTTCGAGACGCAGCTCGGTACCCGCGCACAGGGCGGGAACCCGCCGGACATCGCGATCTTCCCGCAGCCCGGTCTGTTCGCCGACTTCGCCAAGCGCGACTTCCTCAAGCCTGCTCCCGAAGAGGTCGAGAAGAACGCCAACGAGTACTGGACCGAGGACTGGGTGAACTACGGCACCGTCGACGGCACCTTCTACGGGGCGCCGCTGATGGCCAACGTCAAGGGCTGGATCTGGTACTCGCCGGCGAAGTTCGCGGAGTGGGGCGTCGAGGTTCCGAAGACGCTCGACGAGATGTCCGCGCTGACCGAGACGATCCAGACGGCGACCGGCACTCCCGCGTGGTGCGCCGGTTTCGAGTCCGGAACGGCGACCGGCTGGCCGGGAACGGACTGGGTCGAGGACTACGTGCTGCGTCAGTCCGGCCCGGACGTCTACGACCAGTGGGTCACCAACGACGTCAAGTTCACCGACCCGCAGATCAAGTCGGCGTTCGACTCGGTCGGCGAGATCCTGCTGAACCCGGCGAACGTGAACGCCGGTTTCGGTGACGTGCGCTCGATCAACTCGACCGCATTCGGTGACGTCGCTCCCGCCCTCGCCGAGGGCACGTGCGCACTGACCCACCAGGCGTCCTTCCTCTCCGGCTTCTTCCCGGAGGGCACGGAGATCGCTGAGGACGGCGACATCTGGGCGTTCATGCTCCCGGGTGAGTCCGAGGGTGACACGGCCGTGACCGGTGCCGGTGAGATCGTCGGCGGGTTCAGCGACTCCGAGGCGACCCAGAAGGTGCTCGCGTACCTGTCCAGCCCCGAGTGGGCGAACAGCCGCGTCAGCCTCGGTGGCGTCACGTCCGCCAACAACGGACTCGACCCTGCGAACGCGAAGGACCCGATCCTCCAGGAGACCATCAAGATCCTGCAGGACCCGGACACGACCTTCCGCTTCGACGCGTCCGACCTGATGCCTGGTGCCGTCGGCGCCGGGACCTTCTGGAAGGGTATGGTCGCGTGGGTCAACGGCACCTCGACCGATGAGGTGCTCACGCAGATCGAGACCGGCTGGCCGAGCAGCTGATCCGGGGGAGGGGTCGTCCCGCACGGGGCGGCCCCTCAGCCCCCGCGGCGCGCACACCGACGTGCGCGCCGGTGATCCGGTCCGCGTGATGAAGGGGAATCCGTGAACGCGACTAATTTCTTCCGTTGGATCGGCTCGCTCCCGCCGGTCCTGCAGGCCGTCGCCGTGGTCATCGCTTTCGCGGTGGTCGTGGCGATCATCCTGCTCCTGGTGGACATCGCTCCGCGCAGGGGAAAGCTCTACACCTTCGTCCGATTGGCGATGTGCCTGCTCATCCCCCTCGTGGTGATGTTCTTCTTCAACTCCTATTACTGGGCGATGGGAGTGGCCGTCGCCGTCGGCGCTCTGTTCTTCTGGCTCGACTATCGCTCCCGCGATGGCGCGGGGTATCTGATCCAGCTCGTGGCCTTCATGGCTCCGGCGCTGCTGCTGCTGCTCGTCGGCCTCGTCCTGCCGTCGATCCAGACGATGTTCTCGTCGTTCATGAACTCCTCGGGCAACGAGTTCGTCGGTCTGAACAACTACCTGTGGATCTTCACGCAGTCCGACGGCATCACGGCCGTGATCAACACGATCGTCTGGGTGCTCCTGGTGCCGACGGTCTCCACGATCGTCGGCCTCGCCTACGCAGTGTTCATCGACCGCACCCGCGGCGAGAAGATCTACAAGGTCCTGGTCTTCATGCCGATGGCGATCTCCTTCGTCGGGGCGAGCATCATCTGGCGATTCATCTACGAGTACCGCGGGCCGCAGTACGAGCAGATCGGTCTCCTCAACCAGATCCTCGTGTGGCTCGGGGGCACGCCGCAGCAATGGCTGCTCAATGAGCCGTGGAACAACCTGTTCCTGATCGTCGTGCTCATCTGGGTGCAGACCGGTTTCGCGATGGTCGTGCTGTCGGCATCGATCAAGGGAGTGCCGGCGGAACTGCTGGAGGCGGCGGAGCTGGACGGCGCGAACGCCTGGCAGCGGTTCGTGTCGGTGACCGTCCCCGCGATCCGCCCCGCGCTCATCGTGGTCCTCACGACCATCTCGATCGCATCGCTGAAGGTGTTCGACATCGTGCGGACGATGACCGCCGGCAACTACGGCACCTCGACTCTCGCGAACGAGATGTACACGCAGTTCTCGAAGTTCGAGGCGGGGCGCAGTGCCGCGCTCTCCGTCATCCTGTTCATCCTGGTGCTGCCGATCGTGATCTACAACGCACGCCAGATCAAGAAGCAGCGGGAGATCCGATGACCGACACCGTGAAGTCAGACGCCGCCCTCAGCACGCGCGCGATCACCACCGGCGGCGGGTTCGAGGGCGCCGCAGGCCGCACTCGCAAGAAGCTGTCCCGGCCATGGGCATCGGTGGCATCCATCGTCATCGCGTTCATGTGGACGATCCCGACGCTCGGACTGTTCATCTCGTCGTTCCGGCCGCGGGACCAGATCCAGACCACGGGATGGTGGACGTTCTTCGCCGATCCGCAGGTGACGATCGAGAACTACGTCGACGTGCTGCAGTCCGGCACGACGCAGCTCACGATCCTGGAGTCGTTCGTCAACTCGATCGCGATCACGATCCCGGCGACGATCGTGCCGCTGATGATCGCTTCCATGGCGGCCTACGCGTTCGCCTGGATCGACTTCAAGGGCCGCAACGCGCTGTTCATCTTCGTGTTCGCACTGCAGATCGTGCCGATCCAGATGGCCCTGGTGCCGTTGCTGAGTTCGTTCTCCCGCGGGCTCAACCTCTTCGGGCTGCAGGTCACACTGCCGCTCGATGCGTCCCAGGGCTACGCGCAGGTGTGGATCGCGCACTCGATGTTCGCGCTTCCGCTGGCGATCTACCTGCTGCACAACTTCATGTCGGAGATCCCCGGCGAGATCATCGAGGCCGCACGCGTCGACGGTGCATCCCGCGGGCAGATCTTCTTCCGTGTGGTGCTTCCGCTGACGATGCCGGCGATCGCCTCGGTCGCGATCTTCCAGTTCCTCTGGGTCTGGAACGACCTGCTCGTGGCGCTGGTGTTCGCCGACGGAGCCGCGGCGCCGATCACGAAGCTGTTGGCCGAGATCACGGGCACGCGAGGAAACGACTGGTACCTGCTCACGGCAGGCGCCTTCGTCTCGATCATCGTGCCGCTGATCGTGTTCTTCGCCCTCCAGCGCTACTTCGTCCGCGGCCTGCTGGCCGGATCGACGAAGGGCTGACACACTTCGGAAGACAGAGGGGCCTTTCGTGAGAACGGATGCCGCGGTCGGGAGAAACACAACCCCGCCCGCGGCATCCGCGCGTCTACCCTGAAGGCATGAAGTACGCAGACTCCATCGTCGACCTCGTCGGCGACACGCCCCTCGTGAAGCTCCGTCACGTCACCGAGGGCGTCGCGTGCACGGTCCTCGTGAAGCTCGAGTACCTGAACCCGGGTGGCTCGTCGAAGGATCGGATCGCCGCGCGGATCATCGACGCCGCCGAAGCCGCCGGCGACCTGAAGCCGGGCGGGACGATCGTCGAACCGACCAGCGGCAACACCGGTGTGGGTCTGGCGCTCGTGGCCCAGCAGCGCGGCTATAAGTGCGTGTTCGTGCTGCCCGACAAGGTGGGCGAGGACAAGATCGACGTGCTGCGCGCGTACGGGGCGGAGGTCGTGGTGACGCCGACCTCGGTCGCGCCCGACAGCCCGGAGTCGTATTACAGCGTGAGCGATCGGCTGGCGCGGGAGATCCCCGGCGCGTTCAAACCGAACCAGTACGAGAACCCGAACGGCCCGCGCAGCCACTACGAGACCACGGGTCCGGAGATCTGGCGCGACACCGACGGCGGGGTCACGCACTTCGTCGCCGGGGTCGGCACGGGCGGCACGATCACGGGCACCGGTCGCTACCTGCGGGAGATCTCGGAAGGCCGGGTGCGGATCGTCGGTGTCGACCCGGAGGGCAGCGTGTACAGCGGGGGTACCGGACGGCCGTACCTCGTCGAGGGCGTGGGGGAGGACATCTGGCCGGGCGCCTACGACCCCACCGTGCCGCACGAGATCGTCGCGGTGGGCGACGCCGACGCCTTCGCGATGACGCGGCGCCTCGCCCGCGAGGAGGGCATCCTCGTCGGCGGATCCAGCGGGATGGCGGTGGTCGGTGCGCTGCGCGTCGCACGGGACCTCCCGGCGGATGCCGTCATGGTCGTGCTGCTGCCCGACGGAGGCCGCGGCTACCTGGGCAAGATCTTCAACGACGGATGGATGCGCTCCTACGGGTTCAGTGATGTGGAGGACGGGGAAACCGTCGCCGACGTGCTCGCGGCACGTCCGCACAGACAGGGAGCGGCGATTCCGGACCTCGTGCACGCCCACCCGACCGACACCGTGCTCGAAGCGATCGGCATGATGACCGAGTACGACGTCTCGCAGTTGGTCGTGCTCAGCGCCGAGCCGCCCGTCATGATGGGCGAGGTGCTCGGCGCGGTCGACGAGAAGGGGCTGCTCGACCTGCTGTTCCGCGGCGAGGCGAACGCGACCGACGCCGTGGGGGAGCACGTGGGGGAGCGGCTTCCGCTCGTCGGCATCCACGCCTCGGTCGCACAGGCGCGGGCCGCGCTCGCCGAGGCCGACGCGCTGCTGGTGACGGAGGACGGCAAGCCGCACACGGTGCTGACCCGCCAGGACCTGCTCGCGTACCTGTCCCGTTGACGTCTTCCGAGGAGCGGCGACCCGTGGCGTAACGGGACGTCCGCGGCTCCGGGCGCGGACGTAGGCTGAGGTCATGTCCGACCACGCCTTCGCCACCCGCGCCATCCACGCAGGACAAGCTGCCGACCCGACGACGGGGGCGATCATCCCGCCGATCTACCAGTCCTCCACGCACGTGCAGGACGGTATCGGCGGCTTCCGCGAGGGTTACGAGTACAACCGTGCGGGCAACCCCACGCGTTCCTCCCTGGAGACCCAGCTCGCGGCTCTCGAAGGCGGAGTGAGCGCGCTCTCCTTCGCCTCGGGGCTCGCGGCGGAGGACGCGCTGCTGCGGGGAATCCTGAAGCCGGGGGATCACGTCCTGCTCGGGAACGACGTGTACGGCGGCACCTACCGTCTGCTCACCCGGGTGCTGGCTCCCTGGGGTGTGGAGACGACGACGGTCGAGCTCTCGGACGTGGACCTGCTCCGTGCCGCGATCCGTCCGGAGACGAAGATCGTGTGGCTGGAGACGCCGAGCAACCCTCTGCTGAAGATCGTCGACATCGCCGTGATCACCGAGCTCGCGCATGCGGCCGGTGCGATCGTGGTCGTGGACAACACCTTCGCCTCTCCTGCGCTGCAGCAGCCCCTCGCGCTCGGTGCCGATCTGGTCGTGCACTCCACGACGAAGTACCTGGGCGGGCACTCCGACGTGCTCGGCGGTGCGGTCGTGTTCGGCGATGACCGCTACGTCGAGCAGGTCAAGTTCCAGCAGTTCGCCGTCGGTGCGGTGTCCGCTCCGATGGATGCGTGGCTGACGACCCGCGGCATCAAGACACTCGCGCTGCGCATGCGGCAGCATTCCGAGAACGCGCAGGCGATCGCGGAGTGGGCGGCGGCGAAGCCGGAGTTCTCGCAGGTGTACTTCCCGGGACTCGCCTCGCACCCCGGGCATGAGATCGCCGCCGCGCAGATGAGCGGTTTCGGCGGCATGCTGTCGCTCGGCCTCGCAGCCGGCGCCGACGCTGCCCGTGCCTTCGCCGAGAGCACCTCGGTGTTCCAGCTCGCCGAGTCGCTCGGCGGCGTGGAGTCGCTCATCGGCTATCCGTCGGACATGACGCATGCGTCGGTGCGCGGAACGGAGCTCGCCGTCCCGGAGAACGTCGTGCGGCTCTCCGTCGGCATCGAAGACCTCGGAGATCTGATCGCCGACCTGGACGAGGCGCTGGCGCGCGTGAGGCGCGTGCGGGAGCAATAACGTGCCTGCGGGGTCGTCGCGAGGGACGTATTTGATCCCGCGACGGGGGAGACGGACGCGCTAGCATGGGGGCTTCCCCTTGGCGAAACGATTCGACAAGGCCACCCCCTCGAACGCTGGAAGGACGTCGTGTCCGACGCGCCCCGCACTGACTCCATCCCCGTCGCACCGTCGGAGCAGCAGACCGAAGAGACTCCGCAGCCCGCGCGCACCGCGACCGGGAGCATCCGCACCTCCACGGCGACCGGGGCGATCCGCACCCTCGGCGCGAATCCCGCGACGGCACCGATCATGCTGCACCCGGGAGATGCGATCTCCCTCGGCAGGCGGACGCTCTACATCGTCCTGCTCGGAGCTCTGACCGCGCTCGGTCCGTTCACGATCGACCTCTATCTCCCGGCCTTCCCGGTGCTGGAGGAAGACTTCCAGACCACGGCTGCCGCGATCCAGCTGACCCTGACCGGAACGATGATCGGCTTCGCCCTGGGTCAGCTCGTCGTCGGGCCCCTCAGCGACAAGGTCGGGCGCCGGGTGCCGCTGATCGTGGTCACCGCCCTGCACGTCCTCGCGAGCGTGGGGGCGGCCCTCGCGCCGGACCTCGGCCTGCTCAGCGCGGCTCGGGTGCTGATGGGGGTGGGAGCGGCCGCCGGTGGAGTGGTGGCCATGGCGATCGTGCGCGACCTGTTCGGTGGGCGGCGACTGGTCATCATGCTCTCGCGTCTCGCGCTGGTGTCGGGCGTCGCACCGGTCATCGCGCCGTTGATCGGCTCCTGGTTGCTGACCCTGATGCCCTGGCGGGGGATCTTCGGCGTGCTCGCGGCCTACGGCGTCGTGATGCTGCTGTCCACGCTCCTGTTCATCCCGGAGACGCTTCCGGTCGCGCGTCGCCAGGGCGGCGGCGCCACGATGGCGCAGCGCTACCGCTCGGTGCTCTCTGATCGCGTCTTCCTCGGCGTGCTCGTGATCGGCGGCATGACCTTCTCCGGATTGTTCTCGTACCTCTCGGCGTCGCCGTTCCTCTTCCAGGTGACCCACGGGCTGGACGCCCAGCAGTACGGTCTGCTGTTCGCCGTGAACTCGCTCGGTGTCGTCGCCGGGGTGCAGACGGCCTCACGGCTCGCCGCCCGCTTCGGACCGCAGTGGGTCATGGCCTACTCGACCGCTGTGCTGCTCCTGGCGGGTGTCGCGATCATCGTCACCGACCAGCTCGGACTCGGGCTGTGGGGCACGGTGATCCCGTTGTTCGTCTTCATGACGGCGTGCGGCTTCACGTTCCCCAACGTGCAGGTGCTGGCGCTCGATCGGCACGGCAAGGCTGCGGGGACGGCGGCATCCATCATCGGGGCGACGAACTTCGGCGTGGCGGGGCTCATCTCGCCGCTCGCAGGCTGGCTCTCGCACGACGCCGGGATCACGGCGACGACCATGGCCTCCGTGATGGTCGGTTGTGCCGCGATCGGCGTGCTGTCGCTGTGGTTCGTCGTGCGTCCGCGCACCGTGGGGATGCTCACTCCCTGAGTGCCCAGGCATCGTCCGACAGAATAGGACGATGGACAGGCGGATGCTGCTGTGGTGGGGAGTGGGCCTCCTCACGCTCGCAACGGCGCTCGGTGCGCTGGTCGTGTTCGCGTATCCGGAGACGCCGGGGTTCGACCGGTGGTGGAACGAGATGATCGCCGCAGCCCGTGCCGACGGCATGGTCGACTTCGCCCTCGTCCTGAACTGGATCGGCGGCGGCTGGGTGGCGATCTTCGCGGTGCCGCTGCTGACCATCATTGCTCTCGTGCTCGCTCGCCGATGGCGGGCTGCGGCGTTCGCCGCCCTCTGCTTCGCCGCGAGTGCCGGTGCGGTGCAACTGCTCAAGCTGCTCTTCGGGCGGGCCCGCCCAGACGACATGCTGGTGGCGAGCGACTACGGCTCCTTCCCCTCGGGCCACACGGCGAACGCCGCGACGATCGCGCTCGTGGTCTGGGTGCTGTTCCCGCGGGTCTGGACGGCGATTCTCGGCGTGCTGTGGGTGCTCGCGATGGCACTCTCGCGCACCTTCCTGTCGGTGCACTGGGCCAGCGACACGCTCGGCGGCGCGCTCGTCGGCGCCGGGGTGGTCCTGGTCCTGGCCGCGTGGCTGCTCCCGTGGGTGCGCCAACCGAGGTCCGAGGTCGCGGCGCCGATAGGCTGAACGGGCCCGTCGTCCAGAGGAGTCCTTCGTGTCGCGCATCCGTCCCTACCGCCCCACCGACCGCGCCGCGCTGTACGAGATCTGCGTGAAGACGGCTGACGCCGGCGTCGATGCGACCGGGGTGCTCTCCGACGATGCGCTCTGGGGAGACCTGTTCGCGGTCCCCTACGCCGAGCGGCATCCGGACCTCTCCTGGGTGGTCGAGAGCGACGACGGGCGCACGATCGGCTACATCGTGGCGACCGACGACACCGACGCCTTCTACACCTGGTTCCGCGAGGAGTGGTGGCCGACGCGTCAGGAGCGGTACCCCCGGCCGGCCGAGGTGGTCACCCGCGAGGATCGGATGGTCGACTACGGCTACAGTCGCGCGCCCGGCATCGAGCCGAATGCCGCAGACCACCCGGCCCACCTGCACATCGACCTTCTTCCGGAGACGCAGGGACAAGGGCTCGGCCGTGCCCTCATCGAGACCCTGTTCGCCGAGCTGACGCGTCGGGGCATCCGGGGCTTGCATCTGGGCATCGACCCGAACAACGCGGGGGCCGCCGCGTTCTACGAACGCCTCGGAATGACGCGACTCCCGGCGGAACCGGGCGGACAGACCTACGGCGTGCGCTTCGACGCCTGAACACCGCATCCCGCGGTGACGGCGGGACACCGGTGCTCACTGCGCTCGCTCCTCCCCGAATCCCCGGTGCCGGTTAAACATGAAAGAGCCCCCGCTGGCGCGGAGGCTCTTTCATGTTTGGCGGTGACGGCGGGATTCGAACCCGCGGTTGCTTGCACAACACACGCTTTCCAAGCGTGCTCCTTCGGCCGCTCGGACACGTCACCAAGGAACAACCTGTCCATCCTATCCGATCGGCGGAGCGCGACGTGACAGAGCGCTGTGGCGAAGCCCAGCATGCGATCCTGTCCTGACCAATATGACGCGTATGGAATATATTGCTAGTTGTGTGAGTGCTCAATAGCCTCAGATGAGGACGGATCAACGCCGTACCGCATCCGACGCTACTGGGGGAGACCATGCGCGCCAGCTCGACCACGGCACGACCGGACAGTCACCGCACGGTGGCGGCCTTCGAGCAGTACGTGACCGCGGAGCGCGCGATTCCGGGGTGCGCGGTGTTCTTCCTCGAGTCCGCAGTGCACCTCGACGAGGTGCGGGCGCTCGCCGAACGCGACGATGTGATCTTCGTCCCTGCGGGGTCCCTCCCGAAAGTGGATCCTCGGGTCGTCCCGTTCGCCGGGGCGCTTCACGCGCCCGGCGACGAGATGAGCTTCGGCGGGCGCCACGCGTTCCAGCTGCAGGACTACCTCGCCGGTCGCTTCCGCTTCCGCGGCGGGCTCACGGTCGTCCGACAGGGGTCTGCGGAAGGACTCGCTGCATTCCTCCGTGATGCCGACACGGCCCGGGCGACCGGCATCTTCGCCGAACGGCTCCTCGACGGTGCTCTGCTGCTGGATTCCGCCGCGTCGTTCACCCGCGCGTATCCGGTACCGGATTCTCTGGTGCGCGTGCATGTGACCGCGGACGGCGAGTACCGGGACGGCCCTGACGGACTCCTGCTCGGACGGGTGGGCGACGGGCGCGCAGACATCGAGGCCGTGGCCACCGAGAACGCCGGTCGTGGTCGAGCATTCGCGCGCATCGTGGACCCCCGGGTCCTCGAGGCGGATCTCGACGATCGGCCGTGGATCGAGTTGTACGTGTCGCTCGTGACGGCGAGTCGACGGGACCGCGTCTGATGCGCGACGCACACCGCGGGCCCGGGTCGGACCTGGTCGGAGCCCGGGCGCTCCGGGAGTGGATCACCGGGATGCCGGACCGGTACGCGCGGGTGTTCCTGGTCGAAAGCGGCGCGCAGGCGGATCGTGTCGCAGGCGCAGCAGGACGAGACGATGTGATTCTTCTGCCCGAGGGGAGCGGGCCCTGTGCCGGACCGGCCCGTGTCGTCCCGTACACCGGCGCGCTGCAGGACATCGGGGATGAGTTGTTCTTCGGTGAGCGCGGCGTCGAACTCCAGGACTACGTCGCTGCGGCATTCCTGCAGTTCACCGGGCCGACCGCTCTCAGCCTCTTCGACGCGGTCAGCTGGCAGGCTCTCCTCGACGATGCCGCGCTCGCGCGACGGACGGGCGTGTTTCCCTCGGCACTGATCGATCCGCGAGTCCTCCTGGCGGACCGCGGCGCACTCACGGAACCGGGCGAGCTCGCGACCCCGAGCGCGATCAGAGTGCGGGCGGACGGCGCCGTCAGCGTCGGGGTCCAGGGCGATCCCCTCGGAACCGTCGACGAGCTGCCCGCCGTGCTCGCCGTGCCGCGACCCCGGGCCGTGGCCTTGGGAGGATCGGTGCCTCGAGAGGCGTTCGTCGCCGATCGGACGCTGCGCGAGGGGACGACGCGATACCTCTGCGCGACGGACCTCGTGAAGATGCTCCGCCTGGGCAACGGCGAGGCCTGCATCTCGGGGTTCGGGTGGGCGCTCGTCGACGACGGCCTCGCGGATGCCGCCCCCTGGGCCGCGGATCCGTTCCTGATCGAGACCGCGGACGGCTTCGTCCTCGCAGACACGCGGACGTTGCGTCGACAGCTGCTGTCCCCGGTGGCCGCGCAGGTGGTCGCCGTCACACAGACGTCCACGACGCCGGAGGTCGCGGCGGAGCGCGTGGCTCGGCAGCTGGGCGGCTCCGTGGCCGACGCGCGAGCCCTGTGCCTCGAGGCCGTCACCATCCTCAACATCCGCTTCGGTACCCGAGCGGGCCTCGCTCGCCCGGCGAACGGCATCCGGCGTTGAGCGTGCCGAACGCCGTGTGGAGCTCGATGCTCCCCGCGGATGCGACCTTCCCTCCCGATCGCGTCGCCGTCCGCGCCGCGGGACATCGCATCGAGTTCGCCGACGGATCCACACGCCTGTGCGCGACGAGCGGGCTCTGGAACGTTCCGCTCGGGTACGGGAATCCGGTCGTCGGCGAGGCCGTGGCCAGAGCCACACACGATGCGTCGTACCTGACCCTGTTCCGCGCGTCGCATCGGTATGCCGAAGCCGCCGCGGAAGGTCTTCTCGACCTCGCGGACCCGACCAGGTACAGCCGCGTCATCTTCTCCACCTCGGGCGGCGCTGCGAACGATGCCGCCATGAAGCTCGCACGACAGTACTGGGCGCAGAAGGGCGCAGGATCCCGATCCCTCATCGTCGGGCTGAAAGGCAGCTACCACGGCACGATGTACGGCAGCCACGCGCTCAGCGGAGACGACCTCCTGCAGTCCGTCTACTCCGTCGATCGCAGGTCGGTGCGCCACGTTTCGTCCAGCGATGAGGGTGAAGAGCTCGCCACCCTGTTGAAGCGGGAAGGGTCCCGAGTCGCCTCGGTCGTCGTGGAGCCCGTCCTGGGCAGTGGCGCATATGCGCTGACCGAGGCGTTCATCGATCGCCTCGTGCTGCTGCGTGAGGAATACGGGTTCCTGCTCGTGGCCGACGAGGTCGCGACGGGATTCGGGCGCACCGGCGCGATGCTCGCCACCGACGAGTGGCCGGCCGCTCCCGACGTCCTCCTCCTCTCGAAAGCACTGACGAACGGCGCGACGGGTGCAGCCGCGATCCTCGTGGGTCCCCGTGTCGCCTCCGAGTTCGCGCGAGGCGGGTGGACCTTCGTCCACGGGGAGACGCAGGCGGGAACGCCGGTGTGCGCGGCGGCCATCACCGCAGTGATGGAAGAGCTGCGTCGGATCGACGTGGAGACGACGACGAAGGCACTCGGGGCCGAGCTGTTCCGTCTGGCGACGGCGCTGAAGTCCGACGGATTGATCACGGAGGTCACGGGGCGGGGCTGCTTCGTGGGGATGGGGCTCCGCCACGACGACGAGCGGCGGCTGTCCTCCTCCGAGGTTCTCCGTGTGGTCTCCGCCATCGCCGACCACGGCGTCCTGGTGCAGCCCGGCCCCAGCTCCATCGAGCTGATCCCGGCCTACGGATTCACCTCGGAGGAGCTCCGCACGGTGGAAGCCGCCGTGCGCTCCGGCCTCGCGCGAGTGCAGGAAGCGGCAGCATGACCGCGCACTTCACCGGACGCGTCCCGACCCTGTGGCACGGCCCCGGCGTCGCGCATCACGTGATGACGCACCTCACCGCGGGACGAGAGGTCCTCGTGATCGCGGACTCGGCGGTCACGGTTCCCTTCCGGGCCGGGTCTGCGGTGAGGACCATCACGGTGGACGCGCCGTCGGTGGATGTCGCGTCGGTCTCCAGGATCGCGCGGCACATCGTTCGTCGGTCGCCCGAGGTCATCGTGGCCGTCGGTGGGGGCAGCGTGCTCGACGCCAGCAAGATCGCCGCGCTCGCGCTCGCTCCGGGGAAGGTCTTCGACTATGCCATCGGTCATGCGGAGAGGTCCGCGCTGACCGTGCTGCCGGATGCGCCGCCGCCCGTGGAGATCATCGCCGTGCCGACGACTCTGGGCACCTCGTCGGAGACGAACAGCGTCGGCATCCTCAAGAACGGGAACGGCTATCGGCTCATCGTCGGACGCTCGCTCAGACCCCGTCATGCCGTCATCGATCCACGCAACCTGGAGTCCCTCACGTACGGCGCCGTCCGTGAGGGAGCGCTGGAGGCGTTCCTGCGTCTCGCCGGTACGTCGACGAGTTCGCGGCGAAGCGCCCGGGGGAACAGCGAGGCCGTCATCCTCGGGAGAGCCCTCCTCGAGACCGCCACCCAGGACGCTGGCTCGCCTGCGGGGCGGTTGCGCCTCGCACGGTTGAGCGCAGCCACCCAACGCGGTGCGGCTCTGCGCGGACAGGATCCCTACAGTGCTCGCCATTGGTATGTCGCGAACGAAGTGGCCTTCGTGCTCAGGACTCGCAAGATGGTCGCCACGGCAGCGGTGATCGCCGCGGTCTGGCGTCGTATCTGCGCGGGTGACACCCGCTGGGGAGATCGGCAGAGTCTCGAGGACTTCTGGTCGCGGGTCGCGAGCGGGGTGGCATTGCCTCTCGAACCGGCCGCGGGTATCGCCGCCCTCCTCGAGCGCTGGGATATCCCGCTTCCGTCGCGACCGACCACGCGGGAGGTCGGCCGCATCTCGATGTCCACCGAGGCGTCGTGGGGAGATCGCCGCCCGATGCTCACCGGCCTCGTCGCCGACGACATCCGTGAGGTCCTCCGCAGTTCCCGGTGGAGCGATCCGTGTGCCGGCGCTCAACGCCGGCCCTCGACTGCCGTGCAGAGGAGGTGAAGAGATGATCAAGGACGTGGAAGAGCGACTCCGGTTCCAGGAGCTGGACGACATGGAGGCTCCCAGCTGGGAGAGCTTCTATCAGGGCGCCATCAGTGCGCTGATCCTCATCGGGATCGGCGCTGCCGCTGCGACGTGATCCCGTCGCCGGACGGAGATCGAGACGAGGAAGGAGAGAGGTATGAACACCGAAGTGCAGAGGCTCGAATTCACTGAACTCGAGGCGATGGACGCTCTGAACAACACCGATGATTTCGTGCGGGGCTTCGCTGTCGGCGTCATCATCGGAATTCTCGCGCTGACCTAGGAAGCGCATCGCCACGTGATGAAGGAGGTACGAAATGCAGACTGATCTGCTGGAGTTCCAGGAACTCGAACGAATCGACGCGCCACTCGAGTGGTGGGAGCACGTCAGCTACATCATCGCCATCGTCGGCGGTGCCGCGGCGATCGCGACGTGACCGGTCGGGGTGCGGGCGGTTCCGCGCGCCCGCACCCCCTCACTCCCGCGGAGAGGTGTGGTGAATGTCAGGAACGATAACCGAAGCCATCGCGGCGCGACTCGACCGGGCGGGTGCGGTCCCTCGGGAACAGGACCTGTACACGGGCGAGGGGACCGACTTCTACGAGCGACTGGTCGGCGCCGATGCCGCGGAGATCCGAGAGGTGCTGGCGCTCGCGAGAGAAGCCGCGGGTCCGGTCCTCGATGTGGCCGCCGGCAGCGGGAGGCTGACCATCCCGCTGGTGCGCTCCGGCCGATCGGTGACCGCGCTCGATCTCTCCGACGACATGCTCTCGCACCTTCGTCGTGCCCTGCCCGACCATCCGAGGCTCGACTGTGTGATAGCCGACATGCGCGACTTCAGCCTGCCGCGTCCGTACGACCTCGTGGTCCTCGGTGCGACCTCCATCACCTTGTTGGACAGGGAGGGGAGGGCGCGCCTGTACGCGAGTGTGCGACGCCACCTCGCGCCGGGAGGGGTCTTCGCCTTCTCCGTCGCGGGAGGCGCCGCAGCGGAGAGCCTGACGGTGCCGAGCGAGCAGGAGATCCGTGTCCCCGGGCCCGGTCCCGGACCCGGCGGCGAGGAGACCTATCTGTTCTCGCAGCAGGTGGAGGAGGACGGCGCGGCTCGCCTGGTCAACTGGGTGCGCCTCGCCGACATCGTGGCGGGCGGCGACGTGCGCGTGCTCACGAGTCGGCTGCGTGTGCTCAGCCATGAGCTCCTCTCCAGCGAGCTCGTGGACGCCGGTTTCGCTGAACCTGCCGTCTCGCCCGTGCGGACGCACCCCGGAGCGGACATCCTTCTCCTCACGACGACGTGGGCCGGAACCCGGGATCGGGCGCGTGACGATGACACCGCCTAGTTTCGCTCGGCGGCGAGACTCTCGCGCCCCGGTGCCGCTCACGGCCGAGGATCGTCCGCTTCTCGCCCCCGGTGTCGTGTTCGAGGAAGTGGGGGAGGCCGGGGTGTGGATCGCGCTGCTGCAGGGGGTGCCCTCGTCGAGGGTCTCGCGGGCCGTCGTCGATCTGCTGACGGCGATGGACGGCGAGACCACGCTCCGCGACCTGCGCACGCGCTTCGCCGCATCCGAGCCGCGGGAGGAGTTCCTCCTGCTCGTCCAGCGCTTCCGCGCCAGCGGGCTCCTGGCCGGTGACACGAAGCCCCCGCCCGGCAGAGTGACCTACCGGCCCCCGTTCACGCTGCAGTTCGCGACGCTGCGTGCACCCGCGTTCTTCGACCGCGGGAATCGCCTGATCGTCCCGCTCTCACGCCGAGGGGTTCTGGCATCCCTTCTGGTGGTGCTCTGCCTCGGCCTCGGCGCTGCGGCCCTGCAGACAGGTGAGGTGTGGGACGTCCTGACCATGCCGGTGTCGTTGCCCGGACTCGTGGGCGTCGTCATCGCGTTGTCCGTCATGACGCTGCTCCACGAGAGCGCTCATGGGCTCGCGCTCACACGCTTCGGCGGCGAACCGCGCCGCGCAGGTTTCATGCTCTACTACCTCACCCCCGCCTTCTTCGTCGATGTGACCGACGGCTGGCGCCTCTCCGACCGGTGGCAACGTGTCGCGGTCGCGCTCGCCGGGCCGGCCGTGCACGCCGTCGCCGCCGCGGTCGCCCTCCTCGCCGCGCTCGCCCTTCCGGACCCTCTGATCCACCAGGCGCTGTTGCTCCTCGCCGTGTCCTGCGTCGCGATCGTGCTGGTCAACCTGATTCCGTTCGTGCGATTCGACGGCTACATCGCGTTCATGAGTGCGCTCGACGAACCGAACCTCCGGGACCGGACGATTCACGACGGAGTGGACTTCCTGACCCGGATCCTGTTCGGCGGTCCGCGGACCGCACGGAGCCTCGATCGGTGGTGGAGCGTGCCGTTCGGTCTCGCCTGTCTCGTCGCCCCGATCGCGCTCGTGCTGTTCGCGGTCTCCCGCGTGGTGCGAGCGCTCGCCGGAGGCGGACCGGTGCTGGGGGTCCTCGTCGTCGTCCTGGAAGCTGCCGTGGTGCTCGTCGGCATCGTGATCCTCTCGACGGCGCTGCGCCGCGTCCTTCGGTCAGGCGTCTCCCGGCTCCGCTTCGTCGCCGTCGGTGCGACGCTGATCGCGAGCATCGTGGTCGTGGGCGCCGTGATCCCGCTGCCGGTGACGGCGACGTACGGTTTCGTCACCCGCGGTGACCGTGTGCTCCTCGTGCAGCCGGGCACCGCCGCCGAGGCGGAGGTGCCGGACGGCGCCCCGGTCGAGCTGATGAGCGCCGGGCTCCTCGCGAGCGCGCGGGTCGGCGGGGGGACCATCAGGCCGGAGCCGCCGATGCCGACGGAGGTCCCCTGGGCGGTGCTCGTCCCCGTCGCGGCGGACGGCGTGGACGTCCCCGCAACGGTCATCGCCGGCGTGGACGTGGACGACGGCGGCGGGAGCACGCCGCCGACCGGACGGGCGCAGGTCGCGCTCGGCACGAGGAGTCTGTGGCAGACGCTCTGGGCGACCGGCGTGGTGTCGCCGCTGTCCGCCCTTCTGGACCAGAAGCACGAGAGGCAGGAAGATGACTGAACACGCGATCGAGGTCCGAGGCCTCACGAAGAGGTACGGCCGCCGGACCGCCGTGGAAGACCTGTCCTTCGTCGTGCCGCGCGGGACGATCGTCGGGCTCCTGGGGCCGAACGGCGCGGGCAAATCGACGACGCTGCGCACGATCGTCGGCTTGCTCCGGCCGACGAGCGGCGAGAGCCTCATCGACGGTGTTCCGTTCTCGGCGCTCGACAACCCCGCATCGCACGTCGGTGTGCACATGGACGGCTTCGGTTTCGAGGCGGGCATCACTGCACGGCGGCACCTGGAGATCTGTCGGCTCGCGGCCGGTGCGCCGCGCGGCCGGACCGACGAGGTCCTCGAGGAGGTCGGGCTCACCGCCGACGCGCGTCGTCGCGTGAAGACGTTCTCGACGGGGATGGCTCAGCGGCTCGGCCTGGCCGCCGCCCTCATCGGGGCGCCGCCCACGCTCATCCTCGACGAACCGGCGAACGGCCTGGACCCCGACGGGATCCGCTGGCTGCGCAGGTTCCTCCGCCGCTTCGCCGAACGCGGCGGCACCGTGCTGGTCGCCAGTCATCAGCTGTCAGAACTCGAACACATCGTGGATGAGGTCGTGGTCATCAAACGGCGAGCACTCTTCGCCGGACGACTCGGCGACCTGGTCACGAGCAACGGCGACTCCCTGGAGAGCAAGTACTTCGAACTCGTCGAGGAAGTGCCGGTATGAGGGGCACGATCCAGAGCGAGGCCCTGCGCTCCGTGAGCGGACTCTCCCTCCTCGCCGTCTACCTCGTCGCGTTCCTCCTGCCCGCCTTCGTGCTGTTCTCCGACGGATCGCGCCTCGACGTGGCCGGCCTCGATCCCGCCGCGGCGACCACTCGTCTCCTGGAACCTCTCGCCTGGTCGGCGGTCTCCGCGGCGTTCGTCGGCGCGTACGGCGTCACTCGTGAGTACTACTACGGCTCGATGGACCGGACCCTCACCAGCGTCGGATTCCGGCGTGCATTCGCCGGAAAGCTCGTCGCGGGCGTCCTCGTCGCGCTCGCCCTGTCCGTCGGCCTCTTCGTCGTGTGGACCGCGGGTGTCGCCGTCTTCTTGAGCCGGAGCGGTCTCTCGCTCACTCTGACGCCGGACGGGTGGCGCCTCTGCGCGGGAGCTCTGGTCGGCGGCGTGCTCGGTGCGCTCATCGGGGGCTCCATCGGCTGGATCACCCGCAACTACTACGTGACGGCCGTCTTCGTCCTCGTCCTGCCGATGGTGGGGGAACTCGCACTGCTGCGCACGGTGCCGGAGGTGGCGAAGTTCTCGCCCGGGCTGGCGCTCGCGGCCTTGGGCGTGCCCGGATATCAGGGCCGCCTGCTCGAGTTCGGCCCGGCGCTCGTCGTCGCACTCGCGTGGACCGCGGGGCTGGCCGCGGTGGCGTGGACCGGTGGTCGCAGGAGGGCGGGATGATCGTCCGCGCGCTCCGAGCCCACGCGCGCGGTGTGACCGGCGACATCGTCCTCCTCTGGGTGGTCGCGGCCGCCGTCGTGTTGTCGACTTCGATGGCGACGAGCGTTCCTGCGGAGCTCGCCGAGGCACCGGCCGGGGTTCGCGCCGCACTCAGTGCGCCGTTCAGCGCGGTGCTCGCGACCTATGGTGCGGTGCTCGCGGCGGTCTACGGTTCCTTCCGCTACACCGTCGACCGGCGGGATGGCGTCATCGCGCAGCGGCTGATGCTGCACCCCCGGTGGGTGACGCTGCTCAGCCGGACACTCGGGTCTGCTCTCGGCGGCGCCGTCGTCGCTCTCGCGGGACTCGCCGGTGGCCACATCGCGCTGGCCGTCGCGATGGGCGGTGTCCCGGTGGGCTGGGCGTCGGTGGGATCCGCACTGGCCGTCGGCGCAGGCGCCGGCCTCTGGGGGCTGGGGGTGGGCATCGTCGTCCAGAACCATCTCGTGGCACTCTTCGTCGCGTCCATGTCTCTGGGCAGCGCCGTCCTCGTCGCGATGTTCTGGAGCGCCGCTGCCCACGGCTTCCCGCTGATCGCGCTGCTCGACGCTTTCGGGTTCGACGTCACGGCTGTGGGGGTGTCGCCAGCCGACGGATCCGGTGGCTCTGTGCCGGTCGCCGTCGGATGGATGCTGGCGGCTCTCGTCGCGGGGGGAGTCACCTTCGTGAAACGCGATGTGACGTAGCGGTCTCGAGCCGCACCGGGGTTCGGAACCGCTCGGGGTGACGACGTAGGATCCCTAGGTGGCAACCCCCAAGATCGTCCTCTTCTACGCGTTCACGCCCCTCGCCGATCCCGAGGCCGTCCGTGTCTGGCAACGCGACCTCGGCGAGGCACTCGGCCTGCGTGGGCGCCTGCTCATCTCGAAGGACGGGATCAACGGCACCCTCGGCGGCGATATCGGCGTGTTGAAGAAGTGGCTGCGATCGTTCCGCTCGTACGGCCCGTTCGCCGATGCGGACATCAAGTGGAGTGAGGGGACGGGGCTGGATGCGGACGGGCGCAGCCTCGATTTCCCCAAGCTCAGCGTGAAGGTGCGCGACGAGATCGTCTCATTCGGTGCGCCCGGTGAACTGCGCGTCGATGAGCACGGGGTCGTCGGCGGAGGCACGCGACTGACGCCCGAAGAGCTGCACGGGCTGATCGACGAGCGCGGAGACGAGGTGGTCTTCTTCGACGGCCGGAACGCCCTCGAGGCGCAGATCGGGAGGTTCCGCGGCGCGGTCGTGCCCGACACCGAGACCACCAGGGACTTCGTGAGACTGCTCGACTCCGGCGCCTACGACGATCTCAAGGGCAAACCCGTCGTCACCTACTGCACCGGCGGCATACGCTGTGAAGTGCTGTCGAGCCTAATGACGGCGCGCGGCTTCGGCGAGGTGTACCAGCTCGAGGGTGGCATCGTCCGCTACGGCGAGAAGTACGGCGACGACGGGCTGTGGGACGGATCGCTCTACGTGTTCGACGGCCGTGGTTCGGTCGACTTCTCGGACCATGCGCGCGTCATCGGGGAGTGCGTCGGGTGCGGGGTGCCGACCAAGCGCACCGCGAACTGCCCCGACCTGTCGTGCCGCTCGCAGTTCGTGGTGTGCGAGACCTGCGTGGCCGTGCCCTGCACGGCCCACGCCGCGTGACCGCGCAGGAGACGCGCCCGCGTGCGGGCATGCTCAGACGGCGACCTCGGGTTCCGCGGCGCGGGGAGCGTACAGTGACCGGGGCAGCAGCGTCGCCCGCACACGCGTCGGCCCATCCACACTCCGGCGCAATGCCTGCAGCACCTCGCTGAGCGGTTCGGTGAGATCCGTCTGCAGCTCGGCCGATCGCGCGTAGTTCGTCTGCTCGACCGCATCCGTCAGCCGTCGCATCGTCTCCGCGTCCACATGACGGTCGCGCACCAGGCCGGCAGCACGGACCCGCGGGGTGTCGGCGTCGGAGACCGGCAGCTGCAGGTCGATCAGGGTGTCGCGGAGCTCGGCCCAGGCTGCCGCGGGATCGCCGCGCCTCGCCTGCGTGAATCGTCTGCGACGCTCGATGATGCGGATCAGTGCCGGTACCAGGAGCAGCGCCACGGCGCCGAAAGCGATGAGCACGACCGGCGTCGGATCGAGACGACGCTGCGCGGCGCCGTCGGCCGAGTCGCCCCCGGCGTCCGCACGGTCGATCTCCGGTCCCGAGGTCTCCTCGCTCTGCGGGGCCGTGGTCGGTGCGGGGGTGGCGGGTGATCCGGACTCGCCGCCCTGCGTCACTCCCGCACGGAACGCGGTGGGCACGCCCAAGGATGCGGTCGGCTCGAACGGCACCCAGCCGATACCGGGGAAGAGCACCTCCGGCCAGGAATGCAGCTGATCGCTGGTCACGGAGAAGACCGATTCGCTGCCGCGCTTCTCGTCGGTGAGCGAGCCGGGAAGATAGCCGACGACGATGCGCACCTGCATCCCCAGGCTCTCCGCCATGAGCGCGAACGCCCCTGCGAAGTGCACGCAGTACCCCGATCGCACGTCGAGGAACTGCGCCACGGCTTCGGCGCCGGTGCCGTCGAAGCCTTCCTCCACCGGCGTCTCCAGCGAGTACGCGAACTGCGAGCGGAACCAGTTCTGCAGGGCGATCAGCCGGTCGTAGTCGGTGCTCGCGGCGGCCGTCACCTCGGCGGCACGCTCCGCGATGATCTCGGGCAGCTCCACCGGCTCGGCGTCGGGATCGACCACGGGCGATGCCGCATCGATCGCACGGATCTGCTCGAGCGTCGGAACGAGGCGGGAGGAGGTGACGGTGTAGTCGTTCCCCACCGCGTCGGCGCTGCGCGAGAAGAGGGTGCGGTTGAGCGGGGACACCCGCCACGAGCCGCTGAGCCCCTGCACGTCGGTCGCCGGGTACGGGACCGGCAGCCACGAACTCGACATGCGGAGCACGCGGATGGACGTGTTCTCCTCCTCCGTCGCGATCTCCGGTCCCCACTCCGGAGTGCCGAACCCGTCGTCCTGCGACTGCAGATCGCCCCGGTCCGGCTGCCACACCCGGCCGTCGAATCGAGAGAGTGTCGTCAGCCGCAGATACGGGGCCACGTCGGTCTTCGCCGCGATGGTCAGCACTTCGACCGGATTGGGCTGACGCAGATCATCGCCCAGACGCAACGAGGCATCGACCGTGACCCCGACGCCGGTGCCCGCCATGCTCGTCGCGACCGGTAGTGCGGGAGCGATCACCAGGGTCGTCACCAGAGCGGCGGCTCCGACACCGACGGCGACCGAGAGCGAGGACCTGCGGGGGGATTCCGGATGCCGCCTCGCGGTGTACCGGAAGAGGAAGAGTGCGACGAGGGCGAACAGCACGAACCACACGACGTTCGTGTCGCCGAGGGTGATGATCATCGGCACGGCGCCGACGATCCCTGTCAGCAGGGTCGCCAGCACCGCGGAGCGATGCGCCACCAGGTGATCGACCAGGAGCGCGACGCCCGCGAAGCCGGAGGCCATGGCGGCGGTGAGAGCCGGCGAGGCATCCAACGGCGCGGAGCCGAACACGATCGCTTCGAGGGCCGCAGCGCCGAGGGTGCCGAACACGGCGACGGTCGTCGGTGTCGGAAACACGCCGAAGAGCGCGGTATCGCCGGCCACCAGCAGCGTGACCATCGCGACCGCGACGATGATCTGACCGAGGAATGTCCCGGCGTCCCGGAGCCAGGCTGTCCGTCGGCGCAGCAGTCGCCGCAGGAGCATACCCCCACCCGCTACGGCGAGGATCACGATGAGGACCGAAGACGACCACGCTCCAGGGGAGATCACCGAGGTGTACGGCCACATCGCCACGATCGTCGCCGTCGCGGCCAGCACACCGGGACCGACGACACCGGTCGGCTCCTCCTCGTCGCGGTGCCACGTCGGCGCCGTGTGCGCGGGGGGCGCGGTCGCCCGCGGGCGCTGCTCAGCGCGGAACATCGCCGACTCCGATCCGCGCCGAGACGGCGTCCTCCCACGCGTCCGCGATGACGGGCCCGAGCGTCGCCACCGTCCAGCCGTGTGGAGTGGCCGCCTCCGCGGCGCCGGGGAGAAGCTCCGTGCTGAACAGCATCGGCGCGGCGGCGCCGGCCGGACGCAGCCGGGCGGCATCCTCCTCATCGAGCTGACCGGTGATGAAGACCAGAGGCCCGGGCGGGGTGCCGCCGATGAGTGCCGCCAGATCACGGCCCTCACCCCTGGGGGCGACCATCGCGAGCGCCACCAGCAGTCCGTCGCGATCGTCCTCGTGCCCGCGGAGCGCACCGAGCAGCGTGCCGGCGCTGTCGATCACATCGACGCTGTACCCCTCGGAGGCGAGGTGCACGGCCGCGGAGGCGCAGAGCGACACGGCGGTTTCGAAGGCCGGGTCGGCATCGGCGCCGGGCACATCCCAGCGGCCCGCACTGCGATCGAGGACGACGACCGCGTCGGGGCTGGATTCCTCCTCCTCCTGGCGCACCATGAGCTGTCCGCGGTGGGCGGTCGCACGCCAGTGGATGCGGCGCATCGAGTCTCCGGGGATGTACCCGCGCGGCGAGAGATTGTCGCTGCCCTGCCCGAGGCGCGTCGACGAAGTGTGCGCGGTTCCGCCGGCGGCTCCGACGCGCACGGCCAGCGGGGCGAGGGCGAAGACCTCGGGGACCACGGTGATGCTCCGGGTCTCTCCGAACGCTTGCTCGCGCTGTGCCAGGCCGAACGGATCGACGGTGCGCAGCATCAGCGGACCCAGCGGCCAGACACCCCGTCGCACACCGGTGATCGGGTACGTCAGCTGACCCGACTCGGGGGGATACTCACCGCCGGAATCGCCGGCGACCGCCGCGGGGAGGATGTCGTGCCAGAGCCCGTGCGGCACCCGCAGTGCGCGGAGTGAGATCCGCACCGTCACGCGCGACGTCTCCGACACGGTGAGCAGATCGGTGGAGATCTGACGCGTGACCGTCCCCGAGCGGCGGGGCAGGCGGACGGCGAGGAGCGAGAAGAGCGTGAGGGCGGCCAGGAGCAGCCCGATGTAGAGCAGGATGCGGGTGCCGAAGACGTTGGCGGCGATCACGCAGCACAGGGCGGCGACGAGCGCGCCGGCTCCACGGCCGGTGAGAGGTCGGCGTCTTCGCATGACCGACCCGATCAGGAACGCGTCGCGACGGGGACGCGCACCCGCTCGACGATCTGGGTGAGTGCGGCCTCGACGGGCTGTGCGCCTGCACGGTGGGCACCACGCGCCGGCAGCAGCCGGTGGGCGAGGACCGGGATGAGCAGGGCCGTGATGTCGTCGGGGATGACGTAGTCGCGGCCGTCCAATGCCGCCCACACCTTCGCGGCGCGGATCAGCTGCAGGGTCGCCCGCGGACTGGCGCCGAGGTGCAGGTTCGGGTCGGAGCGGGTCGCCTGTGCGAGGGCGACCGTGTACTCCTCCAGCGCGGGGGCGACGTGCACCGAGCGCGCCCAGGCGATGAGCTGGGAGATGGCGGTCGCGTCGGCGACGGGTGACACCGCGGCGAGCGGGTTCACCACATCGCGCTGACGGAGCATGAGCGTCTCGGCCTCCGCGTCCGGGTACCCCATCGAGATGCGCATCATGAAGCGGTCGCGCTGCGCCTCGGGGAGCGCGTACGTCCCCTCCATCTCGAGCGGGTTCTGGGTCGCCACCACCAGGAACGGTGTCGGCAGCATGTGGGTCGACCCGTCGACGGTGACCTGCCCCTCCTCCATCGCTTCGAGCAGGGCCGACTGCGTCTTGGGGGAGGAGCGGTTGATCTCATCGGCGATCACGATGTGCGCGAAGACCGCGCCGCGCTTGAACTCGAACTCCTGGTCGACCGGGTTGTAGACCGAGACACCCGTGACGTCGCCGGGCAGCAGGTCGGGCGTGAACTGGATGCGGCGCACGGTCGCGTCCACGCTCGCGGCGAGGGCACGGGCGAGCATCGTCTTGCCCACACCGGGGACGTCTTCGATGAGCAGGTGCCCTTCGGCGAGGAGGCAGACGAGGGCGCTGCGCACGGCGTCCGGCTTCCCGTCGATGACCCGTCCGATGGAGCCGAGGATCGCAGAGGTCTGCGCGGCGAACCGTTCGGCATCGATCATCACCGGGATCAGGGGGGCGTTCTCTGGCATGCGTTCCCTCTCACATCGGCGCTGCGGTGCGCGTTACTCGATCGTAACCCGGCGGCGCGGTCCCCGCTCTGGAAGCTTCCCCTGAGAGGGCGGTCGGCGGCGTCCGTGACCCACCCGGTCCGTCGAGCGCTCGAGCGGTGTCGTCGCACCCCACGTGCTCGGGTTAGGATGGTTGACGGCTCTCCGCGTGACAGCATCCAGGCCAATTCCCCCAGGGCGGAAACGCAGCAAGGGTAACCGGGCTCTGCTGGGTGCGCGGAGAGTCTTTTTCATGTGCGGGCGCCCTGTCGTGACGCCCACTCGAACGTCAGCGGCACCTGAGACAATCGTCCGGTGACCGTCTCCCCGCCTCCGAAGGCGCAGCATCCGCTCGGCCGATTCGCCTCGCCGGTGCTCCTCCTCGTCGCGATGTGGATCGTGCAGTTCGCCGATGCGGTCCTTCCGGGGTCGTTCACCGGTTTCGGCCTGAGGTCCTGGGATGTCTCGGGTCTGGGCGGCATCGTGCTCGGTCCGCTCCTGCATGCGAACTGGCAGCACCTCATCGCGAACTCCGTACCCTTCCTGGTGCTCGGATGCCTGGTCGCCGTCGAAGGTGCCCGGAGGTTCTGGGCCGTCACAGCCATCGTCGCGATCGTGGGCGGCATCGGGACCTGGGTCGTGAACGCTCCGGGGACGCTGACGGTCGGCGCCTCCGGGCTCGTGTTCGGCTACTTCGGCTACGTCGTGATGCGGGTGTTCGCCCCCGGACGCGTCGCCCATCGCATCCTCTACGCCGTGATCGCTCTGGTCGTGATCGCGCTGTACGGCGGCTCGATGGTGGCCGGAGTGTTCGGCGCCGCAGAGGGCATCTCCTGGCAGGGGCACCTGTTCGGCGCGATCGGCGGGGGTGTGGCTGCGTTCGCCGGTCGCCCCCGCACCCCGCGCGGCAGCGTGGCGACATGACCTCGGGGCGCACGGCGTCCCGGCCGAAAGGTCGAGCGGCGACGAAGAAGACCGCGAAGAGCCGCAGGAGCGCGACGCGGCGACGCAAGACCGGCGCGCGCAGACGCGCCGCGATCCGGGCGCGCCGGAGGAAGATCCTGCGACGGGTGCTGCTCTCCGCGGCGGCGGTCGTCGTCCTCGGGGGACTGCTCGCGCTGATCCCGCTGGGACTCGCCCGCGATCCCGCCCCGATCTGCCTCGACGAACCCCGGACGTTCCCGGAGGCGGGCATCCGCGGCTGGAGCGGGGAACAGCTCGACAATGCCGCGACGATCATCCGGACGGCGGGCGACCTCGGGTTCCGCCGCGACGGGCAGATCCTCGGGGTGATGACGGCGATGGGCGAGAGCAGCCTGCGCAACATCGACTACGGCGACTGGGAGACGAGCGGGTTCACCAACCCCGACGGATCGCGCACGACCAGCATCGGACTCTTCCAGCAG
Source organism: Microbacterium sp. CBA3102 (assembly GCF_007954505.1). Lineage (GTDB taxonomy): Bacteria > Actinomycetota > Actinomycetes > Actinomycetales > Microbacteriaceae > Microbacterium > Microbacterium aurugineum. The sequence goes on along the minus strand of NZ_CP042412.1, from coordinate 46,171 downwards.
CAGGAGTGGTGGGGGAGCGTCGAGCAGCGCATGGATCCGCAGACCGCGGCGACGCTGTTCTACGACCGGCTGGGCCGCCTGCCCGGATGGCAGGAGCTGGAGCCCTCGCACGCGATCCACCGGGTGCAGATCAACACCGATCGCGACTACTACGCGCGCTTCCAGGAAGATGCCGCCGCCGTCGTCGACGCACTGTCCGGTCCGTGCGGGTGAGACCCCGCGTTTCTCCCGGTGGTTTCCCCGGCGGCTTCCCGAACGCCGCGCCTAAGCTGGGCTCGTGGCGCGGAGCATCTACATCACCTCGGCCGAAGGTCATACCGGCAAGTCGACGATCGCCCTCGGGGCGCTCGACGCCCTGATGCGCGTCTCGCCGCGGGTGGGGGTGTTCCGCCCGATCGCGCGGTCCACGACCGAGCGCGACGAGATCCTCGAACTGCTGCTCGCCCACGACGGCGTACACCTCGACTACGAGGACTGCATCGGCGTGACGTACGATGATGTGCGCTCCGACCCGGAGAGCGCGCTGTCGACGATCGTCGCGCGGTTCAAGTCCGTCGAGGCGCAGTGCGATTCCGTCGTCGTCATCGGCAGCGACTACACGGATGTCGCGAGCCCCGCCGAGCTCGGGTTCAACGCGCGGATCGCCGCCAACCTCGGTGTCCCGGTGCTGCTCGTGCTCAGCGGTCGCGATCAGCAGCGCCAGGCCGAACAGCTCGGCACCACGACCGCCCGTGAGGCCGCGGCGATCGGACAGATCGCCGCACTCGCGCTGTCGGAGCTCTCCGAGGAGCGTGCGGAGTTGTTCGCCGTCGCGGTGAACCGTGCCGACCCCGATGCGCTGGATGCCGTCATCGACGCGGTCCACGCCGTGCTCCCCGAGGACCGCACGCCGGTGTGGGCGATCCCCGAGGACCGTGCGCTCGTGGCCCCGTCGATCCGTGACATCCTCACCGCCGTCGACGGCACGCTGTTCACGGGCGACGAGGACCGGTTGACCAGGGAGGCGCTGACGATCGTCGTCGCCGGCATGTCGATGGTCAACGTGTTGCCGCGGCTCACCGAGGAGGCGGTCGTGGTGATCCCGGCCGACCGCACCGAGGTGCTGCTGGCCGCCCTGCTCGCCGATGCGTCCGGCACCTTCCCCCGCATCGCCGGCATCATCCTGAACGGCCCGTTCCCTCTTCCCGAGCAGATCGTGCGCCTGCTCGACGGCTTCGCGTCATCGGTGCCGATCATCACGACCGATCTGGGCACCTACGACACCGCCGTGCGTGTGATGAGCACCCGCGGGCGCCTCTCCGTGGATTCGCGCAGCCGCTACGACCGCGCGCTCGGCCTGTTCCAGGCGCACGTCGACATCGTGGAGCTGACCGAGCAGCTCGGGCTCGCCGAGGCACACGTGGTGACCCCGCTGATGTTCCAGTACGGCCTCATCGAGCGTGCACGCGCACATCGGCGTCGCATCGTCCTGCCCGAGGGCGACGATGACCGCATCCTGCGGGCCGCGGCGACGCTTCTCGCGAGGGAGGTCGCGGATCTGACGATCCTCGGCGACGAGGCGGCCGTCCGTGCCCGCGCCGTCGAGCTGGGCATCGACATCGCGGCGGCCCAGGTGCTGAGCCCCACCGACCCTGAACTGGTCGAGAGGTTCGCCGCCGAGTACGCACGGCTGCGGGCGCACAAGGGCATCACCCTCGCCCAAGCGGCGGACACGGTGACCGACGTGTCGTACTTCGGCACGATGATGGTGCATCTCGGTCTGGCCGACGGCATGGTCTCCGGCGCGGCGCACACCACGGCGCACACGATCCGTCCGTCGTTCGAGATCATCAAGACCAAGCCGGGCGTGAACGTGGTCTCCAGCGTCTTCCTCATGGCGCTCGCCGATCGTGTGCTCGTCTACGGAGACTGCGCGGTGATCCCCGATCCGACGAGCGCGCAGCTCGCCGACATCGCGATCTCCTCCGCCGAGACCGCCCGCCAGTTCGGCATCGATCCGCGCGTGGCCATGCTGTCGTACTCGACCGGGGAGTCCGGCTCCGGGGCCGACGTCGACAAGGTGCGCGCCGCGACCGCGCTCGTCCGCGAGCGTGCCCCCGAGCTCCCGGTCGAAGGGCCGATCCAGTACGACGCGGCGGCGGATGCGGCGGTGGCCAAGGCCAAGCTCCCGGACTCGGCGGTCGCCGGCCGGGCGACCGTGTTCGTGTTCCCCGACCTCAACACCGGTAACAACACGTACAAGGCCGTGCAGCGCTCAGCAGGAGCCGTCGCCATCGGACCGGTGCTCCAGGGGCTCAACAAGCCCATCAACGACCTGTCCCGCGGCGCGCTCGTCGATGACATCGTCAACACGGTCGCGATCACGGCGATCCAGGCGCAGGGAGATGAGGCATGAGCGCGATCCTGGTGATCAACAGCGGGTCGTCGTCGCTGAAGTACAGCCTGATCGACATCGAACAGGAGGACCTGCTCGCGAGCGGACTGATCGAGCGCATCGGGCAGGAGTCCAGTCCCGTGGCGCACACCGTCCGCCCCGCCGTGGACGCCGCCGCCGTGCCGACGATGCTCGACGCGACGTACCGCAGCGAGCAGCCGATCGCCGACCACGCCGCCGCCTTCGAGGTGATGCGGGAGCAGTTCGCCGCGCACGGGCCCTCGCTCGACGAGCGTCGCCCCGTCGCGGTCGGACACCGCGTGGTCCACGGCGGTGCGCGCTTCTACGCCCCGACCCTGATCGACGCCGACGTGGAGCGTCAGATCGACGAGCTCGCGGTGCTCGCCCCCCTGCACAACCCCGCGAACCTCGCCGGGATCCAGGCCGCACGCGCCGTGTTCGATCAGGTTCCGCACGTGGCCGTGTTCGACACCGCGTTCCATCAGACGCTTCCGCCCGCCGCGTACACCTATGCGATCGACGCAGCGCTCGCCGCCGAGCATCGGGTGCGGCGATACGGCTTCCACGGCACGAGCCATCAGTACGTGAGCGAGGCGGCGGCGGCATTCCTCGGGCGCGACCTCGCCGAGCTCCGGCAGCTCGTCTTCCACCTCGGCAACGGCGCCTCCGTGACCGCGATCGAGGGCGGGCGCTCGGTGGAGACGTCGATGGGGCTCACCCCGCTCGAGGGGCTGGTGATGGGCACGCGGTCGGGAGACATCGATCCGGCGGCCCTCGTCCACCTCTCCCGCCGTGCCGGGTACTCGATCGACGACCTGGACTCGCTGCTCAACACCCGCAGCGGTCTCGCCGGACTCGCCGGCCGCAGCGACATGCGCGACATCCTCGCCGGTGTGGAGGCCGGAGACGAGTCCGCCGTGCTCGCCTTCGACGTGTACGTGCACCGCCTGCGGGCTTACGCCGGGGCGTACATCGCACAGCTCGGCGGAGTGGACGTCATCTCGTTCACGGCCGGTGTGGGCGAGAACGCCGCGCCGGTGCGGGCCGCTGCGCTGGCGACGCTCGGTTTCGCGGGCGTCGAGATCGATCCGGCGAGGAACGACGCTCGTGAGCGCGGCATCCGTCGGATCTCCACGGACGCCTCCGCGGTGACGGTGCTCGTCGTGCCGACCGATGAGGAACTGCAGATCGCCAGGCAGACGGCCGAGCTCCTCTGATCCGCTCGCGGGGGTTACCCCGTGACGCGATGCCGCATTACGCTTGAGCGGTGGCACGGAGAGGTGCCGGCCCCCTGATCGCCCTTCTCCTGGAGGCTCTGTGCCAGACGCACTGCCCGACCTGTTCCACGCCGACGGCGTGCTCTTCGACCTCGACGGCGTCCTCACCCCGACCGCCGAGGTCCACATGCGCGCCTGGCAGGCCGTGTTCGACGATGTGTTCGCCCGGTGGAGCATCACCCCGCCGTACACGGATGCCGATTACTACGACTACGTCGACGGCAAGAAGCGCTACGACGGCGTCGCGAGTCTGCTGCGCAGCCGCAACGTCGAAGTCCCCTGGGGACACGTCGACGACGACCCCTCCGCCGAGACGATCTGCGGCATCGGCAACCGCAAGAACGCCGCCTTCGCAGCGTCTCTGCGCGCGCAGGGCATCGTTGCGTACCCGGGGTCGCTCGCGCTCGTCGAGAGCCTGCGTGCCGCCGGGATCCTGCTCGGCGTCGTGTCGAGCTCGAAGAACGCCGAGGAGGTGCTGGCCGCCGCCGGCATCCGCTCCCTCTTCCGGATCGTGGTCGACGGCGTCGTCGCGGAGCGCGATGGTCTCGCCTCCAAGCCGGCCGCCGACATGTTCGCCGCCGGCGCCGCGGCCCTCGGGGTCGACCCGAGCCGCTCCGTCGCCGTCGAGGATGCCACCTCCGGTGCCGCCTCCGCCTCCGCAGCCGGCTACCGCACCGTGGTCGGCGTCGATCGCGGGGCCGGTGCCGACGCCCTGCGAGCCGCCGGCGCCACGATCGTCGTCGACGACCTCGCCGTCTTCGTCCCCGCCACCCGCACCGACATCCCGGAGACCGCATGATCGACCGCGACCGCTTCCCCGTCGACGCGTGGCGTCTGATCGACACGCACTACTCAGAGGAAGGCGTCAGCGAGACGCTGTTCTCCGTGGGCAACGGCTACCTCGGCCTCCGCGGCAACCACATCGAAGGTCGGGGTGCCCAGGAGCACGGGACCTTCATCAACGGACTGCACGAGACCTGGACGATCCGGCACGCCGAGCAGGCCTATGGATTCGCGGAAGTCGGGCAGACGATCGTCAACGCCCCCGACGCGAAGGTCATGCGTGTGTACGTCGACGACGAGCCGATCTCGCTCGACGACGCCGACGTGCGCGAGTACCGGCGCACCCTCGACATGCGCACCGGTGTCCTGGAGCGCCTGGTGGTGTGGGAGACCCCGTCGGGCAAGCGCGTGCGCATGCGTGACGAGCGCATCGTGAGTTTCGAGGAGCGCCACCTCGCCGTCCTCCGGCTCGAGGTCGTCGTCGAGAACGCCGATGCCCCGGTCACGATCAGCTGCCAGTTGCTGAACCGCCAGGACGGAGCCGGTGTGTACGCCGGGACGCCGATCGGCACGAAGGCGGCCGCTTTCGACCCGCGCAAGGCCGAGAAGATCGCCGACCGCGTGCTGGAGCCGGCCGAGCACTGGCAGGACGGACTGCGTTCGGCGCTGTCGTACCGGGTCGCAGACTCCGGGATGACCGTCGCCGTGGTCGCCGACCACATCGTCGAGACCGAGAACGAGTACAACGCACGCACGCTCGTCGAGCCCGACATCGCGAAGAACGTGTTCCGCGTGCAGGCCAAGGCCGGCGTCCCGATCACGGTCACGAAGCTCGTCAGCTACCACACCTCACGCGGGGTGCCGCCGCGGGAACTCGTCGACCGCTGCCGTCGTTCGCTCGACCGTGCGGCGGATGAGGGCGTCGAGACGGTGTTCCGGCGTCAGCGGGAGTGGCTCGACGCGTTCTGGGAGCGCAGCGACGTGCAGATCGGCGGGCGCGACGACCTGCAGCAGGCCACTCGCTGGTGCCTGTTCCAACTCGCGCAGGCATCGGCGCGCGCCGACGGCGCCGGGGTCCCCGCCAAGGGCGTCTCCGGGTCGGGGTACAGCGGTCACTACTTCTGGGACACGGAGATCTACGTGCTCCCGTTCCTGACCTACACGACGCCGCGGTGGGCGTACAACGCGTTGCGCGCCCGCGCGGGCATGCTCCCGGCTGCGCGTCGTCGCGCGGCACAGCTCAACGAGGCGGGAGCGCTCTTCCCCTGGCGCACCATCAACGGCGAGGAAGCCTCCGCCTACTACGCCGCCGGCACCGCGCAGTACCACATCAACGCCGACATCAGCTTCGCGCTGGGTAAGTACGTGCGGGCCACGGGGGACGAGGAGTTCCTGCGGCGCGAGGGCGCCGACATCGCGATCGAGACCGCGCGGCTGTGGGCGACCCTCGGGTTCTGGCGCGCCTCGCGTCTGGTGGACGAGGTGGACACCGGAGACGGCATCGAGACCTTCCACATCCACGGCGTGACCGGCCCGGACGAATACACGACGGTCGTCAACGACAACCTGTACACGAACGTGATGGCGCGCTACAACCTCCGCTATGCGGCCAAGGTGGTGCGCGAGATCAAGGAGAGCCACCCGGAGGATTACGTCAAGCTCGTCGACCGCACGGGGCTCGGTCCCGGTGAGGCCGAGGCGTGGGAGCGGGCGGCGTCGGCGATGTTCATCCCGTACAGCGAGGGGCTCGGCATCCATCCGCAGGACTCGCTCTTCCTCGAGCGCGAGGTCTGGGATCTCGCCAACACCCCCTCCGAGCAGCGGCCGCTGCTGCTGCACTTCCACCCCCTGGTGATCTACCGGTTCCAGGTGCTCAAGCAGGCGGACGTCGTGCTCGCGCTGTTCCTGCAGGGCAACCACTTCACGCCCGAGGAGAAGAAGGCCGACTTCGACTACTACGACCCGCTGACCACGGGCGACTCCACCCTGTCGGCGGTCGTGCAGTCGATCATGGCCGCCGAGGTGGGCTACCAGGACCTCGCCAGGAAGTACTTCGAGCAGTCGCTGTTCGTCGACCTGCATGACCTGCACCACAACGCCGCGGATGGTGTGCACGTGGCCTCCGCCGGTGGGGTGTGGACCGCGCTGGTGTGCGGCTTCGGCGGCATGCGCGACTACGCGGGCGACCTCAGCTTCGATCCGCGACTTCCGGTGGACTGGCCCTCCCTCTCGTTCCCGCTGCAGTGGCAGGGGTCCACGATGCAGGTGACCGTGACCAGGGACGAGCTCCGCGTGGAGGTGCGCAGTGGTCCGCCGGTGCCGTTCAGCGTGCGCGACACCGCCTACTTCGCCACCGTGGAGGACGCGGCCGTCGTGCCCCTCGCTGATCAGGGGCCGATGCTCCCGGGGCGTCCGACCCTGCGGCAGTTCGCCGATGCACGACGCGAGGACGGCACGCGCATGTCGGCATCCGTTCCGGTGATCACGACCGCGGTCCCGGTGATCGAACCGATCGACTGACCCTCCCTCCTCCTCTCTCTTGTGCCGAGACCCCCGCTGGTCGTCGGCGCCCCCGCTGGCGTACGCCGAAGCGCGGGGGCGCGGACGCTCAGCGGGGGTCTCGGCGGCGTGTGTGGACGGATCATGCCGGGATGCCGGTCTCCCGAAGCGAAGGTCGGTGGCACGCCGTAGGCTGTTGAGGTGACCACAGCCCTCTACCGCCGCTACCGACCCGAGACCTTCGGCGAGATGATCGGGCAGTCCCAGGTGACCGATCCGCTGATGACGGCTCTGCGCGGCGATCGAGTCGGCCATGCGTACCTGTTCTCCGGTCCTCGCGGCTGTGGCAAGACGACCTCTGCCCGCATCCTCGCGCGCTGCCTGAACTGCGCTGAGGGGCCGACCGACGTTCCCTGCGGCGTGTGCCCGAGCTGCGTCGAGCTGTCGCGTGCCGGCGGAGGATCCCTCGACGTCGTCGAGATCGACGCGGCGAGCCACAACGGTGTCGACGACGCACGAGACCTGCGTGAACGGGCGACGTTCGCCCCCAGCCGCGACCGGTACAAGATCTTCATCCTCGACGAGGCGCACATGGTGACGCCGCAGGGCTTCAACGCGCTGCTCAAGCTCGTCGAAGAACCGCCGGAGCACGTCAAGTTCATCTTCGCGACCACCGAGCCCGAGAAGGTCCTCGGCACGATCCGCTCCCGCACGCATCACTACCCGTTCCGGCTCGTGCCGCCCGCAGCCATGCTCGAATACGTGGCCAAGCTGTGCGCCGAAGAGGGCGTGATCGTCGAACAGGGCGTCCTCCCGCTCGTGGTCCGCGCCGGTGGTGGCTCGCCTCGAGACACGCTGTCGCTGCTCGACCAGCTGATCGCCGGATCCGACGCCCCGGCCGACTCCGAGACGGTGACGGTGGGCTACGCGCGTGCCGTGTCGCTGCTCGGCTATACACATGCCGCCCTCCTCGACGAGATCGTCGACGCGCTCGCCGCAGGAGACGCGGCCGCCGCCTTCCCGGCGATCGACCGTGTGGTGCAGACGGGGCAGGATCCGCGCCGCTTCGTCGACGACCTGCTCGAACGCCTGCGAGACCTCATCGTCATCGCGGCGGTCGGAGCCGGTGCCTCGGCGGTCCTCCGCGGCATCGCCGAAGACGATCTGGAGCGCATGCGTGCCCAGGCGGCCACCTTCGGGTCGGCGCGGCTCTCGCGCACGGCCGATGTGGTCAGCGCCGCCCTCGACGACATGTCGGGTGCGACCTCTCCGCGCCTTCACCTCGAACTCATGGTGGCTCGCGTGCTCGCCGCTGCGTCGGAGGCGTCGACGTCGGATCCGACACCCGCGGCCGCGCCCGAGCGTGCGGCCGCACCGGCCCGCTCGACTCCCGCGGCTGTCTCGACTCCCGCGGCTGTCTCGACACCTGCAGCCGTCTCGACCTCCGAGCCCGCCACGGGCTCCCCGGCTGCTGCCCCAGTGGCGACGCCGGCCGCTGCCCCCGTTGCCCCCGCTGCTGCGCAGACCGCCCCCGCCGAGGAGCCGGCCGCCGCGCGCACCGAGAACGAAGCGCCGAGCCCCGCACCCGCACCCGCACCCGAGGCGGCAGCCGCACCGGAGCCCGCCGTCGCGCAGGGTCCCGTCACCCTCGAACGCATCACCGCCTCGTGGCCCGCCGTGCTGACCCGGCTCGAGAGCATCAGCCGCACGTCATGGTTGCTGGCGACCGCGGTGCAACCGCTCGCCTACGCCACCGACACCGAGGTCCTGACGCTCGGCTTCACGAGCCAGCATGATGTCGCGAAGTTCAAGGGCACCACTCCGGGCTCCGGACCCTCGGACCATCTGCGGTCGGCGATCGAGAGCGAGCTGGGCGTGCGGGTCAAGTACCTGCCCGCACCGATGCCCACCGGTGGAGCTCCGCGGCAGTCCGCGGCGTCCGGCCCGTCGGCACCCGCCGATCCTGCTCCCGCATCGGAGCCTGCGTCAGCGGGTTCCTCCCGTCCGCAGGTCCGCAGCGCGTCGGCCTCCACCGTGACGGAGTGGGCCGTCGCGCCGATCCCGTCCGCCGTGGAGCAGCCGAGCGTGCCGCCCGCAGCCGCCGCTCCGCTTCCGGTCGACGACGAGCCCGAAGAGGTCGAAGCGGCGGCATCCGCACCCCTGCCGCCGTCCGATGGTGCTGTCGATCGCGACGCACCGCCGCTTCCCGGTGATGACGAGGCCCCGGCATATGACGATGAGCCGCCCTACGACCCGTCGTACGAACCGCCGGTGGCGCGTCAGGCTCCGCCCGAACGGTCGGCACCGGCGCAGCGCACGGCGACAGCCCCTCCGGTCGTCATCGAGCGCGCTCCCACTGCCGGGGGAGTGCAGCGCTACGGTGAGGCCGTGATCCGCCAGGTGCTCGGCGCGACGTTCCTGCGTGAAGAGCCCTACGAGCCCCCGACGAGGTTCTCCTGATGTATGACGGCATCGTTCAGGAGCTGATCGACGAGTTCGGTCGGCTCCCCGGCATCGGCCCGAAGTCCGCACAGCGGATCGCGTTCCACATCCTCCAGACGCCGACGTTCGACGTCGCGCGTCTCGCCGAGCTGTTGAGCGAGATCCGACTCCGCGTGCGGTTCTGTGAGATCTGCGGCAACGTGGCCGAGCAGGAGCGATGCGGGATCTGCCGTGATCCGCGTCGCAGCCAGGCGCTGATCTGCGTGGTCGAAGACGCGAAGGATGTCGCCGCGATCGAGCGCACCAGGGAGTTCCGCGGGCTCTATCACGTCCTCGGCGGGGCCATCAGCCCCATCGCCGGCATCGGTCCCGACGACCTCCGTATCGCGCAGCTCATGACGCGTCTCGCCGATGGCACGGTGCAGGAGGTGATCCTCGCCACCAACCCGAACCTCGAGGGGGAGGCGACGGCGAGCTACCTGAGCCGACTGCTGACCACCATGCAGATCACCGTGTCCCGTCTCGCCTCCGGCCTGCCCGTCGGCGGCGACCTGGAATACGCCGACGAGGTCACGCTCGGGCGCGCGTTCGAGGGCCGGCGCGTCCTGTGACGCCCAGCGCGGGTTTCTCGCGTCGCGGCTGGCTGCTCTTCGGGGCCATGGCCCTGCTGTGGGGCGTGCCGTACCTGTTCATCAGTGTCGCGGTCGAGTCGATCTCCCCGCCGGCGATCGTGGCCGGACGCACGCTGATCGCCGCGGTGCTGCTGCTGCCGTTCGCGATCCGGAGTGGCGCGCTGCGGGCCGCTCTGAAGCACTGGCCCTGGGTCCTCGCCTTCGGCGCGGTCGAGATGGCCGGTCCCTTCCTCCTGCTGGGCCATGCCGAGATGACGCTGACCTCCGGGATGACCGGGCTGCTGGTGGCAACGGTGCCGTTGTTCGCCGCTCTGATCGCCCTCGGCGGGGGCGACCGCGGGGTGCTCCGGCCCGCCCGCGCGATCGGCCTGCTCGTCGGATTCCTCGGTGTCGCCGTCGTGGTCGCAGGCCCGGGACTCTTCGGGGGCGAAGTGAGCCTTCTCGCTGCGGGGGAGGTGCTCCTGGTGGCCGTGCTGTACGCGACGGCTCCCTTCATCGTCGCTCGCAAGCTCAACGCCGTCCCGTCTCTGGGCACCATCACGCTGTCGCTGCTCATGATCGGGATCTTCTACCTCCCGATCGGCCTGCTCACGCAGCATCAGGTGCCCACGCTGCCGTCGATCGGGGCGCTGCTCGCGCTGGCCGTGATCTGCACGGCGGTGGCGTTCCTCGCGTTCTTCGCGCTCATCCGCGAGGTGGGGCCGGTACGTGCTCCGCTGTTCACGTACGTCAACCCGGTGGTCGCGATCGTCCTCGGGGCGATCGTCCTCGCAGAACCGTTGACGCCGGGTCTGCTCCTCGGGTTCCCGCTGATCATCATCGGGTGCTGGTTCGCCGCCACGGGCGGTCGCCTGCGCCCGGTGTCTGCGCAGGCGCTCCCACCGACGCTCTGATCGCCGAGGCACCGTTCCTCGCCGTCGGAAGCGATGACACATGCGCAGCAGGGCATACGCGCCGATCATAGAATGAGCGTGGGCGGATCCGCCCGACATCCCAGGGAGTGATCGTGGCCCTCATCGTGCAGAAGTACGGCGGCTCGTCCGTCGCCGACGCAGAGAGCATCAAGCGCGTCGCCAAGCGCATCGTCGACACGCGTCGTGCCGGGCATGACGTGGTCGTGGCGGTCAGCGCCATGGGCGACACGACCGATGAGCTGTTGGAGCTCGCGGACGAGGTCGCCCCGATCCCCGCACCGCGTGAGCTCGACATGCTGCTCTCCAGCGGAGAACGCATCTCGATGGCACTGTTGGCCATGGCGATCCACTCGATGGGATTCGAGGCGCGGTCGTTCACCGGAAGCCAGGCGGGCATGATCACGGACTCCCAGCACGGTGCCGCACGCATCGTCGACGTGACGCCGATTCGTCTGCGCGAAGCCCTCGATGAGGGGGCGATCGTGATCGTCGCCGGGTTCCAGGGCTTCAACCGCGACACCAGGGACATCACGACGCTCGGCCGTGGAGGCTCCGACACCACGGCCGTCGCTCTCGCCGCCGCGCTCGACGCCGACGTGTGCGAGATCTACAGTGACGTGGACGGCATCTTCACCGCGGACCCGCGCGTCATCCCGAAGGCGCAGAAGCTCGATCACGTCTCCAGCGAGGAGATGCTCGAGCTGGCCGCCAACGGCGCCAAGGTGCTGTACATCCGCGCCGTCGAGTACGCACGCCGTCACGGCGTCCTCATTCATGCTCGGTCGACCTTCTCGTCGGCCGAGGGCACATACGTTCTGGGCGAGGGCATGAAGAACCCGCGCGAAGCCGAGGGAGCAGTCATGGAAGAACCGATCGTCGCCGGTGTCGCCACCGACTTCAGCCAGGCCAAGATCACGGTCGCGGGCGTGCCCGACGTGCCGGGCAAGGCCGCGGAGATCTTCAAGATCGTCGCGAAGTCGGGCGCGAACGTCGACATGATCGTGCAGAACGTCTCTGCGACCGGACGCACCGACATCTCCTTCACGGTTCCCAAGGCGGATGCGGCGGCTGCGCTCAAGGCGCTCGCCGGCGATCAGACCGAAGTCGGGTTCCAGAACCTGATCCACGACGATCAGATCGGCAAGCTCTCGGTCGTCGGCGCGGGAATGCGCACGCACTCGGGGGTCTCGGCGACCCTCTTCGAGGCGCTGTCGGCCGGCGGCATCAACATCGAGATGATCTCCACCTCGGAGATCCGCATCTCGGTGGTGCTGCGCGACACCGACCTGACCGAGGCAGCGCGGACGGTGCACACCGCCTATGGACTCGACGGCGACGCCGAAGCCACGGTCCACGCCGGCACCGGCCGCTGATCTCTGCCGATCGTCGCCGTTTTCCTGACACAGGTGAGTGGTCGCGGAGCGCAGAGCCGACGGTCCGTCGCGGCACGGTAGACTCACCGAAACCCTGACACCGGCGCCAGGCGCAGCATCCACATCCCGACGCCGCGCCCGAAGCCTCGTACGCAGTACCGCACGACGCCAAGGAACATCATGACCCGCATCTCCGAATCAGGACTCTCCGTCGCCATCGTCGGCGCCACCGGCCAGGTGGGCACCGTGATGCGCGAGATTCTCGCCGAGCGGTCGTTCCCGATCCGCGACCTGCGGCTGTTCTCATCCGCACGCTCCGCGGGCACGGCCATCGAGTTCGGCGGCGCGACCGTCATCGTCGAAGACGTCGAGACGGCGGATGCCTCGGGCATCGACATCGCCCTGTTCTCGGCAGGAGCCACCGCGAGCCGTGCCTATGCGCCGCGTTTCGCCGCCGCCGGCGCTGTGGTCGTCGACAACTCCAGCGCCTGGCGGATGGACCCCGAGGTTCCCCTCGTGGTCAGCGAGGTCAACCCGCACGCGATCGACGATCGCCCCAAGGGCATCATCGCGAACCCGAACTGCACCACCATGGCGGCCATGCCGGTGCTGAAGGCCCTCGACGCCGAGGCCGGCCTCGAGCGGCTCATCGTGTCCACCTACCAGGCGGTCTCCGGCTCCGGACTCGCCGGCGCCCAGGAGCTCCTCGGCCAGGTCGAGGGAGTGCTCGCGCAGGGCGACACCCTCCGCCTCGTGCACGACGGCTCGTCCGTCGATTTCCCGGAGCCCGAGAAGTACATCGCTCCGATCGCCTTCGACGTGATCCCGTTCGCCGGCAATCTGGTCGAAGACGGGGACAACGAGACGGACGAGGAGAAGAAGCTCCGCAACGAGAGCCGCAAGATCCTCGAACTCCCCGATCTCCGGGTCGCGGGCACCTGCGTGCGTGTCCCGGTCTTCACCGGTCACTCCCTCTCGATCAACGTCGAGTTCGCCCGTGCCATCTCGCCCGAGCGTGCGCGCGAGGTCTTGAGCGCGGCTCCCGGCGTGGTCCTCGACGAGGTCCCCACGCCGCTGCAGGCTGCCGGCAAGGACCCCAGCTTCGTCGGTCGCATCCGGGCCGATCAGTCCGCGCCGGAGGGCAAGGGGCTCGTGCTGTTCCTCAGCAACGACAACCTCCGCAAGGGAGCCGCACTGAATGCGGTGCAGATCGCCGAGGTCCTCGCGGAGCGTCTCGCCGTCGTGCGCTGATCTCTTCGCCGCGGACACCGTCGCATGGTCCGCGGTGGCGTGCCCGCGAACTAGACTGGTTCGGTGACTGAAAACGTCGATGTCGTCCTGATCGGCGGTGGCATCATGAGCGCCACCCTGGGTACTCTGCTGCACGAATTGCAGCCGGAGTGGAAGATCGTCGCCTTCGAGCGACTCTCCGATGTGGCCCAGGAGAGCTCGAACCCGTGGAACAACGCCGGCACGGGTCACGCCGCCCTGTGTGAGCTGAACTACATGCCGCAGCAGGGGGATGCCCCGCTGGACCCCGCCAAGGCGGTGTCGATCAACGAGCAGTTCCAGCAGAGTCGCCAGTTCTGGTCGTCGCTCGTGGACCGTGGTGTGCTCGATGCGCCGTCGACGTTCATCAACGCGACTCCGCACATGACGTTCGTCCGCGGTGAGAAGGATGTCGCCTACCTGAAGGCACGCTACGAGGTGCTCAAGGAGCAGCCGCTGTTCGCGGGCATCGAGTACAGCGAGGACTCGCGCGTCATCAACACCTGGGCGCCTCTGCTGATGCAGCAGCGCCGCAAGGGCGAGCCGTTCGCCGCGACCCGCGTTCCCGCAGGAACCGACGTCGACTTCGGCGCGCTCACCCACCAGCTCTTCGACCATCTCACCGAGTCGGGCGTCACGCTGCGCACCAACCATGAGGTGCGCAGCCTGAAGAAGCAGAAGGACGGGACCTGGCTGGTCAAGTACCGCAACAGCATCGGCCACACGCCGAACGAGGTCAAGGCGCGCTTCGTGTTCGTCGGCGCCGGTGGCTGGGCCCTCAAGCTCCTGCAGAACTCCGGGATCCCCGAGATCAAGGGATACGGTGTCTTCCCGATCGGCGGACAGTTCCTCAAGACCACGAACCCGAAGATCGTGGCGCAGCACAAGGCGAAGGTGTATTCGCAGGCCTCGGTCGGTGCGCCGCCGATGTCGGTCCCGCACCTCGACACCCGCGTCGTCGATGGGGAGTCCTCGCTCATGTTCGGGCCGTTCGCGACGTTCAGCCCGAAGTTCCTGAAGAACGGATCGATGCTCGACATCGTGTCGCAGGTGCGGGCGCACAACCTGCTCCCGATGCTGCAGGTGGCGGTGAAGAACCCCGACCTCATCACCTACCTGGTGGGCGAGCTGCTGAAGAACCACGCCAAGAAGGTCGACAGTCTGCGGACCTTCATGCCGACGGCGAAGGATGAGGACTGGACCCTCATCGACGCCGGTCAGCGTGCGCAGGTCATGAAGAAGGACCCGCAGAAGGGGGGCATCCTGCAGTTCGGCACGGAAGTGGTCTCGTCTGCGGATGGCTCGATCGCCGGGCTCCTCGGTGCCTCGCCCGGCGCGTCCACGGCGGTCCCGATCATGCTGGGTCTGTTGAAGACCTGCTTCCCGTCGGAGTACCCCGGCTGGGAGCCCGAGCTTCGCGCCCTGATCCCCACGTTCGGCCAGAAGCTGAACACGGATGCGGCGCTCGCGGAGGAATCCACGGAGGCGACCGCCGCCACCCTCGGCATCAACGCCTGAGCTCGACCCGTGGCGAAGCTCTACTTCCGCTACGGCGCGATGAACTCCGGCAAGTCGACCGCCCTGCTCCAAGCCGCGTACAACTACGAGGAGCGCGGACAGCACGTGCTGCTCGCGAAGCCGGAGATCGACACCAAGGGTGCGGCCGAGATCGAGAGTCGGCTCGGCGTCACCCGTCAGGTCGACTTCCTCGTCGGGCAGGCCGACGACGCCCGCGAGCTGTTCACCCAGCATCGTGACCGCCTCCGTCGTTCCACGGATGAAGAACTGCTCCCCGGCGGGCCCGTGGATGTGGCATGCCTCCTCGTCGACGAGGCACAGTTCCTCACTCCGTCGCAGGTCGACGATCTCTTCCGGATCGCTGTGGAGGACGGGGTGCCGGTGATGGCATACGGCATCCGGAACGACTTCCTCACGCACGCTTTCCCCGGATCCGCGCGGCTGCTCGCGATCGCGCACTCGCTCGAGGAGCTCAAGACCATCTGCCGGTGCGGGCGGAAGGCCGTGTTCAACGGCCGGGTGGTCGGCGGGCGCTTCGTCTTCGACGGCGATCAGGTCGCGATCGACGAGGGCGCGGTCGGAACGGCTTCCCCCGAGCTGACGACCTACGAGTCGCTGTGCGGGACGTGCTACCTCGACGAATCGGGTGGGCGCCTGGGCTGAGCCCCCTCCCGGGCCTGCTCCCGCGGTGGTTTCGCCGCCTCGTCGCGTTCACGACTCCGCAGATCCTCGACCGGATCCTGCGGTGACGCCGCTCCGCAGGGTGTTCCGTGAATTCTTTGCGGAGTTGTGAACCTGAACGAACCCGAGGCTGCCTGTGTTGCGTGGTCTGACCACAGGAGGATACGCTGTGGTCAGACCACAGGAGGATCGATGAGTGAACAGCCGGCGCGCGCCTGGCAGCTCGTACTCGAACACATCGAGCGCGACCTCCTCGACGCTCGTCTGGGCCCGGGGGACAGGCTCCCTTCGGAGCGTGACCTCGCGAGCGAGCTCGGTGTCGGGCGCTCCAGCGTCCGTGAGGCGTTCCGTGTGCTCGAGGTGATGGGTCTCATCCGCACCGCGACAGGTTCGGGTCCGCAGTCCGGCGCCATCGTCATCGCGACCCCGACCGGAGGGATGTCCGCGCTCCTCCGGCTGCAGGTCGCCGCGCAGGGCTTCCCGTTGGACGACGTGGTGCGCACGCGCCTGGTGCTCGAAGACGCGGTGGTGACGGCGCTCGCCGCATCCGCAGATCGCGACACGACACGCGCGCACCAGCTGCTCGAGGCGATGGACGCGACAGGCCTTGCTGCCGCGGAGTTCCTCGCCCTCGACGCCGAATTGCATCTCTCCCTCGCTGAAGCCAGCGGCAACACGGTCATCGCCGCGATGATGGCGGGCCTGCGTTCATCCATCGAGTCCTACGTGCAGGCGGGCGTCGCCGCGATCCCCGACTGGGACGCGATGGCGGAGCGGCTGCGCACCGAACACCGGGCCCTGGTCGCCGCGATCGACGAGGGCGATGGCGATGCCGCTCGCGCTCTCGTCCATTCGCACATCACCGGCTACTACACGTCCGCGGGGCTGACCCGCGACCTCCATCCCCTGAACTGAGAGGCACACCATGGTGCAGCGCCAGCTCCCGAATCCCGTCGAACTCCTCGACCTCATGAAGTTCAAGAAGCCGGAGTTCGACGGCCGCAAGCGCCGTCTCGATGCCGCGCTCACGATCGACGATCTTCGTCTGATCGCCAAGCGCCGCACGCCCAAGGCGGCTTTCGACTACACCGATGGCGCCGCCGAGGGCGAACTCTCGCTCTCGCGCGCCCGGCAGGCGTTCCAGGACGTGGAGTTCCACCCGGGCATCCTGCGGCCCGCTCCCGACGTCGACACGAGCGTCGAGATCCTCGGCGGCCCCTCCGCGCTGCCCTTCGGGATCGCGCCCACGGGCTTCACCCGGTTGATGCAGACCGAGGGCGAGGTCGCCGGTGCCGGAGCCGCCGGCGCTGCGGGCATCCCGTTCACGCTGTCCACCCTCGGCACCACGTCGATCGAGGGCGTCACGGCCGCCAACCCGCATGGGCGCAACTGGTTCCAGCTCTACGTCATGCGCGACCGGGAGATCTCGTACGAGCTCACCCGCCGCGCCGCCGCGTCCGGCTTCGACACCCTCCAGTTCACAGTGGACACCCCGGTCGCGGGTGCCCGTCTGCGGGACAAGCGGAACGGCTTCAGCATCCCGCCGCAGCTCACGCTCGGCACGATCATCAACGCGATCCCGCGGCCGTGGTGGTGGTTCGACTTCCTGACGACTCCGAAGCTGGAGTTCGCCTCCTTGAGCACCACGGGCGGAACGGTCGGTGAGCTGCTGGACGCCGCGATGGACCCGACGATCAGCTACGACGATCTCGACGTGATCCGTGACATCTGGCCAGGGAAGATCGTGATCAAGGGCGTGCAGAACGTCGAGGACTCGGTGCGCCTGCGTGATGCGGGAGTCGACGGCATCGTGCTCTCGAACCACGGCGGACGACAGCTCGATCGCGCGCCGATTCCGTTCCATCTCCTGCCCGAGGTGCGACGGGCCGTCGGCGACGACTTCACGGTCATGATCGACACCGGCATCATGAACGGTGCCGACATCGTCGCCGCCGTGGCGCTCGGGGCGGACTTCACCCTGATCGGGCGCGCGTACCTCTACGGCTTGATGGCCGGCGGGCGCCAGGGGGTCGACCGGACGATCGCGATCCTGCGCAGTGAGATCGAGCGCACGATGCGTCTGCTGGGGGTCTCCTCACTTGCGGAGCTCGAACCGGGACACGTCACTCAGCTCACGCGCCTGGTGCCCGTGGCGAGGGCGGCTGCGGACGCGCGCACGCGCACGCGCTGAGCGGGAGTGGCGGGGCGACCCCCGGACAGGCTCAGGCCTGCGGGGCGACGGCCCTGCGGCGCGGCGGCCACGGCACCAGCATCGACGTCGTCCGGCGATACTCGGCGTAGGCCGGATACTTCGACGCGGTGATCGACTCGGTGAAGACCGTCGAGCCGATGAAGAGCACCGTCAGCAGGGCAGGGCCGATGATCGTCGGATTCAGGACGCCACCGAGCACACCCGCGCCCGCCGCAGTGGCGGCCGTCGCACCGATCGCGTAGAGGGCCCACCACTGTGCCTGCTCGAAGAAGAAGTTCGGGTGTCGGCTGTAGCGGAACAGCCCGGTGGTCGCGAAGCCGGGGGAGAGGGAGCCGCCCGCCCGCTTCTTGCGCTGATGGAAGGCCCACTGCTGCTGGTCGGCGATGGTCTCGCCGACCAGGAAGGCGAGGAACGCCGCGATGAAGAGCGCGTCCCACCCCGTGAGCGCCGAGGGGTTCTGCGCGGCGACGAGGGCCGGCAAGGTGATGAGGACGAGCAGTGTCATCTGATAGCCGATGATGAACAGCAGGTTGAAGATCTGGAACTGCCAGGGCCGCATGCGTGCGCGAAGAATCGCCCAGCGGTAGTCCTCCATGCCCGTGTAGCCGCCCTTGCGCGCGAAGTTGAAGGTCAGGCGGGCTCCCCAGGCGGTCACGAGCACCCCCATCAGCACGACGCGCGCCGATCCGTCGCCCTCTGCGAAGGCACCGGCGACGAAGATCCACACGTAGGCCACGGGCACGATCGACCAGGCACGGTCGACCCACGAGGTGTCGCGGGTGGCCAGGGACAGGATCCAGCAGGCCGCGCTGGTGGCCGCGGCGACGATGATCACGATCAGCAAGGCGTCCATGTCGCCATGCTAGGGCCACGCGGTGACGTCGCGCCGTGCGACACCGCGGCGGCTCAGAGCGAGCGCAGGAGCTCGTCGAGCTTGTCGGCGGTGTCTTCCCAGCCGTCGACGGCGACCGACGGCACGCCGATGGCGAGCACCGGGTAGTCGTTCCCGCCCTCGTCGAGCCGGTCGCCGTAGAACAGCATGTCCGTGAGAGGGATCCCGGTGTGAGCGGCGAGCTGCGTCATCCCGAACGCCTTGTCGATGCCGGCGCGGGTGATGTCGATCGACGTTGACCCGCCGGAGCGCACCTCGAGGCCGGGGAGGCGGGCGGCGACCGCATCCCGCAGAGCCGCGCGCTTCGCCCCGGTCGGATCCCAGTCGTGCTTGGCTTCGCGCGGGGCGCGCTGGCCCAGCGCGGAGAAGGTGATCTGAGATCCGCGGTCCTCGAGGATCTCGCCCAGGGGTCCGCTTCCCAGAGCCCGAGACGCTCGGCCTCTTCGCGCAGAGCGGTCAGGGCCGCCTGCTTCTCCTCTTCGCTGAGGTCGTGCGCGTAGACGGGCACGAAGTCCGCCCCGTCGTGGCGCAGATACCGCGTGCCGCAGGTGGGCAGCAGATGGAGTCGTGCGAGCGCAGCAGGGTCCGCGTCACCGAGGCGGGCGACGACCTGCGAGCGGAACTGCGCCTCGTTGCCGCCCGAGATGATCGCGACGTCCACGGTGCGCAGCAGGGCCCGCAGCTGTTCGGCGATGCGCGGGTCGATCACTCCCTTGGACGGCGCGAGCGTGTCGTCGAGATCGAAGGCGACGAGGACAGGCGTGGTCATGGTGTCTCCAGCCTAGAAGATGGGCGCGGGGAGGCGCGCGGGGCGAACAGCAGTGTGCACATGACGGCGAGGGCCACGCCGAACACGGCGCCCGTGGAGTTCGCCAGGACATCGGTGAGGGTCGCTGCACGATGGGGGAGTGCGAGGTGCTGAACTGTCTCGATCGCCAGGGAGAGCGCCGGTCCGACGAGCAGTGCGAGAGGCCAGACACGGCGGGGGAGCAGCACGAAGGCGAGGATGCCGACCGGGATGAAGACGAGGATGTTCGCCAGGATCTCGAGGCGGGTGAAGTCGAGCGACGCCCAGCCGAGGCGATGGGCCATGCCGAGGATCACGTCGAGCAGATTGGGCATCGTGTGTTCGACGCGTGAGGGCGTCAGCGTGAGCGCCGCGAGGACGAGGAGGAACGGGATGCCGAGGGCGAGAGCCCAGGCGCGGGTGAACCGGCGCGGCGGCGGGAGCAGAGACCCCATGCGTTCCCTTCGTGCGCGAAGCCGATACAGAGAAGGCCGCCCCTGAGGGCGGCCTTCCGGTGTCACTGGTCGGGGTGACAGGATTTGAACCTGCGACCTCTTCGTCCCGAACGAAGCGCGCTACCAAGCTGCGCCACACCCCGTTTGCAACCCTCCGAGTCTACAGGGAAATGCTCCGTGCGCCGAATCGAGACCGGGATCAGTTCCGGGCCGTGAGGGTGAGCAGCGTCGCCTCGGGGCGGCACGCGAAGCGGACCGGGGCGTAGATCGAGTGACCGCACCCCGCGCTGACGTTGAGCGGGACCGTGCGCCCGCCGTGCGACCAGGTGCTGAGGCCCTTGGCCTGTTTGAGCGGGATATCGCAGTTCGCAACGAGCGCACCGTATCCGGGCAGGCAGACCTGACCGCCGTGTGTGTGGCCGCCGAGGATCGCATCCGCGCCGAGGTCGGTGAATCCGTTGAGCACGCGCTGGTAGGGGGCGTGGGTGACGCCCAGCAACGGTGTCGATGCGTCGCGCGGACCGAGGGCACCGATCGCGTCGGGGAGCACATCGAGGCGGTCCCAGTCCCGGTGCGCGTCATTCACGCCGAAGGCGTCGACCACCGTGCCGGCGACCGTGAGGCGCGCTGCGGAGTTGTTGAGGTCGGTCCACCCCAGCTCGTCGGTGAAGTACCGGTCCATCGCCGCAGTGTCCAGCGGCGTCGGCTCATGATGCTTCTTCGAAGGACCGAGGAAGTAGCGCAGCGGGTTGCGCGGGGAGGGAGCGGTGACGTCGTTCGACCCGTGCACGAAGACGCCGGGGATACCGGCGTGCGGATCGAACGCCCGGCGGATGCCGGCGAGGCCGTCGAGGTGGCCGAGGTTGTCGCCGGTGTTGACGATCAGATCGGGCTTCAACTCCGCGAGCGATGCCAGCCAATCCTGCTTCCGATGCTGCCACGGCGCCATGTGCGCATCCGAGAGGTGCAGGATGCGGATCGGAGCTGAACCGGCGGGGAGGGCGGGGGCGGTGACCTCGCGCACCGTGAACAGGTAGCGCTCGATGCCGATGCCCCAGACGGCGGCAGCAGCACCGACGACCCCCACCGCGCCGAGCGCGATGAGGGCCGGGTGGGCCGTGCGCCGCGAGGCTACTCGCACGTCACTCGCACGGCGGTGGACTTGCTCGTGGCGGTGCCGGGTGCCGGATCCGTGGAGCTCACGACAGCGTTCGGCGGGTTGCACGAGTTGTCGAAGTCGATCGACGTGAAGCCGGCGGCACCCAGCGCGGCCGCCGCGTCCGCACGGGACATCCCGGCCAGGTTCCCCGGAACCGTGGTCCCCTGCCCATTGCTGGGGGAGATCGTCACGGTCGTGCCTCCTGCAGCCTGCCCGGAGGGATCCTGGGCGACGACGATGTTCGTCGGCTGGTCGCTATCGACAGCCGGCCCGTCGGCGACCGAGAAGCCCCGGCTCTCCAGCGTCGACCGCGCTTCGTCCATCGTCATCCCGACGACGTTCGGCACCTCGGTGAGCACCCGACGGGTCAGGTTGTTGTCGGGGCGGGGGAAAGCGTCTCCGCCGTAGGCGCCGTTGGCCGCAGCCTGCGCTGCCTTCGCCAGCGGGTACCGCATGTTGTTGAGCAGGTGGTCACCGGCTCGCTTCTGGTAGATGTCGGACTGGCCCTTCCAGCGCCCGGCCCACACCGCGGTCGTGACCTTGGTGCTGGACTCGATCATCATGGTCGACCAACGGTCGTGGGTTCCGGTCTTGCCGATGAGCGGGGTTCCGTCGAACGGGTTGGCGCGGGCACCGGTGCCGCCGCCGGACATCACACCCTGAAGCGCGTAGGCGGCGGTCGCCGCGACCTCCTTCGAGATGACGCCGTCGGTGCAGGACGACTTCGGGAGCTCGCGGTCCTTGCCGTCGGGGCCGACCACGCGGTCGATCGCACGCGGTGTGCAGTACTTGCCGCCGCTGGCGACCGTGGCGTAGGCGTTGGCCATGGCGATCGGGGAGATGTTCTTCGGGCCGAGCACGTCGTACGGCACGTTCTCGTCCGTGACCTTCTTGCCGCTCGCGAGGGTGACGCCCATGCGGTCGGCGACCTGGTTGATCTCGCAGATGTCCAGCTTCGAGGCCATCGCGAAGTAGCCGCTGTTCAGGGACTGTCGGGTGAAGTCCATGACGCTCGCGGTGTAGCCGCCGCCGCCGCCGAAGTTGCCGATCTCCTTGGTGTTGGTGGTCTGTGGGCTCTCGCACACGGGGATCTTCAGGTTCGTCTGCACCCGGCCGTTGAGGACCTCGTTGACGGAGTGGCCCTTCTCGAGCCAGTCGATCAGGGTGAAGAGCTTGTAGACCGATCCGACCTGGAACCCGCCCGAGTTGCCGTGCGTCGTGTCTCCGGCGAAGACCAGCGAGCTCTTCGCCAGGTCGTCCGTCGTGGTCTCATCGAACTGCGTGTTCTGCGTGATCGACAGGATGCGTCCCGTGCCCACCTCGATCGATACTCCGGCAGCACCGAAGTAGTCGTTGTCGTAGTTGGCCGGCACGATGTCCTTCATCGCCTGCGCGGCGGGGTCCTGGATGCGGTAGTCCAGCGAGGTGTAGATCTTGAGGCCCCCGCGACGGAGCAGGTCGGCCCGGTCCTGCGGCTCCTTGCCGAATGCCTCGTCGTTCAGCACGATCGACTTCACGTACTGGCAGAAGTAGGCGTTGGCGCCCGCGGAGGCACAACCCTGCGTGGGCGGGTTGAGCGAGGGAGTGATCTCGGAGGCGTCGGCCTCGTCGTACTGCGCTTGGGTGATCTTGCCGTCCGCGAGCATGCGGCCGAGCACGTAGTGACGCCGATCCTTCGTGAGGGCGTAGCCGCTCTCGGCGGTGTTGAGCGCCTCACCCTTCGAATTCGTGATGGTGCCCTCGGGCTTGTCGATGCGGTACGTGTTGGGGTTCTGCACGATGCCCGCCAGCGTCGCCGCCTGCGCGACCGTGAGCTTCGCCGAGGTCGTGTTGAAGTAGTAGTTGGCCGCGGCCTCGATGCCGTAGACCGTTCCGCCGAAGTTCGCGATGTTCAGGTAGCCGAGGAGGATATCGTTCTTCGAGAACTCCTTCTCGATCTGGATCGCGTAGCGCATCTCCTGGAGCTTGCGCTCGATGCCGTCGGCGCCCGTCGCGTTCGTCGCGTCCTTCCAGCACTGCTGCAGATCCTCGTTGTGCGTCTCCGAGGTCGTGTCGACCTTCTGCTCGCACTCCTGGATCAGCACGTTCTTCACGTACTGCTGGCTGATGGTCGATGCACCGCGGCTGGAGGTGCCGCGGACGTTGTCGATCAGCGCCTTCACCGTCGCGCCGACGTTGACGCCGCCGTGGCTGTAGAAGCTCTTGTCCTCACTGGACAGGATCGCGTCGTAGAGCACTGGGGAGACCTGCTCGTAGGTCACGGGCACACGATTCTGCTCGTAGAACGACGCGAGGGCGACGTTCTTGCCGTCGGGCGTCGTGGCGTAGATCGTGGACTGCTCCATCGGCGTACCCGGGTTGAGGTTCTCGGGGAGCTGGTCGAAGAGTGTGAGGGCCTGGGTGCCGGCGAGGCCGGTCATCGTGAGGACGGGCGTGACGCTCGCTGCGACCAGGAGTCCGGCGACGGCACTCAGCCCGACGAGCCCGACGAGTCCGCCGAGCACGCCTCTCACCGTGCGATTCTTTTGGGGCATACGCTTGATCGTAGGGGAGTTCCCTGAATACCGCCTTTGACGAGCCCGACGCGGAATCACGGCGTCGCGCCCCGATCGACAGGAGTGCCATGACCACGTGGGAGTACCTCACCACGCCGCTGCTCATCCACAACACCGCCGCGATCCTCAACAACTGGGGCAAGCAGGGCTGGGAGCTCGTCCAGGTCGTGCAGGGCCCCGAGGGTGGGCTCGTCGCCTACCTCAAGCGCCCTGTCACGGCCGAGGCTTCTGCCAACGCCGGCCTCGCTGCGGCAGAACAGGCCGCCCGCCAGTTCGAGGGGGAGCAGGCATGACCGTCGCTTCCCGCCTGGCCGAGCTCGGCATCGAGCTGCCCGCGGTCGCCGCACCGGTGGCCGCCTACGTGCCCGCGGTCGTGCACGGCGGGCTCGTGTACACGTCGGGCCAGCTGCCGTTCATCGAAGGCGCGCTCCCCGCCGTGGGCAAGGTCGGTGCGGAGGTCTCCGCCGAGGATGCGAAGACCTACGCACGGACCTGTGCGCTGAACGCTCTCGCCGCGGCAGCGGATGCCGCGGGTGGACTCGACCGCATCGCCGGTGTGCTGCGCGTGGGCGGATTCGTCGCCTCCGCCGAAGGCTTCACCGGGCAGCCCGGGGTCATCAACGGTGCCAGCGATGTGCTTGGCGAGATCTTCGGGGATGCCGGACGCCACGCCCGCGCAGCCGTGGGCGTCGCGGAGCTTCCCCTCGGCAGTCCGGTCGAGGTCGAGGTGGCCTTCCGCCTCGCTTGACCCGCCGCCCCGCCCGCGTGCGGGATCGAAAACGCGCCTCCCGGAAGCCCGGGAGGCGCGTTTTCGATCTTTCAGGGGCTTACTTCACCTGGGCCGAGATGATGCTCATCACTGCGGTGTCGGCGAGGGTCGTCGTGTCACCGACCTCGCGGCCTTCGGCCACATCGCGCAGCAGACGGCGCATGATCTTGCCGGATCGCGTCTTGGGGAGTTCGCCGACGATGTAGACGTCACGCGGACGCGCGATGGCGCCGATCTGCTCGCCGACCCACAGCCGCAGCAGCTGGGCGAGTCCGGCGGGCTCATGCGCCGCGAGGTAGCTCTCCTTGATGATGACGAACGCCACGACGGCCTGCCCGGTGGTCTCATCCGATGCCCCGACCACGGCGGCCTCGGCGGTGGCTTCGTGCGCCACCAGCGACGATTCGATCTCGGCGGTGGACAGGCGGTGGCCCGACACGTTCATGACGTCGTCGACGCGCCCCAGCAGCCACAGGTCGCCGTCCTCGTCGAGGCGGGCCCCGTCTCCGGCGAAGTAGTAGCCCTGGTCCTCGAACTTCTCCCAGTAGGTTTCGCGGTAGCGCTCCGGGTCGCCCCAGATTCCGCGCAGCATGCTCGGCCAGGGCTCCGTGATGACGAGCAGGCCGCCGTTGCCGTTGCCGACTTCGACACCGCTCTCGTCGACCACATCGATCGAGATCCCGGGCAGCGGCACCTGGGCGGACCCGGGCTTGGTCTCGGTGACGCCGGGGAGGGCGGAGACCATGATCGCTCCGGTCTCGGTCTGCCACCAGGTGTCGACGATCGGGGTCTTGCCTGCGCCGATGACGTCGCGGTACCACATCCACGCCTCGGGGTTGATGGGTTCGCCGACCGAGCCGAGCAGGCGCAGCGACGACAGGTCGAACTTCTGCGGGACGCTGCGGCCGATCTTCATGAAGGAGCGGATCGCGGTCGGCGCGGTGTAGAAGATGGAGACCTTGTACTTCTCGATGATCTCCCACCAGCGGCCGGGGTGCGGGGTGTCCGGCGTGCCTTCGTAGAGCACCTGGGTCGCACCGTTCGCGAGCGGGCCGTAGGCCACGTAGCTGTGCCCGGTGATCCAGCCGATGTCAGCCGTGCACCAGAAGACATCGGTCTCGGGGTGCAGGTCGAACACGTATTTGTGCGAGTACGCCGCCTGGGTGAGGTAGCCGCCGGAGGTGTGCAGGATGCCCTTCGGCTTCCCGGTGGTCCCCGAGGTGTACAGGATGAAGAGGGGGTTCTCCGCCGGGAACGCCGATGCGGTGTGCTCGGACGACGCTGCGGGGACGACGTCGTGCCACCAGACGTCGCGGCCCTCGACCCAGTCGACGTCGTTCTCGCCGCGCTTGACGACCAGCACGTGCTCGACGGTCTGCTGCTCACCGTCGCCCCGATCGGCCAGTGCCTGGTCGACCGCGGGCTTGAGCGCCGAGACACGGCCCTTGCGGTATCCGCCGTCTGCCGTGATCACCAGCTTCGCTCCGGCGTCGTCGATGCGTGAGCGCAGGCTGTCGGCGCTGAATCCGCCGAAGACGACCGAGTGGATGGCGCCGAGACGCGCGACCGCGAGCATCGAGGCGATCGCCTCGGGGATCATGGGCAGGTAGATCGCGACGCGGTCGCCCTGCCCCACTCCCAACCCTTCGAGCACGTTGGCGACACGCTTGACCTCGTCGGTCAGCTCGGCGTAGGTGATGCGGCGGGAGTCGCCGGGCTCTCCTTCCCAGTGCAGCGCGACGCGGTCGCCGTTGCCGGCCTCGACGTGACGGTCGAGGCAGTTGTACGCCACATTCAGCTCGCCGTCGTCGAACCACTTCGCGAACGGCGGATTCGTCCAATCGAGCACCTGCGTGAACGGCTTGTGCCAGTGCACGAGTTCGCGGGACTGCTCTCCCCAGAAGGCCTCGCGATCAGCCGCGGCGCGCTCGTACAGCTCTGGCGAGGAGATGGTCTGGGCGATGAATTCCTCCGACGGCGGGAATCGCCGGGTCTCATCGAGAAGGTGGTCGATCTGGCTGCTCATCGGCAGGCGCTCCTTTGCGGCATTCGGTCGTTCGAGCATGGTCGTGGGGTGGACGACCAGGTCAGGGTGAATCTATCCCCGCGGACTCCCCTCGAATACTGCCGAAAGTCGGTAGTGGTTTCGGTTTTGTGAGGACGGTTGCCTTGCGTACACTCGACGACAGCCGAGATCTCATTCCGGCCTTGGTGCGCCCGATTCCCCCGATCGTGGCCCACCGTGGGCGGCATCTCATTCCCCCCGTGAGGTGCCGCCCATTTCGTTTGGGAGCGCTCCCGCGTGACGGCTCCCGCGATGCCCGATCGACTCCTGCACGGGCGTTGCCGGATGGCACTTCTACACAGGCCCCGCTCCGCCCGTACTCGACCACGTTCTCGTGCCGGGGGTGCCGCCTAGCGTCGCTGTATGCCCGATTCGTTCGTCATCCAGCCCCGGGGAGCGGCCTCCGCCCGGACGGACTCCCTCCTCGACCCTTTGCACCTCGATCCCGCGTTCGGTCCCCTTCTCGCCCACATCGACGACACCGTGACCGATGTCTTCGTGAATGGCACGGCCGGGCTGTTCGTCGACCGCGGCAGCGGCGCGGAACCGGCGACGCAGTGGCGGGCCTCCGAGCGAGAGGTCAGGGATCTGGCGGTCGCTCTCGTCGGTCTCGGCGGACGACACCTCGATGATCAAGCGCCGTGCGTGGACGTCCGTCTCGCTTCCGGCATCCGCGTGCATGCCGTGCTCGCGCCGGTCTCGACGACGGGAACGGCGCTCTCGATCCGCATCCCGAGGGTGCGCGCGGCGGATCTCGCGGCGCTCGCCGCCCTCGGCGCCTTCGACGCGCGCCAGCAGGCCTGGCTGCTCGGGCTCGTCGCCGACCGGGCGAACATCCTCATCACCGGGGGCACCGGAACGGGAAAGACGACGTTGCTGTCCGCGCTGCTCTCCGAGGTCCCGCCGACCGAGCGCATCGTCACGATCGAGGATGTGGCGGAGTTGCGTCCCCGGCACCCGCACCACGTCGCGCTCGAAGCCCGCCAGGCGAATCTGGAGGGGGCGGGCGGGATCACCCTTGCTCGCCTGGTGCGGGAGTCCCTGCGTATGCGGCCCGATCGGCTGGTGGTCGGGGAGTGTCGAGGGGAGGAGGTGCGTGAGTTGCTCAGCGCGCTCAACACCGGGCACGACGGGGGAGCGGGCACGATGCACGCCAGCGGTCTGCGCGACGTGCCCGCCCGACTCGAGGCGCTCGGTGCGCTCGCGGGAATGGATGCCACCGCGCTCGCACGGCAGGCGGTGAGCGCGTTCTCCGTGGTTCTCCATCTCGATCGAACCCCGGATGGTGTCCGTCGGATACGCCAGGCCGGTCGCCTCGTGCTCGTGGCCGATCGCCTGGATATCGAGGAGGTGTCCCCGTGGTGATCCGACTCAGGCAGGCGCACCGCAATGAGTCGGCAGGCGCCGCGGAAGCCGCGACATCGGTGCAGACGCTGGCGGTGCTGTTGCAGGCGGGCGCGGTTCCTCTCACTGCGTGGCGACATCTCGCAGGCACCGGCGACCCGCATGCGGTGGCCGTGGTCGGGCGGGTCGACGAGGGCGTCCCTCTCCTCTCGGCGATCGAAGCCGAGCGGGGGGCGTGGACCGATCTCGCAGCCGCGTGGGAGATCGCGACGACCGTCGGCGCACCTCTCGCGGAGGTGCTCCGGATCATCGCGGAGTCGCTGCGCGATGCCGCCTCGGCAGCCGACGACGTCCGCATCGCCCTCGCGGAACCCGCCGGAACAGCCCGTCTGCTGCTCTGGATGCCGCTCGCGGGGCTCCTTCTCGGATTCGCGCTCGGCTTCGACACCCTCGGCGTCATCGTCGGCAACCCCCTCGGCGCCGGGTGCGTGGTCGTGGGCCTGCTCCTGGTGCTGGCGGCGCGACAGTGGACGAAGGGACTTCTGCGGCAGGCGAAGCCAGGGCCGGGCACGCCAGGGATGCGCGCGGAACTCGTGGCCGTCGCGCTCGCCGGAGGAGCGTCCATCGACCGAGCGCTTGCACTCGTGGACGACAGCTCTGCCTCCGGAGGGAGTGACGAGCGGATCCGCGCCGTGCTCGATCTGTCCCGAGCGGCAGGGGTGCCCGCGGTGGAACTGCTCCGTGCGTCCGCGGCGCAGGACCGCCATGCCGCTCGGGTCGGAGGCCGTCTCCGCGCGGCGAAGCTCTCGACACGACTCCTGATCCCTCTCGGAGTGTGCACCCTGCCCGCGTTCCTCCTGCTCGGTGTGGCCCCGATGCTCCTGAGCGTCCTGTCATCGACACCCTTGCCGTTGTGATCGCCCGCGTGGCGGTCCCTCCTCCATGCGAAACATCTCAGAGAAAGAAGGAACACCATGACGACCATTCCCCGACTCGACCGGCGCAGGGCGGCGATGCTGTTCGGCGACGACACCGGTGCGGCCACAGCGGAGTACGCGATCACGACCATGGCGGCTGTCGCGTTCGCCGGTCTCCTCGTCGTGATCATGAGATCCGATGAAGTCCGCGGCATCCTGACGGATCTCGTGCGGCGCGCCCTGACCGTGTCGTGAGGAGGCTGCCGATCATGGCCCTGTGGCGACGACGGACAACATCGCTCATCGCCATCGGGGGAGAGCGGGGATCGGTCGCGGCAGAGCTCGCGCTCGCCGTGCCCGCTGTGGTGCTGGCCCTGCTGCTGGGCGCGGGTGCGCTCGGAGCGGCGTCGCGTCAGGTCGCGCTGCAGGATGCGTCGGCCGATGCCGCTCGCCTGCTCGGTCGGGGAGAAGGACTCGGCGCCGCGGAGGGGGTTGTGCGTGCGGCGGTCCCCGGCGCCGGGGTATCCGCGTCACGCCGCGGTGAGCTCGTGTGCGTCACCTCGTCGGTGGAGGTCTCGTGGGGTGCGGCGGTGCGGGTGCCCCTGCGGGCGTCGAGCTGCGCGCTCGACGGAGGACTCTGATGGCGGGCACGGCGCTCGCTGCGGGTGTCCTCGCCGTGGCGGCCGCGCTGTCCCTCGGCTTGGCGGCCGTGGCCGGTGCTTCGGTGACGGCGCAGCGGGCGGCGGGCGCTGCGGATGCCGCGGCACTCGCCGCGGCCGATGCCGCCAGCGGCGCCGTGCCGACCTCGGCGGAGCCGTGCGCCCTCGCCGCGACGGTCGCAGAGGCGGCCGGTGCCGACCTCACCGGATGCGTTCTGGAGGGCTTCGTGGCGACCGTGGAGGTGCAGGCGGCGTACGCTGGACTCGCAGCCGTCTCCCGAGCCCGTGCCGGGCCACCCGAGGGACAGTGACGGCCGCGCGACCTCGCTCACTGTGAATGACCCCACACAGTGGTGTGTATGGTGTGCTTCGAAGAAAGGACGCACCCTTGGCTGAAGGCAAGAAGCTCGTCATCGTCGAGTCCCCGACGAAGATGCGGTCTATTCAGGGATACCTCGGCGACGGCTACGAGGTGCTCAGCTCCGTCGGCCACATCCGCGACCTCGCCGACAAGAAGGACATTCCGGCGGAGGACAAGCAGGCCTACGGGAAGTACTCGATCGACATCGACAACGGGTTCGACCCGTACTACGTCGTGTCCGATCGCAAGACCAAGACGGTCGCCGAGCTCAAGCGCGCCCTCAAGAGTGCCGACGAACTCCTGCTCGCGACAGATGAGGACCGCGAAGGCGAGGCGATCGCCTGGCACCTTCTGGAGACCCTCAAGCCCAAGGTCCCGGTCAAGCGCATGGTCTTCCATGAGATCACCAAGGATGCGATCCAGGCGGCCGTCGGCAACACCCGCGAGCTCGACCACGACCTCGTCGATGCCCAGGAGACCCGCCGCATCCTCGACCGTCTGTACGGCTGGGACGTCTCCCCGGTGCTCTGGTACAAGGTCAAGACCGGAATCTCCGCAGGACGCGTCCAGTCGGCGGCGACCCGACTCATCGTCGACCGGGAGCGTGAGCGCATGGCGTTCACCTCCGCCGAGTACTGGGACGTCGACGCCGCAGCCGCGGCGACCGGCACGTCCTTCAAGATCCGCCTCGTCCGCGTCGACGGCGGCCAGCTCGCGCGAGGCGCCGACTTCGACGACGACGGAAAGCTCAAGAAGGCCGTCGTCGTCCTCGATGAAGCCGCGGCTTCCGCTCTCGCCGAGGCGATCGACGCGGTCGGCTCCGGCTCCGTCACCAAGGTCGAGGCCAAGCCGGGAACGCGCAGCCCCTACGCGCCCTTCACGACCTCGACGATGCAGCAGGAGGCCGGGCGCAAGCTCTCCATGGGAGCCAAGCAGGCGATGGGTGTCGCCCAGCGGCTGTACGAGAAGGGGTACATCACCTATATGCGTACCGACTCCACGTCGCTGAGCACCCAGGCGGTGCAGGCGGCGCGGAGCCAGGCGGTGGCCCTCTACGGTGATGCCGCCGTGCCGCTGAAGCCGCGGGTCTACAAGTCCAAGAGCAAGAACGCGCAGGAGGCGCACGAGGCCATCCGTCCCTCGGGCGACAACTTCCGGACGCCGGCATCGCTGTCGTCCGAGCTCGATCGCGATGAGCAGCGCCTCTACGACCTCATCTGGAAGCGCACGGTGGCCAGCCAGATGGCCGACGCGAAGTACGAGACCACCACGGTCACCATCGCCGTCGATGCCGCGGGGAAGAAGGCCGAGTTCACGGCGTCCGGAACCGTCTACACCTTCAAGGGCTTCCTCGAGGCCTACGAGGAGGGGCGGGACGAGAAGCGCGGTGACGCGGATGCCGCAGAGAACCAGTCGCTCCCGGCCGTCGCCGTGGGCGATCAGCTCGCGGTGTCGGACGCTGAGGCGAAGGGCCACCGCACCACGCCGAAGCCGCGCTACACCGAGGCTTCGCTCGTCAAGGTGCTCGAGGAGAAGGGCATCGGTCGTCCCTCCACTTTCGCGTCGATCCCCGAGACGATCCTCGACCGCGGCTACGCCGTCAAGCGCGGCCAGGCCCTGGTGCCGACTTGGCTGGCGTTCAGCGTGGTGCGTCTGCTCGAAGAGCATTTCGCGGACCTCGTCGACTACGACTTCACGGCAGCGCTCGAAGACGACCTCGACACCATCGCGCGCGGTGAACAGAACCGTGTCGAATGGCTCAAGTCGTTCTACTTCGGCTCGGACTCGCACGTCGGTCTCCGCCAGGTCGTCGACAACCTCGGCGAGATCGATGCGCGTGCGCTGAACTCCACGCGCATCACCGACACGGCCACTCTCCGCTTCGGCAAGTACGGCCCCTACCTCGAGGTCGCCGACCCCGAGAACCCGGAAGCGAAGCCGCGCATCGTGAACGTGCCGGAAGACCTGGCGCCCGATGAGCTGACAGCGGAGAAGGCACAGGAGCTCATCGATGCTCCTGTCGCGGGCGACCGCGTGCTCGGGGAGAACCCGGCGAACGGCAAGATCGTCGTCGTCAAGGACGGCCGCTTCGGGCCTTATGTGCAGGAGAACGATCCGGTGGCGGAAGACGCCGCGATCGATGAAGCGACCGGAGAGGTCGTCGAGGCCCCGAAGCCGAAGCGCGGAGCGAAGAAGGACGCGGCACCCAAGCCGCGGACGGCGTCGCTCTTCCGCTCGATGTCCGTCGATGAGATCGACCTCGACACGGCGCTGCAGCTGCTCAGCCTCCCGCGCGTGGTGGGTGTGGACCCGGAATCCGGTGATGAGATCACGGCGCAGAACGGCCGCTTCGGTCCATACTTGAAGAAGGGCACGGACTCCCGCTCCCTCGAGAGCGAGTCGCAGATCTTCAGCATCACGCTCGAGCAGGCGCTCGAGATCTACGCGCAGCCGAAATACGGTGCCGGTCGACGGGCGTCGAGCGCACTCGCCGAGTTCGAGGCCGATCCCGTCAGCGGCAAGCCGATCCGCATTCGCGACGGTCGTTTCGGGGCGTACGTCACCGACGGAGAGACCAACGTGACCATCCCGCGTGGTCAGACCGTCGAAGACATCACCTTCGAGATCGCGGTGCAGATGCTCGCCGACAAGCGTGCAAAGGGGCCGGCCCCCAAGCGGGGAGCAGCGAAGAAGGCCCCGGCGAAGAAGGCGCCAGCCAAGAAGACGGCGGCCAAGGCGACCTCCGCGAAGAAGGCTCCCGCGAAGAAGACGACAGCGGCGACATCGGCCGCGCGGTCGGCGGCGGCGAAGAAGGCGGCGGCCACCCGTGCGGCGAACGCGGCCGCGAAGGCCGCCGAGAAGGCGGACTCGTGACCTCAGGCCGCGGGGTGTGGATCACACTCGAAGGCGGCGACGGGTCCGGCAAGACCACGCAGTCGAACCTGCTCGCCGAGTGGCTCGTGGCTGCGGGTCGCACGGTCGTGCGCACGCGTGAACCGGGCGGCTCCGAGGTCGGCCAGCTGATTCGCGACATCGTGCTGCATCACCGCGGTGACATCGCACCGCGCGCGGAGGCGCTGCTGTACGCGGCCGACCGTGCGCATCACGTCGCGACCGTCGTGCGACCGGCGCTCGAGCGTGGCGAGGTCGTGCTGCAGGACCGCTACCTCGATTCGTCCGTGGCTTATCAGGGGGCCGGGCGCGTGCTCGATGCGAAAGAGATCCGCGACCTGTCGCTCTGGGCGGCAGAAGGTGCGCTTCCTGACTTGACCGTGCTTCTCGACCTCGATCCCGCGGCAGCACGCACCCGTCTCGACTCGGCGGACAAGCCGTTCGACCGCCTCGAGGCCGAGCAGGAAGAGTTCCACGGCCGGGTCCGCGATGCCTACCTCGCGCTCGCCGACGCCGAGCCCGACAGGTTCCTGGTTCTGGACGCCGCTGCCTCTCCCGAGAGCATCGCCGACCGGATCCGCGCGCGGGTCGGAGAGCTGCTCGGCTGATCAGGCCGCGGCTCTCCGCGCGGGGAGGTCAGGTCCCGACGAGGTCGGTGGTCCCGATTAGGCTGAGTACATGCCCCAGACTGTTCCCGCTCCCTTCCCGTGGGTGGATGTGTGGGGGCAGGACGCCGCGGTCGACACGCTCCGTGCCGCCGCCTCCGATCCCGCCGCGCTGTCGCACGCCTGGCTGATCACCGGTCCACCCGGATCAGGAAGATCGACCCTGGCCTATGCCTTCGCGGCCGCGCTGATCGCCGATCACCCCGACGACGAGAACGTGATGCGGCAAGTGCTGGCGGGCACGCATCCCGACGTCACCGCGCTGCGCACCGACAAGGTCATCATCACGATCGCCGAGGCCCGAGGCCTGGTGGAGCGCTCCTACTTCGCGCCCTCCGCGGGGCGATATCGCGTGATCGTGGTCGAAGACGCCGACCGCATGGTCGAGCGCACGTCCAACGTGCTTCTGAAGGCGCTCGAGGAGCCGCCGGAGCAGACGGTCTGGATCCTGTGCGCCCCCAGCGAGGCCGACCTCCTGCCCACGATCCGCTCTCGCGTGCGGTCGTTGCGGCTGACGGAACCGGACGTCGACGATGTCGCGCGTCTCATCAGCCTGCGCACGGGGGCGGACGAGGCCATCGCCGAGCAGGCCGCGCGGCACGCGCAGCGCCACATCGGCATGGCCCAGCGGTTGGCGACCGACGATGCGGCACGCCGTCGCCGCGACGAGACGCTGCGATCCGTCCTCGGTGTACGTGGCGTCGGCGATGCCGTCGAGGTCGCCGGCCGGATCATCCAGGCCGCGACGGAGGATGCGAAGGCGCTCACGGCCGAGCGCGATGCGAGCGAGCGCGCCTCGCTGCTGCGCACGATCGGCATCGCGGAGGGCCAGGCTGTGCCGCCGGCGCTGCGCACCCAGCTGTCCGCGCTCGAAGACGATCAGAAGAAGCGCGCCACCCGGAGTCTGCGCGACGGGATCGACCGGGTGCTCACCGACCTGCAATCGCTGTTCCGTGACGTCGTGATGCTGCAGTTCGACCGTGGCGGCGACCTCATCAACCGAGAACTCCGTCCCGAACTCGAGGAGCTCGCGGCCGTCTGGCCCGTGACCCGTACTCTTGTCGTACTTGACCACCTAGCCGAGACGCGGCAGTCCTTGGAGCGCAACGTCGCTCCGCTGCTCGCCCTGGAGAGCTTGCTCGTGACGATCACGAGCGGGAGGAAACCGTGAACAACCGATCGACTTCCCGCTTCCGGCGTGCCCTCGGGGTCATCGCCGGCCTCGCCGCGGCTTCCGTCGCCCTCTCCGGCTGCCTCTACGCGATGATCCCCGAGCAGTCCTCGCGGCCGTCCACGACCGCCGCTCCCGATACCGAGGGTGTGGCAGAAGACCTGCTGCCGTTCTACTCGCAGGAATTGACCTGGACCGAGTGCGGCACCGGCTTCGACTGCACCGACGTCACGGCGCCGCTCGACTGGGAGAACCCGGCAGCGGGCGACATCACGCTCGCGGTCGTGCGCCATCGGGCGGAGGGCACCCCGGTCGGCTCGCTGCTGACCAACCCCGGTGGCCCTGGTGCCAGCGGTGTGGACCTCGTCCTGAACAACCTCGGATTCGCTGTCGGGGCCGACCTCATCGAGAACTTCGACGTGATCGGCTTCGACCCGCGCGGAGTCGGCGACTCGACCGCGGTGACCTGCTACGACGCCCCTGAGATGGACGACTACCTCTACGGCATCCCCGCCGCCGCCCGCGGTACCGCGGAGTGGGAGGCCGAACTGCTCGACGCGCACAAGTCGTTCGCCGAGGCGTGCGATGCGAACAGCGGCGGGATCCTGCCGTACATCACCACGGTCAACGCCGCCCGCGACATGGATCTGATCCGTGCCGTGCTGGGCGACAAGCAGCTGAACTACCTCGGCTACTCGTACGGCACATTCCTCGGCGCGACCTACGCGAAGCTCTACCCCGAGAAGGCCGGGCGTCTGGTGCTCGACGGTGCGATCGATCCCGCTGTCCCCGGCCTCGAGGTCGGCGCGACGCAGGCACTCGGTTTCGAATCGGCGCTGCGCGCCTACATGCAGAGCTGCCTCGACTCCGGGGAGTGCCCGTTCGCCGGGACGGTCGATGAAGCGATGGCCGATCTCGGAGCGCTGCTGGCGAGCGTCGATCGCACGCCGTTGCAGAGCGGAGACGGTCGACTCATGGGCGCGGACACCCTGCTGACGGGCATCATCGCGGCGCTCTATTCGCAGGACAACTGGGGATTCCTCACGCAGGCGCTCGATGAGGCTCTGCAGGGCGACCCGACCTCGGCGTTCCTCCTCGCCGACTTCTACAACAGCCGCGAAGACGGCGTCTACATCGACAACTCCACCGAGGCGTTCCGCGCATACAACTGCATGGACTACCCGGTGGAGGACGACCCCGCCGCGGAAGCCGCCATCGATGCCAAGATCGCCGAGGGTGCCCCGACCATCGCGCCGTATTGGAGCGGTCCGGATTCCTGCGAGGTCTGGCCCTATCCGCCGACCGGAACCCGGGGTGAGATCACGGCCGAAGGTGCGGGACCCATCCTCGTGATCGGGACGACCAACGACCCGGCGACCCCGTACGAGTGGTCCGAATCGCTCGCGGATCAGCTGGAGGAGGGCGTTCTCATCACTCGCGTGGGCGAGGGGCACACCGGCTACAACAAGGGCAACACCTGCGTCGACGACGCGGTCGAGGCGTTCCTGCTCGACGACGTGGTGCCCGAAGACGGCCTCCGCTGCGAGTGAGACCGGCCCGATTCGCGAGCGAGCGCGAGACAGGGTAAGATCGGTGATCGCGCCGCTCACGCGTCGCACGCCGCTTTAGCTCAGTCGGCAGAGCATTTCACTCGTAATGAAAAGGTCGTCAGTTCGATTCTGACAAGCGGCTCCATCAAACCCCCGGAATCCCTTGAGATTCCGGGGGTTTCGGCGTTCATGTCGGCGGCACCTGCAAACATATGTTTTGCAGGTGTATGTGTGCATCCATGTGTGCACCGGTCCGAGGAGAGATGATGCCGAAGGTTCGTAGCAACGGAGACGGAGGTCTCTACGAGATCAAGTCGCGGGGGCACTGGCGCGGGGTGATCGACGTTGGGTTCCACCCGGACGGACGCCGCAAACAGAAGTACGTCACGGGCCGCACGAAGAAGGAAGCTCGCGACAAGCTTGATGCCCTCCGCGCAGAGGTGAACGAGTACGGTGCTCCGCTGGACAAGACGATGACCGTCGAGAAGTGGGCCGATCACTGGCTCAGGACGATTTGTGAACCCAAGATGAAGCCTGCAGCTCTCGCGGGGTATGAGTCTGCGGTGAACAAGTGGATCGTGCCACCGCTGAGGAAGAAGCGGATATCGGCACTCAGGCCGTCAGATGTCCGCGCCGTCACGCTGGCCGTCACCGAGGCAGGGCGAGCGATCTCGTCGGCGCAGAAGGTTCACGCGGTGATGTCGTCGATGCTCGATGCTGCCCGACTCGATGGCGTCTGTGCGAAGAACGTAGCCGCCGATGTCACGCCACCGGGGACAGGCGAAGGGGCGCGCGGTGCTCTGGACACAGATGTCGCTCTACGGGTGCTGCAAGCCGCTCTGCGTCGTCCTGACGGCGTGCGCTGGTGGTTCGCCGTCCTGACCGGAATGAGGCAGGGAGAGCGGCTAGGAGCCACGCTGGACAGCATCGACCTCGTGCGGCATGAGTTCACCATCCAGTGGTCCCTCTCCGAGGTTCGCTTCAAACATGGATGTGGCGGGGAGTGCGGCAAGAAGCGTGCTGGATCCTGCCCGAGTCGACGACTGATGGTGGGAGCAGGGCTCGTGCATGAACCGCTCGACGGTCGGCTCTGTCTTGTGCGGCCAAAGTCAGGGAGGGTCCGTACGTTCCCACTGATCCCGGCGCTGGAGAAGGAACTCAAGAAGTACCTCAAGGCGAACAAGCGCCCCAACCCTCACGGTCTTATCTGGCGCAACCCTGACGGCTCCCCGATCACCGCGGAGCAGGACCAGATCGAATGGCGATCCATCCTTCTCGACGCCGGCGTGATCACCGCAGACCAGGCGTTGCCGCCGAAGGATCGACCGGACGGAACACCCCCGACGCCCACGACACACTTCGCGCGCCACACCACGGCCACAGTGCTGATGGAACTCGGTGTAGATGCGAAAGTCATTGGTGAGATCGTGGGACACGTCAACGTGCGAACCACCCGTGGGTATCAGCACGTGTCGTCTGCGGAGGCGCGCAAGGCGCTCGAAGCGATCGGCACCCACTTCCAAGCTGCCTTCGACCAGTAGCAGACACAAAGCCGCCCGACACTCAGGTGTCGGGCGGCTTTCTGCGTTAACCGGCGAACGCTCGATGACGCCACTGACCGACCCCGTGCCGCGCCCTGCTGTACGTCACGCCGCGGAGCTTGGTCAGGCAATGCTGCTCGTACGCGAAGATCCCCTCGACCGACACCGAGAACTCTTCGGCCAGCCAATGCTGATCAGAGTTGATCGCCTCGAGACGGGCATACTCGGCTGGGTCGATCAACAACCGCGCTGCATACGCGTTCGCCTGCCGCTCAGCCGCATCACGAACGTGTGGTCCGCTGCACGTGTGGTTGTAGTAAGCGTGCCCGCACTCGTGTCCCAGCACCCACCTGGACTGATCGAAAGTCATCCCCAACCGGACGACGATCATCTTCCGCTTCGGCAGGTAGTACCCGAGTAGATCGGGGTCATCGTCGATGTGAGCGAAATGAACCTGTGCGCCGAGCGTGGCCGCGTGGTGGATCAGTTCGCCGTACATCGGGCTCCTACTCTGCGTGCGGGATGTTCGCCTCGTTGTGACCGCGGTACGCCGCAAGGTCGTGTTCGCTCTTCCTGAGCTCCTGCTCTTCCTCACGGGAGAGCACAGGGGCATCATCCTCGACGCCGCCGACATTGCGGAGTCTCGCGAGCGCCTGCGCGCCCCACCCGTCGAGGCTGTCGTCGGACCATGTGTACGGCGGGTCCAGCCGCACCTCTTCGTCGACATAGCTGATCGCAGAAGCTCGGATCCCTTGGTTCAGAACCAGAGACTCAACGCTCGAAAGCAGCTCACCCATGTCGATCGCGAGCGCATCACAGATCGTCGCAAGATGATCGACCGTCATCGGACGGGCGGCGCGGATGATCTTCGAGAACTGGGACTGGCTCACACCACACAGGGTTGCCAGCTCTGCCTGGCTGACGTCGTATCTGGCGATCTGCCCGCGGAGACGGGAGGCAATTTCCTTCGATACGGCAGTGGGTTCGTAGTCGCTCACGGACTCATCGTGTCAGATCTGACACGAAACACGCAAATGCGCTTGCTTTCTAGTTCAGAGGAACTATCTTAGTTCACATGAACTACTCGACTCCGAGCGGCAAGGCGGCCAGGGCCGTCCGCTCCATTCTCGCAGATCGCCGCGAGTCGGTCGAGACCTTGTCAGAGATGACGGGGATCTCGCTCAGCACTCTCAAGCGTCGACTCTTGCTCGCTACCCCATTCACCATCGACGAACTGGGTCTCATCGCTCAGCACTTCGAGGTCTCGATCATCGATGTCCTCATTCCGATCAGTGAGCGCGAGGCAGCGGTATGAACGCTCTCATTCCGATCCGCGAACACGACGGACGACAGGCCGTCTCTGGCCGCGAGTTGCACGCGTTCCTCGAAGTTGGCGCGCGGTACAGCGACTGGTTTCCTCGGATGCTGGCCTACGGCTTCGCGGAGGGCGAGGACTACGCGCTCATTTCTGAGTACGTGAGATCCGAGGAGCGAGGCCGAGATTACGCCCAGACTGATCACGTCCTCACCCTGGACATGGCGAAGGAACTCGCGATGATCCAGCGCACCGACAAGGGCAAGCAGGCTCGCCAGTACTTCATTGAGGTGGAGAAGCGAGTGAAGCAGAATCCTGCGATCCCCGACATCTCAACCCCCGAGGGCATCCTCGCGCTCGCTCAGCAGTTCACCCGCACCGCAGAGGAGTTGGTCGCAGCGAAGCACGAGGTTGCCACACTCACGCCGCTTGCAGCACAGGCGCACGTGCACAATCTCGGTAAGGAATTTACGACTCGGCAAGACTTCGCCCGCGAGATAGTGAAGTGGGCGCTCCACAACGGGATCAAGGTGACCGCGCCCCAGGTGTTCGAGTTCCTTGCTCGCAAGCTCGACATGTTCGTAGCGGGCAACCGTGAGGACAACGGAGACGCGACCCTCAGCGGCGAACGCCGCGGGCTGTCCACGACCGTAAAGGGAACGTCGACCGTCAACGGGTTCGCTTTCCACACAGGGAAGCTGACGCCTAAGGGCGTCGAGTATGCGTGGTCACGTGCGCAGAAGTACATCATCGAGCACGGAGATCTCGTGCTTCGCAGCAAGGAGATCGGACGATGAGCACCTACCTGTACCGGGCCGTGAACGCCGAGCCCATCAATGTCATCGAGGAATGGGACGACGATGGCACCCCCTACACGATTCGCTACGAACCGGGGGAGTGGACGTTCGGCCGACAGACGGGTTACCTTTCCCGTTCCGGGGCGTCGAGCGCCGGTCAGCGATCCGGTCACCTCTTCACTGTGCTCCGTTCTGAGCCGATCGTGTTCCTGACCCGCGCCGAGAAGATCCAGAAGCGGATCAACGAGCTGCACGCACAGCTCGCCGCGTTGGCGGTGGAGTCATGAGCGCCGGCGTTGTGCAGCGGATCGAGTTTCCGCCCGCACTGTTCACCCGTGAGCTTGCGGCCTACTACCTCTCCAAGTCGCTGCGTGAGATCGACGACCTCCGCAAGACGGGCGATTTGATCCCGGTGGGCGACGGAAAGCGGGTCATGTTCCAGAAGTCGGAGCTTGACCGCTACGTCGAGAAGCTGCCCGAGCGTGATTCGGCGGTGGCGTGATGGACACCCTGCCTCTCTGGTTCGCTGTCCCGGCGATCATCCTCGCGTGGATCGGTTACATCGCCCTCGAGTTCCGTTCGTCGAAGCGGTACTGGGCTGAACGTGACGCGTATGACCCGGTTGTGGTGACTGGTTCTGGTGTCCGTCGTGACCACCGCATGTACGCGTGCAAGAGCGTAGGAGGTGTGCGATGAGCGATGCACATCAGCACCTCGCCGTCGAAGGTCAGCCGCTTACCGAGCATGAGCGCATTCTTCGAGCGTGTGACTGGTCGGACTACCGCAAGGCTTACGGATGCTCGCCGGATCCCGTCGAACTCAATCGTGAGCACATCTTGTTCTGCGCTGGCTGGGATGCAGGGCGTCGATCTGGTGGTGCATCGTGACTCAGTTCTCTTCCTCCCTGTACCCACAGACCAACCCGACGAATCCAATCCTGCTCGAGCTGCGGCAAGACCTCCCGCTCGACCGTGCGGAAGGTATTGCTTTCACAGTCTCCGTGGCGAAAGCCCTCGAGACGTGTCGTCGATCGTTGTGGAGCTATTCCGAAGCTACGGATGCGCATCTCGACCATGCCGGCCGTGTGCTGACTCGTCTGGCGGCTCTGTCCGGCTGATCCCCGTAAACGATCCCCGCACCTCCCTGTCGTGGGGAGGCGTGGACTAGTGCGCTCAAAAACGCACGTGCTGACAACTCAATACACACAACCGGTGAAGATATGCCGGCCCCACGCCAACGGGGTCGGACACCCCCAGATGGGGGCTACGGGATCAGGGAGAACCCACGACAAGACGTGTGGGGGACCGGTGGACCTGTGGTGCACGAGGACGAATGGACGGGCCGCTAGGCAGCGGAGATGCCGCCCCTCAGGAACGCAACCGGGTGGAGTCGAAGAAAAGGGTGCGGAGTACCCGTGTAAGTGGCGGCTGAGAAGCGACGGTCCATCGGTGAAAGGCACAGCGCGACTGGAAGACACCGATGTTCGAGTCATCGGCGCGCACTCGATCAACGAAGGGAGCCCGGACATGGGCGCAGATATTCACTCAATGGCCGAGCAGTTCCGGCCCCGATACGCAAGGCAAAGCGAGGAGCCGACATCGCGATGGGTGCCGATCGACAGCAACATCTTCCCGCGCGCATCGTGGCGCGGAGAAGGTCGCGGCACCGTTCCGCTTGACGAACGGAACTACGACCTGTTCGCACTTCTCGCCAACGTACGCAACGGATACGGCTTCGCTGGCATCAAGCGCGGCGACCCGATCGCGCCTCTCGCCCTGCCGCGTGGCGTGCCGGAAGACGCAAGCTTCGCATGGCTCGCGGAAGTCGACCAGTGGGACGTGGACATGCACAGCCATTCCTACTTCACCCTTGCCGAGCTGCTTCAGTTCGACGCCGAGGGGCGTTTCGACCAGCCCATGCGGAGAACGGGCGCTATCTCAGCCGAGCAGTACGAGGAGATCAAGCGTGCGGGCGTCAAGCCGACGACGTGGAGCGGGAGCGTTTCGGGCTTCGGAATCCAGACGCTCTCGGTTGAGGAGTACG
Source organism: Microbacterium sp. CBA3102 (assembly GCF_007954505.1). Lineage (GTDB taxonomy): Bacteria > Actinomycetota > Actinomycetes > Actinomycetales > Microbacteriaceae > Microbacterium > Microbacterium aurugineum. The sequence continues at coordinate 4,239 of NZ_CP042412.1, read as the reverse complement.
AGGCTGGCAAACGTGCGGAGATCACGCCTGAAGATCTGGAGAACGCAGCCTCGTGGAAGCGACGCGGGAACGAAGTGGGCGATGTGCTCACTCGCCAGCCGCAGACGTACGTGCAGTACGTGTGGGAGGACTCGCTGAGCGAAAGCGTGAAGGAGCTGCGCAGTGCCATCGAGGCGTTGACCCGATACGCGGCCGACATCCCCGCAGACCCCGAGCAGAAAGACCACGAGGGAAAGCGCTGGGGGGACAAGCCGGGATGGTACGGCCATGGCGGAATCGCGCATGACCATCTACGGATCGTGTTCGGCTTCGACAACTAAGTCCGGCCCGTGCGTGCGCTCACAGATCGGCGCACGGGCACTCGGGGGTGACGGTTCTGAGCGTCCACCAGGAGAGGGGTCTCCTGCGGCTCCCGTCACCCCCTCCTCTCTTCCCACTCTCTGGGGGAGTGGGAACCCGGCCTGTGGGGTGCCGGACCAGTGCAGGGCCGGGCGATCTGGGGATCAGCCCGGCCCTCACTCAATCGACGACGAAGGAGTTCGACATGCCTGAGCGCATCTGGCATTCCCGCGAAAAGGGCTGGAAGCTGCCCCCGAACACGGTGAAGGTCTCCCGGCGCACCAAGTGGGCTAACCCGTTCTCCGCTCGCGTGAGGGGCGGCGAGGACGGTCAGGCGACGATGACGCGGGAGATGTTCTGTGACGAATACCGGGAATGGCTGACAAAGGAGACATACCTCAATCGAGACGTTGATGGCCGATGGGTGCAGATGAGCTATTCGTCTTACCCGTCACTGCTAGGCATCCCGTATGAAGGTCGCCCAAGCCTGGACGAGATCCGAACGGCACTGCGGGGCAAGGATCTCGCGTGCGACTGCCACATGAGCCAGCCGTGTCACGCCGACGTACTGCTTGAGATCGCGAACCGCGATGCATGACCGAAGACCAAACCCGGCCGTTCCCAACCCGTGCGCGTCTTGCGCTGGTTGGGGGAGCACCACGGTCCGTAAAGGGACCGACTACGAGAAGGACAACGAATGCCTCGACTGCAGCGGCAGTGGGCAGAGGACGAAGGAGACGACATGAGCGAGCGATACCCGGCAATTGGCGAACTGCTCAGCAGAAGCGATGACTACCCGAGGCAAGACGGCACAGTCGGCTTCGGATTGAGCCGGGATGGGTTGATCGCACTGTTGCAGGAATGCACTCCGCGTATGGACTCCATCTCGGTCGTTCCCCACCACGTTGGGAACGGAGACATGACGTCGTTCACGATCACCACCTACGTCAGCTTCTCGCGCTCAGAGATGAGCCGGCCATGACTGCGAACAGTATCCCTCCGCTCCCGGTGGAGCGTGCAGATACAAGACCGGTCCGCATCGTCCCCCTACACGACACCCGTGCATGGGCCACGTTCATCACCATCACATCCGGGGCTATCGGTGCCCTTGCAGGTGGCTGGTTCGTCTACGGGTTGGTGATCATCAATGGGTGACCTGGGGAGTGTTCTCGCTGACCCGTACGTGCTGATCGAAGAGTTCTTGCCGCGAATGCAGGACGCAATCGACAGGCCGCACATCGAAGGTCTCTGGTTTTTGATCCGTTCAGATTTCCGTGAGGCGTTCGAGGGGACTGAGTTCGACGATGACGTTCCTGATGCACTGTTCGACCTCATGACCGCCTTCGCATCGATCGAGCCTCGGATCGTCCCATGACTGACACCGACTGCCCGAAGTGCACCCCCCCGAACCGGGACAACCACCACACAAGCCATCTGACGCCTGCGTGCGTCCCAAACCGCGACCGCACTGCGACTGTGCGGCCTGCTTCTAAGGAGAACCACCATGACATCGATCGCTGAGCTTGAACACAGACTGCAGCTCGCTCAGGAAGAGAAGGCCGCGGCGCTCATGCACTACAAGTACCGCGAAGGGAAGGAAGCCGCCGCTCTCGACGCGCTCACAAAGGCCCGCATCGAGCAGGGAGAAATGTGATGGCTGAGCAATTCAAGGCCATCGTGCGGAGACGGGATGCGAGCGACGACGCTGGTCTGGATGCAGACGAAATCTGGCCCGCGAAGCTCCGTTGGGTTTCGGAGTGGGATCGGTTCGACTCCGAGACGGGCAAGTTCATTAGCGGGTGCACCAGCCCGTTCGAAACGCACGCAGAGGCGCTCGCGGAGGCTGTCCACGAAGCCGACGAGGTGCGACGGAAGAACGCCGATGAAGCCGCTCAGGACGGCATCGTCAGTCTCGAGATCTGCTCATGACGTGCCCGCTCTGCCTTGACCACGGAGAAGTGGTCATCACCCATAACCCGACCGTGTGGATGGACTGCCCCCACACGTACTGGAAGGACCAGACATGATCGAATACACGGCAAGGAATTGCTCATTCGAGAAATGTACTCGTGTTGTGCATGCGTTGGGGTTGTGCATTGGTCACTACGCCCAACGTCGATCAGATCGGCCTCTAACGCCACTGCGGACGAAGAGGGACCGCGCTCGACGATCCCGCCGAGAGCTTCTGGGGCCGGGTCGACAAGTCCGGCGATTGCTGGCTGTGGATGGGGGCAGCCTCAGAAGGATATGGAGTGGTCTGGTGGGAGGGAAGGAGGCGCGGCGCGCACGTGATCGCCTTCGAGCTGACACACGGTGATCTCGCTCGCGGCACTGTGCCAGATCACCGCTGCCGCAACAGGCTCTGCGTCAACCCCGATCACCTCCGTCCTGCAACGGCGAAACAGAATGCTGAGAATCGCGGGCCTCAGTCAAACAACAGCTCGGGATACCGGGGCGTAAGGAAGGACCGAAGGGGTAAGCGCTGGGTGGCTTCTGCGCGCCACTTCGGAGTGGAACACCGCGTTCCTGGCTCATTTGCCTCTCCGGAAGAAGCCAACCTAGCCGCGATCGCACTTCGGTCGAGGCTCTTCACCCACGCCGAGGAGGCATCTCATGTTTGACCCAAGGACGACCACGGTCACGGAGCGTGACGAAGAACTCGGACGGTGGAGGTGGCCCGAGAACCCCGACTACGTGGTGTACCCGGATGAGGATGGTGATGCTGTCGTTCTGAACGAGCGGGATGGCATGTCTGGAATCGGGCAAACCCGCGCAACCGTCGATCGATACCCGAAATCGTTCGGCGCTGACGCCGCCCGCGCCTACTTCGAGGCTCACCCGGAGAAGCCCTGGCATGAGGCTAAGCCCGGTGAGGTGTGGGCTCTGACCACGGAGAACGTGGGCGACGAGATTGCCGCCAGGGTAGCCGAGGTGAATGAGCAGACCGTCTTCGAGTACGTCGCTGGACTGTCCAAGTTCGCCATCACGGATACGCGATTCACATCTGGTCGTCGCATCTGGCCGGAGGACGCATCGTGACGGACTACAACGGCTTGGTCTACGGACTCGACGAGCAGAACAACAGGAGAAGCGCATGAGCCTCACAACGTATCCCGAGCTCGAGCAGGGCTCACAGGAATGGGTGGACGCAAGATGCGGGATGGTCACCGCATCCACAATCGGCGCACTCATCACCCAGAAGTCTCGTGACGCGTTCACGGTCGACTGTGTGAAGTGTGGGGCGAAAGCGTTCAGTCCGTGCATGAGCGCGGCGCGCAAGGAACCCACACCGATCAAGACGGTGCACGATGAGCGCACATCTGTTGTCGCCGCGATGCCGAAGGTGCTCGAGGTGGCTGATGGTGACACGTCTCGCACTCTCACTATGCAGCTCGCGGCCGAACGCATCACCGGTCACGTCGACTATGTGCACCCGACGTTCGACATGCAACGCGGCACTGAGGATGAACCATTCGCCCGTGACGCATACTCCGAGAACTATGCCCCCGTCGAACAGGTCGGGTTCATGGTTCGCGACTTCGGAAGCTACCGGATCGGCTACTCACCAGACGGTCTTGTCGGTGATGACGGGCTGATTGAGATCAAGTCACGTCGCCCGAAGGAACACCTCAAGACGGTGCTCGCTGACAGGCCACCGCTCGAGAACATGGCGCAGATGATGGCAGGCATGGTCGTCAGTGGCCGCGAATGGTGCGACTACGTGTCGTTCAGTGCGGGGCTTCCTTTGTGGCGGAAACGGGTTCGTCTCGAAGACCGTTGGGTGACAGCCATTCATGCCGCCGCCGAGGTGTTCGAGATCAACGTCACCAACATCGTCAACAACTTCACCGCCGCCACCGCCGGTCTACCCATGACCGAACGGCGGGCAAGCATCGAGGA